>NZ_JBMDLB010000012.1:0-16039 GCF_049310065.1 Streptomyces tatrensis | reverse complement strand
GCTGCTCGCCCTCGGGGATCGCGCCCGTCCGGATCCGGTCGGCGTAGTACGCGGCAATGCTCGCGTAGCCCTCGCCTTCGGCCATCGCTGCTCTCCTTTGTGGTGCCTGCTAGACCCCCTTCGAGTCCAGCTGTGTACCCCCGACGGTAGACCACTCCCCGCCATAGGTACAGCACTGGATTCAGTGCTGGACCTTTTCGGGTCCAGTGCTGTACCTTCATGGCATCGGGACGGCCCGACGGGTCGTCAAATCCCAGTAAATGGGGAGGATTTGCCATGGGTACGGCTGCCTTACGGCACACCGCTCGCCCCGGGACGGACGAACTCGTGGTCCGCTACCGGATGTTCGCCCGGACCGTTCGGCCGGTCCCGGAGGGGACCGTGGCCGTCTGCTCGACCGTGGACCCGGAGGCGTTCTTCCCGGAGATCCACGCGTCGGGGCTGTCCCAGCCGCCGAACCACGCCGAGCGGATCGCCCTGGCCATGTGCGAGGGCTGCCCGTTGATGGCGTCCTGCCTGGTCGGCGAGATGGGCGAGGTCCCGTCCGTCTTCCAGATCAACGGGGTCCGGGCGGGTCTGCGCCAGTCCGAGCGACGGGCGCTGTACCTGGCGCTGGAGCGGGAGGGTCGGCTGTGAGCGCGGGCACCACGGCCGCCGCGCGCCGTACGAAGAGGAAGGCCCGCCTCGCGCCGGCCCCGATCCCGGCCCAGGCGAAGAAGAGCCGGAAGAAGGCGAAGAAGGCCAAGAAGCCGGAGAAGGTCCGCCTCGGCGCGGCCACCCTCGCGGCCCTCCGGGGCCAGACCACCCCGGCCGCGCTCGCCGGAGAGGTCGAGGCGGCCGTCGTCACCGCCGTCTCCAACCCCCGGCTGCGCTGGGCCGCGTACAACGGCACGGCCGCGCTCGCCGGGCACCTGCTGCTCTTCCCCGCGACCGGGACCCTGCGGGGTGCCGAGCCGGTGATGGGCGCGGTGATGGGCGCGATCCCGAACTGCACCGCGTTCGCCATCACCCTCGTCGCTGGATACGGCGCCTACCGGATCATGCGCCCGCTCCGGTGGCTGCTGGGGCCGTTCTCCCCCGTCGCGCCGATCGGGGCGGCCGTGGGCGCCGCGTACTGGGGCCAGGGCACCGCGCCGCTCGTGGCCGAGTTCCTGGCCTGGTCCGACCCGTGGTCGACCCTGCTCGCCCCGCTGATCGTGGCCGGGGGCGCGGGCGCCCTGTGCTGGACCTTCCTCGAATCCCGGGCCGCCGCATGGCGCCGCCCGCTCCGGTGGCTGGCCCGCATCCCGCTCGCCACCGTCATCACCTCCTCCCTCCTCTACGCACCTGGAGCACTGCTGTGAACAGCCTGACCATCGCCACCGACGTGGTGCTCGCCGCCGGCGGAGGCCTCGGAGGAGCCGGAACCTCCGGCATCGCCCTCGCCAACGGCATTGTGCTGCTGGCCGGACTGCGCGGCTCGAAGCGCGTCAAGTTGAACCGGGACAAGGCCGGTGGCCTGGGGATCGGCCTGGGGGTGCTGTCCGCCACGGCGGGCGCCGCGCTCAGCCAGCTCTCCAGCGCTGCGGCGGAGATCCCCAAGTCCCTCATCGCCGGAGGCACGTTCGGCAACATGTCCCTCGGCGGCACCGCCCTCGCCCTGACCTGCGTGATCTTCCTCTTCGAGTGGAAAAAAATGTGGATCCCCGCGGCCCTCGGCATCGGGGCCGGGGTCATCTACGCCAACGCGGGCGGGATCTGGGGCATCGTCTACAACGGCATCCTCATGGCGGCGAACGCGGTAGGTGCCCTGTGAGCCGCCTCCAGGGCATCGGCCCCACGCTGACCGCGCTGGTCTCGGGCTCCATGATCCTCGGCGGCAAGATCTGCCGCTGCCTGCCCATCGCCGCGAGTTGGGCCTGGGACATGGCCGCGCAGGACCCGGCCGCCACCGCCGAGAAGCAGGAGGAGGCGGACAAGGCCGCGAAGAAGAAGGTCGAGGCCCGTCTCAAGGCCCGCCGCGCGCGCCGCCGCAAGAAGGCCGCCGCAGGCGAGGAGCCCGAGGAGGACGAGGACGAGGAGCACCTCGACCCGGAGACGGCCACCGCGCCGCCCGTTGCCCCGGTGATCCGGGGACGCGGCGACACGGCGGGCATCCTCGGCATCGGCGCAGCCATCGGCGCCGGTGGCCTGTACGCCGCGTGGATGCTCGTCGGCGAGGCCGCCGTCACCGCGCTCGCCCCGCAGCAGCCGCTGATCTTGACCGCCGGGGGACTGGCCTGGGTCGCGGCCGCCCTGATGCTCGCTCCTCCCCTGCCCGTTGCCAAGGTCGAGGAGGACCAGGGCGACGACCCCGACGAGGAGTTCGAGGACGAGGACCTGGAGGACGACGCCGACCGAGACGACATCGAGGAGGACCTGGACGACGACGTCGAGGACGACGCCGATACGGCCAGGACGTACCTCTCCCCCGGCCAGAAGCTCCAGCGGCACATCCTGGCGCGGCTGGCCCAGCTGGAGGACGAGTACGGCGGCAAGGGGGGACTGCACGTCGTCTCCCTGATTGCCTCGGCGGAGGCCGCTGGCCTCCTCTCCCCCGGCGCGATGACCAAGAAGGACATGAGGGACTGGCTGGAGGCGTCCAAGGTCCCGGTCGCCAAGTCCACCCGCCAGCCCAAGGGCGTGCCGCCGCTGGGGAGCGAAGTCGACTACGGGGTCAAGGTCGAGGAGCTCGCCGGAGTGCTCGGATCGAGCGTCTCGGTGGCCTTCCGGAACATGTACCCGACCACCGTCGAAACGCCTCCGCCGGCCCCCGTCCAGACCCCCGCTCAGACCCCGGTCGAGGCCCCCGTCCGGGCCCCCGCCGAGGCCCCGTCCGGGGTGCCCGGCGGGGTGGTCGCGGGGGGTGTGCCGGGGCCCCGTCTCCGGTTGGTTCAGCCGCTCTCCCCCGACCCCTCCCAGGGGTCGACCCAGGACACCGCGTAGACGCGGCTACAGGCCGTCTCACCTGCGGTTCTACAAACCGGCCTTGGGTCGTCTACGGCCCGGCTACAGGTCCGGCTACACGCCCAACCCGCCCGTCCCGCAAGGGGATCGGGCCCCCGAAATCCCCGTCCCGGGCCACCTACCAAGCAGCCCCGGGACCACCCCAGAAGGAGCACCTGATGATTCTCGCCGCCAAGATCACCGGAACCGTCCTCGCCGCCGCGCTCGGCACCGGCGCGGCCGTGACGACCCTGCCGGAGAAGAGCCCCGCCCCCGGCTACGTCCACTACGAGGGTCCGACCGTGGACCTCAGCGCGAAGGCCGGCACGGGCGGCTTGCTGCTGCGAGCTGAGGACGGCACGACCATCCTCGGCGCGATGGGCACCGAGGACGAGGCCAGCATCCAGGGCTGCCACCCCTCGGACCCGGGCCTGGTGTGGGTCCGGCAGATCACCAGCGGTACGCACAGCGGCGGCTGGGGCGCGATGGCCGGGTACGTCCGGCACCAGTTCGCCGACGTCGACGGCATCTTCCCCTGCGGCGGCTGACCCTCCGAACAGCAGAAATGCCCGCCCCGGGCCACCTACCAAGCAACCCCGGGACGGGCGACCACCCCAGAAGAGATGGAGCCCACATCATGGCATCCCAGATCATGCTGGCCCCCCTCGGCGGTGCCCGATGAGCGAAGCCGAACGCCAGGCCGCAGCCCTCGCGATGGAGCAGGCCCGCATCGCCAACCAGGCCGCCATACAGGCCAGCAGCGCCGCCGCCGAGTCCCTCGCCGAGGCCGCCCGCGCCGCCGCCGCCCTCGCGGCCCAGACCTCCGCGCACCTGTCCCGCGCCTGACCCCCTCGGCCAGGAAGGCACCCGCCGCCGGCGGGCAGCGCCACCGGCCGACACCCCCGGATTCGAACTCGTTTCGTCAACCGGGGATCCGCAGGGACCATGACCGAACCCCCCGGGCGGACGCTTCGGCTCCGCCCGGGACCCCTTCGCCCACTGCACCAAGGAGACACGTGACGACTACCCTGGAGCCCGACCTGCGGGTCCCGGCCCCCGCCCGACCCGAAGCCGAATCGCCCACATCCACCGCACCGTCGCGGACTTCGGCCGAACCGTCGCGGACCATCGCCGAGACCGGCGAGGAGCCGGAGGACAAGCCGAAGTCCCGGCACCTGTGGCTGATGATCCCGCTCACCGTCGTGGCCGTCCTCGCCGGACTCACGGCCGCCGGCGTCGGCTTCGCCCTCTCCTACGGAGCGCTCCGCAGCGCCGCCGTCGCCTGGGGCTTCACCGGCTGGCAGTCCTACGCCTTCCCCCTCGGCGTGGACGGCCTGATCATCGCGCTCTACACGGCGGGCCTGGTCCTCGCCTGGCGCCGGATGGGCCGTCCCTGGGTCCAGGTCACGGCGCACGCCCTGACCGGGGTCACCATCGCGCTCAACGTCAGCGCGGCCGTGGACGGCCTGCCCGGATCGCCCAGCCTCACCGAGGCGTTCGGGCAGGACTTCGGGCGGCTCCTGGGCCACGCCATGATGCCGATCGCGTACGTGATCCTGACCGAGGTCGCCCGGTGGGCCATCGCCCGCACCGCCCGGCTGGAGGCGGGCCTGGACGCCGAGCAGGCACTGACCCTCGCCGAGTGGGCCCTCAACTTCGGCGCCACCTGGAAGATCTTCCGGCACTCGAAGACCTACCCCGTCCCCTACGCCCAGGCCCGGGTCCACGTCCGTGAGCTGGAGATCTACCGCGTCTGGCAGGCGGAGCGAGCCCTGTACGCCGGAGGCACAGCCGAGGACCGGGCCGCCGTCCTCGACCGGATGCCCGCGCTCCTGGCCCCGTACGGAGTCTCCGTCGACGCCGCCCGCGCCATCCCGGCGATGCGGCTGGAGCAGGAGCAGGAGCAGGAGGCCGAGCGCCAGCAGGCCGAGGGCAAGCGCGAGGAGCAGCGCAAGCAGCAAGACCGCGACGAGGAGCGTGCCGAGCAGAAGCGCCAGCGCGAACGCGCCCAGGAAGAAGCCGCCGAGCAGCGCGAACGGGAGCGCCAGGACCGCGAGGACGCCCACCAGGCCCGCATGGACGCCCTCGCGAAGGAGGCGGAGGAGACCCGCCAGCACGGCGAGCTCGCCGAGCTGAAGGCCACGGTCGACGGACAGTCCCGATCGGCGACGCACCGGGCACAAGCCGCGGTCGCCACCGCCGAGATCCAGGCGACGACCGCCACCACCGCCGCCCAGCGCGCCGCCGACGAGGCCGAGCGCGTGGCCGCCGCCGAAGCACTCGCCGAGACGTCCGCGAAGGTCGCCGCCGAGCGCGCGAAGGAAGAGGCCGCGTCCGCGACGCTCGCCCAGGAGTCCGCGAAGAAGGCCGACGCGATCCGCCGTGCCCGCGAAGCCGACCGCCTCGCTGCCGAAGAGTCCGCGAAGCTCAAGGCCGCGTCCGCGAAGGTCGCCGAGGAGTCCGCGAAGCTCGCCGTCGCCGAGCAGCAGATCGCCGAAGCCCAGGCCGCCACAGCCGAAGCCCGCGAGCGCACCGCGCAGGCCGTCCTGCGCGCGGTCGAAGCCGACGACCTCGCCGGACTCAGCCAGCGCCAGCGCCGCGTCCGCATCGTCGCCCGGATGATCCTCGACTCCGTCGAGCCGGACGAGACCGTGGGCAAGACGCCGGCGGAGCTCGCCGCGTTCCTCAGGGACGCCTCCCCGCTCACCAACGCGGACATCGCCGCGGCGGTAGGCATCACCTCGACCGGCACCGCGTCCGAGTACAAGACCGAGGCCCTGGAGCTCATCTTCCGTGGCTACAACCACCACAGCTCGTTCGACCCCGACATCGCCACCCAGCAGCAGTAGGAGGCCCAGACCATGACCGAGACCATCAGCGTCGACGCGGCCCGCGCCATAGTGCACGACGCCTACATCTCCGGCCTCGCCGAGTCCGTCGCGGTGAAGCTGTTGAACGGCCGGGCCACCCCGGCCTGGGTCGCCCACGAGTACGCGGCCTTGCGGAAGAGGGGTATCTCCTCGACGCGCGGCCAGGCCACCCTCTTCGACCCCACCGCCGAGTGACCACCCAACCGGACAGGCAGGAGACCGACATGACCACCACCCGCTGCAACGCCGCCGACGACGAGGACCTCACCGACTGCATCGGCCCGAAGGACGCCGTCACCATCGTGGACAGGGAAGGCGCCGCCACCACGGCCTGCGAGAACCACGGGGCCACGCTCCTGGCCGCGCTCTACGACGGACAGGTCGAGCCCGGAACGGTCGTCGGCGCGGCCACCCGCGTACGTGAAGCCGCCAGCACGGTCCACCCGTTCCCGTGGCTGGCCGACGCCCTGCGGAACGAGCCCGGCCCGCGTTCCTGACTCGACGGCATTCCCACCTGCCCTGTCACACCCGGCTGAAAGGATCTGACCATGACCGACAAGACCCCCGCCCAGCTCGCCGACACCGCCGGCGACGCGATCCGCGCCCTCAACCACGCCACCCTCGGCAGCCCCCGCCCCGACTGGGAGTACCCGGGCGACGCGTACAGCGTCGTCGGCAACCTCTCGTACATGGCCGGGATGCTCCCGCAGGCCGTCGAGCAGATCGCCAAGCTCCTCAAGCGCCTTGAGGCCGAGGGCCACCTCAAGAGCGACCGCAACACCCTCGCCGCCGACCTGGAGGCCGCGTACGCCGGCCTCACCATCGCGGCCGGAGCCGCCGACACCCTCCGCGGGGCCCTCGACCGCGCCCAGTCCGGCCTCGGCGCCGTCGCGTACAACGAATAGCCGTACCGGGTCTCTGGCCTGACGCGCAGTAACAAAAGAACGGCCCGTGACGCAGGAATCGTCACGGGCCGTTCGTTCGCTACGCGAGATGGCTGCTGGTTCTTTCGCCGTGCCGGTGGATATCCCCGCCGAATTGCGAAAGGATCAACGACACAACAGAACACCCCGCAAAAGAAACGGGGCGCCACCGGAAATTCGACCCTCCGGCAACGCCCCGCGCGGACCCTTACTTCGTTTCTCAGGCGACCAGCAAGGACCCAACGCTTTGATCAGCGTACCCGGGACGAGCCGTCCCGCAACACCTCTCCCGGCACGTTCCGGAGACGATCACCCGACCGATACGTCGGGTGTATCCGCGTTTGCCCCCCAGCTCCCTGCCGTTGACCGCGACCCGCGCGCGGACCGCCGCAGCCAGCTGGACGACCCGCTCCGCACCCCCGAGGGCCGCGCCGCTGCCCGCGCCGGCCTCAAGGCCCGCCAGGACGCCGCCCGCGCCGCAGGCCGAGCCCGCCGTCTGGCCCGTGAGGCCGGACGGGCGGACCGGCGGGCCTCCCGCCGAACTCCCTTCGTCCCGGACCCCACAGACGCCGCCAGCGTCTTCTACGCCGCCTACGCCACCGCCCCCCAGCCCCACTCAGGCCGCGCGGACGAGACGGCACCAGCCGCAGACGGCGGGCGGCTTGGTAACAGATGGAGCAGAGTTTCGTCCGAGGCGCTGAGCAGCGCCGATGCACCAGTGGTGCACAAAGCGGCGAACGGTGACCGCGAGGACTGGCGGCTCCGCCTGCGCGACGAGATCCAACGCATCACGCAGCTGCCCAGCGTGAAGATGTGCCAGGTCACGGGCCTGGACGTCGCGGTGAAGATCTCGGTGGGCCCGGACGGCAAGGTCACCACCGGCGGCACCGTCAGCTGCGGCTCGGTGTGGTCCTGCCCCCGCTGCGCCGCCGTCGTCCGCAGCCAGCGATCCGACCGGCTCGGCGCCCGCTCCCTGGTCTGGCTGGAGGACGGCCACGGCATCTACATGCTGACCCTGACCGTGCAGCACTGGGCCAACGTCCGTCTGGAGGACCGGATCGCGGCGGGTTCACCCTGCGCACGGAAGTCCGAGTGCGAGTGCGGGAAGGCGTGCCCGGTCCAGATGGGGCAGTTGTCCCAGCTCATGGAGGCTTGGCACGGTATCGCCCAAGGTGCTTGGTGGGTCGGGCAGATGGTCACCCGGAAGAAGGCCCCGGTCCTGTGGGAGGACCGGCACCACTGGGCGGACGACCCGAGGTTCCCGGAGCCCGACGAGATCATGCCGAAGGAGGTCAAGGGCCGCTTGGTCGTGTGGCGCAAGGGCTTCCGGGACCGTCACGGCATCGCGGGCACCACCCGCACGGTGGAGATCACCGACGGCAAGAACGGGTGGAACTCCCACATCCACGCCCTGCTCTGGACCGACGAGCCGCCGACCCGGGCCGCCGCCGAGGAGCTGGAGCAGGAGTTGTTCGACCGGTGGGTCAAGCGCTGCGCGGCCGTTGGCTTCCCCAAGCCCGCCCGGGGCCAGAACGGCAAGGGTGGCGCTGTCCGCGTCGACCCGGCCGACCGGTCGAAGGCGGGCGCCCAGACGCTCGCCCGGTACCTCGCCAAGGTCCAGGAGGCCCAGGAGGACGAGACCGTGGTCACCCGGGACCTCGCGTCGGAGATGACCCGCGGCGACCTCAAGTCCGCCCGCGGGGCCAAGGGCAGGGTCCCGTTCCAGATCGCCGCCGACGCCGCCGGCGGGGACCGCCGGTCGCTCCTGCGCTGGAGGGAGTACGAGCGCGCCACGAAGGGCCGCAGGTGCCTGACCTGGAGCCATGGTCTGGAACGGATGCTGGACGAGATGCTCGGCATCGACCCCGACGACCGTACGGACGAGGAGGTCGCCAACGCCGAGGAGGAGACGCCCAAGCCCACCCAGGACGTGTACGTGGCCATGGGCGCGTACGCGAAGAGGGTCGCCCGACGCCGTGGCGGCCGAGCCGACATCCGCCTCGCCGGACCCGCCGGGGGCCTGCCGGGCGTCCTCGCGCTCCTGGACGACTGGGGCCTCGTCCAAGGAACCGACTACTGGCTCGCCAGCCACTTCGGCGAGAACGTCCGCACCAGCCTGCGCACGCTCAAGCTGGGCGCCGACCGTGCCCAGGCGCACACCGCCCGGCTCGCCGCCGCCGACATGATCCCCGCCTCCCGCACCCCGGCCGAGTGGGCTGAGGCCACCCAGATTCGGCAGTCGCTCATCGAGGAGGAGGCCGTCCGAGCTGAGGGCCGCGACCCGCTGACCGAGCAGGCGAAGCGCCGTACCGCGCACGCCAAGTTCGTCACCGAGCTTCGGAAGGCCCGCGACGTCGAGGCGACGCAGGCCGCGCTGGAGCGCGTCCGCCAGTCGACCGGATGGGACGAGACCGCGTGAGGGCCGGTGGTGATCGGGAGCGACCGGCGCGAGCGCCGGTCATCGGAGCCCGGGGGCTCCGATCGGGGAGTGGCTGAGGCGGGTGACCGGGTGCGGGAGCGTCCAGGCCGAGAGGGTGCCGCTGAGTCGCACCTGACTCTCCTGGCGGCACCCAATCTCGGCAGCGAGGTATGCCAGTGCGCTTCGCTTACTGGCACCTCGCCCCGCGCGCTGCGCTTGCGGGGGGAGGACCGCCCCGAGGGGGCGGTCCGCCGGCGGCCCCGAGGGGGCCGCACGGCTGGGCGCGGACGGCCGCGCCCGTGGTGGCCAGGGTCCGGTGGTCGGGTCCCGCACGCGGCCCTGCGGGCCGCCCGGCGGGACGGTGGCCGTGGCCGCAGTCGCGGCCCCTGGCACCGAGCCCGCCCCGCAAGCGGTGCGGACATCCGCAGGTGGTACGACTTGTGGGGCAGTCGCCAATTGGCGACTGCCCTGTGGTGTCTCTCGGTGAGAGACACCGGTACGAGGGGGCGGGATGGCACGGGGTACGCCGGGGACCAAGCGCGGGCACACCGTGTCGGTACGGCTCAACGACGAGGAACGCGAACGCTGGGACGAGGCCCGGGTCGAGTCCGGCCGCCGGGAGCTGGGCGCGTGGGTCCGCGCGGTGGTCGAGGACCGGCTGGCCGAGGTCGGAGGCGACCAGCCGCCGGGCACCGAGCGAAGGCCGGCGGAGCTCCCGCCCGTGAGCCAGGCCGCGTACGACGAGCTGTGCCGCATCGGCGCCAACTTGAACCAGCTCGTGCGCTACTCGCACCAGGACGGACACCTCCACCAGGCCGTGGAGAGCGCGCTGTGGGAGGTCGGGAACGCGGCCCTCGCCCTGCGAGGCATCGAGCCCATGGAACCGTCGGACTCCGAGTGATCGCCAACATCACCAAGGGCAAGAAGGCCGTCGGCGCGCTCATCTACGACTTCGGCCCCGGCCGGAGGGACGAGCACCTCAACCCCCGGATCGTCGCGGGCAACGTGACCGGCACGCCCCTCCAGGTCGCGCGCGCGATCGACCACACCGCCCGCCAGCGCCCGGAGATCAAGGCGCCGATCTGGCGGACCTCCCTGTCGCTCCCGGACGAGGACGGGATCCTCCCCGATGGTCAGTGGGGCCGGATCGCCGAGGACTTCATCAAGGGCATGGGGTTCGCCGGCGCCCCGTGGGTCGCGGTCCGCCACGGCGACGACCACATCCACCTCACCGTGTCCCGCGTCGACTGGGCGGGTTCTCTGCTCACCGACCGGTGGGACTTCCGCCGCGCCCGCGAGATCGCCGACCGCCTGGAGCAGGAGCACGGCCTGGTCCGTGCCCGCGACCGCTTCCGCCCCGAGGGCCCCGAGGTCCGCAACAACGAGCGCCAGGCCGCCCAGCGTCGCGGCCGCGGTCTTGATGGTGCGGCGCCGCCCGAGCGGGAGGAGCTCCGCCGCATCGTCCGCGAAGTCCGGGACGCCAGCCGCGGACTCGGGCGCGAGGCCTTCGAGTCCGGCCTGGCCGACGCCGGGGTGTCCTTCCGGGCGAACGTGGCATCGACGGGCCGGATGAACGGGTACTCGTTCACGCTGGAGGGCTGGACCGACCCGTCGGACGCCCAGGTGTGGGTCCCCGCGTCGAAGGTCGCTCGGGATCTTCGGTGGGCAGACCTGCGCCCGGTCATCGAGGCCCCGACGCCCAAGGAGCCTGCGCCCAAGGTCCCCGAGCCGCGCGCGGTGTCCGTTGCCGCGGCCCGCCTCAAGTCCTCGACCCGCCTGCAGAGCCTGACCCCCAAGCAGGTTGCCGCCGGAGCCGAGCGCGCCGCCGACATCCTGCGCCGGGGCCAGGCCGAGCGCGGCATCGTGCCCGAGCCCGCACAGCCGGCGGCCCGCACCGACCCGGCCGCAGCCCTCCTCGCGCAGTGGCGGGCGATCCGGGCCGGAGAGCCGGTGCCCGCCGAGGCGGTCCCCGTCCCGGCCCCGCGCACTCCGTTCTGGGCGGACGGCATCCAGCGGCCGTACGGCAAGCTCAGCCGCAACGCCCTGGCCGCCGAGGGCCAGAGCAAGGCGGCAGACCTGCGCACCCTGATCAGGGAGAAGGCGCAGGCGGAGGCGGAGATCACCGCAGGGGACTCCATCGCCACCGGCCAGATCACCGGCCCCCACGTCCAGGAGCTCCACCAGCGTCTGGACCGGCTGGAGAAGGCCGAGCCCCACCTCACGGCAGCCGAGAAGCACATGGGCCGAGCGAACGCGGCGAAGGAGGCCGCCGACGAGGCCCGCAAGGTGTGGCGGCAGGCCGACACCCGCAAGGACATGTCGAGGTGGGAGCTGTGGCGGCTCGGCAGCAACAGGGCGACCGAGACCCAGAGGGTCAAGGACGCGAGCGGCGAGGTCGAGCAGCACGTCGAGGTCGAGGCGAAGGCCCTCACCGCGGCGAGCAAGGCCTCGCAGGCGGCCCGTACGGAGACCGGCCTGCGCGACCCCGCAGCCGACCTCGCCCAGCTGCGCACCGACTGGCCCCAGCTCGTCGGCGACGCGCAGCAGCAGGACCAGGTCCACGGCAAGGCCAGGCGATTCAACGGCCGCCAGGACGTCGAGCGGCTCACCGGCGAGATCGCCACGGTGGAGAAGCAGATCCAGGTCATCCTCCAGGAGCAGGCCCTGCGCGACGCGATGCCCGAGGAGAAGACGAAGGTCGAGGACAAGGCCCGCACCGCCTACGCCCGCAACACGGCCGCGGCGCCCAAGGCGAAGAAGGCCGGCACCAGCCGCCGGTACACCGGAGCGGCATCCGAACAACCCCCGCACCTACGAGGCAAGCCTCCGACCAGGGGCGGAGGCCCCAAGCGAGGCGGACGCTGACGCTGTTCCCCCGGGAACAGGCCGGTGGGTGTTTAGTCGCTGAACGCCGGTGGGTGCTGGGGGCTTCGCCGCCCCCAGACCCCTGCGCAGGTCGGCATCGCCCGGCGCGCGAGGTCTCGTCGTACCGCGGACCGTCCGCGCCGAACGACACCGCCCACCCGGGCCCGTGGCCGGGGTCCGGTCGGCGGGGTCCCGTTTCGAGTCCCCTTTGGAGTCCCGTTTCGGGTCCCGTTCGGGGTCCTCTTTCGGGTCCCGTTTCGAGTCCCCTTTCAAACCAGGGGTGTCGAGGAGAACCCGCAGGTCACAGACCTAGGACAAGGGGGCCAGGCGCGCCGACTACTTCTCTGCGGGACCCTCCGGCGCCGAGAAGCCCGGCCCAAGGACCCGCCGGCCCCGCAGCTCCACCACCGCCTGGCCCTCGTCGACGACGTCGACCAGGCCGTCCCCGCCGACCCGTTCGACGGGAAGGAGCCGCAGTGTGGTGGTGCTGGAACTCGTGGACATTCCGGTGGCCGGCCCCGGCCCGAGGCGGCGACGTGTGGTGCTCATGCAGGCCAGTCTGCACGGCCCCTCGCACCGGCGAGTTTGCCCTGGTGACGAGGCACGGAAGGTCGACAGGGCCGACGAATTGAAGAATGCCTAGGTGTGGGGGATCAGTTCGAAGGCTGTTCGGCTGGCGGTGTCGCTACGGTGCTGAGCATGACGACGCAGATCTGCGAGAAGGACGGCGTTCACCAGCTGCCGGAGGATGAGGACTCCTGGCACTCCGAGCGCTGCGACAGGCTGGTTGCCGCGGGGCTGGACCGGTGCCTGCCGTGCCAGGACCGCCTGATCACCGAGGTGTCCGTGACGCTCACCGATGACTTCGGGCGGCTGTTCACCACCTGGGTGATCGGCACCCTCAACCGCTGGGTGACCTTGGGCGCTTCGATCCCGGACACCGCGCTGGAGCTGTTCGGCCCCAACGGCGGCCCGGCCATCAGCCCGCCCTCGCGTAAGGCCCTGCGGCGCGTCAAGCTGCCCCGCGTACCAGGGGCCGGCCCGGAGGCTGCGGCGTTCTCCCTCGACGCCAAGGGCGCCACCACGGTGCTCACCGCGATGAAGCCCGGCGAGCGTGAGGCGGTCCTCAACGACGCCATGGACGGCATCGTCGCGTCCATCGCGATCCCGCTCCCCCCGGTGTCGTGAGCACGGACCCGTGCGGCGAGACGCAGGCCTGCGTCCTCTCGGCCGACTCGACAACCGACGAGGCCGACGACGACGTCCTGCGCTGCCGCTGCGGCCAGAGGATCGCGGACACCGCCCCGTACGGCATGTGCGGACAGTGCATCGCCGAGGAATGGGACGACGACGACTGAGCAGCCTGTGCTCCTGGCCCTCGTTCACGTACGTACGTCATCTCGCAGACGTACAGGCGGGGCCGATGACGTACACGGCGAGCCAGGCCGGGACGGACGCCGGTTGGGTGGCTTCCTTCCTGCCGGACCGCACGCCCGCGTGCGTGATGCCCGCCTGCGCGACTTCCCCGCGATGTGGCGCGGCTTGCCGCCGATGTGGCGGGGCTTACCCGTGACGTGGCGCCGATGTGGTTGTGATGCGGTTTGTCCTGCCCGCTGATGTGGCGGTGGCTTGCCGACCTACCACGGTCGGGCAAGACGCGAACCAAGACCTGACCTGCGATGACAAGCCAGCCACGTCAAAAAGTGCGCCCGGGGGTGCCCGGCATCGCCGCAGGTCAGCGCGTAGGAGGACCGGGGCCACCCTCTCCGCCCCGGGGGCGTCTTCTTTTCGTCACTGACGATCGCCTCATTTCGTCACTGACGTAAGGCCCGGACCCCGGTTTCGTAAGTGACGAAATGGACGGTTCGTCAGTGACGAAATGGGAGACTGGCGGGCATGAGCGAGAGAGACCCGGCGGTCGAGGACGCGGGCGACCTGGTGACCTGCAACGTGTGCGGGAAGCGGATCGAGCAGCCTCGGGGGGCGGGGCGCCGGCGCAAGACGTGCAGTCCTGCGTGCCGCCAGAAGTCGTACATGCTGCGCAACTTCGAGGACCGCCGTACGGGGGCACCCGTCGAACCGCAGGGCCAGGACGTGGTGGAGCCGGTGGAGGTGGCGTGGATTCCGGCCCCGGCGGTGCCGGATCCTCCCGCCGCTCCCCCGGTCATCGTCCCGCTGCCCGCGCCCAAGGCGCCGAGGCGTCGCAGCACCATGTCGACGTCGGCGATACCGCTTCCGCCGGCGGAACCCTCGCCGTACGGACGCGCGGGCGGGGACCACGCGGGCTGGCTCGCCGCCTTCAGTCGGATAGTGCCGGAGGCCGAGCAGCAGCCGGGCTTGTTCGAGGTCGAGGTCGAGGCCGACGACGAGGGGTGACCTGCCCGCCCCACCGGACCCGCACCCGTCCTCAGCCACGACGATGCGTGTACGAGCGGCGCGAGAGTGCCGGGCTCAGCCACATCGCGGCAGCTGCCAGCTCCCCGCCAGCCCATTCCCGGGGCGTCCGTGCCCCTCACGCGCCGTTCGGGTCGACGGCGGGGGAACGGTCCGCGCCCAACTCAACCCGGAAGTCCGGCAAACCGGACAGCACCCGGGCACCCCTCCCCCGCCGCTGCTGTCTTTAAGTCGCCCAGCGCGCCCGCGGTCGCCGTCCGGAGGTGGCCGCGCATGCCATTTGACGTTAGGCGCCCCACAGTCGAGCCGCAGGCAGGGGCCGGGCGGATCTACTGACGGATCTACTGACGAGCACCTACTGACGAGGGGTGCCCACCGCGCTGACCTGCACTCGTCTGTAGGAACAGGGGACTACTGACGGTGGTCAGTAGCTGTGGTGGTGGCCCTGACCTTGGCCACGGCGGAGGCCACGGCGAGGCCGATGCCGAGCACCACGGCTCCCCATGCGGATTGGGCGAGCCCGTACACGATGAGGATCACGCCGAACACGAAGAGGACCGTGTGCACGGGCGGGGCGTCCTTGGCCGGCTGATCCTCGACCGGCGGTGCCTTGAGGGTCTCGATCTCCTCGACGATGGCCTCGATCCGCTCCGTCGCGTACCGGTGGCCGGAGCTGTCGGGGGACTCCTGGAGGTTCGAGAGCAGGATCGAGAACTTGTGGAGCTCCGCTTCGAGCTCCGCGATCCGCCTTGCGACCAGCGCGTTCTTCGCTTCGTCCGGCATGGAGCGTCCTCTCCCCCGGGCCGGTGGTGTCAACGGCCAGCAGGACAAGCGTAGATGCGGGATGGTCCCCGCCGAGGGTGATCGACGAGGCGGGGAACCGACGAAGCCCCCACCGAATCGGCGGGGGCTTCTCGTGGAAGGGCAGGCCTACGGCTGGGCTTGCTCCTCGCTCTGGTCTTCGTCGTCGATGTCGAGTTCGGTACGCCACTTCAGGACCGTCGAAGCGCTGACGATCTTGACGCCTACCTCGACGATGCGTTGGTCCCGCAGGTGCACGGTGCGCACGATCTGGGTGACGATCACCTGGCCGGTGAGTCCCAGCGCGTCCTTTTCGACGTCGGTCGCATAACGGCTGGTCACCTCCTCGACGACGCTCTTCTGGCGACTGCCGAGCCGCTTGGCGGCGAGCTCACGAGATCCGCCGGTGCTCACCGTTTCGGTGAGTTCGGGTACCGCACTGATCACGTAGGCGGGGTAGTAGCTGGACGAGTAGTGCACCGGCACGCCGTTGCGGCTGACCACCCGCCGGCGCACCGCGACGGGCGCTCCGGGCTCGATCTCCAGCCGGGCCGCCACGATCTCGTCCGCAGCGACCGTCCCGATCTCCAGAATCCTGGAGCTCTCCCCCACGGCGAGAGCCCGGCCGGTCGCCGCGTACGTACGAACCCGTCCCTCGATGTTGTCGCTGACCGGCCCCGCGGCGATGGTGCCGACGCCCGCCTTGGCGATGGTCAGGCCCCAGCTCTTGAGCTGCTGGAACGCGCGCGCGGCGGTCTTCATGGATACGCCGTGGATGTTGCAGACATCGCGGAGTGAGGGCA
>NZ_JBMDLB010000011.1:4582500-6783069 GCF_049310065.1 Streptomyces tatrensis | reverse complement strand
GTAGGCGGCGCCCGAGACCACCACCCACCCGCGCTCGGCGAGTTCACCGGCCAGGCTCTGGGCCATGTGTGCCCCGTACGGGGTGCACGCGCGGGCCCCGACCACCGCCACGGAGCGCAGGGCCCAGGTCCGCAGGCTCGGCCTGCCCCGCACCCACAGCCCGACGGGCCGGGCGTCACCGAGGTCGTCCAGCTGACTCGGCCACTCCGCCGACCCGGGGCAGACGAACCGGCCCCCGGTCTCGGCGGCGGCCTCCAGGTCCCGCCGGGGGTCGGCCGACGCGGCCCGGCGGCGGTATCCGGCGAGCCGCTCGCCGCCGACTCCGGTCAGCGCCCCGGGCTCCGGCGCGGGCCCGGTCAGCAGCCGTATCAGCCCGACGGCCCCGAACGCCCGCAGCCAGCGCCCTCCGTGTTCCTCCCCGGGCTCCAGGACCCGGGTGAGGGCGGCCCGCGCGAGCACCTCGCCCGCGGGCTCCGCCTCCGCCCCCGGGCCGGATGCCGGGCCGGGTACCGGGGCCGGCACCGCGGCGGTCATGAGGCGGCGTCCAGGTGCGCGGCGGCACCGCGGGCGATTCCGGTGCGCAGTTCGAGGGCGACGGCCACGTCCAGGGCGTCGGGGCGGTCCCGGCTCCTCAGGTCGGCCACCGTCCAGGCGACCCGGAGCACCCGGTCGAGCCCCCGCGCGGTCAGCAGGCCGCGCTCCAGGTCCCGCTCGGCCTGGGCCAGTGCACCCGGGGCGGCCGGCCAGCGGGTCCGCAGCTCGTGGCCCGGGACTTCCGCGTTGAGCCGCCAGGGCGTGCCGTCGAGCCGGGCCGCCGCCCGGTCACGGGCCTCCCGGACCCGTGCGGCCACCACCGCCGTGGCTTCGCCGCGGCCCCCGCGCCCCAGCAGATCGGAGCGGGTGACCGGCTCGACCTCCACGCGCAGGTCCACCCGGTCCAGCAGCGGCCCCGACAGCCGGGCCTGGTAGCGGCGGATCACCGAGGCCGGGCAGTCGCAGCCGGTCCCGTGCAGGGTGTGCCGCCCGCAGGGACAGGGGTTGGCGGCCAGCTTGTAGCCGCTGTTCAGTACTGACCATTGACCGTTCCTCTCGGGTCTGTCCGCGGGGTGGTGGCACTTAGCACAGCTCCTGGTGGTTGCTGTTCAGCGAAGCCGGGGCTTTTGGCGGATGTTCGTAACGCGGGAGGCCGCTTCCAACGCTTCCTTGAGGCGCTCGTTCCGAAGAGCGAGGTGCTGGACTTGTGCTGCGGCCAAGGCGAGCTGACCGGTCAGATCGCGATTTCGCCGGCGGAGCTTCGCATTGCGCGCGACGAGCCTGTCGTGCTCGGTCGGGCCGCCTCGCGGTGCCGCGGGGGCCGTCCGGTGCTCGGAGATCTCGCGGGCGATCTCCGGATAGCGGCGGCGGAAGGTGGTGTTGGTCAGACCGAGACGGCGGGCCAGCATGAGGACACTGGGCCTGCTGTTGTCTTCCCCGCAAGCGTCCAGCACCTGCTGCAGGTGCTTGCGGACGAGGGCCTCGGGCAGGTCGGGGACTCGGCGAGTCATGACGGGACAGCTTCCTGTCCGTTCGAGGTCAAGAACTCCACGACCTCGCCGCGGCGG
This sequence comes from Streptomyces tatrensis, assembly GCF_049310065.1. Lineage (NCBI taxonomy): Bacteria > Bacillati > Actinomycetota > Actinomycetes > Kitasatosporales > Streptomycetaceae > Streptomyces > Streptomyces tatrensis. The sequence goes on along the minus strand of NZ_JBMDLB010000011.1, from coordinate 6,781,468 downwards.
CCCTGCAGGAGTTCCCGGAGGCGGGGCGCCAGCATCGGCCGAGAGGCAAGGCGCTTGTCGATGCGGGCAACCTCGCGCTGCCAGGCGGCAACGTTCTCCGGGGTGAGCGCAACATTCCGGCAGGCCAAGGGGAGACAGCCTCCGTGAGAGGGGAGCCCTTCGCTGTTGCCGCGCCGGGCCTTCTCGCAAAGGGCCTTGGCGGGGTCGTTGACGCAGGTGATGTACTCACCGGGATAGACAGCAGGATCGTGCCTTTTCATGATTCTCCTGATGCGGTGCTTGTCTTTGGCGACCTGCCCCTGGAACTGGGCCCGGTCACCGAAGTTCTGAAGGCGTCGTGCGGCCTCTTCAGCCGAGGGCCCGGCGAGGCCGAGGTGCTGATGGGCATCGATCATTTCCATGTAGACCTCGCCGCGGGCGATGGCCTGCTCGCTCTCGACCTCGGCCCGGAACCCTGAGTCACTGGTTCCTGCATAGCCTTCGAACATCTGGATGCTGTGGTGGCGGTATTGCAGGGCGCCAGCGATGACGCCGCCGGGGCGCCGGGCGATGAACCAGGCCAGAGTGCGTCGGAAGTGGCTGGTCTTCAGTTTGATCTTGTAACCCTGGCCGGCCGGGATGATGTCGGGGTGGTCGCCTTCGGTGCAGAGTCGGTTCACGAAAGCGGTGAACGCATTGAGCTGCAGGTTGGTCGCCAGAGTGCCCAGCGCCTTGTTTGCGCCCGTCTTGTTTCCGGCGCCGTGGGGAAGGGCTGCGAAGAGGTAGTCCCGAGCTGTCGGCTGAAGCTGTTCGAGCATCCCGATGGCGCGGGCGACCGTCGCGTTGACGGTCCAGGTCGCCGGAACGCCAGCGACGTCTTCCTCACCCTTGAAGGCCAGGCTGTTGAGCTTCCAACGGTAGGGGCGGCCGTCCTCGTCGCATTTGATCTCCAGGCATCCGCGCTTGAGGTGCTTGATCTCGGAGTCCCGCATGCCACTGAGGAAGGCGATCACGATGTAGCAGGCGATCTGCAGATGACGGGCAAGCCGAGCGAGGCTGTTGGCCGAGTTGTGATGAGTGCTGATCGAGGTAATCCAGGGCTTCTCGCCCAGCCTTCCTTGGACGCTCTCGATGAACGTGCTCTCGGTGACGCCGACGATCGCCGCTGCTTCGTCGAGAGCCTGGCGATACCAGGACAGAGCGGAGTGGTGGCAGCCAACGAGGTGGGCTAGATGGGTAAGGCTCGGTTGCCCGTGCCAGCCCGGCAGCGGCCGGCCGGCGGAGACGTAGTTCCGAAGCAGCCGCTGTAACCGTGCCCCGAGATTCCTGCGCAGGTGACGGGGACGAGGGCGCCTTGCGCGGTTTCGGCGCCATTGCTGGTCGGCGTCGAGGATGTCGGGGGCGAAGTCGTCGATGAACCGCAGGGCCCAGACCAGCAGAGGGCCGAGAACTTCCTCGGGGAGGCGGTCGGTCTCATTGTCGCCCTGGCGGACCTGCTTCGATTCGCTCCAGCCGTCGAGGCCGAGGGGATCGAACCGCAAGCCGTGCTCACCGAGATGCCTCCGCCATCGCCAGAGCAATCGCAGAACCCCACGGAGCTGCGAACGCTGTGTGCGGTTGTTCGGGAAGACGGCAAGGAGATGCCTGCGGTAGTCGTCGAGGTCGCCGGGTGAGAGTTCAGCCAGCTCGTTCCGCTCTGGTGACCACCGGCGGTCGAGCCACTTCAAGAACCGCTTGAGCCCGGTGAACTCTCCGCGGATGGTGGAAATCCGCGGAGAGTCCTCACCGTCGGGCGCTTCCAGAGACAAGAGCGCATAGAAGAGGCGCTTGGCAGCTGGGCGAAATCGCTGCGGGAGGGTGGGGAAGTTGAGGATCTGAGCCTTCTCGTGCGCTTTGAGCCCAGCGGGCGTCAGCCGCCAGACGTCGTGGCTGTAGCGGGAAGTGTCCTGCAGGTGAATCCCGCTCTTCAGCGGGCGGCCGTGCAGGACGTACGGGTCCTCGAGAGAGACGACCTCTGGGTGACGCGCGAAGGTGGCGGTACTCATGGCTGATCCCAGGGTGCTTCGACCAGGTCGAGGAGGGCGTCGGGCAGGGGCTGCTGGCGCTCTTTGTCGACTTCGGCCGGTGTGAACTTCGAGAGGATGTCGCGCTTGATCGCGACCCAGGCGGGCCCGTAGCGATCCCACCAGGCGTCCTCACTCATGCGCTGCCGCATCGCGCCCAAGCCCTCCAGCAGGCCCAGAAGCTTGGGCAGGTGGGTGCGGGTGACCAGGCAGTTTCCGCAGTGGAAGCAGGCGAGGAATGAGTCGTCGCAGGTAGCACCGGTTTCTGGGTGCTGGTCATGGTCCTTGCAGGCCGTCCAGGCGGTGTCCAGTGCGCCGTCGGCGAGGTCGCGGGCGGTCGTCGCGGGAAGTCCGGCCTGTTCAAGTTGCTGTGGTGACTCTGCTGTCGGGATCACGGTGGGTTCGCCTCGGCGTCCGACGGCGGTCGCGTGAGCGTCCCAAGCCGCCTGTTCGGCATCTGCGAGGGCCTCGGAGACCACCTCTTCAGCCCAGTCGCGGGTGTTTTCATCTGGTTGCAGATAGTTCGTGAACAGCACTTGAGCCGTGTTGCTCTTCGCTGCCGAGGGGAGATGCCCTCCGAGCTGTTTGGTGCGGCGGGCGTCGACGCTGGTCTTGATCCTGTTGAAGGTCACTTTGAGCGGCGCCGGGCCAGCGGGAGACGCCTTGCCAGCCGCCTCGACCGTCACGTCTTTGACCTGGTCATTCTTCGTTTTGGTGGCAGGCTTCGGGTCCGCGAGGAGGGGTTTCGTTCGGGCTGCCGCCCACTTCGTCATGGAAGAGGCCGAGCCGTGGCTGAGGTCGATCTCAAAGGGGGCGAAGTGCTCGACCACCCTCCCGGCGCCCTGGGGGACATTGCGCCAGACGCAGAAGGCCGAAGATGAACCGCAGGCCGCACGACTGCGTGCCGTCAGCTCGAGTAAGAGCAGATAGAGGCCGCCAGGCGTATGAAGTTCACGGCCCTTCGGCCCGATCTCCCAGGTCACGGTCTCGAACCAGCGCTTGGTTCCCTTCCGGCGTTTCACCAACACGAGCTCGATTGCCCGGTCCTCCAGCCTCCGATGCCGGACTGGGAGTTCTTTGAGGGTCTCGCCGTTGCGTTCGGTGACCAGGGCCAGAAGGGCCAACAGGGGAGACACGTCCTGCCAGGTCAAGTGCAAATGTGATGCGAGAACGGCCCGCCGGTGCCGACTGCTGGGCCCGCCCGTCAACATGGGGACCTCGCCGGAGGCGGCCATGCCGGCGAGGACCTCGGCCAGCGAATGCTGCTCTGGCTCCAACGCATCTCGCTCGTCGTGCCAGCGCCGTACGAGTTCTTCGCCGGAGCGCATGCGCCGGACGATGCGGGCCGTGTCCGTTCGGGCGGCAGCGATCAGCCTCTCGAACTCGCCATCCGAGTATCCGCCGACTGGCACTCGCTTCGGTTTGGTCAGCCGCCGTTTGAGGGCGTCCCAGGCGTCCTCGGGCAGTCGGCCTTTCAGATGGACGTCTGCGAACTGGAGTTGCATTTCCCGCATGTCGTTGTATCTCGTGTGCGGTGACGCATCGGTGCGGTCGTGGAAAGCATCGACGTGAGCTCGGGTGAGTTCCTCAGGAGCGGATGGAATCGGATCCGTTTTGGAGAGGAACTGGGCCCAGTTGGCGCAAGCCCGCCAGCTCGTCTTGCTGCCCGAAAGGGTGCGGACGTCACCGCTGGGGCCAATTCGCAGAGCCAGAGCTTCGGCCAGCAACGGATGCCATCCCGGCGACGGCAATTTCCCGAGGTCATAGCTGGCGCGACGTTTGTCATCGCCATGGAAGTCGACCACCAACCTGCCCGACGTCTCTTCGCGGACCGGTGGGGGCGCTTCGTAGCCGTCTGGCGGAAGGGCGGACGGACGGCCTGGTCCGGTGCTGCCGCGGCCTCGGCGGGTCATACCTTCTCCCCGAGCTCGGCGGGCAGGCCCGCGGGCGGGGTCTCGTCCCCGAGGACGTCGACCGTCGTGTCGCGTGGGTCCTCCCAGGTATCGGGGACCAGAGCCATACGGGTCTCCATCTCCAGTTCCTGCAAGGCGTGCAGATAGATCAAGGTCGACAGAATCGAGGCGTGCCCGAGCCGGCGCCGGACCCAGTCCAACGGGTCGCCGAAGATCCGCTGGTAGTGCAGCCGCTGTGCCGGGTTCATGTCGCCGAGGGCAGCAATGTGCCCGCGCTGGAGTTGCTCAAGGGTGATGACGGCGAACGTGTGCCGCAGAAGATGGGCGTGAGCCCGGAGGTCGAGACCTTGTTCCTCGCACCTCCGGTTGGCGTCGGTGAACATGTCCTTCCAAGTCGATAAGGACAACGGCATGCCGCTCTCGCCGAGCCAGAACATCGCGGGCTCCAAGCCGTGCTCAGCGTCGATCAGCAGCCGCTGACGCTCGCGCGGGTCGAGCAGCCGGACGTCGACTTTCTCGCCGCGGTTGATCCCGCTCGAGTACTGGGCCAGGTGTGGCCGCTCCGGATCGAAGATCACGATCGGCCGGCGGATCCTGTCGTAGCGGCCCGCGTCCCGGGCCTCCTCGATAACCCATCGACGGTCCTCGGTCGCGTAGGCCGTCAGGTCCCGGCGGACCGAGGCCGGCTCATAGACCCAGCGTGCCGAGTTTCGCTTCGCGATCGCCTTGGGCAGCCAGGACTTGCTGTAGCCGGCCGGGCCGGGACCGGTGGGGACTTCGAGAGTGAGGCGGCTGGCCTGTTCCTCCAGCCGTAGGCCGGTGCGGACCGTCGAGTCGGTGAAGGTCCCGTTGCGTGGAGCCCACCGACCACGGAAATTGTCCCGGGGCAGGCCCTCACGGTCGTAGCCGAGGATGCCGACGTCCCGCCAGCGTCGGTAGGACGGCGCGGGCAGCCACTCAAGGACTTCGCCGCCCACGTCGTGGGCGTAGCTCGCCGGCACCGTGTCCTGCGTGGGATCCGGCTTGGAACGGCGCCTGCGACCCCTTGCCGCCTCGTGCTGGCCATCACGTCGGGGCCGCTGCGGGATCGGCACCTCCGGCACCCACAGCTTCTTCTTCGCGTAGAGGTAGAAGTGCTGCAAGTGCGTGACCTCCTGGCTCCACGTATCGCCGTCGATGCGTGGCCCGCCTGGATCACGTCGCCGCCAGTAGTGGTAGGCCGTGTGGTCGGCCTCTGTCGCATCCCGCCAACCCTTGCCACCACGGCTCCAGTGCAGGAAGTTCAGGCTCCTGCAGAGGGCCGACGCCCGGTTGAGCTGGCTGTTCAGCGGGCCTTCCATGAGGTTCACCTGATGGAAGTACGAGTTCAGGTCCGTGTCGTAGACGAAGCAAGGCGACAACAGGTACGGCGTCCCGTCAGGAATGCCCAGGTCATCAAGCCACAGCTCCCACTCATCCGGTGAAAAGCGCAGGTGCCAGGGCTGTGGCTCCGGCTGCGGCAGGTCCCGAGAGCTGTAGTGGACCGACCAGGCATCTTGTCTCAGCACCCGCGGACCGTACAGCTACCTGGACACTGACCAAGCGTGCACAAGCCAGCACCATCAGGAACCGGGCCGGCAGCCGTACCACCCCGGCGGCCCGGGCGATGACCACGTGTCCCGCTTCGAGGGGCTGCCTCAGGGCGTCCAGGGCCTTGGTGCTGAACTCCGCGGCTTCGTCCAGGAACAGCACCCCCCGATGGGCCAGGGACACCGCTCCGGGCCTGGCCACACCGGCTCCGCCCCCGACGAGGGACTGCATGGTCGCCGAGTGGTGCGGGGCGCAGTACGGGGGCCGGGCGACGAGCGGTTCGCCCGGGGGCAGGATTCCCGCGACCGAGTGGACGGCCGTGACCTCCAGGGAGTCCTGTCGGGTGAGCGGGGGCATGATCCAGGGGATCCGCTCGGCCATCATCGTCTTGCCCGCGCCCGGCGGTCCGCTCAGGAAGAGGTGGTGGCCACCGGCGGCCGCCACCTCCAGGGCGCGGCGTGCCGCGTGCTGTCCGGCGACGTCGGCGAGGTCGGGGAAGTCCCGCCCGTCGCCGTCGCGGGCCACCCCCGTGCCGAGTCCGGCGCCGGGGACGACCAGCCCGGCGAGCATCGGGTCCGGGCGCCCGGACGGATCCGGGGGATCCTCCTCGGGGACCTCCCCCTCGGTGAGCACCGCGATCAGCTGCCGCAGGCTGCGTACGCCGAGCACCGAGACGTCCGGGACGAGCATGGCCTCGGCCGCGCACTGCTGCGGGACCACGACATGCCGGTATCCGGCCTCGGCGGCGGCGAGCACGGCCGGCAGGATCCCGCGGACGGGACGCACCCGGCCGTCCAGCCCCAGCTCCCCGATGAGGACGAGATCGGCGATCACTTTGGGGTCGACCACCTCGGCGGCACCCAGCACGGCCGCCGCCACGGCCAGGTCGAAGCCCGCGCCGCCCTTCGGGACGGACGCCGGGCTGAGGCCGACGGTGAGCTTCTTCTGCGGCCAGGCGGCGCCCGAATTCACCACGGCCGCCCGGACCCTGTCCCGGCTCTCGACCAGGGTCTTGTCGGGGAGCCCCACCAGGGAGAAGGTGGCGACCCCGGGCTCCAGGTCGGCCTGGACCTCCACCACCACGCCGTCGACGCCCACGAGGGCGACCGAGCAGGCCCGTGCGAACCCCATCAGGCCGCCCCCCTGACGTGCTCCACCACGGGCCCGCCGCGCCGCGGCAGGAGGACCCCGACGAGGTCGATGCGCACCCCGCCCGGGGGTGGTCCCCCGTGGTCGGCCAGCCAGCGCCCGGCGAGCCTGCGCAAGCGCTCGGCCTTGGCGGGCCGCAGCGCGGCCATGGGATGTTCGAACTCCCCCGCCCGCCGGGTCTTGACCTCGCACACGACGAGGGCGTCCCCGTCCCGGGCGACGATGTCGATCTCCCCGCCGCGACACCGCCAGTTCCGCGCGATCACGGTCATCCCGGCCTCGGTGAGCCGCCGCGTCGCGAGGTCCTCGCCGTACCGCCCCAATGCCTGCTGTGCCACGCCCTTCGCGTTCATCCGGCACCACCTCCGGCACCGACGATCCCGCGTCCCCGTCCGCCCTGTGGATCTTGGTGGACAGCCGGGGCGATGTGGACAACGCCGTCACCCCGGCGAGGAAAACGGCGAGGCGGACCGTGAGGGAATCAGCTGCCAGGAAGTTCGAGATCGCTCTTGTTGAGCTCCTCGATGTTCACGTCCTTGAAGGTCAGCACCCGCACCTGCTTCACGAACCGAGCCGGTCTGTACATGTCCCAGACCCACGCGTCGGCCATCGAGACCTCGAAAAAGACCTCCCCCTGCACCGAGTGCACCTGCATCTCGTAGTCGTTGGTGAGGTAGAAACGGCGTTCGGTCTCGATCACGTACTTGAACAGCCCGACGACGTCGCGGTACTCGCGATAGAGCTTCAGCTCCATCTCGGTCTCGTACTTCTCGAGGTCCTCGGCACTCATGGCATGTTCCCCTTCAGCCGTGCGTCCCCCTATTGTGCGCCAGGCCCGTGCGCCCCTAAACGATTTCCGGGGCCAGGTTCACGGGCGCACCCGGGGGACCGTCGTCGAGCAGCGTGCGGAGCAGCTCTGCGAGTCTGGTCGGGTACACCGTCTCATGGGCCGCAAGAAGTTCCTCGGAGGTCCACCACCTGGTGCCCGAGACACTGCGGCGCTCCAGCTCGGTGAGGCCTCCCAGCACGGTCGCCGTCTGGGTCGTCCGGGCCAGGAAGTACCACTCGTCCTGCTCCCAGCGGCGCCCGCCGAAGGGGAACGAGCAGTAGCGGTGCCACAGCACCGGCCCCAGCTCCACGTCGGTGATCCCGGTCTCCTCCGCGAGCTCGCGGAGCGCGGCCTGTTCCCGGGTCTCGGCCCCTTCCAGACCGCCGCCCGGAGTGAACCACCAGTCGTCCGCCGGGTCTCCCGGCTCGAAGCCGTGCATCAGCAGGATCCGGTCATCGGGGTCCAGCAGGATCACCCGCGCCACCTTCCGCGGCCCTGCCGGCCCGCCCGGCCCTTCCGCCCCGGAGCCGGCCCCCGGCCCCGCCGCGGCGTCAGCGGACATCGGCCCGCTCCTGCCTCCGCCCGCGCCCGAGAACCCGTGCGAACGGCCCGTACGCGGCTCCGAGCACCACCAGGGCGGCACCGGCCACCACCGCGGTCACCTGGAGCAGCAGCGGCCCCGGTGCCGAGGTCCCACCGGGCAGGGCGGCGTAGGCCTTGGGCCGCTCCAGCATCGCCATGTCGGGCCACGCGAGGGCGTCGACGCGGCCCGTCACCGCCGAGCGGGCCACGGTCCCCTGTCCGGCCTCCGCCAGGTGGGCCCGGGAGTCCAGCGAGGCTCCGCGCCGGTCTCCGAGCAGGAAGAGATTGCCCTCCGGCACCGTCACCTCGAACGGCGTCCGGGAGGCGGGCCCGGCCGGAGCACCACCCTCCACGTCGAGCGCGTCCACCTCGATGTACGGCTCGTCCAGCACCTTGCCGTTGACCGTGAGCCGGCCGCCGTCACCGCAGCACTTGACCGTGTCCCCGCCGACGCCGACGACCCGCTTGACCATCGGCGAATCGCTCCACTGCTCGTCCTTGAAGATCACCACGTCCCCGCGGCGCACGTCCCCGCCCGCGATGCGCTGCGCCAGCACCCGGTCTCCGGGCTTCACGGTGGGCATCATCGAGTCGGTCGGCACCGTGTACGGCTGGTACACGACGGCTCCCCACACGAACCCGCCCAGGAAGAGCACAAAGCCGATGGCCACGGCGACTCCCGACAGCATGCTGCCGAGAGCACCGCGGCCATCGCCGTCACCTGCTCGTATTGCTCGTGTTCCGCCCATTGCAAGCGCCCCCACACTCGGAGATCGTCGACCTGGGCGGCACCCTACCTGTCGGTACGCCCCGCGGTCAGCCTCCGCCTGCGCCACAGCACGACCGGCACCGCGCCGGCGAACCCGAGCGCGGCGGGGCCGAGCCCGACCGGCGCCAGCCCGGCGGCGTCCAGACCGAGCGCGGTGGCCTTGGTCTGCGTGCCGATGCCCGGCTGGTCGTAGGTGTCCGGAACCGGCAGGGTGGACCAGCGGGTGATCGGCCAGGCGACCACCACGGCGCGTCCGACGACATCGCTGACGGGCACGAAGCCCTGGGTGGGGTCCTGCTGGTGGTAGCGGGAGTCCTGCGAGTTCTGCCGGTGGTCACCCATCACCCAGATCTTGCCCTTGGGCACGGTGAGCGGACCGAAGGGGAAGTCGTCGCACGGGGTGTTGCCGGGGAAGATGTACGGCTCGTCGAGCTCCTTGCCGTTGACGATGACCGGTCCCCCCTTCTTGCACTCGACCGTGTCACCGCCGATGGCGATCGTCCGCTTGATCAGGTCCTTCTCCTCGGCGGACGGCATGAGGCCGATCCAGCTGAGGGCCTTCTGCGCGATGTTGGGCTCCGGGGTGGGCTCCCCGCTCAGCCAGTTCGACGGGTCGTGGAAGACCACGACCTCGCCGCGCTCGGGCTCCGATCCGAACCACGGCGTCAGCTTGTCCACGAGCACCCGGTCGCCGCGCTGCAGGGTGTTCTGCATCGAGTCGGAGGGGATCGAGAACGCCTGCACCAGGAAGGTCTTGATCAGCAGAGCGAGCAGCAGGGCGATGCCGACCAGGAGCGGAAGCTCCTTCCAGAACGATCGGTGCGGGCGTGCCGCGGTGCCGTCCTGCGCGTCGCCGTCGTTCTCGACGGCATCGAACCCGGAGGAGTCTTTCGGCTCCTCGCCGCCCTCGTCGCGTCCGGACCGTGCACCAACCGCCACGTCCCCCACATCCACTCCTCGTTCGGAAATCGACGCCCGGCCCTGATGAGCCACGGGCCCTCCCCTCCCCTAACGAGCGGGAGTTCCCGAAGGCGCGGGAGACCAAGGACACACTATGCGAACGAGGAGCCGCCCCGGCGCCTACGGGGCGCGCGGCGACCGCCGCGCGCCTGGTCGGGAACCATGCGGAAGGTGGCGGGCTGTTCCAGCCGGTGCCAGTGCCCGACGGGCCAGGCGATCACCACGGCTTCGCCGACCACGTCCTCCACGTCGATCGTGCCGTGGAAGGCCTCGTCGAGGTGGTAGCGGGAGTCGGCGGAGTTCGCCCGGTGGTCGCCCATGACGAAGATCCGCCCGGCGGGCACCCGCACCTCGAAGCGGATCTCCGAGGGCACGTTGCCCGGGTTCACGTACGGCTCGTCGAGCGGCGATCCGTTGACGCTGACCCGGCCCCGGGCGTCGCAGCACTTCACGCTGTCCCCGCCGACGGCGATGACGCGCTTGATCAGGTCCTGTTCGTTCGCCGAGGGCAGCAGGCCGATGAAGGTGAGGGTCTGCTTGATCTGCTTGATCCCCACCGGGTCCTCGGCGGGCTGGACGCTCTCGCCGCCCAGCCAGCCTCCCGGGTCCTTGAACACGACCACGTCTCCCCGCTCGACCTCGGAGCCGAACCACGGGGTGAGCTTGTCGACCAGGACCCGGTCGCCGATCCGGATCGTCTGCTCCATGGAGCCCGACGGGATGAAGAAGGCCTGGACGAGGAAGGTCTTGAGGATCAGGGCGATGCACAGCGCGACCACCACGAGCAGCGGCAGCTCCCCCGCCCGGCGGGTACGCCGTCTGCGTCGGACCCGGCGGGCGAGGCGACGCCGTTCGGCCCGGCCGCCGGGCTCCGGGGGCTCGGCCGGCGCGTCCTGCACCGGCTCCGGGTCGCGCGCGGCGGCGTCCCGGTCGTCGTCTTCGTATGCGTACCCGTCGCCGCGCGGGCGCCCGCGGCTACCCACGGCCACCACCCGTGGAACCCGTCTCACCCCAGCGCGAGAGCGGCCAGCCGATCCAGTCGGCCCGCCCGATCACCTTCTCCACCGGCACCATCCCCCCGCCCGGCTCCCCCAGGTGGTCCCGGGAGTCCCGGGACTGGGAACGATGGTCACCCATGACCCACAGGGTCCCAAGGGGTACGACGACACGGAACGGCACCCTCGATCCCGAGTCTCCGGGGAAGAGGTACGGCTCGTCCAGCGGCACCCCGTTGACCTTGATCCGGCCGTTCTCGTCGCACACCACGTCGTCGCCGCCGACGCCCACGACCCGCTTCACGAAATCGGAGTCCGCGGGCTCGGCCAGTCCGAGCGCCGAGGCCGCCCCGCGCAGGGCGTCGCCGACCGGATTGCCGTCCGGGGCCTCCCGTACGAAGGAGCCCGTGCCGTCGAAGACCACGACGTCCCCGCGCTCCGGGGCGCCGCCGAAACGGTACGCCAGCTTGTTGACCAGCACCCGGTCCCCGACGGCGAGCGTGGGCTCCATCGAGCGGCTCGGGATCAGGAAGGGCTGGAGCACGAAATTGCTGAACAGCAGCAGGAAGACGGTGCAGGCCACGCCGATCAGCCCGGCGCGCCGCCAGGTCAGCCAGCCGGCCTGGGCGGGCCCCGTTCCGGAAAGCACGAAGCGCGACCTCTCCTCCCCCTCGTCGGGGGAAGAGTGGCCGCGCTGCGTGTGAGGTGCTTCGGTGTCCATCGGGGGCGAGCCTATCCGGCCTTCCCCTGAACTCCGGGAGCAGATCAGCGGTCGCGCTTCTCCTTGATCTTCGCGGCCTTGCCGCGGAGCTCACGGAGGAAGTACAGCTTGGCGCGACGCACGTCACCGCGGGTGACGAGCTCGATCTTCTCGAAGATCGGGGAGTGGACCGGGAAGGTACGCTCCACGCCGACGCTGAAGGAGACCTTGCGGACGGTGAAGGTCTCGGAGACGCCCGCGCCCTGACGGCGGATGACGACACCCTTGAACTGCTGGATACGGGAGCGGTTGCCCTCGATCACGCGGACGTGAACGTTGACGGTGTCACCCGGGCGGAAGGCCGGGAGGTCCGAGCGCAGGGTGGCGGCGTTGACGCCATCGAGCAGGTGAGACATGAGATTCGTCTGCTTTCTTCGCATGACGCCACAGGTCGCCGATGCGGGGTTTCCGGAGAGAATTCGGGAGCTGTGGGACCCGGCGGGCGACGGTCCCCCTGTGGCAGGGGCGTCCGCGAGCACACAGCAGCCGCCTATTCTTCCACGGGCTGGGGCCTGCGCCAAAATCGGCCGTCGGGGGACGGCTTCCAGCCGAGGATGCTCAGCAGCTCGCGGTCCTTCTTGTCGAAGGCGGAGGCCTCGCAGCGCTCGATCAGGTCCGGGCGGTTGGCCGCCGTGCGGCGGAAGGCCTCGTCGCGGCGCCACCGGGCGATCTTGCCGTGGTGGCCGCTGACCAGCACGTCCGGGATCCCGTGGCCGCGCCACTCCGGGGGCTTGGTGTAGACGGGCCCCTCCAGCAGGTTGGCCATGTCTCCGGGCGCGAAGGAGTCGTCGCGGTGCGATTCGGCGTTGCCGAGCACCCCGGGCAGCAGCCGGGCCACGGCCTCGGTGACCACCAGGACGGCCGCCTCGCCGCCGGCCAGGACGTAGTCGCCGATGGACACCTCGTAGACCGGGAGGCGCGTGGCGTACTCGTCCATGACCCGGCGGTCGATGCCCTCGTACCGGGCCGGGGTGAAGATCAGCCAGGGGCGCTCGGAGAGCTCGACGGCCAGTTCCTGGGTGAACGGCCGGCCGCTGGGGGTGGGGACGACGATGACGGGCCCGTGCGCGCCCGCCTCGTAGCCGTCGGCCAGCGCCGCGTCCAGGGCCTCGCCCCAGGGCTCGGTCTTCATGACCATGCCGGGACCGCCGCCGTACGGGGTGTCGTCCACCGTGTTGTGCCGGTCGTACGTCCAGTCCCGCAGGTCGTGGACGTGTACGTCGAGCTGGCCGCGCGCCCGGGCCTTGCCGACCAGGGAGACGTTGAGCGGCTCCAGGTACTCGGGGAAGATCGTGACGACGTCGAGACGCATCAGGCGTCTTCCCCGTCCGACTCCGGCTCCGCGGCTTCCTCGTCGCGGGTGGAGACGACGATCGCCTCGCGCTCGTCGATGAGACCGGGCGGCGGGGTGATGACGCAGCGCTGCTCGTCGAGGTCGATCTCGGCGACGATCTCCTCGACGAAGGGGATCATCACCTCGGTGCCGTCCGGCCGCTCGACGATGAACAGGTCCTGCGAGGGCAGGTGCGAGATCTCGGTGATCCGGCCGATCGCGGTGCCGTCCTCGAGGACCACGTCGAGGTCCATCAGCTGGTGGTCGTAGTACTCGTCGTCCTCGGCCGGCAGCTCCGCCGGGTCCACGTCGGCGATGAGCAGGATGTTGCGCAGCGCCTCGGCGCCGGTGCGGTCCTTGACCCCGGCGAAGCGCAGCATGAGCCTCCCGCTGTGCACCCGGCCCGTCTCGACCGTCAGCGGTCCCGCCGACGCCGGGTCCGTCCGGAGCACGGCGCCGGGCCCGAGCCGCAGCTCGGGCTCGTCGGTCCGCACCTCGACGGTGACCTCACCCTTGATCCCGTGGGCGCGGCCGATCCGCGCGACTACCAGCTCCACTGCATTTCTCCTGTTCAGACGACGACGGGCCGGGGCGGGCACGAATGCCCTCCCCGGCCCGTGCCGGTGTATCAACTTCTCAGCGGACCTGGTCCACGTCGACGAGGTCGACGCGGATCCCCCGGCCGCCGATGGCGCCCACGACGGTACGCAGAGCACGTGCGGTGCGGCCGTTGCGGCCGATCACCTTGCCGAGGTCGTCGGGGTGGACCCGGACCTCCAGCACCTGCCCGCGGCGCAGGTTGCGCGAGGCGACCTGCACTTCGTCGGGGTTGTCCACGATGCCCTTCACGAGGTGCTCAAGAGCCTCCTCGAGCATGCTCAGGCCTCGGTCGACTCGGCGGTCTCGGCCTCAGCCTCGTCCGCCTTCTTGTCGGCCTTCTTCGCCTTCTGGGTGATGGCTTCGCCCTTGCCCTCGCCGATGCCCTCGAGGGCCTTGGCGAACTCGTCGAAGGTGCGACGCTTGTTCTCCTTCGTCGCCGGCTGCAGCAGCGGCGCGGGGGCCGGAAGGCCCTTGTGCGCCTGCCAGTCACCGGTGAGCTTCAGGATGGCGAGCACAGCCTCGGTGGGCTGGGCGCCGACGGACAGCCAGTACTGCGCACGCTCGGCGTTGACCTCGATGCGCGACGGGTTGTACGTCGGGTGGTAGATACCGATCTCTTCGATCGCGCGACCGTCCCGACGGGTACGGGCGTCGGCGACGACGATGCGGTAGTGCGGCTGGCGAATCTTGCCGAGGCGCTTGAGCTTGATCTTGACTGCCACTGGAGTGGTGTCTCCTGAACTTGACGTGGTTGGGCACATGAGATGCCACGTGGGGTTGCGGTACTCGGGTGCCCGATGGACGCGTCAGCCGGAGGAGAGAGGGGTCCTATGCGACTGTCGAGTACAGCTGTCCATTGTGCCACACGCCCGCGGCGCGCTCGGCCGGGAGGTCGCGCCCGCATGGACCGGGGCCACCCGCCGGGTCAGGAGGCCACCGCGATGGCCACTTCGGGGATGCGGAAGGGCTTCATACAGCCTCCGCACACGATCGGGGCCTGAGCCAGCACGGACGGGACCACGCGCACGTTGCGCCCGCAGTCGCAGACCGCCTTGACCCGTACGCCGCCGCCGGAGGACCCGTGCCGGGCGGCCGGACCGCGGAAGCTGCGCTTGGTGTCGGCGGCCGTGGCGACCGTGTGGGCCTTCAGCGCGCGCTGGAGGCGCTCCATGGTGGGTCGGTAGCGCTTCTTCGCCTCGGGATTGAGCGAGACCAGGGAGAAGCCGCTGCTCGCGTGCGGCTCGTCGGTGTGGTCCAGCCCCATCTCCTCGGCGATCGCGAGGAACCTGCGGTTGTGGTAGCGGCCTGCGCGCGAAGTGTCACGCACTCCGCGGGCTGCGGCGATGCCGTGGACTGCCTCGTGCAGCAGTCGCTCGAAGGAGAGTTCGGCGCCGCAGGCGGACGAGGACTCTCCGATCAGGGACTCGGGCGCGGCAAGGTCAGGCAGCTCGGGGTGGTACCGCTGAATATCGGCCCACGCCTGCGCCAGCTCTGCGGCGAGAACAGGTGGTGTCGTGCTCACGTCGTGACAACGAGCCGGGGTGCCCCGGTGTTCCGATTCCGGGCCATTCCAAATTTTTTGCACGTACCAGTCAGTTCAGTCTCATGCGTCCCGACGAGGACGGGTGCGCATATCTCAGGAGGAGTCGGTACGTAATGAGGCCCGTCAACAGGCGACGACGGGTGATGACGGGCACGTCCCCGGCGCGCGGCGGGTGCCGCACGCCGGGGCGTGAGAGCCGTCAGGCGGGCCCGGTCAGTACGAGCGCGCGACGATCGCGAGGTTGCCGGGGGCGTCGTCCGCCTGCGGCACCGACCCGTCCTCGGCGATCAGGCAGCGTACGGACACGGCCTGCTCGGCGAGCTTCGCCTCGCCCTCGGGGCCGAGGTCGGCCCACGGGATCCGCGCCCAGCCACCGGCGATGGCGGCCTCGGCGGCCTCCTCGATGGTCGAGACGTCGGAGGTACGGGAGATGCGGCGCTCGCGGGACTCGCGCAGCAGCTGCTCCTGGTCCTCCTCCAGCACCTTGGGCAGCAGGGCGGCGAGGTCGGAGATCTGCACGGCCTCCTTGCCGCCCGGGATCCGGCGGGCCAGCATCGCGGTGCCGGCCTCCAGGTCGCGGGGGCCGATCTCGACGCGGACCGGTACGCCCTTGAGCTCCCAGTCCACGGCGCGGCGGCCGAAGGGGGTGTCGACGCGGTCGTCGACGAACACCCGCAGGCCCGCGGCCTTGAGCTGGGCGCCCAGCTCGCGGACCTTCGCCACGGCCTCGTCGCCCTTGATCGCCATGACGACGACCTGGACGTGCGCGAGGCGCGGCGGGACCCGCAGGCCGTTGTCGTCGCCGTGCGACATGATCAGGCCGCCGACCATGCGGGTGGAGACGCCCCACGAGGTCTGCCAGACGAGCTCCTGCTTGCCTTCCTTCGACAGGTACTGCGTGTTGAAGGCCTTGGCGAAGTTGGTGCCGAGCTCGTGGCTCGTGCCGAGCTGCAGGGCCTTGCCGTCGCCCATCATGCCCTCAAGGGTGAGGGTGTTGATGGCGCCGGCGAAGCGCTCCTTGGCGGTCTTGCGGCCGAGCACGACGTCGATGCCGAGCACGTTGGTCATGAAGTCGCCGTACACGTCCGTGTGGATGCGGGCGGCGTAGTCGCGGGCGTCCTCGTACGTGACGTGGGCCGTGTGGCCCTCCTGCCAGAGGAACTCGCTCGTACGGAGGAACACGCGCGGGCGCATCTCCCAGCGGACCACGTTCGCCCACTGGTTGATCAGCAGGGGCAGGTCGCGGTAGCTCTGGACCCACTTGGAGAAGTACTCGTTGATGATCGTCTCGGAGGTGGGCCGGACGACGACCGGCTCGTCGAGCTCCTTGCCGCCGCCGTGCGTGACGATCGCGAGCTCGGGGGCGAAGCCCTCGACGTGCTCCGCTTCCCTCGTCAGGTACGACTGCGGGATGAACAGCGGGAAGTACGCGTTCTGGGCGCCCGCGTCCTTGATGCGCGCGTCCATCTCCTGCTGCATCCGCTCCCACAGGCCGTAGCCGTACGGCCGGATGACCATCGTGCCGCGGACCGGACCGTTGTCGGCCAGCTCGGCCTTGTTGATCAGATCCTGGTACCAGCGGGGAAAATCCTCCGCCTGGGGGGTGAGAACGGGTGCCTTTGCCATGGCGCGAATGGTACGGCGCCCGGAGAGCCGAGTGTGAATCGGGTGCGAATCGGGTGGCGCGCTCCTCTGGACGCGGGGGCGAATCGGGAGTTCTCTGGCAACGGGGGCATGGGGGCGACAAGGAATCAGGAGCGCTCTTTCGATGACACCGACGCCGACGGCGACGCTGGTCGCGCGGGACTGGGCGGAGATCCAGGAACGGATGCTGGTACCGCTGTACGAGGCGGTCTACGACCGGCTGGAGGTCGGGCCGGGCGACCGGCTGCTCGGCCTCGACTGCGGGGCCGGGCTGGCCCTTCTGCTGGCCTCGGGCCGGGGAGCCCTGGCCACGGGTGTGGAGGCGGATCCGGCACGCCGGACGCTGGCCCGGGAGCGCCTCCTGGAGGTCCTCGCGGCCCCGCCCGCGCCCGCGGTGCCCTACGACGTCCTGCTGGCCTTCTCGCCCACCCCGGGCGCCCTGGCCGCGGCCCTGCCGGCGCTGCGCCGGCCCGGCGGAGCGGTGGTGCTGGCCGACTGGGGCCCGGCGGAGCGGTGCACGGTGCCCTCGGTCCTGGGCGGCGGGCCCGCGCCGCGGGACCTGGACGCGACGGCGGCCGCGTTCGGGCTGGTGCCGGACGGGTCGGGGCGGGTGTTCTGCCCCTTCGGGTACGCCGACGTGGACAGCGCGGTGCGCGGGCTGCTGTCGACCGGGCTGTACGAGTGCTCCGACCCGGTCCAGGTGGAGAAGGAACTGGCGGAGGCGCTTCACCCGTACGAACGGGGTGACGGGGCCGTCTGGCTGCCGAACATCTTCCGGTACGTCATCGCCCGTACGGCCTAACCCGCGTGACCGTTGCCGTGCGGGGCTGTGGATCAGCCCCGCACGGCGCTCACTTGTGGAGGCGGGGGATGCCCGCGGCGGCGTAGGCGGCGGGTTCGTCCAGGGTTTCGTTCGCCATCAGGGCTTCCGCGAGGGCGTCCAGCTTGTCGCGGTTCTCGCGCAGCAGGCGGCAGGCCTTGTCGTAGCACTCGTCCACGATCCGGCGCATCTCGTGGTCCACCGCGTCGAGGGTGGCGGGGGCCGCGGA
Source organism: Streptomyces tatrensis (assembly GCF_049310065.1). Taxonomy (NCBI): domain Bacteria; kingdom Bacillati; phylum Actinomycetota; class Actinomycetes; order Kitasatosporales; family Streptomycetaceae; genus Streptomyces; species Streptomyces tatrensis. Next base: position 6,763,731 of record NZ_JBMDLB010000011.1, on the reverse strand, counting down.
CAGTCCGTAGGGGCTCTGCCCGTCCGAGGGGATCGCGGTGAGGCGGCCGATGCGCTCGCTCATGCCCCAGCGGCCGACCATGCCCCGGACGATGTTGGTGACCTGTTCGAGGTCGTTCTCCGCGCCGGTGGTGATGACGTCGTAGACGACGTGCTCGGCGGCCATTCCCCCGAGTGCCCCGATGATGCGGCCGCGCAGGTACTCCTCGGTGTACGCGTACCGGTCCGCGTCCGGCGTCGAGAGCGTCACGCCGAGCGCCCGGCCGCGCGGCACGATGGTGATCTTGCGGACCGGATCGGCGCCCGGCTGGAGCATGCCCAGCAGGGCGTGCCCGCCCTCGTGGTAAGCGGTGCGGCGGCGATCCTCGTCCGACATGACCAGCGGCCGTTCCGCGCCGAGCTGGACTTTTTCCAGCGCGTCGGAGAGGTCCGACTGGGTGACCTCCTTCTGCTGGCGCTTCACGGCGAGCAGGGCGGCCTCGTTGGCGAGGTTGGCCAGTTCGGCTCCGGTCATCCCCGGCGTCGTACGGGCGACCTGCGCGAGGTCGACGCCGTCGGCGAGCGGGATGTCCCTGGTGTGGATGCGGAGGATCGCCTCCCGGCCGCTCTTGTCGGGCGGGGACACGACGACGGTGCGGTCGAAGCGGCCCGGACGGGTCAGCGCGGGGTCCAGGACGTCGGCCCGGTTGGTCGCAGCCAGGACCACCACACCTTCGGAGCCGGAGAAGCCGTCCATCTCGGTGAGGATCTGGTTCAGGGTCTGCTCGCGCTCGTCGTGGCCGCCCATGCCCGCGCCGCCGCCGCGCACCCGCCCGATGGTGTCGATCTCGTCGATGAAGACGATCGCGGGGGCCACTTTCCGCGCCTCGGAGAAGAGTTCGCGCACCCGGGACGCACCGACGCCGACGATCATCTCGATGAACTCCGAGGCCGAGGCGGAGAAGAACGGCACTCCGGCCTCGCCGGCGAGCGCTCGCGCGAGCAGGGTCTTGCCGGTGCCGGGCGGGCCGGCGAGCAGGACGCCGCCGGGCATGCGGGCGCCCATCTTGCGGTACTCGTCCGGGTTCTTCAGGAAGTCCACGACGTCGTTGAGCTCGCCCTCGACCTCGTCGATGCCGGCCACGTCCTCGAAGGTCGTGCGCTTGGCGCCCTCCAGCTCGACCGGCTTGGGCGGCGTCTTGCGCCCGAGCCCGCCCATGCCGCCGCCCATCGCCGATCCCATCCGGCGGGCGATGACCACCCACAGGAGGACCAGGAGCAGCATCGGGGCCAGGGAGATGAGCAGGTTGGCCAGGAAGCTGCGCTGTTCGACGACCGGGGAGGCGGTGACGACGACGTTCTGCTTGGTGAGGTTGGCCCACAGGTCGTCGTCGGCGAAGGCGGGCCGCTGGGAGACGAACTTCTTGTAGTTGCCCTTGTCCCCGTCCGGCTCGGGCTGTTCGGTCTTCAGCTCACCCTGGATGGCGTCGCCCTTGGCGTAGATCTTCGAGACGTTGCCGTTCGCGACCTGCTTGCTGAACTCGGTGTACGAGATGGTCGGCTCGTCGCCCTCGTTGAAGAAGGACAGCACCAGGTTGGTGATCAGGTAGACGATCAGGGCGGTGAGGATCAGGCCGCGCCAGCCGCCGGGCATCCGCTTCTTCGGCGGCGGGGCGGGGGGTGCGCCTTCGGAGCGCCAGGGCGTATCGGCCCGGTCGCGGGGCGGTACGGGGGTGGGGCTGGGCACGTGGCCTCCTTCTGCCGTCCTCCCGGCCGACCATAAGCGACAAACCGGACGGTCGCCCCCGGCGGCGGGCCACACGGCGAAGCCCCGGCCGGAGTGGTCCGGCCGGGGCTCGCGTGGCTCCGTACTACTGCTTCACGAACTACAACTTCACGAACTGCTACTTCATAAACTTCTTGAACTCGTCCGGAAGGTCGAAGTCCTGACCGGGCTGGGCGCCCCCGGTGGGAAGGCCGAACGGGTTACCGCCGGCGGCGGGCTCGATCGCCTCCGGACCCGCCTCGCGGCGCGCGGCTGCCGCGGCCTCTTCTTCCTTGCGCTTCATCGGGTTGCCGCTCTTGCGCTTGCCCTTGGCCTGCTTGACCTGCTTCTTCTGCCGGCCGGGGCCGCCGCCCATCCCGGGGATGCCGGGCATGCCCGGCATGCCGCCGCCCTGGGCCATGCGGGACATCATCTTGCGGGCCTCGAAGAACCGCTCGACGAGCGACTTGACGGCGCTGACCTCGGTGCCGGAGCCCTTGGCGATGCGGGCGCGGCGCGAGCCGTTGATGAGGTGCGGGTCCTGGCGCTCGGCCGGGGTCATCGACTTGATGATCGCGGCGGTGCGGTCCACGTCGCGCTCGTCGATGTTGTTGATCTGGTCCTTGATCTGCCCCATGCCCGGGAGCATGCCGAGCAGCTTGGAGATGGAGCCCATCTTGCGGACCTGCTCCATCTGGGCCAGGAAGTCGTCGAGCGTGAACTCCTTCGGGCCCTTCTGCAGCTTGGCGGCCATCTTCTCGGCCTCGGCCTGCGAGAAGGTCTTCTCGGCCTGCTCGATCAGGGTGAGCATGTCACCCATGTCGAGGATCCGGCCCGCCATGCGGTCCGGGTGGAAGGCGTCGAACTCGTCGAGCTTCTCACCGTTCGAGGCGAAGATGATCTGCTTGCCGGTGACGTGCGCGATGGAGAGCGCGGCACCACCGCGGGCGTCGCCGTCGAGCTTGGAGAGCACGACGCCGTCGAAGCCGACGCCGTCGCGGAAGGCCTCCGCGGTGTTGACCGCGTCCTGGCCGATCATGGCGTCGACGACGAAGAGGATCTCGTCCGGGCTGACGGCGTCGCGGATGTCCGCGGCCTGCTGCATCAGCTCCTGGTCGATGCCGAGGCGGCCGGCGGTGTCGACGATCACGACGTCGTACTGCTTGGTGCGCGCGTACTCGATGGAGTCCTTGGCGACCTGGACCGGGTCGCCGACGCCGTTGCCCGGCGCGGGGGCGTAGACGGCCACGCCGGCCCGCTCGGCCACGACCGAGAGCTGGTTGACGGCGTTGGGGCGCTGGAGGTCGCAGGCGACGAGGAGCGGGGTGTGGCCCTGCCCCTTCAGCCACAGACCGAGCTTTCCGGCGAGGGTGGTCTTACCGGCACCCTGGAGGCCGGCGAGCATGATCACGGTGGGCGCGGTCTTGGCGAAGCGCAGCCGCCGGGTCTCGCCGCCGAGGATGGAGACCAGCTCGTCGTTGACGATCTTGAGGACCTGCTGGCCCGGGTTCAGGGCCTTGGAGACCTCTTCGCCGCGGGCGCGCTCCTTGACGTTCGCGATGAAGGAGCGGACGACGGGGAGGGCGACGTCGGCCTCGAGGAGGGCGATACGGATTTCCCGCGCCGCAGCGTCGATGTCCTGCTCGGAGAGGCGGCCTTTGCCCCGGAGGGACTTGAAGGTCGCGCTGAGGCGGTCGGAAAGCGTATCGAACACGGTGGTCGCGATTCCTCGGGTCAGGGGGCGTGTGGTCGTCCCCAGGGTATCGGGCCGCGCCACCCCCCTGGCCCTGCGGGCGGCATTCCCCACCCCGCCCCTTCCCGCTGCGCCGGATCTTGCGGCTCGGCCGCGTGGCGGGGCTCCGCCCCGGCCCCCGAACGCGCGCTCCGCGCACGTGCCCTCAAACGCCGGGCGGGCTGAATTGCCGCTGCGCGGCAATTTCAGCCCCGCCGGCGTTTGAGGCGCGGGTCCGGGCAGAGCCCGGGGAACGGTGGAAGGGCGGGTAGGGGACAGCCCCCGCAGGGCCCCCTACGCCAGGGCCGCCTGGACCGAGCCCGCCAGGGTCGTCGCCGCCGACGCGGTCAGGGGTTTGCCGTCGGCGTCGACCACGTACACCGTGTCCACCGCGTTCGCGCCCAGCGTGGACACGTGCGCGCTCCGCACCCGCACCCCGGCGGACTCCAGCGCGCGCCCGATCCGGTGCAGCAGCCCGACCGCGTCGGGGGCGCGCACCTCCAGGACCGTGGCGAGCGAGGAGACCTCGGGCACCACCGTGACCCGGGGCGGCGGCGGGACCACCCCGCGCCGGCGCGGGTACGCCGCCTCGCGGTCCGCCAGCTTCGACGGGACGTCCAGCGAGCCGTCCAGGGCCCGCACCAGATCGGTGCGCAGCCGTGCGGCCTCCGGCAGGGAGCCGTACTCCGCGGCCACCCGCCAGCGCAGGACCAGTACCTCGCCCAGCCGGTCCGGGAGTTCCATCGAGCGCAGGTCGGCCGCGCGCACGGTGAGCCGGTGCAGTGCCAGTACGCCGGCCACCGCGGGCAGCACGCCCGGCTGGTCGGGGACGGCCACCACCAGTTCCACGCCGACGGCGTCCTCCTCCTGGCGGGCGTGCAGGGCCAGGACCGGCTCCCCGGTGCGCAGCGCCTCCACCGCCAGGCGCTCCTGCTCCGTGGTCGGGATCTCCAGCTCCGTCGCCGCCGGGGCGGCGCCGCGCAGCACGGCGGCGACCCGGGCGACCAGGTCGGCCACGAGCGAGCCGCGCCACGCGCTCCACGCCGCCGGGCCGGTGGCCAGCGCGTCGGCTTCCGTCAGTGCGTGCAGGATCTCCAGCGTGCCGGGCGAACCGACCGCCTCGGCGACCGCCTTGACCGTCGCCGGGTCGTCCAGGTCCCGCCGCGTGGCGGTGTCGATCAGCAGCAGGTGGTGGCGTACGAGCGCGCCCAGCACGGCGACATCCTCCGCGTCGAAGCCCACCCGCAGCGCCATGTCGCGGGCGATCGTCTCGCCGGCCACGGAGTGGTCGCCGGGCCAGCCCTTGCCGATGTCGTGCAGCAGCGCGGCCATCAGGAGGAGGTCGGGGCGGCCCACCCGGCGGGTCAGCTCGGAGGCCCGGACGGCCGTCTCCACGAGGTGGCGGTCCACGGTCCAGGTGTGCACCGGGTTGCGCTGCGGCCGGCACCGCACCCGCTCCCAGTCGGGCAGCAGCTTCGTGATGATCCCCTCGGCCTCCAGGGCCTCCCACACGGCCACCGTCGGCTCCCCCGCGCCCAGCAGGGTCAGCAGCTGCTCCCGGGCCTCGGCGGGCCACGGCACCGGCAGCGGCTTCGCCTGCGCCGCGAGCCTGCGCACGGCGTGCAGCGAGACGGGCAGTCCGGCCTGGGCGGCGGCCGCGCCGAAGCGCAGGGGCAGCACCGGGTCGCGGTCGGGCCGCGCGGCCAGGGCCAGTACGGCCTCGCCGTCGGACTCGACGACGCCTTCGGCGAGGGGAGCACGCTCCGGTACGGAGCTGCGGGTGCCGAGCAGCCCGCGGAGCCGGGGGCGGGCGGACCGCGCCCGGAGCACGCGCCCGACCTCGCGCCAGGTCACGTCACCGGCGTACGAGACCACCCGCGCGGCCTCGTACACCTCCCGGAGCAGGGCGTCGGCGTCGAGCAGACCGAGCTGCGCGGCGACCGGTGTCTGTTCCTGGAGGGAGAGCCGATCGGTGGCGCGGCCGGTCACCAGGTGCAGCGCGTCCCGGGCGTCGAGCAGCCGGCGCCGGGCTTCGGCGAGGCCCTCGCGCGGGGCGTCGGCCAGCCAGGACGCGGCGACGGCCCGCAGCGCGGTGACGTCGCGCAGTCCCCCGCGGGCCTCCTTGAGGTCGGGTTCCAGCAGGAAGCGGAGCTCTCCGGCGCGCTCGGCCCGCTCGCGGCACAGGGAGTGCAGCTGGGGCAGCCGCTTGGCGGCGTGGTTGCGCCAGTCGGCCAGGACGGAGGTGCGCAGTCCCGCGAGGAGCCCGGCGTCGCCCGCGACGGGCCGGGCGTCGAGCAGTCCGAGGTGCACCTTGAGGTCTTCGGCGGCGGTCTTGCGGGCTTCGCCGGGGGTGCGCACCGAGTGGTCGAGGGCGAGGCCGAGGTCCCAGACGGGGTACCAGAGCCGGTCGGCCAGGGCGGCCAGGGCCCGCGGTTCGGCCTTGCCGTCGTGGAGCAGGACCAGGTCGAGGTCGCTGCGGGGGGAGAGTTCGGCGCGGCCGTAGCCGCCGACGGCGACGAGGGCGGCGCCCCGCACGCCCGTCTCCCGTACGGCGGTGGTGAACAGCGCCTTCAGCCAGTCGTCGGTCAGGGCCGCCAGGGCGGAACGCCGGGAAGGCCCGGACCGCGACTCCTCCTGGAGGAGTCGCAGCCGGGCCGCGGCGTATCCGCTGGGTCCCTGGTCGGCGGTGTTGCCGCCGTCAGTGGTCTCTTCGACACTCGTCACCCAGAGGTTCCCATCACCTAGAGCGCTTCAGCGCCACGTTCGCCGGTGCGGACCCGGATGACCGAGTCCACGGGGATGCTCCACACCTTGCCGTCGCCGATCTTGCCGGTCTGGGCGGCGTCGACGACGATCCGCATCACGTCTTCCGCGTCGCCGTCCTCGACGAGCACCTCTATGCGGATCTTCGGTACGAGGTCCACGGTGTACTCGGCACCCCGGTAGACCTCGGTGTGTCCGCGCTGGCGGCCGTATCCGCTGGCCTCGGAGACGGTGAGTCCCTGGACTCCGAAGCGGTGCAGGGCTTCCTTGATCTCGTCGAGCCGGTGCGGCTTCACGATCGCGGTGATGAGCTTCATGCGTCAACCTTCTTGCTCGCGGCGGCAACAGGGGCGGGGACTGCGGTGCTCCGGGAGGAGGAGCCGCCGCCGGCTCCGCTGAAGTCGTAGGCGGTCTCGGCGTGTTCGACCTGGTCGATGCCGGAGACCTCGTCGTCCTCGGTGACCCGCATCCCGATCGTCTTGTCGAGGAGGAAGGCGAGTACCGCGGATGCCACGAGAGAGTAGGCGAGGACGGCGAAGACTCCGATCGCCTGCTTGCCGAGCTGCTCCAGGCCGCCGCCGTAGAAGAGGCCCGCGACGTCGGACTGGACCCCGCCGGTGGCGAAGAGGCCGACGAGGAGGGAGCCGAGGACGCCGCCGACGAGGTGGACGCCGATTACGTCGAGGGAGTCGTCGTAGCCGAGCTTGTACTTCAGGCCGACGGCCATGGCGCAGACGACACCGGCGATGACGCCGATGGCGATCGCGCCGAGCGGGGAGACGGCGCCGCCGGAGGGGGTGATGGCGACGAGGCCCGCGACCGCGCCGGAGGCGGCGCCGAGGGTGGTGAAGGAGCCGTGGCGCAGCTTCTCGTAGCCGAGCCAGGCGAGCATGGCGGCGGCGGTGGCGACCTGGGTGTTGACGAACATGACCGCGCCGACGCCGTCGTCGTTGCCGAGCCAGGAGCCCGCGTTGAAGCCGAACCAGCCGAACCACAGCAGGCCGGCGCCGAGCATCACGAGCGGGAGGCTGTGCGGGCGCATCGGGTCCTTCTTGAACCCGACGCGCTTGCCGATGACCAGGATCACGCCGAGGGCCGCGGCGCCCGCGTTGATGTGGACGGCGGTGCCGCCGGCGAAGTCGATGACCCCGAGCTCGAAGAGCCAGCCGCCGGCGCCCCACACCCAGTGGGCGACGGGGAAGTAGACGACGGTGACCCAGAGGGCGATGAACAGGGCCCACGCGCTGAACTTGACGCGGTCGGCCAGCGCACCGCTTATCAGCGCCGGGGTGATGATCGCGAACATCAGCTGGAAGACGGCGAAGACGTAGACGGGGATGGTGTAGCCGTCCCACAGCTCGGTGATGCCGATGCCGCTGAGTCCCACGTAGTCGGAGGTCCAGCCGATGAGCGAGCCGGAGTCGGCGCCGAAGGCGAGGCTGAATCCGTAGAGGACCCAGAGGATCGTGACGATCCCGAGGCTGATGAAGCTCATCATCAGCATGTTGAGGCTGCTCTTGACGCGGACCATGCCTCCGTAGAAGAAGGCGAGTCCCGGGGTCATCAGCATGACCAGGGCGGAGCAGATGAGCATGAACCCGGTGTTCGCGGAAGACAGCGTGGGTGCGTCTGCCGCGAGGGTCGTGATGGCTGATGCCATCGGCGTCTCCTCGTCGTCGGTACGTTCGCGTGCGGGCGATCGTGAAAACCTGAGCGGCGCTGGTTCGTGAATCAGGCCTGAGGGTGTTCCGGCCCGGGGGCTGGCCGGTTATTGGCCCTGAGATTCGCGCAGGCCGGTTTCCGGCGGCGCCGCTGGGTGTTTCGCGTCGATGACGAAGAGGTCTTGCGTGTTACGCCTCCATGAACGAGTGGTTCATGGAGGGGCCGGTGGAAAACCCGGCCGCGGCGATGACCCGGGGAACCTGGCTGGGGGAGCCTGATCGGGCTTCACGGGGTGACTGCCGCGGCCGGGGGCCTTGGGGCGGCCGGGTGGCCGTCAGACGGCCTCCGCGGCCTCTGGGAGGCGGGAGGCGAGGTGGTCGGTCAGCCGCACCACGTCGGCGACGTCGCCGTACTCACGCGCGGCGGTGTCGACGGTCTTGCGCAGCCGGGTGTTGACCCGCTCGGACCGCACCTTTCCCGCCACGTCGAGGGCACGGCCGACGAGGACCGTGGCCTGCTCGGGCTCGCGCTGGAGCAGGTGCACGGTGGCCATGCCGATGAGGTTGAGGGCGTAGGAGCGCTGGTGCTCCTCGTCCTTCCCGAAGAGCTCGACGGCGCGCTGCATGACCGGCTCGGCGAGGGAGGCGTACATGGGGCTGCGGCCCGCGACGTAGGCCAGGTCCCGGTAGGAGTGGGAGTTCTCGCCGTTGAGCTCGGCCTCGGAGAAGAAGCGGATCCAGTCGGGCTCGGGGTCGGAGTCGAAGCCGACGTCGGAGAAGGTGTCCTCGGCCATCCGCACGGCCCGCTTGCAGCGGCTGGGCTGGCCCATGTTGGCGTAGGCGCGGGCCTCCATCGCATACAGCATGGCCTGGGTACGGGGCCCCGCGCAGTCGCGGCTGCCGTACTGGGCCAGGTGGATGAGCTCCAGGGCGTCCTCGGGGCGGCCCAGGTGGATCATCTGGCGGCTCATGCTGGAGAGGATGTACGAGCCCAGGGGCTTGTCCCCGCCCTCCTTGGCGGCGTGCAGCGCGAGGACGAAGTACTTCTGCGCGGTGGGGTGCAGGCCGATGTCGTAGCTCATCCAGCCGGCGAGTTCGGCGAGTTCGGCGGCGACCTTGAAGAGCCGCTTCATGACCGGCGCCGGGTGGTTCTCCTGGAGCAGGTCGGTGACCTCGTGGAGCTGGCCCACGACGGCCTTGCGGCGCAGTCCGCCGCCGCACTGGGCGTCCCACTGGCGGAACATCACGGTGGTGGCTTCGAGGAGGTCCACCTCGGGCTCGGAGAGCCGGGGCGGCCGGTGGCCGCTCAGGGCGCCCGTCGGCCCCGCCTCCCGGGGCCCCGGGTCGGCGGCCGGGACCGGTACGAGCCAGCGCTGCATGGGCTCGATGAGGGCGGGGCCGGCGGACAGGGCGAGCGAGGTCCCGAGGAAGCCGCGGCGGGCCAGCATCAGGTCGCTGCGGGAGAACTCGCCGAGCAGCTCGATGGTCTGCGGGCCGGCCCAGGGCAGGTCGACGCCGGAGACGGAGGGGGTCTGGTGGGCGGTGCGCAGGCCGAGGTGCTCGATGGCGACGACGGAGCCGAAGCGCTCGGAGAACAGCTCGGACAGGATCCGCGGGACGGGCTCGCGGGGCTGTTCGCCGTCGAGCCAGCGGCGGACCCGCGAGGTGTCGGTGCTGATGTGGTGGGCGCCCATCTGGCGGGCGCGGCGGTTGACCTGGCGGGCGAGCTCGCCCTTGGACCAGCCGCTGCGGACGAACCAGGACGTCAGCTGCTCGTTGCGGACGGTGGCGTCCTGCGGGGAGTCCTGCGCGGCATCCCGCGCGGAGTCCCGGTCCGGCATGCCGGCGGACGACACGTCGGACTCCGCACCCGTTCCGCTTGCGCCGTTGCCGCTCACTGGAACGCCCCCATCCGTCAGCCTCTTCAACACGAAACCCAGTCGGGAAACGGTCTTCACAGGTCCTTCACGCCATGCCGCCGGCATACCCGCGAACACGTCTACCTTCGCGCTTCGTGCACCGAAAGTAATCCTACGATCACCCCTTCGGCGAGGTCGATCCCGGAAACGCCACCATTCGCCACCCCTTCGAATGAACTCGCCACCCGCCAGGCGCGATTCACTTGACACGAAGGCAGAACCGATCGGTTGGACAGGAGTGCGCCGGGGCGCGCACGGCGAGGAGTGCGCCGGGTATCCGGTCGGCCGATGTCGTCACCAATGTCGTAACCACCGGCACGTCCGACCCGTTGGAGGGGGCATGGGCATGGGCTTCACGATCGGCGGCAGCCGCGGCACCAAGGAGTTCCGTTCCGGCGCTCGGCGCCGCGGCCGGACGTCGGAGTGCACGACGGTGGCGGAGTACACCGGACTCTGGGGCTGGGACGTGGTCCCCGGCGCCCGGGCCGCGGGGCCCGCACGCGACTGTTCCTGCGGTCATACGAGTTGTGGTGCGCCGGGGGCGCATCCGCTGGCCCTCGCTCCGACGGTCCCGGCCGGCGCCACCCTCGACGAGGTCACCGAGACCTGGAGCGGATACCCGGGAGCCGCCGTACTGCTCCCCGTCGGCCGCTCCTTCGACGTCATCGAGGTCGCCGAGGAAGCGGGGCGGCGGGCACTGGTCCGGCTGGAGCGGATGGGGCTGCCGCTCGGCCCGGTGACCGCGACCCCGGACGGCCGGGCCCAGTTCTTCGTCGCCCCGGGGGCGGCGGCCGGGCTGCCGCAGCTGCTGTACCGGATGGGCTGGGACGACGCCGGTCTCGATCTGCGCGCCCTGGGCCAGGGCTCCTACGTCACCGCCCCGCCCTCGGACTTCGCGGGCCTCGGCCCGGTGACCTGGATGCGCCCGCCGGCTCTGGACTCGGCCGGGGATCCGCCCCAGGCCCGCCTCCTGCTGGGCACCCTCGCCTACCTCTGCCACCGGCTGCGCCGCTCCTAGCTCCCCCCCCATGGCAGTGCCCCCGGGTCCTTTGGACCTCGGGGGCACTGGCCGGTGTAGGAGCGTCGGGAGCGTTCAGTCGCCGATCAGGGCGTCGACGAAGGCTTCCGGCTCGAAGGGCGCCAGGTCGTCCGCGCCCTCACCGAGGCCGATGAGCTTGACCGGGACGCCGAGCTCGCGCTGGACGGCGATGACGATGCCGCCCTTGGCGGTGCCGTCGAGCTTGGTCAGCACGATGCCGGTGATGTCCACGACCTCCGCGAAGACGCGCGCCTGGGTCAGGCCGTTCTGCCCGGTGGTGGCGTCCAGGACCAGCAGGATCTCGTCGAGCGGGCCGTGCTTCTCCACGACGCGCTTGACCTTGCCGAGCTCGTCCATCAGGCCGGTCTTGGTGTGCAGACGGCCCGCCGTGTCGATGAGCACCACGTCGGCGCCCTCGGCGATGCCCTCCTTGACCGCGTCGTAGGCGATCGAGGCCGGGTCGCCGCCCTCGGGGCCGCGCACCGTGCGCGCCCCGACCCGGTCGCCCCAGGTCTGGAGCTGGTCGGCGGCGGCGGCGCGGAAGGTGTCCGCAGCGCCGAGCACGACGCTGCGGCCGTCGGCGACGAGCACGCGCGCGAGCTTGCCGGTGGTGGTGGTCTTGCCGGTGCCATTCACGCCGACGACCATGATCACGGCGGGGGTGTCCACGCCGCTCTCGGTCTTCACCGCGCGGTCGAAGTCGGTGCCGAGGAGCGCGACCAGCTCCTCCTTCAGCAGGGCGCGCAGATCGGCGGGGGTACGGGTGCCGAGCACCTTGACCCGCTCGCGGAGCCGGTCCACCAGCTCCTGGGTCGGCGCGACACCGACGTCGGCGATGAGGAGGGTCTCCTCGATCTCCTCCCAGGTGTCCTCGTCGAGGTGCTCGCGGGAGAGCAGCGTGAGCAGCCCCTTGCCGAGCGTGTTCTGCGACCGGGCGAGGCGGGCGCGCAGCCGGACCAGGCGGCCGGCGGTGGGCTCGGGCACCTCGATCTCGGGCGCGGCCGGAACCTCGGCGACCGGGGCTTCGGGCTCCGCGACCGGGGCCTCGGCCTCGGGCAGCACGACCTCTTCGATCGTGCGGCGCGGCTCTTCCGCCGTCGGTGCGGCGTCCTCCCCCACCTGCGGCTCGGCGGGCGGGGCAGTGATGGTCGGCGTGCTGGGCGGGGCCGTGGGGGGCAGCTGCTTCTTGCGGCTGCTGACCACGAGCCCGCTGATCGCACCGACCGCGACCAGGGCGATGACTACGGCAAGGATGAGGATTTCCATAACCCACCCAGTATCGGCCACGCGCACCCCGGGGCGGGGACCCTGGATGTTCGTACCAGGACGTAAGCCTCTGTTTGTGCTTTTTGTTGCAAATCTACGATGATGAACAGTCCCCCCACGCCCCGCCTCCCCCACGGAGTACACCTATGCCTGCCGAGACCGCCGTCGAGTCGCGCGGCCTGGAGCCCGTCCCGGACGCCGAGCGCCGCGGCCGGGTCCGCGAGCTCGTCCCGACCTGGGTCGCCGCCAACATCAGCGTGCTGCTGCTGACCATGGGCGCCGGTCTCGTCATCTTCAACAAGCTGAACATCTGGCAGGTGCTCGTCGTCGCGATCGCCGCGCCCGTGGTCTCGTACGGGCTCGTGGGGCTCATATCCATCGCGGGCAAGCGCGGCGGCTCCCCCGGCATGGCGCTCTCCCGGGCCGTCTTCGGCCAGCGCGGCAACCTCTTCCCCGGCGCCCTGATCTGGGTCGCCCGCTGGGGCTGGGAGACCATCAACGCGGTCAGCGGCGCTTACGCCGTCCTGACCGTCCTCGACCTGGTCTTCGGCATCAAGAAGAACACCCCGCTGATCGTCGTCACCCTGCTCTTCTTCGTCGGGTGCACCTTCCTGGTCTCCGGCCTCGGCATCAACGCGCTGCGCGTCTGCTCCAAGTGGTCCACGTACTTCTTCGGCGCCTTCAGCGTGCTCGTGCTGGGCTACCTGATCGCCGAGACCGACTGGTCCGCCGTCTTCGCCAAGCCCGCCGGCTCCACGGCGATGATGATCGCGGGCATCGGCACCATCGCGGCCGGCGGCATCAGCTGGGTCCCCTCCGGCCCGGACTTCACCCGCTACCTGCCCCGTACCGCCTCCGCCCGGGGCATGGTCGGCGCGACCATCGGCGGCGCGGCCGTCGTCGTGATCCCGATGGTGCTCATGGGTGCGGTGATGGCCGTCGCCACTCCCGACCTGGCCACCGCGCAGGACCCGGTGTCCTTCATCGGCGAGCTGCTGCCGACCTGGATCGCGGTCCCGTACCTGCTGATCGCGCTCGTCGGCATGCTGCTCATCAACTCGATGTCCATGTACTCGGCGGGCTTCACCGCCCAGACCCTCGGCATCAAGGTCCCGCGCGCTGCGGCGGTCAGCGTCAACGCCGTCATCAGCCTGGTCTTCGGCTTCCTGCTGATGGTGGTCGCGACCAGCTTCTTCGGTTCGTTCATCTCCTTCCTGACCCTGCTGGCCGTGGCCTTCTCCGCGTGGATCGGCGTCTTCGGCGTGGACATGCTGCGCCGCACCTCCTACGACGGGGCCGCGCTGCTGGACACCACGCGCACCAGCGCCTACTGGTACCGGGGCGGTTTCGCCTGGCAGGCCATGACCGCCTGGGGCCTGGCCCTGGTGGTGGGCCTGCTGTTCACGAAGGTCGACTGGTTCAGCGGTCCGCTGGCCACCACCTGGATCGGGGAGAACGGCCTGGGCTGGGCTGCGGGCATCGTCACCTCGGCCGCGCTGTACGCGGTCCTGCCGCGCACCCCGGCGGCTCAGGTCCCGGTCGCGGCGACCGGGGCCCCGCGGGAAGAGCGGGTCCCCGCCGGATCCCTGTCCAACTGACGCCACGTCAGCTAACGTCCCCCTTCGCCCGCCCACCCACCTCCGGCGAAGGGGGACTTCTCCATGCCCATCACCGTGGCCCGGTTCAACCTCATCGACCCGAACGGCACCCCGGAAACCCTCTCCGCCCGCTACAAGGCCGCGCTGGAGATGGCGAAGTACGCGGACGACCGCGGGATCGACACCATCCAGACCGAGGAGCACCACGGCACCGACAACAACTGGCTGCCCTCCCCCTTCGCCTTCGCGGGCGCGGTCTTCGGCGCCACCCGCCGGATCGCGGTCACCGTCTCGGCGATCATCGGCCCGCTGTACGACCCGCTGAAGGTGGCCGAGGACATCGCGGTCCTCGACCTGCTCAGCGGCGGCCGCCTCGTCACGGTGGCCGGCATCGGCTACCGGCCCGAGGAGTACGAGCAGCACGGCGTGGAGTGGGGCCGGCGCGGCAAGCTCCAGGACGAGCTGCTGGAGACCCTGCTGAAGGCATGGACCGGCGAGCCGTTCGAGTTCCGCGGCCGTACCGTACGGGTCACCCCGCGGCCCTTCACCCAGCCGCACCCGCTGCTCCTGGTCGGCGGCAGCTCGGAGGCGGCGGCCCGCCGGGCGGCCCGCCTGGGGCTGCCGTTCTTCCCGAGCGCGCACCTGCCCGAGCTGGAGGCGTACTACAACGCGAAGCTCGCGGAGTACGGCACGGAGGGCTTCTGCATGATGCCGGCGGCCGAGACCCCGCTGCTGCACATCGCGGAGGACCCCGACCGGGCGTGGGACCAGTACGGCGAGCGGTTCCTGCACGAGGCCGGGATGTACGCCTCCTGGCAGTCCAAGGACATCCGCAGCGCGGTGCGTTCGGGTGCGACCACGGTCGCGGAGCTGCGCGCCGAGGGCGTGTACCGCATCCTGACCCCGGACGAGGCGGTCGCGTACGCCCGCGGCGCCGGCGAGGCGGGGAACCTGGTGCTGCACCCGCTGTGCGGCGGGATGCCCGTGGACGAGGGCTGGCGGAGCCTGCAGCTCCTGTGCGAACAGGTGCTGCCCCGCCTCAAGGACTGAGACGGGGCAGCCACGAGGGGGCCGTTGGCGGGGGTGGTCAGCCCATCTCCTCCAGCGACTTGCCCTTGGTCTCCGGCACCCACTTGAGGATGAAGGGGATCGAGAGCACGGCGAAGACCGCGTAGATGACGTAGGCCCCGGACAGGTTCCAGTCCGAGAGCGTCGGGAACGAGACGGTGATGACCCAGTTGGCGATCCACTGGGCGGCGGCGGCCACGCCGAGGGCCGCGGCGCGGATGCGGCCCGGGAACATCTCGCCGAGCAGGACCCAGACCACCACGCCCCAGGACAGCGCGAAGAAGAGCACGAAGCAGTTGGCCGCGATGAGGGCCACAAGTCCCTGGGTGTGCGGGAGGGCGATGTCGCCGCCGCTGGTGTCCTTGTAGGAGAAGGCCCACGCGGCGAGCGCGAGGGAGATCGCCATGCCCACGGACCCGATGAGCGCGAGGGGCTTGCGGCCGATGCGGTCCACGAAGACCATCGCGATCACCGTACCGATGATGTTCACGACGGAGGTCTCGAAGGAGTACAGGAACGAGGAACTCGGGTCGATGCCGACCGACTGCCAGAGCGAGGAGCTGTAGTAGAAGATCACGTTGATGCCGACGAGCTGCTGGAAGACGGAGAGGCCGATGCCGATCCAGACGATCGGCAGGAAGCCGAAGCGGCCGCCGAGGAGGTCCTTGAACGTGGACTTCTGCTCCGAATGAAGGGCGCGGTCGATCTCGCGGACGCGGGCGTCGGCGTCGATGCCCTCGCCCTCGACCTCGCGCAGGACCGTCTTGGCCTTCTCCATGCGGCCGGCCGAGACGAGGAAGCGCGGGGACTCGGGAATGGCGAAGGAGAGCAGCCCGTAGAGCACGGCCGGGACGACCATGACGCCGAGCATCCACTGCCAGGCTTCCAGGCCGCCGATCTTCCCGCGCTGGTCGCCGTCGGCGAGGTTCAGGATCCCCCAGTTGACGAGCTGGGAGATGGCGATGCCGATGACGATCGCGGCCTGCTGGAACGAGGCGAGCCGGCCGCGGTAGGCGGGCGGGGAGACCTCTGCGATGTAGGCCGGGCCGATCACCGAGGCCATGCCGATGCCGAAGCCGCCGATGACGCGCCACATCGCCAGGTCCCAGAGCGCGAAGGGCAGGGCGGAGCCGATGGCGCTGGCCGTGAAGAGGACCGCGGCGATCTGCATGCAGCGGATGCGGCCGATCCGGTCGGCGATCCGGCCGGCGGTGGCCGCGCCAAGGGCGCAGCCGATCAGGGCCGCGGCGATCACCTGGGCAAGGGTCGCCGAGCCGACGTCGAAGCGGTCGCGGATGGCCTCGACGGCGCCGTTGATGACGGAGCTGTCGTAGCCGAAGAGGAATCCGCCCATGGCGGCCGCCGCGGTGATGAAGATGACGTGGCCGAGGTGGTCGGGCTGCGATACGTGGCCGCCGGCTGAGGCCTGGGGCGGCGTCGTGCTGCTGCTCAAGGTGCGCTCCTGCGTGCCGGCTGCGGTGACGAGGCGTGGGTGTGACCCCTCCCAGTGGCACACGGGTCAAGATCGGGCACCACCCGGAGGGGCCATCGGAGCGCACGTGCCCCGCATCGGCCCGGCCACACCCGACCGCGCCCGGCCGCACCCGGCCCACCATCACCTCAAGCGCTGGCTGATGACCTTCGACACCCCGTCGCCCTGCATCGAGACCCCGTAGAGCGCGTCGGCGACCTCCATGGTCCTCTTCTGGTGCGTGATCACGATCAGCTGGGAGCTCTCCTGCAACTCCTCCATGATCCGGATCAGCCGCTGGAGGTTGGTGTCGTCGAGCGCCGCCTCGACCTCGTCCATCACGTAGAACGGGCTGGGCCTCGCCTTGAAGATGGAGACCAGCAGGGCCACGGCGGTCAGCGAGCGCTCGCCGCCCGAGAGCAGCGACAGCCGCTTGACCTTCTTGCCCGGCGGCCGTGCCTCGACGTCGACGCCCGTGGTGAGCATGTTGTCGGGGTCCGTCAGGATCAGCCGGCCCTCGCCGCCGGGGAACAGCCGCGAGAACACCCCCTCGAACTGGCGGGCCGTATCCCGGTAGGCCTCCGTGAAGACCTGCTCGACCCGCTCGTCGACCTCCTTCACGACCTGAAGGAGGTCGGCCCTGGTCTTGCGCAGGTCCTCCAGCTGTTCGCTGAGGAACTTGTGCCGCTCCTCCAGCGCCGCGAACTCCTCCAGCGCCAGCGGATTGACCTTGCCGAGCTGCTGGTAGGCCCGCTCGGCCGCCTTCAGCCGCTTCTCCTGCCGGGCGCGCACGAAGGGCTCCGGCCCGGCCTGCGGATCCAGGGCCTCCCCGTCCGCGGACGGGCTCGGCGGCACCGGCTGGTCGGGCCCGTACTCGGCGACGAGCCCCTGGGCCGCCATCCCGAACTCCTCCAGGGCGCGGCTCTCCACCTGCTCGATCCGCATGCGCTTCTCGGCGCCGAGCACCTCGCCGCGGTGCACGGAGTCCGTGAGCTTGTCGAGCTCGCCCTTCAGGCCGCGGCCCAGCCCCCGGGCCTCGTCGAGCTCGCGCTCCCGCACGCCCTTCGCGTACTCGGCCGACGTGCGCTCCTCCACGGCGCGGGTCAGCGACACCTCGATGTGCGCGAGCAGCTGGCGGGCGCCGGCGGCGACGGCCCCGGCCACCTGCGCCTCGTACCGCAGCCGTTCGCGGCGGCGCTCCGCCCGGGCACGGGCCTCCCGCTCCGCCCTGGCCCCGCGGTCGAGGGAATCGGCCCGGCCGGCGAGCCCCTTCACCCGCTCCTCGTGGGTCCTGAGCTGCAGCCGGGCCTCCATCTCGGTCTGTCGCGCGTTCGCCCCGTCGGCCGCGAGCCGGTCCCTGCGCGAGGTGTCCGGCTCCTCCTCCGCCGGCATCTCCTCGGCGACGGCGAGCCGCTGCGCACACTCCTCTACGTCGGCCAGCGCCTGCTCGAGCGCGTCCTGCGCCGTGGCTGCGGCGGCGGCGGCCCGCTCGGCTTCGCCCAGCGCCCCCTTCGCCTGCCCGGCGAGCCGCCCCAGCTGCTGCGCGACGCCGGCCCGGGCCCGCTCGGCGGCCCGCCGGAGCTCCCCGAGCTCCTCGACCCGGGCCCCGGCCGCCACCCGGCGCGCCTCCGCGGCCTCCTTCTCGCCCGCCAGCACCAGACACCGGCCGTCCAGCCGGGCAAGCTCCGCCGCGGCTTCGTCGACAGCGGCCTGCACCTCGATCAGGCTCGGCACCCCGGCGGACCCGCCGTGCGCGAGGTGCGCCCCGAGCACGTCCCCCTCGGCGGTCACGGCCACCAGCTCGGGCCGCGCGGCAACCAGCGCCTCGGCCTCGTCGAGCCCCCCGACCACCACGAAGTCCCGCAGCACCCACGCCACGGCCCGCACCACTTCGGCATCCCCGACCACAAGCCCCGCGGCGGCAACCGCCCGCAACTGAGCCCCGTCGGCCTCGACGGCCGGCCCCGGCACACCCGGCGCCTCCGACGTGCGCACACCCGGCCCCGCCGGCCCCGGCGAACTCGTCCCCGCCGACGCGTCCACGCCCGGCCCCGCCGGCGCGTGCACACCCGACCCTGCCAGCGCGTGCGCATCCAGGCCGGCGGCCGGCGTTTGCAAACCCAGCCTCGCCGGCGTTTGAGGCGCGGGGTCCGGGGCGGAGCCCCGGTCTCGGGAAGGGGCGGGGTGGGGAAAACAGCCCCCGGCCCGACCCCGCCGGCCACCCCGACCCCGGAAGCGCGCTCCAGGCCCATGGGGCCGCCCGCGATCCCCGGACCCGAGTCCTGGGAGGACGCCGGACCCGAAACGGAATCCGGAGCCGCAGCCGCGACCGCAACCGCAGCCGCAGCCGCCGGCCCCGAATCAGGACCCTGCCCCTGCCCCGGGACCCCGGCCCCACCCGCACAACCGCCGGAGGCCACCGCCCCCGGAGCGATCAGGAACGCGGCCCGCCCCGCCTCCCCGTCCCGCAGGTACCGGATGGCTCCGGCCGCCGCGGCCGTCGACGTGACGGCCACCGCGTCCGCCGCCGCACCCAGCGCCGCCGCCACCGCGACCTCGTACCCCGGGGTCACGGACAACCGCTGCGCCGCCGGCCCGAGGAGTCCCTCCAGCCGCGCGGCGAGCAGCTCCGCCGTGCCGTCCTTGCGGCGCAGCCCCATCGCCAGGGCGTCCCGGCGCGCCGATACCGCCGCCCGCGAACGCTCCGCCGCCGCCAACGCGTCCCGGGCCTCGCCGAGTCCGGCCTCCGCCGCCGCCAGCTCGGCGCGCGCAGCCTCGTACTCCCCGAGCCCCGAAGCGGAACCAGCATCAGCCGCCCCCGGGACCTCCTCCTCCCCGACCTCCTCCGCCAGCGCCTCGTACTCCTCGCGCGCCTCCTCGGCCCGCGCCCGCGCCCCGTCCCGCGCCAGCACCAGCCGGTCGATCTCCGCCTGCGCCGCGCCCGCACGGGAGCGGGCCGCGCCGAGCCGGCCCGTCAGCCGCGCCAGCGCCTCGCGCCGGTCGGCGATGGCCCGCGCCACGTCCCGTAGCCGCCGTTCCTCGTCGGCCAGCGAGCGCTCCAGCTCGGCCCGGTGGGCGACCGTGTCCTCCAGCGCCCGCGCGGCGGCCTCCAGCGCGGCCTTCAGCTCCGCCTCCTGCTCGCGGATCCGGGCAGCCTCCTTCTCCATGTCCTCGGGGTCCCGGCCGTGGCGCTCCTCCTCGGCCGGCGCCGAGGCGGAGGTGACCCGGGCGTCCGCCAGCGACACCGTCCCGCGCACCCGTTCGGCGAGCTGCGACAGCTCGTACCAGGTCTGCTGTGCCCGCTGGAGCCGGGGCGCGAGTTCGCGTACGGCCTCCTCCAGTTCGGATTCCCGCCGCACCGCCGCCGCGAGCTGCGCCTCGGCGGCCTCCTTGCGCTCCTTCAGCGCGGCCTCGTCCGCGAGCTCCGCGTCGAGGGCGCCCTTGAGCGTCACGAGGTCGTCGGCGAGCAGCCGCAGCCGCGCGTCCCGCAGGTCCGCCTGGATCACCGCCGCGCGCCGGGCCACGGCCGCCTGCCGGCCCAGGGGCTTCAGCTGCCGCTGCAGCTCGTTGCCCAGGTCCTGCACGCGCGCGAGGTTGGCCTGCATCGCGTCCAGCTTCCGCAGCGCCTTCTCCTTGCGCTTGCGGTGCTTGAGCACTCCGGCCGCCTCCTCGATGAAGGCGCGGCGGCCCATCGGATCGGCGTGCAGTACGGAGTCCAGCTGGCCCTGTCCGACGATGACGTGCATCTCGCGGCCGATGCCGGAGTCGGAGAGCAGTTCCTGGATGTCGAGGAGGCGGCAGGTGTCGCCGTTGATCTGGTACTCGCTGCTGCCGCCGCGGAACATGATCCGCGTGATGGTGACCTCGGCGTACTCGATGGGCAGCGCGCCGTCGGAGTTGTCGATGGTGAGCGAGACCTCGGCGCGGCCGAGCGGCGGGCGGCCGGTCGTCCCGGCGAAGATGACGTCTTCCATCTTCCCGCCGCGCAGGGACTTCGCCCCTTGTTCTCCCATGACCCAGGAGAGCGCGTCCACCACATTGGACTTGCCGGAGCCGTTGGGGCCCACGACACAGGTGATGCCCGGCTCGAAGCGCAGGGTGGTTGCGGAGGCGAAGGATTTGAAGCCACGCAGGGTCAGGGACTTGAGGTGCACGCCGCCGGACTCTACCTTTCACGTTCGGTTTCGCCCATGAAGGTGCAGGGCAGATCAGACGCTAAAGGAAGGAGCCCCCCACCTGGCGCAACGCCGCCCGGCGGCCTTGTCCGAGGTGGGAAAGACGGAAGGAAAGCAGAGAAGGGAAGAGCGGAAAGAAAGAAGGGACGCCGAAGCGTCCCTTGCAGATCATGCGGTTCCGTAGATCGAGCGACGAGGGAGCGCGGATCAGGTGAGCGCAGGCTCCGCCTGGGGTACGTCGAGGTCGATGCTGTCAAGCAGCGAGTCTCCGTGCTGTGCGGCGGCCGCGTTCAGAGCGTCGTTTTCGGACTGGATTCGTCCGAGCTCGGACTCGAGGTCCTGGACGCGCTGCTGAAGCCGTCGCATCTCGGCGAGGAGTCGCGGGTCGGAACCGCCGACGTAACCGAGAAGCGCCTTTGCCATGATGGATGGTCCTCCACACTGAGTGACCGACCGAAGCGGTGTGGGTCGTGAGGGAATCGCACCCGCGAGGTCCGGCAGCGACTGTCAGTCACTGCATCGATCTTTGGCTGACACTGTGTACTGCCAGCACTGCCAAACAGCTCAGGTGCGCGGGGCTTCCAGCGTCTCACCAAAAAGTTTGACGGTCAACACGATCACGCCCCGTATCGGCGGGCATCCCGGCCCCCGCAAGGGGCGTGGAGATCATCCTCGTCCCCGAGCCTTCCACGGATCCGCCGCGTCGGCAACGCGTCGGCGATGAATGCGCAGTTCCGACCGCATGCGGACCATCCGGCGATGTGTTCAGTACATGATCAGTCGATCGCTCACCGGATCGCGAACCTGTCGTAGACACCGCGCGGTGTGCCCCAGATCTCTGTCACCCCGTCCACGCTCCCGGGCGTGTCGGCGCCGTGCAGCCACTCCAGGAGCCGGTGGCAATTCTCACGTTGACCTTCGGCCACCACCTGTACTCGCCCGTCGTCCAGGTTGAGGGCGAAGCCGGTCAGTCCGCCGATCTCCATGGCGTTGGCCCTGGTGAACCAGCGGAAGCCCACTCCCTGTACACGGCCGCGCACCCAGGCGGTCATCCGCACATCTTCATTCATGCCTGAACGCTAACCGGGCAAACAATTCCGGGTCACCTCACCCCCTGTCGCCATGGCGTACAGTCGCGCAGCAATGAGCTCACCCATTTGGGTGAGTAAAGGTTGATCTTGAACCGCTGATCCCGCAGTGCTGATCTCGAACCCCCAGGAAGGTGAGCCGCGATGGGACGCCACCGACTCCACGCCGCGCCGCGCCCCGGCGGCAAGCGCCGCGCCGCCCTGCGAGGCGGTCTGCTCGGCGTATCCGTGGCCGTCGCCCTCGGCACGGCCGCCGTCACCACGGGCGTCGTCCCGGTCGGCTCCGCCTTCCCCTACGTAGGGGTCACGGCCGCGGGCTCCGACGCGAAGACCGCGAACGCCAAGGCCCAGCCCTCTCCGAGCCCCGAGAGCGCGCTGGAGCAGCAGGGCGGCCTCGCCAACCTCTCCGGGCGGGCTTCCGCGGGAGCGGTCACCCCTTCCTCCTCCCCCACCCCCTCCGCGTCGCCGTCCCCGTCGGCCACCCCTTCCCCGTCTCCCTCCACGAAGCCGTCGAAGACCCCGGAGGCGAGCCCCACCCCGACCCCGGTGAAGCCGAAGCCTGCCGCGCCGAAGCCTTCCGCCCCCGCGGCCCCGGCGGCGCCGCCCACCTCGTCCGGCCACTCCGCCGAGGAGAGCGCCGTACTCACCCTGGTGAACCAGGAGCGCGCACAGGCCGGCTGCGGCCCGGTCCGGGCGAACCCGCCGCTGGCGGCGCTGGCCGGAGCCTTCAGCAAGGACATGGCCGTCCGGGGCTTCTTCGACCACACCGACCCCGACGGCAACACCCCGTGGGACCGCGCCACCAAGGCCGGGGTCTCGGGGATGGGCGGCGAGAACATCGCCCGCGGCCAGGGTGACGCGGCGGCCGTGATGAAGGCCTGGATGGACAGCCCGGGCCACAAGGCCAACATCCTCAACTGCGAGTTCCGCACCCTGGGCGTCGGCGTGTACAACGCCGCCGGCGGCCCCTGGTGGACCCAGGACTTCGGCTTCTAGCAGCCCGGACCGGCAGAGCACTGCCTTTTCGAAAGCGCGCCCTGGATGGTGGCGCTGCGCGGCAGTAGGCTGAAGCCATGCAGACTCCAGGGTGTGGCGAGGCCAAGGACGACGGCGCGCCCGAACAAGCGGCCGATGCCTTCGACGTGTTCGCTCGCGCATGCCCTTCCCGCGAGACGCTGGAACACGTCACGGGTCGCTGGGGCAGCCTCACCGTCGGCGCCCTGTCCAGGGGGCCGTGCCGTTTCAACGAGCTGCGCCGCCGCGTGGACGGCATCAGCGAGAAGATGCTCTCCCAGACCCTGCACGCGCTGGAACGCGACGGGATCGTCAACCGGGAGGCCCAGCCGACCAACCCGCCCCGCGTCGACTACGAGCTGACTCCGTTCGGCGCGGAGGTCGCCCAGCGCGTGGACGCGCTCATCGGGCTGCTGGAGGGCAGCATGCCCGCGGTGCTCTCGTCCAGGTCCGCCTACGACACCGCGCGCGAAGGCCTCTGGCAGCGCGGGCAGAAGTAGCTCGACCGGTTCATCCAGGGCCGGCGCCGCATCGGGGTGCCGCAGCGCCGGCACGGCTCGTCCTCCCGCCCGTAGGCGTCGAGCGAACGGTCGAAGTATCCGGACTCGCCGTTGACGTTGACGTAGAGGCTGTCGAAGCTGGTGCCGCCGACGGCGAGGGCCTCGTTCATCACGTCACGGACGTGGCCGAGCAGTTCCGTGCTCCGGGGGCGCGTGAGCGTGGCCGTGGGGCGCTCGTAGTGCAGCTTGGAGCGCCAGAGCGATTCGTCCGCGTAGATGTTGCCGACCCCGCTGATCAGCGACTGGTCGAGCAGCGCCCGCTTCACCGTGGTGCGCTTGGCGCGCAGCGCCAGGTGGTAGGCGGTCTCGTCGAAGAGCGGGTCCAGGGGGTCCCGCGCGATGTGCGCGATGACGTCGGGCAGCCCGTCCTCGCTGCCGGGGACGCAGGGGTGCAGCGACAGTCCGCCGAAGGTCCGCTGGTCGACGAAGCGCAGCTCGGTCCCGGCGTCGTCCGCGAACCGCACCCGGATGCGCAGGTGCTTCTCGTCGGGTGCGCCCTCGGGCTGCACGAGGAGCTGCCCGCTCATCCCGAGGTGCCCGAGCACGGAGTGCTCGCGCTCCTCCAGCGGCAGCCACAGGTACTTGCCGCGCCGCTGCGGCACCCGGAAGGTCTCCCCCGTGAGCCGCGCCGCGAAATCGGCGCCGCCGCCCACGTGGCGCCGTACGGCACGCGGATGCAGCACCTCGACGGCCGTGACGGTACGCCCGGCCACCCAGCGCTCCAGCCCGCGCCGCACCACTTCGACCTCGGGCAGCTCGGGCACGGTGTTCCTCCGGAGGGTTCGGATCGGGCTCTCTCCCGCGAGCGTACCGACTCGCCCCGCGGGCCCCGTCCCCCGCCCGGCCTTTCCCCGTACCCCGGGCTCCGCCCGGAAACGGGTCCGCCCCGCCACCTGCCGGAGCAGGTGACGGGGCGGGGAGTTCCCGGAAGAACGGGTCAGGCGTCCGGCGCCGGGTCGGCGGGGGTCGTCGCCCCGTCGGCCTCGGCCGGAGCCTCGGTCACGGAACCCTCCGCGGTACTGATACCGCGCCACGCGGACTCGGCCGCCTGCTGTTCCGCTTCCTTCTTACTGCGTCCGACACCGGAACCGTAGGAGACGCCACCGACGCGCGCGGCGGCGGTGAAGGTCTTCTCGTGGTCCGGGCCGGTCTCGGTGACCAGGTATTCGGGAACGCCCAGCCCCTCGGCCGCCGTGAGCTCCTGGAGACTGGTCTTCCAGTCCAGGCCGGCACCGAGGTTCGAGGACTTCTCGATGAGCGGGTCGAAGAGCCGGTGAACCAGCTCCGAGGCCGCGTCGAGGCCCTGGTCGAGGTAGACCGCGCCGATCACCGCTTCAAGGGTGTCGGCGAGGATGGAGGCCTTGTCCCGGCCACCCGTACCCTCTTCACCCCGGCCGAGCCGGATGAAGGAGCCGAGTTGGAGGCCGCGGCTGACCTCCGCCAGTGCACGCGAGTTGACTACCGCGGCCCGCAGTTTGGCCAGTTGGCCTTCCGGCAGATCGGGGTGGGTCGTGTACAGCGTGTCCGTGACCACCAGGCCCAGCACGGAGTCCCCGAGGAACTCCAGCCGTTCGTTGGTGGGCAGACCGCCGTTCTCGTACGCGTACGAGCGGTGGGTCAGCGCACGCACCAGAAGGGCGGACTCGAGTCGATACCCGAGCCGCCCTTCCAGAAGCACGTGGGACGAGGCCGCGTTGTTACTGACTGCCTGCTTCTCAGCGTTGGACAGCTCAGACATTGCGCCTCTCACCAGCCGCTCAGACCTCGAGGACCTGGCGCTTGTTGTAGGTGCCGCAGCTCGGGCACGCAATGTGCTGGAGCTTCGGCTCCTGGCAACGCTCGCACGAAACCAGGGTGGGGACCGCAGCCTTCCACTGCGACCGGCGGTGGCGCGTGTTGCTGCGCGACATCTTCCGCTTCGGAACAGCCACGGCTACTTCTCCTGCTTCTCGGCGGCGCTCTGAACTCCGTCGGAGGCAGTGCCGCTCATATTGTCCTTCTCGACGCCCTGATCGGTGACGAGTCCCTGCAATGCCGCCCAACGGATGTCGACGGCGTCATGGTGGTGGTCCGGGTCGTCGTTCAAGCTGAGCCCGCAATCGGGGCACAGTCCGAGACAGTCCTCCCGGCACACCGGCTGCAGCGGCAGTGCGAGCACCACCACATCGCGCAGCACGGATTCGAGGTCGAACAAACCGTCCTCGATAAAGAGCGTGTCCTCGTCGTCCTCGGCGTCGTCGGCCGGCTCCGCCTTGGAGCGGATCCGGTCGTCGGCGTCAGGGTACGAGAACATCTCCTGGAAGTCCGCCTTGAGCTCACACTCGACGGCCTCCAGACACCTTACGCATTCCCCGGTTGCCGAGCCACGGGCGGTGCCTGTGACAAGCACCCCTTCCATGACCGCCTCCAGGCGGAGCTTGAGATTCAGCCGACTGCCTTCCGGCACTCCGATGACACCGGCGAGACCGAGGTCCGCCGGCGCCGCGATCTCGCGGGACAGCCGCAGCATGGCACCAGGACGCCGACCCAGCTCGTGCGTGTCGAACACGAGGGGGTTGCGGTGGTCGAGGTGGGTGTTCAGGGCTGTTCCCGCTTTCACAAAATCACTGGAGACTGCTGAAGATCAAGATTTCCGCCACTCAAGGGCAGCATGGATCGCGGTGCATACGCGCGACCGAAGAGCCAGGATACCCGCCGCTTCGCCCTGAGCCCAATCCAGGTCCGGAGTGGACTCAGCGGCCCTGCTCGTACTGGCGCAGCTGGTCCAGATTGATCATGCTCGTGTCGAAGAAGCTGGTCTCGTCGAGCGCCGCCTGCTGGTCCTGCACGGGCTGCGGCTGCTGCTGGTAGCCGCCGTAGGGGTCGGGCTGCTGCTGGTCGTACGAGACCGCGTAGGGGTCGGGCTGCTGCTGGACCTGCTGGTAGCCCGAGTACGGGTCCTGGTACGCGTAGGCGTCCTGCTGGACCGGCTGCCCGGAATAGTGCGCGGCGTAAGCCGCTCCGGTGGAGCCGGTGCTTGCACCGGGATAGGCGTCGTACGCCGGCTCCGGCTGCGCCTGCGCGGGGATCAGCGGGGCCTGCGGCTCGGCCAGGCCCGCCAGGAAGTCCGCGTCGCTCGAGGAGCGCGACTGCTGGTGCCCCGCCGCGTCCTGGGCGGCCATGTGCGCGCCGAGGTCGTCGGTGGCCACGCGGCCGAGGAGCTTCTGGCGGCCCCGGCCGACGGCCTCCAGGGTCTTGGAGAGCACCGCTTCGAAGGTCGCCAGCTTGGTGTCCACGTACGCGTCCGCCTGCTGCCGCTGCGTCTCGGGGTCGTGGCTGCGCTCGGGCGCTTCGGCGTCGGGGTAGCCCTGCTCGTCGAGCCCGGCGCCCCGGCCGAGCAGCTTCTCGCGGCCCCGGTCCACCGAGCCGATGGTCTTGGTGAGCACGACCTCGAAGTTCGCGAGCTTGCTGTCGACGTAGTCGTCGGCCTCGGCCTTGACCTCGTCCGCCTCCCGGCGGGCATCCGCCAGGATCCGGTCCGCCTCGTCCTGGGAGCGCCGTGCGACCTCGGTGTCGGAGATCAGCGAACCGCGCTGGGCGTGCGCCGACTCGATGATCCGGTCGGCCTCGCGGCGGGCCTCCTCGACCATCTGCTCCCGGCCGCCGATGAGCTCCTGGGCCTGTGCGAGCGAGCCCGGCAGGGCGCCCCGCACCTCTTCGAGCAGGGCGAGCAGCTCGGCGCGGTTGATCACGCACGAGGCCGACATGGGCATGGACCGGGCGCTGCCGACGGCCGCGACGATCTCGTCGAGCTTCTTCTGCACGTCCATGGGTGCTCGCACTCTCTCGGCCCCGGGCGGTTCCCGAGACGGACGGGACGACTGTAAGGCCACCGGCCCGGGAGCCGACAACGGCTGACTCCCGGTCAGGGGGCGCCGGCGACCGGGGTCAGCGCCGGGGCAGGCGCTCCAGCAGCGCCGCGTGCACGTGTGCGGGCAGCAGGTGGGCCACGTCGCCGCCCCACGCCGCCACTTCCTTGACCAGGGAGGAGGACAGGAAGCTGTAGGTGGGGTTGGTCGGGACGAAGAGCGTCTCGACGCCCGACAGACCCATGTTCATCTGGGCCATCTGCAACTCGTAGTCGAAGTCGCTGACGGCGCGCAGACCCTTGACGATGGCCGGGATCTCCCGCTGCTTGCAGTAGTCGACGAGGAGTCCGTGGAAGGACTCGACGACGATGTTGCCGTAGCCGGCGGTCGCCTCGCGGATCAGCTCGATCCGCTCCTCGACGGTGAAGAGTCCCTGCTTGGACTGGTTGATCATCACGGCGACGTGGACCACGTCGTAGAGCCGCGAGGCCCTGCCGATGATGTCGAGGTGTCCGTTGGTGATGGGGTCGAACGACCCCGGACAGACGGCGCGGCGCAACTGCATTCCCTCGTTCCCGGGTGCGGGCTTCATGCTTCTTCGCTGATGGAGGCGGCGCGACCGTACCAAAGGGTGCCCTCGCCGTACTTCCTGGAGCGCAGCGGCTCGAAGCCGTCCGGCCACGGGAAGGCCCCGCTGCGGGTCCTGCGCTCCACGGTGACGAGCGCGTCGTCGGTGAGCCAGCCATTGGACCGGAGTGTGAGGAGGATCTCGCAGAGGTCGGCGTGCTCCACCTCGTACGGCGGGTCCAGGAAGACCACGTCGTACGGGTCCCCGTGCGCGGCGCCGGCCGCGATCTGCTCGGCCTTGCCGGACCGGAATTCGGCGCCGGACAGGCCGACCGACGTGATGTTGTCCTTGATCGCCTTGGCGGCCTTGGCGTCGGGCTCGACCAGGAGCGCGTGGTCCGCGCCGCGGGAGAGCGCCTCCAGGCCGACGGCGCCGGAACCGGCGTAGAGGTCGAGGACGCGGGCCCCCTCGACTCCGTGCAGCGACTCCCAGGTGGAGAAGAGACCTTCGCGCATCCGGTCCGAGGTGGGGCGGGTGCCGGTGCCGGGCGGTACGGCGAGGCGTCGCCCGCCGGCGCTTCCGGCGATCACGCGGGTCATCTGGGGTCCTTCTGTGAGCGGGGCGGGGGGTGGTGCAGGGGGTGGTGCAGGCCTTCAACGATAGGTCGTGCCCGTCACCCCTTCTCCAGGTACTGCTCCCGCTCGGTGTCCAGCAGGGCGTCCAGGGCGGTCCGCAGGCCCGGCAGCTGCGTGAGCTCGGGGTCCGCGGCGACCACGCGGGTGGCCTCCTCCCGGGCCTGGGTGATGACCTCCTCGTCCTCGATGACCGCGAGCATCCGCAAGCTGGAGCGCACGCCGGACTGGGCCTGGCCGAGCACGTCGCCCTCGCGGCGCTGCTCCAGGTCGATGCGGGAGAGCTCGAAGCCGTCCAGGGTGGCGGCGACGGCCGCGAGCCGGGCGCGGGCGGGGCTGGCCTCGTGCATCTCGCTGACCAGCAGGCAGAGGCCCGGGGCGGAGCCGCGGCCGACGCGGCCGCGGAGCTGGTGGAGCTGGGAGACGCCGAAGCGGTCCGCGTCCATGATCACCATGACGGTGGAGTTCGGGACGTTCACCCCGACCTCAATGACGGTGGTGGCGACCAGCACCTTGACCTCGCCCGCGGTGAAGCGGCGCATGACGTCGTCCTTGTCGGCGGGGTCCATCCGCCCGTGCAGCACCTCGACGGACAGTCCGGCGAGGGGGCCCCGGGTGAGCTGCTCGGCGATCTCCAGCACCGCGAGCGGGGGCCGCTTGTCGCCGTCCTCCTCGGCGGCCGCCTTCTTCTTGGCGGCCGGGCCCTTCGCCCCCTTGGCGCCCTTGCCGTTCTCGTCCTCACCGTCGCCGATGCGCGGGCAGACCACGTACGCCTGGTGGCCGTTCTCCACTTCCTCGCGGACCCGCTCCCAGGCCCGGGCCAGGAAGTGCGGCTTGTCCTTGGCGGGCACCACGTGGGTGGCGATCGGGGAGCGGCCGGCGGGGAGCTGGTCCAGTACGGAGGTCTCCAGATCGCCGAAGACGGTCATGGCGACCGTGCGCGGGATCGGGGTGGCGGTCATGACGAGCAGGTGCGGGGGCTGCTTGCCCTTCGAGCGCAGGGCGTCGCGCTGTTCCACGCCGAAGCGGTGCTGTTCGTCGACGACGACCAGGCCGAGGTCGTGGAACTGCACCTTGTCCTCGATCAGCGCGTGCGTGCCGATCACGAGCCCGGCCTCGCCGGTGATCAGGTCGAGCAGTGCCTGACGGCGGGCGGGCATCCCCATCGAGCCGGTGAGCAGCACCACTTTGGTGCCCCGGTCGGAGCCGCCGAGCATGCCGCCCTCCCGTCGCCCGCCACCACCCTTCTGCGGAGGCGCTTCGCGCCACAGTCCCCAATTTTCGGCGAGCTCGCCCATCATCTCGGTGATGGACCGGTGGTGCTGCTGCGCCAGCACCTCGGTGGGCGCGAGCATGGCGGCCTGCCCGCCGGAGTCGACGACGGCGAGCATGGCCCGCAGGGCGACCATCGTCTTTCCGCTTCCGACCTCGCCCTGGAGGAGGCGGTGCATGGGGTGGTCGGTGGCGAGGTCGTCGAAGATCTCCTTCGAGACGGTCCGCTGGCCTTCGGTGAGGGTGAAGGGGAGCTTGGCGTCGAAGGATTCGAGGAGGCCGCCGGCGGTGGGGCGGCGGGGTACGGCCGGGAGCTGGGAGTCTGCGTGGCGGCGGCGGGCCAGGGCGACCTGGAGGACGAAGGCCTCGTCCCACTTGAGACGGCCGCGGGCGTCCTCGATGTCGGCCTTGGTGACCGGGCGGTGGATCTTCAGGAGGGCCTCGGTGAGCGGGACCAGTCCGCGGTCCTCGCGCAGGGCGGGCGGCAGCGGGTCGACGACCTCCTGGGCCCTGGGGAGCACCGCGTCCACGCACTTGGCGATCTTCCAGGACTCCAGCTTGGCGCAGGCCGGGTAGATCGGGATGAGCTGGCTCGCGAAGGCGGCGGCCGCGTCCCGGTCGGAGGCGTCCTCGCCGAGGGGCTCGTAGGCGGGGTGGGCGAGCTGGAGCTTGTGGTTGAACATCCCGACCTTGCCCGCGAACATCGCGCGGCTGCCGGGCAGCAGTTCCTTGTGCGGTTTGTGGACGCCGGACCCAAAGAAGACGAGCTGGAGCCGTCCGCTGCCGTCGGTGATGGTGACTTCGAGGCGCTTTCCGCCGCCCCGGCTGCCCTGGTACGTCAGCAGGCGCGCGTCGGCGACCTGCGCGACCACCGTGACGTGTTCGTCGATCTGGTCGGCGAGTTCGGCCAGCGAGGTCAGCTCGCCGCGCTCCGCGTACCGCCGGGGGTAGTGGTGGAGCAGGTCCAGGGCCGTGTGCAGGCCGAGCTGCTCGGCCAGCACCTTCGCGGTGGCGGGGCCGAGGGTCTTCTTGAGGTCTTCGTCGAGCGCGGGCACGTGTTCCATTGCACACCATGGGGCCGACAACCCGGCTATTCCACCCCGATGAGCAGCGGTGCGGACCCGCGCCCGCCCTGGTAGGTGACGGTGTCGACGGCGAGGTGGCCGTGCTGGACGTACGCCTCCAGGCGCTCGGCCAGCCCGTCCGGCGCCCCGGGGCCCAGGACCAGGGTGACGAGTTCGCCGCCGGAGCCGAGCATGCGGGCCAGGACGGCCTCGGCGGTCTCGGCCAGGCCGGTGCCGATGACGGCCACGTCTCCGTCGATGAGCCCGAGCACGTCGCCCGCCTGGCAGATGCCGGCCGAGGTGAAGGACTGCCGTTCAGCGACGGCGAGTTCGCCGTGGCGGGTGGCTCCGGCGGCCGCCGTCATGGCGACCACGTCCTCGTCGAAGCTGCCGTCCGGGTCGTGCACGGCGAGCGCGGCCAGGCCCTGGACCTCGGAGCGGGTGGGGATCACGGCGACCCGTACGCCCTCGGCGCGCGCCTGCTGGGCGGCGGCTGCCGCGACCGCCCGCAGTTCGGCGCCGTTCGGGAGCAGGACGACCTCGCGGGCGTGCGCCTCGCGGATGGCGTCGGCCAGTTCGGCGACGACCGGCGGTTCTCCCGGCCGGGCGAGCACGGTGGTGGCGCCCGCTTCTCCGCACAGCCCGGCCAGTCCCTCGCCCTGGACCACGGCGACGACCGCGCGCTGGGAGCGCTCGCCGCGGGCCCGGCGGCGTTCGTCGCCGAAGTGCGTGATGCGGATCCGGTACGGGCGTCCGGCGACCACGGCGGCCTCCACGGCCGCGCCGGGGTCGTCGACGTGGACGTGGACGTTCCACAGCCCGTCGCCGCCGACCACCACGAGGGAGTCGCCGAGGGCGTCGAGCCGGGTGCGCAGCCGGTCGACCTCGGTCTCGGCGGCCTCCAGCAGGTAGATCACCTCGTAGGCAGGTCCGCCGTGCTCCTCGGCGCAGGGCTCGTGCGGCCCCGGTACGGGCACGGCCCGGCCGCGCACCGGTTCGGGGGCCGGCTCCGCCCGGACAGCGCCTGCCACAGGGCCCCGAGTACGGCCACCAGCCCGCAGCCCCCGGCGTCGACCACCCCGGCCCGGCCCAGCACGGCCAGTTGCCCCGGGGTTTCGGCGAGGGCCGCGCGGGCTCCGTCGTAGGCGGCCCCGGCCACGTCGGCGGCGGTCCCGGCAGCCTTGGCGGCGGCCTCCGCGGCCCGGGCGGCGGCGGTGGCGACGGTGAGCATGGTGCCCTCCACCGGGTGCGCGACGGCCCGGTACGCCTCCTCGGCGGCCCGGGTCAGCGCCTGCGCGAGCAGCCGCGCGGGGTCACGGTCCGCGGGATCACGGTCGGCGGGCTCGTCGCCGAGTACGTCGGCCACCCCGCGCAGCAGCTGCGCGAGGATCGTCCCGGAGTTGCCCCGGGCGCCTATCAGGGCGCCGTGCGCGAAGGCCCGTACGGCCTCGGGGAGGGAGGTCGCGGGTGTGCCGTCCGTCACTGCGGCCAGGAGGTCCGCGAGCTCGCGGTCGGCCGATTCGGCGGTCAGGTAGAGGTTGGTGCCGGTGTCCGCGTCGGCGACGGGATAGACGTTGATCGCGTCGATGTCCTCGCGGGCCCGGCCCAGTGCGGCCAGGGCCAGCGAACTCCAGGTGCGTACCGCTTCGGCGTTCAGGGGGTACGGCTGAGGCTGGTGCGCCACCGGGCGTTCCTCCTTGTGCGGGCCAGGGTTCACCGCAGGGTAACGAAGGACTGCCGGGCGGGCGGGACCCCGGGGCGGGGGCGGCCGTGGACATGGTAGTTTTCTTGGACCGAGGCAGTCGTTGTATGCTGCTCCGGTTGCCCGATGAGAGTCGGGCCATTCCCCCCGGCAAACCACTTCAGATCCCTGATACCGGTGCGCCGGGATTCACTGTAAGTGCATCTGAAGTCTTTGGAGTGACCTGTGGCTGCCAACTGCGACGTTTGCGCCAAGGGGCCGAGCTTCGGCAACAGCATTTCCCACTCGCACCGCCGCACCTCGCGTCGCTGGAACCCGAACATCCAGCGTGTCCGTGCCGTGGTCAATGGGACGCCGAAGCGCCTCAACGCCTGCACCTCGTGCATCAAGGCCGGCAAGGTCTCGCGCTGACGCCTTCCGTCGTAGCGCAGCCCTTTCCGGTTGCTGAGAAGGCCGGTCCACCTGGTGGACCGGCCTCTTGCTTTGCCTGATCGAACATGATCAAACCTGTAGGGCCTGCTCCACCCCGTGAACCCACGGGGTGGAGCAGGCCCTACAGGCGTTTCGGGACGCGTTCCCGGTCCGGCAGGTGCCGCTTCAGCGCCACCGCCACGCGTGGTCCACCGGTCCGATGCCCGCGCCCAGCGCGAACCCGGCGGCGATGGCGCCGGTGACGTACTCCTTGGCCTCGGTGACGGCCTCCGGGACGGTCCGGCCCTTGGCCAGGCCCGCGGCGATCGCGCTGGCGAGGGTGCAGCCGGTGCCGTGGCTGTGCCGGTTGTCGTAGCGGGGGGCCCGCAGCCAGCGTTCGTCGGAGCCGTCCGTCAGGAGGTCCACGGCCTCGTTCCCGTGGGCGGCGAGGTGGCCGCCCTTGATCAGCGCCCACGCGGGCCCGTACGCGAGGACCGCGTCGGCGGCCCGGCGCATGTCGTCCTCGCTCTCCACGACGACTCCGGTGAGCTGGGTCACCTCGTCCAGGTTCGGCGTGGCCACGGTGGCCCGGGGCAGCAGTTCTCCCCGTACGGCGTCCAGCGCGGAGGCGGCCAGGAGCGCGTCCCCGTGCTTGGAGACGCCGACCGGGTCCACGACGGCCGGGGCGGCGGTCGAGGCGAGCAGCTCGGCCACGGTCTCCACGAGTGCGGCGGAGGACAGCATTCCCGTCTTCACGGCCTGGACGCCGATATCGTCCGCCACGGCCCTGTACTGGCCCCTGACGGCCTCCGCGGGCAGCTCCCAGACGCCCTTGACGCCCAGCGAGTCCTGCGCGGTCACAGCGGTCACCACGCTCATGCCGTGGACCCCGAGCGCCAGCATCGTCTTCAGGTCGGCCTGGATGCCCGCGCCGCCGCCGGAGTCGGATCCGGCGACGGTCAGGCACAGCGGCGGGTGCGGGCGTCCTATGGAGGATCCGCTCATCGCGGGGTGTCCTCGGCGGCCGTGTCGCCGCCGAAGTGGTCCCAGCCTCCGGTGGAGGCCCAGGGGGCTCCGTCGACGGTCACCTGGGGCAGCGCGGAGCGGTTCTGGACCTCGCCGATGACCTTCCAGCGGGCCGGGAGCTTCACGTCCGGCGGGAAGGTGGCGACGATCGCGTGGTCCTCTCCCCCGGTGAGGACCCACTGGAGCGGGTCCACGCCGACGGCCTGCCCGATGTCGTGCATCTGCGTCGGGATGTCGACGGCCGCCGAGCGCAGGTCGATCCGTACCTTGCTGGCCTCGGCGATGTGCCCGAGGTCCGCGATCAGGCCGTCGCTGACGTCGGTCATGGCGGTGGCGCCGAGCCCGGCGGCCGCGGGGCCCGCGTGGTACGGCGGCTCGGGCCTGCGGTGGGCCTCCACGAAGGCCCGCGGCGAGCGGAAGCCGCGCGAGAGCACCGCGAAGCCGGCCGCGGACCAGCCGAGCCAGCCGGTGACGGCCACGACGTCGCCGGGCTGGGCGCCGGAGCGCAGCACGGGTTCGTGGTTGCGCAGGTCGCCCAGCGCGGTGATGGCCACGGTGATGATGTCGCCGCGGACCACGTCTCCGCCGACCACGGCCGCGCCGGCGACCTGGCATTCGTCGCGGATGCCGTCCATCAGCTCGGTGGGCCAGGTGGCCGGCAGCTCGGCCGGGACGACGAGGCCGAGAAGCAGGGCCGTCGGCACCGCGCCCATGGCGGCGATGTCGGCGAGGTTCTGCGCGGCGGCCTTGCGTCCGACGTCGTAGGCCGTGGACCAGTCGCGCCGGAAGTGCCTGCCCTCCAGCAGGATGTCCGTGCTCGCCACGACCCGCCGGTCGGGGGCCGACACCACCGCGGCGTCGTCGCCCGGACCGACCCGGACCGCCGGGGTGGTGGTGAGCCGTGAGGTGAGCTCCCGAATGAGCCCGAACTCCCCCAGCTCGCCCACAGTGCCCTTCATCGCTGTGCCCCTTCTTGCCCAGTCCGCTTGCGGTCGCGAGCCGTCACAGCTCTGGGTACCGTCAACAGATACGTCAACTTCTGATCTCCGCACGCCCCGCTCTGCGCGCGGCCGGACCCGCGGGTCTCCCCGCGGCGCTCGGCGACGCGGTACCGTGGCGTCCCTTCACCGGGCCCACCCGTCATCCCCGGGCCCACCCGAAGGGTAGGGGAAATGATCCTCGTGGCCGCCCTGGAGGTTCCGTGGTACAGGCGTACATCCTCATCCAGACCGAGGTGGGCAAGGCGTCGTTCGTCGCCGAGTCCATCGCGCAGATCGCGGGGGTGATCCAGGCCGAGGACGTGACCGGCCCGTACGACGTGATCGTGCGCGCCCAGGCCGACACCGTGGACGACCTCGGCCGCATGGTCGTGGCCAAGGTCCAGCAGGTGGAGGGGATCACCCGCACCTTGACCTGCCCGGTCGTCCATCTGTAGCCCCCGTCTACTCTTGGCCGGTGATGTCACGACACCGCCGGCCCTTCTCTCTGCTCGCCGCACTGACCGCGCTGGCCGCCGCTTCGGCGGCCCTCGCGGGCTGTTCCCCGGGTGAGTCCGAGGCCCGGGTGGAACCGCCGTCCGCTCCCCCCGCCGATGTCGCGGGTCTCTGTGCGGCGCTGCACAAAGAGCTCCCCGGAACGGTGGCGGAACTGGGCCGGTCCTCGACCGTGCCGAAGTCCGACCTGACCGCCGCGTGGGGCGGCTCGGCGATCGTACTGCGGTGCGGTGTCGGCAAGCCCGTGAAGATGCTGGATCCGAAGCAGGACGGCATCGAGGTGAACGGTGTCGGCTGGCTCATGGAGCGGCTGGACGACGGCGGGTTCCGGTTCACCACCGGGCTGCGGCTGGCGTACACGGAGGTCTTGGTCGACAAGGAGCATGCCACGGATGCGGGGATGCTGGTGGGCCTGTCCGCCGCGATCGCCAAGACCGTTCCGGTGGGCATCTCGTCTTCCTGACGTTCCCGGACCCTCCCGGACCCTCCCGGACCCGCTCGCGCGGACGAGGACCGCCCGCCGCCATCCTCTTGCGAGGGGCGGCGGGCGGTCCTCGTCCGCGTACGGGGCTTCGTGGCGGGGCTTTATACGGGGTTAGCGCAGCCCGGTGGAGCGGCGCAGGGCGGCCTGGATCAGGCGGTCCACCAGCTCCGGGTACTCGATGCCCGACTCCTGCCACATGCGCGGGTACATGGAGATCGGCGTGAAGCCCGGCATGGTGTTGATCTCGTTGATGACGAAGGTGCCGTCCTCGGTGAGGAAGAAGTCGGCGCGCACCAGGCCCTCGCAGGACGCGGCGTCGAAGGCCTCGATCGCCAGCTTCTGGACCTCGGCGGTCTGCTCCGGGGTGAGCGGGGCGGGCACGAGTCCGGAGGCGGAGTCGATGTACTTGGCCTCGAAGTCGTAGAAGTCGTGGCTGGAGACCGGCGGGATCTCGGCGGGCACGCTCGCGCGCGGGCCGTCCTCGAACTCCAGGACCCCGCACTCGATCTCGCGGCCGCGCAGCAGCGCCTCCACGATGATCTTCGGGTCGTGGCGGCGGGCCTCGCGGATCGCGGCGTCCAGTCCGGCGGGCTCGTCGACCTTGGTGATGCCGATCGAGGATCCGGCGCGGGCGGGCTTGATGAACAGCGGCCAGCCGTGCTCGCCGGCGAACTCCGCGATGCGCGCGAGGGCGCCCTCGCGGTCGTTCTCCCACTCGCGGGGGCGGATGGTCACGTACGGGCCGACCTTCAGCCCGAAGGACGTGAAGACCCGCTTCATGTAGTCCTTGTCCTGGCCGACGGCCGAGGCGAGGACGCCCGAGCCGACGTACGGGATGCCGGAGAGCTCCAGGAGGCCCTGGAGGGTGCCGTCCTCGCCGTACGGGCCGTGCAGGACGGGGAAGACCACGTCGACCTCGCCCAGCGCCTTGGGGACGGCGCCCGGCTCGGTGTAGACGACCTCGCGGCTGGCCGGGTCGACGGAGAGCACGACGGCGCCGTCTTCGGATTCGGCGAGCTGCCCCACGTTGGGGAGCTCGCCGCCGGAGATGGCCATCCGGGCGGGCTCGTCGGCGGTCAGCGCCCACCGGCCGTCCGTGGTGATGCCGATGGGCAGCACCTCGTACTTGGAGCGGTCGATGGAGCGCAGGACGGCGCCCGCGGTGACGACCGAGATGGCGTGTTCCGAGCTGCGGCCGCCGAACACGACGGCCACGCGGGGCTTGCGGCCCTGCTGCTCAGGGGTCTGGGGGAGGTTCTCGCTGCTCATATCGCCACGAGAGTACCCGCTCACGCATCCGGAAAGCAGTCAGCGCCGTTCCGGTTTGGCGCTGCGCCCCATGAGTTCCTTGAGCGCGACCAGGGTGGGCTTGCCGTGGTGGACGATGTCGACGACCGTGTCGGTGATCGGCATGTCCACTCCGTGGCGACGGGCCAGATCGGCCACGGACTGGCAGGACTTGACGCCCTCGGCGGTCTGCTTGGTGACGGCGATGGTCTCCTCCAGGGTCATCCCGCGGCCCAGGTTGGTGCCGAAGGTGTGGTTCCGGGAGAGCGGCGAGGAGCAGGTGGCGACGAGGTCGCCGAGGCCCGCGAGGCCGGAGAACGTGAGCGGGTCGGCGCCCATCGCCAGGCCCAGGCGGGTGGCTTCGGCCAGACCGCGGGTGATGAGCGAGCCCTTGGTGTTGTCGCCGAGGCCCATGCCGTCCGCGATGCCGACGGCGAGGCCGATGACGTTCTTGACGGCGCCGCCGAGCTCGCAGCCGATGACGTCGGTGCTCGTGTACGGGCGGAAGTACGGGGTGTGGCAGGCGGCCTGGAGGCGCTGGGCGACGGCTTCGTCGGTGCAGGCGACCACGGAGGCGGCGGGCTGCCGGGCGGCGATCTCACGGGCCAGGTTGGGGCCGGTGACGACCGCGACGCGGTCGGCGGGGACCTTGGCCACCTCTTCGATGACCTCGCTCATCCGCTTGGCCGTGCCGAGTTCGACGCCCTTCATCAGGGAGACGAGCACGGTTTCGGGGGCCAGCAGCGGGGCCCAGACGGCGAGGTTGCCGCGCAGGGTCTGCGAGGGCACGGCGAGGACCGTGAAGTCGGCGCCGGCCGCGGCCTCGGCCGGGTCGCTCGTGGCCCGGATGTTCCCGGGGAGTTCGATGTCGGGGAAGTAGTCCGGGTTGGTCCGGGTGCCGTTGATGGCGTCGACGAGCTCTTGGCGGCGGCCCCACAGGACCACCTCGCAGCCGGCGTCGGCGAGGACCATGGCGAAGGCCGTGCCCCAGGAGCCGGTTCCGAATACGGCTGCCTTGACGGGACGTGTCACTTGTTGCCCTCCCCTGCGGCCTTGCGCCGCTGCTGAGCCCTGGCGTTGCGATGGTCGTACGGCTGCGCGGGTGCACTCTCGCCCCGCAGTTCCTCCAGCAGCCCGGTGATGGCCGCCATGATGACTTCGGTGGCCTCCCTGAGCACCTCCGGGGTGGGTTCCCGGTCGTAGTACGCGGAGAGGTCCACGGGCGGCCCGGCGAGCACCTGGAGGGTCTTGCGCGGGAACAGGCTGACCTTGTTCTCCTTGGCGTAGGGCGGCATCGCGAGATTCGCGCCCCACTGGGCCACCGGAATGACGGGGGCCCTGGTCATCAGGGCCACGCGGGCGGCACCGGTCTTGCCGGCCATCGGCCACACGTCCGGGTCCCGGGTGAGGGTGCCTTCCGGGTAAAAGGCCACGCATTCGCCGCGCTCGATCGCGTCCACGGCGGCCCGGAATGCGTCCAGGGCGTTGGTGGACTCCCGGTAGACGGGGATCTGGCCGGAGCCGCGCAGGATCGCGCCGACAATGGGGACCTCGAAGAGGGCCGCCTTGCCGAGCAATCGGGGCACCCGGCCGGTGTTGTACTGGAAGTGCGCGTAGGACAGCGGGTCCAGATACGAGTTGTGATTGACGGCGGTGATAAACCCGCCCTCGGTCGGAATGTGTTCCATTCCCCGCCAGTCCCGCCTGAAGAGCACTACCAGCGGCGGTTTCGCGATGGCCGCCGCAAGGCGGTACCAGAAGCCGATTCTGCGGCGGGACACTCGGACACCTTCCTCTAGGACCGGTGCGCGGCTTGGGCACCCCGGGGACGGACAAGTGTGGCCCCGGGTCCGGTCTCTGTCGAGAACACCGTACGCCCCGGACACCCGGACCAGACCCCGGGTCGACCGGCATGAGGTGACAATGGGGCTCCGCATGACCTGGCCATGACCCGCACATGGTCTGAGCGGCGCGCGAGCGTGCCGGAGGGAAGGGGTCCGTCACGAACGCCGTCTGGAGTCTGGTGGTCCCCCTGAAGCCGCTCGCGGTGGCCAAGAGCCGCCTCGCGGCGGCCGTGGGGGCGGCCCGGCCGGGGCTCGCCCTGGCGTTCGCGCTGGACACCGTGGCGGGGGCGCTGGCCTGCGCGGCGGTCGCGGATGTGGTGGTCGTCACGGACGACCCGGCGGCCGGGGCGGAACTGGCGCGGCTGGGGGCCCGGATCGTGCCGGACTCCCCGGCGGCGGGGCTCAACGCGGCGCTGGCCCACGGGGCGCGGGAGATACGGGCGGGCAGGCCCGGGGCGGCGGTGGCCGCCATGAACGCGGATCTGCCGGCGCTGCGGCCACCCGAATTGCTACGCGTGCTCGAAACCGCTTCGGCATTTCCCAGGGCATTTCTGGCGGATGCGGCGGGAATCGGGACGACCCTGCTTTCCGCTGCTCCGGACGTGGAATTGGCGCCCTCGTTCGGCGGCCCCTCACGGGCCCGGCATTCGGCCTCGGGCGCGGTGGAAATGGCCCTCTCCGGCGTCGAGAGCATCCGCCGGGACGTGGACACGGGGGCGGATCTGCGTACGGCCCTGGCCCTCGGCGTGGGGCGTCATACGGCCCGATACAGTGCCCGTATGCAGGCGACCGCGTACACGTACGACTCCCAGACCCGCAGCGGCAGTGTGCTGCTGGACGACGGCACCCCGGTGCCCTTCGAGGCCCCGGCGTTCGACGCGGGCGGCCTGCGGCTGCTGCGTCCCGGGCAGCGGGTCCGGATCGAGACGGACGGCGAGGGCACGGGCCTGCGGATCACCCTGGTCACCCTGCAGACCTTCTGACCCCGGGCGTTACGGCCTACCGGAACCGCCGGAACCGCCGGATCTGCCGGACTCATCGGATCCGCCGGACGCACCGCGGGCCGGTCTCCCCGCCGTGGGGAAACCGGCCCGGCGTGTGTGACTCCTTGCCCTACTTGGTCTTGCGGGCGGTGGTCTTCTTCGCGGTGGCCTTGCGCGTCGCCGTCTTCTTGGCGGGCGCCTTCGTCGCAGCGGTGGCCTTCTTGGCCGCCGGGGCGGTCTTCTTCGCGGTGGCGGTGGTCTTCTTGGCCGCCGGGGCGGCCTTCTTCGCGGTGGCGGTGGTCTTCTTCGCCGCCGGAGAGGCCTTCTTCGCCACGGCGGTCTTGGCGACCGTCTTCTTGGCGGTGGCCGTGACCTTCTTGGCCGTGGCCTTCTTCGCGACCGTGGTCTTGGCCGCGGCAGCCGCCTTCTTGGCGGGTGCGGCCTTCTTCGCGGCGGCCTTCTTGACCGTCGCCGAAGCGCCACCGGTGAGGCTGCCCTTGGGCGCCTTCTTCACCGAGACCTCGCCGCCCTTGGGCAGCTTCTTGGTGCCGCTGACCAGGTCCTTGAAGCCCTGGCCCGCACGGAAGCGGGGAACAGAGGTCTTCTTGACCCGGACGCGCTCACCCGTCTGGGGGTTGCGGGCGTAGCGGGCCGGACGGTCGACCTTCTCGAACGAGCCGAAGCCCGTGACCGAGACCCGGTCGCCTCCGACGGTCGCGCGGACGATGGCGTCCAGTACCGCGTCGACGGCGTCCGCGGCCTGCTGACGGCCGCCCAGCTTGTCGGCAATCGCTTCTACGAGCTGCGCCTTGTTCAACGTCTTCCCCTTCGGAGACTTCGCCAGAACGAATGTGTTCAAGCTTATTTCGCACGTTAGGCGGATATATACCGCAAATCAAACACGAAACGGGCTTATCACCCTAGTGCCGCAACGTTGTAGGCCGTTACGGAGTTCCTTCGCATCAGTCGCCTTCAGGGAATCGACCCTCGTCGAGGTCCTTCATCAACCTGTCCAGGCGCCTTGCCGCGTCGGCGAGATCATGCTTCGCCACGGCGGTGACGACCAACAGCTTCCGGGACAGCGCCATCCTTACGCCCTCCGGGACTTGCAGCGTGCGCACCCTTGTGTGTGCTTCTTTCAATCGGTCGGCGACAAGTCCGTAGAGCTCAAGTTGACTGTCGCGTTCCATGCACAGATTGTGCCATCTGGGGCGAGTTGTCGCCTCACGGGGCCTCAACACACGACTGTGCCCCCTGCCGGATGGCAGGGGGCACAGTGTTGCCTATGTGATCACCCTAAGGCGAATAAGCGCTGATCAGGCTGGAATCACGCCTGAATCGTGCGGGGCTTGTGGGCCGGCCGAACGCTTTCGTAGGTGGCGATGTCCGCTTCGTTCTGAAGGGTGAGGGAGATGTCGTCCAGCCCCTCCAGGAGGCGCCAGCGGGCGTTGTCGTCGAGTTCGAACTCCGCTACGACGCCTTCGGCTCGGACCTGGCGGTCGACCAGGTCGACCGTGATCTCGGCGGTGGGGTCGGCCTCGGTCAGCTTCCACAGCTGCTCGACGGTCTCCTGCGGCAGGACCACGGTCAGCAGACCGTTCTTCAGCGAGTTGCCGCGGAAGATGTCGGCGAAGCGGGAGGAGATGACCGTCTTGAAGCCGAAGTTCTGCAGGGCCCAGACGGCGTGCTCGCGCGAGGAACCGGTGCCGAAGTCGGGACCGGCGACCAGGACGGTCGCGCCGGCGCGCTCGGGACGGTTGGTGATGAACTCCGGGTCCTTGCGCCAGGCCTCGAAGAGCCCGTCCTCGAAACCGTCGCGGGTGATCTTCTTCAGCCAGTGGGCCGGGATGATCTGGTCGGTGTCGACGTTGCTGCGGCGCAGCGGGACGGCCCGGCCGGTGTGCTTGGTGAAGGCTTCCATCGTTCTCAGACTCCGGCGGTCTCGGTGGCTTCGGACAGGTCGGCGGGCGAGGCCAGGTGGCCCAGCACCGCGGTGGCGGCGGCCACCTGCGGGGACACCAGGTGGGTGCGCCCGCCCTTGCCCTGCCGGCCCTCGAAGTTGCGGTTGGAGGTGGACGCGGAGCGCTCACCGGGGGCCAGTTGGTCGGGGTTCATGCCCAGACACATCGAGCAGCCCGCGTGCCGCCATTCGGCGCCGGCCTCCTTGAAGACCTTGTCCAGGCCCTCCGCCACGGCCTGCAGGGCGACCCGGACCGAGCCCGGGACGACCAGCATCCGTACACCTGTCGCGACTTTGCGGCCCTCGATGATCCCGGCGACGGCGCGCAGGTCCTCGATGCGGCCGTTGGTGCAGGAACCTACGAAGACGGTGTCGACCTTGATGTCGCGCAGCGGCTGTCCGGCGGTCAACCCCATGTACTCCAGGGCCTTTTCGGCGGCGTTGCGCTCCGAAGCGTCCTCGTACGAAGCAGGGTCGGGGACGTTGGCCGACAGGGGCGCACCCTGGCCGGGGTTGGTGCCCCAGGTGACGAACGGCGACAGCGTGGTGCCGTCGATGACCACCTCGGCGTCGAAGACGGCGTCGTCGTCGGTGCGCAGGGTCTTCCAGTACGCGACCGCCGCGTCCCAGTCCTCGCCCACGGGGGCGTGGTCGCGGCCCTCGAGGTAGTCGAAGGTGGTCTGGTCGGGGGCGATCA
The DNA here is from genome assembly GCF_049310065.1 of Streptomyces tatrensis. NCBI lineage: Bacteria > Bacillati > Actinomycetota > Actinomycetes > Kitasatosporales > Streptomycetaceae > Streptomyces > Streptomyces tatrensis. The sequence goes on along the minus strand of NZ_JBMDLB010000011.1, from coordinate 6,721,363 downwards.
TGCCCGCGCGGGCGCCGGCCTCGATCGACATGTTGCAGATGGTCATGCGGGCTTCCATCGACAGCTGCTCGACGGCCTCGCCGCGGTACTCCAGGATGTAGCCCTGGCCGCCGCCGGTGCCGATCTTGGCGATGATCGCCAGGATCAGGTCCTTGGCGGTGACGCCGTCGGCCAGCGCGCCGGTGACGGTGATCGCCATCGTCTTGGGGCGGGCCAGCGGCAGCGTCTGGGTCGCCAGCACGTGCTCGACCTGGCTGGTGCCGATGCCGAACGCCAGCGCGCCGAAGGCGCCGTGCGTGGAGGTGTGCGAGTCACCGCAGACCACGGTGGTGCCCGGCTGGGTCAGACCCAGCTGCGGTCCCACGACGTGGACGACACCCTGCTCGACGTCGCCCAGCGAGTGCAGGCGTACGCCGAACTCGGCGCAGTTCGACCGGAGCGTCTCCAGCTGGGCCCGGGAGACCGGGTCCGCGATCGGCTTGTCGATGTCGATGGTGGGGGTGTTGTGGTCCTCGGTCGCGATGGTGAGGTCCAGGCGCCGGACCTTGCGGCCGGCCTGCCGCAGGCCCTCGAAGGCCTGGGGGCTGGTCACCTCGTGCAGCAGGTGCAGATCGATGAAGAGGAGATCGGGCTCGCCCTCGGCGCGCCGGACGACATGGTCGTCCCAGACCTTCTCCGCGAGTGTCCTACCCATCGCTTTCCCTCCGGCCGGCCGGTTGTGCCGGCGCTTGATAGAGATCTCGTGCGCCTGATCGTCCGTACCCCACGTCCCGGACGACGGCTCGGACCCAGTGGTTCGTGGACCCGCACATACAGACTCGCTGGTTCTTGGAAAAATTGAACTTGCGTTTCACAGTGTGAGACGCGAATATCGTTTCATGGACAACTCTAGCGGCGTCGGCGTTCTCGACAAGGCAGCTCTGGTATTGAGCGCACTGGAGTCCGGTCCGGCCACCCTCGCCGGGCTGGTCGCGGCGACAGGGCTCGCACGACCCACGGCACATCGCCTTGCCGTGGCTTTGGAACACCACCGGATGGTGGCGAGGGACATGCAGGGCCGGTTCATCCTCGGACCGCGGCTGGCGGAGCTCGCCGCCGCGGCCGGCGAGGACCGCCTGCTGGCCACGGCCGGACCGGTGCTCACCCACCTCCGGGACGTTACGGGCGAGAGCGCGCAGCTCTACCGGCGTCAGGGCGACATGCGCATCTGCGTGGCGGCCGCGGAGCGGCTGTCGGGCCTGCGGGACACCGTCCCGGTGGGCTCCACGCTCCCGATGAAGGCCGGCTCGGCCGCGCAGATCCTGATGGCCTGGGAGGAGCCCGAGCGGCTCCACCGCGGCCTGCAGGGCGCGCGGTTCACGGCGACGGCGCTCTCGGGCGTACGGCGTCGCGGCTGGGCGCAGTCGATCGGCGAGCGGGAGCCCGGCGTGGCCTCCGTGTCGGCGCCCGTGCGCGGGCCGTCGAACCGCGTGGTGGCCTCCGTATCGGTCTCCGGGCCGATCGAGCGCCTGACCCGTCACCCGGGGCGCATGCACGCCCAGGCCGTCATCGACGCGGCCGCCCGACTGACCGAGGCCCTGCGCCGCTCCAGCTGAGCACCTCTCCGGTCGCAGACCTCCCCCACCACTCCCCCCGGGCCCGGGGGCGCGTGAGACGCCGCACACGTCCGCACACGCGCCGCCGGGCCCGAACTCATATCGTCCGCGCCCGTCCGGAAACAGCGAAGAGGCCCTCCGCGATGAACGCGGAGGGCCTCTTCTGTGCGTACCCCCGACCGGATTCGAACCGGCGCTACCGCCTTGAGAGGGCGGCGTGCTAGGCCGCTACACAACGGGGGCTAGCTGTTACTGCTGTACTGCGCTGGGCTACCAGGACTCGAACCTAGAATAAGAGAACCAGAAACTCTCGTGTTGCCAATTACACTATAGCCCACAGGTCTAGACCAGCTAGACACCGTACCCCCGACCGGATTCGAACCGGCGCTACCGCCTTGAGAGGGCGGCGTGCTAGGCCGCTACACAACGGGGGCCCTAGCGATCCTGCATCAAAAAATCCGGGTGCGACCCTGGAAATCTCACGGGAAGGATCTGTACCCCCGACCGGATTCGAACCGGCGCTACCGCCTTGAGAGGGCGGCGTGCTAGGCCGCTACACAACGGGGGCAAGCACTGCGTTACTACTGAACTGCGCTGGGCTACCAGGACTCGAACCTAGAATAAGAGAACCAGAAACTCTCGTGTTGCCAATTACACTATAGCCCACCAAAACGCAAGACCTTGAGGGACTTTCGTTCGGTTAGCGTCTCCGGCCCGGCCTTTCGGCCCGAGCGGGCGGCGCAGAAAGAACATTACCGGATGGCTGACCGTGCTCCAAAACGGGTATCCCCGGCCAGCACCTGCGGGAGCCGGTCGAGTCCGGCGATCCGGTGCACGCCCTCGGGCCCGGGGCCGCGCGATCCGTCGCGGTCGAGCCACACGGCCGTCAGCCCGGCGTCACGGGCGCCGCGCGCGTCGATCTCCGGCTGGTCCCCCACGTAGACCACTTCCCCCGGCTCCAGCCCCATCTCGGCGCACGCGGCGAGGAAGGCCCCTGCCTCGGGCTTGCTGACGCCCAGCTCCACGGCGCACACCAGGACCTCGAAGCGGTCGCGCAGGCCGAGGTGGCGCAGCTTGGGGTCCTGGTTGGCCACGGAGGAGTTGGTGAGCACCCCGTGCCGGTAGCCGCCGGCCAGGGCGTCCAGTACGGGCACCACGTCGGGGAAGACCTCCCAGGCGGCCGTGTAGTGCTCCACGTACCGCCCGAACCAGTCGTCGGCCTGTGCGTCGCTCATGGCGGGCTCCCCGAGGAACTCCCGCACCCGGTCCCGGCGCTGCCCCTGGAAGGTGCCCTCGCCGCCCGCGAACCGCTCCCAGTGCCGGTCGGTGATCCGCCGCCACAGCGCGAGCGCCTCGCGCGGAGCCCCGTACCGCTCCGCGAGCCCCTCGGCGACCAGGTGCGCCGCGAGCCCGGCGCGGTCGGCCCCGGTGTAGTCGAAAAGGGTGTCGTCGATGTCCCAGAGCACCGCACGGATCGCCATGTGGCCGACCCTACGCGGAACGCCCCGGGGGCGGCAGCCCTTTGCGGAGCTGCCGCCCCCGGGGGACGTACGAGTGCTGCTGCCTACGCGGTGGCGAGCTTCGCCAGGGTCGCGTCGATGCGGGACAGGGAGCGGTCCTTGCCCAGGATCTCGAGGGACTCGAAGAGCGGGAGGCCGATCGTGCGGCCCGTGACGGCCACGCGGACCGGGGCCTGGGCCTTGCCGAGCTTGAGGCCGTGGGCCTCGCCGGCGGTGAGGACGGCCTGCTTGAGCGACTCGGGGTCCGACCAGTCGGCGGCGGCGAGGTTCTCGCGGGCCGTGGTGAGAAGGGCCGCCGGGTCGCCCTTCATGGCCTTGTCCCACGAGGCCTGGTCCTCGACGGGCTCCTTGAGGAACAGGAAGTCGACGTTGGCCGTGATGTCGGACAGGACCGTGACGCGGGTCTGGGCGTACGGCGCGATGCGCTCCCAGGCGGCGGTGTCGAAGTCCTCGGGCGCCCAGTTGGCGTGCGGGGCCTGGAGCCACGGGGCGCAGCGGTCCGCGAAGGACTTCGGGTCGAGCAGGCGGATGTGGTCCGCGTTGATCGACTCGGCCTTCTTGAGGTCGAAGCGCGCCGGGTTGGCGTTGACGTCCGGGATGTCGAACTTCTCCACCATCTCCTCGATCGAGAAGATGTCCTGGTCCTTGGAGAAGGACCAGCCGAGCAGCGAGAGGTAGTTCAGCAGGCCCTCGGGGAGGAAGCCGCGCTCGCGGTACAGGTTGAGCGAGGCCTCGGGGTCGCGCTTGGAGAGCTTCTTGTTGCCCTCGCCCATCACGTACGGCAGGTGGCCGAAGGCCGGCACGGCCTTGGCGATGCCGAGCTCGATCAGGGCCCCGTAGAGCGCGATCTGGCGGGGGGTGGAGGACAGCAGGTCCTCGCCGCGCAGGACGTGGGTGATCTCCATCAGCGCGTCGTCGACCGGGTTGACGAGCGTGTAGAGGGGCGCGCCGTTGGCCCGGACGATGCCGAAGTCCGGCACGTTGTCGGGGGTGAAGGTCAGCTCGCCGCGGACCAGGTCCGTGAAGGTGATCGGACCGTCGGGCATCCGGAAGCGGACGATCGAGGTGCGGCCCTCGGCCTCGTACGCGGCCTTCTGCTCCGCGGAGAGGTCGCGGCACTGGCCGTCGTAGCCGGAGGGCTTGCCGGCGGCGCGGGCCGCGTCGCGGCGGGCGTCCAGCTCCTCGGTGGTGCAGTAGCAGTGGTAGGCGTAGCCGCCGTCCTGGAGCTTCTGCGCGACGTCCTTGTAGATGTCCATGCGCTCGGACTGGCGGTACGGGGCGTGCGGGCCGCCGACCTCGGGGCCCTCGTCCCAGGTGAAGCCGAGCCAGCGCAGCGAGTCGAGCAGCTGGCCGTAGGACTCCTCGGAGTCGCGGGCCGCGTCGGTGTCCTCGATGCGGAAGACGAACGTACCGCCGTGGTGGCGGGCGAACGCCCAGTTGAAGAGGGCCGTGCGGACCAGACCCACGTGGGGGTTGCCGGTCGGGGACGGACAGAAACGTACGCGGGGGGTCGCGTTAGCCACGCTTGATCACCTTGTTGGTGAGAGTGCCGATGCCTTCGATGGTGACGGCGACCTCGTCGCCGACGTTCAGGGGGCCGACTCCGGCCGGGGTCCCCGTGAGGATGACGTCGCCCGGGAGCAGCGTCATGGCCTCGGTGATGTGCACGATCAGGTCCTCGATGGAGCGGACCATCTGGCTGGTGCGGCCGAGCTGGCGCTGTTCGCCGTTGACGGTGCACTGGATGGTCAGGTCACTGGGGTCGAGGTCCGTCTCGATCCAGGGGCCGAGCGGGCAGGAGCTGTCGAAGCCCTTCGCCCGGGCCCACTGCTTCTCGCGCTGCTGGACGTCGCGCGCGGTGACGTCGTTGGCACAGGTGTAGCCGAAGATGACGTCCTTGACGCGCTCACGCGGGACCTCGCGGCACATGCGGCCGATGACCACGGCGAGCTCCGCCTCGTGGTGGAGGTCCTGGGAGAAGGAGGGGTAGGCGATCGGGTCGCCGGAGCCGACCACCGAGGTGGAGGGCTTGAAGAAGGTGATCGGGGCGTCCGGGACCTCGTTCCCGAGCTCCGCCGCGTGCTCCGCGTAGTTGCGGCCGATGGCCACGACCTTGTTCGGGAGCACGGGCGGCAGCAGCCGGACCTTGCTCAGCGGAACCTTCGTGCCCGAGAGCTCGAAGTCCGCGAACGGGATGCCCTTGATGATGTCGAGGACGAGCTCACCTTCGGACGCCGCGAGGGCAGTGCTGCCCTCGACCGCGCCGAACGCGACATTGCCGTCGATCGAGAACCTGGCGATGCGCACGTGTTGCGTCTGCCCCTCTGTATTTCCGCTGGCTGGAGTCTGCGGACTCCAGGCTAACGCGGTGGGGGCCGACGCTTCGCGCGGCTTTCGGCGGGGAACTACTGCGCGGCGGTGGCGACCGGCGCGTCCATGAGGATGGTGCGGCGCGGGTTCGCGGTCTGGGTCGGCAGCTCGACGGTGTGCTCCGGGACCGGCACGGCCTGCAGCTCCTCTGCGTCCTTGAGGTGCGCGAGGGTGGTGCGGCGCGGGTTGGCTATGTTGCGGAACATCATCGTCGTCTTCATCGGAGTGGGAAGCCCTCGGCTCACTAGGTCGGATGGTGGCGGCGGGTGCCGCCGGGATGCCTTCAAAAGTGCCACTTGTCGCTCGCGGCAACCCTGTAAAGCTCAAGGCTAAACATCTGAATCCCCCGCCGAACCGGGAAGTAATGGCCAGGGCTATGTGAGTTTGCTCACCAGTGGCCAGGCATTACGGGCATAACGGGCAGTCAATCCTGCCCCACAAAGGGGACATTGCGCCACTGAATGCGCCATTCCGCTCCCGATCATCGCGACTGGGACAGCATGCCAGGCGCGGAGTTTGGGCGGCGTAAGTCCGATTCCATATGAATTGATACGCACGACGGGTAGTGCACGCGTCACCAGAAGTGACCGACTGTCCAGGGCGGGACTCGCACCTTGTTGGAGATCCGCCTCTGTGCTGGAATTCGCGGGACCGCCGCGGGAATCAGCCGGCGCGCAGGTGGCGCGAGACAGCGCCGAGCGCGGCGGCAACGGAGAGGGAGACGCGCCGGTCACCGACGACCACCATGGGGCGCATTGCCCCACGACTCGACACCGTCCCACCGGTCGCCCGGCGGGACGCCTGGTCCAGAGGTTGCGACGCTAGTGCAGGGACGATTCAAGAGGGATGACAAGGGGTCTCCCCAGGCCCGTCAGGGCCGTGGGGAAGCCGCGCCGGAGCAGGACCCGCGCGGCGGGACCGACCGTGGCTCCTCGCCCCAGCACGCCCAGAACCGCGGGCCGGCTGTCGAGAGCGGGGGCCCCGACGGCTCCGCCGCGGTGAAGCCCAAGGGCCGCGCCAAGCCGAAGGGCGGCTCCAAGGCCGACGACGAGTCGGGCAGTCGCGACGTCGCGATACCCCAGACCTCGCGTGGGTCCGGATCGCGCCTCGCCATGCAGAACTGGCGCATCAGTACGCGACTGGTGTCGCTGCTGACGCTGCCGGTCGTCGCCGCCACCACCCTCGGTGGCTTCCGCATCAACGACTCGCTCAACGACATCGCGCAGCTGGAGCACATGCAGCTGCTGACGACGATGACCCGGCAGGCCACCAACCTGGCCGCCATGCTCCAGGCCGAGCGTGACAACTCCGCCGGTCCGCTGTCCGTCGACAAGTCGGGCAAGCCCAGCACCCTCGTCAAGGGTGTCCGCGACTCCACGGACTCCGCCGTCAGGGCCTTCGCCGCCGCGACCGACAAGGTCGACGTCGCCGAGGGCAACGACGAGACGCTCAGGTCGATCCGCAACAACATCCTGCAGATCGCACACGGGCTCAACAACCTCGAAGAGATCCGCAAGGGCGCGTACCAGAACGGCGCCCAGCAGACCGTCACCGAGTACAACGCGCTGGTCGTCTCGCTGCTCTCGCTCTCGCAGGAGATGGCGCAGGCCACCTCCAACCCCGAGATGATCAAGCGCACCCGCGCCCTGGCCGCGTTCTCCTCCGCCAAGGAGTACGCCTCCATCCAGCGAGCGATCATCGCCGCCGCGCTCCCCGCCGACCCCTCGCAGCCCGGCAGCCTCAGCGAGAACGACCGTCTGTACGCCCGCTCCGCGCAGAACAGCGAGGAGCAGGCGCAGAAGACCTTCGAACTCGCCTACCAGGGCAAGCCCGAGGAGCTCCTCGCCTCGCTCGGCGACGGCAACCAGGAGATCGGCAACGCCGACGGCTACGCGCGCCGCGTCCTCGGGAACAAGGACCAGTTCGTCAAGGAGAAGCCCCGGTCCTGGATGGACTGGTACGACGCGGACGACGTGAAGCTCCAGGCCATGAAGGTCATCGAGCTCACCCTGCTCGAGGACATGGAGCAGAAGGCCCGCGAGCTCAAGAACGAGTCGCAGCGCGACGCGCTCATCAACGGTGCGCTGATCCTCCTCGTCCTCGGTGTCTCCCTCGTCGGCGCCTTCGTCATGGCCCGCTCGATGATCCGCTCCCTGCGCCGCCTCCAGGACACCGCGACCCGCGTCGCCCAGGACCGGCTGCCCGAGCTCGTCAAGCAGCTGTCCGAGTCCGACCCGCAGGACGTGGACACGACGGTGGAGTCCGTCGGTCTGCACACCCGCGACGAGATCGGCCAGGTGGCCGCGGCCTTCGACGACGTGCACCGCGAGGCAGTCCGCCTCGCCGCCGAGCAGGCCCTCCTGCGAGGCAACGTCAACGCGATGTTCACCAACCTCTCGCGCCGTTCGCAGGGCCTCATCCAGCGCCAGCTCTCGCTCATCTCCGAGCTGGAGTCGCGCGAGGCCGACCCGGACCAGCTCTCCTCGCTCTTCAAGCTCGACCACCTCGCGACCCGCATGCGCCGTAACGGCGAAAACCTCCTCGTCCTCGCGGGCGAGGAGCCGGGCCGCCGGTGGACCCGCCCCGTCCCGCTCGTCGACGTGCTCCGTGCCGCGGCGTCCGAGGTGGAGCAGTACGAGCGCATCGAACTCTCGTCGGTGCCCGGCACCGACGTCGCCGGCCGCGTCGTCAACGACCTCGTCCACCTCCTCGCCGAGCTGCTGGAGAACGCCACCTCGTTCTCCTCCCCGCAGACCAAGGTGAAGGTCACCGGGCACGCGCTGCCCGACGGCCGCGTGCTCGTCGAGATCCACGACACCGGCATCGGCCTCTCCCCCGAGGACCTCGCCGCGATCAACGAGCGGCTCGCGTCGCCGCCGACCGTGGACGTCTCCGTCTCCCGCCGCATGGGCCTGTTCGTGGTCGGCCGTCTGTCCCTGCGACACGGCATCCGCATCCAGCTCCGCCCCTCCGACTCGGGCGGTACGACGGCCCTCGTCATGCTGCCGGTGGACGTCGCCCAGGGCGGCAAGAAGCCGGCCCCGATGCCCGGCCAGGGCGGTCAGGGTTCCCCCGGCGCCCCCGGTCAGGGTGGTCCCGGCGGCCAGGCGCAGGGCTCGATACCCGCTCCCGGCGCGCGTCCCCCCGTGGGCGCCGCCCCACAGCGCGGCCAGGTTTCCGGCGGCAACCAGCGCGCGGCCCTGCCGGGCCGCGACGGCGGCCCCGGCGGCCAGCCCCAGGGCCCCGGCCCGCAGGGCGGACGGCCCCAGCAGCAGGGCCCCGGCGGCCAGACCCAGAGCGCCTTCGGTTCGGGTGCTCCGCTGCCCGGCCGCGGTCCGGTCTCCGGTCCCGGCGGCCCGGGCGGCTTCGGCGGTCCGCAGGCCCGTCCGGTCGGCGCCCCCACGGCGTCCGGTCCCGGCGGCTTCCCGCAGGGCAACGGCTTCGAGCGCCCGCAGCAGCCCCAGCAGCCGGCTCCGTTCCAGCCCCAGCAGCCGGCCCCGCAGCAGCAGGGCCAGGGTCAGCAGCAGACCGGCGGCCCGGTCGCCCGCGGTCCCCGGCCGCAGCTTCCGCCGCGCGGTGACGCGCCCCGTCCGGAGCTCCCGGGCGCGGGCGGCGGACCCTCCGCGATGCCCCAGACCACCAGCTGGGGCGCGGGCCAGCGCGGGCACGACGTACCGCGCGGCCACGACGAGCTGTCGGGCCCCGGTTCCACGTCCGAGTTCCCCCGCCCCGACTTCAACGCCCCGGCCCCGCAGGCCGGCGGCAGCGGCGGCCAGGCCGGCCACGACAACGGCACCACGGGCCAGTTCGCCCGTCCCGACTTCGCCGACCCGGCCTCCACCGGCCAGTTCGCCCGTCCCGACTTCGGTGACCCGGCCTCCACGGGGCAGTTCGCCCGCCAGGACTTCCAGGCCCAGCGGCCCGGCGGCCCCGGTGTCGGCGGCTACGCCCAGCCCGGCCAGGCCCCGCAGCCCCAGGGCGGCTACGCCCCCGTACCGCCCGCGCGCGCCGAGGCTCCGCGGCTGCCGCAGGCGCCCCGTCCGGAGGCGCTGCCCCCGGCCGGTCCGGGCACGGGCGAGGGCCGCAGCCCGATCTTCGACACGCTGGAGTCGAACTGGTTCCGCCAGGAGGCCGGCCAGGCCCCCGCGCAGGCACCGGCCGTACCCCAGCAGCCGGGCCAGCAGTCCGCTCCGGCGGCTCCGGCTCCCGCCGCCCCGCAGCGCCCGCAGCAGCACCAGCTGCCGCAGCGCGGCCAGGAGGCGGCTCCGGCCGAGTCCGCGGCAACGGCCACCGGCGCGGTACCGACCGTGAGCTGGCGCTCCTCGCCGAACGACGAGCTGATGCGGCAGGCCGAGCGCGTGCGCCAGCCCGCCGCCGGCGGCATCACCACGTCGGGTCTGCCCCGCCGGGTCCCGCGGGCGAACCTCGTGGCCGGCACCGCGCAGCAGCAGGCCGAAGCACAGGCCGGCCCCCAGGTTTCGCGATCCCCGGACGATGTCCGCGGGCGTCTCACCAACCTCCGACGCGGTATCCAGCAGGGTCGGCAGGCCGGCACCACCGGCCCGGCCACCGGCAGTTACCACATCGACCCCACTTACCAGCAGGAGCGATAGTTGAGTTCGATGAGCCAGGCGGCACAGAACCTGAACTGGTTGATCACGAACTTCGTGGACAACACCCCCGGGGTGTCCCACACCGTGGTGGTCTCCGCCGACGGCCTCCTTCTGGCGATGTCCGAAGGCTTTCCCCGCGACCGGGCCGACCAGCTCGCCGCGGTGGCCTCCGGGCTGACCTCCCTCACCGCGGGCGCGTCCCGCATCTTCGAGGGCGGCGCCGTCAACCAGACGGTGGTGGAGATGGACCGCGGATTCCTCTTCCTGATGTCCGTCTCCGACGGATCCTCGCTGGCCGTACTGGCGCACCCCGAGTGCGACATCGGCCTCGTGGGCTACGAGATGGCCCTCCTCGTGGACCGCGCCGGCAGCGTCCTCACCCCGGACCTGCGCGCGGAACTGCAGGGAAGCCTGCTCATCTGACTGCCGCTCTCCCGGCCGGACGGTACTGCCGGCCGGGGGACCGGGGCCGCGGCCCCGGAACCCAGTACCACCGCCAGGCCGTCATACCGTCCCCCCACCGGCCGCCCCGTCAGACGGCACGCTGACCTTTGCTGTCCAGCCCGGAGGATCAATGACCCCGCCCCCCGCCTATTCCGATCAGTACGGAGATTCGTACTCGGAAGGCGACCAGCCGCTGGTTCGTCCGTACGCGATGACCGGTGGCCGGACCCGACCGCGCTACCAGCTCGCCATCGAGGCCCTGGTCAGCACCACGGCCGATCCGATGCACCTGTCCGGGCTGCTCCCGGAGCACCAGCGCATCTGCACCCTGTGCCGCGAGGTCAAGTCGGTCGCGGAGGTCTCCGCGCTGCTGAACATGCCCCTCGGTGTCGCCCGGATCCTCGTCGCCGACCTGGCGGAGGCCGGCATGGTGGCCATCCACCAGCCGGGCAATGGAGAGGCCGGCGGAACGCCGGATGTAACGCTGCTCGAGAGGGTTCTCAGTGGACTTCGCAAGCTCTAACGGCGGAGCGGCTCCTCGCTCCACCACCTCCGCGAAGATCGTGGTGGCGGGTGGCTTCGGCGTGGGCAAGACCACGTTCGTGGGCGCCGTCTCCGAGATCAACCCGCTGCGCACCGAGGCCGTCATGACGAGCGCGAGCGCCGGCATCGACGACCTGACCCACACCGGGGACAAGACGACCACCACGGTCGCCATGGACTTCGGCCGCATCACCCTGGACCAGGACCTGATCCTGTACCTCTTCGGTACCCCCGGTCAGGACCGCTTCTGGTTCATGTGGGACGACCTCGTCCGCGGTGCGATCGGGGCGATCGTCCTGGTCGACACGCGGCGCCTGGCCGACTGCTTCCCGGCCGTCGACTACTTCGAGAACAGCGGCCTGCCGTTCGTCGTGGCGCTCAACGGCTTCGAGGGGCACCAGCCCTACACCCCGGAGGAAGTCCGCGAGGCCCTGCAGATCGGCCCGGACGCCCCCATCATCACCACGGACGCCCGCCACCGCGCGGACGCCAAGAGCGCGCTCATCACGCTCGTCGAGCACGCCCTGATGGCGCGGCTCAAGTAGCGGCTCGCTCAGGGGCGCCGCGCAACGAGGGCTTCACCGGCTGGTTTTGGGGGGCGGGCTGTGTCATACGACACGGCCCGCCCCCTTCGTTCATAACGTTTCGACAGAGAATTGCCGGTAGTTGGCGACACGGTGCGTTCGTCCGGTGTCACTGCGCTCACAACTGGCCCCGCTTTTGCCGCAGGACGCTCTTTATGTCCGATTTATGTGGGACATAAGGCTCTTGGAATGGCCGATTTCAACTGTTTGGAACACGGCCGTTAACCGTGCTGGAATTCAACGAACTAGCTAGTAGCACCGCCGAGAGGTTGTTGGTCGAGTGAGGCGAAGCAACTCGAGCCCCGCGGATGAACCCGCGCGCGGCAACTTCACCCCGCCGCCGCGAGCGGCCGCGTCATCCTTTGACGTACCCGTGGAACCATCCGTGAGCAGCGGCAGCACCAGCAGGTTCTCGCCCCGCAACTGGCGCGTGCCGACCCGTCTGAACGCCATCCTGCTCGTCCCGGTCCTCGTCGGACTGGTGATGGGCGGCTTCCAGGTGAAGGGTTCCATCGACACCTGGGACGAGGCCAAGGACGCCGAGAAGACCGCCGTCATCGTCCAGGCCGCAGCCGAGTACGGCCAGGCGCTCCTCAACGAGCGCGACCTGACGGCCGAGCCCCTCCTCAAGGGCCAGCGCGATTCCGAGCCCGTCCTGAAGGCGTACTCCGCCACGGACGCGGCCAAGGCCAAGTTCGCCGAGGTCGCGAAGGACCTGCCCGAGGGCCAGGGCCTGGAGCGCCGCCTGGAGCTCTTCCGCCAGGAGGAGCCGAAGCTGGAGCAGGTCCGCAAGACGGCCTACCTGTCGCAGCTGGAGACGCAGAAGAAGGCCCTCCCCAAGGCAATGGGCCCGATTCCGACCGAAGAGGGGTACGTGCTGGTCCAGCACTACCTCATGCAGTTCTCCAACGAGCTGGGCCTCGGCACCGGCAACGTGACCTCGTACGGCCGCATGGTCTACGCGCTCGAACTGTCCAAGGCCGCGAACTCGCTGCAGCGCTCGGTGGGCACGCACCTGCTGGTGCGGCCGAACGAGAACGAGGACATCCGCAAGGCCCAGCTCGTCGCCTTCTCCTCGTACGCGTACCTCGAAGAGATCGCCATCGGCGAGTACGTCGCCGCCGGCACCGACGAGGACGTCGCGCGCCTCAAGGACATCATGGGCGCGAAGTCGCAGGAGGGCGCCAAGAAGCTCGCCGACGCCAAGCAGGCGGCCGAGCAGGCCGGCACCGTCTTCCGCGCCCCTCCGGTGGTCAACAACTCCGCGCTCACCGGAATGACCGAGGCGATAGCCGGCGGCGAGAAGCCCGCCAAGCTCGCCCTCGGCGGCACCACCCCGGCAGCCTGGCAGGCCGCCGCGACCGCCAAGTTCGACGGCTACAACCAGCTCGAGAAGGAACTCCTCGACAAGGCCCTCAAGGACGCCGGATCGGTCTCCGACGAGGCCCGGGGCGACGCCATCCTGACCGGCGCCATCGTGGTCGTGGCCCTGCTCGCCGCCTTCATCCTGGCCGGCATGATGGCCCGCCAGATGGGCAAGGCGATGCGCCGTCTGCGCGGAGCGGCCTTCGACATCGCCGAGCAGCGCCTGCCGATGCTCGTCGACCAGCTCTCGCGCACCGACCCGGGCAAGGTCGACACCCGCGTGGTGCCGATCCCGATCGACTCCCAGGACGAGATCGGCGAGGTCGCCCGCGCCTTCGACCAGGTCCACCGGGAAGCCGTCCGGCTCGCCGCCGAGCAGGCCCTCCTGCGGGGCAACGTCAACGCGATCTTCACGAACCTCTCCATGCGCAACCAGTCGCTGATCGAGGGCCAGCTGAGCCTGATCACCGAGCTGGAGAACAACGAGGCCGACCCGGACCAGCTGGAGAACCTCTTCCGCCTGGACCACCTGGCCACCCGCATGCGCCGCAACGGCGAGAACCTCCTCATCCTCGCGGGTGAGGAGCCGGGCCGCCGCTGGGACCAGCCGGTCCCCCTCGTCGACGTCCTGCGCGCCGCCTCCTCCGAGGTGGAGCAGTACGAGCGCGTCGAGCTGTCGGGCGTCTCCGAGGCCGAGATCCACGGCCAGGCCGTGACCGACCTCGTGCACCTGCTCGCCGAGCTGCTGGAGAACGCCACCACCTTCTCCTCCCCGCAGACCAAGGTCCGGGTCAACGCGACGCGTCTGCCCGACGGCCGGGTCATGGTCGAGATCCACGACAAGGGAATCGGCCTGACGGCCGAGGACTTCGCGGACATCAACCACAAGCTGGCCAACCCGCCGACCGTGGACGCCGCGATCTCGCAGCGCATGGGTCTGTTCGTGGTCGGCCGGCTGGCCGACCGGCACGGCATCCGCGTCCAGCTGCGCCCCTCGGGCGAGGCGGCCGGCACCACCTCGCTGGTCATGCTCCCCGACGCCATCACCCACGGTGGCGGTGGCGAGGAGGTCCCGGCGGACGACTTCACGGTCTCCTCGATGATCCCGCGCCAGCAGTCGCAGCAGGCGGTTCCGCTGCGCACGGCCGCCGAGCTCGGCTTCGACGACTCCCGCTACGAGGTCCACCGGGCCGACCAGCCGGGATTCGAAGAGCCCGCCGCCGACCCGGTCGGCCGGTCCCTGGGCCGCGAGGAGCGCCGGGCCACGCTGGAGGCGCAGGTCGGCTACCCGCAGGCGCAGCCGGCGTACGACGAGCCCGCGGCGGGTTATCCGGAACCGCAGCCGGAGCACGCGTACCAGCCGTACCAGGGCTACGAGCAGCAGCCCGCGCAGGGCTACGACCTCGGTTACGAATCCGCTCAGGCCGGGCAGGGATACGACGCGTACACCCAGCAGGAGTACGCGTATCCGGAACCGGAGTACACGGATCAGCGACAGGAACTCCCGGCCTATGACGGTGGTTACGATTCCCCTCCCGCTACGGCGGAGTGGCCCCAGCAGAACACCTACTCGGGCTCCTACCAGCAGGATTACGGGACCGAATCGGAATCACCGGCCGCTCCCGAACCCGCTCCGGAGCGCGTAGGCTTCGACCGTCCGGGCGCCACTGCCGACGCCGGCCACCAGGTGACCGGGGCGGGCCTGCCGCGACGCGGCAGCCAGCCGCAACAGCGGCCGGGACAGCAGGAAACGGAGTCCTCCGGATCCCTCTTCGAGCAGCGGCCGCAGCGTCAGCAGCAGCCCGCGGAACCGGAGCGGGCCACCGAGGAAGCCGAAGGGCCCGCCGACTGGCGCTCGAACAACGACGAGCGCTGGCAGCAGGCCGCCAAGCTCCGTGAGCCGAAGGCGGGCGGGGTCACCCCGTCCGGTCTCCCTCGGCGGGTACCCAAGGCCAACCTGGTCGAGGGTGCCGCAGAGACGACTCCGCAGGGCGGCCCCCAGGTCTCCCGGGCCCCGGAGGACGTCCGTGGCAGGTTGAGCAACCTGCGACGCGGTGTCGAGCAGGGCCGCAATGCGGGATCCGAGCAGTCAAGTAACAGCTATGACCAGGAGCGTTAGTGTGAGCGCGATGAGCCAGGCGGCACAGAACCTGAACTGGTTGATCACGAACTTCGTGGACAACACCCCAGGGGTGTCTCACACGGTGGTGGTCTCCGCCGACGGCCTCCTTCTGGCCATGTCCGAAGGCTTCCCCCGCGACCGGGCCGACCAGCTCGCCGCGGTGGCCTCCGGGCTGACCTCCCTCACCGCGGGCGCGTCCCGCATCTTCGAGGGCGGCGCCGTCAACCAGACGGTGGTGGAGATGGACCGCGGATTCCTCTTCCTGATGTCCGTCTCCGACGGATCCTCGCTGGCCGTACTGGCGCACCCCGAGTGCGACATCGGCCTCGTGGGCTACGAGATGGCCCTCCTCGTGGACCGCGCCGGCAGCGTCCTCACCCCGGACCTGCGCGCGGAACTGCAGGGCGGACTTCTCAACTAGCAGACAGGCAGTGCGTTTCGCGTCACTGCACCATAGGGTGCGGTGGCGCGGTTCCACAGGGAGTACTGCGTACTTGGAGTCGGAGGAGGAAACGTGACAACACCCGGAGGACATCCCTATGGCGGCGCGCAGCAGCCGCAGGGTGGGCACGACCAGAACCGCTTCAACTTTCCCTCCGCTCCCAGCAACCGGCCCGGGCCGGAGCACGACCCGGCCTCCGGGCAGCCGTACCAGCAGCCCTACCAGCAGCAGCCGTACGGCAGTCGGCCGCAGCAGCCCGGCCAGTCCTACCGGTCCCCGCAGCAGCCTCAGCGCGGCGGTCGCCCGCCGGCTCCGCAGGCGCACAACCCGCTGGTGCGCCCGTACGCGATGACCGGTGGCCGGACCCGGCCGCGCTACCAGCTCGCCATCGAGGCACTGGTCAGCACCACGGCCGATCCCGCGCGTCTGCAAGGGCAGTTGCCCGAGCACCAGCGCATCTGCCTCCTGTGCCAGGAGATCAAATCCGTCGCGGAGATCTCGGCACTTCTCTCCATTCCCCTTGGCGTAGCCCGGATCCTCGTCGCCGACCTGGCGGAGGCCGGCCTCGTAGCCATCCACCAGCCCGGCGGCGACGAGTCCGCCGGCGGCCAGCCAGATGTGACACTGCTCGAAAGGGTGCTCAGTGGACTTCGCAAGCTCTAACGGCGGAGCGGCTCCTCGCTCCACCACCTCCGCGAAGATCGTGGTGGCGGGTGGCTTCGGCGTGGGCAAGACCACGTTCGTGGGCGCCGTCTCCGAGATCAACCCGCTGCGCACCGAGGCCGTCATGACGTCCGCGAGCGCGGGCATCGACGACCTGACCCACACCGGGGACAAGACGACCACCACGGTCGCCATGGACTTCGGCCGCATCACCCTGGACCAGGACCTGATCCTGTACCTCTTCGGTACCCCCGGTCAGGACCGCTTCTGGTTCATGTGGGACGACCTCGTCCGCGGTGCGATCGGCGCCGTGGTCCTCGTCGACACCCGCCGTCTCGCCGACTGCTTCCCCGCCGTCGACTACTTCGAGAACAGCGGCCTGCCCTTCGTCATCGCGCTCAACGGCTTCGACGGGCACCAGCCCTACACCCCGGAGGAAGTCCGCGAGGCCCTGCAGATCGGCCCGGACGCCCCCATCATCATCACCGACGCCCGCCACCGCACGGACGCCAAGAGCGCGCTCATCACCCTGGTCGAGCACGCCCTCATGGCCCGCCTGCGGTAGCCGTCCCGGGTCGCACGAGAAAGCCCCCCGCACTCCGAGGAGTGCGGGGGGCTTTCTCGTGCGCTCGGGGTACTAGCCCTGCCAGCTGCGCGGGCCGCGGAAGCCGGGGGTGCGCTCCAGGCGGCGCCAGCCGGCCTGGGAGCCCACGGCGGCGGCCGGGGCGTACTCGGGGGTGGCGGCGGCGCGGGCGAGCAGGATCGCGGTGATCGCGGCCAGCTCCTCGGGCTCGGCGTTGCCCTTCTCGACCTTCAGCAGGGTGCCGTTGGCGTTGCTCATCGGTGGCAGTTCTCCTTCGACGTCTCTACTGGGGCGGGTTGCCGTGCTTGCGCGACGGCAGATCGGCGTGCTTGTTGCGGAGCATCGCGAGGGCGGCGACGAGGACCTCGCGGGTTTCCGCGGGGTCGATGACGTCGTCGACGAGGCCTCGCTCGGCCGCGTAGTAGGGGTGCATCAGCTCGGCCTTGTACTCCTTGACCATGCGCGCGCGCATCGCCTCGGGGTCTTCGGCGTCCGCGATCTGCTTGCGGAAGATGACGTTGGCGGCGCCCTCGGCGCCCATCACGGCGATCTCGTTGGTCGGCCAGGCGTAGGTGAGGTCGGCGCCGATGGACTGGGAGTCCATGACGATGTACGCACCGCCGTAGGCCTTGCGCAGGATCAGCGAGATCCGCGGCACCGTCGCGTTGCAGTACGCGTACAGCAGCTTGGCGCCGTGGCGGATGATGCCGCCGTGCTCCTGGTCGACGCCCGGCAGGAAGCCGGGGACGTCCAGGAGGGTGATGATCGGGATGTTGAAGGCGTCGCAGAGCTGGACGAAGCGCGCCGCCTTCTCGGAGGCGTGGATGTCCAGGACGCCGGCGAGGTGGCCGGGCTGGTTGGCGACGATTCCGACGACCTGGCCGTCCATCCGCGCGAGCGCGCAGATGATGTTGCGGGCCCAGCGCTCGTGGATCTCCAGGACGTCGCCCTCGTCGACGAGCTCCTCGATGACCTTGAGCATGTCGTACGGGCGGTTGCCGTCGGCCGGCACCAGGTCCAGCAGGACCTCGGACCGGCGGTCGGCCGGGTCACTGGTCTCGTGGACCGGGGGGTTCTCGCGGTTGTTCGAGGGCAGCATCGTGATGAGGTAGCGGACCTCGGAGATGCAGGTCTCCTCGTCGTCGTACGCGAAGTGCGCGACGCCCGAGGTCTCGGCGTGCACGTCCGCGCCGCCGAGGCCGTTCTGGGTGATCTCCTCGCCGGTCACCGCGCGGACCACGTCCGGGCCGGTGATGAACATCTGCGAGGTCTCCCGGACCATGAACACGAAGTCCGTCAGCGCCGGGGAGTAGGCCGCGCCGCCGGCGCAGGGGCCCAGCATCACCGAGATCTGCGGGATGACGCCCGAGGCCCTGGTGTTGCGCTGGAAGATGCCGCCGTAGCCGGCGAGCGCGGAGACGCCCTCCTGGATACGGGCGCCGGCGCCGTCGTTGAGGGAGACCAGCGGGGCACCGGCCGCGATGGCCATGTCCATGATCTTGTGGATCTTCTGGGCGTGGGCCTCGCCCAGGGCGCCGCCGAAGATCCGGAAGTCGTGCGCGTAGACGAAGACCGTACGGCCCTCGACCGTGCCCCAGCCGGTGATGACACCGTCGGTGTAGGGCTTCTTGGCCTCCAGGCCGAACCCCGTCGCCCGGTGGCGGCGCAGCTGCTCGACCTCCTTGAAGGAACCTTCGTCGAGCAGCAACGCGATCCGCTCGCGGGCGGTGAGCTTGCCCTTGGCGTGCTGCGCTTCGGTCGCCCGGTCACTCGGGCCGCGGCGCGCCTGCTCGCGCAGGTCGTGCAGCTCGGCCACGCGCCCGCGGGCGTCCGTCGGCTCGCTCGGAATCTGGTCCACAACGGTCATGTAATGACCTTACGAAGCCGGACCGGGAAAACCCTCCGTCGAATCCACACAGTGTCGGGTGTCTTCCGCTGTCCGTCCCGGACAGAACCACCGGGGCTGCCGCCGAGCCCACCAGGCAGGACCTTGGTCCTTTGTCGCCTTCCCACAAAACTCCCTCCAAGCGGGCGCCGGGGCGCCGCCGGGGCGCCGTCACGCCACGCGCAGGAAACCCAGAGGTTGAAATTTGAACGGAATGGGTCTAGCGTCGTTGTTGTTGAAAGTTCAACGAGTGCCGACATCGAGCGGCACCACTACCAAGGAGCAGTCATGGGTCTCTTCAACCGCCGCACGCAGGACACCGCCGACACCGCGACCGCCGTCGCCACCCTCGACGTGGACCCGGCCCTCGCCGCGCTCACCGGTGACTACGTCATCGACGCCTCCCACAGCAGCATCGGCTTCACCGTCCGCCACGCGATGGTCACCAACGTGCGCGGCACCTTCGCCGAGCACGAGGGCGCCCTGCACCTGGACGGCGCCGACCCGTCCCGCTCCACCGCCTCCATCGAGGTGAAGATCGCCTCCATCGACACCGGCATCGGCGACCGCGACGGCCACCTGCGCTCCGGAGACTTCTTCGACGCCGAGACCTTCCCGCTGATGACCTTCCGCTCCACCGAGGCGCAGCAGCTGGGCGGCGACAAGTACCGCATCACCGGAGAGCTGACCATCAAGGACGTCACGCGCCCGCTCTCCATCGACCTCGAGTTCGGCGGCGCGGCCACCGACGTCTACGGCAACGAGCGCGTCGGGTTCGAGGGCTCGGCCGAGATCCTGCGCTCCGACTGGGGCCTCACCTGGAACGCGGCCCTGGAGACCGGCGGCGTGATGGTCAGCGACAAGGTGAAGCTGACCTTCGACATCTCGGCGATCAAGCAGGCTTGAGCCCGGTTCCACGCTGCGGGGCAGGGGGCGGCTAGAAGTCGCCCCCGCCGAACCCGCCTCCGCCGTCGAAGCCCCCTCCGCCGCCGAAGTCCCCGCCGCCGAAGTCGGACGGGTTGAAGTCGGCACCGGAGACGTCACCGCCGTCGAAGCCGTTGCCGCCGCCGAAGTCGGAGGCGTAGGCCGGACTGGACATCATCGAACCGAGCATCGTGCCCATGAGCAGGCCGGGCAGGATGCCGCCGCCGAAGTAGCCGCCGGCCCAGGGACCGTACGCCGGGCCGGCGTCGTAGTAGGGGCGCGGACCGTGCTCGGTGTCGACGGTGCGGACCGCCGGGTCCTGGCCGTCGCGCAGCCGGACGGCGTCCGCCGCACAGACCGGGACCGTACGGGCGGCCCCGCCCGCCGGGGCCCAGGCCGCGTCCTCGGTGCTCGGCCCGTGGCGCGGGTCGAAGAAGCAGGGTGCGCGGCGCTCGGGCAGCGGCCGGCCCTGCCGGCGCGCGTCGAGGCGGGCCAGGGCGAACCGGCCGTCCTCGATGGCTTGCGTGACCCCCTTGACCTCCTCCGGATGCTGCACGGAGGCCATGATCTGCTTGGCCTTCTCGTACGAGTCGAGGCCCTGCTCGTAGTCCGCGCGCATGGCGTCGTCGGCTCCGGGCTCACCGGGGTGGAAGTCGAGGCGCTCCAGCTCCTCGCCGAAGGCCGTGATGTCCTCGTCGACGACCACGCCCAGCCGGGCGATGGACTCGCGCCGGAGCTCTTCCTTCTTCTTGCGGTTGCGCTTGACCAGCGCGTACGCCCCGCCACCGCCGACGGCGGCCACCACGCCGAGCCCGATCAGGGCGCCCACCGGGGCCCCGCTGTCGGTGCTCGCGGTGCCCCAGGAGGCGGGGGCCTTGCCCTTGGCCTGGGCGAGGGCCTGGTCCACGAAGTTGTTGAGCTCGGTGCTCGCGTCGACGGCTCCGCCCGCCTTGACGGCGTCGACCAGGTTGCGGACCGCGTTGGCCGGCATGACGGCCCGGTCGGCCCTGGCGTTGAAGCCGTCCCCGAGCCGGATCGCGTAGAGCCCGGTGATACCGGTCTCGGTACGGACCGTCTTGAGCACGCTGGCGGCGGGGAACTCGGCGGTGGCCGGCAGCACGGCCACGAACACCGGCTTCCCCGCGTCCTTGATCTTCTTCGCGAGCGCGTCCGCCTGCGCGGGCGGCAGCTGCGCCTCGGCACGGGGATCCACGTAGACCGGGCCCTTCTTGAGGGCCTGGGCCACGGTGGTGGTCCCGTCGGCTGCCGACGCCCCCGGGGCGACCAGCAGCGCGGTCGCGGACAGCGCCAGCAGCAGAGCGGCCAGCAGCGATCCCATACGTACGGATGTAAGCCTGGTCCTCATAGTCACGACGCTACCCGAACGGGTGCAATCCTGTGTGAGCTGGACATAAGGTCTATCGCTCTCACCGAGCAGGCGTGCGACCTACACTCCCGGACCAGGGGGTGGGCGATGCGACGCACATGGCTGGCTGGGACGGTGCTGGTGGCGGCCGTGCTGGCGGGATGCAGCCCTCCGACACTCGATCTCGCAGGCGTGTCGAAGGACGCGCAAGGCCTGCCTCAACTGGAGCTGACCCTGTGCAAGGGAGACGTCGCCGGGTCCTTCGTCTACTTCTCGGCCCGCGGCACGGCGGTTTCAGGCTGGCACACCGGGCTCGGAGCCGACCTGGGCAGACCAGGTCCCTTCCCCCCGTTCTCTCCTCCGGAGGACTGGGAGATCACCCGGGAAGGACAGCAGTCCCTGACGGCGGACGAGTACTACGTGTCCTACAAGGCTGTCGAAGGCGACAACGTCGAGTACTCGGTCAGGAGCCACTTCCGGACCGAGGACATAGAAGCCCTCGGTCCGGACCAGGTGTGGGCGAACGGCAAGGCCATGAGCCGCAAGAAGTACCGGGCGTACGTGAAGGACGAGTGCTGACCTCCGCCGGGGCTACTCCGCCGGCTCCACGCCCGCGTGGAGGAGGCCGTAGGTGAAGGCGTCTTCCAGGGCCTGCCAGGAGGCCGCGATGACGTTCGGGGCTACGCCGACCGTGTTCCATTCGCGGGAACCGTCCGTCGTGGTGACCAGGACCCGGGTCGTGGACGACGTGCCGTGGGCGCCCTCCAGGATGCGGACCTTGTAGTCGATCAGCTCGAACTTCGCGAGCTGGGGGTAGAAGCGCTCCAGGGCGACCCGCAGCGCGCGGTCCAGCGCGTTGACGGGGCCGTTGCCCTCCGCGGTGGCGACGATCCGCTCTCCCTTGGCCCGCAGCTTCACCGTGGCCTCGTTGGCGTGCGTGCCGTCGGGGCGGTCCTCGACGATGGCCCGCCAGGACTCGACGCGGAAGTACTTGCGCGCCCGGCCCTCGGCCTCGGCGCGCAGCAGCAGCTCGAAGGAGGCGTCGGCCGCCTCGTACGTGTAGCCCTGGAGCTCGCGCTCCTTGACCCGCTCCACCACCCGGGAGACCAGCGCGCGGTCCCCGCCGAGGTCGACGCCGAGCTCCTTGCCCTTGAGCTCGATGGAGGCCCGGCCGGCCATGTCGGAGACGAGCATCCGCATGGTGTTGCCGACGCGCGCGGGGTCGATGTGCTGGTACAGGTCCGGGTCGACCTTGATGGCCGAGGCGTGCAGGCCCGCCTTGTGCGCGAAGGCGGAGACGCCGACGTAGGGCTGGTGCGTGGAGGGCGTGAGGTTGACGACCTCGGCGATGGCGTGCGAGATCCGGGTCATCTCGGCCAGGGCGCCCGCCGGGAGGACCGTGCGGCCGTACTTGATCTCCAGCGCGGCGACGACCGGGAAGAGGTTGGCGTTGCCGACCCGCTCGCCGTAGCCGTTCGCGGTGCACTGCACGTGCGTGGCGCCGGCGTCCACGGCGGCCAGCGTGTTGGCGACGGCGCAGCCGGTGTCGTCCTGGGCGTGGATGCCCAGGCGTGCGCCGGTGTCGGCCAGTACGGTCGCCACGGTCGCGGTGATCTGCGCGGGCAGCATGCCGCCGTTGGTGTCGCAGAGGACCACGACGTCGGCGCCGGCCTCGTGCGCGGCGCGCACGACGGACTTCGCGTACTCGGCGTTGGCCCGGTAGCCGTCGAAGAAGTGCTCGCAGTCGACGAAGACCCGGCGGCCCTGGGAGACCAGGTGGGCGACGGTGTCGCGGACCATCTCCAGGTTCTCGTCGAGGGTGGTGCGCAGGGCGAGCTCGACGTGCCGGTCGTGGGACTTGGCGACCAGGGTGATCACCGGGGCGCCGGATTCCAGCAGGGCACGGACCTGCGGATCGGTGGCGGCGGAGCCGCCCGCCCGGCGGGTCGCGCCGAAGGCGACGAGCTGGGCGTGCTTGAAGTCGATCTCCGCGCGGGCACGGGAGAAGAACTCCGTGTCGCGAGGGTTCGCGCCGGGCCAGCCGCCCTCGATGAAGCCCACCCCGAAGTCGTCCAGGTGGCGGGCGATCGTCAGCTTGTCCGCGACCGTGAGGTTGATGCCCTCACGCTGGGCACCGTCGCGCAGGGTCGTGTCGAAGACGTGGAACCCGTCGTCGGGGCCGGGGCCCGAAGCCGGCGCAGTCGGCTCGGTCGCCTCTGTCGTCGTCATGCTGATCTGACTCCTGTCGGATGGGTGGTTCCGGATGCCCGCCCGCGGGCAGGCCGACGCCACTGCCCCCATCATCGCGCGCTGCCCGATCCCGGCATGTTCGAGGCCGGAAAACGAAAAAACCTCTCGCGGGTGCGAGAGGTCTGCGCGCGGGTCCGAGGCACGGTGGCCGCCTCCGCGAAGTTCTTCCGCGGCTCAGCGGCCACTGAGGACCGGCGCGCTGCTGTCCATAATCATGAGCTGAGCAGGCACGTCGGCAGTCTGCCATACCGCATGCCGCGGGTGGACGGGGATCTCAGCATGCGGGCACATCCGTCCGCCCCGGACCGCGCGCCTCACACGCCGGCGGGGCTGGAATCACCACGGGGGGTCAGCGCCTCGTTGAGGAACTCGCGGACGTGGTCGAGGATGTCGCCCCGGTCTATCCCGGGCAGGCCGACGGCGACCTGGATGCTGAACCCGTCGAGCAGGGCCCGCAGCCGGGCCGCGAACCGGTCCGGGTCGACGGGGCTGAACTCTCCGCGCGAGATGCCCTCGGCGAGCAGGGCGACCAGGTCGCGGTGCCAGGCCCCCTCGATGGCCCCCTGGCGCTCCCGCTCCCCCGGTCCCGCGTTCTGCGAGCGGTTCCAGACCTCCAGCCACAGCGTCCAGTGCGGATCCCGGGCGCCCTCGGGCACGTACAGGTCCACGTACGCCTGCAGGCGCTCGCGCGCCGGGCCGCGGCGGGACAGCAGGGCGCGGCGGCGGGTGCCGAGCGCCGCCTCGCTCCACTCCAGGGTCTGGAGCAGGAGCTCGTCCTTGGTGCGGAAGTAGTAGAGGAGGTGGCCGCTGCTCATGCCGACCTGGCGGCCGAGGCCGGCCATGGTCAGACCGTCCAGGCCGCGTTCGGCGATGGTGGCCATGGCGGCGACCAGTACGTCCTCGCGCGGCGGCGCGTTCTTGCGCGCGGCACGTACCTCACCCGCCACCATGGCCCACTCCTCGTCCCGGCCGCCCTCTCGGGTCAGACCTTCGGCTGCTGCTGGGTGATGCAGTGGATACCGCCACCCCCGGCGAAAATCGTACGTGCGTCGACGAGCGTCACGGTCCGCTCGGGGAACAGGCCGCGGAAGATCTCCGCCGCCTCCTCGTCGCGCGGGTCGTCGAAGGCGCACAGGACCACGCCGCCGTTGCACAGGTAGTGGTTGATGTAGGAGTAGTCGACCCACTCCCCGTCCTCCTCCAGCACCGTCGGTGCCGGGATCTCCACGACCTGGAGCTGCCGCCCCCGGGCGTCGGTGGACGCACGCAGTATGGCGGCGATGGTCTTGCCGCGCTCGTGGTCCGGGTGGGCCGGGTCGGGCTGGGTGTGGACCATGACCACGCCGGGGCGGGCGAAGGCGGCGACGATGTCCACGTGGCCCTGGGTGCCGTAGGTGCCGTAGTCGCCGGCGAGGCCGTACGGGAGCCAGATCGCCTTGGTGGTGCCCAGGTGGGCGTGGATCTCCGCCTCGACCTGCTCGCGGCTCCAGTCGGGGTTGCGGCCCTTGCCGAGCTGCACGGTGTCGGTGAGGAGCACGGTGCCCTCGCCGTCCACGTGGATGGCGCCGCCCTCGTTGACCAGCGCGGTGCTGTAGGTGCGGGTCCCGACGATGCCGGAGATCTCCCGGGCGATCTTCGAGTCGTGGTCCCAGCGGGCCCAGTCCTGGGCGCCCCAGCCGTTGAAGGTCCAGTCGACGGCCGCCAGCTCGCCGGCGTCGTTGGTGACGAAGGTCGGGCCGATGTCGCGCATCCAGGCGTCGTCGAGCTCGCGCTCGACCAGCTCGATGTCGTCGCCCACCACGGCGCGGGCGCTCTCCGCGTCACCGGGCGAGACGACGAGGGTCACCGGCTCGTACGCGCGCACCGCGCGGGCGACGGCGCCCCAGGCCTCGCGGGCTTCGGCGAGCTCCTGCTCGTTGGTGAAGGTGGGGTTGGGGCTGGGCCAGGCCATCCAGGTGCGCTCGTGGGGCGTCCACTCGGCGGGCATCCGGAATCCGGCGTTCACGGGGGTGGTGTCGGTCATGGCAGGGAGGTCCTTACAGGCTCTGCTGACTTGAAGGCTGTGCTGGCTCAAAGGAAGTACAGGCGGTTGAGGGAGACCGATTCGGCGGCTTCGGAGCGCAGCGGTTCCCCGTCGAGGGAGACGAGTCCGCTGCGCGCGTCCACATCGACCGCGCCCACCCGGGAGTTGAGGAGCAGGTCCCCGGGGCCGATGCCGCGGGTGCCGCGGACGGCGACCCGGCGCCTGCGGGTGGGCATCTCGTCGCTGCCCAGCGCCGCGGCGGCGGCCGAGACGAAGGCGACGGAGATGTCGGCCGCGGTGGCCCCGTACGAGCCGAACTGCGGGCCGAGGACCAGCGGTTCGCAGGTGTCGGTGGCGGCGTTGGGGTCGCCGGTGACCCCGTAGGCCGGGAAGCCGGACTTGAGGACCAGCTGCGGCTTGGCGCCGAAGAACTGGGGGCGCCACAGCACGATGTCGGCGAGCTTGCCGACCTCGATCGAGCCGATCTCGTGGGCCAGGCCGTGGGCGATGGCCGGGTTGATGGTCAGCTTGGCCATGTAGCGCAGCACGCGGGCGTTGTCGTCGCCCTCGCCGTCGCCGGCCAGCGGGCCCAGCTCGCCCTTCATCTTGGCGGCCATGGCGAAGGTGCGCCGGATGGTCTCGCCCGCGCGGCCCATGCCCTGGGCGTCGGAGGAGGTGATCCCGATCGCGCCGAGGTCGTGCAGGACGTCCTCGGCTCCCATCGTGCCCGCGCGGATCCGGTCGCGTGCCATGGCGGCGTCGCCGGGGAGGTCCGGCTTGAGGTCGTGGACGGAGACGATCATCCCGTAGTGCTCGGCGACCGCGTCCCGGCCGAAGGGCAGGGTGGGGTTCGTCGAGGAGCCGATGACGTTCGGGACGCCGGCCATCTTCAGGACGTTGGGGACGTGACCGCCGCCGCAGCCCTCGATGTGGAAGGCGTGGATGGTCCGGCCGTCCAGCACCCGCAGGGTGTCCTCGACCGAGAGGCACTCGTTGAGGCCGTCACTGTGGAGGGCGACCTGGACGTCGTACTCCTCCGCGACCCGCAGGGCGGTGTCCAGGGCGCGGGTGTGTGCGCCCATGTCCTCGTGGACCTTGAAGCCGGACGCGCCGCCTTCGGCGAGGGCCTCGATGAGCGGGGCCGGGTCCGAGGAGGAACCGCGGGCCAGGAAGCCGATGTTGACGGGCCAGGCGTCGAAGGCGTTGAAGGCGTGCTTCAGCGCCCACGGGGAGTTGACCCCGACGCCCCAGACCGGGCCGAACTCCTGGCCGATGATCGTGGTGACGCCCGCGGCGAGCGAGGCTTCCATGATGCGCGGGGAGAGCAGGTGCACGTGGGTGTCGACGGCGCCGGCGGTGGCGATCATGCCCTCGCCGGAGACGATGCTCGTGCCCGTGCCGACCACCACGTCCACCCCTTCGAGGGTGTCGGGGTTGCCGGCCCGGCCGATCGCGTGGATCCGCCCTTCGCGGATGCCGATGGAGACCTTGCGGATGCCGAGGACGGCGTCGATGACCAGCACGTTGCTGATCACCACGTCGCAGGTGTCGCGGACGGCGGCGGCCTTCAGGTGCAGGCCGTCGCGGGCCGTCTTGCCGAAGCCCGCCAGGAACTCGTCCCCGGGCTTCTGAGAATCGGACTCCACGCGGACGGTCAGCCCGGAGTCGCCGAGCCGGACCCGGTCTCCGGCGCGGGGGCCGAAGACGGAGGCGTACTCGTGCGGGTCGATGTGCCGGCTGCCGGGTGCGCAGTGGTCGCTGTGCCGGGTCTGCTTGCTCACGCCTGGTCTCCGTCCGTGGCGTCGGGTCCTTCGGTGCCGTCGGTGCCTTCGGTGCCTTCGGTGCCTTCGATTCCGAGGTAGCCGCAGGCAGCCGCGCGGCGGAGGGCTTCGGCCTTGGCGCCCGGGGCGTCCAGCGGTCCGTCGACCAGTCCCGCGAAGCCGATCGCGACGCGGCCCCCGCCGATGGGGACGAGGCCGACCTCGCCTTCGCCGTGCGGGTCGAACCGTACGGACGAGCCCGCCGGCACGCACAGCCGCATGCCGTACGCCGCCGCGCGGTCGAAGTCGAGGCGCGGGTTGGCCTCGAAGAAGTGGAAGTGGGAGGTGACGCTCACCGGCACCGCGGCGGTGTTGCGCACGTGCAGGTGGACCGCGGGCTCCGGCTGGGGGGCTCCGGGGCCGGGTACGACCGCGCCCGGGGCGTTCTCGCCCAGGCCGACGGCGCCCCGGATCGGGGACGAGACCACCGCGAGGCGGGATCCGTCGTCGAAGACGGCCTCCACGTGCACCTCGGTGACCACGTCGCTGACGCCGGGCAGCACGTCGGCGGGGCCCAGCACGGAGCGGGCCTCCTCGATGGCCTCCGCCAGCCGCTTGCCGTCGCGCGCGGCCTCGCAGACCGTGTCCGCGATGAGCGCGGTGGCCTCCGGGACGTTGAGTTTGAGTCCGCGGGCCCGGCGGGCCCTGGCCAGTTCCGCAGCGCTGCGCAGTAGCAGCCGGTCGCGCTCCGTAGGGGTCAGCCGCACGGCGATCCACCACCCTTTGAGTCGATGCGTTAGAGCATCACTCTAACTCTTCATTTCCCTGCAATGAAGCATTGACCTGAGACCAGGGCTTAGGTCACATTGAGTGTCGCTCAAACATTGCATTGCCACCCCCCGCCCTGCCAAGGGAGTCCCCCATGCCCATCGAACAGCGCGGAGTCGACACCATCCCGGAGGAGGAACGGACGAGCGGTCCCCGTGACCTGATCTCGATCCTCCTCGGCTCCAATCTCTGCCTCGGTGTGATCGTCTTCGGCTGGCTGCCCCCGTCCTTCGGACTGGGTCTGTGGCCGTCGGTCACCGCCATCGTGACCGGCACCCTCGTCGGCATCGCCTTCACCGCGCCGCTGGCGCTCGTCTCCCTGCGCACGGGGACCAACCTCTCCACCTCCAGCGGAGCCCAGTTCGGCGTCCGCGGCCGGCTCGTCGGCTCGGTGGTCGGCCTGCTGCTCTCGCTCGGCTACACCGCGCTGACCCTGTGGATAGGCGGCGACGTGATGGTCGGCGCCCTGTCCCGGCTCACGGGGCTGCCGGACACCGGCCTCTCCCGGGCCGTGATGTACGGCGTGCTCGCCGCGTGCACCGTCGTCGCGGCCGTCTTCGGCTACCGCCTGCTGCTGCGCATGAGCAAGGTGCTCTCCATCGGCATGGTGCTGCTGCTGGCCGTCGGCGTGTTCGCCTACGCACCCGACTTCACCACCGCCGCCCCGCCCGACACCGCGTACCTGCTCGGCTCCTTCTGGCCGACCTGGCTGCTCGCCGCCGTAGCGGCCGGGCTCAGCGGGCCCGTCGCCTTCATCACCCTGCTCGGCGACTACACCCGCTACATCTCCCCGCGCAGGCACAGCTCCCGCAAGGTCCTCTGGTCCACCGGGCTCGGCCTGCTCATCGGGCTGCTGATCCCGCAGCTCTTCGGCACCTACACCGCGCTCGCCGCCCGGGCCGGCGCCGAGTACGCCGGTCCGCTGGTCGACGCCGCGCCGTTCTGGTACTTGATTCCGCTGCTGGTCGCCGCGGCGGCCGGATCGGTCGGCAACGCCGGGCTGATGCTCTACTCCATGGGCCTCGACCTCGACGCCATCGTCCCCAAGGCCACCCGTACCGTCTCCACCGTGATCGCCGCGGCCGTGGCCACCGCGTTCGTGTTCGTCGGCTCCTTCTCGTGGGACGTCCAGGCCGCGATGACCTCGTTCGTCCTGCTGCTGACCGCGATCGGCACCCCGTGGGCCGTGATCACCCTCATCGGCTACGTCCGCTGCCGCGGCCGCTACGACGCCGAGGCCCTCCAGGTGTTCAACCGCCGCGCCAAGGGCGGGATCTACTGGTTCCGCGGCGGCTGGAACATCCAGGCCACCCTCTCCTGGGCCGTCGGAGCGGGCGTCGGCCTGCTCGCCGTGACCACCCCGTTCTACGAGGGCCCGCTGCTGGCCCTGACCGGCGGCGTGGACTGTTCCTTCGTCCTCTCCGGCCTTGCCGGCGGCCTGCTCTACGCGGCCCTGACCGCCCGCACGGCCCCCGCCCCGGCGCCCGCCGAAGCCGCCGAGGAGCCGGTGGCCGCGTAGGACTCCCCGTACGTACGAAGGCCCGCGCCCCGGTATCTCCCGGGGCGCGGGCCTTCGTACGTACTCACGCGGCTACGCGTCCACCGCCCGCGCCAGAGCGAATCCGCCGCCCTGCATGTCGTCGCACAGCTCACGGCAGCCGCCGAAGTGCTCGGCGAACTCGGGCTTGTCCTGCCAGCCCTTCATGGCCTCCGCGTCGCTCCAGGAGGCAAAGGACACGTAGTGGCGAGGGCTGCTCAGGTCACGGATCAGGCGGGCGAAGAGGAACCCTTCGTTCGCTTCCCTGGTCCACGTCAGGAACGCTTCCCAGCGGGTCTCGAACTCGTCTTCCCTGCCTTCGGAGACCTGCCAGGCACCGGAGGCCCAGAACTTGCTTGCGTCGGACATCGCACACCACCTCGGTACGGGACACCCCTGTTCCAGACTAGGCCCGTACCGGGTGGTCACCCGTGGGTCAGCCGAGCGGGTGCATCCAGCCGTGGGTGTCGGCCTTGTGGCCGGTCTGGAGGTCCAGGAGGGCCTTGCGGAGCTTCATGGTGACCTCACCGGGCTCGCCGGTGCCCTGGGTCCAGTTGGCGCGCTCGGACTTGACCGAGCCGACCGGGGTGATCACGGCGGCCGTACCGCAGGCGAAGACCTCGGTCAGGGTGCCGTTCTCGTTGTCGCGCTTCCAGTCCTCGGTGGTGATGCGGCCCTCTTCGGCGGTGTAGCCGAGGTCGCGGGCGATGGTGAGGAGGGAGTCGCGGGTGATGCCGGGGAGGAGCGAGCCGGTGAGCTCGGGGGTGACGATGCGCTGTGCCCCATCCTTTTGCCCGTACACGAAGTACAGGTTCATCCCGCCCATCTCCTCGATCCAGCGGTGCTCGACGGCGTCGAGCCAGACCACCTGGTCGCAGCCGTGCTCGGCGGCCTGGGCCTGCGCGACGAGCGAGGCCGCGTAGTTGCCGCCGGTCTTGGCCGCGCCGGTGCCGCCCTTGGCGGCGCGGACGTACTCCTCGGAGAGCCAGACGGAGACGGGCTTGACGCCCCCGGGGAAGTACGCGCCGGCCGGGGAGGCGATGACGATGAAGAGGAACTCGTTGGCCGGGCGGACGCCGAGGCCGACCTCGGTGGCGAACATGAAGGGCCGCAGGTAGAGCGAGGCCTCGCCGGAGTCCGGCACCCAGGCGCGGTCCTGCGTGATCAGCGCGTCGCAGGCGGCGATGAACAGCTCGGTCGGCAGCTCCGGCATCGCCATGCGGCGGGCGGAGGCCTGGAAGCGCTCGGCGTTGGCCTGCGGGCGGAAGGTGGCGACGGTGCCGTCGGGCTGCTTGTAGGCCTTGAGGCCCTCGAAGATCGTCTGCGCGTAGTGCAGGGTCATGTTCGCCGGGTCCATGGACAGCGGCGCGTACGGAACCAGCTCCGCGTCGTGCCAGCCGCGGCCCTCGGTCCACTTGATCGTCACCATGTGGTCGGTGAAGTGGCGGCCGAAGCCGGGGCTCACCAGGATCGCGTCGCGCTCCGCGGCGGACAGGGGGGTCGAGGAGGGCTTCAGCTCGATCGTGGGCGTCGTCGTCATGAGTGCTTGTCCTTCACCGGTTTTGTAGGGCGGACCGCGCTCACGGCGTACTAGGACGTCCGAGCTTCCCCGTTTTCCACGGCCTCGCGTTCGATTATCGCGCGCGAGGGGCACTTCGGTGCAACGGGGTGAATGCGGCCCAGGGGAGATGGTGACACCCGGGGCCGCACAGGAAAAGCCGCCGGGTGCGGTGGTCGCGACCCGGCGGCTTCCTGAGGTGGGGCTACCGGGTCAGCCGGCTACTCGCGCGGCGAGGGCGTCGCCGATGGCGTCGGTGGAGCGGAAGGTGCCGTCGCGCTCGGCCAGGTCGGCGGAGACCGCGTCCTCGATGCGGGCGGCCTGGGCCTCGTAGCCGAGGTGGCGCAGCAGGAGGGCGACCGAGAGGATCGTCGCGGTCGGGTCGGCCTTGCCGGTGCCGGCGATGTCCGGGGCAGAGCCGTGGACGGGCTCGAACATGGACGGGAAGGCGCCGGTCGGGTTGATGTTGCCCGAGGCGGCCAGGCCGATTCCGCCGGTCACGGCGGCGGCCAGGTCGGTGAGGATGTCACCGAAGAGGTTGTCCGTGACGATGACGTCGAAGCGCTCCGGCTGGGTGACGAAGAAGATCGTCGCGGCGTCGACATGCAGGTAGTCGGTGGTGACCTCGGGGTACTCCTGGCCGACCTTGTCGAAGATGTTCTTCCACAGGTGACCGGCGTAGACGAGGACGTTGTTCTTGTGGACCAGCGTCAGCTTCTTGCGCGGGCGGGCGTTGGCACGCTCGTACGCGTCACGGACCACGCGCTCGACGCCGTAGGCCGTGTTGATGCTGACCTCGGTGGCCACCTCGGCCGGGGTGCCGGTGCGCAGGCTGCCGCCGTTGCCGGTGTACGGGCCTTCGGTGCCCTCGCGGACCACGACGAAGTCGATCTCCGGACGGCCGGCGAGCGGGGTGGCCGTGTTGGGGAAGAGCTTCGACGGGCGCAGGTTGATGAAGTGGTCGAAGGCGAAGCGGAGCTTCAGCAGCAGACCGCGCTCCAGGACGCCCGACGGGACCGAGGGGTCGCCGATGGCGCCCAGCAGGATCGCGTCGTGGTGCTTGAGGGCCTCGAGCTCCGCGTCCGGGAGGGTTTCACCGGTGCGGTGCCAGCGCTGGGCGCCGAGGTCGTATTCCTTGGTCTCCAGCTTCACATCCTGGGGCAGGACCGCGGTAAGGACCTTGAGGCCCTGAGCCACGACTTCCTGGCCGATGCCATCACCGGGGATCACTGCGAGATTGATGCTGGTCGACATGGTGGAACCGTACTCCTTGTCCCATCCCTCAGACATATTGCGTCCACGATGTGGACGCAATATGTCTCGGGTGCGGGGGTGTCCAGCGGCAGGTCAGTGGCCGGTCGAGCCGCCGTTGTCACGGCGGTCCAGCGCGCGCTGTAGGGCGGCGGCGGCGTTCTTGCGGTCCGCGTCGGCGGCGGCGGAACGGCGGACGCGACGGGCGGTGGTGGAGGGGGTGGTGTGCGTCATGGTGATCGACTCCTTGAGATCACGGCGTGGCGGGGCCACGGATGAGGGGTTCCTTCAAGGCGCCGGATGAGGCGGGGAGCGGTGCGCGGCAGGGGTTGCCTGCCATGGGGCGCGCGCTCTCGACCGCCATTCGCCGGATCGGCGAGACGTTCGGCTTCTACAACGTAGGCCAGCTCCCGCTGTATGTCTCCGCAATTACTCGGACTTCCTACTATCTGAGACGGTGCACGGCCCGGAAGGCCCCTTCCGGAGCTCCGTTTTCAGCTGCTTCCGGCACGGAGTTCCCTGATCAGAGCCCGTATGGCGAGGGTGGCGGCGGATTCCGGTGTGGTGACGTACCCCACGCGCCTCACCGGCCCCTGCGGACCCAAACCGGTGACGTCGACGGCTCCGGTCGCCTCCCGCAGCGACAGCTCGGGCATGATCGCCATGCCGAGCCCCCGGCCGACCATGGTCAGCACCATCGCGTCGTCCTCCGCCTTGACGGTCGCCCGCGGGATCCAGTCCTGCGCCAGCCACCAGGTGCGGGTGTAGGAACCGCAGTTCTCGTCCCAGTCCATCAGCGGCAGTGCCTTCGGGTCGGGATGCCCGGCCGGGTGCACCAGGGCGTACGCCTCCTCCACGAGCACCCCGCTCAGCAGGCCGGGCGGCAGGCCCTGCGAAGCGCCCAGCGTCGCGATACCAAGGTCCGCGCGGCCCGCGGCGACCTCCCCGGCCGTACCGGCGCCGATCTCGCGCACCACCCGGACCTCGGGGCGGATGCCGGGGTGGCGGGCGGTGAGCCGCTCCAGGACGGGGGGCAGCAGGTGCAGGGCCGCGCTGCGGAACGCCGCGATCCGCAGCACGCCGTCCAGTGCCACCGGGTCCCCGGCCCCGCCCGCGCCGCGCGCCTCCGCGCCCATCACCTCGTAGAGCCGCAGGATCCGGCGGGCGTGGCCGACGGCCCGCTCCCCCGCCGGGGTGGGCGAGGCGCCGGTCCGGCCACGCTCGAAGAGCACCGCGCCGAGCTTGGCCTCGCTGCCGCGCACCGCGTGCGAGACGGCGGACTGGGTGAGGCCGAGGGTGGCCGCCGCGGCGGAGAAGCCGCCGGTCTCGGCGACGGCGACCAGGATGCGCAGTTCCTGGGGGAGGAGCTCGGCCACGACCGCTCTCACCTCGTTCTATGAGTGTCGTTCATGGATGTGCGGCTTCCATGAACGCAACCTCCTGCCCGGCCCGCCGATTCCTTCCTAGCGTCCTCGCCATGACCACGAACACCGCTCGCACCATCCACCAGACCGCCCGCCCCACCGGCTTCCCCGCCGCCTCCGACTTCACCTCCGTGGAGACCCCCGTCCCCGACCCGCGCCCCGGCACCGCCCTGGTGGAGAACCTGCTGCTCTCGGTGGACCCGTACCACCGCGGGCTGATGGACGGCGGCGAGGGCGGATTCGAGCTCGGCACCCCGCTGGAGGGCCGCTCGGTGGGCCGGGTCGTCGCCTCCCGCGACCCGGGACTCGCGGAGGGCGACCTGGTCTTCCACCGCGAGGGCTGGCGCACCCACGCCCTCGTCACCCTGGGCGCCGGCGGCACCCGCAAGCTGCGCGGCCACGAGGGCGTCCCGCTGGAGGCGTACCTCTCGATCCTCGGCGGCACCGGCCTGACCGCGTACGCCGCCCTGACCCGCACCGCGGCCCTGCGCGAGGGCGAGGACCTCTTCGTCTCGGCCGCGGCGGGCGGGGTCGGCACGGCCGTCGGCCGGATCGCCCCGCTGCTCGGCGCCGGCCGGATCATCGGCAGCGCCGGGTCGGCGGCGAAGGTCCGCCACCTCACCGGGACCCTCGGCTTCGACGCCGCCTTCGACTACCACGACGGGCCGGTCGGCGAGCAGCTCGCGCAGGCCGCTCCCGGAGGGATCGACGTCTACGTGGACAACGTCGGCGGGGACCACCTGGAGGGCGCGATCGACGTGCTGCGCGATTACGGCCGCATCGCCTGGGTCGGCGGGATCTCGATGTACAACGGCGACCGCTCGCCCGCCGCGCCCCGCAACCTCTTCGAAGTCGTACACAAGTCGCTGCGCCTGGAAGGGGTATTGGTTCGGAATCACACCAATCTGCAGGACGAGTTGGAGGACTTCCTCGTCCCTCATCTGCGCAGTGGCCGGATCGGCACCGACACCACCGTTGTACAGGGCTTTGATCACACGGTGGACGCCTTCCGGGGCATGCTCCGCGGGGAGAATCTGGGAAAAATGCTCGTACGGATCGACGCCTGAATCCAGCCACCCGGATGTTCACCGAGTTCTTACCGCACGGATGTAGACCTTTGGCGCGTCTACCGCCACTCTTGCCGTCAATGTGCCAGCGGGGCACTTGAGTTGGAGGCGAGCAGCCAGTGACACCTATCAGCCGCAGAGGATTCGTGGGAATCGGCGCCGGGCTGATGGCAGGGGCGACCCTGCCCGCGATCGCGCCGACCTCGGCGGCCGCGGCCACCGCGTCCGGCACGATCACCGACGTGAAGCACGTGGTGATCCTGATGCAGGAGAACCGCAGCTTCGACCACTACTTCGGCAAGCTGAAGGGTGTCCGCGGTTTCGGCGACCGCGCGGCCGGCAACCTCCCGGGCGGCTGGGGCATGTTCAACCAGCCCAACTGGGGCGGCCGCCACTACCCGTGGAAGCTCAGCTCCACCCCGCCGGCGGGCGGCGTCGACGGCGAGACCCTCGCCCAGTGCAACGGCGACCTCCCGCACAGCTGGACCTCGCAGCACGCGGCCTGGAACAAGGGCCGCATGGACAACTTCGTCACCGGCGTCGGCAACACCCGCACCCTCGGGTACCTCGACCGCGGCGACATACCGTTCCACTACGGCATCGCCGACGCCTACACCATCTGCGACGCCTACTTCTGCTCCGCCCTGAGCGCGACCGGCCCCAACCGCACCTTCCTGTGGAGCGGCAAGATCGACGCGGGCAGCAAGGACGGCGGCGAGGAGTCCGGGCTGACCTGGGAGACGTACGCGGAGGCCCTCCAGCGCGCCGGGATGAGCTGGAAGGTCTACCAGAACGCCCAGGACAACTACGGGGACAACGGGCTCGCCTACTTCAAGAAGTTCACGGACGCCAAGCCCGGCAACCCCCTGTGGGACCGCGGCATGGGCTCCGTCCCCAAGGTCACCGGCTCCACCCCCGACGACATCGCCGCCGCCATCCGCGCGGACGTCGTCGCCGGCACCCTCCCCCAGGTCTCCTGGGTCGTGGCGAACGAGGCCTTCTCCGAGCACCCGTACGCCCCGCCCGGCGACGGCGCGCACTTCGTGGACCTGGTCTACCGCGCGCTCTCGGCGAACCCGGAGGTCTTCGACTCCACCGTCCTCTTCCTCAACTACGACGAGAACGACGGCTTCTTCGACCACGTCCCGCCGCCGGTCGCCCCGCCCGGCACCGCCGGCGAGTACATCGACGGCGTCCCGATCGGGCTCGGCTTCCGCGTCCCGATGATCGTGATGTCCCCGTGGACCCGCGGCGGCTGGGTGAGCTCCGAGGTCTTCGACCACACCTCCGTGCTGCGCTTCATGGAGAAGTGGACGGCCGCGCTCGGCACCCCCGCGAACTGCCCGAACATCAGCGCGTGGCGCCGCAAGGTCACCGGTGACCTGACCGGCGTCTTCGACTTCGCGCACCCGGTCTACGGGGTTCCCGCCGGCCTCCCGTCCACGGCCAAGGTCATCGGCCAGGCGACCTGCGGCCCGATGCCCAACCCGGTGCCGCAGGACAACGCGCAGCCGGCGCAGGAGGCCGGAACCCGGCCCGCGCGCGCCCTTCCGTACCAGGTCAACGGGAACCTGGACCGCTTCGAGTTCGGGTCGGGCGGCAAGATCCTGGCCTGGTTCTCGATGGCGAACGCGGGCACCGAGGCGAAGCAGGCGGCGCACTTCTCCATCCATCCGCACCAGTACCGGGACACGGCCGCCTGGCAGTACACGGTGGACGCGGGCGCCACGTCGACGGACTACTTCAACATCGGCACGGGCAGCGGCTCCGGCAAGTACGACATCTCGATGCACGGGCCGAACCGCTTCCTGCGGCGCTTCATCGGCGACGCGTCGAAGGCGGGCAAGTCGATCGAGGCCGCGTCCCGCTTCGCGGTGGAGCCGGGCACCGGCAAGACGGCGCTGTACCTCAAACTGACCAACTCCTCCGCCTCCCCGGTCACCTTCACGATCCGCGCGAACGCCTACCGCACGGACGGCCCGTGGACGTACACCGTGCCGGCGAACTCCTCGCGCGAGGACTACTTCAACGTCGTCGCCTACAACAACGGCTGGTACGACTTCACGGTGCTCGCCGACTCCGACGGCACCTGGTCGCGCCGCTACACGGGCCACATCGAGACGGGCGCGCCGAGCATCAGCGGCAGCTAAAGCACGTCGCCGTCGCGCCAGTCGAAGTACAGCGGCCCGGCGGTGGGGTCGAGCAGCACCCCGCCGCCGGGCGGCGTCCACACGTACGTCGACCCCTCCTCCTCGGGCAGCCGCTCGGGCCCGCCGGGCCCGAGCACCCCGATCTCCCCGCCCCACAGCCGCCAGCCCCGGCCCGCGTACAGCCGGGCCCCGTCGGCGGAGGCGCTGAGCGCCCCGAGCGCATAGGCCCGCCCGACGACCCCCTCGGCCACCTCCATCACCACGCCGCCGAGCCCGCGCCGCCGCCGGTCGGCCCGCACGGCCACGGCCTCGACGTACCCGGTGCGCAGCGCCCGCCCCCGATGGAGCACCCGCCGCTGCACGACGCTCCCGTGCGCGACGAGCTCTCCGCCCTCGTACGCGAGCACGTGCATCCCGCCCAGCGCGTGCTCGAAGTCCTCGTCCCCGAACTCCCCCTCGAAGGCGCCATCGAGCAGCCCCCGCACCCGCCGAAGCTCCCCCTCGGCCAGCTGCGAGGTGTGCCGCAGCGAGACGTCCCGTCCGATTTCCCTGCCCTCGTCACCCATCCCGGGACCGTACCAAGCGGGCTCCCCCACCCCTCGTATCCGTTATGCGGACATGAAATATCGCCCACCGGCCGGATTGGGCCGACGCGACTCTGGCGGTCTGGACCATTGGCTCGGCAGACTCGCTCCATGTCTCCCGATACCCAGCAGTGGACCCCGATCCACGGCCAGCCGTACCGTCCCGCCGCCTACCGCCCCGAGCGGATGCCGAGCCAGGAATCCCTGGCGCGCGCCGCCGAGTTGCGGACGCGGATGGACGAGCGCAGGACCGTACGTCACTTCTCCCCCGACCCGGTGCCCGAGCAGGTGGTCCGGGACGCCATCGCGTGCGGCGCGACCGCGCCCTCCGGTGCCCACCAGCAGCCGTGGACCTTCGTCCTCGTCAAGGACCCGGCCGTGCGCGAGCAGATCCGTGCGGCCGCCGAGCAGGAAGAGCAGCTGTCCTACGACGGCCGGCTCGGCGACGAGTGGCTCGCCGCCCTGCGCCCCATCGGCACGGACGCCGTGAAGACCCACCTCACCGACGCCCCGGCCCTGATCGTGGTCTTCCAGCAGCGCTACTGGCTCGGCGAGGACGGCACGAAGCACAAGCACTACTACGTCGACGAGTCGGTCGGCATCGCGGTCGGCATGCTCCTGTCGGCCCTCCACCTCTCCGGCCTGGCCGCCCTGATCCACACGCCGAGCCCGATGCGCTTCCTCTCCCACGTCCTGAACCGCCCGGAGAACGAGAAGGCCTTCGCGGTCATCCCGGTCGGCTACCCGGCGGACGACTGCGAGGTCCCTGACCTGGTCCGCAAATCCCTGGACCAGATCATCGTCGAGGTCTAGGCGGAGACCCGGACATGGAAACCGCCCCCGCTCCGGACTTGGGGGTACCGGAGCGGGGGCGGGGTTCAGTGGGGCCGGTGTCAGCCCATGTGGGGGTAGCCGTAGTCGGTCGGGGCGACCAGGGTCTCCTTGATGGAGCGGGTCGACGTCCAGCGCATCAGGTTCGACGCCGCGCCGGCCTTGTCGTTGGTGCCCGAGGCGCGGCCGCCGCCGAAGGGCTGCTGGCCGACGACGGCGCCGGTCGACTTGTCGTTGATGTAGAAGTTGCCCGCCGCGAAGCGGAGCTTCTCCATCGCGTCGGCCGCCGCGTAGCGGTCCTGCGCGATGACGGCGCCGGTCAGGGCGTACGCCGAGACGGACTCCATCTGCGCGAGCATCGCGTCGAAGTCGGCGTCCTCGTAGACGTGGATCGCCAGGATCGGGCCGAAGTACTCCGTCGTGAAGACCTCGTTCGACGGGTCCGTGCACGCGATGACGGTCGGGCGGACGAAGTAGCCCTCCGAGTCGTCGTACGTGCCGCCCGCGACGATCTCGCAGGTCGGGTCCGCGATGGCGCGGTCGATCGCGGCCTTGTTCTTCGCGAAGGAGCGCTCGTCGATGACGGCGCCGATGAAGTTCGTCAGGTCGCGGACGTCGCCCATCGTGATGCCGTCGACCTCGGCCGCGAAGGCCTCCTTGAAGCCGTCGTTCCAGATCGAGGCCGGGACGTAGGCGCGCGAGGACGCCGAGCACTTCTGGCCCTGGTACTCGAAGGAGCCGCGGGTCAGGGCGGTCTTCAGGATCGCGCGGTCCGCGGACGGGTGCGCGACGACGAAGTCCTTGCCACCGGTCTCGCCGACCAGGCGCGGGTAGGACTTGTACGTCTCGATGTTGGTGCCGACCGTCTTCCACAGGTACTGGAAGGTCTTGGTCGAACCGGTGAAGTGGATGCCCGCGAGCTCGGGGTGGGTCAGCGCCACGTCGGAGACGGCGATGCCGTCGCCCGTCACGAGGTTGATGACGCCCTTCGGCAGGCCGGCCTCCTCCAGCAGCTCCATCAGGAGGACCGCGGAGTGGGTCTGCGTCGGGGACGGCTTCCACACGACCACGTTGCCCATCAGGGCCGGGGCGGTCGGCAGGTTGCCCGCGATGGCCGTGAAGTTGAAGGGGGTGATCGCGTAGACGAAGCCCTCGAGCGGGCGGTGGTCGCTGCGGTTCCACACGCCGGCGGAGTTCGCGACCGGCTGCTCGGCCAGGATCTGGCGGGCGAAGTGGACGTTGAAGCGCCAGAAGTCGACGAGCTCGCACGGGGTGTCGATCTCGGCCTGCTGCGCGGTCTTCGACTGGCCCAGCATGGTGGATGCGGCCAGCTTCTCGCGCCACGGGCCGGACAGCAGCTCGGCGGCGCGCAGGATGATCGCGGCGCGGTCGTCGAAGGACATCGCGCGCCAGGCCGGGGCGGCGGCGAGGGCGGTGTCCACGGCCTCCTGGGCGTCGGCCTTCGTGGCGTTCGCGTAGGTGCCGATGACCGACTTGTGGTCGTGCGGCTGCACGACGTCGAAGCGCTCGCCGCCGCCCATCCGCTTGACGCCGTTGATCGTCATCGGGAGGTCGATCGGGTTCTCGGACAGCTGCTTCAGCTGGATCTCGAGGCGCGCGCGCTCCGGGGTGCCGGGGGCGTACGAGTGGACCGGCTCGTTGACCGGCACGGGGACCTGGGTTACAGCGTCCATGATGCGGGGTGCTCCTTGAGCTAGTGGGAGGGCCTAGTTCTTGGTGATCATCGAGCGGAGGAAGAAGAGCAGGTTGGCCGGCTTCTCCGCGAGGCGCCGCATGAAGTAGCCGTACCAGTCGGTGCCGTACGCCGTGTAGACGCGCATGCGGTGGCCCTCGGCGGCAAGGCGCAGGTGCTCCTCGCTGCGGATGCCGTACAGCATCTGGAACTCGTACTCGTCGAGCTTGCGCCCGGCCTGCCGTGCCAGCTCCTGGGCGATCGCGATCAGGCGCGGGTCGTGGGACCCGATCATCGGGTAGCCCTCGCCCTCCATCAAGATCTTCATGATGCGGACGTACGCCTTGTCGATCTCGGCCTTGTCCAGGTACGCGACCTCGGCGGGCTCCTTGTAGGCGCCCTTCACGATGCGTACGCGGCTGCCGGCCGCGGCCAGGCGGCGGGCGTCGGCCTCGGTGCGGAACAGGTACGCCTGGATCACGCAGCCGGTCTGCGGGAAGTCGCGGCGCAGCTCCTCGTGGATGGCGAACATCGAGTCGAGGGTGGTGTGGTCCTCGGCGTCCAGGGTCACCGTGGTGCCGATGGCGGCGGCGGCCTCGACGACCGGGCGGACGTTGGCGAGGGCCAGCTCGTGGCCGCCTTCCAGCGCCTGGCCGAACATGGACAGCTTCACCGACATCTCGACGGTCTCGCCGAGGCCCAGGTGCGCGAGCTGCTCGATGAGCTCGAGGTACGCGTCGCGCGCCGCGTGGGACTGCTCCACGGTGGTGATGTCCTCGCCGACGACGTCGAGGGTCACCTCCAGGCCCTTGCCCGTCAGGTCCTCGACGATCGGGATGACCTGGTCGACCGTCTCACCGGGGATGAACCGGTTCACCACGGGCTTGGTCACCGGGGCGGCAGAGACGATTCGGCGCATCTTGTCGCTGCGCGAGGCGGCGAGGATCGCGGGACCCAGCACGGGGTACCTCCAACGGGGGCGGGCAGAAGCAGACATTCAGCCCGCGCCGGGACGACGGAGGCCATAAGGAAAACGCAAGTAAAACCACCGTGAAACCTAGGGATCTCCCCGATCCTCTGCCATCGACAGCTGTCACGCATCCGTGGCCCGGATCTCATACATCTGTCTGAAGGGCGGCTGCGGGGGTGGGAGAATGTGCGGGTGAAAGGCGATTACCAGGACCTGGTGGACGAGATCTCGGCGCTGCTCGGCGCTCCGGCGACGCTGGAGAACCGGGACTTCCGCCTCATCGCCTTCGGCGCGCACGACAGCGAAGACGATCTCGCCATGGATCCCGTACGGACCCGCTCGATCCTGACCCGCCAGTCGACGGCGGCCGTCCGGTCCTGGTTCGAGGGCTTCGGCATCGCCCGCGCCACCGGCCCGGTCAGGATCCCGGCGGCCCCGGACGCCGGCGTCTTCCGCGGGCGGATCTGCCTGCCGGTGCGCTACCGCGGGATCGTCCAGGGCTACGTGTGGCTCCTCGGCCAGGAGCCCGGCCCCGACGCGGAGTCCCTGGCCGCCGCGATGGAGGTGGCCCAGCGGATCGGGCTGCTCCTCGCGGAGGAGGCCCGCGCGGGCGCGGACCTGTCCCGGGAGTTCCTCGCCGCGCTCACCGCCGGGCGCGGCTGGCACCAGGACATGGCCGTGGCCGCGCTACGGGTGGCACTCGGTCCGGGCAGCGAGGGACCGCACGCCGCGGTCTGCGTGAGCCCGTGGTCCGGCGATGCCCCGACGTCGGTCCCGGGAGCGGCGGCCGTGTGCGTGGTGCCCTGGCGGGGGGCCGGAGAACCGGAGCCCCGCCCGGGCGGCGGCGGGCCCGCGGGGCAGTCCCTGGCGGTGCTGATCCGGCTGCGCGGCACGGACCCGCTGGCTCCGGCCCTCACGGCGATCTCCCGCCTGATGCCCCGCACGGCAGGGGGCACGGCAGGCACCACCGGCACCACCACCCCTGGCCCCGGGCCCGCCGCGCCGAAGGCCGGTGCCGCCGCCCGCACCACCCCGAAGGCAGGCGCCAAGGCCGCCGTCCC
This sequence comes from Streptomyces tatrensis, assembly GCF_049310065.1. NCBI lineage: Bacteria > Bacillati > Actinomycetota > Actinomycetes > Kitasatosporales > Streptomycetaceae > Streptomyces > Streptomyces tatrensis. Next base: position 6,679,357 of record NZ_JBMDLB010000011.1, on the reverse strand, counting down.
CGGCGCGGCCACCGGAGTGACCGCCGGGGTGTCCGACCCCGTACGGGCGCTCACCGAACTGCCCGCCGCCTGGCAGCAGGCCACCGCCGCCGCCCGGGCCGCCGCCGCCGGGCCGCGGCTCGGCCCGGTCGCGCAGTGGTCCGCGATCGGGCCCTACCGCATGCTGGCGTCCGTCGCCGAGGAGGCCCTGGACGACCCGGTGGCCCGCGCCCTGCGCGGCACCGCCAACCCCGAACTGGCCCGGACCGCCGAGGTGTTCCTGGACTGCGCCGGCCAGGCGGGCCGCGCGGCGGCGGCCTTGGGGATCCACCGCCAGACCCTGTACTACCGCCTGTCCCGGGTGGAGCAGCTGACCGGCCTCGACCTGGACGAGGGCGAGGACCGCCTGCTCCTCCACATGGCCCTCAAGGCCGCCCGCCTCCACGGTTGACCGCGACCCGCGTCAGCGCACGGCGCCGTCCGAGTAGCCCAGCGCCGCACCCGATACCGCGTCGATCAGGACCCGGTTCCCGAGCGGCCGGGTCAGCGTCACGGGGACCGTGGCCTTGAGCATGATCAAGGGGCATCCCTCGCCCTCCCCGACCTTCTTGCCCGGCAGGATGCGGCCGCCCAGGACCACCGTGTCGACCCCCTCCAGGACCTCGACGGCGACCCCGCCGTCGCAGGCACCGTGCCCGGCCTCCACGGTGAAGGCGGTACCGGCGGGATCGGCGGCGTCGTGGCCGAACAGTTCGGCGGCGCCCCCGTCGAAGGACCGCACCGGCGGGACGGGTGGCTCGGCCGGCTCCGCGTCCGCGAGTGCGACCCGGGCGAGCGGCTGCGCGTACCCCTCCAGGTCGAAGAACCAGACCGGGACCCGGGCGGGGCCGCGGCTGGTCTTCATGGTCAGCTCGCCGGAGCGGACGCCCGTGACGGTCAACGGGCGTTCGCGGGTGGGCGCCCCGCCCGTGAGCGCGTCGTACGTCGCGGCCGCGCTCAGCACGGTGACGTCGAGGGCGGTCCCGTCGGCCCAGCCGATCCGGCCGGGCTGCCCGGACTGCCCGCCCCGCGCGGCGATTTCGGTGCGCAGGGCGAAGTTGCGCTCCTCGTAGGCCTGCTTGTCGTACCCGTCGCGGAAGGCGCCCGCCGGCAGCCGAACGGGGTCCTCCAGCAGGTGGAACCCCTCGCGCCACTCCTTGAGTTCGGCCGAGCCCTCCCAGGCCCGCGCCACCTCCGCCATCCGGGGGCGCAGGTCCGGCGCGGCGTCGCTCCAGGGCGTCCCGGCGCCCCCGCATCCCGCCGCCGCCAGCACCCCGAGGAACACCGCCGCCGCCATCACCGTACGTCTCACAACTCCCCCTCCGGCCGGGCCGATTCGGGGGTGGGACGCGGGCGCTTCGGCGGCGGTTCCGAGTCCGCTTATCCCTGAGCGCCGGCCTCGGCCTCGGCTCCGGCCGTCTTCGTCATCGCCGCCGCCGCGCGCCGCATCCCCTCCGTCAGCTCCGCCGGGGTCGCGGCCGACGCGGGGTCGAAGAGCCACTGGATCATGAACCCGTTCAGCAGGGCCTGGTAGAAGGCGCCGGAGGTCCGCAGGTCCTCCTCCAGCAGGTCCTCCTCGGGGACGCCGGTGAACATCGAGACCAGTCCCCTTCGCCCCTCCCCCTGCGAGGCGGCGAGCAGCGCCCGCAGCTCCGGCAGCCGGCCCTGGTCCCGGGTCACGGCGACCTCCATGCCGGCCGCCCAGATCGGGCCGGACTTCTCGTGGCCGGCGTGCACCCCGTCCCACACCGAGCGGAAGCGCTCCAGCGAGCCGCCCCCGCCCTTCACCGCGCCCGCGAACTGGTCACCCCACTCCTGGACGACCGCGATGAACGCCTCCGTCATGAGGGCGTCCTTCGAGCCGTAGTGATAGCCGATCGAGGCCAGGTTCGCGCCCGAGGCCTTGACGATGTCGCGGGCGGTCGTGCCCACGAAACCCTTCTCGAGCAGGCACTTCTTGGCGCCTTCCAGCAAGTCTTCGCGATGTCCCATGCCTTCACCGTAACCAAGACACCCGTCCTACACAAACGTCCTAAACAACCGTTCCATACAGTCGTACTAGACAGACGTTTATGACGCTTGTACATTGCCGCTCATGACGAACCCCGCAGCACGTCTCGCCGGTCGCCGGGAATGGACCGCCCTCACCGTCCTCCTGCTCCCCCTGCTCCTGGTCTCGATGGACGTCTCCGTCCTCTACTTCGCCATCCCGGCCATCACCCGGGAGCTGGACCCCAGCGCCACCCAGCAGCTCTGGATCTTCGACAGCTACGCCTTCGCCCTCTCGGGCCTGCTCATCACGATGGGTTCGCTCGGCGACCGGATCGGCCGCCGCAAGCTGCTGCTGACCGGCGCGGCCGCCTTCGGACTCGCCTCCGTCGCCGCCGGCTACGCCTCCAGCGCCGAGATGCTCATCGCGGCCCGGGTGCTGCTCGGCATCGGCGGCGCGACCCTGATGCCGTCCACGCTCGCCCTCGTCCGCAACCTCTTCCAGGACGACCGGCAGCGCGGCAAGGCCATCGCGATCTGGTCCGGCGCCATGACCGGCGGCATCGCGCTGGGCTCGGTGCTCAGCGGGGTGATGCTCAACCACTTCCACTGGGGCTCCGTCTTCCTGATCAACGTGCCCGCGATGCTGCTCCGGCTGGTGCTGGTCCCCGTACTGGTCCCCGAGTTCAAGGACCCGGCGCCCGGCCGCTTCGACGTGCTGAGCGTGCCGCTGTCGATGGCCGCCGTGCTGCCGGTCGTCTACGGCCTCAAGGAGATCGCCGCCGAGGGCTTCACCCCGTTCTACGCGGGCTGCCTCGCCGCCGGCCTGGCCTTCGGGTACCTCTTCGTCCGCCGCCAGCGCACCCGTGAGGACGCCATGGTCTCCCGGGCCCTCTTCCGGGGGCGCGGCTTCGGCGCCGGCATCGGCCTGAACACCATCGCCGCCTTCGCCATGATGGGATCGGCCTACTTCACCACCCAGTACCTGCAGTCGGTGCTCGGCATGGGCACCCTGGAAGCCGCCCTCTGGAGCCTCGCCCCCTCGGTCGTCATCGGCGCCGCCGCCCCCCTCAGCGCGGCCCTCGCCCAGAAGACCGACCGGGCCTACGTCATCTCGGGCGGCTTCGTCCTCGCCGCCGCCGGGTTCGCCCTGATCAGCCTGGTGGACACCGACTCGCTGTGGCTGCTGCTGACCGGAGCCGGGGTCCTCGCCAGCGGCATCGTCGCCGTGATGTCCCTGGTCTCCGACATGGCCCTCGGCTCCGCCCCCGCCGAGAAGGCCGGCTCGGCCGCCTCCCTGCTGGAGACCGGCACGGAGTTCGGCGGCGCCCTCGGGATGGCCCTCCTGGGCAGCCTGGGCACGGCCGTCTACCGCTCCGACCTGGCCGGCTCCGAGCCCGCCGTGCGGGAGACCCTCGGCGGGGCCGTGGCCACCGCGCAGGAGCTCGGCGGCGCGGCCGGCGGGCAGGTCCTGAACGCGGCCCGGGAGGCCTTCGTCCACGGAATGCAGTACGCGGCCTGGGGCGGTACGGTCCTGCTCCTCGCGGCGGCGGTGCTCGCCGCGGCCCTGCTCCGGGGACGCGGAGCGCAGGCCCAGGCCGGGGCCCAGGCGGAGCCGGCTCCGGCCGGCGAAGCGCTCGCGCACTGAGCTGCGTAGCGGGGCGGGACACACGAAAGGGCCCGGGGTCTCCCCCGGGCCCTTCGCTCTGTCCGCTGCCGCAGCGTCAGCCGAGGCTGACCGTACGGGCCGAGACGGCGCCGATCTCGGTGGCGATGTCCGCGAGGACGTTCACCGGGGCCTCGGCGTCGACCGTGAGGACCGCGAGTGCCTCGCCGCCCTCTTCGGCACGGGCGACCTGCATGCCCGCGATGTTCAGGCCGGCCTCACCGAGGATGCGGCCGACGGCGCCGACCACGCCCGGGCGGTCGGCGTAGCGCAGGACGATCATGTGCTCGGCGAGCGCGAGGTCCACGTCGTAGTCGCCGATGCCGACGAGCTTCTGCAGGTGCTTCGGGCCCACGAGCGTGCCGGAGACCGACACCTCCTGGCCGTCCGACAGGGTGCCGCGGACGGTCACCACGTTGCGGTGGTCCGGGGACTCCGAGGAGGTGGTCAGGCGGACCTCGACCCCGCGCTCCTGCGCGAAGAGCGGGGCGTTGACGTAGGAGACCGTCTCGTCGACGACGTCCTCGAAGACACCCTTGAGCGCGGAGAGTTCGAGCACCTTCACGTCGTGCTGGGTGATCTCGCCGTAGACCTCGACGTCGAGGCGGACCGCGACCTCGCCCGCCAGCGCGGTGAAGATGCGGCCGAGCTTCTCGGCGAGCGGCAGGCCCGGACGGACGTCCTCGGCGATGACGCCGCCCTGGACGTTGACCGCGTCGGGCACGAGCTCACCGGCGAGCGCGAGGCGCACCGACTTGGCGACCGAGACACCGGCCTTCTCCTGGGCCTCGTCCGTGGACGCGCCGAGGTGCGGGGTGCAGACGACCTGGTCGAGCTCGAACAGCGGGGAGTCCGTGCAGGGCTCCTTCGCGTACACGTCGAGGCCGGCGCCGGCGACGCGGCCCTCCTTGATGGCCGAGTACAGCGCGGCCTCGTCCACGATCCCGCCGCGGGCGGCGTTGACGATGCGGACGGACGGCTTGACCTTGTGCAGGGCCTCGTCCCCGATGAGACCGAGGGTCTCGGGGGTCTTGGGCAGGTGCACGGTGATGAAGTCGGCGACCTCGAGCAGCTCGTCGAGCGTCAGCATCTTGACGCCCATCTGGGCGGCGCGCGCGGGCTGCACGTAGGGGTCGTACGCGACGATCTTCATGCCGAAGGCCGACATGCGCTGGGCGACCAGGACGCCGATGCGGCCGAGGCCGACGACACCGAGGGTCTTCTCGCTGAGCTCGACACCCGTGTACTTGTTCCGCTTCCACTCGCCGTTCTTCAGGGCGGTGTTGGCCTGCGGAATGTTGCGGGCCGTCGCGACGAGCAGGCCACAGGCCAGCTCGGCGGCGGTGACGATGTTGGAGGTCGGTGCGTTCACGACCATCACGCCGGCCTTGGTGGCGGACGAGACGTCGACGTTGTCGAGACCGACGCCCGCGCGGGCGACGACCCTCAGCTTCTTGGCCGCGGCGATGGCCTCGGCGTCGACCTTGGTCGCGGAGCGGACCAGGATCGCGTCGACGTCCACGATCGCGGGGAGCAGCTCCGCACGGTCGGCGCCGTTGCAGTGACGGATCTCGAAGTCCGGGCCGAGCGCCTCGACAGTGGCGGGCGACAGCTCTTCGGCAATGAGTACGACAGGTTTCGAGCTCACGTGGGTCCTCACAAGTCCAGTGCGGACGGCCGTCCCGACGGCCGCAGGCGGTGGAGGGGGGTAGCCGCGTGGAAGACGCACGACACTGTGGGCCTGACGCGTTGTGTTGAGCAGTGTAGTGGCGGATCAGGAAGGGAATTCCGCCTGTACGGAAGGATCACCCGCACGAGATTGGCCGGGGTGGACAAGCGGTCCCCCGCGAGGCCCGTCGGGGCCTGCCGCAGGGGGTGCCCGGCCGGTGTGCCGCGGGGCCGGGACGCACCGTCCCGGCCCCGCGGCGAGGCGGATCAGCTCTCGTCGTTGTCGACCCAGCTCATCAGCTTGCGCAGCTTCTTGCCGGTGGTCTCGAGCAGGTGCGCCTCGTCGGCGCTCTTGTACGCGTTGTACTTCGGCAGACCGGCCTTGTACTCGGCCATCCAGGTGTTGGCGAACTCGCCGCTCTGGATCTCCGCGAGGACCTTCTTCATCTCGGCCTTGGTGGCGTCCGTGATGATGCGGGGACCGGTGATGTAGTCGCCCCACTCGGCGGTCTCGGAGACCGACCAGCGCATCTTCTCCAGACCACCCTCGTACATGAGGTCCACGATGAGCTTCAGCTCGTGCAGGCACTCGAAGTACGCGATCTCGGGCTGGTAACCGGCCTCGGTCAGCGTCTCGAAACCGGCCTTCACCAGCGCGGAGGCACCACCACAGAGGACGGCCTGCTCACCGAACAGGTCGGTCTCGGTCTCCTCGGTGAAGGTGGTCTTGATGACGCCGGCGCGCGTGCCGCCGATGCCGGCCGCGTACGACAGCGCGAGCTGGAAGGCGGAACCGGTGAAGTCCTGCTCCACGGCGGCGATGCAGGGCACGCCGCGGCCTTCCTCGTACTGACGGCGGACCAGGTGACCCGGGCCCTTCGGCGCGACCAGCGCCACGTCCACGTTGGTGGGCGGCTTGATGAAGCCGTACCGGACGTTGAAGCCGTGGCCGAAGAAGAGCGCGTCGCCCTCTTCCAGGTGCGACTCGATGGAGGCGGCGTAGATCTCGGCCTGGAGCGGGTCCGGGGTCAGGATCATGATGACGTTCGCCCAGGCCGCGGCTTCGGCGACGGGCAGGACCTTCAGGCCCTGCTCCTCGGCCTTGGCCTTGGACTTCGAGCCCTCGTGCAGGCCGACGACGACGTCGACGCCGGAGTCACGGAGCGACAGCGCGTGGGCGTGGCCCTGGCTGCCGTAACCGATGACCGCGACCTTGCGGCCCTGGATGATGGACAGGTCGGCGTCGTTCTCGTAGAACAGCTCGGCCACTGGGATATCTCCTTGGTGCGCTGGTGTTGCTCCCACCGTACGGCGGGGAACGGAATACGTGGTTCTCGGTCTCGCCATACGAGCGAGCGAGAAACGGACGGGCGGGGCGCGACCGGGCCGGAGTCACCGGCCCGGACGGGCTCAGGCGCTGCGGTCGAGCGCGCGCAGGCTGCGGTCCGTGATGGACCGGCCGCCGCGCCCTATGGCGATCGTCCCGGACTGGACGAGCTCCTTGATGCCGAAGGGCTCCAGCATCTTGAGCATCGCGCCCAGCTTGTCGGTGCCGCCGGTGGCCTCGATGGTGACGGCCTCCGGGGAGACGTCGACGGTCTTGGCGCGGAACAGCTGGACGATCTCGACGATCTGCGAGCGCGTTTCGTTGTCGGCGCGGACCTTCACCAGAACGAGTTCGCGCTCGATGGCGTTAACGTGCTCCAGCTCGACGATCTTGAGCACGTTGACCAGCTTGTTGAGCTGCTTGGTCACCTGCTCCAGCGGGAGGTCCTCGACGTTCACGACGATGGTGATGCGCGAGATGTCGGGGTGCTCGGTGACACCGACCGCGAGGGAGTCGATGTTGAACCCGCGTCGGGAGAACAGCGCGGCGATCCGGGCGAGGATGCCGGGCGTGTTCTCGACCAGGACGGAGAGCGTGTGCTTGGACATGTGAGTCGTTCTCTCTCTCAGGCTCTCTCGGCTCAGTCGTCTTCGTTGTCGCCGAAGTCGGGGCGGACGCCCCGTGCGGCCATGACCTCGTCGTTCGAGGTGCCGGCGGCGACCATCGGCCACACCATGGCGTCCTCGTGGACGATGAAGTCGATGACGACCGGGCGGTCGTTGATCGCGTTGGCCTCGGCGATGACCTTGTCCAGGTCGGCCGGGTCCTCGCAGCGCAGTGCCACGCAGCCCATGGCCTCGGACAGTTTGACGAAGTCCGGGACGCGGGTGCCCATGCGGGGGGCGGCCGACTCGCCGCGCTGGGAGCCGACGGCCGTGTCGGTGCCCGTCTCGCCCGCGTGCAGGACGGTGTTCGAGTACCGCTGGTTGTAGAACAGGGTCTGCCACTGGCGGACCATGCCCAGCGCACCGTTGTTGATGATCGCGACCTTGATCGGGATGTTGTTCAGGGCGCAGGTGGCCAGTTCCTGGTTGGTCATCTGGAAACAGCCGTCGCCGTCGATCGCCCAGACGGTGCGCTCCGGCATGCCGACCTTGGCGCCCATCGCGGCGGGGACCGCATAGCCCATGGTTCCGGCGCCGCCGGAGTTCAGCCAGGTCCGGGGCTCCTCGTAGTTCACGAAGTGCGAGGCCCACATCTGGTGCTGGCCGACACCGGCCGTGTAGATGGTGCCCTTCGGTGCCAGCTGGCCGATCCGCTCGATGACCTGCTGGGGGGAGAGCGTGCCGTCCTCGGGCAGGTCGTAGCCCAGCGGGTAGGTGTCGCGCCAGCGGTTGAGGTCCTTCCACCAGGCGGTGTAGTCGCCGGCGTTGCCGTCGTTGGCCTCGGCCTGGACGGCCTGGATCAGGTCGGCGATGACCTCGCGGGCGTCGCCGACGATCGGGACGTCCACGGCGCGGTTCTTGCCGATCTCGGCCGGGTCGATGTCCGCGTGGATGACCTTGGCGAAGGGGGCGAAGCTGTCCAGCTTGCCGGTGACGCGGTCGTCGAAGCGGGTGCCGAGCGCGATCAGCAGGTCCGACTTCTGGAGCGCGGTCACCGCGGTGACGGCACCGTGCATGCCGGGCATGCCGACGTTCTGCGGGTGGGTGTCCGGGATGGAGCCCAGGGCCATCAGGGTGGTGACGACCGGGACACCGGTGAGCTCGGCGAGGACCTTCAGCTCGGCGGTCGCGCCGGCCTTCATGACGCCGCCGCCGATGTAGAGGACCGGCCGCTTGGCGGCGGCGATCATCTTGGCGGCCTCGCGGATCTGCTTGGCGTGAGGCTTGGTCACCGGCCGGTAGCCGGGGAGGTCCAGGCTCGGCGGCCACGAGAAGGTGGTCTTCGCCTGCAGGGCGTCCTTGGCGATGTCGACCAGCACCGGGCCGGGGCGGCCGGTCGAGGCGATGTGGAAGGCCTCGGCGATGGTCCTCGCGATGTCCTCGGCCTTGGTGACCAGGAAGTTGTGCTTGGTGATCGGCATGGTGATGCCGACGATGTCCGCCTCCTGGAAGGCGTCGGTGCCGATGGCCTTGGAGGAGACCTGGCCGGTGATCGCGACGAGGGGCACGGAGTCCATGTGCGCGTCGGCGATCGGGGTGACCAGGTTGGTGGCGCCGGGGCCGGAGGTGGCCATGCAGACGCCGACCTTGCCGGTCGCCTGGGCGTAGCCGGTGGCGGCGTGGCCGGCCCCCTGCTCGTGGCGGACCAGGATGTGGCGGACCTTCTTGCTGTCCATCATCGGGTCGTACGCCGGGAGGATGCAGCCGCCCGGAATGCCGAAGACGGTGTCGCACCCCACCTCTTCGAGAGAGCGAATGAGGGACTGCGCACCCGTGACGTGCTCAACTGCGGCGGCGTGGTGTCCGCCGGAACGGGGCCGCGGCTGCGGATGGTGGGCCCCGGTGGCCTGCTCGGTCATCGGCATTCTCTTCTCGAAGCTGAGGGTTTTGCGAGGAGGGTTTAACGAGATTCGGCGTTGCCAGTGCAACAAAAAACCCCTCGTGCCGGGAGGCAAGCGAGGGGAGCGCGTCGGGTGCGTTGAGCGGGGACATGCTGGTCCCAGCTTCAGCCGACGCGCTTTCCAAGTACGAGAATTCGGGTGCGCATGGCATTGACCCTCCCTCCGGCGGGAGGGTGATGTCAAGCGGGTGGGACGGGCGTCTCATTATGTGAGCCTCTGTGGATAACCATCGAGCCCCCTTGTGAACCACCGGCCAACGCGGGTTGGGCCGCACCGCCCGGTACTGGGAACGTACCGCGCACGAGCGCTCGCCGCAGCCTGTACTCGTCCAGAGGGCCGGAGAAGGCCATTCCCTGCCCGTGACTGCAGCCCATGGCGCGCAATGCCATGACCTGTTCCGGGAGGTCCACGCCCTCCGCCACCGACTGCATGCCGAGGTCGTTTGCGATCCGCAACAGACCGGCGGTGATCTTGTGGAGCCGGGGGGATTCCACGACCCCCTCGACCAGGCCGCGGTCGAGCTTGAGCATGTCCACGGGGAGCCTGCGCAGGGCGCTGATGGCCGCGTAACCGCTGCCGAAGCCGTCCAGGGCGATCAGGACCCCGAGCCGGCGCAGTCCCGCCAGGCGGCGCTCCAGGTCGTCGAAGGGCACCCTGGGGTCGGAGACGGCGAGCTCCAGGACGAGCGCGCCCGACGGCAGCCCGTTGCGGGTCAGCAGGGCTTCCACGGAGCCCAGCGGCATCGACCGGTCCAGCAGCCGCTGCGCTGTCATCCGTACGGCCACGGGGACGTCGTGCCCGGCCCGGTGGCGCTCGGCGGCCTGCCCTACGGCCTCCTCCAGCAGCCAGCGCCCCAGCTCGGCGGTGCGCGAGGCGTCCGGTACGGCTGCCCGGGCGGCGGACCCGCCCTCGCCGGTACCTCCAGCGCCGCCCCCTCCCCCGCCTGCCCCTCCTCCGCTGTACTCGGCGACCCGCAGGAACTCGGCGGGGGTGAACAGGATCCCCTGGGCGGAACGCCACCGGGCCTGGGCCACCACGGCCGAGATCTCCCCCGAGGCCAGGGAGACCACGGGCTGGTGCAGCAGGGCGAACTCCCCGTCGTGCAGCGCGGTGCGCAGCCGCCCCGCCAGCTCGGCCTTGCGGACGACCTCGGCCTGCATCTGGGGCGCGTACATCTCGACCCGGTCCTTGCCGCTCGCCTTGGCCCGGTACATCGCGAGATCCGCGTTGCGCATCAGGTCCGAAGGGGTGATGCCGGGGTCCGCGAAGGCCACGCCGATGCTCGCGGCGACCCGGACCTCGCTCCCGGCGATCCGGTAGGGCTGGGAGAGGGTGGTGCGCAGCCGGTCGGCGATCTCGTGGACCTGGTACTCGCGGGCGCTGTGGTCGCGGTTGCCGTCGCCCAGGATCAGGGCGGCGAACTCGTCGCCGCCGAGGCGGGCCGCGGTGTCCCCGGCCCGGACCGAGTCCTGGAGCCGGCGGGCGGCTTCGATGAGCAGCTCGTCACCGGCCTGGTGGCCGATGGTGTCGTTGACCGCCTTGAAGCCGTCGAGGTCGATGAAGAGGACGGCGGTGCTGTGGTCCCCGGCCCGGCGGCCGGTGAGGGCCTGGCGGACCCGGCGGGTGAACAGGGCCCGGTTGGGGAGGTCGGTGAGGGGGTCGTGCTCGGCGCTGTGCTGGAGCTGCGCCTGGAGCCGGACCCGCTCGGTGACGTCGCGGCTGTTCAGGATGAGGCCGCCCTGGTGGCGGTTGACGGTGGACTCCACATTGAGCCACTCGCCGGCGCCCGATCTGAACCGGCACTCGATGCGGGTGGTCGGCTCCTCGGCGGGCGGCGCGGCCAGGAAGCGGCGCACCTCGTGGACCACGCGGCCCAGGTCCTCCGGGTGGATCAGGGTGGCCAGCTCGGTGCCGACCAGCTCTTCCGCCTCGCGGCCGTAGACCCCGGCGGCGGCGGGGCTGACGTAGCGCAGGGTGCCGGTGGGTGCGGCGATCATGATGACGTCGCTGGAGCCCTGGACCAGGGAGCGGAAGTGGTTCTCCTTCTGGGCCAGTTCCTGGGTCAGCGCGATGTTGTCGAGCAGCATGATGCCCTGGCGGATGACCAGGGCGAGCACGACGGTGCAGCCCGTGAAGACGACGACCCGGTCGACCTTCCGGCCGTCCACCACGTTGTAGAGGATGCCGAGGGTGCAGACGGCCGCCGCGAGGTACGGGGTGAGGGCGGGCAGGGAGCCGGTGATGGGGCGGCTGTGCGGCCGCTCGGCCCGGGCGGGGACGACGGGGTCGGGGCCGGGGTGCATGCGGCGGGCGCCCCAGGGCGCGTACGCGAGGAGGAGCGAGCCCGCGAACCAGCCGGCGTCGAGGAGCTGGCCGGACTGGTACTCGGCGCTGAGCAGCGGCGAGGTGAACAGCGCGTCGCTCAGCACGGTCAGGGCGAGGGCGGCGATGGCGGTGTTCACGGCGGAGCGGTTGGTCTCGGAGCGGCGGAAGTGCAGCACCAGCACCATCGAGACGAGCGCGATGTCCAGGAGCGGGTAGGCCAGCGAGAGGGCCGCGCGCGGGACGCTGCCGGGGGCGCCGGACTGGGCGGTCTGCGCGGCGTGCGCGAGGGCCAGGCTCCAGGAGAGGGTGAGCAGGGAGCCGCCGATGAGCCAGGAGTCGAGGCCGAGGCAGACCCAGCCGGCTCGGGTGACCGGGCGCTTCGCGAGGACGAGCAGGCCCACGATGGCGGGCGGCGCGAAGCAGAGGAAGGCGAAGTCGGCGAGCGAGGGCTTCGGTACGGCTTCGCCGAGGACCACCTCGTACCAGCCCCAGACCGCGTTGCCGCAGCAGCCCATGAGCGAGGAGAACGCGAACAGCAGCCAGGCCGGGCGCTCCCGGCTGTCAATGGCCCTGGCGTACGTGAAACAGGAGACGGCGGCGAGCAGGCCTGCGGCGCTGAGCCCGAAGTCGCCCATGATCTCGGCGAGTTCCTCGGAGCCCCAGCCGAGGGCGGCGCCCACGGCGTACCCGCTGCTGACCACCGCGAGGAGGAGCTGCATCGCCAGCGCCTTGGCGCCGCTGCCGCCGCCGGCGGGGGGCCGGCGGGTGAGCAGCGCCGCCCCCGGGGTGCTCACCGGTCCCCCTCGCTGGCTGGTTCCGGCGCGGTCCAGTCCCGGCACCTTCGCCTCCGGCGGCTTCGCCGCATCGGATCCTTCGTCCATTGGCCGTGCATCGCCCGTCGCCCCCCAAAGTGTCCGATCACTCCCCAGCGCCAGACGTTCGTGGCGCAGCCCCTTGTTCCGGACGATACACCACTTTCGTCACTCAGGGACATAGTTTCTCTACGCTCCGTCACCAACAGGGGAGTTGTGCCCACCGAGCGCATCCGGACGAACGCGGAGCGTGCGCGCCGCACGCTATTCCGTGATCAACACCGTGTTCTCCACGAGCTCTCCGGCGGCGAACTTCCGGAGCTGACGGGCCACCAGACGCTTGGCCCGCGGCTCGAACGCCGAGCTGCTGCCGCCCACATGGGGCGTGATCAGGACACCCGGAGCATGCCAGAGCGGGTGGCCTGAAGGCAGTGGTTCCGGATCGGTGACGTCCAGCGCGGCGCGCAGCCGGCCCGACTCCACCTCCGCCAGAAGGGACTTGGTGTCGACGACGGGTCCGCGGGCCACGTTCACGAGCAGCGCGCCGTCCTTCATGCGGCCGAGGAACTCTGCGCCCGCGAGCCCCCTCGTCTCCTCGGTGAGCGGCGCGGAAAGGATCACCACGTCGGCCCCGGGCAGGAGTTGGGGCAGCTCGGCGAGGGCGTGCACCGGCCCGCGCGCCGTGGTGCGCGCCGTCCGCGCGACCCGGACGATCCGCTCGCACTCGAAGGGCGCGAGCCGGTCCTCGATGGCCGCGCCGACGGCTCCGTAGCCGATGATCAGTACGGACTTGTCCGCGAGGGCCTCGTAGAACCCGAAGCGCCACTCCTCGCGGTCCTGGCCGCGCACCATGCCCGGGATCCCGCGCAGGGAGGCCAGGATCAGGGTGAGCGCGAGCTCGGCGGTGCTCGCGTCGTGGACGCCCTTGGCGTTGCACAGCCGTACCCCGGGGGCCAGGTCGCCGAGGCCGCCCAGGACGTGATCGACGCCGGCGGTCAGGGTCTGCACGATCCGCAGCCGGGGCATCGCGGGCAGCGGGCGCAGGGTGACGGCCGGGGACTTCATGTACGGGGTGACGTAGAAGACGCAGTCGGCCGGATCGGCCGGGAAGGTCTCCTCGCCGTCCCAGTGGCGGTAGCGGAAGGAATCGGGCAGGCCCTCGATCTCCTCGGCGGGGAAGGGCAGCCATACGTCGGGGGTCTCGCGGGTCTCTGCGGTCATGATCAGGAGGCTATGCCAGGGGATCCGGATCGAGCCGTTAGTTTGTGTGCCGGACCGGGAGTACCAGGGGGGACGCACGGTGGAGCGCAGGTCGATCGGGGCGGGGGCACTGACGGTGGGTGCCGTCGGCCTCGGCTGCATGCCGATGAGCGGGGCGTACGCGCCTTCGCGCAGGCGGCGCGAGGACTCGCTGCTCACCGTGCACACGGCCCTCGATCTCGGGGCGAACCTGCTCGACACCGCCGATCTGTACGGCCCCTACACCAACGAGCTGCTGCTCGGCCGGGTGCTGCGCGAGCGCCGGGCCGACGCCTTCGTGTCCGCGAAGGCGGGGCTGCGGGCCGACGGGGTGCACGTGGTGGCCGACGGGCGCCCCGGCTACCTGCGGCGGGCCTGCGACGCCTCGCTGCGGCGGCTGCGCACCGACGTCATAGACCTGTACCAGCTGCACCGGGTGGACCCGGACGTGCCGGTCGAGGAGTCCTGGGGCGCGATGGCGGAGCTGGTGGGCGCGGGGAAGGTGCGGGCGCTGGGCTTCTGCGCGCTGGGGGCGGGCACCGGGCCGGGTGCGGGGCGGCGCGCGGACCCGGCGTACGAGACGACCGTGCGGCACCTGGAGCGGGCGCAGCAGGTGTTCCCGGTGAGCGCGGTGCAGGCGGAGCTGTCGGTGTGGTCGCCGCAGGCGGCGTGGCGGCTGCTGCCGTGGTGCGCGGCGCGGGGTGTGGGGTTCCTGGCGGCGATGCCGCTGGGGAGCGGGTTCCTGACCGGGACGCTGGTCCCGGGCGAGGGGTTCGAGCCCGAGGACGTACGGGCCAGGCATCCGCGGTTCACGGCGTACGCGATGGCGGCGAACCAGGTGCTGGTGGCGGGGCTGCGGCGGGTCGCCCGGCGGCACGGGGACGGGGTCACGGCGGCGCAGGCGGCGCTGGCGTGGGTGCTGGCGCAGGGTCCGCAGGTGGTTCCGGTGCCCGGGGCCGGGCAGGCGCGGTGGGCGGCGGAGAACGCGCGGGCGGCGGAGGTGCGGCTGACCGCCGAGGACCTGGTGGAGCTGTCGGAGCTGCCGGTCCCGATGGGGGCCTGAACCACTCGATCGAGTGTACGAGTGGCGGAACTTGGGGCATGGTCTGCGCTGTTGAATCGTGTGAGGGCACGATCGGAGGACCGGAGGGGAGTACGGCGATGCGATACGGACACGACCGGGGACCAGGGCAGGGGCCGGGCCAGGGACCAGGGCAGGGGCCGGGCCAGGGGCCGGGCCAGGGGCCGGGCCAGGGGCCGGGCCAGGGGCCGGGCCAGGGGCCGGGCCAGGGGCCGGGCCAGGGGCCGGGCCAGGGGCCGGGCCAGGGGCCGGGCCAGGGGCCGGGCCAGGGGCCGGGCCAGGGGCCGGGGCCCGGCCAGGAGCGGGTGGAGAACCGGGCGAGAGTGCCGGTGGGGGTGCCGGTGCGGGCGTACGGGGGTCCGCGCGGCCGGGCCCGCGGGGTGCTGGCGGCGTTCGCCCTGGCGGGATGCGGGGCGCTGCTGGCGGCGGGATGTTCCCCGCCGAACGGCGCCGGGGCCCGGCCGAGCGATGCGCCACCGGGCACGACGGCGGGCTCCCGGTCGCCGGGCGGCTCGGGCGCCCCCTCCGCCTCGGCTTCGGCCTCCGGGCCGCCGGCCAAGGGGCAGGTGACGGTGACCGGCGTGGCCGCCCAGGGCCTGGAGTCCCCGTGGGGGGTGGCTCCGCTGCCCGACGGGAACCTGCTGGTCGCCTCGCGGGACAAGGGCACGATCAGCCGGGTCGACGTGGGCACGGGCGCCGTGACCCCGGTCGGCACGGTGCCCGGGGTGGCCCCGGGCGGCGAGGGCGGGCTGCTGGGCCTGGCCCTGTCCCCTTCCTTCGCCTCGGACCTCATGGTGTACGCCTACTTCACCACCGAGTCCGACAACCGCATCGCCCGGCTGCGCTATGACGAGAAGAGACCGCCCGGCGATCAACTGGGCGCGCCCGACACGGTGTTCAGGGGGATCCCCAAGGGGCTCATCCACAACGGCGGGCGGATCGCCTTCGGCCCGGACAAGATGCTCTACGCCGGGACGGGCGAGACCGGGGAGACGGGGCTGGCCCAGGACAAGAAGTCGCTGGGCGGGAAGATCCTGCGGATGACCCCGGACGGGGAGCCGGTGCACGGCAATCCGGAGGCCGACTCGGTCGTCTACTCGTACGGGCACCGCAATGTGCAGGGCCTCGCCTGGGACAAGGACAAACGGCTGTGGGCCGCCGAGTTCGGGCAGAACACCTGGGACGAGCTGAATCTGATCGAGCCCGGCGCGAACTACGGCTGGCCGGAGGCCGAGGGCAAGGCCGGCAAGCCGGGGATGCGCGATCCGGTGGCGGTGTGGAAGACCGACGAGGCCTCGCCGAGCGGGATCGCCTGGGCGCAGGGCTCCGTCTGGATGGCCGGGCTGAGGGGGCAGCGGCTCTGGCGGATCCCGCTGGCCGGGGCGGAGCCGGTGGCGGAGCCCGAGGCGTTCCTGGCGGGCGAGTACGGCCGGCTGCGCACCGTGGTGCCCCTCGGCGGGGACAGGTTGCTGCTGGTCACGAGCGAGACGGACGGGCGCGGGTCGCCGGAAACCGGCGACGACAGGATCCTGACACTGACGGTGCGATGACCAGCGGGCCCCGACGGGGGGACGAAAGGTGCGGTGGACGCGGTGTTCAACATGATCGAGGAGCTGTTCAGTCCGGGCCGGAAGCACACGGACGAGGAGAAGAAGCGGCTGGAGCTCTCCCGGATCGACGTCAATGACGGCGACCCGGGAAAGGGCCCGATAGACCTGGACTCGGGCAAGGTGCTCATACGCGCGAAGGAGCACCCGGCGGCCTAGGGGGACGGGGGACGCCCCCTTACCGCGTCCCGGCCGGCTGCTGGGCGACGGGGCCGAAGAGCCTCAGCCGGTGGGCCAGGGCAGCGGCCTCGCCGCGGCCCGCGACGCCGAGCTTCGCCAGGATGTTCGAGACGTGCACACTGGCCGTCTTCGGGGAGATGAAGAGCTCCTCGGCGATCTGGCGGTTGGTGTGGCCCGCCGCGACCAGGCGCAGCACGTCCCGCTCGCGGCTGGTCAGGCCCAGCGCCTCGACCGGGTCGGCCTGCGGAGCGAGCAGGGCCGTGGCGGCGGCGTCCACCGGGACGAGCGGGAGCCGGGCGCGCTGCGCGAGCAGGGCCAGGTCCTCGCGGAGCCTGCGGGCGCCGAGCTGCTCGGAGGTGGCGTAGGCCTCCTGGAGGAGCCCTGCGGCGGCCTCGCGGTCCCCGCCGGCCGTCAGCAGGGACTCCACGAGCCGGTACCGGGCCCTGGCGAGCAGGTACGGGCGCTCCAGGGGGCGTACGGCCGCTTCCACGGCCGCCCAGTCGGCGACGGTGTCCCGGGCCTCGGCCCGCAGCAGCTCGGCCCTGAGGTACTCGGAGTGGGCGCGCCACACCGGGGCCGGGGTGGCCAGGGCCCGGGCCGCGGCGCGCAGCACGGTCAGTGCTTCCTCGCGGCCGGCCTCCGCGGCGGGCAGGCCCCGGGCCTCGGCTTCGGCCGAGGCTGCGGCGAGCAGCAGCGGCCAGGCGTAGCGGTGGTTGCCGAGCGGGAAGCCGTGGTCGATGACGGCGGCCACCTCGCTGCGGACGTCGGCGATCCGGCCCTCCGCCGCCGCCACGCCGATCGCGAGGCGGAACAGCGGGATCCGGTGCTGGGGCTGGCCGTCGTGGGACCCGAAGTGGGCGCGGGCGGCGGTGAGCTGGCCGGCGGCCTCGGCGACTTCGCCGCGGGCCAGGGCCAGGTAGGCCAGCCGTACGACGGCCGCGGCGCGCGGGGCGGCGCTGCTGACGAGAGTCAGGGTGCGCCGGGCCTGCGTCGCGGCCTCCTCCCACCGGCCGACGCTGTACAGGCTCTCCGCCAGGTTGCCCCGGATGTAGGCCTCGGAGTCCATCAGATGGGAGTTCTTGACCAGCTCGGCACCTTGTTCGGCCAGTTCCACGGCTTCGCGGGACCGGCCCAGGCCTTCCAGATGAGAGGTGAGGTTCACGTGCGCGCGTCCCACCAGCATGCCGAGTCCGAGTTCGGCGGCCCGGTCCTTGACCGCGTACATCTCGGCGAGGCCGCGTTCGGGGTCCCCCGAGTCGACGAGCAGGCTGCCGACGGTGATCCGGGCATTGAGCTCGGTGTCCTCGGCGCCGACCATCCGCGCGTACTCCACGGCGCGTTCGGCGGCGACCAGGTTGTCGGGCCCCGGCTTGTGGAGCATGCCCCAGCTCGCGGCCCTGACCAGGACGTCGGCGTGCACCTGGGACGGGGGCAGCCCGCGGACGAGCTCCTGCGCCTTGGCGAGCTCCGCCCAGCCGTCGCCGCGGGCGAGGCTGGCGATCATCCGGGAGCGTTCGGTCCAGAACCAGGCGGCGCGCAGCGGGTCGTGGCCGTCCTCCAGCAGCCGCAGGGCCGTCTTGGTCAGCTTCAGCGCGCGTTCGCGCTCGCCGCCGAAGCGGGCCGCGACGGTGGCTTCGGCCAGCAGGTCGAGGCGTTGCAGCGGGGTGGTGGCCGGGTCGCAGCCGCAGGGCGGGTAGACCTCGGTGTAGTCCGCCGGGCGCAGTTCGTCGCGCACCTCCTCCGGTACGGCCTCCCACAGCTCCATGGCCCGCTCCAGCAGGCGCAGCTGCTCGGAGTACGCGTGCCGGCGCCGGGCGGCCACCGAGGCCGCGAGGACGGCGGGCAGGGCCTTGGCCGAGTCGTTGGCGTAGTACCAGTAGGTGGCGAGGCGGATGACCCGCTCCTCCGCGCGGATCAGCGAGTCGTCCTGTTCGAGCTCCTCGGCGTAGCGGCGGTTGACGCGGGCGCGCTCGCCGGGCAGCAGGTCGTCGGAGACGGCCTCTCTGACCAGGGAGTGGCGGAAGCGGTAGCCGTCGCCGTCGGAGGTGGCGAGGAGGATGTTGGCGCCGACCGCCGAGCGCAGGGCCTCGATCAGCTCGTCCTCGGTGAGCCGGGTGACGGCGCGCAGCAGGGGGTACTCCACCGTGGAGCCGCCCTCGGCGACGATGCGCACGACGCGCTGCGCGGCGTCCGGGAGGACTTCGACGCGGACCAGGAGCAGGTCGCGCAGGGATTCGGTGAGACCGGTCGAGCAGCCGCTGGCGCGGGAGGCGACGAGTTCCTCGACGAAGAAGGCGTTGCCGTCGGAGCGGTCGAAGACCGATTCGACGAACTCCTCGTCGGGCTGCGAGGCGAGGATCCCGGCGAGCTGGCGGCGCACTTCGGCCCGGTTGAAGCGGGACAGCTCGATGCGCTGGACGGTGCGCAGCCGGTCGAGCTCCGCGAGGAGCGGGCGCAGCGGGTGGCGGCGATGGACGTCGTCGGCGCGGTAGGTGGCGACCACGACGAGCCGGCCGCTGCCGAGCGCGCGGAAGAGGTAGGAGAGCAGGTGCCGGGTGGAGGTGTCCGCCCAGTACAGGTCTTCCAGGACGAGGACGACGGTGCGGTCGGCGGCGAGCCGTTCCAGCATCCGGGCCGTCAGCTCGAAGAGCCGGGCGGTGCTCTCCTCGTCGTGCGGGCCGCGCGGGGTCTCGCCGAGTTCGGGGAGGATGCGCGCGAGTTCGTCCTCCTGGCCGACGGCGGCCGCGGCCAGTTCGTCGGGGAGCAGGCGGTGCAGGGTGCGCAGCGCCGTCGAAAACGGGGCGAAGGGAAGTCCCTCCGCCCCGATCTCCACACAGCCTCCGACGGCCACGACCGCGCCGCGGCGGTCGGCCTCGCAGAGGAACT
Organism: Streptomyces tatrensis; assembly: GCF_049310065.1. Classification (NCBI taxonomy): domain Bacteria; kingdom Bacillati; phylum Actinomycetota; class Actinomycetes; order Kitasatosporales; family Streptomycetaceae; genus Streptomyces; species Streptomyces tatrensis. Next base: position 6,659,993 of record NZ_JBMDLB010000011.1, on the reverse strand, counting down.
CCTCGGTGAGGCGGGTCTTGCCGACCCCGGCCTCGCCGCCTATGAGCAGTGCCTGCGGCTCCTGGCCGGCGGCGCGCGTCAGGGCGTCGGTGAGTACGGCCAGTTCGTCGGCTCGGCCGACGAACACCGGGCTGACAGATCTGGTCTCCACGCCGCCGAGCATCGCACAGGGGCCCTGCTCATCGGCACTGGATATCGGTGCGCTTCTCATCACGTGCCGGTTCGCACGGTCTCGCGACGCGGGTTACGCGGCGCGGGTGAACCGGCCGCGCTGCCCTCTCACCGACCCCTCCGGTTCCTGGCTACTGGAGGAGGAGCGGTGGGCCTTCTGCGCTTCCCGGGCCAGCCGGTAGGCGTCGGCCTCGCGGATGAGGTCGGCGCGGCGGGCGGTGGCGATCTCGTACTCGAACATCTCGTGCTCCCTGGTTCGCGTTTCTCGGACACCTCGTTCGGTGTGATCCAAGATTCGCGCCCCAGGGGGTGCCGGCACATCGGGAGCATGCCGCATCTGCGGGAGCCGGGGGCCTTAGGCCGGGACCCGGGGTCCCTGAGGTGGCCTAAGGCGGTGCCTAGGCGGACCGCCCTACGGCCTAGGCGGCGCCGTCGGGGGCCGTCGGGAGGGCGAGGACGTACATGAACGCGAAGGCGACCACGCCGATGGCGGCGACGACCACGGCGGCCCAGGCGACGGAGCGGACCCAGGCCGGAAGGGTGCGGCCGGGGGCGCCGAAGGCCGGGCGGGCCAGCACGAAGACGGCGATGAGCAGCGCGACCGTCGACAGGACGCCGTTGAACAGGGCGGTCATGTGCCAGGCGTTGCCGTACAGCGCCTCGATCTTGGCCTCGGTGGTGGTGGCGGTGGCCGAGCTGATCTGGCCCTTGAGGGTCTCCCGCTCGCCTATGACGCGGGAGGTCCAGCTGCCGCTGAGGGCGACCAGGCCGAGACCGGCGGCGACGATGGCGGAGGCTCCGGAGGCGACACCACTGCTCTGCTGCTCGTCGGCCGCGGCGTCGAGTTCGTCGAACTCGTCGTCGAGGTCGGTGGCGAGCTCCTCGCCCTGGACCTCCTCGGTGGCGGCGGCGGCCGGGGCGGTCGTCTCGTCGGTGGCGACCTTCTTCAGGTCGGCCGGGGAGTCCGCCTCGGGAGCGGTCGGGGCGGGGGTCTTGGTGGTGTCCATGCGGGGCACCGTAGGCGGCTTTTCTGAGAGGTTCCTGAGAATCCGGCCGGGCAGCGGACGGCGCGCCGCCCCGGACCCCCGGGAGAGCGGGGGCGGGACGGCGGCGGGCGGGATCGGGGGGTGCCTGCGCGGGGGCTGCCTACGCGGAGCGGGCCGCGGACCACTCGTCGGCGAGGAGCGCCCAGACCTCGGTGTCCTGGCGGACGTCCCGGTGCAGGTGGTTCTGGCGCAGGACGCCCTCACGGGTCATGCCGAGGCGCTCGGCCACGGCGAGGCTCTTCTTGTTGCCGGAGGCGGCGTGCCATTCGACGCGGTGCATGCCGCGCTCCGCGAAGGCGTAGTCGATCAGGACGCGGCAGGCCTTCGTCACCAGACCGCGGCCGGCCGCGTCGGGCTCCAGCCAGCAGCCGATCTCGCAGTTGCCCGTCCCCGCGTCGAACGCCGGGAAGAGGACCCCGCCCACAAGGGTGCCGTCGAGGCGGATCCCGAAGAACCGCGCGCCGTCCTCCCCCGCCGTGACCGCGTACTTGGCCAGCAGGGCGCGGGCGGACTCCAGGTCCGAGGACCGGTCCGGGAAGCCGACGTACTGGCCGATGAACTCGCGTCCGCGTTCGATGTGGGCGAAGAACTCTTCCGCGTGCCGGGCTTCCAGCGGGAACAGCTGGGCGTCGTCGGCGAGGTCTATCGAGAACATGCGCGTTCTTCCTTGGCTATCGAGCGGCGGTTGGCCTGGTCACCGGGAGCTGGTCGCGGGCTCGGCCGCGTCCTCGCTCGTGACGGGGTCCGCGCCGGGCCGCTGCAGGGGAAGTTTCGCATGCGGACGGCGCTCCGGGGGCTCGATGCTGATCTTCGGGAGCCGGCGGTCCAGCCAGGCCGGCAGCCACCAGTTGGCTCCGCCGAGCAGGTGCATCAGGGCGGGGACGAGGAGGGTCCGCAGGACGAAGGCGTCGAGGGCGACGGCCGCGGCGAGCGCGATGCCGAACATGGCGATGAGCCGGTCGCCGCTGAGTACGAAGGCCAGGAAGACGGAGATCATGATGACGGCCGCCGAGTTGATCACCCGGCTGGTCTCGGCGAGGCCGACGCGCACCGCCCGCTTGTTGTCCCCCGTCTCCAGCCACTCCTCGTACATCCGGCTGACGAGGAAGACCTGGTAGTCCATGGACAGCCCGAAGAGCACCGAGACCATGATCACCGGGAGGAAGGGCTCGATCGGCCCCGCACTGCCCAGCCCCAGCGGTTCGCTGCCCCAGCCCCATTGGAAGATCGCGACGACGACTCCGAAGGAGGAGGCGACGGCGGCGACGTTCATGGCGGCCGCCTTGACCGGGATGCCTATGGAGCGGAAGGCCAGCAGCAGGAGCACGCAGCCGAGCGCGATGACCACCCCGACGAAGAGCGGCAGTTTGCCGACGATGACCTCGGCGAAGTCGTCGTACCCGGCGGTCACGCCGCCGACGTGCACCTGCATGGAGTTGTCCTGGCCGGCGCGCGGGATGACGTCCTCGCGCAGCCTGTCGACCAGCTCGCTCGTGGCCCGGGACTGCGGAGAGGAGTCCGGTACGACGGTGACGACGGCGGTGTCGCCGCTGCGGTTGAAGACCGCCGGTCCGGCCGCTGCCACGCCCCTGGCCGTACGGAGCGACTCGGCCAGCGCGTCCACGGCGACCCGGTCGCCGGCTCCGCCGAGGCGGGCGACCACGGTCAGCGGGCCGTTCATCCCCGGGCCGAAGCCCTCCGCGAGCAGGTCGTAGGCCTTGCGGGTGGTGGACGCGGCCGGGTTGTTGCCCTGGTCGGAGGTGCCGAGGTGGAGGGAGAGCGTGGGCAGCGCCAGCACCACCATGACGGCGGTGGCGACCAGGCCGAGCAGCTTCGGGTACCGCTCGACGAAGGCGGACCAGCGGGCGGCGAAGCCGGTGACCGCGTCGGGCTGCGGACCCTCGGCGGCCAGCTTGCGGCGCTCGCGGCGGGAGAGCGCGCGCATGCCGATGTACGAGAGGAGCGCGGGCAGCAGGGTCACCGAGGCGGCGACGGTCAGGACCACGGTGAGGGAGGCGGCGATGGCGACGCCGTTGAGGAAGTTCAGCCGGAGCACCAGCATGCCGAGCAGCGCGATGCAGACGGTGGCCCCGGCGAAGACCACGGCCCGGCCGGTGGTGGCGACGGCGCTCTCGGCGGCTTCCGCGACCGGGAGCCCGCGTTTGAGGCCCTTACGGTGGCGGGTGACGATGAACAGCGCGTAGTCGATGCCCACCCCGAGGCCCACGAGGGTGCCGAGCATCGGGGCGAAGTCGGCGACCGGCATCGCGTGGCCGAGCAGGGTGATGCCGAAGTAGGCGGTGCCCACGCTGACCAGCGCGGTCGCGATGGGCAGCAGGCTGGCGGCCAGCGACCCGAAGGCCAGGAAGAGCACCAGCGCGGCGATGGCCACGCCGATGACCTCGGCGAGGTGGGCGGAGGGGGCTTCGGTGAGGCCGATGGCCCGCCCGCCGAGCTCGACTTGCAGCCCGTCGGCCTGGGTGGCCGGGTTCCTCGCGGCGTCGACGACGGCCTTCGCCTCGCCCTTCGGCACCGAGTCGGCCGGCCGGTCGAAGGTGACCACGGCGTAGGCGGTACGCCCGTCGCGGCTGATCCGGGCCCCGCTGTCGGGCCCGGGTCCGTAGGGACCGGCAACCGATCCGACACCGGGCAGCCCGGCTATGGAGTCGAGGGCCCGCGTCATGCGCTCCTGCACGGCCGGGGTCCGCACGCTCTGCCCGTCCGGGGCCCGCCACACGATGGTGTCGGTGTCGCCGCCCTGCCCGTGGAAGCCTTCCCGCAGCAGGGCGTGCGCCTTGGCGGACTCGGTGCCGGGGACCTCGTAGTCATTGGAGAACGCCGTCCCGGCGCCGACCGCGGCAGCGGCGGTCCCGCCGAAGGCGAGGAGCCAGATCAGGACGGCGACGAGTCGGTGCCGCATGCACCAGCGTGCGAGGGCTGACAACGGACGGGCTCCCTGGTGGTTCGGATCCTTACCGGGGAACGGCCCGTCGGAAAGAACGCGTGAACACTGAAACTGAACGCTGGGCGTCTGGAATTTTGGTGCGGCGGTTGGTCTACACCTCAACGATCGCAGCGTCACGTGATCGTTGGCGGCCTTCGTGGGCAGCGTCACAGGCGTTCGGGGAAGCGCGGGACCATGGTCACACGGGGTTCGGAACGGAGGTCCGGCCGGATGGGTCGTCGGGGTGGGTGGCGGGCACTTCGTAGAGCTGGTGCTGGTCGGCCGGCTCTGCGTCGGCGCGGTAGCCCGGCAGTGAGGGCCAGCGCACGGTGAGCACCACCGAGTCCTCCTCCGCGTACCAGGAGTGGTCGACTCCGCGTCCCCACACGACGTAGTCCCCTTGCTCGGCCAGCACGACGCTCCGGCCGGGGAACTCCAGCCTGAACCGGCCGCTGATCAGCACCTGCAAGGCCGTACGGGACTCCCCGCGCACCCACTGCGCCCGCTCGTCCCCCTTGGGGTGGACGCCCCACTTCATCTCCACGTCCTCGCTGTGGCGGGGATCGCCGGGCTCCTTGAAGTGCCCCAGCAGCCAGCCCCGGTCGACGGCGGCGTCGGGGGCGGCCTTGCCGGTGTAGACGGTGGGGTGGGAGGAGGCGGTGGGAAACGTGGGAGAGGTGGGGTCGCTCACGGGGTGAGGCTAATGCAGTTGTCTGACCCGTCGGCGGCTGGTGAGCTGGCCGGATGACTATGGATCCGGATGAGCTGCTGAAGGTGCGCGCCGAGTTCGACTCTCTGATGCGGCGGGAGGCCCTGCCCGACACCAGTGACGCGCGCGTGGAACGGGCGGGCGCGGTCGTACGGCAGATCGTGCCCGGCACCGGAGGGAACATGGTGCTCTGGTCGGACCTCGACGAGCACACGGCGGACGCGGCGATCGCGGAGCAGGTGGCGTTCTTCACGGGGCTGGCCGACCGGGGCGAGGTCCCGTCGGCGGAGTTCGAGTGGAAGCTGTACGGCCACGACCGCCCCGCCGACCTCGGGGACCGGCTGCGCACGGCCGGCTTCGTGGCGGAGCCCGCAGAAACCGTGCTGGTGGCTCGGGTGGAGGACCTCGCCACCCTGTCGGTGGAGCCGCCGGAGGGCATCACGCTGCGGGTGGTGACCGATGAGGCGGGCGTGGACCTGATGATGGAGGCACACCGCCGCGCCTTCGGCGCGGACCGCCCGCGCATCAAGGACCTGATGCTGAACCTGCTGCGGGACGAGCCGGACACGATCGAAGCCGTCGTCGCGATGGCGGGCGACACCCCGGTGAGCGCGGCCCGGATGGAGATGCGCCCGGGGAGCCCCTTCGCCGGCCTGTGGGGCGGCGGCACGGTCCCGGAATGGCGGGGCCACGGCATCTACCGCCTCCTGGTGGCCCACCGCGCCCGCGTGGCGGCGGACCGGGGCATCCGCTACCTCCAGGTCGACGCATCACAGGACAGCCGCCCGATCCTGGAACGGCTGGGCTTCGACGTGCTGGGGGTGACCGTGCCCTGGGTTTGGGAGGGGTAGGGGTGGGGGGTGGGGGGTGGGGGGTGGGGGGTGGCTTTGTCGAGTACCGGGAGGAGCCCGGCAGTCCAGTGTCCTTTCGGTGCGGGCCGGTCCCTCAAGGGCGCTCCCTGCGGTCGCGTCGCTTCGCGATGGCCTTCGGCCACCCTTGACCGACCGACCCACCCCGAAACGCCACAAGACTTCCGGGATCCCCCCGAGGAACGGCCGGGAGGGAAGTGAGTGAGGGGCGGGCCGACTGGTCACTTGCGAGCGGCTTCCCGCCGGTCATCCGCACACGGCCCCCGGCAGGACCGTGACCTCAGCCGGAACAGACCCGCGGGACGATCAGAGCATCCAGGGCCGGGCGCCCGAACACCCTCCCGAGACGTCGACCGCCACCCAGAGCGCAAGGACGACGAGAAGGACCCCAGGGTCGGTGGGCGCGAGAGATCGCTACACAGTCCTTCTCGGCTTAGCGACTACCGACCGCCTGTGGCTGGCCATGGGCCGCACACACGGCCACATCCCCTCCCGCTCGGCTCAGCGACTGCGGACCGGCCGTGGCCCGATCTGGAGGGTTCGGAGGCCTTCACAGGTGGTTTGGCGGATCGGTCTGCCGCACGGCGGGAGGTGGTACGACGCGAGGGTCAAGAATTGGTGTTGAGGAAGCCGATGGTTACGGCGCCCCACCAGCAGAGCTGCGAGATGACGGCGGTGGCTCCGCCCCAGAGCAGGAGGCGCGGGGTGGCGGTGGGCGCCGCCGAGAGGCGGTGGCTGAGGAGGCCGGCCTGGAGACCGTTGAGGGTCAGGAGGACGACGAGCCCGAGCTTGGCGAGGGTGAGGGACGAGTTGAGATCGGGTTCCAGCATCATCCCGCTCACGACGAGACCACCGAGTCCGGCCCAGATCGGTACGTGAAGTCGGGACGTCGCACCGACCACCTCGGCGAGCGTGCAACGTCTCATGGCCCACAGCAGACCGTAGTAGTCAGCGGACAGAACCGCGCCGAAGCCGACGACGAGCGAGGCGAGGTGAGCAAAGAGCGCCGCCGTGTGCAGCGCCGGGTCGGTCTTCATGTGAACGGAGACCCACAGCCCAACCGCCAGAACGATCATCGCCCCAAGCCCTGCGGCCACGACCGTCCACCAAGAGTCGTACAGGCGGACAGGACGAGCAGACAGATCAGCGGCGGGGGACGACATGACGATGAACTCCGAGGGCGAGGCAGCCGCGAACGCGACTTGGGCAAGGCAAGGCTTACCTAAACTTTCCATAAGGTCAAAACCCGTCCACGGCCCAAGACGGACATCAGGCACCTCCATACCCCCCCTCGACCACATACATCCGGCCACACGTATCAAGCCGCGTACGGTCGGCAGTCGCTCAACCCAGTGGGACAAATACGATCGTTGGCGCCTATGTCCAGCCACGGCCGGTAGGTAGTCGCTAAACCGAGTGGGAGTGCGTAGCGATCTGTCGCGCCCACCGACCCTGAGGCCCTTCCCATCACCCTCTCGCTCGTGGTGGCGGTCAAAGGTCACGGGAAGGGTGTCCAGACGCCCGGCCCTGCATGCTCTGACCGCCCCGCACCTCCGTACCGACTGAGGTCACGGTCCTGCCGGGGCCGTGCACAGATGACCGCCGGCCGGAGCAGGGCTGCGCAACTCAGACGAGGCCGCTCCTCCCCACTCCTCCCCCCGGCCATTCCCCGGGGGGATCCCGGAAGTCTTGTGTTTTTCCGTGGTGGGACGGTCCGTCAAGGGTGGCCGAAGGCCATCGCGTAGCGACGCGACCAAAGGGAGCGCCCTTGACGGACCGTCCCACCACGGAAGGACGCTCGACTGCCGGGACGCCGCCCGGCACCCACGCAGCCACCGACCCGCCCGCAGCACAACCCACCAACCCCCACCCCCCGCCCCTGCTCGACGACCAGCCCGCAGGCGAGGCCGGCAGTGACCCAGTCCGCCTGGCCGGAGGCCTTCCGCCTCCCGGGGCCAACGGGGCAAGATCTCAGCCATGGCAGCAGCAACAACAACAGGATCCGCCCACCGCGTCGCCCCTCCCCTCGCCGGGGGCGAGCGCGAGACGCTCCGCGCGTACCTCGACTTCCACCGGGCCACCCTCGCCTGGAAGTGCGAGGGCCTCGGCGACGAGGAGCTGCGCCGCCAGGCGTCCCCGCCCTCCACACTGTCCCTGCTCGGACTGGTCCGGCACATGGCGGAGGTGGAGCGGCACTGGTTCCGGCGCACCTTCGGCGGGGCGGAGGTCCCCCACCTGTGGTCGGACACCCACGACTTCCAGGCCGCCTACGACGCCTCCGGCTCGACCCGCGCCGAGGCCTTCGCGGCCTGGCGCGCGGAGGTCGAGCACGCCCGCGCGGTGGAGGCGGCCGCCGAGTCCCTCGACGTGACGGTGCGCGTCGAGAAGTGGGAGGAGGACGCCTCGCTGCGCCTGCTGATGCTGCACATGATCCACGAGTACGCCCGCCACAACGGCCACGCGGACTTCCTCCGCGAGGCCGTCGACGGCGCCACGGGCGCCTGAGACCACCCCCCGACCCCCCGACCCCCGGCCCCCACCACTCACCCCCGATCCGCCCGCACCTCCGCCAGGAATCCGGTGACCAGCTCCGCCCACTCCCGCGGGAGCTCGGCGAACGGCAGGTGCCCGGTGGCCAGTTCGGCCCATCGGGCGCCCGGCAGCGCGTCCGCGAGCTCCCGCTGGACCTCCAGCGGTACGAGGCCGTCGGCGGTGGTCGCGATGACGAGCGCGGGTACGTCGATCCGCGCGAGGTCGGCGCGCACGTCGGCCCCCTTCACCAGCGCGGCGTGGTCCCCGCCGCCGGGCGGGAAGGAGGCCGCGGTGGCCCGTACGGCCTCCTCCACCTGCTCGCCGGTCAGCCCCTCCAGGGCCTGCGGGCCGAGGGTGAGCGGGAGGAGGAGCCGGGCGAGCAGCTCGCCGTCCCCGCGGCGGGCCAGTTCGGCCCAGAGGTCGGTGATGAGGCCGAGCCGGTGGCCTGCGCGGGCGAAGCTCGCCGTGAGCACCAGCGCGGTGACCCGCTGCGGGTACCGGGCGGCGATGCGCGCGGCGACGTTCCCGCCGAGGGAGTAGCCGAGCACGGCGAACCGGTCCAGCCCCTCGGCGTCGGCGGCGGCCACCAACTGGTCGGCGAGCTCGTCCAGTTCGAGCGGCCGTGTGGAGCGCGGGGTGCCGCCCGTTCCCGGGTAGTCGACGCCGACGACGCTGTGGCCGGCGGCCAGGGCGTCGAGGATCGGCCCGAAGTTCGACTCCACCGAACCGCCTCCGCCATGGGCGAGGAGGAGGCCGGGCCCGCCGCTCTCCTTGCGGACGGTGCGGGCGTAGGCGCTGACCTGCGTACTGACCTGCGTGGCATGCATGCGAGGCTCCCTTTATTTCGATAACGATCACTACAGAAAGAACCGTACTCGATTAAATTAGCGATCGCTACAGAACTTCCCGCCGCAGCCACAACTTGACCGCCGCCCTCCCGCGCCGGGAAGCTGACCCCCACTCAAACAACCGGCGCTGGGGGGAAATTGACCAGCCAGAATCTGCACATCGGGCCGGACGTAGCAGCGGACCGCTACCGCTTGCTCCGGTCCATCGGGCGCGGCGGGGAGGCGGTGCTCTATCTCGCGGAGATCGAGCTCGCGGGAGGGTCCGAGCCCGTCGTCGTGAAGGTGCTCGACTCCAAGACCACCATCACCCCGGACGTCTTCGACCGGATCAGCCAGAAGTGGAACGAGCAGGCGGAACTCCTGCGCTTCGTCCACCGGCCCGGCGTCGTGGGCGTACGGGAGCACTTCGAGGGGCCGCCGATCCACCGGCCCGGGGAATCCTCGACGCTGACCGGACGGGCCCTGGTCCTGGTCATGAACCACGTCGACGGGCTCGACCTGCGGGACTGGCGGGCCGAACGGACCCTCGCCACGGCCGCCGAGCGGCGCGAAGTGATGCGCACGCTCGAGCAGTTGGCCGACGTACTGGACTGGCTGCACTCGGGGAAGGCCACCCCCTCCGGGCGTCAGGTGATCCACGGCGACCTGTCCCCCGGCAACGTCATGGTCGACGCGCACGGGCAGGCCACCCTGGTGGACTTCGGCCTCAGCAAGCTGACCGCCGACCACCAGACGGCGGAGGTGTGGTTCACCCAGGGCTACGCGGCGCCGGAGGTCTTCGAGGGGAAGCGGACCCCGGGCGCGGACCGGTACGCCTTCGGGGCCATCGCGTACTTCCTGCTGAGCGGGGAGTCCCCGCCCTCTACGCCCGAACTGCTGGCACAGGCCCTCGTACGGCTGCCGCAGTTCGCGGTACTGGACGCGGAGCAGAGGGCGCGGATCGCCTCCATCTACGCCGCCGACCCGCTGAAGCGTCCGCTGAACCTGGCGGGCTGGATGAAGGACATCCGCCGCGCGGTGGTGTCCACCACCACGTCCACCTCCCAGCGGGCGGTCCAGGACGCGGTGCCGATGCCGGTACCAGTGCCGGCACCACCGGCGACTCCCCCGGCGGCGGCCCCGCCCAAGCCCGTGGCCCCGCCCCAGCAGCCGCCGCAGCCGCCGGCGGCTCCGGCGTCGTCCCCGGCCGTCCCGGCGAATCCCCCGGCAGGTCCCCCGGCCCAGCCGGTGTACGTGCCACCGCCCACCGAGCCCGCGTACACCCCGCCGCCCACCGAGCCCGTGTACACCCCGCCGGTCCAGGCGAGCGTGCCGCAGGGGTACGGCCCGGCGCCCACCACCATCTCCGCCGCGGAACCGGCGCCCGCGCCGCCCCCGCGCAAGAAGCGGCGGACCGGGCTGGTGCTCGGGGCGCTGCTCGCCGTCCTGCTGGTCGCGGGCGGCGCGGTGGTCGGCGTAAAGCTGCTCGGTGACAAGAAGGACGCGGACGGCTCGAACACGGCGTCCGGCGGGGACAAGGCGGCCTCGTCCCCCTCCGCCCCCGAGAACCCGGCCCCCACCCCGACGCCGACTCCGAGCCCGTCCGAGTCCGAGTCCGGGTCCGGGTCCGAAGACCCGACGGCCCAGCCCACGGCGACCGGCTCCCAGCCGCCGTCGGGGGTCGCGCCGGGAGTCAATGCCGCCGATCTGACCGTCATGAGCCCGGTGTCGGACCTGGGCGGGTTCGAGGTCCGGCCGGCCAAGATCGACACCAAGGAGTACGGGGCGGCGTTCGTCGCCGAACGCCGCTGCTACAGCGACACGTACACCGAGTTCGACCTCAACCGCGCCTGGAAGAAGCTCGACTTCATCGTGGGCATCGACGACGGCTCGACCAATGAGAAGGGGCGGATCAGCTTCTCCCTCGACGGCCAGCCCGCCGGCTTCTCCGAGCTCGTGCAACTGGGCAAGCCGATCACCCACACCCTTGACGTGAGCGGCGCCCTGCGGCTGCGGATCAAGGTGGACAAGGGCTGCGACAACGGCACCGTCGTCATCGCCGCCCCCGTGCTGGGGCGCTGAGACCACGAAGGCCCCGCACCGGAGATCCGGTGCGGGGCCGCCGCGTACGTACGGTGGGGCTATTCGGAGACGCCCAGGCGCTCCAGGATGAGCTCCTTGACGCGCGCCGCGTCGGCCTGGCCGCGGGTGGTCTTCATGACCGCTCCGACCAGTGCGCCGACGGCGGCGATCTTGCCGCCGCGGATCTTGTCGGCGATGCCCGCGTTGCCCGCGATGGCCTCGTCCACGGCCGCGCCGAGCGCGCCCTCGTCCGAGACGACCTTCAGGCCGCGCTTCTCGACGACCTCGTCCGGGGTGCCCTCGCCGGCGAGCACGCCTTCGAGGACCTGGCGGGCCAGCTTGTCGTTGAGCTCGCCGCCCGCCACCAGGGCCGCGACGCGCGCGACCTGGACGGGGGTGATGGGCAGCTCGTCGACGACGACGCCCTGCTCGTTGGCGTTGCGCGCCAGCTCGCCCATCCACCACTTGCGGGCGGCGGTCGAGTCGGCGCCGGCCTCGATGGTGGCGACGATGGAGTCCACCGCACCCGCGTTGAGGATCGACTGCATGTCGTGCTCGGTGACGCCCCACTCCTGGAGGAGGCGGTTGCGGCGCACGCGCGGCATCTCCGGCAGGCCGGAGCGCAGCTCCTCGACCCAGTCACGGGCCGGGGCGATCGGGACCAGGTCGGGCTCCGGGAAGTACCGGTAGTCCTCGGCGTTGTCCTTGATGCGGCCGGCCGTGGTGGAGCCGTCCTCCTCGTGGAAGTGCCGGGTCTCCTGCACGATCGAGCCGCCGGAGGAGAGCACCGCCGCGTGGCGCTGGATCTCGAAGCGGGCCGCGCGCTCGACGGAGCGCAGCGAGTTGACGTTCTTCGTCTCGCTGCGCGTGCCCATGGGCACCTCGGGGCTCGTGCGCAGCGACAGGTTGACGTCGCAGCGCATCTGGCCCTTGTCCATGCGGGCCTCGGAGACGCCGAGCGCCTTGATGACCTCGCGCAGTTCGGCGACGTACGCCTTGGCCACCTCGGGGGCGCGCTCGCCGGCGCCCTCGATCGGCTTGGTGACGATCTCGATGAGGGGGATGCCGGCGCGGTTGTAGTCCAGCAGCGAGTGGGACGCGCCGTGGATGCGGCCGGTGGCGCCGCCGACGTGCAGCGACTTGCCGGTGTCCTCCTCCATGTGGGCGCGCTCGATCTCCACGCGGAAGATCTCGCCGTCCTCCAGCTGGACGTCGAGGAAGCCGTTGAAGGCGATCGGCTCGTCGTACTGGGAGGTCTGGAAGTTCTTCGGCATGTCCGGGTAGAAGTAGTTCTTCCGGGCGAAGCGGCACCACTCGGCGATCTCGCAGTTCAGCGCGAGACCGATCTTGATGGCGGACTCGATGCCGATCTCGTTGACGACCGGCAGCGCGCCGGGCAGGCCGAGACAGACCGGGCAGGTCTGCGAGTTGGGCTCGGCGCCCAGCTCGGTCGAGCAGCCGCAGAACATCTTGGTCTTCGTGCCGAGCTCGACATGGACCTCGAGGCCCATGACGGGGTCGTACGACGCGAGGGCGTCCTCGTACGACAGCAGTTCAATGGCAGTCACAGTGGAAATTTCCCTCTCAGCCCAGCAGGACGTCGTCGTCGCCGAGACGCTTCAGTTCGCGGTACAGGATCGCGAGGCCGGTGACGATGGCGGCGGCGGACACGACGGCGTCGATCAGCTTCAGCGTGTCGTGCTCGGTGCGGGCCTTCTTGGCCTGCTTGACGACGCTGAGGGCACCGAAGGCGGTGGTGCCGATCGACAGGTACGTACCGGACTTGGACTTCCTGAAGCCCTTGGCCTTGGACAGCGCACTCGTGTTGGAACTCACAGCGACGGAGCCTCCTCAAGCATCGGGTGACCCCAGCGCTCGACGAAGGCGGCCTCGACTGCGGCACCCACCTTGTACAGGCGGTCGTCCTTCATCGCCGGGGCGATGATCTGGAGCCCGACCGGGAGACCGTCCTCCGGGGCCAGGCCGCAGGGAAGCGACATGGCGGAGTTGCCGGCCAGGTTGGTCGGGATGGTGCACAGGTCCGCGAGGTACATCGCCAGCGGGTCGTCGGTGCGCTCACCGATCGCGAAGGCGGTGGTGGGCGTGGTCGGGGAGACGATCACGTCGACCTGCTCGAAGGCCTTCTCGAAGTCCCGCGTGATGAGCGTGCGGACCTTCTGGGCGGAGCCGTAGTACGCGTCGTAGTAGCCGGAGCTGAGCGCGTACGTACCGAGGATGATGCGGCGCTTGACCTCGTCGCCGAAACCGGCTTCGCGGGTCAGCGCGGTGACGTCCTCGGCGGACTTGGTGCCGTCGTCGCCGACGCGCAGGCCGTAGCGCATGGCGTCGAAGCGGGCCAGGTTCGAGGAGCACTCGGACGGCGCGATGAGGTAGTACGCGGCCATCGCGAGGTCGAAGGACGGGCAGTCCAGCTCCACGATCTCGGCGCCGAGCTCCTTGAGGAGGGCGACGGATTCGTTGAACCGCTGGACGACGCCGGCCTGGTAGCCCTCGCCGGCGAACTGCTTGACGACACCGACGCGCAGGCCGGCGACGGAACCGTTGCGAGCCGCCTCGACGACCGGCGGGACCGGGGCGTCGATGGAGGTCGAGTCCATCGGGTCGTGGCCGGCGATGACCTCGTGGAGGAGGGCCGCGTCCAGGACCGTACGGGCGCAGGGGCCGCCCTGGTCGAGGGAGGAGGAGAAGGCCACCATGCCGTAGCGGGAGACGCCGCCGTAGGTGGGCTTCACGCCGACGGTGCCGGTGAGGGCGGCGGGCTGGCGGATGGAACCGCCGGTGTCCGTGCCGATGGCCAGCGGCGCCTGGAAGGCGGCCAGCGCGGCCGCGGAGCCGCCGCCGGAGCCGCCGGGGACCCGGGTGAGGTCCCAGGGGTTGCCGGTGGGCCCGTAGGCGCTGTTCTCGGTGGAGGACCCCATGGCGAACTCGTCCATGTTGGTCTTGCCGAGGATGACGACGTCGGCTTCCTTCAGCTTGCGCGTCAGGGTGGCGTCGTACGGCGGGATCCAGCCTTCGAGGATCTTCGAACCCACGGTGGTCGGGATCCCGACGGTGGTGAAGATGTCCTTGAGGGCGAGCGGTACGCCGGCCAGCGGGCCGAGCTTCTCGCCGCGCTCGCGCTTGGCGTCGACGGCGGCCGCCTGGGCCAGTGCGCCCTCGCGGTCGACGTGCAGGAAGGCGTTGACCTTCTCGTCGGTCGCCTCGATGCGGGCCAGGTGGGCCTCGGTGACCTCGACGGCCGTGAGCTCGCCGGAGGCGATCTTCTCGGCGGTCTGGGCGGCCGTGAGCCTGATGATGTCGATGGTGCTGTTGATGTCAGCCATGGTGATTAGTCCTCCCCCAGGATCTGCGGCACCTTGAAACGCTGCTGCTCCTGGGCGGGAGCGCCGGAAAGCGCCTGCTCGGGGGTGAGCGACGGACGGACCTCGTCCGCGCGCATGACGTTCGTCAGCGGCAGCGGGTGGGAGGTCGGCGGGACGTCTTGGTCGGCGACCTCGGAAACGCGGGCGACCGCGCCGATGATGTCGTCGAGCTGTCCAGCGAAGTGGTCGAGCTCTTCGCTCTTCAGCTCCAGACGTGCCAGCCGAGCGAGGTGGGCGACCTCCTCGCGCGTGATGCCAGGCATGCAGCGATCCTCTGGGGGTTCGGGTGTGTAGGTTTCGGCCCCAATCCTATGGGGCCCCGCCCCCGCCCGGCGCCCCGGTTTGCCCCCGGGCCGGTACGAAGCCCCCGCGCGGGCCGATTTCCCCCACAGGCCGAGGCCGCCTGCGACGGCTCGCACGAAGCCCGGCCCCGGCTGCGGGTCCGCCGCTGCGCGGGGCGGAGTCCCCGCTGCGACCGTTGCCGCTGCGAGGGGCGGAGTTCCCCTACCCGCCCTTCGCCCGTTCCCCGGGCTCTGCCCGGACCCGGTCCTCAAACGCCGGACGGGCTGGATACATCCAGCCCCGCCGGATACATCCAGCCTCGCCGGCGTTTGAGGCGCGGGGTCCGGGGCGGAGCCCCAGGGGGTCCGGGCGCAGCCCGGGGAACGGTGGAAGGGTGGGTAGGGGACCTTGCCCCGCAGGGCGGGCGTCAGGCCGGGACGGTCAGCTCGGCTCGGGCCGCGGCCACCGTTTCGGGGAGGGTGGAGTGGACCGTGAGGTCCGGCCTGGACAGGGACAGCTGCGTGACGACGTCCGCGCGCCGCGGGTAGCCGGGGTCGGCGCCGACGACCAGGCGACGGCCCGGGGTGGCCGCGGCCGCGCCGAGTTCGTACAGGGTGATCGGCTGCACCGTGAGGGACGCCTCGCATGCGGGGAACCAGAACAGAGTGAGGTCCGCCCGCAGCAGGTGCGCGTACTCCCACGCGATCTGGACGTCCGTCTGCGAAGGGTCGGACACGTCGAAGTCCGCCCGCCGCGGGTTGAGCACGACGAACCTCGCCAGCGCTGCCGCCGCCTCCAGCTGCCAGGGCGGGCAGTGCGTGATGCCGCCCGCCAGGAAGACCGACGGCGGATCCCCCGGCGCGGGGCGGTACACGGCAGGGGCTTCCACGTAGGTCACGGGGACTGCGCCGCCGCGGCGGACGCCGCCTCCGCCGCCAGCTCCGCCGTGATGTCCGCCGGCCGCCGCCAGCCGCGCTCGCCGCGGGCCAGCAGCCAGGCCGTCGCCTCCTGCGGGGGCATCGCGGCCGCGACCAGCCAGCCCTGGACGGCGTCGCAGCCCAGGTCGCGCAGGCGCTCCCACGTCTCGTCGTCCTCGACGCCCTCCGCGACGACCAGCAGGCCCAGCGAGTGGGCGAGGTCCACCGTGCAGCGGACGATCTCCGCGTCCTGGGCGTCGACCGCGAGCCGCGCCACGAACGACCGGTCGATCTTCAGTTCGCTGACCGGCAGCCGCCGCAGGTGGACGAGGGAGGAGTAGCCCGTGCCGAAGTCGTCGAGGGACATCTTCACGCCGTGGCCGGTCAGTCCGGCCATGGTGTCGGCGGCCCGCTGCGGGTCCTCCAGCAGGACGTGTTCCGTTATCTCCAGCTGGAGCCCGCTCGCCGGGACCCCGTGCCGGGCGAGTCGCGCGGCCACGGCGCCCGCGAACCCGGGAGTGTGGACGTCGCGCGGCGACACGTTGACGGCGACCGGGACCTTGAGTCCCTGGGCCCGCCACCGGGCGACCTGCGCGAGCGCGGTCTCCAGTACGTACTCGGTCAGATGGGGCATCAGCCCGGAGGTCTCGGCGATCGCGATGAACTCGTCCGGCGAGACCCGCCCACGTTCCGGGTGCACCCAGCGCACCAGTGCTTCGAGCCCGGCCACCTTGCCGTCGAAGCGGACCTTCGGCTGGTAGTGCAGTTCCACTTCGCCGGCGTCCAGTGCCCGGCGCAGGTCGCCCAGGAGGCCGAGCCGGTCGGGGGTGTTGCTGTCGCGCTTGGACTCGTAGACCTCGACTCCGGTCCGGTCCCGCTTCGCCTGGTACATGGCGACGTCGGCGCGGCGCAGCAGTCCTTCCGCGTCCAGCGCGTGGTCGGGGAAGACGGCGAGGCCGGCGCTGGCTTCCAGGACCAGGGTCAGGCCGTCCAGGTCGAGGGGGGAGCTGAGTTCGGCGACGAGGTTGCGGGCGATCCGCTGGGCGCTGGTGGTGGAGTCGGCGATGGGGAGGAGGACGGCGAACTCGTCGCCGCCGAGGCGGGCCGCCTCGGCGTCCGGGGGCAGGGCCTGGCGCAGCCGGTCCGCGATCTGCAGGAGCAGCCGGTCGCCGGCGAGGTGGCCGAGGGTGTCGTTGACCGCGCGGAAGCGGTCCAGGTCGATCAGTACGAGCGCCGCGCGGGTGCCCGACCGTTCGGCCTGGTCGAGCGCGCTCCAGGCCCGCTCCAGCAGCCACTGCCGGTTGGGCAGTCCGGTGAGCGGGTCCCGCAACTGCTCCTCGGCGCGGGCCCGGGCGATCCACAGCGTGGAGTCCAGGGCGATGAGCGGTACGGCGAACAGCGGCAGCAGTACGGGCTGCGATTCGGCGACCACGCAGATCAGCGGGGCGATGCCGAGGAGCGCGACGGCGACCAGCGCCTGGCGCAGCAGTGCGGTACGGGCGACCGTGGGCAGCCCCCCGCCGCTCGGGGCGAGGGCGAGCCACAGCAGGACGCGGGTGACGACCAGGTAGGCGAGGGCGACCAGGATGACCTCGGGGATCGCGTCGATCCCCCAGCCGGTGGGCCGCCACGGGGCCTCGACGGACGGCGACTCGCCGAAGGCGGCGAGGACGAGGGCGCCCGCGCCGATGCCGAGGATGTCGGTGGCTCCGTGGAGCAGGCCCTGGCGCCAGCGGTGCCGGCGGGCGGCGCCGACGAGGGAGACCACGGCGAGGGAGACCAGCCCGGCGGGGACCCATCCGTAGAGGATGAGGACGCCGAGGGTGAGGGCGGCGCCCGATCCGGTGCCGCCCCACCAGCGGTCGCGGCCCAGCGCGACGAGGTGGCCGACGATGATGCCGGTGAGCAGGGCGAGCGCCCAGCCGACCGGGCCGCCGGGGAACAGGGCGTGACGGCTGGTCAGTGCGGTGATGACGCCGACGCCGAGCACGACGGCGGCGAGACCCACGATGACGAGGGGCAGCGCGGCGCTCCGGACCGCCGGGCCCGCGCCCGCTCCGGTGTCGAGCGGTCGTGCTTGCGGCGTCCTGGAACCCAGGACACCGAGCCGGCCCGTCCGCATGGACGGGAACTCCCCGCCGAAATCTGGTGACGGGTCGGCGCTTTCGGTGGGTTTCATGCCCGTCCCTCTCACAGCCGGCGATGCCGATGCCACGCGATGGCCCCGATGTCATGCCATCACGGCTGGAATCGCGTCAAGCAGCCGTGCACGACAGGCGCACCCCTCAACAGTAGGACGCGGGAGGCGTCCAGGGGCAGCGGTCGGCGGCGGTTGCCCGAATACGACCCAGCCATCCTCATCAGTACGGTATCCGCCGAACGGGTGAGTTTGGACCAGGACTCCCCGGCCGCCCGTCCGATGATCCGACAGGTCACGGGCCCGCCACCAGCCTTGTACCGGCCTCGCATGGGCCCGGTACCGGCCGCGCCCCACCGGGTGCCACCGCCGGCCGCGCCCGGCGCGCGCCCGCTCGTACGGCCGCACGCCACGCATCCGTTCGCCTTCGCTACTCCGCCGCGGCGTCGCCGTCCACCGGGAGCGCGGCCTCGCGCGCCGCGTCCGGGCCCTCCTCCAGCAGGACGGCGAACCCCGCGTCGTCGAGGATCGAGAGCTTCAACTGCACGGCCTTGTCGTACTTCGAGCCGGGGTTGTCGCCGACCACGACGAAGGAGGTCTTCTTCGAGACGGACCCGGTCACCTTGGCGCCCCGGCTCTGCAGGGCCTCCTTCGCGCCGTCCCGTGTGTGGCTCTGCAAAGTTCCGGTGACGACGACGGTCAGCCCCTCCAGCGGGCGCGGCCCCTCGTCCTCGCCGGAACCTTCCTCCTCCATCCGGACGCCGGCCGCGCGCCACTTGCGCAGGATCTCCTGGTGCCATTCCTCGGCGAACCACTCCTTGACCGAGGTGGCGATGATCGCGCCGACGCCGTCGGTGGCGGCCAGTTCCTCTTCGGTCGCCTGCTCGATCCGCTCGATGGAGCGGAACGCGCGGGCCAGCGCCGCCGCCGCGACCGGGCCGACGTGCCGGATCGACAGGCCGTTGATGACGCGGGCCAGCGGCTGGGCCTTGGCCGCCTCGATGTTGGCGAGCATGGCGAGGGTGTTGGACTTGGCCTCGCCCTCCTTGTTCGCGAAGAAGGTGACGATCTTCGGCTCGCCGGTCTTCGGGTCGATCTTGGGCTGGCCGGAGTCCTGGTCCCGGACGTAGGACGTGATGGGGAGCAGCTGCTCCAGGGTGAGCCCGAAGAGGTCGCCCTCGTTCGCCATCGGGGGGACCGAGGGCTCCAGCGGCTGGGTGAGGGCGGCCGAGGCCACGTAGCCGAAGTTCTTGATGTCCAGGCAGGCGCGGCCGACCAGGTAGAAGAGCCGCTCGCGCAACTGGGCGGGACACGTCTGCGCGTTGGGGCAGCGCAGGTCGATGTCGCCCTCCTTCATCGGCCGCAGCTTCGTCCCGCACTCGGGGCACTCGGCGGGCATGACGAACTCCCGCTCACTGCCGTCGCGCAGGTCGACCACCGGCCCGAGGATCTCGGGGATGACGTCGCCGGCCTTGCGCAGGACGACGGTGTCCCCGATGAGCACGCCCTTGGCCTTGACGACCTCCTGGTTGTGCAGGGTCGCGAACTCGACCTCGGAGCCCGCCACCGTCACCGGCTCCACCTGGGCGTACGGGGTCACGCGGCCGGTGCGGCCCACGCCGACCTTGATGTCGATCAGCTTGGTGTTGACCTCTTCGGGGGCGTACTTCCAGGCGATGGCCCAGCGCGGGGCGCGCGCGGTGGAGCCGAGCCGGCCCTGGAGGGCGATCTCGTCGAGCTTGACGACGACGCCGTCGATCTCGTGCTCCACCGAGTGGCGGTTCTCGCCGAAGTACGCGATGAACTTCCGGACCTCGGCGAGCGTGGAGACCACCTTGTTGTGCTGGGCGGTGGGCAGACCCCACTCGTGCAGCAGCTCGTACGCCTGCGACTGGTTCTCGATCTCGAAGCCCTCGCGGGCGCCGATGCCGTGCACGACCATGTGCAGCGGGCGGCTCGCGGTGACCTTCGGGTCCTTCTGGCGCAGCGAACCGGCCGCCGCGTTGCGCGGGTTGGCGAAGGGCTTGCCCTCGGCCTCGACGAGCCGGGCGTTGAGCTCCTCGAACTTCTCCATCGGGAAGTAGACCTCGCCGCGGATCTCGACCAGGGCGGGGATCCGGTCGCCCTTCAGCCGGTCGGGGATGTCGGCGATGGTGCGGACGTTGGGCGTGATGTCCTCGCCCGTGCGGCCGTCGCCGCGGGTGGCGGCGCGGGTCAGGCGGCCGTTCTCGTAGGTGAGGTTGACGGCGAGGCCGTCCACTTTCAGCTCGCACAGGTAGTGGTAGTCCGAGGTGCCCGCGTCCCGGGCCACGCGCTCGGCCCAGGCCGCCAGTTCCTCGTCGTCGAAGGCGTTGTCGAGGGAGAGCATGCGCTCGCGGTGCTCCACGGAGGCGAAGTCCGTCTCGTACGCCCCGGCCACCTTCTGGGTGGGCGAATCGGGCGTGCGCAGCTCGGGGTACTGCTCCTCCAGCGCTTCCAGCGAGCGCAGCAGCTGGTCGAACTCGGCGTCGCTGACGACCGGCTGGTCGTTCACGTAGTACCGGAAGCGGTGCTCCTCGACCTGCTCGGCGATCAGCGCGTGCTGCTCGCGCAGTTCCGCCGGTACGGCCGATTCGCTGCCCTGCTTCTGTTCGGCTGCCATGCCGTGTCCTCCCGTGACCCGTCTTGATCCATCACTCAGGGTTGTCGGCGAGCGACCTCGCCGCCCTGACGCAATGCGCCTGAACCGCCCGTGCGTAGGCGGGCGATGCGCCCGCCAGACCGCACGTCGGGGTGACCACGACGGACTCCGCCAGAGTCCCCGGGGTCAGCCCCAGCCTGCGCCAGAGCTTCCTGACACCCATGACGCTACCGCCCGGGTCCGACAACGGGCCGTCGGTCCCGGGCACCACTCCGGCGAAGAGTTTCATGCCGGCTTCGACGGCTTCCCCGATGGCGTCATCCTCGCGCTCGGTGAGCAGCGAGAAATCGAACGACACGCCCGAGACCCCTGCGCGTCGCAGCAGTGCGAAGGGCACCTCGGGGGCGCAGGAGTGGACGATCACCTCTCCGTCGTGGACGGCGAACAGCTCGCGCAGCGTGCCCTCGACGACCTGCCGGTCGACGGCGCGGTAGGTGCGGTAGCCGCTGGCGGAGCGCACCCGCCCGAGCAGGACGGCGGTGAGCGAGGGCTCGTCGTACTGGAGGACGATCTCGGCGCCGGGGATGCGCTTGCGCACGTCGGCCAGGTGCTCGCGCACGCCCTCCGCGAGCGATCCGGCCAGGTCCCGGCAGGCGCCCGGGTCCTGGAGGACGGCCTCGCCGCCGTGCAGCTCCAGGGCGGAGGCCAGCGTCCACGGCCCGACGGCCTGGACCTTGAGCCGGCCCTGGTACCCCTGGGTGAACTCCTCCAGGGCGTCCAGGTCCTCGCCGAGCCAGGAGCGGGCCCGCTTGCTGTCGCGGCCGGGGCGGTCGCTGATCCGCCAGCCGCTGGGCTCGACGTGTGCGTACATGTCCACGAGCAGTCCGAGGGAACGGCCGATCATGTCCGAGCCGGGGCCGCGGGCGGGCAGTTCGGCGAGGTACGGGAACTCCTCGAAGGAGCCGGTGACGGTCTTGGCGGCCTCGCGGGCGTCGCCGCCGGGGAACGAGCCGACCCCGGTGGCTCCGCCGGTGCGGCTCGTGCTCATCGGCCGGGCCTGACGGTGAGGTCGCTGACCACGGCGTCGCGGGGCAGGTCGACGGCCATCACGATGGTGGTCGCGACGGACTCGGCGTCGATCCAGTCGGCGGCGTCGTAGGACTCGCCCTCCTGGGAGCGGACCTTCATCTGCATGGGGGTGGCGGTGCGGCCGGGGTAGACGGAGGTGACGCGGATGCCGTTCTCCTTCTCCTCCGCCCGGAGCGAGTCGGCCAGCGCCTTCAGCCCGTGCTTGGAGGCGGCGTACGCGCTCCAGTCGGCGTGGGCGGCGAGCCCGGCGCCGGAGTTCACGAAGACGATGGTGGCGTGGGAGGCGCGCAGGGTCGGCAGCAGGAGCCGGGTGACCTCGGCGGGGGCGATGAGGTTGACGTTGAGCTGCTGGTGCCAGGTCTTGGGGCGCAGCTCCCCGACCGGGCCGAGGTCCACGATGCCGGCGATGTGCAGGAGCGAGTCGATCCGCTCCGGGATCGCCTGCTTGGAGAAGGCCCACGAGAGCCGGTCGGGGTCGGCGAGGTCTCCGACGAGCGCGCTCGATCCGGGGTACCGGTCGGTGAGCTGCCGGGCGCGGGCGGCGTCGCGGGCGAGGAGGACGAGGTCGTCGCCGCGGGCGTGCAGCCGTGCCGCGACGGCGGCACCGATGCCCGAGCCGGCGCCGGTGATGAGGTGAGTAGCCATAGCGCCCATGCTCGCATCCGGGCCGGGGCCCCCGGTCCAGCCGTCCGGATACCGCGCTGAGCGGGGCACGGCTACCGCAACCGGTGCCCGGCGGACCGGGGCACGGCGGACCGGCGCCTGGCGGACCAGGGCCCGGAAATCCGGGGCACGGCAACCGGGTGCGGCGGCCGGCGCCGGTCCCCCGGATCCGCGCCCCCGTCACGGACCGGCGGCCTCGCGGTACGCCCTCTCGATCGCGGTGCGGGCGGCGGCTGCCGGGGCGACCCGGACGGCGGGGGCGAAGCCCCGGCCGACGGGCACCTGCGGGAGCCGGGCGACCAGCGCGGCCCGCGCGTCGCGGCGCGGCCCGGCCCACCGCTCGAGCGCTAGGGGGTGTCTTGTCGATCGGGCCGGATCAGGGAGCGGTGTCTGGTGCCGTGCTCGAAGGCGGAGGAGGGAGTCGACGCGGAGCGTCGGCGAGTGACGACAACGCGGCGAGGCGCGGCACCAGACACCGCGAGCCCGGCCTGATCGGCAAGACACCCCCTAGGTCCCGTACCTCGGCGAGCGCGGCCGCGCGGTCCGGCGCGGGCGGGTCGAAGCGCCCGCCGCAGGCCGCGCGGTGCTCGGACCAGCGGTCCTCCCAGAACTCCACGGTCCAGCCGGGCCAGCGGTCGCCGACCGTACGGGCCCGGTCCCGGGCCGTGTTGAGCCACCAGCCGACCCGCCACCGCTCCGGGTCGACGTGGATCCCGGCATCGGCCCACGACCGGTGGCTCCCGTGGTCCGGGGCGTCCCGGAGCCGTTCGAGCAGGGCGGGCCCCTCCTCGACGGGGTGATCGCCGATGTCCGCGAGGAGGTGGCCGCGGCCGGGCCCTGGGCCGATGGTGACCACCGCCACGAGCGGGTCCGGGTCGGACAGCTCCTCGTCGTCCACCTCCAGCGCCGGGCCGGGGTACACGGCGCGGGAGTCCCCGCGGGGGCCGAGGCCCAGGTGGGCGCGCAGGCCGGCCTGGCCGTCGTGGAGCCACCGCACCTCCCAGCCGGGCCACGCGCACCGCAGCAGCTCCAGGGTGGCGGCCCGGGTGCGCGAGGAGGCGGCGGGCCCCTCCCAAGCGAAGAGCAGCAGGAGCCGCCGGGACGGGTCGGCGAGGACGCCCGCCTCGACCGCGTCGTCGTCGTACCAGCCGTCCTGGGGTGCGTGGTCGCGCAGGAAGGGCAGGGCCACGTCCGGGCCGGCCAGCAGGTCTAGGCCGTCTCTTTCGGATCTTGCCGGTCAGGCCCGCGTCGTCCGGTGCCGTGCCTCGCCGTGCTGCCGGGGCTCCCGCGTACTGGACGTACTCGGGTGCCCCGGCAGTGCGGCGAGGTGCGGTGCCGGGCGGCGCGGGCCCGGCAAGATCCGAAAGAGACGGCCTAGGTCCAGGCCGATCGCGCCGAAGGACGAGTGGTGGCGGGTCGGCCCGGCGGGGCCGGCGATCACGAAGACGGCCCGGTTGCCCACGGTCAGAGCCCGGCGGCTTCGCGGAGGCGGTCCGCGGTGGTGGACGGGTCGTAGTCCGGGGCCACGCCCTCGACCAGGATCACCTCGCCCGCGATGTGGCGGGTGCGCTGCGGGAGGATCGCCTGATAGGCGGCGGAGGCGTACCAGGCGCGGGCGCCCTCGATGTCCGGGAAGCCGATCACGACGACCGTGCCGGGGAAGGGGCCCTCCACGACCTCGACCTGCGCCCCGTGGACGAGGAAGCGGCCCTCGTAGGGGTCGAGGGTCGACTGGATCGTGACCATGTAGTCCAGGATCTCCTCGTTCATGGTCTCGGGGCGCAGGTGGGCTATGGCGTACGCGGTCATGTCCGTCTCCCTGCCGAGGAGCCCGGTGTGCGGTGTTCCGGGCCGTTGGACAGAGCCTGTCACCCGGCGGCGCCCGTGGCGATTACCTCCGGGGTCATGGCGCCGTGCGGCCCGAAGGTGCGCCGGTAGGCGATCGGGGAGATGCCGAGTGCGGAACGCATGTGCTGGCGCAGCGAGTTCGCGGAGCCGAAGCCGGAGTGGTGGGCGACCAGGTCGACGGGGAGGTCGCTGGACTCCAGCAAGTGGCGGGCCACTTCCAGGCGTTGGCCGGTGAGCCACTGCACCGGGGTCATGCCGACCTCGTCGCGGAAGCGGCGGGTGAAGGTGCGCAGGCTCATCCGGGCGTGGGCGGCCAGCTCGGTCAGGGTGATCGGCTCCCCGAGGCGTTCCAGGGCCCAGGCCCGGGTGGCGGTGGTGGTGGCGACGGTGGGCTCGGGGACGGGCCGGTCGATGTACTGGGCCTGGCCGCCGTCCCGCCACGGCGGTACGACGCACAGCCGCGCGGCGCGGTTGGCGACGGCCGTGCCGTGGTCCAGGCGGATCATGTAGAGGCAGAGGTCCACGCCGGCGGCGACCCCGGCGGAGGTCAGGATGTCCCCGTCGTCGACGAAGAGCACGTCCTCGTCGAGCTTGACGCGCGGGAAGGCCCGCTGGAAGGCGGGCGCCTTGATCCAGTGCGTGGTGGCGGGCCGGCCGTCGAGCAGGCCGGCTGCGGCGAGCACGTAGGTGCCCGTGCAGATCGACACCAGCCGGGTGCCGGGGCGGATCGCGGCGAGGGCGTCGGCGAGCGGCCGGGGCAGGGGTACGCCCTGTTCCAGCGCCATCATGACGTTGGTCGGCGGGATGATCACCGTATCGGCGGCCGCGAGGGCCTCGGGTCCCGCCGAGACCCCGACCGTGAAGCCCGCGTCGCTGCTCACGGGCTGCCCGTCGACGGTGCAGACGGTCACCTCGTAGAGCGGCTTCCCGGAGTCGTCGACGGCGTTGCCGAACACCCGGGACGGCATCCCGAGCTCGAACGGGGGGACGCCTTCGAGGGCGAGTACGGCGATCCGGTGCATGGCCAGATCCTGTCACAGGGTGGCCGTACGGCCAACACTGCGGCTTCGCTCCGCAGCCGAAGCTGGTCCGGCAGCAGCACCGGACACACCTGACACAGGTGACACACCCGAGGAGAAACACATGCGCGCCATCGTCGTCAGCCAGTGGGGCGGACCCGAGGTACTGACCGAGACCGAGCTGGACCGGCCGGAGCCGGGCATGGGCGAGATCCTGGTACGGGTCCACGCGGCCGGGGTGAACCCCGTCGACTGGAAGACCCGGGCCTCTGGCGCCCTCATCCCTTGGGGGCCGGTCCCGGCTGTCGGCTGGGACGTGTCCGGCACGGTCGAGGCCGTCGGCCTCGGCGTGACGATGTTCCAGCCCGGCGACGAGGTCTTCGGCATGCCCCGCTTCCCAGTCCAGGCGGGCGGCTACGCCGAGTACGTCACGGCCACAGCCCGGCACTTCGTCCGCAAGCCCGCCGCGATCGACCACGTGCAGGCGGCGGCGCTCCCGCTGGCCGCGCTCACCGCCTGGCAGGCACTGACCGACACCGCCGGCGTGCGGCCGGGGCAGCGGGTCCTGGTGCACGCGGCGGCGGGCGGCGTGGGGCACTTCGCCGTCCAGATCGCCAAGGCGCTCGGCGCGTACGTGATCGGCACCGCCAGCGCCGCCAAGCACGAGGCGCTCCGCTCGCTCGGGGCCGACGAGCTGGTCGACTACCGGACCACCGCCTTCGAGGACGTGGTCTCGGACGTGGACGTCGTGATCGACGCCATCGGCGGCGACTACGGGGCGCGCTCCCTGAAGGTGCTGCGCCCGGGCGGGCACCTGATCACCCTGAACGGCCCGGACGACGTACCGGCCGACGCCGAGGGCTTCCGCACCGGCTGGACCCTCGTCGAGCCGGACCCGGCGGGCCTGAAGGCCATCGCCGCGCTTGTGACGGAGGGGAAGCTCCGGCCGGTCATCGACACCGTCCTGCCCCTGTCGCAGGCCGCGAAGGCCCACGAGATCGGCGAGCAGGGCCGCACCACCGGCAAGATCGTCCTGACGGTGGTCTGACCGGACGGTGGGCCTAGGCCGTGGCGGACGCGGACGTCGTGGCCCGGGTGGTCGCGGAGATCGTGGCGGAGCCGACCACGCGGGTGCCGTCGTAGAGCACGATCGCCTGGCCGGGGGCCACGCCCCGGACGGGCTCGGTGAAGCGGACGCGCAGTTCGCCCTCCACCAGCTCGGCGAAGACCTCGGTCTCGCCGCCGTGGGCGCGCAACTGCGCGGTGTACGTGCCCGGGGCCGCCGCCGTGGAGCCGCACCAGCGGGGGCGGATCGCGGTGAGGGCGGTGACGTCGAGGGCCTCGACGGGGCCGACGGTGACGGTGTTGTTCACCGGGGAGATGTCGAGGACGTAGCGCGGCTTGCCGTCGGGGGCCGGGTGGCCGATCCGCAGGCCCTTGCGCTGGCCGATGGTGAACCCGAAGGCGCCCTCGTGGGTGCCGACCTTCTCGCCGGTGGCCTCGTCGACGATGTCGCCCTCGGCCTTGCCGAGGCGGCCGGCGAGGAAGCCCTGGGTGTCGCCGTCGGCGATGAAGCAGATGTCGTGGCTGTCGGGCTTCTTCGCGACGGCCAGCCCCCGCTCCTCGGCCTCGGCGCGGATCTCTTCCTTGGTGGTGAGGGTGTCGCCGAGCGGGAAGAGGGCGTGGGCGAGCTGCTTCTCGTCGAGCACGCCGAGGACGTAGGACTGGTCCTTGGCCATGTCGGAGGCGCGGTGCAGCTCGCGCGTGCCGTCCTGGTTCAGGACGACGGTGGCGTAGTGGCCGGTGCAGACGGCGTCGAAGCCGAGGGCGAGGGCCTTGTCGAGCAGCGCGGCGAACTTGATCTTCTCGTTGCAGCGCAGGCAGGGGTTCGGGGTGCGCCCGGCCTCGTACTCCGCGATGAAGTCCTCGACGACGTCCTCGCGGAAGCGCTCGGCGAGGTCCCAGACGTAGAACGGGATGCCGATGACGTCGGCGGCGCGGCGGGCGTCGCGGGAGTCCTCGATCGTGCAGCAGCCGCGGGCTCCGGTCCGGAAGGACTGCGGGTTCGCGGAGAGGGCGAGGTGGACGCCGGTCACGTCGTGCCCGGCTTCGACGGCGCGGGCCGCGGCGACGGCGGAGTCCACTCCGCCGGACATGGCGGCCAGGACGCGGAGGGGGCGGGGGCTGCTCGGCAGGTTCTCAGTCATAGCACCGTCCAGGGTACGGGGGAACCGAGCGGGGTCACAGCGCGTTCTCGGTGACAGGGGGTGGATCACCATGGGGAGCAAGAGCGACAAGGGCGGTACGGGCAACAAGGCGCGGCCCGGGCGGACGCGCAGGGCGGTGCTGTTCGGCGGGCTCGGAGTCGTGACGGCCGCGGCCATCGCCGGGCGCGACGAGATCGGGCGGGCCTGGTGGCTGGTGCCCGGGGTGTCCAAGCCGCGGAAGGAAGGCGAGCTGGACCACGCGGGGGCTTCCTGGACGGCGGCCTCTCCGGCGAACTGGCGGCTGGCGGACCGGCCCGCGGACTACCGGGTGGACCGGATCGTGGTGCATGTCACGCAGGGCGGCTTCAAGTCCTCGGTGGACGCCTTCAGGAATCCGTTCCACCGGGCGTCGGCGCACTACATCGTCGGCCAGGACGGCCACATCGAGCAGATGGTGCGCGAGCTCGACGTCGCCTTCCACTCGGGCAACCGCTCCATGAACGAGCGCAGCATCGGCATCGAGCACGTGGGGTTCGTGGACCGGCCTAAGGACTTCACGGACGCGATGTACGGGGCTTCGGCGCGGCTCGCCGCCGACGTCTGCAAGCGGTACGGGATACCCGCCGACCGCACACACTTCCTCGGCCACTCCGAGGTGCCCGGAGCCGACCACACGGACCCCGGCCGCCACTGGGACTGGGACCGCTACCTCCGCATGGTCAACGAGGCCGGCGCGGCGGCGGCCAAGGCGGCCTAGGACGGGCCTAGCTGAGCCCCGCCGTGCGGGCGCGGGCCACGGCCGGGCCGATGGCGGCGGCGACCGCGTCCACGTCGGCCTGCGTGGAGGTGTGGCCGAGGGAGAAGCGCAGGGTGCCCCGGGCCAGGCGCGGGTCGGTGCCGGTGGCCAGCAGCACGTGGCTGGGCTGGGCCACGCCGGCCGTGCAGGCGGAGCCGGTGGAGCACTCGATGCCCTGGGCGTCGAGCAGGAGCAGCAGGGAGTCACCCTCGCAGCCGGGGAAGCTGAAGTGGGCGTTGGCGGGGAGCCGGCCGTCCGGGTCTCCGCCCAGGACCGCGTCGGGGACCTCGCGGAGCACGGCGGCGACGAGCCGGTCGCGCAGGGCGCCGATCTCGGTGGCGAACCGTTCGCGCCGCTCGGCGGCGAGGACGGCGGCCACCGCGAAGGCGGCGATGGCCGGGACGTCGAGGGTGCCGGAGCGGACGTGCCGCTCCTGGCCCCCGCCGTGCAGGACGGGTACGGGGGTCTGGTCGCGGCCGAGCAGCAGCGCGCCGATCCCGTACGGTCCGCCGACCTTGTGGCCGCTCACGGTCATGGCGGCGAGTCCGCTGTCGCCGAAGCGGACGTCGAGCTGGCCGAAGGCCTGAACCGCGTCGGAGTGCAGCGGGACGCCGGACTCGCGTGCGACGGCGGCCAGTTCGGCGATCGGCATGACCGTGCCGATCTCGTTGTTGGCCCACATGACGGTGGCGAGGGCGACGTCCTCGGGGCCCCGCTCGATCGCCTCGCGGAAGGCGTCGGGGTGCACGCGCCCGTAGCGGTCCACGGGCAGGTACTCGACCTGCGCCCCTTCGTGCTCGGCGAGCCAGTGCACGGCGTCGAGGACGGCGTGGTGCTCCACGGGGCTGGCGAGGACGCGGGTCCGGGCGGGGTCGGCGTCGCGGCGGGCCCAGTAGAGCCCCTTGACGGCGAGGTTGTCGGCCTCCGTGCCGCCCGCGGTGAAGACCACCTCGCTCGGACGGGCCCCGAGCGCGTCGGCGAGGGCCTCGCGGGCCTCCTCGACGGTGCGGCGGGCGCGGCGGCCGGCGGCGTGCAGGGAGGACGCGTTGCCCGTGACGCCGAACTGCGCGGTCATCGCCGCAGCGGCCTCCGGCAGCATCGGGGTGGTGGCGGCGTGGTCGAGGTAGGCCATGATCCCCCGATTCTACGAGTCCCCCGCGCTCCCGATCCCCCGCCGGTGCCTTACGGCCCGCTGACGGAGCCCCCGGCCTCGCGGCGGCCCGCCGTTCGGACCGGGCCCGGCCCGCTCATCCCGTGCCGGGGGCACCGCGCCTGGGGCCCGCCCCGGGGGCACCGTGCGCGGGGCTGGGCCCGCCGGTGCGCCGCTGCGCGGGCGAAGTCCCCTACCCGCCCTTCCACCGTTCCCAAGGCTCCGCCCTGACCCGTCAGGCCCCGGGCTGCGCCCGAGGCCCCGCGCCTCAAACGCCGGCGAGGCTGGGTTTGCCGCAGCGGACCGGGTCCGGGCGGAGCCCGGGGAACGGGCGAAGGGCGGGTAGGGGACCCAGCCCCGCAGGGCCAACCCACCCGCACCCGCCCACCGGACCCCACCCCGGGACGGCGGTGGCGAGCACCCCGCCCGGCCACCGCCGGACGGAGTCCGGCGCAGCGGCGCGAAGCCGGTAAGGCCCGCCAGGGCCGCACCGCGCGAGCGGCGCGTCAAGAACCAGAGGAGCGCGGGGCACGCGCCAGTTGGCGGGACTGGGCCACCAGCCGGTCCGCCGAGTCCCAGACCTCCGCGTCCTCCTCCAGGAAGCCGCCCGCCAGGTTCCGCGTGGTGATCGACACCCGGAGCGGACCGGGCGCGGGCCGGTGGCGGACGTGGGTGGTGAGTTCCACCGTGGGGGTCCAGCCGAGCAGACCGAGGTCGAAGGAGGTCGGCGGGAGCGCGTCCACCGCGAGGAGCAGGGAGAAGGGGTCCGCGTCGCGGCCGTCCGCGAGCTCGAACCAGGCGCGCATCTCGCCCCTGCCCGAGGGCTGCCCGACGGCCCAGCCGGCGGTCGCCGGGTCCAGGCGCAGCCGGAGCCGGTCCACGATCGCCGAGCTGCCGGGGATCGGGGCCGGGCCGGCCTCGGGGCCGAGGCAGTCCCCGTAGGCGGGGATGACGGGCGGGAGGGCCGTGGTGTGGACGGAGTCCGGGAGCGCCGCGAGGTCCCCGTAGGAGGCCAGGACGCGGATCCGCTCGATCTCGGCGCCGCTCTCGTCGAACTGGAACAGGGAGGCCTGTCCGGTGGAGAGCGTGCGGCCGACCCGTACGACCTCGGTGCGGATCACGGCGGGGCCGGGAACCGACGAGGTCAGGTAGTGCGCGGAGACCGTGAAGGGGTCCGGGTGCGGCAGGGCCGACGCCAGGGCGCGGCCGACGAGGGCCAGGAGGTAGCCGCCGTTGACGGCGGTGATGATCGTCCACCCGGCGGAGAGGTCCGCGTCGTACACCCCGGGCTCGCCCGCGCGGGCGGTGACGGTGGTGTCGCGGTCGAACTCGCTGTCGCCGATGGACGCCTTGGCAGCTGCGTGTGACATGGAACGACCGTACACCCGACCCCTACTAAGCGGTAGCTTTCCTTGGTGTGGCGGCCGCTACGCGAACAGAACGGCCTACGGCTCCTCCGCCACCGAGGAGCGGCGGTTCCACGCGAGGGGCGCCCGCCAGTGGTAGCGGATGGCCAGCAGCCGCAGCACGAAGGTGGTGACGATCGCCAGGCCCGTCGTGATGGCGTTCAGGTGCTCGAAGCTGATGAAGAGCGCCACCATCGAGGCGCCGATGACGGCCGGCACGGCGTACATCTCGCGGTCGCGCAGCAGCGAGGGCACCTCGTTGACGAGGACGTCGCGCAGCACGCCCCCGCCGACGGCGGTCGCGAGGCCGAGCGCGGCGGACGCGGTGAGGCCCAGGCCGTACTCGTACGCCTTGGTCGTGCCCGTCACGCAGAACAGCCCGAGGCCGGCCGCGTCGAAGACGTTGATGGCGCGGTTGATGCGCTGGACCTCGGGGTGCAGGAAGAAGACGAGCGCGGCGGCGACCAGCGGCGTGACGAAGAACCCGAGGTCGCTGAAGGCCGCGGCGGGCGTGGCGCCGATGACGATGTCGCGGAACAGGCCGCCGCCGAGAGCGGTGACGAGCGCGAGGACGACGATGCCGAAGACGTCGAAGTTCTTGCGTACGGCGAGCAGGGCGCCGGCCGTGGCGAAGACGAAGATGCCCATGAGGTCCAGGGTGTGCTGGACTCCGGGCGGGAAGAGATCGTGGATCACGGCTTCATTCTGCCGGTCGCCCGGCGGCGGGCCGGAACAGGTGGGGCGCGGCCCCGGCTCCGAGGGGCGGCGCGTCCCTGCCGGGGCGGGACGACACCCCGCGGGGCTGCGGACCGCGGCCGGGTGCGGCGGCGCCGTCAGGGGCTCCGCCCCCGAACCCCCGCGCCTCAAACGCCGGCGGGGCTGATTTCGCCCGGCGGCGCCGCGAACAGCCGGCCGACACGGGCCGCATGCGCGCCAGGGCGCCGTGGGCGGGCCCCGGCGGAGCCGCGTGGCTCCGCCGGGGGGCCGTCAGACCGTCGGGCCGGTCACGGCGTCCGCCGCGCCCGGCAGGGCCGGGTCGCCCGGGGCCTGGTCGGGGGCGTTCTCCGGGTGGTGGCAGGCCACCTGGTGGCCGGTCTTCAGCGCGATGAGCGGGGGCTCCTGCGTGGCGCAGATCTGGGTCGCCTTCCAGCACCGGGTGTGGAAGCGGCAGCCGCTCGGCGGCGAGATCGGCGAGGGCACGTCGCCCTTGAGCAGGATGCGGCCGCTCTTGACTCCGCGCCGGCGCGGGTCCGGCACCGGGACGGCCGACATCAGGGCCGTGGTGTACGGGTGCATGGGCGCCGTGTACAGGGACTTGTTGTCCGCGAGCTCGACGATCTTGCCGAGGTACATGACCGCGATCCGGTCCGAGACGTGCCGGATGACCGACAGGTCGTGCGCGATGATCACGTACGTGAGGCCGAGCTCCTCCTGGAGGTCGTCCAGCAGGTTGACCACCTGGGCCTGGATGGAGACGTCCAGGGCGGAGACCGGCTCGTCGGCCACGACCAGCTTCGGCTTCAGGGCCAGTGCGCGGGCGATGCCGATGCGCTGGCGCTGGCCGCCGGAGAACTCGTGCGGGTAGCGGTTGTAGTGCTCCGGGTTGAGGCCCACCAGGGAGAGGAGGCGCTGCACCTCGGCCTTGAGGCCGCCCTCCGGCTCGACGCCCTGGAGCTTGAACGGGGCGCTGACGATGGTGCCCACCGTGTGCCGCGGGTTCAGCGAACCGTAGGGGTCCTGGAAGATCATCTGCACGTCGCGGCGCATCGGGCGCATGCCGGACACGCTCAGGTGCGTGATGTCCTTGCCCTCGAACTCGACCTTTCCGCCGGTCGGTTCGAGCAGCCGGGTGATCAGCCGGCCCATGGTCGACTTGCCGCAGCCGGACTCGCCGACGATGCCGAGGGTCTCACCGGGGTAGACCTCGAAGTCGATGCCGTCTACGGCCTTCACGGCCCCGACCTGGCGGCGCAGCAGCCCCTTGGAGATGGGGAAGTGCTTGACCAGTCCGGTCACCCGGAGCAGCGGCTCCGGGGAGGCCACCGCCTGGGCCGGGACGACAACCGTCGCCGCCTTCTCGCTCTTGCTCATGTCGGTCACAGCTTCGGCGCAATCTCTTCGGTCCAGATCCGGTCCCGCTGCTCCGGGGAGAGGTGACAGGCGGCCCAGTGCCGGCCGGCGCCCTCGGCGGAGCGGTCGACCAGGGCCAGCTCGGGCCGTACGGTCCGCGTGACGTCGTCCTTGGGCAGGTCGGCGTACGGGCACCGGGGGTTGAAGGCGCAGCCGCTCGGGATGTTGATCAGGCTGGGCGGCGAGCCCTTGACCGGGATGAGTCGCTCGGTCTGCTCCCGGTCGATGCGCGGCATCGATCCGAGCAGGCCCCAGGTGTACGGGTGCCGGGGTTCGTAGAACACCTTCTCCGCGCTGCCCCGCTCCACGCACCGGCCGCCGTACATCACGAGGAGGTCGTCGGCCATCTCGGCGACCACGCCGAGGTCGTGCGTGATCATGATGACCGCGGAGCCGAACTCCTTCTGCAGGTCCCGGATCAGGTCGAGGATCTGCGCCTGGACGGTGACGTCGAGGGCGGTGGTGGGCTCGTCCGCGATAAGCAGTTCGGGGTTGTTGACCAGCGCCATCGCGATCATCGCGCGCTGGCGCATGCCGCCGGAGAACTCGTGCGGGTAGCTGTCGACCCGCTTGTGCGGCTCGGGGATGCCCACGCGGTCCAGGAGGTCGACGGCCCGCTTGCGGGCGGCCTTCTTGTCGGCCTTGTTGTGGACCCGGTAGGCCTCGGCGATCTGCTTGCCCACGGTGAAGTAGGGGTGCATCGCCGACAGCGGGTCCTGGAAGATCATCGCGATCTCCCGGCCGCGCAGCTTGCGGACCTCGTCCTCGGGGCTGGACAGCAGTTCCTTGCCGTCGAGCCAGATCTCTCCGGAGATCCGGGCCCGCTGGCGGCCGTACTGGCCGACCCGGTGCAGGCCCATGATGCCCAGCGAGGTCACCGACTTGCCGGAGCCGGACTCGCCGACGATGCCGAGGGTCTTGCCCTTCTCCAGCGTGAAGGAGAGTCCGTCCACGGACTTGACCAGGCCGTCTTCCGTGGGGAAGTGCACCTTGAGGTCGCGTACGTCGAGGAACGCGGTACCGGGCGCGCCGGTGGCGACGGGCTCGTTCAGTGCGCCCGTCACGGCGGGCGTCGTCGAATCGGTCATGACAGCCTCACTCGGGGGTCGATCACCGCGTACAAGAGGTCGACGACGAGGTTGGCCGCGACGACGAAGAAGGCGGAGATCAGGGTGATGCCGAGAATGACCGGCAGATCGTGCTCGCTGATGGCGCGGACGGCGCTGTAGCCGAGGCCGTGCAGCGAGAAGGTGTACTCGGTGAGGACGGCGCCGCCCATCAGCGCGCCCAGGTCGAGACCCAGGACGGTCAGGATCGGCGTCATGGTCGAGCGCATCGCGTGCTTGCCGATGACGACGGGTTCCGTCAGCCCCTTGGCGCGCGCGGTGCGGATGTAGTCCTCGTTGAGCACTTCGAGCATGGTCGCGCGGGTGAGCCGTGCGTACATCGCCGCGTAGAGGAAGGCGAGCGAGACCCACGGCAGGACCATGCCGTTGAACCAGGTGCCCGGGTCCTCGGCGAAGGTCTTCTCCGGCCGCCCGAACCAGCCGAGCTGGTCGGAGAAGAAGGCGATGGCGAGCATGCCGGTGAAGTAGATCGGGAGGGAGACGCCGGCGAGGGCGAGGCCCATCGCCGAACGGTCCAGCACCGTACCGCGCTTGAGGGCGGAGATGACGCCGGCGGCGACACCGCCGATCACCCAGAGCACGACGGCGCCGGCGGCGAGCGAGAGGGTGACGGGCAGCCAGTCGGTCAGCAGCGGCCAGACCTCCTGCTCGCTCTTGAAGGAGTAGCCGAAGCAGGGCGCGGCGCAGTGCGTGACGTCGTTGCCGTTGGCGTACGTGCGACCCGCCACCAGCCCGACGACGAACTTGCCGAACTGGACGAGGATCGGGTCATCGAGACCCATCTTCTGCCGGATGCCCTCGATGGCGGCGGGGTCGGACTGCTTGCCGACGAAGTACAGGGCAGGGTCCGTCCCGACCAGCTTCGGGAAGAGGAAGAAGATTCCGAAGGTCACCAACGAGATGACCAACAGCATGACGATGACGGCGAAGATCCGCCGGATGAGATATGCAAGCACTGCGCTCGGCCTGGCTGCGGCCCGGGGGCGCCCTCTTCTGGAGAGCGCCCCCAAGCCGCCACCGCGGCCATCACCTGCCCTTCGTGCCTAGCGGGTGTGGCACTGGAACTGAATCGGACGGTTTGTTTACTGGACGCCGAGCGAGGCGTAGTCGTACCGGCCGTTGTACGCGTCGGACGTGTAGACGTTCTTCAGGCGGCTGCTGCGCCACGAGATCGTCTTGTCGTAGACGAAGGGCAGGTAGACCGCGGCCTCGGAGACCTTCTGGTTCATCTGCTTGTAGATGTCGCCGGCCTTGGCCGGGTCGGTCTCCGCGATGGCCTGGTCGAACAGGCCGTTGATGGCCGGGTCGTTCAGCTCGGAGAAGTTGTTGTTACCGCTCTGCAGGATGAAGCGGCCGTCGACCAGCGGCTGGGAGAAGCCCTGACCGGTCGGGAAGTCGGCGCCCCAGCCCATGATGATGATGCCGTAGCCCTTCTCCTTGACGACCTTCGGCGAACCGATGATGCCGGAGGTCTGGGCGCCGTCGAACTGGTCGATCTCGGCCTCGATGCCGACCTGCTTCAGGGCGTTCTGCAGGGAGACGGCCGTGGCGACCTCGACCGGCTTGTTGTTGCGGACCGCGATGGTGGTCTTGAAGCCGGTCTCCTTGCCACAGGCCTTCAGAGCGGCCTTGGCCTTGTCGACGTTCGGCTTGCCGTCGTTCTTCAGGACCTCGTACGGGTCGTACTTGCCGTCGGCGCCCTTGATGCCCAGCGGGAGCATGTTGGGGGCGATGTCGCCACCGGCCTGCGGGCCGCCGCGGGCGGTCTGCAGGGACTTCTTGTCGGCCGCGTAGATGACGGCCTTGCGGCACTCGATGTTGTCGAACGGCGCGACGGTCTGCGGCATCACGGCGTACCGGATGAAGCCGGTCTGGCCGTTGTCCAGGTTGTCCTTGTGGTCCTTCAGCGCGGTGGCGCGGGCCGCCTGGCCGATGCCGGTCGCGTTGATGTCCAGGTCGAACTCGCCGTTCATCAGGCGCTTGTCCATGTCGTCCGCGTTCGCCATGAACGTGACGGAGATGGAGTCCGGGAGCGCCTTGCGGATGGTGTCCGACTCGGGCTTCCAGTTGGTGTTGCGCGAGAGCTTCATGCTCTTGTTGGGCTCGTACGAGTCGATCTTGTACGGGCCGTTGGAGAAGGGCTTGAGGCCGTACTTGGCCGCGGTGTCCTTCTCCTGCTTGACCGGGCTGGCGGCCGGCATGGCCAGCATCTGCTCGAAGTCGCCGTTGGGCTGCGGCAGCTTGAAGATGATGGTCTTCGCGTCCGGGGTCTCGATCGCCTTGAGGCCGAGCTTGTCCGGGGCGGTGTCCTTGTACGGACCCGGGTACTCGGACTTCGGGTCGAGGACCTGCATCAGGTAGACCGGGCCGCCGGAGATGACGTCCTGGGCCCAGGTGCGCTCGATGCCGTACTTGATGTCCTGGGCGGTGACGGGGGTGCCGTCCTCCCAGGTCACGTTGTCCTTGAGGGTGTACTTGTAGGTCTTGCCGCCGTCGCTGATCTCCGCGTTCGCGGTGGCCAGGTCGGGGACGAGCTCGGTGCTCTTGCTGCCCGGCTCCGCCTTGAAGCTGACGAGCTGGCGGGTGTAGTAGCGGGAGAAGTCCCACATGAAGCCGTAGTAACCGCGCTGCGGGTCCCACGAGTCGGCTTCCTGCGTGCCGACGAACTTCAGCTCGCCGCCCGGCTTGGTGGACGCGTTGGCGACCTTGCCGATGGCGGCGTTGAAGCCGCCCGCCGCTGCCGGCTTCTCGTCCTTGGTCTTGCCGTCGTCGCCGCCACAGGCGGTCGCGGACAGCATCGTCGCGAGCACGACGGCCGTGCCGGCGACGAGCCTGCGCTTGGACATGCGATGGGTAGTCACGATGCTCGCAACCCTCCGTTGTGATTCCGGTACGAAGCCGGGTTCCGGTGTGCCC
Organism: Streptomyces tatrensis; assembly: GCF_049310065.1. NCBI lineage: Bacteria > Bacillati > Actinomycetota > Actinomycetes > Kitasatosporales > Streptomycetaceae > Streptomyces > Streptomyces tatrensis. The sequence continues at coordinate 6,623,123 of NZ_JBMDLB010000011.1, read as the reverse complement.
TGCGGTTCTGACCTACGGGGTGCCCTGCGGGATGACCTGCGGGGACGGCTAGCGGGAGCCCTTCGGGTCGAGTGCGTCGCGGACGCCGTCGCCGAAGAGGTTGAAGGCCAGCACGGTGATGAAGATCGCCATGCCGGGGAAGATCATGAAGAGCGGGTCGTCCTCATAGGTCCGCACGGCCGTCGAGAGGGTCTCGCCCCAGGACGGTGTGGGCGGCTTGACGCCGACACCCAGGAAGCTGAGCGCGGCCTCGGTCAGCACGTTGGTGGGGATCATCAGCGTCGCGTAGACGGTGATCGGTGCGACCAGGTTCGGGAGCAGCTCGCGGAAGAGGATGTACATCCGGCCCGCGCCCAGGCTCCGCGCCGCTTCGACGTACTCCCGCTCGCGCAGCGACAGGGTCTGTCCGCGGACGATGCGGCCGATGTAGGGCCAGCCGAAGAAGCCGATCACCAGGACCAGTACGGCGATCCGCAGGCCCGATCCCTCGAAGCCCCAGAGCTTGGCCGGGACGACCGAGACCAGCGCGATGATGAAGAGCAGCTGCGGGAAGGCGAGCAGCAGGTCCATGACCCGGCTGATGGCCGCGTCGACCCAGCCGCCGAAGTAGCCGGCGACGATGCCGAAGAAGGTGCCCAGCGAGACCGCCACGAAGGCGGACAGGAAGGCGACCAGCAGCGAGATGCGCGCGCCGTAGACGATGCGGCTGAACACGTCGCGGCCGTTGACCGGCTCGATGCCCAGCAGGAAGTCGCTGCTCATGCCGCCGTAGTCGCCTGCCGGCAGGCCCAGCAGCGGGTCCAGCAGGTCTTCGTGCAGTTCCTCCGGGGGGTGGCCGAACGCGCTGACGATCAGCGGCGCGAAGAGCGCGACGAGGATCAGCAGGAGCACGACGAAACCGCCGGCCAGCGCGACCTTGTCGCGCTTGAGCCGCATCCAGGCGATGCGGCCGGGAGAACGGCCTTCGATGGCCTTGGCGGGGACGTCGGCTACGGACACGGGTGCGGGTGTCTCCGCGCTCATGTCGTGCAGTGGTGCCGTCATCGTGGTGGGGACCCCTCTCGGCCGACGGGTGGGCCGGCCCATGCCCGCCGCTGTGGCGGCGTTGGTGCGGAGTGGCGCTCGGAGTGCGAGGTAGCTGGTGCGCGAATTTCCTGCGGCGGGACAGTCCTTGGAGGACTGACCCGCTCTTGGGTGGGGAGTCTTCATCGGGCGCTCGATCAGCCGCCAGACCCGCAGGTGAATGGATGCGCAACCGTGATCTGAGGGTCGAGTTCCCGTTATCCGGACTTCACTGTCGTCTCAGCGGAGCAAGACATCCCGTTCGGCAGGAAATCGGACATGGCGCCCAACTCGGCCTACGAGCATGCCTATTGGGCGTACATCAACGTCGAAATCAGGACAACGCAAAGGCCGCACGGAACGACTGTTCCGTGCGGCCTCGGGCGTCTTGGCCCCAATGTCTCAACGAGCGGGACGTCTCAGTAGGCGGGCGCCTGTCCCTCGCGGTCGTAGAAGGGACGGGTCCGCGCGCGCAGCCACATCGCCACCGGATCGTGTTCGTCCGCGAGCGCGACCGTGCACACGGGCACCCCCTCGGGGACCGCTCCGACCGACTGGCGCATCATCTCCCGTACGGACTCCAGCGCGTGCGCGGAGGCGTCGTACAGGTCGAGCCCGACGGCGAGGTACGGGGACCCCAGCGCGGGCTGCACCCAGGCGCGGCGCAGCGAGCGGACGGCGGGCGTGCGGTGCGCGTGCTGCGTGAGCAGCCCGTAGAACTGCGGCAGCTCGATGGCGGGCTCGGACAGCCGCAGCGGGCCGGCCGGCATCCGGTCCAGCCCGGTGGCGATCCGGCGCAGGTCGGCCCAGGGAATGCCGACGCCGCCGCCCTGGGCGTGCGGATTGAGCCACAGCCCCCAGCGGTCGGGGTAGAGGGCGCGGGCGATGTCCCGGCCGGTGACCACCTCGTACCCGCGGTTCCAGCCGCTGGCGGCCAGCTCCTGCGGGGAGGTCACGCAGGGCGCGTACCCGAGGCCCTCGACCTCCATGCCGCCGTACTGGGCCTCCGGGGAGCCGGGCTGCCCCTGCCAGAGGAGCATCCACAGCCGTCCCTCGGCCAGGGCGTGCAGGAGGGACTCGTAGCTCTCGTAGCGCCCGGGAGTCACCTGGCGCAGCATGTGCTCGACCTGCCCGACCGCGGCCGTGCCTGACGCACTCACCCGGTACCCCTCTTCGTCTGTTCGTCCGCCCGTCGTCCACGCGTGTCGGCCACCAGCTTAAGCGTCACTACGGCAGGTAGAAGGGGCGTACGCGCGTGGTGATGAAGTCCACGACCGGGTCTTCGGCGGCGTCGAGCAGGATCAACTGCACCGGCCAGGCCGGTGGTACGCGGGTCAGGGCGCGGCCCAGCGCCTCCATCGGGGCGTTTCGCATGCCGGGCTCCCATCCCACCAGATGGACTCCGATGTAGAGCTCCGGCGAGCCGCCCTCCACGCTGGCGAGGCAGCGGTGCGCGGAGGCGACGACTCCGGTGGCCCGGAACTCCTCCGCGGCGGCGGTCAGGAACTCGACCGGGTCCTCCTGCCAGTCGGGCTCGAAGAGCCGGACCCGGCCGCCGGTGGCGGGGCCGTCGAGCGGGCCGCCGCCGGTGCGGCAGAGCTCCGCGACGGCGGGCGGGGGCAGGGGCACGCCGACGGAGCCCTCGGGGTTCACCGCGAGGCCGAGCTGCGGGGGCAGGCCGCGGGCGAAGTCCACGGCGGGGGCGACGGCGAAGTCCATGGCGGGTCCGGCGCAGGCGCGGAACTGCTCCTCGGAGCTGTAGACGGGCACGTACGCGGCGCCGTCGATCTCCATGGTGGGCAGGCTCAGGCTGTTCACCCCGCCGGGCAGCGGGATCCACAGGTGGCTGCGCCCGAGGACCTCGAGGATGCGCCCCCCGGCGCCCTCCTGTCCGAGCGCCGCCCCGAGCACCTGCTCCAGCTCGTTACCCGGCCACATGTACGTCTCCGCTCGCTTGCCCTTGGTCTCGCCCAGAGATTAACGGGCGCCTGCGACACCCCGGCCGGGGGCCGCCCGTGACGGAACCACCCGCGCGCCGCATCCGCCCGTGCCCGATCCGCCCCCGCCGGGGCCGCTCGAGCCGGCACCCCCTCGCGCCGGCCGCCGCCCGAGCCGGCCGAAGCCGCCGCTAGTGGAAGCCGATCGACGTCAGCCGGGACGCCGCCGGGCGGTCCAGCAGGGTCACCGACGCGCAGCCGGCCGGCGGGTGGCCCGCCTCGGCCTCGCGCAGCAGCCGGGCCACCGCGCCCCGGTGCCGGGCGAAGGCGTACGCCGACACGCCCCGGCCCCGCGCCGCCTGCCCGGCCCGGGCCTCCTGCGCAGTGGTGTCCAGCAGCACCATGTGCAGCGCGCGGCCGCGCCGCCGGGCCGCGGAAGCCAGCAGCGCCCGTACCCAGCTCTGCGTGCCGCAGTCGTGGACGACGGCCGGGGCCCCGGAGCGGAGCACCCGCCACAGGCCCCAGTAGTGCGCGATCCGGACCGCCGGCCGGTACACCGCGTAGGGCAGGGCGGCCGGCATCCGGCGCTCCCAGCGCTCGCGGGCGTCCTGGGAGTCGATCCCGCCGCCCTCCGCGGCCCGCTTGATCAGGGTGGTCTTGCCGCCTCCGGGCAGTCCGGAGACCACCACGACGTCCCCCTCGGCGAAGCGGAGCCGCCGCGGGCCCTCGGCGCCGCGCAGGTCCCGTACCGCTCCGGGCTCGCCCGCCGTCCCGCCCGTCGTCCCGCCGGCCGCGGGATCCCGTACGAGACCGCGCTGCGACGGCACCGACGGCACCCCGGCCACCGCTCCCTCGACGGTGCCGGTGCTGCTCGTCGCCGCCAGTACTCCGAATCTCCGCACAGTGCTCGCCTCCCCCGCGACGGGTCGCCTGGACCCGGTCCCTCTGAGTGTAAAGAGACGGCAATCCGGTGCCTCCGGTTCCGCTCCGGTTCTGCTCCCGGTCCGCTCCGGGACCGCTCGGCTTGCGGACCCCCTCCCCCATTCAGCCGCACGCCGTGCAATGATGTGCGCCATCTGGACACCTAACTGCATACCGGCCGCTTGAATCCGCGCGGGAGAGTCCCGGCACGCCGCAAGGCGGTGCCCGGGCGCCGAAGGAGCAAGTACCTCCCTTGAATCTCTCAGGCCCCGTACCGCGTGGATGAGGCAGATCTGAAAAGCGAGCCGCGCCACCGCCCGTCAGGGCGCCGGCGACGGCTCCACCCAAGGTGCAAGTCGATGACCTTCCCCTGGAAGCGGGGAACTCTCGGCGAACCTCTCAGGTTCCGATGACAGATGGGGAGGAACTCCTCCTCGTCATGTCATGCCCTGGGACCCGGGAGCCACACCCATGAGCACTGCCCCCCGCCTGACCGCCCTCGATGCGCTGCACCGTCTCCTCGGTGCGACCATGACCGATTTCGCGGGCTGGGACATGCCCCTGCGGTACGGCAGCGAGCGCGACGAGCACAACGCCGTCCGCACCACGGCCGGCCTCTTCGACCTCTCCCACATGGGCGAGATCACCCTGACCGGCCCCGAGGCCGTCAAGGTCCTGGACTACGCGCTGGTCGGCAACATCTCCACCGTCGGCGTCGGCCGCGCCCGCTACACGCACATCTGCCAGGAAGACGGCGGCATCCTCGACGACCTGATCGTCTACCGCCTGGGCGAGACCGAGTACATGGTCGTCGCCAACGCCTCCAACGCCCAGGTCGTCCTGGACGCGATCACCGAGCGCGCCGCCGGCTTCGACGCCGAGGTCCGCGACGACCGCGACGCGTACGCGCTGCTCGCGGTGCAGGGTCCGGAGTCCCCCGGCATCCTCGCCTCGCTCACCGACGCCGACCTGGACAGGCTGAAGTACTACGCCGGCCTGCCCGGCACGGTCGCCGGGGTGCCCGCGCTGATCGCCCGTACCGGCTACACCGGCGAGGACGGCTTCGAGCTGTTCGTCTCGCCCGAGCACGCCGTGGAGCTGTGGCAGGCGCTGACCAAGGCGGGCGAGGGCGTCGGCCTGGTCCCGGCCGGCCTGTCCTGCCGCGACACCCTGCGCCTGGAAGCGGGCATGCCGCTGTACGGGCACGAGCTGACCACCTCCCTCACCCCGTTCGACGCGGGGCTGGGCCGGGTCGTGAAGTTCGAGAAGGAGGGCGACTTCGTCGGCCGCGCCGCCCTGGAGGCCGCCGCCGAGCGCGCCGCCTCCAAGGCGCCGCGCAAGCTGGTCGGCCTGATCGCCGAGGGCCGCCGCGTTCCGCGCGCCGGCTTCTCCGTGACCTTCGACGGCCAGGTCGTCGGCGAGGTCACCTCGGGCGCCCCGTCCCCGACGCTGGGCAAGCCGATCGCGATGGCCTATGTCGACGCGGCGCACGCCGCGCCCGGCACCTCCGGCGTCGGCGTGGACATTCGCGGTACGCATGAGGCGTACGAGGTCGTGGCCCTGCCGTTCTACAAGCGGCAGAAGTAACCCCGTACCGCACGTCACCGCACTACGGCGCCCCTGCGCCGTCCGCAGGACCTCCGTTCGTATCCACTCCCCCGCATCCAGGAGAATCAGGTCATGAGCAACCCCCAGCAGCTGCGTTACAGCAAGGAGCACGAGTGGCTGTCGGTCGCCGAGGACGGCGTCTCGACGGTCGGCATCACGGAGTTCGCGGCCAACGCGCTCGGTGATGTCGTCTACGCCCAGCTTCCCGAGGTGGGCGACACGGTGACCGCGGGCGAGACCTGCGGCGAGCTGGAGTCGACCAAGTCGGTCAGCGACCTGTACTCCCCCGTCACCGGCGAGATCGTCGAGTCCAACCAGGACGTCATCGACGACCCGGCCCTGGTGAACTCGGCCCCGTTCGAGGGTGGCTGGCTCTTCAAGGTGCGCGTCACGGAGGAGCCGGCCGACCTGCTCTCCGTCGACGAGTACGCCAAGCTCACCTCCGGCAACTGACCCAGGGAACCCTGATGTCTGTACTGAACACTCCCCTCCACGAGCTCGACCCGGACGTCGCCGCCGCCGTCGACGCCGAACTCGTGCGCCAGCAGTCCACCCTGGAAATGATCGCGTCGGAGAACTTCGCTCCGGTCGCCGTCATGGAGGCCCAGGGCTCGGTCCTGACCAACAAGTACGCCGAGGGCTACCCCGGCCGCCGCTACTACGGCGGCTGTGAGCACGTCGACGTGGTCGAGCAGATCGCGATCGACCGCATCAAGGCGCTCTTCGGCGCCGAGGCCGCGAACGTACAGCCCCACTCGGGCGCGCAGGCCAACGCGGCCGCGATGTTCGCGCTGATCAAGCCGGGCGACACGATCATGGGCCTGAACCTGGCCCACGGCGGTCACCTGACCCACGGCATGAAGATCAACTTCTCCGGCAAGCTCTACAACGTGGTCCCGTACCACGTCGACGAGACCGGCGAGGTCGACATGGCCGAGGTCGAGCGCCTCGCCAAGGAGTCCAAGCCGCAGCTGATCGTCGCGGGCTGGTCCGCCTACCCGCGCCAGCTGGACTTCGCCGCCTTCCGCCGCATCGCGGACGAGGTCGGCGCGTACCTGATGGTCGACATGGCGCACTTCGCCGGCCTGGTCGCCGCGGGTCTGCACCCGAACCCGGTGCCGCACGCCCACGTCGTGACCACCACCACGCACAAGACCCTCGGCGGTCCGCGCGGCGGTGTCATCCTGTCGACGCAGGAGCTGGCCAAGAAGATCAACTCCGCGGTCTTCCCGGGTCAGCAGGGCGGCCCGCTGGAGCACGTGATCGCGGCCAAGGCGGTCTCCTTCCTCGTGGCGGCCTCGCCCGAGTTCAAGGAGCGCCAGGAGCGCACCCTGGAGGGTGCGAAGATCCTCGCCGCCCGCCTGGTCCAGGACGACGTCAAGGCCGTGGGCGTGGACGTCCTCACCGGCGGCACCGACGTGCACCTGGTCCTGGTCGACCTGCGCAACTCCGAGCTGGACGGTCAGCAGGCCGAGGACCGCCTCCACGAGGTCGGCATCACGGTCAACCGCAACGCCATCCCGAACGACCCGCGGCCGCCGATGGTCACCTCGGGTCTGCGGATCGGTACGCCGGCGCTGGCCACCCGCGGTTTCGACGCCGAGGCCTTCACCGAGGTCGCCGAGATCATCGCGCAGGCGCTGAAGCCCGCCTACGACGCGGAGGACCTGAAGGCGCGCGTCTCGGCGCTCGCCGCGAAGTTCCCGCTGTACCCGACGCTCTAGGCGCCGGCCTGAGAGGGCCCGGCCTTGTTGTGCACAGGGCCGGGCCCCTTTCATGACCAAAGCCCCAGGCGGATGCGACCTATTGCCGCTGATTCTTCCAATAAATGGCAAATAGGCTCCGAATAAGGAACGACCGCACCCCCTGGCAGGACGGACAGCACACCCCATGGACATGAGCGCAGCGAACAAGAAGGGACTCAGTCTCTTCGCCCTGATCATGATCGGGCTCGGCTCGATCTTCGGATCGGGGTGGCTCTTCGGGGCGGGCCAGGCGGCCGCGGTCGCAGGACCCGCGGCGATCATCGCCTGGGTCATCGGTGCCGTCTTCATCGGCATGATCGCCATGTCCTACGCGGAAGTGGGCGCGGCCTACCCGCTGCCCGGATCGATGGCCCGCTTCGGCACCATCTCGCACGGGCCGGTGCTGGGCTTCATCACCGGCTGGGCGGTCTGGATCGCCATCGCCGCGCTGATCCCGATCGAGTCCATCGCCGGTACGCAGTACATGTCTTCCTGGAACTTCGGCTGGGCCAAGGGCCTGGTCGAGAACGGCGGCCTGACCACCTCCGGCATGGCGATGGCGCTGTTCCTGACGGTGGCGCTGTGGCTGGCCTGCTACTGGTCGGTCGCGCTGCTCGCCAAGGCGAACAACCTCCTCACCCTGGTCAAGTTCGCCATCCCGGTGCTCGCCGTGATCGCCCTGATCGCCTCGGGCTTCCACACGGGCAACTTCACCGACCACGGCGGCTTCGCGCCCAACGGCTGGTCCGCGGTCATGACCGCCGTCACCACCTCCGGCGTCGTCTTCGCCTTCAACGGCTTCCAGGCCGTCGTCAACCTCGGCGGCGCCGCCAAGAACCCCGGCCGCGCCATTCCGCTGGCCCTGGTCGGCGCGCTCTCCCTCGGCCTGGTCATCTACCTGGCCCTGCAGATCGCCTTCATCGGCGGCGTCCCGCCGGAGAAGCTGGCCGAGGCCGGCGGCTGGAGCGGGATCAACTTCTCCTCGCCGTTCGCCGACCTCGCCAAGATGCTGATGCTCCACTGGGTCGTCACGATGCTCCAGTTCGGTGCCTTCATCTCCCCGTCCGGTGCCAACATCGGCAACGTCGCCTCGGCCTCGTACATGGCGCAGAACCTCGCGGACACCGGCTTCTTCCCGAAGAAGATCCGCGAGGTCCACCCGAAGTACGGCACCGCCCGTCCCGCGATGTGGCTGAACCTCGGCTTCTCGATCCTGCTCCTGGTCACCGTCGGTCACAGCTGGGAGGCCCTGGCCAGCGTGGTCTCCGCCGCGATGGTGGTCTCGTACCTCATCGGCCCGATCGCGGTCGGCGTCTTCCGCAAGACCAAGCCCGAGCTGCCGCGCCCCTTCCGCCTGCCGGCGGCCAGGATCCTCTGCCCGATCACCTTCGCCTTCGCCGCCTGCGCCCTGTACTGGTCCAAGTGGCCGGACACCGGCAAGGTGGTGCTGCTCACCCTGGTCGCCGCCCCGATCGCGGCCGTCGTGCTCAAGCGCAAGGGCGAGAAGAACCTGGCCAGGCAGTTCGCCCCGGCCTGGTGGATGATCGCCTTCCTGCTGTGGCTGGGCACCCTGTCCGCGCTCGGCAGCACCGAGTTCGGCGGCTACGGGTTCATCCCGGGCGGCGTGGACATCGCCCTCGTGGGCCTCTCGGCCCTGGGCTTCTACTTCTGGGCCGTACGGTCCGGGGTCAAGGCCCACTACGCGGGCCTGCCGGGCCCGGACCCGGTCCTGGACGCCCCCGCCGGGGAGGCCGACGCGGCCGACGCACCGGAGCGCGAACTGACCCACGCCTGAGCACCCCCGTCCCGACCCGTCCGGCGGCCGAGCTGTTCACCTCACCGCGTTAAGCTCGGCTGCCGGACAAAATCCGCAGATCACCACTGATCAACCCGATCAACCAGATCCGCCCCTCCTGCCCACGCTTCCCACCCACGAGCAGACATAGGAGTCCGCAACCGTGGCCATCTCCGTCTTCGATCTCTTCTCGATCGGCATCGGTCCCTCTTCCTCCCACACCGTCGGACCGATGCGCGCCGCGCGCATGTTCGTGACCCGGCTCAAGAAGGACGGCGTCCTCGCCCAGACCGCCTCGGTCCGCGCCGAGCTCTTCGGCTCGCTCGGTGCCACCGGGCACGGCCACGGCACCCCCAAGGCGGTCCTGCTGGGCCTGGAGGGCCACTCCCCCCGCACCGTGAACGTGGAGACCGCCGACGCCGAGGTCGAGCGCATCCGCCAGAGCGGCCGCCTGCGCCTGCTGGGCACGGAAATAGGTGACGGCCACGAGATCGCCTTCGACGAGCCGAACCAGCTGATCCTGCACCGCCGGCGCTCGCTCCCGTACCACGCGAACGGCATGACGCTCTTCGCGTACGACGAGGCGGGCACCCCGCTGCTGGAGAAGACCTACTACTCGGTGGGCGGCGGCTTCGTCGTGGACGAGGACGCGGTCGGCGAGGACCGGATCAAGCTCGACGACACCCCGCTGAAGTACCCCTTCCGCAGCGGTGACGAGATGCTCCGCCTGGCGAACGAGACCGGCCTGTCGATCTCCTCGATGATGCTGGAGAACGAGAAGGCCTGGCGCACCGAGGACGAGATCCGCGAGGGCCTCCTGGAGATCTGGCGCGTCATGCAGGCCTGCGTCTCGCGCGGCATGTCCCGCGAGGGCATCCTCCCCGGCGGCCTGCGGGTCAAGCGCCGGGCCGCCTCCACGGCGCGCCAGCTGCGCACCGAGGGCGACCCGATGATGCACCGCAGCGAGTGGGCGACCATCTACGCGATGGCGGTCAACGAGGAGAACGCGGCCGGCGGCCGCGTCGTCACCGCGCCCACCAACGGCGCGGCCGGGGTCCTGCCCGCCGTCCTGCACTACTACATGAACTTCGTGCCGGGCGCCGACGAGGACGGCGTGGTCCGCTTCCTCCTCGCCGCGGGCGCGATCGGCATGCTCTTCAAGGAGAACGCCTCGATCTCCGGCGCCGAGGTCGGCTGCCAGGGCGAGGTCGGCTCGGCCTGCTCGATGGCGGCCGGCGCGCTGGCCGAGGTCCTGGGCGGCACCCCGGAGCAGGTCGAGAACGCGGCCGAAATCGGCATGGAGCACAACCTCGGCCTCACCTGCGACCCGGTCGGCGGCCTCGTCCAGATCCCCTGCATCGAGCGCAACGGCATGGCGGCGGTCAAGGCCGTCACCGCGGCCAAGATGGCGATGCGCGGCGACGGCACCCACAAGGTCTCCCTCGACAAGGTCATCAAGACCATGAAGGAGACGGGCGCCGACATGAAGGTCAAGTACAAGGAGACCGCCCGCGGCGGCCTGGCGGTCAACGTCATCGAGTGCTGACCCGGCATTCCGCGTGACCCCGCTCGACACCGATGGGGCGTGACTCTTCGAGTCACGCCCCATCGGGTTTTCCGGGCTCGGACCAGGAAGGCGACGGCGGCCGCCTCCGCATGGGTGGGTTACGCCAGTAACTTCGTTCGAGATTGGGTGGGATGTGAGGTTTAGCGGTGAGTTGATCACGCTTGAGGGGGAACAAGGCACTCTGGGCTGGTTTCTTGATGATCACCTGCGCCAGGGTGGGGACACGACGTCGCGTCCACACCCCCGGCGGTCGGCCAACCGTCTTGGACCACAGCCGTTTTGCTTAACTGGAGGACTTGAAACATGGCAAGCACCCGCAGCATCCGCGTGATGGCGGCCGCCGCATCGCTCCCCCTCGCCTTCGCGCTCCTCTCGGGAGTCGCCCAGGCCGACAACGGGGCCGGTGCGGCCGGGACCGCGTCGAACGCGGCCCTCGCCGGCATCCTCGGCAGCGGGGTCGGCGGCAGCAACCTCGGGAACTCCTCCACCGCCCAGCAGGTCGCCTCGGGCTTCGGTGCCTCGAACCAGAACAACGGAGCCCAGTCCAACGGATCCGGCTTCACCGCGATCGGCCAGTCCAACGCGCACGAGTCCTTCATCTTCAACCCGCTCCCGTAGTCCCGGCCGGGGCCCCCGCCCCGGTCGCGCACGTCCGCCGAGCCCCGCCCTCCCCCCCGGAGGGCGGGGCTCGGCGCATCGGGTGAAGTCGGGCCGAGCGGCCCGGCCGGACGGGACCTTTGGCAGCGGAATGGCGGGCCGGGGGTGGGCTAGCTTGCCCGAGTGGGCATGTCGCGCGTGCGTCGGCGCGACCCCACCCGAGAGAGAGGCGCCCTCATGGCCGGCACCGAACACCGCGTCCTCCCGCTCCGGCTCGAGGCCGCACCCGCGCCCGTCCCGGTCCGGGGCGTCTTCTTGTACCGCACGGACCGGCCCTACGAGATCTCCCTCGACTTCGAGGGTGCCGGGATGCACCTCGCGCACTGGGTCTTCTCCCGGGAGCTGCTCCTCGACGGCCAGATCTGCGCCACCGGCGAGGGCGACATCCAGGTGTGGCCGCGCTGGAAGGGCACCGAGCCGCGGGTCTTCCTCGCCTTCAGCAACGGCGAGCAGTCGTGCGTGGTGTCCGCCCGGGCCAAGGACCTACGGGAGCTGTGCCGCCGGATGACCGAGCTGGTGCCGCGCGGCCAGGAACACCGCCACTACGACCTCGACGCCGAGCTGAGCGCCCTCCTGCCCAGCTGAACCGGGTGATTCAGGTGAATCACCTGAATCAGGTGAACACGATCAACCGGATGAAGCCGGTGCAACCACGGCCGTACCGGGCGCGTCTTCACGGGTGACACCGTTCCCCGTCTCTCGGAATCGAGGGGACGCCATGATCCGTCCACGCCGCCGGCAGGCCACCGCACTGGGGTTGGGCGCACTGCTCACCGCCATGCTCGCCTTCGCCGCACCGGCCTCCGCCGCAGCCACGACCACCACCACGACCGCCGCCACCACCACTCCGCTCGTCGTCAATGCCCGCTGGGGCGGGCACTGCACGTACGACCGCATGGTCATCGACCTGCAGGGATACGTCCCCGAGGTCACCGTCACCCCCGTCCCGTCCCTGGTCTACGACGGGTCCGGCAAGCCCGTCCCGCTGGCCGGGCGGTACTTCCTGGAGATCCGCCTGAACCCCGCCGCGGGACACGACGAAGCGGGCCGCAACGTCTACCTCGGGCCCAAGCTGCTCAAGATCTACCTGCCCAAGCTGAAGGGCATCGCCCTGACCGGCGACTACGAGGGGTACGTCACCTTCGGCGCCGCCTTCGACACCAAGCCCGCCTACACCTCGTTCAAGCTGCACGCCCCGGAGCGCTTCGTCCTGGACATCGCGCACCCGAACGTCTGCTGAGCACGCCGGCCCGGGGCGGGAGGCGGGACCGGGGCGGGGACCTACCGGTGCTCGGGGTTCGGGAAGTCGAAGCGGCAGCCCGCGTCCCACAGGGAGCGCTGGTTGCCGTGCGCCGGCATCCCGCCGGACCGCTTGAGCAGAGCGGCCAGGTGCATGAGGTTCCAGCTCATGAAGGCCGTGTTCCGGTTGGTGAAGTCGTTCTCGGGGCCGCCGGATCCGGGGTCCAGGTACGAGGGCCCTGGTCCGGCTTCGCCGATCCATCCGGCGTCGGCCTGCGGGGGGATCGCGTAGCCGAGGTGCTGGAGGCTGTAGAGGATGTTCATGGCGCAGTGCTTGACGCCGTCCTCGTTGCCGGTGATCAGCGCCCCGCCTACGCGCCCGTAATAGGCGTACTGGCCCTGCTCGTTCAGGATCGAGGAGCAGGCGTAGAGCCGCTCCATGACCTGCTTCATCACCGAGCTGTTGTCCCCGAGCCAGATCGGGCCGCACAGGACGAGGATGTCGGCGTCCATGATCTGGCTGTAGAGCACCGGCCACTGATCGCTCTCCCAGCCGTGGTCGGTCATATCGGGCCAGACGCCGGTGGCGATCTCGTGGTCGACGGCCCGGATGAGCGAGGTCCGGACCCCGGCCGCCTCCATCACCGCGCGGCTCTTGTCGATCAGGCCCTCGGTGTTGCTGGGCTCGGGCGATCGCTTGAGCGTGCAGTTGACGTAGACGGCGGTGAGGTCGGAGTAGTCGACGGCGGGCGCGGCATCGGGTTCGGCGGTCACCCCACCAGGCTCTGCGCGGCCGGGCGGCCCCGCCAGCGGACCGCACCCGTCCGTGCTCGCCCCGCCCCGGCTCGCCCCCGCTCTCCCCCGTCCGTGCGGAACGGTACGGCGCGGCGCGACCTCCGCCGCCCTGCGGCCCCGGGTACCCGGAACTCCCCCTCCGGTCCGCACCCTTGGGACGGCCGACGAGCCGCCGGACACGGAGCGTCACCCCTAAGCGGAATCCGGCCGCCGCCCGGCGCGATTGGGGCGGGTTGTTACCGGTCCGTGCGGCCGACTAGGGTCAGCGGGCCTTGGTGTTCGGGAAACCGGTGGGAAACCGGTGCGGCCCTCGCCACTGTGATCGGGAAGTCCGGCTCCACTCCTGCGGGAAAGCCACTGGGCTGCGCGGGAGGTTCCGCGCTGCCCGGGAAGGCGGAGCATGGACGTCAACCCGTGAGCCAGGAGACCGGCCGGGGCGCGTTGTCCATCCACGAGGTGCTGGAGAGGTCTCCCCACTCATGCATATAGCCGAGGGGTTCCTACCCCCTTTGCACGCGGTCGCCTGGGGCGCCGCGTCCGCTCCCTTCGTCGTCCACGGCGTCCGCTCGCTCACCCGCGAGGTGAAGGCCAACCCGGAGAGCACGCTGCTGCTCGGCGCCTCCGGAGCGTTCACGTTCGTCCTGTCCGCCCTGAAGATCCCCTCGGTGACGGGCAGTTGCTCGCACCCCACGGGCACCGGGCTCGGGGCGATCCTGTTCCGGCCGCCGATCATGGCGGTGCTCGGCACCATCACCCTGCTGTTCCAGGCCCTGCTGCTGGCGCACGGAGGGCTCACCACCCTCGGCGCCAACGTCTTCTCGATGGCCATCGCCGGCCCGTGGGCGGGCTACGCCGTCTACCGGCTGCTGCGCACGTTCGGTCTCCCGCTGATGGTGACCGTGTTCTTCGGCGCCTTCTTCGCCGACCTGGTCACCTACTGCGTCACCAGCCTCCAGCTCGCGCTGGCCTTCCCGGACCCGGCCAGCGGGTTCCCGGGCGCGCTCGCGAAGTTCGGGGGGATCTTCGCGGTCACGCAGATACCGCTGGCCGTGAGCGAGGGTCTGCTGACCGTCCTCGTGATGCGGCTGCTGATGGCGTCGAGCAAGTCGGACCTGGTCCGGCTGGGCGTCGCGAAGCTGACCTCCGCCCGTACCGAAGAGAAGGCGGCGGCCTGATGAGCGGGATGTCCAAGAACGCGAAGATCAACAGCCTGCTGCTGCTCCTGGTGGCGGCGCTGGCCGTCCTCCCCGTCGCGCTGGGGATGGGCGACCACAAGGAGGAGCCCTTCACGGGCGCCGACGCGCAGGCCGAGACGGCGATCACCGAGCTGAAGCCTGATTACGAGCCCTGGTTCTCCCCTCTGTACGAGCCCCCGTCCGGCGAGATCGAGTCCGCGCTGTTCGCCCTGCAGGCGGCGCTGGGCGCGGGCGTGCTCGCCTACTACTTCGGCGTCCGCAAGGGCCGCCGCCAAGGAGCGGCCGCCGCCGCCGCTGCTTCCGCCGCCCCGGAGGCCTAGGCGGTGCTGCCGATCGACGTGGCCGCGCACAGCAGTCGCTGGCGCGGCCGGCACCCGCTGGAGAAGGCCCTGCTCGGGATCGGGCTGACGGTCACCGCCGTGTGCCTGCCGCCCTGGCCGGGCGGGCCGCTGGTGGCCGCCGCCACCCTCGCCGTGCTGCTCGGCCCGGCGGGAGTGGCCGGCCGGCAGCTCTGGCGGGCCTTCCGGATCCCGCTCGGCTTCTGCTTCACCGGGGCGCTGCCGCTGCTGTTCGCCGTCGGCGGCCCGGCGGGGCCGGTGTCCCTGGCCCCCGAAGGCCCCCGGCTCGCCGCCGAACTGCTGCTGCGCACCTCGGCCGCCTCGCTCGGGCTGCTGCTGTTCGCCTTCACCACCCCGGTCTCCGACGTACTGCCCCGGCTGGTCCGGGCCGGGGTGCCGGCCCCGGTGGTGGACGTGGCCCTGGTCATGTACCGGATCGGCTTCCTGCTGCTCGACTCCATGGCCCAGGTCCGCCGGGCCCAGGCCGCCCGGCTCGGGCACACCGGCCGGGCGGCGGTGTGGCGCTCCCTGGCCGGGCTCGCCGCCACCTCCTTCGTACGGGCCTTCGACCGCGCGGCCAAGCTCCAGTCGGGGCTGGCCGGACGCGGCTACGACGGCGCGCTGCGGGTCCTCGTACCGGAGGCGGCCCTGTCGTGGCGCTTCCTGACGGGCACCGCCGGGCTGCTGGCGGCCCTGATCACCCTGACCCTCACCCTGAAGGGGCTCTCCTCGTGAACCCGTCGCTGCCCCCCTCCCCCCACGCGCCGGTGGTGGAACTGTCCGGCGCGGGCTACGCCTACGAGGACGGCCCCGCCGTCCTGACCGGCGTCGACTTCGCCATCGCCCCGGGCCGGGCGCTGGCCCTGCTGGGCCGCAACGGCAGTGGCAAGACCACCCTGATGCGGCTGCTGAGCGGCGGCCTGCGGCCCGGCCCGGGCACGCTGTGGCTGGACGGCACGGAGGTCTCGTACGACCGGGCCGGGCTGACCCGGCTGCGCACGTCCGTCCAGCTGGTGGTGCAGGACCCCGACGACCAGCTGTTCGCGGCCTCGGTGGAACAGGACGTCTCCTTCGGCCCGATGAACCTGGGGCTCCCCGCCCCGGAGGTCCGCGCCCGCGTGGACTCGGCCCTCGCCGCACTGGACATCACGCACCTGCGGGACCGCCCCACGCACCTGCTCTCCTACGGCCAGCGCAAGCGCGCGGCGATCGCGGGGGCGGTGGCGATGGCTCCGCGGGTGCTGATCCTGGACGAGCCGACGGCCGGCCTGGACCCGGACGGCCAGGAGCGGCTCCTCGACGTCCTCGCGGGGCTGCGCGCCTCCGGGACGACGGTGGTCATGGCCACCCACGACGTGGACCTGGCGGTGCGCTGGGCCGACGACGCGGCGGTCCTGACCCCGGCGGGCATCCGCTTCGGCCCGGCCGAGCCCCTCCTCTCCGACCCGTCCCTCCTCACCTCCGCGGGCCTGCGCCCGGCCTGGTCCCCGGCGGTGACGGCCTTCCTGCGGGCGCGGGGACTGCTCGACGCGGATGCCCCGGGACCCCGTAATCCGCAGGCGCTGGCCGACTGGGGGTAGGTAGCTTCATCCGGGTGCGCATACTCACGGCGACATCCGAGGTGAATTCCCTCTTCTGGGAGGGCGACGACCTGGTCGACCCCGTCGGCGGCCTGCGCCGCTGGACCCCCGACGGCCGGGAGCACGAGGTCCATCCCCCACTGGCCTACCACTTCGACCGCGCCGTCCGCTCCCCTTCGGGGCGCTGGACCGTGCTCTACGTCGAGCGCGGCACCAAGGCCCTCCTGCTGGACGGGACCCGGATCGTGCGCGAACTGCACCGGAGCTACTACCACGCCGACGACTACGACTACCCGATCGCGCTCGGCACGCTGCCGGACGGCCGGGACGTGCTGGTGCACTGCCCCGACCACTACGACAACCCGGTGGTCGAGGACGCGGCCACGGGTGAGCGGCTGACCCCGCCCGCCCCGTACCCGAACGACGCCTTCCATTCCCGGCTGGCGGTGAGCCCGGACGGGCGACGGGTGCTGTCCGCGGGGTGGGAGTGGTATCCCCTGGGCCAGGTGTGGCTCTTCGATCTCGCCGCGTCCCTCGCCGAAGCCGCCGAGCTCGACGGCTTGGGCCGGGTGTCCCGGCCGGACGGCCTCGACTGCGAGGTCGTCGCCGCCTGTTGGCTCGACGGGGACCGGGTCGCCGTCGCCACGGGCGAGGAGGCGCTCGACGAGGAGATGCTCGACGAGGAGGGCCCGGTGGCCCTTGCCCCGCAGGAGATCGGCGTGTGGTCCGCCGCCGAGGAGCGGTGGCTGCGGCGGAGCCCGCTCGGGTTCACCGCGGGAACCCTGCTCGCCTGCGGCGGAGACCGGGTGGTCAGCCTCTGCGGGCACCCCCGCCTCGTCGATGCCGGTACGGGCGCCGTCCTGGCCGAGTGGCCCGAGGTCCCGGTGTCGCGCCGGGCGGGCTCGGACGGGGTGCCCCACGTCCCGACGCCGGTCGCGGCCCTGCATCCCGATGGGATCCGCCTGGCGGTCGCCGTGAGGAACGGGATTGCGGTCCTGGATCTGCCGCAAACCTAGGATGGCCGCATGTCGCTCCCGCACGCCATCCTCACCGCCCTGCTCGAGAAGCCCTCGTCGGGGCTGGAGCTGACCCGGCGGTTCGACAAGTCGATCGGGTACTTCTGGTCCGCGACGCACCAGCAGATCTACCGCGAGCTCGGCCGGCTGGAGGAGGCCGGGCTGATCCGCGCGCTGGCCAGCGAGGGGCCCGTACGGGGGCAGAAGAAGGAGTACGAGGTGCTGCCCGCCGGGAGCGGGGAGCTGGCTCGGTGGGTCGGGGAGAGTCAGGATCCCAAGCCGGTGCGCGATCCCCTGCTGCTGCGGATCCGGGCGGCCGCGGTGGTCGGGCCGCAGGGGCTGGCCGTGGAGCTGCGGCGGCATCTGGAGCTGCACCGGGCCCAGTTGGCCGTGTACGAGGGGATCGAGGAGAGGGACTTCCCGGCCGGGCGGGACTCCGGGGAGGACCGGCTGCGGCGGGTCGTGCTGCATGCGGGAACCGGGCTGGAGACCTTCTGGCTGCGCTGGCTGGAAGAGGCCCTCGCCGAGGTGGAGGGCATGGCCGCCGAGACGGAAGCCGCCGAGGCCCAGGACACGACCGCCGGGCCGCGGCGGGCCTGACGCGCACGCCCCCGGCCCGGCAGGCGCGGGCCCGGCAAGATCCGAAAGAGACGGCCCGGGGGCGGCGCGGGGGGCTTACTTGTTCAGGGAGGCCCAGAACTCGTCGAAGCTCAGCAGGCCGTCGTCGTTCGAGTCCTTCGCGGCGATCACGGCCTCCGCGACCGGGCCGGTGACGAACGGGTCGCCCATCGCCGCCATCGCCGAACGGAACTCGTCGGCCGTCACGAAGCCGTCACCGTTCACGTCGAACTTGCCGAACGTCGTCCGTGCGCTCTCGATGTCCGCCACTGGGTCCACCCCTTCTTGGTGCTTGTTGACCGGCTCAGGGTAGCGGCACGCCCGACCCCCTCACGCCCCGGGTCCCGTTCGAGCGGCAGATAGAAATTCAATTACTCTTCCGTAGTGCGGAAGCGATAATTCCAGCCAACAATTCAAGCCTCCACTTGTCACGCTCCGGGGCCACCGCATAACGTAGTGACATTGCCGCCACACCGGGAGCGCAGGGCTCCCAGGGACAAGCGGCAACAAGGGCGATCACACAGGTGACGATCACAGCTGACGCATCATTCGAAGTTCTGCCCTTCACCCGCACTTGCCACAACATCTGGGAAGACGGCGACCATGTGCTCATCGGGGTGAGTCCTGGAAACAGCTACTTCAGCTCCGAGCGCATATCCAGCCTCACCCGATGGGCCACGACCCGCTTCGCACAGGTCGACTTCGTCTACGCAGACCTCCACGTGGACCGGATGTTCGCCGCCTTCGGCTACACCCAGGAACACGCCGAGAAGCGCGCGACGAAGGAAATCAAGGCAGTCCGGCGCAGGATTCTCAAGGGCGTGGAGGAATCAGGACCTCCGAACGCCGAGATCCGAGTGAGGGCACTTTCGGAGTTCCAGACGAACCCCGTCTACCAACTTCTGCACCGACGCGTACTCCATTTCCTGGAGACCGACGACGAATTCCGCAAGGGCTGCGAGGAAATGGCCCTGCACTTTGTCGGCTCCAAGTTGCCGGAAGGTGAATCCATCACCGACGCACAGTTGCAGGTGTGTTTCGATTACATGGCGGCCGAGCTGCCGTTCTTCATCGACACCCCGAGCATTCTCGACGTGCCGTCCTCCGTGGCGGCCTACCACGTCAAGATGCCGATGACCGACGTCCTCTTCGCGCGCGGTGGGGGCCTGCGCGCGACCAGGAACCAGGCATACGCCGTGGTACGGCCCGAGACGGCCGAAACGACTCAGAGCAACCCGAACCACCCGGACGCGAACACGCACACGCACGCGCACACCGCACCAACCGAAGGGACCGTCGATGAGCGTCGAGCAGCTTGAGGCCCATTCCGGTCAGGGGGGCGGACAGACCGCCGAGCCCCTCATCGACTTCCCGCTCTCGCGGCGCGGTGACGTGCTCCCCGAGGAGTGCACCTGGCTGCGCGAGAAGGCGCCGGTCGCGAAGGTCCGTACCCTCACCGGGGACCCGGCCTGGCTGGTGAGCAGCTACGCGCTGGCCAAGCAGGTGCTGGAGGACGAGCGCTTCAGCCTCAAGGACACGGCCAATGCCGGCGTCCCGCGCCAGTACGCGCTGACGATCCCGCCCGAGGTCGTCAACAACATGGGCAACATCAACAGCGCCGGACTGCGCAACGCGGTCATGAAGGCGCTCAACCCGCGCCAGAAGGGCCTGCAGGACTGGCTGCGCGCGAAGGCCGGCGAGCTCATCGACCAGCTCCTCGCCGAAGGGGGGCCCGCCGACCTGCGGGCCGGGTTCGCCGACCCCTTCTCCGCGGCCCTGCACTGCCAGGTGCTGGGCGTGCCGTTCGAGGACTGGCGGCGGCTGATGTCGGGGCTGGACGTCGCGTTCATGACCGCGCGCGAGCCGTTCGCCGACTCGGCGCTCAACTGGTACAAGGACGTCGGCTACTTCGAGGGCCAACTGAAGGCGCAGCTGGCGCTGCCTGCCGAGGAGCGTACGGGGCTCCTCGGCAAGTTCGCCGAGCTGAAGGAGGCGGACCCGGAGTCGGCGCACCTGACCGACGACATGTTCGCCACCGTCGCCGTCTCGCTCTTCGGGGCCGGCGCCGTCTCCACCTCCGCGTTCCTGACCCTCGCGGTCCTGGCGCTGCTGCAGAAGCCCGAGCTCATCGGGTACCTGCGCAAGCACCCGGAGCGCATGGGCAAGGCCGTGGACGAGCTGCTGCGCTGGAACCTGTCCGTCGGTGACGGCCTGCCGCGCATCGCGATGGCGGACATCCAGGTCGGGGACGTGCTGGTCAAGGAGGGGGAGCTGGTGCTCGTCCTGCTGGAGGGGGCCAACTTCGACCCGGAGGCCTTCGAGAACCCCGACGAGCTGGACCTGGAGCGCGAGGGCTCCAACGCCAACCTCGCCTTCGGCGCCGGCCGGCACTTCTGCCCGGCCTCCGCGCTGGGCCGGGCGCACGCCGAGATCGCGCTGGAGGTGCTGGTCGAGCGGCTGCCCGAGCTGCGTCTCGCGGTGCCGGCGGAGAACCTCGTGTGGCGGACCGGCTTCATCAAGCGCCTTCCCGAGCGGCTCCCCGTCGCCTGGTGAGGAGGCGCCGGTGAGCGGCCGGGCGTGCCCCGGGAGCTGTGCGAGCTCCCGGGGCACGCCCGTTCCTGCGTACTCGCGTCCTGCGTACTCGGGTCCTGCGCGCCCGCGTCCTACCGGAAGATGCCGGTGTGGCCGAGGGAGTAGCGGCCGGGCTGCGGGTAGACGGCGAGGCCGTGCGGTCCGCCACCCACCGGGATCTTGGCGAGCTGCTTGCCGGTGGTGGTGTCGATGGCGTAGACCTCGGAGTTGTAACGGCCCGAGAGCCACAGCACCTTGCCGTCCGCGGAGACCCCGCCCATGTCGGGGCTGCCGCCCTCGGGCAGCTCCCACTTCTTCGTCAGCTTGTTCTGCGTGAAGTCGAAGACGGAGACGGAGCCTTCGCCCCGGTTGGAGACGTACATCTCCTTGGAGTCGCGGCTGACGTAGAGGCCGTGGCAGCCCTTGCCGGTGGGCAGCAGCTTGGGGGTCTCGAACTTGTCGCCGCCGAGCACCCACATGCCGTGCGCCATCATGTCCGCGACGTAGAAGGTCTTTCCGTCCGGCGAGACCTTGACGTCCTGCGGCATCGCCCCCTCGAAGGGCAGTTTCTGCTGGCCGACGACCTCCATCTTCTCGGTGTCGACCTTGAGCAGTTCACCGGAGAACTCGCAGCTCACGATGAAGTAGCGGCCGTCCGCGGAGAAGTCCGCGTGGTTGACGCCGAAGCAGGTCACGGGGACGGTCTTCACGCGGTCCATCGTGTGCGGGTCGCGGAAGACCAGTTCCTTGTCCATCGAGGCCATGACGATCGCGTACTTGCCGTTGGGCGTGAAGTACAGGTTGTACGGGTCGTGCACCTCGACGGGCTTGCCGGCCTCGCCGGTGGCCGGGTTGATCGGGGTGAGCGTGTGGCCCCGGTTGTTGTTGACCCAGAGGGTCTTCATGTCCCAGGAGGGGACCACGTGCTGGGGCTGGACGCCGACGGGGATGGTGTCGATGACCTTGTACGTGACCGGGTCGATGACGGACACCGTGTTGGAGCTGGTGTTCGGCACGTAGACGCGGGACGGGAAGTCCTTGACCACCGGGGAGAGCTTGTTCGGCCGGTCGGCCGCGTACACGTCGTTCGGATCGAGGAGCGGCGGCATTCCGGCCAGGCCGGGCGGCGCGGCGGGCACGGCCTTGACGGGCGCGGCGGGCCCCTTCGTGCCGAGGGCCTCGGCGGGTCCCTTGTCGGCCGCTCCGCAGCCGGCGAGGGCGGCGAGGACCAGGCCGGCCAGCAACGCGGTGGCCTTCCGGGGAAGGCGGGTGGTCGTCATGGGGTCAGCAGCTCCGTGGTGGTCACCGCGCGCAGTTTGCGGCGTGCGAGTTCTTCGAGGAGGGGTGGCATCGCGTCGACCGTGTCCGCGTAGCCGAAGTGCAGGCTCACCACCGATCCGCCTTGGATCGGGCCGATGACGGTGCGGATGACGGCCGCGGCACCGGGCGAGGTGAAGTCGAGGGAGTCCACGTCGTACGACAGGACGTGCGGGTAGCCCGCCCGCTGGGCCAGTTTTCGCACCAGGGGGGTGGCGTACTGGGTCTGGGACGGGCGGAACCAGGTGCCGATGGATCCGGTCAGCCGTTTGAGCCGGTCGGCGCAGCCGGTGATCTCGGCGTACGCCTGCTCCTCGGGCATCGTGTTGATCGCGAGGTGGCGCTGGGTGTGGTTGCCGAGCTCGTGGCCGCCGTCCAGGATCCGGCGGGCCATCTCCGGGTGGGCGTCGAGCCAGGCGCCGATGGCCAGTACGGTGACCCGCGCGCCCGCCCGCTCGGCCTCGGCGAGCACCGCCTTGGCGATGGCGGGGTCGCCGTTTCCGTGGAAGGTGAGCGCGACGCCGGGCCGGCCGCGGGGACCGTGCCCGATCTCCGCGGGCTGACCGGCGAACCGGCGCGGGGCGGGGGCCGCCTTGGCCCGGGCCGCTTTGTCCGGCGCGGCCTTCGCCGGGGCCGCGGGACCTGCGGGGGCCGTCCCGGAACCGGACGGCCCTGGGGTGGCGGGGGCGTCCGTGCCACAGGCGGCGGTGAGGGCGCCGACGGCGACCACCGCGCCGGCACGGAGAGCGGATCGGCGGTCCGGGTAGCAGAGCACCCGCCCATTTAAGGGGTGGATGCCCGTGAAGGTATTGATTGACCCAATTCAGGACCTTCGGCCGAACCGGTGCCACCCGACAAGAGTCCACTATGTGATCAACGATTCACGCAGAGCGGTCGATCTTTAATCACTGATTACGAGGCCCGCGGCTCATCTCACCTAAGATTTAGGTAGAAAGTCTTAGGATATGCACACTTATGTCCAACTTGGGACTTTTGGCATTTGGTCCCTCGTCTGCCATAGTCGGAACCACGGCTTCCCGTTGACCCGAGCGAAGTCCTTGCCGAGGATCACACCCCCTTCGATCCTCGGCACATCCATGAAACCCCCGCAGCGCCCCACAACGGCGACAGGGGGTTTCTGGCGTTCGGGGGCGGAGCCCCTCAGCGGTCGGCGACCCGCATCTCGAACCAGGTGATCTTTCCGCGCGGCAGCAGGTCCGCGCCCCAGCGGTCCGAGAGCTTGTCCACGAGGAACAGCCCCCGGCCGGTGGTGTCCATCTCGTGGACCGGCATGAGACAGGGCAGCCCGCGCGAGGGGTCGCGCACCTCCACGCGGATCCAGCCGCGCCGCCTGAGCATCCGTAAACCGAAGGTCCGGGCCCCCGTGTGGCGGACGGCGTTGCCCACCAGCTCCGAGACGAGCAGGACCGTGTGCTCGGCGATCTGCGGCGAGAGCCCCCACAGGCGGACGACCACGCACTGCGTGAGCCGGCGGGCCGTGCTCGCCGACTCGGGCATCGACGGCAGCGTCACTTCCGCCTCGGCCGGATTCCCGTACAACTCCAGGGCTTTGAGGCCGAGTTCGTCCTCCAGGGCCGCCGTGAGCCGTACGGCGGAAGCGCTACTGCGCTGCCGCGGCTGTTCCACACCCTCCAGACCCGCCATGCACCCATCATGGAGGGCCGGTAGGGCCGTTCGGGCCGTTCCGCAGGAAAAGACCCCCCGGGATCTTTGATTCCGAGGGGTCGTCCTGGCATATGCAACAGGCAACACGGGGGCCATCGCACCCCCACTGACCTGCGGTGACGCACCGCGCAACGATGGTCACCCAGAGTGGATCACCGGCTTGCCTTAAGGCTGCCTTAAGGCCTGGCTAATCCACCCGCAGGAAGGACCCCGCCCCTAAAGGAACTTGGCCTTGCCCGGCCCCTCCTCGACGAAGCTGCGCATCCCGCGCTCGCGGTCCTCGGTGGCGAACAGGCCCGCGAACCAGCCCCGTTCGATGGTCAGGCCGGTGTCGATGTCGGCCTCCAGCCCCGCGTCCACGCACTCCTTGGCGGCGCGCAGCGCGAGGGCCGGGCCCTGCGCCAGCTTCGCGGCCCACGCGTGCGCCTGCTCGTACACCTCGGCGGCCGGTACGACGCGGTCCACGAGGCCGAGGGTCAGCGCTTCGCCGGCCTTGACCATGCGGCCGGTGAAGATGAGGTCCTTGGCCTTGGAGGGACCGATCAGCCGGGACAGCCGCTGGGTGCCGCCCGCGCCGGGGATCAGGCCGAGCAGGATCTCGGGCTGGCCGAGCTTCGCGTTGTCGGCGGCGATCCGGTAGTCCGCGCACAGGGCCAGCTCGCAGCCGCCGCCCAGGGCGTAGCCGGTGATGGCCGCGACCACGGGCTTGGGGATCCGGGCCACGGCGGTGAAGGCGTCCTGCAGACCGCGGGACCGCGCGACCATGGCCGCGTGGTCCATCGTCTGCATCTCCTTGATGTCCGCGCCGGCCGCGAACACCTTCTCACCGCCGTAGATGACAACCGTACGGACGTCGGCCCGGTCGGTCGCCTCGACGGCGAGCTCGCGCAGCCGGTCCTGGGTGGCGATGTCCAGGGCGTTCATGGGCGGCCGGTCCAGCCGGATGACGCCGACGCCTTCGGAGACTTCGAGAGAGATGGTCATACGGGAAGGTTAGGGCCAGGGGGTCCGGGGGTCTCCCCCGGATGGGCACAGCACGGCCGGTGGCCCGGTGCTGTGGGTCACAGCACCGGGCCACCGGGACGCGCGTTCCAGGCCCCCATCCATCATGAATGTGTTCGCCCGCCTGCATGAACCGAGCAGCAACACGTCGACTCTCGGCATGAAACGGCCTATAGATGTCACAGAAGGGCAAATAATGCCACTTTCCAGATCTTGACCAGATCAGACATATGCCATCGGCACGATGGGGGCGTGAAGGCGGATGCGGGGCGGAAATATCGTGCGTACCCCACCGAGGCCCAGGACGCTGTCCTGACCCGGTGGGGGCACACGGCGCGCGCCCTGTGGAACGCGGCTCTGGAACAGCGCGTGTACCTGTGGCAGCAGCGCCGGTACACCCTCCGGTCGGCCGAGCAGTGCAAGCAACTCACCATTGCCCGAAACCACTTGGACTGGCTGGGCGATCTGCCCGCGCAGGCCGGGCAGCAGATCCTGAGTCACCTGGACCGGGCATACGACAACTTCTGGAACACTGAACACCACGCCCGGTTTCCGGCACGGAGGAAGCGTGGGTACCGCCTGTCCATCCCGTTTCCCGGCCAGGCCGTCGAGACCCGCAAGCTGAACCGCAAGTGGGCCGAGGTGCGTCTGCCGAAGCTCGGCTGGCTCCGGTTCCGCCTCTCCCGCGCCGTCGGGGGCGCAATCCGCAACGCCACCGTCTCCCGGGACGGCAACGGCTGGCACATCTCCTTCGGCGTCCACACCGGCCGCCAGCCGGACGCACCGAACGGAAAGCCGTCATGCGGGGTGGACTTCGGCGTTGCCGCATCCGCGTTCGTGTCCACCGAGACCACACCCCGCCTCATGCCGCCGACCTTGACCGCCAACGAGAAGAAGCGAACCGGCGCCAGGACTTCACGCACAAGCTCACCACCGACCTCGCCAAAAACCACGGCCTGATCGGCATCGAGGACCTGCGCGTGAAGAACATGACCAAGTCCGCGAAAGGCACCCCCGAAGCGCCGGGAAAGAGCGTCCGCGCGAAGGCAGGACTCAACCGGTCCCTCCTCGACAACGCTCCGGGGGAACGACGGCGCCAGTTGGAGTACAAGGCGCGCATGTACGGATCCGCACTCGTAGCCGTCACGCCGTTCCACACCTCGCAGACCTGCGCCGCCTGCGGCCAGGTCGACCCCGAATCCCGCAAGGGATGCGGCCGGCTGTTCGCCTGCACCCGATGCGGGCACGAGGACGACGCCGACCACAACGCCTCGGTCGAGATCGAGGCCCGAGCCCGCCCCGGGGGCACCTCCCGGACGGAGTCTGGGGGAGGGCGGCTCGGACATCAACAGCACGCGCAGCACCCGCACGGTGCGAGTCCCGGCCACCAGCCGGAGGCGGATGCGTGAAGCCCCGAAGCCCGCTCACACGAGCTGAAGGGAATCGCCCCCCATTCATGGGGGGCGAGGATCGTCACTTGATCCAGTCCGCCCAGTCCATGTTCCAGCCGTTGAGGCCGTTGTCGGGGGCGACGATCTTGTCCTTGGAGTTCTTGACGATGACCACGTCGCCGATCAGCGACTCGTTGAAGAACCAGGCGGCGGGCTGGCTGCCGTCGCCGGCACCGCGGACGTCCTTGAGGCCCACGCAGCCGTGGCTGACGTTCGCGGAGCCGAACGTGCCCGACGAGGCCCAGTAGTTGCCGTGGACGAAGGTGCCGGAGGTGGTCAGCCGCATCGCGTGCGGGACGTCGGAGATGTCGTACTCCCCGCCGAAGCCGACGGTGGCGCCGTTCATCCGGGTCACCTTGTACTTCTCGCTGATGACCATCTGACCGTTGTACGTGGTCGTCGACGGGGCGCCCGCGGTGATCGGAACGTTCTTGAGCACCTGGCCGTCACGGACCACCTGCATCTGCTTGCTGGAGGCGTCGACCGTGGTGACCTGGGAGCGGCCGATCTTGAAGCTGACCGTGCGGGTCTGCTTGCCGTAGACCCCCGGGCGGCCTTCGACGCCGTCGAGTTGCAGCTTCAGGGTGACCTTGGTGCCCGCGGCCCAGTACTTCTCGGGGCGGAAGTCCAGGCGGTCGTTGCCGAACCAGTGGCCCTCGATCGGCACGGCCGGATCGGCCGTCACCGTGATGGCCTTCTCGACGGCCTCGGGGTTGGTGATGCCGCGGGAGAAGTTGATCGAGACCGGCATGCCCACGCCGACCGTCGAGCCGTCTTCGGGGGTGTACTGGCCGATGAAGGTGTTGGCGGGCGTGAGGGTCGTGAAGGTGGTGTCCTTCGCGGACTCGCGGCCGGCCTCGTCCTTGGCCACCGCGTGCACCTTGTACTCGGTGGCGGCGGCGAGGTGGCGGGCGGGCTCCCAGCTCGCGCCGTCCGCGGCGACCTTGCCCTCCACCGCGTTGCCCTTGGTGTCGGCGACCGTCACCGTGGTGAGCTTGCCGCCGGTGCTGGTTATCTTCAGGATGCCGCTCGTCGCGACCTCCTTGGCCCCGTCGTCCGGCTTGACGTTGACGACGGCCTTCGACGCCTCGGTACCGGTCGTGCCGGTACCCCCGTCGCCCCCACCGCTCCCGCCGGCGCCGCCACCGTTTCCGCCACCGCTGCACGCGCTGGTGAACAGCAGGGCCGCGCCCAGCAGAAGGGCCGGCAGGCCGGTGCGGGCGCGCCCGCGTATCGGCTGCAGGTTCACGATCGTTCTCCCCATGTCCCCCGCGCACGGACAGTCGCGCGCTTAATCGCCAGGAAATCACATGGGGGATCACGAGACAGCACGGTCGTGTCACCGTTCCGTCCCAAGAGTGGTCGCCGCGCCGGGAGTCAGTCCTCCGTGCCGGGCTTGGTGCCCCAGACGTAGACGGCGTCGCCCTCGGTGAGCAGGTCCCACAGCCGCCGCGCGTCGGGGACGGTGAGGTTGACGCAGCCGGCCGAGCCGCCGTGCGCGTACAGGCTGCCGGGGCGGCCGTGGAGCCTGGCCCTCGTCGAAGAACTGGACGAGGGCACGGGGCGTCGTCGTAGAGCAAGGCGTTGTGGTCCACGCTGCGCCATTGGAGCTCTCTCCTGGCTGAGCCAGGAGACTCCCCCCTAGGTTGCCCTGGCGGGTTTGACAGGTCATGCCTGTCCGGCGACGACCCTCCCGGCCGCCGGAGCAAGTACGGGACTCGCTCAAGTCGTGCTGCACCTCAGCGACTCCAGCTTGGTTGTCGCTGAGGTCACCGATGACTCTAGCGAACTCCGATGCTCCGCGCCTTCGGTTCGAAGATGTCCTCACCGTCGCCGTAAACGACCCCTTTGCTCAGCTGGAACCCACGGATCGCCTCGCAGCCCCCGGCGTCCTGCGTCCCGTCGTCCTTCCGCCCCAGATGCCCTCCCAGCTCACACTGGTAGGGCCCGGTCCCGGCGGTGCACGCGTCCGCGGCCGGGGCCGGGGACATGACCGGGGACGGGCCGCCGCGGCTGCCGGCAGCGGCGGGACGAGGGCGGCCGCCGCGAGGATCGCGGCCGTGACGGCGCCCTGCCCATCGCGCCTTTCGCGCCTACCGCGTCCCCTGTGCTCGTACGGGCCTCCTCGCGCCCGCCGGCCGGGCCGTCGGCTCCGAGCCAAGCAGATCCGCCATGCCCCGGCGTGCGAGGTGGGCCGGCAGCGTCACCGGCCCACCCGGGCGGCCTACTCTCCCGGCCGCGGCTTCGGGCCCTTGCCCTTGCCCTTGCCCTTGCCGTGGCCGTGGCCGTCGCGCTTGTTCTCCAGGGTGACCACCAGACGGTGGTCCGAGGTGGTCCCGTCCAGCTGGAGCGGACCCGTGACCCGGTTCCGCGGCAGGACGTAGCCCTCCGGCACGGCCGTTTCGACCACGTAGTACGAGCCGTCGTCCAGGCCCGGGAACGCGCACACCCCGTCCCGGTCCGTCGCACAGCCCTCCGTCACCTTGCGGTCGGGGTTGATGCCGCGCGTCTGGAGGCCGGTGGTGCTGTTGGTCTCCTTCCACACCTCGAAGACCGCCCCGCGCAGCGGGCGCTTGGTCTTCGCGTCCTTCTTCAGGACCTTGATCGACCCCTCGTACTCGGGCTCCTCGGTCCGCTCGTCCGTGACGCCGATGACGAGGCCCGTGGTCACGTGGCCCTCGTCGAGGTCGAACGGCGTGACCGGATCCGCCGGCAGGTCGTAGCCGGCCGGTGCCTGCGTCTCCCGCCAGTAGTACCGCTCGCCGACCGGGAGCTGGACCGTGCAGCTTCCCTGTGCGTCGGTGGTGCAGGACCCGGCGAGCTGCTCGTCGGGGACCGTGCCGGTGGTCTGCAGACCCGTACGGTCGTTGGCCTCGCGCCACAGCTCGAAGCGGGCGCCGGGCAGCAGGGCCCCGCCGTCCGCGTCGGACTTGCGCAGCACCACCTCGGCGCTGCCCGTAACCCTCGCGTTGCTCATGGTGGCCGTCGCGCCGGCGGTGGCGTTCCGCTCGGTCAGCGTCAGCTCGGCGACGGGGTTCTCCGCGAGCTCGTAGCCGTCGGGTGCCTGCGTCTCGCGCCAGTAGTACGTGCCGAGCTGAACGGTCGCGGAGCAGATGCCGCTCGCCGGGGTGACGCAGTCGGAGACCTTGGTGTCCCCGCCGGGGCTCGTGAACTGGGCTCCGGGAGTGCCGTTGGTCTCCTGCCACAGCTCGTACGTGGCTCCGGCCAGCGGACTGTCGGCGGTGTCCTGCTTGAGGACGGAGACGGTGCCCGTGACCGGGACCGTGTTCCCGCAGTCGGGCAGGTCCCCGTCGAAGGGGTACGCGTGGATCTCCTGGCCGCCGCCCCCGGTGCTGGTGTGGACGAGCTCGCCGGTGGTGAAGAAGCGGCCGTTGGTCCCGGGCAGGGTGACGGTGGTGCGCGAGGCCTGCTCACCGACGAGCACGCTGCCCTGGAACTGCCCGCTGCCGACGAGCTGGACGGCGGTGGCGTCGGGGAAGTTCCACAGGAGCCGGGTGCGGTAGCCGTTCCAGGGGTCGGCGCCGGCGCCGGTGTCGTTGATGGTGCCGCCGTACGTGCTGAGCGTACGACTGGCGCCCAGGACGTTGACGAGGACGGTGGCGCCGGCCGGGATCCGGTCGAAGCGGATGCCGATGGAGCCGCCGGTCGCGCTCACCATGTCGAAGTCCACGGTGAAGACCTGGAGCGCGGAGGTGTTGTCCCCGGTGAAGACGGTGGTGCCGTTCTGGTTGACGGCGGTGCCGGTCGCCGGGCGCGCGCTGCCGTCGACGCGGGCGTAGCACCGGCTGGCCGCGGTCAGCTGGTCGCGCAGGCCGGCGTACGGGGTGATCGCGGCCGGGTCGGCCACCAGCGGGCCGGTGACGGTGCCGGGCCCGGGGGCGGTGCCCGCGTGGCGGACGACGCCGCCGTCCGAGATCAGCCGCTGGTCGGCGGCGACCGTGACGTTGCGCCCGGTGGTGAGGAAGTCCGATCCCGCGGGGGGACGGACGAGCGATCCCGCGCCGACGATGCCGATGTTGTACGCGGCTCCGGCCCCCGCCGCCAGGTTCTTGTTCTGGTCGAAGCTGCCGAGGACGACGACCTTGCCCTCGGCTTCGGCGGCGCGCTCGCGGACGAGGAAGTCGGCGCCGACGAAGACGTTGACGGCCTCGTCGTAGCCGTTGGGATCGGTGCCGACCTCGATCGGCGGGAACGGGTCGGGGCACCGGGTCCCGAGGCAGGGACCGAGCCCGCCCGGCAGTGGGGCCCGCAGGGCCGCGGCCTCCCGGGCCGGCGCCGGCTGATGCCCGCCGGGGCCCGGCGCGGCCGGCGCCGCCAGGGCCGCGGGGGCGCCTGCGGCCAGTACGGCCCCGAGGGCGAGCCCGAGGGGCCCGAGGGTCCACTTCCTTGCTGACATGACGCTCCGTCCGTTGCCTGCCGCCGCGTGCGGGTGGGCCCGTACAGGCTGGCGGCGGGCTCCGGCGAGCCGGGCGGACCGACACTCCCCCGCTACGGCATTCTGGTACGACAATCACTCGACTGGGGTGTCGGGGCGAGGGAAGGACGGTGACGGAGGGTCAGCCGATCGCGGAGCCCGCGACCCAGGCGGGCCAGGACATGTTCCAGCCGCCCAGTCCGTTGTCCGGGGCGACCGTCTTGTCCTTCGAGTTCACGACCTCCACCACGTCGCCGACCAGGGTCCGGTCGAAGAACCAGCCGGCCGGGGTGTCCGAGCCGCCGCCCTTGTCGTCGCGCAGGCCGATGCAGCCGTGGCTGACGTTGGTGGAGCCGAAGGTGTCGGGGCTGGCCCAGTAGTTGCCGTGCAGGAAGGTCCCGGAGCGGGTGAGGCGCATGGCGTGCGGGACGTCGGGGATGTCGTACTCGCCGCCGAAGCCGACGGTCTGCCCGTTCATCCGGGTGACGTCGAAGAGCTCCATCACCACCATCTTGCCGTTGTAGGTCATGTTCTTCGGCGCCCCGGCGGTGATCGGCACGGTGGACAGCAGCTCGCCGTCGCGCCGGACCTCCATGGTGTGCTCGGCCGCGTCGACGGTGGAGATCTGGGAGCGGCCGACGGTGAAGCGCAGGGTCTTGTCCTGGATGCCGTAGGAGCCGGCGGCGCCCTCGACGTCCCGCAGGTTCAGCTTGACCGTGACCTCGGTGCCGGGCTTCCAGTACGTCTTGGGCCGGAAGTCGAGGCGCTCGTCGCCGAACCAGTGGCCCACCACCTCCACGGCCGGGTCGGAGGTGATCGTGATGGCCCGCTCCACGTCGGCGCGGCGTTCGATGGACCGGCTGAACCCGAAGGAGATGATCATGCCGGTGCCGACGGTCGAGCGGTTCTCGGGCTTGAAGTAGCCGATGAACCGCTCCTCGGGAACGTAGGTGGTGAAGGTGGTGTGCCGGGCCTGGCGGCGGTTGTGCCCGTCGAGCGCGACCGCGTCCACGGTGTACTTGGCCGCGAGCGCGAGCCGGCCCGACGCCGGGTCGGGGCTCCAGCTGAGCCCGTCGACGGCGATGGCACCGGGCACCGTCTCCTGCTGGGCGTCCTCCACCTTGGTGACCACGACCCGCTCGAGCCGGCCCTCGGGCACGGTGATCCTCAGCGGGCCCTCGGCCGGCACCCCCTTGGCGTTGTCGTCGGGGCTGATCCTGATCGCCTCGTCCGGTGACCGGGGTTTGCCGGGCAGCTGGATCTCGATCGGGGAGCCGCCGTTCCCGGTGCATCCGGCCAGGCCTCCGAGGAGGCCCGCCCATACCGCCACGGCGGCGAAGCCCGCCCCTGCCCGCCTCGTCAGAAGAGTCACGTTCCTCCAACGACCGGGCCCCTCCGGGGGAAACGTGGGCGCGGGCCACGTTCCAGGCAGGACAGTCCGGGCAGAACAGTGGGAAGGACCGGACGGGGGCGGGCCGCGGCAGGGACGCCGGGGTCGCAGTTCCCCCACCCCCGCAGGTACCGAGAGCCGTGGAGGCGGGCAGTGTCGAGCGCAGCCGAGCAAGAGGCGGAGCCCCTGGCCGGGGTTGAGACCGGATCCGGGGCCGGGACCGGGCCCAGGGCCGAAGCCGGACCCGGGACCAGAGACAGCGTTCAGGGCGGGACCGGGGCCACGGCCGGCCACGGGACGGTGAACGGAAACGGAAACGGGCCCGGAGCCGGCAACGGGAGCGGACATCCGGCCGGCCAGCCGCTGGGGCTGATGGAACCGCAGGTCAGGGGCCACGCCGCGGTGAGCCGGGGAGTGCCCGGGCCGCCCGTGTGGCCCGGCTCCTCGCATCCGCTGGGGGCCCGGTTCCACCAGGGGCCGGGCGGGACGGCCGGGACCAACTTCGCGGTGTGGGCCCAGGGCGCGGAGGCGGTGGAGGTCTGCCTCTTCGCGGAGGACGGCTCCGAGAGCCGGTGCACGCTGACGGAGCTGACCCACGAGATCTGGCACGGCTTCCTGCCGGGCGTCCGTCCCGGGCAGCGGTACGGATTTCGGGTGCACGGCCGCTGGGATCCGTGGACGGGGGCCCGTCACAATCCGGCGAAGCTGCTCCTGGACCCGTACGCCCGGGCCGTGGACGGGGACTTCCTGCTGCCGCCGGAGGTGTACGGGCACGTCCGCGACTGGCCGCAGCAGTACATCGCGGACACCGTGCGCGACGACCGCGACTCGGCCCCGCACGTCCCGAAGGGGGTCGTGGTCCACGATGACGACGACTGGGCGGACGACGTCCGGCCGAAGACCCCGTGGGCGGATTCGGTCATCTACGAACTGCACGTGCGCGGCTTCACGATGCGCCATCCGGGCATCCCCGAGCACCTGCGGGGCACGTACGCGGGCCTCGCGCACCCGGCGGCGATCGAGCACCTGACCGGGCTCGGGGTGACGGCGGTGGAACTGCTGCCGGTCCATCAGTTCGCGCACGAGGACCACCTGCTGCGCCGGGGCCTGCGCAACTACTGGGGCTACAACTCGGTCGGCTACTTCGCCCCGCACGCCGCGTACTCCTCCAGCGGTACGGCAGGCCAGCAGGTCGGCGAGTTCAAGCGGATGGTCAAGGCGCTGCACGCCGCCGGGATCGAGGTCATCCTCGACGTGGTCTACAACCACACGGCGGAGGCCGGCGAGCTGGGCCCGACACTGTCGCTGCGCGGGATCGACAACCGGGCGTACTACCGGCTCCAGTCGGACCAGCGCCGGTACGCGGACTACACGGGCTGCGGGAACACCCTGCACGCCGGGCGGCCGCACGTGCTGCGCCTGATCACCGACTCGCTGCGGTACTGGGTGACGGAGATGGGGGTGGACGGCTTCCGCTTCGACCTGGCGGCGGCGCTGGCCCGCTCGATGCACGACGTGGACATGCTCTCGCCGTTCCTCGCGGTGATCGCCCAGGACCCGGTGCTGCGGCGGGTGAAGCTGATCGCCGAGCCGTGGGACGTGGGCTCGGGCGGGTACCAGGTGGGGGCGTTCCCGCCGCTGTGGACGGAGTGGAACGACCGGTACCGGGACGCCGTACGGGACTTCTGGCGCGGGGCGCTGCCGGACGTACGGGACCTCGGGTACCGGCTGTCGGGGTCGAGCGACCTGTACGCGTGGGGCGGGCGGCGGCCGTACGCCTCGGTCAACTTCATCACCGCGCACGACGGTTTCACCCTGCGCGACCTGGTGTCGTACGAGTCCAAGCACAACGAGGAGAACGGCGAGGCGGGCCGGGACGGCACCAATGACAACCGGTCCTGGAACTGCGGGGTGGAGGGCGAGCCCGAGGAGGGCACGGAGCCGCGGATCGCGGCGCTGCGCCGACGGCAGCTGCGCAACCTCCTGACCACGCTGCTGCTGTCGACCGGGGTGCCGATGCTGGTGGCGGGCGACGAGTTCGGCCGGACGCAGGGCGGCAACAACAACGCGTACTGCCAGGACAACGAGACGAGCTGGGTGGACTGGTCACTGCTGGACGACCCGTCCTGGCAGTCGCTGCTGGCGCTGACCCGGCGGCTGCTGGCGCTGCGCCGGGCCCATCCGGTGCTGCGGCGCCGCGCGTTCTTCTCGGGGCGCTCGCAGGGGGCGGACGGGCTGCGGGACCTGGCCTGGTTCACCCCGGCGGGGGTGGAGATGACCGAGCGGGACTGGTACGCCCCGGCCGGGTCGGTGGGCCTGTACCTGTCGGGGCAGGACATCCCGGGCCGTGACGAGCGCGGGCGGCAGGTCACGGACGACAGCTTCCTGGCGCTGCTGCACGCCGGGGACCGGCCGGTGACGTGGCTGCTGCCGGGGGCTCCGTGGGGCCGGGCGTACGAACTGGTCCTGGACACCTCCCGGGAGGACCAGGCGGCGGCGCCCGCGACCGTGCACCGCGGGGGCGGGAGCGTGACCGTCCCGGCCCGCGCGGTGCTGCTGCTGAAGGTGGTGGGCGGTCCGGCCTAGGAGCGGGGGCTCCCGGAGCCGGGGTTCGCGGAGCCGGGAGCCGTCCGCATCCGGGGTTGTCCGTATCCGGCGGACCCGGAGCGGGAGCCCTCGGACGTCCTGCGATGATGTGCCCTTCGTACGGATCGTACGCACGCACGCACATACGGATGTTCGAGGGGTTGTGTAGATGGCGAGTGTCGGGACCGCGCTGCGGGAGCTGCGCGGGGCGCAGAAGTCGGCGAAGGGCGTGTCGCTCTACTCCCGGTTCGTCAACCGGCCCGTCGGCCGGTACCTGGCCGCCGGGTCGTACGCGCTCGGGCTCACCCCGAACCAGGTGACGCTGATCAGCGCCGCCCTGAGTTTCGCGGGCGCGGCCGTCGTCGCCCTGGTCTCGCCCTCGTGGGGGCTGGGCGCCCTGGTGTGGGCCCTGCTCGCCGTCGGCTTCGCCTTCGACTCGGCCGACGGGCAGCTGGCCCGGCTGCGCGGGGGCGGCAGCGCGGCGGGCGAGTGGCTGGACCACGTCGTGGACTGCGCGAAGCTCACCTCGCTGCACACCTGCGTGCTGATCGCCTTCTACCGTTTCCCCGAGGCCTACGGGATCGGAGGCGGCGCGGACGGCGGTGGCGCCTCGGCCGGCTGGCTGCTGGTGCCCCTGGGCTTCCAGCTCGCCGCGGTCGTGACCTTCTTCGGAGGACTCCTGACGGAGAAGCTCAAGCCGAAGCCGGCGCCGGGGAGCGCGGCCGCCGCGCCGTCGACCCTGCGCGCGGTGGCACTGCTGCCCGTGGACTACGGGGTGTTCTGCCTGGTCTTCCTGTTCCTCGGCGGCAGCGGGCTGTTCCGCTGGGTGTACGCCGGGGCGGGCGTGATGGCCGCGCTGTTCCTGGTGGCGTTCCTCGCGAAGTGGTTCCGGGAGCTCAGCGCCGTACCCAGATGACCGGGACCGGCGCCCGGCGCCCGCCGCCCGCCGTTCAGCCCCGCTGTTCCGTGGCGAGCGGCTCGGACAGCACGTCCAGGGCCCGGCGCAGCTGGGTGCTGGAGGTGTGGACCGTGTACGGGAAGTAGACGACCTCGACCCCGTGCACGGCGAAGTCCCGTTCCAGCTGCTCGCCCTTGGGAGTGCCGCGCCAGTCGTCGCCCTTGAATATGACGTCGAAACGGACTTGCTTCCACGTTTCGACCTTATCCGGCACGGTCTCGACAAAAGCGGCATCCACGTACTGGACGCTGCGGACTATCTCCAGGCGCTCGACAAGCGGGATCACCGGGCGGCGCCCCTTGGCGAGTTCCGCCATTTCGTCGGATACGACCCCGGCCACCAGGTAGTCGCACTGACTCCGGGCATGCCGAAGGATGTTGAGGTGTCCGATGTGAAAGAGGTCATAGGCACCCGGCGCGTAGCCGACGCGGTGAGGTCTACGCCCAGGATCGGTAAATTCGGACATGCCCTGCTCCGTCACGTGATATCCCCCAGAAGCCGCCCACCCCGGTGTGGCGGATTAGCAGACAATAGCGTGCACGTTCCCCCTGATGCCGGTGAACGAATAGGGTGACGTGCGCATCATCCAGGTGAGAGGGGGACGTCGAGTGTCGAAATCCGGTCAGCGACGCCTACTGCTGGTTTCCACTAATTACGCCCCCGAGCACACGGGCATCGGCCCGTACGCGACCCAGATCGCGGAGCACTGGGCCGGTCTCGGTCACGACACCCACGTCCTGGCGGGCATGCCCCACTACCCGGCCTGGTCGGTCGAGCCGGAGTACAAGGGGGCGCTACGGCGCACGGAACAGCGCGCGGGCGTGACCGTGCACCGGCGTGCGCACACCGTGCCTCCGCGTCAGACCGCCCTCCGGCGCGCGCTTTTCGAAGGATCGATTCTGCTGCACGGCTCCGTGGCCCCGCCCCGGATGCCGAAGCCGGACGCGGTCCTCGCCCAGATGCCGAGCCTGGCCGGCGGCCTGGTGGCCGCGCGCCTCGCGGCGCGCTGGAAGGTTCCCTTCGTCCCGGTGGTCCAGGACCTGATGGGCGCCGCCGCCGCGCAGAGCGGGATCAGCGGCGGGGACAAGGCCGCCGCGTTCGCCGGGCGGGCCGAGGCCCACGCCCTGAAGCGGGCCGCCCTCGTCGGCGTCATCCACGAGACCTTCGTCGACCGGGTCGTCGCCATGGGTGTGGACCCCAAGCGCATCCGGCTCGTCCCCAACTGGTCCCATGTGGCGTTGCCCACGAAGCCGCGCGGGCGGACCCGCAGCCACCTCGGGTGGGCTCCCGGCCAGACCGTCGTCCTGCACTCCGGGAACATGGGGCTCAAGCAGGGACTCGAGGTCCTCGTCGGCGCCGCCCGGCTGGACCCGAGCGTCCGTTTCGTCCTGATGGGTGACGGCAGCCAGCGCTCCGCGCTCGCCGACCTGGCGGCGGACGTTCCCAACCTCGACATCATCCCCCCTGCCGCCGACGGAGAGTTCCCCGATATCCTCGCCGCGGCGGACGTGCTCGCGGTCACGCAGCACGCCGCCGTGATGGACATGAGCGTGCCGTCCAAGCTGACCTCGTACTTCCAGGCCGGCCGCCCCGTCGTCGCCTCCGTGGCCGCACTGGGCGGGACCGCCCAGGAAGTGGAGCGCTCGGGCGCCGGGGTGCTCGTACCGCCGGAGAACCCGGAGGCCCTGCTGAAGGCCGTACGGGCCCTGGCCGAGGACCCCGCGGGCGCGGACGCACTGGGTGCGGCCGGGCCGCGCCACGTGGCGGCGCACCTGAGCCGCGAGGCGGGCCTGGCCCGCATCGACGCACTGATGGACGAAGCACTTGGGGGTCCCCGGACGTGATCGAGACCAACCGCCCGGCAGCGGCTCCGGCCGAGGACGAACCGGACCTGCTCCGGGACCAGTTCCGCCAGCTCCTGCGCTACCGCCGGCTCATCGGCCTGGGCGTGGGCATCGGCCTGCTCGGCGGGGTCTACCTCGGCGTCTCCACGGCGGACACCTACGTGGCCACCGCCGACATCGTGCTGCGCGCACCCACCGACGACCCCTTCAACCCGAGCCTCGCCCCCGACAAGGCGATCAACATCGGCTCGGAGCGCCAGGTCGCGCTCTCCAGCTCCATAGCCAACGAGGCCGCGAAGAAGCTCGGGGTCGCCGCCGACGACTTCTCGGCGCTGCGCGCCGGTCTGCAGGTGACCAACCCCCCGCAGACCATGGTGCTGCGCTTCACGTACACCGCCGCCTCTCCCGCGGAGGCCGCCAAGCGCGCCAACGCGATGACCGAGGCCTACCTGCTCAAGCGGCAGGAGGCCCTCGACGTCACCCGCGACAAGATGGTCAAGGGCTACCAGGACCAGCGCGACCCGGTGGCCAAGCAGCTCGAAGAGCTCGCCAAGCAGATCACCGGCATGCCGGCCGGTCCGGCGCGCGACGCCGCGTACTCATCCAAGACCGACCAGCAGAGCAAGATCAACACGCTCAACGGCAACATCGCCAAGCTCAAGGCCCTGGACATGACCCCGGGCCGGGTCACCAGCTCCGCCGTCCCGCCGCACGAGGCCGACGGCCCCGGCCTGCCCATGTCGCTCGCGCTCGGCGCGGCCGTGGGTCTCGCCCTGGGCCTGCTCGGCGCCTGGGTCCGCCTCGTCTTCGACCCGGCTCCGCGCTCCGAGGGCGACGTCGCCCGGGCCCTGCGCGCGCCCGTACTGGGCTCCCTGCCGCGGGGCAAGGCCGACGGCGGGCCGCTGCTCGCGGCCGGCGAGGAAGACCCCCGGCTGGCCGAGGAGTTCCGCTCGGTGGCCTTCCGGCTCGCCTACGACGCCCGCTTCGCGGACCGGCGCCGCCTCCTCGTGGTCGCCCCGCGCGGCAGCAGCGAGATCGCCGCCGCCGTGGCGGTGAACCTGGCCGCCTCCTTCGCGGAGACCGGCAAGGACGTGCTCCTCATCGAGGCCGACCTGCGCACCCCGGTCCTGGCCAGCCAGCTGCCCACCGACTCGGCCGGGCGGCCCCGCTGGAGCAAGTCCCAGGCGGGCGCGGACGCGCAGCACGGGGAAACCGAGTGGCCCGACGGCCGCCAGCTCCTCGTGGACGCCGGGGAGTCGGGCAGCTTCGACCTGATCCCGGGCGAGCGCGTGCGCAACGTGCCCCGCGCGCTGACCTCGCAGCGGGCCACCCGGCTGATCTCCGAGGCCGACTCCCCCAACTCCACCGTCGTGGTGCTCGCCCCGCCCGTGCTCTCGTACGCCGACGCCCTCGCACTCGTCGACCGCGTCGACGGCGTGCTGGTGGTCTGCAACCCCGGCGCGGTGCGCCGCACCGACCTCTCCCGCATCCGCGAGCTGATCAGCGGGGCCGGCGGCACGGTGCTGGGCGCCGTACTGCACGCGCCGCTGCCGGGCGAGAAGAAGCGCGGCCTCGGCAGGACCCCCAAGGGCGGCGGCCCCGCCGCCGAGGGGCCCCGGCCGACGCCGTCTTCCCCGCCCCGGCCGCGGCCGGGCGAGCCGCAGCCGATCCCGTACGAGGTGGCCGCCGCCGACGCCTCGCAGCACATCCCGGGCGACGGCACCGACACGGTCGCCCTGCGTACGGTCCGCACGGGCCGACGGTGAGCCGGCGCGGCCCAGGCCGTCTCTTCCGGATCTTGCCGGGCCCGCGACGCCTGGCACCGCGCCTGGCCGCACTGCCGAGACGACCACGTACGTCCAGTACGCGAGCGCCCCGACAGCACGCCCAGGCACAGCACCAGACGCCGCGGACTCGGCCGACAAGATCCGGAAGAGGCGGCCTGGCGGCGGTCGCCTCCGTACTGGACCAGGCCGCGTCCAGCGCCACGAACATCCTCGTCCTGGTGCTGGCCGCCCGGCTCTCCTCGGCGGCCGGCTTCGCCGACTTCTCGATGGTCTACGTGACCTTCACCGTGCTGCTCGGCCTGAACATGGCCTACGTCGGCCAGACCCTGGTGCTGGAGAAGGATCAGGGCGGACTCGCCGCGGCCTGCCGCTCGGGCCTCGCCTTCACCGGGGCCGCCTCGGCGGCGGTGGGAGCCGTACTGGCCCTCCTGGGCCTGCTGCTGCCCGGGGCCACCGGCCGGGCGTTCCTTGCGCTGGGACTCGTACTGCCCCTGGTGCTGCTGCAGGACGGGCTGCGCTACTGCTTCTCCGCCCTGCGGATGCCCGGGCGGGCGCTGGCCGCCGACGCGCTGCGCCTCGCCTGCGTGGTGACCGCGCTGCTCCTCCAGCCCGAGGGTGCGTCGGCGGGGCGGCTGGTGCTGGTGTGGGGGCTCTCCGCGCTGCCCGCGCTCGCGCTCGGCCTGTGGCTGCTGCGGCCCTCGGTGCGGGGCGCCGCCGCCGACCTCCGGCCGTACCTGCGGCGCGGGTACCTCGGGCAGCGCTTCGTGGTGGAGTTCGCCGTGGGCAACGGCTCCAGCCAGCTCGCCGTCCTGGGCCTCGGCGTCTTCGCGAGCCCGCTGGCCGTCGGCGCGCTGCGCGGCGCCACCACCCTCTTCGGGCCGCTGAACGTGCTGTTCAACTCCGCGAACTCCTTCGGCCCGCCGGTCGTCGGCCGGGCCACCGGCAAGCGCGGCGTGGTCCGGCTGACCGCCCTGATGGGCGGCGCGCTCGCGGTGACCGGCGCCGCGTGGGGGGCCGTGCTGTACGCGCTGCCCGAGCGGGTCGGCCGCGAACTGCTCGGCGACACCTGGCAGGCGGCGGCCGCACTGCTGCCCGCGACGGGCGCGCAGTACGCCGTCATGGGGCTCGGCACCTGTGCGCTGCTGACCCTGCGCGTGCTGAACCCGAAGGCCACCCTCTCGCTCCAGGTGGTCTTCTCGCTGCTGTCGGTCGGCCTGCTGCTCGGCGGGTACGCCGTCTGGGGCGTGGCCGGGGCCGCCTGGGGGCTGGCCCTCGGCTCCGCCGCGAAGGCCGCGGCAGGCTGGCTGCGCGTGGCCCGGCTGCCGAACCCCGCGCCGGACTCCGAACCGGACTCCGAACCGGCCGCCGCCGGCCCCGCGGACCAGGTCCGGGCGGCCTAGGTGTATTGCCCTGTGAGGTTGGGGACGCGGCTGGCGGGTGGTTTCCCTGCGAGCGCGGTGTGTCCGCGGTGGTGATTGTAGGTGTGGAGCCA
Organism: Streptomyces tatrensis; assembly: GCF_049310065.1. Lineage (NCBI taxonomy): Bacteria > Bacillati > Actinomycetota > Actinomycetes > Kitasatosporales > Streptomycetaceae > Streptomyces > Streptomyces tatrensis. The sequence continues at coordinate 6,582,530 of NZ_JBMDLB010000011.1, read as the reverse complement.
GTCGGGGAAGGCGTCGCGTCGTTCCTGTTCTGTGCGGTAGGGGCGGGCGTAGGCCCATTCCTCCGCGAGGGTGCGGTTGAGGCGTTCGACTTTGCCGTTGGTCTGGGGCCGGTAGGGCCGGGTTCGCTTGTGGGTGATCCCGGCCGCCGCCAGCAGGTCGCGCCAAGCGTGGGACTTGTAGCAGGAACCGTTGTCGGTCAGGACGCGCTCGACGGTGATCCCGACGCTGGTGAAGTAGGCGTGGGCCCGGGTCCAGAAGGCGGTGGCGGTTTCCTTCTTCTCGTCGGCCAGGATCTCGCTGTAGGCGAGGCGGGAGTGGTCGTCGACGGCGGTGTGGATGTAGCTGTAGCCCAGACGGGGCCGCTTCTTGCGGCCGGCCTGGCGGCCGAGCGTCTTGTGGCCGCCGCCGTCGGGGATGTTTCCGAGCTTCTTGATGTCGACGTGGACCAGTTCGCCGGGCTTGGCGCGTTCGTAGCGGCGTATGACGCGGCCGGTGGCCCGGTCCAGATGGGAGAGCCGGGCCAGGCGGAAGCGGGTCAGCACGCGGTGCACGGTGGAGGGCACCAGGCCCAGCAGGTGGGCGATGCGGGCCGGTCCCCACCGGCGGGCAAGGCGGATCTTGATGATCCGGCGTTCGGTGCGGGTCGGGGTCCGGCGTGGGCTGTGGTGCGGGCGCGAAGAACGGTCACGCATGCCCGCCTCGCCGTGGTCGCGGTAGCGGTCGGCCCACCGCTGGGCCGTGGTGGGTGAGACCTGGAAACGCTCGGCCGCCCGGCGCAGGGACCAGTGGTCCTCGACCACGCAGCGGGCCAGGCGCAGGCGTCCAGTCTCGGTCAGGGGTGCATTACGGTGGGGCATGAGGGCCTTCTGTCGTTCGGTGGAGATGTCGCAATCCACACCGAACCCGGAAGGCCCTCACCCGTTCAAGACGCCTCAGCCGAGACCTGCATCACCCGTCCACAACCTCCCGAGGCAATACACCTAGGCCGTCTCTTTCGGATCTTGTCGGTCAGGTCCGCGTCGTCCGGCGCCGTGCCTCGGCGCGCTGCCGGGGCTCCCGCGTACTGGACGTACTCGGGTGCCCCGGCAGTGCGGCGAGGTGCGGTGCCGGGCGGCGCGGGCCAGGCAAGATCCGAAAGAGACGGCCTAGGCACGGGTGTCTGCGCCGGGTCAGACCGGCAGGTCGCCGAAGCCCGCTTCGATCAGGTCGAACAGGTCCCGCATGGCCTGCCGCTGGTCCTCCTGGCCGCGGATCAGGCTCGCGGTGTCCATCACGAAGCGCGCCAGCGCGGCGGACCGGAGGTCGCCTTCGGGGGCGCCCGCCGCTTCCGCGACGGCGGCGGCGAGCGCGAACTCGTGGCGCCGCCACATCCGGTCCCAGTACTCCGTCAGTTCCGGCGTCTCCCGGACCAGGGTGAGGTGCGCGATGACCGCCGGGTCGTCGATCCGCCGGCTCGCCCGGGTCTCCACGAAGTGCTCGCGCAGGGAGTGCAGGACGGACTGCCCGGGCGCGCGGTCCCGTACCGCCGAGACGAGGGCGGCCTCGACATCCTCGTCCTCGTCGAAGACCAGCGCTTCCTTGCTCGGGAAGTGCTTGAACAGCGTGGTCACCGAAACGTCGGCCTCCTCCGCCACGTCACGGACGCCGACCTTGTCGTACCCGCGCTCGAGGAACAGGCGCAGCGCGGCATCGGCCAGGGCCTTGCGGGTCTGGGCCTTCTTGCGCTCGCGGCGCCCCACTGGCTCGGTCATGACACCACCGTACCGTCGGGGCATATCCGGTGCACAAGTGGAGCTGTTGTGCTTGTGCAGCAGTTGCGCACCCTGCCGTCAGCGCAGCGAGGTGGCCCGGTCCTGCCGGTACGTGGCCACGAGCGCGAGGCACATCCCCGCGATGGCGATCCGGCCCGAGGCCTGGAGCAGGGGCCCGCGCAGCAGGATGAAGGAGTACCCCGCCACCAGCGGGACCACCGTGGAGATCAGGCTGCCGGGCGGCGAGCTGCGCCGGGCGCGCTTCGCGTACCGCCGGTCGACGCGCGCGGCGGCGTACCCCATCCCCAGGAGCCCCGCCCCCATGCCCAGCGGCCCGAAGTCGAGCCACAGCTCGGCCCAGATCGGGGAGGAGAGGTTGGTGTTGACCGTGCCCATCCACTGGCCGACCATCACGCCGGTGTCGCGCGGCTTGCCCGACCACACCGAGCGCGGCACCGCGAAGAAGACGGACCCCGCGAGCTGGCGCCCGTAGGAATGGCCGGGACCGGACTCCGAGAAGGTGATGGTGTTCGCGAACATGCCGATCTGGTCGTAGTCCTTGAGCGCCATCGGCTCCAGGAACGAGGTCGTCTCGACCGGCTTGTAGTTCTTCTCGTCGTAGCGGAAGCGGTCCGCGAACGGGAAGATGAGCAGCGCGATCACCACGGCCATGGACAGCGCCACCCGGTACATCGCGGCGCTCACCGGGAAGACGGTGAAGAGCAGCGCGAACATGACGGTGAGGAACCAGTAGCGCGGGTTGGAGATCGGGTTGTTGACGATCAGGTTGAGGACCGCGAGCGCCGACCAGGTGACGATGATCGACACCTTGCGGCGGGCGAACTTCGAGGTGATCAGCCAGCGCGTGTACAGCAGCAGCGCGAGCAGTGCGGGGACCGTGCCGAAGCCGCGCAGCAGCGCCTGGCCCGCCTGGCCGTCCTGGGAGACGCCCGCTTCCTCGATGCCCGCGATGATCTCCTGGCGGCTGGAGAAGAACACCGCCGGGCCGCCGAGCTTCATGATCAGGGCCGAGCTGCCCAGGAACGCCACGGCGCTGAGCAGGTGGAGGCGCCGCCGGTGCGCCATGACCGGGCGCGGCTCCTTCAGCGAACCGCCCACCCGGCCGGCCGGCCGGTGGCGGGCCAGCAGGACGCCCACGTCGAAGGCGGCGCAGCCGAGCAGGACGAGGGCGATGGCGGCGGTGAGGTCGGAGCGCGGCCCGACGACGGGGGTCGGGACCTGGCCGAGGACGGCCTGGGCGAGGGGGGCCACGCCCATGGCCATGTAGACGAAGAGCCAGAAGGAGCCCTGGAGCAGCTTGCGGCGGCTGGTCAGCACCATCGCCGAGAGCCGGGCACCCGCGTACATGGTGAGCAGCAGCTGGAGCCAGAAGGCGGCGTCGTGCTGGCCCGCGCCGGGCTGGACGGCGACGAACAGGGGCAGGAAGACGGTGAATCCGAGGGCCAGCGGGACGGAGAGCGCCCGCGAGAGCAGCGTCCGCGGAGTGGTGACCTTGCCCCAGCTCTTCTCGTCACCGGGCTGCGGCGGCGCCGGCCTGGCAACGCTCTCGCGTATGTCGGTCGCCACGCTTGCCCCCACCCCCTGTGCCTGATCGGCCGCAGTCTAAGACCTGTTCCGCATTCGCGCGTACTCGATCTTGAGTTTGTGCAGGAAGGCGTCGGCTCGGCGGCGTCCTGGATCATCTCGAGGCTCGAGTGAACCGTGGCAACCGAATCCTTGTGGTGCCGCGTGTCCTTGACGGGGTTCGGCTCGTTTCCCATGCGGGTCCGATGATCGGACTGCAGATCGCAACCGGGGCGAGGAGCGTGGGGTGCGCCGGAAAGTCGCGCCGGACAAGGGAGGGACCGGGCGGGTCGCCGGTGCGTCCGCGGCCGCGTCCGGGGCTCCGCACATCGTCAGTGCCGAGGTCCTGAACGCTCCTCGGGCACGGAAGTTCCGGGGCAGGAACAAGACCCGGAAGTGGACCAAGCCCGACGACGGGATCGTGTTGGTCATGGTGCTGCCGCCGGCCGTCACCGACCCTGCCGACCTAGCCCGGCTGGAGAAGCTGTTCGGGGCCATGTGGTCGGTCAAGCGGGCCCTCCAACGCGACGCCCGCGCCAAGGTCGATGCCTACTGGACCGCTTCCCACGAGCGCGAGGAGCACGGTGCGAAGGCCGCACGGCAGCGCCTCGGCCTGTCCCGTGGAGCATTGGAGCGCTGCGCGTACAGGCACCTCGAAGACTCCGGGCACTTGAAGCACCACGTATCCAAGGCTCTCGTGATGCACATCGCGGATGAGGTGTGGAACGGCGTCTCGCGGCACCTGTTCCCGGACGCCACCGGACGGCGGTTCGGCCGCCCGAAGGTGGGCCGCCGGCACGACTTCACCCGGATTCCGGGCCGTGCCCGTTCCCACACGCGCGCGAACAAGTGGGAGACCTTCCGCCTGGTCGGCACCCTCCGCGGTCATGCCTCGGCCTACGCCGACGGCGGCCGGCACGCACTGACGCAGCCGCGCCGGATGCCGAAGCCCGCCGTGCCGGACGTCCGCGTGCCCACGGGCAAGGTCACCGCCTCGGGCGAACCGGCCACCCGTAAGGCGACGTGGTGGGACCACGCCGGCCCCCTCGCCGTCGTGTTCCCCGGAGGAGCCGAGAGCGCCCGTGGTGACCTCGTACTTCCCGTACGCATCCCGCAGCAGCCCGGCCAGTGGACGCGGGTGCAGCACTTCCTCTCCAGCCCCGGCCCCTGGCACAAGGTGGACCTCGTACGCCGCCGGAAGGCATCCGCGCCGGGCGACTGGGTGTACGAGGCGCACCTGATGGTCCTGGGCCCCGGCTACACCGCACCCAGCGTGCGGACCATGCGCGCCCGCGTCGCCCGGCTCGACCGTGTCGGCGGTGTGGACGGCAACGTCTCCAACCTCTCGGTCGTCTCCTTCCCCGCCGATCTCACCGGAGGCAAGCCCTTCTCCACCGAGATCACGCTCACCGGAACCGAGCGGGTCCTGTTGGAGAAGCAGGCGAAGAAGCGGCGGGACCGCGCGCGGGCGCTGGATCGCTCCCGTCGCGCAACGAACGCCGCGCAGTACGGGCTGTCGAAGAAGCAGGCAAAGCACGCTGCCCGGAGGGAAGCGCAGAGCCTCGAGCCCAAGGCCGTGACCGTCCCCGGTGGTGCCCGGGCCGCCAGGTCCGACGGGGTACCGAAGCAGGCGTTCCGCCGTGACCGGCTCTCTGCCCATTACCGGGAGACGCGCGCCCGCCAGGCCGAACAGGCTGCCGGGATCGCTGAACACCGCCGCCACCGCGCTCGTCTGGTGGCCCGCGAGATCATTGCTGCCCATGGTCCCGTGCTCATGGTCGAAGACTGCGACATCCGCACCTGGTACCGGCTGTGGGGCAAACGCCTCTCCCAGACCACACCCGGCATACTCATCTCCGCCCTCAAGGCCGAGTGCGAGGCCGCAGGCGGTCGGCTGATGCGGGTCGCCACATGGTCAACGGCCCTGTCGCAGCACTGCCTCTGCGGCGAGCGTGTCTCCAAGACCCTGCGGGACCGCGAGCACACGTGCACGGTGTGCAGCCTCACCGGCAAACGGGACCTGGTCTCCGCCGCGCTGGCCGCATTCGTCCGCTTCACCGACGTAGCCGACCCCAAGACCGCTTACCTGGACACCACCGTGTCCCGGCACGCTCGGATCACCTATGCGCAAGCGCTGGAAGAAGCGCTGCGGGAGTCAACCACACCGAGCCCGAAACCGCTCCGGCGGCCGGGTCGCGTGGCAGCCCCACGGCAGCGATGCCGCGAGACCTCTGCTCCCCGAACCGCCGGACAGCGGGACCAAGCGACCCCGGATGAGCCACGCTTGCGCGGCCACGCCGGAAAGCCCGGTCCCCGCCCCGGCCGCAGTCCGCAGCTCACCCTTTGGTGAACTGCGGATCAAGTCTTAGTCTGAGCGGTCGGTGTCCGGGGAGGCGCCTTCGAAGGCGCCGTCGGGGGCCTCGGTACGAGGGGGTGCCCGTGCGTGATCTTCCTGCCTTCACGCTGGCCGGATACGACAAGGGGCGCGGGCGGCTGACGCAGGCGCTCTGGTTCGCCGTGATGAACACGCTCTTCATGAGCTGGCTGTGCCCGGCCCGGCTGCGGGTCGCGCTGCTGCGCGCCTTCGGGGCGCGGATCGGCGAAGGGGTGCTGATCCGCCACAAGGTGCGGGTGCTGTGGCCCTGGAAGCTGACCGTGGGCGATCACGCGTGGATCGGCGAGGGCGCCTGGGTGCTGAACCTGGAGCCGGTGACGATCGGCGCGCACGCCTGCGTCTCGCAGGAGGCGCTGCTGTGCACCGGCTCGCACGACCACCGGGCCGCCGACTTCCGCTACCGCAATGCCCCGATCACCGTCGAGGACGGCGCGTGGGTGGCCGTACGGGCCACCGTGCTGGCCGGTGTGACCATCGGGCGCTGTGCGGTGGCGGGCGCCGGGTCCGTGGTCCACAAGGACCTCCCCGCGCTGACCCTGCAGACCCAGGACGGGCGCCGCCGCCCGGTGGAGGAGCCCCAGTGAGTACCCCTTTGAGAGTCCTGCACGCCGTCACCCTGCACTCCCCCACGCACGCCTTCGGCGGGCCGGTGCGGGTCGCGCTGAACCTGGCCAAGGGGCTGCGGGCCCGCGGGCACGAGGCGCAGCTGCTGGCGCTGGGCGAGGGGTTCCCGGATCCCTGGCCGACCTCGGTGGAAGGGGTCCCGGCGAAGCTCTTCCCCGCCCGGCGCCTGCTCCCCCTCGGCTTCAGCGGGATGACCTCGCCGGCCCTGCTCGCCTCCGCGGGCCGCCTGGTGCGGGGCGCGGACCTGGTCCACGTCCACCTGGCGCGGGACCTGGTCACCCTGCCCGTCGCCCTGGCGGCGCTGCGGGCCGGCAAGCCGCTGGTCCTGCAGACCCACGGCATGGTCGACCCGAGCGGGAAACTGCTGGCCAAGGTGCTGGACGCGCTGGCGGTACGCCGCCTCCTGCGCGGCGCCGACGCGCTGCTGTACCTGACCCCGCACGAGCGCGAGGGCCTCGACGCCGTGGTCGGGGCGCCGCTCCCGAACACCGTCCACCTCGTCAACGGCACCCCGGCCCAGGAGGAGCGCCCCGCCCTGTCCGGGCCGCCGCGGATCCTCTACTCGGCCCGCCTGCAGGCCCGCAAGCGCCCGGTGGACTTCGTCGACGCCGCTCCGGCCGTCCTGGCGGCGCACCCGGACGCGGAGTTCGTGGTGGCCGGCCCGGACGAGGGCGAGCTCGCGGCGGTCCGCGCCCGGATCACCGCGCTGGGCCTCTCCGCCCGCTTCACGGTCCCGGGCGCCCTGTCCGGGGCGGAGGTCCTGGCGGAGCTGCGCCGCGCCCACGTCTACGTACTGCCCTCGGTGGACGAGCCGTTCCCGATGTCGGTCCTGGAAGCCCTGTCGGTGGGCGTCCCGTCGGTGGTCACCCACTCCAACGGCCTGGCCCGCGACATCGCCCGAGCGGGCGCGGGCCGCGCGGTCGAACCGGGCCCGGCGGGGGTCGCGGAAGCGGTCCTGTCCCTCCTGGACCCGGCCGAGAACGCCACGTCCTCGAAGGCCGCCCGCGAACTGGCGGCGTCCGCCTTCTCGATGGACGCGGTCCTCGACACGCTGCTGCCGGTGTACGAGGGCATCTCCCGCTGAGGGGGACGGCCCGCCGTCACGCCTCGCGGCGCTGGGCACCGGCTGCGAGGTTCTGCGCCTCCGCCATGACCTCGGCGTCGATCTCCTCCATGGTCCTGTCGCCGAACTGGAGGGTGTCGTACTCGTCGTCGAGCTCGGCGAGCCGCCGGGTCAGGGGCGGCTCGTGGCCGTAGCGGTGGTGGATCCGGAGCGTGAACTCCGACGGTGTGAACTCGCCGGCGAGCACGCGGCGCGCGAACGCCGGAACCACCGCTTCACGGCCGGCCGCGCTGTCGTACGGGTAGAAGACGAGGCCGAGTTCGTGGAGGGCCGCGGGGAGCAGGTCGTGGACGTCGTAGGACGCCTCGGCGCGCGTGCAGGCGGCGAGGACCCGGAGCCCGGGGGTGTCGAGTCCGGCGATCAGTGCATCGCAGGCGACATCGACGACATCACTCCCACTGGCTTCCCCGACGCTCCAGAGGGCAGCGTGGTCCTGTAGGGAGAGCTCTGCTGCTTCGGCCGGCGTCATTGGTCCATGGTGCCTTCGGGGGGCCGTCCACAGCGACCCGGTTTCGCCGAAGGTGCTGTTCAGCGGGCTGTGCCGGGCTGTGGCCGGGTCACAGTCCGCGGTGGGTTTCGTCGACCACCGGGAGGGCGCCGACGCGGCGGCGCCTGAGGACGCTCGCGTAGACCGCGAGGCCGATGATGCCCGCGACCATCATGATGACCCCGACCAGGTCGAGGTTCACGCTCTGCAGCTGCCAGTCGCTCGCGAAGGTGAGGATGGCCCCCACCACGATCAGGCCTATGCAACCGCTGATGCCCCTCATCGGATCCGCCTCCAGCATCGAGGCGGGGTGCAGCCCCCGCCGTGTGGAGGCTCGGATGCCCCCGATGCGGGAACCAAAACGCCCCCTCGCCGCCCGGGTGTCCGGGGGCGAGGGGGCGTTGGCGGTCGTAAGGGCTACGCCGGGATCCAGGCGTAGCAGCCGTTCGAGACGAACTGGGCCGTGCCCGCCGGGATCTTGGCGGTGATCTTGTCGCCCGGCTTCAGGGGCGTCGCCGGGCCCGAGGCCAGGGGGGCGCCGTCCTTTGACTTGGCTTCCCAGGAGCACGTCGTGCTCTGGGTCAGCGCGCGGTAGGTGCCCGCCGCCGGGGACTGCTTCGTACCGTCCGGGAAGCCCTTCGCCGCCGCGGCCAGGAGCGGCTTCTGCTCGGGGCAGAGGAAGGTGATCGCGTCCTTCGCGCCCGGGATCTCCCCGGCCACGAGGGCGCCGACCGCCGCGTCCTTGTCGCGCTTCGCCGTGCGCTCCACCCGCTGGCAGGCCTCCTGGCCGCCCTGCAGGACGGCCGCCGGATCCATCTTCTCCGGGACCCTGCCGCTCAGGTACTGCTTCTCCGGCGCGGTGAAGCTGCCCGTCTTCGGGACCAGCTTCGTGTCCGGCAGGACGGGACCCGTCGGCTTCGCGTCCGGCGAGGGCGCCGCCGGGGTGCCCGTGGCGTCGGCCGGGTCGGCGGCCGACGAGGCGGCCGGCGGCTTGGGCGAGGCGGCCGAGGCTTCGGCCTTGCCGTCGCCGCCCGAACTGCAGGCCGTCAGCGTCAGGGCGGCGGCCAGCAGGACAGCAGCCGCTGCGGAGCGTCGGTACATCAGGTGGCTCCCGTACGTATGAGATGGGTGTGCGGGGCCCGGCCGCCTGGGCGGCCGGGCCCCGCACTCCGTCAAGCGGTTACTTCGCGCCGAAGGTGAGGGTCAGCTGCGGCTTGGCGTCCACGGCCGTGGACTCCGAGGACCAGAGCCACAGCGGGTTGGTACCCGTGCTCGTCAGGGCCAGGCTGTAGCTGGATCCCAGCACCGCGGAGAGCGCGGTGGTGTCCAGCGAGGTGCTCTGCACCGCCGAACCGTCCGGGACGCCCGCGAAGGAGCCGAGCGGGGTGCTGCCCAGGGTGGGCTTGCTGTTGAAGGTCGTGCCCGCCCCGCTCCAGGTACCGGTGACCGGGACCACGGAGACGGTGTCGGTGGTGCCGGCACTCGTCGCGGTGGTGGTCTTGATCTGGAGGGACGCGGACTTCAGCACCGTGCCGGCCGGGGCGGCCGGGATGTCGAAGCGCAGGTACGTCTCGTAGGCCGAGGTGCCGCGGACGGCCAGCGAGGTGGACGCTCCGTAGGCGGTGCTGGGCGCGCCCTGGTTGATGTAGGTGTCCTCGGTCGCGGTGACCTTGGAGACCGTGTCGGTGGCGGCCTTGGCCAGGTTGAAGTGGTTCTTGACCTGGGCCTCGGTCAGCACCTTCGGGTAGACGGCCGTCTCGTCGAGCAGGCCGGCGAAGTAGTTGCTGGTCGGACGCGAGGGCCAGCCGGCGAGGTTGTCGCCGCCGACGTGCCAGTAGCCCTCGATCTGCTGGTGGCCGGTGACGCCGCTGGTGCTCTTGAGCTGGCCGTCCACGTACAGCGCCATGCCGGCGGCACCCTGGGTGGCGACGACGTGGTGCCACTTGTTGTCGTTGTACGTCTCGAACAGGCCGGTGGAGATCGTCTTCGCCCCGCCCGAGTTGACCCCGAAGAAGATCCGACCGGTGTTGGTCATGTAGATGTTCTTGTCGTAGTTGTTGCTGTTGCGGCTCTGGTTGTTGCCGAAGCCGATCAGCTTGCCACCACGGGTGGTGTTCGTCTTGACCCAGGTCTCCAGCGTGTAGCTGCTGCCGACCGTCTGGCGGTGGTCGCTGTACACCTGCTGGGTGCTGCCGTTGAAGCCCATGGCCGTGCTGGCACCGGTGATCGCACCCGGGGTCTGGCGCAGCGCCGGGGCGTTGTACTGGATGCCGCTGATGTTGCCGGAGACCGAGGAGTCGGCCACGTACGGGCTGACGACGTCGTCGTAGCGCCAGTACAGGTGGGCGCCGTCCTCGCGGGCCTGGTTGGGGTACGCGCTGACCGCGGTCGGGACCGCGACCGAGACGGTGGCCGACAGCGGGCTGGTGTTGCCCGCGGCGTCGGTGGCGGTGACCCGGTAGCTGTAGGACGCGCCGGCCTTGACCGTGGCGTCCGTCCAGGAGGCCTGTCGGCGCAGCCACTCCAGGGAGCTCGCGCTGACGGTGGCGATCGGGGTCGCGGAGCCGTTGCGGTAGATGCGGTAGGTCAGCTTGCTGTCGTCCGCGTCGTAGCTGGTGCGCCAGCGGACCTGGACCTCACCGGGCTTGACGCTGGAGACGCTGGCGACCGGGGTGGTCGGGGCGCCGACGTCGCCGGTGGAGGCGAAGCGGGTCAGGGCCTGCTGGGCCTTGCCGTTGATGAGGGTGAACTCACCGCCGACCCACATGTACTTGGTGGTGTTCTTCTCCGCGATGGCCATCACGCGCGGGCCGATGCCCTCGCCGAGGCCGTCGTTGGCGGTGGGGTGCCAGCCGAGCTTGCCCGGGCTGCGCACGAAGCCGTTCACGGCCGACGGGGCGTCGAGCCCGCCGTTGCCCCAGTCGGTCAGCTGCGCCAGCAGGAAGTGGCGCTTGCCGTCGGGGAACTCGCCCTCGGAGCTGCAGTTGTGCGCGTGCGAGGAGCTGTAGAGGACTCCGTCGTACGGCAGCACCCACTGGGTCGCGCCCAGGCACTGGTCGCGCCACTTCTCGCTGAAGTCGGTGGCGAGGGCGACGCGGCCGTCGAAGCCGCCCGTGCCCTCGGCGCCGGTGTAGTAGCCCGTGCCGTCGGCCGCAATGGACTTGATGACCGACATCGTGGGGATGGTGCCGTACGTCTTGGTGACGGCGCCGGTGGTGGCGTTCACGACGGCGAGCGCGTGGCTCTGGGCGCCGTTGACGGTGAAGAAGTCACCGCCCAGCAGGATGTTCTTGCCGTCGTTGCTGAGCTGGAGCGCGCGGCCGGGCTCGTCGACGTTGGCGACGAAGGGCTTCAGCGCACCGGAGGTGGCGTCGACCGCGGCGAACCGCTCGCGGGTCGAGCCCTCGACGGTGCTGAAGTCCCCTCCCGCGTACAGGGTGGTGTCGGTCGCGGTGAGCGCGCGCACGGTGGCCGGGAACTGCGGGACGAACGAGGCCTTGGGGGCGCAGGTCGCGATGTCGATGGCGGCGACGCTGGAGACCGGGGTTCCGTTGACGGCTCCGAAGTAGCCGCCCGCGTACAGGGTCTTCTTGTCCGGCGAGACGGTGAGCGCGCGCACGGTCGCGGTGCCCTCGCCGATGGTGAAGGAGAGCTTGCAGGAGGTGGGGGCGCCGGTCGCCGCGTCGAGTGCGACGAAGTTCACGGCTTCCTGCTCGCTGCCGGCCGCGCCGGCGGGCGGGCGGACGGCCGAGAAGGTACCGCCCGCGAAGACGGTGCCGTTGGCCTCGGCCATCGCCCAGACGATCCCGTTGGGCTGCCACGTGGGCAGCTCGTCGGCGGTGAAGGCCACCGGCTGCGTGATGGCCGACGCCTCGGGTATGAGCACCAGGCCCATCGCAGTGCCGGCGCCGGCCAGTGACAGTGCGAGGGCAGCAGTCAGCCCTCTGGATCTACGCATGAGCCCCCCAGGGCAATTGCCCGTCTTGAATGGCTGGTTCGAGAACTATCAGAACAGCCATATGTACTGGCGCAGACTAGGGCTCACGCGAGGGCCTGGTCACCACGCTCGACCCATTGCTACCAATTTGGAATCAACAGGTCCGGCGCGGATGGAGCACTACGGACATACGGCAGATTTACCCCGGCCGCACCCGCCGACAGGGGCGCGAACGGCCGGGACAGGGCAAATCGTAGGCGAAATATATGGCCTCAGCGGTCGATGCGGACGCTGGCGCCCGCCAGTTGGTCCTCGACCTGCCGGATATCGGCATCGACCATGATCTTGGCCAGTTCGGCCACCAGGACCGTCGGCTTCCAGCCGAGCAGGTCATTGGCCTTGGAGGCGTCGCCGATCAGGGCGTCGACCTCGCTGGGGCGCTCGTACTTGGGGTCGTAGCGAACGTGCTCGTTCCAGTCGAGACCGGCGTGCGTGAAGGAGGCCTCGACGAACTCGCGCACGGTGGCGGCGACGCCGGTGGCCACGACGTAGTCGGTGGCCTCGTCCTGCTGGAGCATCCGCCACATGGCGTCCACGTACTCCGGGGCGTAGCCCCAGTCGCGGACGGCGTCGAGGTTGCCGAGGTAGAGCTTCTCCTGGAGGCCCGCCTTGATCCGGGCGACCGCGCGGGTGATCTTGCGGGTCACGAAGGTCTCGCCGCGGCGCGGGGACTCGTGGTTGAAGAGGATCCCGTTGACGGCGAACATCCCGTACGCCTCGCGGTAGTTCACCGTGGTCCAGTACGCGAACACCTTCGCGGCGCCGTACGGGCTGCGCGGGTGGAACGGGGTGGCCTCGTTCTGCGGGGGCGGGGTGGCGCCGAACATCTCCGAGGAGGAGGCCTGGTAGATGCGGGTGTCCACGCCGCTGGCCCGGATCGCCTCCAGCAGGCGCAGGGCGCCGAGGCCGGTCACGTCGCCGGTGTAGAGCGGGGCGTCGAAGGAGACGCGGACGTGCGACTGGGCGCCGAGGTTGTAGACCTCGTCGGGACGTATGTCACGGAGCAGGTTCACCAGGGCGACGCCGTCGGAGAGGTCGGCGTGATGCAGCACGAGGGAACGGTTCGCCGTCTGCGGGTCCTGGTAGATGTGGTCGATCCGCTCCGTGTTGAAGCTGGAGGACCGCCGCACGAGCCCGTGCACCGTGTAGCCCTTGGAGAGCAGGAGCTCTGCGAGGTACGAGCCGTCCTGCCCGGTGACGCCGGTGATCAGCGCGGTCTTGCCCATTGGGTCCCCCTGGGGATCGTTGCGTTGCGGTCTGGCTGCGCCCCGGGACTGCGGTTCCGGAGCTGCGGTCCGGGGCGGGGCCCCGGGTATGGCTCGGGGCGCGGCCCCCGGATGCGGCCCGGGGTCACGCCTCGTCGTACAGGTCGGTACGGGGCCCCGGTCGCGGCTCGGGACCGGGCCCCGGGGTGCGGGTCGGGGGCCAGGCCCCGGAGTCCGGCACGGGGCCAGGCTCCGGAGTACGGCTCGGGGCCGCGCCCCCGGTTTTCGGGCCGGCCGCCGGATGCGGAGTGGGGCCGGGCCCGGGATGCTGAGCGGGTCCGCCGCCAGGGGGCTGGAGACGGGTACCGGATGGGTACCGTACACGCTCCCCCCGGAGCGCCTGCCGCCGGATCGGGCCCCCTCGCCCCCTTGCGGGTCGGTATGTGCCGAACTGGCCCGGGCCACCCGAAATCCACCCTGCACCCGCCCCCGGAATCCGACACCGGGACGGCGCCGGAAGCGCGGCCCGGAGCGGGGTCCGGGGCCGGCGTGGGGGCTGCCCGCGGGGCGTGCCCCGGGGCGGGGTGGCCCGGGGGGCCGGGCGGCCGGCCGGGGCCGGGGCTCCCCCGTAAAACCGCGGACAGCGGACTGGCATCATCGGCGGTATGACAAGTTCGCCGTTCCTTGCCCCGAACGCCCGTGTCTTCGTCGCCGGCCACCGCGGTCTCGTGGGGTCCGCGGTCGTCCGCCGGCTCACCGCCGAGGGGTACGAGGTGCTCACCCGCGGCCGCGCCGACCTCGATCTGCGCGACGGCGCCGCGACCGCGGCGTACCTGCGGGACGTCCGGCCCGACGCCGTCGTCCTGGCCGCCGCCAAGGTCGGCGGGATCATGGCCAACAGCACGTTCCCGGTGCAGTTCCTGGAGGACAACCTCAAGATCCAGCTGAGCGTCGTCGCCGGGGCGCACGCCGCGGAGGTGGGCCGGCTGCTGTTCCTCGGCTCCTCCTGCATCTACCCCAAGCTGGCCCCGCAGCCCATCAGCGAGGACGCCCTGCTGACCGGCCCGCTGGAACCGACGAACGAGGCGTACGCCCTGGCGAAGATCGCCGGCATCGTCCAGGTCCAGTCGTACCGCAAGCAGTACGGGGCCTCGTACATCTCCGCCATGCCCACGAACCTCTACGGCCCGGGCGACAACTTCGACCTGGAGACCTCGCACGTCCTGCCCGCCCTCATCCGCCGCTTCCACGAGGCCGCGGCCGAGGGGCGCGAGGAGCTCACGCTGTGGGGATCGGGGACGCCCCGCCGGGAGTTCCTGCACGTCGACGACCTGGCCGCCGCCTGCGCCGTGCTGCTGCGCGAGTACGACGGCGCCGAGCCGGTGAACATCGGCTGCGGCGAGGACCTGACCATCAAGGCCCTCGCGGAGACGGTCGCCGAGGTCACCGGCTTCCGCGGCAGGCTCGCCTGGGACACCTCCAAGCCCGACGGCACGCCCCGCAAGCTGCTGGACGTGACCCGGCTGCGCGCCCTCGGCTGGAAGCCCGCGGTCCCGCTGCGCGAGGGCATCGCCGCGACGTACGCCTGGTGGCGCGAGCAGAACGCCGAGCAGCGCGGCGAGCAGGTCCGCGGGCAGAGCTGATCCCAAAGCGAGGTTCCCCGGTGCCTCAGTACGCTCCGCGACCGTCGACCACGGCGCGGAGCGTGCGGCCCATGACGTCGACGTCACTGGTGAACGACCAGTTGTCCACGTACTGCAGGTCGAGTTGGATCGTTTCGTCCCACGAGAGGTCGGACCGCCCGCTGATCTGCCACAGCCCGGTCATCCCGGGCCGCACGGCGAGCCGGCGCAGTTCGGTCTCGTCGTACTCCGCCACCTCCTCCGGCAGCGGCGGGCGCGGGCCGACCAGGGACATGTTGCCCGCCACCACGTTGATCAGCTGCGGCAGTTCGTCCATGGACGTGCGGCGCAGCAGCCGGCCCACCCGGGTCACCCGGGGGTCGCGGCGCATCTTGAACATCAGGCCGTCGTTCTCGTTGGCCCCGGACAGCTCGGCCTTGCGCGCGTCCGCGTCCACGACCATCGTGCGGAACTTCCACATGACGAACGGGACCCCGTCGCGGCCGATGCGCCGCTGCCGGTAGAAGGCCGGACCGCGCGAGCCGAAGCGGATCGCCAGGACCATCGCGAGGAAGGCCGGCGACAGCAGGACCAGTCCGAGCGCCGCGCCGGCGCGGTCCAGTACCGACTTCAGCAGGGGCTGCACGCCCCGGCTCACCGGCGGCGCCACCCGCAGTATGGGCAGGCCACCCGCGGACAGGGTCTCCAGCCGCTTGACGGAGACCTCCACCAGGCCGGGGAATATCGCCAGTTCGAGCCCGGCGTCGTGCAGGGCCCAGGAGATCCGGCGCAGCCGCTCCCCCGCGAGCCGGGCCCCCGGTGCGACGAGCACCAGGTCGGCGCGGTGGGCGGCGACGGCTCCGAGCACGGCGGTGGAGTCCCCGTTGGGGGACTGCGCCGCGGCGGAGCCGAGCCGCGCGGCCACCGGCACCCCGTTGTCCAGCGCGCCGGGGCCCACGGGGACCACGCCGACCACCACGTAGGGGTGGTCGGTGCGCGCGGCGAGGTGCCCGATGACGGATTCGGCGGCGTCGGGCTCGCCGACGACCAGCACCCGGCTCACCGCCTGGGCCTCGCGCCGGGCTCCGGAGAGGTGGCGGTAGGTCAGTTTGTGGCAGGCGACGGTGACGAGCAGGGCGGGCACGAGGGCGCCGAGGGCGGACAGCCGGGGGGTGTTCTCACCGGTGATCACGCGGGCCACGGCGAGCACGCCGATCAGAATCAGCCAGTCGTGTACGACCGGGAGGACTCCCCGGGATTCTCCGAGCGCGCGGCCCGCGTAGCGCCGGCGCATCAGCTGCACGCCGGTCCATGCAAGGGCCGCGCCGATGGCGCAGTAGAGGGGCCGTGCCTGCTGGGCAGCCTCGAAGACCAGGCCGACGGGGACTCCCGCGCCGATCAGGTCCGCAGCGACCGCGGCGGGCAGGTACCAACGGGCCTTGTCACCCAGGCCCCGGGCCGACATGGCCGACGACCTGGCCGCGTCGGCCACTCTTTGCACAGGTATATGGACATGCCTCATGGGCCCCCCTGGCACGTGGTCTATGACGGTGGCGCCAGTCCGCGGCTTCCCCGGGCTGTGGACATCAGACGCACCGGGAAACAGTACGACAAACACCCGTACGTTAAACGCCGTTTCGGGGAACCGGACATCTTGTTGCCCAAGCGTTAGAGATCGACGGTCCACATTCGGGCCGCGGGGCCCTCCTTTCTCATTTCAAAGTGAATGCTCCGCATACCGGATACGTCTCTTCGGACAACGAACGATTTCAGGCCAACCTTTTGACGCGGCCCTGACATCACGGCGCTCAGATGGCACTCTTCGACCGTTCTTCGCACCAGCCCGATCTGCCCGGAGGCCCACCCAGCCATCCGGAACCCCCCTTGCAGAAGGAGTCTGCGTTGAGTCCCACCCCCCAGCGGCGTGCCACCACGGCCGGCGCGCTTGTTGCCGCGGCCGCTCTCCTCGCCGTAGGCATCCAGACAGGATCCGCCAACGCCGACGCCACCGCGTCGCAGGCCGGACAGGTCGCCCAGGCCAACCCGGGCGCGGCCAATCTCAAACTCAGCGCTTCGGAGCGTGCGACGCTCCTGGCCGAGGCCAACTCCACCACCGCGCAGGCCGCCAAGGCGCTCGGCCTCGGCAGCGGCGAGAAGCTCATCGTCCGCGACGTGGTCAAGGACGTGGACGGCACCACCCACACCTCGTACGAGCGCACCTACAACGGCATACCGGTGCTCGGCGGTGACCTGACCGTCCGTGCCAAGGGCGGCGTCACCAAGCTCGTCACCAAGGCCACCAACCACGACCTGAAGGTGGACACCACCGCCACCGTCGCGCCGTCCGCCGCGGAGAGCCAGGCGGTCTCCGCCGCCAACGCCGAGGGCTCCAAGGAGGCCAAGGCCACCAAGGGCGCCCGCAAGGTGATCTGGGCGGCCGAGGGTGCTCCGGTCCTCGCCTTCGAGACCGTCGTCGGCGGCCTCCAGCACGACGGCACGCCCAGCGAGCTGCACGTGGTGACCAACGCCAAGACCGGCGCGAAGATCACCGAGTGGCAGGCCGTCAAGACCGGCACCGGCAACACCATGTACAGCGGCCAGGTGACGATCGGCACCTCGCAGTCGGGCAGCAACTTCACGCTGAACGACGCCACGCGCGGCGGCCACAAGACCAACAACCTCAACCGGGCCACCTCCGGCACCGGCACGCTCTTCTCCGGCCCGGACGACGTCTGGGGCAACGGCCTGCCGGCCAACCTGGAGACGGCCGCCTCCGACGCCCACTACGGCGCGCAGGTGACGTGGGACTACTTCAAGAACGTCCACGGCCGCAACGGCCTGCGCAACGACGGGGTCTCCCCGTACAGCCGGGTCCACTACGGCAACAACTACGTGAACGCCTTCTGGGACGACTCCTGCTTCTGCATGACGTACGGCGACGGTGACGGCAACGCCAAGCCGCTCACCTCCACCGACGTGGCCGCGCACGAGATGACGCACGGCCTGACCTCGGTCACCGGCAACATGACGTACAGCGGTGAGCCGGGCGGTCTGAACGAGGCCACCTCCGACATCTTCGCGGCGGCGGTCGAGTTCTACGCGGCCAACCCGCAGGACGTCGGCGACTACCTGGTCGGCGAGAAGATCGACATCCGCGGCAACGGCACCCCGCTGCGGTACATGGACAAGCCGAGCAAGGACGGCTCGTCCAAGGACGCCTGGTACTCGGGCATCGGCTCGATCGACGTCCACTACTCCTCGGGCCCGGCCAACCACTGGTACTACCTGGCCTCCGAGGGCTCGGGCGCCAAGGTCGTCAACGGCGTGAGCTACGACTCGCCGACCTCCGACGGCCTCCCGGTCACCGCGATCGGCCGTGACGCCGCGTCCAAGATCTGGTTCCGCGCCCTGACCACCAACCTGTTCAGGTCGAACACCAACTACGCGGCCGCCCGTACCGCCACCCTGCAGGCCGCTGCCGACCTGTACGGCGCCGGCTCGACCACGTACAACAACGCCGCGAACGCCTGGGCCGCCATCAACGTCGGTCCGCGCATCGTGAACGGCGTCACGGTCACCAACCCGGGCAACCAGACCACCGTCACGGGCAGCGCCGTCAGCCTCCAGGTCCAGGCCACCAGCACCAACGCGGGTGCCCTGAGCTACGCGGCCACCGGTCTGCCGGCCGGGCTGTCGATCAACGCCTCCAACGGCCTGATCTCAGGCACGGCCTCCACGGCGGGCACGTCCAACGTGACCGTCACGGTGACCGACTCGGCGAACCAGACCGGGACGGCGGCGTTCAGCTGGACGGTCGGCACCTCGCAGCCGAACGTCTTCGAGAACACCACGGACTACGCCATCGCCGACAACGCGACGGTCGACTCCCCGATCACCGTGAACCGCACGGGCAACGCCCCGAGCACCCTCAAGGTGGACCTGAACATCCTCCACACCTACATCGGTGACCTGAAGGTCGACCTGGTCGCCCCCGACGGCACCCTGTACAACCTGCACAACCGCAGCGGCGGCAGTGCGGACAACATCATCAAGGCCGTCACGGTCAACGCCTCCTCCGAGGTGGCCCAGGGCGTGTGGAAGCTGCGTGTCAACGACAACGCGAACATCGACACCGGCAAGATCGACAGCTGGAAGCTCACCTTCTGACCCCCACCGGGGCCGTCCGTGAACCAGAGCTGAACCGCTAGACCACGGGGCCGCCCGGGAGAAGACCTCCCCGGGCGGCCCTGTTCCAATTCCCCACGCCGTTCCCCCGCCCCCTCGTTCACCCCCTCGTTCCAAAAGCCCCGCCGGACCAGGTCCGGCGCCCCTGAGGGCCGGGACCTTCGGCGCCGTCCGGCGGGCGGCTCCCGGGTCATAGTGGATTTCAGCGAACCTACGGAACCGTAGGTTCGGGTGATTCCGAGGACGTGACCCATGCCGCAGACCCCCACGACAGCCCCCGCCGTGCAGCACCCCTGGCTGATCCAGGGCGGCATGGGCGTCGGCGTCTCCGGCTGGCGGCTGGCCCGGGCCGTCTCCGGCGAGGGCCAGCTGGGCGTGGTCTCGGGGACGGCCCTGGACGTCGTACTGGCCCGCGTGCTGCAGACCGGCGACCCCGGCGGCCACGCCCGCCGGGCCCTGGCGGCCTTCCCGCTGCCGGAGCTCGCCCAGTCGGCCCTCGACCTCTACTTCCGCGAGGAAGGCCTCGCGGACGGCACGGCGATGCGCACCACCCCGCGACTGCGGGCGACGGGCGGCTCGCAGGCCGAGATCCTCACCGTCCTCGGCAACTTCGTCGAGGTCTGGCTCGCCAAGGAGGGACATGACGGTGTCATCGGCATCAACTACCTGGAGAAGATCCAGCTCGCCACGGCCCCCGCAATGTTCGGCGCGATCCTGGCAGGCGTCGACTACGTGCTCGTGGGCGCGGGAGTCCCCGGTCAGATCCCTTCCCTCGCCTCAAGGCTGGCGCGCTACGAACGCTGCGTGAGCAAGCTCCACGTAGAAGGCGACGAGGAGCCGCTGGAGCACCTCTTCGACCCCGCGGCCCTGCTCGCCGGGCACCTGCCCGGCCCGCTGCGCCGCCCCCACGTGCTGGCCATCGTCTCGCTCCCGGTCCTGGCCACCTACCTGGCCCGGGACGAGATCACCCGCCCCGACGGCTTCGTGATCGAGACCAGCCAGGCCGGCGGCCACAGCGCCCCGCCGCGCGGGCCGATGAAGCTCGACGAGGACGGCGAGCCGGTCTACGGCCCGCGCGACGACCCCGACCTCGCCAAGATGGCGGCGCTCGGACTGCCGTTCTGGCTCGCCGGCGGCCAGGCCAGCCCCGAGGCCGTGGCCGGGGCGCTCGCCGAGGGCGCGGCCGGGGTCCAGATCGGCAGCGCGTTCGCCCTGTGCGAGGAGTCCGGGATGGCCCGCCACCTGCGCGAGGAGCTGCTGGACCGGGCCCACACGGGCACCCTCTCGGTCCGCAACGACCCCGAGGCCTCCCCCACCTCGTTCCCCTTCAAGGTGGCGGACCTGCCGGGGACGGTCTCCGAGCCGGAGGTGTCCGAAGCCCGGCGCCGGGTCTGCGACCTCGGGTTCCTGCGCACCCCCGTACGGGGTCCGCGCGGTCTGGTCTACCGGTGCGCGGCCGAGCCGGTGGCCGCGTACGTCCGCAAGGGCGGCGAGGCCGCCGACACCAAGGGCCGCCAGTGCCTGTGCAACGGCCTGCTGGCCACGATCGGACTGGCCCAGCGGCGGCCGCACGGCCGGGTGGAGCCCCCGCTGGTCACGATCGGCAAGGACCTGTCCTTCCTCCCGAAGCTCGCCCCGAACGCCGAGCCCTACACGGCCGCGGACGTGGTCCAGTGGCTCGCGGCGGGCGCGGACCGGCCCGCCGGCCGCTGAGGCCCGCCCGGAACACAGGAAGGGCCCGGCTCCCCCAGGGCGGTTTCTAGGGGTCGTCGCAACACGTGGTTGGTTTGATCAGGCCGCGAGGAGTTTATGCAGGCGCTCGGCTGGGGTTTCCCAGTCGAGCGTTTTGCGTGGGCGGCCGTTGAGCTGGGCTGCGACGGCGTCGAGATGTTCGCGATTGTGGACGGCCAGATCGGTGCCTTTCGGGAAGTACTGCCGCAGCAGGCCGTTGGTGTTCTCGTTGGAGCCGCGCTGCCAGGGGCTGGCCGGGTCGCAGAAGTAGACCGGGACGTCGGTGGCGACGGTGAACTCGTGATGGCGGCCCATCTCCGAGCCTTGATCCCAGGTCAGGGACCGTTTCAAGTGGGCGGGTAGCCGCTGCACGGTCTCCTGGAGTGCGTCGCGGACCTGCTCGGCGCTGCGGCCGTTGGGCAGGTGCAGGAGCATCACGTAGCGGGTGGCGCGTTCGACGAGGGTTCCGATCGCGGAGCCGCTGTCCTTGCCGATGATCAGGTCGCCTTCCCAGTGCCCGGGCACCGCCCGGTCCTCAGCCTCGGCGGGACGCTCACTGATCATGACCATGGGCTCGGCGAAGCGGGGCCGGCGCTGCTCGGCCTGGCGCTGCGGCTTGCGGCGTGCGCGTCCGGTCCGAAGTGCTCCGGCGAGCTCTCGCCGTAGTTCTCCGCGTCCTTGCACGTAGAGGGCCTGGTAGACGGTTTCGTGGACCACGTGCATCTCCGGCCGGTTCGGGAACTGTGCCCGCAGAGCGTGGCAGATCTGCTCCGGGCTCCACAGCTCGTCCAGGCCGGCCTGGACCGCGTGCGGCCGGTACTGGCCGCCCACGGGGTGGCGGTTGCGGCGGATCTCCCGGCTGACGGTGGAGGGGCTGCGGCCGAGCTCGGCCGCGATCGCCCGGACCGTGGCCTTCTCCCGGAGCCGGTCGGCGATGTGGATCCGGTCGGTCTCACGCAGATACCGCGAGGGAGCGGACGGGGGCGCCACCGCGTTGAGCGGTGACGCCCCGACGTTCCCGCCGGACGGGGCGCGGCCGTTACGCCAGCGCCGCCCGGTCTTCTCATTGATGCCGACGATCCGGCACGCCTCTTTGTTGCTCACACCCCGCTGCATGAGCTGAAGGTAGAGGCGCCGTTCCTCGGACAAGGCACGGCGCCCCTGGACAACGGACCGGTCCCGGATCTTGAAGTCCATCGCATCCCCTGAACTGGGGTGTTGCAACGACTCCTAGAACCCAAGCAGGGGAGCCGGGCCCTTCGGACGCGCATCAGCCGATGGAGCTGAAGACCGAGTCCAGGATCTGCGAGGTGGTCCCGCCGGCCGGTGCGGCGGCGGCGCGCCCGCCGATGCTGCGGTCCTCGTCGTCGCGCCAGTCGTCGTGCCGTCCGTCATGGCGGCCGTGGTGGTCCCAGTCGTCGGTCGGCTTGAAGTAGACCGAGCGGACCTCCAGGTCGTCCGCCCGCTCGCCCGGCTCCAGCGTCTCCACGGCGCGGCCGCCGCAGGAGCGGTCCTCGAACAGCACCGCCAGCGATTCCGTGTCGTTGCGCACCTGGAAGGCCGGGTGGTTCCGGGAAGCGTGCGTCAGCTGGTAGCAGGTGTCGTTGTCGGCGGGCTCGATCCGGCCGTTCCGCGTGTCACCGTCGTCGCTGTACCGGTAGTGCAGCGTGCCGAGGTACTCGCGGTCGTCGTGGTCGTTGGCGTACGACAGCCCGGCGGTCGGCAGGACGAGCGCGAGGGCGCCCGTGAGCGCGATGGCGGTGGTGCGAAGACGCATGGGGAGTCCGTTCCTCGGGTTCCTCGGATGCCAGGTCCGGTTGGCATCCGCGGGCAGCGTAGGAGCGGACCAGCCCGATGAGGCGATTCGGCACGGCAGCGCGTTCGAAGGTTCACCCTCCCGGTCCCTTCCGGCGTCGAACGCGCGAACGCCCCGGATCCGCGCGGGATCCGGGGCGTACGAAGAGGCCCGCTCAGGCGGATGCCCGCTCCGCCGGCGCGGAGCCCTGGCCCGGCACCGGCACCGGAACCGGGCCCTTGCCGCCGGACCCGGCGACGGGCCGGCGGACCAGCACGAAGAGGATCAGCGCCCCCGCGAGGCCCATGGCCCCCGAGACCCAGAAGGTGTCGCGCAGCCCGCTCGCGAAGGCCGCCTCCACCCAGGACCCGGCCCCCGGAACCGTGTCCAGCAGCCGCGCCGCCCCGCCGCCGGCCAGCGCCGCGGCCGTGCCGTGCGGCTGCCCGGAACCGGCGAGGCCGTCGGCCAGCCCGGTGTGGAAGACCGCGCCGAGCACCGCGATGCCCAGGGCCATGCCCAGCTGTCGCGCGGTGTTCAGGGCGCCGCCCGCCATGCCCGCCCGGGCCGGGGGCACCGCCCCCATCGCAGCGGCGGCCAGGGCCGGGGAGATCAGCCCGACGCCCACGCCGGTGACGGCCAGGCCCGGTACCAGCGCGGTCCAGCCGTCGCCCGCGTCCAGCATCCAGCCCTGGAGCAGCGCCCCGGCCGCGATGAGCAGCAGCCCGCCGCCGATGGTGATCCGGTGCGAGGCCCCGTGCAGGAGCTTGCCGGAGGCCGCGGCGACGAGGAAGCCGGCCAGGCTCAGCGGCAGCAGGGCCAGTCCGGCCCCGACCGGGCCCATGCCCTCGGCGGTCTGCAGCCACAGCCACAGGGAGACGTACATCAGTTGACTTCCGCTCTCCTCCCTAAAGGGAGGAGATTCCTACCACGGTCGACTGACCGTCTCGGTGGGTCCCTGCTTCTTCGCGCAGTGCCGGGACTGGTCCCGGTCTTACCCGCGCTCGACAGGCTGTCACTGCCAGTCCGGCAGCCTTGGCGATGTTGACCGCCGCGTTGATGTCCCGGTCAAGGACGGACCCGCACGCCTTGCACTCCCACTCGCGGATATACAGAGGTTTGGGGCCGTCCTTGACGCCGCACTGCGAGCAGACCTGTGAGGTCGGCTCGAAGCGGCCGATGCGTACGAGGGTGCGCCCGTACCGGGCGGCCTTGTATTCCAGCATGGCGAGGAACGCCGACCATCCGGCGTCGTGGAGGGACTTGGCCATGCGCGTGCGGGCGAGCCCTTTGACTGCCAGGTTCTCAACGGCAACCGCTTGGTTCTCGCGGATGATTCTTGTTGAGAGCTGGTGGTGGAACTCGCGCCGGGCGTCGGCAACCTGCGCGTGAGCGCGGGCGACTTTGGTACGGGCCTTGGCCCGGTTGTTGCTGCCCTTGGCCTTGCGGGACAGGCGGCGCTGTTCCCGCTTCAGCTTCTTCTCCGCCCGGCGCAGGAAGCGCGGGGATTCGATCTTCGTACCGTCCGAGAGGATCGCAAAGTGCGTGAGACCCAGGTCGATGCCGACCTGACCGGACACCTTGGGCAGCGTCTCATCCGTGCCGGTATCGACCACGAATGAGGCGAAGTACCTTCCGGACGCGTCCTTGATCACGGTCACCGTGGACGGTACGGACGGCAGGGTGCGGGACCACTTCACCCGGACATCGCCGATCTTCGGCAACGACAGGTCACCGCCGGCCGTGATCTTCCAACGGGCATTCGCGGTGAACCGTACGGCCTGCCGGTTGTCCTTGCGGGACTTGAACCGGGGCGCACCCATGGTGGGGCGCTTACCCTTGAGGCTGTCGAAGAAGTTCCGGTACGCGGCGTCCAGGTCCCGAAGGGACTGCTGGAGGACCACGGCGGAGACCTCCCCGAGCCACGACCGTTCCTCAGTCCTCTTCGCCTCGGTGATCAGCAGCTTGGACAGATCTCCCGCCTTCGGAAACACGGCACCTTCGGTGCGGGCGGTCTCACGTGCGCGGAGCGCATCGTTGTACACCACCCGCGAGCACCCGAACGCCCTGGCCAACGCCAAGCGCTGAGGACCGTTCGGGTACATCCGGAAGGAGTACCTGAGCTGCATGACTATCAGCGTATTGCAGTCGGTTTATGGCCGAGTATCAGAACATTCGTACTGGTCGGCACTGCGCTCTCGCCCTACACGCCCACATGGTTTTCGTGACGAAGTACCGGCACAAGATCTCCACGGAGGTGACGCCCTGCTGCTCGACAAGCTGCCGCGCACTCGTCGGGTGACTGGGATCAGCGCGCACACGTCCTGCGGATATTCACCGGCTGCCCCGACCACTGGTTCGGGCTCGGTGTACTGCGCCCGGACCAGGTCCCCGCTGCTGGTGTGGCCGCCGGCCCGAGCGGTACACGCTGGACGGGACGGAGCTGGCGCTCCTGGCCCTGCTGGGCCGGGACGGCCGCAGCGGCTATCCGGAGCCGGCTCACGCGGCCGGCCGTCCCGAATCCACGGCCCGGCGCCGCGTGGAGTGGCTGCGGAAGGAGGGCACGCCGCACTTCGACGTGGAGACCGTGCCCGGAACCCTCGGCTTCGAGGCGGAGACCACCCGGATGCTGAAGGTCCACCCAGCCCGGCTGGCGCGGGTAGGCGCGACCTTGGGGGCCACCCAGAGGTGCCGTTCGCTGCGGCGGTGACGGGCACGGCGAATCCGCTGACGGTGGTGATCTGCAAGGACACGGACGCGCTGTACACATACCTGACCGAGCGGATCGGCGCGGTGGACGGTGTGGGTCAGGTGGAGGTCATCCCGGCCCTGCGCAGCATCAAGCGGGCCGGGATGCTGGTGGAGGACGGGCGGCTGGTGGACCCGCCGCCCGCCCCCTGAACGCCTGCCGCCGAGGCGGCTAGCGCAGCACCACGCCGCCTCCCGTGTCCGTGTCCATGCCCGAGGCGGGGCCCGCGACCAGGCCCAGTTCGGCCGGGGTCGCCAGCAGCGGGTGCGCCGGCATGATCCGTACGGTGTAGCCGAAGGGACCCGTACGGTCGAGGGCGAGCGGGCCCTCGTACAGCCAGCGGCCCTCCAGGTCGGGTCCGCCGGCGGGCTTGAGCGGGAAGGCCCGCCCGCCCTGGATCACGTCCTGCGCGTCGACCCGGCCCGCGACGGCCTGTACCTCCACGTCCTCGGGTGCCAGGGCGTCGAGGGAGACCTGCACGCGCAGGGTGAGGGTGGCCCCGAGTTCGGCGGTGCCGCCGACCGGGCCCGCCGTCAGGGCCTCCACGTGCTCGACGGTGACCTGCGGCCAGGCCGCCCGGACCCGCCCCTTCCACCAGGCGAGGTCCCGCGCCGCGTCCGGGGTCAGGGCGCGGTGGGAGAGCGCGGCCGGAGCGTAGAGCCGCTCCACGTACTCCCGCACCATGCGCCCCGCGAGCACCTTGGGCCCCAGGGAGACGAGGGTGCGCCGGACCATCTCGATCCACCGCACCGGGAGTCCGGCCTGTCCGGCCCTGTCGTAGAACCGGGGTGCGACCCGGCCCTCGATCAGGTCGTAGAGGGCGTTCGCCTCCAGGTCGTCGCGGCGGTCCTCGTCCGCGCCGAGTCCGTCGGCGGTCGGGATGGCCCAGCCGAAGTCCGGCTCGAACCATTCGTCCCACCAGCCGTCCAGGACGGACAGGTTGAGGCAGCCGTTGAGCGCCGCCTTCATCCCGCTGGTGCCGCAGGCCTCCAGCGGGCGCAGCGGGTTGTTCAGCCAGACGTCGCAGCCCGGGTAGAGCTTCTGGGCCATGGCCATGCCGTAGTCGGGCAGGAACACGATCCGGTGGCGCACGCGGGGGTCGTCCGCGAAGCGCACCAGTTCCTGCACGAGCCGCTTCCCGCCGTCGTCGGCGGGGTGCGCCTTGCCCGCGACCACGATCTGCACGGGCCGGTCGGGGTCCAGCAGCAGGCGGCGCAGCCGGTCGGGGTCGCGCAGCATCAGTGTGAGCCGCTTGTAGGACGGCACCCGGCGGGCGAACCCGATGGTCAGCACGTCCGGGTCGAGGACGGAGTCCACCCAGCCGAGTTCGGCGTCGGCGGCCCCGCGCTGGCGCCAGGAGGCGCGCAGGCGGTCCCGTACCTCTTGTACGAGCTGCTCCCGCAGGACCCGGCGCAGGTCCCAGACGTCCTGGTCGGGGATGTCCGCGACGGCGTCCCAGCGCTGGGAGCCGCCGACGGAGAGCGCGTCCTCGGTGCGGCCGGCGCCGATCTGCTTGGCGCCGAGCTTGACGACCTCGGGCGCCACCCAGGTCGGGGCGTGCACGCCGTTGGTCACCGAGGTGATGGGGACGTCGGCGGGGTCGAAGCCCGGCCACAGCCCGGCGAACATCCCGCGGCTGACGGCGCCGTGCAGGGTGGAGACCCCGTTGGCCCGCTGGGCCAGGCGCAGGCCCATCACCGCCATGTTGAACACCCCGGGGTCGCCGCCGGGGTAGGTCTCGGCGCCGAGGGCCAGGATCCGGTCGACGGGTACGCCGGCCAGTTCGCCGCCGTCGCCGAAGTGACGGGCGACCAGGGCCCGGTCGAAGCGGTCGATGCCGGCGGGGACGGGGGTGTGCGTGGTGAACACGGTGCCGGCCCGGACGGCTTCGACGGCGGCGTCGAAGCCGAGTCCCTGCTGCCCCTCCAGTTCTCTTATGCGCTCCAGCCCCAGGAACCCGGCGTGGCCCTCGTTGGTGTGGAAGACCTCCGGGTCGGGATGCCCGGTGATCCGGCAGTAGGCGCGCACGGCCCGGACCCCGCCGATGCCGAGCAGCATCTCCTGGAGCAGCCGGTGGTCGCTCCCGCCGCCGTAGAGCCGGTCGGTCACCTCGCGGGCGACGGCGTCGTTCTCCTCGACGTCGGAGTCGAGGAGCAGCAGCGGCACCCGGCCGACGCGGGCCTGCCAGACGTGTGCGTGCAGGGACCGGCCGCCGGGGAGGCTCAGGGACACCCGCGCGGGGGTCCCGTCCTCCTCGCGCACCAGCGCGACGGGCAGTTCGTTGGGGTCGAGCACCGGATAGTGCTCCTGCTGCCAGCCGTCCCGGGAGAGGGACTGGCGGAAGTACCCGTGCCGGTAGAGGAGTCCGACACCGATGAGGGGGACGCCGAGGTCGCTGGCGGCCTTGAGGTGGTCCCCGGCGAGGATCCCGAGCCCGCCGGAGTACTGGGGCAGGGCGGCGGTGATCCCGAACTCGGGCGAGAAGTAGGCGATGCCGGCGGGCAGCTCCGCGGCTGCCTCGTGGCTCTGGTACCACCTCCCGCCGTGGACGTAGTCATCGAGGTCGGCGGCGGCGACGGCGAGCCGCCTCAGGAACCGCCGGTCCCCGGCGAGCTCGGCGATCCGCGCGGCGGACACGGCGCCGAGCAGCCGGACGGGATCCCCGCCGGCGGCTTGCCAGCCCTCGGGATCGACGGATTGGAAGAGTTCACGGGTCTCGGCGTGCCAGGACCAGCGCAGGTTGCGCGCGAGGTCGGCGAGCGGCGAGAGGGTCTCGGGGAGGACGGGGCGCACGGTGAATCGACGGATAGCCTTCACGCGTTCCACCTTCGCAGGGGATTACGGGTCGGAGCGGCCGCACCACGCTGTGCACCGCGAGCGTCACCCTCGGAAGGCTAGCGCCGCCCGCCCCGCCCGGCCATGGCGCCTCCAGCGGGCCTCCACCGACTGCTCCCTCTGCCCGAGCCGTTGGCCCCGGGGTCACGCGGGGTCCTGCCCCGCGTCCACGTTCCACTCCTGCGGGAGCGGACGGGGGCGCCGCCCGCGCGCTCCGGGCCGCACGGCCTCGGCGAGTTCGGGCGGTCCCGCGTAGCGGAACAGCGGAGGTGTGGACATCCGGTAGTCCTGTCCGAGTTGACGGAGCATCGGCGGGTGTTGGGCCGCCGAGCGCGGGCAGGCGTTCCACTACGTACGAGTAGTTAACCGAACACCCGGGTTGGGCCCGGCTGGAGTGGGAAGGGCTCCTCGGGTACAGCGCACGGCACACCCCGGAACCGCCTCCCCGCCACCCGAGTGAACGCGGACAGGAGCGGCCATGCCCGCAGCCCAGCCGTCTTCCGAGCGGCTAGAAACAGAGCGAACAGAGCGTGCACTACCAGCTGCCTTGCCGGCTGGCCTGTTGTCACCGAGCCCTGCGAACTGCCCCCAGGTGATCCCATCATGATCGGTCGCATTCCCGTGCTGGACGTCCGCCCCGCCGTCGACTGCGGCGTCAGACCCGCCAAGGCGGTCGTGGACGAGGTCTTCGAGATTTCCGCCACCGTGTTCCGCGAGGGACACGACGCCGTGGCGGCCCATGTCGTGCTCCGAGATCCGAGCGGGCGGCTGCGGCCCCCCGTGACCCTGTCCGAGCTCGCCCCCGGCACCGACCGGTGGGGGGCGCGGGTGTCCGCCGAGGTGGAGGGGAGGTGGACTTACACCGTCGAGGCCTGGAGCGACCCGGTGGGCACCTGGCGGGCCCACGCGGCGGTGAAGATCCCGGCCGGGATCGACACCGGGCTCACCCTCCTGGAGGGCGCCGAGCTCTACGAGCGGGCCGCCGCCAAGATCCCCAAGCGCGACGGCCGCGAGCACGTGCTGGCCGCCGCGGACGTGATGCGCGACGAGGACCGGCCCGTGGCCGAGCGGTACGCCGCCGCCCTCGGCCCGCGGATCGACGCGCTGCTCGCGAAGCGCCCGCTCCGGGAGCTGGTGACGGCCTCCAAGCCGCTGCCGCTGCTGATCGAGCGCAAGCGGGCCCTCTTCGGGTCCTGGTACGAGATGTTCCCCCGGTCGGAGGGGGCGGTGCTGGAGCCCGGCGGGGCTCCCGTCAGCGGGACCTTCCACACCGCCGCCGAGCGGCTTCCCGCCGTCGCCGCGATGGGCTTCGACGTGGTGTACCTGCCGCCGATCCACCCGATCGGGAGCACGTACCGCAAGGGTCCGAACAACACGCTGTCCGCGGGGAGTTGGGATCCGGGCGTGCCCTGGGCCATCGGCTCCACCGAGGGCGGCCACGACGCCGTGCACCCCGAGCTCGGCACCCTGGAGGACTTCGACGCCTTCGTCGCCAAGGCCCGCGAGCTGCGCATCGAGGTGGCGCTCGACTTCGCCCTGCAGTGCTCCCCGGACCACCCGTGGGTGGAGAAGCACCCGGAGTGGTTCCGCCACCGCGCCGACGGCACGATCGCGTACGCGGAGAACCCGCCGAAGAAGTACCAGGACATCGTCCCCATCCACTTCGACGCCGACATGGCCGGCATCGTCGGGGAGACGGTGCGGATCCTGCGGCACTGGATGGAGCACGGCGTCCGGATCTTCCGGGTCGACAACCCGCACACCAAGCCGGTGGTCTTCTGGCAGAAGGTGATCGCGGACATCAACAAGTCCGACCCCGACGTGATCTTCCTCGCCGAGGCCTTCACCCGCCCCGCGATGATGCGGGCGCTCGCCGCCGTCGGCTTCCAGCAGTCCTACACGTACTTCACGTGGCGCAACACCAAGGCCGAGCTGACCGAGTACCTGACCGAGCTCGCGGACACCCGCTCCGCCTCCGTCATGCGGCCGAATTTCTTCGTCAACACCCCCGACATCCTGCACGCATACCTTCAGCACGGCGGCCGCCCCGCCTTCGAGATCCGCGCGGTCCTCGCCGCCACGCTCTCCCCGACCTGGGGGGTCTACGCCGGTTACGAGCTCTGCGAGAACACCCCGGTCAAGGAGGGCAGCGAGGAGTACCTGAACTCCGAGAAGTACGAGCTGCGCCCGCGCGACTGGGCCGCCGCCGACCGCGAGGGCCGCACGATCGCCCCGCTGATCACCGCCCTGAACCGGCTGCGCCGGCGCAACCCGGCGCTCCAGCAGCTCCGCGACATCCATTTCCACCCGACCGACAACGAACAGGTGATCGCCTATTCGAAGCACGCGGGGAGCAATTCCGTACTGGTGGTCGTCAACCTCGATCCGCACCACACCCAGGAGGCGACGGTCTCGTTGGACATGCCGGTACTCGGCCTCGACTGGCACGGGTCCCTCGCGGTGCGCGACGAGCTCACCGGCGATACCTATCACTGGGGCAGGGCCAACTACGTGCGCCTGGAACCGGGCCGCACGCCCGCGCACGTTCTGGCGGCTCTGCGACCGTCCCCGCCCACCGGAGGGTCACCCATCTCATGATGATCAACGATCCCGTCCCCGACACCTTCGAGGACACCCCCGCCAAGGACCGCGACCCCGACTGGTTCAAGCGGGCGGTCTTCTACGAGGTCCTCGTACGGTCCTTCCACGACAGCAACGGCGACGGCGTCGGTGACCTCAAGGGGCTCACCGCGAAGCTGGACTACCTCCAGTGGCTCGGCGTCGACTGCCTGTGGCTCCCGCCGTTCTTCGCCTCACCCCTGCGCGACGGGGGCTACGACGTCGCCGACTACACCTCAGTGCTGCCCGAATTCGGCGACCTCGCCGACTTCGTGGAGTTCGTGGACGCGGCGCACACCCGCGGCATGCGGGTGATCATCGACTTCGTGATGAACCACACGAGCGATCAGCACGAGTGGTTCCAGCAGTCCCGCAAGGACCCGGACGGGCCCTACGGCGACTACTACATGTGGGCCGACAACGACAAGCAGTTCCAGGACGCCCGCATCATCTTCGTCGACACCGAGACCTCGAACTGGACGTACGACCCGGTCCGCAAGCAGTACTACTGGCACCGGTTCTTCTCCCACCAGCCGGACCTCAACTACGAGAACCCGGCCGTCGTCGAGGAGATCGTCTCCGCGCTCCGCTTCTGGCTCGACCTCGGCATCGACGGCTTCCGGCTCGACGCCGTGCCCTACCTCTACGCCGAGGAGGGCACCAACTGCGAGAACCTGCCGCGCACGCACACCCTCCTCAAGGCGGTCCGCGCCGAGATCGACGCGCACTACCCGGACACCGTGCTGCTCGCCGAGGCGAACCAGTGGCCCGAGGACGTCGTCGACTACTTCGGGGACTTCCAGAAGGGCGGGGACGAGTGCCACATGGCCTTCCACTTCCCCGTCATGCCGCGCATCTTCATGGCGGTGCGAAGAGAGTCCCGCTACCCGGTCTCGGAAATCCTGGCGAAGACCCCGGCGATCCCGGACCGCTGCCAGTGGGGCATCTTCCTGCGCAACCACGACGAGCTCACGCTCGAAATGGTCACGGACGAAGAGCGCGACTACATGTACGCCGAGTACGCCAAGGACCCGCGGATGCGGGCCAACATCGGCATCCGGCGCCGCCTCGCCCCGCTGCTGGACAACGACCGCAACCAGATGGAGCTGTTCACCGCCCTGCTGCTGTCGCTGCCCGGTTCGCCGGTGCTGTACTACGGCGACGAGATCGGCATGGGCGACAACATCTGGCTCGGTGACCGCGACGGCGTGCGCACGCCGATGCAGTGGACCCCGGACCGCAACGCCGGTTTCTCCTCGTGCGATCCGGGCAGGCTGAACCTGCCGGTCATCATGGACCCGGTCCACGGGTACCAGGTGACCAATGTCGAAGCGGCGATGGCCTCACCGTCTTCGCTGCTGCACTGGACCCGCCGGATGATCGAGGTCCGCAAGGCCAACCCGGCCTTCGGACTCGGCTCGTACACCGAACTGCCCTCGTCGAACCCGGCGGTGCTCGCCTTCCTCCGTGAATACGGGGACGACCTGGTGCTGTGCGTGCACAACTTCTCGCGCTTCGCGCAGCCCACCGAGCTGGACCTGCGGTCGTTCAACGGGCGGGTCCCGGTGGAACTCACCGGCGACGTCCGTTTCCCGCCGATCGGCGAATGGCCGTACCTGCTGACCCTGGCGGGCCACGGCTTCTACTGGTTCCGCCTGCGCTCGGAGTGACGTTCCGCTCGGAGTGACGACGCACGAGGTGCACGAGGGCGGGCGAATGGGTCAATCGCCCGCCCCTGTACGGACCCTTCTGACCCGACACTCGCTCACACCGGAGAAGCAAACACCGCGATCCGGGACACTCTGCGCATTCTTTGACGGCCCGGGGAAAGGACGCGACGCCATGTCGGAGGCTGCATCCGCCCGGGATCGGCTCACCGCCGACCGGGCCACCGGGCTCGGGCTCGGACCACTGGAGCCGATGCTGCGGGCCTGGCTGCCCGCGCAGCGCTGGTTCGCGGGCAAGGGCCGCGCCATCGGACGGCTCAGGGCCATCTCGGCGGCCGAACTGCTCCCGCCCGGGTCCGCCCCCGGACTGCTGCACCTGCTGCTGGACGTGGACGGGGACTGCTACCAGCTCCTGCTCGGCATCCGCCCGAGCCCGCTGCCGCCGGCCCTGGCGCCCGCGCTGATCGGCCGCGCCGAGCAGGGCCCGTACGCCGGCCAGTCGGTCTACGAGGGCCTGGGCGATCCGCGGCTCGCCTCACTGCTGCTGGAGCGGCTGCGCTCCCCCGGCACCCTGGGCCCGCTGCGCTTCGACCGGGATCCGGCCGCCGTGATCCCCGAGGCACCCACCCCCCGGCCGCTGTCCGGGGAACAGACCAACTCCTCGCTGATCTACGGGGATTCGTACATCCTGAAGATCTTCAGACGGGTCGGCCCCGGGGTCAACCCCGACCTGGAGCTGCCCCGCGCCCTGGCCGCGGCCGGCTGCGCCCGGGTGCCCGCGCCGGTCGCCTGGTACGAGGCCGAGCTGCCCGGCTCCGAGCCGCTGACCCTGGGCGTGCTCCAGCCGTACCTGCGCGGCTCCGACGACGGCTGGCAGCTCGCGCTGCACCGGCTGCGCACCGGCGCCGACTTCACCACCGAGGCCCACGCACTGGGCCGGGCCACCGCCGAGGTGCACAGCGCGCTGGCCGGGGCCCTGCCCACCGTCGCCCTGGGCCCGGAGCAGACGGCCCGGCTGGCCGCCGGGATGACGGCCCGGCTCGCCGCCACCGCCCGCGAGGTACCGGCCCTGCGCCCCTACGAGGCCGGGCTGCGCGGGGCCTTCGACGCGCTGGCCGCCTCCCGCGGGTCCGGGGTGTCCGCCCAGCGGATCCACGGCGACCTGCACCTGGGCCAGACCCTGCGCACCGTGGACGGCAGCTGGGCGCTGATCGACTTCGAGGGCGAGCCGGCCCGGCCGCTGGCCGACCGGCGCCGCCCCGAACCGGCGGTCCGGGACATCGCCGGGATACTGCGCTCCTTCGACTACGCGGCCCGCTCGCACCGGCCGTTCGCCCCCGCCTGGGCGGACGACTGCCGGGCCGCCTTCTGCGAGGGCTACGCCCGCACCACCGGCCGGGACCCGCGCGAGGATCCCGTACTGCTGCGCGCCTACGAGACCGACAAGGCGGTGTACGAGGCCCGCTACGAGTCCCGGCACCGGCCCGACTGGCTGCACGTGCCGATGGCGGCGATCCGGCGGCTGTCGGAGCCGCAGCGTCCCCCCTCCCACCGCACGCATCCCCCCGTCCCCGGATCCACCACCCCCCACCACCCGAAGCCCCCGAGGAGGCCGCTCGCGTGAGCGCCGCACGACAGCCGTCACCGACCGTCCGCGACGAAGCCAAGGCCGCCGTTGAAACCGCCGGCACCCCCGCCGAAACGAGTGTGAAGAAGCCCCGGGCCCCCAGGGCCCGGCGGGCCGCACCGTCGCACGGGGTCCGGCCGGCGCCGCCGCTGGGCGCGGAGGAACGGGCCCGGCTGCTGGAGGGCCGCCACCACGATCCGCACGGAGTGCTCGGGGCGCGCGTCCAGCGCAGCGGGGTGTCCTTCCGGGTGCTGCGCCCGTACGCGAAGGCGGTCACCATCCTCGCCAAGGGGCTGCGGGCCGAGCTCTTCGACGACGGCGACGGGCTGTTCTCCGGGATGCTGCCGCTGACCGGGGTGCCGGACTACCGGCTGCTGGTGGCGTACGACAGCGACGAGGTGGAGGTCCACGACCCCTACCGGTTCCTGCCCGCGCTCGGCGAGCTCGACCTCCACCTGATCGGCGAGGGCCGGCACGAGGAGCTGTGGACGGCGCTCGGCTCGGAGCCGATGGAGCACCAGGGCGTGGCGGGCACCCGGTTCACGGTGTGGGCGCCGAACGCACAGGGGGTGCGCGTCAGCGGGGACTTCTCGTACTGGGACTCGGTCGCCTACCCAATGCGCTCGCTCGGGGCGACCGGCGTGTGGGAGCTGTTCCTGCCCGGCGTCGGCGAGGGCGCCCTGTACAAGTACGACATCACCCGCCCGGACGGCTCGCACACCCTGCGCGCCGACCCGATGGCGAAGCACGCCGAGGTCCCGCCGGCCAACGCCTCGGTGGTGACGGCCTCCTCCTACGTCTGGCAGGACGCGGAGTGGATGGCCTCGCGCGGGGAGCGCCCGCCGCACCAGGCCCCCTTCTCGGTGTACGAGCTGCACCTGGCGTCCTGGCGGCCCGGCCTCTCGTACCGGCAGCTGGCCGAGCAGCTCCCGGCGTACGTGACGGAGCTCGGCTTCACGCACGTGGAGCTGATGCCGGTCGCCGAGCACCCCTTCGGCGGCTCCTGGGGCTACCAGGTCACCGGCTTCTACGCGCCGACCTCCCGGATGGGCACCCCGGACGACTTCCGCTTCCTGGTGGACTCGCTGCACCGGGCCGGGATCGGGGTGATCGTCGACTGGGTGCCGGCGCACTTCCCGCGCGACGACTGGGCGCTCGCCGAGTTCGACGGGCGGCCGCTGTACGAGCACCCCGATCCGCGGCGGGCCGCCCACCCGGACTGGGGGACGCTGGAGTTCGACTACGGGCGCCGGGAGGTCCGCAACTTCCTCGTGGCCAACGCCGTGTACTGGTGCCAGGAGTTCCACGTGGACGGGCTGCGCGTGGACGCGGTGGCCTCGATGCTCTACCTCGACTACTCGCGCAGCGAGGGCGAGTGGACGCCGAACGAGCACGGCGGCCGGGAGAACCTGGACGCGGTGGCGTTTCTCCAGGAGATGAACGCGACCGTCTACCGGCGCTGCCCGGGCGTGGTGACGATCGCCGAGGAGTCCACGGCGTGGCCGGGCGTCACGCAGCCCACCGACGGGGGCGGGCTCGGTTTCGGGCTGAAGTGGAACATGGGCTGGATGCACGACACCCTGCGCTACGCGTCCAAGGAGTCGGTGCACCGCAAGTACCACCACCACGACATGACCTTCGGGATGATCTACGCGTTCAGCGAGAACTACGTGCTGCCCATCTCCCACGACGAGGTGGTGCACGGCAAGGGCTCGCTGGTGTCGAAGATGCCCGGCGACTGGTGGCAGCAGCGGGCGGCGCACCGGGCGTACCTGGGCTTCATGTGGGCCCACCCGGGCAAGCAGCTGCTCTTCATGGGCCAGGAGTTCGCGCAGGGCTCGGAGTGGTCCGAGACGTACGGTCCGGACTGGTGGCTGCTGGACTCCTCGTACGCGGCGGCCGGTGACCACCGGGGCGTACGCAGCCTCGTGGGCGACCTGAACCGCACCTACCGGGCGGCGCCCGCCCTGTGGGAGCGGGACACGGTGCCGGAGGGGTTCGCGTGGGTGGAGGCGGACGCGGCGGAGGACAACGTCTTCGCCTTCCTGCGCTTCGCCCAGGACGGCTCGCAGCTGCTGTGCGTCTCGAACTTCTCGCCGGTGGTCCGGCACGGGTACCGGATCGGTGTCCCGGAGGAGGTGCCGCTGTGGCAGGAGGTGCTCAACACCGACCAGCAGCTCTACGGCGGCAGCGGCGTCCACCACACCCAGCCGCTGCGCCCCGAACCGGTACCCGCGCAGGGCCGTCCGGCAAGCCTGCGCCTGACCCTCCCGCCGCTGGCGACGGTCTGGCTCAGGCCCCTGCCGCGGCGGTAGCCGCGAGCACCCCTTCCAGCTCCTGGAGGAGCCTGCGCTTGGCGCGGGCTCCGACCAGTTGCAGGACGGGCTCGCCGTCGCGGAAGACGAGCAGGGTCGGCATGGACAGCACCCCGTAGCGCACGAGCGTCTCGGGGTTGGTGTCCGCGTCGATCTGCACGACCTTGAGGCGGTCGGCCTCTTCCGCGGCGACGGCGGACAGGACGGGTGCGAGCTGGCGGCACGGGCCGCACCAGTCGGCGGTGAACTCCACCAGGACGGGCCGGCCGCGCTCGGCGAGCACCTCCCGCTCGAAGTCCGCGTCGGTCACTTCGGTCACTTCGGTCACTTCGGCCACACCGTGGGCCTTCTGGTCCTTCATCGTGGTCTCACCCATCGTGATCTCCCCCATCGTGGTCTCTTCTCTCGTCCCGACCGGGTCAGCCGGTCATCTCGCACCTGGGCTGTGCCGCTTCGGCTTCGGCGAGCTGGCCGGCGACCTGGTCGCGCACGTCACCGAGGCGGCCGATCAGGCCGTCCAGTTCGGTGAGCTTGCGCCGGTAGACGGCCAGCGAGGCCGGGCAGGAGTCGCCGGACGGGTGCCCGGCGCGCAGGCATTCCACGAACGGGCGGGTCTCCTCCAGGTCGAAGCCGAAGTCCTGGAGCGTGCGGATCTGGCGGAGCAGCCGCAGGTCTTCCTCGTCGTAGGTGCGGTAGCCGTTCGCGTCGCGCCGGGCGGGCAGCAGTCCCCGCGACTCGTAGTACCGGAGCGTGCGGGTGCTGGTGCCCGCACGCTCGGCCAGTTCGCCGATTCGCATGGCCCCGACGGTAGTCCTTGACGCCGACGTCAAGGCAAGGAGATCGCGTGAGGGGATCGTGCACGGGGCTACCGCTGCGGCGGCCGGAAACGTACGCTGGGAAGTGGATCACGGATCGCCCCGATTACCGGACAGTCACAGAGAAATCGGACCAAAGCCCTTTACTCCATAGGACGTTCCTACGAGTTATGGGCTTGTTTGATTGGTCTGTAGTCGCCGAGCCTCGGCCACTCCTACGGTGTGCCATGTGCACTCCAGCCCCCCTTTCAATGCCCCCGCCGCGCGTCGTCTCCGCGCTGCCCTGGGCATGGCTCCCGGTCATGTCGCCTATGGCCTGCGCGCCCAGTACGGACTGCTCGTCACTCCCGAGACCGTGATGGCGTGGGAGCGTGGCGAGATTTCGCCCACCTCCCCCGAGCTCACCGCCCTGGCCGGCGTGCTCTGGTGTTCCCCCGGCGAGCTGCTCGCGGAGCCCGTCACCCTGCGGGAACACCGCATCGCCCGGGGCCTGGCCGCCGATGACCTGGCCCGCCGGGTCGGGGTCGAGGCGAGTGCGTACCAGAAGATGGAGGACTCCGGCCGCTGGAAGGGCAACGAGCGGCAGTCCGCCGCGCTGGCGACGGCCCTGGGGCTGACGCTGGCCCAGTTCGTGACGGCGACCGGCAAGCACGAGGAGCTGGCCGAGCTGCTGCGCAGCGCGGTGACCACGCGCTGGCAGGCGTACGTGAAGCCGCTGACCAAGCTGCTTCCGGTGCCGAAGGCGCACCTGGAGCGGGTGCTCGAGCAGCTGCACGGCGAGTACCAGTCGCGGATGGTGGCGACCCTCAGCTGGGGCGGCGGTCAGGGCGAGGCCGGCAACGGCGACTCGGGACGTGAGTACCTCAGCGACATCGTGGAGCGGTTCTGGTACCTCGCCGGGGGTGCGTCGTAGGACACATTCCGCCCGCGGGCTCCCTACGGGAAAGGCCCCGACCGCGTCCGGACGAGGACGCGATCGGGGCCTTTCGGCGTTCGAAGTCGGGGCGGGGGGCCCGTCCCGGGGGCCGGT
Source organism: Streptomyces tatrensis (assembly GCF_049310065.1). Taxonomy (NCBI): domain Bacteria; kingdom Bacillati; phylum Actinomycetota; class Actinomycetes; order Kitasatosporales; family Streptomycetaceae; genus Streptomyces; species Streptomyces tatrensis. The sequence goes on along the minus strand of NZ_JBMDLB010000011.1, from coordinate 6,544,376 downwards.
CGGCGGCCCCGGAGGGGCGGTGCGGACCGGGCCTTTCGGCGGCCGGACCGGTGACGGAAGTCCCGGCCGCGGGGTCGGTCAGAAGACGGACTCGGCCTCGTACATGCGGTCCTCGGGGACGGTCTTCAGCTCGGTGACGGCGTCGGCCAGCGGGGCCATGACGATGTCGGTGCCGCGCAGGGCGGTCATGTTGCCGAAGTCGCCGCGGTGGACGCCCTCGACGGCGTGCCAGCCGAAGCGGGTCGCGAGGACGCGGTCGTAGGCGGTGGGGGTGCCGCCGCGCTGGACGTGGCCGAGGATGACCGGGCGGGCTTCCTTGCCCAGGCGCCGCTCCAGTTCGACGGCGAGGCGGCTGCCGATGCCGGCGAAGCGCTCGTGACCGTACTGGTCGATCGCGCCCTTCTCGTACGGCATGGAGCCCTCGCCGGGGTGCGCGCCTTCGGCCACGCAGATGACGGCGAACTTCTTACCGCGGGCGAATCGTTCCTCCACCATCTTGACCAGGGCGTCCACCTCGAAGGGGCGCTCCGGCAGGCAGATTCCGTGGGCGCCGCCGGCCATGCCGGACTCCAGGGCGATCCAGCCCGCGTGCCGGCCCATGACCTCGACGACCATGACGCGCTGGTGCGATTCGGCGGTGGTCTTGAGGCGGTCGATGGCCTCCGTGGCGACCATGACGGCGGTGTCGAAGCCGAAGGTGCGGTCCGTGGAGGAGATGTCGTTGTCGATGGTCTTCGGCACGCCGACGACCGGCATGCCGGCGTCCGACAGCATCCGGGCGGCCGTCAGGGTGCCCTCGCCGCCGATCGGGATCAGGGCGTCGATGCCGTAGCGCTTGGCCAGTTCGACGGCGTTCTCGGCCGCCTCGTGGAGGCGGGCGCGCTCCATGCGGGCCGATCCGAGGATCGTGCCGCCGCGGGCGAGGATGCCGCTGACCGCGTTGATGTCGAGGGGGCGGTAGTTGCCGTCGAGGAGGCCCTTGAAGCCGTCCTCGAAGCCGATGACCTCGTCCCCGTGCCCGACCACGGCACGGTGTACGACCGACCGGATGACAGCGTTGAGGCCCGGGCAGTCGCCGCCTGCGGTGAGAACTCCGATACGCATCGTGCTGTGTCTCCTGCTCCTGGTCGTACCCGGCTGTTCGCGTGCGGGCGTCCAGCCGACCGACGTACATATGAGATGCCGTATGAGGTGCCGTATGAAGGGCGTATTGATGAAGCCTGTCCGATTGTTCCACGCGCTCCGGGTCGCGCGCGCTCTGTGGCGTGCCCCCCACGAGGGCCCGCAGGGCCTTTCGGCCCCCTCCGGCAGGCCCTTCTCCCGGCGGGCGCCCTAAGGAATCGCGGGGGTATTGTCAAGAGGTCAAGCCCATATTTACTGGGACAACCGAGTCGAATTGGGACGGAGAGCACGCGTGACGCGCAGCGTGTACGTGACGGGTATCGAGCGGGGGGACGGCCGCCAGGTCGTCGAGCTGGGCATCATGGAGCTCCTGACCCGCCAGACTGGCCGGGTGGGCGTGTACCGCCCCCTGCTGCACGACGGGCCCGACCGGCTCTTCGACCTGCTCAAGGGTCGGTACCGGATCGACCAGGACGCCGCGACGGCGTACGGCATGGAGTACCACGAGGCCTCCGCCATCCTGGCCGAGAAGGGCACCGACGAACTGGTCTCCCAGCTCGTCGCCCGCTACCAGAAGGTGGCGCGCGACTACGAGGTCATGCTGGTCCTCGGCACCGACTACGCCGACACCAACCTCCCCGACGAGCTGGCGCTCAACGCCCGCCTCGCCAACGAGCTGGGCGCGCTGGTCATCCCCGTCGTGGGTGGCACCAAGCACCCGGCCGAGGCCGTGCGCGCCGAGACCCGCAACGCCTACCGCGCGTACGAGGCCCTGGGCTGCCACGTCGGCGCGATGGTCGTCAACCGGGTGGCCGCCGAGGACCGCGAGGTGATAGCCGAGCGCCTGGCCGCCCGGCTCCCCGTGCCCTGCTACGTCCTGCCGGACGACAAGCACCTGTCCGCCCCGACGGTCGCCCAGATCACCCGGGCGCTCGGCGGCGAGGTGCTCCTCGGCGACGAGGCCGGACTGGCCCGCGACGCCCTGGACTTCGTCTTCGGCGGGGCCATGCTGCCCAACTTCCTCAACGCCCTGACCCCCGGCTGCCTGGTCGTCACCCCCGGAGACCGCTCCGACCTGGTCATCGGCGCGCTCGCCGCGCACACCTCCGGCACCCCGCCGATCGCCGGTGTGCTGCTGACGCTGAACGAGCGCCCGGGCAAGGACATCCTGACGCTGGCCGCCAAGCTGGCCCCGGGCACCCCGGTGGTCTCGGTGGCGGGCAACAGCTTCCCGACGGCCGCCGAACTCTTCGCGCTGCAGAGCCGGCTGAACTCCGCGACCCCGCGCAAGCTGGAGACCGCGCTCGGCCTGTTCGAGCGCCACGTGGACACCGCCGAACTGCGCGAGGTGCTCTCGGTGGCCCGCTCCGAGCGGGTCACGCCGATGATGTTCGAGAACCAGCTGCTGGAGCAGGCCCGCGCCGAGCGCCGCCGCGTGGTCCTCCCCGAGGGCACCGAGGAGCGCGTGCTGCGCGCCGCGGACGTGGTGCTGCGCCGCGGGGTCTGCGACCTCACCCTGCTGGGCGAGGAGCAGGCGATCCTGAAGAAGGCCGCCGACCTGGGCATCGACATCTCGTCCGCCCAGCTCATCGACCCGGCGACCTCCCCGCTGCGGGAACGGTTCGCCGAGTACTACGCCAAGGCCCGCGCCCACAAGGGCATGACGGTCGAGCTGGCCCACGACGTGGTCACCGACGTCAACTACTTCGGCACCCTGATGGTCCAGGAGGGCCTCGCCGACGGCATGGTCTCCGGCTCGGTGCACTCCACCGCCGCCACCATCCGCCCGGCCTTCGAGATCATCAAGACCAAGCCCGACGCGTCCATCGTCTCCTCGGTCTTCTTCATGTGCCTGGCCGACAAGGTCCTCGCCTACGGCGACTGCGCCGTGAACCCGGACCCCAACGCCGAGCAGCTCGCCGACATCGCCGTCCAGTCGGCGACCACCGCCGCCGCGTTCGGCCTGGAGCCGCGGATCGCGATGCTCTCGTACTCCACCGGCACCTCCGGCTCGGGCGCGGACGTGGACAAGGTCCGCAAGGCCACCGAGCTCGTCCGCGAGCAGCGCCCCGACCTGCTGATCGAGGGTCCGATCCAGTACGACGCCGCCGTGGAGCCCTCGGTCGCCGCGACCAAGCTGCCCGAGTCCGAGGTGGCCGGCCGCGCGACGGTGCTGATCTTCCCCGACCTCAACACCGGCAACAACACGTACAAGGCCGTGCAGCGCTCGGCCGGCGCGGTGGCGGTCGGCCCGGTCCTGCAGGGTCTGCGCAAGCCCGTCAACGACCTCTCGCGCGGCGCCCTGGTCCAGGACATCGTCACCACCGTGGCCATCACCGCGATCCAGGCGCAGTCCCCGCCCGTGGCCGGCTGAGCCCCTCCCGCCGAGACCTCACCCAGACCCCACCGCAAAGGAAAGACCCCCATCGTGACCGCATCGCGCGTACTCGTCCTCAACTCCGGCTCCTCGTCGGTGAAGTACCAGCTGCTCGACATGGCGGACTCCTCCCGCCTGGCGGTCGGTCTGGTGGAGCGCATCGGCGAGGAGACCTCACGGCTCAGTCATGAGCCGCTGACCGGTCCGGGCGCCGCGGGGGGCAAGCGCGTGACGACCGGTCCGATCGCCGACCACGGTGCGGCGCTGCGGGCCGTCGCGGCGGAGCTGGCCGCCGACGGGCTGGGCCTGGACTCCCCCGAGCTGGCCGCCGTGGGCCACCGGGTGGTGCACGGCGGGACCAAGTTCACGCACCCGACGCTGATCGACGACGCGGTGCTGGCCGAGATCCGCGCCCTGATCCCGCTCGCCCCGCTGCACAACCCGGCGAACGTGACCGGCATCGAGGTGGCGCGGGAGCTGCGCCCCGACCTGCCGCAGGTCGCCGTCTTCGACACGGCCTTCCACTCGACCATGCCGGAGCACGTGGCGCGGTACGCGATCGACACCGCGACGGCCGACAAGTACTCCATCCGGCGGTACGGGTTCCACGGCACCTCGCACGCCTACGTCGCCCGGGCCACCGCCCGGCTCCTCGGCAAGGCCGAGGAGGACGTCAACGTGATCGTGCTCCACCTGGGCAACGGCGCCTCGGCCTCGGCCGTGCACGGCGGCGTCTGCGTGGAGACCTCCATGGGGCTGACCCCGCTCGAGGGCCTGGTCATGGGCACCCGTTCGGGCGACCTGGACCCGGCCGTCGTCTTCCACCTGGCCCGGGTCGGGGGCATGTCCGTCGACGAGATCGACTCGCTGCTCAACAAGAAGAGCGGTCTGCTGGGTCTGTGCGGCGACAACGACATGCGCGAGGTGCAGCGGCGGGCGGCGGAGGGCGACGCCTCCGCCCGCCTGGCCCTGGCCTCGTACATCCACCGCCTGAAGAAGTACATCGGCGCCTACTCGGCCGTCCTCGGCCGGGTGGACGCGGTGGCCTTCACGGCGGGCGTGGGCGAGAACTCGTCCGAGATCCGGGAGATGGCCCTGGCCGGTCTGGCCGAACTGGGCCTGGCCCTCGACCTGGAGGCCAACTCGGTACGGTCCCCCGAGCCGCGCCTGGTCTCCGCGGAGTACGCGCGGGTGGCGGTGGCCGTGGTCCCGACGGACGAGGAACTGGAGATCGCCAGCCAGACGTACGCGCTGGTTACCGGTTAGTCACTTTGGACTTTCCGCCAGGTGGAATATTCCGCTACGAAACAAACCGATAGGATCCGCTCCATGCGCCGTTCCAAAATCGTCTGCACGCTGGGCCCCGCCGTCGACTCTTACGAGCAGCTGAAAGCTCTCGTAGAGGCCGGTATGAACGTGGCCCGATTCAACTTCAGCCACGGCTCCCAGGCAGAACACCAGGAGCGGTACGACCGCGTCCGGAAGGTCTCCGAGGACACCGGGCGCGCCGTCGGCGTCCTCGCCGACCTCCAGGGCCCGAAGATCCGCCTGGAGACCTTCGCCGAGGGTCCCGTCGAGCTCGTCCGCGGTGACGAGTTCACCATCACCACCGAAGACGTCCCGGGTGACAAGTCGATCTGCGGCACGACCTACAAGGGTCTGCCCGGCGACGTCTCCAAGGGCGACCAGATCCTGATCAACGACGGCAACGTCGAGCTCCGGGTGACCGAGGTCGAGGGCCCCCGGGTCAAGACCATCGTCATCGAGGGCGGTGTCATCTCGGACCACAAGGGCATCAACCTGCCGGGTGCCGCCGTCAACGTCCCCGCCCTGTCGGAGAAGGACGTCGACGACCTCCGCTTCGCCCTGCGGATGGGCTGCGACATGGTCGCCCTGTCCTTCGTGCGTGACGCCGAGGACGTCAAGGACGTCCACAAGGTCATGGACGAGGAGGGCCGCCGGGTCCCCGTCATCGCCAAGGTCGAGAAGCCGCAGGCCGTCGCCAACATGGAGGGCGTCGTCGCGGCCTTCGACGCGGTCATGGTCGCCCGTGGCGACCTCGCCGTCGAGTACCCGCTCGAGAAGGTCCCGATGGTGCAGAAGCGCCTCGTGGAGATGTGCCGCCGCAACGCCAAGCCGGTGATCGTCGCGACCCAGATGATGGAGTCGATGATCACCAACTCGCGCCCGACGCGCGCGGAGGCCTCCGACGTCGCCAACGCGATCCTCGACGGCGCGGACGCGGTCATGCTGTCCGCCGAGTCCTCGGTCGGCGCCTACCCGATCGAGACCGTCAAGACGATGTCGAAGATCGTCGAGGCGGCCGAGGAGGAGCTCCTGTCCAAGGGCCTGCAGCCGCTGGTCCCGGGCAAGAAGCCCCGCACCCAGGGCGGCTCCGTCGCCCGCGCGGCCTGCGAGATCGCGGACTTCCTGGACGGCAAGGCCCTGGTCGCCTTCACCCACTCCGGTGACACCGCCCGCCGCCTGTCGCGCTACCGCGCGAACCAGCCGATCCTGGCCTTCACCACCGACGAGGGCACCCGCAACCAGCTCACGCTGAGCTGGGGCGTCGAGTCCTACGTCGTCCCGCACGTGGACAACACCGACTCCATGGTCGACCTGGTGGACGTGGAGATGCTCAAGCTCAAGCGGTACAACAAGGGCGACACCATGATCATCACCGCCGGCTCGCCCCCCGGCGTCCCCGGTACGACCAACATGGTCCGGGTCCATCACCTGGGCAGCGGCGCCCGCGACTGACCTCGCACCCGCCGTACTGAACGAAACTCTGCCGCACAGAGACCGAGGGCGGCACCCCGATCCGATGAGGATCCGGGGTGCCGCCCTCGGTGCGTGCGGCCGCGCGAGGCCGTACGGGACTACTCCGCCGGGCCGATGTAGCTCTTGAGGCCCGGGACGGTCAGGGTGCCGCCGAACTGGCCGGCCTGGACGACCTTGACGTTCGTGAAGAACGCGAAGGGGACGTTCAGGGGCGGCGGGCTCTTCGGGGTGAACTCGATCGGGATCAGCCCGAAGAGGTTGCCCTTGAGGCTCTCGGTGTACATCGTCACCTTGGCCCCGCGGATCTTCGAGGTGGACCCCGGACGGGACTTCAGGTGGGAGATGTACGGGTTCTTGCCGACCGTCTGGTAGAGGTCCTTGATGTCCAGCGAGTCCGCGGTGAACTTCAGGACCGTCTTGGTCTTGCCGCCCGCCGTCTTCACCTCGACGATGCCCTCGTAGTCGAGGCCGTAGAGCGTCAGCAGCGAGCTGTCCAGGTACCAGGGCTCGTCCGGGAGCAGCGGGATGCCCTGCTCCAGCTTGGCGTCGGCAATGGCCTTGGCGTCGTAGGTCGGGCAGGGGAAGGGCTCCTTCCCCTTCTTGCCCTTGCCGGCCTTGCCGCCTTCCGTGGCCGTTTCCGGCACCGGCTTGGGCTTCGGCTTGGTCGTGCCCGTCTCGTCCTTCGGGGCGGTCGCGGTGCGCTTGACCTCCTCGGAGAGCTCCGAGACCGTGACGCCGGCCGTCTTCGCGGCGTCGCGGATCGCGGCCGCGATCGGGTCCGGAGCGGGCGCGGTGGTTGCCGTGGTGGTCGGGGTCGGAGTCGCCTTGGCGCCCGTGAGGGGCGCCGCGATCTCGTTGACCAGGCCCGTGACGGCCTCGCCGACACCGAGCGGGTCCAGCGGGTTCGCCGTCTTGGCCGTGGGCAGCGCCGCCGGCATGAGGCCGGGCTTCTCGACGGCCTTCGACGCCGACGGGCTCGTGCTCGGCGCGGGCACCGACGTCGGCGACTTGCCCGGTGCGGGCGTCGCCCGCGGAGCCTTGGACGGGGTCTTGGAAGGTTTCTTCGATGCCGACGGGGAGGGCGACTCCGCGGGCTCGTCGGACCGCGTCACGCACGGTCCGGGCGCGAAGGGGATGTCCTTGTCGTCGGCCACGGCCAGCTTCGGCGCCATGCTCATGCCGACGAAGACCGCGGTCGGCATGGCGGCCAGCGCCATCGTCTTGCCGACGGGTATCTGGATCTTGGTCAGCAGCGACTTCCTGGGCGCCGCGTGGCGCGGGCCCTTCCTTTCACGGGACTCCGCACCCGGAGCCTCGCCCCGTTGCGTTTCGTCACCCCGCACTGTTCCTCCCGCCATCGGCGTGGGCAGTCGTCTCGCTCGCGTATGCCGTCGTTTCCGTCTCGCGCTGTCCCGGGAAAACCTGGGGGATCGTCTGCTGCGTCTCCTGCGGCGGCGAACCCCCCGCGTCCTTGCCGAGGTCCACGGCCTGTGCCTGCACGGCCTGTGCCTGCACGGTCTCGGCCGGCCCGCCCGGCACCCAGGCCAGCGCGAGGCCGCCGCCGACCAGCGCGAGGATGAACCCGACGCCGAAGCCACCGAGGTTCGACACCGGCAGGGACACCAGCGCCAGCAGGATCGCGGCGACTCCGGCGAAGATCCGGATGCCCTGCTGGAACCAGAGCGCAAGGCCCAGGGTGATCAGCAGGACGCCGATGATCAGTGAGCCGGCGCCGGCCGTCGTCGCCATCGCGAAGGTGACGTTGCCGAGGCGGACGTCCGCGTACGGGATGTAGCCGATCGGAAGGCCACCGAGGAGGGTGACCAGACCGGCCCAGAAGGGGCGGCGACCGCTCCAGGCGTGGAAGTGGTAGTACGCCACCGTGAGCCAGGCGTCGTCTTCGGCGCGCACGTAAACCGGGGCCTGGGGGTTCATGGACAACAGCTCCCTGAAAACGGGTGGTACGGAGAACGATGTGGAGCCCGGACGGGCCGACGACGACGGTGGCCGTCGTCCCCGGCCCGTCCGGTCAGGAGTCCGGACGGACTACTTCCCGTCCTGGTAGCACGGCTTGTCGCCGCCGTACAGGCGCAGGTTGAGGTCGGGCAGGGTGAAGGTACCCGCCGTCGTCGCCCACGCCTTCTGGCGCACGTTCGTCAGCGTGGCCGTCTTGGCGCGCTGCGAGAACAGGGCGCCGTCCGCCAGCGTGCCCTCCTTCGGCTTGGTGGCGTGCGTGCCGTCACCAGCCGCGACACCGATGTCGAGGTCCTTCAGGACGGCGTCCGCGTCGAGCTCGGCGACGTCGAGGTAGATGTTCTTCGCTTCGGCGGGCGAGCCCTTGTGACCCGTCCTCAGCTGCATGGTGATGTTGCCGAGCGGGGTCTTCGTCACCAGCGACTGGCACATGTTGGTGATCGTGGCTTCCTTGAAGCCAGAGATGATCACCGGGTGGTAGGACTTCTTGTCCGACTCCAGGGTCGCGCCCTGGGCCACACTGCCGTACTGGATCATGTCGGTACCGACGAGCGAGTCGGCACTGACCTTGAAGTCCTGGCCCGAGACGCTGAAGGACGCCGCGAGGGCACCCTGCGCCAGACCCACACCGACCGCCGCCGTGGCGGCGATGCTCGGCACCATGACGAGCGCGAAGCGCTTCCATCTGGTCCCGCCACGAATCTGGGAAATCATGTTCGTTCCTCCTTCTCGGACGTACATCTCCGGTCCGGGCGGTGCCCGTCCTGGGATGGGAGAAGTGCTACGTCCTCGGGAAGGAGCGCGAGCGGCCGAGCCGCGGCAATGCCGCGTCCGTACACCGGCGTTCACCCCCGAGCGACAACCACTTGGCCACGCGTTCGCGCAACCTGGAGGACAGGCCCCGCCATGTGACGGAGACCCCCCTGTCCCACGGCCGGTGCCACTGCCACAGGCCGGCCCGGTGGGGACCCTCCACCGCGGCTCCGGATGAGCGGCTCTGCGGGAAGGACCGGGCGTCGCCGATCGTGGTCCATTCACGAGCGGGGCACAAGGGGGTTCGTTACTGGCGGGTAACGGCCAGATAACCTGCGGGAGTCCTGCCCCTGTCGGGCGGCAACGCAGGGTGTCACCGAAGGCCACGACAGACCGGGGGAAGAGTGAACACACCGGACAGTTCACGGGGTTCGATTTACTGCGAGTAACAGCGGCCGCGATTGCCAAGTTTTGGCAAAGCGCGGCCGCTGTTTATCTCCGTGTCAACAAATCACCGGCGTGTGCCGGTGCTGTGTCGGTCCTGTGCCGGTCTAGAACAGCACCCTGGCGAGCGCGGTACGGGCCGAGGTCACGAGCGGGTCGTCCGAACCGACCACTTCGAACATCTCCAGCAGCCGTACGCGCACCGCGTCACGGTCCTCACCGAACGTCACCTTCACGGTGTCCACCAGCCGCCCGAAGGCGTCCGCCACGTGACCGCCGGCCAGATCCAGGTCGGCCGCGGCGATCTGCGCCGCCGGGTCCTTCGGGTTCTCGGCCGCCGCGGCGCGCACCGCCTGCGGGTTCATGTCCTTGACCCGGGCGAACAGCTCGGACTGGGCGAGGCCCAGCTTGGCGTCGGTGTTGGAGGGATCGGCCGCGAGCACGGCCTTGTAGGCGCGCACCGCCCCGTCCAGGTCGTCGGCGTCCAGCGCCTCGATCGCCTGGTCGAGCAGCGCGTCGTACGGACCGGCCGGCTCCTCGGCCTCCACCGCGCCCGGACCCGGGGCGGCGGCGCCCTCGGCGCCGGGGTCCACCTCGACGCCGATGACCCCGAAGCGCTCCTCGGCGATCTGGACCAGTTGGGCCAGGACCCCGCGGACCTCGCCCTCGGACGCGAAGTCCTGGAACAGCGGCATCGCCTGGCCCGCGACCACGGCGAAGACGGCCGGGAGGGCCTGGATGCGGAACTCTCGGATCAGGTTCTGGTTGGCGGCGACATCGAGGGCGGCCAGCGCGAGGCGGCCGTTCGCCTCGATGGTGAGCCGCTCCAGCAGCAGGCTCAGCTCCTGCCCCTGCTCGAAGCCCTCGGCGCGGAAGTCGAGGATGACCGGAACCTCGCCCGAGAGCGGGACCACATGGCTCTCGAAGCGGGTCTCGTCGGTGTCGAAGACGAGCGCGGAGGGCGGAACGGCCCCGGCGGGCGCGGACGCACCGCCCTGAGCGGCCTTCCGGGCCGCGTCGGCGCGGGCCTGCTCGGCCTTGGCCTTGGCCTCGCCGGCGGCCTTCACGGCGGCGAGGTCGACGACGCCGCTCATGGACATGTTTCTGGGCTGCATGCGTACATCCTCCCCCGAGTGCGCGCGCCGACGAAAAAGATCGGCTGAAACGAACCGATCGCGGTACCTGCCGTGCTTCTCCTACTGCTGTGGCGCCGGGTCCCCACCTGGCGCCGGTAGCTCTTCGCGTGGTTGTCGCTCTTACGCTACGAGTCGTAGCGTAACTCCCCCCGCCCGCCCGCGCCCCGTGATCTGAACCACACGCCCGGGGGGCCGGTCGGCTCTGCTACCGGCGGGTATGGTCTCGGCCATGCGCAACCCCAGCTCGGACACCTCATGCCCGCCCGGCCGCACCGGACGCCCGCGCAGCGCCGCGGCGGACGCCGCCATCCTGGCCGCGACCCGGGACGCGCTGGTGGAGCTGGGCTGGTCGAAGCTGACGATGGGGGACGTCTCGGTGCGGGCCGGGGTCGCGAAGACCACCCTCTACCGGCGCTGGTCGGGCAAGAGCGAACTGGTCGTGGACGCCGTCGCGGAACTCTTCGACTCCCTCGAACTCCCCGACCGGGGCTCGCTAGAAGCCGACATCGAGTACGTGGTGCTCCAGTTCGCGGCGCTGCTGCGGCGCCCGGAGGCCCGTACCGCGCTGATGGCGGTCGTCGCCGAGTCCACCCGGGACGAGGCCCTGCGGGACCGCATCCGGTCGGCGATCGTGGACCGGCAGAAACGTCTCGTCGTACTGGGGCGCGAACGGGCGCAGGCCCGGGGCGAACTCCCCTACGAGGAGGACGAGTCCCTCGCCTCCCACACCACGGACCTGATCTTCGACGTGATCGCGGGCACGGTGGTCCACCGTGCGCTGGTCAGCTCCGAGCCGGTGGACGAGCTGTGGGTGGCCACCTTCACGGCCCTGCTCATGTACGGCCTCCGGGGTTCCGCCGCCGCCCCTTCCGGCCCCGCTCCGGCGGCGTGACCACCGCGGGCCGGCCGCCGTCCGACAGCGGCGTGAAGTCCTCGCACCAGGCCGGCGCCGAGGCGATCAGTGCCTCCGAGCGCGGGTTGTGGCCGGGCCAGGGCCTCGGGCGCCCCGGCCAGTCGGCCCAGCGCAGGCTGTCGGCCTCCTCCGGCGGCAGCAGCCCGGAGGCCAGCAGGGCCGCCCGGCCCGCTTCGAGCCCGGCGAGCCGGTAGCCGTACTCCGAGGAGTCCACCTCGTGGACCTGGGCGTCGGTCAGCAGCACCGAGGCCGCCACCCCGTCGAGGCCGCGCACGATGCCCGCGCGCACGCAGGCCGCGTACACCTCGGGCAGCCGGCGGTGCGCCGGCACGGCGTTGAGGACCTCCGTCAGCCCCGACGGGCCGGGCGGCTCGAAATCGGCGGCGATGTACGCGTACGGCCCGCAGTTGGTCTGCATGAGCACGCGGGCACTGACCCCGTACACGGGGACGGGAAGGCGGCGGCCTGTCATGGCCGCCACCTTAGGGCGTGTCCTTCGGATCGGGGCGGGCCCACGTCACGGACGACGGGCCGTCAGAAGCCCGGCGGCTCCGTGTACGTGCCCCACTCGTCCCGCAGCAGGTTGCAGATCTCGCCCATCGTGGCCTCGGCGCGCGCCGCGTCGAGCATCGCCGGGATCATGTTCGACCCGTCGCGGGCGGCGGCCAGCATGGCGTCCAGGGCCGCCTTCACCTTCGCGTCGTCCCGGGCGGCCTTGCGCTCGGCGAGCTCGCGGACCTGGACCTTCTCCACCTCGTGGCTGACCCGCAGGATCTCCAGGTCCCCGGTGACCGAGCCGTGGTGGACGTTGACGCCCACGACGCGCTTGTCGCCCTTCTCCACGGAGCGCTGGTACTGGAAGGCCGACTCGGCGATCTCGCCGGTGAACCAGCCGTCCTCGATGCCCCGCAGGATGCCCGAGGTGATCGGGCCGATCGGGTGCTGCCCGTTCGGGTGGGCGCGCAGCCCGCGCTCCTTGATCTGCTCGAAGATCTTCTCGGCGTCGGCCTCGATGCGGTCGGTGAGCTGCTCGACGAACCAGGAGCCGCCCAGCGGGTCGGCCACGTTGGCCACGCCCGTCTCCTCCATCAGCACCTGCTGCGTGCGCAGGGCGATCTCGGCGGCCTGCTCGCTGGGCAGCGCGAGGGTCTCGTCGAGGGCGTTGGTGTGAAGGGAGTTGGTGCCGCCGAGGACGGCCGCGAGGGCTTCCACCGCGGTGCGCACGACGTTGTTGTAGGGCTGCTGGGCGGTGAGGGAGACCCCGGCCGTCTGGGTGTGGAAGCGCAGCCACATCGTCTTCTCGGACTTCGCCCCGTACACCTCCTTCATCCAGCGGGCCCAGATCCGGCGGGCGGCGCGGAACTTGGCGATCTCCTCGAAGAAGTCGAGGTGCGCGTCGAAGAAGAAGGAGAGCCCGGACGCGAAGTGGTCCACGTCCAGCCCGCGCGAGAGGCCCAGCTCCACGTACCCGAAGCCGTCGGCGAGGGTGTACGCGAGCTCCTGCGCGGCCGTGGCCCCGGCCTCGCGGATGTGGTAGCCGGAGACGGAGAGCGGCTTGTAGGCGGGGATGCCGTTCGCGCAGTACTCCATGAGGTCGCCGATGAGGCGCAGGTGCGGCTCGGGCTCGAAGAGCCACTCCTTCTGGGCGATGTACTCCTTGAAGATGTCGGTCTGGAGCGTCCCGTTCAGGAGGGCCGGGTCGACACCCTGGCGTTCGGCGGCCACCAGGTACATGCAGAAGGCGGGGACGGCGGGTCCGCTGATCGTCATCGAGGTGGTCACGTCGCCGAGCGGGATGTCCTTGAAGAGGATCTCCATGTCGGCGGCGGAGTCGATGGCCACCCCGCAGTGGCCGACCTCGCCGAGCGCGCGGGGGTCGTCGGAGTCGCGCCCCATCAGGGTGGGCATGTCGAAGGCGACGGAGAGCCCGCCGCCGCCGGCGGCCAGGATCATCTTGTAGCGCTCGTTGGTCGTCTCGGCGTTCCCGAACCCGGCGAACTGCCGGATGGTCCAGGTCCGCCCCCGGTAGCCGGTGGCGTGCAGGCCGCGGGTGTACGGGTACTCCCCCGGCCAGCCGATGCGCTCGAAGCCCTCGTACGAGTCGCCGGGGCGGGGTCCGTAGGCGGGGTCGACGTCATCTCCGGAGAGCGTCGTGAAATCGGCCTCGCGCTTGCGGGCCTTGTCGTACCGGGCCTGCCAGCGACGGCGGCCTTCCTCAATGGCGTCAGCGTCCATGCTCTGAATTTACTAGGACGTCCTAGTAAATGTCGATGGCAAACCCCCGGGGAGTCACCCCGGGGGCGGTTGGATCAGCTGAGGTCAGGCGCGGGCGGCGGCCGGGTCGCCCGCGATGAGGGGCTCGACCTCGGCGCGGATGCCCCGCTCCACGAAGAACGCGGCGAGCGGGATGGTGCCGGAGACCAGGACCCACAGGAGCTTGCCGAACGGCCACTTGGCCTTGGAGCCCAGGTCGAAGGCGAACACCAGGTAGACCATGAACAGCACACCGTGCGCCTGCGAGACCGCGAAGGTCAGGTCGGCGCCGGTGTCGAAGCCGTACTTCGCCACCATGCAGGCACAGAGGATGAGGAGCATGACCGCGGTCACGTAGGCCATGACGCGGTAGCGGGTGAGCACGCTTCGTTTCATGCCGTCGAGCCTAGCCGTCCGGTTTGCACGATCTTGACGCGGGCCGGGTCGCCGCCCTGCCGCCCGCCCGGGTCAGCCGGAGCCGTGCGGCGCGGCCGGCGCCGGGGTCGGCGCCGGGGTCGGCGCCGGGTTGCGGAGCGGGGGCCGCGACCAGGGCGCGTCGACGGCGTCCGACTCCGGCCGCAGACCGAGCTCGTGGAGCAGGTTGACCGCCACCATGGCGGTGAACAGCGCGTTCGGGTTGGCCCCGCCGATGCCCAGCTCCGCGACGGCCCCCGCGAACGCGTCCGGCCGGACCCGCTCGCCCTCCCCGGTCAGCCCCAGCGCCACCCTCTGCAGCGCGGTGGCCTGCTCCAGCACGCCTTCCAGGTAGGACGCCGCTTCGGCACGGCGGCGCACGGCGAAGGTGTGCCCGTCGGTGAGCAGCTCCGACTCCCCCCGTTCGAAGAGGAGGGCCGCGGAGGCCAGGACGGTCTGGATCTTGAGCTGGTCGGCGTCGACCATCGCACCGCAGGGCCCGTTGCCCTCGTCGGACAGGTGGAGGACACCGGCGTCCCGGAGGTGCACGATCACGTGCCCGGCGCAGTGGCCCTGGCTCCGCAGCACCCGGACCGCGCCGTCTGCGAAGGTCCAGCCGGTGAACCGCAGCGGGCCGATCCGGATCCGCTCCAGCGGCCGCTCCTCGTAGGTCCGGGTCTTCGCGCCCAGGGGCCGCATCGGCCGGAAGAGCGCGACCAGCCCGGCCGCGGTCCGCCCCGGGTCGGGCAGCGCCGCGGCCCCGGCGGCCCGCTCGAAGGCCCTGAACCAGTACTCGGCCGGGTCCCGCATCTGCGGCAGGTCGGGGGCGGGGACCCAGTGCTCGGCCGGTACGCCCAGGCCGTCGGCCAGGTCGTTGTTGCCGACGTGGTCGAGGTGGCCGTGCGTGGTGAGCACCAGGGCCCGGGACCAGGGGCCGACGCGGCCGGTCGCCTCCAGCAGCGCCGTACGGAAGGCCGTGGTGACTCCGGTGTCGACGACCACGAGGGTGTCGCCGGCCCGGTGCACGAGGGCATTGGCGACGTCCGGCTGCCCGTGGGCGAGGTCCAGCCCCTGCCCGAGGACCAGTACGGTCCGGTCGTCGATCTCGATCAGGTCACCGAGCGCGGTCATCGGCCCTCCGCGGTCCATTCCGGGCACCCCTGCCGAGCGTACGCCGCCACCGGGGACGGCGCCGCCCGCGTCAGACCGGGGGGACGGGGGCCGGGGCGAGGAGGGTCACTTCTCGTCGAAGTCGGCCGCGGCCACCCGGAGCGGGCGCAGGAGGGCGAAGATCTCCCCGCACTCCTCGGCGTCGTAGGCTCCCAGCCCGAAGTCGACCTCCATCAGCGCCTTCGTGGCCGCCTCGACCACCTCGCGGCCCTTGTCCGTGATCGACGCGAGGGTGCCGCGCCCGTCGTTCGGGTTCGGGCGCCGGGCGACGAGGCCGGACTTCACCAGCCGGTCCACCGTGTTCGTCACCGACGTCGGGTGCACCATCAGCCGCTCGCCGATCTTCGACATCGGCAGTTCCCCGGCCTTGGAGAAGGTCAGCAGCACCAGCGCCTCGTAGCGCGCGAAGGTCAGACCGTACGGCTTGACGACCGCGTCGACCTCGCCGAGCAGGATCTGGTGCGCCCTCATGATCGAGGTGATCGCGGCCATCGAGGGGACCGGGCCCCAGCGTTGCTGCCAGAGTTCGTCGGCGCGGGCGATCGGGTCGAAGGGAAGACTGAGCGGCTTGGGCACGCATCAGACCCTACCGGGCGGTCATTTGGCCGCGGGATCCGTCTCACGCCTCGGCCCGTCCGTCCGGCGCACCTCGGCGAGCAGCAGCAGGACGACCCCCGTGCCCAGCACCGCGGCCGACGCCACCACCACGTGGACGGACAGGAACTCCGCCGCGACTCCGGCGAGCGCCATGCCGACGCCCTGAAGGGTCATCAGGCCGGTGCTGAGCAAGGTCATCGCCCGGCCGCGCAGGTCCTCGGGTACGGCCTCGACGTACCACTGGTCGAGCCCGAGGGTGTACGCGTGGGCCAGCCCGGCCAGGACGAGCGCGGCCAGCAGGAGCGGCAGCCCGGGCCGGACGGCGTACGCGAGCAGCGGCAGCAGCGAGACGGCGGCGAGCGGGGCCGTGATCCGCGAACGCGTTCGGGCGGTGAGCGCGGAGCCCGCCCACACCTCCCCCGCGATGGCTCCGGCCGGCATCGCGCACATCAGCAGCCCGAGCCCGGCGGTGGAGATGCCGAGGCCGGTGGCGTACGGCGTCAGCAGCGCCTCGGGCACGACCACGAAGAGCGGCGGCAGCCAGGACAGCAGGGTCAGGGCCCGCAGCCGGCGGTGGCCCAGCACGGCGCGCAGCCCGGCGAGCGGGGAGACCCGCGAACCGGCGCCCGCGCTCCGGGCGGGCCGGGCCCGGGTGCCCAGGCGCAGCAGGAGGGCGGAGCCGAGGAAACCGGCGGCCGTCAGGAGGATGGCCCCGCGCGGGGCCAGCACGGTGAGCAGCAGCCCGCCGAGCCCGAAGCCGATCAGCTGGGCGCTCTGCGCCACCATGCGCAGCAGCGAGCGGCCCAGGACGTACGCGTCTGTGGCCCCGAGGACGTCGGCGAGGGAGGCGCTGCGGGTGCCCTGGAACAGCGGCGCGACGAAGGCCATCGCGCAGCGCAGGACGAGGAGCAGCGCGACCGGGGTGCCCGGCGCTGCCATGGCCGCCGCGCAGGCCGCGCAGACGAGGTCGCAGCCGACGAGCACGCGGCGGGCGGGGAGCCGGTCGGCGAGCGGCGCGAGGAGGGTGCCGCCGAGGGCGTAGGGGAGGAAGCCGAGGGCGAAGGTGAGCGCGCTCATCAGGGGGGAGCCGGTGGCGCGGTAGACGAGGACGGTGAGGGAGATCTCGGCGATGACGACGCCGAGCACGGACAGCAGGTGCGCGGCGAAGACCGGCCGGAACTCCCCGACCCGGAAGACGGCCCGGTATCCGACGGGTTCCGGCGCGGGGGGCCGCTCGGGCGGCCCGGGGACGGGATGCGGCTCGGCGGCGGGATGCGGCTCGGCGGCGGGTGCGCCCTGGTTGGCGGTGGTCATACGGTGCACCCTGGCGGCGCCTAGGCTGGGGTACCAGAGATTCGCCCCCACCCGAATCACCCGCTTCCGGCCCGGCGGCCGGGCAGCCTGGCGGTCCGGTCCGCCGGCCGGGCAGTCCGGACCAGCGGCCCGTCGCCCAGCCCGCACCCCGCCGCCCGCACCACGTCACCCGTCCGTCCGCCCACCCGTCCCACCCGTCCCACCCCCGGAGGGACCCGCCCCGTGCCCTTCCACTTCCGGTTCGGCCCCGCCGACCTGCTGCGCTGCCGGTTCTCGATCTCGCCCCGCTGGGAGACCCAGGAGGCGGTACGGGTCCTGCAGGACCGGCGGCGCCACGCCTACCACCTGCCCTGGCTCCGCGGGATCCGCACGGCGGCCGCCGGGCTGGACCTGCGGCCGCTGTGGCTGCTGATGCCGCGCACGGGACACAACCCGGACTTCCTCAGCCCGCCCCCGACGGGGCCGTCGGTCACCTTCGAGGAGGAGCTGGCCCGGGTCCGGGCCGCCGATCCGCAGGCGGCCCGGGAGGACCTGCGGCGCTCCCTGGTCTGCACCCCGGGCGCCCTGGAGAGCGCGGCCGGGCAGCGGATGCTGGCCGACCCGGAGCGGGCGGTCCAGGAGCTGGCCGACCTCTACGAGCAGGCCTGGCGGGCGCTGGTCGCCCCGCACTGGCCCCGGCTGCGCGCCCTGCTGGAGGCGGACGTCCTGTTCCACTCCCGGCGGCTGGCCGCGGGCGGGCTGGAGGCCCTCTTCGACGGCCTCCACCCGGATCTGCGCTCGTCGGGGAACACCCTCAGCATCGCCCGCCGGGGCCACCACGACCGTTCCCTCGACGGCCAGGGGCTCCTCCTCATGCCGAGCGCCTTCGTCTGGCCGGAGGTGGTGGGCGGCTACGACCCGCCGTGGCAGCCGACCCTGGTGTACCCGGCCCGGGGCATCGGCGCCCTGTGGACGGCCCCGGCCGGCCCGGCCCCGCAGGCCCTGGCCCGCCTCCTGGGCCGCGCCCGCGCGGACGTCCTGTGCGCCCTGACCGAGCCGGCCTCGACCACCGCCCTGGCCCACCGCCTGTCCCTGGCCCCCTCCACGGTCTCGTCCCACCTGAAAACCCTCCAGCAGGCCGGCCTCCTCATCCCCTCCCGCCACGGCCACCAGATCCTCTACGAACGCACCCCCCTGGCCATCGCCCTGACGGGCGGCTCCACCGAACCCACCCCCGCCGGAGCCAACCCACTCCCACCGGCGTAATCCCACCCCTGCCAGGCACATCCAGCTCGGCCCGGGGTAAACCCAGCCCCGCCGGCGTTTGAGGCGCGGGGTCTGGGGCGGAGCCCCAGGGGCTCGGGCGCAGCCCGGGCTTTGCCGGGTCCGGGCAGCGCCCGGGGAACGGAGGAAGGGCGGGTAGGGGACCAAGCCCCCCGGCTCCCCGCAGCTGCACCCGTACGCACGCGGCGCTGTCGCACCCCTCCCCACCTGCCCCATGTCACGATGACCCGGCCCGCGGCCGCGGCCGCGCCCGCCGCCCGACCGCCCCGCCCCGCCCCGCCCCGCCCCCTTCGCCCCGAGGAAGCCGGATGCCAGCCCCCCGCAGACGCCCCGCCGCCCTCCTCACGACAGCCCTGGTCCTGGCCGCGACAGCGGCATGCAGCGCCACCCCCACCGCCCAGCCGGAATCCGCCCCGCCCCACCACCCGGCAGGGATCGGACTCGTCGACGAGTCCCCGTTCTGGGTGGACCCGCAGAGCGACGCCGCCCGCCAGGTCGCCGCCTGGGAGGCGCAGGGCCGCAACAGCGACGCCCAGGTGCTGCGCCGCATCGCCGACCGGCCGATGGCCCTGTGGGGTCCGGCCGGCGACCCCGGCCCCGAGATCCGCCGGGCCAGGGCGAGCGCCCGTACGGCAGGCCGCACCCTGGTCCTCGTCGCGTACAACATCCCGTACCGGGACTGCGGGCAGCACTCGGCGGGCGGCGCCCGGGACGCCGCCGCGTACCGGAGCTGGATCGGCGCCTTCGCCGACAACATCGCCGACACCAAGGCGCTGGTCGTCCTGGAGCCGGACGCGATCCCGCACCTCGTGGACGGCTGCACCCGGGCCGGCCACCGCGACGAGCGGCTGCGACTGCTCTCCGAGGCCGTCGACCGGCTCAAGCGCAACAAGAACACCAAGGTCTACCTGGACGCCGGCAACCCGGCCTGGATCCCGGACCCGAAGAAGCTGGTCGACCCCCTCTACAAGGCGGGACTCGACCGCGCCGACGGCTTCGCCCTCAACGTCTCCAACTTCCAGCCCAGCGCGGCCGGCCGGGAGTACGGCGCCGCCCTCTCCAAGGCCACCAAGGGCAAGCACTTCGTCATCGACACCAGCCGCAACGGCGACGGCCCGCTCCAGGGCGACCGCGGCCAGGCCTGGTGCAACCCGCCGGGCCGCGCGCTGGGCACGCCCCCGACCGACGGGACGGGCGACCCGCTCGTGGACGCGTACCTCTGGGTCAAGCGCCCCGGCGAATCGGACGGTACCTGCCGCGGCGGCCCCCCGGCCGGGACGTGGTGGCCGGACTACGCCCTGGGCCTGGCCCGGCGTTCCACGGACTAGGGCGTCTCTTTCGGATCTTGTCGGTCAGGCCCGCGTCGTCCGGTGCCGTGCCTCGCCGCGCTGCCGGGGCTCCCGCGTACTGGACGTACTCGGGAGCCCCGGCAGAGCGGCGAGGTGCGGTGCCGGACGGCGCGGGCCCGGCAAGATCCGAAAGAGACGGCCTAGGGCGTCCCGCCCCTAACTCAGCCAGCCGTCCCGCGACTCCGCCGACGGCGGCGGCTCCGGCTCCGGCGCCGGCCGCACGCGGACCCACTTCGCCACCGACGGGGTGCCGTCCGCGTCCGTCACGAACAGCATGTACCAGCCGGGCGGCACCAGCGTGGGGTCCGCGGGCACGGTGACCGTCACCGTGCCGGCCGTCTTCGCCAGCCCGAGCTCGATCGAGCGCTGCTCCACGTCGGTGGTGTGCGTGACCGCGCTCGGCCGCATCAGCCGGGCCCGCTGGATCCGCTCGGCCCGCGGCGCCTCGAAGGTGGCGGAGCCGCCGAGCTCGGCCTCCTCGGGCCCCTCCCCCAGGACCGGCCGCAGCGCCGGGTCCCGGTGGAGGTAGGGCGGGCTGTACACCTCCAGCCGGTGTTCGAACCGGCCCAGTCTGGTGTTGTCCTTGTCCGCGAAGAGCGGGTCGGAGCCGAAGGTCGCCACCCGCCCGTCGGGCAGCAGCAGGGCTTCGGAGTGGTAGTTGCGGCCGACCTTCGGAGCCGCGGCGGCCACGAAGGTGTCGGTGCGCGGGTAGTAGAACTGCGCCTTGCGGATGTCGCTGGCGCCCCGGCCCCGGTAGTCGGCGGAGCCGCCCGTGGTGAAGAGGGAGTCGTCGGGCAGCAGCACGCTGCTGAGGTAGCGCACGCCCTGCGGCAGCCTGGCCGTCGACCGGAAGACCGGCACCTCCGCCTTGAGGTCCACGACGGCCGTGCGGTCCGTGGACAGCCTGGACTCGCCGACTCCGCCGCCGCCGAGCACCATCACCTTCTGGTCCTGGGCCGGGGGGAGCAGTACGGAGGAGGAGGTCTCCAGCTGGTCGGGGTCGGCGAGTCCGCCGACCTTGCGGTACTGGTTGGTCGCCAGGTCCCACACGCCCGGTTCGCGTCCCTTGCCCTTGGGGCCGTAGCCCGCGTTGGAGCCGGTGTAGAGCAGTTTGCCGCCCTGGGTGAGGAAGAGGGCGGGGTACGTCGGGAAGTAGCGGAAGGGGCCCTTGGACCACTTCTTCGTCTTCGGGTCGTAGTACTCGTTGTCGCCGGGTACGACGTCGCCCACGTCGTTGAGCCCGGACACGGCGAGGACCCGCCCGTCCTGGAGCCCCACCAGGGTCGGGTACCAGCGGGCGTCCCTCATCGGGTCGACCGGTACGTACTTCTCCGCCACGGGGTCGAACTCGTAGGCGGACTTGATGCCCTGGAAGTCCTGCTTGTCGGCGCTGAGCCGCTCCGCGAGCCCGTAGACGTTGCCGGCGTCCTTGCCGGTCAGCCCGGCCACCGCGTACTGGGCGGCCTGGGTCGTCAGCCCGGCGGCGCCCTCCCGGACCGCCTCCACGAAGACCCGCGCCTCGGCCGCGACCACCTTGGTCTTCCACGGCATCATCTGCCCGCCGCTCCCGTGGGCGATCTCGAACCGCCGGGTGGCCTTGGGGACGGTGACGGCGAACTTCGACACGTACTCGACGCCGGAGGGGGACCGGAAGACGGTGCCCTTCGCCAGGGTGACCGCCTTGTCGGGGCTCTCGTTCTTGACCCGCATGCCGCCGCCGGCCCGGGTGACCTTCCCGTCGAGCACCTCGTAGCGCGCGGTGCCGCCGGCCACCAGGAGCTGTCCGTCGGGGAGTTGGCTGTGGCCCGAGCAGAAGAAGTCCTCCGGGGTCGGGATCTTCTTGAAGCTGTCGTCCTCCGGGTCCCACAGGACGGTGGAGAAGCTGCCCTTGTCGAAGTTGCGCTGGTCGTTGCCGGAGCCGGCGATCAGCAGCACCTTGCCGGTGCGCAG
This sequence comes from Streptomyces tatrensis, assembly GCF_049310065.1. Lineage (NCBI taxonomy): Bacteria > Bacillati > Actinomycetota > Actinomycetes > Kitasatosporales > Streptomycetaceae > Streptomyces > Streptomyces tatrensis. The sequence goes on along the minus strand of NZ_JBMDLB010000011.1, from coordinate 6,522,566 downwards.
CAGCGCCGCGTGCATGGCGTTGATCCGGTACTCCTCGGGGAGGCCGATCAGCCCCCACGAGCCGTACTGGACGCGGTAGCCGGCCCGCCCGATCTTGTACGAGTGGTAGCGGTCTCCGGCGAAGGAGAGCGCGGCGGGCGCGTTGAGCGCGAGCACCAGGGCGACGGCTCCGGCGCCCAGGGCCGTCTTCTTGAACTGCTTCGAAGGGCGGTACTCCATGGCTCAGTTCCCTCCCGCGGTCGTCGCGAGGGCCTGCTCCGGTCCCTCACCCGGTTCGGGTCCCCCGCCGGGCGCGGCCCGGGCGCTCCGGGCGCGCAGCTCCGTCACGGCCCATGCGGCCGGCGGGGCGAGGGTGACGGCCAGGGCGAGGACCGCCCAGACGCGCATGGCCGCGTGGGTGTGCTCGTAGCGCACGGAGGCGGCGAGGGAGACGAGCAGGACGGCGGCCCAGAAGAGGTGGATGCGGAAGGTCGCGGGCCGGTCGGGGCTGGCGACGGCGCCCTTGGGGGTGACGATGAAACGGCCCCGGGTGCGCAGCACCGCCGAGCCGAGCGACATCAGGTAGACCGGCGCGCAGACGGCCGACATCGCCATGCCGGCGAGCCCGCCGGAGCCCTCCGGCTCGTGGGGCGAGACGTTGTGGCGGCGGTTCCACAGGTACAGGCCGATCTGGAGGGCGGCGGCGTCGGTGTAGAGCATCAGCCAGACCTCGGAGGAGACCTGGGTGCCGGAGGCGCCGAACCACAGGAACAGCACGCAGCTGAGGACGCCGAGGAGCCAGTTGACGGCGGTCATCGGGTAGTAGACGAGCATCAGGGTGTAGTTGAGCCAGCGGCCCGGGGGCATCCGGAAGCAGCCCCGCCAGTACTGCCGCAGGAGGGTCTCGTACGTCCCTCTCGACCAGCGCAGCTGCTGCGTGAAGAAGTCGGTCCAGGTGCTCGGGCCCTCCCCCACGGCGAGCACGTCGGGGGTGTAGACGGAGCGCCAGAACCTGCCGGTCGCGGGGTTCCTGCTGCGGTGCAGCTCGAAGCCGGTGGCCATGTCCTCGGTGAGGGAGTCGTAGAGCCCGCCGACCTGGCGCAGGGCGCTGATCCGGACGGCGTTGTTGGTGCCGACGAACATGGGGGCGCCGTAGCGGTTGCCCGCGCGCTGGATCAGCGCGTGGAAGAGGTACTGCTGGGACTCGGCGGCCTTGGTGACCGGGGCGGTGTAGTTGCCGTAGACCTGCGGGCCGACGACGAAGGCGGTGTCGGGGTCGCGGAAGAAGCCGAGCATCCGCTCCAGGTACTGCGGGAGCGGCACGTGGTCGGTGTCCACGGAGGCGAAGTAGTCGTAGTCCGCGCCGTGCCGGGCGAGCCAGGCGTTGTAGTTGCCGTGCTTGGTCCTCGCCCGGTGGGCCCCCTTCGCCGTGTTCCACTCGGCGACGCCCTTGCGGGTGAAGTGGCGCACGCCGAGCGCCGCGCACAGTTCCCTGGCCCCGGGGTCGTCGCCCTCGTCGAGGAGCCAGACGTCGAGCGGCCCGTCGTGGCGGACGGCGACGGCCCCGCGCAGGGTGGCGGCCGCCATGGAGAGGGGTTCCTTGCCGGGGACGTAGGTGGTGAGGAAGGCGACGCGGGTGCCGGGTTCGGCGGGGACGGGGACGGGGTCCCGGGCGACCATCGTGGCGTGGGCGATCGAGATCACGTTGACCACCATGAAGAGCATGATCAGGGCGACGGATCCGAGCATCACGGCGTCGAGCCGCACCAGCCAGGTCTCGCCGCCCTCCCGGACGGTGCGGTGCGTGGGCCAGACGAGGTAGAGCAGCAGTCCGGTGGCGGCGACGGGGGCGAGCGTCATGAGCGCGACGGCCCGTATTCGGGTCCGCAGCTGCTCGCGCGCGAGCAGGGAGCGGTACTTCACCTGGTAGGCGACGGCGGGGTCCGGCTCCTCGCAGGGGCCGGCCAGTCGGCTGTGGGTCTCGTAGTCGAAGGCTTCCTGCCGCACGGTTCCTCCAGCGCTCGAAACCGGGGTACGTCTCCCAACGAAACGGGAGATGCCTCGGCCTGTCGAACGGATGCACCCACCCGGGCGGTTCCGTTCCGTGCCCTTGCGGACAGGGCCGAACGGGTCACCGCAGCGGGAAGCGCGGGCGCCGGCGCCCCGGCCGCGCCCCTCAGCCGGTCCGGCCGCCGAGCAGGATGCCGCGGCCGGCGTAGAAGAGGTCCAGGTCGGCCCAGGGGACGGGCGCGTACTGCTGGGTGCCGTCGGGGAAGCCGGAGGGATTGTGCACCAGGACGGCGTCCTCGGTGGCCCCGACGGCGAGCACCAGGTGGCCGCCCCGGGGCCCCGGCGCGGCGGCCGGGGAACGGATCGACCAATGCACCGACAGCATCGCCACCCCGCCCCCGGCGAGCGCGTCCCGGATGCTCCCGTGATCCAGCCGGGGCTCCGAGCGGGCGTCCAGGCCCCAGCGGGCGTTCACGTACTCGGCGAACGGCTGATAGATCAGCCCCTGCACGGCGTCCCCGTCCCGCACGTACGCCCCGGCCCCGCAGAGCTCCTTCACCAGCTCCACCGAGGGCGGCACCGGGAGCCCCAGGCTCCCCAGCACCATCCGCAGACAGGCCACTCCGCACATGCGGGGCGCCCAGAAGGCGTACTCCTCGGGGGACCCGGCCCCCGACCCGGCCCACAGCGGGTCCCGGGCCGCGTCGGCCCCCGCGACGAACTCGGGCACCAGCGCGGCGGACTCCCACTGGGAGTAGTACGGGACGGCGTGCTTGATCGTGGAGGCGGTCATGCCTCCGGAGTCTGCTCTACGGGAGACCGCCCGCCCGGGCGGCCCCGGCGCGGGCCCGCTACTCGCAGGCCACGCCGTCGCCGTCCCTGTCCAGGTGGCGGCCGTAACCGGGGTCGCCGCGACGGATCGGATCGGCTCCCGCGGCGCGAACGGCCGTGCAGTTCTTGTAGTAGACGCTGCCGCCTCCGCCGCCCGTGGACGAACCACCGGTCGACGAACCGCCCGAGGAAGAGCTGCTCGAGTCGTCCCCGTCGCCGGGCGCTTCAGGTGTGGGCTCGGGGTCCGGATGCAGCCTGGCGCCTGCCGCCCCCGGGCAGGCCGTGCCGGGTGCCACGACCTTGAGGTGGGCGCTCGTGGTCTTCGGGGCCTGGATCTCCTTGCCCTCGGCCGGGTCCTGGAAGCAGACCTTCCAGCTGCCCGCGGCAGCAGGCAGCGTGACGTCGGCGTAGGCGCTCTCCGGTTCGACCGACTTGAGCCCGATCGGCTCGAGGGTCTCGGTCGCCTTGGCGAAGGTGAGGCCGATGACCTTCGGCATCTTCGGGTGGGCCGGGGGCGCGGTCGCCGAAGGCGTGGGCGTCACGGTCGCGGAAGGCGCGGGTGTCGCGGTGGCTGTCGCGGCGGCCTCGTTCGTGACCACCGCTTTCGGCTTCGCGTCGGTCCCGGTCTTCTCCGGCGGATCGCCCATGAAGGGGGCGAAGAACCAGAGACCGGCGAGGACCGTGGCGGTGATCTTCTTGCCCTTGCTCCAGCCGCTGGTCCACGCGAGGGCGATGCCACCGGGCGGGAAGACGACGAGCAGGGTGATGATCAGTGCCGGATGGTGCCACCAACGCCGTACGGGCGCATGCGGGTGGGAGTACGGCGGCGGGTAGCTCACGGGCGTCCTTCTGCTGATGCGTGCCGGGCCCGGCGATCGTACATAAATGCGAAAGTCGTACTGATCAGTACGAAACATTGGCCCCGGACCGGCCCCGGATCGGCTCCGGACACGACGAAGCCCCTCGAATCCACCGGACCGATCTCCGGAGAACCGAGGGGCCGCGCGGGAGCTTCCGAGGGGCTCGCGGGTGGCTCAGCCCCCGGCGAGGTGGCGTTCCACCGTTTCCATCTTGGACGTCATGCCGTCCGTGACGCCGGGACGGATGTCGGCCTTGAGGATGAAGGAGACCCGGGGGGCCCGCTCCTCCACGGCGGCCACCGCGCGCTTGACCACGTCCATCACCTCGTCCCACTCGCCCTCGATGGTGGTGAACATGGCGTCCGTGTGGTTCGGCAGCCCCGACGCCCGGACGACGCGGACGGCGTCGGCCACGTACTCGCCGACCTCTTCGCCGACGCCCAGCGGGGTCACCGAGAACGCGATCATCATGCGCGGGCCGCCTCACGGGCGCGGGCGGCGAGCACGCCGGCCGACTCGTCGCGCTTGAGGAGGCGGTCGCCGTAGAGCCCGCCGAAGGGGACCAGCGCCAGCAGGAAGAACAGCACGACCTTCTTCAGCGGCCACTTCGCCTTGAACCAGACGTCCAGCAGGAAGACGCCGTAGATGACGAACAGGATCCCGTGGATGACGCCGAGCGGCATCATCAGGTAGTCGATGTCCGAGATCCGGCTCAGCACCGAGCCGAAGATCAGCAGCGCCGGGAACGAGAGCGCCTCCGGTACGGAGATGAGGCGCAGCCGGTGCAGGGCGGAAGCGGTCTTGATGTCCACGTGGAACCTTCGGGATGGATGCCGGGGGTCCGTCCCAGTGTCTCAGCCGCTCCGGGCGATCTTGGCGCGGGGCCCGTGGTCCCGCGGACCGGGGCGGACCGTACCGAACCGTGACGGATATCGGCCAACGGGCCCTGTTCGGTGCCGCCCGCTGCGGATACCGTCTTCCCGTGGCTCAGTTCCGACTCCAAGGCAGCAAGGTGCTCGCCGTCGACCTGACCGGGGACGCCGTGAAAGCGAAAAACGGCGCCATGGTCGCGTACGACGGCCAGATGGCCTTCAAGAAGATGACCGGCGGCGGCGAAGGCCTCCGCGGAATGGTGACCCGGCGGCTCACCGGCGAGCAGATGACCGTGATGGAAGTGCAGGGGCACGGCACCTGCTTCTTCGCCGACCGGGCGAGTGAGATCAATCTGGTCAATCTGCGCGGCGAGAAGCTGTACGTCGAGTCCAGCAACCTGCTGTGCACCGATGCCGGCCTGCGCACCGGCACCACCTTCACCGGCCTGCGGGGTGCGAGCACGGGCAACGGCCTGTTCACCACCACCGTCGAAGGCAGCGGGCAGGCGGCGATCATGTCCGACGGCCCGGCGGTCGTGCTGCGCGTCAGCGCCCAGTACCCGCTCTCCGTCGACCCGGGGGCGTACATCGCGCACACCGGCAACCTCCAGCAGTCCTTCCAGTCCGGTGTGAACTTCCGCACGCTGATCGGCGAGGGCTCCGGCGAGTCCTTCCAGATCCGCTTCGAGGGCGAGGGCCTGGTGTACGTGCAGCCCAGCGAGCGCAACACCATCGGGGGCGACGTCTGATGCCGTTCCGCGAGATCAACTCGAAGATGGTCGAGGCCCAGGTCGTACCGGGGCAGAAGATGTACAGCCAGCGCGGCGCGATGCTCGCCTACCGCGGCGAGGTCTCCTTCACCCCGAGCCTGACCGGCGGCCAGGGCGGCGTGATGGGCATGATCGGGCGCCGCGTGGCGAACGAGCAGACCCCGCTGATGGAGGTCGAGGGCAGCGGCAGCGTGATGTTCGGCCACGGCGGCCACCACATCCAGGTGATCAGCCTCACGGGCGAGACGCTCTACGTGGAGGCCGACCGGCTGCTCGCCTTCGACGGCACCCTGCAGCAGGGCACGATGTTCATGGGCGCGCAGGGCGGGGTCATGGGCATGGTCCGCGGCCAGGTGACGGGCCAGGGCCTGTTCACCACCACCCTCAAGGGCCACGGCTCGGTGGCCGTGATGGCCCACGGCGGGGTCATCGAGCTGCCGATCCACCCGAACCGCCCGATCCACGTGGACCCGCAGGCCTACGTCGCCCACCACGGCGAGGTCCGCAACAAGCTGTCCACGGCGCTGGGCTGGCGGGACATGGTCGGGCGCGGCTCGGGCGAGGCGTTCCAGCTGGAGCTGTCCGGACAGGGCGCGGTGTACGTACAGGCCTCGGAGGAGAAGCTTTGAATCCTCCCCGCTCTATGGGGCGGGGATTCCTGGCTCACGTCGGCTGTGGACCTGCGGTCCATCAGCTCTTACACGATCGGCACCAGCCGGGTTGAGACCAGCCCGGACCAACATCACACGTGCGGAGTTCTTGTCCCTGGAGGACACCGCTCCACACGCGGTGCAGGTGTAGGTACGTTCTGAGAGAGGTAGTGCGTGCTTGGTTCTCGCTCCGCACTGCGCGCAATCCATCGTGGTGTGCGCGGGATGGACAAGGTGCACGATGCGTCCGTGCTTACGGGCCATCGCGATCAGGGCTGTCTTGGTCGCGGAGATCGCCGCGTCGGCGGCCTTGCGGGCCATGGTCGACTTGGCGAGGAACTTCGGCCGGAAGTCCTCCACCGCGAGGGCGTCGTGGTCGCGGACGACGGTCTTGGCCCACTTTCGACCACTGTCCTGACGTTGCCGGGCCACCTTCTTGTGGAGCTTCGCCGCCAGCTTGCGCGCCGTCCGGTAGCCCCTCGACCCGGGCTTGCCTTTCACTGGTCTACGGCGGGCCATCATCCGCTGGTAGCGAGCGAGCCTGACGGCCGACGTCCTGCCGTGCTCGGCGTGCGGGAGGTCGTGGGCGTCGCTGGTGGTGGTCGCGGTCTCCTTCACACCCCAGTCGATGCCGATCACCGCACCCGTGTCCGGGAGCGGCTGGGCTTCGGTGGCGACGACGAAGGAGACGTACCAGTGTCCGAGGGTGTCGCGGTAGATCCGCACAGAGGACGGGTCCGCCGGGAGGTCGCGGGACCACACCACGGTCAGGACGATGCCACCCGCGAGATGCAGGCGGCCGTCCTTGATCCGGAACCCGCGCCGGGTGTGGTTCAGGCTCGGGTCGGCCGCGTGCTTCTTCTTGTATTTCGGCATGCCCGCCCGCTGCCCCATCGGCAACCTGGCCTTGATGTCCTTCAAGGCTTTGGTACGGGACTTCCCGAAGTCCCGCACGAGTTGCTGCTGCGGAACGCTGCTCCCGTCACCCAACCAGGTGTTGCGGTTGCGGGCTTCCGTCAGCATCTTGTCCAGCCGGGCCGGACCGCACATCTCATCCTCGGCCCGGGCCTTCTTCGACCGAGCGCAGCATTCGTTCCAGACCCACCGGCACCGCGCCCACTCGCCCAACAGCTTGGCGAGAGCGGTCGACGACACACGAAGCCGGTAGGTGAACCGGGCATGCCCGGTCTCCTCCGCCCCCTGATATGCCGTCACACGATCAACCTAGACCAGCCCACTGACAACGCCGGAAAGCGCAGGTCACGGCAGATGCAAGCAAAAGTCCGACGATCCGCACCTACGATGGCGGGGCCCATTCCTCCCCGGGCCGAAGCCCGGAGCACCCTGGGAGAGACCCGGTGAATTTTGGTCCCGTGACCGGCGGACCTGGTGGCCCGACCGTCTTCGACCCGTACACCCTGCCGTCCGACGACAACGTCAACGCCTACACCTTCTGCGTGGAGCTCAAGGGGAGCCAGTGGTTCCTGCAGAAGGGCAAGATGATCGCCTACTACGGGCGCATCGAGTTCAACGGCATCGGCCACGGCCGGTTCGACCGGCTGCTGCGCACCAGCTTCCACTCCCCGCTGCACGCGAGCGACTGGGTGGTGGCCGAGGGCCAGGGCAAGATGCTGCTCGCCGACCGGGCCTTCGACGTGAACTCGTACGACCTGGACAACGGCAACCTGACCATCCGGTCGGGCAACCTGCTCGCCTACCAGCCCACGCTCGCGCTCAAGCAGTCGATCGTGCCGGGCTTCCTCACCCTGATCGGGACCGGCAAGTTCGTGGCGGCCTCCAACGGGCCGGTGGTGTTCATGGAGCCGCCGCTGCGCGTGGACCCGCAGGCGCTCGTCGGGTGGGCGGACTGCCCCTCCCCCTGCCACCATTACGACCACAAGTACATGTCGGGCGTGATCGGCGGCCTGCGCTCGCTGACGGGCATCGGGGGCTCCTCGGGCGAGGAGCACCAGTTCGAGTTCGTCGGCGCGGGTACGGTGCTGCTCCAGTCCTCGGAGATGCTGATGGCGGAGCAGGCGGTCGGGACCGTGGGCGCCGGCGCGGCCACGGGCAACGCCCAGGGCGTGCCCGGACAGGGTCCGCTGGGCCAGAGCGGCGTACCGCGGATGCCGGGGCAGCTCGGTGATCTCCAGAGGCGCTTCGGGCTGTAGCGCTGTAGCTGTAGCTGTAGCTGTAGCTGTAGCTGTAGCTGTAGGAAACCTCTCACTCCGCCGCATTTTTGTACGTAATTCAACTTCTTAGGTAGAGTTCTTTCATGGAGACCATCGAGACCGAGACGGCCACCCCCTGGCTGAACGACGCCGAGCAGTGCGCCTGGCGCACCCACCTGGACGTCAGCAGACTGCTGTCGCACCAGCTGGAAAAGGACCTCCAGCCGTTCGGGCTCACCAACAACGACTACGAGATCCTCGTGAACCTCTCCGAATCCGAGGAACACCGGATGCGGATGAGCGATCTCGCGACGTCCACCCTGCAGTCCAAGAGCCGGCTCTCCCACCAGATCACCCGCATGGAAACGGCGGGCCTCGTCCGCCGCGTGAACTGCGAGTCCGACCGCCGCGGGCTCTACGCCGTCCTCACCCCCGAGGGCATGGAGACGATGCGCAAGGTCGCCCCGCACCACGTGGCGTCCGTCCGCCGGCACTTCATCGACCTGCTCGACCCGGACGCCATCGCCGCGCTGCGCGCCGCGCTCGGACCGGTCGCCGAGCACCTGCGCGCGGGCCGCGGCAAGGCCTGAGCCCCGAGCGGCGCTCCTCGGCCGCAGGCCGGAGAATGGGCGGTAACGCTCGCTCGCCGGCCGCCGCCGAGCAACCGTAAGCGCCATGGCCGGCCTGAGGAGGTCACGCCATGAAGCGCACCCTGTACGTCTCGTCGGCCGCGGCCGCCGCGGTCCTGCTGGTCGCAGGGCCGGTGGCGGCCGCCGCCGCGTCCACGGCCGAAGCGGCCACCGGCCGCCTCTCCGCGCCCCTGCGCGCCGCGGTCGATGCCGAGGGGGCCGCCGCGGCGGCCCTCAAGAGCCATCCCGGAGTCATCGAGTCCCTCGACAAGGACGGCCCGGTCTGGCACGTGAACGTGATCGGCAAGGACGGCGGCACCGACACGGAGCTGCTCGTCACCGCGGCCACGGGAGCGGTCACCGTCGAGAACACGGACCAGAACGACGAGGACGGGGACGAGGACGCCGCCCTGGTCGCCGCGAAGGTCACCGCCCAGCAGGCCATGAAGGCCGCGGTCGCGGCCCATCCCGGCCAGGTCTGGTCGGTGCAGTGGGACGACGATGACGACAACAACAACACGACCTACTGGGACGTGGAGGTCAAGTCCGGCGGCAGCACCACGAACGTCCACGTGGACCCCACGTCCGGCAAGGCCACCGTCTCCCACTCGGACAGCGACAACGACGACAACGGCTAGGACCCGGCCCGGCCCCACGCGTACGGAAGCCGCACCCCGTGGACGGGGTGCGGCTTCCGTATGTGGTCAGTCCGCACGGTCAGGCGTTGGGACGCTTTCCGTGGTTGGCCTTCTTCTTCTTGCGGGCTCGCTTCTTGTTGCCGCGCTTCGCCATGAAACCTCCCTGCGTTGGGGCATTCCGGGCGTTCGCCAGTCTATGACCGGCCCCCGGGCTCCGCATCCGGTTCCGTCGGTTCCGCGGATTCCTCCGCTTCCTCCGCTTCCGCCGCTTCCGCCGATTCCGTCAGGGTCGCGAGCAGCGCGTCCGAGGCCGCGTACGGATCCAGCTCGCCCGCCGCCACCCGCCCGGCCAGGGCCTCCAGGTGGGTGTCGCCGTGCACGTCGGCCAGCCGGGCCCGCAACGCGGTGATCGCGATCGTCTCCACCTCGCGCGCGGCCCGGGCCGTACGCCGCTGCGCCAGCACCCCGCGCTCGTCCATCCACGCCCGGTGCTTCTCCAGCGCCTCGACCAGCTCGTCGATGCCCGTACCGCGCGCCGCGACCGTCTTGACGATCGGCGGCCGCCAGTCGCCCTTGCCCCGGGACTCCCCCAGGCTCAGCATGTGGTTCAGCTCCCGGGCGGTGGCGTCCGCGCCGTCCCGGTCGGCCTTGTTCACCACGTAGACGTCGCCGATCTCCAGGATGCCCGCCTTCGCGGCCTGGATCCCGTCGCCCATCCCGGGGGCCAGCAGCACCACCGAGGTGTCGGCCTGCGCCGCGATCTCCACCTCCGACTGCCCGACCCCCACGGTCTCGACCAGGATCACCTCGCAGCCGGCCGCGTCCAGCACCCGGATCGCCTGCGGGGCGGCCCAGGCGAGTCCGCCCAGGTGGCCGCGGGTGGCCATGGAGCGGATGTACACCCCCGGGTCGGAGGCGTGGTCCGACATCCGCACCCGGTCGCCGAGCAGCGCGCCCCCGCTGAACGGCGAGGACGGGTCGACGGCCAGGACGCCGACCCGCTTGCCCGCCTCCCGGTACGCGGAGACCAGCGCCGAGGTCGTCGTGGACTTGCCGACTCCCGGGGAGCCGGTGAGGCCCACCACGTACGCGTTGCCCGTGAGCGGCGCCAGCGCCGCCATCACCTCGCGCAGCTGCGGGGACGCCCCCTCGACCAGCGAGATCAGCCGGGCGACCGCTCGCGGCCTGCCCTCACGGGCCTGGGCCACCAGCTGGGGGACGTCCACCGCCGTCATTCTTGCTGCGCTCCTTCGTTCTCGCGGGTCCCGCGGGTCTCGCACGGGATACGGCTACGGCTACGGGTGCGGGCGGCCGGACGGCCGCCCCTCCCCCTACGGGACGCGGACGATCAGGGCGTCGCCCTGGCCGCCGCCGCCGCACAGGGCGGCCGCGCCGACCCCGCCGCCGCGGCGCTTGAGCTCCAGCGCCAGGTGCAGCACCACGCGGGCGCCGGACATGCCGATCGGGTGGCCCAGGGCGATGGCGCCACCGTTGACGTTCACCTTTTCCGGGGTCACGCCCAGGTCCTTCATTGACTGCACCGCGACCGCCGCGAAGGCCTCGTTGATCTCGATGAGGTCGAGGTCCTCGACGCCGAGGCCCTCCTTCTTCAGGGCGTGCAGGATCGCGTTGGAGGGCTGCGACTGGAGCGAGTTGTCCGGGCCCGCCACATTGCCGTGGGCGCCGATCTCGGCGAGCCACTCCAGGCCCAGCTCCTCGGCCTTGGCCTTGCTCATCACGACCACGGCGGCGGCGCCGTCGCTGATCTGCGAGGAGGTGCCGGCGGTGATGGTGCCGTCCTTCGCGAAGGCCGGACGCAGCTTGCCGAGGGACTCGACCGTGGTCTCGGCCCGGATGCCCTCGTCCTGCGAGAACACCACCGGCTCGCCCTTGCGCTGCGGGATCTCGACCGGGGTGATCTCGGCCTCGAAGACGCCGTTCTTCTGCGCGGCGGCGGCGCGCTGGTGGGAGGTGGCCGCGAACGCGTCCTGCGGGGCCCGCTCGATGCCGAGGCGGGTGTTGTGCGTCTCGGTGGACAGGCCCATCGGGATGTCCTCGAAGGCGTCGGTGAGACCGTCGTACGCCATGGCGTCGAGCATCTCGATGGCGCCGTACTTGAAGCCCTCGCGGGACTTCGGCAGCAGGTGCGGGGCGTTGGTCATGGACTCCTGACCGCCCGCGACCACGATGTCGAACTCCCCGGCGCGGATGAGCTGGTCGGCCAGGGCGATGGCGTCGAGACCCGAGAGGCACACCTTGTTGATGGTGAGCGCGGGGACGTTCATGGGGATCCCGGCCTTGACGGCGGCCTGGCGGGCCGGGATCTGGCCCGCGCCGGCCTGGAGCACCTGGCCCATGATCACGTACTGGACCTGGTCGCCGGAGATCCCGGCCCGCTCCAGCGCGGACTTGATGGCGAAGCCGCCGAGGTCGGCACCCGAGAAGGACTTCAGCGAGCCGAGCAGTCGCCCCATGGGCGTGCGGGCCCCGGCGACGATCACTGACGTGGTGTTGTTCGTTCCGGACATGGAGCACAGCCCCTTGAAGATGAGGAGTGAACGAGGGTTTACCCGAATGTACTGAGCGGTACCCGTGCCGTCACCGGCGCGTCAGTGTGATCGCGCGCACGTTGCGTAACCGGCTCCGGTAGCGCTGCACTGTGTCCATGCTGACAAGAATCGACCACATCGGGATCGCCTGCTTCGACCTGGACAAGACGGTTGAGTTCTACCGTGCCACGTACGGCTTCGAGGTGTTCCACTCCGAGGTCAACGAGGAGCAGGGCGTCCGCGAGGCCATGCTCAAGATCAACGAGACCTCCGACGGCGGAGCCTCCTACCTCCAGCTCCTGGAGCCCACCCGCGAAGACTCCGCGGTCGGCAAGTGGCTGGCCAAGAACGGCGAGGGCGTCCACCACATCGCCTTCGGCACCGAGGACGTCCAGGGCGACTCGGAGGCCATCCGCGGCAAGGGCGTCCGCGTCCTCTACGACCAGCCCCGCACCGGCTCGATGGGCTCCTCGATCACCTTCCTGCACCCCAAGGACTGCCACGGCGTCCTCACCGAACTGGTCACGAGCAGCCCCGAGCACTGATGTCCCGTTTCCCCGGCCGGTAGAGTGGCTTTGGCTCGGCCGGGGTTCGGTGCGGAGACGGGGTCGGGGCCTGTATCGCCCGACCCGGAATCTGACACCATTCCCCGGGGGCGTCGTTCAGCGGGCGGACGGTGCTCGTTTGGGATCGGGCTTGCGACCAGGGGACGGATGGGACCGCGCTGTGCGGGGCTACGAAAGCCAGGAGAGCCATCAGGCCGAGGCCGACCATCTCTCGCGCTTCGAAGCCGAGATGGAGCGGCTGAAGAAGGAACGCGGGAAGGCCGTCCAGCACGCCGATGACCTGGGGTACCAGGTCGAGGTGCTGCGCGCCAAGCTCCACGAGGTACGCCGCAATCTGGCGTCCCGCCCCGCCTACGACGGCGCGGACATGGGCTACCAGGCGGAGCAGCTGCTCCGCAATGCCCAGATCCAGGCCGACCAGATGCGTTCCGACGCCGAGCGCGAACTGCGCGACGTACGGGCGCAGACCCAGCGCATCCTCCAGGAGCACGCCGAGCACCAGGCGCGCCTCCAGGCCGAACTGCACGCCGAGGCCGTCAACCGCCGCCAGCGCCTGGACCAGGAGCTGAGCGAGCGCCGCCAGACGGTGGAAGCCCACGTCAACGAGAACGTGGCCTGGGCCGAGCAGTTGCGCGCCCGCACCGAATCGCAGGCCCGCCGGCTCATGGACGAGTCCCGCGTCGAGGCCGAGCAGACCCTGAACGCCGCCCGCGCCGAGGCCGCCCGGGTCGCCTCCGAGGCCACCCGCCGGCTCGCCTCCGAGAACGAATCCTCCCGCGCCGAAGCCGAGTCGACGCTGCTGCGCGCCCGCAAGGAGGCCGAGCGGCTGCTGACCGCCGCCTCCGCGCAGGCCCAGGAGGCCACCGAGCACGCGGAGCGGCTGCGCTCCACCACCTCCGCCGAGGCCGAGCAGACCCGCCGCCAGACGATGGACCTGGGCCGGGTCGCCGAGCAGCGCACCCAGGAGGCCGAAGGGGCCCTGCGCGAGGCGCGCGCCGCCGCGGAGAAGCTGCTCGCGGAGGCCAAGGAGAGCGCCGCACGGCAGCTCGCCTCGGCGGAATCCGTCAACGAGCAGCGCACGCGTACGGCCAAGGAGCAGGTGGCCCGCCTGGTCGGCCAGGCCAACAAGGAGGCCGAGACCCTCAAGGCCGAGGCCGAGCAGGCGCTCGCCGATGCCCGAGCGCAGACCGAGCGGCTGCGCGCGGAGGCCGGCGAGCAGGCCCGTACCGCGGCGGCCGAGGACACGGCGGCCCAGCTGGCGAAGGCGGCCCGCACCGCCGAGGAGGTCCTGAACAAGGCCTCGGAGGACGCCCGCGCCACCACCCGGGCGGCGTCCGAGGAGGCCGAGCGGATCCGCGGCGAGGCCGAGGCGGAGGCCGAGCGGCTGCGCGCCCAGGCCGCGGCCACGGCCGACGAGCTCAAGGGCGCCGCGAAGGACGACACGGAGGAGTACCGGGCCCGTACGGTCGAGCTCCAGGAGGAGGCCCGCCGGCTGCGCGGCGAGGCCGAGCAGCTGCGCGCCGAGGCCGTCGCCGAGGGCGAGCGGATCCGCGGCGAGGCCCGCCGCGAGGCCGTCCAGCAGATCGAGGAGGCGGCCCGCACCGCCGAGGAGCTGCTGGGCAAGTCCCGGGCCGACGCCGACGAGGTGCGCTCCGGAGCCAACGCCGAGAGCGAGCGGGTCCGCGGCGAAGCCGTCGAGCGGGCCACCACCCTGCGCAGGCAGGCCGAGGAGACCCTGGAGCGGACCCGCGCCGAAGCCGAGCGGCTGCGCGCGGAGGCCGAGGAAGAGGCCGAGTCGGTACGGGCCGAGGCGGACGCCGCGGCGGCCGTACGGCGCGAGGAGACCGAGCGGGCGCTGGCGGCGAAGCGGGCGGAGGCCGACGAGGAGCTCGTCCGGCTGCACACCGACGCCGAGGGACGCCTGACGACGGCCGAGCAGACGCTGCGCGACGCCCGGGCCGCCGCCGAGAACATCCGCAAGGAGACCACCGAGGAGAGCGACCGGCTCCGCGCGGAGTCCGCGGAGCGGATCCGCACGCTGCAGGCGCAGTCCGAGGCGGAGGCCGGCCAGCTGCGCACCGAAGCCGCCGAGGACGCCGGCCGGGTCCGCGCGGAGGCCGAGCAGACCGCGGTGCGGCTGACCGGCGAGGCCGAGGCGGAGGCGGAGCGGCTGCGCTCCGAGGCGCAGGAGACCGCGAACCGGCTGCGCGCGGAGGCCAAGGCCGCCGCCGAGCGGGTCGCGCAGGAGGCTGCCGAGGCGCTGGCCGCCGCGCAGGACGAGGCCGCCCGGCGCCGCCGGGAGTCCGAGGAGACCCTGGCGTCGGCCCGTACGGACGCGGAGAGCGAGCGGGCGCAGGCCCGGGAGGAGAGCGAGGAGCTCCTCGCCCAGGCCCGCAAGCGTTCCGAGGAGGCCACGGCCGAGGCGGTCTGGCTCACCGAGGAGGCCGAGCGGCGCGCGTCCGAGGTGGTCGCGGCGGCCGAGGCCACCGCCCAGCAGGTGCGCGATGCCGTGGCCGGGCTGCACGAGCAGGCCGAGGAAGAGGTCGCGGGACTGCGCAGCGCGGCGGAGCACTCCGCGGAGCGCACGAAGACGGAGGCCGAGGAAGAGGCCGGCCGGGTCCGCGCCGACGCGTACGCGGAGCGGGAGCGGGCCACCGAGGACGCCAACCGGGTCCGCAGCGAGGCGCGCACCGAGACGGACGCGGCGAAGGAGCTGGCCGCGCGCACGGTCGGCGACGCGATCGCCGAGGCCGAGCAGCTGCGCACGGACACGGCGGAGTACGCCCAGCGGGTGCGCACGGAGGCCACCGACGCGCTGGCCGCCTCCGAGCGTGACGCGGCCCGTACGAAGGCCGACGCCCGGGACGACGCCAACCGGATCCGCGGCGAGGCCGCGGAGGCCCTGGAGGCCGCACGCACCGAGGGCGGCCGGATCGTCGCGGAGGCCACGGCCGAGGCCGAGCGCCGCACCGAGGAGACCCGCGCGGCCAACGAGGCCACGGTCGGCGAGGCCCAGGCGGAGGCGGACCGGCTCACGGCCGAGGCCGAGGCCGCGGCGGAGGCGACCCGTACCGAGGCCGCGGGCACGCTGGACGAGGCCCGTTCCGAGGCGAACCGGCTGCGCACGGAGGCCGCCGAGCAGGCGGACCACCTGATCACCGGGGCGGCTGCGGAGGCCGAGCGGCTCACCGAGGAGACCCGCGCGGCCAACGCGCTGACCGTCGGCGAGGCGGAGGCCGCGGCCGAGGCGCTGCGCGCCGAGGCGGCCGCCGCCCTGGACGGGGCGAAGGCGAAGGCGGAGCAGCTCACGGCGCAGGCCGCGCAGACGCTGGCCGGGGCCGAGCGGGACGCGACGGGGATCCTCGTCGACGCGCGCACCGAGGGCGACCGGCTCGTCGAGGAGACGCGCACGGCCAACGAGGCCACCGTCGGCGAGGCCGCGGCCGAGGCCGACCGGCTGCGGGCCGAGGCGGCGCGCACCCTGGACGACGCCCGCGCGGAGGGCGGCCGGATCATCGGCGAGGCCACCGCGGAGGCGGACCGGGTCACGGTCGCGGCGAACGAGACCCTGGCGGGCGCCGAGCGGGAGTCCGAGCGGACCCTGGACGAGGCGCGCGCCGAGGCGGGCCGGATCCGTACCGAGGCCGCCGAGCAGGCGGACCACCTGGTCGGCGAGGCCGTCGCGGAGGCGGACCGGCTCACCGAGCAGACCCGCAAGGACACCGAGCGCACGGTCGGCGAGGCGGCGAACGAGGCCGAGCGGCTGCGCGCGGAGGCTTCCGAGGCGCTGTCCTCGGCGCAGGAGCACGCGACCCGTACCCGGTCCGAGGCCGAGCGGGTCAAGGCCGAGGCCGCGACCGAGGCGGAGCGGATCCGGGGCGAGGCGCGCACCGAGTCGGAGCGGGTGCTGGACGAGGCCCGCGAAGAGGCCAACAAGCGCCGCAGCGAGGCTGCGAGCCAGGTCGACCGGCTCATCACGGAGGCCTCCTCGGAGGCCGAGAAGCTCACCGGGGACGCGCAGAAGCAGGCTCTGGCCGCCACGACGGCGGCCGAGGAGCAGGCGGACGCGATGGTCGACGCGGCGCGCAAGGAAGCGGCGCGGATCTCCTCGGAGGCGACCGTGGAGGGCAACTCCCTGGTGGAGAAGGCCCGTACGGACGCCGACGAACTGCTGGTCGGGGCGCGCAGCGACGCGGCGGCCATAAGGGATCGGGCGGAGGAGCTGCGCGGCCGCGTCGAGGCGGAGGTCGAGGAGCTGCACGAGCGGGCCCGCCGCGAGTCGGCCGAGCAGATGAAGTCGGCCGGCGAGCGCGTGGACAAGCTGGTGCGGGCGGCGACCGAGCAGAGCGTCGAGGCCGATGCGAAGGCCAAGGAGCTGGTGTCGGACGCGAGCAGCGAGGCGAGCAAGGTCCGCATCGCGGCGGTGCGCAAGGCGGAGGCGCTGCTCAAGGAGGCCGAGCAGAAGAAGGCCGAGCTGGTCCGGGTCGCCGAGGGCGCTCTCGCGGAGGCGAAGGCGGAGGCCGAGCGGCTCGTCGAGGAGGGCCGGCGCGAGCTGGAGGTCCTCGTGCGCAGGCGCGAGGACATTCAGGCGGAGATCTCCCGTGTCCAGGACGTTCTTGAGGCGTTGGAATCATTCGAGGCGCCTTCGGCCGGCGCGAAGCCCGGGGTCGGCGGCCAGGGCGCGGGGGGCGTGAAGGCCGGTGCGACAGCGGGTTCCACTCGTTCGGGTGGCAAGACGTCAGAGGGCTAGTCAGCGTGCTCGACGCTGTGCTCCTGATGGAGGTTCAGGCGAACGAGTGACAAGCATTCTGTCGCCTTGCCACTCAAAAGGGGTGTCATTGTCCAGATCAAACGCGGATTGACTCGATGACACGCCGTCTTGGCGCCTAGGATTCCCCTTAACACCTAACACCCCGCGTAGCACCTCATCGGTCTCATTCGACAGGAACCCCATGAGCGACACATCCTCCCCCTTCGGCTTCGAGCTCGTGCGGCGTGGTTACGACCGCGGTCAGGTGGACGACCGCATCACCAAGCTGGTCTCCGACCGTGACAGCGCCCTCGGACGTATCAACTCTCTGGAAAAGCGGATCGAGGAGTTGCACCTCGAGACGCAGAACGCCCAGGCTCAGGTGAGCGACGCCGAGCCGTCGTACGCCGGTCTCGGCGCCCGGGTCGAGAAGATCCTGCGCCTGGCCGAGGAGGAGGCGAAGGACCTCCGTGAGGAGGCCCGTCGCGCGGCCGAGCAGCACCGCGAGCTCGCCGAGTCGGCCGCCCAGCAGGTGCGCAACGACGCCGAGTCGTTCGCCGCCGACCGGAAGTCGACCGCCGAGGACGAGGGCGTCCGGATCGTCGAGAAGGCCAAGGGCGACGCTTCCACCCTGCGCACCGAGGCCCAGAAGGACGCCGCCTCCAAGCGCGAGGAGGCCGACGCGCTCTTCGAGGAGACCCGCGCCAAGGCCGCCCAGGCCGCCGCGGACTTCGAGACCAACCTGGCCAAGCGCCGCGAGCAGTCCGAGCGCGACCTGGCCGGCCGTCAGGCCAAGGCCGAAAAGCGTCTCGCGGAGATCGAGCACCGCGCGGAGCAGCTGCGCCTGGAGGCCGAGAAGCTCCGTACGGACGCCGAGCGCCGCGCCCGCCAGACCGTGGAGACCGCGCAGCGCCAGGCCGAGGACATCGTGGCCGACGCGAACGCCAAGGCCGACCGGATCCGCAGCGAGTCCGAGCGCGAGCTGGCGGCGCTCACCAACCGCCGCGACTCGATCAATGCGCAGCTCACCAACGTCCGCGAGATGCTGGCGACGCTGACGGGTGCGGCGGTCGCCGCCGCGTCCGCGCCGATCGACGACGAGCCGGTCACCCGCGGCGTTCCGGCGCAGCAGAGCCGCTAGTCACCATTCGCAGTCGCAGTCGCAGTCGCCGGATGGTTGCCGGAAGGCGACAATCCGCTTCGACACCGAGGGCCCTTCGTCACCCGTGAGAGGTGGCGTAGGGCCCTCGGGCGTTCTAGCGTGGCGGAATGATCGAGCTTGAGGGCCTTACGAAACGATTCGGCGCGAAGACCGCCGTGAACAACCTCAGCTTCCAGGTCAAACCGGGGGTGATCACCGGCTTCCTCGGCCCCAACGGGGCGGGGAAGTCCACGACCATGCGCATGATGCTCGACCTCGACAATCCGACCAGCGGTACGGTCCGGATCGACGGGAAGCACTACCGGGACCTGCCGGAGCCACTGAAGTACATCGGGGCACTGCTGGACGCGAAGGCGATGCACGGCGGCCGCAGCGCGTACAACAACCTGCTCTGCCTCGCCCAGGCCAACAGCATTCCGCAGAGCCGGGTCGGCGAGGTGCTCGACCTGGTCGGACTGACGGCCGTGGGAAAGAAGAAGCCGAAGGGGTTCTCCCTGGGCATGGGCCAGCGCCTCGGCATCGCCGCCGCACTGCTCGGCGATCCGGAGATCCTTATGTTCGACGAGCCCGTCAATGGTCTGGACCCGGAGGGAATTCTCTGGATCCGCAATCTCATGAAGGGTCTCGCGGCGGAAGGCCGGACGATCTTCGTCTCTTCCCATCTCATGAGCGAAATGGCGCTCACCGCCGAACATTTGATCGTGATCGGACAGGGACGGCTGCTGGCCGACACGTCGATGGCGGATTTCATCCAGCAGAACTCGCGCAGTTACGTGCGGGTCCGTTCTCCGCAGCAGGAACGGCTGAAGGACGTCCTGCACGCGGAAGGGATCGACGCCATCAGCGTTCCGGCCACCGGGACGCTGGAGATCGACGGCGTGGGTTCGGAGCGGCTCGGCGAACTGGCCGCCCAACACCAGATCGTCCTGCACGAGCTCAGCCCGCAACGGGCTTCACTGGAAGAAGCGTTCATGCGCATGACGGCGGACTCCGTCGAGTACCACGCCCACGCTCCGGGAACCCTGGGGTCCCCGGGCATGTCCCCCGACAATCCGGCCCGGCCGGCCGACGTCCCCGCCTGGGGCGCCGGCTTCGAGGCGACCCGCAAGGACGGCAAGTAACCATGTCCTATCCTGCCGTCCTCCGATCCGAGTGGACCAAGATCCGCACCGTCGCCTCCACCAGCTGGACGCTCGCCCTGGTCTTCCTCGTCACCGTCGGGTTCGCCGCCCTGTTCGCCGCGACCTACGACACGAGTAACACCGAGCTGGCCTTCGACCCGACCGCGATGAGTTTCAGCTCGCTGCAGTTCGGACAGCTGGCCATGATCGTCTTCGGCGTGATGGTCGTCAGCACCGAATACAGCACGGGCATGATCCGCACTTCGCTGGCCGCGGTGCCCAACCGCGCAAGCTTCCTGCTCGGCAAGATGGCCGTGGCCACGGCGCTGGCCCTGGCCGTCGGACTGCTGACCAGCTTCGTATCGTTCTTCCTCACCCAGGCACTCCTCGGCGACTTCGGCATCGGCCTCGGCGAGGAGAACGTTCTCCGCGCCGTGGTCGGCGCCGGCGTGTACATGGCACTGCTCGCCCTGTTCTGCATGGGTGTGGCGACCATGCTGCGCAGCTCCGTCGCCTCGATCAGCCTCCTGATCCCGTTCTTCCTGATCGTCTCGAACCTGCTCGCGGGCTTCGAGGCGACCCGGTCGGTCGGCCAGTACCTGCCCAGCAACGCCGGATCCAGGATCATGCTGGTCGTGCCCAACGCCTTCGGGAACCCGGAAACCCCCTACGGCCCCTGGGCCGGCCTCGGGATCATGCTCCTGTGGGTGGCCGCCTCGGTCATCGGCGGCTACCTCGTCCTCAAGAAGAGGGACGCCTGACGTACTACGGGGGATCCCCGGGTCGCATCTCAGGGGTAGCTCAGGGTCCGGGACGACGTGGAACCGCAAGGGACTGGATATCCTCTTAACCCTTACGCGGGCGACAGTCGTCCCGGCCTGGCAAGGGGCAGCAAGATGATCGAGGCAGTCGGCCTGACCAAGCGCTTCGGCGCGAAGACCGCTGTCGACGACCTTTCCTTCCAGGTCAAGCCAGGTCACGTGACGGGATTCCTGGGGCCCAACGGCTCCGGGAAGTCCACCACGATGCGCATGATCGTCGGCCTGGACCGCCCCACCGCCGGCCGGGTCACGATCAACGGCGTGCCCTTCCGCGAGCTCCCGAACGCCCAGCGGCACGTCGGGGCCCTGCTCGACGCCAAGGCCGTCCACGGCGGCCGCCGGGCCCGCACCCACCTGCTGTCGATCGCCCAGCTCTCCGGGATCCCCGAGAAGCGGGTGGACGAGGTGCTGGGCGTCGTGGGCCTGCAGGACGTGGCCCGGCAGCGCGCCAAGGGCTTCTCGCTCGGCATGGGCCAGCGGCTCGGCATCGCGACCGCCCTGCTCGGCGACCCCCAGGTGCTGCTCTTCGACGAGCCGGTCAACGGCCTCGACCCCGAGGGCATCCTCTGGGTCCGCAATCTGATGCGCCGGCTCGCCTCCGAGGGCCGCACCGTCTTCGTCTCCTCCCACCTCATGAGCGAGATGGCGCTGACCGCCGACCACCTGATCGTGATCGGCCGGGGCCGGCTGCTGGCCGACATGGGCACCCAGGAGTTCATCACCCACAATTCGGCCGGATTCGCCCGGGTCCGCACGGCCGACACCGACCCGGGTGGCTGGGACACCCTCGGTTCCGTCCTCACCAAGGCGGGCGGCCGGGTCCTGCGGGAGCCCGACGGGGCGCTGCGGGTGACCGGGCTGGAGCTGCCGCAGATCTCCGACCTCGCGCACGCGGCCGGCGTACGGCTGTGGGAGCTGTCGCCGCACCGGGCCTCGCTGGAGGAGGCGTACATGCGGATGACCCAGTCCTCCGTCGAGTACACCTCCACCGAGGACCCGCGCGCCGAGCTCTGGGAGCCCGAACCGCTGAGCGTCCCGAAGTGGGAGGAAGAGGAAGAGGAGGCGGCCGAGGCCCTCCAGGTCCCACAGGCGGGCTTCTTCGCGCCCCCGCCGCCCGGCACCGGCGCCAAGCCCTTCCTGATGCCCACCAGCCCCGGTGAGCTCGCCGGGCCCGTGACGGAGCCCGGGGCCGAGCCCGGGACCGCGCACTCCCCCGACCCCGTGCGCACCCCCGCGCAGAAGCCCGAGGACACCCGATGACCGCCCCGACGACCGCGACCGCCGGGCAGCGAGGCCCGGCGGGCAACACCTCGCCGCTGCCGACCCCCCGGCCGCACCTGGGGCACGCGCTGGCCTCGGAGTGGACGAAGCTGATCTCGGTGCGCTCCACGATGTGGACGCTCGGCTCGCTGGTGCTGCTCGTCGTCGGCATCGGCGGCACGGTCATCGTGCAGACCAGCTCCCTGGACTACGAGCAGATGCCGTTCATCGCCCCCGCCCTGTTCGGGCTGCTGGTCGGCCAGCTCGCGGTGATGGTGCTCGGGGTGCTGACGATCACTTCCGAGTACGGCACCGGACTGGTCCGCACCACCTTCACGGCGGCCCCCGACCGGTACCGGGTGCTCACCGCGAAGTACCTCGTCTTCGGCATCACCGCGTTCCTCATCACGGCCGGGTCGGTCTGCCTGGTGGGGCTGGCCGCGTCGATCCTGCGCGACGGCCCCGGCGCCGGGCCGCACCCGCCTTCCGAGTGGGCCTCCGGAATCGTCGGCAGCCTCTACGTCACCCTGCTCGGCGTACTGGCCCTGGCGGTCGGGGCGCTGGTGCGGCACTCGGCGGGGGCGATCGCCGTGATGCTCGGCGTCGTCACGCTGCCGCCGGTGATAGGGGCGGTGCTCAGCATCTGGGAGGCCGTCGCCCCGGTCGGCCGGACCCTGCTCCAGTACAACGCGCCGGTGGCGATGATGGAGCTGTTCGGCATGCCGACCAGCGGGTCGGACCCGGCGGCCGGCGAGATGGTGATCCCGGGCAGCCTGAGCCACATGGTGCTGATCCTCGTGGTGACGGGCGCCGCGGTGGTCGGCTCGTACGTGGTGGTCGGCCGCCGGGACGTCTAGGTCCTCTCTGCCGGCACCCTCCGCGGCCTAGTACTTGGGAGCGTTGCGGGACCGCTGCACCTTGGAGGTGCGGCGGTCCTTCGCGTTCCAGCAGGCCTTGTGCCAGTGCCGGCGGTCGTCGACCCCGCCGTACTCGGGCCAGGCCACGAGGTGCGGGGTGCCGGAGGGGATCTCCTGGTCGCAGCCGGGGCAGCGGTAGCGCTTGCCCGCGGCGCTCGCGCCCGCGACGTGCCGGACCTTCCACTCCTCGCCCTGGTACTCCTCCGTGCGCTCGAGGCCGTACCGGTCCAGACTGCCCGGGCCCGAGCCCTGGTCCGAACGATCGGCTGGATTCTCGCCGCCCCTGGGGCGGTTGTGGCGCGGTGACACGTATACCTCACGGATGGGCGGACGGCAGTGACTTTCTCCCAGACTACGCGCAGCGAGCCCGGGTACCCGCAGGGTGGCCGAAGACGACCGTAGTACCGGGCAGCCGGTGGGCGCGACTGGCCTGACAATCCCAATAACTTTCCGGTGAGGCCGTGCCTTTGGCACGTGTCAGACGTTGTTGCCAGTGAGGTAAACGGTCCGCCTGGGGGAGGCCGCGTCAGCCGCGAGGAGGCTAAAGGCGATGCGCGTAGGAGCATTTGTACTGGCGGCCCAGTTCCCGGGACAGGGACAGGGCGAGGCACTGCACCGGGCGGTGCGGACAGCCGAAGTGGCCGAGGAGGCCGGGCTCGACTCGGTCTGGCTCGCCGAGCACCACTTCGTCCCGTACGGGGTCTGCCCGTCGGCGGTGACGCTGGCGGCCCTGATGCTGGGCCGCACCCGGCGGCTGCGCGTGGGCACGGCGGTGAGCGTACTGCCGAGCACCCACCCGGTGACCCTGGGCGAACAGGCGGCCCTGCTGCACCTGACCTCGGAGGGGCGCTTCACCCTGGGGGTGGGCCGGGGCGGCCCCTGGGTGGACCTGGAGGTCTTCGGCGGCGGACTCGACGCGTACGAGAACCGCTTCCCGGAGGACCTGGACCTGTTGCGGCGCTGGCTGAGCGAGTCGCGCGTGGGGGCGCCCGGAGCCGAGGCCGGCAGCCGGTACGGCTTCCGCGAAGTGGCCGTCGTACCGCGCGCGTCGGAGGCGCTGCACGGCGACGGGACGGGGCCGGAACTGATCGTCGCCTGCACCTCCCCCGGCTCGGTACGGATGGCCGCGGAGCGCGGACTGCCCATGCTGCTGGGCATGCACTGCGGGGACGAGGACAAGGCCGCCATGGTCGAGCTGTGGCGGCGTACGGCACGGGCCGCGGGGCGTTCGCCCGAGGCGGGCCACGTGTCGGCGGGGGTCTGCCAGCTGGCGGACCGGACGGCGGACGCCCGCGAGACGCTGCTGAAGGCGATGCCGGGCTGGCTCAAGCAGGGCCTGGACGCGCACGTCACGGTGGACGGACGGCAGCGGGCGATGCGGGACCCGGTCGCGTACACCGAGCTGCTGTGCGATCTCCACCCCGTGGGCACACCGGAGCTGGCGGCCGACCGGCTCGCGGCCACGTCGGAACGTACGGGGATCACGCGCTTCGCCCTGCTGACGGAGGGATCGGGCGATCTCGCCGCGACCGAGGAGAACCTCCGGCGCCTCGGCGCCGAGGTGCTTCCCCGGCTCGGCTGAGACCAGGGCTGCCGCTCCGTTGGCACCGGAGCGGCAGCGAGGTACCGGTCGTACGGAGGTGCGGAGTGCGGTCGTACTGGTCGTGCTGGTCCTGCTGTTCGTACGGTCTTCTTGCTAGCAGTCGCGCATTTCGGGCGACTGGTTGAGCAGCTGACCACGGATCGAAGTGAACTTGGCCAGCCGGTCGTCCACCGAGGAGTCCAGCGGGAAGACCGCTACCCGGTGGCAGTTCTGGAATGCCAGGCGCACTCCGAAGTGGCGCTGCAGCGCACCCCGTATCGCGTCACTCGCGAGAGCGCGCAGCAGCTGGCCACGCGCCTGCTCGTCCGGCGGCGGCGTCTGGTTGTCGGCGAACTGTCCGCCGTCCACCTTGAGCTGGGCCACCAGCGAGCTGATCATCTCCCATGCGTAGGGCAGGGAGGTCCGGACGCAGTCGACGAAAGCGGCTTCGTCGACCTCGCCTCGCTCGGCCTGTTCGAGTAGGGCCGGTGAGACGTCGAGCGACATGGGTTCTCCTCTCGCGACTCCGGCCGATTGGGTTGCCGGAGCCTTACGGGCAGGGAGGGAGATCGCGACGCAGCGTGCACGCTTCGCAACCTCCCGCTCACCACGGTAGGCGCCCGCCGGGTACCGCACCAGGAGAATGCGCATACAACGCGCCATCCTCGAACGGGGCTTTCGGGGGCGAATCGCGTGCAGGCCTTCTCGTCGAGTAGCGTTGCCGACCATGCGTCTCGTCATTGCCCGCTGCTCCGTCGATTACGCGGGCCGGCTCACCGCCCATCTGCCCTCGGCACCCCGTCTGATCCTCGTGAAGGCCGACGGCAGTGTCTCGATCCACGCGGACGACCGAGCGTACAAACCGCTCAACTGGATGTCGCCGCCGTGCACCCTCAAGGAGGGGAGCGGTGACGACGCCGGCGTCTGGACCGTCGTCAACAAGGCGGGCGAGAAGCTCATCATCACCATGGAGGAAGTCCTCCACGACTCCTCGCACGAGCTGGGCATCGACCCGGGTCTGATCAAGGACGGGGTCGAGGCCCACCTGCAGGAACTCCTGGCCGACCGGATCGAGACCCTCGGCGAGGGTTACACGCTGATCCGCCGCGAGTACATGACCGCGATCGGCCCGGTCGACATCCTGTGCCGGGACGCCTCCGGCGCGACGGTGGCGGTGGAGATCAAGCGCCGCGGTGAGATCGACGGCGTCGAACAGCTCACGCGGTACCTGGAGCTGCTGAACCGGGACCCGCACCTGGCACCCGTCAAGGGCGTCTTCGCGGCCCAGGAGATCAAGCCCCAGGCCCGCGTCCTCGCGAACGACCGCGGCATGGACTGCGTCGTCCTCGACTACAACGCGATGCGCGGCATCGAGGACGACAAGCTCCGCCTGTTCTAGAACCTGCCTGTCGGCGCGGGGCGGGGCGGCGGCGACCGCCGTCCGCCCCGGCGGCGCGTTCGGGCCGTCAGGGGGTCGTGGTCTCCGTCTCGTCCTCGGCGTCCGTGGGGGGCTTCGGCGCCACGGTGGCCGTGTTCGTGGGGCTCGGCGTCCCGGACGGGGACGGGGAGCCGGTCGGGCTCTGGGAGACCGGCGGGCTGCTCACCGGCGGGGGCGAGCTCGTCACCGGCGGCGAAGGCGGCTTCACCGAGCTCGACGACGACGGAGTCGGCGTCGGCGTCGGAGCCGCCGAGGTGGACCTGCTCGGCGACGGGGTCGCACCCGGTGACTGCGAGGCGGGGGACGAGACCTCCGGCTCCGGCGAGGGATCGCTTCCGCTCGGGTCCCCCGTACTCGGCTGCGGCTGTGCCTCCTCCGAGCTCGGCGCCGTGGAGACCGCCGGCGCCTGCACGGGCGGCTTCTTGTCCTCGGTGGTCATCGCCAGGGCGACCACCGTGCCCAGCACCACGACCGTCACCGCACCGGCCGCGGCCAGCAGCAGCGGCTTGCGGCCGGATCTCGGCTTCGACTCGGGCAGCGCCCTCGGTGCCGGAGCCGGCTCGGGGGTGAGCGGGAAGGCGTCCTCGAAGACCTCGGCCAGGGTCGCGGGCGCGACGGAGCCCGGCGGCGCCACCGCGGGCACCACCGTCGTGAAGACGTCCGGAACCCGCGTCGCGGCGCTCTCGGACACGGGGGCGGCACCCGCCCCGGGCCGGGCGAAGGGCGACCCCTTCGACAGGGACGCCGGAGTCCCGGGAGCAGAGGCGGCCAGAGGCCCGGACTGCCCACCCGCAGCACCCGCAGCACCCGCAGCACCCGCAGCACCCGCAGCACCCGCAGCACCCGCAGCACCCGCAGCACCCGCAGCACCCGCAGCCAACGAAGGCCCGGCGGAACCGGAAACGCCGGGACCGCCCAGAACCCGGCGAACCTCAGGGAACGGCTGAAGCCCCGCGCCCCCGGAAACCCCGGAAACCCCGGCAGCAGCACCAGGAGCAAGCGGAGTCCCCTCAGCCCCGGGAGCCGCGGGAAGCTTCGAAGTCCCACCGGCCGGCGGAAGCCCGGGAGACCCCGGAAGAGCAGGAAGACCGGGAGCCAGTGCGGCAGCACCGGCAGCAGCCCCGGGAAGCAGCGCAGCCCCCGCACCCGGCAGAAGCCCCGGCAGCCCCCGAACCGGCAGGACACCCGGAGCTCCCGGAGCATCCGGTGCCCCGGCCCCCGGCTGGCCGGCCCCGGCCGACTTCGCCGCTCCCCCGGCCCCGGCCGCAGACGCGGCCGGCGGAGCCAGTCGCAGCGGCGGCGACACCTGGACCTCTGCGGCCTCGCGGTCGGTGACCAGCGCCAGCGCACGCCGTCCCGAGACGGTCCCCCGCTTGTCGGCCAGCGCGCCGCGCAGCCCGACCGAGGCCTCCAGCTCGGCCCGCGCCCGGTCGAGGCGGCCCTCGCACAGGGCCAGTACGCCCAGCTCGTGGTGGAAGTACGCCTGCTCCGCGACCTCGCCGGCCTTCCGTGCGGCCTCCGCGCCCGCGCGCAGCACCCGCTCCCAGGCCTCCCAGTGCAGCGAGGCCGCGAACATCGGCGCCGCCGTCCGCGCGAGCAGCACCGCGGCCACCACATCGGCCCCGGCCAGCGCCGCGAGCACCGCGTCGGCCTCGGCCGCGACCCGCGCGGGGCTGACCGAGGTGTGTCCGGTCCACCAGGCGTAGTGGCGGGCGGCCGTACGGGCCTCCTCGGCCGCGGTGTCCCCGTAGCCGATCTCCTCCAGCTGTCGCGCGACTCCCGCGGCCAGCCGGTGGCGCGTCCCGACGGGGCTCAGCAGCCCGCAGGCGAGCAGCTCCGCGACGGCCGTGTCGGCGTGCGTGTCGCCGACCAGCGCGGGCAGGTGCGCGTGGTGCGGCAGTTCCCCGCCGAGCGCGCACGCGATCCGCAGTGCGGCCCGAGCCGACTCGCTGACCCGCGAGGCGAGCAGCTCCGCCGGAGCGGCGCCCTCGGCCAGCGTGGGCAGCGGCACGAAGACGGTGTCGCGCGGCTTCTCCTGGAAGACGCCGGGCTCCTCGCCCTCGTCGGCCTCGTCGTCGTCGGTCCGGTTGAGCTCGTCGCGCTGGCGCAGGAGCGCGGCCGCCTGCACGAAGCGCAGCGGCAGCCCTTCGGAGGCGAAGCTCAGGTCGCCGGCCCAGGCCGTTTCCGCGTCCGTCAGTGCCCGGCCGGTGCCCGCTTCGAGCAGGGCCACGCAGTCGGTGCGGGCCAGTCCGCCGAGGAAGACCTCTTCGAGGTGCGAGCCGTCGGAGGGGGCCCGGGTGTCGGGGGTGGCGGTCAGCAGGTACGCGCACTCAGGCGTGGCCCGCAGCAGTTCGTCGAGGGCGGTGCCGCCCATCTCGAGGTCGTCGACGAGGACGACGGCGCCTATCTCCGCCACCCGGGCCAGGAGCCCGGCCCGGTCGGGGCGTTCGGCCGGAGCCTCGTACACGGTGGCGTACAGCGCCTGGAGCAGCTCGCCGGGCTGCTGGTGCCCGTGCCCGCAGAGCCGTACGACCCCGTCGGGGGCGAGGTCGGCGCAGGCGTCGGCGACCGCGTCGAGCAGCGCCGTGCGCCCGGATCCGGGCGGCCCGGTCAGCCGTACGGAGCGGCCGCGCGTGAGGAGGCGTACGAGGCGTTCGACTTCCTCCTCGCGGCCCAGCAGGGGGCGCGCGCCGGAGGGGGCGCCCGGCGGTACGGGAGGCCGTGCGCCCGCCGCCGCGGAGGCGCGGGCGGCGGGGGTGCGCTTGACGGGGGCGGGGGCGGGCTCGCCGCCGGGGCGGTGCGTCCGGGCGATCTCGCTGCCGTCGACGGGGTTCACGGTGAGGGTGAGGTCCCCGGACGTCAGCGTCACCACCCGTGCCGGCTGCTCCGCCGGGTCGGGCTGCCCCTGTGTGCTGCTGCGGTCCATGACCAAGTCCCCCGATCGCGCCGTGCGCCGTCGTCCCGCCCGGCCTTCGCTCACGCCGCTCTCGCTACTGGTCCGGTTTCCGCCCGAACCCTAGACCGTGCCCGGCGGGGCGGGAACCGCAGGGGTGCCTTCACCACCGGACCGTTACGTTCGCGCAGGCCCTGTGAAGCAGGCCCGGCAGGGCAGAGCCCGCGCACGCGAAACGGGTCCGGGCGTCAGGCGCGCGGCAGCGACTCCGCCTCGAGTCCGCCCTCGATCGCGAGGATCCGGTGCAGGCGGGTGGCCACGAGCAGCCGCTGCATCTGCGGCGGGACCCCGCGCAGGACGAGCCGGCGGCCGGTCCGGCCGGCCCGGCGGTGGGCGCCCATGATCACGCCGAGGCCCGTCGCGTCCCAGGAGTCGAGCCCGGTGAGGTCCAGCACGAGGTCGCCGTGACCGTCGTCCAGGGCGGTGTGCAGGACCGTACGGGCGTCCGCCGCGCTGCGCACGTCGAGGCGACCCCCGACTGCGAGTTCGGCGTGGTCGCCCCTGATGTGCATGTGTACTCCCGGCAGCGCGGTACTGATTGCGTATGGTCCGACTGGTCCGTGGTCGGCAACTCTCACTGCAACTGACTGCCTCAGGGGCAGGGAAGTTGCCGACCGTGAGCGAACCGATACCTAATTCACCCTGTGGGGTGCAGGCATTCGAACTGGTGCTCAGTGCTTGTAGAAGCCCTGACCGCTCTTGCGACCGATGTCGCCCGCGTCCACCATGCGGCGCATCAGCTCCGGCGGCGCGAACTTCTCGTCCTGGGACTCCGTGTAGATGTTGCTGGTGGCGTGCAGCAGGATGTCGACGCCCGTGAGGTCCGCGGTGGCCAGCGGGCCCATCGCGTGCCCGAAGCCGAGCTTGCAGGCGATGTCGATGTCCTCGGCGGAGGCCACGCCCGATTCGTACAGTTTCGCCGCTTCGACGACCAGTGCCGAAATGAGACGGGTCGTCACGAATCCGGCGACGTCGCGGTTGACGACGATGCAGGTCTTGCCGACCGACTCGGCGAACGCCCGGGTGGTGGCGAGGGTTTCGTCGCTCGTCTTGTAGCCGCGCACGAGCTCGCACAGCTGCATCATCGGGACCGGCGAGAAGAAGTGCGCGCCGACGACCCGCTCCGGACGCTCCGTCACGGCCGCGATCTTGGTGATCGGGATGGCGGAGGTGTTGGAGGCCAGGATCGCGTCCTCGCGCACCAGCTTGTCGAGCGCGCGGAAGATCTCGTGCTTGACCTCCAGCTTCTCGAAGACGGCCTCGACGACGATGTCGGCGTCGGAGACCGCTTCGAGCTCGGTGGTCGTGGTGATGCGGGCGAGGGCCGCCTCGGCGTCCTCGGCCGTCAGCTTGCCCTTGGAGACGAACCTGTCGTACGAGGCCTTGATCCCGTCGGTACCGCGCGTCAGAGCGGCATCGGTCACATCACGCAGCACGACGTCCCAACCCGCCTGGGCGGAGACCTGCGCGATTCCGGAACCCATCAGTCCGGCACCGATGACGGCGAGCTTCCCAGCCACTGCACACCCCAAGTTCTTTGAATAGGACACGGCCTCGGATACGGCACAGCCTCGTTCGTTCTCCGGCGGAGACTAGCGTCCGCGAGGGGTCCGGTGACCGCGAAGTAACACGCGTCACGTCTCAGATGACGGACATCACACCGGGACGGCCCAGCAGTGCGACAGGGGCCTGCAGTTGGCCCGCACTAGGGTGGCGGCATGGTGAACCTCACGCGCATCTACACCCGCACCGGCGACAAGGGCACGACCGCTCTGGGCGACATGAGCCGTACGGCCAAGACCGATCTGCGGATCTCGGCGTACGCCGACGCCAACGAGGCCAACGCGGCCATCGGGACGGCCATCGCACTCGGTTCGCTGCCCGCCGATGTCGTGAAGGTCCTGGTCCGTGTGCAGAACGACCTGTTCGACGTGGGCGCCGACCTCTGCACCCCGGTCGTGGAGAACCCCGAGTACCCGCCGCTGCGCGTGGAGCAGTTCTACGTGGACAAGCTGGAGGCCGACTGCGACCTCTTCAACGGCGAGCTGGAGAAGCTCCGCAGCTTCATCCTCCCCGGCGGCACCCCCGGCGCGGCCCTCCTCCACCAGGCCTGCACGGTGGTCCGGCGCGCCGAGCGCTCCACGTGGGCGGCCCTGGAGGCACACGGCGAGGTCATGAACCCGCTGACGGCCACCTACCTCAACCGCCTCTCCGACCTCCTCTTCATCCTGGCCCGTACGGCCAACAAGGAGGTCGGCGACGTCCTGTGGGTCCCGGGCGGCGACCGCTAGGACTCGTCAGCGGCAGAACCGGGCCGCCCGCGGCGGTGTCCCGGTGGCGCAGGGCAGGAAGCGGCGCGGGCGCTCGTGACGCGAGTGCTCGCGACCCGGACCCGGAACCGGCTGCGGGGCGGCGGCGTGCGGGCCGCCGGGGCCCCGGCCCGGGAGGGCGTCGACGCGGCCGATGGCGTTGCCGAGGAGCTCGGTGAACCAGACGTTCCGGTCGGGCCCGGTCGCGATGTTGAAGGGCACCTTCTCCTCGCCGCCCGGCACGGGGAACTCGGTGATCTCCCCCGTCGGGGTGATGCGCCCGATGAAGCCGAGCTGGTCGCTGTACCACATGTTCCCGTCGGGGCCGCGGGTGATGCCGTCGGCGCCTCCGCCCGGGTTCGGCCGGGGGAAGAGCGTGATGGTGCCCGTCGGGGTGATCCGCCCGATCTGATCGGACGCGGTGAACCACATCCCGCCGGGGCCGGCCGCGATGTCGATCGGGAACTCGAACCCGGTGGGCAGCGGGTACTCGGTCACGTTGCCGGAGTGGTCGACGCGGCCGATCTTGCCTGCGATCCCTTCCGTGAACCACACACCGCCGGGGCCGGCCGCGATGTGGTACGGGAAGCTGTCCGGCGTGGGGATGGCGTACTCGGTGACGGTTCCGTCGAGCCGCATCCGCCCGATCTTGTTCGTCCCGTTCTCGGTGAACCACAGGGCGTGGTCGGCGCCGAGCGTGATGCCCGTGGGAAAGCTGCCCGCCACGGGCAGGGGGAACTCCGTGACCGTGCCCGAGGTCGTGATCCGCCCGATCTTGTCGGCCGCACCCTCGGTGAACCACAGGGCGCGGTCGGGGCCCTGCGTGATGTCGAAGGGGAAGCTCGACCCGGTGGGTACGGCGAACTCGGTGACGGTGCCGCCGGTCGTGATGCGTCCGATCCTGTTGCCATCGGACTCGGTGAACCACAGCGCCCGGTCCGGTCCCGCCGTGATCCCGGCGGGGAAGCTCTCGGGGGTCGTGAGCGGATACTCCGTCACGTCCCCCACATCGGCCCGGGCGGGAGCGGCCTGCACCGCGACCGCGAGCAGGGCACCCAGGGACGCGGTGAGCAGGCGGTGGAGTCGTCGGCGGATCGGCGGTGTGCCCGGTGTGCCCGGCATGGACCAGCCCCTTTGCGGTGAGCTACGGGAGAGTGACAGGTGACGGCCTATCGGCTCACGCCCCGGGACCGCCCGGCCCGCGCCACCAAGTCGGCCGCAAACCAGCCGACTGCCGTAGCGCGGAACGACCGCTGGAAACCTAGGGCGCGTCCACGGCGTCGCGCGCGGCGGCCTTCGCCTCCGGTGCCCGCTTCGGCCACACCGTGTAGGTGACGGCGATCAGTGCGTGGATGCCCACCACCCGCAGGGCCGTGAGCTGCCATCCGCGCAGCACGGTGGTGTCGCCCGAACCGCCGACGTACCAGATCGCGGCCTGCAGCAGGCCGGCCGCGACGGCCGCCGCGAGGAGGGTCCGCGCGACCAGCTTCCATTCGTGGACGGCCCGCGCCGTGCCGTGACCGGCGCCGGCCGGCTTCGGGCCCCCGGCCAGCCGGTACGCGGCGTGGCCGTCGAGCCAGTGCACGGTGTAGTGCCCGTAGGCGACGGTGTAGCCGAGGTAGAGCGCGGCGAGCCCGTGCTTCCAGTCCGGCTCGGCGCCGCCGCGCAGGTCCACCGCGGTGGCGATCAGCAGCACCAGCTCCAGGAGCGGCTCGCACAGCAGGACGGCCGCGCCGGTCTTCGGCATCTTCGCGAGGTAGCGCAGGGCCAGGCCGCCGGCCAGCAGGACCCAGAAGCCGACTTCACAGGCGATGATCAGGGTGACGAGCACGGGAGTCTCCGTTCCTGTGGTGGGGGGATGCCTCCAGCTTCCCGCCGGTTTCGCACCGATTCCTCGTCGCCGATGACGAACGCCACAGGGCGGCCCTGCATCCTTCGATGTACGGCGCCTCGGCCGCGATGGCGACGCCCGCACCCGCCCCGGGCTGTTGGATGGGACCGTGACCCTCAAGATCCCGCCGCCGCACCGCGACGACGTGCTGCTCGCCGTGTCCAGCGTGGCCGCCGGCCTGCTCCTGTGGTCGCTCGGGGTGCACAGCTCCCCCACCCGGGACCTGTTCCCGGCCTGGGCGGCCCTGGTCCCGCTCCTCGTCCTCGGCGCGATGGAGCTGCTGCGCCGCAGCATGCCCCGGGTGACGCTGGCGGTCGGCACCGCAGGGTTGATCGCCGACCAGTTCACCGTGGGCAACCTGGCCACCGTCCTGATCTTCACCGACCTGATGTACGCGGCCGTCGTCTACGGCAAACCGGCCATGGCCCGCCGCCTCCCGGTGACCACCGGCCTGATCACCATCGCCGTGACCATCGCCTCGGTCGCCTGGCTGCGCACCCCGCAGGCGCTGCTGATCGGCGTGATCACCGGCATCGTGAGCTTCGGCCCGGCGCTGACCGGAGCCACCCTGCGCAACCACCGGGAGGCCGCCGTGGCCGCCCGGCTGCGCGCCGAGCAGACCGCCCTGCTGGCCGAAATGGACCGGTCGCAGGCGGTCGTCGCCGAGCGGGCGCGGATGGCCCGCGAACTGCACGACATGGTGGCCAACCACCTCTCCGCCATCGCCATCCACTCCACCGCCGCGCTGTCCATCGACTCCCCCGCCACCAGCCGCGAGGCGCTCGGGGTGATCCGGGAGAACAGCGTGCAGGGGCTGGCCGAGATGCGCCGTCTGATCGGACTGCTGCGGGACGCGGGCGCCGGGCAGGAGGCCGTCGCCACCCCCTCGCTGGGCGGGCTGGACGCCCTGCTGGAGCAGGCCCGTACGAACGGGGCCGCGAGCGGGCTGGACTTCGTACTCTTCGACGACCGGCCGTCCGGGGAGCCCCTGCCCGCCCCGGTGGAGCTGGCGGCGTACCGGATCGTCCAGGAGTCGCTGACCAACGCCCTCAAGCACGCCGCCCCGGGCACGGTCACCGTCCGCCTGGCCCGCGACCGCCTCGGGGGCGGCGCGCTGCACGTCGCGGTCGACTCCCCCTACGGGGAACGCCCCGGCCCCCGCGCACCCGGCTCCGGAGCCGGCCTGATCGGCATGCGCGAGCGGACGGAACTGCTCGGCGGAGCATTCGAAGCGGGCCGCGCGGACGCGGTCTGGCGGGTCCGGGCGACGCTGCCCGTGGAAGAAGAGGCGGTACGGACGTGACGATCAGGGTCGTGGTGGCGGAGGACCAGAGCGCGGTGCGGGCCGGGCTGGTCCTGATCCTGCGCAGCGCCGGGGACATCGAGGTGGCGGGCGAGGCCGCGGACGGGGAGGAGGCCGTGCGCCTGGCCCGCGAGCTGCGGCCCGACCTGGTGCTCATGGACGTGCAGATGCCGCGCCTGGACGGGGTGTCGGCGACCCGCCAGGTGGTCGCGGAGGGGCTGGCCGACGTCCTCGTGCTCACCACCTTCGACCTGGACGAGTACGTCTTCGGCGCGCTGCGCGCGGGCGCGTCGGGCTTCCTCCTGAAGGACGCGGACGCGGCGGAGCTGATCGCGGCGGTACGGACCGTCGCGCGCGGGGAGGGTCTGATCGCCCCGGCGGTGACCCGGCGGCTGATCGCCGAGTTCGCGGATCCGCGGCCCGTACGGGTCCCCGTACCGGCGACGGTGGAGTCGCTGACCCCGCGCGAGCGGGAGGTCCTGGGGTGCCTGGGCGAGGGTCTGTCGAACGCGGAGATCGCGGTGCGCCTGGAGATGGCGGAGGCGACGGCGAAGACCCACGTCAGCCGGGTGCTGGCCAAGCTGGAGCTGCGCAGCCGGGTTCAAGCAGCGGTGCTGGCACAGGAGTTGGGGCTCTAGCCGGATCCGGCCGGAAATATTTCCGGGGCTGCTACATAAGGTCTGGACCTCTTGACGGTTGGTCCAGACCTTTCTACTCTCACGCACAACTGTGG
The DNA here is from genome assembly GCF_049310065.1 of Streptomyces tatrensis. Taxonomy (NCBI): domain Bacteria; kingdom Bacillati; phylum Actinomycetota; class Actinomycetes; order Kitasatosporales; family Streptomycetaceae; genus Streptomyces; species Streptomyces tatrensis. The sequence goes on along the minus strand of NZ_JBMDLB010000011.1, from coordinate 6,487,801 downwards.
TGAGCGTGCCATGACAAGACGTCATACGGCAGGCTCACGGGCGGCGCAGGTCCCACCCCCATGCAGCGGCCGTCGCCACGGCCGCTGCGGACCTCGGAGGAGCACCCTTGAGCACAGCACCCCCACGACGCGCATCGCTGTTTCGAAGAGTCGCGGCTGCACTGGCCGTCCTCACCCTGCCCGTCGCCGGACTCGTGGCCATCGCCGGTCCCGCCGAGGCAGCCGCCTCCGCCACCGCGACGTACACCAAGGTCTCCGACTGGGGCTCCGGCTTCGAGGGCAAGTGGACGGTGAAGAACACCGGCACGACCACCCTCAGCAGCTGGACCGTGGAGTGGGACTACCCGGCCGGCACCGCCGTCACCTCCGCCTGGGACGCCACCGTCACCAGCTCGGGCACCCACTGGACCGGCAAGAACGTCGGCTGGAACGGCACCCTCGCCCCGGGCGCCACCGTCAGCTTCGGCTTCAACGGCACCGGCGCCGGCGCCCCCAGCGGCTGCAAGATCAACGGCGGCAGCTGTGACGGCGGCACCAACCCCACCGACAACCCGCCCGGCGCTCCCGGCACCCCCACGGCCAGCGGCGTCACCGACACCGGGCTGACCCTCGGCTGGGCCGCGGCCATCGACGACAAGGGCGTCAAGAACTACGACGTCTTCCGCGGCGGCGCCAAGATCGCCACCGTCACCAGCCCCTCGTACACCGACTCGGGCCTGACCAAGGGCACGACGTACATCTACACGGTCACCGCGCGCGACACCATCGACCAGACCGGTCCCTCCTCCGGCGAACTCTCGGTGACCACCACCGGCGGAGTCGTCGATCCCCCGCCGCCGGGCGGCCCGGTCAAGCTCGGCTACTTCACGAACTGGGGCGTCTACGGGCGCAACTACCACGTGAAGAACCTGGTCACCTCGGGTTCCGCGGCGAAGATCACCCACATCAACTACGCCTTCGGCAACGTCCAGGGCGGCAAGTGCACCATCGGTGACTCCTACGCCGACTACGAGAAGGCCTACACCGCCGACCAGAGCGTCGACGGCATCGCCGACACCTGGGACCAGCCGCTGCGCGGCAGCTTCAACCAGCTCCGCGAGCTGAAGAAGAAGTACCCGAACATCAAGGTGCTGTGGTCCTTTGGCGGCTGGACCTGGTCCGGCGGCTTCGGACAGGCCGCCGCGAACCCGGCCGCCTTCGCCCAGTCCTGCTACGACCTCGTCGAGGACCCGCGCTGGGCCGACGTCTTCGACGGCATCGACCTGGACTGGGAGTACCCGAACGCCTGCGGCCTGACCTGCGACACCAGCGGCACGGCCTCCCTCAAGAACATGATGCAGGCCATGCGCACCAAGTTCGGCGCGAGCAACCTGGTCACCGCGGCCATCTCCGCCGACGGCTCCAACGGCGGCAAGCTGGACGCCGCGGACTACGCGGGAGCGGCGCAGTACGTCGACTTCTACAACGTGATGACCTACGACTTCTTCGGCGCGTGGGCCGCGCAGGGCCCGACGGCCCCGCACTCCCCGCTCACCTCGTACAGCGGCATCCCGACCGCCGGATTCAACTCCGAGGCCGCCATCACCAAGCTCAAGGGCAAGGGCATCACCGGCTCCAAGCTCAACCTCGGCATCGGCTTCTACGGCCGCGGCTGGACCGGCGTCACCCAGGCCGCCCCCGGCGGCACCGCCACCGGCCCGGCCGCCGGCACCTACGAGCAGGGCATCGAGGACTACAAGGTCCTCAAGGCCAGCTGCCCGGCCACCGGCACCATCGCCGGCACCGCCTACGCCAAGTGCGGCAGCAACTGGTGGAGCTACGACACCCCCGCCACCATCGCCGGGAAGATGACCTGGGCCAAGCAGCAGGGCCTCAAGGGCGCCTTCTTCTGGGAGTTCAGCGGCGACACCACGAACGGTGAGCTGGCCTCCGCGATCCACAGCGGCCTGCAGTAGATAGACCGAAGCCGGGAGAGACGGTCCGCCCCGTCTCTCCCGGCTTCTTCATGCCCGAATCCGATCAGGCGACGTTCACCCGTTGCCCGGGCGGCGCCGCCTCCAGCCAGGCCAGGAAACCGGTCAGCGCGTCATCGCTCATCGCCAGTTCCAGGCGGGTGCCGCGGTGCGCGCAGCACAGTACGACGGCGTCGGAGAGCAGGGCCAACTCCTCCTCGCCCTCGGGCGCACGGCGGGCGATGACCTCGATGGAGGACCGCTCCAGCAGCCGGCGCGGCCGCGGGGAGTAGCTGAAGACACGGAACCAGTCGATGCGGTCACCGCTGTAGCGCGCGACCCCGTACACCCAGCCCTTGCCGGAGACGTCGGGTTCCTCGGACACGTCCCAGCGCATGCTGCAGTCGAAGGTGCCGCCGGAGCGCTGGATCAGCCTGCGGCGCAGCCCGAACACAAACAGCCCGATCACCACCAGGGCCACGACGACCAGGCCGCTCACAAGCAGAGCGAGGAGCATCTTTCACCGACCTCCTCGCTCATCGAATCAACCCAACCGACAGAGTTCTTCACAGACAGAGTCTGAATCGGACCCGCATCGCCTCAGCCGCGACCCGGTCCGGAAAATTCCGGAACAGGCCGCGGCTGAGGTTTGAAACTCTTACCAGTACCGGGACTCAGCGCCCCGAAACCGCGCGCAGCCGGACATCGGCGCGACGCTCGGAGACCGAATCGGTCTCCGCCTTCGCGCGCTCCAGTGCCCGCTCCGCCCGCTCGACGTCGATCTCGTCGGCAAGCTCGGCGATCTCGGCCAGCAGCGACAACTTGTTGTCCGCGAACGAGATGAATCCGCCGTGCACCGCGGCGACAACAGTGTTGCCGCCGACGGTACGGATGGTCACCGGGCCCGATTCCAGCACACCGAGAAGCGGCTGGTGACCGGGCATGACGCCGATGTCGCCGGACGTGGTGCGGGCGACAACAAGGGTGGCCTCGCCGGACCAGACATTGCGGTCCGCCGCGACCAGCTCGACGTGCAGCTCAGCAGCCATGGTGGCTCCTCGGGTCACCACCCGGCGGTATCGCCGGGTGTTGGGTCAAATTCTAATGGGCGTGAGGAGAGGGACGGGACACACCCGCCCCTCTCCGTCAGTCAGCTGTGCTCACGGATGAGCGCGGCTTCAGGAGACGCCCAGCTCCTTGGCGTTGGCCTTGAGGTCCTCAATGCCACCGCACAGGAAGAACGCCTGCTCGGGGAAGTGGTCGTAGTCTCCGTCGCAGATCGCGTTGAAGGCAACGATGGACTCCTCGAGCGGAACGTCCGAACCGTCGACGCCGGTGAACTGCTTGGCGACGTGCGTGTTCTGCGACAGGAAGCGCTCGACGCGACGGGCACGGTGGACAACGAGCTTGTCCTCCTCGCCCAGCTCGTCGATACCAAGGATCGCGATGATGTCCTGGAGGTCCTTGTACTTCTGCAGGATCCCCTTGACGCGCATCGCCGTGGCGTAGTGGTCCGCCGCGATGTACCGCGGGTCGAGGATGCGGGACGTCGAGTCCAGCGGGTCCACGGCCGGGTAGATGCCCTTCTCGGAGATCGGACGGGAAAGAACCGTCGTCGCGTCGAGGTGGGCGAAGGTGGTGGCCGGCGCCGGGTCGGTCAGGTCGTCCGCGGGGACGTAGATCGCCTGCATCGAGGTGATCGAGTGACCGCGGGTCGAGGTGATGCGCTCCTGCAGCAGACCCATCTCGTCAGCCAGGTTCGGCTGGTAACCCACGGCGGACGGCATGCGGCCCAGAAGGGTCGACACCTCCGAACCGGCCTGGGTGTAACGGAAGATGTTGTCGATGAAGAAGAGCACGTCCTGCTTCTGCACATCGCGGAAGTACTCCGCCATGGTCAGACCGGCAAGGGCGACGCGAAGACGGGTGCCCGGGGGCTCGTCCATCTGACCGAAGACAAGCGCCGTCTTGTCGATGACGCCGGACTCGGCCATTTCCTCGATGAGGTCGTTGCCCTCACGGGTACGCTCACCGACGCCCGCGAAGACCGACACACCGTCGTGGTTGTTGGCGACGCGGTAGATCATTTCCTGGATCAGAACGGTCTTGCCGACACCGGCACCACCGAACAGACCGATCTTTCCACCCTTGACGTACGGGGTGAGAAGGTCGATGACCTTGACGCCGGTCTCGAACATCTCGGTCTTCGACTCGAGCTCGTCGAAGCGGGGCGCCTTGCGGTGGATCGGCCAGCGCTCGGTGACGTTGGCGTTCTCCTCCGGGTAGTTCAGCACCTCACCGAGGGTGTTGAACACCTTGCCCTTGGTGAAGTCACCGACGGGGACGGTGATGCCCTCGCCCGTGTTGATCACCGTGGCCTGGCGGACCAGACCGTCGGTGGGCTGCATGGAGATGGTGCGGACCAGGCCGTCACCCAGGTGCTGGGCGACTTCCAGGGTCAGCGTCTTCAGCTCGCCGTCCTGGGCCGGGTCGGCCACCTGGACCTTCAGCGCGTTGTAGATCTCGGGCATCGCGTCGACGGGGAACTCCACGTCGACGACCGGGCCGATGACCCGGGCGACGCGGCCCGTGGCGGCGGCCGTCTCAACAGTGGTCGTCATTACTTGTCACTCCCCGCGGTCGCGTCTGCCATGGCGCTGGCGCCACCGACGATCTCGCTGATTTCCTGGGTGATTTCGGCCTGGCGGGCCGCGTTGGCAAGCCGGGAGAGGCTCTTGATGAGATCCCCGGCGTTGTCGGTAGCCGACTTCATCGCGCGGCGGCGGGCGGCGTGCTCGGAAGCGGCCGACTGCAGCAGTGCGTTGTAGATGCGGCTCTCGACGTAGCGCGGCAGAAGGGCGTCGAGGACGTCCTCCGCCGACGGCTCGAAGTCGAACAGCGGAAGGATCTCGCCCTTCGCGCCACTCTCCTCTTCGACCTTGTCGAGGCTGAGCGGCAGCATCCGGCCGTCCACCGCGTTCTGCGTCATCATCGACACGAATTCCGTGTAGACGATGTGCAGCTCGTCGACGCCACCCTCGGCCGTAACCGTCTGGATGGCCTCGATCAGCGGCGCCGCGACGCGCTTGGCGTCGGCGTAAGCCGGGCTGTCGGTGAAGCCGGTCCACGACTCCGCGACCTTGCGCTCGCGGAAGCCGTAGTAGGCGACACCCTTACGGCCGACGATGTACGTGTCGACCTCCTTGCCCTCGCCGCGCAGCCGCTCGGAGAGCCGCTCCGCCTGCTTGATGGCGTTCGAGGAGTAGCCGCCGGCCAGACCGCGGTCGCTCGTGATGAGCAGGACCGCGGCACGCACCGGTGCCTCGACCTCGGTCGTCAGGGCGTGCTTGGTGTTCGAACCGGTCGCCACCGCGGTCACCGCACGGGTGAGCTCGGTCGCGTACGGCATCGATGCCGCCACCTTGCGCTGCGCCTTGACGATGCGCGAGGCGGCGATCATTTCCATCGCCTTGGTGATCTTCTTGGTCGCCGTGACGGCACGGATGCGACGCTTGTAGACCCGGAGCTGCGCTCCCATGAGTCAGGTCCCTTCCGTCGTCACTTGGAGACGTTGACGGCCGGCGCGTCCTCGCCGAGGAGCTTGCCGTCCGAGGTCTCGAACTGCCGCTTGAAGGCGGCAATGGCGTCCGCGATGGAGGACAGGGTGTCGTCCGACATCTTGCCGCCGTCCGCGATGGAGGTGAGGAGCTCCTTGCGCTCGAGGCGCAGGTGGTCCAGCAGCTCCGACTCGAAGCGACGGATGTCGTTGACCGGGACGTCGTCCATCTTGCCGGTGGTACCGGCCCAGACGGAGATGACCTGCTCCTCGACGGGCATCGGCTGGTACTGGCCCTGCTTCAGCAGCTCCACCAGACGCTTGCCGCGCTCCAGCGAGGACTTCGAAGCGGCGTCCAGGTCGGAACCGAAGGCGGCGAACGCCTCCAGCTCGCGGTACTGGGCGAGGTCCAGGCGCAGACGGCCGGAAACCTGCTTCATGGCCTTGTGCTGGGCCGAGCCACCGACGCGGGAGACCGAGATACCGACGTTCAGCGCCGGGCGCTGGCCCGCGTTGAACAGGTCGGACTCAAGGAAGCACTGGCCGTCGGTGATGGAGATGACGTTGGTCGGGATGAACGCCGACACGTCGTTCGCCTTGGTCTCGACGATCGGCAGACCGGTCATCGAACCGGCACCCATGTCGTCGGAGAGCTTGGCGCAACGCTCCAGCAGACGGGAGTGCAAGTAGAAGACGTCGCCCGGGTAGGCCTCGCGGCCCGGCGGACGGCGCAGCAGCAGCGACACGGCGCGGTAGGCGTCGGCCTGCTTCGACAGGTCGTCGAAGATGATCAGGACGTGCTTGCCGGCGTACATCCAGTGCTGGCCGATGGCCGAACCGGTGTACGGCGCCAGGTACTTGAAGCCGGCCGGGTCGGAAGCCGGGGCGGCGACGATCGTCGTGTACTCGAGCGCGCCGGCGTCTTCCAGGGCGCCGCGAACGGACGCGATGGTCGAGCCCTTCTGGCCGATGGCGACGTAGATGCAGCGAACCTGCTTGTTCACGTCGCCAGAGCGCCAGTTGTCGCGCTGGTTGATGATCGTGTCGACGGCCAGAGCGGTCTTGCCGGTCTGACGGTCACCGATGATCAGCTGACGCTGACCACGGCCGACCGGCACCATCGCGTCGATCGCCTTGTAGCCGGTCTGCATCGGCTCGTGGACCGACTTGCGGACCATGACGCCGGGGGCCTGCAGCTCGAGGGCGCGGCGGCCCTCGGTCGCGATCTCGCCGAGGCCGTCGATCGGGTTGCCGAGCGGGTCGACGACGCGGCCGAGGTAACCCTCGCCGACGCCGACGGAGAGCACCTCACCGGTGCGCTGCACCGGCTGGCCCTCCTCGATACCGCTGAACTCGCCGAGGACGACGGCGCCGATCTCGCGCTCGTCGAGGTTCAGGGCGAGACCAAGGGTTCCGTCCTCGAACTTCAGCAGCTCGTTCGCCATGGCGGAGGGCAGGCCCTCCACCTTCGCGATGCCGTCGCCGGCAGCGCTGACCGTACCGACCTCCTCGCGCGAGGCCGCGTCCGGCTGGTACGACTGGACAAAGTTCTCCAGTGCGTCCCGGATCTCCTCCGGCCGGATCGTGAGCTCCGCCATCTGGGTTCCCTGCTCTCCTTGTTGGGCCTGAAGCTTCTTAGGGGTCTGGGGGCGACCCCCAGGAATCTTCTGCAAGTTCTGCACGGCCCAACCGGGCCGCTAGGAATGCTTCGTACTAATTTTGTGGCTGGTCAGCCGGCCATGCGTCGGGACGCTTCTGCGATGCGGTCCGAGATGGTGCCGTCGATGACCTCGTCGCCGACCCGCACCGAGATCCCGCCGAGGACCGTGGGGTCCACGTCGAGGTTCAGGTGCATCGGGCGACCGTAGAGCTTGGCCAGCACCGCGCCGAGACGCTGCTTCTGGACGTCGCTGAGCGGAACCGCGGTGGTCACGGTGGCGACCATGCGGCCACGACGCTCGGCGGCGACCTTGGAAAGGGACTCGAGGCCCGCTTCCAGGCTACGTCCACGCGGGTGCGTGACGAGACGCGTGACCAGCCGCTCGGTGACGGCGTTCGCCTTGCCGCCGAGCAGGCTGCGCAGCAGCTGGCTCTTGGCGGCGGCGGTCGCCGACCGGTCGGTCAGTGCTGCACGCAGCTCGGTGTTCGCGGAGACGATCCGGCCGAACCGGAACAGCTCGTCCTCGACGTCGTCGAGGCCGCCGTCGGCCTGGGCCGCCGTGAGGTCGGCGGTGGCCGCCAGAACCTCGAGCGAGTCCACCAGGTCACGGGACTGCGACCAGCGGGACCGGACCATGCCGGACACCAGGTCGAGGGTTTCCCCGCCCACCTGGCCGCCGAGCAGACGACCGGCCAGCTCGGCCTTGGCCTCGCCGGACTGCGCCGGGTCCGTGATGACCCGACGCAGCGAGACCTCACGGTCGAGCAGCGCGGTGACGGCCGCCAGCTCGCCGGCGAGCTTCGCCGCGTCGACGGACGTGTTGTCCGTCAGCGCGTCGAGACGCTCGCGGGCGGTGGCCAGCGCGTCGCGGCTCGCTCCGTTCATCGGGCGGCCTCGGCCTTCTCCTCGAGCTCGCTGAGGAAACGGTCGATCGTGCGGCTCTGCCGGGCGTGGTCCTCGAGGGACTCGCCGACAAGCTTTCCGGCCAGATCGGTCGCCAGCTTGCCGACGTCCTGACGGAGCGCGGAAGAGGCGGCCTTGCGGTCAGCCGCGATCTGGGCGTGACCGGCAGCGATGATCTCCTCACGCTGCCGCTGGCCCTCTGCGCGAAGTTCTTCCTTCAGCGCAGTGCCCTGCTCCAGAGCATCCTGGCGCAGGCGAGCGGCCTCGTGCCGGGCTTCGGCGAGCTGGGCCTTGTACTGCTCCAGCACGCTCTGAGCCTCGGTCTGAGCGGCCTCAGCCTTTTCGATACCGCCTTCGATGGCCTCGCGGCGCTCGTCCAGAACCTTGTTGATGTTCGGGAGGAGCTTCTTCGCGAGGAAACCGAAGACGATGACGAAGGCGATCAGACCGATGACGAGCTCGGGGATCGGCGGAACGAGGGGGCTGTTCGGCTCCTCGGCCGCGAGAACCAGGAGGTTCACATCAGTGCCTTTCGTCGATTCGGACTAGTCGTTGGGTTCGTCTTAGTAGACGAACGGCATGACCAGGCCGATGAGGGCGAGCGCCTCACAGAAGGCGAAGCCGAGGATCTGGTTGGCGCGGATCAGACCGGCAGCCTCGGGCTGACGGGCAAGAGCCTGGGTGCCGTTACCGAAGATGATGCCGACGCCGACGCCCGGGCCGATGGCCGCGAGACCGTAGCCGACAGAGCTGAGGGAGCCGGTGACGCCTTCGGTGGTGGCAGCGAGGATCTGGGACATGCCAGTTCTTCCTTCTCTTTCATGGACCGGTGGGGGTTGGCCACCGGACGATTCGGGGGGATTGCAGGAGCGGGCTGTGGCTCAGTGGTGTTCGGCGAGCGCGCCCTGCAGGAAGCTGCAGGCCAGGAGGACGAAGACGTACGCCTGGACAGCCTGGATGAAGAGCTCGAACGCGGTCATCACGATGACCATGACGAACGAGACGCCCGCGTAAGCGATGCCGATCCCGTTCAGCAGGTACCAGCTGGCGATGGTGAACAGCAGCAGCAGGGTGTGACCCGCGAACATGTTCGCGAAGAGTCGGACCGCGTGCGTGAACGGGCGGACCAGGACGTTCGAGAAGAACTCGATCACCATGACCAGCGGCAGAACCGGGCCGAGCGACTTGTCGTAGCCGGTCAGGTTCTTGAAGCCGCCCACGAAACCGTGGCGCTTGAAGGTCACCGACATCCACATGACGTAGATGATGAGGGCGAGGCCGGCCGGGTACGCGATGACGGCGGTCACCGGGAACTGGGCGAGCGGCACGATCGACCACAGGTTCATGATCCAGACGAAGAAGAACGTCGCGACCATGAAGGGGACGTACTTCTCGCCTTCCTTCTTACCGAGCGTCTCGTAGACGATGCCACGGCGTACGAAGTCGTAGCCCGCTTCGGCGACCATCTGCAGCTTGCCCGGGACGACCTTCGGCTTCCGGAACGCGGCCCAGAAGAAGCCGACGATGATGACCGAGCCCAGCAGGGCGAGCAGCATCGTCTTGTTGAAGTACAGGTTGCTGTCGCCGTCACCGAAGATCGGCTCGAACAGGAACGAGTACAGGGTCGGGCCCGGGAAGCCGCAGCCAGTGCCGTCTTCGAAATGACAGTTCAATTCGAAGGCGAGCGTCATGTCAGCAGCACTCACCGCAGGGCTCCTTCAGCGTGGCGCATAGGTACGGCAACCTCGTTGTGTCGGCGCGGCGTGCAGCCGCGGTTCGGCACTGGACAGGTATTACGGATGGTGGGGCGACAGTCAGGCATCGAGCCTCGCGATGGAACAGGCGTCAGCTCAGATGCCCGCGCCCGCAATGCCGCAGTTGAAACCGGACGATAGCAGCATCCCGAACGCACACTTATTCCGCCCCTACCCCTCACGGCTTCTGGCCCGAATTTCCGGGCTTGTCGCCCTTCATCGAGTCAGGTTCGACGTAGAGGATCTTGGCCTTCATATGAGCACGCGCCTGTGCGGCGATCCACACCAGGGTGGCGACGACGAGCGTGATGGCGAAGGCCTTGGGGTTGAACAGTGTCGTGTTCTTGAACACGGCGAGAAAGACGAAGAGCAGCAGGATCTGGGCCGTGTAGAGCATCAGCCCCATGGCCTGGAACAAATGCGGCATTGATTTCGCCGTGCGCTGCAGTACGAGGAATCCGATGCCCATGAACAGCATCACCACCACCGTCGCGACGACGGCGCCCACGGCCCCCTTGCCACCGGCGACGATCCCACTGATGACGGCGGCGAGAGCGCCGGCGACAGCCGTGGGAACGGCGGATTGCAGAAGGGATCGGACGTCATCTGACCGCATGGCGGTTTGCTCCGCGTGGTGGTGGGGGCACAGGGACTCGTACAGGACGAGCGTAAGCCCGGTCCGAGTGAGTACCTCGGGCCAATGGACCGTCGCACTACGGTCCTTCGGCTCTGTCGCCGGGTTTAGTGAACGGTATCACAAAGTATTTGATGAGAGCTTTACTCAGAGGGTGTGCGGACTGTCACACATGAGAGTGACCCTGCGCGTGTGTGCGCGACAACCAAGTGGCTTGTCTGGTAAAGGGCGTTCATGTCCGACATGCGCTCCGGACGTCAGCGCGCGGACCCTGCCTTGCGCCGGTCGGGGAAGCGCGAACGGGGGCCGATGGCGGTCGCCCCGTTGACGCCTGACACGCCCGCCGCGATCGGGCGGGCCGGCGCCGGCTCCGGCGCCGCGTCGTCCGCCAGGGCCGCCTCGGCGGCCCGTTCCGCGTGCCGGTAGCGCGGCGGGACCAGCCGCTCCGCCCACCGCGGGGCCCGCGGGGTGAAGCGCGGCAGCAGGAGCAGGAGCAGGCCCACGGCGCTCAGTGCGGCGATCGCCAGCACGATCCACATCGAGGCGGAATGCACCGAATACGCCACGGCGCCGAAGGCGATCAGTCCTGACCAGAAGTACATGATGAGCACGGCCCGGCTGTGCGAATGCCCCAGTTCCAGCAGCCGGTGGTGGAGGTGCCCGCGGTCCGCGGCGAAGGGCGACTGGCCCTTCCAGGTGCGCCGCACGATGGCGAGGACCAGGTCCGTCATCGGGATCGCGATGATCGTGAGCGGCAGGATCAGCGGGATGAAGACCGGCAGCATCGCGTGGGTCGCGTTGCGCTCGCCGCCCACGAACAGCGCCATGGCGTCCGGGTCCACCTGTCCGGTGATGGAGATGGCGGCGGCGGCAAGCACCAGGCCGATGAGCATCGAGCCGGAGTCGCCCATGAAGATCCGGGCGGGATGCATGTTGTGCGGCAGGAAGCCGAGGCACATGCCCATCAGGATGGCGGCGAAGAGCGTCGCGGGCGCGGCCGCCTCGATCCCGTAGCCGAACCAGATCCGGTATCCGTAGAGGAAGAACGCACAGGTCGCGATGCAGACCATGCCGGCGGCGAGGCCGTCGAGGCCGTCCACGAAGTTCACCGCGTTGATGGTGATCACGACGAGGGCCACGGTGAGCAGGTTGCCCTGCCACGGGGTGAGCGCGACCGTCCCGATCCCCGGGACCGGGATCCACAGGATGGTCAGGCCCTGCATGCACATCACGCCGGCGGAGATCATCTGCGCGCCGAGCTTGATCAGGGCGTCGAGCTCGAACTTGTCGTCGAGCACGCCGACCAGCCAGATCAGGGCCGCCCCGGAGAGCAGGGCCCGCGGCTCGTTCGACAGCTCGAAGACCCCGTTGAGGTTCTGCAGGTGGTCCGCGACGAGCAGGCCGGCGCACAGTCCGCCGAACATCGCGATGCCGCCGAGCCGCGGAGTGGGCTCCCGGTGCACGTCGCGGGCGCGGATCTCGGGCATCGCCCCCACGGCGATCGCGAACTTCCGCACGGGCCCGGTGAGTAGATAAGTCACCGCGACCGTGACGCAAAGCGTCAGCAGATATTCACGCACGGGCTGCCCCAGATGTATCGCCGGCCATCTCAGCCCCACACACTAGCTGCGAAGTACTCGCTGTCGGGGACGCGCAAGGGCGGTATCCCGGTTGCGGTACGTCGCTCTTGCCCTGCTTAAACCCCATACGGCGGAAAACTGACCACCAGCTCGTTGACGTCCCTACGGATCTTCGTGGGCTCCCCGCCGCTCAGCGCGGCCCCGAACAGCGCGGCGATCCGGCCCATCTCCGCCTCCCCCATGCCCTGCGTGGTCACCGCCGCGGTGCCGAGGCGGATCCCGCGGCTGTCTCCGTAGGGAAGGGCGCAGGTGTCCAGCACGATCCCGGCGGCGGCCAGCCGGCCCCGGGCTCCCGCGCCGTCGAGGCCCAGCGGTGCGGGGTCGGCGGTGATCAGGTGGGTGTCGGTCCCGCCGGTCGTGACGGCGAACCCGCGGGCGGCGAGCGCGTCGGCCAGGGCGCGGCCGTTGGCGACCACCCGGTGCGCGTACGAGGTGAAGGCGGGCCCGGCGGCCTCGCCGAAGGCCACGGCCTTGGCGGCGATGGTGTGCATCTGGGGGCCGCCCTGGGTGAAGGGGAACACCGCCCGGTCGATCCGCTCCGCGAACTCGGCCCCGCACAGGATCATCCCGCCGCGCGGGCCCCGGAGCACCTTGTGGGTGGTGGCCACGACGATGTCGGCGTAGGGCACGGGGCTGGGCGCGGCACCGCCGGCCACGAGTCCGATGGGGTGGGCGGCGTCGGCGATCAGGAAGGCCCCGACCTCGTCGGCGATCTCCCGGAACACGGAGTACTCGGGGTGCCTCGGGTAGGAGACCGACCCGCACACGATGGCCTTGGGCCGGTGCTCGTGCGCGAGCCGCTGCACCTGGGCGTAGTCGATGAGCCCGGTCGCGGCGTCCACTCCGTACCCGACGAAGTCGAACCAGCGCCCGGAGAAGTTGGCGGGCGACCCGTGGGTGAGGTGTCCCCCGGAGGTCAGCGCCATGGCCAGCACGGTGTCCCCGGGCCGCAGCAGCGCGGCATAGGCGGCGAGCACGGCGGCGGATCCGGAGTGCGGCTGCACGTTCGCGTGCTCGGCGCCGAAGAGGGCGCGGGCCCGCTCGACGGCGATCTGCTCGGCGAGGTCGGCGTACTCGCAGCCGCCGTGGTGGCGGGCGCCGGGGTACCCCTCGGCGTACTTGTTGGCGAGCGCCGATCCCAGTGCGGTGAGCACGGCGGCGGAGGTGAAGTTCTCGGCGGCGATGAGCTGCAGCCCGGTCGCCTGCCGCTGCCGCTCCCCGTCGAGGACGTCGGCCATCTGCGGATCCTGCTGCCGCAGCAGGTCCAGGGGCTGGGTGATGACGCTCATGGCGCGACTCCAGGGGGGTACCGCGTACCGGGTACCAGCCACTGTAGGCCGCCCCTGCGCATCCCGCCCTGCGGCGCCGATCCAGCCCCGCCGGCGTTTGAGGCGCGGGGTCCGGGGCGGAGCCCTGATCTTTCAGCCCCTCCGGCGTTTGAGGAGCGGGGGTTCGGGGGCGGCGCCCCCGACAACGACGCCGCAGGTCAGCGGGAGGTCTTGACCCCGGTCAGCGCGGTGACCACCGGTTCCAGCGCCTGGTTGATCTCGTCGCCGATCGAGCGGAAGAAGGTGATCGGAGCCCCGTACGGGTCGTACACCTCATCGGCGTCCGGGGACGGAGCCAGCAGCCAGCCCCGCAACGCAGCGGCCGCCCGAACCAGTGCGCGGGCCCGCTCCACCATCCCGTCCTCCAGCGGCGGCAGCGTCGCCGGGTCTATCGCCCGCACCAGGCGGGTGAACTCCTTCAGCGTGAAGGTGCGCAGCCCCGCGGAGTGCCCCATGGAGATCACCTGGGCCCGGTGGTCGCGGGTGGCGGTCAGGACCAGGTCCGCGCGTATGACGTGCTCGTCCAGGAGCTCCCGGCCGGTGAAGCCGGAGGCGTCCGCCCCGAAGTCGGCCAGCACGGCGGCCGCGTTGGCCTCCATGGGCGCGCCCTCGTGGCCCCAGGTGCCCGCGCTCTCCACGATCAGGTCGCCGGTGACGGGGCCGCCGAGCCGGTGGGACAGCGCGTGCCGCGTCAGCCGCTCGGTGATGGGCGAGCGGCAGACGTTGCCGGTGCTGACGTGGAGTATGCGGAAGGTGTTGTCCCCGGCTATGCCACGCCCCTCAGGGCTCACGGAGCCACCTCGAGGTCGGGCACGACCTCCCGCAGCTGCTCGGCGGTCAGTGCCCCCTCGCGCAGCAGGACGGGCACCTTCCCGGTGACGTCGACGATCGACGAGGGCTGGATGCCCGGGGTCGGGCCGCCGTCCAGGTAGACGGACACGGAGTCGCCGAGCATCTCGCGCGCCGCGTCGCAGTCCTCCGGAGCCGGGTGTCCGGTCAGGTTCGCCGAGGACACCGCCATCGGGCCGACCTCGGTCAGCAGCTCGATCGCGACGGGGTGCAGGGGCATGCGTACGGCCACGGTCCCCCCGGTCTCGCCGAGGTCCCACGCCAGCGAGGGCTGGTGCTTGGCGACCAGCGTCAGCGCGCCCGGCCAGAAGGCGTCGACGAGCTCCCACGCCTGCTCGGAGAAGTCGGTGACCAGGCCGTGCAGGGTGTTCGGGGAGCCGATGAGGACGGGGGTGGGCATGTTGCGGCCGCGCCCCTTGGCGGCGAGCAGGTCACCGACGGCCTCGGCGCTGAAGGCGTCCGCACCGATCCCGTACAGGGTGTCGGTGGGCAGCACGACGAGCTCGCCGCGGCGTACGGCGGAGGCGGCTTCACGCAGGCCCGTCTTGCGGTCCGTCGCGTCGTTGCAGTCGTATCGCCGGGCCATCAGCGGGCCTCCTCGTGCAGCAGGGTGGTGGCGGGAATGCGCGCGGTGACTGCGCCGGTCGGGGCGGGGCCGGTCGGGGCGGGGCCGGTCACGGCATGGCCTTGCGGGCGGTCGCGAAGCGCGGGCGCTTGTTGAGGTCGGGGTGGTCGGCGGCGTCGGCCCAGCCCCGCTCCTCGGCGAAGATCCACGGGACCTGTCCGCCCTGGCTGTCGGCGTGCTCGACGACGACGATGCCGCCGGGCCGCAGCAGCCGGTGGGCGGTGCGCTCGATGCCGCGGATGGTGTCCAGGCCGTCCTCGCCGGAGAACAGCGCCATCTCGGGGTCGTGGTCGCGGGCCTCCGGCGCGACGTACTCCCACTCGGTGAGCGGGATGTACGGCGGGTTGGAGATGACCAGGTCGACCTGTCCGTCCAGCTCGGGCAGCGCGCTGAGCGCGTTGCCCTGGTGGACGGTGACCCGGGAGCCCTCGGCGTTCTTACGGGTCCACTGGAGGGCGTCCTCGGACAGCTCCACGGCGTGCACGCGCGAGCGCGGCACCTCCTGCGCCATGGCGAGCGCGATGGCGCCGGAGCCGGTGCAGAGGTCCACGATCAGCGGTTCGACGACGTCCATCGCCCGGACGGCCTGTATGGCCCAGTCCACGACCGACTCGGTCTCGGGCCGGGGCACGAAGACCCCGGGCCCGACCTGGAGCTCCAGGTAGCGGAAGAAGGCGCGGCCGGTGATGTGCTGGAGCGGTTCGCGCGCCTCGCGGCGGGCGACGGCCTCCCAGTAGCGGGCGTCGAAGTCCGCGTCCTTGACGTGGTGGAGTTCCCCCCGCTTGACGCCGTGCACGAAGGCCGCGAGCTCCTCCGCGTCGAAACGCGGTGAGGGCACGCCGGCGGCGGCCAGCCGCTGGGTGGCCTGGGCCACCTCGGCAAGCAGCAAGTTCACGCTGGTCCTCCGGGCTGCTGTCGTACGGGGGGTGGTGCGGGGTCCCGCGGGTCGGTGCGGGGGTCCTGCGGGGGGACTCAGTGCGCGGACGCGAGCTTGGCGGCGGAGTCCGTGTCGACGCAGGCCTGGATGACCGGGTCGAGGTCTCCGTCGAGCACCTGGTCCAAGTTGTACGCCTTGAAGCCCGTCCGGTGGTCCGAGATCCGGTTTTCCGGGTAGTTGTACGTACGGATCTTCTCGGAGCGGTCCACGGAGCGCACCTGGCTGCGGCGCACGTCGGAGGCCTCCTGCTCGGCGGCTTCCTGTGCGGCGGCCAGCAGGCGCGAACGCAGGATGCGCATCGCCTGCTCCTTGTTCTGGAGCTGGCTCTTCTCGTTCTGGCAGGAGGCGACCACACCGGTCGGCAGGTGCGTGATGCGCACGGCCGAGTCGGTGGTGTTGACGGACTGGCCGCCGGGGCCCGAGGAGCGGTACACGTCGATGCGGAGGTCGTTCATGTTGACCTCGACCTCCACCTCCTCGGCTTCCGGGGTGACGAGCACGCCGGCGGCGGAGGTGTGGATGCGGCCCTGGGACTCGGTGGCCGGCACGCGCTGGACGCGGTGCACGCCGCCCTCGTACTTCAGGCGGGCCCAGACGCCCTGGCCGGGCTCGGTGGCGCCGTTGCCGCCCTTGGTGCGGACGGAGACCTGGACGTCCTTGTAGCCGCCGAGCTCGGACTCGGTGGCGTCGATGATCTCGGTCTTCCAGCCCACGCGCTCGGCGTAGCGCAGGTACATGCGCAGCAGGTCGCCGGCGAACAGGGCCGACTCGTCGCCGCCCGCACCCGCCTTGACCTCGAGCAGCACGTCCTTGTCGTCGCTGGGGTCGCGCGGAACGAGCAGCAGGCGGAGCTTCTCGGTGAGCCCTTCGCGCTGTGCGGTCAGTTCCTTGACCTCTGCCACGAAGTCCGGGTCGTCGGCCGCGAACTCCTTCGCCGTCTCGATGTCCTCGGCGGACTGCTTCCAGGCACGGAAGGTCGCGACGATCGGGGTCAGCTCCGCGTAGCGCTTGTTGAGCTTGCGCGCGTTGGCCTGATCCGAGTGGACCGAAGGGTCGGCGAGCTTCTTCTCAAGATCGGCGTGCTCGCCGATCAGTTCCTCGACCGCCTCGAACATCGGGGGCTCCTGAAGATGGTGAATGTGAAGAAAAGGGCTGCGGGACGAGAAAGGCGCCGGTCCGGCTGCCCCCGTGCGAACAGGGTGCAGCCGGAACCCGGCGCCTGAGGCTCGCTACTTCTGTGCAGCCTTGCCGAAGCGGGCCTCGAAGCGGGCCACGCGGCCACCGGTGTCGAGGATCTTCTGCTTGCCCGTGTAGAACGGGTGGCACTCGGAGCAGACCTCGGCACGGATGGTGCCTTCGGTCAGGGTGCTACGGGTGGTGAACGACGCGCCACAGGTGCAGCTGACCTGGGTATCGACGTACGTGGGGTGGGTATCGCGCTTCAAGGTGTCTCCTAGATTCGGGAGGGCGCCGGGTCGCAGGAGCCGAATTGCGCGCTGCGTGAACCGGGGCCGACAGACCAGTCTGCCAGGACCGGGCTGCCTGTCAAAATTCTGAGGACGCCTCCCTCAACGGCAGGGGTCCGGCATCTATTCCGCGGCCCGTCCCAACCCCTCCAACGGGGCGGTCGGGGCGATCCGGCTACTGGAGGACCGTACCGGCCGTGCCCTTGTCGCCGGCCGAGTTCGCGGTGGCCGCGGCGGGGATCTCCTGGTCGGCCAGCAGGGCGTCCCAGACCATCTTGGACTCCTTGGTGAGCGGTACGACCCGGTTGGGGTCACGGGTGTCTCCGGTCACCGGCAGCGTGATCATCTGCAGGTGCTCGGGGCCGATGCCCTCCAGCCCCTGGGCGAAGCCCATGAGGGCCTTCACGTCGCCGAGCGCCTTGTCCGTGGTGATGGCCTTGGTGGCGGTGTCGGCGATGTCGAGCAGCTTCTTCGGGTTGTCGAAGACGCCGATGGTCTTGACCTGCTTGATCAGCGCCTTGATGAAGGCCTGCTGGAGCTGTATTCGGCCCAGGTCGCCGCCGTCGCCGACGCCGTGGCGGGTACGGACGAGGCCGAGGGCCTGCTCGCCGCCCAGCCTGTTCTTCCCGGCGGGCAGGTCGAGGTGGCTGTAAGGGTCCTTGATCGGCTTGGTAGTCGTCACCTCGACGCCGCCGAGCTTGTCGATGATCTCCTTGAAGCCCGTGAAGTCGACTTCGAGGTAGTGATCCATGCGGATCCCCGACATCGTCTCGACGGTCTTGACCGCGCAGGCGGCCCCGCCGACGGTGTACGACTCGTTGAACATCTTGCGCGGGCCGCCCGGGTCGCTCTTGCCGTTCGAGAGCTTGCAGACGGGCCGGGTCACGAGGGTGTCGCGGGGTATCGAGACGACGGTGGCCTTGGTGTGGCCCTCGTTGAGGTGGACGATCATCGCCGTGTCGGAGCGTGCGGAGCCGCCGTCGTCCTGGCCGTACTCCTTGTTGGCGCCGCCGCGGGAGTCGGAGCCGAGGACGAGGATGTCCATCGAGCCGTTGTCCACGTTCTGCGGGCGGTCGGTGCCGAGGGCGGCGTCGATGTCGACCGTCTTGAGGTTCCCGTTGAACTTGAAGTAGAAGTAGCCGAGCCCCGCCCCGCCCAGGAGGACCACGCCGGTGGCGGTCCACGCGGCGATGACGACGGCCCTGCGGCGCGCGGCCGGCTTCCGTCGGCGTCGGCCCGCGCCGGCCCTGCGGCCGTGGCCCCTGCTGTCCTGGCTCATGCTCTGCTCTGCCCGCCTGTCTGTGCTCGGATCGACTCCCGCGCTCCCCCTGACAAGGACGGGCGGAAGCCATCCAGGGTTCCACGGCCCCGGGCGCGCGCAGACCGCCCCGCCCCGTCGGGCGGCGCGGGGCGGGCACCGCGCAATGCACCGCCTACCTGCGGTTTCCCCCGGGGACGCGCGGTGACTGCGAGGGTCCGCCGGCGTACGGAGTGTGGCAAAGGTCGCATCTGCGCGCGAAGCACCGTAGATCACACGAGGCCACACAGGCCGCACGGGCCGCACAAGGCCCCGCGGACCCCGCAGGCCCCGTAGCGGCACAGGGCCCGGGACATGACGCGACCGCCCCCGTCGCGGGTGCGGCGGGGGCGGTCGGCGGTCACGCAGGTGGTGCTACGGGGAGACGTCAGTCGTCGTTCTTGCCCGACGGGGTCGTCTTCGCGATCTGCATGAGGAACTCGGCGTTCGACTTCGTCTGCTTCATCTTGTCGAGGAGCAGCTCGATGGCCTGCTGCGAGTCGAGCGCGTGCAGCACCCGTCGCAGCTTCCAGGTGATGGAGAGCTCCTCGCTGTTGAGCAGGATCTCCTCCTTGCGGGTGCCCGACGCGTCGACGTCGACAGCCGGGAAGATGCGCTTGTCGGCGAGCTTCCGGTCGAGCTTGAGCTCCATGTTGCCGGTGCCCTTGAACTCCTCGAAGATCACCTCGTCCATGCGCGAGCCGGTGTCGACCAGCGCGGTGGCCAGGATGGTCAGCGAGCCGCCGTCCTCGATGTTGCGCGCGGCACCGAAGAAGCGCTTCGGCGGGTACAGCGCGGTCGAGTCGACACCACCGGACAGGATGCGGCCGGAGGCGGGCGCCGCGAGGTTGTACGCGCGGCCCAGGCGGGTGATGGAGTCCAGCAGGACGACCACGTCGTGACCCAGCTCGACGAGACGCTTGGCGCGCTCGATGGCCAGCTCGGCGACGGTGGTGTGGTCCTCGGCCGGGCGGTCGAAGGTCGAGGAGATGACCTCGCCCTTCACCGACCGCTGCATGTCGGTGACCTCTTCCGGACGCTCGTCGACCAGGACGACCATCAGGTGGCACTCGGGGTTGTTGACCGTGATCGCGTTGGCGATCGCCTGCATGATCATCGTCTTGCCGGCCTTCGGCGGCGAGACGATCAGACCACGCTGACCCTTTCCGATCGGTGCGACCAGGTCGATGATCCTGCCGGTCAGCACGCCAGGGTCGGTCTCCAGGCGGAGCCGGTCCTGCGGGTACAGCGGGGTCAGCTTCTGGAACTCCGGGCGGCCGCGGCCGGATTCGGGCGCCATGCCGTTGACGGAGTCCAGGCGCACGAGCGCGTTGAACTTCTCGCGGCGCTCGCCGTCCTTGGGCTGCCGGACGGCGCCGGTGGTGTGGTCGCCCTTGCGCAGACCGGCCTTGCGGACCTGGGCGAGGGAGACGTACACGTCGTTCGGGCCGGGCAGGTAGCCCGAGGTCCGGATGAACGCGTAGTTGTCGAGGATGTCGAGGATGCCGGCGACGGGGATCAGGACGTCGTCGTCGGCGACCGGGGTCTCGACCGGGGCGAACTCGTCGCGCCCGCGACGGCCACGGCGGTCACGGTAGCGGCCGCGACGGCCGCGACGGCCGTCCTCGTCGAAGTCGTCCTGCGGGCCGTTGTCCTGACGGTCCCGGTCCTGACGACCGCCCTGCTGACCCTGGCCCTGGTTCTGACCCTGGCCCTGGCCCTGGCCGCGGCCGCCCTGCTGGCGGTCCTGACGGTCGGTCCGGTCCTGACGACCGCCCTGCTGACCCTGACCCTGACCCTGGCCCTGACCCTGACCCTGACCCTGGTTCTGACCCTGGCCCTGGCCCTGGCCCTGACCCTGGGCGCCCTGGCCCTGGTCGTCGGCCTTGGCACCGCGGTCACGGCGCTCGCGGCGGCCGTCGGCGCGGTCGTTGCCCCGCTCGCGGCGCTCGCGGCGGCCGCGGCCCTCGCCGTCCTGGCCCTGGCCGGCAGGGGCGGTGGCGGCCTCGGCCTTCGCTTCGGCCTGTGCGGCCGGCGCGACGGTCTCGGACTTCTGCTCCACCTGTACGACGGCGGCGGGGGCCGAGCCCTCGGGGCTGCCGGACGGGGCGGTGGCACGCCGGCGACGGCGCTCGCCGACGGGGGCGTCCTCGCTGGCGGGCTGGCCCGGGATGTCGATCTGGGCCTGCGCGGCGGTCTTCTCGGCGGGCGCCTCGGCGGCGGCCTCGCCCGTACGGGCCTTGCTGGTGGCGCGGCGCTTCGGCTTGGTCTCGCCGGCGTCGGCGGACGCGGCGGCCGGCGCGGCGGCCGCGGCCTTGGGGGCGCTGCTTCCCGCCTGCGCCTCCTTGATGACCTCGATCAGCTGGCCCTTGCGCATCCGCGCGGTGCCCCTGATGCCGAGGCCCGACGCGACCTGCTGGAGCTCGGCCAGGACCATGCCGTCAAGGCCGGTGCCGGAGCGGCGGCGCTTGGTCGGCGCGGCGCCCTCGGCGGGGGCACTGGTGTCGACGTTGGTGTCGGCAGCGCCCATCAGATCGGTGGTGTCGCTCACGAAGGGTCCTTCCCTGGAGCGGACGTCGGCCTGTCTGGCTCGGCGACCGGTTGTGCTGTCCGACGTCAGTCCGTGACTTGATGAGGCGCGGACTGCAGTCGGGGCGGTGGTCCGCCGATAGAGATACGGCGGAGAGAAACGTGCATGTGCATGGGTGGTTCCGGCGAGAAGCCCCCGAGCTGAAAGCGTGGGAATATCACGCCGATTCCGGAGCGTGCTCGAAACTGCTGGCAGCGATCAAAGCAGTCGGGGAGGCTCCCGGAAGAAAGGTGGTCCCTGATAGGGACACTGAGCACCAAGCCATGGCGGCTTCGGATGCGCACTTGAGACTAACACTACCGGATCCAACAGACATTCCCCCTCTCGATCACCGGCTTTAGAGCCCATCCGCGCGGGTTTCGCGCGGGCTCCGCGCGGGCGGCCTGCCCTGGCCGCCCGCCCCTGGCCGGCTGTGTCCTCTACTGCGCGGATCAGCCGCCCTGGGTTCCCAGCGGAAGTACGCTCGCGCCCGCGGCGTCGAGTGCGAGCCGGTTGGCCGCCCACCCCTCGCCCGCGAGCCGTGCGACCTTGTCGGCCGCACCGTTGTCGACCAGCGCGAGGACCGTGGGGCCCGCGCCGGAGATCACCGCGGGGATGCCGTCCGCCCGCAGCCGGGCCACGAGCGCCACGCTCTCGGGCATCGCCGGGGACCGGTACTCCTGGTGGAGACGGTCCTCGGTGGCCGGCAGCAGGAACTCGGGACGCCTGGTCAGAGCCTCTACGAGCAGACCCGCGCGGCCCGCGTTGACGGCCGCGTCCACGTGCGGGACGGTGCGCGGCAGCAGGCCGCGCGCGGTCTCCGTCAGGACCGGCTTGGAGGGGACGAAGACCACCGGAACGATGGAATCGGCGGGCTCCATGCGGATCGCCTTGGCGCTGCCGCCGTCCATCCACGCGAGGGTGAAACCGCCGAGGAGACAGGCGGCGACGTTGTCGGGGTGGCCCTCGATCTCGGTGGCGAGCTCAAGCAGCGCCGCGTCGTCGAGCTTGGCCTCGCCGCCTATGGTCACGGCGCGGGCGGCCACGATGCCCGCGCAGATCGCGGCGGAGGAGGAGCCGAGGCCGCGGCCGTGCGGGATGCGGTTGGCACAGACGACCTCGAGGCCGCGCGGCTGGCCGCCCAGCAGGTCGAAGGCGGTGCGCATGGAGCGTACGAGCAGGTGGCTCTCGTCCCGCGGCAGGGTGTCGGCACCTTCGCCCGCGATGTCGATGTTCAGGCCGGAATCGGCCACGCGTACGACGACGTCGTCGTAAAGCCCCAAGGCCAGCCCGAAGGCGTCGAAGCCCGGGCCGAGGTTGGCACTGCTGGCGGGAACGCGCACCCGTACGGCGGCGGCGCGGAAGGCGGGACCGGCCATCTTCCGATGACACTCCTTGTGACTGTGCGAGACGGGATCTTCGCTGGCTCGCTGTGAATGTACTGGAGAACGTACGACACCCGAAGGCCCTGTGGGCAGCACCGCGGTCATATGCGCGGCGGCGGATGTAAGTACAGCCTATCGAAGGAAGGTTCTTCTCCGACATAGGGCGCACAGCAGGCGCACGATGCGTGTCGCCGGCTCCCGCCGCCGAGGTCGGGTTTCCGCCGCGATATCTGGCGGGATTCCGTCGGTTTTCGGGCCGTACGGCCCGAGTTGCCGGATTCCTCAGCCTTCGAAAGACTTCCGGAATCCGGCCACTCGGATACTGCGGTTACTGCGGTTACTGCGGTTACTGCGGCTACCGCCGTACCTCCGGTCAGACGAGGCCGAGGCGGATGGCGGCGGCCTCGGCGTCGACCGGGATGGTGACCGGCTGCGGAGCGCCGGCGACTGCCCAGTCGGGGTCCTTCAGGCCGTTGCCGGTGACGGTGCACACGATCTTCTGGCCGGGGTCGACCAGACCGAGGTCGACGGCCTTGAGCAGACCGGCGACCGAAGCGGCCGAGGCGGGCTCGACGAAGACGCCCTCCTGAGCGGCCAACAGGCGGTAGGCGGACAGGATCTGGCGGTCCGTCACCTCATCGATGAAGCCGCCCGACTCGTCCCGGGCCTGCAGGGCGTAGTCCCACGAGGCCGGGTTGCCGATGCGGATCGCCGTGGCGATGGTGTGCGGCTCCTTGACGATCTCGCCGCGCACGATCGGCGCGGAGCCGGAGGCCTGGAAACCCCACACGCGGGGCGTACGGGAGGCCAGGCCATCGGCCTTGTACTCCTTGAAGCCCTTCCAGTACGCGGTGATGTTGCCGGCGTTGCCGACGGGCAGCACGTGGATGTCGGGGGCGTCGCCGAGCGCGTCCACGATCTCGAAGGCCGCCGTCTTCTGGCCCTCGATGCGTACCGGGTTGACGGAATTGACCAGCGCCACAGGGTAGTTGTCGGACAGCGCGCGGGCCAGATCCAGACAGTCGTCGAAGTTGCCGTCGACCTGAAGGATCTTGGCGCCGTGGATCAGGGCCTGGCCCATCTTGCCGAGCGCGATCTTGCCGCGGGGCACGAGGACGGCGCAGACCATCCCGGCGCGCACCGCGTAGGCGGCGGCGGAGGCCGAGGTGTTGCCCGTGGAGGCGCAGATGACGGCCTTGGCGCCGTCCTCCTTGGCCTTGGTGATCGCCATGGTCATGCCGCGGTCCTTGAAGGACCCGGTGGGGTTGGCCCCCTCGACCTTGAGGTGTACCTCGCAGCCGGTGCGCTCGGAGAGCACCTGGGCGGGGACGAGGGGAGTGCCGCCCTCGCGGAGCGTGACCACCGGAGTCGTGGCCGTGACCGGCAGGCGGTCCCGGTACTCCTCGATGATGCCGCGCCACTGGTGGGTGCGATTGCTGCTCATGGGTCCTTACTCCCCTTCAACACGCATGATGCTGGCGACACCGCGGACGGTGTCCAGCTTCCGCAGCGCCTCGACGGTCCCGGAGAGGGCGGCGTCGGGCGCACGGTGAGTGACGACGACGAGGGAGGCCTCGCCGTCCTTGCCCTGCTGACGGACGGTGTCGATCGAGACACCGTGCTCCGCGAAGGTCGTCGCCACCTGGGCGAGTACGCCCGGCTTGTCCGCCACATCGAGGCTGATGTGGTAGCGGGTGACGACATCCCCCATGGGGCTGACCGGCAGCTGGGTGTACGCCGACTCGCCCGGCCCCTTTGCCTCGGCGAGCTTGTTGCGGCAGACGGCGACGAGGTCGCCGAGGACCGCGGACGCGGTCGGCGCGCCGCCCGCGCCCGGACCGTAGAACATGAGCCGCCCGGCGGCCTCCGCTTCGACGAACACCGCGTTGTAGGCCTCGCGGACGGAGGCGAGCGGGTGGGTCAGCGGGATCATCGCCGGGTGGACGCGGGCGGTGACGGACTCGCCGTCGGCGGCGCGCTCCAGGATGGCGAGGAGCTTGATGGTGCAGCCCATGCGCTTGGCGGACGCGAAGTCGGCGGCGCTGACCTCGGTCATGCCCTCGCGGTAGACGTCGTCGAGGCGGACCCGGGTGTGGAAGGCGATGCCGGCCAGGATCGCGGCCTTGGCGGCGGCGTCGTAGCCCTCCACGTCGGCGGTGGGGTCGGCCTCGGCGTACCCGAGGGCGGTGGCCTCGTCGAGGGCCTCCTGGTACCCGGCGCCGGTGGAGTCCATCTTGTCGAGGATGAAGTTCGTCGTGCCGTTGACGATGCCCATCACCCGGTTGATCTTGTCGCCCGCGAGGGACTCGCGCATGGGGCGGACCAGCGGGATCGCGCCGGCGACGGCGGCCTCGTAGTAGAGGTCCAGCCCGGCGGCCTCGGCGGCGGCGTGCAGCGCGGCGCCGTCCTGGGCGAGCAGCGCCTTGTTCGCCGAGACGACGGAGATGCCGTGCTCGAAGGCGGTGGTGATCAGGGTGCGGGCCGGCTCGATGCCGCCGATGACCTCGATCGCGACGTCGATGTCGCCGCGTTTGAGCAGCGCGGTCGCATCGGTGGTGACCAGGGCCGGGTCGATGCCCTCGCGGACCTTGGAGGGGCGGCGCACGGCCACGCCGGCGAGCTCGACGGGCGCGCCGATCCTGGCCGTCAGATCGTCGGCGTGCGTCGTCATGATGCGGGCAACTTCCGAGCCGACCACTCCACAGCCCAGCAGCGCCACCTTCAGCGGACGCGTACGCATCATTCGACCTACGCCTTTCGATCTTCACATCAGTACCTGGTGCGCGGTTTGCACCCCAGGTGTGAACCAGTCTCACTCAATGGACAACAGTTTCCACCCTCGGTCCATTGAGTGAGACACCGTTTTGGGCGTCCGGGGGCTTCCCCCAGAAAGATGCGCGTCAGCCGACATCCAGACGCAGGAGATCCTCCTCCGTCTCCCGCCGGACGATGACACGCGCCTGGCCGTCGCGCACTGCGACGACCGGCGGGCGGAGCACGTGGTTGTAGTTGCTCGCCATCGAACGGCAGTACGCGCCGGTGGCCGGGACCGCGAGGAGGTCCCCGGGGGCCAGGTCGGCGGGCAGGAACGCGTCCTTGACCACGATGTCGCCGCTCTCGCAGTGCTTGCCCACGACGCGCACGAGCATGGGCTCGGCCTCGGAGGTCCGGGAGACGAGGGTGACCGAGTACTCGGCGTCGTAGAGGGCCGTCCGGATGTTGTCGGACATCCCGCCGTCGACGGAGACGTACGTCCGCAGGCCCTCCAGCGGCTTGATCGTCCCGACCTCGTAGAGGGTGAAGGCCGTCGGGCCCACGATCGCCCGTCCGGGTTCGACGGAGATCCGCGGGGCGCGCAAGCCGGCCGCCTCGCACTCGCGGGCGACGATCTCGTGCAGGGCCTTGGCGATCTCGTGCGGCTCGCGCGGGTCGTCGGCGGGGGTGTAGGCGATGCCCAGCCCGCCGCCGAGGTCGATCTCGGGCAGCTCCACCCCGTGCTCGTCGCGCACGGCGGCGAGGAGGCGCACGACGCGCTTGGCGGACACCTCGAAGCCGGCCATGTCGAAGATCTGCGAGCCGATGTGGGAGTGGACGCCGAGCAGCTCCAGGCTGTCGTGTCCCAGCGCGCGCCGTACGGCCTCGGCGGCCGACCCGTCGGCGACGGCGATCCCGAACTTCTGGTCCTCGTGCGCGGTGGCGATGAACTCGTGGGTGTGCGCCTCCACGCCCACGGTGACGCGGATCTGCACGGGCTGGCGTACGCCGAGCTCGCGGGCGATGTGCGCGACGCGGGCGATCTCCTGGAAGGAGTCGAGCACGATCCGGCCGACGCCGGCCTCGATGGCGCGGGTGATCTCGGCCGTCGACTTGTTGTTGCCGTGGAAGGCGATGCGCCCGGCCGGCATCCCGGCGGAGAGCGCGGTGGCGAGCTCCCCTCCGGAACACACGTCGAGGTTGAGTCCCTCCTCCTTGAGCCACTTCACGACGGCCTTGGAGAGGAACGCCTTGCCGGCGTAGAAGACGTCGGCATCGGGCCCGAAGGCGTGGGCCCACGCCCGGCACCGCGCCCGGAAGTCCTCCTCGTCGAGGAAGTAGGCGGGCGTCCCGAACTCCTCGGCGAGACGGGTCACTTCGATGCCGCCGACGGTGACGACCCCGTCGCCGTTGCGGCCGACCGTGCGCGCCCAGATCTTCTCGTCGAGGGCGTTCAGGTCGGCGGCCGGCGGGGCGTAGTGACCCTCGGGCATGACGTCGGCGTGGCGGGGCCCGGCGGGGTGTGCGGAACGGCTCATCTCGTCATTCTCTCTTCGCAAATCATCCGGAACGCACGCGCATCGGATCGGATCACATCAGATCGCATGCGCATGCGCATCACGGGCATCACAGGTGGTGGTGGTCGGGCACGTCGATGCCGAGCAGGGCCAGGCCGCCGGCCAGCACCGCCCCGGCGGCTTCGGCAAGGGCCAGCCGGGCACGGTGGGCGGCCGAGGGTTTCTCGTCCCCCTTGGGCAGGACGTCGTACTGGAAATCGAGCAGGGCGTCGGCGATCACGACGAGCTGCCGGACGAGCCGCTCGGGCGCACGGTGGTGCGCGGCGGCTTCGAGCACGAGGGGCTGATCGCGGAGGGCGTCGAGCAGAGCGCCGGCGCCGTCCACCTCCCCCTCCACCTCCCCCGGTTCCGCACGGAACCCCAACTGCCCGGCGTTACGGGTCAGGGCCCGCGCCCGGTCGTGGGCGTACCGCACCCGGAAGAACTCACTGGACTCGCCCTGAACCAGCAGCGATGCGGAGAACACAGGGGTCTCGGCGGCGGGAACACAGAGCATCGCCCAGACGGCGGCGCCGGCCCCGAACTCCGCGACCACGTCCCCGTCTCGCTTGGCGACGGGGGCTACGGGGGCGCAATCGCCCTCCCGCTCCACCCCCCGGCTGCTCGCGATCCGCATCCGCCGCACGGCCGCGCGCACGACGAGCTCGCGCAGGGCCCCGACGGGCACATCGGCGAACTCTCGCTTCTCGGACCCACCGGGGGCGAAGCCGTACAGCTCCCCACCGGCCCGAATGCCGCGCACCAGCTCTCCGACGGAACTCGCAGCGAGTACGAAGTTCAGGAACCCGGCGCCGGTGATCTCCACCCGCTCGATCCCGGCCAGGCCCGCCAGCCGCGGGGCCAGCACCTCGGCCACTCCGCGGGGCGCGACTCCGGCACCCTTCGCCACCCCGAACGCGACGGGCGAGGCGTAGTCCCCCACTCCCCCGGGCCGGGTCCGCTCGACGACGACCCGCTCGGGCACGACCACACCGGCGGGCAGCTCCCCGTCCTCGACGGCGCGGCGCAGGGCGCGCACGACGGAACGGGAGAGGTCGACGGGGGTCACGAGACCAGCCTAGGGGAGAAGCCCCCACGTCACGCGAACGGTTTCGCCATGTGAACAGCGGGCCCCGACAAAGGGGGCCTGAAGAGCCAGGAGGGGTGAAAGACCCGGAAGGACAGGCGGGACTGAAAGGAGGGTCATCCCCTCCCTCTCCCGGCGGGAGCGCCCTTCCTCTCTCTCCTGTCACGGCGCTCGATGAGCTGGTGCACGACGCGCACCAGCTCCGCGGGCTCGAAGGGCTTGGCGAGGAAGGCGTCCACGCCGGCGGCGATCCCGGCCTCGACCTCGTTCTGCGTACAGGCGCTCACGATCGCAACGGGCAGATGCCGTGTCCTTGGGTCGGCCCGCAACTGCGCGGCAGCCCCGAACCCGTCCAGACGGGGCATGACCACATCAAGAGTGATCACATCAGGCCGCACGTGATGAACGACGTCCAGGCACTCGGCACCATCGTTCGCGGTCACGACCTCGAAGCCCTCCAGCTCGAGATTGACCTTGATCAGCTGCCGGATGACCTTGTTGTCGTCGACAACAAGCACCCGGCCCGAGGCGCCTGACACAACTCGAGAGTAGGTCCGCCCCGGCCCCCGCGTCCGGGTTTTTGCCACTTCCACCCCGTCCGAGCGACCCACGCCCCGATCCCCCCGAATCCGTTCCTGATCACCACCGGGAAGCTGGTAGTGTTCAACCCGTCGCCGCAACACCAGCGACAGCGCCCCCGTAGCTCAGGGGATAGAGCAACGGCCTCCGGAGCCGTGTGCGCAGGTTCGAATCCTGCCGGGGGCACTCCGGAACAAGGCTCTGACCAGCGGAAACGCAGGTCAGAGCCTTTCTTGTTCATGCCAAAACGCACACGGCCTACCTGCATGAGCAATCGGTCCGGCGCTGCTCTGACTTGGGGTTTCGCAGCGCGATCCAGGCGAAATCCCAATTGCCCGATCCCACAGATCACTCCGCGTGGGACATGCGTGGGACCGGGGCGCCAAGATCGGACATCGCTCGTCCCCTGTTACCTGCGGCAGGCGGGCTTGACCTGCGCATACGTCGTCATCCTTGGCGAGGGACGCACACGGAGCAGAGGCGTGTGACTTTCGCGGCCACTCCAGCTTCGTATGGCGAAGGCTCGCCTCAGCCGAAGACATCGCACTAGCCAGCCCCTTGTGCGGTGAGTGGGACCTCTCGGCCTTCGCCCAGAGCCGGCAAGCCTTGGCGTGGCCGCCATGCGCGCGTCCGCACGCGACCGCCGGCTCTCCGTGCTGCGGCGGGCTTCGTCGGTCCGCTTCCGCAGCCGGTCGAGTTCCCGGTCCTGGCGGTACTCCTCCGAGTCGGTCAGCGCCTCGATCCGCGACCGCAGCTCCTCGACAAGCGACTCGGCCTCCGCCCGTCGCTCCTCAACGTTCCGGTGGTCGATGTCCACCCCGACCATGGCCAGCCACAACGCCCGCCGCCGCGTGCGCTGTGCACCCGCTGAGCCGCCGCTGGAGGCGCGACGAGCCTTCGCTTGAGGCGGGACGGGGACTCCCGGTGATTGCCGGTGGCCGACAGCGTCAGGGTCAGCAGCCAGAGGAGGGCGGGGATCAGGAACCGGCCCAGGGTGCGCGCGATAGGGTTCCGCACGTCATCAACTCCCTTGACGTTGGTGGCCATGCCCCGGGAGCGCGGCCTCGTCGTGACAGTGCGCGGCAAGGGGTCGTACGTTGTCCCCGCCGCCGCAGGCACGGACGACGGGCAGACCGAGGCGTAAGCGGCCTCAGGCTCGAGGGCCGCCCTCCCGATAGGCCTCGAAAGCACGGGCCTGCTCGTGCTTCCGCACCTGCCCCAGTTCGATGGGTCTCAGGCCGTGTGGGCGGCCGAGACTCCGGAGGATGTCATTGAAGTACGGGACCGGGGTGTGCCCGGCGCCGATCACCAGCGCCGACAGCATCACTCCCGCCACCTCGGCGTCCCTGTCCACCGCGGCAAGGACAGCGAGCCGATCACTCACCGAGAAGTCCCCGGGCTGTCCACCAACAGCCGCGGCGAGTGTGTGCCAGCCCACGCAGACCTGACGCCGTGCGGCGTCGATCAGGGTTCGCCGGACGGCGCGCACCAGGCGGCGCTCGTCGGTCCCAAGCTTCTGTGACACACCCGCGAGCCGATGAAGAGAACGCATACCCGCGTTCGGGCTGACAACGTGGCCGTCGGCTCCGTACGCACGGTCACGTTCAACGAGCCACGCAGCCGCCACGGTGGGTGTCCGCGCGTCCGGCTTCCACCCCAGTTCGGCCAGAATCTCTCCGAAGAAGGGGGCCGGGCCCGTCTTCTGACCGTCCAGCTTCACCAGCGAGGACAGGATGGGTTTACCGACCTGGTACGGCTTGTCCACGGCTGCGAGAAGGCGCACCCGGGCTGCCGAGGACACCGATTCCGCCACCACGGCCTGCCGCTTCAGCAGGGTTCCCCACTTGATCACGCCACGCCCCTTGGCCACCATCACCAGGTGCTCGCGCAGCTTCCCGACCAGCTGATTCTCTTCCTCCTCTGTGGGGTGGCGCGGCGCCTCGGCCCGCACCTCGGGGTGTGCCGCCTGGCGCCAGATGCGGTCGATCTTCGCGTCGGTGAGGTTCCTGCCCAAGCCGAGGCCGGCGAGTACATCGGCGAAAAACGGAGCAGGCCCCGGCCTGTCGTGAGCCAACTTGACGCGCGCCGAAAGAACTGGTTTGCCGTCAGCGCGGGGTGAGTCCACTGCGACCAGGATGCGGACCCGGTCGGCCGGGGTGAAGTCGGAGGGCGCCGCCCCCGCGTGACTGATCAGGGTTTCCCAGTTGATGATCCCGTGCGAGCAATGGATCTGCTCCAGCTTTTTCCGGAACAGGCTGACCATCGCCGCTTCATCCGTCAGAGGCTCGCGGCCGGGAGGGGAGGTCACGGGCTGGGCGGGTGGCGACGGGGGGCGGAGGTCCGGCCAGCGCGGGTCCGTCCGCCGGGCAAGCAGGGACGCGCTCTCGGCACGTATGAGCCAAGTGGAGCCGGAATGCGCGGTGGCGGCGGGCGGCGCCAAGCGCGCCGCCCCGTCGACTATGTACAGGAGGTGCGGCAATAGGACGGCGGACTGGCGTGGCAGCAAGATCCGGGCTTGGACCACGGCAGATCCCAGGGGCTGCGCATAAGCCTCGTAAAGACGCGTGGCGTCCCCGGCGGGAATGGGGAGTTCGACCGCGCTGGTGAACGCGATGCTGCCCGGCGCCAACGGGAACGACACCGTCGTCGGCGCGGGAGCCGGCTTCCTCGCGAGAGAGGGGGTGGCGATTCCCCGCTCCGTCAGGCGGCATTCGGAGAGCGTCGCCCACTCGACGGCGTGGTCGGGCAACTGAGTACCGACGTAGACCTCCCGAGTACCGCCCTCGGTACGGCAGGAGAAACGGATGGCATGGCCCTGGGACTCGACCTCGTTGTGGGCCAGGCCGCTGTCCGGCCCGTACGCCCAGTGGGCGCGCCGCGTGTACAGGTCGTCGAGACGCTTGCGGTCCTGTCGCCACGTCTGGAGGGGCAACCGCCCCATCTGCACCCGGATAAGCCGAGCCCCCGAGGCGAATCGAAGCTCAACCGCCCCGCCCGGCCCGGACCCCAGGTCCGGGTAGGCGACGGTCGCCTGCTTGTGCCCCTCCCGGCGGATCCAGCGCTGGAGCGCCTGCCCGATGTAGAGGTGGTCGGCGCTCGACTCACCGTTCGCCGTCCGGCGGCAGTGGACCGGCGGTCGGTGCGCAAAGTGGCACCTCTTTTCCCTGTACTTCTTCGCGGTCAGCTTCTTGCCGCAGCCACCGAGAAGGACGCCGCAGTAGAAGTCCTCACGCGTGCGGCCCCGCATGAACGTGTCGAAGTCGTAATGGTCGTACGGCAGGAACACCGGCCAGCCGGAACCGGACCGCCCCACGACGGCGGTCTGAACCTTGCGGGTGTCTTCCTCATCGAACGGCATGGCAGGGCTCCGGGCATGCGAGGGTGCGGGGTTGTTCTGCGGTGGGGCGCGGAGTGGGTGACTCCCAGTCCGCGCCCGGGGTTGGGTCTGCGCTTGACGATGGTGAAGGTGTCAAGGATGTACTCGACGTCGTCGCGATTGATCCCGTAGAGGTGGAAGAAAAGGGCGCCACCTCAGCCCCCTTCGGCGTCGCGCAGAGCCTTGTCGACGGCACCCGAGTCCTGATCCCACCACTGACGGACCCGGAGGGCCACGCGGGCCGCGTAGGTGTCGATCGGTTCGTCGGGGCGCGCTGGCGGGGTGAGATCAAGGTGTTCCCACCAGACCCACTTGTCCCACGGCTGACTGTCCCAGCGTTCGCGGAGCGCCATGTGCGCAAACGGGTCGGCAACGTAGACACCTATGAAGGGACGCTGGACATCCTTGAAGGGATCCGCCGACCCCAGCGACTGCCCCAGCCCGAATCCGGCAAGGGGACTCCCGTCCGCCGAGATCCATTCCGGCCGCGACAGCAGCACAGCCCGCTCATCGAAGCGGTCGCGCCGCCCTTGCGCGAGGTAGTCGAAGGTCGTGACCACAGTCCGGGAAGGCAGCTCCAGAACCAGGCCCTCCAAGGCGCGCACGGTCGCCTCGGGAAGCTCCGCCAGAAGCGCGCGGGCCGCGGCCTGCGCCTCCGGCATCCGCTTCCCGTGCGCGAGCCAGAACCGCGCCGCTTCGCTGTTCAACGAGGCCACTCCACTCATCCTCTCCACGTCGGCCAGGTAGTTCTCCGCGGTGGCCCTCCCGACGATTCCGTTGTAGTCCACCGGCGACGGCGCGGCGGTGAGCGCGCCGCGGAGAACGTCCGCGAAGCCTGGGAGCCGCAAGGCGCGGAAGTGCTCACTTCCCGGGGCGGCAGCACGGTGCGTGAGGAAGACGAAGACAGGGTCCGGATCGCTCGCGTAGTCCGCCGCGAGACGTCTGGTCTGGTCCGGACCCTCGGACGCGTGGATCTTGAGTTCGATCACCAGCGTCGCCGTGTCCAGGGCGACCACTATGTCGGCGCGGCTCTGGGCCCGGGTCACCTCCTTGGCCACCCGGGCCGAGCCGGACAGCACGCCGGTGGCCAGTTCGCCCCGCCCCAGCCGGTGCAGCAGGCCCACGAGAACACGAGCGCCGAGTTGGTGAGCACCTTTCGGGTCCAGCAGCCAAGCGATCAGCGCCTGATGGTGCCGTTCAAGGTGACGAAGCCCCAGAACCTCCAGCGCGGTCGCGGGTCCGGGAACCCACAGACCCTTCGCCCGGAGGTCCTCCAGCTCGTCGGCGACCGAGGCCCAGAAGGGCTGCCGTGGAACGTCCGCGCCACGGAACTCCGCCGACATCTCCACGTCTCGATCCCCCCTGACCGGCCGGTGCCCCGGCCACGGTACTCGGATCGGCATTCCACTCTCCGGGCTTCGGCGAATCCGCCTGTGCGATCACAACGTCCGGTGCGTCATCGACGGGGTACAGGAAGTCCCGGCGCCGGTCGCTTCGCCAGAGACCCTCACAGGCAGGGCTCCCACAGGGCTTGGGCTTGGCGCGCCGAGGAACCGGATCAGGATGCCGCGAGGTCGCCCAGGAGGAGGTCCAGTACGGCCTCCTTCTCGACCCGTACGCCGAGTTCGGCGAATGCCCGTGACAGGTTCCGGGTCCCAGGAGGCTTCGGACGGCGGGCCCGACAGGGGGTGGGAGCGGATGGCCGTGGTGGCCGCCGCCCGGTAGTCCGCGGCCGTGTAGTGCAGGGGTGCCAGGGGACACGACGCAGCAGTGTGGTCGCGATGCGCAGTCCGCCCTCAGGAACAGACGCCTCCCCTACTGAGGTCCTGGCCGACCGGCTGAGCCGGCACCGGCTCAGTCCCGGTTCTGGGCAGAGTTTGTCCGCCGTCCGCGTGCTGTGCTGCAATCGTTTCGTCGTGTTGGTGATGGTCGGCAACGGTCGTCGGCAGGGGGGACGGGACCTTCGTATGGCCCGCGTCATCGTTCCGGTCGGGCCCTCTCATTCCCCCGCGTCCGAGCCACTGGTGTCCGCGGAATGCGCGGTCTGGGTGCGGGGGCTGCTCAGCGCGGGCTGGGCCGCGGTGTTCGTGCCGGGGGAGCCGGACCGGCTCGGGCGGCTGCATCTGTGGCAGCCCACCGGCACCCCGGAGGCGCCGACGCCGCACCCCGCCGGCGTCGGCGTGGAGCGGGTCGAACTGGTCCTGCCGCACGGCCGCTCCGTGCGCCGCCGCACCGTCAAGTCGTACGCCGTGCCGCCCGCGACGGCCGCGATCGCGCTGCTGCACGCCTGTCCGCCGCCTCACCCCGGGGAACCGTCGAGCGCCGCCGCGTTCCCACACTCGGACACCTGCACGGACGCGCCCCCGCACTCGCAGATACCGCCGCACGTCGCAGCGCTCCACCCCTCCGCTGCCGCCTGGGCGGCGGCCGCCCGTCTCGCCCTGCGCATGCTCGCCGAGGGGCGGCTGTATCCGGCGCTCACGGCGCCGGGGTACGACACCTGGCGGATCGGCCCGTACGACACCGCGGCCCGGCAGGCCGTCGATGACCTGGCGGCCGCCTTCCCGCCGTACGCCCACTGCCTTCCACTGCCGGGTACTTCCCCGGTACGTATCGTGGAACCCGCCCCGCTCGTCCGGGATTTCGCCGACGCCGTCGCCGACGCGCTGGCCCGCACCCCCGCCGCCCCGCTCGCCGTGGGCCGACTCCCCTACGCGTGGCGCGAGGTGCGCGCGGTGCCGGCCCTCCGCGAGTGGGCCGAGCAGACCGACGCGGGACTGTCCGCGAAGGTCACAGTCAGTTTGCGTGTCGAGCCGCCCGCCGGACGGCGGGGGCAGTTCCGCGCGGTCGTACAGCTGCACACCGCCGACGACCCGGCACTGGTGGTCGAGGCCGACCGACTGTGGGCCGATCCCGCCGCCGTGCAGCGGCAGTTGGGGCCGCACGCCGAGACCGAGACGCTGCTCGCGCTGCGCCGCGGCGCCCGCGCCTGGCCGCCTTTGGGCCGGCTTCTCCAGGAGACCGCCCCCGACCAGCTACACCTGAGCGACGACGAGGCCCTCGACCTGCTCGGAGACGCCACGGATGCCCTGCGCGGCGCGGGCATCGACGTGCACTGGCCCCGCGAGCTGGTCAAGGCGCTCACCGCGCAGGCCGCGATCGGGCAGTCCGGAGCTCCCGGCTCCGCCGCGCCCTCGCTGCTGGGCGCCGATGCCCTGCTCGACTTCCGCTGGCAGATCTCACTCGGCAGCCAGGCGCTCACCGAGGCCGAGATGGACGCGCTCGCCGAAGCCCGCCGCCCGCTGATCAGACTGCGTGACCAGTGGGTGATCGCCGATCCCAAGCTGGTCGCCCGCGCCAAGCGCCGCCGCGGGAAACCCCTCTCCCCCATGGAGGCCCTGGCCGTGGCGCTGACCGGCGAGGTGAAGGTGGACGGCGAGGCCGTACCCGTCATCGCGACCGGAGCCTTCGCCGCGCTCATCGACCGTATCCGCGACCCTCAGGCCAGCGAAACCGTCCCGCAGCCCGCCGCACTGAAGGCGTCCCTGCGCGACTACCAGCTGCGCGCTCTGGCCTGGCTCGCCGACATGTGCGAACTCGGTCTGGGCGGCTGCCTCGCCGACGACATGGGCCTGGGCAAGACCATCACCCTGCTCGCCTTGCATCTGCACCGTATGCAGGATCCGGCGACCGCGGGGCCCACCCTGGTGGTCTGCCCGACCTCGCTGCTGGGCAACTGGCAGCGCGAGGCCGAGAAGTTCGCGCCCGGCATCCCCGTGCGCCGCTTCCACGGCGGCGCCAGGCACCTGGACGACCTGGCCCCCGGCGAGATCGTCCTGGTGACATACGGAGTGCTGCGGCGCGACCGCGAGCGGCTCGCCGAAGTGGCATGGGGCCTGGTCGCCGCGGATGAGGCCCAGCACGCCAAGAACCCGTACAGCACCACCGCCCGCGAACTGCGCGCCCTGCCCGGCAAGGCCAGAGTGGCGCTGACCGGCACCCCCGTCGAGAACAACCTCTCCGAGCTGTGGGCCCTGCTGGACTGGACCACCCCCGGGCTGCTCGGCACGCTTCCCGCCTTCCGCGAGCGGTACGCCCGCGCCATCGAAACCGGCGAGGACCCCGAGGCCGCCGAGCGCCTGGGCCGCCTTGTCCGGCCCTTCCTGCTGCGCCGCAAGAAGTCCGATCCCGGGATCGCGCCCGAGCTGCCGCCGAAGACCGAGACCGACCGGATCGTGCCGCTGTCCACGGAGCAGACCAGCCTGTACGAGGCGGTGGTGCGCGAGACCATGGACCGTATCCGCGGGAGCGAGGGCATCGCCCGTCGCGGCCTGGTCCTGGGGCTCCTCACCGCGCTCAAGCAGATCTGCAACCACCCCGCCCAGTACCTGCGCCAGTCCGGGCCGCTGGACGGGCGCTCCGGCAAGCTCGAACTCCTCGACGAGCTGCTGGAGACCATCACCGCGGAGGGCGAGTCGGTGCTGGTATTCACCCAGTACACGGGCATGGCGAAGCTCCTCGAAAAGCACCTGGCCGAACGGGGGACGGCGCCTCTCTTCCTGCACGGCGGCACCCCGGTGGCCCGCCGCGAGGAGATGGTCGCGGAGTTCCAGGCCGGGAAGGCGCGCGTCTTCCTGCTGTCGCTGAAGGCCGCGGGCACCGGGCTCAACCTGACCCGCGCCACCCATGTCGTGCACTACGACCGCTGGTGGAACCCCGCCGTCGAGGACCAGGCCACCGACCGCGCCTACCGCATCGGCCAGGACCGGCCCGTACAGGTGCACCGGATCGTCACCGAAGGGACCGTGGAGGACAAGGTGGCCAGGCTCCTGGATGCCAAACGGGCGCTGGCCGAGTCGGTGATCGGCTCCGGCGAGGGGGCGCTCACCGAGCTCGGTGACGCCGAGCTCGCCGAGCTCGTCGCCCTGAGTGGGCAAGCATGAGCCCGGCGGCACGGCGCGCGCCCGCCCGCGGCAGGCGCGCCTTTGCCGACACCTGGTGGGGCCGGGCCTGGGTCGCCGCCCTGGAGGACTCAACCCTGGACGCGGGGCGCCTCTCGCGCGGCCGTACGTACGCCCGCCAGGGCAAGGTCGGCGAGGTCACCGTCTCCCCTGGTGTGGTCAAGGCACCCGTGCAGGGCAGCGACTTCTACCCGTACCGCACCTCCGTACGCGTCCCCGCCCTGACCGACGCTCAGTGGGACACGCTGTTGAACACGATCGCCACCCGCGCCGGGCACACCGCCGCGCTGCTGGACGGGGAGATGCCCGAGGATCTCGTCGAGGACGCCCGCGCCGCCGGGGTACCGCTGCTTCCGCTTCCCACCGAACTCGACCCCGGGTGTTCCTGCCCCGACTGGGGCTACCCCTGCAAGCATGCCGCCGCCCTGTGCTACGCGATCGCCTCCGGCATCGACGCGGACCCCTTCGTCCTGTTCACGCTGCGCGGCCGGACGAAGGAGAAGGTCTTCGCCGAGCTGCGCCGCCGCCGTATCCCAGCCCCCACCGCCGCACCCGCCGCCCCGGCCGGTGTCCCGGCGGCGGCGGCCTATGCCCGCTGGGCCGCCGAACACCCCGCGCTGCCCGAGCCGCCCGCCCCCGCCTCGTACCGGGCACCCGCCCTGGCCGCGGACCCGCCCCCGGACTCCGGCCTGACCACCGACGGACTGCGGGGCCTCGCCGCGGACACCGCCGCCCGCGCCACCCGCCTCATGGCCGGCGACACCGCTTCCGCGCACCTCACCCGGCGCGCCGACGCCCTGCGGCTGGCCGCTGACCATCGGAGCGTGGAGTGGTTCCACCGTCTCCAGGCCGGTACGGGGCTGCGCCCACTGGAGTTCGCCCGCCTGGTGCGCGCTTGGCGGCACGGCGGCGACACCGGTGTGACGGCCGCCCTGGAGCCCCTGACGCCCGAGCCCGCACTCATGGCGGCGGCCCGGGGCGCGCTCGACCGGGCCTTGGCCGAGATGGACGACACGGCCGCCCCGCCCCGCCTGCGGTCCTGGCGGAACCGCCTCACCCTCGACGATGCCGGGCTCCAGCTCCGCCTCGGCCCGGACGCCCACTGGTACCCGTACGCACGCGAGGACGGAGAGTGGTGGCCGTGCGCGCCCTGCGCCCCTGACCCGGTCGCGGCCCTGACCGCCGTATGGGACAGGCGCCAGTCACCTGGCGTCGCGTAGACCGGGCACCGGCACCCTCGGACAGGCGGCGTCACGCGAACGGCGCTGATCCCGGGTGGTGGAGCCGGCCGCAGCGCTGGGCAGCGCGTACACCGCCGCGTGTATGGGCTTCGATGCCCGGAAAGTTCTCAGAGGACGGTCGATGCCTACTGCCGGGGGGCGCCCGAGGTAGGTACATCACCATGACCACCCTGGCGGTTTCCCTGGCTACCGCCAGGCACGGACAAGGTCCTCCGGACCCCAGTGCGCCGCAAGAGGTAGACCATCCTCGACACCGCAACGGGACACCGCAACCAGCGCCGTGTCCGGCTCGGCACCGGGCACGGCGAGCATGTCCCGTACCAGGGCGTCGTACTCACGACGGCCGAACGGCTGCGACTCCAGCCACTTCACCGAGCCGATGAAGTGAACCTGCCCTGCGACGGGTTCACGGTCGGCTCCGATCAGGTCGATCTCCGGGTTGTTCTGCCGGTTCCACCAGCCGCCGACCGCCTCCGTCTGCGGCCACATCTCGTCGGGCAGCAGCCGCAGCAGCGACTCGCGGACGACCGGCTCGACGGCCCGGCCCCGCCATGTCGTCCACGACCGCTCGATGCGCTCCAGCGCCAGATCACCGCGACCGCGCTCGATGAGCGGGATCCCGCGCTGCAGGAAAGCCAGCCAGAACCGGAGATACGGATCGGCGATGCGATAGCGCTTGTTCTTGCTGTCCGCCTTGACCGAGAGCGGCAGGTCAGCGGCCAGGACTCGCTTGGCCAGCAGCGTGTTCAGCAGCGGAGACAGCGTGCCCGAGGGCAGCGCGCCGGCACCACCGGCTTGTGCGGCAATGGTCGAGAAGGTCCGCTCGCCACTGCCGACCGCTTCCAGGATCGCGCGCGAGTGGGACGCCTCGGGAAACTCCCCCAGCAGCGACAGTTCGCCCGCCACCAACAGCGGGGCAAGCGGGTTGGACACAGCCTCGCGCAGGAAGTCTCTGCGGTCCATCCCCGGGCTCCAGGACTGAACGATCTCCGGGAATCCTCCGGTGATCAGCAGCGCGTCCACCGCTTCCGCCGCCTCAAGACCGGTCATCGCCTGCACATCGGCCAGATGCAGCGGCTGTACGGTCATCTTGGCCGCCCGGCCGAAGAACGGGCGCCCATAGGACTGCAGCGCCTCCATCACCGACATGTCACTGCCGACCAGGATCAACAGGACGGGCTTGGCGGACAGGTGCCGGTCCCAGACCGTCTGCAGCGCCCCCTCGAACTCCCCGTCCTGTTCGACCAGCCACGGCACCTCGTCGACCACCGCGATGCTCGGGGCGTCGTCCGGAACCGCGACCGCCAGGGAACGCAGTGCCTGGTTCCAGTCGGCGGCCTGCAGCCCGGCCACCAGCTCAGCCCCGGGAAGAGGGGAATGCGCCAGCGTCGCGGCGAAGTCCGCCCGCTCGGCCACCGCGTTGCGTCCCCGGGTCGCCTGGAAGACCACGTACGGAAGCCCGGAACGGTCGCAGAACTCCTGGACCAGACGAGACTTGCCCACCCGGCGCCGGCCCGTCACGATCACAGCCTGACCACGCGTGGCCCCCGTACCGCCGACCACCAGGCCCAGCTGTCGAGTCAGCTGATCCAGGTCGGCAGACCTGCCCTTGAACTCCATCAGAGCCCCACCCCTAACCTCCATGAAACATAGATTCGATATTACGTAGATTGAATCTTACTTAGATTCTAGCTCGCTTCCACCGTCCCCGTCGGCAGCCCCGCCGAGACGGCGGGGAAGGAATCCGCTCGCCGGCGTCTCAGTCACCGAAGCCCACACCCTTCAGATTCTGCGACATTCAGCGCATTTCCGAGTCGTGGGACATGCGTGGGACGGCAAGCCTGACAACCCATCAGCTAGGTGCCTGACCTGGGCAAACCTCCGGAGCCGTGTGCGCAGGTTCGAATCCTGCCGGGGGCACTCCGGAACAAGGCTCTGACCAGCGGAAACGCAGGTCAGAGCCTTTCTTGCTCATGCCAAAACGCACACGGTCTCTTGACCGTTGCTCTTTTCAGGGCTCGCGGCGCCGCACATGCCGGGCTCAGCGTCTTCCCTTGTGGATTTACGCAGATCAGACCTTTTGCACGGAGCGCTCACCTGTCACACCCGCCCTCCGAAACCGGCGGTGCGGCCCGCAGTGGTCCGCCGGCGCTCCGCGCCGCAGAAACCGCGTGTGACCTGCTCGGATGCGCGGCTTGATGCGAGGAAACACAAACGGTCTGGTGGGTCGTTGCACCCAGGGCCCGATATACGACATTTGCGAGATACGTCCAGTTCCCAGGCACTTCGCGTAGCGGGTCAGGAGAACCTCGACGCTGTTGCCTGCGCGTTGGGCGACTTCGACCGGGTCAGCGTCCGCGCACAACCACGTGGACAGCGCCGAGTGCCGCAGGTCGTAGGGCCGTTTCGCCAGCTGGGTGGCCGCGCGAGCGGGAGGCAGCGCCAGAGCGCGGGCCTCGCGCCACACATAGTGGTAGGCGGTGTAGCTGAGGATGCCGCCGCGTTCGCTGAAGAACAGCCGGCCGTCGTCGGCCGTGCCGAACGTGGTGACGCTCTCGCGCCACAGTGTCACCAGCTGCGGTGGGAGCGGCACCACGCGAGTCTCGCCGGGCAGGCGGTTCTTCAGTTCGCGTTCGTCGTGATAACGCCCGGTGTCGGTCCACCGCTTGCCTGCCTGCGGCAGAGTGCGGTGCACGATCAGCCGCCCCCAGCCGGTCCTCGGCAGGCGGCAGTCCGGCAGCGCCACCGCGATCGCTTCCTCCGGGCGCAGGCCCGCGTAGTACATGCCCGCGAACAGTCCGACCAGCCGGCGGCCACGGGCTCGCCGGTAGCCGGCGACGTACGAGATCGCGGTCAGCAGCTCCCGGGCCTGGTGCGGGTTGGCCACCACACGCGGATCCACCGAGACGGCCGGCTTGGGCATCCGCCAGCGAACCCGCTCCAGCGGGTTGCTACCCAACTCACCCCGCTCCATGGCGTAGTGCAGGGCGTGCACCAGCACCTTGCGCTTGCGCCGCATCGTCTCCACGGCCGCTTCGCCACCATCGAGCTTGCGGCGCAGCGACTCCAGCACGTCACGCGCCAGGATCGGATCGTGCAGGTCGACCAGCGGCCGGGACGCCTTCGCCACCCACTGCAACACCAGCCGGTCCTCCGCCGGCGGCCCCGTCTGTCCCGGCCTGGGTACGACGAAAGCCCAGTGCCGCAGGGCCCGGCGCAGCAGCCGCTCGTTCGGCCGGCCGGGAAGGTCCCAGAACATCGCCAGAGTGACGGTTGTCAGCCCGTCGCTGACCTCATCACGGGTCTTCGCCGCCCGGCCGGGCCAGTGGGCCCGCGCGTACTCGGTCGCGAAGGCGTACCAGCTCACCTGAGACCGCCCCCTGGGCATGTGGGCAGCCGTGCTGTCCTGGGCCATGCCCACGCGAATGGCCCTCACCAGCTCCGCGCCGAACTCACCCGCCAGATCCGCGACAGCGCTGCCACCGTCCTGCCACCCGACGCCGCGCGGCTGCGCCGCGAAGTCCGTTGCAGCACCGCTGTTTCGCCCGTTCGAGTCCATGCCCGCCTCCTTCTGATCGGCGGGGGCATGACTGCCCAGCGCATCCACTCGAACATCCCCCGGCAAGAGGGCACTCGGGTATCGCCCGGTTGACGAGCGCGGATTATCAGACGTTCGACAGGGCTACACCGCAGTCATATCCGCTTCTGGTGTGGCCGGTTCCGCACCGTGCTTCGCCATGCGCACTTGTCTGCGCCCCAGCGCCCCGCACTACCGTTCCCGGCCGGCCGGGGCACGCGGACACCGTGGGGGATGCATGGCAAGAACAGCGCGGCAGATCTTGAACACCCTCGACCGCCACAGGAGTGTTCGCATCCGGTCGTCAGCGGAACTCGTTGCCCATGTCGACTCCGCGGCGGCAGTCATCGACCGACAGCGCCGGGAGAATGGCCAGGGAGCGGTACGCAGGAAACCCGACCTGCGGCCCGTCGCGCAGGCCGAGTGCGGTCGCTCCGTCGAGTTGACGCCGTGGCAGGTGCTGCACGCCGTGGCGCGCGGCTACGTGCTGGCCGGCCAGGGAATGGGCCGGGGGCTCGCGGAGCACTGGCTGGGCCTGAAGTACTGCGAGGCCCTGCACGGCAACCGGGCCGGAGCCATCGACCTCACCGAGAAGGGCCGCACTCCTGAGCGCTGGTACAAGGCCATGCAGGCCCGGGAGCTGGCTGTCGGTTTCGGCCTCGCGGCGGCAGAGCACATCGTGCAGCAGCGCTACCCGGACCACATCATCTCCGTCGTGGACACGAGCACGATTCTGCGTGCCGGCTGGGCCCTGGGCGGATCACAACGGGACAAGGAATCCCGGCCCCGGCCTGACTACCTCATCGAGGCGTGGAAGCCCGGCGAACCGTCGAAAGTCACGTTCGTGGTCTGCCCGGACACACACGTCGGCGTACGCCGCCCCGTTCGCGACCCCCCGGTCAGCGCCCCGCCGAAGAAAGCCGAAGGACGATGCCCCGCTGGTGGATCACCATGCCTGGCGCAAATAGCGCCGCCGCCAGTCCTCGACGTGGATCCGTGTCGAGGACTGGCGGCGGCGAGTACAAGCTGGCGGCCACTGCAGCGGTTCAGCGGGCGCCCGTGAGACCTATGCCGAGACCCATCTCGCGATTATCGGGCTGGTCTGTGACCGCTCCGTCCGGCGGGCAGTCGCCGCAAGACCAGCACCGAACTGGTACTCGTCCGGCAGACCGCCTGCTGATCAACCAGCAGGCGAACCGCCCGGGCGACGCGCCGATTCAATCGCTCCTTGGGTTGTTACCGCTTGCGTGCTCGGAGGAACGCCATCACGGCGCCCACGAGGGTGAGGCTGATGCCGCCCACGGTCAGTGCGAGGGCCAAGGTCCCGTGGGTGTACGGCAGGGATGCCGCCAGCACTCCCGCGGTGATCAGGAGCAGCACCGCTCCGGCGATCTCACGTTCACGCATGTGTCACCTGCATCCGTCGTTGTAGCTCGAGTATTGCCCGGGGATCAGACCGGGATACCCGATGGGCCACTTGAGCTTGACGCAACGACGGTAGTCGACCGCCTGCTTGGCGTGCCAGGCGATGACTGCGGCATTGAGGAAGACCCACTTCATCAGGACGTTTGCGCCGGAGAACATGGCTATGGCGGCGGCCACGACTGCCGGCATCTCGGACGCCGACTTCATCCGCAGGGTCTCCCGCTTGTTGAAGTAGATCGTTCCGCTGACCCATCCCCAGGAGACCCGCCACATGCCGTTGAGGTCGTACATGTTGATCGGGTCGGCCGGGTAGACGTACGGGTTGTCGTTGCCGCCGAGGACCGGGTCCACAGACAGGAAGCGGCCCGTGTCCGGCTTGTAGAGGCGGACGCCCATGAGCGTGAGCCCGGCCGGGGTCTCCGCCGAGCGCTGCTTGGCGCCGAGCCAGCCGTAACGTGGCGTGTTGCCTCGGGCGTTGCCGTACTCGTCGGCGTCGTACGCGGTCGGTGCGATGCCGGCGTCCAGGGGCAGGACGAGCGAGACGTCGCCGTGCCGGTTGGTGAGCTGCAGGACGGTGCCACCGGTCTTGCCGGTGATCGCCGCCAGGTCGCCGCTGGGGGACGTCACGTTGCGGGTGAGCGCGCCGGTGGCGGTGCTCTCGACGATCCAGCGGGGGCTGTCGCAGGAGCAGTCGTAGTGGTTGACCTTGGTGTCCTTGGTGGTCCAGGTGCCCGAGGCGTTCGACTCGGTGGTCCACCCGCGCGGCCGCAGTTCGGAGTCGAGCTGCCAGGTCTGGCGGTCGGATCCGGTGGTCTGCTGCTGCACGAGGTCGTTGGCGTGGTAGGCGACGGTGCTGCCGGGGACGGCCGTGGTCCGGCCGAAGGCGTCGTAGGCGTAGCCCGTGTCGACCTGGCGGTCCGCACTGTCGTAGGTGTACGTCTTCACCGTTCCGCCGGTGGCGGAGCAGGGCGCGCCGGCGGTCCCGGGGACCGTGGTGAGCGAGGTCCGGTTGGACCGCGCGTCGAAGGCGTACGTGCGGTTGGTGCAGACGCCGTCGACGGTGTCGTCGACCTGGACGAGGCGGCCGGTGCCGTCGTAGCGGTAGTTCTGCTCGGACCAGCCGGAGTGCCAGTTCACCTGGGCGTGGGCCGTCTCTGTGACGGAGTCGGCGTAGACCACGGTGCCGTCGCTGTCGCGCTTGTAGACGCGGCTGGTGACGGAGCCGGCGCTGTTCCGCTTCTGGGCGAGGCTGTAGCCGCCGGGCAGTGTTTCCGCGCTGACG
This sequence comes from Streptomyces tatrensis, assembly GCF_049310065.1. Classification (NCBI taxonomy): domain Bacteria; kingdom Bacillati; phylum Actinomycetota; class Actinomycetes; order Kitasatosporales; family Streptomycetaceae; genus Streptomyces; species Streptomyces tatrensis. The sequence continues at coordinate 6,443,408 of NZ_JBMDLB010000011.1, read as the reverse complement.
GCGCCGTTGGCGTCGTACTCAGCCGTGAAGGCGCCCGCGACCGAGTCAGTGATCCGCGTGGCCAGGCCGCGGGGCTCGGCCGTGTCGTCGTAGGTGTAGGTCACCGTTGACGGTACGGAGTCGCTCACCTTGACCGGGCGGTTGAGGGTGTCGTACTCGGTGGTGGTGGTGCCGCCGTCGGCGTCACCGTATGAGACTGTGCGGCCGAGCTTGTCGAACTGGGTGGTGATGGTGCCGCCCGTCGTCGACGAGGTCTTGACGACCTGGCCGGTGGCGGGGTCGTAGGTGGTGGTGACCTGCGGGACGGCGGCGCCGGGCCCGGTCACGGTGGTGACGGTGGTGCGGCCGACCGCGTCGTGTTGCTGGACGGTGGTGCGCGTGGCGCCGTTGGCCGTATCGGTCCGCTTGGTGGCCTGGCCGTAGTAGCCGTACTCGATGGTGCTGTCGGTCACCTCGGTGGGCTGGCCTGCACCGCCGGTGATGGCGCCGGCCGGGCCGTTCCAGCATTCCATGCCGGCCCACTCGGGACGGCCCTTGCACCAGCCGGTGCCGGTGGCCTGCCAGTAGGCGATGACGCGGGAGGCCGCGTCCTGGCCGGTGCCGCCAGGGGGCACGACATCGGTGACCCGTCCCTGCGCGTCGTGGAAAATGCTGGTGGTGAGGTTCAGGCCGCCGCTGTCCCTGATCTCCAGGTTGGGCAGACCCTTCGCCCAGTCGTACTGGGTCTCGAAGTGGCGCTTCTCGCCCATGACCGAGTAGTAGTCACGGACGCGGGCGCCGGTGATAACGAGGGTCACCTGGTCCTTGACGGCGGCAGTGCCGTCGGTCGGGCGACCCCCGTCGTACTCCTTGACGGTCCAGGGGCGGGCCGGGACGGACGTGCCGGCGGCGACCAGCGTGGCCGTGCCCTCCTTGAGGGGCTGCGTCAGGTCGACGCGGCGCATCGGACCGAAGGTCTCGGTCTCGCGGACGCCGCGGGCGTCGTAGAGCGACTCCTGCGACAGCAGGCGCGCCCGCTCACCGCTGGACAGCGCGGCGAGGCCGAGGTCGGCGAGCTCGGACTGCTCGGCCGGGGTCGTGCCCAGGGCCAGGGCGCGGTTGGCGGCGGTCAGCTGCCGGACATTGTTGCCGAAGCGGTCGTACTCGGTCGTGGTGATGTGGCCGCCCGGGGTGGAGGTGTTGACCTGCCGGCCCGAGTCGTCGAGGTAATGGACGGTGGCCCGCCGGTAGGAGGCGGCGGAGAGGGATCCGCCCGCGTGGGCCGTCGGGACGGTGTCCGGCGGGAGGATCGCGGTGGCGTCGGCGGGGACGTTCTTCTGGCCCCAGCGGTGCACGTCGGTGCTGCCCATGGCGTTCGGCGCGGAGGCACCGGTGAGCGGCACGCCGTAGACGACGGAGGTCACGGAGTTACCGTCGGTCACGGTGGTGCTGCCCTGCTGGAGGGCCGGGCGGGTGACCTTCAGCAGCATGCCGGCGCCCGGAGCGGTGCCGGCTCCAGCGTTGCCGTAGGTGAAGGTGTACGGCAGCTGCCCGGCGGGATCGAGCCAGGTCACCCGGCCGCCCCAGTAGGCGTACTGCGTCTCGGTCTGACGGCCCAGGCGCGGGTCCCAGAACTGGCGCAGACTGCCGTTCTTGTCGTAGCGGTAGGCGACCACGGCAGTCGCGGTGGCGGCCGCCGCCCCGGGCTGGGTGGACCAGAGGCGAATCTCCTTCACCTGGCCGGCGAAGTCCCCGAAGTCCGCGTCTACTGCGGTGCCGGTAGCCGTGGTGGTTGTCGCGTACACGAACTCCAGGGCGCGGCAGCCCTTGGTGGAGGGCGTGGTGCGGCAGGTGGCGACCGGGACGGCCTCGGTCGGAGCGATCAGTAGCTTCGGCCTGGCGAGCTGCTCGGTGCCGGCGGTGACCGTCTCGGAGACGATCGTGGACGTGGAGTCCGCGAGTCCGTCCTTGCCTGCGGTCTGGGCCTGCCAGGTGGTAGCTGCTGGGTCGGGTTTGGCGAAGGTGGTGCGACCGCCCTCGTTGTTCGTCAGGGTGAACGTACCGGTGAAGGCGCCGGTCAGGGTGAGGGCCTCGGCGCCGGGCTCGGCGACCCAGCCGGTGCGGTCGGCGTTGGCGGTGAAGCCGATACCGGTGCCGTCGCCCTGGACCACGTCGAGGGCGGTGTCGGACACCTTGCGGATGTGGGCGTAGTCGGAGGCGGGCGCCTCGGCGACCGTTCCCGACACCCACTCCTTGCCGAAGATGGCCACCTGGCCCTGCTGCCGGGCACCGGAGTCGGGGGTGCGCGAGGAGGCGGTGCGGGACACTGACAGGCCGAAGTACGACGTGTCGGTGGTGCCGAGGGTGTAGTCACCGGTCAGCAGGTTGACCGAACCGGGGCCGACGGTCTCGGTGGCCGCGCCGTCAGCGTTGCGGTCGACGACGATCGTCAGCGGCTGGGTGGAGCCGGTGACGCCGCCGGGGCCGGTGAAGTCGGACTTGATCTGGACCGTGCCGTCGGGGTCGACGGTGTCCGTGGCGTTCCAGGTGAGCTGCGGGGTCTGGCCGCCGGTCATCGCGACGGGCCAGGCGCTGAGTGCGGTGCCGCCGGAGGTGACGTCGGCGGTCGGGATGTGCACCCAGGGGTCGGCCGCGGAGCGGCGCCAGGAGAACGACGCGGAGTCGTACTTTCCGGCCTCGGCCTCGGCCTGCAGCGGGACGCGGCGGGCCGTGCGCACGCCGTCGGCGGGCTGCAGGAAGCCGCCCGGGCCGGCGTGGAAGGTGTAGTCGAGAGGCTCGGACGTGTTGTCGGCCTTGTCCGCCGAGCGCACCCGCAGCGTGTGGGTGCCGTCCTTCGGCGGCGTCACCGAGATCGCCTTGGCGGCGGCGGCGCCGTCGGTCGCGACCCGGTTCCAGGTCACGCCGTCGAGCGACCACTCGATCCAGTGGTGGTCGGCAGCGGGTGGGGTGACGGTGAAGGTACCGGCCTGGCCGGCGCCCTTGACCCACGCGTTCGAGGGGTAGTCCGTCGAGGTGATCGCGGTCGGGGCGGAAGGCGCGGTGGTGTCGACGGTGAACGTCTTCCACTCCGACCAGGCGAGGTTGTAGTGCGTGCCGTCGTACGGCGAAGTGCGGAACTTGTACGTCTTGCCGTTCGTCAGCGCCCCGGCCGGAACGGTCACCGAGGCGACCTGGCCGGAGGGCACGAACGGGGAGGCGAGAACGTTGCCGACCTGGGTGTCGGTGGCGGAGTCGAAGATCTGGAAAGTGCCGTTGACCTTGTCGCCGTTGCCGTCGACAAAAGTGTCACGCAGCGTCGGCGTCACCGTGTTGACGGTGTAGGCGCCACCGTAGGAGAAGAACGGCGGGCCGGCCTCCTGCTTGGTGCCTGTACGCGGACGGTAGTTGTAGGTAACCGTGAGCTTGGGGACGTTGGCGGACGCGTTGGCGGAGTTGACCCGCTTCCACTGCTTGGTGTTGTTCTCGTCCGTGGCCCGCAGGCCCATGCTGGAGGACGTCCACTTGTTGTTGGACCAGTGCTGGACCAGGTTGGTGACGTCCGCATTGATCCAGCCGTCGGGCTGGGAGGCGCAGCCGAAGTTGCCCGTGGTCTCGGTCGAGGTGGCCATCTTGGTCACCATCGCCGGCTGATTGGTCCAGCGGGACGCGGTGGTGGCCGCGTTGGCGGTCCACACCTCCCAGGGCTGGACGATGCAGTCGGTGTTGGCGGAGTGGAAGTTCCACAGGCTCAGCTGAGCGCTGGAGACCAGCGCGTCGGCGACCGGCGCCGTGTTCCACGTGATGAACGACCGCGCGGTACGGAAAGTACCGTCACCGTTCGTCGTACCCGGGTTGCCGAGGTCCAGCTCGGTGTCGTTGGACCAGTCGACCGTCTCGCCCTGCTGGACGTAGGTGTCGAACAGGTTGCCCAGCGAGGACGTCGAGGGGTCGACGGTCACGGGGTACTTCGTCGCCGGATCGGCGAGGAAGGCGGCGTCGGGGGTGATGACGAGGTCGACACCGCCCTTGGTCTTGACGACCTTCATACCGACCTTCGCCCGCCGGGTGTGCTCACCGGAGGCGGCATCCACGGTCGAGTCCCACATGACCGGGGCCGGCATCGTCGCGGTCTTCTTCGACTTCTTGTCGGTGAAGAGGACGCTGCCGTCCGGCTGCTGCTCGACCTTCAGACCCTTGGTCTTCAGCGGCAGGGTGTAGCCGAAGCCCGCCTCGGGCTTGGCCTTGACCTCGACGAACTGCTCGAAGCCGGTACGCGTCGCCTCGACGATCACGTCCGCGCCGGGCACGGCGCTCTCGTACGTGGCGCGGGTGCCGTCCAGCTTCGGCGCCGGCAGACCGCCGCGCCACTGCAGTGTGATCGCCTCGTCGCCGGTGCCCAGCGTCACCAGGTCGGTGGTCTCGGCCGGCTTGGCCCCCTTCAGGAAGGACACCTTCGTGCCCGTCTTCCCGGACAGGCGCAGGCCCTGCGGGTGCGCCTTGGAAGCTACCGAACCGTCCGGCGCCGCCGCGAGGTTCACATCGACGTCCCGCCACTCGCCGGTGGCCGCGTCCTTGAACCGTACGGGGCCGGCGGAGAGGTCGGTGGTGAGCGAACCGTCCTTGTTGACCCAGGTGGTGGAGGACTCGGTGCGTTCCGAGAGCGCCTCCACGCGTATCCCGGAGAGACGCGCGGCGACCCGGGCGGAGGGTATGTCGGCGGCCGAGGTCGCGGGTTGCGGCTTCGGCGCCTGGGCGGCGGCCGTCGCGGTGCCGGACGCGACGGCGGCCTCGGCTCCGAAGAGCGTGGACACCGCCATGACCAATGCCAGACCGCCGGCGGTGTTGCGCAGACCGCCTGGTCCGGTGCGTGGTGAACGAGCGCGCCTGAACGGCGCGCCCGTGTTACGGGTAGTCAAGGTTCCCCCAGAGTAGGAATGTTGGTGCGGGTGGGACGCATGTCCGGAAGCACCCACGGGGGAACCTAAGGCGCAGTAAAAGACAATTAAGGGGATGTACCCCTAATAGCGGGACGGTTCGCGTCACCACCGTTATCCAAGTTTTACCTACTTGCGAGTCACGTTTTCGCAGGTCAGCTGCCCAGCGCACCTTCGGTGCGCGCCGAGGGCGTGGTAAACGTCCCCGGTGCGCGGGGGAGCTTCGTGTGCGGGGCCGCCCGCTCGTAGGTGCGCTTGTCGGCCGGGAGAGAGGAACGGGATCATGGACGTGCTGCATGAGCGGTGCGCGGGCATGGACATCAGCAAGCGGCACGCGAAGGTGTGCGTCCGGGGGCCGAGCGCGAAGCGCCGCGGGTCGTTCACGAGCTCGACGACCACGTGGGGTGCCACCACCAACAGCTTCCTGGACCTGCGGGATCACCTGATCGAGGCCCAGGTCACGCTGGTGGTGATGGAGGCGACCAGCGATTACTGGAAGCCCTGCTACTTCCTGCTCGCCGAGGGCTTGAACGTGGTCCTGGTCAACGCCGCGCAGGTCAAGAACCTCCCCGGCCGCAAGACGGATGTCTCGGACGCGGCCTGGCTGTCCCAGCTCGGGGCGCACGGGCTGGTGCGGGCCTCGTTCGTCCCGCCGCAGCCGGTGCGTGAACTGCGGGATCTGATCCGTACCCGGACCCAGATGACCCGCACCCGGGGGCAGATCGTGCAGCGGGTGGAGAAGATGCTGGAGGACTCCGGCATCAAGCTCGCCGCGGTGGCCGCCGACATCATGGGCGCCTCCGGACGGGCGATGCTGGAGGCGCTGATCGCCGGCGAGCGGGACCCGCAGGGTGCTGGCCGACCTGGCCCGGTGCAAGCTCCGCATCAAGATCCCGGAGCTGACCGAGGCACTGACCGGCCACTTCCGTGAGCATCACGGGTTCCTCGCCCGCCTGCACCTGGACCAGTACGACCAGCTCACCGAGGCCATCGGGCAGTTGAACGAGCGGATTGAGGCGGCGATGTCGCCCTTTCGTCCCGTCCTGGAACCTCCTCGACACCATCCCAGGAATCAACCGGGTGGTCGCCGAAGTGATCGTCGCGGAGACCTGTGGCGACACGAGCCGCTTGCGACAAACACCTCGCCTCCAGGGCCGGAGTCTGCCCCGGCCATCACTCCTCGGTCGGCCGGACCAAGAGCACCAAGGTCCGCCCCGGGAACCCGTATCTCGAAGGTGCCCTGGGCATCGCCGCCCTCGGCGCCGTGCGCACCAAGGACACCCACCTCCAGGCGCGCTACAAACGGTTCACCTTGTGGCGCGGGATGATGAAGGCCCTGGTCGCTGTCGAACACTCGATCAACACCGCGATCTGGCACATGCTCACCGACCGCAAGCCCTATCACGAGCCCGGCGGGAGCTACTTCGCCCAGCGCGACCCCGAACGGTCCACCCGCCCCGCGATCACGCAGCTCAACCAGCTCGGCTACCGGGTGACCCTCGATCCACTCGACACCGCAGCCTGAACCGGACACCCCGCACCCGACGGCCGACACACGACCGCCGGGCATACGGGGCTGCCCGAAACCACCTGGCGTGTATGTATTTACTCGTCAGCAGCCCGGATGATGCGTCCGGTGAGACCCTGTGGTGCCGCTGATCGTTCTCATGTTCTACTGTTCGCGCCATACCGGAGCTGGGTCCTCCGGGCAGCCGGTTTCGGCCGGAGTGACACCGAAGGACATGCAGAACAGTGCGAATGAGATCAAGTCACCGGCGAATGCGCGGGCGGCCCGACTCAAGTGTGGGTAAACCTGGCCTACACCAAGATCGGCAGCCTGCGTCTGGCGCTGGAGTCCGCCGACGGTAGGGCGTACAGGCTCAAGCCCTACGGAGCCGAGCCCGGCTCCGCTCTGACCACCTACGGTGTGGACGCCACGGAAGCGGTCGCGAAACGGCGCCGGCAGTTGAAGATCACCGACGGTGCCACCGGCGGCGCCGGCGACCTCAAGTCCTGGGCGCTGGGCTTCCTGGCCTACGAGAACAGACGCAGATGGCCATCACGGACGTCACAGTCGCGTTTGTGGAGTTGTGGACGAAGGCTGAAGGCCTGGTCGCCGCTGCCTCGAACAACCTCGAGCTCTACGTGGACGCCAGCTACCAGCACCTGGCAACCTCAAGATCGACTTGGTCGCCCTTGGTGGCTCGGTGCACATGCTCCAGCCGTCCGGGAGTTCAAGAGGGCCGGGGACTTGAAGAAGATCTACACCGTGGACGCCTCCGCCCTCCCCGCCAACGGCTGGTGGAAGCTGCGCGTCGATGACGTACTGGCCGGCAACACCGGCACAGTCAACAACTTCGTGGTCCGCTTCTGATCCTCCGAGGCACGGACAACGGCAACGGCGGGCCGCACCCTCCCCGAGGCACGCCCGCTGCCCTCTGCAACGAAAGGCACGTACATGCACAATCTGGCACGCCGCGCCGGCACGGCCCTGGCCGTGACCGCCGCAGCCCTGGCCCTGACGATCCCCGGAGCCGCTGCGCACACCGCACCGGGAACCGTCTCCGACAACTGTGACGTCCCGTGGATCGACTGCGCCTATGGCGACCTGTATCTGTACTACAACAGCAAGGAACTCGCCGTTCAGGACGGAAAGCAGGTGTCGTCCTTTGCCCGGTTCTGGGGCAGCGTCAACAACTACGAGGGCTCCAGCGGTTACCAGGGCTCCACCCTGGTCACCTACCGCTACGTCTTCGACGGCGCCACCAACGGCCACGGCCAGTACGTCAAGAACAACGCCGCGTCCGTCGCGAACTGCGCCCCCGCGGACAACTACCGCGTCTACTACAACTCCGGCTACGGCGGCACCTCCCAGTACATCGGCTTCGTCAACTGGGGCTGCAACTGGGTCAACCTGATCTCCGCCCTGAAGAACAACAACGCCTCCCAGCACATCGTCTGACCTGAGAAGGAACCTGCTCGCCGTGAACACCCGCACCCCCGCGGTCCTGGCACTCACCGCCGTCACCGCAGCCGTGCTGCTGACCGCATGCGCCACCCCCGCAAGCCAGACCCCTGCCGCCGCCCCCGCCGCCCCCAGTCCGGTCGCCGACAGCAAGGCCTTCCCTCCCTCCGCACCCGAGCGGGGCCTGGCAAAAGGGCTGAACCTGCCGCTGGAAACCTACATGCAGGACTACGGCGACACCGTCACCATCGGCAACGGAAAGCGCCTGCTCGCCCAGGACTGCATGAAGACCTACGGCCTCGACGTCCAGCTCCCGGCACATGGGCTCAACCCCTCACCGACCGAGAACGACGCCAACATGGAACGCCGCTACGGGCTCACCGACCGCGAGACCGCCGCCACGAACGGCTACGGCCTGCCCGGGGACGAGAAGCCCCGCACCAAGCAGCAGCTCCCCAAGCTCGATGCGGTCCAGACCGAAGTCCTCACCGGCCGCAAGGCCCCAACCGGGCAGAACGGGAAGACAGCGCCGAACACGCCCATGGAAGCGCGCGAGAAGGCCCGAGAGAGCCACAATGGCAAGAAGATCCACGAACGCGGCTGCGGCGGATGGGCCGATCAGGAGATCAACGCCCCCACCCCCGACGAGCTGACCCGTGTCTCCGAGCTGAACGGCAACAGCTTCACCGAGTCGATGAAGACCCCCGCCGTCGCCGCCGCGTTCAAGGACTGGTCGGCCTGCATGACCGGCAAGGGCCACCCCGGCTTCAAGGACCCCTTCGAAGCCGCCCGCTCCGTCACCCGCCCCGAAGGCGCCACCGCCGGACCGGAGGAGATTGATCTGGCCCTCGCAGAGATCGACTGCAAGGCCGAGACCGGCCTCGTCGCAACCTGGTTCTCCGAGGAATCGAAGATCCAAACGGCGGTCATCGCCAAGCAGCGGCCCGTCCTCGAGTCCATCAAGAACAAGAACCACGCTGCCGTAGGGTTGGCCGGCAAGAGAGTGGAAGGCTGATCGTGGCCCGTTACAAAGGCGTGGGAGCGGTTCTGCTCATCGGCGGCCTGATCGCCGGCGGCACGGTGTGGGGCGGGATGACGTTCGCCAAAAGCATGGAAGCCGAACTCGGCGACCCCGCCACGGTTGCCACCTCGGCCCCCGCCGAGCAGCCCGTCGGCGACACCCTCACCGATGCGCAGCGCCGCGACCTGGGACCCGACGTCGCCACCGGCCGCGAAGACGGGAAGACGGTCGCCACCGCACACCAGGCGGTATGGGAGGACAAGGACATGCACCTGGCGAAGATCCCCGTCGTGCTCACCAACCCCGGCGATGCGCAGCGGCGAGTCGAGATGCGCCTGAGCGTGCACTCCGCACGCGGCGAGGGAGCGCGCTCACTCTGGGAGGGAACGGTGGACTCCGACGGTGAGATAGCCCCCGGTAAGTCGGTGCTGACGTACGTGAACGTGCGGTCCGTAAGCGACCCGGCGACACTGAGGATCGAGCTGCGAGGGACGTCCGGCGAAGGCTGAACCCGCTATGTTTCCGTAGCCCCGCAAAGGGGCCGCAGGCCTCCGGGCCGGGCATGACTCTGTCCCCTGTCGAACGGATCGCCTGGGGGTGGTGTCACTGGCTCCGGAGGCATCGACAGACCGCTGATCAGGGGCATGATCACCGCCTTCTTTGAAGGTCGGGAGGCTCTTCGTGCAGGTTTCTGGAACAGCGCCCGTTGATCCACCGGGCCCAGTCCACGCCGAGCTCCCGGAGGGCGGTGAGCTGGTCGGCGTCAAGGCGTTGTTTCTGGTTGGCGATCCACACCCCGGTCCGGCGCTCGATGCCGTCCGGAAGCCGCTCGACGTGGGTGCGAATCTGCGGTTCTCTGTCACAGGTGGGAGTCATCCGTTGTCACTGACCGCGGAGTGTCGTTCGTGCTGGTGACGAGCTCGGTGGCGGCGGGATCGTGACAGGCTGCTGCGGTCTTGGTGGCGACAAGTAGTGAACCGTTCTGACTTCTCTGCCGCTCCGTTGTGAGCCATCAGAGAGGAGGCTCTCGTGCCCAAGAAGGTTGACACAGCCCTTCGTAGCCAGGCCTTGAGACTGGTGACAGAGCATCGTGCGGAGTACTCCTCCGAGCGCGCATTGCACATCCAGGTCGCCGAGTCCCTCGGCGTGTCCCGGGAGTCCGTGCGGCGGTGGGCAATCGCCCGGCGAAGCTCTGCTCCCCCTCCGCATACCCGGTGCCCCCGGGAACGCGGATGAGGAAATCAAGGACAAGGCCGGTATCCCCAACCCCAACGCCATCCGCATACCCGCCCGCGACGGAGACCGGGCACGGAATGCCGACGGCTTCCAGGTGGGCGAGGACAACCTCGGCTGGTTCGGCCAGCTCCTGGCCCGCACCGGGACCGCCGGCCTGGCCGCATTCGCCGGCGGAGGACAGAGCACAGCCCATTACCTCACCACACGCCAAGGCCGAGAGCACTACGACGTCCCCACCTTCGCCGCCACATCCAGCTACCACGACGCGGAAATCACGGTCGGCGGCACGAAATTCGTCGGCACGGACCACGTCTTCCGCATGGAGACGGTACGCATCGAGGCGTTCTCCGACATGGTCTCGGGCCTGTACGACCTCCTCAAAGACGGCCGCGTGGAGGAGTACCGGCAAGCAGCCTACGAACTGCGCTCCACACAGCCCGGCACCCATGACACCGAGAAATGGAACGGCCCGATCTCATTCCACCCCGACGGCACCGTCATGGCCCTGAACATCCTGCCCGTCCGCAGAAGGCGCCCGCTCTGATACGAACCCCCGGGACCACCCCCGTATAGCGCGTGATGTCCGGTTAGCCTAACTGGGGATCACGCGCATCATTGAAGGTCCACCGCCACTCCCTGACCACGACGTCGAAGGGCCGCCCCAAACCGAACCCGCAATTACCACGACAGCCGTCCCCATTCGCGACGCGGCACGGACCTCGTCGCTCAGGCCGGCGACGGGCCTTCTGCCCTCCGCCGTAAGCCGGCGACTCCGCACCGACACTCGGACGCCTCCCGGCCATCCACGGGGGGCCATGACGCATGCCCTCCACCCGCCGCACCCCGGGGGCATCGCGGGAGATCCACTAGCCCTAGGCGCACGCCCGGCGCACCCGGCTACCCGCGCGCTCCCGACCGCCTGCTCGTTCGATGGAAGCCGGGGATGTACGCCCCCTACCCTTACAGAAGCCTCGTGACCTCCGTCATGTCACGCGAGCCAATCAGCCCGACCCGGCAATTACAGCAAGGCGACCAGATCGGACATTTCATTGTCGCGGGACATGCGTGGGACGGCGATCCCGATAACCCGTCAGATAACTCGCTGACCTGCGGAAACGTGTGATAATCCGACGGCCTCCGGAGCCGTGTGCGCAGGTTCGAATCCTGCCGGGGGCACTTCGCAGGAAGTGCCCAAAGACCCCGCCATCAGCGAGTTCGCTGAGAACGGGGTCTTCGCGTATGCGCAGCCAACTGCCGCGCTGCGCAGCCGTATGACAGCCTCTGCGGCCTATTCGCGGCCCAGTCCGCACCAGAACCTCGCAGGTCACCCCCGGCAACGCGAAGACCCCCGGGATGCACCCAGGGGCCTCGGACCGCAGCGGCGCCGATCTCACTTTCACTCGTACTCGCGGAGCAGCTCCTCGGCCAGGTGAGCAGGACGGCAACGGAGGTCGTCACCCTCTCGGCGCTGCGCGCCCTCGTCGTCGCCGCGCTCTACGGCCGCCCCGGCCTGGGTCGCTCCTCTGACACGGTGCAGGAGGCGGATCTCCCCTCCGGTACCGACGCAGAACTCGTCGAGCGGTCCCTCATCCCGTTGCTGGCCGGCCTGATCACCGAGAACCTCCCCCATTTCACCGCCCGCGGCGCGATCACGGCGCCCGCCGTCATCGCGGGGATCGGCGTCGCCGCGCACCACACCACCCCGTGGGCCGATCCCATGCACGCCATGACCGCCGACGAACTGCGCCGGCTGCCCGCCGACATCCGGTGGGAGCGCGAGCCCATGTACTGGGACGGAGTGGCCGCCAAGACCGGCACCACCGGGCGGCTCAACTTCAGCGGGGGCGTCAAGGACTCGGGTGGCCGGGTCGCCGACGCGATCCTCTACCCGGCGACGGAGGCCGGCCGCCGGATCCGGGGGCTACAGGCGTAGCCGGCGCCCGTGCCGGGCTTGGTCACGGGGAGGGCCGGACCCCGTACACGGGAAGGCCGGAGGTGGGCAGGTCGCCGCCGAGTTCCTCGGGGAGCGGTACGGATTCCCCGTACTTGCCGTGAACCACGCCGTTGTACTCGCCCTCCCCGGGGCGGGTGAACAGCGACCAGGTTCCGGTGCGCGGGTCGATCTGGAGGAGGCGCGGGACTCGGGCGGCGGCGTACCACGCGGTCTTCTCGTTGATCCCCTTCAGGCGCTCGCTCGGCGAGATCACTTCGACGGCGAGCATGACCGCGTCAGCGTCCAGCAGCCAGTCGTCCTCGTCTTTGAACGCGCGCGGCCCGATGGTCAGGTCTGGGGTGGCGTAGTCGTCGGGGTCGCCGGGCATGGGGACCGACACATTCTCGTACGCCTCGTGCGCGGCGGCGAGGCCCGGACGGATGGCGTCCCGCAAGTCGATCACGATCCCGGCGTGCTTGCCGCTGGGGCTCGGAGACATCAAGAGGGTTCCTCCGATGATTTGCACGCGCATGCCGGTGGCCTGCTCGATCCGCTCGGCGGCTTCACGCAGGTGCCCGCGTCGTACGGGAATGGGGTGCTGGGCGGAGCTGGTCAAGGCGTCTCCTCCATGCCTGCGGGGACTGAGCGCGTGGCTCGTCTCACTCTACGGCCGGGCCCGTACCGCCAGCGGTTCTCCGGCCGGTACCCGCAGCGGCGGGCCTTCGTCCAGTACGAGTACGACTGCGAGGCCGCCGGTCGCCTGCCGTTCCGCGCGTACGCCGTGGACCGTGTGCCAGGTGCCCCATGCCCGTACGGACTGCCCCGCCTGAACGGCGATGGCCGCGATCTCCCGCGTCGCGGGGGCGGGCGTGAGAGCGGGGGCCTTGAGCTCGGACCACACGGTCTTGCCGATGCCGCCCGCGCGGGGGCTCACGCCCCACCGGAGGCTCAGCGCCTCCACGATCCAGAGGCCGCGCCCCTCGGTCTCGTCCGCGTCGGCTCGTCGCACCTCGGGCCGGCCCGACCCGGCGTCGCTCACCTCCAGGCGGAGCAGGCCTTCAGTCGAGGAGTGTGCGATCCGTACGCCGACCTGGCGGTCGCTGGGCACCGGTACGCGCAGGGCGTTGATCACGAGCTCGGAGAGCACGAGCTCGGCGGTCTGCAGGAGTTCGTCCCCCGCGCCCCAGTCCCCGAGTACGGCGTGCAGTGTCGCGCGGGCCCTTGGCGCGCTGCGGGGTCGGCGTGAGAGCCGGAAGGAGACGTCGATCAGTGCAGCCATGGCAGCTCCCAGAGGGTCGGAACCCCCGGATAGAGCGGGGGCTCAGGTACCGACACCAGGAGGGTGCCCGCAGAACAGGTAGTGGCGCAACGTTGAATGAATAGCTGACTCTTAATTCACTCATACGGGGATTCACGCGTTCGCAAGCACCCTGCTCTGATAGGGAGTTACCTATGCCAAATGTGATGCCCTCCACCGTCCTGGGTCGCCAACTCGGCGACGAACTCCGGCGCCTGCGCGAGGCGGCGGGTCTCACCACCGCCGCTGCGGCGAAGGCCCTTGACTGCACTGGCGGCAAGATCAGCCGGATCGAGAACGGCCACGTACCGGTCCGGACACCTGACCTCGTTGCGCTCATGAACGCCTACAGCGTGACCGATCCCGAGACCCAGGAACGGCTGGGCGCTCTGGCTCAGAGGGCCAATCGTCGGCGCCGTGAAGGGTGGTGGCATGAGTACGCCTCCGTTCTCAGCGACGCGTACCGCGACCAGATCGAGATGGAGTCGATCTGCGACAGCATCCGGACCTACCAGGTGCAGATGGTGCCTGGACTCCTCCAGACTCCGGAGTACGGGCGGGCCGTGACGGTGGCGTCGCGCGCCTGGCAGACGGCCGAGGAGATCGACCGGTTCGTCCAAGTGCGACTTGCCAGGCAGGAACGGCTGGCGGGTGCGGAACCCATGGAGTTCTGGGCAGTGCTTGCTGAGGGAGCGCTGCGCCAACAGGTCGGCGGTCCGGACATCATGCACGCACAGTTGGAGCACCTACTGGCCATGGCGGACCGTCCCAACATCACAGTCCAGGTGCTGCCGTTCACACGCGGCGCCCATTCGGGCATGTTCGGCCCCTACGTGCTGCTCAGCTTCCCGCAATTGGCGTCGCTCGACCTCGTACTCACCGAGGCCCCAACCGGCAACATCTGGATGGAGCGAGAGCAGGAAGTCGCCTGCTACCGAGGGCTCTTCGACGACGCCCGCATGGCAGCATTGCCGCCAACGGAGTCACTCGCGCTGATCCAGCGTGTTGCCAAGGAGCACAGAGCATGAGCAATGAGGTCCGCTCTACGACCGGGGTCCACAAGACGGCGATATGGCGCACGAGCAGCTACAGCGGGGGCCAAGGCGACTGCGTCGAGGTCGCCGACAACGTTCCCGGCATCGTCCCTGTGCGCGACAGCAAGCGGCCTGCCGGGCCTGTGATCGGGTTCGGGGGCGGTGCCTGGCAGGCGTTCGTTACTCAGGTGCGCTGACCGGTCAGCGCCGCTTGCGTTTGCCGCCGGCACGCTTCGCGGGCTTCTTCGTGCCGCTGGTGTGGAAGGTCCGCCAGGCTCGGCGGGCCTGGTCGGCGGTGGCTCGGTCGGGGTGGTGTGAGAGCTGCTGCGCCAGGAAGGCGGCCGTGTACGGGTCCGCCCCGATGAGGGCGGTGAGGAGGGCCGGGGTGCCGCCGGGCCAGGTTGATGCCGCCTTGTCGAAGGCGGCGTGGAGCACCGCGAACAGCTCGGGCTCCTCCTGATCCGGGGCCGCCGTCAAGCGGTGGTCGAGGGACGCTGTGCGCCGTACGGCTTCGAGCTCGTCGACCACGTGCACCGCGCGGGCCGACAGCGGCGCGGTGGAGGTGTCGGGCGCCTGGCCTCGTACGTGCAGGGTGTGTTCGGCCCAGCCGCCCAGGACGGGGTCGGGCAGCAGTCCGTACAGGGCATCGTCGGGCACGGCCGGCGCGTCCAGGGTGGCGAGCAACGCTCGCCGCCTGGCGGGCTCCTCCTCGGGGCGGTCGGCGGAGAGCGCCTCGAACAGGGGGGTCCATCCGTGGGCGCCGTGGGCGGTCAGCCAGTCGGCGACAGCCTGCCGGGCGGCCCCCTTCGGCCACCACTGGGCTCCCGCGACGAGCCGTTCCGCGTCCCAGGCGAGCACCTGGTCCCGAGTGGGGAAGACATCGGCGGCTTCGCCTCCGATGCCCAGGAGGAGGGCGTCGCGCAGCAAGGAGGTGCCGAGTGGGGTGAGGGTGAGGGCATCGCCGGAGCGCTGGATGACGCCCGAAGCCTCCAGGCGGTCCATCAGGCGCGCGAGGCGGGCTGCGCCCGGGATCAGGTCCGTGCGGTCGGACTCGGTGAGTGCCGGAAGCCCGAGGACGGCGGACAGGGCCTGGGGGTCGGGCAGTTCGTAGGCTCCGGTGGCCGGTACGGACGGGTCGGGGTCGCTCTCGTGATCCGGCGGGATGAACCACATGTCGTTCAGGGCGGCCAGTCGGGCCACGGACTGCGCCGCCCCCGCCCGCTCGGAGAGGAAGTAGAGGGTCAGCAGGTGCTCGCCGTCGAACTGTTCGGCGGTCTCGTCCTCCTCTGCCAGCTGCGCCAGCAGGGCGCCGAACAGGTTCAAGGCCAGTCCGGTCAGCTCGGCGGGGCCGCCGTCGCGCCACGCTTCGGCCGATGGTCCCGCGCTCGGCGTGCCGCCCGGCTCCCGGCGCACCAGGAACCCGCTCGCCAGCGCCAGTTCGCGTGTCCTTTCGTCCACACCCTCCGGATCGGCGGCGGCTCGCGCCAACAGCTGGGGCAGGGGGGCGGCGCGCAGCAGCGCGGCCTGCTCCTGGGGGGAGGCCGGCAGTGGGGCCGGGGGCATCGGCGCGAGTGCCTCGCCGTACATCTCCAAGTGCTGCACGGTCATTGCCTCGACGAGGGCAAGGAGGGGGTCGGGAGCATTGTCGCCGCTCGGCGCCAAGTACGCGAAGGGGCCGCGCAGCAGGGTGTCGAGCCCGGCTGCCGTCCAGCGGTCCGCGAGCACGCCCGCCTGCTCGTCGTACGAGTCCTCCCGTGTGTCGTCCGGGGCCCCGGCGGTCGTCACGGCCTCCACCCGCGCGGTGAGCAGCGGACGGGCCTGCCTTGAGCGTTCCGCGCACAGCGCCTGCGCGTAAGCCGCCTCGGCGAGCGGTCCGTTCGGGGACGAGGAGGCGACGAATCCCAGCGCGGTGTTCCGCTCGGCGTAGGGGAGCGCGGCGAACGTCTCCAGCCAGTCGCGCACCGCCTGCGGGTCGTTGGCGTCAACTCCCGCGGCGCGCACCAGGTTCCCGTAGAGGCGCGGCCAGGTGAGACGGTCGTGGCTCGTCATCGCCTGCCCGAAGCCTTCTGCCAGCTCGTGCACCCGGGCCACGAGCTTCGCGTGCCGCTTGGCATTGAGGCGGCCGGCCTCGTGCGTGTGGTCGGCCAGCGAGACCAGCGCGGTCACGAAGCCCGGCAGCTCTTCCGCGGCGGCGCTGACGTATAGCGGGAGCAGGAGGTGCAGCAGTTCCTCGGCGAGCTCCTCGGTGGGCTCGGGCAGGCCCGTCCGGCGGCGGGCCCCGCCCAGGACGAGCAGGCCGAGGACGGCCTCCACCGCCCGCGCGTCCAGCGGGGCGCCCCGCTCTTCGGCTCGGGCAAGGAAGGAGTCCACATCAAGGAGAAGCGGCGTGGCGGTGGTCATCCCGGCAGCCTAGAGGCGCGGCACGGCAGCCACCCGTGGTCCGCCTTCTTTTACGTCGACCGGGTTCAGCCGGGTTCAGCGGCCGTCCGAGGCCGGGCTCGGGCCCGCGCGT
This sequence comes from Streptomyces tatrensis, assembly GCF_049310065.1. Classification (NCBI taxonomy): domain Bacteria; kingdom Bacillati; phylum Actinomycetota; class Actinomycetes; order Kitasatosporales; family Streptomycetaceae; genus Streptomyces; species Streptomyces tatrensis. Next base: position 6,426,497 of record NZ_JBMDLB010000011.1, on the reverse strand, counting down.
TCCGGTGGTCCGTACGAAGGATGTGGGGGTGGGTCTGTGGGTTTTGGGGGGTGGGGGGCGGGGGGTGGCGTGCGTAGGTTGGAGGTGAGGCCACTTGGGGTTGCTGATCTGGTGCTTTGTGGCGTGCTCTGACGGTGAGGATGGGGCGGCGCGAAATGCGTGACTTGGTGGAGACGGCGCGGCAGTGGGTGGCCGAGGGGCGGGTCGGGTTTCTGGCGCGGCCCGTGACCGAGCAGGGGTTCGGGCCGCGGGATCCGGCCGGGGCCGTGCTCGTGGATGCGCGCGGGGAGTGTGTCGGGGCCCTGTACCGGGGGGTGTTCGATGCCGAGTTGGTGGCGGAGGCCGCCGCCATGGGGGGCGGGGAGACCGCGCGGGTGTGTGAGGTTTCCGTGGGGGCTGGGGAGGCTGTCGAGGCCAAGCTGACGTGTGGTGGGCAGGCCGAGGTGCTGTTGCAGCCGCTGAGCTCGATTCCCGGTGAGTGGTGGGAGCTGCTCGGGCAGGGGGTCGGGGTCGCGCTCGTGACCCAGTTGAACGAGCGGGCGGATCAGGCCGTCAGTGTCGTGGTGCGGGGGGCCGATCAGCCGTCCGGTGACGCCGAGCGGCGGGCCGGGGAGCTGCTGAGGACGCGGCGGCCGGGGCGGGACGCCTTGTACGCGGGGTCCGGGCTGGTACTCGTGGAGGCGTACCCGTCGGCTCCGTACGTGGTGATCGGCGGGGGCGGGGAGCTGGCCGAGGTCATCGAGGCGCAGGCCCGGCTGCTCGGGTGGGAAGTGAGTGTCGTCGCCTCCGTGGGCGAGGCCGGGAAGCTGCTCGAGGCGCGGAGGGACGCCGCCTGTCTGGCGATGCTGAGCCATGACCCGGACTTCGACGTGCCGACGCTGCGCACCGCGCTCGCGCTCGGGATTCCGTACGTCGGCGCGCTCGGCTCCCGCAAGACCACCGCGCGGCGCCGCGAGGGGCTGCTCGCGGCCGGGGTGAGCGAGGAGCGGCTGCGGACGGTCCACGGGCCGATCGGCCTGGACCTGGGTGGGCAGACCCCGGCGGAGACGGCGCTGGCCATCTGTGCGGAGATCCTGGCGGTCCTCGGGGGTCGCGAGGTGCGTGGGGTGCGGGACGCGGACGGACCGCTCAAGGGGTGAGCGGGCAGCTCGGGGGCGCGATCGGGTGAAATGGTCGCCGATGCGGGAAAATGGGTTGTATGGACACGACTCTGATCTTCCTCGCGGTGGACAGAACTCTGACCAACATCGCGTGGTTCCTGGTCGTCGGGCTCATCGTGGTCGGCTTCCTGCTCGGCGGTTTCGCGCTGGGCAAGCGGGTCCGGGCACACGAACCCGCACCCCCCACTCCCGAGAGCCAGCCGCACCTGCCCGACGGCGGTGCCGTGTACGAGGTCTCCGAGGAGCGGGAGTACGTCGAAATCCCCGAGCCCGGACTGCGCCCGCACGAGATGCAGGGGTACGGGAACTTCGGCTCCCGGACCTCCAGCCATCAGGAGGAGACGCGGGCCGAGCGGGAATCCGGGTACGAGCACCCCAATCCTCAACCCGGGAAGCCCCCGACCGTGCCGCCGCTGGACGGCATGAAGCCCGCCTGACCTGACCTGACCTGACCGACCGACCACCCCCGACCCGACCGGCCATGCCTGTGACCCGCCGCGCGGCACGCGTGGCGGGTCACAGGTCTGTGCGCAGGCGCAGGACCTCCGGGGGCGGGTGGCGGGTCGAGGTGTGGCGGACTTCGGCCGTCAGGAGCGGGTCCAGGGGGTGGAAGGGGACCTCCCCAAGGCCGATGGCCGTGACCGTCGCCCCCTGGGTCGTGCCCCCGGCCGCCGCCGGGGCCCGGGTGGCCAGTGCCGCCGCCACCTCGGTGCGCAGCGTCGCCGTCAGCGGGCTCGACACCAGCGGGGTCTCGTCCCCGACCGGCAGGACCAGGACGAGGGCGAGCGGGCGGCGGGCGGTGCCCGTGTAGCCGACCACCGCCGCGTCGCGGACGTTGGTGTGGCGGAGCTTTTGCCAGCCGCGCCGGCCGGTGGGGTAGGGCTGGTCCATCCGTTTGACGACCAGGCCCTCGATGCCGCTGGCGGGCAGGGTCTCGTACCAGGTCTCCGCCAGCTCCGGGTCCGTGGTCATCGGGACCGGCTGGAGCGGCGGGCCCAGGGGCAGGAGGAGGTCGACGAGGAGCGCGCGCCTGCGTTCGTACGGGCGGGCGCGCAGGTCCAGCCCGGCGAGTTCCAGTACGTCGAAGGCCGCGTACGAGGCCGGCAGCGTCTGGGCCAGCACGGCGGCCCGCGCGGCCGAGGCGGCGGCCGCCCGGCGCTGTACGAGCGCGAAGTCGGTGCGGCCCGCGTGCCAGACCACCACCTCCCCGTCGAGCACGGTCCCGGCGGGCAACAGGCGTGCGGCCGCCGCGAGGTCGGGGAAGGCCGCGGTGACGATGCGGCCGGAGCGGGCCTGGAGGGTCACCCCGTCGACGGTGCGGATGACGACGAGGCGGTGACCGTCGTTCTCCAGACTTCGATGTGTCTCATGAGACACATCGAAGCCCGGGTGTCGCCCCACCGATCGGCCGATGGAAGCCCTTACTGAGCCTCTCCGTCGACCCAGAGTGGCCGTCCGGTTACTGCAAGCAGTTCGGCCGCGATGTGGGTCTCCGTGGAAGCCACGAGGCGCTTGATGTGGGCGTAGTACTGCTCGACCTGCCCCTTGGTGACGCCAGAGGCAGACGAGCCACGATGAGCGATGTCGCCGCGAAGGGTGACGAGGGCGTCCAGCTTGGCTGCCGCGCCTTCGACGCTCATGCCCTTCCAGTACCAGTGCTTGTCCACGTCTTCGATGCCGATGGCATCCGCGAAGAGCTTGCTGATGTTCCAGGTCTTCGGTGTGTTGAGAGTGGTGTTGCGCTCGGTCTGGAGTGCCTGGAAGCGGGACTGCAGTTCGGTGCGCCATCCGTTGTCCGCTAGTGACCAGGCTGCGTGCGGATTCTTGGCGAGCTCGAGATCCTTCGCGACGCGCCTTCGCAGTGGCTCAGGCAACGACCCCGCGCCCTCCGCGTGGGCAACCAGGTGCTCCAACGCTTCGGCGGCGAGGTCCTCGCAGAACGCCTCCCAGAAGGCTGACAGAAGCACGATGGACGCCTTGTGGAGGGACTCGACCTTGCACTTGCGCCCTGGCCCTCCCGGCGTGACGTCCGCGTGTATCTGCAGAAGCCGTTCGATGTCCTCGCGGTTCCGGTCGAAGTTCTGGCGTGACTGACTGGTCAAGCGATCCCCCAAAGACTGCAACAGGCTTCTATGTGGCAGCCTCATTCTCGTGCCCGGAGGGCCCGGGCGTATCTCCGGTGCCGGGGGCCCTTCTTGGCGCGCGGACGCGGCTGCCCCACGGGGCTGACGCGGCGAGTTGCGGGGACGTCAGCTCCAGGGCTCGGTTGTCTCGGCCGGCTGCCATGTGGTCGAGCCAACGTTCGTACCAGTCGAGGAAGTCCTTGGCGGACGACACGTTCGGACCCCAGAAACCATCCGAGTTGCCGGTCAGGACGCGTCCGGCAAGTGGCCCTGTCACGGCGATGAGGCAGAGGTCTGTGCAGCCCATCTCGATGATGTGCAGGAACAAGTCACGCTCCTGCTCGCCGCGATGCGCCGGAGTGAAGCCTCGGGGAGCCTCTGATGCCTCTCGAGGGTCCATCGTGAACAACCGGCAGTTCTCCAGCGAGATGAGGCCGTAGAACGGTGATGCTCCGGTCGCGCCAAGACCTGTGACGAACTGCCGGTAGGGATCCGGAAGGTCGATGCGGTGCTCAGCCTCGAATGCGCTGACCTGCGCTTCGCTCAGGCGTGGGCCGAGTCGAAACTCGTGGTGCTCTTCACCGAAGGAGTGGCTGCGGCGCGGCTGGAACGGGATCTGGGCCAGTTTGCGGCCCAACCGGGTTATGCGCGAGTCCATGGGAACTCTTCTCTCGTCGCCCACAACCTATCGCGCTCGCTTCGGGCACGAGGATCGGGCTCGGCATCCGGCGCCTCACCCATCGAACCGGACACGCACGAACTTGGCTGTCTCGTGGCGACCGACCGTCTCGCGGACTTCAACCAGGACGGGCTCGATGACCACCGTCACGGTCCCGTGATCGGGATGTTCTGTCCGGGCGCCCAGGAGACCGCGTACCGATTCCCCGACTTGTCGTGCTTGCATCCCTGTCAGGCGTGGAGAGGTCTTCACCGTTCGCCCGTCGGACAACTCCACGAGAACGCCGTGTGGTCGCTCCACCGGGCCGAATACGCCGATGATTCTGCCGTCTCGGGTATCGGAGTGCCTGACCTTCCTCCAAGCCCATGTCTCTCCGGCCTGATAGGTCGAACTGAGTGACTTCGCCACGATTCCTTCAACGCCCACAGCTCTCATCTCGCGAAACCAGAGGCGCGCGGTCTCTTCGTCCCGTGTGGCCAGCACACGCTGAAGGGGCGGCTCGGCGTCGACCAGAGCTCCGCCGAGAAGCTCCCACCTCTTTGCCAAGGACAGGCCCCGGACGTCCTTCCCGGGGACAGCGAGGATGTCGAAGGCGATGTAGTAGACCGGAATTCCTGACTTCTCTCGATCGGCGCGGGACCGAAGGAGGTCAGTGAAGGTCAGTCGCCCGTCGCGGTAGGCGCAAAGCTCCCCGTCCAGGACGATTCCGGGCGTTAGATTCTCTTGCAGGTAGGTAGAAACCTGCGGGAATTCTCTGGTGAGGTCCCTCCCGGATCGCGACTGCAAGAACACTCTTCCGCTCGCCAGGATGAAGGCGAGCGCGCGGAAGCCATCCAGCTTGAGGGAGTACTGAAGCCCCCCAGGCATGCTGTCCTGCTCAGGGATCTCATCGGCTGGCCGGGGCCGCATGACATCGAGGGGTGGTTGAAGGACCACCGTCTGCGAGCTCTCATCCATTCCTCCAGGGTCTGTCTGCCCGGTCTTCGGAACGGAGTGGGGCTCGCTGGTCCGGCCGGTCTGTCACCGGAACAGCCTCACCCCGCGAGGGCGCGAAGGTCATTCGCGGATGGCGTGAGCGCGATCCAGTGGGATAACGACGGCTGATCGCTTGGCGAGCTGATCGCGGAACGCCGCGTTCTCGGCCAGCAGGGCCGTGATGACGGTGGCAGCGGCATCGACCTGGTCCTGAAGCTGCCGGCATTCCTGTCGGCTTTTACGGAGCTTGCCGCGAACTTCGCTGAGCTCCTCGCGGTGCTGGTGATCCAGGGCGGTAGCCGGACTCGCATCGACTCGGCTGTCCCATTCGGCGAGGACTGAGGTTGCGCGGTTCATGGTGGCTCGGCTGACGCCGGCCTCGCGCCAGAGGTTGTTCTTGGTGAGTGCGCCGTCGGTTCGGTTCGGCTTGCCCGACAGGAGCCGTTCCATGGCTTCCCGGAGCGCTTGCTCGGCCCTGGGTGACACGGTCACTGGTCCGCCCTCTTGATCATGAGCTCGACATCGTGCAGTTGCGCGTCGAGTAGGGCCCGCCTGTTCTTGGGGATCTTGGGCGTGTCGAGCAACCTGATCAAGGAGGACCGTTCGGCCTGCCAGATGGGCAGGTGCTCTGGGCCGAGGACGCTGTTGGCGCATCGGGACGGCTGGCAGCGGTCGAGGAGCGGGCCCCGGTGGCCTTGGGGGACGACAGCGTCTTCCAGGCATTTCGCGCCGACGGGGTCGGCGTCGTTCATCGTGCAGTGATTCAGCTTTCCGAAACGGATGGAGATCCGGGTGCGTCGCAGGAGGTCGAATTCGACCCGGATGTCGCCGCGCTGGGCCTTGCCGGTGCTGCGGAGAGTTTCGGCCTGCTGCCGGACGGCGGCGAATGCCTCTCGCATTCGCTCGGCTCCAGGTCCGAAACCGATGCTCTCGCCACGGCTGTCGGCGGTGTAGAGATCCTTGAGCCGCTGGAACCGGCGCTCTTCGACGGCGGTGTCGAGGTGGCGGGCCCAGGACGGGGCGTGATCCATGTAGCCCTGCGTGGTGCGGTTGGCCAGGGCTCGGGTGGCGGCGTGCTTGAGCTGCATGCCGACAGCGATCTCAGAGCCGGGGAAGTCCTTGGTGAGCATGGCCATCGTCCGGCGGAACATGTGGGGCGTGACGTTCTGCTGCGGGATCTCGTCGAGGCCGGTGCTGTGACGGGAACGATTGACGTGGGCGATGAAGTCGGCGACCGCGTGCCCGCTGACGAACCCCTCCCCGGTGGATCGAGGACTCGCGGACGCGAAGGCCAATTCGTTGTGCTGAGAGAGCTGGGAGGCGACGTCGATGGCGTCGGCGACCGGAGCGATGATCCACCAGTGCTTCGTGGGCAGGTCCGGGTCCAGTTTGCGTTTGGTCGATTTCACCGCCGGGGTGCCGTAGTGCTCCACGACGGCACCCTTGACGATCTCCCGGATCTCGCAGTCCCGCATCATCGACAGCGCGGCGACGAAGACGTAGCAGGCATTGCGCAGGGCGACGCACTCCAGCCACAGATCGCGGGGCTGCAGCGAGTCATGCCACGGGCCGCGGCTTCCATCGGGCCGTGACACCTGGATGAGGTCGGCCACCAGGCCGACCTGCGTACGGCCCGCCTCGACGAGCTGTTCGACGACCGCCCGGCGTTCGCGGCCGGGCTGGGACGAGGTTTCGAAGAGGCGGGCATGCCTTGGCTCGGCTCCGATCATCCAGCACAGCAGGGACCAGTTGACCGGCCCCTCCGCCGCGCCGGCCGCGCGCAAGGGAACCAGGTGATCCGGGTCAGCGACCCAGGCCCTGAAGAGCCGCTCTCCCTCGGCTGTGCTGATCTTTTGGGCCCGTGCCTGGATGTCCTGCCAGTGGGATTGGGCGCGCAGGATGTCCGGGGCGAACACGCTGATGTACGTCCACGCGGCGCGGACGAGGGGGAACCACGTCTCCGGAGCGATCACTGGGGTCTTGAGATCCGGCACGACGGGCTGGTTCAGGACCGCGTTGGTGGAAACTCCGGGCCAGGGGTCTCGCTGCAGGCCTCCGGATGCGAGAGCGCGACGGAACCGGTAGAGGGCCTTGATCAGATGGACGTGCCCGAGGGCGCTGGTTGCCTCGCCGGTCTCGCATCGCCGCGTGACGTAGTCCTGGAAGTCGTCATCGCTCCAGTCGTCGAGCCTTGCGGGCAGCCCTCGGGCGGCGCCGAACGCGGCCATGGCCCGCATATGTCCGATCCGCTGGGCGACTGTGACTGGCGACAAAGGCGCGGCTGGCAGGTGAAGGCCGCGCGCGAGAACGGCCGGATGCCGCGGGTTGAACCAGACCATGGCCAGTTCGCGGGTCATGAGATTCCACTCTGGTCCGAGGTCGCGAAACCAGACGCGCATGCCTGCGGCCTGCATGTTCGGTGCCCGCCGGACCACGCCGTTGAGGTCCCAGCACTCCGCGTTGTCGAACCGTGGGGGCTTCGCTCCGTCCAGCAAGGGATGGGACTGGATGACGGGTTCATCGTCGCGGAAGATCGATCGGCTATGGGGCAGGGCGAGGTGCTTGGTCATGCGTCGAACTCCACGTGTGCAGCAAGGGGAAGCGGCAGCGTCAGCCCCTGGTCGGCGATCTGCTGATGAGCGAACGTGATCTCCGCGTCGGTGCGGGCTTTGATCGCCTCGGTGACGTTCACGCGGCTCTGTCCCCAGAGCGCATGGAAGTGCTGGGGCGCCAGCCGCAGCTGCAGTTGGTCCAGATGCGTCGAGAACAGCAGCAGTTGGGGCAGGTTGGACGGCAGCACGAACGCATTGCGACACTCCAGACAGCGTGTGGGTGCGACCGGGCAGAGCTGGCCGGGCCGTCCGTATGGCGAGTCGAGAGGGTCTCTGCAGCTGGAGACGCCCATGTCCAGCTGGCCGGCCCGCAACTGCTCCACGTCGTCGAGGCTGAGGCCCAGGGCGGCGGCTGATCCCGGCTCATGGAGCGACGCTTCCGCTCCCTCGGTGAGTACAAGGGGCCCGTCCAGCGCCTGGCTGAACCAGCGTTGCTGAGCTGCTGTGATGACGTTCCCGGCGATGACCCGCAGCGTGGTGCCGTGGGCGTAGTGACTGTGGAAAGTCTCCACCGAGTGGTCGTCCGCGATGTCGCTGACCCGACCCTTGAAGGCAATTGCCTTCTCGACTTTGCCGGACTTGCGGAGCCGCCGGATGTCCACGACACCGTCGACGGAGAGCTCGTGGAGCTTCGTCCAGTCACGGAACGTGCCGCCGGCGACTCTGTCCAGCCGCGAGATCGACAGTGAGGAGGCGGGTAGTGCGGCTCGGAGGAACAGCGGAACAGGTGAGATGCCGGCTCGCTCGGCCAGCGGTCGGTTCATCTCCAGCAGCCGCCGGATGATCTCTGCCGCGTCCAGCTTCGGCTTGCTTGGATGAAGAACGGCGGCGGTGTCGGCGGCTGCCGTACTGAACGCCTGACGTGTGTGCGCGTGAGCCCTCCATTTACTGAAGTTGATCAGGACGCTGTGCGGCCCGAACTCGATGTCGTCCTCGTCCAGGAGCGTGACCTCCTCCGGCGCCCGGCCGGTGGCCGCCATCAACAGGACTCGGTAGGCCTGGAGATCAAGATTGCTCAGGAACAGCTGGCGGACGAGGAATCTCAGGAGAGCCCTCTTGCCGAGCGCGGGGGTGATGTCGTGCGGCAGCAGGCGGCGCAGGGAATCCGGCATGGCGGACCAGACAGGAAGGTGCTGACTGATCTCGCCGCAGGTCCACGCGTCGTTGGCGATTGACCAGAGCAGATTGGCCGGCTCACTCCAACCTCCCTCGGCCGGGTCTGTGCCGCTGGCCGCGAGCTCCCAGCCCTGTCGGATCCTCGCCTCGATGGCCAGACGGTCGGCCCAGGCCGCCTGCACGATTCTCTTCTTGTCGCTGCGGGTGAACTCGTCCAGTTCCTGCGACTGCCCCCGGCGCAGGCCGAGAGAGCCGTCCACCCAGCCGTGCAGGTGACCTGCGACGGGACGCTCGTGATGCTCGATCCGGCGGCCGATCAGAATGCGCAGCTTTCCCGCGAGCCAGGCCGGCGTCCTCGATCCGGCCTTGTGCTCGGTGGGCAGCACGCGGATCCACTCGGTGACCGCGTGGTGCAGATCCGGCTCGGCGTGGGCCAGCGACGCCTGGCGAGGGCGGGGAACTGTGGCGTCAACGTGCTCGCAGAACGCCCTGATGGCCCGCCGGTACTGCCGGTTCGTGCCAGCGTGCAGACCAGCTGCTGCGGCCAGCTCCACCCACTCGTCGGCGAGCTCCGCGGCCAGCATCTCGCACTCGAAGGCGGTCGGATCGAGTGCGACGGGGGCCATCGACCCGTTCCCGTCGGTGGCAACGACCTCTCGGATGCCGACCCGACGTTGTGCGGGAAGCCGGGAGCTGGAAGTGGGGAAGTCGCCCTTGTGTTCACCTCTGCGTGGCATGAACGTGCTCCTCAAGACTCAGCAGATGACGGGCAACCGTGACGTACGAAGCGCCGCCAGACGCAGTCCACTCGCGGAAGGCATCGTCGACCTCCCGCATGGGGTCCTTCAGATAGCGGATGTAGCGATAGGTCGTGGATGGCTGGGCATGTCCGAGTCGGCGCTGAACCACCAGCAGAGGGTTGCCCGTCATGTGGTCCAGCAGTGTCGACATCGGCAGCCCCTGGTCCTGGGCGTCGTTCAACCCCTCGCGCGTAAGGAAGATCAGAAGGCGCAGAGCGAACGTGTGCCGTAGGTCGTGGTAGACCCAGCAGCGGCGCGGCAACTGAGGAACCTCGACCTGAGCTGCCCACTGCTTCATCCGTTCCCAGGCCCGCCAGCGGATCCGGTCCCAGCCCGAGAAGGTGAGCATCCGCCCGCCCTGACCGATGAACAGGGCCAGCGGATCCAGGCCGTCGCCGGTCTCCATGACCGTGATGCGGCGCAGATCGGGTTTCATGTCCTTGATCACCCGCGTCACCGTTCGGCCGTCGAGAACCCCGCGGACCTTCGAGGCGTCTGCTTCGAACCGCTGGACCACTAAGAGATCCCGGTGCTGCCGACGCAGAGTGGACTGGGCTTTCGCGACGATTTCTGGGCGCTCGATGTGCAGGTAGGGGTCCAGCAGCTCCATAGCATCCATGGGGATGTAGACAGAGCGTGGCCGTCCGTACTTCGCACAGGCTGCAAGGGCGACGTCGGTGGTCCGCGGCCGCAGGCCGGTTTCCAGCCCGAGTTCCGGCAGCAGAAGAGTGGCCCACTCCTGGATGCGCATGCCGGTCATGAGCGCGAGCTCGCATGCCGCCCGGTTGCGGTGCGGTCGCCATCCGCGGAATGTCTCGTCCAGTTGCGCGTCCGGTGCCAGCCCGCCGAAACCCACGTCCCGGCAGTAGAGGTACTGCTCCAGCTCCATGTGCCGAACCCGCAGGTCACGGCTGGTCCCGCTGCGCAGTGATGCCCTCCGCCCCGTCGCCCGCCAGGGGCGGACCTCGACAAAGCCGTCCTGGAGTAGGAAGTCGTAGAGCCCGCTGATGGCTGCCGAATCACGGTCCCAGGTCGCCTCCCCGACGGTCTCCTCCGCGTCCTCGCGGCGCCACTGCCGGAACTCCTGGATGTCCGACTCGGTAGCCGAGCTCAGATCCAGCCCCCGCGCCGCCAGGAAGTTCAGCAGCATCAGGACGGTGTACGCGTACGACCGCATCGTCTTTGCGTCCAGGCCACTCAAGGAGATCTTCCGGAACCACGTCGAGACCGGTTCCACTGGGCGCATCGCCTCGTCGAGCAGGATTGGTGTACCTCCGGGTATGCGACGTCGCTCGAAGAGATCCGTGAGCTGGACGTGACCCAGGCCGGCGACATCACCGACCTTCCAGACCTTCCGCTTGTTGGTGAAGAACAGCTGCACAGAACCCTCCGAGGGACGCTTCCGTCGTTCCGAAGAACCGGACAGTCACCCCAACGGACGATCACGCGAACGGCTACGGGAAGGCTTGGAGAGTCACCCGGATGAGACATTTCAAAGTGTCTGGAGAACCGTCGAACTTGGGCTCGTACGCGAGACCGGGCGCGCGCGGCAGGGACCGTACGGCCACGGCGAGCGCGACGGTGATCACGGGAGCCGTCCGGCCAGGTCGGGGTCGAGGAGCGGGGCGAAGAGGTCGCCGTCGCGGGCCAGCCGGGGGGCGATGCCGTCGGCGAGGAAGACCAGGGCGGAGGGGGTGCGGCAGGACTCGACCTCCGCCCAGGAGACGGGGGCGGAGACGGTGGGCAGGGTGCGGGCGCGCAGGGTGTAGGGGGCCGCCGTGGTCTTGGCGGCGGCGTTCTGGCTGTGGTCGACGAAGACCTTCCCGGGGCGCAGCGCCTTGGTCATCCGGTGCACGACCAGCTCGGGGAGCGCGCGCTCGGCCTCCTGGGCGAGGGCCTTCGCGTACGCCGACACGTGCTCGGAGGGCGTCGGTTCGAGGGGGACCGCCAGGTGGAGGCCCTTGGAGCCGGAGGTCTTGGGGTGGGCGTGCAGGCCGTCGGCGGCCAGCCGGTCCCGGAGCCACAGGGCGGCGGCGGAGCATTCGACGACGGTGGCGGGGGGACCCGGGTCGAGGTCGAGGATCAGGCGGTCGGCGAGGGCGGGGGCGCCGGCCGGCCACTGCGGGGTGTGGAACTCGACGACGAGGTTGGCGGCCCACATGAGGGTGGGCAGGTCGGCGACGACCACCTGTTCGGCCCGGATGTCCTCCGAGCGTGGCACCGGGGTGGTCTTCACCCAGCCGGGGGTACCGGGCGGCGGGTTCTTCGTGAAGAAGAGCTGTCCGTCCGGGCCGTCGGGATAGCGCAGGAAGGACACCGGGCGGTCGTGGATGTGGGCGAGCAGGGGACCCGCGACCGTGGCGTAGTAGTGGAGGACCTCGCCCTTGGTGAAGCCGGTCTCCGGGTAGAGGACCTTGTCGAGGTTGCTGAGCGAAATGCGACGGCCCTCCACCAGGGTGATCGGCGTCATACGATGAGACTGCCACGAAACAGGAGGAACCGTGCGATCCATATGGAACGGGGCAATCTCCTTCGGCTTGGTCAGCATTCCGATCAAGCTCGTGAACGCCACCGAGAGCCACTCGATCTCCTTCCGCCAGATCCATGTCAGCGACGGCGGTTCTCTGGGGGTCACGGCTGTCGCGCGCTGATCTGCGGAGAATCCGGGCAGGTCAGAGCCAATCAGGTGGTCGCGTAGGTATGCCACAGGTGTAGTGCGAGGATGCGGCCGGTTCAGGCGGAGGCCCGCTTGGTGGTCTTCTTGGCCGTGGTCTTCTTCGCAGCGGCCTTGGCCGTGCTCTTCGTGGCGGCGGTGGTCTTCTTCCCGCCGGCTTCCTTCGGTGATGCGGCGGCCTTCTTCGCCGCGGAGCCCGTCACCTTCCTGGCCGGAGCTGCCGTCTTCGCCGGAGCCTTCTTCGCGGTCTTGCGGACGGGCAAGGTCCGGACCTCGGCCTCCGTCTCCTCCGCAGCACCGCGTTCCCCACGCGACTCCTTGGCCGCGCGGACGCTCTTCTCCAGGGCTGCCATGAGGTCGATGACCTTGCCGCCCGCCGGGGCGGCTACCTCTTCGTGCGGTAGCTCGACGCCCTGGAGCCTGGCTTCGATCACCTGCTGGAGGGCTTCCTGGTACTCGTCGTGAAGCGTGGACAGGTCGAAGTCCTCGGACAGCATGTCCATGAGAGACCTGGCCATCTGCAGTTCCTGGGGCCGGATCGCGACTTCTCCCTCCGGCGCGACGCCGACGGCAGGCCGGACCTCGTCGGGCCAGAGACAGGTCTGCAGCACGAGTGTGTCCTCGTGCACTCGGAGCACGGCAAGAGACTCTCTCGACCGGATGGCGATCTTCGTGACGGCGATCTGCCCGGCCTCGGTCAGAGCCTGCTTGAGCAGGGCATAGGGCTTGGCGGCCGCGCGGTCGGAGGTGCCGACGTAGTAGGCCTTGGAGAACATCAGCGGATCAATGGTCTCGGCGTCGACGAAGGCCAGTACGTCGATGAGCTTTTTGCTGGGGAGCGGGAGCTCGGCGAGGTCTTCGTCGGACAGCATGATCATGCTGCCGTCGGGAGCCTCGTAGCCCTTGGTGATCTCTGCGTACGGAATCTCGACGTCCTCGGCCTCACATACGCGCCGCAGCCGCACCCTGGAGCCGTCCTTCTCGTGCACCTGGCGAAGCGGGATGTCGTGCTCCTCGGTGGCCGTGAAGAGCTGGACCGGGATCGTGACCAGCCCAAACGATATGGCCCCCTTCCAGGTCGCTCTCATGCCGTGCTCCTTCCCTGGGACCCTCAGGCTATGTCGGGGCCAGGCACTGCGACAGTCGGCGGCGTCCGAGGGTGCGGCTGCGGCGCTGCCCCCGTTCGCTCGGCCTCGCAGCCCGTTGGGTTGAATGACGTGGTGGCTAGACGACGTAGGACGAAGAAGAAGCCTCCCTTCGGCATACCCAGGGAGATCATCCTGCTGACGGGCCGGGACGAGTGGCCCTACACGTTCATCGCTGACGACGCGGGTGGCGGATGTGGCAAGATCCCGATGCCCGCCGACGCGGCCCTTGAGGACGTCCAGGCCGCGGTCGTCACGTCACTGGCAGACCTCACCCGCACCTTTCATAGTGTCGAGATCGACATTGCGTGGTCCCCCCTGACACCGAATTCGTGGGTCGGCCGGATCAGTTCCATAGCCGCGGCGGAATCCCCTCCGGCCGGCGGGGCACCTGGTCACGGCTGACTGCGGGTTCGCTGGATGTTGTCTGACGACAGCACCGATCACCCCGGCCGGTTCAGTGCACGGGTGAGTTCGCGATTGGCTGCTCGAGCTGCTTGCAGGTCTTCCGTTCGTTCGTCGAGCTGCCCCTGTAGATCGACTACTTGCTGTTGGAGAGTGGTGATCTGTCGTTGCAACTGGTCGATGTCGACGGAGGCCCCCAGGCCCGAGTCTCGCCAGACCTGTTCGCCCAGGGACTCGGAGAGCCTGCGCTCCAACTGCCGGACCCGGAGGGTCAGCCGGGAGTTGCGCTCCAGCGCGTTCGCCAGGTCTGCCTTCAGGGACGCCCGGGTGACCGCCGCGGCCTCTGAGGCTGGCGAGGGGGCTGCGTCCGCGGCATGAATGCGCTCCAGTAGGTCGCGATGGCGATAGAGGAAGGACCGGTCGACCCTGGCCGCTCGCGCGATCGCTGAGACGGATACGTCCTCGCCCAAGCCGACGGCTGCGGCAATCGCTTTGAGGACCCGCTCTCGACGCCGGGCGGTCTCGTCGGAGCGGCCCTCGCTCATGCTGGTCACGCGGGCCTCGCAGTACGCAGGTCGGGCAGGGGCTGACGGACGCGAGGCATGCCCAGCATGACGCCTTGCCGGCCGCGGCGGGCAACCGTGATTGCTTCTTCGATCTCGGCTCGCTGGCTGGCATCGAGATCGTCCAAGCCGTCCTTGACGCGCTTGATCAGTCGCCGTACTCGGCTGATCTCCTCGTCCGAGGGCATGGCTTCGGTCTTGGCCCAGTCGTCGGCGTCCATGGCTCCCGCCAGGCGCTCGCGGTTCCTGAGCAGGTCGGCGAGGTATGCCTCCAGGTCAGGCAAGTAGGAGACATCGGTACGGAAATGCCCGCAGCCCACGCAGCGGAATCTGACCGGGCAGTCGTTTCCGCCCGCCGCAACATTGGAGGGCTCGGTGCAGACGCCGTAGGGGACGGCGACCTCACCAACGGCCCGGCGAGCATGTTCGGAGTCCAGAAGGGTCTTGGCCTGGCGCCAGACGCGCTTCCCATGGCGGTCGAACTGCATGGTGGAGACACGGTCCACGGCCTCGCGCCGCCGTTTCTCCGTCACTCGGTAATACCCCTGTGTCGTATTCAGGGTCCGGTGGTCCATGAGGACACGCAGGACATCGACGGGTACACCGGCATCCGCGTGTCGTTGGCAATAGGTGTGCCGGTAGGCGTAGAGGAAGATCTTCGACTTGTCGAAGGACTGCGTCCTGGTGACCAGGACGCCATCCGCCTCGGCCTGGGCAGGAGCAGAGAAGTCGGGGAGGGTGTGCACCCACTCTTTGTGGCGACTGGAGAGCCAGCTGGATGTGATCGGCTTACGCCCGTGGGGATTGGCGCGTTGCGTCGGCAGGAGCGCGAGTTCGCTGGTGGGAGTAGAGGGGAACTCGGATCTCGTGCGCTGCTGTTGCTCGATGATGACTTGCGCGGTTGCCTGCGAGATCGGCAGTCGACGGCCGTTCCGACGGGACTTGTAGTTGTCGTAGATCAGCACGTACTGGCCGTCGGAGTCCTGCTTCAGGCAGTCCCAGCGGAGGTGGCAGATTTCGTGAGGTCGGCGACCGGTGTCGATCAACAGCTCAAGCGCGACGCGGTTCTCGGTCCCATGGCGCCCGAATTCGCCAAAAGTGGGCAGCAGATCGCAGATCCGCTGCATCACCTGTAAAGGTAGATCCCGTCCGGCTTCAGAGTCTTCCGGATCATCCGGAATGTCCTCGGGTAGCAGGACAAAGTCGTCGGGCAGCCCATGGAGCGGCCTCCCTGGGCGGACCATTCCGAGCGATTTCATTCTGCCGAGATGGTTGACCAGATAGCGGCAGATCCTCACACGCTGCTTCGCAGAGATCGCCTCGATCTGTTGCAGGTAGGCGAGGCGGTTCAGGAAGGCCGCCACGTCAAGGCGCCCTACAGCCTCGATGTCGTCGCCTCCGTCGGTGCGCTGCATAGCGAGGCTCTCGGAGAGAGCGGCGAACGCATTGACGACATCCTGAACCGTGGCGATGGCGCTGCCGCGACGTTGGGGCAGCGTGAAGAACGCCCATTCCTTCGCAGCGTTTCGCAGCCAGGACTGACGGATCGACGTGAAGTTCAGACGGCCGGCGTGACCAAACACGGCGCCCTCCCATACGTCCTTGGGCCGCTCACTCTCGGGTTTTCGTCCAGCACGACGAACCAGCGTGGCCAGGCTGCTGCAGAGCCCACGAACACCTCGCGCGAGCTGAGCAACGTCTGCGGCAGCGAGCGACGACGCCTTCATCTCTCGCAACCTGTTTGTGAGAGTGCGCAATGTGAAGTGGAGGGTGTGAAGGCCAGCCGTCGTGCGCGCCTGCATTCCGTAGAGAATCTCCGTGACCAAACGGTCAGGCAGCCCCCGCAGGCTGATCTCGTTCGTCGCGGTAACAGGAGCCGCAGTGAGTCGCCAGCTGTCCTCCTCGTCTGCTCCAACGAGGCCCCGCAATAGGACGTTGTGCCAGCGCACTCGGTGAGCATGGCAGTAGGAGGAGGACTTGCTGTCACGCTTCCGGTGGCACGAGTGGACCTCGCACGGACCAAATACCGGCAGGCCAACGACGTCATCGAGGGCGAGGAATTCCTCCAGTGAGGCGTTGCGGCGCTGCATGTAGCCCGCATGGCTCGTACAGAGAGGCGTCTTCCGTGAGCGGAACGGACGCTCACAGCCGGATACCAGACAGTCCTCGACACCCACGATTCGCCGGATTCCCTGTTCTGCTGCCGCGAACTCATCCAGCGACGGCTTGCCCGCTGCCCGCCAGCGCGTTCGACACCCAGAGCACAACCCTCGCGCAATGCTGGTCTGAAGGCATCCCTTCACCCGGCATGGCGGAGAACCCAACTGCGGGTGGTCTGTCGGGAAGACCAGCACTCTCTTCTCCCACGTCCATCCGAGAAGGGCCAAGAACTCCGGCTCCAGCTCAGCCCCCAGCGCTGAGACGTCCACGGGGTTCTCGTCGGTGCTGGGGAACACGCTGGGGACAGCTGTCAGCGGCACGATGGTTCCTCGGTGGAGAGGTCTCGGGGAGACGGGACTCGGTCGATCGCGGCACGCAGCCGGGCTGAAGCCGGATGTAGATACGGCCGGGCGGACTCCGCGTGCTTCTGTCCGAGGAGCATCTGGATCTCGTCGAGGCTGCCACCGGCGTCGGCCACGTTGCTGGCCATCGCATGCCGCATCATGTGCGGCGCGATCCTCCGTTCAAGACCCGCCCTACGGGCCAGGCTCTCGATCGTCTCGCCGACCGCGTCAGGGGTGACAGGGCCCCCCAGCGGCTCGCGGAATAGATTGACCAGTACGAAGTCGCTGCCCGCGGAGCCCAACCGCTCATGACGCTCCAGCGTGTACTGATCGAAGGCCTGAACCACCAGGAAGTCCACCGGCAGGACCACCGTACGTTTGGACTTCGACCAGGCCCCGTTGGGGTTCTGCCGACGGATCACGTGCAGATGAGCACCTTCGGCCCGGCAGCCCAGCATGTTGGAGTCCATCAGCAGGTGTACGTCGCTGCGACGCAAGCCGGCTGCCTGCCCTCGCCGAAGACCCACCCGGGACAGCAGCAGCACGAGCAGCCTGTCCCTGGCCGAGCGGCTTGCCCGGAACATGGCGACGATCTCCTCGTCGCTTGCCCTGTCGACCTCGCTCTCGGTCTCAGGAAGCCTGTGCTGAGCCCGCAGCCGAGTACGCATCCGACCGTCCTCGCTCTGGGCCTGAGCGGGAAGATCTCGGGTGTCACCAACCTGGTAGAGCTGTTCGAGAACCCATCCAGGGATCGAGCGCTCCGTGACCGCATGCGCCAGGAACCCCCGCACCGCGACCAGCACACCGTTGATGCGCCGGGCCCCTCGCGCCGGCTCCGTTCCGGATCCGGGAGAGGCCGTTCGGCCCTCTGACCTCGACGTCTGCCACTTCAGCCAGAGGATGAAGGAGCTGAGATCACGTGCCGCCGTCCGCCAGTCCCGGCCCGTGGTGTGCGACCAGCGAAGGAACAGGACGATGGCGCCCGCGTACGCCTTGGTGGTCGACTCTGCCCGGTCTTGGTTCAGCCGCAGCCCTCTCAGAAACCGGTCGGCTTCCCGGAACACCTGGAGATCGTCATCAACGACGGTCCAATACGCGTCACCGGACGGCATCCGTACCAGGAATGCCTGCATGTACACCCCTCCGCCCCATAGCTGAACGCCACAGCTCGCCACAGAGCAACACCCCCGGAGAACCGTGCTGACCTCTTCAACGAGAGAGGGCTGCGGTACGTCACGCAACACTTCGGGAACCCCCAGAGAACGGCGGCCGCGTCCGCTACCACAAGGTCTGCGAGCTGGACGGGGAGGAGGTGTCGAGCGCCGAGATCGGCAAGGGGTACGAGGAGGCCGACGGGTCCATCATTGCGATCACGGACGAGGATCTGGCGCAGCTGCCGATCGCCACCGCGAAGACGATCGAGATCGTTTCGTTCGTGCCGGCCGATCAGATCGATCCGTTGCAGATGGACGCCGCCTATTACCTGGCGGCGAGCGGGGCTACGGCGGCCAAGCCGTACACGCTGCTGCGGGAGGCGCTGAAGCGGAGCCGGAAGGTCGCGATCGCGAAGTACGCGCTGCGGGGGCGGGAGCGGCTGGGCATGTTGCGGGTCGTCGACGACGTGATCGCGATGCACGGGCTGCTGTGGCCGGACGAGATCCGGGTTCCGGAGGGGGTTGCGCCCGAGGGCGAGGTGTCGGTGCGGGAAGCCGAGCTGGACCTCGCGGACGCGCTGATGGCGACGTTGGGCGAGGTGGAGATGGACTCGCTGCGCGACGACTACCGCGAGGCGGTGGAGGCGATGGTCGCGGCGAAGGCGGGTGGGGAGACGGTTGTGGCGCCGGGGCCTCCGGCGGAGGGTGCGGGTGGGCAGGTCATCGACCTGATGGCGGCGTTGGAGAACAGCGTGCGGGTGGCGAAGGCCTCGCGGGCGGGTCCCGGTCCGGCTGCGGCGGAGGCTGAGGGGGCGGGGGCGGGGGCGGGGGCGGAGGTTACGCCGATTCGGCGGAAAGGGGCCGCGGCCCCGAAGGCGGTGGGCGGGAAGAAGTCGACGGCGTCGGCGGCGGCGTCTGGTGGCGGTGCCACGAAGAAGTCGACTGTTGCGGCCGCTGCGAAGAAGAAGGCCGCTGCCGGGGCCACGAAGAAGTCGACGGCTGCGGCATCGGCCAAGGCCGCCGAGGCGAAGCCGGCGCGGGCTGCCGCGAAGAAGGCGGTGACGCCGCGCAAGCGGAGCTCCGCTTGAGGGGCCGTGGGCCGTGCGGGGCGAAGTCCCCTACCCGCCCTTCCACCGTTCCCCGGGCGCTGCCCGGACCCGCGCCTCAAACGCCGGCGGGGCTGGGTGTGTCCCCGGGCGCTGCCCGGACCCCGGTCCTCAAGCGCCGGACAGGCTGGGAAGGGGTGCCGGGCTGCGCCCGGACCCCCCTGGGGCTCCGCCCCAGACCCCGGTCCTCAAACGCCGGACGGCTGGAAGGCGGCTAGTTCCAGGTTCGGCGGTCTCTGGATGTGGTGAAGAGGGCTTCTACGTCCGGGGGTTTGAGGGTGGTGGGGGTGTTCGTCAGGAAGGTCGTTGTGGTGGCCGGGGTGAGGATGCGGACGTCTCGGAGGGTGGGGGCGACCTCCAGGCGGGTCGCGTCGACCACCGCCAGGACCGGGGTCACCGGGGTCGAGAGGGCGCGGGTCGCGTGCGCCGCCGCGCGGCGGGCTTCGCGGGGGTCCGGGGTGGGTTCGGCCCGGCCCACCGTGAGGAGGAGGTCGCCGATCACCGCGCGCTGGCGGCGGCCCTGGACCGTGCGGATGCAGAAGACGCCGGGCGGGCCGATGAGCAGGTGGTCCGCGACGTTGTGGATGGAGTGCAGGACCTGCCAGTCCTCCGTCTCCGCCAGGGCGTCCAGTACCTCGCCCATCCGCTGCCTCACCGTGAGCTCCTGACGGAGCCGGTGCCGGGCGCGGGTGCCCGCGGTGCCGTACGTGAGGGCGCCCAGCTGCGCCTCCCCCGGGCGGTTCGGGGCCAGGTCCTCGTCGGGCGGGAGGGACAGGCGGAGCAGGTCCTCGGCCGTGGGGACGGGTGGCGGGCCGATGGCGACGGTTCCGCTGAGGTAGGGGCGTAACGCCGTCAGGATCTCCTCCCGGCGCTCGTCCGCCAGCACGCTGATCCGGTTGGCCCGCCGGTCGTACCAGGCCACCGCCCGGCCGTCGGGCAGGTTCACGTACAGCCGCCCCCGGCCCGGCCGGCCGCTCGGCAGTACCTTCAGTCCCCTCGGAGCCATCGCCCTCACCCCCGCCGTCCATGGGAGCAGCCCGGGCGCCCCGCGGCAATCCCCCGGTGGGGTCCGTCCTTCGCCGGGCGGCGTGCGGCCCGTGGCGTGTAACGACTCCGTCGGGTCGCTGAGGCGTGGCTGTTACAGAAGCAACGGGTTACCGCAACGGCCGGTGCATACGTTTATCCCACCTGGACAGCCCAGCGCCTGACCTGCACCGAAGGACGTCCCGTGAACACCGTGAGCCGCAGCCGCCGCACGCTCGTACGCGCCGCCGCCGTGGCCGTGGGCGCCGGCTCCCTGCTGGCGTTCCCCGCGGCGGCCGCGCTCGCCGACGGGGTGCCGTCGGCTTCCTCCGCGCAGGGCGTGACCGCCCCGCGGACCCTGGTCAAGACCCTGTCCCTCGCGGACGGCGTCTCCACCGCGAAGGTGTACCGCGTGACCAAGGGCGCCTACCAGGCCGAGGTGCTGAACCCCGACGGCTCCACGGCCGCCACCCTGACCAGCCGTGACGGCAGCACCGGCTTCGGCGAAGCCGGGGAGATGCACCTCGCGCTGCGGTCCGACGGCCGGCTCAGTTCCTGGGCCGGGAGCGGGAACGACAGCGGGAGCGATGCTCAGGGCTCCAAGAGCTCCTCCGCCGGGTACAAGACCGCGAGTCGGGACGGCCGGGTCGTCCCCGCCGTCGCTTCCTCGCGCTCGGGTACGGGGACCGTCGAGGCGCTCGGCCTGAACACGCTGGCCGACGGCCCGGGCGACGGCATGCTGCTGCTCGCCGCGGGCGGCGGGATCGCGGCCGTCGGCGCCGCCGGGCTGGGCTTCGCGATGCTGCGCCGCGGGCGCACGGACGCCTAGGCCGTCTCGGCCCAGGCCGCCCTGGTCCTCCTGCCCGGGCGCCCGGGCGCACGGGCAGAAACGATGCGGCTCTGCCTACTGTGGACAGGCACGTGCTCATGGAGAGGAGGGCCGGCGGGTGATCGGATCCGGATCCCTTCCCGACCGGGCGGGTCTGCGGGCCGGTCTGCCGGCCGCCCTGCTGACCGCCCTGCTGCTGCCGCTCGCCAGTGCCTGCGGTGACACCGGCGGGCTGGCCGGTGCCGGGGCGACCCCGACCGCGAGCGGGCCCGTACATCTGTGGCCGGGGCGCGCGGGGGCCGTCGTACCGCCCGCCGATCCGGGGGGCGCGCCGCCCGAGTACGTACCCGGGATCGCACCCGTCCGGGACCAGAACGTGCACGCGATCGACCCGGCGACGCTGGTGCAGGCCGAGCTGCGGGCCCACCCGAACGTGCAGACCGGTCCCGACGGGATGCCTCCGCAGACCATCGCCGCGATCAACGAGTGCGGGGCGGACGGGGCCGATCCGAAGAAGTGCCCGGTGCTGACGCCGTACTACCGGGACCTCACCGGCAACGGCAAGGACGAGCTGATCGTCGGCATCGAGTACCCCGAACAGCAGATGTCCGTACGCGTGTACACGGCGGACGCCCAGGGCCGGCTCAACCGGATCATGGCCACCACCGACACCGTCATCAGCGTCGAGCTCGCCGGACGCGACGTGATCCTGCGCGTCCCGAGCGGCAACGCGGGCTACGAGGTGAACACCACCTGGTCCTGGGACCAGACGCAGCGCTCGATGCTGCCGGCGTGGGAGCAGATCGTCCGCGTGCCCGGCACCGGCCCGAGCCGGGCGCCGGCGCCGGCGCCGTCCCCGAGCCCGAGCCCCGGCTCGCCGGGAGCGTCGCGGTGAGGCTTCGGCTGCCCTCGTGGACGGCGACGCTGACCTGGAAGTCGGCGTGCTTCATCGTGCTGATGTGCTGCTCCCTCGCGGCGGTGCTGGGTGTGCTCGTGCACGTGGAGGTGACCGGGCAGACCGTCGCGACGGCCCGCGAGAAGGCGCTGGGCAAACTGACCGACGCCTCGCGCGCCTACGAGGCCGGCGAGGTGCTGCCGCCGGAGTCCGGGCTGGATCCGGCCGGGCTGCCGGACCGGCTGCGCGCGCTGGCCCTGACCGGGGAGCGCGGGACGCTGGTGGCGGAGTACGAGGGCCGGCAGCTGATGTGGGCGGCGGCCCCGGCCGACGGGAAGGCGCTGGCCACGGCCGTCGACTACGGGCAGAGTGCGCGGACGATCAGCGGGCTGGACAACGCGATCATCGGCTCCTCGGTCCTGGCCATCGGCGGGACGCTGCTGGTGGGAGCCTTCGCCGTGACCCGGGTTACGCGGCGGCTGCACCAGACGGCGACGGTGGCCCGCCGGATCACCCAGGGCGACCTGGACGCACGGGTCGGGGATCCGCGGACGAAGGACCCCTCGCGGCACCAGGACGAGGTGGCGACGGTGGCGGCGGCCCTGGACACGATGGCGGGCAGCCTGCAGACGAAGCTCCAGCGGGAGCAGCGGTTCACGGCGGACGTCGCGCACGAGCTGCGCACCCCGCTGACCGGTCTGCAGGCGGCGTCGGAGCTGCTGCCGGAGGGGCGGGCGACGGACATGGTGCAGGAGCGGGTGCGCACGATGCGGCAGCTGACCGAGGACCTGCTGGAGATCTCCCGGCTCGACTCGGGCAGCGAGGTGGTGGAGACGGACCTGCACCAGCTCGGGCGTCTCGCGCGGCGGGTGGTGCGGGCGTCGGGGACGGACACGAAGGTGGTCGTGGCGCGGGACGCGCACGTGGAGACGGACCGGCGGCGCCTGGAGCGGGTGCTGGGGAACCTGGTCGCCAATGCCCACAAGCACGGGCGGGCGCCGGTGGTGGTGACGGTGGACGGGCCGGTGGTGACGGTACGGGACCACGGCGACGGCTATCCCGAGTACCTCGTGTCCCACGGGCCCCAGCGGTTCCGCACCGGGGGCGGGAGCAAGGGGCACGGGCTGGGGCTGACGATCGCGGTGGGACAGGCCGAGGTCATCGGCGCCGGGCTGGTGTTCCGGGACGCGGCGGACGGCGGGGGCGGGGCGGAAGCCGTACTGACCCTGGTCGAGGCCCGGCTGCCGTGACGTGCCGGCCGGCCCGCACCGTGACGGTCGGCCCCCACTGACGTGACGGCCGGCCCCCACCGTGCCGTGACGGCCAGCCCTTACCGGCCTCACTCCCCCGGCGGGGTCGGCTTCGTCCAGGGCCAGCGGAGCTTCGGCTTCTGGCCGCCCGGGGCGTAGACGTACTTCCAGCCCTGCTGGAGGCCCAGCCGCTTGGAGTACCCCGCGGGGACCCGCTCGTAGAGCAGCACCGTGGGGGCGCCGCCGTCCGGGGCGGGGACCGGGATCTCGTACCACTTGGACGGGTGACCGGTCGGGCCGAGGAGGATCGGGAGGGTCCGGCCGTCCATCGGGCCGCCCTCGAAGGGGGTGGGTTGGCTTCTCACCCGTCCAGTCTCACAGCTTTCCGGGAAGGGTCACAGCAGGTGGGCCGCCTCGGAGACCACGGGGATGACCCGGCGGGCCAGTACCCCCACCGGGCCGTCCGCCGATTCGAGCGCGAGGGCGGCGCGGGCCGCCGCGGCCGTTTCCGGGTCGGTGGCGGCCGTGGCCGTGAGCAGGGCGATGAACTGGTCCACCAGCCAGTCCCGGAGCGAGTCGACCTCCGGCTGTTTGCCCTCGTCGATCCAGATCAGCGAGGCGGCCTCGACCGCCGTGATCCACGTGCGCACCATCATGCGCAGCCGCGGGCCGGGGTCCGGCACGCCGAGGTGGAAGAGGATCGCCTCGGCGGCCGCCCGGCGGATGCCGTCGACGGTGGCGGTGGTGCGGGAGGTTTCGACCACGCTGCCGCCCTGGAGGAGGGCGGAGAAGCCCGCGTCGTGTTCGTCGACGAAGGCCAGGTACCGGTCCAGGGCCCGGGAGAGCCGCTGGGTCAGGGGTCCGGCCTGGGGTTCGGCGAAGCAGAGCCGCAGCACGTCGGCCGCCGAGCGCAGGGCGGCTTCGTAGAGCTGCTGCTTCCCGCCGGGGAAGTAGCGGTAGACGAGGGGGCGCGAGACGCCGGCGGCCTCGGCCACGTCGTCCAGCGAGACCTCCTCCGGCGCCCGGTGCGCGAACAACGTCAGGGCCGCGTCGAGGAGCTGGGCCCGGCGCTCCTCGACGCTCAACCTGCGGTACGCCCGTACGGCTGTCATGTCCGCAGGGTAGCCGCACCCCATGACCTTGGGGCGGGGAGTGTCCGGGCGGGTGCAGGCGGGGGGTTGTCAGGCGAGGAGTCCCGAGCTCTTCCAGAGCTTGCGGCCGACTCCGCGCATCACGCCTATGTCGTCCAGGAAGTCGGTGAGCCGCTTGGCTCCGGTCTGCATGACCTCCCGGCGGTGGCCGCTCGCCTTGACCTGGGCGAGCGCCTCGCGGCGGTCGAGCCCGATGTTGTCGTAGACCTGGGGGTTCACGAAGGCCTGCGAGAAGACGCGGGCGGCCTGGCCGCAGCTCACGCGGGTGAGCTCCTGCTCCCAGCGCGGGGCGGTGAGCATCTGCCGGCGCAGTTCCTCGCGGGCGTAGCGGACGTGGCGGGCCTCCTCGATGACGTGGATGCGGGTGACTCCGCGGACGAGGGGCTGGACGCGCTCGTCGGGGAAGGTCAGGCGCTGCATCCAGTCGAGGACCTCCTCGCCGAGGAGGGTGCAGGCGAAGGAGCCGGGGGTGGTGGAGACGGTCTTCAGGACGCGGGCGAGGTTGTGGTTGGTCCGGGAGACCTGGTACTCGGGGGCGCCGCCCGTCTTGATCATGCGGGCGAACATCATCGAGTGGCGGCACTCGTCGGCGATCTCGGTGAGCGCGTACCGGACGTGATTGCTGGTCAGGGACTTGTCGTAGATGTGCCGGGTGAGCAGCTGCATCAGGATGATCTCGAACCAGATGCCGAGCGAGCCGAGGGCGGCCGCCTCGTGGCGGGAGAGTTCGATGCGCTGCTCCTCGCCCATCTTCTTCCAGAGCGGGGTGTCGAAGAGGGAGAGCAGCTCGGGCGGCCAGTAGTACTTGCCGTCGATGGGCGGGGCGTCCCAGTCGAGTTCCTGGTCCGGGTCGAAGGAGTGCTTCGCCGAGGATTCGAGCAGCCGCTCGGCGATCTGCTCGCGGTCCTTGAGCAGGCCGAGGGCGTCGCGGAGCTCGGCTCGTTCGGTCACGGTGGTCATGGCTTCGGACACCTCGTCGTCGAGTTACCGGCGGTCACCTCTTATGAGACTGCCTGTCAGCAAGACCGTCAATCCCCCGCACACGACTTGTTGACCGCGCGTCTACCAACGTGTGACGCTGCCAACTGTCCGGTCCCGTACGGAAGTACGCGGCCGCGCCATGCGCGGTCACGTGAGACGAGGGGGCGTCAGTGTCGACGCACGAGCTCTACACCAACGATCCGGGCGAGACCGTCTGGCCGGTCCCCGCCTCCGGCAACGCCCGCTTCAGCTGGGAGTACGACGGCGGCCGCGAACGGCTGCTGGCCCTGTACCAGAAGGGCAAGGACAAGCAGTGGGACGGCGCCAAGCGCATCGACTGGGACATCGAGGTGGATCCGTACGATCCCCTGGGCACTCCGGACGAGGCGCTTCCGCTGTACGGCACGCGGCACTGGGCCAAGCTCACGGAGCGGGACCGCGGCGAGCTGCGCCGGCACTACAGCGCATGGAACTTCAGCCAGTTCCTGCACGGCGAGCAGGGCGCGATGGTGTGCGCGGCGCGCATCGTCGAGTCGGTGCCGGACCTGGACGCGAAGTTCTACTCCGCCACGCAGACCATGGACGAGGCCCGGCACGCGGAGATCTTCGGGCGGTTCCTGCACGAGAAGATCGGGATGCTCTACCCGATCAACGACAGCCTTCAGGGGCTGCTCGGCGACACCCTGCGCGACTCCCGCTGGGACATGCCGTACCTGGGCATGCAGGTGCTCATCGAGGGGCTGGCGCTGGCCGCCTTCGGGATGATCCGCGACACCACGAACAAGCCGCTGCCCAAGCAGATCCTGGCCTACGTGATGCAGGACGAGGCACGGCACGTGGCGTTCGGGCGGATGGCCCTGCGCGACTACTACAAGCAGTTGACGGACGCGGAGCTGCGCGAGCGCGAGGAGTTCGTGATCGAGGGCTGCTACCTGATGCGGGACCGGCTGCGCGGGGTGGAGGTGCTGGAGAACTTCGGCATCTCGCGCGCCGAGGCGGAGGAGTTCAGCGAGCGCTCCGAGTTCCTGGCGCTCTTCCGCAAGCTGCTGTTCAGCCGGATCGTGCCCTGCGTGAAGGACATCGGGCTGTGGGGCGAGCGGCTGCAGAAGGCGTACCTGGACATGGGCGTCTTCGAGATGGGCAACTCCAACCTGGACCTGCTGATGAGCCAGGACGAGGAGATCGCCGAGGCCCTCGACCGGGAGCGGTTCGCGGCCGAGGAGGAACAGCGGGTGGCGGAGGTGACGCAGGCCATCGCGGAGGGCGCGGGCGCGGACGCCTAGGCCGTCTCTTTCGGATCTTGTCGGTCAGGTCCGCGTCGTCCGGTGCCGTGCCTCGGCGCGCTGCCGGGGCTCCCGCGTACTGGACGTACTCGGGTGCCCCGGCAGCGCGCCGAGGTGCGGTGCCGGGCGGCGCGGACCCGGCAAGATCCGAAAGAGACGGCCTAGAGCGGCGGGCGGCCCGTCGAGCGTTTCAGGGGGCGGACAGTGCCGCCTCCATCACCGCGCGGGCGATGGGAGCTGCCGCGCCGTTGCCGCTGATGTCCCCGCGGACGGCCGAGGCGTCCTCGACGACCACCGCGACCGCCACGGCCGGCGGCCGGCCGCCCCGGGGGCCCGCCCAGGAGATGAACCAGGCGTACGGGGTGCCCGCGTTGCCGACGCCGTGCTGGGCCGTGCCGGTCTTGCCGCCGACCACGGCGCCGGGGATCGCCGCGTTGCGGCCGGTGCCGCCCTCCACCACCTTCACCATCAGCTCCTGCATCCGCATCGCGGTCAGCGGGGTCATGGCCCGGCCGAGGCTGCGCCGGTCGGCGCGGCGGACCGGGTCGCCGTCGTCCTGGGTCGTGCGGTCCACCAGGTAGGGGGCCTTGAGCTCGCCGCCGTTGGCCACGGCCGCCGCCACCATCGCCATCTGCAGCGGGGTGGCCTTGGTGTTGAACTGCCCGATCGAGGACAGGGCCAGCTGGTCGGGACTCATGTCGGTGTCGAAGTTGGACCGCGACACCCAGGCCGGCACGCGCAGCCCCGCGTCGTTGAAGCCGAACCGCCGCGCCGCCTCCGTCATCCCGCGCAGCCCGACCTGTACGCCGATCTTCGCCATCACCGTGTTGCACGACCACTGGATCGCGTCCGCCATCGAGGCGTCGGCGCAGCCCGTGCCCGCGTTCGGCAGCAGGGTGCTGGTGCCGGGCAGCGGGTACGGGTCCGGGGTCTCGGTCGGCGCGTCCACGTCGGAGACCACGCCCGCGTCGAGGGCGGCGGCGGCCGTCACGATCTTGAACGTGGAGCCGGGCGGGTACGTCTCGCGCAGCGCGCGGTTGAGCATCGGCTTGGCGGGGTCCGCATTCAGCTTCTCCCAGGCCTCCTTGACCTTCGGCCCCGTGCCGGAGAGCACGGCGGGGTCGTAGGAGGGGCTGCTGACCAGCGCGAGGATCTTGCCCGTGGCCGGCTCCACGGCGGCGACCGCGCCGCGCTTGCCCGCGAGCCCGGCGTACGCGGCCAGCTGCATGTTCGCCCGGATGGTGGTGACGGCGTCGCCGCCGCCGGGGCGGCCGCGCGAGAGCTCGTACCAGAGCGGGAAGGCCGAGAGCCCGGGGTCGGTGCCGGAGAGGACCGGGTCCTCGGCGCGCTCCAGGAAGCTGGTCCCGTAGGTCTGGGAGGCGAAGCCGGTGACGGGCGCGTAGAGCGGACCGTTCTTGTACGTGCGCTCGTAGCGCAGCAGTTGGCGGCTGTCCCGGGAGCCGGTGACGGGACGGCCGTCGACGGTGATGTCCCCGCGCGGTTCGGCGTACCGCTCGATGGCGGGGCGTTTGTTGGCCGGGTTCGCGCCGTAGCCCGCGGACTCCCAGACCTGTACGCGGCCGACGTTGACCAGCAGGGCGACGAGCAGCAGGGCGCAGAAGTACGCGCACCAGCGGATGTAGCGGATCACGCTTCGGCCTCCTCGGCCGGTCCGGGCCTGCGGGCGCTGTCGCTGAGCCGGACCAGGAGGGCGACGATGATCCAGTTGGTGACCACGGAGGAGCCGCCCTGGGCGAGGAAGGGCATGGCCATGCCGGTCAGCGGGATCAGGCCGGTGACTCCGCCGGCGATGACGAACACCTGGAGCGCGACGATCGAGGCGAGTCCGGTGGCGAGGAGCCGGCCGAAGGGGTCGCGCAGCGCCAGCCCGGCGCGGAATCCGCGGGCGACGAGGAGCCCGTAGAGGAGCAGGATCGCGGTGAGGCCGACGAGGCCGAGCTCCTCCCCGGCGGTGGCGAGGATGAAGTCCGATTTGGCGGCGAAGCCGATGAGGAAGGACTGGCCGTGGCCGAGCCCGGCGCCGAGCAGTCCACCGGCTCCGAAGGCGAAGAGGGACTGGGCGAGCTGGCCGGGGCCGTCGCCGCGCTCGATGGAGGCGAAAGGATTCAGCCAGTCGTCCACGCGGCTGTTCACGTGCGGCTCGAGCGTCCCGACGGCGTACGCGCCCGCGGCCGCGAGCAGCAGCCCGATGGCGATCCAGCCGATCCGGCCGGTGGCCGTGAACAGCATGATCACGAAGAGGCCGAAGAAGAGCAGCGAGGTCCCGAGGTCGCGCTCCAGGACGAGCACGCCGACGGAGAGCAGCCAGATGGCGAGGATCGGGCCGAGCACCCGGCCCGGCAGCAGCTTCAGCTTCCAGAAGAGGGTGCGGCCGGTGAGGGCCAGGGCGGTGCGGTTCGCCGCGAGGTAGGAGGCGAAGAACACGGCGAGCAGGATCTTGGCGAACTCCCCCGGCTGGAAGGAGAGCCCGGCGAACCGGATCCAGATGTGCGCCCCGTTCACGGCCGGGAAGAAGACGGGCACCAGCATCAGCACGAGCGCCGCGGCGACGGACAGGTACGCGTACTTCTGCAGCACCCGGTGGTCGCGCAGCAGCCCGACCACGAGCACGAAGAGCACCAGCCCGAGGGCGGACCAGCGCAGTTGCTCACCGGCGGTGGCGTTCGCGGGGGTGGTGGCGTCGAGGCGCTGGATGAGGACCAGGCCGAGGCCGTTGAGCAGGAAGGCGATCGGGAGCAGCAGCGGGTCGGCGTACGGGGCGCACAGGCGGACGGCGAGGTGGGCGACGAGCGCGGCCACGGCGAGGCCGGCGGCGTAGTGCGCGGCGGGCGCGGGGATGTGGCCGGTGGTGGCGATCCCCACGTAGAGGTGGCCGAGGACGGAGATCAGCACGGCGCCGAAGAGCAGCGACAGCTCGACTCCGCGACGCATGGGCGCACGGGCGTCGGGTGGCGGTGGCGGGGCGGGTTCCGTCACCTTCGCCGTCAGAGCGGTCATACGGGGAAACGTAGCAAGGAGCCGGGCCGTATGTCCGCTTATGTCATAGTGTGCCGAAGAGTCGTCAGAACTGGTCGGAATTGAAGTAGCGGATCAGCTCGTCAGCGGATCAGGAGCCTCCTCCCATGGGACCTGCGGAGTTCATCGTCCTGGCCTTTCCGGAAGAACAGCTGCGCGTCGCGGCGGTCGAGGCGGTGATGGGGCTGCGTAAGGCCGGGGTCGTGCGGCTGATCGACGGGCTGGTGGCCACCAAGACGGCGTCCGGCGCCGTGCTGTCGGCGGAGTTCGACGAGTTCGTCGAACTCCGGGGGCTGCTCGCCCACCGGGAGGCGGCCCCGCTGATCGGTCCGGAGGACGTCAGGGAATCGGCCGAACTGATGGACCGCGGCAGCTGCGCGCTCCTCCTGGTCGTCGAACACGTCTGGGCCGAGGACGCCGCCATCGCCGTCCGCGCCGCGGGCGGCCGGATCGCGGGAGCGGTCCGGCTCCCGGCGGACCGGCTGGGGGTGGCCTGATGTTCATCCGCCCCATCGGCTCCGTGGTGAACCCCTCCCAGCGTCCCTCGGGCCACCCCCTGCTGCGCGGGATCCTGGCGCGCGGGGCCTACGTCTGGGACACGGACCAGCACCCGGCGGCGCCGGTCGCGCACCCCGGCGCGGCCCCGACGCCGGACCGGACCGGGGCCCCCGGCGCGGCCCCGACCCCGAGCCCGCAGCCCGGCCCGACCCCCTCGCCACCGGCGGCACCCGCCGACCGCCGGGAGCCCGCGGCCTCCCACCCGGCCCCGCACCCCGGACCGGAGGCTCCGGGACCGGCCTCCCCCGGGGCCGACCTGACCGACCGCCTGACCCGGCTGGCCGCCCTGGCCCGCGAGGGCCTGCTCACCCCGGAGGAGTTCTCGGCGGCCAAGGCCCGGCTGCTGCGCGACTGACGGCGGGACCCGGGTCAGCTACCGGTGGGCGCTTCGAAGGTCTCGACCGGGCCGAACTCGCCGACGGTGACCTCGTTGCCGGCCGCCATGCCCTGCACGTCCATCCGCTGCTCGAAGCGGAGCGTGCGGCCCTGGGCGTCGATCCACTGGTCGCAGTCGAAGCCCGTGACGCCCTTCGCCTTCATCGACCGGTGTACGCGCGGATCGACCGAGGCGATCTGATCGAGGTCGAGGCGCCCGGCGAGGTGGTGGGCGGGGATCCCGCCCTGGTCCTCCACGCCCTTCTTCGCCGAAGGACCGGTGGCGAGCAGGAGCTTCGCGTATCCCGTGTAGCTCGCCTGGTTGTCCGCGGATGCCGGCATCTTGACCCAGGCGTCGCCCGCCTTGAGACGGTCGCGGATGTAGGTGCCGTCCGCCGTCATGACGCTCTCCATCCAGAAGGCCTGCGCGGCCGGGACCCCGGCCGTGGAGCGGGTCTCCACCCGGCCGGTGAACAGGGTTTCGAAGTTGGCCCGGCCCGTGGTCGTGACGACGTCCTTCCCGGCGAGCTGAGTGGACGCCTTCATCGTCGCCGCATAGGGCGTCCGCCCGGCCTCCGCGAGGGCCTTCTCCAGGTCGAACGCCCCGGCCGCAGTGGGCGCGGCGGAAGCCGGGGTGGATGCGGACCCGGATGCGGATGCGGATGCGGATGCGGACACCGTGGCCGGTGCGGACACCGTGGCGGACGCGGCACCCTTGGAGCCCCCGCAGCCGGACAGAGCGGTGAGGGCGACCGCGGCGGCGGCGAGGGTGAGCAGCGGGTTACGACGCGCATTAAAGGTGATCATCGCCAGGCAGCATCCCATGCGGACGCCTCTCGCTCGAACTGGTTTCCGTCTCGCCGGCCGACTCCCCCCGACCCGCCAACCGGGTGACCCCGGCCCGGCCGGCCGCACCGTTGGGCGATTTGTCATACCGCGCGTGGCAGCATCGGCCGCCAGGAGGTGACCCCATGTCACGACGACGCCGACGTCGGCTGCTTCGCGCCGCCTGCCTCGCCGCAGCCCTCGTCACGGTGGGCCCGCTCCCCGCCGCCCACGCCGAGCCGCCCGCCGCACCCGCGGCCCCGGAGGTTCCCGCCGCCCCGGAGGCACCGGAGACACCGGACGCACCCGGGGCACCGGCGGCCCCGGACGCCCCCGCAACACCCGATGCCCTCGCGGCCCCCGCCGCACCCGCCGAACCCGTCGGCGCCCTCCTCACCCGTCTGCAGGGCCTCTACCAGCGCGCCGAGCAGGCCACCGAGGCCTACAACGCCGCCGAGACCGCCCTCACCGCACGGCAGCGCGAGGAGAGCCGGCTCAGCACCGAGCTCGGCAGGGCCCGTACCGCTGTCACCGACGCCCAGGCCACCACGGGCCGGCTGGCGCGCGAGCAGTACAAGGGGGCCCGCGGATTCTCCCCGTACGCCCGGATGCTGTTCGCCGGGGACCCCCAAGGGGCGCTGGAGCAGCGCCGGGTCGCCGCGCGCGAGGGGGCCCGGCGGGCCGCCGCGCTGGAGCGGCTCACCCGGGGCGAGAAGCAGGCGGACACCCTCGCCACCGCCGCCCGCAAGGCCCTGGACTCCGAGCTGAAGCTGGCCGCCGAGACCAAGCAGCGCAAGGAGGAGGCCGCCAAGCAGCTGGGGGACGTCGAGCGGATGCTGGCCTCGCTCAGCCCCGCCCAGCTCACCGAGCTGGAGACGCGCGAGGCCGAGGACACCGCCACCGCGCAGCGGGAGCTGATCGGTTCGGGGAAGCTGGGCAGCGGGGGCGCGCCCCCGCTCCGCACCCCCACGGCGGCCGGCGGCACGGCCCTCACGTACGCGGCCGCCCAGATCGGGAAGCCGTACGTCTGGGGCGCCGAGGGGCCGGCCTCCTTCGACTGTTCCGGACTGACCTCGCAGGCCTGGGCGCACGCGGGCCGCGAGATCCCCCGGACCAGTCAGGAGCAGTGGGCCCGGCTGCCCCGGGTGCCGCTCGACGAACTGCGCCCCGGCGACCTGGTGGTGTACTTCCCGACCGCCACCCACGTGGCCCTGTACGTCGGCGACGGCAAGGTCATCCAGGCGCCCCGGCCGGGCGCGAAGGTGAAGGTCTCGCCGATCGCCGCGAACCCGCTGCTCGGCGCGGTGCGGCCGGACCCCGACGGGGCGCCGCTGACCGCCTTCAGCCCGCCGCCGCTGTCCGGGGACGCGACGGCGGGGGACGACACGGGTTACTCGGAGACCGAGGCGCCCGCGACCTCCGCCAGGTAGTCCGCCGCGTCCTCGGGGTCGTAGAAGTACGCGTCGAAGTCGGCCGGGTTGTCGAAGCCGTTGGCGAAACGGTCCGCCACCGGCTGGAGCTGCCCGGCCGCGCCGATCAGGTTCAGCACGTGCTCCGGCGGGACGCCGAGCATGGCGTTCGTCCACTGGGTGGTGGGCTTGCCGCTGGTGAACCAGTACTTGTCGAAGGTCGCCTTCATCCACGCCTCGTCGAACGGGTTGTCCCCGTGCATGAGGATCGAGGAGAGGTACGAGGCCGCGCACTTGGCGGCGGAGTTCGAACCCTGCCCGGTGATCGGGTCGTTGGCGACGACCACGTCCGCCACGCCCAGCACCAGCCCGCCGCCGGGCAGCCGGCCGACAGGGTTGCGTACGACGGGGGCGTACCGCCCGGCGAGCGTGGCCCCCGCGTCCGTCAGCTCCACCTTCGTCGCCCGCGCGTACTCCCAGGGAACGAACTTCTCCATCAGGTCCAGCGTCAGCGCGAGGTGGTCCGCCGGGTCCTTCACGCCGCCGAAGGCGTCCACCGGTCCGCCCGGGACGCCCTCCCAGAACAGGATGTCGGCCCGCCCGGAGGTGGTCAGCGTCGGGATCACGAAGAGCTCGCCGACGCCCGGGACCAGGTTGCAGCGCACCGCGTCCGTCTCCGGGTGCTCGGGGCGCGGAGCCAGCCCGTGCACGTACGACACGGCGAGCGCGCGCTGCGGGGCGTCGTACGGGGAGCGGGCCGCGTCCCGGCCGAACAGCGAGACCAGCTCGCCCTTGCCGGCCGCGACCAGCACCAGGTCGTACGTGCGGGCGAAGAAGTCCAGGTCGGAGACGGACGCCCCGTGGACGACCAGCTGGCCGCCGCGCTGCGCGAAGGTGTCGAGCCAGCCGGCCATCTTCACGCGCTGGTCGACGGACTGGGCGAAGCCCTTCAGCTTGCCGAGCCAGTCGATGGCGCGGCTGCTGTCGGGGGCGGAGACCGAGACGCCCAGGCCCCCGATCTTCGGCGCCTGCTGCTCCCAGAAGTTGAGCTGGAGGTCCCGCTCGTGCTGGAGCGCCGTGTCGAACATGCACTGGGTGGACATGACCCGCCCGGTGCGGATCTCGTCCGCCGTCCGGTTGGACATGAGGGTGACCTCGTACCCCTTCGCCTGAAGTCCGAGGGCGAGCTGGAGACCGGACTGGCCGGCGCCGACGACGAGTATCTTGCGCATCTGCACGTTCTCTATTCGGGGGTCGAGTCGAGGGCGTGGCCCACGAGGGTCATCAGGGATTCCAGTACCGTGACCCGGCGCCGCGCGTCCATGATCACGACGGGTACGCGTGCCGGTATGGTCAGCGCCTCCCGCACGTCCTCCGGTGCGTACGAAGGCGTGCCCTCGAAGTGGTTCACGGCCACGGCGTACGGCAGCCCGCAGCTCTCGAAGTAGTCGAGCGCCGGGAAGCAGTCGCGCAGCCGCCGCGTGTCCGCGAGGACGATCCCGCCGACGGCGCCGCGCACCAGGTCGTCCCACATGAACCAGAAGCGTTCCTGGCCGGGGGTCCCGTACACGTACAGGACGAGGTCGTCGTCGAGCGTGACGCGGCCGAAGTCCATGGCGACGGTGGTGGTGTGCTTGTCCGGGGTCGAGGACAGGTCGTCGGTCGGAGCGGCGGCCTCGGTCATCACGGCCTCGGTGCGCAGCGGCCGGATCTCGGAGACGGAACCGACGAACGTGGTCTTGCCCACCCCGAAACCGCCCGCCACCAGCACCTTCACGGCGACGGGCGCGCGCGAGCGGTCGTACTGCCAGGGCTGTACGGGGTCGTCCGGATTCAGCTCCGGGTCCGTGCCCGCGGCCCGGTCCGGGTCCGGGTTCGATTTCGTGTTCGGGGAGAAGAGGTCGGTTTCAGAGACGGCGGAGCCCACTGAGCACCCTTTCGAGCAGAGCGCGGTCGGGACGGCCGCTGCCGTGCCCGGTCCCGTAGACACGGATCCTGCCCTGGTCGGCGAGGTCGCTGACCAGGACGCGGACCACGCCGAGCGGCAGCTTCAGCAGTGCGGCGATCTCGGCGATCGTCCGCATGCGGCGGCAGACCTCGACGATCGCCGGCATCTCCGGCATCCGGTCGGCCTTGCGCGGCTCGGACACCTTGGTGTCGAGGGCCGCGACGAAGGTCTCGACGTGCAGGATCTGCGTGAAGCGGGTGCGGCCGCCCGTAAGGGAGTACGGACGTACGCGGGCGGGACGGCGATCGGCGCCGCGTATCGGCAGCCGGTCGGAGGCCGGACTCCTCACGGGGTGTTCTCCATCGACTTGCGCAGCTCACTGCGGACTTCGGGGGTCAGGACGTGGCCGGCGCGGCCCACGAACAAGGCCATGTGGTACGCGACGACGCTCATGTCGCAGTCGGGCGTGGCGTGCACGCCGAGGAGCGAGCCGTCGCTGATGGCCATGACGAACACGGAACCGTGCTCCATGGCCACCATCGTCTGCTTGACCGAGCCGCCGTCCATCAGGGCGGCGGCGCCCGTGGTGAGCGAGCCGAGGCCGGAGACGATGGTCGCGAGATCGGCGGACGCGCCGCGGGGCCCGCTGGGGCGGGTGGGTGCGGAGGGCGCGGCCGGTGTGTCGGGTGCGACCGGATCGGAGGACAGCAGCAGGAGCCCGTCCGAGGACACGACGGCCACCGAGTTGACCCCGGGAACCTCCTCGACGAGGTCGGTCAGCAGCCACTGAAGGTTGCGTGCCTGGGTGCTCAGTCCGTACGTACTGGACGCGTTCATGTGCGTGCCTCCTGTGCGGTGTCCCCCCGGTCGGTCTGCCCCTGGTCCTGCGGCGGGTCCTGCGGCTCGTCCTGACCGGGAGCGTGCGCGAGCTCGGCCTCCACGACGCGGCGCCCGTCCTGGGCACCCCGGTAGAACCCGCCGAGACGGCGGCGCAGCTCCTCGGCGTCCACCCGGCCCGGCGCGGGGCGCACCTCGTCCCCGCGCCCGGCGGCGACCACGCGGGGGCTCCGCTTGGGGAGCCCCTTGTCGGTGAGGAGTTCCTCCGGCCCGGTCCCCTTCGGGGCCGGGTCACCGGCGGGCGCCCCGGCCTGCGGCGGTACGCGGAACACCTGCTCGGCGGGCACCTCGACCGGTGCCGGGACCCGGAACACCTGCTCCGTGGGCGGCAGCTGCCCGGCCGGAGGCGCGAACGCCGCCGGAGCGGGCTCCGGAGCCACCCGGGCGGGCTGCTCGGCGGCGGAGGCCTGCGCGGTCTCGTGCGCGGGCTCCGGCTCGGGGAAGGACTCGGGGGCAGCGGCCGGGCCGGCGGCCGCGGCCGGCTCCGCGAAGAACTTCGGCTCCAGGTAGGGCTCCGGGGCCGGCTCCGCCCCGGACTCCGGGGCCGCGTAGGGCTCCGGGGACGCTTCGAGGGCGGGCTCCGGCAGGGCCGGGGCCGTCCGGGTGTCGGGCTTGGGGGCCTCGGGCGTCGAGCTCCCGGGCGTGGGGGCGGCAGGGCCCCGTACGCGCGAGGGGAGGGTGTTCTCGTTGGCCTCCGCGATCACACCGGGCAGGTGCAGCGCGGGTGCGCCCGGTGCGCCCAGGGTGTGGACCGGGGACGCCGGCGGGGTGGCGGGCAGCAGCGCCGCCGGTACGACGACCAGCGCCTCCGTACCGCCGTGCCGCAGGGTGCGCAGCTCGGCGCCGACCCCGTGCCGGGTGGCGAGCCGCCCGGCCACGTACAGGCCGAGGCCCAGGCCGTGCTCCGACTCGGGCTCCTCGTCGTACGCGTCCGGCGCGGACAGCCGCTCGTTCAGCGTGGCCAGCCGGTCCCCGGTGATCCCGATGCCCTCGTCGACGACGGACAGCACCACGTCGCCGGAGTCCTGCAGCCATCCGGACACCTTCACCTTGGCGTCGGGCGGCGAGAAGGTCGTGGCGTTCTCCAGCAGCTCGGCCAGTACGTGCGAGATGTCGTCGGCGGCGTGCCCGGCGACCTGCGTGTACGAGGGCAGCACCCCGAGGTCGACGCGCTCGTAGCGCTCGATCTCGCTGACCGCCGCCCGCATCACGTCGACCAGCGGCACCGGCAGACCCTGCCCGTGGCCGTGTTCCTGGCCGGCGAGGACGAGCAGGTTCTCGTTGTGGCGGCGCATCACGGTCGCCAGGTGGTCGAGCTTGAAGAGGGTGGAGAGGCGGTCCGGATCCGGCTCCTCGGACTCCAGCTCCTCGATGACGGCGAGTTGGCGCTCGACGAGCCCCAGGGTCCGCAGGGACAGCGATACGGACGTGGTCGACATGATGCGGCGGTGCTCTTCCAGCCCCGCCCGCAGCTGCGCGAGCTCCGTCTCCAGCGCCTCCCGGCCGGCCGAGAGCGCCTCGTTGCGGCCGATGAGGCGGGTCCGGTCGGCGTCGAGGCCGGCGATCCGGGTGTGCAGGGAGACCGTCTGGTCGCGCACCGCGTTGAGGTGGCGCACGACCTCGGCGAACTCGTCGTTGCGGCCCGTGAACCGGACCGGCTGCACCGAGCCCTCCGGCGTCGCCAGCCGTGCCGCGCCGCGCCGCAGGACCGACAGCGGGCGGGTCAGGGAGCGTGCGACGGCGGTGGAGATGCCGAGGGTGAGGAGGAACAGCACGCCGAGGAAGGCGAGCTTGATCTCCAGCGCGGTCACGTCGTCGTCGCGCAGCGCGGCGAGCGCGGTGGCGCGCTGGCCGGCGAGGGTGGCCTCGACCGAGCGCATCCGGTCGACGCGGGCGGTGAGGGCCGGTCCGACGGTGCCGGGGTCGAGCCTGCGGTCGGCGGCCGAGAGGGAGGGCCGGTCGGTGAGCCGGTCGAGGTAGTCGTCGGCCGTCTTGACCTCGGGTCCGGTGACGGTGGCGGCGAGGCTCTGGCGGACGTCGGGCCGTGCGGCCCGCGCGAAGTCGTCGAGCGCGCCCTGCTCCCGTACGCGCGCCCGCTGGGCGGCGGCGGCGAGTTCGTCCACGTAGGCGCTGCCCGGCTGCCGGTCGCTGCCCGGCACGGACAGGGCGGCGAGCAGCAGTCCGCGGGTGGCGGAGGCCTGCTCCGCGGCCTGGCCGAGGGGGCCCAGCGGGCGGGTGGTGACGAGGGCGTCCGCGGCGCGCGGCGGGGTCAGCTCGGCGAGCCGGCTGCTCGGCGCGAGGAGCTCGGCGATGACTCCGGAGTAGGCCTGGTGGGCGGTGAGGGCGCTGTCCTTGCCCTCGATGGACTCGGTGCGGACGGCGCCGACCCGGCCGAGGGCCTGGGCCAGCTCCTCGTCGGCGTCGGCCTGGACCTCGGCGAGCTGGCGGTCGGTGCCCGCGGCGCGTGCCTGGACCGCGGCGGCCTGCTTGCCCCGGACGCCGCCGGGGCGGCCCTTGGCCACGTACGCGGTGACGGCGTCGCGCTCGTCTCCGAGCAGGTGGGCGAGGGTGAGGGTCTGCCGGCTCCGGTCGGCGAGGGTGACCAGCTCCTGGGAGTCCTTCAGGTCCGCGGAGGCGGACAGGACGGCGGGCGCTCCCGCCGCGAGGACGGCGAGCCCGGCCACGGCGACCCCGATGACCAGCCTGCGGCGCACGCGGACGCGGCGCCCCGCGGGAGCGGTCGCGGAGACCGGGCCGTCGGGGGCTCGTCGGACGGGTGCGGTGCCGTCGGGTGCGGTGCCGTTCGCGACGGTGCCGTTCTTCCGAGGCCGCTTCTTCTGCACCGGTGCTCGCAATCCTGTTTACGTGTGCTGCTCGTGCTCGTTGCCTGTCGGGGCCGGGGTGACGGCCGGTCACCGCAGACGGTCACCCGCCTCCGTTGTACCGCCGTGCCGTACCGCCGCACCGCTTCAGACCCTCGCAGTGAGTTGGGAAGAGGGCCGCACATCGCCCGCCCGGCCACACGAAGGAGTGAACAGCACGGAAGAGTGGGCGACCAACTCGGCGATCGGCTGTCAGAGCCCCGCCGCGGACGGGTGGTTGAAAGATCGATGCGGCTTTTGGCAGGATGCCCGCCCACATGACGCGGGTCACCCTGCCGACGCCGGGGGCCCCTTGACGCCCCACCCGCCCCGCTTTGGTACGGACCTTCCCGGACCCCGCCCGCCCTCGCGGAGCCCCGCGCGGGCAGAATGTCCGTATGCGCATCGATCTCTCCTCGGCCCCCGGCAACCCGGAACGCCCCAACGAGGACTGGCTGTCGGCCGCGATCCCCGCCTCGGGCGGCGGCGTCCTGGTCGCCCTCGACGGGGTCACCCCGCCTCCGGGCGAGGTCGGATGCGCGCACGGAGTGCCGTGGTTCGCGGCCCGGCTGGGCGGCCGATTGACCGAACTGTCCGGATCGCGCCGGGACATGCCCCTCGACCGGGTCCTGGCGGAGGCCATCCGCGCCACCGCGGACGCCCATCGCGACACGTGTGACCTTTCTCACGTCCGGACGCCGCAGGCCACGGTGGTCGTGGTCCGCTGGGACGGGTCCTGGGTCGAACACCTGGTGCTCTCGGATTCCGTACTCCTCCTCGAAGCGCCCGGTGGCGAGGTGCGCGCGGTCCTCGACGACCGGCTGGACCGGATCCCGCGCGAGCAGCTGCGTACGCACGCCTCCGCCGACCTGCTGCGCAACGCGGAGGGCGGTTTCTTCACCGCCGCCGCGGACCCGGAGGTGGCGGCCCGGGCGGTGACCGGGCGGACGCCGCGCGCGCGGGTGCGGGCGGTGGCGGCGCTCACGGACGGGGCCAGCCGGTGGACGGACACGTTCGGGGAGGGCGACTGGGCCGAATGCCTGGCCGTGCTGCGCAAGGAGGGCGCGCAGTCGCTGATCGACCGGGTGCGCACTGTGGAGTCGGACCCGCGCCGGGCGCACCGGCGCGGCAAGCGCCACGACGACGCGTCGGCGGCGTACGCGGAGCTGTAGGGGCCGGAGGAGCCGGGGGCCGGCACATCGCCCCGCCGGGCGACCCCTGGTGCTGCTACTCCCCGCCCGCGTTCAACTGGTTCAGGAGCCGGGCCAGTTCCGCCACTTCTCCGCGGTCCCAGTCCGCGAGCTTGCGCATGTACTGCTCGCGCCGGGCGCCCCGGACCCGCAGGAAGCGTTCCCGGCCCTCCTCGGTGAGCCCGACCAGGAAGGCCCGCCCGTCGGCCGGGTCCGGCTCGCGGGCCAGCAGGCCCAGTACCTCCAGGGCCCGCAGCTGCCGGCTCATCGTGGCCTTGCCGACCCCGAAGTACGCGGCGAGCTCGGTCGCCCGCTGGCGGCCGGCCGCCTCCAGCCGCACGAGGAGCCCGTACGCGGCCGGTTCCAGCTCCGGGTGCAGCTCGCGCGCCATCTCCCCCGAGGAGGCGCGGGCCCGTCGGAGGAAGACGGACAGCTCCCGCTCCAGGGCAAGGAACTCCTGGTCTTCGGTCCCGTGCAAGGCCCGCTCCTTCTCTGGTGTGTGGCCCACCAGTATTTCGCAGCGGGTACGCCGGGGACCCGGGGCCCCGCCGGAGCGGGGGACCCCGGGCCCCTGGTACGTGACCTCTGGTACGTGACCTCTGGTACGTGACCTTCCGATCAGGCCGCGGCGGTCACCGGGACCTCGTCCGCGGCCAGGGCCAGCTCCAGAACCTGCCGTACGTCCGTCACCGGATGCACCGACAGCCCTGCCAGCACCTCGGCGGGAACGTCGTCCAGATCGGCCTCGTTCCGCTTCGGGATGATGACGGTGGTCAGCCCGGCCCGGTGCGCGGCCAGCAGCTTCTGCTTGACCCCGCCGATCGGCAGCACCCGCCCGGTCAGCGAGACCTCGCCGGTCATGGCCACGTCCGTGCGGACCTGCCGGCCCGACAGCAGCGAGGCCAGCGCCGTCGTCATCGTGATGCCCGCGCTCGGACCGTCCTTGGGCACCGCGCCGGCCGGGAAGTGGATGTGCACGCCCCGGTCCTTCAGGTCGGCGACGGGGAGTTCCAGCTCGGCACCGTGCGAGCGCAGGAAGCTGAGCGCGATCTGCGCCGACTCCTTCATCACGTCCCCGAGCTGGCCCGTCAGCGTGAGCCCGGCCCCGCCCGTCTCCGGATCGGCCAGCGAGGCCTCGACGAACAGGACGTCGCCGCCCGCCCCGGTCACGGCGAGGCCGGTGGCCACGCCCGGTACCGCGGTGCGCCGCTCGGCCGGGTCCTGCGCGGACTCCGGTACGTGGTGCGGCCGCCCGATGAGCGCCCGCAGGTCGTCGGCGCCGATCCGCAGCGGCAGCTCCCGCTCCCCCAGTTCGTGCTGGGAGGCCACCTTGCGCAGCAGCCGGGCGAGGGAGCGCTCCAGGGTGCGCACGCCCGCCTCGCGGGTGTACTCCCCGGCCAGCTTGCGCAGCGCGTCCTCCTCCAGGACCACTTCCTCCGCGGCCAGGCCGGCGCGCTCCAGCTGCCGGGGCAGCAGGTGGTCGCGGGCGATGACGACCTTCTCGTCCTCGGTGTAGCCGTCGAGGCGGACCAGCTCCATCCGGTCGGCCAGGGCCTCGGGGATGGCCTCCAGCACGTTCGCGGTGGCGAGGAACACCACGTCGCTCAGGTCCAGTTCCACCTCCAGGTAGTGGTCCCGGAAGGTGTGGTTCTGGGCGGGGTCGAGGACTTCGAGCAGTGCGGCCGCCGGGTCTCCGCGGAAGTCGGAGCCGACCTTGTCGATCTCGTCGAGCAGGACGACCGGGTTCATCGACCCGGCCTCCTTGATCGCCCGTACGATCCGGCCGGGCAGTGCGCCCACGTACGTACGCCGGTGCCCGCGGATCTCCGCCTCGTCGCGGACTCCGCCGAGGGCCACGCGGACGAACTCGCGCCCCATGGCGTGGGCCACGGACTCCCCGAGGGAGGTCTTTCCGACGCCGGGAGGGCCTACCAGGGCCAGCACGGCCCCGCCCCTGCGCCCGCCGACGACGCCCATCCCGCGCTCGGAGCGGCGCTTGCGCACCGCCAGGTACTCGGTGATCCGGTCCTTCACGTCGCTCAGTCCGGCGTGCTCCGCGTCCAGGACGGCGCGGGCTCCCCGGATGTCGTACTCGTCCTCGGTCCGCTCGTTCCAGGGCAGTTCGAGCACGGTGTCCAGCCAGGTGCGGATCCAGGACCCCTCCGGGGACTGGTCGCTGGAGCGCTCCAGCTTGTCGACCTCCTTGAGGGCGGCTTCCCGTACCTTCTCGGGCAGGTCGGCGGCCTCGACGCGGGCGCGGTAGTCGTCGGACTCCTCGCCCTCCTTTTCTCCGCTGAGCTCGCGCAGTTCCTTGCGCACGGCGTCGAGCTGCCGCTTGAGCAGGAACTCGCGCTGGACCTTGTCGACGCCGTCCTGGACGTCCTTGGCGATGGACTCGGCGACGTCCTGCTCGGCGAGGTGGTCGCTGAGGGCCTTGACCGCGAGCCGCAGCCGGGCGACGGGGTCGGCCGTCTCCAGGAGCTCCACCTTCTGCTCGACGGTCAGGAACGGGGAGTAGCCGGAGTTGTCCGCGAGGGCCCCGACCCCCTCGATCTGCTGCACCCGGTCCACGACCTGCCAGGCGCCGCGCTTCTTGAGCCAGCTCGTGGCGAGCGCCTTGTACTCCTTGACGAGCTCGGTGACGGCCCCGGGCAGCGGATCGGGAACGCCCTCGTCGACGCTCTCGCCCTCGACCCAGAGCGCGGCCCCGGGCCCGGTCGTCCCGGCCCCGATACGGACCCGGCCGCGCCCCCTGATCAGCGCCCCGGGGTCCCCGTCGGACAGCCGCCCCACCTGCTCGACGGTCCCGAGCACGCCGGTGGCGGCGTACTTCCCGTCGATGCGCGGCACGAGCAGCACCTTCGGCTTGTCCCCCGCGGCGGCGGCCTGAGCGGCCTCGACGGCACCCCGCACTTCTGCGTCGGACAGGTCCAGCGGAACGACCATCCCAGGCAGTACGACCTCGTCGTCGAGCGGCAGTACGGGCAGGGTGAGCGTTACGGACGTCGAAGCCATGATCTTCCCTCCGGCAGTGAAGTTGAGCTATGCCGACTCAATGCATGTGCGCCCCCTGGTGTTCCCCAACACCCGTTCGCCGGGGGCGAACAGGGGCGGGAGGGCCTCGGCCAGGCGGTGACATCGCCGGAAATACCCAGGTCAGGCCCCGGACGGACAGACGGGAAGCGGCTCAGGCCGCCGAGATGACGATGTCGCCCGACGAGGTCCGTACGGCGAGGCGGGCGGTCGCGGACGGGTCCGCGGGGACGCCGATCTCCCGCTCGCCGGAGTCGGTGGAGACGTCGAGGGCGTAGGGGGCCCGCGCCACGGGGACCTTCACCTCGGCGTCGCCCGAGCTGGTTTCCACGGCGACCGAGGCCGGCGCCTTCGTGAAGGCCAGGCGGACGTCGCCGGAGGCGGAGCGGGCGTCCGCGTCCGTCCCGGACAGTTCCCCGGCGGTGATCGAGCCCGAGGACGTACGGACCTTCAGCGGGCCGGCGATCCGGTCCGCCCGGACCGGGCCGGCGGAGGTCGTGAGGTCCGCGGCGGCCACCCCCGCCACCGTGACGCGGCCGCTGCTGCTCTCGGCCCGGACCGTCGCGGAGGCCGGTACCTCCAGGCGGTAGTCGACGGAGCAGCGGCCGGAGCAGTCGCCGTTGGTGAGGGTCAGGACGCCGCCGGCGATCCGCTGGGCGGGCGCGGGCACGGTGTCGCCGTAGTACCGGACGGTGCGGCGGACCGTCACGCCCGGACCGGATCCGGCGACCACCTCGATGGATCCGCTGCCGGTGTCCGACACCTCGACCGCCGTGACGGTCTCGGCCACCGTGGCATCGGCGCTCGCCGTCTTCTCCGGTCCGCGCCGGGAGGCGAGCGAGTCGAAGGAGCAGCCGGTGAGCAGCAGCCCCGCGGCGAGGGCTGCGGCGGTGTACGCGGCGGTGACGGTGGCCTTGGCGCTGCGCTTCGTTGTCATGTTTCGATCGTGCCCGTGCGTCGCCGCGGGGGGCATGGGGCCGGTGCCCGGATCCGGGGTGGGGCTAACCCCCGCCGGGGCGGCGGGATTCGGGCGGCCCGGGCAGGATCCGGAAGGGAAGGGGCGGCCTAACTCCCCTGCACGACCGGCCGGTCCGGGTTGGACATGCCCCACTCGCTCCAGGAGCCGTCGTACACGGCGAGTTCCCCGTACCCGGCGAGGTCAGCGCCGAGGGCGAGCACGCAGGCCGTGACCCCGGAACCGCAACTGAAGTACAGCCGCTCCCGCTCGCCCGCGGCCGCCCCGAAGGCGGTACGGAGTTCGACTGCGGGGCGCATCAGGCCGTCGGGGCGCTGCAGTTCGCCGAAGGGGAGGCTGACCGCGCCCGCCATGTGGCCGCCGCGCAGGCCCGGCCGGGGTTCGGGGGCGGTGCCGGCGAAGCGTTCGCGGGTCCGGGCGTCGAGCACCGCGGCGGCCGGATCGGCCAGGGCCGCCGAGACGGTGGCCGCGTCCACCAGCAGCCCGGCGCGGGTCCGTGCCGTGAAGGAGCCGCGCGGGCCCCCGTACCCCGGCCGGCGCTCCTCCACCGGCAGCCCGGCGGCGAGCCACGCGGGCAGCCCGCCGTCGAGGACGGCGACCCGGTCGAAGCCCATGGCGCGCAGCATCCACCAGGCGCGGGCGCTGGAGTAGATCCCGGCGCCGTCGTACGCGACGACCGTGCTGGTGTCGTCGACGCCGAGGGCGCGCATCGCCTCGGCGAAGGCGGCGGGGCCGGGCATGGTGTGCGGGGCGGCGGCGGTGTGGTCGGACAGCGCGCCGTCGAGGTCGAAGGGACGGGCCCCCGGAATCCGCCGGCCCGTGTCGCGGTACGCCCCGACGGAGGCGTCGAAGACGACGAGCCCGGGCATGCCGATGCGCTCCGCGAGCCAGTCGCCACCGACGAGGGAGCCGGGCGGAGTGAGGGAACGGGGATGGGAGTGAACTGCGTCCAAGGGGCACCTCCGGCAGAAGTAGGCGACCCCCGACGAGGTCGGCGGCCCGCCGCCCATCCTCGGGTACGCCGTGCACGTGGCAGACGAGTGGGCCCGACCCGGCCCTGCCGAGCCCGAACCCAACCCAGCCCGGCCGGATCCAGAACCCAGCCCCGCCGGCGTTCAAGGCACGGGGCCGGGGGGCGAAGCCCCAAGGCTTCCGGGCCTGGGGGCGCAGCCCCGAACCTCCCGGGTCCAGGGGCCCAGCCCCGAACCTCCCGGGCCCGGGGGCGCAGCCCCAAGGCTCCCGGATCCGGGGCGCAGCCCC
The DNA here is from genome assembly GCF_049310065.1 of Streptomyces tatrensis. Classification (NCBI taxonomy): domain Bacteria; kingdom Bacillati; phylum Actinomycetota; class Actinomycetes; order Kitasatosporales; family Streptomycetaceae; genus Streptomyces; species Streptomyces tatrensis. Next base: position 6,381,701 of record NZ_JBMDLB010000011.1, on the reverse strand, counting down.
GGGTCTTCCGGATCCAGGGGCGCAGTCCCGGTCTTTCAGGTCCGGGCCGGCCCGGGGAACGGTGGAAGGGCGGGTAGGGGACACCGAACAGCGGGCCGGGAAGGGGCCCCGGTCCGGGAACGGGTCCGGTCCGTGTCCAGGTCCCGGTCCCCGTCCGCGTCCGCGTCCGCGTCCGCGTCAGGGTCCGGGGGCAACTCCCGGTCCGGGAACGGGTCCGCGCCGGGCAGCCGGGCGGCGGACAGGAGGCGCACGCGAGGGGCCGGGGAGCGGACGGCGGCCGGGCCGGGAGCGGAGCCGCAGCCGCAGCCGCGCCGGGGCTACGGGCAGTTGCCCGGTCGGGCGAAGAGGGCCACGCGGGCGCCGCGGACGTCCGTCACGGAGCACAGGTCGAAGGAGGAGACCAGCGTCTGGCGTTTCACCGCCTCGGCCGGGTAGCCGTCCACCGGCTGCCCCACCGGGTCGAGCAGGGCGACCACCCGGTCGACGGCCGGGTCCAGCAGGGCCGCCTGGATCTCCTCCGGAGTCCGCTCCACGCCCTGGAGGCTCCGCGAAGCCGCCGGGGTGCGGGACAGGGCGAGGTCGCGGAGGGATCCGTAGGTGTCCGGCGAGGACAGCAGCCATTCGCGCCGCCGCGAGGGGAGGAACAGCACCGCGTCGCCCGGGCGCGCGAGCGCGCCGACGGCCGCCGCGACGGCCCGCGCGTCGTCCTTGCGGCTCTCGGGGGTACGCAGCCACGCGGACCAGAATCCGACCGGGACGAGCAGGGCTCCGACCAGCGGCCACACCCACCAGCCCCGCGCCGTGGCGAGCCGGGCGCCCACGAGGAGGGCGAGGCCGGCGAGGGCGTAGAGGACGTACCGGTCCACGTACCAGGGGTGCACCAGCGAGATCGCGAGCAACAGCCCGGGGGGCACCAGCGCCAGCGGCAGGGCGACCCGTACGAGTTCCCGCGCGGCTCCCCGGGCCAGGAGCAGCGAGGCGGCCGCGAGGACCCCGTACGCCGCCCAGTCCTGCCAGCTCGGCCGCCCGAGCCAGCCCAGCTGCTGCTGCGCCTGCCGCGCGCTGACCAGGGCGAGCGGCAGCAGCGCGACCACCACGGCCCCGGCGGCGAGCCGCCAGCCGCGGGAGCGCCGGGCGGCGAACGCGTGCGCGGGCAGCGCCAGTACGGCGAACTCGTGCAGCCAGCACCCCAGCACGAGCACGACGGCGTAGGCGACCCAGCGCTCGCGCAGCATCAGGTACGTGGCCCAGACGACGGCCGCGGCGACGAGCGCGTACGAGCGCCCCTCCTGGGCGTACATCTGCACGGGCGGCAACAACGCGTACCCGACCCCGGCCAACAACGCGACCCGCCCGGGCCGATCGGACCGGCCGGGGCCGCCTGCACCGGGATCCTGCCCCCTGGCCCCGCCGCGCAGTGCCGTGGTCGTCAGGTGGTGGGCCACCGCGGCCACGCCCGACGCGGCGAGGGCGGTGGCGGCCACCGAGGGGAGGCGCAGGGTCCAGAGGCCCCAGAGGCCGGAGTCGGGGGCGGTGGTGCCCGTTGCCGCGAAGACCGCGTGCATCAGCAGGTAGTAGAGGCCGTGTACGGCGTCGACCTGGCCGAGCAGTTCCCAGAGCTGTCCGAGCGGCCGGTGCGCGACCTGCCACGTGACGGACTCGTCGCGCCACATGGAGCCGCCCCGCGCCAGGCCCCAGAGGCCGAGCGCGAGGGCGGTGAGCGGCGGCAGCCAGCGCCAAGGGGCGAAGCGGCGGATGTCGGCCTCCGGGTGCTATCCGTGCGGGTGGTGCTGACTCCATACTCGGGGTTCGAGCCGGATACCTGCGGGGGTGGGGCGTGCGAGCACGTGGTGGGCGAGTGGGCTTGGCGACGGCGGCCGTGGCGCTGGCCGTGGTGGCGGGCTTGGGCGGTTGCTCCTCCGGCGGATCGAACGAGGGTGCCGCCTCACCGCCACCGAACGCGAGCACGGGGACCGGTACCGGCCCCGCCGCGAGCGGCGCCCCGTCCGGCACGGCGACGGGCGACGCCCCGGGGACGCCGTCCCCCGGTCAGAGCGCCGGCCAGAGCCCGGCCCCGGGCACCGGCACGACCGGTCCCGCCCCGCGGCCCGCGCCCAGCACCTCCGCTCCCGCGCCCGCGCCCAGCGCCTCGGCGCCCACCTCCGGTGACACCCTCGTCGCGGTGACCCGCAGCGGCGGCATCACCGGAAGGATCCACACCTTGATCATCAAGGGTGACGGATCGTTCCTCCGGCTCAACGCGAAGGCCGAGACGGTGGACCGCGGCAAGCTCTCGGCTGCCGCCCTCACGAAACTGCGCACCGCGCTCCGGGAGGCGGACTTCCCGCGCCTGCCGCGGGTCTCGTTCCCCGACCAGCCGGCCGCCGACGCGTTCACGTACGCCTTCCGGCACGGCGGCTACGAGGTCGCCGCCGCCCAGACCACGCTGCCGCGCCCCCTGACAGGGGTGCTGAGCGCCCTGCCGCCCTTCGAGCCGCGCTGAAACGCGCAGCCCGCACAGGACCAGCGGACCAGGCACCACCCCCAGCCGCCCCACCGCCCCTACCGCCCCGTCACAGCCCCGTCCCCGCCACCGTGATCTCCCGTAGCCGCCGGTCCAGGTACCCGCGCAGCAGGACCGCCATGTCCACGCCCTGCGGGTCCAGCACCCACTGGATCTGGAACCCGTCCATCACCGCGATGGTCTCGCGGCCGACGGCCTCGCAGTCCGTGTCCGGCCGGACCTCGCCGCGCGCCACGCCCGCCCGGAGCAGGTCGACGCTGTAGCCGAGGACCCGGTCGTAGCGCTGCCGGAAGTAGGCGTGCGCGGGGTGGCCCGGGTTCCCGGACTCGCCGACCAGCGTGTTGTACATCCGTACGAGACCCGGCCGGCGGGCGTTGTCCTCGGCGAGGGCGACCACGGCGGCGAAGTGCACGGCGACCGAGGCGACCTCCTCGGCGGACCCGGCGAAGAGCCGCTCGACGTCGTGCTGCTCGCTCTGCGCCAGGACGGACAGCAGCAGGTCCTCCTTGCCGCGGAAGTGGTGCAGCAGCCCGCCCTGGGTGATCCCGCAGTCGTTGGCGATCCGGGCGAGCGAGGAGGCGTGGAAGCCCCACTGCGCGAAGTGCTCGACGGCGGTGTCGAGGATCTTCTGGCGACGGGCGTCGCCCACCGCGTAGCCGCCCCGGGCGGCCGCCGCCTTGGGGGCCGTTCGGCCCTTGTCCTGTGCCATGCGGACCACCCTAAACCCGACCGTTTCCGGCCATCCCGAGGGAGTGATCCAGGTCACTCCACGAAAACCTAGTGGGTGCATGGTTTTCACGCCTACGGTGAAACCGCCCGGTCGGCGACGAGGCCGACGCGGAGACGTTGGAGCCCCCATGCCGCTCACGCAGGACCCCGGAAGCGCACTTCCTCGTCGGCGGCATCGCGGCGGCCGTCGGCGCCGCGCTCGTCCAGCTGATCCGCTCGGTCAGTTGAATGCTCCCCGGCCTGAGGGGGAGGGGTCTCTCCTTCAGGTATCCGTGGGGATTTTCGGCTCAAGCTGCCTGACGAACCGGCGGTTCGTCGGGTCTTCCACTCTCGGCGCCGACCGGGTTCAGACCTGCCCGGATGAGCATCACGCGTGCGGAGTTCTTGTCCCGTGGGGACTGGGTTCCGCATGCGGTGCAGGTGTAGGTGCGTACCCCCAGCGGCAGTGCGTGCTTGGCTCTCGCTTCGCAGTGCGCGCAGTCCATCGTGGTGTACGCGGGGTGTACCAGGTGCACGGTCCGGCCGTGCTTGCGGCCCATCTCAATCAAGGCTGTCTTGGTGGCGCCGATGGCGGCGTCAGCGGACTTCCTCGCCATGCTGGATTTGGCGAGGAACCTGGGGCGGAAGTCCTCGACGGCCAGGGCGTCGTAGTCGCGGACCACGCGCTTGGCCCATTTTCGGCCGGTGTCCTGCCGCTGCCGGGCGACCTTCTTGTGCAGCTTCGCGGCTTGTCGCCGGGCCTGTTGATAGCCCGTGGACTGCTTCTTGCCCTTCGGGGCACGGCGGCGGGCCATCATTCGCTGGTATCGGGCCAGCCTCACAGCAGCCTTCTGGCCGTGCTCCAGGTGCGGGAGGTCATGGGCGTCGCTGGTGGTGGTCGCGGTCTCGGCCACGCCCCAGTCGATGCCGATCACCGCACCAGTAGCGGGCAGAGGTTCGGCCTGCATGGGAACGACGAACGAGCAGTACCAATGGCCGAGACCGTCCCGGTAGACCCGAACCGACGACGGATCGGCGGGGAGATCTCGCGACCACACCACCGTGAGGACGATCCCGCCCGCCAGATGCAGGCGTCCGTCCTTCAACCGGAAGCCGCGCTTCGTGTAGTTGAGGCTCGGATCCGTATCGCGTTTCTTCTTCCAGCGGGGCATTCCGGCCCGCTGCCGCATCGGCAGCCGGTCCTTGATGTCCTTCTGCGCCTTCGCCCGGGACTTCCCGAAATCCCGAATCAACTGCTGCTGCGGAACACTCGCCCCTTCCCGCAGCCACAGCGTCTGGGTACGGGCCTCGGTCAGCATCCGGTCGAGCTGCGCCGGACCACAGGTCCGCTTTTCCGCGCCCTCCGGGCGTGCCCGGTTCACGGCGTGGACCTGCTTCGACTTGTTCACGCACTCGTTCCAGACCCACCTGCACCGGTCCCACTCCGCCACCAGCAAGGCAAGAACCGTCGACGACGCACGGAGCCGAAAGGTGAACCGGGCACACCCGGTCCCCTCCGCTGTCGCTGCTCCAGATGTCGTCACCACGCCAACGTAGAGCCACAGCCCGCATCGTTCCCCGAAACCCCAACGCCTCCCTCGAATGAGTGATCGCCGAGCCTCGGCTCCTGCCGACGGCCCGGCAATCCAGGGATTCCACACCCGCTTCCATGCGACCTCCCGCGCAACCACCCCTCCCAGGAGCCCTGCCATGAACGCCACCCCGAGCACCCCCACCGGCCCCGCCACCCCCCTCCCCTACCGGGACGCCGCCCTCCCCGTCGACGACCGCGTCGAGGACCTGCTCTCCCGCATGACGCTGGAGGAGAAGGCCGGCCAGCTCTTCCACTCCATGCTGATGATGAACCCGGACGGCACCCCGGTCACCGAGACCGACGGCTCGATCCTCCCCTTCACCACCCCCGAGCTGATCGAGGGCCGCTCCCTCACCCACTTCAACCTCCTCGGCAGCTACGGCGCCCGCGAGATGGCGACCTGGCAGAACGCCGTCCAGGAGATGGCCGCCGGCACCCGCCTCGGCATCCCGGTGACCCTGTCCACCGACCCCCGGCACTCCTTCACCGACAACGTCGGCGCCTCCTTCAACGCCGGCGCCTTCTCCGCCTGGCCCGAGGCGATCGGCCTCGCCGCGATCGGCGACCCGGAGCTGGTCTTCGAGTTCGCCGACATCATGCGGCGCGAGTACCTCTCCGTCGGCTTCCGCGTCGCCCTGCACCCGCAGATCGACCTGGCCACGGAGCCGCGCTGGGCCCGCCAGTCGGGCACCTTCGGCTCGGACGCGAAGCTGACCGGCGAGCTCGTCCAGGCCTACGTACGGGGCCTGCAGGGCGAGACCCTCGGCGCGGCCTCGGTCTCCGCGATGGTCAAGCACTTCCCCGGCGGCGGCCCGCAGAAGGACGGCGAGGACCCGCACTTCGCGCACGGCAAGGAGCAGATCTACCCGGGCGGGATGCGCGAGCACCACCTGGAGCCGTTCAAGGCGGCCATCGCGGCCGGCTGCTCGCAGATGATGCCGTACTACGGCCAGCCCATCGGCACCGACTGGGAAGAGGTCGGCTTCGGCTTCAACAAGGGCGTCGTCACGGGCCTGCTCCGCGAGGAGCTCGGCTTCCAGGGCATCGTGTGCACCGACTGGGGCCTGATCACGGACTCGGTGATCTTCGGCGAGCCGCACCCGGCCCGCGCCTGGGGCCTGGAGCACCTGAGCACCGCCGAGCGCGCGGCCCGCTCGCTGGAGGCTGGTTCCGACCAGTTCGGCGGCGAGCAGTGCCCCGAGGTCATCGTGGAGCTGGTCCGCTCGGGCCGGGTCCCCGAGGCCCGGATCGATGACTCCGTACGCCGGCTGCTGCGCGAGAAGTTCGTCCTCGGCCTGTTCGAGAACCCGTACGTGGACCCGGACGCGGCGGCCGAGACCGTCGGCCGCGCCGACTTCGCGGCGGCCGGCGCCGCGGCCCAGCGGCGCTCCCTGACGGTGCTCACCAACACCGGGCGGACCCTGCCGGTCTCCGGCCGGCCGAAGCTGTACGTCAAGGACGTGGACGCGGACGTCGCGGCGGCGTACGGGGACGTCGTGTCCGACCCGGCCGAGGCGGACCTGGCGGTGCTGCGGCTGCGCACCCCGCACGAGCCGCGCACGAACGTCTTCGAGTCCTTCTTCCACTCGGGTTCGCTGGCCTTCCCCGAGCCGGAGCTCACCGAGATCCTGTCCCTGCTGGACGCCGTCCCGACCCTGGTCTGCATCAACCTGGAGCGGGCGGCGGTGATCCCCGAGATCGCGGAGCGGGCGGCCGCGCTGATCGCGGACTACGGGGCGTCCGACGCGGCCCTCCTGGACGTGGCCTTCGGCCGGGCCGCGTCCGGGGGGCGCCTGCCCTTCGAGCTCCCGCGCTCGATGGCGGCCGTCGCGGCCTCCCGGCCCGACGTCCCGAACGACACCGTCGACCCGGTCTTCCCGCACGGCCACGGTCTGGCCCTGTAGCCCTGTAGCCCTGCGGGGCCAGTCCCCTCCCCACCCTTCCCCGTTCCCGGGGCTCCGCCCTGACCCGTCGCTCCCGGGCTGCGCCCGAACCCCCGGGGCTCCGCCCCGGACCCCGCGCCCCGAACGCCGGCGAGCTGGACATTCCAGCCCGCCGGCGTTCTCGTGCGGGCCGGCGCCGGCCAAATCCAGCCCGTCGGCGTTTGAACCGCAGGTCCGGGGGCAGAGGCACCGGCGACGAGCCCGCCCAGCGAACCCGTCATAGCCGGAGCCCAGCCGCTCCTCTACGCTGCACCCCTACCACGCGGGATCCTTCAGGGGCGGGACATGGAACAGACGCACACCACCACCCACAACGGCGCCGCGGCCACCCCCGGCGCACAGCGCCGGGTACTCGTCGTCGAGGACGACCACACCATCGCGGAGGCCATCGCGGCCCGGCTGCGCGCCGAGGGCTTCCAGGTCCAGACGGCCGCGGACGGGCCGGCGGCCGTGGCCGCGGCCGAGGGCTGGCTGCCGGAGCTGCTGGTCCTGGACGTCATGCTGCCGGGCTTCGACGGCCTGGAGGTCTGCCGCCGGGTCCAGGCGCAGCGGCCCGTTCCGGTGCTGATGCTCACCGCCCGGGACGACGAGACCGACATGCTCGTCGGCCTCGGGGTCGGCGCCGACGACTACATGACGAAGCCCTTCTCGATGCGCGAGCTCGCCGCGCGGGTCCACGTACTGCTGCGGCGGGTGGAGCGGGCCAACGTGGCCGCGCACGCCCCGCGCGGGGCCACCCTGCGCCTGGGCGATCTGGAGATCGACCACGCGCAGCGCCGGGTCCGGGTGCACACCGAGGACGTGCACCTGACGCCGACGGAGTTCGACCTGCTGGTGTGCCTGGCCGGGACCCCGCGGGCGGTGCTCTCGCGGGAGCAGCTCCTCGCCGAGGTGTGGGACTGGGCCGACGCGTCCGGGACCCGTACGGTCGACAGCCACATCAAGGCGCTGCGCCGGAAGATCGGCGCCGAGCGGATCCGTACGGTCCACGGCGTCGGGTACGCCCTGGAGACCCCGGCGCAGCCGTGAGCGGCCACCGGCCGCCGGGGCAGCGGCCGCCCGGGGGGCTGCGGCCCTTCTCCCCGTTCTCGATCAAGACCAAGCTGGGCACGCTCGTGGTGGTGTCGGTCTTCATCACCACGGGTCTGCTGATGGTGGCCCTGCGCACGGCCACCGAGGTGCGCTTCATCACGGTGTTCTCGGTGATCGCCTCGATGCTGATCACCCAGTTCGTGGCGCACAGCCTGACGGCTCCGCTGGACGACATGACCACCGTGGCCCGTGCGATATCCCACGGGGACTACACGCGCCGGGTGCGCGGGGCGGGCCGCCGCGACGAGCTGGGCGACCTGGCCTCCACCATCAATCTGATGGCGGACGACCTGGAGGCGGTGGACCGGCACCGCAAGGAGCTCGTCGCCAACGTCTCGCACGAGCTGCGCACCCCGATCGCGGCCCTGCGGGCGGTACTGGAGAACGTGGTCGACGGGGTCTCCGCCGCCGATCCGGAGACCATGCGCACGGCCCTGAAGCAGACCGAGCGGCTGGGCCGGCTCGTCGAGACCCTGCTGGACCTCTCCCGCGTCGACAACGGGGTGGTGCCGCTGCGGGCCCGCCGCTTCGAGGTGTGGCCGTACCTGTCGGGGGTGCTGAAGGAGTCGGGCCTGGCGGCGGCCGGCCGGCCGGGGCTGTCCTCCGGCTCGGGCGGGCACACCCGCAACGACGTCCACCTCCACCTGGACGTGTCCCCGCCGGACCTGACCGCGTACGCGGACGCCGAGCGGCTGCACCAGGTGGTGGCGAACCTGATCGACAACGCGGTCAAGCACAGCCCCCCGCACGGCCGGGTCACGGTGCACGCCCGGGCGGGCGACGCGCCCGGGGGCCTGGTGCTCGAAGTGCGGGACGAAGGTCCCGGCATTCCGGAGGCGGAGCGCCACCGGGTCTTCGAGCGGTTCAACCGGGGCAGCGCGAGGGGCGGCGACGGCGGCACGGGACTGGGCCTGGCCATCGCCCGCTGGGCGGTCGGCCTGCACGGAGGGCACATCGGAGTGGCCGAATCCTCACGGGGCTGCCGGATCCTCGTCACGCTTCCGGGCAGCTCGCAGGCGCCGGGTTGACGTAGGGTTCGAGTGGGAAGGACATGATCTCGGCCACATGCGCCGGGGTCCGTCAGGGGTGCGAAGCCAGGGGGCCGCAACCGCGGTGCCTCCTGCCCGAACCGCGTTTGTTTCCCGCCATTCCAGGTGGTGAAACCCGCCGTTCGATGTGACCTACGCGACGTAAGTCCCGCCCGGTCTGCATCTCACGGCCCGGGAGGCGTAGCCTTTATTCCCGCTGTCCATACCTTGTGAAGCGGAAGAGGGCGGTTGCCGCCGTGTCGCCACAGTCCCCCAGTAACTCGAGCACCACGACCGAAGCAGGAGGGAGCGGGAAGAACCCCGCCCCAGGCTTCGGCGCGAATGAGTGGCTCGTCGACGAGATCTATCAGCAGTACCTCCAGGACCCGAACTCGGTCGACCGGGCCTGGTGGGACTTCTTCGCCGACTACAAGCCGGGTGGCGCTGTCGCTCCGGTGAAGGCGGACAAGCCCACGGACCGGCCCGTTCCCCCCGCCGCGACGACGACGGACGGCGCCTCCGCACAGGCCGCCGCCCCCGTCACCGCCACGGCTCCGCAGGCTTCCGACGCCGCCGCCACAGGGACGGCGAGCCTCACGCCCGCCACCCCCGCCGCAGCGCCGACGACGCCCGCGTCAGCACCTGCCCCTGTACCTGCCACCCCCTCTGGTGCCCCTGCTGTGACTGTCACCTCCCAGGCCCCGGCCGCCGCCGCACCGGCTGCCGCAGCCCCTCAGGCCCCGGCTCCCGCCGCCGCCCCCGCCTCCGTAGCCCCCCAGAAGCCCGGTGCAAGCACCGGCTCCACTGGAGCGGCTGGCGCCGCGCCCACCATCTCCACCGAGGCCCCTGCCGGCCCCGAACTGGTGACGCTCCGCGGCCCGGCGGCTGCCGTGGTCAAGAACATGAACGCTTCCCTGGAAGTGCCGACGGCCACGTCCGTCCGCGCCGTCCCGGTGAAGCTGCTGTTCGACAACCGCATCGTCATCAACAACCACCTGAAGCGCGCCCGGGGCGGGAAGATCTCCTTCACCCACCTCATCGGGTACGCGATGGTGCAGGCCATCAAGGCCATGCCGTCGATGAACTACTCCTTCGCGGAGAAGGACGGCAAGCCGACCCTGGTCAAGCCGGAGCACATCAACTTCGGCCTCGCGATCGACCTGGTGAAGCCCAACGGCGACCGCCAGCTCGTCGTCGCCGGCATCAAGAAGGCCGAGACCCTCAACTTCTTCGAGTTCTGGCAGGCCTACGAGGACATCGTCCGCCGGGCCCGCATCGGCAAGCTGACGATGGACGACTTCACCGGGGTGACGGTCTCCCTCACCAACCCCGGCGGCCTGGGCACCGTCCACTCCGTGCCCCGCCTGATGCCCGGACAGTCGGTCATCATGGGCGTCGGCTCCATGGACTACCCCGCGGAGTTCCAGGGCACCTCGCAGGACACCCTGAACAAGCTGGGCATCTCCAAGGTCATGACCCTGACCTCGACCTACGACCACCGGGTCATCCAGGGCGCGGCCTCCGGCGAGTTCCTGCGCATCGTCGCGAACATGCTGCTCGGCGAGAGCGGCTTCTACGACGACGTCTTCGAGGCGCTGCGCATCCCGTACGAGCCGGTCCGCTGGCTCCGGGACATCGACGCCTCGCACGACGACGACGTCACGAAGGCCGCCCGCGTCTTCGAGCTGATCCACTCCTACCGGGTCCGCGGCCACGTCATGGCCGACACCGACCCGCTGGAGTACAAGCAGCGCAAGCACCCCGACCTCGACATCACCGAGCACGGCCTCACCCTGTGGGACCTGGAGCGCGAGTTCGCGGTCGGCGGCTTCTCCGGCAAGTCGATGATGAAGCTCCGCGACATCCTCGGCGTGCTGCGCGACTCGTACTGCCGCACCACCGGCGTCGAGTTCATGCACATCCAGGACCCGAAGCAGCGCCGCTGGATCCAGGACCGCATCGAGCGTCCGCACACCAAGCCGGAGCGCGAGGAGCAGCTGCGCATCCTGCGCCGGCTGAACGCCGCGGAGGCCTTCGAGACCTTCCTGCAGACGAAGTACGTCGGCCAGAAGCGCTTCTCCCTGGAGGGCGGCGAGTCCGTCATCCCGCTGCTCGACGCCGTCATCGACTCGGCCGCCGAGGCCCGCCTCGAAGAGGTCGCGATCGGCATGGCCCACCGCGGCCGCCTGAACGTCCTCGCGAACATCGTCGGCAAGTCGTACGCGCAGATCTTCCGCGAGTTCGAGGGCAACCTCGACCCGAAGTCCATGCACGGCTCCGGCGACGTCAAGTACCACCTGGGCGCCAACGGCACCTTCACGGGCCTGGACGGGGAGCAGATCAAGGTCTCGCTCGTCGCCAACCCCTCGCACCTGGAGGCGGTGGACCCGGTCCTGGAGGGCGTGGTCCGCGCCAAGCAGGACATCATCAACAAGGGCGGCACGGACTTCACGGTCCTGCCCGTCGCCCTGCACGGCGACGCGGCCTTCGCGGGCCAGGGCGTCGTCGCCGAGACGCTGAACATGTCGCAGCTGCGCGGCTACCGCACCGGCGGCACCGTGCACGTGGTCATCAACAACCAGGTCGGCTTCACCGCCGCCCCGGAGTCCTCGCGTTCCTCGATGTACGCGACCGACGTGGCCCGCATGATCGAGGCGCCGATCTTCCACGTGAACGGCGACGACCCGGAGGCCGTGGTCCGCATCGCGCGCCTGGCCTTCGAGTTCCGCCAGGCGTTCAACAAGGACGTGGTCATCGACCTCATCTGCTACCGCCGCCGCGGTCACAACGAGTCGGACAACCCGGCCTTCACCCAGCCGCTGATGTACGACCTGATCGACAAGAAGCGCTCGGTGCGCAAGCTGTACACCGAGTCCCTCATCGGTCGCGGCGACATCACCCTGGAAGAGGCCGAGCAGGCGCTCCAGGACTTCCAGGGCCAGCTGGAGAAGGTCTTCGCGGAGGTCCGCGAGGCCGCCACGCAGCCCGCGCTCGCCCCGGTGGCGCCCGCGCAGGTCGCCCAGGAGTTCCCGGTCTTCGTGAACACCGCGATCTCCCAGGAGGTCGTCAAGCGGATCGCCGAGGCCCAGGTCAACATCCCGGACACGGTCACCGTCCACCCGCGTCTGCTGCCGCAGCTGCAGCGCCGCGCGGCGATGATCGACGACGGCACCATCGACTGGGGCATGGGCGAGACCCTGGCCTTCGGCTCGCTGCTGATGGAGGGCACCCCGGTCCGGCTGTCCGGCCAGGACTCCCGCCGCGGCACCTTCGGCCAGCGCCACGCGGTCCTGATCGACCGGGAGACGGGCGAGGACTACACCCCGCTGCTCTACCTGTCGGACGAGCAGGCCCGCTACAACGTCTACGACTCGCTGCTCTCCGAGTACGCGGCCATGGGCTTCGAGTACGGCTACTCGCTGGCCCGCCCGGACGCGCTGGTCCTCTGGGAGGCCCAGTTCGGCGACTTCGTCAACGGCGCGCAGACCGTCGTCGACGAGTTCATCTCCTCGGCCGAGCAGAAGTGGGGCCAGACGTCCGGCGTCACGCTCCTCCTCCCGCACGGGTACGAGGGCCAGGGCCCGGACCACTCCTCCGCCCGCCCGGAGCGCTTCCTGCAGATGTGCGCGCAGGACAACATGACGGTCGCGATGCCCACGCTCCCGTCGAACTACTTCCACCTCCTGCGGTGGCAGGTCCACAACCCGCACCACAAGCCGCTCATCGTCTTCACCCCGAAGTCGATGCTGCGTCTGAAGGCGGCGGCCTCGAAGGCGGAGGAGTTCACGACCGGTGCGTTCCGTCCGGTCATCGGCGACTCCACCGTGGACCCCAACGCCGTCCGCAAGGTCGTCTTCTGCGCGGGCAAGGTCTACTACGACCTGGAGGCCGAGCGCGAGAAGCGCGGGATCACCGACACGGCGATCATCCGCATCGAGCGTCTCTACCCCCTCCCGGGCGCGGAACTCCAGGCGGAGATCGCCAAGTTCCCGAACGCGGCGAAGTACATCTGGGCCCAGGAGGAGCCGGCGAACCAGGGCGCGTGGCCCTTCATCGCGCTCAACCTGATCGACCACCTCGACCTGGCGGTCGGCGCGGACGTCCCGGCCGGCGAGCGCCTGCGCCGCATCTCCCGCCCGCACGGCTCGTCCCCGGCGGTCGGCTCGGCCAAGCGCCACCAGGCGGAGCAGCAGCTCCTCCTGAACGAGGTCTTCGAGGCCTAAGCACTGCGCTTGCTCGAACGGTGGAAGGCCCGGCTCCCTCGAATACCCGAGGGAGCCGGGCCTTCCGGCTGTCCACCGGCCCGCTCCTGGGGCTCCGCCCCAGACCCCGCGCCTCAAACGCCGGCGGGGCTGGATATATCCAGCCCCGCCGGCGTTTGAGGCGATCTTTTCAGCCCCGCCGGCGTTTGAGGCGCGGGTCCGGGCAGCGCCCGGGGAACGGTGGAAGGGCGGGTAGGGGACCTCGCCCCGCGCAGCGGCAGCCCCGAGGCGTCAGCCGGACGCGTACGGGGCCAGGTTCGGGTGCGCCGCGCACCACGCGGCCCGGTCGTGCTCCACCGCCGCGCGGGCCACCGCGTACCGGGACCCCGGCGCCGGCACCCCGTCCATCCCCCGCTCCGCGACAGCCATCGCCCCGACGAACACCCGCCCCGCGGCGGTGAGTTCCGGGCAGGCGTCCAGGACGGGCAGCACCGCCGCCACCTGAGCCCGCACCCGCGCGTGCTGCGCCCAGGCCCCCCTGGCCCCGTAGAGCGCCGCGCGCTGCCAGTAGCCCGCCAGCCCGAGATGCGCGTACGCGCCCCGCAGGAGCCCCTCCAGCGGCCGTGGATCGGCCCGCCAGGGCGCCCAGTACCGTGCCGAGCCGTCGGCGGTGTGCAGCGGGAGCGCCTCCGCGAGGGCCGCCAGCTTCCCCTGCTGCACCTCGAACACCAGGGTCGCGGCCAGCGCGGGCGGCGGCTGCGCCCGCGCCAGGACGGAACCCGCCGCCGCGGGCATGGTCCCGCCGTAGGACCGGGAGCTGCCGGACAGCGGGACCACGCAGCGCAGCAGCAGCCCGGCCTCCTCCGCGCGGGCGGTGTCGTAGCGCCGCAGCAGCGTGAGGGCTCCGGACCACTGGGTGTCCCAGCGCTTGTGCCCCTTGGGGGTGAGCCGGCGGGCGGCGGGCACCGTGCCCGGGGCGCGGTACGGGTCCAGGTCGTCCAGGGCGGTCCGCCCGTCGGGCAGCGCGTGCAGGGCCAGCGCCTCCGGGTTGGCCGGGTCCCAGGAGCCCTCGGTCAGGGCGAGCGGCCCCGGCCGGTCCGGGCGCAGCAGTCCGAGGGTGGGCAGGGCGAGGCGTCCGTGCGCGGGCCGCAGCGTGATCTTGAAGCCGATCCCGGCGCGCAGCGCGGCGGCGGCGGCGAGCGCCCCGAGGTGTCCGAGGTCGGCGGGCGGCCCGTGCCGCGTGCGCAGCCGGCGCAGCGTCTCCTCGGCCCACACCCCGGTGGCCGGATAGTGCACCACGTCGGCCACCGCACCGGGGTTCCGGCGCCCGGCCTCCTCCAGCAGGGCCCAGCGCTCGGCCGCCTCCCCGGTACGGGCGCCGGGCAGTCGCGCGAGCTCCCGCAGCAGCCGCAGCCGCCGGGCCCGCCGTACGCCGCAGACCAGCGCGGTCCCTTCGGCGGACGGCTCGGTGGAACCGAGCGCCCGCAGCACGTCGTCGCTCGGCTCGGGGTGATCCATGCATACCTCCCGCCGCGGACCCTCCATCCCTGCCCTGGAGAGGGGCTCCGTGAACGGCGGAAAGCGGTCAGGTCCGGCCGCGGCGGGCCGACGGATTATCCTGACGGGACACACCCGAACACCCGACCACCGCACGGAGCCCGACTTGTACTTCACCGATCGCGGCATCGAGGAGCTGGAGAAGCGGCGCGGCGAGGAGGAGGTCACCTTCGAGTGGCTCGCCGAGCAGCTGCGCGCCTTCGTCGACCTGAACCCGGACTTCGAGGTCCCGGTGGAACGCCTCGCGACCTGGCTGGCCCGCTTGGACGACGAGGACGACGAGGACGAGTAGGACGCTCCGCCCGCGCAGGACGCGCGGCACGACGAAGGGGCCCGACCGCACGTGCGGTCGGGCCCCTTCGTCATCGTCCCGCGGGACAAGGCCGATCAGGCTGGTGAGCCGGATCAGGCGGCCTTGGTCTCCCAGAAGATGCGGTCGATCTCGGCGATGAGCTCCAGCGCCTTGGCGCCGGTCGCCGGGTCGTTCGACGCCTTGGCGGCCGAGAGGGCCTTCAGGGTGTCGTTGACCAGGGTGTGCAGCTGCGGGTACTTCTCAAAGTGCGGCGGCTTGAAGTAGTCGCTCCACAGCACGGAAACGTGGTGCTTCGCGAGCTCGGCGCGCTGCTCCTTGATGGTGATGGCGCGCGCGCGGAAGTCGGCGTCGTCGTTGGCCTGGTACTTCTCCTGCACGGCCTTGACGGACTCGGCCTCGATGCGGGCCTGGGCAGGGTCGTACACGCCGCACGGAAGATCGCAGTGGGCGGAGACCTTCGCCTTGGGGGCGAAGAGGCGGGAAAGCATGGAGTTTGTCCTCCTCGTGATCGTCTTCTCAAAGGGGAGATTACTCCGTGAGAAAGACGATTTCGCGGGCGCCCCCGTGGGGTTGGGACAAAAGTCCAGGGGTGTGCCCGGGCCGGTGACCGAATGTACGGAAGAGTGCGGCAGCATGCGGGGTGGCACGAACAGTGGACGAGGACGGTCAAGGAGATCACGGATGGCGGGGAGCACGCGCTCGCGCGGCCGGACGCGGGAGTGGGAATCGCCCTTGAAGCAGATCGGCACCGTGGAGGTGATGGGCCCCTCGATGGCGCCGACCCTGGAGAACGGGGACCAGGTGCTGGTCCGCTACGGGGCCCCCGTGCGGCCGGGTCACGTGGTGGTGCTGCGCCACCCGTTCCAGCAGGACCTGCTGGTCGTCAAGCGGGCGGTGGAGCGGCGCCCGGGCGGCTGGTGGGTGCTGGGCGACAACCCGTACAACGAGACGGGCGACAGCACGGACTACGGGGCGGTCCCCGACGAGCTCGTGCTGGCGACCGCGGTGGTCCGCTTCCGGCCGCGCCCCCGGCCGGAGCACGCGCGGGAGGGTCAGCGCTCGCTGAGGGCGTGGCTCTCCTGGGCTTCCTCGGCGCTGCGCCCGCTGCGGGCGGACTCCTCGGCCTCCAGGCGCTTGCGGGCGCGGTAGGCGGCGACGTTGGCGCGCGTGGCGCACCGGTCGGAGCAGTACCGCCGGGAGCGGTTGGTGGAGGTGTCGAGGTAGGCGTTGCGGCAGGGCGGGGCCTGGCAGAGGCCGAGCCGGTCCGGGCCGTGCTCGGTGAGGTGGAAGGCCAGCCCGAAGCACGCGATCGCGGCGTAGCCGGCGGAGGCGTTGGAGGGGTGGTCGGCCAGGTGGATGTGCCAGTTCGGGCCGCCGTGCTCACCGATCGTCTCGTGCCCGGAGACCTGGGGGCTGACCGGGAACTCCATGAGCAGGGAGTTCAGCAGGTCGACGGCGAGGACGTGGTCTCCGCCGTCGGCGGCCTCGAAGACAGTGCGCAGCCGGCCGCGGACGTTGCGGAAGCGGGTGACGTCACCGTCCGTGACCCGGCGGGCCATCTGCACGCTGGCCCCGAAGAGGGCGCGGACGGCGTCCACGGAGGTCAGCGAGTCCTTGTTGCGGGCCGGCTCCTCGGTGTTGACCAGGCGCACGGCGTAGTCCGAGTAATGGGCCAGTTCCACTTGTAGTCCTTACGGCTGCGGATTAGTGTCTCCGGTAACGGCTGAGACATGTTCGAGGGTATTACGCATGGAGGCATTCGTGGCGGATACAGCACGCTCCGATACGGCAGCACGTTCCGGTACGGCAGCACCGTCCGACTGGCAGGCCTGGCAGGACAGCTGGGACCGGCAGCAGGAGTGGTACATGCCGGACCGCGAGGAGCGGTTCCGGGTGATGCTGGACATGGTGGAGGCGCTGGTCGGCACCGCCCCCCGGGTGCTCGATCTCGCGTGCGGTACGGGAAGTATCACGGACCGCGTCCTCAAGCGGTTCCCGCAATCCACCAGTACGGGAGTCGATCTCGACCCCGCCCTGTTGACGATCGCCCGGGGCCACTTCGCGGGCGACCCCCGCGTCACCTTCGTGACCGCCGACCTCAAGGACCCCGAGTGGCGCTCGGCCCTCCCCCACGGCTCCTTCGACGCGATCCTGACGGCCACCGCCCTGCACTGGCTGCCCAGTGAGGACCTCGCCGTCCTCTACGGGCAGCTCCCGTCCCTGCTGCGCACCGGCGGGGTGTTCATGAACGCCGACCACATGCCCGACCCCGCCACCCCGCGGATCAACGCCGCCGAGCGCGCCCACCGGCACGGCGGCATGGACCGGGCGAAGGAGGCCGGGGCGCTGGACTGGCGCGAGTGGTGGGAGCTCGCGGCCGCCGACCCGGCGCTCGCCGAGCCGACGAAGGCCCGCTACGAGATCTACGGCGAGCACGCCGACGGGGACACCCCGCCGGAGTCCTGGCACGCGGCCACGCTGCGCGGCGCCGGCTTCGCGGAGGCCCGTACGGTCTGGCGCTCGCCCTCCGACGGGCTGGTGCTGGCCCTGAAGTAGGCCGGGGCCGGCGCGGGCCGGTCATGCGTGAGGGGCGGTACGGATTCCCGTACCGCCCCTCACGCGTGGAACGCCGCCGCCCTTACAGGACCTTCGAGAGGAAGGCCTTCGTGCGGTCGTGCTGCGGGTTGCCCAGGACCTCGCGCGGGTGGCCGGATTCGACCACGACGCCGCCGTCCATGAAGACGAGGTTGTCCCCGACCTCGCGGGCGAAGCCCATCTCGTGCGTGACCACGATCATGGTCATGCCCGACTCGGCCAGGTCCCGCATGACGTCGAGGACGTCACCGACGAGCTCCGGGTCGAGAGCCGAGGTGGGCTCGTCGAAGAGCATCAGCTTCGGCTCCATCGCCAGCGCCCGGGCGATCGCCACGCGCTGCTGCTGGCCACCCGAAAGCTGGGTCGGGTAGTTGCCGCCCTTGTCGCCCAGGCCCACCCGGTCCAGGAGCTTGACGGCGCGCGCCCGCGCGACCGACTTGCTCTCGCCCTTGACCATGACGGGGGCTTCCATGACGTTCTCTATGGCCGTCATGTGCGGGAAGAGGTTGAAGCGCTGGAAGACCATGCCGATGTCCCGGCGCTGCGCCGCGACCTCGCTGTCCTTCAGCTCGTAGAGCTTGTCGCCCTTCTGCCGGTAGCCCACCAGGCGGCCGTCGACGTACAGCTTTCCGGCGTTGATCTGCTCCAGGTGGTTGATGCACCGCAGGAACGTCGACTTGCCGGAGCCGGACGGGCCGACCAGGCAGAACACCTCACGAGGGGCGACCTCCAGGTCGATGCCCTTGAGGATGTGCGCGGGTCCGTAGGACTTGTGGACGCCTTCGGCCTTCACCATGGCAGTCGAAGTCATCAGGCCACCGCCTTGCGGTTCGAGAAGCGGGAGAGGTTCGCCTTGATCTTCTGCAGCGGGGTGTCCGGCAGGGATCGCAGCGAGCCGCGCGCGTAGCGGCGCTCCAGGTAGTACTGGCCGACGCTGAACACACTGGTCAGGACGAGGTACCAGATCGACGCGACGAAGAACATCTCCATCACCGCGAACGAGGTCGACGCGATGTCCTGGGCCGCGCGCAGCAGCTCGGGATACTGCACGGCGACCACCAGCGAGGAGGTCTTCAGCATGTTGATGAACTCGTTGCCCGACGGCGGCACGATCACCCGCATCGCCTGCGGCAGCACGATCCGGCGCATGGTCTGCGTCCGGGTCATGCCCAGCGCGTGCGAGGCCTCGCTCTGGCCCTCGTCGACCGACTGGATGCCGGCACGGACGATCTCCGCCATGTACGCGCCCTCGTTCAGGCCGAGCCCGAGGAGGGCGGCCAGGAACGGGGTCATGACCTGGGTCATCTCGTCCTTGTAGAACCCCAGGTTCAGCACCGGGAAGATCAGCGCGAGGTTGAACCAGATCAGGAGCTGCACGTACACCGGGGTGCCGCGGAAGAACCAGATGTAGAACCAGGCGATGGTGCTGGTCACCGGGTTCTTCGAGAGCCGCATCACCGCGAACAGGACACCGAGCACCAGGCCCAGCGCCATCGAGGCGACGCTGATCCAGATGGTGTTGAACATGCCCCGGATGATGGTCGGGTCGAACAGCTTCTCCGGCACGGTCGCCCAGCGGACGTTGCCCTGCGAGAACGCGATGGCGAGCATCGCGACCAGGCCGATGACGACCAGGGCGCTGACCCAGCGGCCGTAGTGACGGACCGGAATGGCCTTGATCGCCTCGGGGGGGATGGCCCCGGCCGGCGGGGTGTCCGCCGGGCCCGGGACCTTGTCGAGCTTGTCAGTCACAGTGACTGCCCTTCAGTGTGCTGCGGTGGTGCGCGGAGATCAGGAGCCTGCGTTGATCTTGGCCTCGGTCACGGCACCGGAGCCCGCGTTCCACTTGTCCAGGGCTGCCTTGTACGAGCCGTCCTTGATGATCGCGTCGAGGGCGGCCTTGAGCGCGTCGCGCAGCTCGGCGTTCTTCTTGTCCACGGCGATGCCGAAGAGACCGGCGTCGGTCGGGTTGGCGATGGCCTCGAAGTCGTTGCCGCCACCGGCGGTCTGCGCGATGTACGCGGCGACCGGGGAGTCGTTGAGGTCGGCCACGGCGCCGCCGGCCTTCACGCGGGTCTGGGCCTCGGCGTCGGTCGGGAAGGCCTCGATGGAGATCTCGCCCTTGCCGGCCGTCTTGCACTTCTCGGACTGGTCCTTGGCGGACTGCTCGTACGTGGTGCCGCGCTGGACGGCGACCTTCTTGCCGCAGAGGTCGTCGAGGGTCTTGATCCCGTCCGGGTTGCCCTTCTTGACCAGGATGCCGGTCGAGGCGCTGAAGTAGTCGACGAAGTCGACGCCCGCACCGGTCTTGGCGCCCTTGTCGTCCAGGCCCTCCTGACGGGCCTTGGTGTCGGTGAGCGAGGACATGACCACGTCGCTGCGGCCCGTCTGCATGCTGCCGATCAGGGTGTCGAAGGTGCCCGACTCGAACTTGAAGGTGACGCCCAGCTGCTTGCCGAGCGCCTCCGCGATGCCCGGGTCGACGCCGACGATCTTGCCGCCCTCGGTGAACTCCATCGGCGCGTACGTGGCGTCCGTGCCGACCTTGATGACGCCCGCGTCCTGGATCTTCTTCGGCAGCTTGGCGAACAGCGGGGCGGCGTTCGCCTTGCCCGACGGCGTCGCGGTGGAAGCCTTGTCCGTCTGGTCTCCACAGCCGGTGAGGATCAGGGCGCCGGCGACCGCGATCGCGCCGACCGCGGCGATCCGGGACCGGGCGGCGGTCGTACGGCGGGTGGTGCTTGCGGTCATGAGCTGGTTCCTCCGGCAGGTGGAAAGCATCGAAAAGCGGTCGGGCACGCCCCATCGAGTGTCGCGACCTTGTGTGATTAGGGGCATCTTGCCATTCGGACTGAGTCATTCAGGCAGCCCGTCAGGTCAAAATCGGATAACGGCAGCCGCTTCGTACCCAACAGGACTGCGGACAAGGCCCCTCAGAGCCGCACGAACGGCCGTGACCTGGGCCTTTTGCCGCACTTTTTGCGGCGCGTCTCGCCCATCGGACACAGAGGTTTGGACTTTTCGCCAAAACCGTGACAAGAGGCTTATGGTCGAGCGGGAATCGACTCGTCTGGGTGAGTGTTCTTCGGGTAGAACAGATCCTTACACCCCTCATCCGGGGCTCAGGGCGCGCGTGCGGCGCGCCCGCGCGTACGAACCTCCCCTTCGCGGAGACGGGCCTATCAACCGTCGCCGTGAAGACGGACGCGGTGCCCGCCCACCCCTTAACCAGGAGTGGCCACCCTCAACGATTCAAAGACATAAGGGGTTAAGACAGTGGCAGCGGAGATCGTCAATCCTCGCAGCGACAGCGTGACGGACAACAACCCGGATGCGGTGTTCGCGCTGCACCGGGGCGGCAAGATGGCCATCGTGGC
This sequence comes from Streptomyces tatrensis, assembly GCF_049310065.1. Lineage (NCBI taxonomy): Bacteria > Bacillati > Actinomycetota > Actinomycetes > Kitasatosporales > Streptomycetaceae > Streptomyces > Streptomyces tatrensis. The sequence continues at coordinate 6,360,768 of NZ_JBMDLB010000011.1, read as the reverse complement.
CACCGTGCCGGTCCACAACAAGGACGACCTGTCCCTGGCGTACACGCCCGGCGTTGCGAAGGTCTGCAGCGCCATTGCCGAGCAGCCCGAGCTCGTGAACGAGTACACCTGGAAGTCCAACGTGGTCGCCGTCGTCACCGACGGTACGGCCGTGCTCGGACTCGGTGACATCGGGCCCGAGGCCTCCCTCCCCGTGATGGAGGGCAAGGCCATTCTCTTCAAGCAGTTCGGTGGCGTCGACGCGGTTCCGATCGCGCTCGCCACCAAGGACACGGACGAGATCATCGAGACCGTGATCCGCCTCGCGCCGTCCTTCGGAGGGGTGAACCTCGAGGACATCTCGGCGCCCCGCTGCTTCGAGATCGAGCGCCGCCTCCAGGAGGCGCTGGACATCCCGATCTTCCACGACGACCAGCACGGCACGGCCATCGTGACGCTGGCCGCCATGCGCAACGCCGCGAAGCTGACGGGTCGCACCCTCGCCGACCTGCGCGCCGTGATCTCGGGCGCCGGCGCCGCGGGCATCGCGATCGCCAAGATCCTCGTGGACGCGGGCATCGGCGACGTCTGCGTCACCGACCGCAAGGGCGTCGTCTCCGCCGACCGCTCCGACCTGACGGACGTCAAGGCGGAGATCGCGGGCCTGACGAACAAGACCGGCCAGACCGGTTCCCTGGAGAGCGCCCTCGCGGGCGCGGACGTCTTCATCGGCGTCTCCGGCGGTACGGTCCCCGAGGCCGCGGTGGCGACGATGGCGAAGGACTGCTTCGTCTTCGCCATGGCCAACCCGAACCCGGAGGTCCACCCCGACGTCGCGCACAAGTACGCGGCGGTCGTGGCCACGGGCCGCTCGGACTTCCCGAACCAGATCAACAACGTGCTGGCGTTCCCCGGCATCTTCGCGGGCGCGCTGAAGGTCCGCGCGACCCGGATCACCGAGGGCATGAAGATCGCCGCCGCCGACGCCATCGCCGGCGTCGTGGGTGACGAGCTCGCCGCCGACTACGTGATCCCCTCGCCGTTCGACACCCGCGTCGCCGAGGCCGTCACGGCCGCGGTCGCCGCGGCGGCGAAGGCCGACGGCGTGGCCCGCCTGGCGTAAACGCTGCACCGGCTGTACGAAGTGGGGCCCGACCGAACCATTCGGCCGGGCCCCCCTTCGCGTTTCCACCCCGACGTCCACGCGTGGGCCGACACCGGCCACATCCAGCCCCGCCCCGGGGACACACCCAGCCCCGCCGGCGTTTGAGGCGACCCTTCCAGCCCCGCCGGCGTTTGAGGCGCGGGTCTGGGCGGAGCCCAGGGAACGGTGGAAGGGTGGGTAGGGGACAGCCCCGCAGGGCCCGGCTCCCCCACGGGGTCAGCGGCGGGCCGCTCCGTAGGGCCACCCGGCCAGGGGCGCAGGCCGGATCACCGGAAGCCGGGCCGACCGGGCCGGGCCGGGGGCGGCCCTGGATCCCCGGGCTACCGCCCGGTAGCCTCGCGGCCATGTTCGCTGCCTACGCTGCCCGAATCGACCGTGACCAGCCCCTGAACGGCCTCGTGCTGGGCGACCGCCCCGCCCCCGAGGCCCGCCCCGGCTGGGTGACCGTGAACGTCAAGGCCGCCTCCCTCAACCACCACGACCTGTGGTCGCTACGCGGGGTCGGCCTCGCCGAAGACAAGCTCCCCATGATCCTCGGCTGTGACGCCGCCGGGATCGACCAGGACGGCAACGAGGTCGTCCTGCACTCCGTGATCGGCCAGACCGGCCACGGGGTCGGCCCCGACGAGCCCCGCTCGATCCTGACCGAGCGCTACCAGGGCACCTTCGCCGAGCAGGTCACCGTCCCCGCGTGGAACGTCCTGCGCAAGCCCGCCGAGCTCTCCTTCGAACAGGCCGCCTGCCTGCCCACCGCCTGGCTCACCGCGTACCGGATGCTCTTCACCAACGCAGGCGTCCGCCCCGGCGACTCCGTCCTGGTCCAGGGCGCGGGCGGCGGGGTCGCCACCGCCGCCATCGTCCTCGGCAAGGCCGCCGGCCTGCGGGTCTTCGCGACCAGCCGGGACGAGGCCAAGCGCAAGCGCGCCGTCGAACTGGGCGCCGTGGAGGCCTACGAGCCCGGCGCGCGGCTCCCCCAGCGGGTCGACGCCGTCATCGAGACCGTCGGCGCCGCCACCTGGTCGCACTCGGTCAAGTCCCTGCGTCCCGGCGGCACCCTGGTGATCTCCGGCGCCACCAGCGGGGACCGCCCGGCGCACGCCGAGCTGACCCGGATCTTCTTCCTGGAGCTCAAGGTGGTCGGGTCGACGATGGGCTCGAAGGACGAGCTGGAGGACCTGCTGTCCTTCTGCGCGGCGACCGGGGTGCGCCCCGTGATCGACGAGACGCTGCCGCTGGACCGGGCCCGCGAGGGCTTCGCGAAGCTGGAGTCGGGCGACCTCTTCGGCAAGATCGTCCTCACCGTCTAGCCGCGGGAGCCTCCGACGCCACCGCTGCCGATGTCAATGTGGGTTGACACCCTCCCGTGCGTCAACCTACATTGACATCCATGACGGAAGCTACCGATCTGGCCGAGCGCGCCGGCGACCGCGATCCCCGCGTGGGCCTGCGCGCCGTGGCCGCCCTCCGACGACTGCTGGAGCAGCTGGAGGCCGTACAAGTACGCGGGGCCCGCGCGCAGGGCTGGTCCTGGCAGGAGATCGCGGCCGAGCTGGGCGTCAGCCGGCAGGCCGTACACAAGAAGCACGGGAGGCTCTGATGTTCGAACGCTTCACCCGGGACGCCCGCTCCGCCGTGACGGGCGCGGTCGCCGAGGCCGAGCGGACCGGGGCCCAGCGCGTCGGCGAGGAGCACCTGCTCCTCTCGCTGCTGGCCCTGGGCGCGCTCGACCCCCTGGGCCTCGACCGGACCGCGATCTGCGACGACCTGGCGGCGGCCCGCCGCCGGGGCGGGATGTCCAAGGCCGACGAGGAAGCCCTCGCGGGCCTCGGCATCGACCTCACGGAGATCGTCTCCCGCATCGAGGAGACCCACGGCGAGGGCGCCCTGTCGGCCCCGGCCCCCCGGAGCCGCTCCGGCCGCACCCGCTTCACCCCGGGCGCCAAGAAGGTCCTGGAGCAGTCCCTGCGCATCGCCCTGGGCCGCAAGGACCGGCACATCTCCACGCTCCACCTGCTCCTCTCCCTGCTCTCCCGCCCCGGCACGCCCGCCGAGGTCCTCGCGGACCACGGGGTCACCTATGCGGGAGCCGAGACGGCCCTGGCGGGCTGAGAAGCGGGTCACACTCCCCCACGTTCTTCGATGCGGCGTACAACCATCTGTGCGGTCCACCAGTCATGCACTGCGAAAGAACGTTCTCCACTGGGGGTTTTGCCGTGAAATTGTCCCGGATCGCCGCGGCGGTCACCGTTGCCGCGCTGGCCCCGGCCGTGCTCCTGTCGTCCCCGGCCTTCGCCACCGGCGGAGAATCCACCGTGCCCGCCGGTCCTACGGCTCCCACCGCGCCCGACCAGCCTGCGGAGGTGCAGCCGCCGGTGGTCCAGCCCCCGGCCGAGCAGCCGGACGAGAGCCAGGCCGAGAAGGACCGCAAGACGATCCTCGCGATCATCGCCGACCCGATGGCCAGCGGGCACATGAAGGAAGCGGGCCTCAAGGCCATCGCCGACGGCCCTGCGGCCATGCGCAAGTTCATCGAGACCGACCAGCACTCGATCCGCCTCGACGACTACCGGATCCTGATCCTCCGTCTCCTGGACGGCGCCGGCCCCGGCCTGAAGGAAGGCATCAACGCGGTCCTCAGCGACCACGGCTCGAACCTGGCGAAGCTGCGCCACTTCTACGAGGTCACCCAGCACGAGCTGCGCGACGACGACAACAAGGTCGCCATCTCCAGGCTGATCAACGGCGCCGGCCCCGGCCTGAAGGAAGGCGCCAAGAAGGCGCTCAAGGGCACTCCCGCCGACCGCGTCGAGTTCCTGAAGACGGGCCAGCACCAGCTGCGCGACCAGGACAACCGGGTCGCGATCGCACAGATCATCGACGGCGGCGGCCCCGAACTGGTCAAGGCGGGCCGTGCGGCGCTCGACGGCACGCCCGCCGACCGCGTCGAGTTCCTGAAGACGGGCCAGCACGAGGCACGCGCCAAGGACAAGAAGGCCCAGGAGGACAAGGACAAGGAGGAGGGGAAGCAGCCGGACCAGGTCACCCCGACCCCGACCCCCACTCCCACTCCCGCCCCCGGGTCTTCCGGCGCCGGGACCGGGACCGGTTCCGGGAACTCCGCCGTCACCCCCCAGGGCGGCGGCAGCGGCCCCCTCGCCGCGACCGGCGCCGGTGACACCGGCTGGATCGTGGGCGGTGCGGGCACCGCGCTCGTCGCCGGCGCGGGCCTCCTGCTCGCCACGCGGATGCGGCGCGCCGCCTCCGAGCGCTGACCCGGATCCTCGCCCCGACCGTACGGGGGTCGGTCGCGGCGAGGATCCGAAGGCGACGGCAGAGGCGGCCCAGGCCGACGGCCTAGCCCTGCGAGCCGAGGGCCGAGGCGATGCGGGTGGCCGCCTCCGCCAGGTGGGTACGGGCCTGCGCCAGCTGGTCGTCGCCCATGCCCCGGTCGCGGGCCGCGTCGCGGATGTCGTCGCGGAAGCGGTCCAGCAGCCGGTCCAGGTCACGGGCCGGGTCCCCCGTCGTCGGTACGTCCCGCGCCCAGTCCGGGTCGGGAGCCGACGCCGGGGCGGCCGACGGAGCCGCCGACGGTGCGCCGGGCGCGGTGGACGGCGCCGTCGGGCCGGAGCCGCCGAGCCAGGCTCCCGCCAGGCTGCCCAGGACCCCGCCCGACTTCGCGAACTGCTCCTGCAGCTGGCCGGCGATCCGCTGGACCTCCTCACGGGCCCGCTCCTGCGCCTCCTTGGCCTGCCGGCGTGCCTGCTGGGCCTCTTCGCGGGCCCGGCGGCTCTCGTCCTTCGCCCGGCGCGCCTGTTCCTTCCACTCGGCCTTGGCCTTGCGGAACTCCTCCTTGGCCGCCGTCCAGGACTCGTCCTCCACCTGCGTGGCCGACGCGCTGGCCGCGGCCCGCAGTTCGCGCCGCAGGTCGCCCGCCGCGCCGCTCACGTCGGCGCGGATCTCGGCGGCCAGCTCGGAGACCGAGTCGCGGATCTCCAGCTCCAGGTCGGCCAGTTCGCCGCCGCGGTCGGCCAGTTCGGCGCGGCCCGCGTCGGTGATCGAGTACACCTTGCGCCCGCCTTCGGTCGCGTGCGTGACCAGGCCCTCGGTCTCCAGCTTGGCCAGGCGCGGGTACACCGTGCCCGCGGAGGGCGCGTACAGCCCCTGGAAACGCTCCTCCAGCAGCCGGATCACCTCGTACCCGTGGCGCGGGGCCTCGTCGAGCAGCTTGAGGAGGTAGAGCCGGAGTCGGCCGTGGGCGAAGACGGGCGGCATGTCAGAGCACCTTCTTGTCGAGCGCGAGCGGGGCGGCCGGAGCACCGGCCGGGTCGGCGGCCGGGCGGCGCAGCAGGGCGATGGAGCCGGAAACGGTGGTGGCGCGCAGGGTGCCGGTGCCGGCGCCCAGGGTGCCCGTGATCCGCTTGGCTCCCATCTGGCCCGAGACCCGCAGGTCCTCAAAGGCGTTGGAGACGCCGCCGGTGGCGGTGTTGGCCTCGACCCGGGCGTCCGCCGGGTGCGGGAGGCGGATGGCGACCTGCCCGGAAACGGAGTTGAGGGAGATGTCGACCGGCCGGGGCTCGGGGCGGTCGTCGAGGGCGAGGTCGATCAGCATGTCGCCGCTGACCGAGTCGGCCCGTACGTTGCCCGCGGCGCCGTCGACGACCGTCAGGCCGCCGGACACGGAGTGGAATCCGAGCTCGCCGGTCACGGACTGGGCCTCGACCCCGCCGGAGACGGTGTGCGTCTTGACCCGGCCGGACAGGCCGACGAGCGTGGTGTCGCCGGAGACCCCGTGGACGTCGGTGCCGCCGTCGATGCCGGAGACGAAGACGGTGGCGCTGACGGTGGCCAGCTGCACCCGGGTGGCGGCCGGGACCGTGAGGGTCACGGTCGCGCTGCGCTCCCAGGCCTTGCGGCCGGAGTCGGAGGCGGACCAGGCCTTCCAGGGCTTGCTCTCGAACCACTGCTTGAGCCCCTGGGAACCGTTCCACGGGAGGTCCTCGTAGGAGACGGTGAGGGTCCCGCCCTCCTGCACCACGTGCAGGGGCGGCCCGTCCACCTCGGAGACCTCCAGGCGGGCCGGGCCCTCGTCGGCGGCGACCACGTTGACCGTGCCGCCGGACATCCGGACGCGGACCTCGGTCACCGGCTCCTCGAAGGCGAGCTTCTGCGGCTCGGCGACCGACCATACCTTCGGCGGATTCTGCGGATTCCGCGCTGCCTCTGCCATGGTGCTGATCCTCCTCGGCGTACACGCACGCAACATATCGCGTCTTCTGACTAACACGATATATCGCGGTTGCGGGAAGTCAAGCGCGTCAGGATGATCCAAAATCATCACTTTGGGCCGATTTGGCTTAGCGTGTGGGCATGTCGATCTCCCAGACCACGGCGGGCGGACTCCTGCTCTGCCGCGCCGAGCCCCTCGCCGCCCGACCCGCCGCGCACATCCTGCGCGAACGCCTGCTGCTGGCCCCCGCCGGCGAATGGAGCGTGCTGGTACCCGAGGCCAAGCCCTGGCTCGGCGGCGCGGAGTCCGTGGCCGAAGTCCTGGCGGGCTGGGGCGCGGCGGTCGCGCTGAGCTCCAACTGGCCGGTGCTGAGCCTGTGGTGGGAGGAGGGCCGGACCGGCTTCGTCCTCTCCTCCGGATTCCGCCGGTCCGCGAGCTACGAGTGGGACGCCGACGGCCGTCCGCACAGCGATCCGGACGCCCCGAACGCGGACGCCATGCGGACGCTGGCGGCCCGGCTCGGACTGGACCCGGTCCTGGACCTGGAGGAACTGGAGCGCCTCACCCGCCCCGACGAGGCGGCGGACGGCGAGTCCCGGCTGCTCGGCGTCATCGCCCTGCTGGCCCGGGCGGGGCTGGCGCTGCCGGCGGGCCTGAACCCCGGCGAACCGGCCGACCGGCTGCGGGAGGCGGCCCGGGTCGCGCCGGCGGCGGAGCGGGTGGAGTGGGCGGGCTGGCGCGACACGGTGCGGGCGGAGCTCGCGGTGGTCGAGGACAGCCCCCTGGGCCCGTGGCTCCGCGGCCCCAAGGCGCGCCTGGCGGGCGCCGCCCAACTGGCCGCCGGAGCCCCCCTGATGGTGTGGGCGGCCCGCCGCCGCAGCCCGGGCTGGCTGGCCGCGGGGACCGTCCTGGTGACCCACGGCGCGGCCGCCCTGGCCTACGACCGGGCCCGCCGCCGCGTGTAGAGCACCTTCCCCCCTACGCCGCCAGCAGCGGGCTCGCGTTGCGGCGCAGCCAGGCGCGGTAGGGCGGAGTCCCCAGCGCCGCTTCGCGGTAGGCCGCGCGGAGGTCCTCGTACACCCCCTCGGACACCTGCGCGTGCACCCCGGGGCGGGTCGCGAGGAGGAGGCGTACGGCGAGCGGGTCGCCCGAGAGCGGCCGGATCGCCATGTCCTCGCGCGGTCCGGAGGTGGGCTGGCAGGGGGCGACGGCCTCGCCGGAGACGATCAGCGAGGCGGCCGTGTGGTAATCGGCGTGCAGCAGGGGCGGGTCGAGGCCGGCGCCCGCGAGGACCCGGCGCAGGCCGTCCCACTCCCCGTCCACCGACGGGTCCACGGTCCACCGGTCGGCGGCGAGGTCGCGCAGCTCCACCACGGAGCGGGCCGCCGCCGGATGGTCCCGGGACATGGACACGAACTGCGGCTCCCGCTCCATCAGGACCCGTAACTCCAGCCCGGGGGGCACCCGCAGCGGGCTGCCCTCGACCTCGTGCACGAAGGCCACGTCGAGCCGGCCCGCGGCCGTCATCCGCAGCAGCGCGTTGGCGGACACGTCGACCATCAGGTCGGTCTCCGTGTCGGGCAGCCGCCGGTGCAGCCGCCGCAGCCAGCCGGGCAGGGCGCGGCTGGCCGTGGAGCCGATCCGCAGCCGGGGCCCCTGGGACAGCGCCCGGGCCTCCGCGACGAGGGCGGCCATCTCGGCCAGGAGCGGCCGCGCCCGCCCGAGTATGGTGCGCCCGAAGGGAGTCGGCCGGCATCCGGTGCGCTCGCGCAGGAACAGCTCCCCGTCCAGGGCGCGTTCGATGCGCCGAAGCTGGGTCGTCAGGGAGGGCTGGCTCACGCCGAGCTGCCGGGCGGCCTTGTGCAGGCTGCCGGCGTCGGCGATGGCGCACAGGGCGCGCAGGTGCCTGACCTCAAGCTCCATGCCCCGAGAGTAGGCCGGGGCGAGCCGACCGCACCAGTAACCGGTATCCCCTCGAATCCCGCCATTCTCTTGGGAGTCGGGCTTCCGAAATCCCCCCGATAGCCCGGCGCTATCGGGGTCTGACATCATCCGCCGGCCACTCCCGCTCCCGCAGACTCCGGTACCGAACGACCCCCCACCGCACCGGATGAGCAGGAGTCCCCCACATGCGCCACTCCCGCAAGACCACCCTGTCCGCAGTCGGCCTCGGCATCGCCGCCGTCCTCGGCGCCGTCGTTCCGGGCACGACCGCCACGGCCTCGGCCGGCGCCGGCAGCCCGAGCACGTACGCCGCGTACGAGCAGTCGAAGGAGAACCAGGCCGCCAACCGCGCCTTCTTCGAGGCCGTGCAGCGCTCGGTGGCCCAGCAGCGCGCCGCGACCCCGGGCCTGGCGGCCGTGACCGTCACCTACAACACCCGCAACGCGCCGAGCTTCCGCACCCAGATAGCGCGCTCCACGCAGATCTGGAACAGCTCGGTGACCAACGTCAAGCTGCAGGAGGTGTCCTCGGGCGGGAACTTCGCGTACTACGAGGGCAACGACTCGCGCGGTTCGTACGCGAGCACGAACGGCCACGGCCAGGGCTACATCTTCCTGGACTACCGGCAGAACCAGCAGTACAACTCCACCCGCGTGACCTCGCACGAGACCGGTCACGTGCTCGGCCTGCCGGACCACTACTCGGGCCCGTGCAGCGAGCTGATGTCCGGCGGCGGCCCCGGCACCTCCTGCCAGAACGCCACCCCGAACTCCACCGAGCGCTCGCGCGTCAACCAGCTGTGGGCGAACGGCCTCGTCGCGTCCGGTCTGGACGCGAAGGGCTAGGACCCCTCGGGCCTGCCCCCTCGGGCTAGGCCTCCTCGGGCCGGCCCCCCTCGGGCTCGTACGCCGTGCACTCCGGGTTCCTGCAGGGACCCGGAGTCCATGTCGGGACGAAGATCCCCAGGGACTTGCGCCGTCCGACCATCGTGTCGACGGAGCTCCCGCAGGCCGGGCACGACTGCTGGTCGTGTCCGGCCCGCGGGGCGACCGTCCCGTGCCTCTGCTGTTCCCGCTGTTCACCGGCCATACCTCCACGGTAGGCCGGTTTCGCCGCTTCGGCGGGTCAGCGCCGGGCCGCGTACGAGGTGACGACCTGGCCGCCGCCGAGGGACCGGACCCCGGTCAGCTCCAGCGGCCGCGCCCCGAACCCGGCGCGCGACATCGGCATGCCGGTGCCGACGAAGACCGGGTACGTCTTGACGACGAACTCGTCGATCTCCTCGATCAGCTGCCCCGCGAGGTCCGCCCCGCCGCACAGCCAGATGCCGAGCCCGTCCTCGGTCTTCAGCCCGCGCACCTTCTCCACCAGATCCCCGTCGATCAGCCGCACCGCCGGGTCCGGCGTGGTGGTGAGCGAGCGCGAGACCACGTACTGCTCGCGCATGTGCCCGTACGGGCTGGTCAGGCCCACCTTGAGGCCGGGCTCGTACGTACCGCGCCCCATGAGCACGGTGTCGAAGTGCTTGGGTTCGGCGCCCTCGATCCCCAGCTGGGCGCGCCCCGGGGTGGAGATGGTCTCCGGGTACTCGGCCTTGAGGAAGTCGATGAACTCACCGTCGAGGTGGCTGTAGATGAAATCGGCATCGCCGTCCGGGGCTCCGATGAAGCCGTCGACCGAGGCGGCGATGAAGTACGTGAGCTTGCGCAAGCGATTCTCTTCCGTCCGACAGTGCACCCCCATCGAGGCACGTCGATCAAAGTACTTCAGGTGAAGTGGTCTCGCAAGGGGGAATCCACCGGCGACGGACGGCGCCGGCGACTCGGGGACCGGGATCGGGGATCGGGGATCGGATCACTGCGGCTTGCGCCACATCGGCCACATCAGCGGCCCGTCCGGCAGCCGCACCGCCTCGCCCGTGAACTCCCAGCCCAGCCGCTCGTACAGCCCCTTGCTGCGCTCGCTGCTCGCCTCCAGGTACGCCGGCACCCCCTCGCGGTCGCAGCGCTCCAGCACCGGCCGGATCAGCTCCGTGCCCAGCCCCTCGCCCTGCCGCCCCGGGGCGACCGCGATCATCAGCAGGTACTCGTGCTCCTCCGCCATCGGGTGCACCGCGCCCGTGAGCCGGCCCACCAGCTCGCACCGCTCGTTGTCCGGGTCGGCCACGGCCCGCATCTTCGCCGGGACCTCGTCCTCGACGTGCTCGGCGTCCGGATCGCCCGCCGGGATCCGCAGCCACAGCGCCGCCGCCGAACCGTCCACCGCGTAGTCGATCCGCCCCTCGGCCAGGGCCACGTCCACGAAGACGCCCAGGAACTTCCCGTGCACCGCGGCCCGGTGCTCCGGGTCCGGGAACACCCAGCTGCTCACCGGATCGCTGCGGAAGGCCTCGTCGAGCAGCCGCGCCACGGCGTCCCGGTCCGATCGACCGGCTTGACGTATCTCCAGCCCCATGGGTCACACCCTTCACTTCACTCACGCGTCAACAACCGTGAGTGATCCTAGAGTTGACCCACCGACGCAGAAAGGCCCGTTCCGGCACCGTGCGGTGCCGGAACAGGCCTCCCGGGGTCCCCCCTCGCGCCCCCCCCTCGCGCCCCCTCGCCCTACGTGGTCACTTCGTGCGCCGCGTCACGAACTCCGCCAGCGCCAGCAGTCCGCCCGCCGCCCCCAGGTCCGGAACGGCCCGCGACAGTTGCTGCACCGCCCGCCCCATCCGGTCGGCGGCGTGGGCCTGCGCCCAGTCCCGCCCGCCGGCCCGCTCCACCGCCGCGGCGGCCCTGCCCACGTCGTCCCCGGTCATGGGACCCGCGTACAGCGCTGCCAGCTCCTCCCCCGCCGTGGTGCCCGAGGTGAGGGCGGCCACGACCGGGAGGGACTTCTTGCGGGCCAGCAGATCGGCCCCGGCGGGCTTTCCGGTGTGGCTGGGGTCCCCCCAGATGCCGATCAGGTCGTCGATGAGCTGGAACGCCAGCCCGGCCTCCCGGCCGAAGGCGTCCATGGCGTCGACCTCGTCCGGACCGGCCCCCGCGTACAGCGCGCCGAGCGCGCACGCGCAGCCCAGCAGGGCCCCGGTCTTGGCCGTCGCCATGGTCAGGCACTCGTCGAGCGAGACGCTGCGGCGCTGTTCGAAGGCGCAGTCCGCCTGCTGGCCCGCGCACAGCTCGACGATGCAGGCGGCGAGCCTCGCCGAGGCGGCCGCCGAGGCCGGATGCGGGTCCTCGGCGAGCAGCCGCAGCGCGAGCGCCATCATGGCGTCGCCCGTGATGATCGCGTCCGAGGTGCCGAAGACCGTCCAGGCCGTCGGCCGGCCGCGCCTGCGCACGTCCTTGTCGATGACGTCGTCGTGCAGCAGCGTGAAGTTGTGCGCCAGCTCCACGGCCACGGCCGGCCGTACGGCCTCCCCGGCCGCCCCGTCCCCGCGCAGGGCCTGCGCGGCGGCGAGCACCAGGGCGGGCCGGATGGCCTTGCCGGTGCTGCCCGCCGCCGGGGTGCCGTCCTCGTGCTCCCAGCCGAAGTGGTACATCGCCACGTTCCGCATCGAGCCGGGCAGGCTCTCGACGGTGCGGCGCAGTTCCGGGTTGACCGTTTCTCTCGTCCGCTCCAGCAGGACGGCGGCTTCCTGCCCCTCGCTGGTGGTGATCGCCTCAGTGGTCGACATGGCGTGTGCGCTCCGTCCCGTCCTGTCCCGTCCTGCCTCGTGCCCTTCGCTGCGGAGCCGGCACCGGAGCCGGCTCCGGCCGGGTCAGCGCCAGCGGGCGATCTCGACGTTCTCCAGGACGCCGAGCGCGTCCGGCACCAGCACCGCGGCGGAGAAGTAGGTGGTGACCAGGTACGAGATGATCGCCTGCTCGCTGATCCCCATGAACCGCACCGAGGTGCTCGGCTCGATCTCGTCCGGGATGCCGGGCTGGTGCAGGCCGATCACGCCCGACTCGTCCTCGCCGGTGCGCATGCAGAGGATGGAGGTCGTACGGGCGTCGCTGATCGGGATCTTGTTGGACGGGAACATCGGGACCCCGCGCCAGGCCGGCACCCGGTGCCCGCCGATCTCGACCGACTCCGGGTAGAGCCCGCGCTTGTTGCACTCGCGCCCGAAGGCGGCGATGGCCTTGGGGTGGGCCAGGAAGAACTTGGAGCCGCGCCGCATGCTGAGCAGCTGGTCCATGTCGTCGGGGCTGGGCGCGCCGTCGTGGGACTGGATGCGCTGGTCGTAGTCGGCGTTGTGCAGGAGGCCGAAGTCGCGGTTGTTGAGCATCTCGTGCTCCTGGCGCTCGCGCAGCGCCTCGACCGTGAGCCGCAGCTGCTGCTCGGTCTGGTTCATCGGCTGGTTGTACAGGTCGGCGACGCGGGTGTGGACGCGCAGGACCGTTTGTGCAATGGAGAGTTCGTACTCGCGCGGGCGGGCCTCGTAGTCCACGAAGGTGCCCGGCAGTACGGCCTCGCCCTGGTGGCCGGCGGAGAGGTCGATCGCGGCCTCGCCGTACTTGTTGGTGCGCTGCTCCGGCAGGGCCCGTACGGAGTCCACGTGCGCCCGCAGCGAGTCGACCCGGTCGGCGAGGATCTGGAAGTCCTGGCGGGAGAGGACCAGCACGGTGCCGGAGGTGGCGGCGCGGGCGGTGTACTCCCAGATGGCCTCCTCGTCGACGAGGGAGTCCTCGCCGAAGAAGGCCCCGTCGGCGACGGTCTGCAGGACGGCGTCGTCACCGTAGGGACCGGGGCCGATCTGGTCGATGCGCCCGTGGGCGAGCAGGAACACCTTGTCGGCGGGGCTGCCGAAGGAGGTGAGCTCCTGGCCCGGCTCGAAGTCGATCTGGTGGCAGCGCGCGGCCAGTTCGGCCAGCGCGTCGGGGTCGTCGTAGTCGCGCAGCACGGGGAGCTCCCCCAGCTCCGCCGGAATCACCTGCACCTGCGTGCCGGTCTTGATGAACTCCACGATGCCGTTGCCGACCGAGTAGCTCAGCCGCCGGTTGACCCGGTACGTACCGCCCTGGACGGACACCCAGGGGAGCATCTTCAGGAGCCACCGCGAGGTGATCTCCTGCATCTGCGGCGCGGACTTGGTCGTGGTTGCCAAGTTCCGCGCGGCCGATGTTCCCAGACTGCGCTGCGGTGCCTGGGTCTCGGATTCGGAACCTGCCTGGACCGACATGTTTTCCCCTTCGATCACTCCATGAATCTGCGGGAGGAGCCTGTCAGCACGGACCGTGGTGGGACCATTACACAAAAGGGTGGGACTACTCCGTTCGTGGCTGGGCACTCTCTTCACTTCAACTCCCGCCCCATGGGGCACTTGGACCCCACCCGTTTCAGCCACCCGCGCGGGGGCCCGCCGCTAAATTTGCACGGAGGATGCAAGTTTTCTACGCTGGACCCATGCGGCTGACCCGATTCACCGACCTCGCCCTGCGCGTCCTGATGCGCCTGGCCGTCGCGGAGGCGGACCTCCCGACCACCCGCGACGTGGCGGCGACCATGGAGGTCCCGTACACCCACACCGCGAAAGTGGTCGCCAAGCTGCAGCATCTCGGTCTGGTCGAGGCCCGTCGCGGACGCGGCGGCGGCCTCACCCTGACCCCCGCCGGGCGCGCCGCCTCGGTGGGCGGGGTGGTCCGCGAACTGGAGGGCGCCGGCGACGTCGTCGACTGCGACGGCACCGTCCCGTGCCCGCTGCGCAGCGCCTGCGTACTGCGCGGGGCGCTGCGCCGGGCCCAGGAGGCCTTCTTCGCCTCCCTGGACCCGCTGACGGTGAACGACCTGGTGGCAGCCCCGACCGGTCCGCTCCTGCTGGGCATTTCGGGCGGATCGCCGGGGGCCGGAAGACCCTGACGACAAAGGCCGGATGGCCGGTTCACACCGCCACTGGGCCCGCATAGCCTGATCGACACAGCCCCTTCGAACACAAGTCCGCACCGCAGCGGACGCTTACGACCCGCAAATCATCTCCACAAATACGCATCTCATATTCCACTTCTGCGCTCCACCCCGACCCGAGGAGTCACCGATGCTTTCCGAGAAGTCGACCGCGACCGTACGAGCCACCCTGCCCGCCGTCGGCGCGGCCATCGGCGAGATCACGGAGCTCTTCTACGGGAAGCTCTTCGCGGCCCACCCCGAACTGATCCGCGACCTCTTCAACCGCGGCAACCAGAACGCCGGCCTCCAGAAGCAGGCCCTCGCCGGCTCCATAGCCGCCTTCGCCACCCACCTCGTCGCCCACCCCGAGGCCCGCCCCGACGTGATGCTGAACCGCATCGCCCACAAGCACGCCTCACTCGGCGTCACCCGCGAGCAGTACCCCGTCGTCCACAAGCACCTCTTCGAGGCGATCGTGGAGATCCTCGGCGAGGCCGTCACCCCCGAGGTCGCCGAGGCCTGGGATGAGGTCTACTGGCTCATGGCGAACGCCCTCATCACCATCGAGGAGCGCCTCTACGCCGAGCAGCAGGTCCTCGCCGGAGACGTCTGGCGCGACTGGACGGTCGCCGCCCGCGCCGAGGAGACCGCGGACTGCACCACCTTCCACCTCACCCCGGCCGACGGCGCCCCCGCGCCCGGCTTCAAGCCCGGCCAGTACGTCTCCGTCCAGGTCGAACTCCCCGACGGCGCCCGCCAGATCCGCCAGTACAGCCTCTCCAGCGCCCCCGGCTCCCCGGTCCGCTCGATCACCGTCAAGCGGGTCCACGGCCCGGCCGCCGCCGGCCCCGACGGCGAGGTCTCCAACCACCTGCACGCCCACGTCCGCACCGGCGACACCCTGCGCGTCTCGACCCCGTACGGCGACCTGGTCCTCCAGGACTCCGCCTCGCCCGTGGTCCTCGCCTCGGCCGGCATCGGCTGCACCCCGATGCTCTCGATGCTGGAACACCTCACCGACACCGCGCACACGGCCCCCGTCACCGTCCTGCACGCCGACCGCTCCCCCGCCGACCACGCCCTGCGCGCCGGCCACCGGGACCTGACCGGCAAGCTCGCCGACGCCTCGGCGCACTTCTGGTACGAGTCCGGCGCCGAACCCGGCGACCACGAGGGCCTCCTCGACCTCGCCGCCGTCCCGGTCGCCCCCGGCACCAAGGCCTACCTCTGCGGCCCCCTCCCCTTCATGCGGGCGACGCGCGAGCAGCTCATCGCCAAGGGCGTGGCGCCCGCCGACATCCACTACGAAGTCTTCGGCCCCGACCTGTGGCTCGCCTCTGCGTGAACCGTGCGCCGGGTGCGCGCCCTTGCGACGGAACGACCGCCTCCACTAAACGTTGAGTAATCGCTCGACTACTCACAGCCAAGGAGGCGGTCATGTCCGCACCCCTGTCCGCGGACCGGTTCCTGAGGGCCCTGCGGGCCGAAGGCCTCACCGTCGTCGAAGTGGGCAACTGGCGCACCCACAACCGCAACCACAAGGGCCCCTGGGGCCCGGTGCACGGGGTGATGCTCCACCACACCGTCACGCACGGGACCCCGTACACCGTCCAGCTCTGCCGCGACGGCCACGCGGACCTCCCCGGCCCGCTCTGCCACGGCGTGATCACCAAGGACGGCGGGGTCCACCTGGTCGGCCACGGCCGCGCCAACCACGCCGGAGCGGGCGACTCCGGCGTCCTGGCGGCGGTGATCGCCGAGAAGCGCCTCCCGCCCGACCAGCACGCGAACACCGACGGCAACCGCCACTTCTACGGCTTCGAGTGCGAAAACCTCGGCGACGGCGAGGACCCCTGGCCGGCCGCCCAACTCGACGCCATGGCCCGCGCTTCGGCCGCCCTGTGCCGCGCCCACGGCTGGACCGCCCGCTCGGTCGTCGGCCACCTCGAATGGCGCCCGGGCAAGATCGACCCGAAGGGCTTCACGATGGCCTCCATGCGCACGCGCGTCGAGGAGCGCCTGAAGTAGCCGCCGGTGCGGCCGTCCGGAGCAGACCCGCTCTGACGTGCGACGCAGCGGGTGGATGCGGCACACAATGGGCGGGTGGAACATCCAGTCGACCCCGCCCCCGACCCCGAGCCGGTCCTGCGCCCCCGGCCGGCCTCGCCGTTGCGGGAGGTCCGCGACGAGCGGTTCGCCGCGCACGGCGTGCGGCTGCTGCTCAAGCGGGACGATCTGGTGCACCCGGAGCTGCCCGGCAACAAGTGGCGCAAGCTCGCGCCGAATCTCCGGGCGGCCGTCGCGGGCGGGTACCCGGAGCTCGTGACCTTCGGCGGGGCCTACTCCAACCACCTGCGGGCCACCGCCGCGGCCGGCCGGCTGCTGGGGCTGGCGACCGTCGGGATCGTACGGGGGGACGAGCTCGCGGGGCGGCCGCTGAACGACTCGCTGGCCCGGTGCGCGGCGGACGGCATGCGGCTGCACTTCGTGACCCGGTCGGCCTACCGCGACAAGGCCGGGCTCCCCGCACTGGCGGGCGCCGAGGGGGCCTACGTGATCCCCGAGGGCGGCAGCAACGCGCTCGCCCTGCACGGCTGCGCCGAGCTGGGCCGCGAGCTGAGCGGCGCCTGCGACGTGGCCGCCGTGGCCTGCGGGACCGGCGGCACGCTGGCCGGGCTGGCGGCGGGACTCGGCGCGGGACAGCGGGCGCTGGGGGTCCCGGTGGTCGGGGGCGGCTTCCTGGAGGCGGAGATACGTTCCCTCCAGACGGCCGCGTTCGGCGGTCCGGCGGGCGACTGGTCGCTGGCCGAGGGCTACGCCCACGGCGGCTACGCCCGCGTCCCCGCCGAGCTGGCGCGGTTCGCGGCGGACTTCGAGTCCCGCCACGGCCTGCCGGTGGAGCGGATCTACGTGGCGAAGCTCCTGTGGGCCCTGCTCGCCCTGACCCGCGCGGGCGCCTTCCCCGACGGCACCACCCTGGCCGCGGTGGTCACGGGCCGGCCGTAGCCCGTGGCCCGTAGCCATGGCCCGCAAGCCGCAGCCCGCGCGGGCGGCAGCCGGGCCTAGGGCCTGTCGTCACACTCCCGTCGTCGCCCGAAGGGCGGCCGCGCGGCGTCTGGTGCGTGCTCTCGGCGTGCCGGGCGGAAGCCCGCGTACTGGACCGTACTTGGCTTTCGCCCGGTGCCGCGAGAGCGCGTGCCAGGCGTCGCGCGGCAGACGGGAGTTTGACGACAGGCCCTAGGACCC
The DNA here is from genome assembly GCF_049310065.1 of Streptomyces tatrensis. Classification (NCBI taxonomy): domain Bacteria; kingdom Bacillati; phylum Actinomycetota; class Actinomycetes; order Kitasatosporales; family Streptomycetaceae; genus Streptomyces; species Streptomyces tatrensis. The sequence goes on along the minus strand of NZ_JBMDLB010000011.1, from coordinate 6,343,351 downwards.
TCACGGCCCGGCCGGCGGCACCCCGCGTGCCCGTCGGCCAGGGGCCCGGCCCCGCCCTCAGCCCGCTTCCTCCCGGTACGCCGCGGCCTCCTCCAGGTCCAGGCGGCGCAGCAGGGCCCGGAGCATTTCGTCGTCGATGCGGCGGGCGTCGCGCAGGGAGACGAAGACCTCGCGTTCCGCCGCGATCATCTCCCCCGCCAGGCGGCGGTAGACGTCGTCCGCGGACTCGCCCGTCACCGCGTTGACCTCCCCCAGCCGCTCCCACACCGCGTTGCGCCGCCGCTCCAGCACCGTGCGCAGCCGCTCCGCGAGCGGGGGCGGGAGGGCGTTCGAGGGGGAGGCCAGGAGTTCCGTCAGGCGGTCCTCCGCCGCCTGCGAGGCCTCGCTCTGGGCCTGGGCCTCCGCCAGGGTCTCGGCGTGGGCGTCCTTGGCCGGCAGCCGCAGCAGCCGGATCAGCGGCGGCAGGGTCAGGCCCTGGACCACCAGCGTGCCGATCACGGTGGTGAAGGTCAGGAAGAGGATCAGGTTCCGGTGCGGCACGTCCTGCGGTACGGAGAAGGCGATCGCCAGCGAGACCACGCCCCGCATGCCGGCCCATCCCACGACGACCGGCGCCTTCCAGGTCGTCTCCGGCTCGCGCGCCCGGATCCGCGCCGAGAGCCTCGGCAGGAACGTCGCCGGGAAGACCCAGGCGAAGCGGGCCGCCACCACGACGAGGAACACGACCACCGCGTAGCCCGCCGCGGCCGCGCCCTCGTACTCCCCCAGCCCCTTCAGCACCACCGGCAGCTGGAGCCCGATCAGCGCGAAGACCACGGATTCGAGGATGAAGGCGACCATCTTCCAGACCGCCTCCTCCTGGAGCCGGGTCGCGAAGTCGACCTGCCAGTTGCGGTGCCCGAGGTACAGCGCGACCACCACGACCGCCAGCACTCCCGAGGCGTGCACCCGCTCGGCGGCCGCGTAGGCCACGAAGGGGATCAGCAGCGACAGGGTGTTCTGCAGGAGCGGCTCGCGCAGCTTCGTGCGCAGGATGTGGATCGGGACCATCAGCAGCAGGCCGACCGCGACTCCGCCGACCGAGGCCAGCAAGAACTCCTGGATCCCGTCCGTCCACCCGGCGCTCGCCCCGACCGCCGCCGCCAGCGCGACCTTGAACGCGGTGATCGCTGTCGCGTCGTTGACCAGGGACTCACCCTGGAGGATGGTCGTGATCCGGTTCGGCAGCCCGAGCTTGCGGGCGATGGCCGTCGCCGCGACCGCGTCGGGCGGGGCGATCACCGCCCCCAGCACCAGCGCCACCGGCAGCGAGAGCCCCGGCACCAGCAGGTACGCCGCGTACCCGACGACGAGGGTCGCGAAGAGCACGTACCCCACCGAGAGCAGCGCCACGGGCCGGATGTTCGCCCGCAGGTCCAGGTACGAGCTGTCCACCGCGGCCGTGTAGAGCAGCGGCGGGAGCAGCAGGGGCAGCACGATGTGCGGGTCCAGCCCGTACTCGGGCACGCCCGGCACGTAGGCCGCGGCCAGTCCGGCGGCGACCAGCAGCAGGGGCGCGGGCACCGGGGTGCGCCGGGCCAGCCCCGCGACGACCGCGCAGCCGGCGACCAGCGCCACCAGCGGCAATACCTCCATCGAAGATCACCCTCGCTCGAGTCATGCCGTCCCGGCGCCCGCACCTCAGTACGCTGGCCATCATGAGCGAGTGCACCCACGTTCCCGAACTGCCGCGCCCCGAACCGGCCCCGCTTGCCCAGACCTGCCCCGAATGTCTGGTGCTCGGCAGCCATCCGGTCCAGCTCCGTTTGTGCCTGGGGTGCGGGCACGTCGGCTGCTGCGACTCCTCCCCCCACCGGCACGCCACGGCGCACCACCGGGAGACCGGACATCCGGTGATGCGCAGCTTCGAACCGGGTGAGACCTGGCGCTGGTGTTTTGTCGACGGTTCGATCGTCTGAGGCGGGGTAGGTCAACCCTCCGCCGGTTCCCCTGATTTGGACCCGCAGACCCCTAGCCACTGTGCGTCCCCATGGGCTTACCATCAGTCACTGGTCGCAGGCACGGCCCTCGGGCCAGCTATGTTCGACGGGGATCTGCACCCTCCGACAGGGGTGCCGCGACACGATCGCCCGGATCGCGATAGCGTCACCGGCGAACAGAGCTCGTACCACCTTGGAGGTGAGGGTGTCCCAGATCGCAGGCGAGCCCGGGACCCAGGACTTCGTGGAAGTCCGGCTGCCCGCTGCGGGTGCCTACCTGTCTGTGCTGCGGACGGCCACGGCCGGCCTCGCAGCACGTTTGGACTTCACCCTCGACGAGATCGAGGACCTCCGCATCGCGGTGGACGAGGCCTGCGCGATCCTGCTCCAGCAGGCCGTGCCCGGCTCCGTCCTCAGCTGCGTCTTCCGGTTGGTCGACGACTCGCTGGAGGTGACCGTCTCCGCCCCGACCACCGACGGCCGGGCACCGGAGCGCGACACGTTCGCGTGGACGGTCCTCTCGGCGCTCGCCGGGAAGGTCGAGGCCACGGTCGAGGAGAACAAGACGGTGAGCATCAGCCTCTACAAACAGCGCGGCGCGGGACCAGGCCCGGCGTGAGCGGCGGGGAGGTCCCGGTGCGGGGCGGGGATCGGCCCCGGGTAGGACACGAGGTCGACGGTGGCATTCCGGAGCAGCAGCACGCCCGGCCGCACCCGGCTGACACGGATGCGGAAAACGGCTTTTTGGACTCGGCGGAGCGACGGGCGGGCCCTGTGAGCGAGAACCAGCACGACCAAACACTGCCGGTCCAGCCACCGGGGGCCGCTGCCACGGCCCCGCCGGTGGCCCCGGCCGCGGACACACCACTGGCCGCGGAGGCCGCCGAAGTCCTGCGGGCTCCGGTGTTCACGGCGCCGGCGCCGCTGCCGGATCCGCGCGACCGCAGCGGCGCGCGGGCCCTGTTCATCGAGCTCCGGGCGCTGCCCGACGGCTCGCCGGAGAAGGCGGAGCTGCGCAACCGGCTCGTACGGATGCACCTGCCGCTGGTCGAGCACCTGGCCCGGCGCTTCCGCAACCGCGGCGAGCCGCTGGACGACCTGACCCAGGTCGCCACCATCGGTCTGATCAAGTCGGTGGACCGCTTCGACCCGGACCGCGGGGTCGAGTTCTCCACGTACGCCACGCCCACGGTGGTCGGCGAGATCAAGCGCCACTTCCGCGACAAGGGCTGGGCGGTACGGGTTCCCAGGCGCCTGCAGGAGCTGCGGCTCTCGCTGACCACGGCGACGGCGGAACTGTCCCAGCAGCACGGCCGCTCCCCCACGGTGCACGAACTGGCCGAACGGCTGGGGATCTCCGAGGAGGAGGTGCTGGAGGGGCTGGAATCGGCCAACGCCTACAGCACGCTCTCGCTGGACGTCCCGGACACCGACGACGAGTCGCCGGCGGTCGCGGACACCCTGGGCTCGGAGGACGAGGCGCTGGAGGGCGTCGAGTACCGCGAGTCCCTCAAGCCGCTGCTCGAAGGACTGCCGCCGCGGGAGAAGCGGATCCTGCTGCTGCGGTTCTTCGGCAACATGACCCAGTCGCAGATCGCCCAGGAGGTCGGCATCTCCCAGATGCACGTCTCCCGGCTGCTGGCCCGCACCCTGGCCCAGCTCCGCGAGAAGCTCCTGGTCGAGGAGTAGAAGAGGAGCACAGGAGCCGGGAGAAGAGCCGGCCGTACGGGCTATCGGGCCTGTTCCGCGGGCCCGATGCCCAGTGCTTCGGTGGCCTTCTGGTTCACCAGGAGGGCGGGGACGGCCACGGCGGCCAGGGCCAGTGCCACGGCGGCGAGCTTCATCCCCCCTCCCGCGGTCCACAGCATCCAGGCGACCGGCAGCGACATCAGCTGGGTGATCAGTGCCGGGCCGCGGCTCCAGCGGCGGCCCAGGAAGAGCCCGCGCGCCGCGACCAGCGGCAGCGCGGCCAGGACGAGCAGGGTGACCCCGCCGGTCAGGGCCTGCACGGGGTCGGCGCCCCCGGCCACGCCCATGTACAGATCGGCGACGCCGGGCCCGGCCAGGGCCAGCCCTTCCAGCGCGGTGAGCGCGGCGGCCGCTTTCAGCCTGCGGGGCAGCGGTACGGGGGCGGCGGCGGACACGGTGGGGCTGGGCTTCTTACTCACCCCAGCAGGGTAGCCGCGCCCCTCCCGCACCCGGAGGGGACGGCCAGTATGGGCGGCGCCGGAAGGGGTCGGTAGGCTGACGCCCATGCGTGCACTCCTCGTGGCCAACCCAGCAGCGACGACGACCAGTGCGCGCACGCGCGACGTCCTGACCCACGCGCTCGCCAGCGAGATGAAGCTGGAGGCGGTCACCACCGAATACCGCGGCCACGCCCGGGACCTGGCCCGCAGGGCGGCCGAGACCGGCATGGACCTGGTGGTGGCCCTGGGCGGTGACGGCACCGTCAACGAAGTGGTCAACGGGCTGCTGCACGAGGGCCCCGATCCGGACAGGCTGCCCGGGCTCGCGGTGGTCCCCGGCGGCTCCACCAATGTCTTCGCCCGCGCGCTCGGCCTGCCCAACGACGCGGTCGAGGCGACCGGCGCCCTGCTGGACGCGCTGCGGGAGCGGCGCGAGCGGACGGTCGGCCTGGGGCTCGCGGCCGGCACCCCGGGTACGGAGGACGAGTCCGTTCCGGCGCGCTGGTTCACCTTCTGCGCGGGCTTCGGCTTCGACGCGGGTGTGGTGGGCCGCGTCGAGCAGCAGCGGGAACGGGGCAAGCGTTCGACCCATGCCCTGTACGTGCGACAGCTGATGCGCCAGTTCTGGGAAGAGCCCAACCGCCGGCACGGCACGGTGACACTGGAGCGCCCCGGCGCGGATCCGGTGACGGACCTGGTGCTGTCGATAGTGTGCAACACGTCACCCTGGACATATCTGGGCAACCGACCGCTTTACGCCTCCCCGGAGGCGTCGTTCGATACTGCGCTTGACGTATTGGCACTGGATCGTTTGTCAACTCCGGCTGTCGCTCGCTACGCGACACAGCTCCTGACCTCGACTCCTGAGCGTGGTCCGCACGGCAAGCACGCGGTGTCTCTGCACGATCTGACGGACTTCACCTTGCATTCCAAGGCGCCGCTTCCGTTCCAGATGGACGGAGACCACCTCGGCCTGCGCACCAGCGTTCGGTTCACAGGCGTACGCCGTGCACTGCGTGTGATTGTGTGAGCGGAAGGGCCTAAAGGCCTTTCACTCGAACGTTTACACGCCGGTCCACCCCTAGGAAGTAGGGCTGTGACCTAGTAGACACCGACGAATCAAAAAAAACTTTCCGGAAGGGGTTGTATCCCCGTCCGAGGTTTGCGAATCTCTACATGGCGATCGGGACAGCCCGCAGAACCCGGCACCCACACAGACCGCCAGAACCCCTCCACGAATCTCCGGCAGCCCAGGGCGAGTTTTTCCCCAAACTGGGCGGTCTCCCTTCCCTCACGAAGGGATTCGTGAAAGCGTTCACATTCACAAGCAACCTGCCCGCAATACAAGGAGATGGAGCAGCCATGGACTGGCGTCACAACGCCGTTTGCCGCGAGGAAGACCCGGAACTCTTCTTCCCCATCGGCAACACCGGTCCTGCGCTGCTGCAGATCGAGGAAGCCAAGGCCGTCTGCCGCCGTTGCCCCGTCATGGAGCAGTGCCTGCAGTGGGCGCTCGAGTCCGGTCAGGACTCCGGTGTCTGGGGCGGTCTCAGCGAGGACGAGCGCCGCGCAATGAAGCGCCGCGCCGCTCGCAATCGGGCGCGCAACGCAACCGCCTGACATCGACTTTCGAGCCTCGAGCCGCAGCGCGTAGTACCCATATAAGCGCTTCGTAACGTGCTCTTGAACCCCGTACCGAAAACCATTCGGTACGGGGTTCAGTGCTGTCCGGACCCCTTTCGAGGCCCTTGGCGTCACCCTGAGTGACCGGGGCGGCGCGTTACTTCTGCGGGCTCGCCGGTATGTCGAGGACGACCTTGGTGCCGCGCGGCTCGGACGCCACCATGTCGAAGGTGCCGCCGAGTTCGCCCTCCACCAGGGTCCGTACGATCTGCAGCCCGAGGTTGCCGGCCCGCTGCGGGTCGAAGCCCTCGGGCAGACCGCAGCCGTCGTCGACCACGGAGATCAGCAGCCGGGCGTCGTCGCGGCCGCTGCCCGAGCGGGCGGCCGACACCTCCACGGTGCCGCCCTCGCCCTGGGTGAAGGCGTGCTCCAGGGCGTTCTGGAGGATCTCCGTCAGCACCATCGACAGCGGGGTGGCGACCTCCGCGTCCAGGATTCCGAAGCGGCCGGTGCGCCGGCAGTCGACCTTGCCCGGGGAGATCTCGGAGACCATCGCGATCACGCGGTCGGCGATCTCGTCGAACTCGACCCGCTCGTCCAGGTTCTGAGAAAGCGTCTCGTGCACGATCGCGATCGAACCGACGCGGCGGACGGCTTCGTTCAGCGCCTCGCGCCCCTGCGGCGAATCCATCCGGCGGGCCTGCAGCCGCAAGAGCGCGGCCACGGTCTGGAGGTTGTTCTTGACCCGGTGGTGGATCTCCCGAATGGTCGCGTCCTTGGTGATCAATTCACGTTCGCGACGGCGCAGTTCCGTGACGTCGCGGCACAGGACCAACGACCCGATCCGGGTGCCCTTGGGCTTGAGCGGGATGGCCCGCAGCTGGATGACCCCGCCGCTGCCCTCGGCCTCGGTCTCGCGCGGGGCCCAGCCGCTGGCGAGTTTGACCAGGGCCTCGTCCACCGGGCCGCGGGAGGGCGCGAGTTCGGAGGTGATGGTGCCCAGGTGCTGGCCGACCAGGTCGGAGGCGAGGCCGAGCCGGTGGTAGGCGGAGAGCGCGTTCGGGGACGCGTACGTCACCACGCCCTCGGCGTCGAGCCGGATCAGGCCGTCGCCGACGCGCGGGGAGGCGTCCATGTCGACCTGCTGGCCGGGGAACGGGAAGGAGCCCGCCGCGATCATCTGGGCCAGGTCGGAGGCGGACTGGAGGTAGGTGAGCTCCAGCCGGCTGGGTGTACGCACAGTGAGCAGGTTGGTATTGCGTGCGATCACTCCGAGGACCCGGCCCTCACGGCGGACGGGGATCGACTCGACGCGGACCGGCACCTCCTCGCGCCACTCCGGGTCCCCCTCGCGCACGATGCGGCCCTCGTCGAGCGCGGCGTCGAGCAGCGGGCGCCGGCCGCGCGGGACCAGGTGGCCGACCATGTCGTCCTGGTACGAGGTGGGGCCGGTGTTCGGGCGCATCTGCGCGACCGAGACGTACCGGCTGCCGTCGAGGGTGGGAACCCACAGGACGAGGTCGGCGAAGGAGAGGTCGGAGAGCAGCTGCCACTCCGAGACCAGCAGGTGGAGCCACTCCAGGTCGGTTTCACTGAGAGCGGTGTGCTGGCGTACGAGGTCGTTCATGGAGGGCACGTGGCGAGCGTACCCCGGGTACGGGCCATGACTTTCCTCAGCGCGATACTCCGGAGTATCCAGGAGACCCCGCTTCCGCGTAGGGTTGGAGGAAGTGACGGGAACAAGGGTCGCGTCATTGGATGGACAGAACAGATTGGTCTAGTCCACAATTGCATCAAAGCTTCCGCCCTCCCCGCACAGGAGGACGGATCGAGGTAAGCCGCGCGCTCTGCCCTGACCGCGCGTCACCTCCCACCGGCTGTCGGGCACCGCACACCCGTCGGCCGTAAGTACTCCGGGCTACGGTGCCGGGCGGGCTGAGGGTCCCGTTCGGCACCGTGGCCCAGAGGAACGTGTGCCCAGGGGTGACGCACCCCCCTCCACCGCGGCCTACTACGGCCTACTACGGCCAGGCCCGCATGGCGAGCTCCGCCACCGCCTCCAGCTCCTCCCGCCCCGCGCCGTCGCGCGACTGCTGGGACATCCCCTGCAGCACCGCTCCGGCGTAGCGCGCCAGCGCCCGGGTGTCCGTACCGGCCGGCAGCTCTCCCGCGGCGACATCGGCCCGGATCCGGCTCTCGAACGCCGCCAGGTTGGCCTCGCGCCTCGCCCGCAGCGCCTCGGCCACCTCACCCGAGGTCGTGTTGATCGCCGCGCTGATCACCATGCAGCCCCGCGGATGGGCGGGGTCGGTGTAGACCTCCGCCGCCTCGCGCAGGATGCGGCCCAGCGCCGCGCCGGCGGTGGGCTCCTCGGCGAGGGCCGCGGCCGCGAAGTCCCCGTAGCGGCCTCCGTAGACCACCACGACCTCGTCGAAGAGCTTGCGCTTGTCGCCGAACGCCGCGTAGAGGCTCGGGGCGCTGATTCCGAGCGAGGCGGTCAGGTCGGAGATCGACGTCGCCTCGTAGCCGCGCTCCCAGAAGGCGAACATCGCCTTGTCGAGGGCCGCGTCGCGGTCGAAGGAGCGGGGCCTGCCGCGCTGTCCGGTCACCATGAGGTCATTCTATAGCGGGCGTTATGGAATCTGACGGCCCGCGTACCCGGCGCAGCGGGGGCCCGGGAGGCCGTAGGCGCCACCGGGGCGGCCGGAGGCCGCACCTCCGCCCCAGGGGGCGGAGGTGCGCGTCGAGGGCGGCACAGGGGCCCCGGGCGGCGTACGCGACCTGTCCGCAGGCCATCGAGGGTGTCGGTACGGCCGCAGCCTCCCGCTCACGCGGCGGGCCCGGCCCGGGAGGCCGGAGCGGTGGATCCGGCCCACCATGGAGTGTGCGAAGACCCGGGCAACGGGGCCTCGCCTCTGCTAGATTGGTCTATACCACAACGTCACACTCCAGATCGGCAGGCCCCGCGTGGAAGTTGTCATCGTCCCGGACGCCAAGGCAGGCGGCGAGCTCATCGCGGAGGCCATGGCCGCCCTGGTCCGCCGCAAGCCCGACGCCCTGCTCGGCGTGGCGACCGGCTCTACCCCGCTGCCCATCTACGAGGCGCTCGCCGCCAAGGTGAAGGCCGGACTGGTCGACGCCTCCAAGGCCCGCGTCTGCCAGCTCGACGAGTACGTCGGCCTGCCGGCCGGACACCCGGAGTCCTACCGCGCCGTCGTCCTGCGCGAGGTCGTGGAGCCGCTGGGCCTGTCCGAGGCCTCCTTCATGGGCCCGGACGGCTCGGCCGAGGACATCGTCGGCGCCTGCGACGCCTACGACCGCGCCCTCGCCGAGGCCGGCGGCGTGGACCTGCAGATCCTCGGCATCGGCACGGACGGGCACATCGGCTTCAACGAGCCCTGCTCCTCCCTCGCCTCCCGCACCCGCATCAAGACGCTGACGGAGCAGACCCGCGTGGACAACGCGCGCTTCTTCGACAACGACATAGAGCAGGTGCCCCACCACGTCATCACCCAGGGCATCGGCACCATCCTCGACGCCCACCACCTTGTCCTGCTGGCCACCGGCGAGGGCAAGGCCGAAGCCGTCGCGCAGACCGTCGAGGGCCCGCTGTCCGCCCTCGTACCGGCCTCCGCGCTCCAGTTGCACCGCCACGCCACGGTGATCGTGGACGAGGCCGCCGCGTCCAAGCTGAAGCTCGCGGACTACTTCCGCCACACCTACGCCAACAAGCCCGCTTGGCAGGGTCTGTAGGCGGTACCGGCAAGCGAGGAAGGGCCGGGCTCCCCGCAGGGGGTGCCCGGCCCTTCTCTTGCTCGCGGCGCGAAAATGCCGGCGGGGCTGGAGAAATCCAGCCCCGCCCGGGGGCCCCTCCCAGCGGTAGCTGGGGGAGCTTGAGGCGCGGGGTCCGGGGCGGAGCCCCGGCAGCCGGGCCGCAGGAGCAGCTACACCCCGGCGATGATCTCGGCGGCAGCCCTGCCGCAGACCCGGGCCGCCCCGTGCGTCGCGATGTGCAGCGCACCCCGCGGCTCGGCCCGCGGCAGGCCCATCTCGACCACGATCGTCTCCGGCCGCGCCGCGACGAGCGCGTCCAGGGCCTCGGTCATCCAGGCGTGCCGGTGCGCGTCGCGGACCACCGCGACGACGGTGCGGTTCCCCGCGGCGGCCAGGACGTCGTCGGCCGTCGACCCCTCCGGGTACACGCCCGCCTCGGTGCCCGGGATCAGCGCGGACACTTCCCCGGCCACCCCCCACGGGGTCTCGTCGCCGACCGCGAAGTTCGCCACCGGGGTGAGCGTGGCGATGTACGGGGCGTTCACCGGGGAGGCCGCCTTGGGCGAACCCGTGACGGCCACCGCGCGGCGGGCCGCCGCCAGTCCGATGCCGGGCGCGCTGCTCCCCTCCGGCCGCGCGCCCTGACGGACCTGACGGGTCCACTCGGCCAGCGACCGGACCCGGGCGGCGGCCTCGGCGAGCCGCTCCTCCGGGAGCGCGCCCTCGCGGACGGCCGCGACGAGCGCGTCGCGCAGGCGGAGCACGGTGCCCTCGTCGGCGAGCCCGCCGCCGACGCAGATGGCGTCGGCGCCGGCCGCGATGGCCAGCACCGATCCGCGCTCGATGCCGTACGTCCCGGCGATGGCCTTCATCTCCATGCCGTCGGTGACGATGAGGCCCTCGTAGCCGAGCTCCTTGCGCAGCAGACCGGTCAGGATCTGCGGGCTGAGGGTGGCCGGGCGGGTCGGGTCCAGGGCGGGCACCAGGATGTGGGCGCTCATGACGGCCTTGGTGCCGGCCTCGATGGCGGCCCGGAACGGTACGAGTTCCCGCGCGGCCAGGGTCTCGAGGTCCACGTCGATGCGCGGCAGCGCGTGGTGCGAGTCGACGTTGGTGTCGCCGTGGCCCGGGAAGTGCTTGGTGCAGGCGGCGACGCCGGCGGCCTGGAGGCCCTCGACGTACGCGGCGGTGTGCCGGGCGGCGAGGTGGGTGTCGGCGCCGAAGGACCGTACGCCGATGACCGGGTTGTCCGGGTTGGAGTTCACGTCCGCGGACGGGGCCCAGTTGAGGTTGACCCCGCACTCGGCGAGCCTGCGGCCCAGCTCGCGGGCGACGTCGCGGGTCAGGTCCACGTCGTCCACGGCGCCGAGGGCCAGGTTGCCGGGGAAGGAGGAGCCGCCCCGGACCTCCAGGCGGGTGACGTCACCGCCCTCCTCGTCGATGGCGACGAGGACGTCGTCCCGCTCCCTGCGCAGCTGCGCGGTCAGCGCGGCGAGCTGCTCGGGCGAGGTGATGTTGCGGCCGAAGAGGCCGACGGCGGTGAGGCCTTCGGCGACCTGGCGGAGCAGCCAGGCGGGGGCCGTGGTGCCCTCGAAGCCGGGCTGGAGGACCGCCAGGGCATCCCGGGTCAGGCCGTCATTTGAATCAGGCGCAGTTGTGCGGTGCGCAAGGACAGTCATGGGCCGTTATCCCTTCACGGCGCCGGCGGTCATGCCGCCGACGGCCTTGCGCTGGAGGAAGACGAAGATGAGCAGCACCGGGACCGCGAAGAGCGAGGAAGCGGCCATGGTGGCGCCCCAGTCGTTGCCGAAGGCCGTCTGGAACTGGGTCAGCCACAGCGGCAGGGTCTGCGCGGTCTTCTCCTTGTGCAGGATCAGGACCATCGCGAACTCGTTCCAGGCCGTGATGAAGCCGAAGAGCGAGGTGGACATCAGGCCGGGGGCCAGCAGCGGGAAGATCACCTTGCGGAAGGCCTGGCCGCGGGTGCAGCCGTCGATCTGGGCGGCTTCCTCCAGGGTCACCGGGACCGCGGCGATGAAGCCGCGCAGGGTCCAGATGGTGAAGGGGAGGACCATCACGAAGTAGATCGCGGTCAGCACGCCGAGGTTGTTCAGCATCTCGGCGTCGCGGACGATCATGTACATCGCGATGACCATGACCTCCCAGGGCGCCATCTGGGCCAGCATCACGGCGAGCACGAGGCCCTTGCGGCCCTTGAACTTCATCCGGGCGATGGCGAAGCTCGCGGCGAGGGCGACGAGCAGGGCCAGCGCGACGGCTCCGACGGTGACGATCAGGCTGTTCGTGACGTAGGTCCAGAACAGGTCGACGCCGGTGGCCTTGGTGAAGTTGTCCAGGGTCGGGGTGAAGATGAAGACGGGGTCCTTGGAGAGGATCTCGCTGGACGGCTTGAGCGCCGAGGAGAACATCCAGTAGACGGGGAAGATGAAGAGGAGGGCCAGGAGCAGGGCGCCGATGTTCTTGGCGATCGCACCGGGACGGACCGGCCTGCGGTTGCGCACCTGTGCGGGCCTCGCGGACGGTGCGGGCTTCGGGGCGGTGGTGGTGGTCACTGCTCCTCCTCCTGCTTCAGGATCAGACGGAAGTAGAAGGACATGACGATCACGAGCATCAGGATCGTCAGGACGGAGATCGCCGCGGCCAGGCCGTAGTGGAACTGGCTCTGGCCTTCCACGTAGGCGAAGACGGGCAGGATCTCGGAGCCGCGGTCGGGGCCGCCGGCCTTCATCGCGTACACCTGGGTGAAGGCCTTGAAGACCCAGATCACCTCGAGGAACGTGGTGACGAGGAAGAACGACTTCAGGTTCGGGAAGACGACCTTCCAGAAGGTCTGCCAGCCGTTGGCGCCGTCCATCCGGGCCGCCTCGTACAGCTCGCCGCTGACGGTGGTCAGACCGGCGTACATGTTGAGGGCGACGAAGGGGATCGAGCCCCAGACCACCAGGACCGTCACGATCATGAGGGTGGCGAAGCCGGTCTCGAACCAGTTGTGCTGGTCGTAGCCGGAGAAGCCGAGCGTGCGCATCAGCCAGTTCATGACGCCGAACTGCTCGTCGAACAGCCACTGGAAGACGGTCACGGAGGCGACGATCGGCATGGCCCAGGCCATCACCAGCGCCATCGACAGGACCAGGCGCATCCATGTGCCGAGCTTGTTCAGCAGGATGCCGATGAGGCTGCCGATGATCATGATCAGCGCGACGTTGGCCGCGGTGAACGCGAAGCTTCGGGCCACCACGGTCCAGAACTGCGAGTCGCCCAGCAGCTGGGTGTAGTTGTCCAGGCCGGTGAACGGCGACTTCCGCTGGATGAACTCGATCTTGTCGACCTTCTGGAACGACAGGATGATGTTCTTGATCAGCGGATACAGCAGCAGGCCCGCCATGCTGAGCACGGCCGGCCCGACCAGGAGGTAGGGCCACCACCCTGCAGGGAGCGACTTTCTGCTCTTTCCGCTCCCGCGAGGAGACGTGGACGTTTCCTTGGCACCGGCGGGCGGCGGCGTCTCGGCCACCCCTGCGGACTTCTGTGGTGCGTCCTGTGGAGCGGAGGTCGCCGCTCCCTGGGAGTGCACGGTCATGTCTGGCTTCCTCGCGGTTGACTGTGGCGGCCCGCACCCGCTTCCCCGCTCGGAGCAGGCGGCGCTTACTTCTGTCAATGCGCGACCGGGGGTGCGGCGGACGCTCAGGGCGCCCGCCGCACCCCCCGGTGCGATCACTACTGGTACTGCGGGTACTGCGGGTACTGCGGTACTTCAGGTGGTGCCGGGTGCTACTTGTTGATGCGGTTCGCGATCTCCGCGTCGGCGTCCGCGCCGGCCTTGGCCGGGTCGGTGCCGTTCAGGACCTTGGTCATGAAGTCCTTGACCGGGTTCGGCTCGGTCTCGACGTTCGCCCAGCCCGCGGTCACCGGGGTGATCTTGCCGTTGGCGCCGGCCTTGGCCATGGCCTCGGCGAAGGAGCCCGCCGGCGGGGCGAAGTTCGCGCCCACCTGGTTCGGGAGCAGCGCGCCCTTGGTCTCGGCGGCGTACTTGGTCATCTGGTCCTTGCCTGCGGCGAGGGCCAGCCACTCCTTGGCGAGCTCCTTGTTCTTGGAGCGCTCGGCGATCGCCAGGTTCGAGCCGCCGAGGAACACGGTGCCCGTCTTGTCGGCGGTCTTGCCGGGGATCGGGAAGTAACCGAAGTCGGCTTCCTTGCCCGCGTCCTTCAGCGCCTTCTCCGCGCCGCCGGCCTCCCAGCCGAGACCGATCCAGGACGAGACGCCGCCCTTGGGAACGATGTCGGTGGACTGCTGCGGGGTCGCCTCGTCCTTGTCCTTCGGGGCGGTGGAGAAGGACTGGAGCTTCTTGTAGAACTCCATCGCGGAAGCGGCCTGGGGGGTGGCGAGGCCACCCTTCCACTTGGCGCCGTCCTTGGTGGCGAGGTCGCCGCCCTCGTCCCAGATGAAGCCCGCGAGGACGTACCAGCTCTGACCGGGCAGGTAGATCGGCTGCGACTTCGGGTCGGCCGCCTTCAGCTTCTCCAGACCGGCGACCCACTCGTCGCGGGTGGTCGGCGGGGTGACGCCGGCCTTCGCGTAGGCCTTCTTGTCGTAGATGACGACACGGTTGGCCGCGTACCACGGAGCCGAGTAGAGCTTGCCGTCCATCTCGGCCGAAGCCAGCATGCCCGCCGCCCAGGCGTCCGCGCCGAGCTTCGCCTTGTCCTTCGTCAGCTCGGCGAGGCCACCGGTGACCGCGTAACCCGCGGTCTGGGTGTTGCCGAGCTCCAGGACGTCCGGCGGGGTGTCCTCGGAGAGGGCCGTCGTGACCTTCTCCTGGATGCCCTTCCACTGCTGCGTCTCGACCTTGACCGTGACGCCGGGGTGCTTGGCCGAGAACTCGGCGTTGACCGCGTCGATCCAGGTCTTCGGCGCGGAGCCGTCCATCACCCAGACGGTGATCTCCTTGGGGCCCGCGTCGGCCTTGGCCTTGTCGTCGCCGCCGTTACCGCACGCCGCGAGTCCGGCCATCATGCCCACGACACTGACCGCCACGATGAGCTTGCGCTTCACGCCACCCTCCTCAGGGATGCTGCCTGCAACTTCCCTTGCCCGCCGCGGTGACTCAAAAAGCACCAAGTACTGCCCGTGGGGCCGGGATCCGATCCATATTGGTGTAGACCAGTAGCTGGAGCTTGGCCTAGACCTTTAGGGGTGTCAAGGGTCTAATGAGCGGGTGATCGGTCCGTTATCGGACCGACACCTGGGGGAGGGAGGAGGCCTGCCCTCCCTCCCGTGTCACGATGTGACCGCACATATCGGAGGAGCCGGTGACGGCAACGAAACTGGAGTCGGGAAGGCGGGCGGCGATGGCCACCGAAGGGGCGATCACGGAGCCGGACAGCGGGGCGGCCACCCGCACGGCACGCGTGCCCAAGTACTACCGGCTCAAGCGCCACTTGCTCGATATGACCGAAACCCTTCCACCGGGTACACCAGTGCCGCCCGAGCGCACGCTGGCGGCCGAGTTCGACACCTCCCGCACCACGGTGCGGCAGGCCCTCCAGGAGCTCGTCGTCGAGGGCCGGCTGGAACGGATCCAGGGCAAGGGGACCTTCGTCGCCAAGCCGAAGGTCTCCCAGCCGCTCCAACTCTCCTCGTACACAGAGGACATGAGGGCCCAGGGACTGGAACCCACCTCCCAGCTCCTGGACATCGGCTACGTGACGGCCGACGACACCCTCGCCGGTCTCCTCAAGATCGCCACCGGTGGCCGGGTCCTGCGCATCGAACGCCTCCGCCTGGCCAGCGGAGAGCCGATGGCCATCGAGACCACGCACCTGTCGGCCAAGCGCTTCCCCGCGCTGCGCCGTTCGCTGGTCAAGTACACCTCCCTCTACACCGCCCTCGCCGAGGTGTACGACGTGCGCCTCGCCGAAGCGGAGGAGACCATCGAGACCTCGCTGGCCACCCCGCGGGAGGCCGGACTGCTCGGCACCGACGTCGGACTGCCGATGCTGCTGCTTTCCCGCCATTCGCTGGACACCGACGGAGAGCCCGTCGAGTGGGTGCGTTCCGTATACCGCGGCGATCGTTACAAGTTCGTCGCCCGACTCCAGCGCCCCGCCGTCTGATTTCGTAGTTGACTCTCGTTCCGCTATGCGGACGGGGGGTTACGTCCAGCGGGCGGCCCCCCGTAGATTCCCTGCGCCACAACGCAGATGATCAACGAGGGGACGACGGATCATGACGGAACCAGGACCGGAAGCAACACAGCCAGAAGAAGCACGGTCTGTACGGGACGCGGCGAGTCCGGGCACCACGCCGGGCTCGCCTTCTCCATCGGGGGCCATGTCCCCCAAGTCCGTGGCCGTGTGGGTGCTCGTCGGGCTCGTGGGGGCCATCGGCTGGGGCGTGCTGGCGCTCTCGCGCGGCGAGGAGATCTCGGCCGCCTGGCTGCTCGCCGCGGCCCTGGGTTCGTACGCGATCGGCTACCGCTTCTACGCGCGCTTCATCGCGAACCGCGTCCTGAAGGTGGACAAGACCCGCGCCACCCCCGCCGAACGCCTTGACAACGGTGTCGACTTCCACCCGACCGACCGGCGGGTGCTTTTCGGCCACCACTTCGCCGCCATCGCCGGCGCCGGACCGCTCGTCGGTCCCGTACTCGCCTCACAGATGGGCTACCTGCCCGGCACTATCTGGATCGTCGTCGGCGTGATCTTCGCGGGCGCCGTCCAGGACATGGTCACGCTCTTCTTCTCCACCCGTCGCAACGGCCGTTCGCTCGGCCAGATGGCCCGGGACGAGATCGGCCCGGTCGGCGGCGCCGCCGCACTGGTCGGCGTCTTCGCCATCATGATCATCCTGCTGGCCGTGCTGGCCCTGGTCATCGTCAACGCGCTGGCGCACTCCCCGTGGGGCGTCTTCTCCATCGGCATGACCATCCCGATCGCCCTCTTCATGGGCTTCTACCTGCGCGTCCTGCGCCCGGGCAAGGTCACCGAGGTCTCCGCCGTCGGTGTCGCGCTCCTGCTGCTCGCCATCGTCGCGGGCGGCTGGGTCGCCGAGTCCTCGCTGGCGGACACCTTCACCCTGGAGAAGGAGACGCTGGTCATCTGGATGGTCGCCTACGGCTTCGTGGCGTCCGTCCTGCCGGTGTGGATGCTGCTCGCCCCGCGCGACTACCTCTCCACCTTCATGAAGGTGGGCACCATCGGGCTGCTGGCCGTGGGCGTGGTCATCGCCATGCCGACGCTGAAGATGCCGGCGGTCACCGAGTTCGCCTCGCGCGGCGACGGCCCGGTCTTCGCCGGCTCGATGTTCCCCTTCGTCTTCATCACCATCGCCTGCGGAGCCCTCTCCGGCTTCCACTCCCTGGTCTCCTCGGGCACCACCCCGAAGATGATCCAGAAGGAGACCCAGGTCCGGGTCATCGGCTACGGCGCCATGCTGACCGAGTCCTTCGTCGCGATCATGGCGATCATCGCGGCCTGCATCATCGACCCCGGCCTCTACTTCGCCATCAACTCCCCCGGCGGCGTGGTCGGCGCCACCGTCGAGACGGCCTCGCAGGCCGTGACGAACTTCGGCTTCGCCATCTCCCCCGAGGCCCTCGCGCAGGCCGCGAAGGACGTGGAGGAGACCAGCCTGCTGTCCCGTACGGGCGGCGCGCCGACCTTCGCACTCGGAATGTCGGAGATCTTCTCGGCCGTCATCGGCGGCACCGCGATGAAGGCGTTCTGGTACCACTTCGCGATCATGTTCGAGGCCCTGTTCATCCTGACCACGGTCGACGCGGGCACCCGCGTGGGCCGGTTCATGCTCCAGGACACCCTCGGCAACGTGCACAAGTCCTTCAAGGACGTCAGCTGGAAGCCGGGCGTCTGGTTCGCCAGCGCGGTGGTCGTCGGCGGCTGGGGCTACTTCCTCTGGGTCGGCGTCAAGGACCCGCTGGGCGGCATCAACCAGCTCTTCCCGCTGTTCGGCATCGCGAACCAGCTCCTCGCAGCGGTCGCCCTGTCCGTCTGCACCACCCTGCTGATCAAGTCCGGCCGGCTCAAGTGGGCCTGGGTGACGGGCGTTCCGCTGGCCTGGGACCTGGCCGTCACGCTCACCGCCAGCTACCAGAAGATCTTCTCCGACAACCCGAAGATCGGCTTCTTCGCGCAGCGGGACGTCTACCAGGACGGCATCGACGCGGGCAAGGTCCTCAAGCCCGCCAAGAACATGGACGAGATGCACACCGTGGTCACCAACGCCACGGTGGACGGCGTCCTGTCGGTCTTCTTCGCCCTGCTGATCATCGTCGTGCTCGTGGACGCGGCCCGGACCTGCTTCAAGGCCATCCGCAAGCCCGAGTCGGTCACCCTGGTCGAGTTCCCGTGGACCGAGTCCAAGATCGTCGCCCCGGCCGGGCTCATCCCGACCGCCGAGGAGCGCGCGGAGCTCGCCGCGGCCGGCCTCGACTCGGGCGGGGGCCGCGTACAGGACCCGGTGCGGGAACCGGCGTGACCCGCCTGCGCCACCTGCTGGGCCGGGCCCGGTACTTCGTGAGGGAGTTCTCGGGCGAGGCGGCCTACGACCGCTACGTCGCCCACGCCCGTACGCACGACCCCGACGCCGAGGTCCAGTCGCGCCGGGCCTTCGAGCGGGCCCGTACGGACGCCCGCGAGGGAGATCCGCGCGAAGGGTTCCGCTGCTGCTGAACCCGTAGGACCCCAGGGGCCGCCGCGTCCGCCGTCCACCCGACGGAACGCGGCGGCCCCCCGCCTTGCCCTGGCGCACACTCGGAGCCATGGACATCATCATCAGGACGGCGACGGCCGCCGAATACGAAGAGCTCGGCGAGATCACCGCACGGGCCTACCTCGACGACGGACTCCTGGACTTCTCCGAGGACGACCCCTACCTGAGCCGGCTGCGCGATGTCGCCGGCCGCGCCCCCGACGCCGAAGTGATCGTCGCCGCGTACGAGCACACGCTGCTCGGCGGTGTGACCTTCGCCCCTCCCGGCAGCCCGCTGTGCGACATCGCGGGCCCCGGCGAGGCGGAGTTCCGGATGCTGGCCGTCTCCCCGGCGGCGCGCGGACGCGGCGCGGGCGAGGCCCTCGTACGGGCCTGCGTGAGCCGCGCCCGGGAGCTGGAGGGCGTGAGCCACCTGGTGCTGTCGACCACGGAGAAGATGCTCGGGGCACACCGGATCTACGACCGGCTGGGCTTCGTACGGACGCCGGATCGGGACTGGTACCCGGTTCCCGGCCTCCCCCTGCTCACCTACCGCCTGGAGCTGTAGTCGCGGACCGTCGCCCGGACCGTCTCGCGGAGCGACACAACATGTGGGGGCCAACGCAAGGACCGGCCCCCACATGTATGCTCGTGCTCGCTGTCGCCGCAGGGGAATCCGGTGAGAATCCGGAACTGTCCCGCAACGGTATGAAATGCACCGACCTGTTCGGTGCATCCGCAAGTCCGAGGACCTGTCGACAGTGCGCCCGGCTCGACCGAACCGGGTGCAGACACGTCCGGGCCTCGCGGTTGGGCCGGTGGACGCCACGTGGCGCACGCGCACTGCCCTGCCAGGCACGCGCTCCCCCACGTGCGCCCCCTCGCGCCCCGCACCAACGGTGTTCCCGGAGCCGAGCGAGGGAGAGCTCCCCCCGTGACCATCGCGCCTTCCGCACCGCGCGCCGAGTCCGACCCGTCCGCCTATGAGGGTCCGGGGGCCGCGCTCCTGCGCACGCTCACCGAGCTGACCGCCGACCTGCCCGACACCGACCCCGGCAAGGTCGCCGCCGCCGCGCTGCGCGGCCGCAGCGCCGCCGCCGACGAGGCGGAGCTCCGTACGCTCGCCACCGAGGGGGCCGCCGGGCTGATCTCCGAGGACCCGGCGTACTCCCGCCTCGCCGCCCGCCTGCTGACGCTGGCCGTGCGCGACGAGGCCGCCGGCCAGGGCGCCACCACCTTCTCCGGCTCCGTGGAGGTGGGCCACCGCGAGGGGCTCATCGCCGACCGCACCGCCGACTTCGTACGCCTGCACGCGAAGCGGCTCGACGCGCTGGTCGAGCACGCGCTCGCCGAGGGCGCCGACGACCGCTTCGGCTTCTTCGGCCTGCGCACCCTGCACAGCCGCTACCTGCTGCGGCACCCGATCACCCGCCAGGTCATCGAGACCCCGCAGTTCTTCATGCTGCGCGTGGCCTGCGGCCTCGCCGAAAACGAGAGCGTCCAGGCCGTCGAGGAAGTGGCCTCGCTCTACCGGCTGATGAGCCGCCTCGACTACCTGCCCTCCTCCCCCACCCTCTTCAACTCCGGCACCCGGCACCCGCAGATGTCCTCCTGCTACCTGCTGGACTCCCCGCTGGACGAGCTCGACTCGATCTACGACCGCTACCACCAGATCGCGCGCCTCTCCAAGCACGCCGGCGGCATCGGCCTCTCGTACTCCCGCATCCGCGCCCGCGGTTCGCTGATCCGCGGCACGAACGGCCACTCCAACGGCATCGTGCCGTTCCTGAAGACCCTCGACGCCTCCGTCGCCGCCGTGAACCAGGGCGGCCGCCGCAAGGGCGCCGCCGCCGTCTACCTGGAGACCTGGCACGCGGACATCGAGGAGTTCCTGGAGCTCCGCGACAACACCGGCGAGGACCAGCGCCGCACGCACAACCTGAACCTGGCCCACTGGGTGCCGGACGAGTTCATGCGCCGCGTGAACGCCGACGCCGACTGGTCGCTGTTCTCCCCGGCCGACGTCCCCGAGCTGGTCGACCTGTGGGGCGACGCGTTCGACGCCGCCTACCGCAAGGCCGAGGAGTCGGGCCTGGCCCGCAAGTCCATGCCCGCCCGCGACCTGTACGGCCGGATGATGCGCACCCTCGCGCAGACCGGCCAGGGCTGGATGACCTTCAAGGACGCCTCCAACCGCACGGCGAACCAGACCGCCGAGCCGGGCACCGTCGTCCACTCCTCGAACCTCTGCACCGAGATCATCGAGGTCACCAACGACGGCGAGACGGCCGTCTGCAACCTGGGCTCGGTCAACCTCGGCGCGTTCGTCGTGGACGGGGAGATCGACTGGGAGCGCCTGGACGAGACCGTCCGCACCGCGGTCACCTTCCTCGACCGCGTCGTCGACATCAACTTCTACCCGACCGAGCAGGCCGGCCGCTCCAACGCCCGCTGGCGCCCGGTGGGCCTGGGCGCCATGGGCCTCCAGGACGTCTTCTTCCAGCTGAAGCTGCCCTTCGACTCCCCCGAGGCGAAGGCCCTGTCCACGAAGCTCTCCGAGCGCATCATGCTCGCGGCGTACGAGGCCTCGTGCGACCTGGCCGAGCGCAGCGGCCCGCTCCCCGCGTGGGAGCAGACCCGCACGGCCCGCGGCGTCCTGCACCCCGACCACTACGAGGTCGAGCTGAACTGGCCCGAGCGCTGGGACGCGCTGCGCGCCCGGGTCGCGAAGACCGGCATGCGCAACTCCCTGCTCCTCGCGATCGCCCCGACGGCGACCATCGCCTCCATCGCGGGCGTGTACGAGTGCATCGAGCCGCAGGTCTCCAACCTCTTCAAGCGCGAGACCCTGAGCGGGGAGTTCCTCCAGGTCAACGGCTACCTGGTGCAGGAGCTCAAGCGGCTCGGCGTCTGGGACGCCCAGACCCGCGAGGCGCTGCGCGAGTCCTCCGGCTCGGTCCAGGGCTTCGGCTGGATCCCGGCGGAGGTGCGCGACCTGTACCGCACGGCGTGGGAGATCCCGCAGCGCGGCCTCATCGACATGGCCGCCGCGCGCACCCCCTTCCTGGACCAGTCGCAGTCGCTGAACCTGTTCCTGGAGACGCCCACCATCGGCAAGCTCAGCTCGATGTACGCGTACGCCTGGAAGCAGGGCCTGAAGACCACGTACTACCTGCGGTCCCGCCCCGCGACGAAGATCGCCCGCGCCGCCTCCGGCAGCACGGTCCCGGCGGCCGCCACCCCGCTCCCGCAGGCCGTCGACGCCGACGCGCTGGCCTGCTCCCTTGAAAACCCCGAGTCCTGCGAGGCCTGCCAGTAATGAGCTCCAACCCCACCAAAAACCTCCTGGACCCGGGCTTCGAGCTCACGCTCCGCCCCATGCGCTACCCGGACTTCTACGAGCGCTACCGGGACGCGATCAAGAACACCTGGACCGTCGAGGAGGTCGACCTCCACTCGGACGTCGCGGACCTCGCGAAGCTGACGCCTTCCGAGCAGCACATGATCGGCCGCCTGGTCGCGTTCTTCGCGACGGGCGACTCGATCGTCTCGAACAACCTGGTCCTCACCCTGTACAAGCACATCAACTCCCCGGAGGCGCGCCTGTACCTGTCGCGCCAGCTCTTCGAGGAGGCCGTGCACGTCCAGTTCTATCTGACGCTGCTCGACACCTACCTGCCCGATCCGGACGACCGCGCGGCCGCCTTCGACGCGGTCGAGGAGATCCCGTCGATCCGCGAGAAGGCGCAGTTCTGCTTCCGCTGGATGGCTGCACTCGATGGAGAGGGGGTCGAGAAGATCGACCGCCTGGAAACGGCCGCCGACCGCCGCCGCTTCCTGCTGAACCTGATCTGCTTCGCCGCGTGCATCGAGGGCCTGTTCTTCTACGGGGCGTTCGCGTACGTGTACTGGTTCCGCTCGCGCGGCCTGCTGCACGGCCTGGCTACGGGCACCAACTGGGTGTTCCGGGACGAGAGCGCCCACATGAGCTTCGCCTTCGAGGTGATCGACACCGTCCGCAAGGAGGAGCCGGAGCTCTTCGACGACGCGCTCCAGCAGCAGGTCACCGACATGCTCAGGGAGGCCGTCGAGGCCGAGCTGCAGTTCGGCCACGACCTGTGCGGCGACGGCCTGCCGGGCATGAACACCGAGTCGATGCGCGAGTACCTGGAGTGCGTCGCGGACCAGCGCCTGGTCCGCCTCGGCTTCCCGCCGGTCTACGGCTCGCAGAACCCGTTCTCCTTCATGGAGCTCCAGGGCGTCCAGGAGCTGACGAACTTCTTCGAGCGCCGCCCGTCGGCCTACCAGGTCGCGGTCGAGGGCACGGTCGACCTGGACGAGGACTTCTAAGACTTGATCCGTAAGGCACCAGAGGGTGAGCTGCGAGTTGCAGCCGGGGCGGTGTCCGGGCTTTCCGGCGTGGTCACGCACGGGGCGTGGCTCATCCGGGGTTGCTCGGGACCGCCGTCCGGCGGTTCGGGGAGCAGAGGTTCCACGTTGACGTGGAACTGCCACGCGACCAGCACCCCGAGGGGTGTTCTGGCACGGTGTGGTTGACTCCCGCAGGGCTTCTTCCAGCCCTTCGGAGAAGATGATCTGCGCGTGTCGGGACGCGGTGATGTCCAGGTACGCGGTCTTGGGGTCGTCCACATCGGCGAAGCGGACGAAGGAGGCCAGGGCAGCGGACACCATGTCGCGCTTGCCGACCAGGCCGCACGCGATGCACTTGTGTTCCCGGTCCCGCAGCGACTTGTTGACCCGCTCCCCGCACAGACAGTGCTGAGACAGCGCGGTGGACCATGTGGAGGCCCGTACGAGACGGCCGCCCGCCGCCTGGCATTCGCGCTCAAGGGCTGCTACGAGCAGGCCGGGTGTGGTCTGGGACAGACGTTTGCCCCACAGCCGGTACCAGGTGCGGATGTCGCAGTCCTCCACCACTAGTGTGGGGCCGTGGACGGCGATGATCTCGCGAGCAACGGCGCGGGCGCGGTGGCTGCGGTGTTCGGCGGCGGAGGCAGCGGCTTCGGCCTGGTGGGCGCGCAGCTTCCGGTAACCGCCTGAGATCCGGTCTTGGCGGAACGCCTGCTTGGGCACACCATCCGAGCGTGCGGCGCGGCCACCGCCGGGCACGGTGACAGCCTTGGGCTCCAGGCCCTTGGCCTCGCGCTGCTCCGCACGTCGGGCCTGCTTCTTCGACAGGCCGTACTGCCCGGTGTTCGCCGCCCGGCGGGAACGCTCCAGCGCCCGCGCACGACCGCGCCGCTTCTCCGCTTCCCGCTCCAGAAGCGCCCGCTCCTCCGGACTGAGAGTGATCTCGGTGGAGGCCGGGGCGTCCTTGCCGGGATCGAAGCTTGCGGGCAGGGAGACGACGGAGAGGTTGGAGACGTTGCCGTCCACCCCGCCGGTCCGATCCAGCGCGGCGGCCTGCTCGCGCATGACTCGTACTGCAGGTGCTGTGCAGCCGGAGCCGAGGAGCATCAGGTGCGCCTCGTACACCCAGCCGCCCGGTGCGGACGCCTTCCGGCGGCGCACAAGATCGACCTTGTGCCAGCGGCCGGGGCTGGCGAGGAAGTGTTCGACCCGTGCCCACTGGCCGGGCTGCTGCGGGATTCGCACGGGCAGTACGAGGTCACCCCGGCCGGAGTCGGGGCCGCCCGCGAACACCACGGCGAGCGGGCCCGTGTGATCCCACCAGGTCGCCTTCCGCATACCCGGCTTCCCCGAGGGCGTGGTCTTGCCGGTGGGCATGACGCCGGGCGTCGTGGCCGGTACTGGCATCCGTCGCGGCTGCTGAAGCGTGTGCCGGCCCCCGCCGGCGTGGGCCATGGTGTGGCCGTGGAGCGAGCCGACCAGGCGGAAGGTCTCCCACTTGCGTTCGGAGGTGTGGGAGCGGGCCCGGCCGGGGATACGGGTGAAGTCGTACCACCGGCCCGTCTTCGGACGGCCGTGCCGCTTGCCGGTGGCGTCCGGGAAGAGGTGCCGCTGCACGCCGTTCCACACCTCATCAGCCATGTGCATGGCCAGGGCCTTCGAGGCATGGTGCTTGAGGTGGCCGGACGCTTCGAGGTGCTTGTATGCGCAGCGCTCCAGTGCCTCACGGGACAGGCCGAGGCGCTGCCGGACCACCTTCGCCCCGCGCTCGTCGCGCTCGTGCTTGGCGGCCCAGTAGGCATCGACCTTGGCGCGGGCATCCCGCTGGACGGCCCGCTTGACCGACCACATCGCCCCGAACAGCTTCTCCAGCCGATCCAGGTCGGCGGGGTCGGTGACCGCCAGCGGCAGCACCATCACCGACACGATCCCGCCGTCAGGCTTCCTCCACTTCGGAGCCTTGTTCCTTCCCCGGAACCTGCACGTCTGAGCGGCTCGCACCAATGTCACCCCCGTCGCAGACCATCTGGAAACCAGCACGGTAAGTGAGCGAACGGTGACTCCGAGCGGGCCCAGGCCCTCGGGGCGACGGTGCTGCCGTGCACCGCCGCCTGAGTGTGGGCGGGATCCCGGCCGTCATCACCGCGCTGCTGACCTGGGTCCTATGCACGCCTGCGTCAGCCGTGCCAGCCCCATCGACGCGGACGCTGATCCGCACAAAGACGAGGCCGACGGCCCGGCACCCCGGCTGGAGCGTGACCCTGACGCGGGGTCCGGAGCTCGGATGACCGCGGCCCGGCCAGCCCTGCGCTCGGCGGCCGCGCGGATCTGTTGGTCGATGCGGCGGTCGCGCGTGGCTCCGTAGAGGGCGGGGGCCAGGAGGAGGGCGGCGACGGCGAGGACGGCGAGGTAGTCGAGGAATGTGTTCATGACTCCACTCTCGCCAGGGCGGCCGAAACCCGACAGTGGCAGGACTGTCATGGAAGAGCGAATTACTGCCACACTTGCTGGCACACTGGAGGCATGCTGAAGCCTTCCCCCCTCCGCAACGTGGCCGTGGCCGTGGTGAACGGGGTCACCCCCTTCGAGATGGGCATCTTCTGCGAGGTCTTCGGGGTCGACCGCAGCGCCATGGGCCTGCCGACCTACGATTTCGCCGTCTGCGCGATGGAGGAGAACCCCATCACCGTGGGCGACGGCCACTACCGCCTCACGCTCCCCCACGGACCCGAGCGGCTGGAGGAGGCGGACCTGATCTGCCTGCCCGCCGACCGCGAGGCCCCCACCCGCGTGTACCCGGAGCCCCTCCTGGAGTCCCTGCGGCGGGCCGTGGACCGCGGCGCACGGGTGCTGAGCGTGTGCAGCGGGGCCTTCATGCTGGGCGCGGCCGGGCTGCTGGACGACCGGCGCTGCACCACGCACTGGATGCACGCCCCGGCCCTGGCGCGCCGCTTCCCGCGGGCCCGGGTCGACCCGGACGTGCTCTACGTGGACGAGGGCTCGGTGATCACCTCGGCGGGCACCGCCTCCGGGATCGACGCCTGCCTGCACCTCGTGCGACAGGAGCAGGGCTCCGAGGTGGCCAACACGATCGCCCGGCGGATGGTCGTACCGCCGCACCGCGACGGCGGGCAGGCCCAGTACATCCAGCGTCCGCTGCCGCGCACCTCCTGCGACACGGTCGGCGAGGTGATCGGCTGGATGGCCCGCCACCTGGAGGAGGAGATCACGGTCGAGCAGCTCGCGGAGCGGGCCCACATGTCCGCGCGGACCTTCGCCCGCCGCTTCCTCCAGGAGACGGGGACCACCCCGTACCAGTGGGTGCTGCGCCAGCGGGTCCTGCTGGCGCAGGAGCTGCTGGAGGCCACCGACGAGACGGTGGACGCGATCGCGGGACGCTGCGGGTTCGGCACCGCGGCGGCCCTGCGCCACCACTTCCTGCGGACGCTGAACACCACCCCGAACGCCTTCCGGCGCACCTTCCGGGGCCCGGCCGCGGCCTGACGGGCGACCGGCGGCCCACGCGGACTAGTGCCCCGCCACCCAAGCGAAAGGCGCCCCGCTCCGGTCCGGAGCGGGGCGCCTTTCGCGTACGGGAGCCGGGTTACGCGTTCGGAACGGTCTCGTAGCGCGCGGTGCCCTCTTCCATCTGCCGCAGCGCGTCCTTGCGGTCCCGCTTCGAGAGCCGGTCGATGTACAGGTAGCCGTACAGGTGGTCGGTCTCGTGCTGGAGGCAGCGCGCGAAGTAGCCGGTGCCCCGCACCTTGATCGGGTTGCCCTGCGCGTCCTGGCCGGTCACCTCGGCGTAGTCCGGGCGGGCCAGCGAGGCGTAGGCGGTCGGGACCGACAGGCAGCCCTCGTTCGAGTCGTCCAGGATCCGGGCGCCGGCCGGCAGCTCGACGAGCTTCGGGTTGATCACCACGCCGGTGTGGCGGTTGCCGTCGTCGTCCGGGCAGTCGTAGACGAAGACCTTGGCGTCGACGCCGATCTGGTTCGCGGCGAGGCCCACGCCCTCGGCGGCCTTCTGGCTGGCGAACATGTCGTCGATCAGCTGCGCCAGCTCGTCGCCGAACTCGGTGACGTCCTTGCACTCCCGGTGCAGGACCGGGTTGCCGACCACCGTGATGGGGCGGGCGGTGCCGCGCTCGCGGTGGGCGAGCTCGCGCGCCTCACAGTCCTCGGTGTCCACGACGTACCCGTCGTTCGCCCCGCCGACCGGGCCGACCACACCGACCTCGACAACGTCGTTCTCCTGCTGCGCCATGTCCGCCGTACGCCTTCCGTAATTCCGCCAGTCACCGTTGTGCCGGTACAGACTACGGCCCCGGCTCAGCAGACTTCTTCGAGATCCCGCCACTCCCGGGAGTCCGGACTGTCCGCGACCCAGCCGTCGAGCAGCCCGCGCACCAGGCCGGCGGGCGCCGCGATCCCGCACTCCCGCTCGGGCACCCACAGTGATCCGGAGCCGGTCGTACGGTGCCCCAGCGGGCCGGGGTGGCCCGGTTCGCTGTGGTCGTGCGGGTCCAGCTGCTCGCCGTCGCCCTCGCCGCTCGGCATCGCGCTCTCCGAGCAGGTCCGGCACAGCAGCCGCACCGAGGAGGACCAGTCCTCGGCGGCGAAGCCGGCGTCGGAGGCCAGCTGCTCCAGGGCGTTGCGGTCGGCTTCGGTGGCCGCTTCCAGGAGCACCACCCAGGTCGGCACCGGGGAGGGCGCCCACAGCTCGATCTCGTCGAACACGGGGTACGAGGGCCCGGCCGCGGTGACGCGCTCGCCGTGCGGGACCCCGTCGTGCAGGACGACCTCGCCCCAGCGCCGCCCCGAGGAGGGCAGCGGGATCGACAGGACCTCCATGCGGGCCGGGTCCAGCCGGCGGCCCCAGACCACCTCGGCCTCGCCCTCCGGCGACAGCCGTACGGCCGCGCTCCCGAGCTCCATGCCGACCGGTTCGCCGGTGGCGTGCGGGCCGCCGCCCGCGCCGTGCGGGTCTCCGGGCACCTTCAGCCCGTACGCCTGCCATGCGCGGCGGGCCAGCGGCCAGTCCTGCAGCGCCGTCGCGGCGATGCCCACGTTCCACCAGTCCGGGGCGCCGGTCTCCCGGTCGAGCAGGGCCACGGCGCGCAGCCCGGCGGCCCGCGCCTGCTCCCAGTCGTGGCGGAACTTGTGGAGCAGCGCCAGGTTGAACCAGGACTCGGACAGCCAGGGTTCCAGGTCCGCCGCTCTGGTCAGGAGCGCACCCGCGTCCTCGTACCGACCGTCGCCGATCAGGGTGAACGCGCGGTCGGTGGCCTGCCGCCAAGAAGCGGAGGGCCGATGCCGTACCTTCCCGAAGATCCTCACGATTCCCGCCTGCCGGACACTCTTGCTCGGGACACTCCTGCTGCGAACGTTCCTGCTGGAAACACTCTCACTGGCATCCAACCATGCCCACTCGGACGGCCGCTCATTACCCATGGGTTACCCAGGCGGGACGGGTACGACTCTGGCACGTCCGCCCCGGGCGAGCACCCTGGCGAGACACTCCACGACTTCCGGCTGGTAATCGTGCCCGGTCCCCAGGCGCAGCCGCTCCAGGGCCTCCAATGAGCCGCCCGGGTGACGGGCACCGCCGACGAGGTCGTCGTACGCGTTGACCGCGCGCACGATCCGGGCGGCGACGGGCTGGTCGCGGTACGGGGCCGCCTGCAGCTCCACCACCACCGCGACCTCGGCGGGGACGCCCGTCTGGCGGGCCACCTCCCCGCCGAGCCCGGCGATCCGGCGGGCCTCGGCCTCGGGCAGCTCGGCGGTGGCCCCGGCCGGCACCGGGTCGACGAGGGAGAGCTGCCCGATGTCGTGCATGAGGGCGGCGTACTCCAGCACCCTGAGCTCCCGCTCCGAGAGGCCCAGCTCCCGCCCCACGGCGCAGCTGAGGGCGGCGACCCGGCGGGAGTGGCCGGGCCGGGTGTAGCCGGCGATCTCGGTGGCGCGGGCGAGGGAGGTGATGGTCTGGCGGTAGGTGGTGCGGATGGCGGTGATCCGGTGGAAGGACATCTGGGTCAGGAGCAGCGGCACGCTGAAGACGGGCACCGCCCACAGCCCGGCGACGGCGACGCCGAGGGCCATGACCACGCCCGTGGCGCAGATCGCGGAGCCGATGCCCAGCTGGGCGCGCAGCTCGTCGCGCAGCAGCGGGGCGAACGGCCAGCCGGTGCGGGCCCCGGAGAGGGCGGCGCCGAGGACGGCGTCGCACAGGGCCGTGAGCCCGAGGATGCAGACGAGGAAGAGCACGAGGTACGGGCCCTGGCCGACCCATTGCTCCAGCCGCCCGGAGTTGTAGAGCGGCTGGAAGCAGACGGCGGCGAAGGTGACGGTGAGGACGCGGCGGGCCAGGTGGTCGAGGGCGGGTCCGCGGCCCCGGGCGATGTGCGGGACGATCCCGAGGAGCGCGGCCGCGACGACCACGGCGACGATCTGCAGGACCCCGTGGTGGGTGGAGACTCCGGCGTTCTGCCCGAGCAGGGCGTACGCGAGCGCCCCGGCGGATCCGAGCGGCGCGGGCTGCTGGCGGGCGGCGTCGCCGCTGTCCCGGCGGGCGAGCTCGCCGATGGTGATCAGGGTGCCGAAGGCGAGGGCGATGCCCGGCTCGGTCAGGCCGTTCCACACGGTGTGCCCGAGCGCGGCCACGGTCAGCGCGCCGGCGGCCCCGCGCACGACGGCGACGGCCCAGCCCCTCACGCCGTTGCTCCCGCTGCAGGGGCGGACGGGGACCGGGGCGTTCCCGCCGGGTCCGCTGCCGCCGCCGCGGAGGCGGACGGGGAGCCCGGCGTCCCCGGCCCGTCGTGCCGCCCCGTTCCGGGCCGGCCCGCGGGCACGCTCTCCACCGGGGGTTCCGGCACGCAGTGGCAGGCCTGGGGCGAAGCCCCGGCGGGGGCGGCCTGGGCGGGCAGCCCGGCCAGCACGGAACCGGTGCCGTCCGGCACCCCGCCCGGGGCGCCGCTGGGCACGGCCCGGTCCCCGTCCACCCCTGCAGCGGGAGCAAGGGCCGGGATCACCTGGAGGTCGTCGTCCGAGGTCACCTTCGGATGCCAGCCCTGGCGGCCGATCGCGTCGACCAGCGCCGTCACCATCTCCGGGTCGAACTGGGCCCCCGCGCACCGTTCCAGCTCGGCCAGGGCCACCGGCACCGGCCGGGCCCGGCTGTAGGACCGGGTCGAGGTCATCGCGTCGAAGGCGTCGGCGACCGCCACGACCCGGGCCAGCACCGGGATCTGTTCCCCGGTCAGCCCGTAGGGGTAGCCGGAGCCGTCCACCCGCTCGTGGTGGTGCAGGATCGCCGCCCGTGCCTCGCCCAGGAAGCCGATGCCGCGCACCATCTCGTGTCCGTACTCGGGGTGGAGTTCGATGATCCTGCGCTCTTCGGGGGTCAGCGGTCCGTCCTTGCGCAGCAGTCGGGTCGGGACGCCGAGCTTGCCCACGTCGTGCAGGATCCCGGCGATGCGGACGACTTCGAGGCGTTCCTCGCCCATGCCGAGCTCGCGGGCGATCATCGCCGAGGCCTGTCCGACCCGCTCGCTGTGGCCGCGGGTGTAGCGGTCCTTGATGTCGACGGCCTGGACCAGCGCCCGGATGGTGGCCTGGTGGGCGGCGCGCTCGCGGTGGTACTGGGCGAAGACCCAGCAGGAGATGTACATCGGCAGCATGACGAGCAGCGCGGCCGGCAGTCCGTACGGGCTGCGCCACATGACGGCCATCATCAGTCCGGCGAGGCCGTGCACGCAGTGCGGGGCGAGGGACCGGGTCGCGAGGCCCCGCCAGGCGGTGGCGGCGGGCCGGCGTTCGGCGGCGGCCAGGATGCTGCCGTCGAGGGCGGTCAGCACCAGGCAGAAGGCGACGGCCGCGGCGGCGGCGGGGAACATCACGTACGGGAAGTCGGCGACCCAGGCGGCCGGGTCCGCGGATCCGTCCGGGCCCGGCGGCCCGGTCCCGCCGAAGGAGCCGGTGCCCAGCGCCTCGGGCCCGCCCAGCAGTCCGTAGAGCTGCCCGGCGGTCCAGGCGGCTATGGACTGCTGCGCCCCGTGCCAGACGCGCCGCACCCAGGCGGGCCGTGCCGTGACGGTCCCGGCGAGTCCGCCGGGCAGCGCGACGAGGGCGGCGGCGGCCGGCGGCAGGAGGAACACGGCGGCCAGCACCACCGGGAAGAAGGAGCCGAGGCCCTCGGGCACCCGGCGGCCCATGAGCGGGCAGACCTTGACGAGTTCGCAGCCGAGGTAGAGCACGCAGAGCAGGCCGACGGAGGGCCACGGGGTGGCGGAACCGATGACGGCGGGAGCGGCGCACGCGCAGGCGGCGATGACGGCGCACAGGACGTAGGCAC
Source organism: Streptomyces tatrensis (assembly GCF_049310065.1). Lineage (NCBI taxonomy): Bacteria > Bacillati > Actinomycetota > Actinomycetes > Kitasatosporales > Streptomycetaceae > Streptomyces > Streptomyces tatrensis. The sequence continues at coordinate 6,312,335 of NZ_JBMDLB010000011.1, read as the reverse complement.
GCGCCATCGGCGGAAGTACCCGCATGGCGCTCTCCTCCCCCTGGGCCGTGCAAGTCAGGTACGAATCAAACCAGTACCCGAATGGGGAGAATAAGTGGGGCCGGGAGCGAGGTGGGCCACATTTTCGCATTGCGCCATGCGGACGCCCCCGGATTACCACCTTCGGGTGAAGGAAGTACCCATCCGGGGGCGGCTGTTCAAGATTGTTCAATCGGGGACTACTTCATCGGCGAGCCCGGCCGGCTTTCGGCTCTTCAGCCCGACGCGGATCCCGGCATCGGCTCGGCGACGGCCGGCTCGGGCGGAGCGGCCGTAATGTCATGGTCCGGCACCGCCTGCCCCGAACGGATGAGCTCGATCCGTCCCATCACCTTCGAGCGCAGGTCGGTCGGCACGTCATCCGATCCGCAACAGCGCTTGACCAGCTTCTTCACGGCCTGTTCCAGGCCGTACTTCTCCAGACAGGGATTGCACTCGCCGAAGTGCGCCTCGAACTTCGTGCAGTCACTGTCGGGCATCTCCTGGTCCAGGAACTCATAAAGATGGTCCAGGACCTCGGAGCACTCCGTCTCGTGCGCATCTCCGCAGCTCATGAGCCCGAGCCTTTCAGGTCGTTCGACTCTCCCGCGCCGGCCGGGACGAGCCCGCGCTCACGGGCGTAGTCCTCAAGCATTCCACGGAGTTGACGGCGGCCACGGTGCAGTCGCGACATGACCGTACCGATGGGTGTACCCATGATGTCCGCGATCTCCTTGTACGCAAAGCCCTCTACGTCGGCAAGATAGACCGCGATGCGGAACTCCTCCGGAATGGCCTGGAGCGCTTCCTTCACGTCGGAATCGGGCAGGTGATCGAGAGCCTGCGACTCGGCGGAACGCAGGCCCGTCGACATGTGCGACTCGGCGCGCGCGAGCTGCCAGTCCTCGATCTCCTCGGCCGCACTGCGCTGGGGTTCGCGCTGCTTCTTGCGGTACGAGTTGATGAAGGTGTTGGTCAGAATGCGGTACAGCCACGCCTTCAGGTTGGTGCCCTCGCGGAACTGGTGGAAGGACGCGTACGCCTTCGCGTACGTCTCCTGGACCAGGTCCTCGGCGTCGGCCGGATTGCGCGTCATGCGCAGGGCGGCCGAGTACATCTGGTCGAGGTAGCCGAGGGCGTCCCTCTCGAAGCGCGCATTGCGCTCCGGGGTCGTCTCCTCCGCGTGGCCTTCGTCGGTCCCGGCGACAGGACCCACCTCCTCCGACTGCGTGGCGACCCCGAAAGCGGACCCGCTCGAATCGGAGAATAGTCGACCATCCCGGTCGCCCGCCGCTCGAACCGTGCCGCGCTTGGGCGCGGGCAGCACTGTCCAGTCCAGGTCAGCGGCCTGCGGACGGTTCTGGCTGATGACCTGGGTCATGCGTTGCCTCTCCTCCGACGTCTTCCCTTACGTACCGACATCCGGGACAACAGAGGGCCGCTGCGTCACATTCCCCGGCGGGGCGCGGGTTTCGGGACCAAAGTCACACCGGCGTCACGCCGGCAGCCTGGCGAGCCACCCGGCCACCGCCCCGGTGATCACCGCGAGGGCCTCCTCCTGGGTGGGACCGGTCCGCTTCGGCACGGCGAAGCCGTGGTCCCCGCCCTCCACTTCCACCAGCTCGTACGAGGCTCCGCGCGCTCCCCGCGCCGGGAACTCCTCCGGCCTCCCGAAGGCGTCGCGGCCGCCCTGCACCACCAGCGCCGGCCGCCCGGCGCCCAGCAGCTCCTCGGCCCGGGACTTCTCCGGCCGGCCCGGCGGGTGCAGCGGGAAGGCCAGCGCGAGCACCCCGGCCGCGCCCAGTTCCGCGGCGGTCCGGCAGGCCACCCGGGCCCCGGCGCTGCGGCCGCCCGCGACGACGGGCAGGCCCGGCTCCGCGAAGGCGGGCCACAGGGCGGTCCAGCCCGCGTCCAGCACCTTGGGCGCGGCGGCCACCTTCTTCCCGGCGACCCGCCAGGGCTGCTCGGCCAGCGCCACGGTGATCCCCAGGGCGGGCAGGGCGGCTGCCAGGGCCTGGAGGTCCCGGGCCTCGATGCCGCCGCCGGCTCCGTGGCCCAGGGCGAGCACCAGGCGGGCCCTGCCCGCCGGGGCCGGGTGCCAGGTGATGCGGGCCTCGCCCGCCGGGGTGTCGACGCTCTCGGTGCGCTCGGCGCGCGTGGTGCTGCTCATGCCCCGATGATGCCGGTCGGAGGCTGCCGTGGAGGGCTGCGCCGGGCCGTCGGAGCGCCGGGGAGCCACGAGGCGGGCGCCGGGTCCGTCAGAAGAGCGTGCCCTCCTCGGGCCCCTCCAGCTCCTCGAGCAGCTCGGGCCCGTTGTTGCGTACGTTGCTCGCGGCCGTGGACACCGGATAGGCGCGCATCAGCCCGCCGGGCGGCGGGGCCAGCAGGGCCTGGAGCTCGTCGGGGTCGGTCCGCGCCGGGTCCAGCCAGGCGTCCCACCGGTCCGGGGTGAGCATCAGCGGCATCCGGGGGTGGATGTCGGCGAGCGAGCGCGGACCCTCGGCGGGGGCGACGCCGAGCGGGCCGGTCTCGGCCTCTGCGGTGATCACCGAGCAGGTCGCCCACCAGGCGCGCGGATGGTCGTCGGGCAGGGTCCGGTCGCGCCAGAACTCGTATATCCCGGCCATGGCGAAGACGGAGCCGTCGCTGGGGAGGACGAAGTAGGGCTGCTTGCGGGTCCGCTTCTTCTTGCCCTCGACCTCGAGCTGCCGCTCGTCGTGGGCGGTGACCCACTCGTAGTAGCCGTCCGCCGGGATGATGCAGCGGCGCTGCGCGAAGGGGCGGCGGAAGGACGGCTTCTCGGCGATGGTCTCGGACCGGGCGTTGATCATCCGGGCGGCGCCGTCGGGGTTCTGCGCCCAGGACGGGACGAGCCCCCATTTCAGGACCCTCAGCTGGCGAACCGGACGCGGGCTCGGAGCGTCTTTCAGTGGACGGTCGAGGACGACGTGGACCTCTTTCGTCGGAGCCACGTTCCAGTCGGGTGCGAGCACCTCCTCGGGCTCCCACCGCTCCACCCCGAAGACCTCGGCCAGCTCCTCCGGCCCACGGCTCGCTGCATACCTTCCGCACATGGCTGCCACACTGCCATGTCACCCGATCGCCACCACAAGGAGTCCGCCACCTCATGAACACCAGCACCGCGGCCGGCCTGTGGGACCGGCTCACCGGCATACAGGCGGCGCCCGACCAGTGGCTGGTGATCGCGACGGGGCTGGTGGCGCTCGCCGCCGTGGGTCCCCGGCCGGTGTGGCGGCTGTCGCGCAACGCGATCACCATCGCGCACGAGGGCGGGCACGGGCTGCTGGCCCTGCTGACGGGCCGCAGCCTGGACGGGATCCGCCTGCACTCGGACACCAGCGGGGTCACCGTCAGCCGCGGCAAGCCCACCGGCCTCGGCATGGTGCTCACCGCCGCCGCCGGGTACACGGCGCCCTCCCTGCTCGGCCTCGGCGGGGCGGCCCTGCTCTCGGCGCACCGGATCACCCTGGTGCTGTGGGCGGCGACCGCCCTGCTGCTGGCGGTGCTGGTGATGATCCGCAACGCGTACGGGCTGCTGACGGTGCTGGCCACCGGCACCACCTTCGTCCTGGTCTCCTGGCTGGCCCCGGCGGACGTGCAGGCGGTCTTCGCGTACGCCGTGGTGTGGTTCCTGCTCCTCGGCGGCGTCCGGCCGGTCTTCGAGCTGGGGGCCAAGCGCCGGGGCGGCGGGGCGCCCGACTCCGACGCGGACCAGCTCGGACGGCTCACCCATGTGCACCCTGTGGTGTGGCTGCTGCTCTTCCACGTGGTGGCGCTGTCCTCGCTCATCGGCGGCGGCCGCTGGCTGCTCGCCCTCTGACCTGCCCCGAGCTGCCCCCGGCCCGCCGCCGCTCACCGCGTGAGTACCCCCTGGGCGCCCCCCGGCCGACCGCGGACCGGCCCGGCCCCGCGGGTGTCCGCCCGCCGAGACTCCCCCGGTGATCAAGATCTGCGGCCATGGGAAGCCACTAAAGTGGTGGCCATGACCGAGACCCCCGCGCTCCACGCCCTCTGGCCCGCTCCGCTCGCCGACACCGCCGTCCAGGCCACCGTCACCGTGCCCGGGTCCAAATCGGTCACCAACCGCGCCCTCGTGCTCGCCGCGCTCGCCTCCGAGCCGGGCTGGGTGCGCCGCCCGCTGCGTTCGCGCGACTCCCAGCTGATGGCCGACGCGCTGCGCGCCATGGGCGTCGGCATCGAGGAGACGGTCTCGTCCAGCTCCGCCGGCGAGGGCCAGGCCGGCGAGGCCTGGCGGGTCATCCCGGCCGCGCTGCACGGCCCGGCCACGGTCGACGTCGGCAACGCGGGCACGGTCATGCGCTTCCTGCCGCCCGTCGCCACCCTCGCCTCCGGCGACATCCGCTTCGACGGCGACCCGCGCTCCTACGAGCGCCCCCTCGGCCAGGTCATCACGGCGCTGCGCACGCTCGGCGCCCGCATCGACGACGACGGCCGCGGGGCGCTCCCGCTGACCGTCCAGGGCGGCGGGGCCCTGGAGGGCGGGGCCGTCGAGATCGACGCCACCAACTCCTCGCAGTTCGTCTCCGCGCTGCTGCTCGCCGCCCCGCGCTTCAACCAGGGCGTCGAGGTCCGGCACGTGGGCACCAACCTGCCGTCCATGCCGCACATCCGGATGACGGTGGAGATGCTGCGCGCGGCGGGCGCGCAGGTCGACACCCCCGAGTCCGGCGGCGAGAAGAACGTCTGGCGGGTCGCTCCCGGCGCCCTGCTCGGCCGCGACCTGGTCGTGGAGCCGGACCTGTCCAACGCACAGCCCTTCATGGCGGCGGCCCTGATCACCGGCGGCACGGTCACCATCCCGGACTGGCCGCGCCGCACCACGCAGCCCGGTGACGCGCTGCGCCGGATCTTCACGGAGATGGGCGGCTCCTGCGAGCTGACCGACGCGGGCCTGGTCTTCACCGGCACCGGCAAGATCCACGGCATCGACGTGGACCTGGGCGAGGTCGGCGAGCTCACCCCGGGCATCGCCGCGGTCGCGGCGCTGGCCGACTCGGAGTCCGTGCTGCGCGGGGTGCAGCACCTGCGGATGCACGAGACGGACCGGCTGGCGGCGCTCACCAAGGAGATCAACGGGCTGGGCGGCGATGTCACGGAGACCGCGGACGGTCTGCGGATCCGGCCGCGCAAGCTGCACGGCGGCACGTTCCACACGTACGACGACCACCGGATGGCCACGGCCGGCGCGGTGATCGGCCTGGCGGTGGAGGGCGTGCTCATCGAGAACGTGGCGACGACCGCGAAGACCCTGCCGGACTTCCCGAAGATGTGGGCGGACATGCTCGCGCGGGCCGAAGCGGCGCCGGCAGGCGTGGGAGCGTAGGGCCCGTCATGCGCAGGTACGGGAAGCACACCGACGAGGACGACATCCGCCAGCGGCCCAACCCCAAGGGCAACCGGCCGCGGACGACCATCCGCCCCAAGCACGAGGACGCGGCCGAGGGCTTCGTCCTGACCGTGGACCGCGGCCGGCTCACCTGTCTGGTCGATGACCGTCCGGTGCACGCGATGAAGGCCCGCGAGCTGGGCCGCAAGGCGGCGGTGGTCGGGGACCGGGTCTGGATCGTCGGTGACCTGTCCGGCAAGAAGGACACCCTCGCCCGCATCGTGCGGATCGAGGCGCGCAAGTCCGTCCTGCGGCGCACGGCCGACGACGACGATCCGTACGAGCGCGTGGTCGTCGCCAATGCCGACCAGCTGGCCATCGTGACGGCGCTGGCCGATCCGGAGCCGCGCCCCCGCATGATCGACCGCTGCCTGGTGGCCGCGTACGACGCCGGGCTCCAGCCGCTGCTGGTGCTCACGAAGTCCGACCTGACCTCCGCGGACAAGATCCTGGAGATCTACTCGACCTTCGGCCTGAACTACGTGGTCACCAACCGCGAGGAGCTGGCGACGGGCGACGCGGCCGACCGGGTGCGCGAGCACCTGAACGGCCGGATCACCGCCTTCGTCGGCCACTCGGGCGTCGGCAAGACCACCCTGGTGAACTCCCTGGTCGCCGAGGGCCGCCAGCGCGCGACCGGCGTGGTCAACTCGGTGACCGGCCGGGGCCGGCACACCACCACCTCGGCGCTCGCGCTGCCGCTGCCGGGCGGGGACGGCTGGGTCGTCGACACCCCGGGCGTACGGTCCTTCGGCCTGCACCACGTGGACCCGTCCCGGGTCGTCCTGGCCTTCCCGGAGCTGGTGCCGGGGACCGAGGGGTGCCCACGCGCGTGCAGCCACGACGAGCCGGACTGCGCGCTCGACAAGTGGGTGGAGGACGGCCACGCGGACCCGGCGCGGCTGTACTCGCTGCGCCGGCTGCTCCAGACGCGGGAGCGCCGCGAGGGCGACTGATCCCCCGGGAGATCGACGGCCGGTCGACCGGCGGGGTTTGCCGTACCCGATGTCTGGTAAATGCATAATCGCACCAAGTGACGCTCGGGCCCGCCCCGTGAGCGCGTCACATGACGCGGGGAGGCGTACGCCATGGCGTGGCTGCTGGTCGTGGTCGCCGGGATCCTGGAAACGGGGTTCGCGGTCTGCCTCAAGCTGTCGCACGGCTTCACCCGGCTGTGGCCGACCATCGCCTTCGCGTGCTTCGCGCTCGGCAGCTTCGGTCTGCTGACGCTGGCCCTGAAGAAGCTGGACGTGGGCCCGGCCTACGCGGTGTGGACCGGCATCGGGGCGGCCGGTACCGCGATCTACGGGATGGTCTTCCTCGGGGACCTGGTCTCCACCCTCAAGCTCGTCTCGATCTCGCTGGTGATCCTCGGCGTCATCGGGCTCCAGCTCTCGGGCTCGTCCCACTGAGCAGCCGGATCAGCCCGGCGCGGCCCGGCCCCGGCGGCTCGGCCGGGGCGATCAGGTAGGACAGCGCGAGCCGCACGGCGAGCTCGCACCGCTGCGCCCCCTCCTGCGCCCCGAACACGGCGTCGGCCCGCTCGCGGACCCCGCGGATCAGCTCGGCGGGCCCCAGCGCGGGCAGCCCCGGCCGGACCCCGCGGCCGGCCGGGACGGGTAAGTTGCCGTTCCAGCACCCGGTCAGCAGGGCCCGCGCGAGGGGGCGCTCCCGGCCCGCGCGCACGGTCCACTCCGCCACCGCCGCCAGCCGCTCGGCCGGGGCTCCCACGGAGGTCAGGGCCCGGTCCACCCCGTCGAGGTACCAGGCCGCGTCGCGCCGGACCAGGGCGTGGCCCAGACCCGTCTTGCCCGCGAACTCGTTGTAGAGGGTCTGCCGCGAGACTCCGGCCGCGGCGGCCACGTCGATCATCCGCACGGCCGGCCACGGGCGCTCCGCGAGCGCCGCTCCCGCCGCTTCGAGCAAGGACTCCCGCGCCGTCGGCACCGTCGCCTCCCCTTCGACGCCTCCGGTCGACGTCTCCGCCAGAGTTGACGGACCGACAGATCCTGTCAAGGGTGCCCGTGCCGCACCGTGGACGCCTTCCGCTTCGCCGCGGCCGCCTCGGTAGGGTTCGGGCATGCCCGAGTATGACGATGACCTGCGCCTTGCCCTCGAACTCGCCGACGCGGCGGACGCCGCCACGATGGAGCGGTTCCGCGCCCTCGACCTGAAGGTCGAGACCAAGCCCGACATGACCCCGGTGAGCGAGGCCGACACCGCCACCGAGGAGATCATCCGGGCCGGGATCTCCGCCGCGCGGCCCGCCGACGCCATCCTGGGCGAGGAGTACGGCCTCAAGGGCGACGGCCCGCGCCGCTGGGTCGTGGACCCGATCGACGGTACGAAGAACTACGTGCGCGGCGTTCCGGTCTGGGCGACGCTGATCTCCCTCACGGAGGAGCAGGCCGACGGCGCCTTCCGCCCGGTCGTCGGCGTGGTGTCCGCGCCCGCGCTGGGCCGCCGCTGGTGGGCGGCGCGCGGCGCGGGCGCCTTCGCGGGCGGCGCGCTCGGCGAGACCACCGCGCTCGGCGTGTCCAAGGTCGCCACCCTCGGCGACGCCTCCTTCGCCTACTCCTCGCTGAGCGGCTGGGAGGAGCAGGGGCGGCTGCCCGGCTTCCTGGACCTGACCCGCGCGTGCTGGCGTACGCGGGGCTACGGCGATTTCTGGCCGTACATGATGGTCGCCGAGGGCTCGCTCGACCTGTGCGCCGAGCCCGAGCTGAACCTGTGGGACATGGCGGCCCTGGCCGTAGTGGTGGAGGAGGCCGGCGGCCGCTTCACCGCTCTGGACGGGGCGGACGGCGTGCACGGCGGCAACGCGGCGGCCTCCAACGGGCTGCTGCACGCGCAGATGCTGGAGCTGCTGCGCCCGCGCGGCTGACGCACGCGGACGGGGCGCGGGCCGCGGTAAACGGTGGCCTGCGCCCGTACGTGCCGAAAGCGCCCCTTACGCGCCTCCTTGCTGGCTTTCCGCGGGCGTGGGAATCTGAGACTCCTCCGCTTGTGCGCTTGTGAAGGACTTCTCTAAGTGCGGTCCTTCGCGCGCACCCCACCCAAGCGGGGGGACTCACCAGGAGGTGGCTCTCTTCATGCTCGTCCGCGACGCCATGAGCACCGTGATCCTCACCCTCGGACCCACTCACACCCTGCGACAGGCAGCCTGCCTGATGTCCGGCCGGCGCGTCGGCGCCGCCGTCGTCCTCGATCCCGACAACAGCGGCATCGGCATCCTGACCGAGCGCGACATCCTCAACTCGATCGGCGCGGGCCACGATCCGGACCGGGAGTCCGTGGGCGCGCACACCACCAACAACGTGGTCTTCTGCACCCCGGACGCCACCGTGCAGGAAGCCGCCGAGGCGATGGCCCACGGCGGATTCCGTCATCTGATCGTCCTGGAGCACGGCGGCCCGGTGGGCATCGTGTCCGTACGCGATGTCATCCGCTGCTGGGCACCGGCGCGGCGCACCTCCGTGCCCGCCTCCGTTCCCGCGTAGGAACGGCCGACGGGCCGGCGCCCCCTCTCGGGGAGCACCGGCCCGTCGGCCTGCTACGGCTAGGCGTCCATCAGGCGCGGAGGGCCTGGACCGCGGCCTCCAGACGCTTGCCGAAGTCACCGTCCGCCTGGCGGAAGTTGTTGATCGCACGCTCGACGATGTCGTCGCGGGAGACCTTGGCGATGAAGCCGGAGAGGTTCTCGACCAGACGGGTCTTCTCGTCCTCCGAGTACAGGCGGTAGAGGTTGCCCGCCTGGACGAAGTCGTTGTCCTCGGAGTGCGAGGGCGCGGCGTGGTTGCCCGTGCCACCGGTGACGGCGGAGGAGACCCACAGCGGACGGTCCGTCTGGTGCGGGCCGCCGAAGCTGTTCGGCTCGTAGTTCTTGGCGCCCGCGTGGCGGCCGTCGTACAGGTAGCCGTCGCGGGAGTTGGTGCGCGCCTCGGTGGCGTGCGGACGGTTCACCGGCAGGTGGTCGGCGTTGATGCCGACGCGGTAGCGGTGGGCGTCGCCGTAGCCGAAGAGACGGCCCTGGAGCATCTTGTCCGGGGACGGACCGATGCCGGGGACGAAGTGCGCCGGGGAGAAGATCGACTGCTCGACCTCGGCGAAGACGTTCTCCGGGTTGCGGTTGAGCTCCAGCTTGCCGATCTCGATCGGCGGGTAGTCCTCGTGCGGCCACACCTTGGTGAGGTCGAACGGGTTGAAGCGGTACTCGGCCGCCTCGGCCGCCGGCATGATCTGGACCTGCACGGTCCAGGACGGGAACTCGCCGCGCTCGATGGACTCGCGCAGGTCGCGCTGGTGCGAGTCGGGGTCCTCGCCGGCGAGCTGGTTGGCCTCGGCCTGGGTGAGGTTCTTGATGCCCTGGTCGGTCTTGAAGTGGTACTTGACCCAGAAGACCTCGCCGGCCTCGTTGTTCCACTGGAACGTGTGCGAGCCGTAGCCGTTCATGTGGCGGTAGGTCGCCGGGATGCCGCGGTCACCAAACAGCCAGGTCACCTGGTGGGTGGACTCGGGCGACAGACCCCAGAAGTCCCAGACGTTGTCCGCCTCCTGCGAGCCCGTGTACGGGTCGCGCTTCTGGGTGTGGATGAAGTCGGGGAACTTGATGGCGTCCTTGATGAAGAACACCGGGGTGTTGTTGCCGACGAGGTCGTAGTTGCCCTCTTCGGTGTAGAACTTCAGGGCCCAGCCGCGGGGGTCGCGGACCGCGTCGGCGCTGCCGAGGTTGCCCGCGACGGTGGAGAACCGCAGGAAGGTCTCGGTCTCCTTGCCGACCTCGGACAGGAACTTCGCCCGGGTCCACTGCGAGACGTCACGGGTCAGCGTGAACGTGCCGTACGCACCGGCGCCACGGGCGTGCACCACGCGCTCCGGGATGCGCTCGCGGTTGAAGTGCGCGAGCTTCTCCAGCAGCAGCTGGTCCTGGACCAGAACGGGTCCGCCGATGCCGGCGGTCTCGCTGTTCTGGTTGTCAGCGACCGGAGCTCCGGCCTCCGTGGTGAGCGGTCCCTGCGTCACGTTGCGCCTCCTGCGTAAATTTGCTGCAAACCTGTCCTGCGCCCTAACGTAACCGATCCTACGATGGACTTTGTCTAAGTCAAGCCGACATCCAAGTCGAAACAGATTCGGGAGTTACACCGAATCCCCTCACTGTTAGGCTGGCGTGCATGAGTGACCTGCTGGAACGACTTCGCGGACGCGGATGGCGCATGACCGCACAGCGGCGCGTCGTGGCCGAGGTGCTCGACGGTGACCACGTTCACCTGACGGCCGACGAGGTGCACGCGCGCGCCGTGGACAGGCTGCCGGAGATCTCCCGGGCGACCGTCTACAACACGCTGGGCGAACTCGTCACCCTGGGCGAGGTCCTGGAAGTCTCCACGGACCGGCGCGCCAAGCGGTACGACCCGAACGCCCACCGCCCCCACCAGCACCTGGTGTGCGCGCAGTGCGGGGCGATCCGCGACGTGCACCCGGCGGGCAACCCGCTGGCCGACCTGCCGGACACCGAGCGCTTCGGCTTCGTGGTGTCGGCGGTCGAGGTCACGTACCGCGGGGTGTGCCCGAACTGCGCGGGAGCCTGACGGGGGCGTAGCGACTGAAGGGGGCCGGGGCTCGATGAGCCCCGGCCCCCTTTGCTGTCTTTGTACGCGAAAACGACTGAAGGCCCGGATCCAGGGGATCCGGGCCTTCGAGCCTTCAGTAGCGGGGACAGGATTTGAACCTGCGACCTCTGGGTTATGAGCCCAGCGAGCTACCGAGCTGCTCCACCCCGCGTCGGTAAACCTGACTCTACGTGAACGGGGACGGCAGATGCAAATCAGTTGGCGGGCCCTACCCGGACGCCTGCCCGGACACCTACGCCGACAGCTCCTCGGCCAGGGCCTCGCGCAGTCGGCCGGCCCGCTCCGAGACCTCGGCCGGGCCCAGCTCCATGGCCCGGACGCACCACTTCTGCCCCTCCGTGAGGTCTCCCTGCCGGGCCGCGAGCAGGCCCAGGCGCAGCGCCGCCCGCCCGTGGCCGGCCACCGCCGCCCGGGTCCACCACAGGGCCGCCTCGGGCTCGTTGCCCTCGCGCGCCAGCAGCAGCCCCAGGTTGAAGGCGCCGTTGCGGGAGCCGGCCTCCGCCGCCTCCCGGTACCACCGCGCGGCGGCCGCCAGCTCGCCCCGCGCGGCGGCCAGCATGCCGACCCGGACCTGGGCACGCCGGTGCCCCAGCTCGGCGGCACGCTCGTACCACTCCTCGCTCTCGGTGCGCGCGGCCCCGCCCAGCGGCTCGCCCAGCGCCACCGGCTCCGGCGGCGGGGCCAGCGACTCCAGCAGCGCGGCCAGCCGGAAGGCTGCCTCCGCGCTGCCTCCGCCGGCCGCGCACCGCAGGTGGCGTTCCGCCGCCCGCTCCTCGCCGTCGCGGACCAGCGCGATGCCGACCTGGAGCGCCGCGTCGGTGTGTCCCGCCGAGGCGGCCCGCTCGTACCACTTCAGGGCCGTCCGGTCCTCGTCGCGGCTGGCGAAGAGGATGCCGAGGTTGAAGGCGGCGTCCACGCTCCCCGCCTCCGCCGCCTTCGAGAACCACGGCTCCGCGCCCTCCGCGTCGCCGCCCTGCAGCAGCAGGATGGCCAGCGCGTTGGCCGCCTCGCGGTGTCCCGCGTACGCGGCGCGCCGGTACCACTGCTCGGCCGGGCCGGTCCGCTCCTGGGCGGCGCAGAGCAGCGCGAGGTTGTACGCCCCGTTCTGGTCGCCCGCGTCCATCGCGGCCCGGTACCACTTCTCGGCCGTCTGGGTCTCGCCGCGCGCGGCGTGCAGTGCGCCCAGCGCGTTCGCGGCGTTGCCGTCCCCGTCCTGCGCGGCCCGCAGCCACCAGGTGGCCGCGTTCTCCTCGTCGCCGGCGTCGCGCAGCAGGAAGCCGAGCGCGCACGCAGCCCGCGGCTCGCCCTGCTTGGCGGAGGTCAGGTACCAGCGGCCGGCCTCCTTCAGCTCCCCGCGCGCCTCCAGGAGCGCGCCCAGGTGCAGCCCGGCGCGGCGGTGCCCGCGCGCGGCGGCCTGCCGGTACCACTGCTCGGCCTCGGCCGGGTCACCCTTCCTCAGGTGCCGGGCCAGCCGGTACGCGGCCTCGCGGTGCCCCTGCTCGGCGGCGGCCCGGAACCAGCGCTCCACGCCCTTGTCCCCGCGGTGCTCCAACAGGTCGGCGAGGCCGTAGGCCCCCAGGGCATGGCCGGATTCCGCCGCCTGGCGCATCCAGTACTCGGCGGCGGGCTCGTCGCCCCGCTCGCGGTAGTAGCGGCCCAGGGCGTGCGCGGCGGGAGCGGATCCGGCCACGGCGGCCACGCGCCACCAGCCGGCGGCCTCCTCGGGGTAGCCGCGCTGGTGCAGCAGTACGCCCAGGTTGTTGGCGGCCGCGCGGTCGCCCTCCCCGGTCGCCCCGCGCAGGTACGGCTCGGCTCCCGCGAGGTCGCCGCGGCGCAGCAGGAGCGCCCCGAGTACGCTCATCGCGCCCGGGTCCCCCTTGTCGGCGGCGACCCGGTGCCGGGCCTCCAGCGCGGCGTCGCCGGCCGCGTCGGTCAGCCCGAAGACCGCGTCGTCGAACATCGCGTCGACCGACACGTCCGGCGTGGTCGGCGCCGTGGCCGTGGTCCGTACTGCCCGCGTGGTCATCGCGGTCCGCACGTCAACGGCCTGAGCCGCCCCATCGGCCTCCGCATCCGATTCGGAGTCCGCCCTCACAAACCGCCCTGTCTCCAGCAGAGTTGACCTGTCCCCCATAAATCCCATCGTCGCATCACCTGCTACCCGCGTACACCTGGTATGTCGCAGTCAGTGAGGTCACTACAGCGTTTTGTCGACATGCCCACAGAGAGACAAGTCAAACACGCTCACACCCCAACTCACCCACCCCAGTGACCCCGAGTCGGCGAAAAACCCGATTGGGCATGACGAAGGCCCGGATCCATCGGATCCGGGCCTTCGTCTTCAGTAGCGGGGACAGGATTTGAACCTGCGACCTCTGGGTTATGAGCCCAGCGAGCTACCGAGCTGCTCCACCCCGCGTCGGTAAACCAACAGTAGCACGACGCGGGGTGGAACCATTACCGCTATCCGCTGGGCGTCGGGGTGGGCGCGGGCGCCGCCACCTTCGCCTCGGCCTCGATGGCCCGCTTCAGCGCGGCCTGCAGATCGCTCTGGGCCTTTCCGTACCCCGCCCAGTCGCCGGCCTTGAGCGCCTTGTCGGCGTCCTCGACCGCCTTCTGCGCATCCGCGAGGGCCGCCTTGACCGTCGGGTCCTGGTTGGTCGGCGGCGGGGTGGTGGTCCCGTCGCCCGGCTGGGTCGGCGGCGGCGTGGTCGCCGACTCGGCACCGAACACCACGTTCAGCGCCTTCTCCAGCGTGTCCTCGAAGGCCGTCTGGTCCCCGTAGGTCACCAGGACCTTCTTCAGCAGCGGGTACTTGAGGCCGCCACCGCGCACGTACACCGGCTCGACGTAGAGCATTCCCTTGTCGAGCGGGACCGTGAGCAGGTTGCCGTACTCCACCTGGGAATCGCCCCGGCTCAGGATGTTGATCTCCTGGGCGATCTCCGGCTTGGAGTTGAATCTCGCCTGGACGAGCTTCGGGCCGTCCACCGGGTTCTGGGTGGGCAGCTTCAGCAACTGGATCTTGCCGTAGTCCGCGGTGGTGGGATCGGCGTTGACCGCCATGAAGGCGCTCAGGTTGTCCCTGCCGTTCGGCGTGAGCGTCGTGGTGAGGGAGAAGGCCTGGTTGGGGTCCTTCTGGCCCGGCATCTTCATGGAGAGGTAGTACGGCGGAACGGCCGTCCCCGCCTTGGTGGTCGGGTCGTCCGGCACCGCCCAGACCTCGCTGCCGCTGAGGAAGGTCTGCGGGTCCGTGACGTGGTAGCGGGTCAGCAGCTCACGCTGGACCTTGAAGAGGTCCTGCGGGTAGCGCAGGTGCTCCATCAGGGTCGGCGAGATCGCCTTCTTCTCCTTCACCGTGCCGGGGAAGGCCTTCATCCACGTCTTGAGGACCGGGTCCTTGGTGTCCCACTGGTACAGCTTCACCGTGCCGTCGTAGGCGTCGACGGTGGCCTTCACGGAGTTCCGGATGTAGTTGACCTGGTTCTCCTGCGCGACCACGGCGCGCTGGGAGTTGGTCAGCGAGTCCGCCGTCGTGTCCCCGAGCTGGGTGCGGGACGCGTAGGGGTAGCCGTTGGTGGTGGTGTAGGCGTCCACGATCCACTGGACCCGGCCGTCGATCACCGCGGGGTACACGGCTCCGTCGATCGTCAGCCACGGGGCGACCGCCTCGACCCGGGCCTTGGGCGTGCGGTTGTAGAGGATCTTCGACTTGTCGTCGATGGCGCCGGAGTAGAGGATCTGCGGCTCGCTGAAGGCCAGGGCGTACGCGGCGCGGTTGACCGGGTTGCCCAGGCTCACCCCGCTGTCCCCCTGGTAGGTGGTCTCCTTCTCGCCCGCGTCGTTGGCGTAGTCGAGCTCCTTCTGCGGTCCGCCGACGATCGAGTACTGCTTCGTCTGCTCGCCGTAGTAGATCCGCTGCTCGTACTCGCCGAGGTTGCCCTGTGCGGGCAGGCCCGACTCGGTGAACAGCGGCTCGCCGTTCGCCGTCACCTCGGTGCCCTTGGCCGCGACCACGCCGTATCCGTGGGTGTAACGGAAGTGGTCGTTGATCCAGTTGTTCTTCGGGATGCCCGCGAGGTTGATCTCACGGAGCCCGATGACCGTGTCCTGGCCCTTGTACCGGTCGACCGCCAGCGTGGCCGGGAAACCGTAGTAGCCCTTGTTCTGCTGGAGCTGCTGGAAGGCCGGGGACACGATGTTCGGGTCGAGCAGGCGGATGCTCGCCGTGGTGTTCGCGTCCTGGCGGAGCTTCTTCTTGTCCGCCGTGGGGTCCGGCAGGCCCGGGTAGTCCGTGACCGAGGCGTCGGCGACCCCGTAGGCGTCGCGCGTCGCCTTGATGTTCTTCTGGACGTACGGGGATTCCTTGGCCTGCTCGTTCGGCTGGACCTGGAACTTCTGCACGATCGCCGGGTACAGCCCGCCGATCAGGATCGCCGAGAGGACCATCAGGCCGAAGCCGATGACCGGGAGCTGCCAGGTGCGGCGCCACAGCGTCGCGAAGAACAGCAGCGCGCAGATCGCGGCGATGGCGACGAGGATCGTCTTGGCCGGCAGGTAGGCGTTGGCGTCGACGTAGCGCAGGCCGGTCCAGTTGTCCGCGGCCTTGAAGTCGCTGGACTTCACGGCGAGGCCGTACCGGTCGAGCCAGTACGCGACCGCCTTGAGCGTGACGAAGAGGCCGAGCAGCACCGACAGATGGCCGGTCGCCGCGGCGGTGGCCCGCGCACCCGGGCTGGTGACGCGCAGTCCCCCGTAGAGGTAGTGCACGACGGCGGCGGCGATGACCGAGAGCACGACGGCGGCGAAGCCGAAGCCGAGCAGGAAGCGGTACCAGGGCAGGTCGAAGGTGTAGAACGACACGTCCAGGTTGAACTGGGGGTCCTTCGTGCCGAAGGGCACCCCGTTCACATACATCAGCCAGGTCTTCCACTGGCCCGCCGCCGAGGCACCCGCGATCAGGCCGACCAGCGCGGAGATGCCGAGCAGCAGCCACCTGCGGTACGGCGCGACGGTCATCCGGTAGCGGTCGAGGCTCTGCTGCTCCAGCGACATCGCGCTGAGCGGCGGCCGCAGCCGGTGGGCCAGCCAGATGTTCAGCCCGACGGCGCCGGACATGAGGAGGCCGAAGACGGCGAAGAGGCCGACCTTGGTCCACAGGGTGGTGGTGAAGACGGTGGAGTAGTCGACGGAGCGGAACCAGAGCCAGTCGGTCCAGAAGCCGGCGAACATGATGAACGCCATGGCCAGGACGGCCAGTACGCCCAAGGTCATCAGAAGAGTCCGGGCGCGCCGGGACGGGCGGCCGACTCTCATCCGTGGCCCGGAGGGGCCTCCGCCGCGGTCCGGCATCTGGAAAGCCAAGGTGCGCACCTCGAAAGTCGCTGTGTGTAAGTGATGCTGAGAGTTTTCAAAGCATGGGCCCCCGATCGTAGAGCCCACTCATGCAACTTACTGAGGCTTTAGTCAGTTCCCGGTATCTGGTGGAAAGGAGGCAGGATGTTGCCCATGTCCAACCTTTCGCCGTCCCCCGGCACCCCTATGGCGGCAAGCCCGCTGACCCGTGCCGTCCTCGAAATCGACGAGTACGCCTCCACCCTCGGCTGGGACAAGCCCGCCCGGCTCTTCGCCCTGGTCGACACGGCCAGGCTGCGCAAGGAGGCGCCGGGCGTCGCCCGCCAGCTCGGCCTCGACCAGGACGACACGGGCAAGAACCAGCTCACCCCGATCGAGCAGGACGAGGTGCCGGCCGGGACCCCGCTGGACAAGTTCCTGGGAACCCTCGCGTGGCCCCCGTCGATCCTCGGCTGCGCGCTGACGGTCGAGCGGCTGATGCTGCCGCCGTCGGCGGAGTCCTCCGTACCGGAGGGGCTCACCGACAAGCAGCTCGCCAAGTGGGTCGCCGGTCACCCGGAGCGCCAGGAGGTGCGGCTGACCGTGGGCGTCCTGCGCGACGGATCGCGGGAGTCGGCCGTACGGCTGCGGGACAAGGACTCGGCGAACGAGGTGCTGACCGGCGCGACGCTGGTGCCGGGGCTCGCCGAGGCGCTGGCCGCGACCTTCCTCGACTAGGTCGTCTCCCGGGTAAGTCGTCTCCCGGGTAAGCCGTTTCTCGGGCGGGGGGAACGGTCAGGGCTTGGCGCTGCACTGCGTCAGCCCGGCCGTGTCCCCCTTGCTGATCTTCTCCAGCGCCTTCACGGCGTCGTCGATGGTGGAGACCTTCACCAGCGTCAGCCCGTCGGGCACGTCGCCCGCGGCGGAGGCGCAGTTCTCGGCGGGCGTCAGGAAGTACTGGGCGCCGGCCTGGCGGGCACCGATGGTCTTCATCTGGATGCCGCCGATCGGGCCGACCTTGCCCGCGTCGTCGATGGTGCCGGTGCCGGCGACGAACTTGCCGCCGGTGAGGTTCTCCGGGGTGAGCTTGTCGACGATGCCGAGCGCGAACATCAGGCCGGCGCTGGGGCCACCGACGTCGGCGAGCTTGATGTCGATGGTGAACGGGAAGGTGTGGTCGGTGCCGGCCCGGATGCCGACGACCGCGTGACCGTCGCCCTCCGCCTTGCCCGCGACGATCGTGACCTTCTTCGTGCCGGTGGGCTCGCGGTGCGCCTTCTCGGCCTCCGCGGCCTCGGGGGCGGGCACGATGGTGAACTCGACGGGCTCGCCGGGCTTGTGCTTGGTGACCAGCTTGGCCACGTCCTCGGGAGCCTTGACAGGTGTCCCGTCCACGGCCTTGATGACGTCTCCGGCGTGCAGCTTGCCCTCGGAGGGGCTTCCCTTGACCACGGAGGCGACGATCACGCGGGCGGCGACCGGGATGCCGAGCTGCTTGAGGGCGGCCACCTTGGCGCTCTCCTGCGACTGGCTGAACTCCTCGGCGTTCTCCTGCGTGGACTCCTGCTCCGTCTTGCCGTCCGGGTACAGGTTCTCGTGCGGCACGACGATGTTGTCGCCCGCCGCCCAGCCGTACACGGCCTCCAGCAGGTTCATGTCGTAGTCCGCGCCGGTGACGCGGACCGTCGTCATGTTCAGGTGCCCGGTGGTCGGGTACGTCTTGTGCCCCGAGATGTTCAGGACGGGCTCGCCGTGCGAGTCCCCGAGCGTGTTCACGGTCGGGCCCGGGCTCATCTCGGAGTACGGGGCCTTCATGAACACTCCCGCGCAGAGCAGCGCGAACAGCATGAGGGTGGAGGCGAGCATCGTCGCAGTGCGGCGTGGCATGGATCGACAGTACGTGACGGCCCTGAAGAGCGGCCCCCGGGGCCGGTCCGTACGGGGGCCCGCCGCGGCGTCAGACGGAGTCGACCGTGTCCTTCTTGCGCTGCGCGTCCGCGCCCGCCTTCACCGCGCCCGGTTCGTTCTGGCCCATGGCCTCACGGAACCGCGCATAGCCCGCGAGCTCGGATATGTCACCGGATGTGCGGTCGCGTGCCGCCCAGCTGCCCCATATCGCCGCTCCGATCGCGGCGAACAGCGGAATCAGCAACCACGCCAAAGACGCCATGGGCGTGTCTCCCTACCCCGAAGTACGTGTTGTTGGTGGCTTCAACGCTGCTGCCCGGGAGGGGGTTACGCAAATCGAGGGCGTGTTGCGCGTCCGAACGGGGCAAACCCCATCTTCCACGACCCCCTCGCACGGCTCGGCGCCGGGGCACCTCAGCAGGCTTCGGCCGGCCGCGCCGGACTCCGTCCGTCGGCTGCCTTCGGACCTGCCGGCCCGCGCCTCAGCAGGCGCCGACCCACTCCTCCGTACCGTCCGCGAAGGTCTGGTGCTTCCAGATCGGGACCTCGTGCTTGAGGTCGTCGATCAGCATCCGGGCGGCCTCGAAGGCCTCGCCGCGGTGCGGGCAGGACACGGCGACGATCACCGCGAGGTCGCCGACGGCCAGGTCGCCGACGCGGTGGACGGCGGCGAGGGCGCGGACCGGGTACTTCTCCACGACGCGCTCGGCGACGCGGCGCATCTCGGCCTCGGCAGAGGGGTGGCAGGAGTAGCCGAGCTGGTCGACGTCCGCCCCGCTGTCGTGGTCGCGCACCGTGCCGACGAAGAGCGTCGTACCGCCCGTCGCATCGTCGCCGACGGCCTGGAAGACCTCGTCGATCGAGAGCGGGGTCTCACGGATTTCGAGCAGCCGGATCGGGTCCGGAGCGGCGTACTCGCCGGGGTGGTCGAAGTGCGGTGCCATACCTTCCATCGTGCCCTAGCCGCCGACCCGGCGGAATAGCAGTTTCACCAGGTCCCCACCGGCCCCCTTGGGAGCCTCCTACAGAAACCGCCTGGTCGCGGCGGCCCGCACGGGCAGCCACCCACAGCCAGCCCGCCGGCGTTCGAGGCGATCTTTCACGCCCGCCGCCTCGCACGGGCAGGCCGACCCCCGCCGAAATCCAGCCCCGCCGGCGTTTGAGGCGCGGGGGTCCGGGGGCGGCGCCCCCGGGAACGGCGCCGCACCGCAGGGCGCGCCCCGACCCCGCCGGGGTCAGATGCCCCGGCGCCGGCGCGCAGCGCGGATCGCGGCGGCGGCACCGAGCAGCGCGACCGTCGCGCCCGCGGCACCGGCGGCCGTGGCGTCCTTGCGCCCCAGTCGGCGCCCGGCCACGGTGTGCCGGCCCGCGACCTCCTGGAGGAGCTCCGCGAGCACCTCCTCGTTGGTCCAGCGCGGCCGCCACCCCGCGGCGTGCAGCCCGCTGACACTGACCACCCACGGGTGCATCGTGTACGCGAGGTCCCCCGCCGGGGACGGGGTGAGGCCGATCCGGTGCAGCCTGGCCGCCGCGCCCAGGGCCACGGCCGACGGGAGCTCCATGCGGCGGATCCCGCTGAGCTCCTCGACCTCCTCCTGCTCCAGCCAGCCCTCGCAGCCGACCGCCAGCTCTCCCTCGACCTTCTCCAGGGCCGCGTACTCCAGCGCGCTGACCAGGTCCTCGACGTGGCAGAACTGCCACGTCGGGCGGGAGCCCGCCACCACCAGCAGGCGCGGGGACTCGAAGTAGCGGGTCAGTGCGGTGTCCGTGCCGCCGACCAGGACCGCCGGGCGGACCACCGTGACGTTCAGGCCGGGGTGCGCGCGCGGCGCCCGGCGGCCCAGCCGCTCGATCTCCAGCAGGTCGCCCACGCCGGTCGCCTCGGCGGTGGCGCGCAGCTCGGCGTCCTCCGAGAGCGGGATGTCGTTGTCCGGCAGGGCCCCGTAGACCATCGCGGACGTGCAGAGCACGACCCGGTGCACCCCGGCCGCCGCGGCGGCGGTGAGCACGGTCTGGGTCCCCCGCACGTTGTACGCCGTACGGGCTGCCGGGTCCGTCTCCAGGTCGAGGTCGAGGGCGAGGTGCACCACGACGTCCGCGCCGCGCAGTTTCTCCGCGATCGCGGGGTCCCGTACGTCCAGGAGGTGCCACTGCGCGTCGGTGCAGTCCCCGCGCCGCTCGTCGATCGCGACGACCTGCTTGACCTCGTCGGACGCGGCCAGCCTGGTCACCAGGGCCGCCCCCACCCCCGAGGCGGCGCCGGTCACGGCGATCACGGGGCCTCGGCGCGCGGAACCGCCCGGGTTTCGCGTCCGGCGAACGCCGTGGGCGTCCTCGCCGTGCTCAGGGCGGTCTTCCGGGCCCTGTTCGTCCAAAGCGTGCGGATCTGGGGAACTCACCAGGCGTCTCCAGCGGTTGTCTTCAGTAGGGACGCGCCGTGACGCGGACCCACCAGTTGATGTCCATCCTGCCGCAGCCCAGGAGCCAGCGGAGCACCGAGCCCGGAAGCGGGTCTGGTGTCTACGCTGGGTGGTGTTGTCGAAGCACTGTTGTCGAACCATTGCCCGCCGGTTCCCGCCGGCGGCCCTACGAGCCGAGGAAACCCGTGAGCGACACCCCATTCGGATTCGGCCTTCCGCCCGAGGAGCCGGACAACGGCGACGAGGGCAAGAAGAAGGGCAACCAGGGCGGTCAGAGCGGCCCGAATCCGTTCGGGTTCGGCACGGGCCTGCCCGGCGGCTCCGGCGGCCCGGGGGACGCGGACAACCCCTTCGCCGCGATGTTCGGCTCCATGAACCCGAACGACCTCGGCGCCGCCTTCCAGCAGCTCGGCCAGATGCTGAGCTACGAGGGCGGCCCGGTCAACTGGGACATGGCCAAGGACATCGCCCGCCAGACCGTGGCCCAGGGCACCGCGGACGGGGTCAAGGACGCCAGCGTGGGCCTCGCCGAGAAGTCGGCGGTCGAGGAGGCCGTGCGCCTCGCCGACCACTGGCTCGACGACGTCACCTCGCTGCCCTCGGGCGCCGCCACCGCCGTGGCGTGGAGCCGCGCCGAATGGGTCGAGGCGACCCTGCCGGTGTGGAAGGAGCTCGTGGACCCGGTCGCCGAGCGCGTCGGCGCGGCCATGGGAGGCGTCCTGCCCGAGGAGATGCAGGCCATGGCGGGCCCGCTGCTCGGGATGATGCGTTCCATGGGCGGGGCCATGTTCGGCCAGCAGATCGGCCAGGCCGTGGGCACCCTCGCGGGCGAGGTCGTGGGCTCGACCGACGTCGGGCTCCCGCTGGGCCCGGCCGGCAAGGCCGCCCTGCTGCCGCTGAACATCGAGAGCTTCGGCAAGGACCTGGGCGTCTCCTCCGACGAGGTACGGCTGTACCTGGCGCTGCGCGAGGCCGCGCACGCGCGGCTCTTCGCGCACGTGCCGTGGCTGCGCTCGCACCTCTTCGGCGCGGTCGAGGGGTACGCGCGGGGCATCAAGGTCGACACCTCGAAGCTGGAGGACGTGGTCGGCCAGCTCGACCCGTCGAACCCGGAGCAGCTTCAGGAAGCACTCCAGGGCGGCATGTTCCAGCCGCAGGACACCCCCGAGCAGAAGGCGGCGCTGGCCCGTCTGGAGACGGCGCTCGCACTGGTCGAGGGCTGGGTGGACGCGGTCGTGCACGAGGCCGCCAAGCCCCGGCTGACCTCGGCCGACGCCATGCGCGAGACCATGCGCCGGCGGCGCGCCTCGGGCGGCCCGGCGGAGCAGACCTTCGCCACGCTGATCGGGCTGGAGCTGCGGCCGCGCCGGCTGCGCGACGCCTCGCGGCTGTGGGCCTCGCTCACCGACGCGCGCGGCGTGGACGGGCGCGACGGGCTGTGGGAGCACCCGGACATGCTGCCGACCGCTTCCGACCTGGACGACCCGGACGGGTTCGTGCACCGCGAACAGCTGGACTTCTCCGAGATCGACAAGATGCTGGGCGAGGCCGCCCAGAAGCGCGAGCAGGACGGCGACGACAAGAAGTGAGCCTGCACGAAGACGCGGTCCTCGTCCTCAAGAGCTACGAGGGCCAGCCCGAACTGCGCGACGTCTACCTGGAGCACTTGGCCGCCCATCCCGACGGGGTCTACAAGCCCTGCCAGGCGGGGCACGTCACCGGCAGCGCGCTGGTGATCGACCCGGAGCACGAGCGCGTCCTGCTGACCCTGCACAAGAAGCTGGGCATGTGGCTCCAGATGGGCGGGCACTGCGAGCAGGGTGACGCCACCCTCGCCGAGGCGGCCATGCGCGAGGCCCGCGAGGAGTCCGGCATCGCCGAGGGGCTGACCCTGGTGCCCGGCGGCCCGGTGCGCCTGGACCGGCACCCGATCCCGGCTCCGTGCAACTGGCACCTGGACGTGCAGTACGCGGTGCTGGCGCCCGCCGGTGCCCTCGAAGCGATCAGCGACGAGTCGCTGGACCTGCGCTGGTTCCCGTACGCCCAGGTGGCGGAGGTGGCCGACACCTCGGTGGTGCGGCTGCTGGAGGCGACGCTCGCGCGGCTCTGAGCCGGCCGGACACGAGGAAGGGGCGGCCCCGCCGATGCGGGGCCGCCCCTTCCGTCCGTCCGTACCCGGATCGGTCCGTGCCCGGATCGGTCCGTACCCGGATCCGTCCGTGCCCGGATCAGTTCCAGGCGTTGTTCTGGTTCTGCGCGTGGGCGCCCTGCTGGCCCATGCCGAACTGGGCGGCCGCGCCCTGGCCGATCTGGGCGTTCTGCGGCGGGAGCGCCTCGCTCGGCTGGACCAGGGCGAAACCGGTGCCGAGGAAGCTCAGCTCCCAGCCCTCGCCGGTGTTGCCGCGGCGCCGCCAGACGCCGGTGGAGTGCGTCTGGGCCTGCATCTGCACGCGCAGCGAGGTGGACCAGGCGACGATGGCGTCCGCGTCGGCGTTGACGTACTTGTCGGGCGTGACCTGCAGCATCAGGGGCTGCCCGGAGGTCATCAGCGCGACCTTGCCGCGGCCGGTGATGTTGAGCTGGTACTTGCCGGAGCCGGAGATCCCGTACTGGCTGTCCACCGCGATGGCCTCGGTGTGCAGGGTGGAGTCCAGGGCCAGCACGTAGCTGCTGTCGACCGTGAGGCCTTCCTGGTCCACGTCCACGACGTGGACGTACTGCGCCAGGTTGGCGAGGTAGACCGTGCCCTGTCCGGAGCAGCGCATCAGGTCGAGGCCCTCGCCGGTGCGGGCGCGGGCATTGCGCTGGGTGGTGCTCTGGTACTCGCCGTCGAAGTCGATGATCCCCTGGTAGGCGACCATCGCGCCCTTGCGGGCGAGGACGTCGTCGGAACCGCTCAGCGAGACCCGCAGCAGCTGCGGGTTCTGGACGGCGTACCGCTCCTGGGACTGCGCTTCTGCGTGGGCGAAAAGTGAGCTCTGCATGGTGTGTCTTCTCCCCCTCAGCCCCGGGCCCGGAGCCGGTCGGTGCTGTCCTCGCTGGGCTGTACGACGACGATGCCCTGGCCGGAGAAGGCCATCTGGTAGGCCTCCCCGCTGCCCCGGCCGAGCATGGACGAGGCCTTGAAGCTGCGCTTGCCCTTGACCTTGAGGTTCGGGGACCAGGCGACGAGCGCGTCGGGGTCGACGTACGTCTCGTCGTCGCCGCGGCCGCAGTCGACCACGATCGGCGTGCCGCGCGAGGTGATCGCGACCCAGCCGGTGCCGGCGACCGACACGTTGAACAGGCCCTGGCCGGCGAACTTGGCCATGCCCTTGACCCGCTCCACGCCCCACTGGAGGTGGGCGTCGAAGGCGAGCAGGTTGGTGCCGTTGACGGAGAGCGAGTCGTTGTTGAGGTTGATCACGACGACGTCCGCGCCGTAGTCGGCGAGGTAGAGCAGGCCGTCGCCGGAGGCCTTCATCAGCGGGGCGCCTTCGCCGGTGAGCCATGCCGAGGCCATCTGGCGGACGGCCGGCGGGTTGGGCTCGTACTGCACGAAGCCCTCGTAGGCGACCATCGATCCGGTGCGCGCGAAGAGGTCCTGGCCGCTCTGCATGGCGACCTTGAGCATCGCGCGGCCGTGGTTCTCCATGCGGGCCGTGACGGGGGTCGGGGCGTAGCCCGCGAGCTGCTGGTTCATTGCGTTCATGGCATTCATGTGGGGCTCCCTCAGACCTCGTACGGCTGGACGACGATGAAGTTGCCGGGAGCGCCGCGGAACTGGAGGTTCACGGTCTCCCCGCTGTGGCCGGGGTAGGCGTTGCGGCGCAGCCGGACCTGACTGGAGATGATCACCTGGGCGGCGGAGGACCACGCGACTATGGCGTTGCTGTCCGCGAAGGTGGTCGGCGTGACGGGCAGGACGACGGGCACGCCGTGCGTCTTGACGATCACCGTGCCGGTGCCCTGGAACTGCATGGTGAACAGGGCGCCGCCCGGGATGCCGTGGCCCTCGATGCGGCGGACCTCGTGCTGGAGCGACTCGTCGAAGGCGAGGACGTTCTCGGCGGAGACGCAGATGCCGTCGCCCTGCAGCTCGATGGCGTGCAGGTGGGCGCCGTCCTCCGCGAGGAAGACCTGGCCGCGGCCGGCGCAGCGCATCAGCTGCATCTCCTGGCCGGTGGCGTTGCCGACGACGCGGCCGGCGAAGCCCGCGCCCTTGTAGCTGAAGTCGACCTTGCCCTGGTAGAGGACCATGCTGCCCTGGCGGGCGAGGACGGCCTGGCCGCCCATGGCCAGGTCGACGCGCATGAGCTGCTGGTTCTGCGGGGTCCAGCGGGCGCCCGTGGGGGCTTCCTTGTACGGCTGGAGGGCGGCGGCGAGTCCGGCACCGGCGGCGGGCACCGCCTGCGCGGGCTGGCCGTAGCCCTGGGGCTGCTGGCCGAAGCCGGGCTGCTGGCCGTACGGGGGCTGCTGCTGGCCCGGGACCTGGCCGTACGAGGGCTGCGGCTGCTGCCCGTACGGCGCGGGGGCCGGGGCGGGCGGCGGGACCTGCCCGTAGGGCGCGGGGGCGGGCGGGGCCAGGGGGGCGCCCATCGGCGCAGCCATGGTGGGGGCCGCGTGGACGGGCTGCTGGTACGGCGCGGGGGCCGGGACCTGTGCCGGGGCAGGGGCCTGCGGCGGGGTTTGGGCAGGCGCTTGGGCCGGCGCGCCGAAGGAGGGCGCCGGGGCCGGGGGCTGCGCCTGGGCGGGAGCGCCGAAGGAGGGCGCCGGGGCGGCGGCCTGCGGGGGCGGGGCGAAGCCGGGCGCCGCGGCCGGGGCCTGCGCCTGCGGTGCGGGCTGCTCCTCCTCGGCGACCTCGCCGCCGAAGTTCTGGAGCAGCGCGGCGAGCCCGCCGTCGAAGCCCTGGCCGACGGCGGCGAAGCGCCACACGTCCTTGAGGTAGAAGTCGCCGATCATCAGCGCGCGCTCGGTGCTGAACTCCGAGCCCGAGAAGGAGTACCGGACGACTTCCTCGCCGCCCGCCACGATGCGGATGTAGCCGGGGCCGATCTGCGACATCTGCCCGGCGCCGTCGATCGAGGCGGCGAAGGAGAGCTTGTGGATGTTGGCCGGAATGCGGTCCAGGGTCACCCGGAAGGATTCCGTGTCGCCGGCCTGCGTGCCGAGCTGCTGGATCGACTCCTCCGGCGACTTCGGCTGGTTGAAGAAGACGAAGTAGCGGTCGTCCGAGAGCTGTTCGTTGACGTCGAGGCCGAAGCAGCTGATGTCGATGGCGAGTCCTGGCCCGGCGATCTGGACACCCACATAAAGGTCTGTGCCCGGTGTCAGATCACTGATTTTGGCCTTGTGACCGCGTTGGAATTCCCTGGCCATACGTAAGACCGTCCCCCATCCCGACTGTGAATGCGTGCCGCTCAGGCTAACGGCAACCTCGGACATCCGGCCAAGTCGGTACCGACCCGGTACATATCACGAGGCGTGACATGACGGGTATATAGCGGACAAACAAGGATCATTCCTCGCGGGCGGCGGGGACTTTCGGAAGGCGTTCGGCGGCGACGACTCCTTCGAGGTACCCGCGCGCCCGCTCGGTGCGCGGGTACGCCTCCAGGAGTTCCCAGAAGCTGGGGCCGTGGCCGGGCACGAGGAGGTGCGCCAGCTCGTGCAGCAGCACGTAGTCGACGACGTACTCCGGCATCCCCTGGATGCGGTGCGAGAGCCGGATGCTGCCTTCGGCCGGGGTGCAGGAGCCCCAGCGGGTGTTCTGATTGGTGACCCAGCGGACCGTGCGGGGGCGGGCGCGGCCACTGAAGTACTGCTCGGACAAACGCTCGGCGCGCTCGGCGAGTTCCGCGTCCCCGAGGGTCCGCTTGCTCTCCTGCGCCGCCAGCTTGTCGAGCATGACGCCCACCCAGCGCTGCTCCTCGGCCTCGGACATCCGGGCAGGGATGAGGACGACCGTACGGTCACCCTCGCGGTAGGCGGATACGGTCCTTCGGCGGCGTGCGCTCCGGCGGACTTCGACGGCGCGCTGCGGTGGATCGGCGGACACGCCATGACGGTACCCGCTCGCCACGGCGGAAGTCCCGCCCCGCCCGGGGTCTGACACGAACCGATGCGCAGTCGGCGGCATGGGCGCACCAAAGAACGCCCACCATTCATTTCATATACCTAATACCCCTCGCCTGTGGACAAACTCATGCAGGTCTTTCGCGGGCCGGGCAATCTTGCGGAAAGCGACGCGGATCCTGCGGACCCGGCAGACCAAAGGGACCGGCCCAGGGGAATGCGGCGCGCGAAACGAACCGTGAATCGAGGGAGGACCGCGATGTATCCGAAGGTGAAGCCGGCGCTGGCACGGGCCTGGCGGGATCTGCAGACGGTGCAATTCGGTGTGACGCCCGCACATGCGGTGGTGCTCGGACCGGTGGACACGGCGACGGGCGCGCTCCTGGAACTGATCGACGGGACGCGGGGCATGGACTTGCTGCGGTCGGAGGGCAAGGGGATGGGTCTCCCGGACGGCCGGGTCGACGAGGTGGTGCGCAGGCTGGCGGTGGCCGGGCTGCTCGACGACGCCACCGCGGGCGGACCCCGCGCCCAGGCGGTGCGGGACCGCCCGGAGACCCTGGAGCGGCTCGGCCCGGACCTGGGGTCGCTGTCCTTGGTCCGCCCCCGGCCGGGCGGGGACTTACAGGGGGTCGCCGCCCGCCGGGTGATACGGGTTCAAGTGCGCGGGAGCGGCCGGGTCGGCGCGGTGATCGCCTCGGTCCTGGCGGGAGCGGGCATCGGCCGGGTCGAGGTGCTCGACGGGGGCCGCGCGCAGCCGGCGGACGTGGCGCCGGGCGGTCTGGGCCCCGGCAGCGTGGGACGGCTGCGCGCCGAGGCCGCGCGGACGGCGGTCCGCGACGCCGCCCCCGGGCGCGGGCCGCGGACCGGGGAGAGCGAGGGACCGGAGCCGGGGCTGGCCCTGGTGGTGGTCGCGCCCCGCGACGGGCTGCAGTCCTGGGCTCCCGATCCACAGACGGCGGCCGACTGGGTCACCACCGGCACCCCTCACCTGTACGCGGGGGTACTGGAGGGGACCGGGCTGGTGGGGCCGCTGGTCCTCCCCGGAGCCACGGCGTGCGCCGGCTGCATGGAGCGCGACCGGATCGACCGGGACCCGGCCTGGCCGCGCATGCTGGTCCAGTGGCGCTCGGCCCACCGCCGCCGGACCGCCGCCGCCTGCGACCTGGGCCTCTCCACCGCCGTGGCCGGCCTGGCCGCGGCCCACGCCCTGTCCTTCCTCGACGGCGAACTCCCCGCCTCCACCGCCACCCGCTGGGAGGCCTCCCTCCCCACCCTCACCTGGCAGTCCACCCCGGTCCACCCGCACCCCGACTGCCCGTGCGCGGCGGCGAGCGTCCCGGCGGGACAGGGGGTGGGGACATGAGGGCCCTACTGGGGAAGCGCGGCGATCCTCTCCTCGACGACCTGGCAGTACCGCGCGATGCGGGGCTCGGCCGAGGGGACCACGGGGACGAGGCTGCGGAGATTGACGATCAGCGCGCGCAGCTGCCCGGGGAGCGGAGCGGCTTCGAGGAACTCCGCGAGGCGCTGATCGGCCCGCTCCCAGTCGCGCAGCAGGCAGTGGGCGAGCAGGAGGCTGTCCGCTTCGAGGGCGTCCTGCGCCCCGGCGTCAGGGGAGCTCCGAAGTTCCACCACGCGCGTCAGGTGGTGGTCACGGTCCGGGTGCCGGAGCGCGGCCCTGACCACCGCCATCTCGTAGTGCGTCCACGCGTCCTCGGGGTCGAGTTCGAGGGAGCGGGCGAGGTCGGCGAGCGCCTCGTCGTAGCAACCGAGCAGCCTGAGGGTCAGACCGCGGGCGGTGCGGGTGGAGGCGCTGGCGGGAAGGAGCTCGACCGCGCGGCCGTAGTCGGCCAGGGCCTCCTCGTAGGAGCCCAACACGCGGCGGTGATCGCCCCTCCTCCTGACGGCCCAGCTGTCCTGCGGGCTGATCGCGTGGACGTGGTCCCAGTCGGCGAGAGCCCGCTCGAAGTCGCCGAGCTGCGACCAGGTCGTCGCGCGCAAGAACAAGGCGAGCGCGTCGTCCGGTTCGTGAGCCAGAGCCCGATCGATGTCGGCCAAGGCCTCCTCGTATCGACCCAGGTCGCGGTGGATGGAAGCACGACTGGTCAGGGCCCATGCGTAGTTGGGAGAGAGTTCGATGGCACGACCGAGGTCGGCGAGCGACTCCTCTCGGCGCCCCATCGACTGAAGGGTCTTCGCCCGGTGTACCAACGTCCACGCGGAGTTGCCGGGTTGGATCGCCGCCGCATGCGAGAGGTCGGCCAGCGCCTCCTCGTGGCGAGCCATCGCG
This sequence comes from Streptomyces tatrensis, assembly GCF_049310065.1. Lineage (NCBI taxonomy): Bacteria > Bacillati > Actinomycetota > Actinomycetes > Kitasatosporales > Streptomycetaceae > Streptomyces > Streptomyces tatrensis. Next base: position 6,283,250 of record NZ_JBMDLB010000011.1, on the reverse strand, counting down.
CCATAGGTGATGCCTCGTCCGGTGAGCGCCTGCCGGTGCTCGGGGACGATTCCCACGACGCTGTTGAAATCCTCCACGGCCTCCTCGTACCTGCCGGACAAGTAGTGCAGCATCCCTCGGTTGACCAGGCTCAGAACGTGACCGGGCTTGAGTCCGATGACCCGGGTGTACTCGGCGGCCGCCTCGTCGCGGCTCCCCGCGAGCTCGTAGGTCCGGCCCCTGCCGTAGCGGGGGCGCGTGGCCCGGGGATTCAGGTCGAGCGCTTCGGTGTAGTCGGTCAGGGCCTGTGCGAAGTCCTGGCCGTTGCGGTGGTCCCGGCCGCGCAGGGTCAGGGCCAGGGCCCTGCCTTCGGGAGCGAGGTCGGCTCGGGTCAGGAGGAGGGTCAGGGCGGCGGTGCCCGGGGCCGGCTGGTCCAGGGTCGCGCCGAGGTCCTCGGACCAGCGGGTCAGGGCCGGGGCATCCGTGTCGCGGGCCGCGGCGGCCAGGGCTGCGGTCCAGCGGTGGAGGGTGGTGATGCCGTGGTCGTAGGCGTCGACGAGGTCCCGGAGCAGGGCCGGGAGGGCTGTGCGGGGGTCGGCGCAGAGCCGGTGGTAGGCCTCCTCCAGGCGGAGGCCGCGCCAGGTCTCGTCCGACCACCACCCCTCGGTCGGGGCGGTCGCCTCCTCCAGGTGCGCGCGGCGCCGCCGGAACGCATCGGCCGGCCGGGTGTGGAGCTCCTCCCACCGGACCGGGGACTGCCTGCGCTGCAGGCGCAGCATCGCGCTGCGGACCACCTCGTGGTACCGGCAGTGGCCGGAGCGGTCGGTGACGAAGGGCATCGACCGGAGCCAGCCGAAGAGTTCGGCAGCTTCCTCCTCGACCGCGGCCCGGTACACGTCCTCGTCCAGCTCCTGCGGGAACGCGCAGGCCAGGGCAGCGGCCCGGCGGGCGGGGTCGGGCACCCACTTCAGGAACCGCTCGACGGCGGTGCCGCTCAGGTCCCCGATCTCCTCCACCTCTTCCACCGTGCCCGGCTGTGTCTCGGCCAGGGTGGAGACCAGGACCGGAAGCCGGCCCGACAGGCGCAGGATCACCTCGACGACCCGCTCGTCGGTGACTCCCTTTCCGGTGAGGAGGAGGCGTGCCTCGGGCTCGGTGAAGACCTCCAGCGGCCAGTCGGTGACCAGGTCGTGCCAGTCCTCCCAGGTGCGGGCGGCGAGCTTCGACTGTCCGGCCAGGGTGACCAGGACGTTCGCGGGGAACTCCCCGTAGCGTTCGCTGCCCAGCACGTCGCGCAGCCAGGTGTCCAGCATCGGGCCGGTGCGCTCATAGGTGTCGAAGAAGAGCACGATCCAGGGGTGTTTGCGTGCCACCTCGGCGAGCTCTTCGAGGAACACCGGGGTCAGCATGTCCAGCGGGGAGAGGACCAGTTCGACGTCGCCGTGGTTGCGCAGCCGGGTGCTGAGGAGGGCCTTGACCCGGTCCGCGCCGGCGGCGACCTGGTGGGGGTCGACCACACCGGTGAACGCGCCGGCGCCCGGGATCAGGCCGAGCCCGGCAAGGCCGAGCTGCGAGGCGATCACGCTGGAAGGAGAGGGAGGCGCGGCGCCCGCGGTCACCGGGTCGGGCCCGGTGGCGGCCGCGAGGAGTCCGGCGTCGGCTTCGTGGCGGCGCTGGCGGTAGGTGGCCAGAAGCTTCTCGAAGCCCTTCATGGGCAGGCCGCGCTGGGCGAACTGGGCGCTGACGAGCTCCATCGCCTCGATGGCGTCCGCGACCGACTCGTCCACGTACGCGGTGACCGCCCCGCCTTCGCGGGCGATGGTCTCCAGGTGCCGTACCAGGGTCGACTTGCCGACGCCGCCGGGGCCGCGGATGTGGAAGAGGAACTGCTCCGCTTCCTCCGGGGGCTGTCTGAGGGCGTCCCGGAAGGCGCTGACCTCGCCCTGCCTGCCGATGAAGCCGACGGACCGGCGCCGCCGGATCAGTTCCTGCCTCGAAGGTCCCCGCCCCGCCATCCCCAGCTCCTCCACCGGCATTACGCGGCCCGCTCCACCGCCATGCTGTCCCATGGGTGCGGCCGTCGTCTGCCGACCGGCGGATTGCCCCAGGGTTCCGGGCAGGAGACTCGGGCGGGGTGGGCGCGGAGGGTCATGACAGGATGCCTTTGGCCGGGAAGGCCTTCGGGGGACTCCCCCGAACGCCGCTCGCGGCTCAGCTGTCTGGGAATTGGAGGGGCTCATGTCTGATCTTCCCCGGAAGGCGGTCACCCGTACCGTCAAGCTGGCCGCGCTGCCGCTCGGCATAGCGGGCCGGGCCACTTGGGGGCTCGGCAAGCGGATCGGCGGCAAGTCGGCGGAGATCGTGGCGCGCGAGCTCCAGCAGCGCACCGCCGAGCAGCTGTTCCGTGTACTGGGAGAGCTGAAGGGGGGCGCCATGAAGTTCGGCCAGGCGCTCTCGGTCTTCGAGTCGGCGCTGCCCGAAGAGGTCGCCGGACCGTACCGGGCCGCACTGACGAAGCTGCAGGAGGCGGCCCCGCCGCTGCCCGCGGCCACCGTGCACCAGGTGCTGGCGGAGCGGCTCGGCGCGGACTGGCGTGATCTGTTCGAGGAGTTCGAGGACAAGCCCGCCGCGGCGGCCTCGATCGGGCAGGTGCACCGGGCGGTGTGGCACGACGGTCGTCAGGTGGCGGTCAAGGTCCAGTACCCGGGGGCCGGCGAGGCCCTGCTGTCGGACCTGAAGCAGCTGAGCCGGTTCGCCGGACTGCTGGGGCCGCTGGTCCCGGGCATGGACATCAAGCCCTTGATCAAGGAGCTGCGCGACCGGGTCTCGGAGGAGCTGGACTACGAGCTCGAGGCCGAGGCCCAGCGGACGCACGCGGACGCCTTCGACGGCGACGAGGACGTGGTCGTGCCGGACGTGGTGCACCAGGCCGACCAGGTGCTGGTGACCGAGTGGATCGAGGGGACCCCGCTGTCGGAGGTGATAGCCGACGGCACCCCGGAGGAGCGCGACCGCGCCGGACAGCTGCTGGCCCGCTTCCTCTTCTCCGGCCCCGCGCGCACCGGGCTGCTGCACGCCGATCCGCACCCGGGCAACTTCCGGCTGGTCTCCGCGGCGGACGGCCGGATGCGGCTGGGCGTACTGGACTTCGGGACGGTCGACCGGCTGCCGGGCGGCTGGCCCAAGCCCATAGGCCGGTCGCTGCGGATGGCGCTGGACGCCGATGCCGAGGGGGTCTACGGACACCTGCGCGCGGAGGGGTTCGTGCGCGAGTCCATCGAGCTGGAAGCCGACGCGGTGCTCGACTATCTCAGGCCGATGCTCGAACCGGCCGAGGCCGATGAGTTCACCTTCACGCGGACCTGGCTGCGCGGTCAGGCCGCCCGGATCGCCGACCCCCGCTCCCCCGCGCACCAGTTGGGCCGGCAGATCAACCTGCCGCCCTCCTACCTGCTGATCCACCGGGTGACGCTGAGCACCATCGGGGTGCTGTGCCAGCTCGGCGCCACGGTCCGGCTCCGCGAGGAACTGGACTCCTGGCTGCCGGGGTTCCTGCCCGAAGAGGGCTGAGCCGGGCGCGCGGCCGCGGGTCGGCGCTCACCACCAGGCGGAGTCGAGGCGGCCTTCGATGGCGCGGAGGTTCGCACGCGCGCAGTCGACGCAGAAGTACTGTCTGGTCCCGTTCTCGACGGAGCAGGTCCAGGTGGGCGGGGCGCCGGCCGGGGACTGGGCGCCGCAGCGCGCGCAGACGACGGGCGGGGCCTCGGTTCCCGGCGGTGCCGGGTGGGGAGTCGGCTGGTCCACCTCCAGACGATATCCCCGCGGGGGCCGGCGGGCGGTCCGCAACGCACCGGGGGGACCGGCCCGTTCGGGCCGGTCCCCCCGGTGGTTTCCTCCGAGCCGTCTCCGGCTCCCTCTTAGTGCATGACGGCCATGGCCAGCGCGCGCCGGGCGCGCAGCGAGACGCGCTCGGCTCGACGCTGCATGCGCCGCGCGGCGACCAGGCGCACGGCGCGACGCTCGGCGTCGACCTCGCGCATGCGGTCGTCCATATGGGCACGAGCCATGGCTTCTGGGATGAGTTGCATTTCGCGGGTCCTGTTCTGACGCGAGGTGATCGCGCCGGCGGTGATGAAGTCTGCGGTGGCGGAGCCGTGCGGCTGCTCGCTCGTGGTGGCGTGGGGGGACATGAGGGCCTGCTTCAGGGGGTCGTGCGTGAGGGGGCGGTCGATGGTTCCGTTGGCGGTCATGCCGCGACAACCGGGTTCTTGCGCGGACGGCCACGGGGACGCTTCCGGGCGACGACGACACCCTGGACGAAGAGCTCGCCTCCCCAGACACCCCAGGGCTCGCGGCGCTCCAGCGCACCGGCGAGGCAGGCCTCGACCAGCGGGCAGGTGGCGCAGAGGGACTTCGCGTACTCGACGTCGGCCGGGGACTCGGCGAAGAAGACCTCGGGGTCGTAGGTGCGACAGGCGACGGGGACGCCGAGGTTCTCGATGGCGTCGTCGAGCGCGGTCAGCGCGGTGAGGGGAGTCAAGGTGGAGTCCTCCGGGACTGCGGGCGGGGAGAGGGTCTGGGTCTTCGGTACGGACGGGGCGTGCGCTTCGAGTTGCACGGTGGTTTCTTCCTCGTCTTGTTCGTCTAGTCGTTCCGGCCGGTCGGCCGGGGGCGGCTGGGGTACCTCGCCCCTTCGGTCCGTCGTCCCCTGTTCGGGGACAAACAGAAGGGCCGCGGATCCCTGGTGGGGTTCCGCGGCCCTGAAGGCGCCGGCCTGATCGTCAGATCAGACTGGATCACTCCAGGGTTCGAGCCCGCGGTAGGCCCACATCAGGTGGTGCTGCTTCTTCGTCTGCGTCTTCTGCGCCTTGAATCCGACACTGGCGGCGCCGGCACCGGCTGCGGCCGCAAAGGCATAGGCGCCATGCGCCTGGGCTTCTGCTGCCAGTACTGCCACCGGTGCCTGGGTCGGTCGCTCATTGCGCTCGAGGACCAGCGCGCTCGGCGCGGCGGGCCGGACGGAGCTGTCGGCGCAAATGGCGGACAGACCGGTGACCGGCAGACCGGTACCCGTGAGGGCAAGGAGCGTGGAGGAGCCGAGGGTGCAGGAAGCGGCGACCGAGCGATCGGTCAATTTGGTGGTGGTGATGAAGCTGGTCACTGGTCTCGCCTCCTCTCGGCGTCTCGGGGATCCGGCCCGGAGGCCTCGTCCCATGCGTATTCGGATAAGTACAGCACGGATCAGGGGCTTCGGAGAAGCCACCGTTTCCGTTGCTAAGAACCTATGGGGCTTCGCTGGGCATGTGCAAACTATTTTTCCGACGAGTTTCTACGCGTCGTCAGAATCTTCCGTCCCGGGCTCCCCACCTGCACAGATGGCCAGCACGTCGGCTCCGTACCGCTCCAGCTTCCGGGCGCCCACTCCGGAGATCATCGAGAGCTCTCCCTCCTGCGAGGGCGCGGCCTCCGCGATGGCCATCAGCGTCTTGTCCGTGAAGACGCAGTAGCCGGGCATGCCCTGCTCCTTCGCCTGGACGGCGCGCCAGTCGCGCAGGCGCTCGTAGAGCCCTTCGTCCATGTCCGAAGGGCAGTCCTCGCAGCGCATCAGTTTCAGCTCGCCGGCGTCGGTCAGGGTCTTGCGGCAGACCCGGCACACGGCCGGACCGCGGCGGCCCCGCTTGCGGGCGCCGGGCTCGACCGGGCCGCCCGGCCTGCTTCCCGGCGCCAGGGAGCCCGGCCTCAGGCCGTTCAGGAAGCGGCTGGGCCGCCTTGACCCGCGGCCGCCGGGAGTCCGGGAGAGGGCCCAGGAGAGCGTCAGGTGGTGCCGGGCGCGGGTCACGCCGACGTAGAGCAGCCGGCGCTCCTCCTCGACCTGCTCGTCGGTCTTCGCATAGGTGATCGGGATCATGCCGTCGGTCAGGCCGACGAGGAACACGGCGTCCCACTCCAGGCCCTTCGCCGCGTGCAGCGAGGCGAGGGTGACGCCCTGGACGGTCGGGGCGTGCTGGGCGGCCTTGCGCTCGTCCAGCTCGACCGTCAGGTCGGCCAGGGTCGCGGACGGCCGGCTGCGGGCGAAGTCCTCGGCGAGCCGGACCAGCGCGGCCAGCGATTCCCACTGGTCGCGGACGGCGCCGGAACCGGCGGGCGGTGCGCTGGTCCAGCCGGTGGAGCTGAGCACGGCCCGGACCTGGGAGCCGAGCTCCACCACGTCGTCGAGCAGCCGGTCGTTGCCGCCGGAGCGGGCGGCTCCGCGCAGGGCGAGGATCGCCTTCTGGACCTCGGCGCGCTCGAAGAAGCGCTCGGCTCCGCGCAGCTGGTAGGGGACTCCGGCGTCGGCGAGGGCCTGCTCGTAGACCTCGGACTGGGCGTTGATGCGGTAGAGCACGGCGATCTCGCCCGCCGGGACGCCGGCCGCGACGAGGTCCCGGATCCGGTGGGCGATGCCCTCGGCCTCGGCGGGCTCGTCCGCGTACTCGGCGTAGACCGGGTCGGGGCCGGTCTCGCGCTGGGAGACCAGCTCCAGGCGGTGCTCGGCGGCGCGGCCCTTGGCCTGGGCGAGGAGCCCGTTGGCGAGGTGGACCACCTGGGGGGTGGAGCGGTAGTCGCGGACCAGCTTGACCACGGTGGCCTGCGGGTACTTGGTGCGGAAGTTCAGCAGGTGGTCGGGGGTGGCGCCGGTGAAGGAGTAGATCGTCTGGCTGGCGTCGCCGACCACGCAGAGGGTGTCGCGCTCGCCGAGCCAGAGGTCCAGCAGCCGCTGCTGGAGCGGGCTGACGTCCTGGTACTCGTCGACGACGAAGTGCTGGTACTGGGTGCGGATCTGCTCGGCGATGTCGTGGCGGTCCTGCAGGATGCCGACGGTGAGGAGCAGCACGTCCTCGAAGTCGATCATGCCGCGGTCGCGCTTGAGCTGCTCGTACGTCCCGTAGATCTGGGCGATCTCGGCCAGGTCCCGGGGGGCTTCGCGGCCGGACTTGCGGGCGGCCGCCGGGTAGTCGGCGGGCACCGTCTGGGTGACCTTCGCCCACTCGATCTCGCCGGTGACATCGCGCAGCTCGCCCCGGTCGAGTCGGATGCGGCAGCGCGCGCCCGCCTCGGCGACGAACTGGATCTTGCGCTCCAGCAGCCGGGGCACGTCGCCGCCGACCGCTTTCGGCCAGAAGTACTGGAGCTGGCGCAGGGCTGCGGAGTGGAAGGTCCGTGCCTGCACCCCGCCCGCGCCCAGCTCGCGCAGGCGGCCGCGCATCTCGCCGGCGGCCCGGTTGGTGAACGTGACGGCCAGCACGCTCGCCGGCATCAGCTGGCCGGAGCGGACCCCGTAGGCGATGCGGTGGGTGATCGCCCGGGTCTTGCCCGTACCGGCGCCCGCGAGCACACACACCGGCCCGCGCAGGGTCGTCGCGACCTCGCGCTGCTCCGGGTCCAGGCCCAGGAGCACCGCGTCGGCCGAGTCTGCGCCGGGCGTGAAGGATGAGGAGTGCGTTGCTGATGTCACCCCGCCATGCTGCCAGGTCTCGTGGGGAGGCCGGGAAATCCGTCCACAGGCCGCCCGTGCTCGTCCGACAGGAACATGGTCGTACCGGAGCCCGGTAGGACCGGAGCGGGCTCGTACCGGAGCCCGGTCGTGCCGGAGCGGGGTACGGGCACGCCGGGAATGGTCGCGCGGTCCCGTACGTTCAAGCACCTGGGCCAATCGGACCAACGAGCATCCACGAATGGAGAGCGCAGCATGCAGGACGCGGGAACGGTCACGATGTACAGCACGACCTGGTGCGGCTACTGCCGTCGGCTGAAGAGCCAGATGGACCGGGAAGGCATCGCCTACACCGAGATCAACATCGAGCTCGACCCCGAGTCCGCGGCGTTCGTGGAGAAGGCGAACGGCGGCAACCAGACGGTTCCCACCGTCCTCGTCACCTCCGCCGCCGGCAGCGAGTCGGTCATGACGAACCCGAGCCTGGCCCAGGTCAAGCAGGCCCTCGCCGTCTGACGTGCTGAGCACCACGCACGGAAAGCCCCCGCCGAGGCGGGGGCTTCTGCGTTTCCGGGGCCGGTCCGGTCAGCTGCCCTGTTAGCGTCCCTCCTTGATCAAGGGGGAGGAGACGACACGTGACTACGAACACGTTCCGCATCGGTGGGGATCTGGAAGTGCGCAGGCTCGGATTCGGGGCCATGCGCCTGCCCACGGACCCGGGTCCGGGCCGTGAGGGTGCGCTCGCGGTGGCCCGGCGGGCCGTCGAGCTGGGCGTCACGCTGATCGACACCGCCCACATGTACGGCTGGGGCGCCAACGAGGAGCTGCTGGCCGAGGCGCTGCACCCCTACCCGGACGGGGTCCTCGTCACCACCAAGGTCGGCATCGCCCGGTCCGTCCCGTCGGGCGACTGGACGCAGGACGCGCGGCCGGCCGCGCTGCGCGAGCAGGTCGAGCAGGCGCTGCGCCGGCTGCGCGTGGAGCGGATCGGGCTGCTCCAGCTGCACCGCATCGATCCGCGGACGCCCCTCGCCGACCAGATCGGCACGCTGCGGGACCTGCGGGCCGAGGGCAAGATCGGCCACATCGGGCTGTCAGAGGTCACCGTCGGCGAACTCGAAGCGGCCCGGGAGATCGTCGGCATCGCGAGCGTGCAGAACCGCTACAACCTGCTCGACCGGGAGCACGAGCCCGTGCTCGCGGCGTGTGAGGCGGCGGGCATCGCGTTCCTGCCGTGGGCCACCGTCGCCTGGGGCCGGTCGGGGGCGACCGCCGAGATCGCCGCCGTGGCGGCCGAGGCCGGAGCCACGCCCACGCAGGTCGCGCTCGCCTGGCTCCTCGGGCACTCGCCGGTGGTCCTCCCGATCCCGGGCACGTCCCGGATCGCCCACCTGGAGGAGAACCTCGCCGCGGAGGGCCTCCGGCTGACCGGGACCCAGCGCGCCCGCCTGGACCGCCTGGCCGACCCGCTGTCCGCCCCGCCGGCCGACCCGCCCTCCGACCGGCCGGCCGACCGCGACGGTGGCAGTACAGCCTGACCAGGGACGGGCGAAGGCCCCCGCCGGAGCGGGGGCCTTCGCCGGTGTCCGGGTGGGGCGGGGGGGGTCAGGCGGTCGTGACCGGCTTCGGGAGCGGCTTGCCGTACCAGAGCTCGACCAGGCGGGCCGCGATGGAGATCCCCGCCGGCGGGAGGACCTCGCCGGTCTCGATCGCCGAGCGCAGGTCGTCGCGGGAGAACCAGCGGGCCTCCTGGATCTCGTCGCCGTCGACCTCGATGTCGAAGGTGACGGCGCGCGCCGTGAAGCCCAGCATCAGGCTGTACGGGAACGGCCAGGGCTGGCTGGCGACGTAGTCGACCTCGCCGACCTTGACGCCCGCCTCCTCCCAGACCTCGCGGATGACCGACTGCTCGATCGACTCGCCCGGCTCGACGAACCCCGCGAGGGTGGAGAAGCGGCCCTCGGGCCAGTGCACCTGCCGGCCCAGCAGCGCGCGGTCCTGGTCGTCCGTGACCAGCATGATCACGGCCGGGTCGGTCCGCGGGTAGTGCTCGGCACCGCAGCCCGGGCAGCGGCGGATGTGCCCGGCCGCGGCGACCACCGTGCGCTCGCCGCAGCGGGAGCAGAAGCGGTGCATGCGCTGCCAGTTCTCCAGCGCCACCGCGTGCACCATCAGCCCGGCGTCCCGCGCGGAGAGCAGCATTCCGGCCTCGCGCAGGCCGGCCGGGCGGGCCGACTGGTCCATGCGGCCGGGCAGCGAGTCCTTCTGCAGCGCGAAGTACCGTACGCCGTCCTCGTCGGTCCCCAGGAAGTACCGGTGGGTCTCGGTGACCGGGGCCTCGAAGGCCGGGGTCATCACGATCGCGGTGCCGCCGTCGGGGGTGTCGTCGATCAGGACCTGACCGCCCGAGACGACGAAGACGCGGGTGCTGGGGTGGCTCCACGCCGCGGCGAGCCACGCCTCGTCGAGGCGGTGGTGCGCGGCGCGGTCGATGCCGCTGGGCGCGGCCAGCGAGATCGGGCGCTCGGACTCGGTATGGGTGCTCACAGGTACTTCCAACTCCCCCGGTGGCGGGACACAGGCAGGCTCAGCAGGACGGACGGGTGTGCGGTGGCGTGTGTGACGTTTCGGCCGCGTGCGGCGTGTGGGGCGCGTGTGGCGCGTGCGGCGTCCTCAAGCGGACGCCGGCTTCCAGTGGGCGGCCAGGTCGGCCCAGAGGTAGGCGGCCGTCTCGACGCCCTTGGTGAGCAGGTCGAGCTCGACCTTCTCGTTCGGCGAGTGCCAGCCGTCGGAGGGCACGGAGATCCCGAGGAAGAGGACGGGGGCGTTCAGCACGTCCTGGAGGTCGGCCGCCGGCCCCGAGCCGCCTTCGCGGGTGAAGCGGACCTTCTGGCCGAAGGCCCTGCCCATGGCGCGTACGACCGACTGCAGCGCCGGGTGGTCCAGCGGGGTCAGGCACGGCCGGGTCGGGGCGCCGAAGGTGATGGAATGCTGGATTCCGGCCGGGACGCACTCCGCGAGCCAGGCCGTGAAGGCCGTCTCGACCTCGTACGGGTCCTGCCCCGAGACCAGGCGGAACGACAGCTTCAGGTGCGCCGAGGCGGGCACGATGGTCTTGCCGCCGGGTCCCTGGTAGCCGCCGCCGATGCCGTTGACCTCGGCCGTCGGGCGGGCCCAGACGCGCTCCAGCGTGGAGTAGCCGGCCTCGCCCGAGGCCGCGTACGACTTGGCCGTACGGAGCCACTCGCTCTCGTCGAAGGGGAGCTCGGCGATCAGCGCCCGCTCCGCGTCCGTGAGCTCGGCGATGTTGTCGTAGAAGCCGGGGATCGTGACCCGCTCGTCCGCGTCGTGCAGGGCCGCGACCAGGCGGGCGGCGACGGTGGCCGGATTCGGCACGGCGCCGCCGAAGGCACCCGAGTGGATGTCCTGGTCGGGGCCGAACAGGTCGATCTCGCAGTCGGCGACGCCGCGCATGCCGGTGCAGACGGTGGGCGTGGTCTCGGACCACATGCCGGTGTCGGAGACGATCACGACGTCGGCGGCGAGGCGGGCCGCCTCGCGTTCCACGAGGGCGCGGAAGTGCGGGGAACCGGACTCCTCCTCGCCCTCGATGATCAGCTTGAGGTGCACGGCGGGAGCGGACGCGCCGGTCGCGGCGAGGTGGGCCCGGACGCCGAGGGTGTGGAAGAAGACCTGCCCCTTGTCGTCGGCGGCGCCGCGCCCGTACATCCGGCCGTCCTTGATCACCGGCTCGAACGGGTCGGTGTGCCAGCCGTCGGCGAGGGCGGCGGGCTGCACGTCGTGGTGCCCGTAGACCAGGACGGTGGGGGCCGCGGGGTCCTCGCTCGGCCATTCGGCGAAGACGGCGGGAGCGCCGGCCGTCTCCCAGACCTCGGTGACCAGGAAACCCGTCTCCCCCAGCTTCGCGGCCAGCCAGTCGGCGCTGCGCCGTACGTCGTCCGCGTGCTCGGGCTGGGCCGAGACGGAGGGGATGCGGAGCCAGTCGGCGAGGTCTTCGAGGAAGGCGGCGCGGTGGGTGTCGATGTACGTGCGGACGACGCTGTCCGCCGGGGTGTCGCTCATGGCCACGAGCCTAGCCGCCCGTCCGATGGTCGCTTTCCGTGTCCGTTTTGCCTTGGAGGATCTGCTCAAGACGAGCGCGGTCGGGGAGGTTGCGGGGGCGGATCACGCGGCCGCTGCGGACGTGCAGGAACACGGCCGTGACCTCGGCGAGGGGGGTGTTCGTGGCCTCCGCCCAGGCCAGGCGGTAGACGGCGAGCTGGAGGGGGTCGGCCTCGGTGGTGCGGCCGGTCTTCCAGTCGACGATCTCGTAGCCGCCGTCCTCCTCGTTGCGGTACACGGCGTCGATCCGGCCCCGGATCACCCGGCCGGCAAGCGTCAGCTGGACCGGGACCTCCATGCGGTACGGGGTCCGGTCGGCGTACGCGCTCCGCTCGAAGGCCGCCTTGAGGGAGTCGAGGTCGGCCTCGTCCACGATGTCCTGGTCGGAGCCGTCCCCTCCGGGGGCCGGGGCTCCGGGGAGGTCCGTGAGGGGGTCGAGGACGTCGAGGTGGGGCAGCGGGAGCTCCTCGAAGCGGGACTCCACCCACGCGTGGAACCGGGTGCCCTGGCGGGCGGCGGGCTGCGGGGGCTTGGGCATGGGGCGGGCGAGGTCGCGTACGAAGCCCTGCTCGTCGGAGGCGAGGCGGAGCAGCTGGCTGGCGGAGAGCGCGGAGGGGAGCTCCACGTCGCGGACGGCCTCGCGGGCTCGGCGGAGTTCGCCCTCCAGGGCGTCGAGGTCGCGGTCCCAGGAGGCGATGGCTCTTGCGTCTTCGGGGGTGAGGGGGCCGGTACCGGGTACGGCCACGGGGCCGGGCCACGGGACGGCTGCGCCGGGTGCCGCGGGGCGCGGGCGGGACCTGGGCCCGGCCCGGTCGGCTTCCTCCGGCCACAGGTCGTCGGCGCTGCCGGGCCCGGCGGGGCGGGACCGGGGGTCGGCCCCGAACCCGGTCTCCGGCCACAGGTCGGCGTCGGGCGCCGCCGGGCGCCGCCGGGGCTTGGCAGCGGCCCAGTCGGCGTCCCCGGCCCCGCCCTCGCCCTCGCCCTCGGGCCACAGGTCGTCGTCTACGGCGCCGGGCGCGGTGGGACGCGGGCGGGACGCGGACCACGACGGGTCCGCGTCCTGCGGCCACAGGTCCTCGGCGCCGCCGGGCGCGGCGGGGTACGGGTCGGGGGTCGGGGAGGCTTCTTCCCCCGCCCCGCCCCTTCCCGAAACCGGGGCTTCGCCCCGGACCCCCTGCGGGGTGGCGCCTGCGGCGGCGTGCACGGTTGTGCCGGGGTGGCCTGCGGGCGCGCCGCGGCCCGGGGCCGTGGCGGTCGGTCCGTCCGCCGGGTCCGGCCACGGGGCCGGGGGCTCCTCGTCGTAGGCGGGGTCTTCGCAGTGCGGGGGCCAGAGGTAGGCGTCCTCCGGGGCGGCCTGGGGGGTCTCGCGGGGTGGGTGGAGGTAGGACTCGACCAGGGTGGCGGCTGCTCGGCGGAGGGTGAGGGAGGCGGGGTCCAGGGGGAGGGGCCAGGAGTGGTCCGGGGTGGAGTCCGTGGACAGGGACGGGTTTTCCGCGTCCGGGGCGGGGGCGTCGGCCCAGGCGTCGATCTCGCCGTGGCCCGCGGCGCAGTGGTCGTACAGGGCGGAGAGGAAGGAGGACGGGCCGCGCGGCTTCTTCTGCGACGGGCCCCACCAGTGGCCCGAGGCCAGGATGAGCGAGCGCGGGCGGGTGAAGGTGACGTAGCCGAGGCGGAGTTCCTCGACGGCCTTGTGGGACTTGAGGGCCGCCTTGAAGGCGCGCAGGCCCGGCGAGGTCCATTCCGGGGCGGGCGGGAGGGTCGGGGCGTCCCCGCGCAGGGCGTACGGGAGGACCTTCGCGTACGAGGTCCAGGCCTCCGGGGCCTTCTCCTTCGGGAACGAGCCCGCGGAGAGGTCGGGAACCACCACCACGTCCCACTCCAGGCCCTTGGACTTGTGGGCCGTCAGGACCTTGACCGTGTTCTCGCCGCCCGGGAGGGCGTGGTCCAGGCCCTTCTCGTACTGGGCCGCCGTGCGCAGGAAGGCCAGGAAGGCGAGGAGGGAGGCTTCGCCGTCGAGCGAGGCGAAGCCGGCCGCCACGTCCATGAAGCTCGACAGGGTCTCCCGGCGGCGGGCCGCCAGCGCGTGCGGGGACGAGGCCAGCTCCACGTCGAGGCCGGTCGTCGCCAGGACGCGGTGCAGGACGTCCATCAGCGGGTCCGAGAGGGAACGGCGCAGGTCGCGCAGTTCCTGGGCCAGGTGCGCGAAGCGGACCCTGGCGGCGGCCGAGAAGGGCAGCTGGTCGGGGGCGGACTGGCCCGCGCCGTCCAGGAAGGTTTCCAGGGCGTCTGCCAGCGACACGATCTCCGCCGGGTCCACGCCCTCCACCGCCGCCGCGAGGCGGTCGTCATCGGAGGAAGAGGAGTTGGAGTTGGAGCGGGAGATCAGGGTGCGGGCGCGGCGGCCCAGCAGGGCCAGGTCGCGGGCGCCGATGCGCCAGCGCGGCCCGATGAGGAGCCGGACGAGCGCGGCGTTGGCTCCCGGGTCCTGGAGGACCTCGCAGACGGCGACGAGGTCCGCGACCTCCGGGAGGTGGAGCAGGCCGGACAGGCCGACCACCTCGACCGGAACGTCCCGGTCGACGAGAACCGCCTGGATCCGCGCGAAGTCCCCGCCCGAGCGGCACAGTACGGCGATCTCCCGCGGCTCCGTGCCGGTGCGGACCAGGTGGGCGATGGAGTCGCCGATCCAGTCGAGCTCCTGGGCGTGGGTCTCCAGCAGCGCGCACCGGACCGAGCCGTCGCGCTCCGCGCCGGGGGCGGGGCGCAGGGCCTCGACTCCCTCGTGCATGGCGCGCAGCGGGGCGGCGAGGTCGTTGGCCAGGTCCAGGAGGCGGCCGCCGCTGCGCCGGTTCTCGCTGAGGGAGAAGCGGGTGGCGGGGCTGCCGTCGGCGTACGGGAAGTGCTCGGGGAAGTCGTCGAGGTTGGCCACGGAGGCGCCGCGCCAGCCGTAGATGGCCTGGCAGGGGTCGCCGACGGCGGTCACCGCGTGCCCGGTGCCGCCTCCGAACAGCCCGGACAGCAGCAGTCGCTGGGCGACCGAGGTGTCCTGGTACTCGTCGAGCAGGACGACGCGGAACTCCTCGCGCAGCAGGGCGCCGACCTCGGGCCGGGTGGTGGCGAGCTGCGCGGAGAGGGCTATCTGGTCGCCGAAGTCGAGGAGGTCGCGGGAGTGTTTGGCCGCGCGGTAGCGGGAGACCAGCTCCAGCAGCTCCAGGCGGCCGCGGACCGCCTCGGGCACCTTGCGCAGGTCCTCGTTGCTCAGCTTGACGTCCGCGAGGGCGGAGAGGAGCTCGGTGTCGTACGCGCGCAGGCGCTCCGGCGGTACGAGGTGCTCGGAGAGCTCCCCGTCGAGCGCGAGCAGGTCGCTGACCAGGTCGGGGACGGATTTGGTGAGGGACGGGTAGGGCCCGGGGGCCTCGCGGAGCACGCGGGCGGCGAGCTGGAAGCGGGTGGCGTCGGCGAGCAGCCTGGCGCTGGGCTCCAGGCCGATGCGCAGGCCGTGGTCCTTGAGGAGCTGTCCTGCGAAGGCGTGGTACGTGGAGATGCGCGGCTCCCCGCCCGCGGAGTCGGCCTCGTCCGGGGAGGGGTCCGGATCGCTGATCCCGGCGCGCGCGAGGGCGGTCCGTACGCGCTCGGCGAGCTCGCCGGCGGCCTTGTTGGTGAAGGTCAGGCCGAGGACCTGCTCGGGTGCGACGGCGCCGGTGCCGACCAGCCAGACCACGCGGGCGGCCATGACGGTGGTCTTGCCGGAGCCGGCGCCGGCCACGATGACCTGCGGGGCGGGCGGGGCGGTGACGCAGGCCATCTGTTCGGGCGTGAAGGGGATCCCCAGGAGCTCCTTGAGCTGCTCGGGATCGGTGAGGACCGCGGCTGCCTGCGGCGCTTGTGCGGGCGGAGGGAGCGGCAGGGCCGGAGGGACGGGCGGACGCACGGACACATGAAAAGGCTAGCCGCCCGCTCTGACAGTCCCGCCCGCCCGGACCTGTCGGGCCGCAGGGGCCGGGGCGGGCTGCGTTGCCCCGCCCGGGGTGCCCGCTGCCTCGGGCCAGCGCTGGGCCGAGCTGCGGTGCCGGGCCGGGATGCTCCACCCGGGCTGCCCGCTGGCCCAGGCCTGACCGGGGCCGGGCTGCCGTGCACCACCGGAATGCCCGGCTGTAGTCCCCGGCCGCTATGCCGGGCCGGGGTGCCGGGCCGGGGTGCCGGGCCGGGGTGCCGGGCCGGGGTGCCGGGCCGGGGTGCCCGCTGCCTCGGGCCGGCCCCGGGCCGGGCTGCGGTGCGCCGCCCGAATGCCCGGCCGGGGACCCCGCCCGGGGTGCCCGCTGCCTGGCCCGGGCCCCGCTGCGGGAGCAGGGGCGCCGGAGAGCCTGGCTGCGGTGCCGGGCCGGGGGCAGGGCTGCGGCGCCCCGCCAGGAGGCACAGCCGTGGTGCCCGGCCTCGAATACCGGTTGCCCGCTGCCTCGGGCCGGCCCGGGCCCGGCTGCGGGAGCCGGGGAGCCGGACTGCGGTGCCGGGCCGGGGGCCGGACCGCGATGCCCCGTCGGGTGCCGGCTGCCCCGGCCGGCGCGCCGCCTACTCCACCGTCTGGCGGCCCTCCGGGCGGGCGCTGCATGAGGCGCGGAAGGAGCAGTGGTCGCAGTGCTTGCCCAGGACGGGGGCGAAGCGCTCGTCGAGGACCCGGCCGGCCGCGGTGGCGAGCAGGTCGCCGACCCATTCGCCGGGGGCGCCGCCCTCCAGGGCCTGCTGGGCCTGGATCTTGGGCACGGTGTCGCCGCCGTCGCGCTGGGCGGCGCCCTGGCGCAGCTGTACGAGTTCGGCGCCGCCCGGTGCGGGGCGCAGTCCGTCGAAGACCTCGTCGACGGCGCCCTCGCGCACGGCGAGCTGGTACACGGCGAGCTGCGGGTGGCGTTCGACCTCCTTGGCGGTCGGCGCGGACTTGCCGGTCTTGAAGTCGACGACGTACGCGCGGCCCTGCGCGTCCGCCTCGACCCGGTCCATGGAGCCGCGTACCCGGACGGCGTACTCCCCCGCTTCGAGGGTGACGTCGAAATCGTGCTCGGTGGCCACGGCCGCCCGGCCCCCGCGGTCGGTGGTGTGCCAGCGCAGGAAGCGCTCCAGGGCGGCGCGGGCGTTGTCCTTCTCCTGGCGGGACTTCCAGGGGGCGTCGAAGGCGAGCGAGTCCCAGACGGAGTCCAGGCGTTCCATGAGGACGGCGAGGTCGGCGGGGGTGCGGCCGGAGGCGACCTCGTCGGCGAGGACGTGGACGACGTTGCCGAATCCCTGGGCGGCGGTGGAGGGGGCGTCGGCCTTGACCTCGCGGCCCAGGAACCACTGGAGGGAGCAGGTGTTGGCGAGCTGCTCCAGGGCGGAGCCGGACAGGGCCACGGGGTGGTCCCGGTCGCGCAGCGGGACGCTGCTGCGGGTGGGCTCGTACAGCCCCCACCAGCGCTGCGGGTGCGCGGCGGGGACGAGCGGGCGGTCCTCGTCGTCGGTGAGCACGGCGAGCCGGGCGAGGCGCCGGGCGGCGGCGTCGCGCAGGGCGGGCGAGGCGTCGGGGTCGACGGTGGTGGAGCGGAGTTCCGCGACGAGCGCGGGCACGGCGAGGGGGCGGCGGGGGCGGCCGGTGACGTCCTTGACGGGGACGCCGAGCTCGGTGAGGAGGCGGGAGGGCTGGTCGCCGTCCTCGGCGGGGGCCTTCACGGCGGTGACGACGAGGCGCTCGCGGGCGCGGGTGGCGGCGACGTAGAAGAGGCGGCGCTCCTCGGCGAGGAGCGCGCCGGGGGGCAGGGGTTCGGCGAGGCCGTCGCGGCCGATGCGGTCGGCTTCGAGGAGGGAGCCGCGGCGGCGCAGGTCGGGCCAGAGGCCTTCCTGTACGCCCGCGACGACGACGAGTCCCCACTCCAGGCCCTTGGAGCGGTGCGCGGTCATGAGGCGGACGGCCTCGCGGCGGGTGGCGCGGGGGGTGAGGGTGTCTCCGGCGATGTCCTCGGCTTCGAGCTGTTCGAGGAAGTTGAGGGCGCCGCGGCCGCCGGTACGTTCCTCCGCGCGGGCGGCGGTGTCGAAGAGCGCGCAGACGGCGTCGAGGTCACGGTCGGCGTTGCGGCCGGCGGGGCCGCCGCGGCGGGCGCCGCGCTCGAGGCGCTGCGGCCAGGGGGTGCCGTCCCAGAGGGTCCACAGGACCTCCTCGGCGGTGCCGCCGCCGGCGAGGAGTTCGCGGGCCTTGCGCAGCAGCAGGCCGAGGCGTTGCGCTCCGCGGGCGTAGGCGGGGTCGTGGGCGACGAGCCGCTCGGGCTCCGCGAGGGCTCTGGCGAGGAGTACGTCGGAGGGCGCGGGCGTCTTGACCCCGGCGGCCCGCTCCTCGTCGCGCAGGGCGCGGCCGAGGCGGCGGAGGTCGGCGGCGTCCATCCCGCCGAGCGGTGAGGACAGCAGCACGAGCGCGGCCTCGACCCCGATCCACGCTTCGCCTGCGGCGTCGCTGGGGGTGGGTTCGCCGCCCGTGGCGGGCTCGGCGGCTCCGTCGGGCTGCAGCCCGTCCGGCAGGGTGCCGTCCGCTGCGGCGGGCTCGGCGGCGGAGCCCGTCACGGCCTCGGGGCCGGGCCGGCCGGTGCCGCCTTCGGCGGCGGGGGGAGTTTCCCGCCCGCCCGCCCCGAAGTCGCGAGCGAGCTCGCCCGCACCCGGAGCGTCGGCCGCGCCGGGCACCGACCCGGGGTCGGACGGCCCGGTGCCGCCTTCGGCGGCGGGGGAGGTTTCCCGCCCGCCCGCCCCAGAAGTGCGAGCAGGCTCGCTCACACCGGCGCCTGCGGCGCCGAAAACGGCCCCGACTCCGTCGGGCAGCCCGCCCTCGGCCCCGGCCAGGTCACCGGCGGAGCCGGGCACGGCCTCCGTGCCGGAGGGCTCCGTGCCGGAGGGCTCCGTGCCGGAGGGCTCCGTGCCGGAGGGCTCCGTGCCGTAGGGCTCCGTGCCGGAGGGCTCGCTGCCGGAGGGCTCCGTGCCGCCTTGAGCGGCGAGGAGGGATTCCCGCCCGCCCACCCCGAAGTCGCGGGCAAGCCCGCCTGCCCCGGCGCCTGCGGCGCCGAAAGCCGCCCCGACTCCGACGGGCAGCCCGCCCTCGGCCCCGGCCAAGGCACCGGCAGGGCCGCGCACGGTCTGCCGGCCGGAAGGCTCGGGGCCGGCTTCGGACGAGCCGGGCACGGCCTGCCGGCCGGACAGGCCGGCTTCCGCGGAGGTCGCGGGCACGGCCTGTCGGCCGGAGGGCTCGAGGTCGGCTTCGGCGGGGGCGGCCTGTTGGGCCGGGAGGGCGGGGGTGTTCGGCTCGGGTGTCGTGGGTGGGGTTGCGGATTCTGCGAGGGTGCGGAGGGCCGTGAGGAGGGGGGCTATCGCCGGCTCGTGGCGGAGGGGGGCGTCCGTGCCGTCCGTTTCCGCCGGGACCCCGGCCGCGATCAGGGCGCGGCGCATCTGCGGCAGGGTGCGGCCGCCCGCGCGGACCAGGACGGCCATGTCCTGCCACGGCACGCCGTCCTCCAGGTGGGCCCGGCGCAGGATGTCGGCGATGTTGTCCAGTTCCGCGCCGGCCGTGGGGTAGGTGAACACCTCGACCCGGCCGCCCTCGCGGGTCGAGGCGAGCGCGCGGTGGGCCCGTACCGCCGCCGAGGGCAGGCGCGGCACCTGCATGCGGGTGGTCAGGTGGCGGGTGGCGGTCAGGAGGACCGAGGACGAGCGGCGGGAGGTCGTGAGGGCGCGGACCTGCGCTCCGGGGAAGGAGCTCTCGAAGTCCAGGATGTTGTTGATGTCCGCACCGCGGAAGGCGTAGATCGACTGGTCGGGGTCGCCGAAGGCGGTCAGTCGGCCGGAGGGGCCGGCCAGTGCGCGCAGCAGGCGCAGCTGCGAGGCGTCCGTGTCCTGGTACTCGTCCACGTAGATCACGTCGTAGAGGGAGGAGAGCGAGGGCGTGCGCTCCGCCAGGAGGACCGCGCGGTGGAGGAGTTCCGCGTAGTCCAGGGTGCCCTGGAGGTCCAGTACGTCCAGGTACTCGGCGAGGAAGGCCGCCGCCGCCTTCCAGTCCGGGCGGCCGAGGCGGGACGCGAAGTCGGAGAGGGCGGTGGGGCCCAGGCCCAGCTCGCGGGCGCGGGCGAGCACCGCGCGGACCTCGTCCGCGAAGCCGCGCGTAGTCAGCGCGGCCCGCAGGTCGTCCGGCCAGCGGATCGAGCGGATCCGGCGCTGGCCTTCGAGGAGGGTGCGGACCATGACGTCCTGCTCCGGGCCGGAGAGGAGCCGCAGCGGGTCCGCGAACAGTTCCGCGTCCTGGTGGGAGCGGACCAGTCCGTAACAGAAGGAGTGGAAGGTGGTGGCCTGCGGGGCGCGCGCTCCGCCGAGCCGCAGGGCGGTCCGGTCGCGCAGTTCCACCGCGGCCTTGCGGCTGAAGGTGAGGATCAGGATGCGCGCGGGATCGGTCCCGGACTCCACGCGGGCGGCGACCGCCTCGACCAGCGTGGTCGTCTTTCCGGTGCCCGGTCCGGCCAGGACCAGCAGTGGTCCGCCGGTGTGCTCAACCACCGCCCGCTGCCCTGCGTCCAGCACAGGGGGATCCACCCGCTCCGCACCGGTACGCACCAGGCGGTACGCGTCCGGGGTCCGCGTACGCCGCCGCTCGGAGCGGTGGCCGTCGGAGGAAGAGGTGTTCACGTGGGGTGCCGGTCCTGGTGGGTCTGCCGTTGCGGCGGTCGCTGCCGCAGCGGTTGCTGCTGCTCCTGCGGTGACGTCTCGGGCCGAGGCCGGAGTCGAAGTCGAGGCCGGAGTCGGAGTCGGAGTCGGAGTCGAAGAGGCAACGCTACGGCAAGGCGCGCGGCGGGCGCAGTTTTCCCGGGGCTCCCGTCCGGACGCCGGGCCGCACGCCGGGCCCCGCGCCGGGCTTCGGGCGCGCCCTCACTGCCATCCGGTCCCACGCGTCCCCCTTACGGGGCTTCGCACGTCCCTTCGACCACCCCTCCGGACCGCACATGGCCGAAGCTGTCACATGTGACCTTCGTCCCGCGCTGTGTCCCCGCCGTCCCCGTCCCAGCGTGCCCGCCGCATGTCGAGCCGCGGTTCGCCGTCGCCGGTCAGTCGCAGCGGGGTGGCCTCGGCGCGGTAGTTCTCCAGCGCCCGCCGCTCGCTGCCGGGCAGCGGACGGCCGTCGGCCCGCACCACGCGCCACCAGGGCACGGCTCCGCCGTACAGCGCCATGACGCGGCCCACTTGGCGGGGCCCGCCCTCGCCGAGCCACTCCGCGATGTCGCCGTACGTCATCACCCGGCCGGGCGGAATCCGCTCCGCCGCCTCCAGCACCCGTTCCGCGTACGCCGGCAGCTCTTCGCTCATTCGGCCCATGGTGCCGCACCGGACCGGTACGGGAGCGGCAAGCGCGTGGAAGCCGGTGTTCCGGACCGGCTCGCACCCTGCTGCCCCCCGCGGCCGCCGGTCCATGCCACCATCTTCCGGGCGGTGACGCGTGATACGTGATCAAGAAGAGACGGAAGTGACGGGAAAGGAGCAGGGTGTGAGTCCTCCGGACGGCGCGGCGGCGAACGACGGCGCGCGCCCAGACGAGCGCCCGGACGAACGCCCGCCACAGGGTCCTGAGGGCAGTCGCGAGGACACCCGCGCGGAGCCGACGCCGGCTCCGATCCCTGCCCCGGTCCCGCCCTCGGCCTCGGTCCCGCCCCCGGCCCCGGCCCCGGCCCCCGAGGACGTGGACACCCCGCACGGCCACGCCCCGACGGCCGCCGACCAGGTCGAGGTCGACGAGCCGCTGCTCGCCGCCCGCGTGCACCGCCCCTCCGACCTCGTACGCCTCCTCGTCGGGATCCTCGGCATCGCCCTGGTCCTCGGCATCGCCGCCTTCGCCCACGGCACCACCGCGGGTCTGGAAGCCGACATCAGCAACGGCACGGGCCAGGCGCCCGACATGCTGATCAAGGTCGCCGGGCTGGTGTCCAGCATCGCCGTGCTCCTCGTCCCGGTGGCCTTCGCCATCGAGCGGCTGATCAAGCGCGACGGACTGCGCATCGCCGACGGCGTGCTCGCCGCCGTCCTCGCGCACGGGGTCACCCTCGCCACCGACCTCTGGGTCTCCCAGGCCGCGCCCACGACCATCCAGGAAGCCCTCACCCGTCCCACCATGGCCGACGGGGCCCTCACCGATCCGGTGCACGGCTACCTCGCGCCCGTGATCGCGTACATGACCGCCGTCGGGATGACCCGGCGTCCCCGCTGGCGCGTCGCCCTGTGGGTGGTCCTGCTGCTGGACGCCTTCGCGATGCTGGTCGGCGGCTACACCACCCCCTTCTCGATCATCCTGACCGTGCTGATCGGCTGGAGCGTCGCGTACGGAACCCTGTACGCGGTCGGCTCGCCGAACGTCCGCCCCACCGGGCAGAACCTCCTCGCGGGCCTGCGCCGGGTCGGCTTCCAGCCGGTCAGCGCGATGCGCGCCGAGTCCCCGGAAGGCGGCGACAGCACCGAGGTCAGCGACCGCGGGCGGCGCTACCACGTCACCCTGGAGGACGGCCCGCCGCTCGACGTCACCGTCGTGGACCGGGAGCAGCAGGCCCAGGGCTTCTACTACCGGGTCTGGCGCCGCCTCACGCTGCGCGGGATCACCACCCGGCGCAGTCTGCAGTCCCTGCGCCAGGCGCTGGAGCAGGAGGCGCTGCTCGCGTACGCGGCCATCGCCGCCGGAGCCAACGCGCCCAAGCTCATCGCCACCTCCGAGCTGGGTCCCGACGCCGTGATGCTCGTCTACGAGCACCTGGGCGGCCGGAGCCTGGACCAGCTGGCCGACGAGGAGATCACCGACGAGCTGAGCCGCAACGCCTGGCAGCAGGTACGGGCCCTGCAGTCGCGGCGGATCGCGCACCGGCGGCTGACCGGGGACGCGCTCGTGGTGGATCGTTCCGGCAGCGGCGGCAGCGGCAGCGGTACCGACGGCGGCTCCGCGGCGGGCACCATCACCCTGACCGACCTGCGCGGCGGCGAGATCGCGGCCGGCGACCTCGTGCTGCGCATGGACATCGCGCAGCTGCTCACCACCCTCGGCCTGCGCGTCGGCGCCGAGCGCTCGGTGGCCTCGGCGGTGTCGGTGCTCGGCCCGGACGCGGTGGCGGACTGTCTGCCGCTGCTCCAGCCGATCGCGCTGAGCCGCTCCACGCGGGCGACGCTGCGCAAGCTGGCGCGGGAGCGGGCGGACCGCGAGCGGGAGGCCGTACTGGAGTCCTCGCGGGCGGCGAAGGCCTTGCGCGAGGCGGGCTCCACTTCGCCCGCCACCCGCTCCGCCGTGGAGAAGAAGGCCGAGAAGAAGGCCCTGGACGACGCGCTCGACGGGGCCCGCGAGGAGGATCTGCTGAGCCAGATCCGCCAGCAGGTGCTGCTGATCCGCCCGCAGGCGCCGGTGGAGCCGGCCCGGCTGGAGCGGATCCGGCCGCGCACGCTGGTGTCGTTCATCGCGGGCGCGTTCGGCGCGTACTTCCTGGTCACCCAGATCGCGCACGTCGACTTCGCGACCACCATCGGCGACGCGCAGTGGGGCTGGGTCGGGGTGGCGCTCGCCTTCTCGGCGCTCACCTATTTCGCGGCGGCGATGAGCCTGCTGGGCTTCGTGCCCGAGCGGGTGCCGTTCCTGCGGACCGTACTGGCCCAGGTCGCCGGATCCTTCGTGAAGCTGGTGGCTCCGGCGGCGGTGGGCGGCGTCGCGCTGAACACCCGCTTCCTGCAGCGGGCCGGCATCCGGCCGGGGCTGGCGGTGGCCAGCGTGGGCGCCTCGCAGCTCTTCGGGCTGGCGAGCCACATCCTGCTGTTGCTGTCCTTCGGCTATCTGACGGGGACCGAGAAGACCCCCGAGATGACCCCGTCGAGGACGGTCATCGCCGGTCTGCTGACGGTGGCCGTGCTGGTGCTCGTGGTCACGGCCGTGCCCTTCCTGCGGAAGTTCGTGGCGACCCGGGTACGGGCCCTGTTCGCGGGAGTGGTCCCGCGCATGCTGGACGTGCTCCAGCGGCCGCAGAAACTGCTGACCGGCATCGGCGGGATGCTGCTGCTGACGGGCTGCTTCGTGATGTGCCTGGACGCCTCGATCCGCGCCTTCGGCGGCGGCGAGGCCATCAGCTACGCGAGCATCGCGGTGGTCTTCCTGGCCGGCAACGCCCTGGGCTCGGCCGCTCCGACACCGGGCGGCATCGGAGCGGTGGAGGGCGCGCTGACGCTGGGTCTGGTCGCGGCGGGGCTGGACGGCCAGGTGGCGTTCTCGGCGGTGCTGCTGTTCCGCGTGGTGACGTTCTGGCTGCCGGTGCTGCCGGGATGGATCTCCTTCAACTTCCTGACCCGCAAGGAAGCGATCTGAGCCCCTGCTCCCTGGTCCCCGTAAGTCCAGGAGCGGGTAAGCCCCTGGGCACGGTAAATCCCTGGGGCGCGGCCGTCGCGCATGCCTAGGGTGCCCGGATGAACGCAATGCGGATCGTGGCCGATCGGATCGACCGGGCCGGGTGGCAGGCCGGGTTCGAGGAGCGGGTGCTCGCCGGGTACCGGGACGCGGGCTGCTCCGAGCCGTTGGCCCGGGCCCTGCTGGAACGTGCGGTGAAGGGGATCGACGACTGGACGCTCGCCACGGACGGCACCGGGTGGATCGCGGTCGCGGTGGAGCCGGACAACGGGGCGGCCGTGGGGAGGATCCACGACCTGACGACGGTCCCGGCCGGGCGCGAGTGGGCCGAGCGGTGGTGCGCGGAGCACGGCGCGCGGCGGGTGGAGGTCCGGCTCGCGGGCGGGGCCGGAGCGGAGGCGTTCCCCGGCTACCTCGTACGGGGACAGAACCGAATGCGTGCGGTGGCCGAGCGGCCCGGGCTGCCGTCGGAGCTCGCCGTCCGCCGGCTCACCGAGGAGGAGTTCCCGGCCTGGTACGCCGCTGAGGAGGCCGCGTACATCGCGGACATCGTCCGGGCCGGGGCGCTGACCGCGGAGCAGGCCAGGGCGAAGTCCGACGAGGACTTCGCCCGCTACCTCCCGCAGGGTTACCGCACGCCGGGGCACGCCTTCTACGCGCTGGAGGCCGACGGCCGGGTGGTCGGCACCGGCCACCTGAACCACGGCTTCCTGCCGGGCGTGACCTTCGGCTTCGCGCTGGACGTGTACGAGGAGCACCGCGGCAAGGGCTACGGCCGCGCCGCGATGGCCGTCGGCGAGTGGGCCACCCGGCAGGCCGGCGACGAGGCGCTGATGTTCAACGTCTTCGGCGGCAACGAGGTCGCGATGGGCCTGTACGACTCCACCGGCTTCGGCGTGCTGGACGAGTTCCGCTCGCTGCCGCTCTAGAAGACGGGTGTTCCGGAAGACCGGCGCTCCAGAGGACCGGCGCTCTAGAAGAGCAGCAGCAGCGAAGCCAGCAGTGCCGCCGAGCCCGCGATCTCGACGGCTCCGACCACCGCCACCTTGAGCCCGCGCCCGGGGAGGGCGATCGCGCGGGCCAGGTAAGCCCCGAAGGGGAGGGCCAGCCACGGGGAGAGGCAGGCCGCCAGGGCGGTGGCCGTCGCGTGATAGGTCACCGAACCGCGGTAGTACGTACGGGAGTTCCGCTCCCTGATCATCGTCTTCACGTACGGGACCGTGCCCGCGAAGTACAGCAGGCAGGCGGCCGCCGGCGCCCAGGGCAGGCCGCCCCCGCCGAGGCGCGCCGCCACCAGCAGCATCCCGCACGCCGGGACCACCGCGGCCAGGCCGTTGGCCAGGGCGCGCTCGCGGTTCCGCCACGCGTACCGGGTGTTCACGGCCACGAAGGGCGCCGCCGCCGCGCCCGCGAGCAGCAGCCAGGGGTGGAGCGCCGCGAGCGGGATCCCCGCCAGGCCGGTCGCCGCGCCGAGCACGAAGGCCGGGCGGACGTGCCGCCGCGCCACCTCCGGGCGCCGGGCCGCGACCCGGCGCAGGCGCAGCCACTGCTGGGCGTGGAAGACCGCCGCGTAGCCGAGGAGCCAGGCCGTCAGGAGCAGGGCGTGCTGCCAGCCGGGGCGCGGCGAGAGGAACGTGCCCGCGAGGAAGGGCACCGTGAGCATCGCCCACGCCCCGTGCTGGTCCGGGATCCAGGAGGCCTTCTTCGGCGGCACGTTCTGCGACCTTCCCCGCTAATTGGTATTCGGACTCGTAATTTTCCGGCCGCACAAAGGAGTTGGCCTTCTCCAGCGTGGCATCCACTCGACCTGTGAAAGACCGGAATTAGGTCATGCCCGTACGGGACCTTTGTCATCGGATTCGCCTCCGCGCCGGGCGTAGCGTCGTGTCTGGGTCATCTTGCCCGGACCCCACGCACCGCCTTTTATTCCGGCCTGGAGGGTCGCCTTGAACGAGCGCCACATACGCGACGACCGCGACGGACACCAGGACGCCGCCGAATCGCTGATCAAGGCGGGCAGCTTCTTCAGGAGCGCCGAGGTCTCCGGCGACCTGCGGACCATCCACCACACCGGCGGCCGCGCGGCGGAGGCCTTCTACCGCGACCGGTGGAGCCACGACAAGGTCGTGTACTCCACCCACGGCGTGAACTGCACGGGCTCCTGCCGGTGGAAGGTCTACGTCAAGGACGGGATCATCACCTGGGAGACTCAGTCCACCGACTACCCCTCCGTGGGCCCCGACAGCCCCGAGTACGAGCCCCGCGGCTGCCCGCGCGGCGCCTCGTTCTCCTGGTACTCCTACTCCCCCACCCGGGTGCGCTACCCGTACGTGCGCGGCGCCCTGCTGGAGATGTACCGCGAGGCCAAGGCGCGCCTCGGCGACCCGGTCGAGGCCTGGGCCGACGTCCAGTCCGACCCGGTGCGCAGGCGTACGTACCAGCAGGCGCGCGGCAAGGGCGGGCTGGTGCGGGCGACGTGGAAGGAGGCGACGGAGATCGTCGCCGCCGCGCACGTGCACACGATCAAGGAGCACGGTCCGGACCGGGTCGCCGGCTTCTCGCCGATCCCGGCGATGTCGATGGCCTCGCACGCGGCCGGCGCCCGCTTCCACTCGCTCATCGGCGCGCCGATGCTGTCCTTCTACGACTGGTACGCCGACCTCCCGGTCGCCTCTCCCCAGGTGTTCGGGGACCAGACGGACGTCCCGGAGTCGGGCGACTGGTGGGACGCCGCCTACCTGATGATGTGGGGCTCGAACGTCCCCGTCACGCGCACCCCGGACGCGCACTGGATGGCCGAGGCCCGCTACCGCGGCCAGAAGGTCGTCACCGTTTCCCCGGATTACGCGGACAACACCAAATTCGCCGACGAATGGATGCACCCGCACCCCGGTACGGACGGTGCGCTGGCCCTCGCGATGGGCCATGTCATCCTCAAGGAATTCTTCGTCGAAAAGCAGACCCCCTTCTTCACGGACTACGTCCGCCAGTACACGGACCTGCCTTTCCTTGTTTCCCTCACCGAAACGGAACAGGGTCTGGTTCCCGGCAAGTTCGTCACCGCCGCCGATCTCGGTCAAGACACCGAGAACGCGCAGTGGAAGACCGTGCTGATCGACGACACGACCGGCGAGACGGTCGTCCCGAACGGCACGCTGGGCCACCGCTGGGGCAAGAACGAGAAGCCCGAGTGGAACCTCGAACTCGGCGACACCGTCCCGCGCCTGACCCTCCACGGCACCGCCGAGGAGAGCGTGGAGATCGTCCTCCCCCGCTTCGAGGACGACGAGCAGGGCGTGGACCAGGACGGGAAGCCGCGCGGCACGATCCGCCGCGGTGTGCCCGTACGGCGCCTGGGCGGCAAGCTCGTCACCACCGTCTTCGACCTGATGCTCGCCCAGTACGGGGTCGGCCGCGAGGGCCTGCCCGGCGTGTGGCCCACCGGCTACGAGGACGCGAGCGCCCCGGGCACCCCCGGCTGGCAGGAGTCGCTGACCTCGGTCCCGGCGGCCCAGGCGGCGCGCGTGGCACGGGAGTTCGCGCAGACGGCCGAGCAGTCCAAGGGCCGCTGCATGATCCTGATGGGCGCGGGCACCAACCACTGGTTCCACTCCGAGACCATCTACCGCTCCTTCCTGGCCCTGCTCACCCTCACCGGCTGCCAGGGCCGCAACGGCGGCGGCTGGGGCCACTACGTCGGCCAGGAGAAGTGCCGCCCGGTCACCGGCTGGGCCACGCTGGCCGCCGCCTCCGACTGGTCGCGCCCGCCGCGCCAGATGATCGGCGCGGCCTGGTTCTACCTGCACACCGACCAGTGGCGCTACGACACCCTGCCGGCGGAGGCGCTCGCCTCCCCGCTGGCCAAGGGCGCCTTCGAGGGCATGACGGGCTCGGACTGCCTGGCGGCGAGCACCCGGATGGGCTGGATGCCCTCGTACCCGACCTTCGACCGCAACCCGCTGGAGCTGGGCGAGGCCGAGGACCCCGTCGCGGAGACCGTCCGGCAGCTCAAGAGCGGGGAGCTCGGCTTCGCCGGCGAGGACCCGGACGCGCCGGGCAACTGGCCGCGCGTGCTCAACGTATGGCGGGCCAACCTGCTGGGCTCCAGCTCCAAGGGCAACGAGTACTTCCTGAAGCACCTCCTGGGCACCCACTCCAACCTGCCCGAGGACGGGCCGCGCTGCACGCCGAAGGACGTGACGTACCGGGAGGAGGACGTGGAGGGCAAGCTCGACCTGCTCATGTCCATGGACTTCCGGATGACGTCCACGACGCTGCTGTCCGACGTGGTGTTCCCGGCGGCCACCTGGTACGAGAAGCACGACCTGTCCTCCACGGACATGCACCCCTTCCTGCACGCCTTCACCCCGGCCGTGGACCCGCCGTGGCAGGCGCGCTCGGACTACGACGCCTTCAAGGGGCTGGCCGAGCGCTTCGGCGAGCTGGCCAAGACCCACCTGGGCGTGCGCAAGGACCTGGTCGCCACCGCCCTGCAGCACGACACCCCGGGCGGTGAGATGGCGCAGCCCGGCGGGGTCGCGCTGGACTGGTCGAAGGGCGAGTGCGAGCCCGTACCGGGCCGGACCATGTACAACCTGGCGGTCGTGGAGCGGGACTACGGGGCGGTCGGCGAGAAGTTCGCCGCGCTCGGACCGCTCGTCGACAAGCTGGGCGTCACCACCAAGGCGGTCACCTTCGACGTGGCCGAGGAGGTCGCCTACCTCGGCGCGAAGAACGGCACGGTGCGCGGCGGCGTCGCCGACGGCCGTCCGCGCCTGGAGACCGCCCAGCAGGCCTGCGAGGCGATCCTCTCGCTGTCCGGCACCAGCAACGGCCGCCTGGCCACGCAGGGGTTCGAGACGCTGGAGAAGAAGGTCGGCACCCCGATGGCCCACCTGGCCGCCGAGGCCGAGGGCAAGCGGATCACCTTCGCCGACACCCAGGCCCGCCCGGTCCCGGTGATCACCTCGCCGGAGTGGTCGGGCTCCGAGTCCGGCGGGCGCCGGTACACGGCCTTCACGATCAACACCGAGCACCTCAAGCCCTGGCACACCCTCACCGGCCGCCAGCACTTCTTCATCGATCACGACTGGCTGCACGAGGTCGGGGAGTCCCTCCCCGTCTACAAGCCGCCGCTGAACATGCACACCCTGTACGGGGAGCCCGAGCTCGGCACGGTCGACGAGAAGGCCAAGTCGGTGGCCGTCCGCTACCTGACCCCGCACAACAAGTGGGCGATCCACAGCCAGTACCAGGACAACCTCTACATGATGACCCTGGGCCGCGGCGGCCAGACGGTGTGGATGTCCCCGCAGGACGCCGACGCGATCGGGGTCGCGGACAACGACTGGATCGAGGCGGTCAACCGCAACGGCGTGATCACCGCCCGCGCGATCGTCTCCCACAAGATGCCGCCCGGCACGGTCTACATGAACCACGCGCAGGAGCGCACGGTCGGCGTCCCCAAGACGGAGAAGACCGGCCGCCGCGGCGGCATCCACAACTCGCTGACCCGGGTGATGCTCAAGCCCACCCACCTCATCGGCGGCTATGCCCAGCTGACCTGGGCCTTCAACTACCTCGGCCCGACCGGCAACCAGCGCGACGAGGTGACGGTCATCCGCCGCCGCGACCAGAAGGTGGAGTTCTAATCGTGCGCGTTATGGCCCAAGTAGCCATGGTCATGAACCTCGACAAGTGCATCGGCTGCCACACCTGCTCGGTCACCTGCAAGCAGGCGTGGACCAACCGGCAGGGCACCGAGTACGTCTGGTTCAACAACGTCGAGACCCTCCCCGGCCAGGGTTACCCTCGCCGCTGGGAGGACCAGGAGAAGTGGAAGGGCGGCTGGGAGCGCACCCGCTCCGGCAAGCTCCGCCTCAAGGCGGGCGGCCGCCTCGCCAAGCTGGGCAAGATCTTCGCGAATCCGGACCTGCCGGAGATCGACGACTACTACCAGCCCTGGACCTACGAGTACAAGAACCTCACCGAGGCCCCGGCGGGCGACGACATGCCCACCGCCCGGCCCGTCTCCCAGCTCACCGGCGAGCCCATCGACAAGATCGAGTGGGGTCCGAACTGGGACGACAACCTCGGCGGCGCGCCCACCCACGCCCCGCAGGACCCGATCATCGAGAGGATCCGCGACGAGGTCGGCGAGAAGATCCGCTTCGAGTTCGAGCAGAGCTTCATGTTCTACCTGCCGCGGATCTGCGAGCACTGCCTCAACCCCGCGTGCGTCTCCTCCTGCCCCTCCGGCGCGATGTACAAGCGCGAGGAGGACGGCATCGTCCTGGTCGACCAGGACCAGTGCCGCGGCTGGCGGATGTGCGTGACCGGATGCCCGTACAAGAAGGTGTACTTCAACCACCAGACCGGCAAGGCCGAGAAGTGCACCTTCTGCTTCCCGCGCATCGAGGTCGGCATGCCGACCGTGTGCTCGGAGACGTGCGTGGGCCGGATGCGCTACCTCGGCGTGATGCTCTACGACGCCGACAAGGTGGCCGATGCCGCCGCGGTGGAGGACGAGCACGATCTGTATCCCTCCCAGGTGGAGTGCTTCCTGGACCCCGCGGACCCGGCCGTGATCGCCGCCGCCCGCGCGGCCGGCATCACCGACGAGTGGCTCGACGCGGCCCGCAACTCCCCGGTCTACGACCTGATCGCCACCTACCAGGTCGCCCTCCCGCTCCACCCGGAGTACCGGACGATGCCGATGGTCTGGTACGTGCCCCCGCTCTCCCCCGTCGTCGAGGCGGTCGCCGCCACCGGCAGCGACGGCGAGGACGCCGGCAACCTCTTCGGCGCCATCGAGGCGATGCGCATCCCCGTCGAGTACCTCGCCGCGGTGCTCACCGCCGGCGACACCGTGCCCGTGGAGGCGGTGCTGCGCCGGATGGCCGCGATGCGCGCCTACATGCGCCGCGTCAACCTGGGCGAGGAGCGGGACGAGTCGATCGCGCGGGCCGTCGGGCTGTCCGGCCAGGAGATGGAGGACATGTTCCGGCTCCTCGCCATCGCCAAGATCGAGGACCGCTTCGTGATCCCCAGCGCCGCCCGCGCCGAGGCCGACGCGCTCGCCGACTCACACCCGCTCAACGACACGGACCAGGGCTGCCCCGTCGGCGCCCTGCCCGAACCCCGGGTGATGCTCAATCTCGGTGATACCAGGAGGCGTTCTTGAATCCTCCCCTCCCTGAAGGGAGGGGATTTCTAGCTCACGCTGCCAGGCCAGGCAGCGCCTGGTCTGGTCTTACGCGATCAGCACCAGCCGGGTTGAGACCAGCCCGGACCAGCATCACGCGGGCGGAGTTCTTGTCCCTGGGGGACACGGCTCCGCACGCGGTGCAGGCGTAGGTTCGTTCTGAGAGAGGTAGTGCGTGCTTGGTTCTCGCTCCGCACTGCGCGCAGTCCATCGTGGTGTGCGCGGGGTGTACCAGGAACACGGCCCGGCCGTGCTTACGGCCCATCTCGATCAGGGCCGTCTTGGTCGCGCCGATCGCCGCGTCGGCCGCCTTGCGGGCCATGGTGGACTTGGCGAGAAACTTCGGCTTGAAGTCCTCCACCGCCAGGGCATCATGGTCGGTCACCACACGCTTGGCCCACTTGCGGCCGGCGTCCTGGCGTTGCCGGGCCACCTTCTTGTGCAGCCTCGCGACGTGTTTCCTCGCCGCCTGATAGCCCTTCGAGCCGGGTTTGCCCCTCGGCGGCTTGCGCCGGGCCATCATCCGCTGGTAGCGGGCGAGCCTGACGGCGGCGTTCCTCCCATGCTGGGCGTGGGGAAGGTCGTGAGCGTCGGATGTGGTGGTCGCGGTCTCGCGCACGCCCCAGTCGATACCGACCACACGGCCGGTCTCCGGCAGCGGCCGGGTCTCGGCGGGGACGACGAAGGAGGCGTACCAGGCTCCCGTGCTGTCCTGGTAGACGCGCACGCTGGACGGGTCCTCAGGAAGATTCCGCGACCACACCACCGTCAGGGCGATGCCGCCGGCCAGGTGCAGTTTCCCGTCCTTGATCCGGAAGCCGCGTTTGGTGTAGTTCAGGGACGGCCGCGCTTCCCGCTTCTTCTTGTACTTCGGCATCCCTGCGCGCTGCCGCATCGGCAGCCGTTCCTTGATGTCCTTCTGCGCCTTCGCACGGGACGTCCCGAAATCCCGGATCAACTGCTGCTGCGGCACCGAGGAGCCCTCCCGCAGCCAAGCGTTCGCCTTCCGGGCCTCGGTCAGCATCTTGTCGAGCTGCGCCGGACCACACGTCCGCTTGTCCGGGCCTTCGGACCAGTACTTGTTCGCAAGGTGTGTCTGCCTCGACTTCGCGCAGGACTCGTTCCACACCCAGCGGCACCGGTCCCACTCGCCCGCCAAGGCCGTGCGGGCCGTGGACGACACACGCAGCCGGAAGGTCCACCGGGCATGCCCGGCATCCCCCTCCATCGGCGCCATCGTCATCCCAGCAACCTATCCCCCACCACTGACAACAGGCGAAAGAGCAGGTCAGAACAGATGCGAACCGAACTCCGGCGCTCCACGCCTCCGGCCCAAGGACCCATTCCTCCCCGCCCTAAAGGACGGGGCATCCTGGGAGAAACCAGGTGACCCGGGACCCGATGAGTGGCGATGCGCTGGTACGCCTGGTCGCGGGCTGCGTGCTGCAGTACCCCGGCGACTACTTCCACGACGAACTCCCGCGGCTCCGTGCGGCCCTCGCCGGGGCGCCCGCCGAACCGGCCGCGCTGCTCGGCGCGTTCCTCGACGAGGCCGAGCGGCAGACCCCGATCGAGCTGTGCTCCCAGTACACCTCGACCTTCGACACCCGCAACCGCCGCTGCCTCTACCTCACCTGGTGGGTGGACGGGGACACCCGCCGGCGCGGTCTCTCCCTGGTCCGGCTGAAGCGGATCTACCGGGACTTCGGGCTGGAGTTCGCGGGTGAGGAACTGCCCGACTTCCTCCCGGTGGCCCTGGAGTTCGCCGCCCGCGAGGAGGAGGCCGGCACCCGGCTGCTCCTGGAACACCGGGCGGGGCTGGAGCTGCTGCGCCTGGCGCTCACCGAGTCCGGATCCCCGTACGCCCGGATCCTGGAGGCGGTCTGCGCGACGCTGCCCGGCCCCTCCCCCGAGACCAAGGCGGAGGCCAAGGCCCTCGCGAAGAACGGGCCGCCGCAGGAGCTGGTGGGCGCGGGCTCGGCACTGGAGCCCTTCGGGCCGGGCCTCGACATGCCGGCCGACTTTCCTGGCGTGGTCCCCACCGACCTCCCCTGGCCCACGACGGCCCACTCGACCGCCTCCGAAAGGATGCCCGCCTGATGGACCTCCTCCTGTGGGGCGTACTGCCGTACGTCTCGATCGCCCTGCTCATCGCGGGCACGGTCTGGCGGGCCCGCTTCGACAAGTTCGGCTGGACCACGCACTCCTCGCAGCTGCACGAGTCGCGGCTGCTGCGGATCGGCTCGCCGCTCTTCCACTTCGGCATGCTCTTCGTGGTCGTGGGCCACGTGGTCGGCCTGCTCATCCCGAAGGGCTGGACCGACGCGGTGGGCCTGAGCGACCACGCGTACCACCTGATGGCGCTCTCCACCGGCACCGTCGCGGGGGTCGCGGCCGCCGTGGGCATCGGGATCCTGGTCTACCGGCGCTTCAAGGTTCCGGCCGTGCGCAGGGCGACCCTGCGCAGCGACCACCTGATGTACTCGTTCCTGCTCGGCGCGATGATCCTCGGGCTCACCGCCACCCTGATGAACTCGGCCGGGATGACGGACGGTTACAACTACCGCGACGGCATCTCGGTGTGGTTCCGCAGCCTGTTCACCTTCACCCCGGACTACCAGCTGATGGCGGGCGCCCCGCTCGCCTTCAAGATCCACATCCTGTTCGGCTTCACGCTGTTCGCGCTGATCCCGTACTCGCGCCTGGTGCACATGTTCTCGGTGCCGCTGAAGTACCTGTTCCGGCCGTACGTGGTCTACCGCAAGCGGGACCCGAAGCAGCTCGCCAACCGCCCGAGCAAGCGCGGCTGGGAGCGGGTCTCGTGAACACCCGACCCGATTCCGCGCACGCCCGCCCCGGTCCCGCACATCCCCGCTCCGCCCACACGGTCGTCCGCAGCCCCCGCCACGCGGTCTCCGACCGGCCGTTCATCGTCATCTGGGAGGCCACCCGGGCCTGCCCGCTGGCCTGTCTGCACTGCCGGGCCGAGGCGCAGACCCTGCGCCATCCCGAGGAGCTCGACGGGGCGGACGCCCGCCGGGTGATGGACCAGATCGCCGCCTTCGGCAAGCCCGGCCCGCTCTTCGTGATCACCGGCGGGGACCCCTTCCAGCGCGCCGACCTCACCGACCTGATCGCGTACGGGACCTCGCTCGGCCTGCGCGTCGCGGTCTCCCCGTCGGGTACGCCGACGCTGACCCGGGAGAACCTCGTAGCGGTCCGGGAAGCGGGGGCCATCGCGCTCTCGCTCTCCCTCGACGGTTCCACGGCAGGGCGCCACGACGCCTTCCGGGGCGTGTCCGGGGTCTACGACTGGACGCTGGAGGGCTGGCGGGCCGCCCGGGAGCTCGGGCTCAAGGTGCAGATCAACACCACGGTCACCCGCGACAGCCTGGAGGACCTGGCCGACATCGCGGCGCTGGTCAAGCGCGAGGGCGCGATGCTGTGGTCGGGCTTCGTCCTGGTCCCGACCGGGCGCGGGGAACAACTGGACTCCCTGACCGCCGCCGAGATCGAGGACGTCCTGCACTTCCTGTACGACTGCGGGGCGGTGATGGCCACCAAGACGACGGAGGGCCACCACTTCCGGCGGGTCGTGCTGCAGCGCACGATCCTGGACGCGCTCGGCGAGCGGCCCGCCCTGGGCCCGCTGTACGAACGCCTGACGGCCCGCGCCCGCGAGCTGGGAGTCTTCGACGGGGAGCAGCGGGCCGTGCGCCGGCCGCCCATGGACGTCTCCTCGGGCCGCGGCTTCGTCTTCATCTCGCACACGGGCGAGGTGCACCCCAGCGGCTTCCTGCCGCTCTCGGCCGGCAACGTGAAGAACCACCCGCTGACCGAGATCTACCGGGGCTCGGCGCTCTTCACCAAGCTCCGCGACCCCTCGCTGCTGCGCGGCAAGTGCGGGGCGTGCGAGTTCAAGACGGTGTGCGGCGGATCGCGCTCCCGGGCGTACGGCTTCACGCGCGACGTGCTCGAAGCGGACCCGTACTGCGCGTACGAGCCCGGCAGCTTCCCCCATCAGGAGGATCTCAGGGCTTTGACCGAAAGCATGAGGCGCTGACCCACTCCGGTCCCATAAGTTCCATATGGGAACATATCGACCACGGCCTCGGGGCCACGGGAGAACACAATGCGTTCATTGAATCCTCCCCTCCCTAAGGGGAGGGGATTCCTGGCTCACTGCGCCTGCGGCCCGGCGGGCGCGCAGGTCTTACAAGATCGGCACCAGCCGGGTGGAGACCAGCCCGGACGAGCATGACGCGGGCGGAGTTCTTGTCTCTGGGGGAGACGGCTCCGCACGCGGTGCACGAGTAGGTTCGCATCGAGAGAGGTAGCGCGTGCTTGGTTCTCGCTCCGCACTGTGCGCAGTCCATGGTGGTGTGCGCGGGGTGGACAAGGTGCAGTTCACGGCCGTGCTTGCGGGCCATGTGGACCAGTGCGTGTTTGGTCGCGCCGATCGCCGCGTCCGCGGCCTTCTTCGCCATGGCCGACTTGGCGAGGAACTTCGGACGGAAGTCCTCTACGGCGAGCCGGTCGTGATCCCGGACCACCGACTTGGCCCACTTGCGGCCCATGTCCTCACGCTGGCGTGCAACTTTCTTGTGCAGCTTCGCCGTCAGCTTCTTCGCCGTCCGGTAGCCCTTCGAACCAGGCTGCCCCTTCTTCGGCTTCCTTCGGGACATCATCCGCTGGTAGCGGGCCAGGCGCTGGGCGGCATTCTTTCCGTGCTGCGCGTGGGGAAGGTCGTGGGCGTCGCTGGTGGTGGTCGCGGTCTCCGTCACGCCCCAGTCGATCCCGATCACCGCGCCTGTTTCCGGGAGCGGCCGCACTTCGGCGGGGACGACAAAAGAGGCGTACCAGTGGCCGAGACTGTCACGGTAGATCCGCACCGAGGACGGAGGCTCGGGCAGGCCCCGGGACCACACGACCGTCACGGCGATGCCGCCCGCCAGAAGCAGGCGTCCGTCCTGCAACCGGAAACCGCGCTGGGTGTAGTTCAGGCTCGGGTCGACCTGCTGCTTCTTTTTGTACTTCGGCATCCCTGCCCGCTGCCGCATCGGCAGCCGGGCCTTGACATCCTTGAGCGCCTTGGCGCGGGACTTACCGAAATCCCGGATGAGTTGCTGCTGCGGAACGCTGCTGCCTTCACGCAGCCACACATTCGCGGCACGGGCCCCGGTCAGCATCTTGTCCAGCCTTGCCGGACCGCACTTCTCGTCCTCGGCGTGGGCCTTCTTCGACCGGGCGCAGCACTCGTTCCAGATCCACCGGCACCGCGCCCACTCCGCTTCCAGAGCTGCCCTGGCGGTGAACGACACGCGAAGCCGGTAGGTGTACCGGGCATGCCCGGCATCCTCGGCCATCCGCGCTGTCGTCACGCGGTCAACCTAACCGAGGCCACTGACAATCCAAGAAAGTGCAGGTCACAACAGATGCGCAGTGCGCTCCGCCGCTTCGCGGCTCCGTGTCAAGGACCCGTTCCTCCCCGAGCCGGAAGCCCGGAGCGTCCTGTGAGAAACCAAGTGATCGTCATCGGTGGCGGGATCAGCGGTCTGGCCGCCGCGTGGCAGTTGCGCGGCCAGGCCGATGTCACCGTCCTGGAGAGCCACGCCAAGGTCGGCGGGAAGCTCCGGACCGGCACCATCGCCGGCATCACCGTCGACGAGGGCGCGGAATCCCTCATGGCCCTGCGCCCGGAGGCCGTGGAACTGGCCGCCGCCGTCGGACTCGGCGGGGCCCTCTGCGATCCCGCGAAGGCCGCCACCACCATCTGGACCAACGGCGCCCTGCGCCCGCTGCCCGCCGGACACGTGATGGGCGTCCCCACCGACCCCTCCGCCCTGATCGGCACCGGACTGCTCTCCCCCGAGGGCGTCCGGCGCGTCATCGCCGAGGAGACCCTCCCGGCCACCCCGCTCACCGAGGACTGCTCGGTCACCGAGTACCTGGGCGGCCGCTTCGGCCAGGAAGCCGTCGACCGGCTCGTCGAACCCATGCTGGGCGGCGTCTACGCCGGCCTCGCCGACCGGCTCTCGCTGCGCGCGGCCATGCCCCGGATCGCGGCCCTCGCCGAAGCGGGCACCCCGCTCCTCCCGGCCCTGCGCCGGATGCGCGCGGCGGGCGCCCCCCGCTCGGGGGCCGTCGCCGTCCAGGGCGTCGTCGGCGGCACCGGGCGCTTCCCGGCGGCCGTCGCGGAGGCCTGCGGAGCCCGCATCCTCACCGGGACGACGGCCCGCTCGCTCCAGCGGGTCGCAGGTGACCGCTGGCGCGTGCAGGCGATGACCGGCGACGGCGCGCTGACGATGGAGGCCGACGCGGTGATCCTCGCCCTCCCCGCCTTCGCCGCGGCGGAGCTGCTGCGCCCGCACTCCCCGATGGCCGAGGCCGAACTCTCCTCGATCCCGCACGCCTCGACGGCCGTCATCACCATGGCCTTCTCCCGCGCCCAGGCCCACTTCCTCCCCGAGGGCAACGGCTTCCTGGTCCCGCCGGTCGACGGCCACACCCTGAAGGCCGCCTCCTTCCTCTCCAACAAGTGGTCCTGGCTGCACGACGCGGCCCCCGAGACCTTCGTGCTCCGCGCCTCCATCGGCCGCATCGGCGAGGACGAGCTCCTCGGCCGCCCCGACCGCCACCTGGTCCGCTCGGCCATCGCCGAGCTCCACCACGCGGTGGGCCCCATGGGCGAACCCCTGGCCACCCGCGTCACCCGCTGGGACCGGGGCCTGCCCCAGTACGGCGTCGGGCACCGCGAACGCGTCGCCCGCATCCGCGAGGCCGCCGGCAAGCTCCCGGGCATCGCCCTGTGCGGAGCGGCGTACGAGGGCGTGGGCGTGGCCGCCTGCGTCGCGACGGGGCGCGCGGCGGCGAAGCAGGTCCTGGCCCAGCCGTAGGACGCGGCGACAGGGATCGCCCGTCGTTCGTATCGGGCGGGTATCAGCGGACGCTCGGCTCTTCATCTGATCGGTCCACGGGGCCGCGGCTGCGGAAAACACGGCAGCCGCGGCCCTATCGTTCATTTCAGCCACCCGTCCGCTCAACCACCCGTCCGCCGAACAGGAGTCGTCCCCCGTGTCCTCCCCCACCCCGGCTCCCGCCGCCCCGCGACCCGTTCGCGTACTGCTGGTGGAGGACGACGAGCTGATGCGCCGCTCGTTCAGCGTCTCCCTGGAGCGCTACGGGTACACGGTGCGGGCCGCCGCCGACGGACTCACCGGCCTCGAATCCTTCCGCGACGAGGACTTCGACCTGCTGATCCTCGACGTGATGCTGCCCGGCCTCGACGGGATCGGCCTGTGCCGCAAGGTCCGGGAGACCAGCCTGGTCCCCGTCCTGATGATGTCGGCCCGCGGCGACGGCCTGGACATCGTCGCCGGTCTGGAGGCCGGGGCGGACGACTACGTGGTCAAGCCCGTGGACACCAACGTGCTCGTGGCCCGCATCCGCTCGCTGCTGCGGCGCGCCACCTACGCCCCCGCCCCGGCGGCCGGGCAGACCGCGGCCGAAGGTCCGGGCCCCTCCGAGGGGGAGCTCCTGTCCTTCGGGGACCTGACCCTCCACACCGGCGGCCTGGACGTGGCCGTCGGCGGCACCCCGGTGGCGCTCACCCCGACCGAGCTGAAGCTGCTGCTGGAGTTCGCCGCGCACCCGGGCATCGTGCTGGAGCGGCACACCCTGCTGCGCAACGTCTGGGACTACGGCTGGGACGGCGACAGCCGGGTCGTGGACCTGTGCGTGCAGCGGCTGCGCGGCAAGCTCGGCCGGGACCGGATCGAGACGGTCCGCGGCTTCGGCTACAAGCTCAAGCGCTGAGACCGGTGGCCCCCTTCGAGCGGCGTCGGCCGGGCCGCGTCCCCCTGCGCTGGAAGATCGCCGCCCTGGCCGCGGGCACGGCCTGCCTGGTCGCGGTGGCGGTGGGCGTACTCGTACACCTCTGGACCGCGTCGGACATCCGCTCCCGGGCCGAGATGCAGGCCTTCAACACCGTGCACTCGGCCATGGACACCTACCGGCGCACCGGAACCCTGATCGAGGGCGCCGAGCTCGATCCGCCCGGACTGCCCGCCGCACTGCGCGACCCGGACGACGGCGATCGGCACACGGCCTACGACGGGCACGTCGACGGGAACAGCGGTCCGACCGTCTGGGCCGCGCAACGCGTCGGCGGCCCGGGCAGTCCCGTACTGGCCTACCGCGTCAACACGAACCCGCAGCTCTACGGGCTGCGCCGGCTCGACGCCACGATGGCGGTGTCCTCCCTGCTCGCCCTCGCCGCGGCCACCCCCCTCGCCGTCTACGGAGCCGGGCTGCTCGGCCGCCGCCTGAGCCGGGTCTCCGAAACCGCGAGCCGGATCTCCGCCGGGGACCTGGACGCCCGTACCGGACCCACGCAGGGCCGCGACGAGCTGGACGACATCGCCGCCACCGTCGACCTCATGGCCGACACCCTCGGCCGGAAGCTGCGCGACGAGCGCCGGTTCACCGCCGACGTGGCCCACGAACTGCGCACGCCCGTCGGCGGTCTGCTGGCCGCCGCGGACCTGCTGGCGCCCGGGGAGACGGAGGACCTGCTCCGGGCCCGGGTGCGCGATCTGCGCGGGCTCGTCGAGGACCTCCTGGAGATCTCCCGGCTGGACGCGGGCGCCGAACTGCCGGTCCACGCCCGGGTCCCGCTCGGCGAGGTCGTCGCCGAAGCCGTCACCCGTACGGGCCTCGCCGCGGAGGTCGACATCAACGTCGCCGAGGAGACCGAGAGCGTGGAGACCGACCCGCGCCGCCTGGAACGGATCGTCGGCAACCTCGTCGTCAACGCCCACCGGCACGGCCGGGCCCCGATCCGGGTCACCGTAGAGGGCCGCACGGTCGTCGTGCGCGACCACGGCCCCGGCTTCCCCGCGGACCTGCTGCTCGCAGGCCCCCGCCGCTTCCACACGGGCCGCGCGGAGCGCGGCACGGGCCACGGCCTGGGCCTGACCATCGCCGTGGGCCAAGCCCAAGTCCTCGGCGCCACCCTCGACTTCACGAACGCCCCGACCGGCGGCGCGATCGCCACGCTACGCCTGCCCACCTGACCGCCGCCCAAATCCAGCCCCGCCGGCGTTTGAGCCGCGGGGTCCGGGGCGGAGCCCCAGGGGGTCCGGGCGCAGCCCGGGGAACGGGCGAAGGGCGGGGAGGGGACCTCGCCCCGAGCAGCGGCACATCCAGCCCCGGCGGCGTTTGAGCCGCGGGGTCTGGGGCGGAGCCCCAGGGGGTCCGGGGCACAGCCCCGGGGAACGGGCGAAGGGCGGGTAGGGGATTTCGCCCCGCGCAGCGGCAGCCCGCCCGCCCGATACGGGACCGATACGCACGGGAGCGGCCACCGATACCCGGCGGCGCGGGCCCCGATACGTCCCCCGGACACCCTTCGAAGTGCAGCTTCCCGCGCCGAAGAGGAGTCCCCGTGACCGCCGCCCCCCTTGCCCCGCAGCCGCAGCCGCAGCCGCATCCGCATCCGCACCCACTCCACCCACCGACCGGCATCGCGGCCGCCACCACCGCCCTCTCGAAGGTCTACGGCACCGGCGACACCCGGGTCGTCGCCCTGGACGACGTCAGCGTCTCCTTCCGCGAGGGCGAGTTCACCGCGATCATGGGCCCCTCCGGCTGCGGCAAGTCCACGCTGATGCACTGCGCCGCCGGTCTCGACTCCCTCAGCTCCGGCTCCGTCCGCATCGGCACCACCGAGCTGGGCTCCCTGAACGACGAGCAGCTCACCCGGCTGCGCCGCGACCGGATCGGCTTCGTCTTCCAGGCGTTCAACCTGCTGCCGACGCTGACCGCGGTGGAGAACATCACCCTGCCGCTGACCATCGCCGGCCGGAAGCCCGACCGGCAGTGGCTGGACCACGTGGTGTCGCTGACCGGCCTCAGCGACCGCCTCGGCCACCGTCCCGGACAGCTCTCCGGCGGGCAGCAGCAGCGCGTGGCGGTGGCCCGGGCCCTGGTCTCCCGCCCGGCGATCGTCTTCGGCGACGAGCCCACCGGAAACCTGGACTCCCGGGCCGGCGCCGAGGTCCTCGGCTTCCTGCGCGACTCGGTGCGCGAGCTGGGACAGACCGTGGTCATGGTCACCCACGACCCCGTCGCCGCCGGGTACGCGGACCGCGTGGTCTTCCTCTCCGACGGCCGGCTGGTCGACGAGATGACCCGGCCCACCGCGGACCGGGTGCTGGACCGGATGAAGGCGTTCGACGCCCGCTCCCGTACGAGCTGACCCCTCCCCGCTCCCGGCAGCACCGCGCCCGCGCACCGCGCCCCCGCACCGACCCAGCCGCCCGCCCGCACCCCGGGCCCGCCTCCCAGGATCCGCATCCCCATGTTCCGTACCGCCCTGCGCAACGTGCTCGCGCACAAGGCCCGCCTGCTGATGACCGTGTTCGCGGTCATGCTCGGGGTCACCTTCGTCACCGGCAGCCTCGTCTACGGGGACAGCCTGAAGCAGGCAGCCGTCGACCGGGCGAGCGCCGGCTACGACCGCGTCTCCCTCAACGTCGCGCCCGACACCGTCCCCGGATCCCCGCCGGCCGCGCTCGACGCCCGCACCGCCGCCACCCTGGGCGCGGTCCCCGGCGTCTCCGCCGCCGCGGGCCGGGTCGACGGCTTCGCCGCCGTCGCCGACCACGAGGGCCGGCTGCTGGGCAACGGCACCTTCCGCAAGGGCGGCAACTTCGCCCCGGCCGAGGACGGCACGGACCCCGCCTACCGGTTCACCGCGGGCACCGGCCCGGCCGGCGAGCACGCGATCGCCCTCGACGAGGCCAGTGCCGCCAAGGGCGGCTACCGCGTCGGCGACACCGTGCGCGTCGGTACGGGCACGGGCGCGGCCTCGTACACCCTCAGCGGGACCTTCCGCACCGACGCCTCCAAGCTCTCCCCCGGCGGCAGCCTGGTCCTCTTCGCGGACGCCACCGCCCAGCGGCTGTTCCTGCGGCCCGGCCACTACACGAACATCGAGATCACCGCCGCACCCGGCACCGACCTGGCGGGGCTCCGCGCCCGGGTCGACGCGGCGATCCCCAAGGGCAGCAGCGCCATCACCGGCGCCCAGCTCGCCCGCCTCCAGGCGAACATGGCCTCCAGCGACAGCGACACCATGAGCCAGATCATGCTGGGCTTCGCCGCGGTCTCCCTGTTCGTGGCCACCTTCCTCATCTCCAACACCTTCACCATGCTGGTGTCCCGGCGCACCAGGGAACTGGCCCTGATGCGGGCCGTCGGCGCCTCCCGCAAGCAGGTGCGCCGGATCCTGCTCACCGAGTCCGTCCTCGTCGGACTGATCGCCTCGGTGGCCGGCATCCTGGCCGGCACCGGGGTCGCCGCGCTGCTCCAGGCCTTCTTCTCCCCCGCCGACAGCCCGGCCGCCCCGCTGGTCCTGCTGCCCGCCACGGTGTTCACCGCGCTGCTGGTCGGGACCGCACTGCCCGTGATCGCCGCGTGGGTTCCGGTCCGCCGGGCCATGGCCATCCCGCCCGTCGCCGCCCTCGGCGCCGCCGAGCCCGCGGCGCCCGCACGGGCCGGCTCCCTGCGCACCGGCCTCGGCGCCGCGCTCGCCGTCACCGGCACCGCGGCCGTGCTCTACGGAGCCCTCACCACGGGCCGGGACGCCCGGGCGGTCATCGGTCTCGGCGCCGCCCTCACCCTGGCCGGGGTGATCACCCTCATCCCGCTCCTGGCGCGGCCCTTCACCGCCCTGCTCCGGCCGCTGCTGATCCGCGTGAGCCCGGTGCAGGGCGAGCTCGCCGCCCGCAACACCGTGCGCGACCCGCGTCGTACGGGCGCCACGGCCGCCGCGCTCGCCATCGCCCTCACCCTCGCGTCGGGCCTCTCCGTCCTCGGGGCCTCCGCCACCCAGTACCTCGACGGCGCGACCACCCGCGACCTCACCGGCGACTACCTGGTCAAGGCCGCCCCGGGCGGCCAGCGGATGACCCCCGCCACCGCCGCGCTCCTCGACAAGCTGCCGGACGCCTCCTCCAGCCCGCTCGACCAGTCCACCGAGTACCGGCTCGGCGGCGTCTCCTCCGTCCTGACCGGCGTCGACCCCGCCACCATCGGCCGCCTCCTGCGCTACGAGGTCACCGAAGGCTCCCTCGACGGCCTCAGGGAGGGCCGGATCGCCGTGGCCGACTACAAGGCGAAGGCGAACGGCTGGAAGGTCGGCCAGAAGCTTCCGCTGGAACGCCACGGCACACAGGGCGAAGTCACCATCGGCGCCGTCTACCAGGCGGACCAGCAGAGCAACCTGCTGCCCAGCATCACGGCGCCCGACTCCCTCGTCGCCCGCTACGACGCGGCTCCGCACACCGACGCGATCGTCGTGGCCACCGGCGGCGGACCCGGCCGGGCCGCCCTCGCGGGCATCACCAAGGCCCTCGGCGACAACCCCGCCCTGTCCGTCCTCGACAAGGAAGCCATCCGCACCGAGGACACCAGCGGCATCGGCGACCAGGTGAACGTCTTCTACGCCCTGCTGAGCATGGCCCTGGTGATCGCCGCCCTGGGCATCGCCAAC
This sequence comes from Streptomyces tatrensis, assembly GCF_049310065.1. NCBI lineage: Bacteria > Bacillati > Actinomycetota > Actinomycetes > Kitasatosporales > Streptomycetaceae > Streptomyces > Streptomyces tatrensis. The sequence continues at coordinate 6,239,509 of NZ_JBMDLB010000011.1, read as the reverse complement.
ACCCTCGCGATGTCCGTGCTCGAACGCCGCAAGGAGATCGGCACGCTCCGCGCCCTCGGCCTGGACCGCGCCGGAGTCACCCGGATGATCCGCATGGAGGCCCTGCTCGTCGGCGCCCTCGGCGCGGCCGTCGGCACGGTCATGGGCGTGTTCACCGGCTGGGCGCTCGGCCGCACCCTCCAGGAGAGCGTCGTGGGCTACGCCCTGGTCATCCCCTGGGGACGGCTCGCCCTCGGGGTGCTGCTCGCCCTCGCCGGCGCCCTCCTCGCCTCCCTCTGGCCGGCCCGCCGGGCCGCCCGCGTGGACATCCCCGCGGCGACCGCGGCGCACTGACGGGGAGACGGCCGGCCGCCGCCCCCGCATGACCCGGATGGGTCAGCGCGGGGGCGGCGCGCGCGGGGCGCGCACAGGATGAAGGCATGCCCACACACACCCTCCGGGTGGCCGCTGCCGCCGCCGCTGCCGCCGCGCTGCTCGCCACCAGTGCCTGTTCCGACGGCGGAGGCGAGAAGAAGAGGGGCAAGGACGGCGCCGCGCAGGACATCGAGAAACCCAAGTGGGGCGAGTGCGAGGCCCCCACCCCCGCCGAGGGGGTCGGGCAGGTCCCCGGCAAGGACTGGCAGTGCGCCGTCATCGACGTGCCCCTCGACTACGCCGAGCCGGAGGGGGAGACGATCCCGCTGGCGCTGATCCGGGCGAAGGCCCGTGACAAGGACAAGCGGATCGGCTCGCTCGTCTTCAACTTCGGCGGCCCCGGCGGCTCCGGCATCAGCACCCTGCCCGGCGCGGCGAAGGACTACGGCGCCCTGCGCGAGCGGTACGACCTGGTCAGCTTCGACCCGCGCGGGGTGGGCCGCAGCGCGCCCGTGCTGTGCGAGGACGACAAGCAGCTGGACGCGTACTACTCCGCGGACTCCAGCCCCTCGACGCCGGAGGAGGAGAAGCAGTTCCTCGCCACCTCCAAGAAGTACAAGGACGCCTGCCAGGCGAAGTCCGGCAAGGTGCTGCCCCACGTCGGCACCGAGAACGCGGCCCGTGACCTGGACCGGATCCGCCAGGCCCTCGGCGACGAGAAGCTGTACTACTTCGGCATCTCCTACGGCACCGAGCTCGGCGGGGTCTACGCCCACCTGTTCCCCAAGAACGTCGGCCGGGCCGTCTTCGACGCCGTGGTCGACCCGACCAAGAACTCCGAGCAGGGCGCCCTCGGCCAGGCGAAGGGCTTCCAGCTCGCGCTCGGCAACTTCGCCCAGGACTGCGTGGACCGCGGCGACGCGTGCGTCCTGCAGGGCAGCACCGCCAAGGAGATCGAGGCGAACATCATCAAGCTCCAGAAGCAGCTGGCGGCCAAGCCCATCCCCGGCTCCGGCGACCGGCTGCTCACGGAGGACGCCGCGACGAACGGCATCGCCTTCGCCCTGTACTCCAAGGAGGCCTGGCCGCTGCTGGAACAGGGCCTGGACGAGGCCGAGGGCGGTCAGGGGCAACTGCTGCTCGCCATGTCCGACGCCCTCAACGGCCGCGACCCGAAGGGCACTTACAGCAACATCGGTTCGGCCAACACCGCCATCAGCTGCGCCGATTCCAAGGACCGCTACACCCTGGCGCAGACCAAGGCGAAGCTGCCCGAGTTCCGGGCCGCCTCACCCGTCTTCGGGGACTTCCTCGGCTGGGCCATGATGGGCTGCACCGACTGGCCCGTCGCCGGCGCCTGGAACACCCCGGACGTCTCCGCCCCCGGCTCGGCTCCCATCCTGGTGATCGGCAACACCGGTGACCCGGCGACCCCGTACGAGGGCGCCCGCAAGATGGTGGAGCGGCTCGGCCCCGGCGTCGGCGTGGAGCTCACCTTCAAGGGCGAGGGGCACGGCGCCTACAACAGCGGCGACGCGTGCGTGCAGCAGGCCGTCGACTCCTACCTGCTCGACGGCAAGGTCCCCGGCGCGGGCACCGTCTGCACGGCGTCGAAGTCCCCGGCGCCGACCTCGCCGGTCTAGGACCGGAGCACGCCGAAGGGGCCGCACCTCGCGCGAGCGAGGTACGGCCCCTCCGGGTGACTGCTGTGGACCGGCCTAGTAGACCGGCTTCTCGGGCTCGATCTGGTGGACCCAGCCGATGACGCCGCCGCCGACGTGGACCGCGTCCGCGAAGCCCGCGGACTTCAGGACCGCGAGGACTTCCGCACTGCGGACACCCGTCTTGCAGTGCAAGACGATGCGCTTGTCCTGCGGCAGGTCCGCGAGGGCGGTGCCCATCAGGAACTCGCCCTTGGGGATCAGCTTCGCGCCGGGGATCGAGACGATCTCGTACTCGTTGATCTCGCGGACGTCGATGATCTCGATCGGCTCGTCGTTGTCGATCCACTCCTTGAGCTGCTTGGGAGTGATCGTCGAGCCGAGCGCGGCCTCCTGGGCCTCCTCCGACACGACGCCGCAGAAGGCCTCGTAGTCGATGAGCTCGGTGACGGTCGCGTTCGGACCGCAGACCGCGCAGTCGGGGTCCTTGCGGACCTTGACCTGGCGGTACTGCATCTCCAGGGCGTCGTAGATCATCAGACGGCCGACCAGCGACTCGCCGACGCCCGTGAGGACCTTGATGGCCTCGGTGACCTGGATGGACCCGATGGACGCGCAGAGCACGCCCAGCACGCCGCCCTCGGCGCAGCTCGGGACCATGCCCGGCGGGGGCGGCTCCGGGTAGAGGCAGCGGTAGCACGGGCCGTGCTCGGACCAGAAGACCGAGGCCTGGCCGTCGAAGCGGTAGATCGAGCCCCACACGTACGGCTTGTTCAGCAGCACGCAGGCGTCGTTCACGAGGTAGCGCGTGGCGAAGTTGTCCGTGCCGTCGACGATGAGGTCGTACTGGCTGAAGATCTCCATCACGTTCTCGGCTTCGAGCCGCTCTTCGTGAAGGACCACGTTCACGTACGGGTTGATGCCCAGCACGCTGTCGCGGGCCGACTCGGCCTTGGAACGGCCGATGTCCGCCTGGCTGTGGATGATCTGGCGCTGGAGGTTCGACTCGTCGACCTCGTCGAACTCCACGATGCCCAGCGTGCCGACGCCGGCCGCGGCCAGGTACATGAGGGCGGGCGAGCCGAGGCCGCCCGCGCCCACGGCCAGCACCTTGGCGTTCTTCAGGCGCTTCTGGCCGTCCATCCCCACGTCGGGGATGATCAGGTGGCGGGAGTACCGACGGACCTCGTCAACGGTGAGCTCAGCAGCTGGCTCTACCAGGGGTGGCAGCGACACGGGGACTCCGTAGATGATTAAGTCTTAACGGTGGTTCTTCCCGTAACACTGCCACGCCCTCCTTCATTCCGAGACACCCGGTCCGATCCGCGAGACGATTTCGTCCCAGTACCCGGGCATCGACGCCCAGGGGTCCAGGGGAGCGGCCCCGCGCCGGTCGGTGAACCAGATGGTCCCCGCGCCCTGCCAGCGGGCGATCCGGAGCGCCTCCTCCAGGTGCGTGCGCGGTACTCCGTGCACGAGGTGGCAGAACGTCTCCGGCGGGTGGTCGGCCGTCCACTCCGCGACCTGCGACCAGCGGTAGTCGGCCCAGGTTCCGGAGAAGGTGACCAGCTGGTCCGCGGTTTCCGTGTACCCCTCATAGGGGTGGGTGCCGTGTCCGAGGACGATCCGCAAGCCGTCGCCGAGGCCCCGCAGGGTGTCCACGACCCGGCGCACGGAGGCCAGTTCCGCCTTCCCGGCCGGGGCGTCCGCGAGGTAGAAGCCGTCGGCTCCGTACCAGTCGCGGAAGCGGTGGGCGTCGGAGACGAGCTCCCCGAACGACCGCTCTCCGTCTCGCATGGCGAGATGGCCGAGGACCGCGCCGCCCGCGTTACGGAGCTTCGCGGCCGCCTCCGTGCAGTGCGGGTCGGGCCGGCCGCCCGGCCCGTCCGTGACGTTGAGGACGGCCCAGTGCAGCGGCGTGCCGGGCCGGGTCAGCTCGGCCCACTCCACCGGGGCCAGCAGCGGATGCGCGTACCCGGGCACTCCCAATCCGAGCCGGCCCGCCTCGGTGGCCGCCTGGCCGGTGGCCGGCGGGGTGGTCAGATGCGGCACGCCGCCTCCATCCAGATGTCCGCGAGGGACTCCTCCAGGTTGATCCGCGGCCGCCAGCCGAGCCGGTCGCGGGCGGTACGGACGTCCGCCTGCTGCCAGGCTCCGCAGCCGTCCGGGTAGGGGTACGGGGGCTGGGCCGTCGCGGCGGCGAGCTGCTCGGCCGTGGCCTCGGAGCGCGGGGAGCCGATCGCGGCGAGCCCGGCGGGCCGCCCGGGGTGCCCGTGCGCCTGCGGGTGCTGGGCGTGCTGTCCGTGCTGCGGTACGTCGATCTCGTGCAGCGAGCCTCCGTACCCGGCGACCCGCGCCAGCACGGCGGCCGCGTCGCGCAGCCGGACCGCCCGGCCGGTGCCGATGTTGACGACGCCCTGGGCCGCCGACAGCGAGGCGGCGTGCACCGCGCGCGCCACGTCCCGTACGTCGACGAAGTCGCGCTGGACTCCGAGCCCGCTGAGCTTGAGCTCGCCGTCCCCGGACTGCATGGCGCGCCGCATGGCCTCGGCGAGCCGGCCGAGGGGGGATCCGGCGGGGGTGCCGGGGCCGACGGGCGAGAAGACCCGCAGGACGACGGCGTCCAGCCCGGAGCCGAGCACGAGCTCGGTGGCGGCCAGCTTGCTGACTCCGTACGGCCCTCCCGGTCTGGGCACGGCGTCCTCGGCCGTGGAGGACCCGGGCTGGCTGGGCCCGTACTCGGCGGCGCAGCCGAGCTGGACGAGCCGGGCGCCGCAGCCGCTGCGGCGCAGCGATTCGCAGATGGTGGCGACGGCGACGGTGTTGTGCCGGGTGAGCTCGCGGGCACCGCCCCGGGTGGCTCCCGCGCAGTTGATGACGACGCCCGGGTGGACGGCGTCGAGGAACCGGGTGAGCGCGCCGGGGCTTCCGGTGGCGAGGTCGAAGCGGACGTCGGCGTCGTCTCCGCGGCCGAGCGCGGTGAGCTGGACCGCGGGGTCGGCGAGCAGTCGGTCCGCCACGTAGCGCCCGAGGTATCCGTTGGCTCCGATCAGCAACACCCTCATCGCGCGGCCCCTTGGTTGGTTGGCTGGCCGGTCATGTCCTTGTTCTCCTTGGTGGATGGGTGGATCGGGGTGGGGGGTACGGCGCTTCGGTGTCTGCTTCCGAAGGATTCAGGGCCGCTGCGCGTGCGCGGAGGCCCGCGACAGCACGAGGACGGCGGGTACGAGGACTCCCACCGCGGCGGCGAACGGCGCCGCCGGGAACGGGAGCAGGGCGAGTACGAGGGCCAGGGCCGCCGCGAGGGCTCCGCGCGGGGCTCCGTGGCCGAGCAGCAGCCGGGTCAGGAAGAGCAGCACCGCGAGCGGTACGGCCACCGCCAGGGGGGTCCCGGCCAGTGCGGCCGCCCCCGCGGCGGCCGCGGCGTACAGCGCGAGCGTTCCGAGGAGCAGGGGTCTCACCCCGTCGGCGAAGTCCTCCAGGGCCCGGCTCCCGGCGAGGCGGCGCCGGGCGCGGGCCGCGAAGACGGCGTCGGCCAGGTGTCCGGGGGCGACGGCCACGGCCAGGGCGGTCCCGAGCGGGGTGCCGTGGCGGTGGACGGCCCAGCCGAGCGCGGCGGCGGCCAGCAGGTACACGGCGGCGGGGAAGCGGCCCCCCGCGGCCCGGCCCGGCCGTCCGAGCCCGGCGACGGTGACGAGCACCGCGAAGGCTCCGGCCCAGGGCACCCCGGCGGCGGCCGCGCCGAGGGCGAGGGCCCCGGGCAGCAGCGCGTAGCCGAAGCCCCGTACGGCCTTGGCGTGGACCGGGATCCCGGTCGGCGGGGCGGGCGGGGTGCCGTCGCGGGGGGTCCGGGCGTAGAGCTCCTCCGCGAGGGAGAAGACGTCCCGGTGGCGGAAGCGGGCGGCGGTGCGGTCGGTGATGCCGTGCGCCTCCAGCCCGGCGGCGATCTCCAGCGGGTCCACGGCGTGCTCGCAGAGCTCCCGGTGGCGGTGGAGCAGCGCCTTGACGGGGTCCCCGGCGGAGCGGGCCCTGCGGGGCGGGGGCGGGTCGAGGGGGACGGCTTCGTCCAGGGGCACGGTCATGCGGAGGCCTCCGTACTCGAGGCGCGCCCGGCACGCGCGGCGGGCACCATGACGCGGGCCGCGCCCGGCCCGGAGCCGTCGGCGGAACCCGGCCCACCGGGCCCGGCCGGGCCGGCGTCCGGGGCGGGGGCATCGGGGCCGTCGGCCGCGGCGCCCTCCGGGGTGCCGGAGGGGGCGGCCCCGCCCGGGGCCGGGGGGCCGGCCGGGTCGGGGGCGGGGCCCCCGGAAGCGGCGGACGGCGTGGGCTCGGGGTGGGGCGCGGCCCAGGTGGGGGTGGCCCAGTGGCCGGGGACCCGGGCCTCGGGCGGCTGCTCGAAGGGCACTCCGGTGCCGTCGGGGCGGGCCGGGCCGCGGGCGAGCAGCCGCAGGTAGGACTCCTGGAAGGCGGCGACGTTCTGCTCGACGGTGAAGAGCTCGAGGGCCCGCGCCCGGGCGGCCGAGCCGAGCCGCTGGGCCCGCTCGGGGTCCCGCAGCAGCGAGACGCAGGCTTCGGCGAGGGCGCGCGGGTTGCGCGGCGGCACCACGAGCCCGGTTCCGCCGATCACCTCGACGACGGCGCCGACGTCGGTGGACACGGTGGCCCGGCCGCAGAACATGGCCTCGGCCAGGGTGATGGGGAAGCCCTCGATGACGGAGGAGAGCACCACCACCCGCCCGGAGCCGTACGCGTGGGCCGGGGACGGCGCGTCGGGTCCGCCGATCTCCTCGAAGGTGACCGGGTTCTCGCCGACCGCGTGCGCGTCGGCGGCCTCGTCGGGGAAGAGCTGCGCCGCGAGCGAGCGGCAGTCGGCCAGGTAGCCGTGCCCGACCTCGTGCTGACCCGGGCCGGCCGCCGTCGCGAAGATCCGCAGCCGGGCGCGCGGTTCGGCCCGGCGCACCTCGGCGAAGGCGTGCAGCAGGGCGATCAGGTCCTTGGCGGGGTCCACCCGGCCGACCCAGACGAGCGTGTGCGGGTCCCCGCACGCCGGGTCCTCGCCGACCGCGGCGAATCGGTCCGCCTCCATCCCGGGGTAGACCGTGCGCAGCCGCTCGCGGGAGGCTCCGCAGCGTTCCTGCCAGCGCCGGGCGTGCGCGTTTCCGGGGGTGAGCAGGTCGGCCTGGGAGTAGATCTCGCCGGCCAGCCGGGTGTGGAACGCCGCGAGCAGGGCCCGTACGGCCGGCCGCTCGTCCCGCGCGGAGTGCTCCAGGTAGTGGGCGCGGAGCTGGACCCCGTACTCGGTGACCAGGAGCGGCACTCCGAAGAAGCGTTTGGCCAGGAGCCCGGGCAGCGCCGCGACACCGCCCGCGGCGGCGTGGCAGACGTCGACCTCGCTGAGGTCCTCGTACCAGTCCAGGGACAACGGCCGCAGCATCCGCTCCAGTTCGTCCACGAACTCCAGGAGGTCCGCGACCTGCGCCCGCTGCACTTCCCTGCTCGCCTCGGGGGCGCGGCAGGCGGACTCCACGGCCCGTACGGCCGTCTCGGAGCGCAGTGCCGCGTACAGCCCGCCCTGTTCCGAGGCGAGGGCGGCCAGCTCGTACAGCCCGTCCGCGAACCGCGCGGGGTCGGCTCCGCAGATCCCGCGGACCAGTTCCGTGAAGGCGGCGGCGAAGCGGCGGCGCTCGCGGCGCCGGTAGCTGCGCCCGTCATCGGCCGGCGCCCACAGCGGGGCGGTCCGCACCCGGGTGACGTGGGGGGGCAGCGGCACCCGGCCGCGCTCCTCCTGCTCGGCGCTGCGGCTCAGGGCGTAGAGCTCGAACTCGTGCTGGGGAAGCCCGCGCACGAGCCGGTCGCACCACAGCCTCGCTTCCCCCGTCGCATACGGATAACCACCTTCCGTGAGCAGTCCGATCCGCACGAGTGGCACCCCCGATCTCCCGTTTCAGGCGGTCTCCGTCGGTCCGGCGACCCGCCGGGTACGAACTCAAGCGGATATGCCGAAGGCGCGACGGACGGTTGTCCGTCGCGCCACCGGAAGGGGTGAAGAGTCGTAACTTTCCCGTACGGTTCGCGTTCGAGCACGCTAAGAACTACGTGGGGCGGTCTACGAGGCCCCCGCGAGGACCTCCCCGCCGCGGCGCCGGCCGAGCCGCCGGGCGGCCGCCACGGCCGGGTCGAGGGACGGGACGGCGGCCAGCAGTTCCCGGGTGTAGGCGTGCGCCGGCCGGTCGTAGACCTCGTCGACGGGGCCCTCCTCCACGATCACCCCGCCCCTCATGACGGCGACCCGGTCGCTGACCTGACGCACCACCGCGAGGTCGTGCGCGATGAAGACCAGGGCGATCCCGAGCTCCTGCTGGAGCTCGGCCAGCAGGGCGGTGACCTGCGCCTGCGTGGTGACGTCGAGGGCCGAGACGGGCTCGTCGCAGACGATCGGCCGGGGCCGGGGCGCGAGGGCCCGGGCGATGCCGACGCGCTGGCGCTGGCCGCCGCTGAACTCGTGCGGGTACCGGTCGTAGTGCGCCTCCTCCAGCCCTACGCGCAGGAGCAGTTCCCCCACCCTGGCCCGGATGGCGGCCCGGCCCTTCTCCCCCGCCGCGCGCAGCGGATCCGCGATGGACTCGCCGATCGACCGGCGCGGGTTGAGCGAGGACACCGGGTCCTGGAACACCATCTGCACCCCGGGCACCAGGCCGACGCTCTCCACCCCGTCCCGCCGGACCTGCCCGGACGTGGGCTCGAGCAGCCCGACGAGCATCCGCCCGAGGGTGCTCTTGCCGCTGCCGCTCTCCCCGACGATCCCGAGCGTCTCCCCACCCCGCACGAACACGGACACCCCACCCACGGCCTCCACCCGCCGCTTCCCCCGCCCGAACTCCTTCCGCAGCGAAAACGCCTCGACGACGGGCAACTCCGCCTGCTCCTCCGCAACTTCCGCCAAATCCAGCCCCGCCGGCGTTTGAGGCGCGGGGTCCGGGGCGGAGCCCCGATCTCTGAGCCGCACCCGGCCACCCTGCCGCGGCAGCCCCACCGGGCCCGTTTCCAGCCCGGCCAATTCCAGCCCCGCCGGCGTTTGAGGCGCGGGGTCCGGGGCGGAGCCCCGATCTCTGAGCTCAGCGGACGCACCCCGCCCCGCCAAATCCAGCCCCGCCGGCGTTTGAGGCGCGGGCACGGGCAGCGCCCGTACAACCGCCCCCGGCCGGGCCACCCGCACCGCGTCGAGCCTCGGCACAGCCGCCAGCAGCGCCACGGTGTACGGATCGGCGGGAGCCGACAGCACGGACCCGACCGGGCCACGCTCGACGACACCCCCGTCCCGCATCACCAGCACCGCGTCCACGTTCTCCGCCGCCACCCCCACGTCGTGCGTGACGAGCAGCAGCCCGAGCCCCCGCTCCTCCCGCAGCCCGTGCAGCAGGTCGAGGATCTGCGCCTGGACGGTGACGTCGAGCGCCGTGGTCGGCTCGTCCGCGATCAGCAGCTTCGGCTCGCACGCCAACGCCATCGCGATCAGGGCCCGTTGCCGCATGCCCCCGCTGAACTCGTGCGGCCGCGCCCGGGAGCGGCGCACCGCGTCGGGTATGCCGACCCGGTCGAGCACCTCCACCGCCCGGGCCCGGGCCGCCCGCCGCGTCACATCGGCATGCACCCGGTACACCTCGGCGATCTGGTCGCCGATGGCGTAGTACGGGTCCAGGGAGCTCAGCGGGTCCTGGAAGACCATCGCGGCGACGGCGCCCCGCAGCTCCCTGAGCTCCGCCGGGGAAGCCGTGCCCACGTCGGTGCCGCCGACCCGGACGGTGCCGCCGATCCGCGCTCCGGTCCCGTGGTGCAGCCCCAACAGGGCTGCCGCGACAGTCGACTTGCCGCTTCCGGACTCCCCCACGATGCCCAGGGCGCGGCCGGGCTCCAGGGTGAAGGACACCCCGTCCACGGCCCGTACGCACTCCCCGGCCGGCCGACCGGGAAGTCGACGGTGAGCCCGCCGACGTCCACCAGCGATGCGTGCGTCATGCCAGAACCACCCTTCGGTCCGCGACGGCGTACAGCACGTCGGCGACGACACCCGCGAGCACCACGGCCGCGCCGATGGCGAGGACCACGCCCACCACCACGGGCAGGTCCACGACCCGTACGCCGTCGATGAGGGTCTTGCCGAGCCCGGGGATCCCGAACAGCGACTCGGTCAGCACGGCGCCGCCGATCATCGTGCCGAAGTCCACGGCGCTGAGCGCGATCACCGGGGCCACCGCGCCCCGCACGGCGTGCCGGGTGACGATGGCCCGCTCCCCGACCCCGTAGGCGCGGAAGGTGCGGATGTGGTCCTCGGCGAGCGTCTCCAGGGTGGAACTACGGCTCAGCCGGGCGTACTTGGCGCTCTCGAAGAAGCCGAGGGTCACCCAGGGCAGCAGCATGTTCCACGCCCACTGCTCGGGGTCGTCGCCGAGCGGTACGTACGTGGGGAAGGGCAGCCACTGGAGGTAGGCGCAGAAGGCCATGAGCAGCAGCAGCCCGAGGATGAAGACGGGGGTGCCGGTGGCGGCGAGCGTGAGCACGGTCAGCGCCCGCTCGGTGAAACCGCCCCGGCGCAGCGCGGACAGCAGTCCGGTGCCGACGCCGATCACGAGCCAGATCACCAGCGCGCCCAGCGCCAGCGACAGGGGGGCGGGGAGCCGCTCCAGCAGCAGCTCGGTGACCTGCTGGTCGTTCTGGTACGAGAATCCGAGGCAGGGCGCGTCGCAGTGCAGGACGAGCCCGGCGCCGCCGGAGGAGTCCCGGCCCACCAGCAGTCCCTGGAGGAAGTGCAGGTACTGCGCGACCGCCGACTCGTTCAGCCCGAGCTGTTCGCGCACCTGGGCGATCTGCGCCGGATTGCAGCGCTCCCCGCAGGCGAGGCGGGCGGGGTCGCCGGGGACGAGGTAGAAGAGGGCGTAGATCACGACGGACAGGGTGAGCAGCACGAGCAGTGCGCCGCCGGTCCGTTTGAGCACTGGGGGTCCCCCCGGCGGTAGCTGGGGGAGGGTCACCCGGTGCGCTCCTTCCTGGTGCCGACCCGCAGCCGCGAGTCCTCGCGCGGGTCGAGGGCCGTGCGGACGGCGTCGCCGAGCACGGTGAAGGCGAGCACGGTGACGAAGAGCAGCCCGGCGGGGAGCAGCACGTAGGTGGGGTCGGCGCGGAACCAGTTCTGGGCGCTGGACAGCATCTGCCCCCACGAGGGGGTGGGCGGTTTCACGCCGACCCCGAGGAAGGACAGGGAGGCCTCGACCACCATGGCGGTGGGCACCTTGATCGCGGCGAGGGTGATGACGGGCGCGGCCAGCGAGGGCAGCAGCTCCCGGCGGGCGATCCGCAGGGTGCCTCCCCCTCGGGCTCCGCCCTGGGGGGACCCCCCTCCCGAGAGCCGGGCGGCGTCCACGAAGTCCAGCTCCTTGAGGGAGAGGGTCTGGGCGCGCACCATCCGGGCGAGGCCGCCCCAGTCGAGCAGTCCGATGACGAAGATCAGCAGCAGCGGCCGCGGGAACCCGGCCGGGACGACGGCCGTCAGGGCGATGGCGATCACCAGCAGGGGCAGGGCGATCATCACGTCGGTGAACCGGCTGACGACCTGGCCCGCGAACCGGCCGCCGAGGGCGGCGGCGAGTCCGACGCCCACGCCGACGAGGATCTGGACGGCGGTGGCGCCGAGGGCGACGAGCAGCGAGATCCGGGCCCCGTAGAGCAGCCGGGTGAACAGGTCGCGGCCGGTGCCCGGTTCGACGCCGAGCCAGTGCTCGCCTGAGGTCCCGCCGAAGGACCCGATGGGGACGCCGCCGCGCGCGGAGTCGACGAGCTCGTCGTGGTAGGCGTTCGGGTCCTGGCCGGTGAGCTGCGCGAACAGCGGTGCGGCGAGGGCGAGGAGGACGAGGAGTGCGAGGACGGCGGCCGCCGCCACGGCCGAGGGCCGGGCGCGCAGCCGCCGCAGCATCTGCCGCCCGAGGCCCGGGCCCGGGGCGATGGCCCCGGGCCCGGACACCGGCCGGTCGGCGAGGAGCGTCACTTGACCGCGACCTGCGAGACGTCGAGGACGCCGGTCCAGTCGCTGATGACGACGTTCTTGCCGACGAGCCGCTTTTGAAGTGCTCTCCTGGCTGAAGCCGGGAGATTCCTGCTTACCTTGCGGTAGCGGGCTTGACGCGCTTCGCGCGCCTGACGACTGCCCTTCCGGCAGCCGGGATGAGCGCGAGGCCCATCCGGTACAGGTGCAAGACGTTGCGGGCTGCGTTGTGGTCGGCGTTGCCCGACCAGCCGCAGTCCGGGTTCTTGCACACGAACACGGCCTGGGACTCCCGGCTGCCGGGCGTGGTGCGGCCGCAGACGGAGCAGCGCCGGGAGGTGCCGGGGGCGGGCACCTTGAACAGGTCACCGCCGTGTCGGGAAGTCTTGTACGTCAGCATGACGACCGTCCGGCCCCACGCCTCCCCGCTGATGGAGCGGTTCAGCCCAGACTTCTGCGCAACGTTCCGTCCCGGCTCCTCGACGGTCCCCTTGGCAGACTTGACCATGTTCGTGATGGTGAGTGTTTCGACCACGACCGTGCCGTAGGTGCGGGCGATGGAGGTGGTCGTCTGATGTTGCCAGTCCAGGGCCCTGCGCTTGGCTTTCGCGCGGAGTCCTGCGATCTGGTCGTAAGTGTGGTGCAGCCGGCGACTGGTGCGCTCGCCGCGCTTACGGTGGCGCTTACGCTGCGCGGCGCGCTGCTCCAAGCGCAGCAGCTTGGCCTTCTCTCGATCGGTCAGCCACTCGCCGTGCCCGTACGTTTCGCCGTCAGAGAGGGCGATGGGGACAGTGACGCCGACGTCGATGCCGACGTCCGGCCCCTGGTGGGGCTCGGGCTTGACCTCCAGAGCCTGGACGCGGAAGGCGATGTGCCAGCCCTGTGCGTCCTTGACCAGCCGTGCCCCGGTGATCCGGTTCTCCCCGTCGGCGTGCTTGCCGACAGGGAGGCCCTTGGTCCACCGGAAACGGACCCGCCCAACCTTGGGGACATTAGCCATGCCCCAGCGGCGGTGCACCCGAACGATGTTCAGGTCCCGCCCCTGCGGAATGTCCACGGACATCACCGACCGGAACCGCCCTTTGAAGTTCGGCGCGTCGGCGCGGCCGTCCCAGCAGTTCTTCCACGCCTGGAAATACGTCTTCAACACCGCTTGTGCGGCCTGGGCCGGAAGAACAGCAAGAAAGTCGATGCCCTCGCGGGCCTGCCGGATCGCAGCATCCGCATTTACCAGAGTCCGCTTATCCTTCGGCATCATCTGCCACCACGCATGCAGACAGTTCCACATCGTGCGGGCCGCGTGCGCCTGTCCATCGGTCTTCAACACCCCGGCAGGCGACAGCGCGAGCCGGGCGCGATGCCCTAACTGCCGCTTGACCAGGGTGTCTTGACTCATGAACGGGAACCTAGCATCGGTTGTGTCGCCGCGTCGGAATCCTCATCCCGATGTACGCACCGGACGTCATGTTGTTCGCAACCTGCATGTTCATTTGGTTTTCGTCACCAAGTACAGGCAGAAAGCGTTCACCGACGCCATGCCGACCCGCACCGAAGAGATCATGCGGGAGGTCTGCACCGATTTCGAGGCCGAACTGAAGCAGTTCAACGGAGAACAAGACCACGTGCACCCGCTCGTGCACTACGCGCCGAAAGTCCAGCTCTCCAAACTGGTCAACTCTCTCAAGGGCGTCAACTCCCGACGGATCCGCCAGGAGTACGACAGCCATGTCCGCCGGTACCTGCGGGGCGGACACTTCTGGTCCGGCTCCTACTTCGCCGGATCGTGCGGCAGGGCACCCCTGCCCATTGTCAAGCAGTACATCGAGAACCAGCAGCCCCCCTGAAAGGCGGAGCGCCGGCCCAGATCAGAGGTAGATCAACTCCCCGGATACACCCAGGGGTTGGGTTTGCACTTGATGTTGTTGATGTCCAGGGACTTCGTCTGCTGCTGCATGATCGGGGCGAGCGCGCCCGGTGTCTGGCAGCTCACGTGGCCGTGGCCGAGCCGGTGGCCGACCTCGTGGTTGATCAGCATCTGGCGGTAGGCGAACATCTGGTCCGCGCCGTACGTCGCCGAACCCTGCGACCAGCGGTACGCGTTGATCATCACGCGGTCGGTCGACGCGGAGTCGCAGGAGACGTTGTCGATGGTGGTGTCGAGCCCGGACTTCTTGCACCAGACGCCGGTGGTCCCGGGACTGGCGAGCGTGATCACGAAATCGGCCGAACCGCCCGGCACCCGCTCGAAGGTCTTCGTGCCGCCGTGGCCCCAGCTCCGGTCGTCGTTGAGCGTGCGGTGCACGGCCTCGGCGAACAGCTGCGGATCCAGGCCGAGTCCCTGCTCCACGTCGACGCGGTAGCGGACCACCTTGCCCTTGCCGGGCGCCTGCGCCACACCGGGCACGGTGTCGAAGACGCCGGAGCCCTTCAGCTTCTCGTCGATGGGGAACTGCTGCGCCATCTTCTGGTCGTACGTGAGCTCCGGCGCGGCCTTGATCGCCGCGGAGGCGTCCGGGGTGGGCCGGCCGTCGGAGCGGGAGGCGGCGGAATCGCCCTGCGCGGCGAGCCTGTTGCCCTCGTCGGCGGCGCGCACGGTGTTCTTGGCACCGTCGTCCTCGGAGGCCGCCTGGCCCGCGACGACCACGGCGAGCACGACGGTGACGGCCGCGGCGGCCATCCCGGCGTACGTACGGCCCCTGCCGCCGCGTCCGGCCGGCTGCGGCGCCTCCTGCGCCTCCTGCGCCTCTTCGACGGGGGTGACGAGCGGCGTGCGCGGCGCGGGGATCCGGCGGTGCGAGCCGGTGGCGGTGAAGGCGTCCTCGGCGAAGAGATCCTCGGCGGCGGGGACGGCCCGGTAGGAGCCGGTCGTCGTGAAGGCGTCCTCGTGGACCGGGATCCGGCGGTGCGAACCCGTCGCGGTCATCGGCGAGTCGAGGGTGACCCGCGGGAAGCCGACCGCGGGGGTACCGAAGGCCGGGGTGTCGTGGACGGGGGTGGCGTAGCCCTGGGTGCCGTGACCCGGGGTGTCGTAGACCGGGGTGCCGCGACCGGGGGTGTCGTACACCGGGACGCCGTGACCGGGGGTCTCGTACACCGGGATGCCGTGGCCCGGGGTCTCGTACACCGGGACGCCGTGACCCGGAGTCTCGTAGACCGGAGTGCCGTGACCAGGGGTCTCGTACACCGGGATGCCGCGACCCGGAGTCTCGTACACCGGGGCAGGCGCGCCCGCGCCGGCCGCCGGTCGGGTGCGCGGGGCACCGCGCCAGTCGCCGTAGGTCGACCCGGTACCGGCGGCCGCGCCCCAGGCTCCGCCGGGCTCGTGCTGTTCGGGGTGGCCGCCGCGCGCTCCGGACACCGGCTCGTGGCGCGGCGGAGCCGCGTACCCGCGCGGGGCGGCGGCCGGTTCGGCCCACCCGGCCGGGGAAGCGGTCCGTGCACCGGCCCGTTCGGCCGGCTGCGGATGGCCTGAGCCGGGGCCGGAAGCCTTGGCGGGCTCCTTGCGACTATGTCGTCCCACGTCTCAGCCCTTGCCGTCCTCGTCGGTGTTCCTGGCGTTCCTGGTGTTCCTGGTGTGCACGGTGTCCCCGTCCCCGGTGGCGTCCAGCAGCTCCCGGAAGGCGGCCGCGACCACCTCGGGGTACTCCATCATCGCCACGTGCCCGGCCTCCGGCAGGGACAGCAGCCGCGAACCCCGGAAGGCCGCGGCGGCCTTGCGCGCCATACGGTACGAGACGAGCTGATCCCGGCCACCGTAGACCAGCAGGGTCGGTGCGAGCACCCGCTGTGCCTGGCGCCACAGTCCGTGCTGGCCGCCGAGGGTGTACGCGTCGACGATGCCGCGCGAGGAACGGGTCATCGCGTCCCAGAAGTACGGCAGTGCGAGCCGCCGTTCCATTTCCTCGACGGCCGCCTCGAACACCTCGGGCTTCACCCGGGAGGGGTCCCCGTACAGGAGGTCCGTCAGCCCCCGGGTGCGCCGCTCGGCGCTCAGACCCCGGGTGAGCCGGTCGAGGACCCCGGCCATGCCGGGTACGGCGAGCAGCGCGGTCGGCACGGCCGACTTCTGTACGCGCAGTTCGGGCAGGGCCGGGGAGACCAGCGTCAGCGTGCGCACCAGGTCGGGCCGGACGGCCGCGACCCGGGTGGAGACCGCCCCGCCGAGGGAGTTGCCGAACAGGTGCACCGGTCCGCGCCCGGCGGCGTCGAGGTGGCGGATGACGGTGCGCGCGAGCCCGGTCACCGAGTAGTCCCGGTCGGCGGGCGGCGGGGACCAGCCGAATCCGGGCAGGTCCACGGCCTCGCCGTCGACGGAATCGACCAGCCGCCCCATGAGCGCGGACCAGTTCTGCGAGGAACCGCCGAGCCCGTGGACGAAGAGTGCGGGCGGCAGGCCGGCCCGGACCGGCGGGCGTACCCGTACGTTCATTTCCAGCCCGGGCAGCCGGTCGGTGCGCAGCTGCTCCCCGTCGGCCACTCGCACGGCTCCCACCTGGGAAGACGGCGCGGCGGTGGACCGTACACCCGGCAGCTCGGTCGAAGACATGGGGCAATGTTACGAGACGATCACGCGGCTCCTCTTGTGTTCGCCGTCACAGATGCTTGCGGAACCGCCTAGCGGGGTATCCGCGATCCTCCTAGGCTCGTAGGTGGAAAGGGGTGCTCCATGACTGTCGACCCTGCGGAACCGGACACCTTCCAGTCAGAGGTGCGGGAAACCCTCGATGTGGAAGCCCCCGAGGCGGACGCGGCGGAGCAGAACGCGGAGTTGAATCCGGTCGAGGACGATCCGCTGACCCCCGTGGGCCAGCGCGAAGCCTCCGACGGGGACGCCGCCGAGCAGACCCGGGTGGTGGCCCTGGACGAGGACGATTACCGCTGAGCAAGCGCTGACCAGCATCTCCGGCGGGTAACCGGCGGTCCGTACCGCGAGAAAACTCGGCTTGAACCCACCAGATCCGGTTACCGAAAAGTACGATGGCCGCGCGACGCAAGGCGCACTGTGTTCTAGAGAAAGTGGGAGGCGGCGTGACAGCCATCGAGCAGACCGAGGCAGCGCGTCCGCGGGGCACGCGACTTCCGCGCCGGGCCCGGCGCAACCAGCTCCTGGGCGCCGCCCAGGAGGTCTTCGTCGCGCAGGGTTACCACGCGGCGGCCATGGACGACATCGCGGAGCGTGCCGGAGTCAGCAAGCCGGTGCTCTACCAGCACTTCCCCGGCAAGCTCGACCTCTACCTGGCGCTCCTGGACCAGCACTGCGAGGCCCTGCTGCTCGCCGTGCGCACCGCGCTCGCGTCGACGAGCGACAACAAGATGCGCGTCGCCGCGACCATGGACGCGTACTTCGCGTACGTCGAGGACGAGGGCGGCGCCTTCCGGCTGGTCTTCGAGTCGGACCTGACGAACGAGCCGGCGGTGCGCGAGCGCGTCGACCGCGTCTCCCTGCAGTGCGCCGAGGCCATCTCGGACGTCATCGCCGAGGACACCGGCCTGTCGAAGGACGAGTCGATGCTGCTGGCCGTGGGCCTGGGCGGGGTCTCGCAGGTCGTGGCCCGGTACTGGCTGTCGAGCGAGAGCCCGGTCGCCCGTGACACCGCGGTGGGCCTGCTGACCTCCCTCGCCTGGCGCGGAATCGCCGGCTTCCCGCTGCACCCGACGGACGTCTGAGCGAGGTCCGGCGGCCTCCGAGCGGCGCCTGACCGGCACCTGACCGGCGTCGGCCCGGCTTTCCGGGCCGGCCCCGGCGGTGCCCGCCGGTCTGACCGGCGGCTGTTCGCTGCGAGCGTTTCCGCCGCGCGGCGGACACGTCCCCTCTCCGGGCTAATGTGGACCGGGTAACGGCGCGGCGTGATCGCGCGAACCGGACCGTCGGAGGGACAAGGCCGTGGAGGTCAAGATCGGCGTGCAGCACGCACCCCGGGAGATCGTGCTCGAGAGCGACCTGAGTGCCGAGGAGCTGGAGAGCATCGTCACCGCCGCCCTGTCCGGCTCGGCGCCGCTGCTGAGCCTCACGGACATCAAGGGCCGCAAGGTCCTGGTGCCGTCCGAGCGCCTGTCGTACGTCGACCTGGGCGAGCCCAGCGTGCGCAAGGTCGGCTTCGGCGCGCTCTGAGCACCCTGAAGTACCGAGAACGGCCCGGTGGACGACTCCACCGGGCCGTTTCCGTTTCCTCCGCTTCGGGTAGGACCGCTGTAAGAAGCACGCTCCCGGTACGCCCCGGTACGTCCGCCGTTCGAGAGGATTCCCCATGCTGCTGATCGAGACGCTCGGCTCCGCTCTCCTGGGCCTCGCCCTGGCCGGGGCGGCCGTCCGTGCGTTCGGCCCGCGGCTGCCCTCTCCGCGGACGGTGCTGGTGAGCGGAGTCGCGGGTGCCCTCTTCGGCGCCTATCTGACGCACACCGCGCTGGGCCCCGGGCACAACACCCTGTTCGCGACCCTCATCGGCGGCGCGCTGGTCTCGGCGGTGGTCCTGTCCCTGCTGCTGCGGCCCGCCGGCCGGACTGCGAGGCCGTCCCACCGGACTCCGTTTTCGGTCCCGACGCGGGGTTAGACGACCCCACTGACTCCACTGGCTCCACTGGCTCCACTGGCTCCACTGGCTCCACTGACCCATGACATCGGCCCCCGTGCGGAGCTTCCGCGCGGGGGCCGACGTACGTCTCGGGACAGGGACCGGGACCCGGATGGGGTCCCGGACCGGGACTAGGCCGCGAGGCCCAGGGCCGCCATGCGCTTGGTGTGCGCCTTGGTGATCCGGGTGAACATCTCGCCGACGGCCGCCAGGTCGAAGCCGGCAGCCATCCCGTCCACCCCGCCGACCAGCATGGTGGAGAGCGCGTCACGCTCGGCGACCACGCGCTGCGCCTGCGACAGGGCCTCGCCCATCAGCCGGCGGGCCCACAGCGCGAGCCGGCCGCCGCAGCGCGGGTCGGCCTCGATGGCGGCGCGCACCTTCTCCACGGCGAAACCGCCGTGGCCGGTGTCGTCGAGCACGCTCACGACGAGCCCGCGGGTGTCCGTGTCGAGGTGGGTGGCCACCTCGCGGTAGAAGTCGCTGGCGATGGAGTCGCCGACGTAGGCCTTGACCAGGCCCTCCAGCCAGTCCGACGGGGCGGTCTGGCGGTGGAAGTCGTCGACGCCCTTCGCGAAGGGCTCCATCGCGGCGGTGGCGTCCTCGTCGATCGCGGCGAGCCGGTCGCGCAGGCGCTCGAAGTGGTGGAACTCGGCGGAGGCCATCTTCGCGAGCTCGGCCTTGTCCCCGAGGGTGGGCGCGAGCTTCGCGTCCTCCGCGAGGCGTTCGAAGGCCGCGAGTTCGCCGTACGCGAGCGCCCCGAGCAGATCCACCACGGCGGCCCGGTACTGCGGCGAGGCGGAGGCCGTGACCCAGTCCTGGGCGGCGATGCCGGCTGCCTCGGAGGGGGCGCTTTCGTCGGCGGGCGATGCGTTTTCAACGGTCGACATGCTCCGCACAATAGCTCGCCGAAAGGCACCATGAACCACCTGCTCAGTCCACGTAAACGCGCCTACCTGGTGAATTCACCCGACACAGCTGCGAGATTCCGGGGTACAGTGGTAATGCGCCTGCCGAACACTCGGCGGGCCATCCGAATGAGGATGCCCGGTCGGTGGCCCGATCGGCTCCACCCGACCGCCCTCGGCGTGATGCGTACGTTCATACGTCGCCTCCCACGAGGGGCCCCCTCAGCGGCATAAAGCGCCTGAGCGATGGCTCGTGGTCCCGCGCAGCTTCGTACGTACGTAGTAGTACTGCAAGCCCGGCACGGTACGACCCCCTTCGCCGCCTCGCGCCGCGTCTCACAGAAGAGGCAGCACCCTGACTACGTTCCGAGACCTCGGGATCTTTCCCGAGACGGCCGAAGCCCTTGAGGCCGTCGGCATTGTGTCCCCCTTCCCGATCCAGGAGATGACCCTCCCCGTCGCCATGTCCGGCACGGACGTCATCGGCCAGGCCAAGACCGGTACCGGCAAGACGCTCGGTTTCGGCCTCCCCCTGCTGGAGCGCGTCGTCGTCCCCGCGGACGTCGAGGCCGGCCGTTCCACGCCGGATCAGCTCACCGACGCCCCGCAGGCCCTCGTGGTGGTTCCGACCCGCGAGCTCTGCACCCAGGTCACCAACGACCTCCTCACCGCGGGCAAGGTCCGCAACGTCCGCGTCCTCGCCATATACGGCGGCCGCGCGTACGAGCCGCAGGTCGAGGCGCTCAAGAAGGGCGTCGACGTCATCGTCGGCACCCCGGGCCGCCTGCTCGACCTGGCCGGACAGAAGAAGCTCGACCTCTCCAAGGTCAAGGCCCTCGTCCTCGACGAGGCCGACGAGATGCTCGACCTGGGCTTCCTGCCCGACGTCGAGCGGATCATGAGCTACCTGCCGGCCAAGCGTCAGACGATGCTGTTCTCGGCGACCATGCCGGGTGCGGTCATCGGACTGGCCCGCCGTTACATGACGCAGCCGACGCACATCCGCGCCGTCTCCGAGGACGGTGAGGGCGCGACCGTCGCCAACACCACGCAGCACGTCTTCCGTGCGCACAACATGGA
This sequence comes from Streptomyces tatrensis, assembly GCF_049310065.1. NCBI lineage: Bacteria > Bacillati > Actinomycetota > Actinomycetes > Kitasatosporales > Streptomycetaceae > Streptomyces > Streptomyces tatrensis. The sequence continues at coordinate 6,218,898 of NZ_JBMDLB010000011.1, read as the reverse complement.
CAAGCCGGAGCTCGTCTCCCGCATCCTGCAGGCCGAAGGCCGCGGGCTCGCCATGATCTTCTGCCGCACCAAGCGCACGGCGGCCGACATCGCCGAGCAGCTGGAGAAGCGCGGCTTCGCCTCCGGCGCCGTCCACGGCGACCTGGGCCAGGGCGCCCGCGAGCAGGCGCTGCGCGCCTTCCGCAACGGCAAGGTCGACGTGCTGGTCTGCACCGACGTCGCCGCGCGCGGTATCGATGTCGAGGGTGTCACCCACGTCATCAACTACCAGACGCCCGAGGACGAGAAGACCTTCCTGCACCGCGTGGGCCGCACCGGCCGCGCGGGCAAGAAGGGCATCGCCGTCACCCTGGTCGACTGGGACGACATCCCGCGCTGGCAGCTGATCAACAAGGCGCTGGAGCTGGACTTCCACGACCCGGTGGAGACGTACTCCACGTCCCCGCACCTGTACGAGCTGATGAACATCCCGGCCGGCACCAAGGGCGTCCTGCCGCGCGCCGAGCGCACGCGGGCCGGCCTGAAGGCCGAGAACCTGGAAGACCTGGGCGAGACCGGCGGCCGCGGTGGCCGTGGCGGTCGCGACGGTGGCCGTGACAGCGGTCGCGACGCCGGTCGTGACCGTGGCCGCGATGCCGGCCGCGACGGTGGGCGTGACGGTGGCCGCAGTGCCGCCGCCGCCCCGGTCGCCGCCGAGGAGCGTCCCGCCCGCGCCCCGCGCCAGCGCCGCCGCACCCGTGGCGGCTCGGACTCGGGCGCCGAGCTCCTGACCCCGGTGACCGCCGAGGCCGCGCCGGTCAGCCCGGTCAGCCCCGTCGCGGCGCCCGCCGCCGCGGTGCAGGCTCCGGCTCCGGCTCCGGAGGCTCCGGCCGCCGACGAGGCGCGCAAGCCGCGCCGTCGCCGGACCCGGTCGGCCGCTCCGGCCGCCACCTTCGTCGCCCCCGCGACGGCGCTGGAGCCCCTGGCCCCGTTCGTCGTGGAGCCCGAGCCCGACTTCCAGATGGCCCCGATGGTCGAGCCGGTCCGGGAGCGCCGCACCAGCGCGCCCCGCTCCAGCGCGCCCCGCACGAGCGCCCCGCGTGCCCGGGCCCCCCGCAAGGCCGCGGCCGCTCCGGTCGCCGCCCCGGTGGCCGAGGTCGTCGCGCAGGCCGCCGTGGTCGAGGCTCCGGTCGCTCCGGTCGTCGCCCCGGTCGCGGTCGCGGTCGCCGAGGAGGCCCCCGCCAAGCCGAAGCGCACGCGGACCCGCAAGGTCGCCGCTGCCGCCCCGGCCGCCGAGGTCGTCGCCGAGGCCGCCGTTCCGGTGGCGGAGGAGGCTCCGGTCAAGCCGAAGCGCACCCGCACCCGCAAGGTCGCGGCCGTCGCCCCGGAGGCTCCGGCCGCCGAGGCCGCCGCTCCGGCCGAGGAGGCCCCGGCCAAGCCGAAGCGCACGCGGACCCGCAAGGCCGTCGCCGCGGTGGAGACCCCGGAGGCGTAACGCCCTGCCGATGGCCCCGGTCCCCTTTCGAGGGGGCCGGGGCCATCGGCGTACCCGGGCCCCGGCGGAGCTCCCGTACGGGCGTACGGGCCGGTAACCTCGGGCCATGAGCAAGCCGCCGACCCTCACGCTCCCGCCCGCAGCCCGTGCGTACCGGCTGTCCACGGCCCGCGGCGAGTTCGCCGCGCACGAGGCCGTGCCCGTCGGTCCGGCCCGCGCCACCGCCCTGCTGGTGCCCGGCTACACCGGCAGCAAGGAGGACTTCATCGGCCTCCTCGGGCCGCTGGCCGACGCCGGATACCGGGTGGTCGCCGTGGACGGTCGCGGCCAGCACGAGAGCGGCGGGCCGCGCACGCAGGCCCCGTACGCCCTGACGGAGCTGGCGCAGGACGTCCTCGCCCAGACCGCCGCCCTCGCCGCGGCCGGTCCGGTGCACCTGCTCGGGCATTCGCTGGGCGGGCTGATCGTCCGGGCGGCCGTGGTCCGCGATCCGGCCCCGTACGCCAGCCTCACGCTGCTCAGCAGCGGCCCGGGCGCGGTCTGCGCGGACCAGCAGGGCCGTACGAAGCTGCTGGTCTCGGCGCTGGAGGCGATGGGCGACGACATGCCGGGCATCTGGGCGGCCATGCGCGCCATGGATCCGCGCGACGCGCCCCCCGAGGACCCGGCCCTCGCGGACTTCCTGCGCGCCCGCTGGCTGGGGACCGTCCCCGAGCAGCTGATGGTGACCGGCCGGGCGCTGATCGAGGAGCCGGACCGGATCGACGAGCTCGCCGCCGCGGCGCCGGGGCTGGCGAAGCTGGTGCTGTCCGGGGAGTCGGACCCGGTGTGGCCGGTGTCGGAGATGGACGCGATGGCGCGCCGGCTGGGCGCGGCGCGGGTGGTGGTCCCGGGGACGGAACACTCTCCGAACGCCGAGGATCCGGCGGCCACGGCGGCGGCACTGGCGGCGTTCTGGGGGGCTCTGACGTCTCCGGTACCGGTTAGTAGTTAGGCAAGGAAAAAATTTCCTTAGCGTAGGGAATGTTTGCGGCTTACACTTCGTTAACCCTGTACAAGGAGAAACACTGACGAAGGGAGAAGCCCCATGCGCTTCGAGATTCTGCGCCTGGACGACGTCGACGGATCTGCCGTGGACAGCACCGTCGTGGACGCGGCCTCCGTCAACCGGATCGTGCAGCAGGCCGCGGCCGTAGGCCAGCGCATCCTGATCCGACCGGCTGAGACCGTGTCCAACTGACCGCGTCCACCTATTCGCCGAACGCCCCCGCACCGATCCCGGTGCGGGGGCGTTCGCATGCGCGGCGGGTGGCGCGCGGATCCGTCGGCTACGCGGTCTGGATCACCTGGAGCACACCGTTGATGATCTGCTGGACGGCGATCGCGGAGAGCATCATGCCTGCCAGGCGCGTCACGAGGACCACGCCGCCGTCCTTGATCACGCGGATGATGACGAGCGAGTAGCGCATCACCACCCACAGCACGATGTGCATCGCGACGATCGCGGCCCACACCGAGACCTGGCCGGTGACCCCGTCGGCCTTCTGCACGGCCAGGATCACCGAGACGATCGCGCCGGGCCCGGCGAGCAGCGGCATGCCGAGCGGGACGAGCGCGACGTTCACGTCCTTGGTCTGCTTCGGCTCGTCGGTCTTGCCGGTGAGCAGGTCGAGCGCGATGAGCAGGAGCAGCAGACCGCCCGCGATCATCAGGGCCGGCACGGAGACGTGCAGGTAGTCGAGGATCTGCTGGCCGCAGAGGCCGAAGACGGCGATGACGCCGAAGGCGACGCAGACGGCCTGCCAGGCCATGCGGCGCTGCACCTTGGCGGGACGGCCGGAGGTCAGCGCGAGGAAGATGGGCGTGATCCCCGGGGGGTCCATAATCACAAAAAGCGTGAGAAAGAGGGATCCGAAGACGGCGAAATCGAGCACAGTGATGCCTTGCAGGAGAGGGGTGTCACGAAAAAGGGGCGGCAGAGCGGGAGGGGCGCGGCGGCGGTCAGCCGCGTACGCGTCCACCGGCGCCGGGGACCGGGAACGCCCCGGTGGCACGGCGGGTGATCTCGCCGTAGATCTCGGGGTCGGTCGTGTACTCCCCGAGGCGGCAGGTCTTGCGGCTGCCGTGGTAATCGCTGGACCCGGTGGTCAGCAGACCGAGGTCGCCGGCCAGGCCGCGCAGGCGCGCGCGGGTGGCCTCGTCGTGGTCCATGTGGTCGACCTCGATGCCGTCGAGGCCCGCCGAGGCGAGGGCGGCTATCGCGCTCTCGGGCACGCAGGTGCCGCGCTTGACGGCGGCGGGGTGGGCAAAGACGGTGACCCCGCCGGCCGCCTTGACCAGGCGGATCGCGTCGAAGGGATCGAGCTCGTGCTTCTCGGCGTACGCACGGCCGCCGTCGGCGAGCCAGTCCGCGGTGAAGGCGTCCGACACGGTGGGCACGACGCCCAGCTCGACGAGCGCGGCGGCGATGTGCGGGCGGCCCACGGAGCCGTCACCGGCGATCCGGGCCACCTGCTCCCAGGTGATGTCCACCCCGATGTCCCGCAGCTTGCCGATCATGGCCTGCGCGCGCGGGGTGCGGTCGTCGCGCACGAGCTCCCGCTCGCGGAAGAGCTCGGGCTCCTCGGGGTCGAAGAGGTACGCCAGCATGTGCATGCCGATGCCGTCGAGACGGCAGCTCAGCTCGGCGCCGGTGACCAGGGTCAGCCCCTGGGGCAGCGCGGCGATGGCCTCGCGGTACCCGGCGACGGTGTCGTGGTCGGTCAGCGCCACCACGTCGAGCCCCGCACCGGCGGCATTGCGCACCAGCTCGGCGGGGGTGTCCGTACCGTCCGAGGCCGTGGAGTGGGCGTGCAGATCAATGCGCACAGCCGAACTCCAGGGTTCACACGCGGACGGGGGACACTCCAGGATAGCGTCCGCTTTTCCCGGTACGGGCCCCACCGGACCGGCCGCGCCGAGGGCCGCCTGCCCTGCCGCACCGGGGGCCACCGGGCCAACCCCGTCCCGGACCGCCGGACGGAGTCCGGCGCAGCACCGCGAAGCCGGTGAGGCCCGCCAGGGCCGAGCCGTGCGAGGGGGGCGTCAAGAAGGCTGGGACAAAATGCGGGGGCTCAGGGCGCCGCAGGGCAGCAGCTCCACCTCGGCTCCCGCGTCGCGCAGGTCGGTCAGGACCAGTTCGTCGTACATCAGCAGGCCCGACTGCTCCGGCCAGACGATCGCCCACAGCCACAGCCCGCGCGCCTCGCCGGCGAAGACGGCCCGGTCCTCGGGGACGCCGGTGACGTGCCAGAGCGGCGTCGGGCGTCCGGCGGCGACCACCTTGGCGTGCGGCGGAGCGGAGACGTTCATGTAGCGGCCCGGGTCGGGGGCGTCGAGACCGGCGAACCGCGCACCCAGGCCGACGCCCAGTTCCTCGGCGATCAGCAGCAGCTCGCCGATGCCGCCGAGCGGGCCGGGACCCGAGCAGGCCACGGCGGTGGCCCGGCCGCCGCTGCGGTCGTCACCGGCGGAGGCGACCCCGGTGAACAGCCAGCCGACGGGCAGCGGCCAGGGCATCCAGACCGGTACCTGCGCCCGGTTCACCACCACGCCCAGACCTTCGACGCTCGGCGGGATCACGGGCTGCAGGGGATGGACGGTGCCGTGCACGGCGCACTGCCAGGAGTCGGCAAAAAGACCGGGCGCCCTGACCCGGCCACCACACTTCGGGCAACTCGGTTCGCCCCTCATAAGAAGCCACGCTCCTCCCCGCCGCGCGCCCCGTCAAGACGCGCTCACCCGTCCGGGGCGGCCGGGCGGTGGCCGGATGCTCAGTCCAGTGCGACTGCCGTACGCAGAGGGTCCCGCAGATCCGTGCCGCGCGCGAGCCAGCGTTCCTGCAGGGCGGCGGCGCCGTGGACCCTCTTCCACGCCGCCTCGTTCGCCGTCATCGGCAGGAGGGGGAAGAAGGAGACGGGGTCCATGGGGTCGTCCAGGACGACGTCCTCGACCAGTCCGCCGGGCTCCGCCACGAGCACGGAGGTGAACGGCGCCCCGTCCCACAGGGGTTCGCCCACGTCCAGGGAGGCGCCGGGCGTCACGATGAGCCCTTCCACCTGGGGCGACGCCGCCAGCACGGCCAGCGGCCGCAGCAGCTTGTCGGTGGGCGCGAGCCCGCCCCGCACGGTCAGGACGAGTTCCGCGCGCGGGCCGCGGACCGGGTCGGCGACCACCACCGTCGGGTCGGCCATGGGCTGGGCGGACATGCCGAGGGTCGCGTACCGCACGAGGTCGCCCTCGGTGAAGCGGAGGACTTCGAAACGGTCGGTGCCCAGGAAGGTGACGGCGGCGCGGGCGTCGGGTTCGCCGAGCGCGGCGCGCAGCCGGGCTTCCACAAGGGCCAGAATTTCTGCCATGGAGCGAGCATAGAACTCGTATCAGCCGGGTAAAGAGCGGCTCTTGACCATCCGTCGGCTGATATCGTTGACCGCTGGTCGGGGACGCTCTCAGAAGAGAAGTTTCAGTGCCCCGGCGACAGGACGTCCCTTACGGGGGACCGGCCGGAGGAGGTGGGGCTGCGGTGCATCGAAGTCGATCGCACAGTACGTGCGGTACCTCTCGCTCTTCCACTTCGCCGACGGGCGCGCCGCGCCCCCTTTGATCCGCGCGTCTTTGGATCCACACGCCGGATCGGTCGAAGAGCGACGGAAGAACTGTGTCCTCCCGTCCTGATCCTTCCGCCTGCCCGCCCGGACTGCCGACCGGGTGGGCGTGCCGTCCGGAAGGACCTCCCACCCGTACGGTCCGCAGCCGTGCGCGCGAAGGAGCCTGCCATGTCGATGCTGCCCTACCTCCGTGCCGCCGTCCGTCCCGCGCTGCGCAGGTCCACCCCGGCCCAGCCCGGCTACGACACCACCCGCGACCCGTCCGCGAACAGCGCGTTGGTCGACTGCGCCGTCTACCGCGACGGGCGGCGCGACGTGCGCGCGCAGGGCGCTTCCTGCCTGACGCCCCGTGAGGCGCTGCGCGAGGTCCGCGAGGACGGCGGTTTCGCGTGGATCGGCCTGCACGAGCCGACGGAGGCCGAGTTCGCGGGGATCGCCGCCGTGTTCGGGCTGCACCCGCTGGCCGTGGAGGACGCGGTGCACGCGCACCAGCGGCCGAAGCTGGAGCGCTACGACGACACCCTCTTCACCGTCTTCAAGACGATCCACTACGTCGAGCACGCCGAACTCACCGCCACCAGCGAGGTGGTGGAGACCGGCGAGGTGATGTGCTTCACCGGCCCCGACTTCGTCATCACCGTCCGGCACGGCGGCCACGGCTCCCTCAAGGGCCTGCGCCACCGCCTCCAGGACGACCCGGCGCTCCTCGCCAAGGGCCCCTCCGCCGTCCTGCACTCCCTCGCCGACCACGTGGTCGACGGGTACATCGCCGTCGCCGCGGCCGTGCAGGACGACATCGACGAGGTGGAGAGCGAGGTCTTCGCCGCCCCGGCCAAGGGCGCCGCGCGCGGCGGCGACGCGGGCCGCATCTACCAGCTCAAGCGCGAGGTGCTGGAGTTCAAGCGGGCCGTCTCCCCGCTGCTGCGTCCCATGGAGCTGCTCAGCGAGCGCCCGATGCGGCTGGTGGAGCCCGACATCCAGAAGTACTTCCGCGACGTCGCCGACCACCTGGCCCGCGTGCACGAGCAGGTCGTCGGCTTCGACGAGCTGCTGAACTCCATCCTCCAGGCCAACCTGGCGCAGGCGACCGTCGCGCAGAACGAGGACATGCGCAAGATCACCTCCTGGGCGGCGATCATCGCCGTGCCCACGATGATCTGCGGGGTGTACGGGATGAACTTCGAGCACATGCCGGAGCTCCAGTGGCGCTACGGCTACCCGATGGTGATGGCCGCCATCGCCGGAACCTGCTTCACCATCCACCGGGCCCTGCGCCGCCACGGCTGGCTGTGAGCGTGCGCGAGGCGCTGGCTACCCTGTGCGCATGACTCTCAGCGCGCTCGATCTGGCCCTCGTCGAGGAGGCCACCAAGAAGTCCGGCCTCATCTGGGTCCGCGGCTCCGGGGCCGACCGCGGGCTGTGGCACGCCTGGGTGGACGGCGCGGCGCACGTGCTCGGCGACGGGCCCGGGGAGCAGCCGTTCCCGGGGCTCGCGGACGGGGCGGCGGCCGAGGTGACCGTGCGCAGCAAGGACAAGGGCGGCCGGCTCGTCGCGTGGACGGCGACCGTACGCGAGCTCGTGCCCGGCAGCGAGCCGTGGGAGGCCGCGGTGGCCGAGCTGAAGGGCAAGCGGCTCAACGCGCCCGACTCCGCCGAGATGACCGAACGCTGGGCGCGGGAGTGCCGGCTGCTGCGCCTGGAGCCGGAGTCGGTCCGGGCCGCCCTCCCCGAGGGTTCGCTGGCGGCGGCTCCGCTGGGCTCCCCCGCGACGACCCGGCAGCCCGTCCCGGCCGGGCTGCCGAAGCTGCTGCTGAAGCGGAAGAAGAAGGCGGCCCGCTAGTGCTGCGGCCGGAAAGGTTTGCCGGGTCGCGGTGTCCGGTGCGGTGCATCGCAAGGCGGAGGACCGCGGCTAGTACTGGACGTACTTCCGTGGTCCGACAACGCGGCGAGGTGCCGTGCCGGGCGCCGTGACCCGGTGAACCTTTCCGGTCACAGCACTAGGCCGTCCCCGGCTGCGCGGCCTAGCCCTGCGGGTTGGCGCCCTGGCCGGAGCCCTTGGGGGTGCCCGGCTGCTCCTTGGTCGTGGGCAGCTCGGAACCGTAGTCCACCGTCTGGTCCGGCTCGGGCGCGGTCAGCTCGACCGGCAGGCCCCATTCCCCGAGGGTCACCCGGCCGGCGCCGCCCGCGCGTTCCATGAGGAGCGGGTAGGGGGTGCCCTCCAGGGAGACCGAGAGTTTGCCGCCCTTGCCCTTGTCCGCCGAGACCTGGACGGCCCGGGTGGGCCCGACCTTGGTGTAGTCCTCGCCCTTGGTGAGCTTCCCGTCGAGCCCGAGCAGCCCGTCGAGCATGACCTGCATGTCGGTGAACCCGCGGAACTGCTTGTACGAGGGGTCGCCCTCGGGCACCTTGACGAACTTGTCGCCGAGCTTGCCGGCCGCTTCGGACTGGCCCCAGAAAGCGGCGCCCGCCTTGAGGTAGAGCTGCTCCCCGACGCGCAGCAGCTGGAAGGTGGTGTCGTCCTGGGACTTCACCTCGCCGGAGCCGCCGTCCGCGCCGAGCCGCATGTCCAGGGTGAAGGACTTGCCGCCGCTGACGAGCGTGCCGGAGAGGTGGACCGACTGCGCCCCGGTGACGGCCGCCTTCGCCTTGCCCTCGATCTGCTCGGCGGACAGCTTGCCGACCCCGTTCGTCCCCTCGTCGGGGTCCGCCCCGCACCCCGTGCCGACGACGGCCAGGCCCGCGCAGAGGGCACTGACGAAGGCGGCCCGGCGCAGCCGCGGGGCGGGGAAATAGGCGGTCACGGGCAGGTGCCCCTCTCGTTGCGTCGGCGAGCAGCTGGCAGCGTACCCGCCCGTACGCGGGCCGCCGCGCGGCACCCGGGCGCTGCCCGTGGGGACGCGCGTACGGGGGCCCGGGGGCGCCGCACGGGCGCCGGGGTGATGCCCGGGCGGACGGCCCCACCAGGAGGTTGCGTGCGGTACGGGCTAACCTGAGGGCGGCAGTACCGGTGATCGACGGATGACGCAGCTCGTAGGAGGCGCTCGGATGGCGGCAGGCGCCCCACGGATCTTCGTCTCGCATCTGTCGGGTGTGCCCGTCTTCGACCCCAACGGCGACCAGGTGGGCCGGGTGCGCGACCTCGTCGCGATGCTCCGCGTGGCCGGCCGGCCGCCCCGGCTGCTCGGCCTGGTGGTCGAGGTCGTCAGCCGGCGGCGGATCTTCCTTCCCATGACCCGGGTGACGGGCGTCGAGTCCGGCCAGGTGATCACCACCGGCGTGGTCAACATGCGGCGCTTCGAGCAGCGCCCCACCGAGCGGCTGATCCTCGGCGAACTGCTGGACCGGCGCGTGCGCCTGGTCGCGGACGACGAGGAGGTCACCGTCCTGGACGTGGCCATCCAGCAGCTGCCGGCCCGCCGCGACTGGGAGATCGACCGGATCTTCGTACGGAAGGGCAAGGCGGGCGCGCTGCGGCGGCGCGGCGAGACCCTGACCGTGGAGTGGTCGGCGGTGACGGGCTTCTCGCTGGAGGAGCACGGGCAGGGCGCCGAGAACCTGGTCGCCACCTTCGAGCAGATGCGCCCCGCGGACGTGGCGAACGTCCTGCACCACCTGACGCCGAAGCGGCGCGCCGAGGTGGCGAGCGCCCTCGACGACGACCGGCTCGCGGACGTCATGGAGGAGCTGCCCGAGGACGAGCAGGTGGAGATCCTCGGGAAGCTGAAGGAGGAGCGCGCGGCCGACGTCCTGGAGGCGATGGACCCGGACGACGCGGCCGACCTGCTCTCCGAGCTGCCGGAGGACGACAAGGAGCGGCTGCTGACGCTGATGCGGCCGGACGACGCCGCCGACGTGCGGCGCCTGCTGTCCTACGAGGAGAACACCGCGGGCGGTCTGATGACCACGGAGCCGATCGTGCTGCGGCCCGACGCGACGGTCGCCGACGCGCTGGCCCGCGTACGGCAGTCGGACCTGTCGCCGGCGCTGGCAGCGCAGGTGTACGTGTGCCGGCCGCCGGACGAGACGCCGACGGGCAAGTACCTGGGCACGGTGCACTTCCAGCGGCTGCTGCGCGATCCGCCGTTCACCCTGGTCAGCTCGATCGTGGACACCGGGCTGGCGCCGCTGCGGCCGGACTCCTCGCTGCCGGTGGTGACCAGCTACCTGGCCGCGTACAACATGGTCGCGGTCCCGGTCGTCGACGAGAGCGGCTCGCTGCTGGGCGCGGTCACCGTCGACGACGTACTGGACCACCTGCTGCCGGACGACTGGCGGGAGACGGACTTCCATTCGGAGGGCCCCGGTGGTCCCGAGGATTCCGAGCGTGCGGAAGGGGCCCTCCGTGGGGACTGAGCGGGGGCGCGGCGAGCAGCCGCGCGAGCGGCGCAAGGAGCAGATCCGGGAACGGCGCGAGCGGGCGCGGGCGCAGGCCCGCGAGTACGGGCTGGCGGAGGCCGCCGCGGAGCGGGCGGAACGTTCCTCTTTCGAGCGCGGCGAGCGGGCGAAGGCCAGTCAGTCGAGCGGGGCGAGCGCGCTGACGCGCTCGCGTGCGCGGCTCGACCTGCCGCGCCCGGCTCGCCGGCGGCTGCTGCCCGAGTACGACCCGGAGGCCTTCGGGCGGCTCTCGGAGCGGGTCGCGCGGTTCCTCGGCACGGGCCGGTTCATCGTATGGATGACCGTCGTCATCATCATCTGGGTGCTGTGGAACATCTTCGCGCCGGCCGACCTGCGGTGGGACGAGTACCCCTTCATCTTCCTGACCCTGATGCTGTCGCTCCAGGCCTCCTACGCGGCCCCGCTGATCCTGCTGGCGCAGAACCGCCAGGACGACCGGGACCGGGTCAACCTGGAGCAGGACCGCAAGCAGAACGAGCGCTCGCTGGCCGACACGGAGTATCTGACCCGGGAGATCGCGGCGCTGCGGATGGGTCTGGGCGAGGTCGCCACGCGCGACTGGATCCGCTCCGAGTTCCAGGATCTGATCAAGGAGATGGACGAGCGGCGGCTATTCCCCGCCGAGAGTGACGAAGGCGACCGCTAGCGGGCTTTCCTGAGGCCCGCCACCGCGCCGTACCATCGGGGCATGGCTACCGACACAAGCTCCGCCTCCGCCGCTGCCTTGCCCGAACAGGACGCGATCCTGGACGCGCTGGCGACGGTGAACGACCCCGAGATCCACCGGCCGATCACCGAGCTGGGCATGGTCAAATCGGTGGAGATCGGCGACGGCGGCGAGGTCGCCGTCACCGTGTTCCTGACCGTGTCGGGCTGCCCCATGCGCGAGACCATCACCAACCTGGTCACCGAGGCCGTGCAGCGGGTCCCCGGCGTCACCTCGGTCGCCGTCACGCTGGACGTGATGAGCGACGAGCAGCGCAAGGACCTCGCGGCGACCCTGCGCGGCGGCACCGCCGAGCGCGAGGTCCCCTTCGCCCAGCCCGGCTCGCTGACCCGTGTCTACGCGGTCGCCTCCGGCAAGGGCGGCGTCGGCAAGTCCTCAGTCACCGTGAACCTGGCGGCGGCGATGGCTGCCGACGGCCTCAAGGTCGGCGTCGTCGACGCCGACATCTACGGCCACAGCGTGCCGCGCATGCTCGGCGTGGAGGGCCGCCCCACCCAGGTCGAGAACATGATCATGCCGCCGTCCTCGCACGGCGTGAAGGTCATCTCCATCGGCATGTTCACCCCGGGCAACGCGCCCGTGGTGTGGCGCGGTCCGATGCTGCACCGGGCCCTCCAGCAGTTCCTGGCCGACGTGTACTGGGGCGACCTGGACGTCCTGCTGCTGGACCTGCCGCCGGGCACGGGCGACATCGCGATCTCCGTGGCCCAGCTCGTGCCGAACGCCGAGATCCTCGTCGTGACCACCCCGCAGCAGGCGGCGGCCGAGGTCGCGGAGCGGGCCGGCTCGATCGCCGTGCAGACCCACCAGAAGATCGTCGGCGTCGTCGAGAACATGTCCGGGCTGCCCTGCCCGCACTGCGACGAGATGGTCGACGTGTTCGGCTCGGGCGGTGGCCAGAGGGTCGCCGACGGCCTGACCAAGACGGTCGGCGCGGCGGTGCCGGTGCTGGGCTCGATCCCGATCGACGTCCGCCTGCGCGAGGGCGGCGACAACGGCACCCCGGTCGTCCTGTCCGACCCCGACTCCCCCGCCGGCGCGGCCCTGCGCGCCATCGCGGGCAAGCTCGGCGGCCGCGCCCGCGGCCTGGCGGGCATGTCCCTGGGGATCACCCCGCGCAACAAGTTCTGAGACGGGATAAGGAGGGGGGCCGGCGAGGAAGATTCCTCGCCGGCCCCCCTTTTTCTGCCGCGTCTCTTTGCCGCGTCCTACTCGTACGCCGCCAGGTCCCCGATCACCGAGAAGCCGAGCCCGTACGCGCTCATCCCGCGCCCGTACGCACCCAGGTGCACCCCGCTCCCGGTCGATCCGGCGAGGACCCACCCGAATTCCGACTCGCGGTAGTGGAACGGCGTCGGCTCCCCGTCCACCGGCAGCGACAGCGTCGACCAGTCCGGCCCCGCGAGGTCGTCCGCGAGTTCCCACGCGGCCTCGGTCTGCTGGTCGAGCCAGTCGTCGCGCAGGCTGTGGTCCATCTGGCCCGGCCAGCTGTAGGCCAGCAGCCCCGAGCCGGCCAGCCAGGCCGCCGAGGAGACCGAGGTGGCCTCCAGGACTCCGGTGCCGTCGGCGGTGCGCCGCAGCGGGTTGCTGGCCACGGTGACGACCACCGCGAAGCGCTCCTTCTCCCCCGTGGCGATCTCGCCGCGGGCGGAGGGCTCGTCACCGTGACCGGTCGAGCCGTGCTCCACGCTTCCGTCGGCGCCCGCGGCGACCTGCATCAGCCAGCGGGGGCCGCTGAAGGCCCCGTCCAGCCCGTACCAGGGGAAGTCGGCCCGCAGGTACCCCTCGGCCGCCCGGCGGGCGGCAGGGACGGGCGGGGCGGCCGCGTCCGGGGACTGCGGAGGGTCCTGGGGTACGGGCGTCTGTGCCTCGGCGGGCTGCGTGCCTACCCGGCTACTGCTCGTCGTCTCCATCTGAGCGGCCTCTCGTTCCGTGGGCTCCGGAACGGCCCACCCCCCTCGGGCGTCCTGGATCCGGACTCAAAGGAGGATAGCCATCCGACCGCGGTTCGCCGGGCAAGCGGGCGCGCGCGTGGTCCCGGGTGGCGTCAGGTCGCGTCGGCGTCGAAGCGCGTGAGCTGCTCCTGCGCCGGGGTCACGGGCTTCTTGACCATGTCCGGTCCGGCGCCCGGCGCGGCGGCGGGGAGGGCGCCGGCGGCACCGGCCGCTTCGGACTCCTTGCCGTTGACCGCGTCGGTGACGTCGTTCAGTTCCTTGCGGAGATCGAAGCTGCTCCGGATCTCCTTGAGGTCATCGTTCTCGGTCAGCTGCTTGCGGATGAAGTTCTTCGGGTTCAGGTCCTCGAACTCGAAGTCCTTGAATTCCGGGCCGAGCTCGGAGCGGATGTCCTGCTTCGCGCTGTCGGAGAACGCGCGGATCTTCCGGATGACGCCCGTGACGTCCTGGATGACCTTGGGCAGCTTGTCCGGGCCGAAGATGAGAATGGCGAGCACCACGATCGTGACCAGCTCGAGTGCGCCTATGTCGTTGAACACCTTGCCCCGCTCCTCGGCTCTCTTCACGTCAGGCCTGTCACACGGTACCCGGCCGGGTCCGCAGGCCAATACACCAGGACCGGCGGATTACCGGACCGGTTCGGCTTTCACCCGCCCGTCATGATCCGTTCGCCGATCCGAGGACCACTTCCAGCGTGCGCTCCCGGCCCTCTCGCAGCACGGTGAGGGCGAGCCGGTCGCCCGGCCGGTGGGCGCGGATCTTGATGACGAGCTCGTCGCCGCCGTGCACCCGTACCCCGTCGACCTTGGTGATCACGTCGCCCGGTCTGATCCCCGCGCGGGCACCGGGCCCGCCCGCGGTGACGGCCGGCTTCCCGCCCTCGCCCTTCTCCCCCACCCGGGCCCCGTCGCCGGAGTAGTCCATGTCCAGGGTGACGCCGATGACGGGGTGGGTGGCGCGGCCGGTGCGGATCAGCTCCTCGGCCACGCGCTTGCCCTGGTTCACCGGGATGGCGAAGCCGAGGCCGATGCTGCCGCGCTGCTGTCCGGAGCTGTCCTTGCCGTCGCCTCCGCGGATGGCGCTGTTGATGCCGATGACCTGGGCCTTGGCGTCGAGGAGCGGTCCGCCGGAGTTGCCGGGGTTGATGGGGGCGTCGGTCTGGAGGGCGTCGACGTAGCTGACGTCGCTGCCGTCGCCCTTGTCGCCGCCGGCGGTGATGGGGCGGCCGGTGGCGCTGATGATGCCGGCGGTGACGGTGTTGGACAGGTCGAAGGGGGCCCCGATGGCCACGACCGGGTCGCCGACCTCGACGTTCTCGGAGTTGCCGAGTGCGAGCGGCCGCAGGCCCCGTACCCCCTCGACCTTGACCACGGCCAGGTCGTAACCGGTGTCGCCGCCGACCAGCTCGGCGGGGACGCTCTCGCCGGTGCTGAAGGTGACCGTTATGGTCCGGGCCCCGTTGACCACGTGGTGGTTGGTGAGGATGTGGCCCTGCCCGTCGAGGACGAAGCCGGTGCCGGTCGAGCTGCTCTCCGCGCCGCTGACGTGCAGGGTGACCACACCGGGCAGCGCGGTGGCGGCGATCCCGGCGACGCTGTCGGGAGCCCGGCCGCGGTCGGCGCGGGCCGCCTGCGGGAGTTCGAGGCGGGTGCCGGCCTCCCGCTCGGCGAGGACCCCGGCGTAGCCGCCGATGCCACCGGCGAGGAGGGCGATGCCGACGCCGAGGAGGATGCCCTGGCGCAGCCGGAGCCGGCGGAAGCCCATCCGGCCGTGGTCCACCGCCTGGAGCGGCCGCGCACCCCACGGGTCGTACCGCGGCTCCGCGTACGTGTCCGCCGCTGCGGCCGTGTCCGGCTGGGACCTCGGCGGCGGTACGGATCCCTCGTGCCCGGCGAGCGGCTGCGCGGGGCGGCTCCACCACTGGGGCACCGGGGCGGGGGCGGGGGCCTGCGGGGGCGCCGGATCCCCGTCCGCGGCGGACCCGGCCCGCGGGGGCGGTACGGATGCCTCGTGCGCGCCGACGGGATCCGCGGGGCGGCTCCACCACCGGGGCAGGAGGGCGGGAACCGGATCCGCCGCCGGATCGGTCTGCTGACTGTCGGACATGGGTGCTCCCCGCCTGCCTGTCGCTCTCCGCCGGCCGCCCGGGGCGGCACATCTGGCGGAGATTCAACCAGGTCGACCGCGCCGCCCGCCCCGGCGGGCAGGAAGCACGGGCACCCGAGCACGGCCGGCGCGGCCGGACGGGCCGAGCCGCGCGGAAGGGCCCGGCGCAGGCCGGAGGGGGGTACTGCCCGGGACCGGACCCGCGCCGCCGGCTACCGGTACAGGGATACCGGGCGTGCGGAGGCCGACGTGGTCGGGCGGGACTGTGACGGGGCCGCGAGGGGGCTGACCGGGCGGAAGGTCGGAAGGGTGCCCGGCTTCGGCAGCCGGTTCTCCCGGACCACCGCGTCGACCACCGGAACCACGGGTCCCGTGCGGGCGGCCGGGGCCTCGCCCCGGGCATTGGGCTCGACCGCTTCCATCGGCAGCGTGCCACCCAGCGCGATCGCGGCGAGCGACACCGCTCCGGCCGCCACGAACGCGAAGCGGCGCCGCTGGCGGCCCACCTCGTGTATCCGGAAGCCCTGCTGCTGCGGCGCGGCCGCCGCGGGCGGCGCATAGCCGAAGGACGCGAAGGGGTCGGATCCCGCCGACGGGCCGAAGGGCCCGGCAGGCCCTGACGGTCCCTCGGAGCCGCCTCCCGGCAGCCCCTGCAACCGCGCCAGCAGCCCGGCCGACAGCGCGGGCGCCGCGCTCTCCACGAACATGGTCTTCAGGCGCCGCTGCGCATCGGCCTCGGCCTTGCACTTGGGACACGTCGCCAGGTGCGCCAGTACCCGCTCGCGCGCGTCATGGCTCAACTCCCCGTCCACGAGGGCGGCGAGCCGGTCGCCCAGGTGGTGCTCGGCGGAGGCGGTCTGTTCAGCGGAGAACGCCTGCTCGGCGGGCGACGGGGACGGATTGATCCCGCTCACTCGGCTCCGCCCTCTCCCCCGGCGCCGGGGGCGCCCACGGCCACACCGGCCAGCGCGCGCTGCTCGGCACGGGCTTCGGGAGACCGGTGCTTGAGCGCCTTGCGCAGGTGCGAACGGCCCCGGTGGATACGGCTGCGCACGGTGCCGAGCTTCACGCCGAGCGTGGCGGCGATCTCCTCGTACGACAGGCCCTCGATGTCGCAGAGCACCACGGCCGCGCGGAACTCGGGCGCGAGGGTGTCCAGCGCCTGCTGCACGTCCGCGTCGAAGTGGGTGTCGTGCAGGACCTGCTGCGGGGACGGCTCACGGCTCGGCAGCCGCTCGGCGGCGTCGTCGGCGAGGGCGTCGAAGCGGATCCGCTGCTTGCGGCGGACCATGTCCAGGAAGAGGTTCGTGGTGATCCGGTGCAGCCAGCCCTCGAAGGTGCCGGGCGTGTACGTGGACAGCGAGCGGAAGACGCGGACGAAGACTTCCTGCGTCAGGTCCTCGGCGTCGTGCTGGTTGCCCGTCAGCCTGTAGGCGAGACGGTAGACCCGCGCACTGTGCGTGCTGACGATCTCCTCCCACGAGGGAGGGGTCCACGCCTGGGAGCCCGCATCGGCGGCGAACGTCGCGGTGGTTGCGGTGTCTACGGTGCGGAAACGGTCAGCAATGTTGGTCACGGATTTCGGCTCACCGGCCGACCAGAAGAGGCGTCGGAGGACACCCCCACGATCCACAGGCGCAGCCGCACCTCCCCTGTCGGCTCTGGTGGTGTCCAGCGGAATCCCTACCATAGCCACCCCTCCCGTCAGCTCTGGATAAGCTTTTTTGCAGTAACTTTGCACGGGCCCGGGGCCCCGGGGCCCTCTTGCGTCTCTACTGCTCTCAACGCCCGGTCCCATCTGCGGGTTCCCGACTCCAGCGGATACAGTCACCGTTGCGCCAACTATGGGGACAGGAGAGGGTCATTACCGGCAACCGGCAGACGAGCTGGGCGTTCGCCGACGCGTTTGTCGCCGAAGACGACGCTCTGCGATGGGCCCGCGACCGGTCCAGGGAAGCGGGACTGCGTTCCGTCTCCCCCGGCACCGGGGCCGCGCTGCGCCTGCTCGCCGCCACCGCGGACGCGAAAGCGGTCGCCGAGATCGGCACCGGCACCGGCGTGTCCGGCATCCACCTCCTGCACGGAATGCGCGCCGACGGGGTCCTGACCACGGTGGATCCCGAAGCCGACCGCCAGGCCTTCGCCCGCCAGGCCTTCCGCGCCGCCGGCTTCGCGGGCAACCGCGCCCGCTTCATCCCGGGCCGCGCCCTGGACGTACTGCCCCGGCTGGCCGACGGCGGATACGACCTCGTCTTCTGCGACGGAGACCCGTCCGAGTCCCTCGACTACCTCGCTGAATCGTTGCGCCTGCTCCGCCCCGGCGGCCTGGTCTGCTTCGAGGGAGTCTTCTCCGACGGCCGTACGGTCGACTCCGCGGCCCAGCCGGTGGAGGTGCTCCGCGTCCGCGAACTGCTGCGCAGCGTCCGCGAGAGCCCGGCCCTGGAGGCCGCCCTGCTCCCGGTGGGCGACGGCCTGCTCTGCGCGGTCCGGCGCTGATCCCGCGCGGCGGTCGCTGGTCAGCGCAGTAGCGCGAAGGTCAGCGCGGCCGTACCGCCCAGCGCGGTCCCTGCGAGGAGCTGCGCCGTGGTGTGCGCCTTCAGGACCAGCCGGGACCATCCCACGCCGGCGGCGATCAGCGCCGCGGGCAGCAGCGCCGGGCCGAACACCAGCAGCAGGATCATCACGGTGCCGGCCGCCACCGACATGTGGATGGATATCTGCCGGCCGACCGTCACCAGCAGCGAGGAGACGAGGCCGACGAGCATCGCGACGACGAGCGCGAGGACGTCGGCCGGCGCGCCGAGCAGGCGCAGGAGGCAGATCCCGGCGACGACCGAGACCAGGCTCAGCCCCATCGGGACGACCCGCTGGCGTCGCACCCGGATGTGCTGGTCGGTCAGCGCCCCGCGCCGGACCCCGAGCAGGATGATGCCGACCGGGACCACTCCGCAGAACAGGGCCCCGAGCAGACCCCAGCCGAGACCGGACCACGAGCCGGTGCTGTGCCAGCCGATCAGCAGGAGCTGGGACACCACCAGGTTCGCCGGCGCCAGGGCCTCCGTGAGGACCCGTGCCGCCTTCTGGCGGGGCGTGCAGTCGGCGAAGGCGGGTGGGGCGGGCGGCGAGAAGGTCACGGGCCTCTGTTCGCGCGTCACGGAGCACGGAGCACGGGGACACAACACTGCCCCGACCGCAGATCGCGGCCGGGGCAGTGCAGAGAATGCAGCGAAAGTACTGTCAGCGCCCCTGGGGGATCAGCCGACGACCTTCTTCAGGGCGTCACCCAGGGCGTCCGCCTCGTCCGGAGTCAGCTCGACGACGAGCCGACCGCCGCCCTCGAGCGGTACGCGCATGACGATGCCCCGCCCCTCCTTGGTGACCTCGAGCGGGCCGTCGCCCGTCCGCGGCTTCATGGCCGCCATGCTCGTTCCCCTTCCTGAAACCAGTTCATCGTCAGCCGACGGCTCCATTCAGGCGCCTAGTACCCGGCATCGAACACATTGCTTCCAGGCCATTATCCCGCATGTCAGGACCCGATGACCAACATCGGCTGGGAACGCTTGTGCAACGCGCTTGACCAAAACCACTCATTTCGGGGACACGCCTGCGATACTTCGCCGCCGCGCCACGCGAATGCCCTTCCGTTTATTTGACGCACATCACATGTCCGACCCCGGTCCGGTCCGCCATGCTGACCTTTGCACCGGCCGGTACCGGCCGGTAGCCACCCGCGACGAAGGGGGACCCCCGCCATGGCCGACAGCGTGCTCTACGAAGTGACCGACGGACTCGCGACCATCACGATCAACCGTCCCGAGGCCATGAACGCCATGAACACCGAGGCCAAGGTCGCCCTGCGCGACGCGGCCCGGGCGGCGGCCGCGGACCCGGCGGTACGGGCGGTCCTGCTCACCGCGGCCGGCAACCGGGCGTTCTGCGTGGGCCAGGACCTCAAGGAACACGTCGGGTTCCTGGCGGCCGACCGCGAACACGGCTCCTCGCTGACCATGAACACCGTCGCGGAGCACTACAACCCGATCGTCCGCGCCCTGACGGAGATGCCGAAGCCGGTGGTCGCGGGCGTGAACGGCGTCGCGGCGGGCGCGGGCTTCGGTTTCGCCCTGGCGGCGGACTTCCGCGTGGTCGCGGACACCGCCTCCTTCAACACCTCCTTCGCGGGGGTCGCCCTGACGGCCGACTCGGGCGTCTCGTGGACGCTGCCCCGCCTGATCGGCGGCTCGCGCGCCTCCGACCTGCTGCTCTTCCCGCGGTCCGTGAAGGCCCAGGAGGCACTGGAACTGGGCATCGCGAACCGCGTCGTCCCCTCGGAGGAGCTGGCCGCCGAAGCACTGGCCGTGGCCCGGCGCCTCGCGCAGGGCCCGACGGTCGCCTACGCGGCCCTGAAGGAGTCCCTGGCGTACGGGGCCTCCCGGTCGCTCGAAGACGCGCTGGACCACGAGGACGTCCTCCAGGCCCGTGCGGGGGCCTCCGAGGACCACGGGATCGCCGTCGCGGCCTTCCTCGCGAAGGAGGCTCCGCGGTACCTGGGCCGCTAGGGGCTCCGCCGGGCGTCACGCGCCCGCCCCGCCGGTCCGGGTACCGCTACGCGGGTGCGGGTACCGCTGCGCCGGTGCGGGTACCGCTACGCGGGGCGAAGTCCCCTACCCGCCCTTCGCCCGTTCCCCGGGCTGCGCCCGGACCCCTCCTGGGGCTCCGCCCCAGACCCCGCTCCTCAAACGCCGGAGGGGCTGGAATTGCCCTGCGGGCAAACCAGCCCCGCCGAGCGGAAATCCAGCCCCTCCGGCGTTTGAGGAGCGGGGGTCCGGGGCAAAGCCCCGGGGAACGGGCGAAGGGCGGGTAGGGGACTTCGCCCCGCGGGGTCAGCTCAGGTCGCGGGCCACGCAGCGGGCCAGGTGGTCGTTGACCAGGCCGCAGGCCTGCATCAGGGCGTAGGCCGTCGTGGGACCCACGAAGCGGATGCCCGCCTTCTTCAGGGCCTTGGCCAGGGCCGTGGACTCCGGTGTCACCGCCGGGATCTCGGTGGTGCTCTTCGGGGCCCGCCCCGGCTCCGGGACGTGGGACCAGATCAGGGTGTCGAGTTCGCCCGTACCCCACCCGGCTAGGGTCTTGGCGTTGGCGAGCGTCGCCTCGATCTTGGCCCGGTTGCGGATGATCCCCTCGTCGGCGAGGAGCCGTTCCACGTCAGGCGCCCCGAACTCCGCCACCTTGGCGATCTCGAAGCCCGCGAAGGCCGCCCGGAACCCCTCCCGCCGGCGCAGGATCGTCAGCCAGGACAGCCCCGACTGGAAGGCCTCCAGGCACAGCCGCTCGTACAGCGCGTCGTCCCCGTGGACCGGACGGCCCCACTCCGAGTCGTGGTACGCGACGTAGTCCTCGGTGGCCAGCCCCCAGGGGCACCGCAGACCCCCGTCGGGCCCGGCGAGCACTCCGCTCACTGCTCGGCGGCCTTCGTCAGGTCCACGGAGCCGTCGGCGGAAGCGGACATGGGCACGGACACCGGCGCGGCCGCGGCGGTGAGCTCGGCGATCCGCGCGTCACGCTCCGCCAGCTCCGCCGCCAGCCGCTCCAGTACGTCGTCCACCTCGGCCATCCGGTAGCCGCGCGGGGCCACGGGCAGACGCAGCTCGTCGATGTCCGCCCGTACGACGGGACGGTTCTCCGGCAGGACGTCGGACAGCCGGTCGGGCTCGGCCTCCGGCAGCACGGCCTCGGACCCTCCGCCGGCCACCGCAAGGGTGACCCCGGCGACGACCACGACCAGCGCGATGAGCAAGAACGCGAACACGATCAACTCCCCTGAGAGACTCCGGCCACCAGGTTAAGGTCGCTGGCGAGGCGCAAGGGTCGCCGAAGGAGGAAAGAGCAGGATGCTGCGACTGGGCAGGCGCGAGTTCGACGACCACGAGCCGGTGATCATGGCCATCGTGAACCGGACCCCTGACTCCTTCTACGACCAGGGAGCGACCTTCCGCGACGAGCCGGCCCTGGACCGGGTCGAGCAGGCGGTGGCCGAGGGCGCCGCGATCATCGACATCGGCGGGGTGAAGGCCGGTCCCGGCGAGCACGTGGACGCGGCGGAGGAAGCCCGGCGCACGGTGGGCTTCGTCGCCGAGGTCCGCCGCCGCCACCCCGACGTGGTGATCAGCGTCGACACCTGGCGGCACGAGGTCGGCGAGGCCGTCTGCGAGGCCGGGGCGGACCTCCTCAACGACGCGTGGGGCGGGGTGGACCCGAAGCTCGCGGAGGTCGCCGCGCGCCACGGCGCGGGCATCGTCTGCACCCACGCGGGCGGGGCCGAGCCGCGGACCCGGCCGCACCGGACCGAGTACGAGGACGTGATGGCCGACATCCTGCGGGTCACGGTCGGCCTGGCGGAGCGTGCGGCGGCCCTGGGCGTCCCCCGCGAGTCGATCATGATCGACCCCGGCCACGACTTCGGGAAGAACACCCGCCACTCCCTGGAGGCCACCCGGCGCCTCTCCGAGATGACGGAGACGGGCTGGCCGGTCCTGGTCTCCCTGTCCAACAAGGACTTCGTCGGCGAGACCCTCGACAAGCCGGTCAAGGAACGCCTCCTGGGCACCCTGGCCACAACGGCCGTCTCGGCCTGGCTGGGCGCCCAGGTCTACCGCGTCCACGAGGTCGCGGAAACCAAGCAGATCCTGGACATGGTCCGCTCGATCCAGGGCCACCGACCCCCGGAAGTCGCCCGCCGCGGACTCGCCTGAACCCCCACCCCGACGGCCGGAGGCCGGCGCAGCCGCTCGAAGCCGGTAAGGCGCCCCAGCGCCGAACCGCGCGCGAGAGCGGCGTGAAGAAGGAGCTCCTCGACATGGCCCGCTCGATCCAGGGCCACCGACCCCCGGAAGTCGCCCGCCGCGGACTCGCCTGAACCCCCACCCCGACGGCCGGAGGCCGGCGCAGCCGCTCGAAGCCGGTAAGGCGCCCCAGCGCCGAACCGCGCGCGAGAGCGGCGTGAAGAAGGAGCTCCTCGACATGGCCCGCTCGATCCAGGGCCACCGACCCCCGGCGGTCGCCCGCCGGGGGCTGGCGTAGCGGTCGGCGGGTCCTACCTGCCGACTTCCTTCGTCACGAGCGCGATCGCCTCGTCCACGTCATCGGTGACGTGGAAGAGGTAGAGGTCCTTCTCCGAGGCCTTGCCCTGCGCGATGACCGTGTTCTTCAGCCAGTCGATGAGCCCGCTCCAGTACGCCGTGCCGAACAGCACGATCGGGAAGCGGGTGATCTTCTGCGTCTGGACCAGGGTCAGGGCCTCGAACATCTCGTCGAGGGTGCCGAGCCCGCCCGGCAGGACCACGAAGCCCTGGCTGTACTTCACGAACATCGTCTTGCGGACGAAGAAGTAGCGGAAGTTCAGCCCGAGGTCGACGTGCTCGTTGAGCCCCTGCTCGAAGGGGAGCTCGATGCCCAGGCCGACCGAGAGGCCGTTCGCCTCCCGCGCGCCCTTGTTGGCCGCCTCCATCGCGCCCGGGCCACCGCCCGTGATCACCGCGAACCCGGCCTCCACGAGCGCGCCGCCGATCCGCACGCCCGCCTCGTACTCCGGCGAACCCGCCGGCGTCCGGGCGGAGCCGAACACGCTGATCGCCGGCGGCAGTTCCGCCAGGGTGCCGAAGCCCTCGATGAACTCCGACTGGATGCGCAGGACCCGCCACGGATCGGTGTGCACCCACTCGGAGGGCCCGGCCGAATCCAGCAGCCGCTGGTCCGTCGTACTGCCGGCCTGCACCTGGCCCCGCCTCCTCAGCACCGGCCCGAGCTGCTGCTCCTCGGGCCGACGACGAGCGGACCCTTCAGGGTTGCCCATGATGTGCTCCCTCCTGCTGATCGTTGGATCAGGTTAGGCGCACAAAGGTGACGAGAAGCGGAATTCAGGAGGTCAGCCAGGCGCGGAGTCGTTCCTCGCAGTGGAGGATCGCCTTCGTCTCCACCCGCTCGTCGGCCTTGTGGGCCAGCAGGGCGTCGCCCGGGCCATAGTTGACCGCCGGGACGCCCAGCGCGCTGAAGCGGGAGACGTCCGTCCAGCCGAACTTCGGCATGGCGTGTCCTCCGACGGCCTCCATGAAGGCCGCGGCGGCCGGGTGGGAGAGGCCGGGGAGGGCGCCGGGCGAGAGGTCGTCGATGACGAACTCGTCGATGTCGCAGTCCGCGAAGACCTCGCGGACGTGGGCGATCGCCTCGTCCGTGGTCCGGTCGGGGGCGAAGCGGAAGTTGACCGTGACCGTGCACGCGTGCGGGATGACGTTGTTGGCGACGCCGCCCTCGATGCGGACCGCGTTGAGGCCCTCGTGGTACTCCAGGCCGTCGATCACGGGCTTGCGGGGCTCGTACGCCGCCAGCTTGGCCAGGATCGGGCTCGCCGCGTGGATGGCGTTGGAGCCCATCCAGCTGCGCGCGGAGTGGGCGCGCTCGCCGGCCGTGCGGAGCAGGACGCGCAGGGTGCCCTGGCAGCCGCCCTCGACCTCGGCGTTGGAGGGTTCGAGGAGGACGGCGAAGTCGCCGGTCAGCCAGTCGGGGTGGGCTTCGGCGACCTTGCCGAGGCCGTTGAGGTCGGCGGCGACCTCTTCCTGGTCGTAGAAGACGAAGGTGAGGTCCCGGTTGGGTTCGGGGACCGTCGCCGCGATGCGCAGCTGTACGGCGACGCCCGACTTCATGTCGGTGGTGCCGCATCCCCACAGGACGTCGTTCTCGTCGAGGCGGGAGGGCACGTTGTCGGCGATCGGCACGGTGTCGAGGTGCCCGGCGAGTACGACGCGTTCGGCGCGGCCCAGGTCCGTGCGCGCCACCACGTTGTTTCCGAAGCGGTCCACGGTCAGGTGCGGCAGGCCGCGCAGGGCGTGTTCCACGAGGTCGGCGAGTACCTTCTCGTCGCCGCTCACGGACGGAATGTCGACGAGCCGGGCGGTCAGCTCGGCGGCGTCCAGGGTGAGGTCCAGCTCGGATTCGGACATGGAGCTGACCCTAACCCCCCGGGCTGCGGCGAAGCCTTGTCCGTCCGGCCGATGGACGCGTCATATGGCTCAAGTACGGTGGGCGGCGTGCCGCAGACCGATCACTCCCGCCCTCGCCGCCGACGACGCCCGCTCCGATGGGCCGCGGGCTTCCTGGTGCTGGTCGCGGTCGCCGGGTACTTCGTCGTGCAGCGCGAGTCGAACGACAACGCCGGTGTGCCCTACTGCACGGCCTCGGCCGACGGGAAGAGCGGCCCGACGGGATCCGGCCAGTTCGACGAGATGTCCCCCGACCAGGCGGCGAACGCGGCGGCGATAGCCGCGGTCGGGGTCTCCAAGGGGATGCCCGACCGGGCCGTGACCATCGCGCTGGCGACCGCCATGCAGGAGTCGGCCCTGCGCAACCTCGACCACGGCGACCGCGATTCGCTGGGCCTGTTCCAGCAGCGGCCCTCGCAGGGCTGGGGCACGCCGGACCAGATCATGGACCCCGTGTACTCGGCCGGGATCTTCTACGACCGGCTGGCCGAGATCAAGGGGTACTCGCGGCTCCCGCTGACGGTGGCGGCGCAGAAGGTGCAGCTGAGCGGTTTCCCGCAGGCCTACGCGAAGCACGAGCCGGACGCCACCGTGCTGACCGCGGCCTTCACGGGCGGCGGTCACCTGATCTGTACCGGGCCCGCGCCCGCCCGGTCGGGCGATCCGGCGAAGGTCCGGGCGGAGCTGACCCGGCTGCTCGGCAAGAACCCCCTCTACACGGTGCCCGCGGCTGCGGGCGATCCCGCGTCCGGGGCGAGCGCCGGGGCGGCCGCCGAGACCGAGGTGACCCTGGTGGCGAAGCCCGGCGGTGGCGATCGGGCGGCGCGGACCGGCCAGGTGCTCGCGCAGTGGGCGGTGGCCGGCTCCCGCGAGCTGGGGATCACCCGGGTCTCCTACGGCGGCAAGTCCTGGGTCGCGGGCAAGGACGGCGACCGGTGGCGGGAGCGGGGCGCGGCGGGCGCCGGGAACGGTGCCGGGGACGCCGGCGCCGCGGCTCCGGGCCAGGTACGGATCTTCCTGCACGGCTGAGTTCCCGCTGGACGGGCGTACGACCCGTCCCTCGTACGGGGGTGACCCGTACGGCGGACACGGGGCTCCCGGCGGGCGTACAACCGCAGGTCGGCGCACGTTCCGGGCGGTCGGCCAGGAAGCCGATTAAACGATCCGTTACTGATCCTTTACCCACCGGCTCCGCAACTCGCGCCCCCCTCCGAGCGGTTGTCACGGCGTACTCAGCCGCTACCGCTTAGGAGCAACATGTCCCTCCCCCTGACCCGTCGGATCGCCCGTGCCGCGCTGCTCCTGGCAGCCGGGGCAGCGCCCGTGGTCGGTGCGGCCGGCGCGGCCAGCGCCGCGGGCCTGGAGTCCGTGCCGCAGCTGGGCGCGCTCACCGCGCCGGACGCGACGGTCTCCGCCGCGGGCGACACCGCCACCGACGTCGCGGACGCCTCCACCCTGCCGGCGCCCGCGCCCGCCGACGAGGTGACCGGCGCCGCGGGCAGCCTGCTGGCCGGGCTGCCGCTCGCCGGCGGCGGGCTTCCGGGCGGCGGCCTGCCGGGCGGACTGCCCGGC
Source organism: Streptomyces tatrensis (assembly GCF_049310065.1). Taxonomy (NCBI): domain Bacteria; kingdom Bacillati; phylum Actinomycetota; class Actinomycetes; order Kitasatosporales; family Streptomycetaceae; genus Streptomyces; species Streptomyces tatrensis. The sequence continues at coordinate 6,192,991 of NZ_JBMDLB010000011.1, read as the reverse complement.
GGTCTCCCGGGCGGGCTGCCCGGCCTCGGCTAGCAGCCACCGCCATGAACGCCGAGGGGCCCGGGAGCACGAACTCCCGGGCCCCTCGGGCTGTCCCCGCGTCCATCGGCGCGGGCGGAGCCGCAGACGGCTCCAGCTACGGCTCCGGCTACGGCGCCAGCCGCTTGGCCGCCGCCCCGACACGCTCGTCCGTGGCCGTGAAGGCCACGCGGACGAAGTGCGCGCCCGCCTCGCCGTAGAAGTCGCCGGGCGCGACCAGGATGCCGAGCTCGGCCAGGTGGGCCACCGTGTCCCAGCAGGGCTCGTCCCGGGTCACCCACAGGTACAGGCTGGCCTCGCTGTGCTCCACGCGGAAGCCGTGCGCCTCCAGGGCCGTGCGCAGCGTCTCGCGACGGGCCGCGTAGCGCACCCGCTGCTCCTCGACGTGTGCGTCGTCGCCCAGGGCCGCGACCGTGGCCGCCTGCACGGGGGCCGGGGTCATCATGCCGCCGTGCTTGCGGATCTGGAGCAGCTCGCCGAGGACTTCGGCGTCACCGGCGATGAAGGCCGCCCGGTAGCCGGCCAGGTTGGACCGCTTGGACAGCGAGTGGACGGCGACGATGCCCTCGTACGAGCCCCCGCAGACCTCGTCGTGCAGGACGGAGACGGGCTCGGCCTCCCAGCCCAGTTCGAGGTAGCACTCGTCGCTGAAGATCAGGATCCCGTGTTCGCGCGCCCAGGCCACGATCCGTGCGAGCTCCTCCCCGGGGAGGACCTTGCCGGTGGGGTTGGACGGGGAGTTGAGCCACAGCAGCTTCACGCGGGCCGGGTCGAGGTCCGTGGTGGGGTCGTCGTAGACCACCGGCTCGGCGCCGCACAGCCGCGCGCCGACCTCGTACGTCGGGTAGGCGAGGCGGGGGTAGGCCACCTGGTCCCCGGCGCCGAGGCCCAGCTGGGTCGGCAGCCAGGCCACCAGTTCCTTGGAGCCGACGACCGGCAGGACGTTGCGGTGTCCGGCGGCGCTCGCGCCGAGGCGGCCGCGCACCCAGCCGGTGATCGCGTCGCGCAGGGCGGGGGTGCCCCACACCGTGGGGTAGCCCGGGGAGTCCGCGGCCTCGATCAGGGCGCGCTGGATCAGCTCGGGCACCGGGTCGACGGGGGTGCCGACGGAGAGGTCGACGATGCCGTCCGGGTGGGCCGCCGCCGTGGCCTTGTACGGCTCCAGCTTGTCCCAGGGGAAGGCGGGAAGACGGTCGGATACTGCGGCCACGGTGGTCTCTGCTCTCTCTGAGTGCTGGTGTGCGCGGGTCGGAAAACACGTCGGTCCCGTGCGGCGGGAAGGCCGTACGGGACCGAGGGGCGCGTCTGCCTGAAAGGTCAGTGCTCGCCGTTGATGCCGGCGGGCAGCGCTGCGACGAAGGGGTGGTCGCGCTCGATCAGACCGAGCTTGGAAGCACCACCGGGCGAACCGAGCTCGTCGAAGAACTCGACGTTCGCCTTGTAGTAGTCCTTCCACTCCTCCGGAGTGTCGTCCTCGTAGAAGATGGCCTCGACCGGGCAGACCGGCTCACACGCACCACAGTCGACGCACTCGTCCGGGTGGATGTACAAGGACCGCTGGCCCTCGTAGATGCAGTCGACGGGGCACTCTTCGATGCATGCCTTGTCCTTGACGTCGACACAAGGCTCCGCGATGACGTAGGTCACGCTCTCGTTCCTCCTCATAAGGGCTTTCCATATCGCGCGGGAGCGCGGCGTCGTCGATGCCCACCTCTAGTATCTCCGTTCCCGGGCACGATCCGAACAGGAGGGGCGGACAGAGCTGTGGAAATCACTGCCGGTGGACGGCTGGAGATCCGGATTACACCCGCTGACGTGGGTAAACGTGTCTCTGTGCGACGGGTGGAGCACGGCTCGACCGGAGCCCCCTGTCTCACGGACACCGTAGGGGTTCTCACATCCTGGGATTCGGGTGTGGTGACGATCACACGAAAGACCGGCGAGTCCGTCCGCATCGCGGAATCCTCGCTGGTGGCGGGCAAGGTCGTACCGGCCGCGCCGGCCCGGCGCAGGGGGCCCGCGGCCTCCTTCGAGGAGCTCGCGGGGGTCTGCGCACGGGCCTGGGTGCCGCTGGAGAACGAGCCGCTGGGCGGGTGGACGCTGCGCGCGGCCGGCGGATTCACCCGCCGCGCCAACTCCGTGCTGCCGCTCGGCGATCCCGGGACGCCGCTGGACGATGCACTCGCGCGAGTGACCTCCTGGTACGCGCGGCGGGACCTTCCGGCCTACGTCCAGACCGCCACGGGGGCCGCGGGCACGCAGGAGCTGCTCTGCGCGGAGCTGGAGGACCGGGGCTGGGTCCGCGAGGTGTCGGCGGAGGTCCGGGTCGGCGCTCTGGCTGCGGTCGGGGACCTGGACCTGGACGAGTCCGTGGTCGCGGGCGTACGGCTGACCCGTGCTCCGGACGAGGAGTGGCTCTCCCGCTACGGGCGGGTGAAGGACCCCGAAACGGCCCGCCGGGTGCTGACGGCAGGACCCTCGGTGTGGTTCGCGGCGCTGCCCGGCCGGGCCATCGGGCGGCTCGTGGTGGACGGCCGGTGGGCCGGGTTCGCGGCCGTCGAGGTCGACCCGGAGCACCGGCGCCGCGGCCTCGCCTCGGCCGTGATGGCGGCGCTGGCGCGGCGGGCGCTGGAGGAGGGCGCCTCGGCGGCCTGGCTCCAGGTGGAGGCCGACAACACCGGGGCGCGGGCGCTGTACGAGGGAATGGGCTTCGGGACGCACCACTCCTACCACCACTACCGCCGGGCGGCGGCGTGACCTCGCTCTGGCGGGAGCGGTTCGCCGCCGAGGCGCGGGCGGAGCGGCCCGACCTGGCCGTACTGTGCCTGCTGCTGGCCGCGGAGGGGGACCCGGAGCTCGACGAACGGGCCATGGACTGGGCGCAGATCGAGCTGGACCGGCTGGCGGGGATGCTGCCGTACGGGCTGCGGGGCGCTCGCGCGTGGGCGTCCGCGGTGTCCGAACTGCTGGGCGGCCGGATGGGCTTCCACGGCACCCCGGCCGACTACGACCGGCTCTCGTCCTCGCTCCTGCACGAGGTGCTGCGGCGGCGCCGGGGGCTGCCGATCCTGCTGTCCGTGGTCTGGCTGGAGGTGGCCCGGCGGGCCGGGGCCCCGGTGTACGGACTGGCCCTGCCGGGGCACTTCGTCGTGGGCTTCGGGGATCCGGAGGAGGGTGTGGTCGTCGACCCCTTCGCGGGGGGCGCCTCGCTCGGCGCGGGTCCGGCGGAGCTGGCGGCGGGGCCGCGGACCGCGGCGCGGACCATGGACATCGTGCTGCGGATCCTGAACAACATCCGGGCGTGGGCCTCGTCGCGGCCCGAGCACTCGGGGGTGGCGCTGTGGGCGCTGGATCTGGCGCTGCTGCTGCCCTCGCATCCTGCGGCGTTGCGGTACGAGCGGGCGAAGCTGCTGGTGGAGCGGGGGGAGTTCGTGGTGGGGGCGGCGGAGATGGAGGCCTACGCGGTGGTTGTGGACGTGATCGATCCGCCGTCGGCGGTGCGGATTCGTGCCGAGGCGATGGCGGCTCGGGCCCTGCTGAATTAGCCCGTGGCCCGTCTGACGGCTTGCCGCTGCGCGGGGCGGAGTCCGCGTGGGCCCTTGCCGCTGCGCGGGGCAATGTCCCCTACCCGCCCTTCCACCGTTCCCCGGGCGCTGCCCGGACCCGTCCTGGGGCTCCGCCCCAGACCCCGGTCCTCAAACGCCGGACGGCTGAATACACCCGGAGCCCCTCCCCGTGTTCGGGGAGGGGCTCCGGTGTGTGTGGTCAGCTCGGGTTGGTGGCGATGACTGCGGTGCGCTCGGCGGTGGTCTTGCCGCGCAGGGCCTTGCCGAGGACTCCGGCGACGTCCTGCGGGGTGACGGCGGTCTTCTCGCCGGTGCCGCGCATGATGAGGACTCCGTCGAAGGTGTTCCCGTAGGCCGTCTTGAGGGCTTCCAGGTCGTACTTCTCGACGAGGTGGCCGTCCACGGCCTGCATGCTCAGGATCTTCGGCAGGGACTTGGCGCCGAGGGGGATGGACTTGCCGCCCGCCTTGACGAGGACCGGCGCCGACATCGCGGGCTGGGCGAACTCCTTCATCGCCCGGTCCAGTTCGGCCTGGTCGACGACCGGGTCCTTGGTGGCGACCGGGAGGTCGACCGGGGTGGCCTTGCCGGTGTCGACCATGTCGTGGAAGGCCTTGGTGACCATGCCGACGGCGGCGTCCACATCGAGCGTGGAACCGGGCTTGCCGGGGACGGCGACGGCCTTGCCGGTGTCGAAGGTGATGGTGCCCTCGGTGACGGAGCCGGCGGTGCCGGCGAGCTCCTGGAGGGCGACCCGCAGCTTCTCCTCGTCGGTGGGCAGGACGGCCTCGGCCTTGCGCTCGCTGCCGAACAGGGAGCCGATGACCGTGACGGGGTTGTAGTCGCTGCCCGCCGCGTTGCGGACGGTGGTCTGGCTGTCCAGGCTCAGGCCGGCCTTCTCCGGCTTCAGCTCGGCCGGCTTGCCGCCGATGGTGAACCTGAGCGGGGTGGTGGCGCGGTTGCCGAAGGACCTCTGGAGCTTGGCGACGGCCTCGTCGCGGCTGCCGCTGATGTCGGTGCCCATGACCGTGGTGCCCTTGGGCACGTCGGAGTGGTTGAGGAGCAGACCGGCTCCGTAGGCCACGCCGAACAGCGCGAAGAGGGCCCCGCCGAGCAGGACCAGCTTGTTGCGGCCCTTCTTGGCGGGCCTCGCCGGTGCCGGGGCCGGCGCGGGGGCCTTGGCCTTGTTCGCGGGCGCCGGGGCGGGCACGGGCTGCGGGTGCCGGGCCGGGTCCAGCTCGGGTCCGGGCCAGCTCGGCTCCGGTACGGAGCCCAGCGCGGGCCCGCCGGTCGGCCCGTCCGGGCCGCGGCCGGCGCCGGGTCCGGGGCCGGGCCAGGCCGGGGCGGCCGGGGCGGGGGCTCCCATGGCCTGGGTGACGGGGCCGGAGCCGGGGCCGTAGGCGGCTCCGGGGCCGGGCTGCGGCATGGGGCGCCCGGCGGGACCGGGGCCCTGCGCGGGGCCCGTGGGGGCGCCCGGACGGGGACCGCCGGGTCCGGCGGGGGGCGCGGGGTAGCCGGCGCCCTGCCCGGAGCCGACGCCGGGGCCGCCGGGGCCGGGGCCCATCGGCGCACCGGGGTGCGGCCCGGCCGGGCCCGGGGCGAAGCCCTGCTGCGCGGGCCCGTCGAAGCGCGGGCCGCCGCCCTGAGCCGGGGCGGGGCCCGGACCGCCGGGGCGGGAGCCCATCGGCGCACCGGGGCCGGGGCCCATCGGTGCGCCGGGGCGCGGCCCGGCCGGGCCCGGGGCGAAGCCCTGCTGCGCGGGCCCGTCGAAGCGCGGGCCGCCGCCCTGGGCGGGGCCCGGAGCCGGAGCGGGAGCAGGCGCCGGGGCGGGAGCGGGCGTCGGGGCAGGTGCGCTGCCCGTCTTGCGCGGTGCGAACCAGTTGCTGCCGGTCTCCTCGCCGGGACCCGGCTCGGGCGCGGCCTGCGGGGCCGCGGCGGGCTCGGGCTCGGGCTCGGTTTCGGGCATGGTCTGGCGTACGACCACGGGCGGAATCGGCCGCGAACCCGGGATGTTGATCCGGATCCGGGTCGTCAGCTGGGTCTCCGTCTTCGGCCCGTCGGAATCGGGTGTGGACGGCTTCGCGGGCGGTGCGGTCACTGAACTCTCCTCCGGGGTGGTCGCCGCGCCCGGACCGGGGGGCACTGTCGTGGACGGATACTGGCCTGATCCATACGGCGGCGTACCCGAGGGGTAGGCGGCTCCGCCGCGCCCGTTGGGCCCGGAGGACGGACTGTCAGTTTCACGGCTCAAGGCAGGTTCTCCCGATCGGCTCCGCCGCCCGTCATAGCGTGCGCGGGCAGCTCGGCGGCCGGTCCACCATACTGGCCGCCGCCCGCGCGCACCCGACCGCCGGGAACGAAGGGTTCCCCTTGATCTTCCGCGCGCCCCTGGCGCACACCCCCTGAGCAGCTGTCGCCCCGCTGCCGGGGGCTGGGGGAAGCACCGCCCGAGCCGCTCGTCAAGGCGTCGCGCGCGGCCGACGCCGCGTCACTTCGCCTTCCCGGCGGCCGAAACCGGCCGGTTCTCCGGGAAGCTCATCGTGGCGCACATCACAGCGAGTACGACTCCGCCCAAAAGGTAGGCGTACATGCTGATTCCGGACGAACCGAGCAGGAAGTCCCCCTCCGGCCGCGGCACACCGAGGATCACGTAGGCGAGGAACCAGCCCGCGGTGGCCGCCCCGACTCCGATGCCGGTGCCCAGCGCGATGCGGGCGCCGAGGAACAGGCCGAAGAGCGCGAGGAGCGCGAGGAGCAGTCCGCCCGGGAACCACAGGTCGACGACGAGCCAGCCGGCCACGCCGGTCAGCACCCCCGCCGCCAACAGGCCCAGCAGGGCTGCGATCCGCCCGCCGTTCCCCATGGTCCACGGCGGCCCGGTCATGCCCGCACCCCCGCGAAGAGGTCGCGCTCGCGCTCGCCCGCGGGGACGCCGGGGCGGCCGGCGACCAATTCGTAGTACTCGTGGGTGAACAGCGGCTGCGCCAGGTCGTTGGAGAGCGCGAAGAAGGGCCCGTCCACCGCGATCTGGGTGGCGTGGGCGCGCATCGCGGCGGTCTTGGCGGCCACGAACGCCTGCTCCGCGGCCTCGTCCCCGCCGATCTCGGCGGTGATCCGCTCGTCGGCCACCACGCCCGGCACGTCGTCCGGTGCGGCGGGCGCCGGGAAGGGCACCTCGCTCCCGGCCTCGCGCAGCCGGGCGAAGCCCTCCTCGACGACCGTGCGCGGGACGCGGTTCCAGTAGAACTTCTCGATGGTGTGCGGTGCGCCGAGGTCACGGCGGTACGTGGGCTCCGCGGCCAGTTCGGCGGCGCGGGTGGCGACGCGGTGGGCCTGGATGTGGTCGGGGTGGCCGTAGCCGCCGTTGGGGTCGTAGGTGACGAGGACCTGGGGGCGCAGTTCGCGGATCACCTCTACGAGGTACCCCGCGGCCTCGTCCACGTCGGCGGACCAGAAGGCGCCGGGCCGGTGGTTCTGTTCGGCGCCCATCATTCCGGAGTCGCGGAAGCGGCCGGGGCCGCCGAGGAAGCGGTGGTCGGACACGCCCAGTTCGCGCATGGCCTCGGCGAGCTCGCCGACGCGGTGGGCGCCGAGGGTGTCGTCGCGGTCGGCCGTCAGGTGGGCGAGCCCGGGCGGGATGACCTCACCCTCCTCGCCGAGCGTGCAGGTCACCAATGCGACATGGACGCCCTCGGCCGCGTACTTGGCCATGGTGACGCCGTTGTTGATCGACTCGTCGTCCGGGTGCGCGTGCACGAGCAGGAGCCGACGGGCGGGAAGACCGTTCATGGGGGTCACCCTACGAGAAACGGCGGCCCCGCCCCCGGAACCGGAACTCCGCTAGAACTTGAGGCCGCTGATCATGCTCGCCACGTTGGAGGTCAGCTGGGAGAGCGTCGGAGCCACGGTCGAGCTCGCCAGATAGAAGCCGAGCAGTACACAGACCACTGCGTGACCCGCCTTCAGGCCCGAACGGCGGACCAGCAGGAAGACGACGACTGCCAGCAGCACCACGGCCGAGATCGATAGTGCCACGGCTGTTTCACCTCCACGTCGAGCGGACATCGGGTTCGCGTACTCGCAACTCGGTGCTCGGCAGAGTCATACCCACCGTGCGCTACGGATCATAACTATCCGTACCACCTCATCGATCGATTCCGGCAGCACGAGGGGCGCACGCCGCGCACGTCCGGGGTCACAGGAGTGCCGGCCGGGGAAGCTGTACGCCTCCCCGGCCGGCTGTCGGCACCCGCACGGCCGCACGGATCCAGGCTGCCCGGCCCAGATCTCGGGACAGAAACGGTCAAGTTGCCTGCGTGTTAACCGAGTTGCGGCGAAACCGGGTGCCGTTCACAGCTGTGGCGAGAAATGAGCGGTACCGGGGGCCCGGAGCTCACTCCTTGGTCGACGGTCCCGACTGGGATCCCGACTGGGATCCCGGCTGCGGTCCCGGCGGAAGGGCGGCCCGCTCGGATGCGAAATGACAGGCCGAGGGGTGGGCCGTCGGGCCGCCCGGGAGGAAGGCCGGGATCTCCAGGAGCGGGACCTCCGACGCGCAGCGCTCCTCGGCCTTCCAGCAGCGGGTGCGGAAGCGGCAGCCCGAGGGCGGGTTGGCCGGGGAGGGGACGTCGCCGGAGAGGATGATCCGGTCGCGGCCCGCGCGGGCCGTCGGGTCGGGGACCGGGACGGCGGAGAGCAGCGCCTGGGTGTAGGGGTGGGTGGGGTGGTCGTAGATCTGGGTGTCGGTGCCGATCTCGACGATCCGGCCCAGGTACATGACGCCGACCCGGTCGGAGATGTGCCGGACGATCGAGAGGTCGTGCGCGATGAACACGTAGGAGAGGTTGAACTCGTCCTGGAGGCGCTCCAGGAGGTTGACCACCTGGGCCTGGACGGAGACGTCGAGGGCGGAGACCGGCTCGTCGGCGACGATGATCTCGGGCTTGAGGGCGAGGCCGCGGGCGATGCCGATGCGCTGGCGCTGGCCGCCGGAGAACTGGTGCGGGTACCGGTTGATGTACTCGGGGTTCAGGCCGACCACGTCCAGGAGCTCCTGGACCTTGCGGCGGCGGTCGCCCTTGGGCGCGACCTCGGGGTGGATCTCGTAGGGCTCGCCGATGATGTCGCCGACCGTCATGCGCGGGTTCAGCGAGGTGTACGGGTCCTGGAAGACCATCTGGATGTTGCGGCGCGCGGCCTTGAGGCCCTTGGCGGAGAGCTTGGCGAGGTCCTCGCCCTTGTACGTGATCGAGCCCGCCGTCGGGCGTTCCAGGTTGACCAGCATCTTGGCGACGGTGGACTTGCCGCAGCCGGACTCCCCGACGATGCCGAGGGTTTCGCCGGCCCGCAGGTCGAAGGAGACCCCGTCGACGGCCTTGACGGCGCCGACGTGCTTCTTGAAGAGGATGCCCTGGGTCAGCGGGTAGTGCTTGACCAGGTCCTCCACCACGAGGATGGACTCAGCCACCGAGGCACTCCTTCCAGAAGAAGCACGCGCTGGCGCGGTCCGGTCCGACCTCGGCCAGCGGGGGTACGTCGGTGCGGCAGACGGCCTGGGCCATCGGGCAGCGCGGGTTGAAGGCGCAGCCGGGCGGGATGGCGAGCAGGTTGGGCGGCAGGCCCTTGATGGCGTACAGCTCCTGGCCCTTCTGGTCCAGGCGCGGGATGGAGTCCAGCAGGCCGCGGGTGTACGGGTGGGCGGGGTTCTTGTAGATCTCGTGGACGGGGGCCGCCTCGACGATCCGGCCGGCGTACATGACGGCGATCTTGTCGGCGACGTCGGCGACCACGCCGAGGTCGTGGGTGATCAGGATCAGGCCCATGTTGAGCTCGCGCTGGAGCTCCGCGAGCAGGTCCATGACCTGGGCCTGGACGGTGACGTCCAGGGCCGTGGTCGGCTCGTCCGCGATGATGAGCGAGGGTTCCAGGGCCATCGCCATGGCGATCATGATGCGCTGGCGCATGCCGCCGGAGAACTGGTGCGGGTAGTCCCCCACCCGCTCCCGCGCCGCCGGGATCTTCACCCGGTCCATCAGCTCGACGGCCTTGTTCCGGGCGTCCTTGCGGGACATCCCGCGGTGGACCTCGTACATCTCGCCGAGCTGCGCGCCGACGCTCAGGACCGGGTTGAGTGAGGACAGGGCGTCCTGGAAGATCATGGCCATCTCGGCGCCGCGGATCTTCCTGCGCTCCTCCTCCTTCATCTTCAGCAGGTCTGTGCCCTTGAAGAGGATCTCGCCGCCCGCGATGCGGCCCGGCGGCACGTCGAGGATGCCCATGACGGCCTGGGCGGTGACCGACTTGCCGGATCCGGACTCGCCGAGCACGGCGAGGGTCTCGCCCTCGGCCACGGAGTAGTTGACCCCGTTGACGGCCTTGGCGACTCCGTCCCGCGTCTTGAATTCCACGTGCAGATCGCGCACTTCGAGCAGCATGTGCGGGGCTCCTCAGCGCAGCTTGGGGTCGAGGGCGTCGCGCACCGCGTCGCCGAGCATGATGAAGGCGAGCACGGTGATGCTGAGCGCGCCCGCCGGGTAGAGCAGCATGTGCGGGGCGTTGCGGATCTGGGAGGCGGCGTTGGAGATGTCGATGCCCCAGGAGACGGTGGGCGGGCGCAGGCCCACGCCGAGGAAGGACAGGGTGGCTTCCAGCGCGATGTAGGTGCCGAGCGCGATGGTGGCGACGACGATGACGGGCGCGATGGCGTTGGGCGCCACGTGCCGCAGCAGCATCCGGCCGTTGCCGGCGCCGAGCGCCCGCGCGGCCTGGACGTAGTCGTTCTGTTTGGCGGTGATGACCGAGCCGCGGGCGATGCGGGCCAGCTGGGGCCAGCCGAGCAGCACGATGAAGCCGACGACGGGCCAGACGGTGGTGCTGGTGACCACGGACAGGAAGACCAGGCCGCCGAGGACCACGGGGATGCCGAAGAAGATGTCGGCGACCCGGGAGAGCAGCGCGTCGCCCCAGCCGCCGAAGAACCCGGCGAGCCCGCCGAGCGCGGAGCCGAGGAGGGCCGCGCCGAGGGTGGCGCAGATGCCCACGGTGATGGAGGCGCGGGCCCCGTAGACGGTACGGGTGTACACGTCGCAGCCCTGGGTGTCGTAGCCGAAGGGGTGGCCCGGGGAGGAGCCCTGCTGCGATTTGGACAGGTCGCACTGGAGCGGGTCGCCGCTCGCGATGAGCTGGGGCCAGATGGAGATGACCACGAGGAAGAGGATCAGCAGGGTGGAGACGATGAAGACGGGGTTGCGGCGCAGTTGGTGCCAGGCGTCGGACCACAGGGAGCGGGCCTTCTCCTGCGGGCCCGCGGGGCCTGCCGGGCCTCCCCCGAGCTCCTTCTCCAGGGACTCCCCCTCCTCCAGGGCGAGATCCATGGCGCCTCCCTGGCCGGTGGGGGCGATGGACTCGTACGGGCCGGGTCCCAGCGGATCGTAGACGGCGCGCTCGGGATCGGGCTCAGGCATAACGGATCCTCGGGTCCAGGACCGCGTAGAGCAGGTCGACGAGCAGGTTCGCCAGCAGGAAGACGATCACGAGGATGGTCACGAAGCCGACCACCGTCGGGGAGTTGTTGCGCAGGATGCCCTGGTAGAGCTGGTAGCCGACGCCGTGGATGTTGAAGATCCGCTCGGTGACGATGGCGCCGCCCATCAGGGCGCCGATGTCGGTGCCGATGAAGGTGACCACGGGGATCAGCGAGTTGCGCAGCAGGTGGCGGCTGATGACCCGGCGCCGGGGCAGGCCCTTGGCCACGGCGGTGCGGACGTAGTCGGCCTTGACGTTCTCGGCGATGGAGGTCCGGGTGAGCCGGGTGACGTAGGCGAGGGAGACCAGCGCGAGCACGATGCCGGGCAGGATCAGCTCGCTGAAGGGGGCGTCCGGGGAGACGGTGGGCCTGACCCAGCCCCATTTGACGCCGAAGAGGTACTGGAGCAGGTAGCCCGTCACGAAGGTGGGCACGGAGATGACGACCAGGGTGAGCACCAGCACGCCGCTGTCGATGGACCTGCCGCGCTTCAGTCCGCTGATCACGCCGAGGGTGATGCCGACGACGATCTCGATGGCGATCGCGACGATGGTCAGGCGCAGGGTCACCGGGAAGGCCGAGGCCATGAGTTCGGTGACCTTCTGGCCGTTGAAGGCGGTGCCGAAGTCGCCCTGGAAGATCTGGCCCATGTAGTGCAGGTACTGCTTCCACAGGGGCTGGTCGAGGTAGAGGTCCTTGCGGATGCGTGCGGCGGTGGCGGGGTCGGGGGCCTTGTCGCCGAAGAGGGCGGCGACCGGGTCACCGAGCGCGTACACCATGAAGAAGATCAGGAACGTGCTGCCGATGAACACGGGGATCATCTGGAGCAGCCGCCGGATCACATAACGTCCCATGGACTGCTCCAGGTTCGATCCGAAGGCGGGTCAGCTGACCTTGATCTGGTCGTACACCGGGACGCTGAACTGGTTGAGCTTCACGTCCGTGACGCGCTCCCCGTAGCCCGCGCTGCCGTTCTGGTACCAGAGCGGGATCGACGGCATCTGCTCGGCGAGGATCTTCTCCGACTCCTGGAACTTGGCCGTCGCCTTGGCGGCGTCGCTCTCGCGGTTGGCCTCGTCGATGAGCTTGTCGAACTCCGGGTTGCTGAACTTGCCGTAGTTCGAGGAGGCGCCGGTGTAGTAGAGCGGCTCCAGGAAGTTCTGGATCAGCGGGTAGTCGGCCTGCCAGCCGGAGCGGAACGGGCCGGTCAGCTTGAAGCTGCTCTGCTGGTTCCGGAAGTCGGCGAAGGTGCCGATGGGGTTGACGGTGCAGACCGGGCCCTCGCCCAGTGTGTTGTTGATGCTGTTGCAGACGGCGTCCATCCACTCGCGGTGCGAGCCGGTGTCCACGTTGGAGGTCAGCGAGACCTTGCCGCCGGGCAGGCCGCCGGCCTCCTGGATGAGCTTCTTGGCCTCGGTGGGGTTGAAGGAGCAGGCCTCGCCGCAGGCGGTGGCGGAGAAGCCGCCCTTGTCGCCGAGGGCCGGTGAGGTCCAGTCCTTGGCCGGGGTGCGGGTCTCGTGGAAGATCTGCTTGGTGATCTCGTCGCGGTTGATCGCCATGGAGATGCCGCGGCGGACCTTGTCCATGCCCTCCTTGCTCCACTGCGGGTCGTACAGCGGGAAGGTGAGGGTCTGGATGATGAGGGCCGGCTGGTTGATGTAGCGGTCGCCGAGGTCGTTCGCGACGTTCTTGAGCTGCTGCGCGGGCACGTCGTCGACCAGGTCGAGGTTGCCGGAGATCAGGTCGGTGTAGGCGGTGTTGTTGTCGGTGTAGACCTTCAGGTCCACTCCGCCGTTGACCGCCTTGTCCTCGCCCGTGTAGGCGTCCCACTTGCGCAGCTTCATGCCGGTGCCCTTGGTGTACGAGTCCACCGTGTACGGGCCGTTGCCGACGGGCTTCTTCAGCCAGGCATCGTGGTCGGTGAAGAAGGCCTTGGGCAGGGGGGAGAACGCCTGGTAGCCGAGGGTCTCGGGCCAGGTGGAGAACTTCTCCTTGAGGGCGACCGTGAAGGTCTTGGGGTCCTTGACGACCAGGCCGGACATGGTCTTGGTCTTGGGGTCGCCCTTCTCGGGGTGGACGTCCGCGTAACCGACGATGTCGGAGAAGAAGGGTGAGTTGTTCTGCTTCTTGGTGACGTCCGCGCCGTAGTTCCAGGCGTCCACGAAGGACTGCGCGGTGACCGGCTCGTCGTTGCTGAACTTCCAGCCGTCCTTCAGCGTGATCGTGAAGTTCTGGCTGTCGGTGGTCTCGATCTTCTCGGCGAGAAAGTTCTTCGCCTCACCGGTCTCGGGGTCGTACCGCTTGAGCCCCCGGAAGATCATGTCGAGGACCTTGCCGCCCTGGACCTCGTTGGTGTTGGCGGGCTCCAGCGGGTTCTGCGGGTCGCCCCACGAGGAGCTGACGATGCCGTCCGCGCCGCCTCCGCCGCTGTCGCTTCCGCCGCCGCAGGCGGTCGCCGCGAGGGCGACGGCCGCCGCACATGCGGCCCACTTGGCGTGGGTGGCTCCGCGCATGGAGTGCCTCCTACTGGATCCCAAGACTCACTTAGGGCCCAATGTCACCCTATGTGGGGTCCCGAACACTCCCCGTTGGACCGATTGCACCCCCGCGTCGCCCGCCTGTCACCCCTGCGAGTGCACAGCGGACCGTCGCAGCGTCAGCTCCCAGGTGTCCACCGCGTGGTGCGTGGTCATGCCGTGCGCCTCGTACAGCGCGAGCGCTCCGGTGGTGTTGCCCGTGTCCACGCCGAGGCCGACGGTGGCGCGGCCGCGGGCGGCGTAGGCGGCGAAGGCGTGGCGCAGCAGGAAGGCGCCGACGCCCCGGCCGCGGGCTTCCGCGCGGACGCCCAGGTGGCTGAGCCAGCCCATGCTGGTGCGGTCGTCCCGGGTGAGCAGGACCCCTACGTCGCCCAGCGCGGGCAGGCCGGCGATCCACACCAGCGACCAGTCCAGGCCGCGGCCGTCGATGTGGTCGAGCCAGGGCTCGTACGGGCGCTCCACGTGCCCGAAGTGGTCCGCGAAGGTCTCCTCGATCAGGGCGTGGACGCGTCGGCGCTCGCTCTCGCCGCCGTCGCAGGGGCGAAGGGTCAGCCCGGCGGGCGCCGCCGGGGGCAGGTCGGCGGGGCCCACGGCGCGGGTCAGCACGCGGTAGCGGCGCACCGTGCGGTAGCCGCGGCCGGGCAGCAGTCCGGGGTCGAGGGTGCGCCCGCCGCTCGGCGCGAGCCACAGGTAGGCGTGCGGGGCTCCGGCGGCCAGCTCGCGGGCCCTGGCCTCCACCAGGTCCAGCAGCCGGGCGGCGGCCGCGCGGCGCCCCGGCAGGACGCGGAAGTGGCAGTCGACGCGGCCGGGGCCGGAGTCGGCCCACACCAGGGCGTAGCCGAGGAGCCGGCCGCTCTCGAAGGCGAGGAAGGAGTCCGCCACCAGGTCGACGTCGGGGTGGTGCAGATCGGCCTCGACGGCGGCGAGGTCGGTTTCCGGGCGGCCGATCTCGATCCGGTCGATGGTGTTGAGGAGCCCGCAGATGTCCTCGGCGTCGGAGGGCCCGGCGGGCCGTACGGTGAGCATGCGTGCCATCAGACCACGGCGCCGGTCGGGGCGGCGTCAGCCGGCGGGCGGTCCGGACGGCCGGACCGGCGGGCAGCCGACCGGCCGGGTCGCGGAACGACGGAGCGCCCGCCGCCGGAGAGTTCCGGTGACGGGCGCCCTGTGCTGTCGCTGCGGGAGGTCAGACGGCCAGGACGGCCTTCTCCTCCGCGAAGTGGCAGGCCGACTCGTGCGCGGCCAGCGACTTGGAGCCCTTGAAGCGCTCCGGGATGGCGAGCAGCGGCTCCTCCACGGAGCACTTCTCCTCGGCCTTCCAGCAGCGGGTGCGGAAGCGGCAGCCCGACGGCGGGTTGGCCGGCGAGGGGACGTCACCGGTGAGGATGATCCGCTCGCGGCCCTCGCGGGCGGCCGGGTCCGGCACCGGCACCGCGGAGAGCAGCGCCTGGGTGTACGGGTGGGTCGGGTGCTCGTAGATCTGCTCGTCGGTGCCGATCTCGGCCATCTTGCCGAGGTACATGACACCGACGCGGTCCGAGATGTGCCGGACGATCGACAGGTCGTGCGCGATGAAGATGTAGGAGAGGGTGAACTCCTCCTGCAGCTTCTCCATCAGGTTGATGACCTGGGCCTGCACCGATACGTCGAGCGCGGAGACCGGCTCGTCGCAGATGATGATCTCCGGGTTGAGCGCGAGGCCGCGGGCGATGCCGATGCGCTGGCGCTGGCCGCCGGAGAACTGGTGCGGGTACCGGTTGATGTACTCCGGGTTCAGACCGACGACGTCCAGGAGCTCCTGCACCTTGCGGCGCCGGTCGCCCTTGGGGGCCACCTCGGGGTGGATGTCGTAGGTCTCGCCGATGATGTCGCCGACCGTCATGCGCGGGTTCAGCGAGGTGTACGGGTCCTGGAACACCATCTGGATGTTGCGGCGGACGGCCTTCAGGGCGCGGCCGGACAGCTTGGTGATGTCCTGGCCCTTGTAGAAGACCTCGCCAGCGGTGGCGCGTTCCAGGTTCATCAGCAGCTTGGCGACGGTGGACTTGCCACAGCCGGATTCGCCGACGATGCCGAGGGTCTCGCCCTGGTACAGGTCGAAGGAGATCCCGTCGACCGCCTTGACCGCGCCGACCTGCTTCTTGAACAGGATTCCCTGGGTCAGCGGGAAGTGCTTGACCAGGTTGCGGACCTGGAGGATCGGCTCCCGTGCGGGGGCGTTGGTGAGCTCAGCCATGGAGCTGCTCCTTCCAGAAGTGGCAGGCGCTGTGACGGCCGGCCAGCTCGCTGCCGTCCTGCTCGCTGACGGGCTGCAGGGCGGGGATCTCGGACCGGCAGATGTCCTGCGCGGCGACGCAGCGCGGGCTGAACGAGCAGCCGGTGGGCAGGCGCAGCAGGTTCGGCGGCAGGCCCTTGATCGCGAAGAGCTCCTGGCCCTTCTGGTCCAGGCGCGGGATCGAGTCCAGCAGGCCGCGGGTGTACGGGTGCGCCGGGCGCTTGTAGATCTCGTGGACCGGAGCGGTCTCGACGATCCGGCCGGCGTACATGACCGCGATCTTGTCCGCGACGTCGGCGACCACGCCGAGGTCGTGGGTGATCAGGATCAGGCCCATGTTGAGCTCGCGCTGGAGCTCCGCGAGCAGGTCCATGACCTGGGCCTGGACGGTGACGTCCAGGGCCGTGGTCGGCTCGTCCGCGATGATCAGGTCGGGCTCCAGCGCGATCGCCATGGCGATCATGATGCGCTGGCGCATACCGCCGGAGAAGTGGTGCGGGTAGTCGTCGACCCGCTCCTTCGCCGCCGGGATCTTGACCTTCTCCATCAGCTCGATGGCCTTGAGCCGGGCGTCCTTCTTCGACATGCCCTCGTGGACGCGGAACATCTCGCCCAGCTGGTAGCCGACGGTGAGCACCGGGTTCAGGGAGGACAGGGCGTCCTGGAAGATCATGGCGATCTTCCGGCCGCGCAGCTTGCGCCGCTCCTCGAAGCTCATCTTGAGCATGTCCTGGCCGCGGAAGAGGATCTCTCCCTGCGGGATCTTGCCGGGGGGCATGTCGAGGATGCCCATGATGGCCTGGGCCGTCACGGACTTGCCGGAGCCGGACTCGCCGAGCACGGCGAGGGTCTCGCCGGCGCTCACGGAGTAGTTGACGCCGTTGACTGCCTTGGCGACACCGTCGCGGGTGTGGAACTCGACGTGCAGGTCGCGTACTTCGAGGAGCGGCGTCTGCGGGTCCCCGTCACGCGGGGAGGGAAGGCTGGAGGTGTTGTCCATGGTGATCACTTACGCCCTCCTCAGCGCAGCTTGGGGTCGAGGGCGTTGCGGACCGCTTCGCCGAGCATGATGAAGGCGAGGACGGTGACGCTGAGGATGATCGAGGGGTACAGCAGGATGTACTGCGCCACTCGGATCTGCGCGGCACCGGTGGAGATGTCCACGCCCCACGAGATGTTCGGGGCCGCGAGGCCCAGACCCAGGTAGGACAGGGTCGCCTCGGCCGCGATGTAACCGCCGAGCGCGATCGTGGAGACCACGATCACGGGGGCCATGGCGTTCGGCAGGATGTGCTTGATCAGGATCCGCGTGGTGCCGGCGCCCAGCGCCTTGGCGGCGTGCACGTAGTCGGCCTGCTTCACGGTGATGACCGCGCCGCGCATGACGCGGTTGATCTGCGTCCAGCCGAGGAAGGCCAGGGCGAAGACGACCGTCCACACCGTGCGCTCGGTGAAGGCCTGGAGGACGACCATCGCGCCGAGCAGGAACGGGATGCCGAAGAAGATGTCGGTGATGCGCGACATGATCGCGTCCGTCAGGCCGCCGAAGTAACCGGAGATCATGCCCGTGATGCCGCCGACGACGGTGACGATCGCGGTGACCGCGACGGCCACGATGATCGAGGCCCGGGTGCCGTAGATGAGGCGGGCGTAGACGCTGCGTCCCTGGCCGTCGTAGCCGAGCCACTCCGGCGAACCGACCTTGGACAGCTCGGGGTGCTGCAGGAAGTGGTGGACCAGGTCGCCCTTGGTGGGGTCGGCACTGGTGAACCAGCTCGGGAAGGCGGAGATCGTCAGCAGGATGAGGATCAGCACCGAGGAGACGAGGAAGTACGGGTTGCGCCGCAGGTCGGCCCAGGCGTCGCCCCAGAGGCTGCGTGCCTTCTCGGCCTTCACCGGGTCCACCGGGGCAACGGCCGCCGAGGTGTCCTCGGGCGTCGCGACTTCGGTCTTGGTCATGTCAGGCATACCGGATCCTCGGGTCCATGACCGCGTAGAGGAGGTCGACGAGCAGGCTGGCTATCAGGTAGACGACGACGAGGACGGTGACGACACCGACCACGGTCAGGCCTTCACGGCGCAGGACCGAGTCGTAGATCAGACCGCCGACGCCCTTGACGTTGAACAGGCCCTCGGTGACGACCGCTCCGCCCATGAGGGCGCCGATGTCGGTACCCAGGAAGGTCACCACGGGGATCATCGAGTTGCGCATCAGGTGGACACCGATGACGCGGCGCTTGGGAAGACCCTTGGCCACGGCGGTGCGCACGTAGTCGGCGCGCAGGTTCTCGGCCATCGAGGTGCGGGTCAGGCGGGCCACGTAGGCGAGCGAGAGCGATCCCAGCACGATGGCCGGCGCGACCAACTCGCCCCAGGTCTCCTCATTGCTGACCATGGGTTCGATCCAGTCGAGCTGGAAGGCGAACACCGCCTTGATGATGAAGCCGAGCACGAAGACCGGCATCGAGATGATCAGCAGGGTGAGGATCAGGACCAGGTTGTCCACGAGCTTGCCGGCCTTGAGGCCGGCGACGATCCCGAGGGTCAGGCCGAGAACGATCTCGATGGCGAAGGCCAGGAAGGCCAGCCGGAGCGTGACCGGGAACGCGGCACCGATGACTTCGGTGACCTCGCGTCCACTGCGGATCTGCGTTCCGAAGTCGAAGTGGAACAGGATCCCGGTGATGTAGTCGAAGTACTGCTTGCCGATCCACTGGTCCAAGCCGTGCTCGTGCCTCAGCGCGGCCAGTGTGGCGGGGTCAGTGCCCTTGTCTCCGAAGAGTCCGGCCACGGGATCGCCGGGCAGGCTGTAGACCATCAAAAAGATGAGCAGGGTCGTCCCGAAGAAGACCGGGATCATCTGGAGCAGTCGTCGTGCGACATAGCGCCCCATCATGCCTCCGTAGAAGATGCGGCAGGCGCAGCCGGACGGGCCCTTTCGCCACGCACGCGCGTGACGGTTCCGTCACTGCGTCGCGAAAGGGCCCCCCGGGCGCTGCATGTAGGCCCGGATGTGGGCCGGCTCCCCGCCGGCCCACATCCGTCGAAAGGAATTACGCGGTAGGACTTACTTCTTGACCTCGACCAGGTCGAGGATCGGGTCGCCGTCCTGGGCGTACTTCACGTTCTGGACCTTCTCGGAGAAGCCCGCGTTGACCTTGTAGTACCAGAGCGGGATGGAAGGCATGTAGTTGACGAGTTCCTTCTCGATGGCCTGGTAGGCCTTCACGGACTCGTCGAGGGTCGCGGCGCTGTCCGCCGCGGCGATCTTGGCGTCGAGCTCGGGGCTGGTGAAGCCACCCTGGTTGCCGCCGGCGCCCGTACGGAACAGGTCGCTGATGAAGTTGGCGTTCACCGGGTAGTCGAGGACCCAGCCGGAGCGGTAGATCGACTTGACCTGCTTGGACTTGCGGGCCTGGAGGTCGGCCTGGAAGTCCGGCTTGGCGTCGCCGGTGCACTTGACGCCGGTGGCCTGGGTGATGCTGCCGCAGACGGCCTCGACCCATTCCTTGTGACCGCCATCCGAGTTGAACTGGATGAAGATCTCGTTGTTCGGAACGCCACCGCCCGCGGCGATGAGCTCCTTGGCCTTCGCCGGGTCGAACTTGGTGACGTCACCGGAGCCGGTCGGCGTGTAGCCGAGGACGCCCTTGGCGACCCAGCCGGTCGCCGGCTCACGGGTGCCCTGGAGCACCGTCTTGGTGATGGTGTCGCGGTCGATCGCCATCGACAGGCCCTGGATGACCTTCGGGTCGACCTTCTTCGGGGTCTTCCACTGGTCGGCGTAGTACGCGATGGCCAGGGTCTGGATCGCGGAGTAGGCCTGGTCCACGGCGCGGTCGCCGAGGTCGGCGCGGTAGACCGGGAGGTCCTTCGGGCCGATCTGACGCAGGACGTCGAGGTTGCCGGCCTTCAGGTCCTCGTACGCGGCCTCGACGCCGGTGTAGTTCTTGAGAATCACACCGCCGTTCTTCGCCTTGTCCGCACCCTTGTAGTCGTCGAAGCGCGTGAGCTCGATCTGCTTCTTGTGCTCCCACGACTTGAACTTGTACGGGCCGTTGCCGACCGGCTTCTCACCGGCGGCCGCGGGGTCCGCGTAGAACGAGGCGGGCAGCGGGGAGTAGACCTCGTAGCCGAGCTTGTACGCGAAGTACGGCACCGCGCTGTTGAGCTCGATGGTGAAGGTGTTCTCGTCGACGATCTTCAGACCCTCGAGGGCGTCACCGGTGGGCTTGGCGCCCTCGGCCTCGGGGTGCAGGGCTTCGAAGCCCTTGATGTCGGCGAACCAGGACGCGTTGCCCTGCTTGTTGTTGATGTTCGCGGCCCAGTTCCACGCCTTGACGTAGGACTCGGCGGTCACCTTGGTGCCGTCGTGGAACGTCCAGCCGGGCTTCAGCTTGACGGTCCAGAGCTTGCTGTCCGTGGTCGTGACCGACTCGGCGTTGACGTTGACGATCTTGCCGTCGGCGTCGTAGTCGACGAGCTGGGAGAACAGACCCGACATCGCGATCGAGCCGTTGGACTCCATCGTGTCGGCCGGCTGGAGAAGCTTCTCCGGCTCGCCCACCTCGATCGAGTAGATGCCGTTCGGGTCAACCTCACCCTTGGCGCCGGCTTCCTTGCCACCGCCGCCGCCACAGGCAGTCGCTGCCAGGGCGACGACAATCGCGCCCGCTACCCACTTGGCGCTCTTGGCACCGCGCATGGGTTTCCTCCTCATGAGTCCACTGTCTGATGTGAAGGACACAGGTGTGCTTCGCCGACACCCCTGACGGCGATAGGACCGGTGTCCCGAGTGTGCTCGTGAGTCGACGCTCCCCACAGCGTGTGACCCATTGACCCGAGCTCAATGGAGCCATCCTCAAGGACTGCTTGACCGTAAACCACACTTAAGTGGTCTCGTTTTCACAACATCGCACTACGGCTAAAACCCGAAATCCGGACAAACGGATAGGAGACAGACATGAACGAAACGGACTGTTAGCTCTTCTTCCGGAGTGTCACGGTCGGTATGCGGACACCGGACCGAAACAATCCGCTTGACAAAAGCGAACAGCCCCTGTCGTCACGGAGACCGTGACGACAGGGGCTGTTCACAAAAGCCCGTAACGGGCAGGACCCAGGTGTGACCTAGGTCCTACGCGACTACTTGCCGGACTTGGCGCGCGAAGCGGTGCGCGAGCGGTCCTTCTGGTCCAGGACGACCTTGCGGATGCGGACGGCCTCGGGGGTCACCTCGACGCATTCGTCGTCGCGGCAGAACTCCAGGGACTGCTCCAGGGAGAGCCTGCGCGGGGGCACCACGTTCTCGGTGTTGTCCGCGGAAGCCGCACGCATGTTGGTGAGCTTCTTCTCCTTGGTGATGTTCACGTCCATGTCGTCGGCGCGGGAGTTCTCGCCGACGATCATGCCCTCGTACACCTCGGTGCCGGGCTCGGTGAACAGGACGCCGCGCTCCTGCAGGTTGATCATCGCGAACGGCGTGACCGAACCGGAGCGGTCGGCGACCAGCGAACCGTTGTTACGGGTCACCAGCGGGCCGAACCACGGCTCGAGGCCCTCGTGGATCGAGTGGGCGATGCCCGTACCGCGCGTACCGGTCAGGAACTCGGTACGGAAGCCGATGAGGCCGCGCGACGGGACGACGAACTCCATGCGGACCCAGCCGGAGCCGTGGTTCGACATGTTGTCCATGCGGCCCTTGCGGATGCCCATGAGCTGCGTGACCGCGCCCATGTGCTCCTCGGGGACGTCGACCGTCATGCGCTCGACCGGCTCGTGCACCTTGCCGTCGATCACCTGCGTGACGACCTGCGGCTTGCCGATGGTCAGCTCGAAGCCCTCGCGGCGCATCTGCTCGACCAGGATGGCGAGCGCGAGCTCACCACGGCCCTGGACCTCCCAGGCGTCGGGACGCTCGGTGTCGAGGACGCGGAGCGAGACGTTACCGACCAGCTCGCGGTCCAGACGGTCCTTGACCTGGCGGGCGGTGACCTTGCGGTCCTTGACCGCGGACTTGGCGTCCGCGCCCTTGCCGCTGCCGCCGCGGCCGACCATCGGGGAGGTGTTCGTACCGATGGTCATCGAGATCGCCGGCTCGTCGACCGAGATCAGCGGGAGCGCGATCGGGTTCTCCGGGTCGGCCAGGGTCTCGCCGATCATGATGTCGGGGAAACCGGCGACCGCGCAGATGTCACCCGGGCCCGCCACCTCGGCCGGCTTGCGGGTGAGCGCCTCGGTCATCATCAGCTCGGTGATGCGGACGTTGGAGATGGTGCCGTCACGCTTGATCCACGCGACGGTCTGGCCCTTGCGGAGCTCGCCCTGCTCGACGCGCACCAGCGCGATGCGGCCGAGGAAGTTGTCCGCGTCCAGGTTGGTGACGTGGGCCTGGAGGGGGGCCTCCTCGTCGTACACCGGGGCCGGCACGTGCGCCAGGATGGTGGAGAAGAAGGGCTCCAGGCTGTCGCTGTCCGGGGGGACGGTGCCGTCCGCGGGCTTGGTCAGCGAGGCGACGCCGTCACGGCCACAGGCGTAGACGATCGGGAACTCGATCTGCTCCTCGTCCGCGTCCAGGTCGAGGAAGAGGTCGTACGTCTCGTTGACGACCTCGTCGATCCGGGAGTCCGGACGGTCCGTCTTGTTGATGCAGAGGATGACCGGCAGCTTCTGCTGCAGAGCCTTCCGCAGGACGAAACGGGTCTGGGGCAGCGGACCCTCGGAGGCGTCCACCAGCAGGACGACGGCGTCCACCATCGACAGACCGCGCTCGACCTCACCACCGAAGTCGGCGTGGCCGGGGGTGTCGATGATGTTGATCGTGATCGGGGCCGACCCGTCCTTCGGGTGGTACTTCACCGCCGTGTTCTTGGCGAGGATCGTGATGCCCTTCTCACGCTCCAGGTCGTTCGAGTCCATCATGCGGTCGTCGAGGTGCTGGTGGGCGGCGAAGGCACCGGCCTGCTTGAGCATGGCATCGACGATGGTCGTCTTGCCATGGTCGACGTGGGCGACGATGGCGACGTTACGGATGTCGTGGCGCGTGGGCACTTCGGCGCTTCTCCCGGGATCGTGGATGGCGACGCGTACGGTCCGGCACGCGCGCCTCGACCGGGCGGAAAACCTGCCACGGCCTTACCCCATCGTACGTCGGCTGGCGGGAACCGCCTGCCGGGGGGTCTGTCAAGAGGCCGGACGACTGAGTGGAGCCGGGTCCTGGGTGGGGGGACCCGGCCATGGGTGAAGCCGGTAAACACGCGGGTCAACGGGTATCCACGACCCTGCCCGCCGGTGATCCGGCGGGCAAGGGACTTGAGTCACATCTGAGCTTGAGACCTTCGAATCAACCCCGGATGCACCCCTTCGTCATCACTTCTTCTTCTCGTTCTTCTTGGCCGCGGCCGGCTTCTTCCAGCCGATGTCCTGGTAGCGCGGGGCTCCGAGTCCGAAGGCTCCCGCGTTGATCAGGCCGGGCTTCACGGCGACCAGCTCGGGGCGCTGGTAGAGCGGGATGGAGCCGGCCGTCGCCCAGATCCGGGCGTCCGCCTTGCGCATCAGCTCGCGCGAGGCCGCCTCGTCCAGCTCGCCGAGCGCCTGGTCGAAGAGCTGGTCGATGTGATCGGTGCCGACCCGGGTGTAGTTCTGTTCGACCAGCAGCGAGCCGTCGGCAGCCGGCTCCGGCTTGGCGAAGATGGGCCGGGCGTCGGTGGCCGGGTAGGCGGTCGCGGGCCACGAGTAGAGCGCCAGGTCGTACTGGCCCGAGGCGATGTGGTCCTTGAAGAAGCTCTCGTCGGGGACCTTGGTCAGCTCGGTCTGCACGCCGACCTTCTGGAGCATCTGCGCGATCCGCTCGCCCACCGTGCGCAGCGCCTCCGAACCGGGGCCGGCCGGCAGGACGAAGCGCAGGGCGAGCGGCTTGCCGTCCTTGGCGAGCACGCTGCCGGAGGTGCGTACGGCCTGCTTGGCGGGGGCCGGGGCGGTGCTCGCCCCGTCCTGGGCCGCCGGTTCGGCGGCGGCTTCGGCGTCCAGGGCCGGGTTGCGCTTGCCGTCGTCCACGGCGTCGGCCTGTGCTTCGGCCTGGGTGCGCAGGTGCTGCTCCTGGAGGGCCGCGAAGGGGGCCGGGGCGAGCACCGGGGAAGGGGCGTCCTGCCGGTCCTGGCCACTCTCGGCGAAGGCGTCGGCGTCGACGATCTCCCCGTCGCGGCCGGGCTGCCCGTCGCCGTTGCGCCCGTCTGCGTTGCGCCCGTCGCCGTTGCGCCCGTCGTCCTGGCCGACGATGTAGAGGCCGTCGTTCCCGGTGCCCGGGCCCGGGGCCGGGACCGCCGGGGTCTTGGAGTCGTCCGTCTCCTTGGCCGCCTCCGAGCCCGCCTTGGCGCCCGCCGGGGCGGTGATCTTGCCTCCCCGGCGCCAGCCGGCGTCCGCGAGCAGGGCCTGCGAGGCCTGGGTGTCCTGGCCGCCGAGGGCCTCGCTGTTGTCGGCGTACGACTGCTGCCCGGCGAGCGCGAGGTGGCTGCCGACCGGCTTCGCGGGCAGGCCCAGCGGCTTCAGGACGATGTCGGCGAGCGCCTGGCGGTCCAGGGCGCGGGCCACGGCGCGGCGCACCCGCTCGTCGGCGAGCGGGCCGCTCGCGCCGTTCATGGCGAGCTGGGTGTAGGCGGGCTCCAGGGACTTGCGGACGGTGAAGCCGCGCAGGGCGGTCTGCTCCTCGGCGTACCGCTTCACCGCCTCCGCCTGCTTCTGGCGGGTCTCCTGCGCCTCCTTGGCCTTGTCCTCGTCCGCTCCGAAGGCGAGCGCCCACGACAGGGTGGCCTGCGCGGCCGTCACCGAGGCGGCGGGGCCGTGGGCCCCCGCACCTCCGGCTCCCTTTTCGGCCTTGGCGGCCGCGCGGCGGGCCAGGGCGATGCGGTCGGCCCCGGTGCGGTCGATCTCCGCCAGGTCGAGCTTGCCGGCGGCCAGCGCGGCCGGGCGTTCGGAGCGGGGCACCGCGGTGAGGACCAGGGTGTCGAGCTTGGCGGGGCTGCCCCACCAGCGCGGGTTGCGGGTCAGCGAGGCCGTACCGGTCTTCTTGTCGATGGCGCCCAGGCCGAAGGGGCCCGCGGTGACCTTCAGGGCTCCCCGGGACCCCTCGTTGAAGCTCTCCGGGGTGCCGGTGACCTGCTTGGGGTAAAGGGGGCTGAAGAGGGAGCGCCAGTCGGCGTACGGCCTGACGAAGGTGACCTTGACCTCCAGGTCCGTCTTGCCGCGCTCGATCTTCTCGATCCGGTCGTAGCCGGCGTTGCGCGCCGTCCAGTACGCGGAGTCCTTGCTGTTCAGGGCCCGCCACTGGGAGACGAAGTCGGCGGCGCCGATCTCCCGGCCGTCGCTCCAGACCGCCTGCTGGTTGAGCTTGTACAGGACGACCTGCTTGGGCTCCCGCTCGACGACCTCGGCCTTCTCCAGGTAGTCGGGATTGGCCACCGGCCGCCCCTTGCCGTCCAGCACGAACAGCTGGGGCAGTACCGCCCCGGCGATCCGGTTGGTGGTGGCGTCCGCATCGGCCTGGAAGGCGTTGAGGGTGCCCGGCATGGAGTCCACGGCCCACCGCAGCACCCCGCCGTCGGCGACCTTGTCGCGGGTGGTGGCCGCGATGTCCTGCCCGGCGGCGGCCGGGCCGCCCTCGTCTTCACCCGCGCCGCAGCCCGCGAGCAGCGGCAGTGCAAGAACTCCCGAGGTCAGGAGCGCCAAGGACCTGCGCCTTCTCTGGGACATGGGTGGTACCTCCGGGACGGGGCGTGGGGGAGCCGTGAAAGCGGATGTTTCGATCACGTTCGGCGGTATATGGAGCTGATCACACTGGGTGCCGAAACCCACTGAAATCGACACCCCGCCACAGCCACCGCAGCCGACCCCCGCCACGCCGCGAACCCCACCCGTGCGGACCAATCCGGCTTGCTTTCCGGACGGGCGTTCCCCCGTAAGAGGGATGAAAATGGGGGCAGGGAGGGGCGCACAGTTCGCGCCTGCGCGCCCGCAATCGCTGCACGTCCCTTCACAACCGGGGACGGGAGGCGCGACACTCGCAGGCGCACATGAGCGTTGCCACCGCACCTAGCGGAAGTGAGGGCAAGTCATGTCCCTGCAAGACGATTTGACCGCCGTACGGCGCAACCTGAACGAGCTGGTCCGCTCCGTGGAACGGCTCGAGAAGGACGTCGCCCGGCAGGCACCGGCCGCCCCCCGGCCTCCGGGCGAGGGCGGAATGGTCAACGTCCCGGACACCCCGTACGACAGCTCGCTGTGGACGGACTCCGACGACGAGGGCCTCGGCGCCCGCGACCGCCGCGCTCCCTGACCTACGCTCCGCGCACACCCCACCGGGCCCGGCCACCCTCGACGAGGGCGGCCGGGCCTCCTGGGCCACCCCTCATCACTCCACTCGGAGTCCCTCTTGGCCACAGGCACCCAACCACCAGCACAGCGGCCCGGCGGCGTCCACGACGCCTCGCGGGCCGCGATCGCAGCCCGGCACCTGCGGACCGACCGGTGGTGGCTCTCCCCCGCCGGCACCGCGGCCGGGCTGTTCGCCTTCATCGTCTACTCGAGCTGGCGGGCCTTCGCCAACGCCGACTACTACGCGGCGCCGTACGTCTCGCCCTTCTACTCCCCGTGTCTCGCGGAGAACTGCCAGGAGATGCGCGGCGGCCCGAACCTGGACCTCTTCGGCAGCTGGTGGGGCCTGTCCCCCGCGCTGCTGATCCTGGTCTTCCCGCTCGGCTTCCGGCTGACCTGCTACTACTACCGCAAGGCCTACTACCGGGGCTTCTGGGCCTCGCCGCCCGCCTGCGCGGTCGCCGAGCCGCACGCCTCGTACAGCGGGGAGACCCGCTTCCCGCTGATCTTCCAGAACATGCACCGGTACTTCTTCTACGCGGCGGTCCCGGTCGCGGGCATCCTCACCTACGACACCGTGCTGACCTTCCGAAACGAGCAGTACGAGTGGGGCCACATGGGCCTCGGAACGCTGCTGTTCGTCGTCAACATCGCGCTGATCTGGGCCTACACCCTGTCCTGCCACTCCTGCCGGCACATCATGGGCGGCCGCCTCAAGCACTTCTCCAAGCACCCGGTGCGCTACCGCCTGTGGGGCTGGATCAGCCGCCTCAACACCCGTCACATGCAGCTGGCGTGGGCCTCCCTGATCAGCGTCGCCGCGTGCGACTTCTACGTCTACCTGGTGGCCAGCGGCGCCTTCTCCGACCCGAGGATCTTCTAGTGACCCAAGTCGAACGGCAGCAGTGGGACGTGGTCGTGGTCGGCGCGGGCGGCGCCGGGCTGCGGGCCGCGATCGAGGCGCGCGAGCGGGGCGCCCGTACGGCCGTGATCTGCAAATCCCTCTTCGGCAAGGCCCACACCGTGATGGCGGAGGGCGGGATCGCCGCCTCCATGGGCAACGTCAACGAGGGCGACAACTGGCAGGTGCACTTCCGCGACACGATGCGCGGCGGCAAGTTCCTGAACCAGTGGCGGATGGCGGAGCTGCACGCCAAGGAGGCCCCGGACCGGGTCTGGGAGCTGGAGACCTGGGGCGCGCTCTTCGACCGCACGCCCGACGGGAAGATCTCGCAGCGCAACTTCGGCGGGCACGAGTACCCCCGGCTCGCGCACGTCGGCGACCGGACCGGGCTGGAGCTGATCCGCACCCTCCAGCAGAAGATCGTCCAGCTCCAGCAGGAGGACTTCAAGGAGTACGGGGACTACGAGGCCCGGCTCAAGGTCTTCCAGGAGTGCACGGTCACGAGGATCTTGAAGACCGAGTCCGATAGCGGCTCCGCCGCGGGGTCGCGGGTCTCCGGGACCTTCTGCTACGAACGCGAGACCGGGCGGTTCTTCGTCCTGGAGGCCCCGGCGGTGGTGCTGGCCACCGGCGGGATCGGGAAGTCCTTCAAGACCACCTCCAACTCGTGGGAGTACACCGGCGACGGCCACGCGCTGGCGCTGCTCGCCGGGGCCCCGCTGCTGAACATGGAGTTCGTGCAGTTCCACCCGACCGGCATGGTCTGGCCGCCCTCGGTGAAGGGGATCCTCGTCACCGAGTCGGTGCGCGGCGACGGCGGGGTGCTGCGCAACAGCGAGGGCAAGCGGTTCATGTTCGATTACATCCCGGACGTGTTCAAGGAGAAGTACGCGCAGTCCGAGGAGGAGGGCGACCGCTGGTACGAGGACCCGGACCACAACCGGCGCCCGCCCGAGCTGCTCCCCCGCGACGAGGTGGCCCGCGCGATCAACTCCGAGGTCAAGGCCGGGCGCGGATCCCCGCACGGCGGGGTGTTCCTCGACGTGTCCACCCGGATGCCGGCGGAGCGCATCAAGCGGCGGCTGCCCTCCATGTACCACCAGTTCAAGGAGCTGGCGGACGTGGACATCACCGCCGAGGCGATGGAGGTCGGCCCGACCTGCCACTACGTGATGGGCGGCATCGCCGTCGAGTCCGATACGGCCGCCACCCTCGGGGTGCCGGGCCTGTTCGCCGCCGGTGAGGTCGCGGGCGGGATGCACGGCTCGAACCGGCTCGGCGGGAACTCCCTCTCCGACCTGCTGGTCTTCGGCCGCCGGGCCGGGCTGCACGCCGCCGAGTACGCGGCGCGCGACGCCCCGGCCGTCGGCGGGCGGCCCGAGGTGTCCCAGGCGCAGATCGACGCGGCGGCCGCGGAGGCACTGGCCCCGTTCCATGCCGCCGAGGGCGCGGAGAACCCGTACACCCTCCACCAGGAGTTGCAGACGGCCATGAACGACCTCGTCGGGATCATCCGCCGCGAGGGCGAGATGGCCCAGGCGCTGGAGAAGCTCTCGACCCTGCGCGTACGGGCCTCCCGGGCCGGGGTCGAGGGGCACCGGCAGTTCAACCCGGGCTGGCACCTGGCCCTGGACCTGCGCAACATGCTGCTGGTCAGCGAGTGCGTGGCCCGCGCGGCCCTGGAGCGCACCGAGAGCCGGGGCGGGCACACCCGCGAGGACTGCCCGGCGATGGAGCGTGCCTGGCGGCCGGTGAACCTGCTGTGCCGGCCGGTGGATCCGGCCCCCGCGGACCCGGCTGCCGACCGGATCGAGCTGACCCGGGTGCGCACCGATCCCATCCGATCCGACCTGCTCGCGCTCTTCGAGAAGGAAGAGCTGGTCAAGTACCTCGCCGAAGAGGAGCTGTACGAATGAGCACCTACGATGCCGCGTTCCGGATCTGGCGGGGCGACGCGGAGGGCGGTGAGCTGCGCGACTTCACCGTGGAGGTGAACGACGGGGAGGTGGTCCTGGACATCGTCCACCGGCTCCAGGCCACGCAGGCCTCCGACCTGGCGGTGCGGTGGAACTGCAAGGCGGGCAAGTGCGGTTCGTGCAGCGCGGAGATCAACGGGCGGCCGCGGCTGCTGTGCATGACGCGCATGTCGACCTTCTCCCGCGAGGAGACGATCACCGTGACCCCGCTGCGGGCCTTCCCGGTCGTCCGCGACCTGGTGACGGACGTGTCCTTCAACTACCAGAAGGCGCGCGAGGTGCCCGCCTTCGTGCCGCCCGCCGGGGTGGCGCCGGGCGAGTACCGGATGCAGCAGATCGACGTGGAACGCTCGCAGGAGTTCCGCAAGTGCATCGAGTGCTTCCTGTGCCAGGACACCTGTCACGTGGTGCGCGACCACGAGGAGAACAAGGGGGCCTTCGCCGGTCCGCGCTTCCTGATGCGGGTGGCGGAGCTGGACATGCACCCTCTGGACGCGGCGGCCGAGGCGGGCCTGGACCGCAAGCGCGCGGCGCAGGAGGAGCACGGGCTCGGCTACTGCAACATCACCAAGTGCTGCACGGAGGTCTGCCCCGAGGGCATCAAGATCACTGACAACGCCCTGATCCCGCTGAAGGAGCGGGCCGTGGACCGCAAGTACGACCCGCTGGTCTGGCTGGGGAACAAGATCGGCCGCCGGTCCGGTCAATAGCCGCCCCCAATCGTTCACTTGGCAGGACAGAATGCCCCCTGAGCAACGTCGTTGACGTGAAGTCAGGGGGCATTCGCGGTGCGGGTGGGGGATCAGCTGGCGGGCCGTTACCGCCTCGAACAACGGCTCGGCCAGGGCGGCATGGGCGAGGTGTGGCGGGCACACGACACGGCGCTGGAGCGGGCCGTGGCGGTGAAGGTGCTGCTGGAGGCGGCCACGAACGACGAGGTGGTCGCCCGCTTCCGGCGCGAGGCCACGATCGGGGCGCGGCTCCAGCACCCCGGCATCACCGTGGTGCACGACGTGGGCCAGGAGGACGGGCGGCTCTTCATCGTCATGGAACTGCTCGCCGGTGAGGATCTGCGCACGGCGCTGACCCGGGCTCCGAGCGGGATGCCAGTGGCGGTCGCGCTGGATCTCGCCGCGCAGACCGCCGAGGCACTGGCCGCCGCGCACGAACGCGAGGTGATCCACCGGGACTTGAAGCCCGCCAACCTCTTCCTGCTGCCCGGGGGCCGGCTGAAGATCTGCGACTTCGGCATCGCGCACTCCTCGGACGCCACGGCCGGCTGGACGGTGACCGGCCGGATCTTCGGCAGCCCGCCGTACATGGCCCCCGAGCAGTGGCGGGGCGAGCGGGTGGACGCCCGGTGCGATCTGTACGCCCTGGGGGGCGTGCTGTACGCGCTGCTGAGCGGGGAGCCGCCCTTCGGGGAGGCCGAGAGCCCGTACGTCCTGATGCGCCGGCACATCGAGGATCCGCCGCTCCCGCTGCGCGTGGCCGGCGCCCCGGTCGCGCCGGAGCTGGAGCGGGTGGTGCTGCACCTGCTGGCCAAGGACGCGGCGGACCGGCCGGAGTCGGCGGACGCGGTGGCCAGGGCCCTGCGGGCGCTGCTGGGGGCGGGAGTGGGGTCCGAGGTCTCCGTGGGGCTTGCGGTCGCGGCGGGTACGGGCGGTACGGCGGCCCCGGCGGATCCGGCCGGGGCTCCCGGTGGCGGGTACGGGCCGGCCTCCGTGCCCGCACAGGACCCCGGGGGCGTGTTCGGGCCCGCGCCCGGCACCGGGGATGTGTTCGGGCCCGTCTCCGTGCCCGCGCCGCACACCGGGACCGGCGTCGCACCGGACTCCGCGGCCGTTCCCGCGGCCGTACGGGAGTTCGTACGGGAACTGCTGCTTGAGGCCAAGGAGTCGCTGCGCGCGCTGCCCGCCGGGGACGGGGCGCGGATCGAGGTGCTGGCCGTCGCCGCCGATGCCGCGGCCCGCTTCGACGGCGGGCTCGCCGGGCGGCTGCTGGCCGACGCCGAGGCCGCGGCGTGGGAGGGCGGCGGGGGCGACGGTGCCCGGGCGGCCCGGTTGCTGACCGGGCTGGCCAAGGACACCTCCGCACACGCACCGGCCAGGGCCCGGCGGCTGCTGACCGACGCGCAGCAGGCGCTGTTCACCGTGTTCGGCTCCAACCGGTCGGGCCCGCTGCGCGCGGTGGCGGAGGAGCTGGCCAGGGTCGCACCGGAGCAGGCCGCGCAGATCGCGGCGGACCACTTCGCCGACAGCCCGGCCGAGAAGCGGCTCGTCGCCCGCATCGCCACGGCCGTCGCGGCGGCCGATCCCGCCGAGGCCGAACTGGGCCTCGCGCTGATCCGCGACGCCGGGCTGCGCGGGGCCGCCACCTACGACATGGTGCTGGCCGTCGCCCCGAACGACCTGGCGGCGGCCCTGCGCCTGAGCGAGCGCATCGGCTCCGCCGGGGGCCGGCTGCTGGCGCTGTGCCAGGTGGCGCGCGACCGTGCCGGTGCCGGGGACCCTGCGGGCGGGGCCCGGGCGCTGGCGCAGGCCGAGGAGGAGCTGCCCCGGTTCCTGGAGGAGCGGGCGGCCTGGCTGCGCGAGGAGGCCGCGCACCACGCCGAGCGGGGGCAGCTCGTACAGGCGGAGCGGCTGCGCAACCAAGCCGCCGGGCTGCTGCGCCGCCACCCGCAGGAGGCCGAGGACGAGAAGGCCGACCACGCCCTGGCCTCGCTGGCCTCGGCCCGGGCCCGCGTCGAGCGGGAGGCGCGGCTGCCGCTGGACCCGGCGGCGGCTCGGGAGCGCGCCGGCCGGGCCCGCAACCTGCCGGACGCGGAACAGCGGGCGCGCGCGCTGGCCCGGATCGCCCGGGAGTGCGTGGCGGCGGTCGGGACGCCCTGGCTGGCGGAGGCCGCCGCCGATGCCGGGAGCCCGCCACCGCCGGGGACCGCGGTCCTGAGCGGCCCGGCGGCCACGAGGAGGGTCGGCGGGGGCAGGGCGCAGGCAGGGGTCCACGCATGGCACACGGACGCCCGGCCGGACGCCCTGTACGCGGCCGGCGCCCATGTGGTGTGGCGGTCGGGGACCGAGGTGGGCTGCGTACGGGCCGACGTGGGCGCGACCCGCTGGACGGCCCGCGCCGACGAGGGCGCGGCCGCGCCGCCGCTGCCGGGGGCCGGGCCGGTGCTGGTGTCCTGCGCGGCGGACGCCGGCACGGTCTACGTCGAGGTGCGGCGGGAGGGCGCGCCGGGGGTGCGGCTCCTGGCGCGCGAGCCCCGGGACGGCCGGGTGCGCTGGTGGCGGGACCTGCCCGGGCACCGGCCGATGCGCAGCGCGGGGCCGGTGCTGGTGCACGGCGCGCCGGGGGACCTGACGGCGCTGCGGGCGGCGACGGGCGAGGTCCTGTGGGAGCACCCCGTTCCCGACCCCGCGACCCGTTCCCCCGCCACCGCGGCCGACCGCCTGGTCCTCGCGGACGACCGGTGGCTCCGCGCGCTGCACGTGCAGACCGGACAGCCGGTGTGGTCCACGGAGCGGGCCCGTCCCGGGGCGCTCTCGCTGCACGTCCCGCGGCCGGGCGACCCCGGCGGCCACGAGGGTCTCGTCCACTTCCTGGACGGGGCCTCCCTCATGGCCCTGGACCAGGACTCCGGCCGGGGCGTGTGGCGCTTCGGGCTGGGCACCCCCGCGGGCGAGCCGCTGGTGGAGGGCGGCACCGTCTACGTGGCGGCGCACCGCCCGGAGAGCTGGGACCTGGTCTTCGCTCTCGACACGGAGACGGGCGCGGTGCGCTGGCAGCGCACCGCGGCCCGGTGCGGCGGGGAGGAGTGCGGGATCGAACTGCTCGGGCTGCGGCCGGGCAGCCTGTACGTCACGGTTCCGCAGGGCGGCCGCCGCACTCTGCTGAGCCGCTCGTCGGACGCGTACGTGACGGTCCTGGACCCGGTCTCGGGCAAACAACTCCGCAACTGGGCGCACCCGCCCCTGGCGACGTCCGACGCCCTCCTGGTAGGTGACCACCTCGTCCTCTCCCGCCCGGAACTCACGGCGTACGCGCTCCCGTGAGCCCGGCCCGGGCCCGGCGGGCAGGTCGGGGCGCGGCCCCGCCGGGAGTCCCCCGGACGGAGCCCGGGGGACGGGGGAAGGGCGCGTCGGGGGCTCCGCCCCGCGTGGCGGCGAACCGGCATCCGGACCTGCGGTCTCCGGGTGCGGGGCCGCCAAAGGGCCCATACTCTCCCAAATGTGACTCCGCCGAAAAGCAGGACGCAAAGCAGCACGCAGAGACGCACCACCGCCGGGATACCCGTCCGGACCGGCCTCGCCCTCGCCGCCGCGCTGCTCGCGCTCGGCGGCTGGACGACGGCCACCGCTCCGGCGGCCCGGGCCGACGACCCGGTCACCCTGTCCCAGCAGGGGCAGATCACCGACCGGGTGGGCGCCCTGGGCGACCGTAAGCCCGAGGTCACCGCCGCGCTGGACAAGCTGTACGCCGACCGGAAGGTCCAGCTGTTCGTCACGTACGTGCGCGACTTCTCCGGCCGCTCCGCGCAGAGCTGGGCCGACGCCACCGCCCAGAAGAACGGCCTCGGCCAGAACGACGTCCTGCTGGCCATCGCCACCGGGGCCCGGCAGTACGCCTATTCGGCCGATGTCGACTCCGGTTTCACCGAGCAGCAGCTGGCGGCGGTCGCGCAGACCGCCATCGAGCCGGCCCTCAAGCAGAACGACTGGGCGGGCGCCGCGATCGGCGCCGCCGACGGCTACGACGCCGTCCTGGGCGGACTGCCCGTACCGGTGCCGGCCATCGTCCCCGGCGAGGCCGACCCCGGAGGCGCCGCGGCGAGCGGCGGCGAGAGCGGCGCCGGGGACTTCGTCCTCCCGGTGGTCGCGGTCGGCGCGGCCGGAGCCCTCGGGGCGTACGCGTACACCCGCCGCAAGCGCAAGCAGGCGGGCGGCGGCAGCGGCGGCTCGAAGACCACCGGCTGGTCGGGGCAGGGGCCCGCCCCGCTCACCCTGCCGGAGCTGGACTCCAAGGCCAAGGCCCTGCTGGTGGAGACCGACGACGCGATCCGCACCAGCACCGAGGAACTCGGCTTCGCCACCGCCCAGTTCGGCGAGGAGGCGGTGTCGGCCTTCACACAGGCGGTGGAGTTCGGGAAGAGCGAGCTGACGGCCGCGTTCCGGCTGCGCCAGCAGCTCGACGACGCGTACCCGGAGGACGACGCCACCCGCCGCCGGATGCTCGACGAGATCGTGGCCCGCTGCACGGAGGCGAGCCGGCGGCTCGACGCCGAGTCGGCGGACTTCGACCGGCTGCGGGACCTGGAGAAGAACGCCCCGCAGGCGCTCGCGACCGTGGAGGCCCACTTCCGCGCCCTGACGGGCCGTACGACCACGGCGGAGGCCACCCTCACGGCGCTCGGCCGCCAGTACGCGGACTCCGCTGCGGCGCCGGTGGCCTCCAACCCCGAACAGGCCAAGGACCGGCTGCTGTTCGCGACGACCAGCCTCGGCGAGGCACGCGCCGCGATCGGCGCCGGGGACAACGGCAAGGCCGCCGTGCACGTCCGGGCGGCCGAGGGCGCCGTGGACCAGGCGGCGACCCTGGTCGACGCGGTGGAGCGGCGCGCGCAGGAACTGGCGGAGGCCGCCGGGAAGCTGCCGGGCGCCCTCAACGAGACGGACACCGACCTCGCCGACGCGCGCGGGCTGCTGACCGGCACCACCGAGGGCTCCTCGACCGCCGATCTGCGCGGCCGGATCAGCCGGGCGGAGGCCGTACTGGCCGACGTACGCCAGGAGCAGGCCGCCGGCCGGTACGACCCGATGGACGCGCTGCGCCGCGTGGAGGAGGCCGACGCGGCCCTCGACGAGGCGCTGGCCGGGGCCCGCGAGCGGGAGTCGGGCCGGCAGCGGGCCGCGGCCCTGCTCGACCAGGCCCTGCTGACGGCCCGCAGCGCGATCGGCGCGGCCACGGACTACATCACCACCAGCCGGGGCGCGATCGGCAGCCAGGCCCGGACCCGGCTGGCGGAGGCCCAGCGCCACCTGGAGCGGTCCACGTCCCTGGCGGGCTCGGACCCGGCGGGCGCGCTCGCCGAGGCCCAGCAGGCGGACTCGCTCGCGCGCCAGGCGCAGCAGCTGGCCGAACAGGACGTACGGGGCTACCAGAACCCGTACGGCGGTGGCGGCCGGCAGCAGGGCGGCGGCATGGGCGGCGCGGTGCTCGGCGGGATCATCCTCGGCGAGATCCTGGGCGGCGGCCGCGGCGGAGGCGGCTTCGGCGGCGGGGGCGGGGGCTTCGGCGGCGGCTTCGGCGGGGGCGGCGGACGCGGCCCCGGCTCCTTCGGCGGCGGGGGCACCCGCGGCCGGATGGGCGGCGGAGGCCGCTTCTGACCCGCGCACACCCTCCCTTCTCTCCCTCTCGCTCCCCCTCGCTCCCCTCCCCCCGTTCCGTTCCCAAGGAGACAGACACATGAGCAAGCAGAGCATCCTCGGCCGCGTCACCCAGCTCGCCAAGGCCAACATCAACTCCCTGCTGGACCAGGCGGAGGACCCGCAGAAGATGCTGGACCAGCTGATCCGCGACTACACGAACAACATCTCCGAGGCGGAGCAGGCCGTCGCCACCACCATCGGCAACCTGCGGATGCTGGAGGCGGACCACAAGGAGGACGTGGACGCGGCCGCGGAGTGGGGCGGCAAGGCCCTCGCGGCGAGCAAGAAGGCCGACGAGCTGCGGACGTCCGGGTCCGCCGCCGACGCCGACAAGTTCGACAACCTCGCGAAGGTCGCCCTGGGCCGCCAGATGCAGTCGGAGAAGGAGGCGACGACGGCCGCGCCGACGATCGCCGCCCAGACCGAGGTGGTCGACAAGCTGAAGTCGGGGCTGGACTCGATGAAGACCAAGCTGACGGAGCTGCAGGCGAAGCGCGACGAGCTGGTCTCGCGGGCCAAGACCGCTCAGGCGCAGAACACGATGATGGACGCGGTCAAGAACATCGACGTGATGGACCCGACCAGCGACATCGGCCGCTTCGAGGAGAAGGTCCGCCGCGAGGAGGCCATGGCCCTGGGCAAGCAGGAGCTGGCCGCCTCCTCCCTGGACGCCCAGTTCGAGTCCCTGGACGACCTCGGCAAGACCTCGGAGATCGAGGCCCGCCTGGCCGCACTGAAAGCCGGCAGCCTGAGCAAGCCCTACTAGAGCCTTCCGCCGCACCTCCCCGGGCCTGGCCGCGGCCGGCCCGGGGGCGCACTACCCGGCCGCGCTCACCCGTACATGCCCAGCAGCTGCTCCGCCGACAGTTCCGCGACCGACTCCGCCACCGCGCCCGGGAGCGGGAGTTCGAACCAGACGGTCTTGCCCCGGTGGGTGCGGCGGGTGCCCCAGCCCGCGGAGAGCAGGCCGACCAGCTGGAGGCCGCGGCCGCCCTCGTCGGTGTCCCGTGCCCTGCGGCGGCGGGGCTGGACCAGGTTGGCGTCCCAGACCTCGCAGACCAGGGTCCGGTCCAGCAGGAGGCGCAGCCGGATCTCGCCCTCGCCGTAGCGCAGGGCGTTCGTGACGAGCTCGCTCACCAGCAGTTCGGTGGTGTCGAGCAGTCCCTCCAGGCCCCATGCGGGCAGCTTCGCCCGGGCCAGCTCGCGGGCCCGGCCCACCGAGCGGGCCTCGCGCGGCAGCTGCCAGTCGCCGACCGCGTCCACCGGGAGGCCCTGGACCCTGGCCATCAGCAGCGCGATGTCGTCCTCGCCGTGCCGGGTGTCCAGGGTGTTCAGGACGTGGTCGCAGACCTCTTCCAGGGGGCGGGAGGGGTCGGCCAGCGCGTCCCGCAGGCCCCGCAGACCCTCCTCCAGCGGGTGGGTCCGGGATTCGACGAGGCCGTCTGTGTACAAGGCGAGGAGGGCCCCCTCGGGTAGTTCGACCTCGACCTCCTCGAAGGGTTCCCCGCCGACGCCCAGCGGCATCCCGGTCGGTATCTCCAGCAGCAGGCCGGGGCGGGGCGTACCGCCCTCCTCCACCGGCTCCACCAGCACCGGCGGCATGTGGCCGGCGTTGGCGATGGTGCAGCGCCGGGTGACCGGGTCGTAGACCGCGTAGACGCACGTCGCGAGGTACACCTCGGAGCGGTCGGCGTCCCGGGAGTGCAGTGCGGCCCGGGAGGCCTGCTGGGAGCCGCCGGGGGCGCCGAGGCCCCGGGCGATCTCGTCCAGCGCGGTCAGCACCTCCGCCGGTTCCAGGTCCAGCAGCGCGAGGGTCCGTACGGCGGTGCGCAGTTCGCCCATGGCCACGGCGGCCCGCAGTCCGCGGCCCATGACGTCGCCGACGACCAGCGCCGTGCGGTGCCCGGGCAGCTCGATGACGTCGAACCAGTCGCCGCCGACCTCGGTGGCGGCGTTGCCGGGCAGGTAGCGGCAGGCGATGTCGAGTCCGGCGGCCTCCGGGTCGCCGGGGGGCAGCAGGCTGCGCTGGAGTATCAGCGCGCGTTCGTGTTCGCGCCGGTAGAGCCGTGCGTTGTCGATGCAGACGGCGGCCCGCGCGGCGAGCTCCACCGCGACCGCCCGGTCGCGTTCGCCGAAGGGCTCGCTGCCCTTGGTACGGGAGAACTGCGCGAGCCCGACCACGGTGTCGTGGGCGACCAGCGGGACCACGAGCGTGGACTGGACGAGGTCCCCGGACTCGGGTCCGCCGCCCTCCACCAGCCGCGGCCGCGCCGTGCGCAGGGCGAACGCCCCCGGCGACCCGGGCGGATAGCGGTGGACCTCCCCTACGGAGACCAGCGCGCCCGGACCGGACAGCGGGGCGTCGGACACGGCCGAGGAGAAGGCCACCCGCCGCAGCGGCGCCGAGGGCGCCCGGCCCGGGCCCTGGCCGGGCAGGCTGGGCACGCCGGGGCCCTGCGGGCGGGCGGGGCGGTCGTCGTCGCCGAGCAGCAGCCCCTGGTAGAGGTCGACGGCGGCCAGGTCGCAGAAGCCGGGGACGGTGACGTCGAGGAGTTCGCGGGCGGTGGTCTCCAGGTCGAGGGAGTTGCCGATGCGGTGTCCGGCCTCGTTCAGCAGGGCCAGGTTGCGCCGGACCCCGGCGGCCTCGCGGGCGGCGAGGTGGCGGCGGGTCACGTCGATGCCGATGCCGGCGACCCCGATGGGGCGGCCGGTGCCGCCGTGGACCCGGTAGAGGTTGATGGACCAGTGGCGGTTGTCCCGGCTGCCGGGGGCGGCGCCGGTGATCTGGAGGTCGTTGACCGAGTCGCCGGTTTCCAGGACCCTGCGCAGCGCCTCGGCCATCCGGTCGGCCTCGTGCTCGGGGAGGTAGTCGTGGACGGTGCGGCCGCGGTGCTCCTCGGCGGCGCCGCCGAAGACGGTCGCGAAGCGGCGGTTGGCCCGCTGCACGGTGAGGTCCGTACCGAAGAGCAGGAACCCGAAGGGAGATTGACCGAATATCGCCTGCGAGGCGGCCAGATCGGATTCGATCCGGCGCAGCGCGCGTACGTCGACCACGACGCAGAGCGCGGCCCGCTCGGCGGTTTCGGTCTGGGTCGGCATCACATAGATCTCGGCCACCCCGTGCGCACCGTCGCTGCCGGGGATCCGGAAGGGGATCAGGCCGGTCCATTCCTTGCCGTCGAGAATCTCGGCCACCCTGCGGTGGGCGCCGGCGCGCAGCTCCGGGGGCATGAAGGCGTCGACGGGGTCACGGCCGACGGCCTCGGCCGCGGTCAGCCCGAAGAGTTCCTCGGCACGCAGACTCCACTGGTCGATCAGCCCGTCGGGCCCGATCGAGAAGGAAGCGACCTTTATGTAGTCATATATCGAGCCAGGCGGGCTGCTGTGCCACAGGGAGTCGCGCCAGGTCTCCCCAGACGCTTCCCCGGGCACACGGGCCTGATGTGCCTGTACAGGTATCTCGCTCACGCGACCGTCCCCTCCAGCTCACCGCAACCGGACCGGCCATGACCGAAGTATTCAGCACCACGGCGCTCTACGACACGGCCTTCGCGATCACAAAAAGATCCCGTTGTTTTCCAGCCAAGCTTTGTGATCGTCGGCTGCCCCTCACCTTGTTACTCACCAGGAAGAGCCAATTCGAACCACACGGTCTTGCCCGACTTCCCGTGGCGGGTCCCCCAGCGCTGTGCGGAGACCGCCACGAGGTGGAGTCCGCGGCCCCCCTCGTCGTCGGGTGCGGCGACGCGTTCGCGGGGTGGATCCGGAAGCGGATCCGAAACCTCCACGAGAAGCGCCGGACCCGACGGAGCATCCCGGACGGCTGGATTGCGCCGTACGAGACGGACTCCGATGGGGCCGGACGCGTACCGCAGGGAGTTGGTGACCAGCTCGCTGACCAGCAGGACGGTGACGTCTCCGACGGAGTCGAGGCCCCAGTCGCGAAGAGTGCCGCGCACCGCGTGGCGGGCGGTGCGGACGGCACCCGGTTCGGCGGGAAAGGCCCATTCGGCGCATTCACCGTCTGTGTCGATCACGCCGATCACTTCCCGGGCCGGCTGGCGACCCCAGTCCGGTTCGACAGGGAGAACGGAACCTCGTGTACGTACGAGATGGG
Source organism: Streptomyces tatrensis (assembly GCF_049310065.1). NCBI lineage: Bacteria > Bacillati > Actinomycetota > Actinomycetes > Kitasatosporales > Streptomycetaceae > Streptomyces > Streptomyces tatrensis. The sequence goes on along the minus strand of NZ_JBMDLB010000011.1, from coordinate 6,153,256 downwards.
GATTAATAGCGACATACCCGATATTCACGGCGTCGTACCACTCGGCCCCCCACGGACCGGCGCACTCTGGCGCAGACGGCCTAGCGCGTGCGCGTCACGCGCCCCCGGGAGCTCCGTGGACGCCGGAAACCCCGGAAACCCCGGGAACTCCGTGGACGCCGTCGGCGGCGCTCAGCCGGCGGCCCGCCTCGGCGACGGCCGGGCGGTCCTGGTCGAGCCAGTCCACCGAGTCCAGCTCCCCGGGACCGAGCCAGCGCAGCTCGTCGTGGTCCTCCAGCGGGAGCGGATCGCCCGAGAGCAGCCGGGCCGTCCACACGTGCAGGACGAGGCCGGGCTTCAGCGGCCACTCCCCCGGGATCCGCTCCAGCGCCTCGGTCTCGACACCGAGCTCCTCGCGCAGCTCGCGCACGAGCGCCTCGGGTACGGATTCGCCCGGCTCGGCCTTGCCGCCCGGGAGCTCCCAGCGGCCGGCGAGCTCCGGGGGCGCGCTCCGGCGGGCGGCCAGCAGGCGCCCCTCATGACAAAGGGCTCCGCCCACGACCACTCGTACAGTCATCGAACTTCTTTCGTGGACACCCCGGCTCTAGGCGGGGGAGGAAACGGATCCTTGGGGCGCACGCGCCTGAGCGCCGGAGATCTCTTCGCTCCTGCCGGTGGCGGTCAGGTGGATGTCGACGGATCCTTCGGCTCGGGTGGCGTAGGCATAGCCGTCGGCGCGTTGGAGGAGGCGGAAGTGTTTATGGCGGATGCCTTGGATGAGGCCGTGTGCGGTTTTGATATTAAAACTGCCGGTCGCGCGGACGGCGACACGGCCGGTATAAGTACCGGCCTTCTTGCCGGTAGGGACGACTGCGCGAGCTAGGTCTCCGGTCTGGTAACCGAAGAACGCCTTCTGTCTGGGCAGACGCAGACGCGGGAAGCCGTACCTGTCGGTCCGGGTGCGGGTGTATGTGCCGCGCCCGGTCGCGGCGACGGCGAGGATGCGGGCCGGAGTACGAGTGACGGCGTCAAGGTGGCCGACGCACAGGGCGTCAAGGGTGTGCGTCTTCGGAGTACCGGTCCGCTGCCGGTTCCATTTGGTGCGGCCCCCCGAGGCGGTGTGAACCGTGGAAAACGCGGTATCGAGAGCGTGCCACAGGGCCCAGCGGGTGGCGTTTACGGCTGCCGCGTCGCGGAGTGGGGCCTTGGCCTGGGCGAGGATGCGGGCCAGCCGGCGCGGGGACTTCTCGAGGAAGGCATCGACGGGGTGGTTGGACTTCTTCTCGTTGCAGGGGATGCAGGCGGTGCACAGGTTGGAGATGCGGTCGCTGCCGCCGCGTGAGCGGGGGTGGATGTGGTCGATATTGAGGGGGACGCCGGTAGCACCGCAGTAGGCGCAGGCCCTGTCCCACTTGGCCAACAGGTACTCACGGACTTCTGCGCCGTGCAAGGTGCCGTACTGGTACTCGGCTCCCTCCAGCGGCCCGCCGTGGGACATGGCATGAGTGTCGAACGCGACCCGCTCCACATGAACGGCACGGACGGGTGCCCAACGTGCGAGCCGGGTCGTCCACGACATGGTGGTGTCCACACGGTGACGCAGCGACGGCGCCAGCCAGCCCTCGGGGCGAGTGCGATTGGAGAAGCGGGGCGCGCGGTAGCGCAGGTTGCGGGTCCGCCTGCCACGCCGGTAGGTAGCACGAGCGGTCAGTTTGTCCCGGATCACGCCACCCCGGTGGGCGAGTTCGACCGAGTACAGACCACGGCGCTCACCGTCCTTCGCAGTGAAGACGGCAATACCGGTGTACTTCGAGCCGGGGTCGATCCCGAGTTCCACACCGTCCACCTGCGATTCCGAGACCATGCGGTCCTTAAGTCGGATCACGAACGGGGTATGCCGGGCCACGACGGCTCTGCCCTGCCTGAGGAGCTTGCGGGCTCTCGCGGGGCTGGCGGGTTGGAGCGGTGTGCCCTGCTTGTCGAGGACGAAGACGGCAGGGTGGCCCTCACGGGCTTTCTCCCCAACCAGGCGGTTGGGGGTGACGCCACCGATGCCAGGTGAGGCATCGGCGGTCTCCCCTCGCACATGTACCGCGCCGGATGCCTTGCGGCGTTCGAGCCCCGTTTCGTCCCCGATCCGGGGGGTGTCTGCTGACTCGCATTCCAGAGCCACCTGCTGAGGAAGCACAGGTGGGTGGGTCTTCTGTCCTACGCGATACGTAGCCAACTTCGTTCACCTCCACACATGTGTGTTGGCTGGTGCTGGTAACGGCGGCCCTCGGCCAGAACAGCCGAAAGCCCCCTCCCAAAGGAGGGGGATCCCGTTACGGGCGGAGCCTATGGCAGCGGCGACGGGTGCGCCGCACTGCTCAGTTCCTCGTGCCGGTCCTGCCGGCGGTGCTGTCCTGACCGACCTGACCGAGCCGCTCGATCCAGTAGAGCTGCTTGTGCCCTCTGCTTTCGAGGCTGTCGGCGACCTTCTGGGCCTCGGCCCGGGTGGAGTACCGGCCCACCCGGTAGCGGTTGCCGTTGTCGTCCTCACGTATGACCAGCCACGGGAGCAGGGCACCGCTGTCGTTCATCGCGTTTCACCCTCCGCCGACGTACCTGCCCGGGAAACCGCATTGCGCATATGCCCGAGCCTACGCCCGACCTTTACTCAGCGGATACGGTTTTTCACGAAGAGGTACCTCGCAGGCGTACGCATCCGGCCATGCGTACGGGTGGGCCGTGCGCGCCGGTTCAGACCCGGCGCACGGTCGGCAGCGGCAGGATCACGGCGGCGCCGGCGTTCTCCTTCCTGCAGACGTCCCCGCAGGTCGCGTCGAGGGAACAACAGAGCGAGCAGATCGGGCCGGACTGGACCGGGCAGTCGGCGATGTCCGGGAGCTCGTACGCGGACTCGCAGACGGCGCAGAGGTGCGTGGCCGTGATGTCCCGGGCGGCCACGTCCGGGCCGTTGACCGTGTTCGGCCTGGCCAGGTAGTACTTCCCCTTCGTCGCCCAGGCGATCAACGGGCAGAGGACGAGCGCGAGTCCGGCGGCGATGAAGGTGGAGAAGGCCTCCGCGTATGTCCCGAAAAGGCCGAAGAAGGCGAGGATCGAGACGGTGGAAGCGATCACCATCGCGCCGAAGCCGGCCGGGTTGACCGCGTAGAGGTAGGCCCGCTTGAACTCGATGTACGGCGGGCTGAGCCCGAGCCGCTTGTTGATCACGAGGTCGGCGGCGACGGCGACGATCCAGGCGATGCCGACGTTGGAGTAGAAGCCCAGCAGCTTGCCGAGCATCGCGAACATGTTCATCTCCATCAGCGTCAGCGCGATGCCGAGGTTGAGGAAGATGTACCAGACGCGGCCGGGGTGGCGGTGGGTGACCCGGGAGAAGAAGTTCGACCAGGACAGCGAGCCGCTGTAGGCGTTCGTGACGTTGATCTTGATCTGGGACACGATGACGAACAGGGCGGCGACGGGCAGCGCGAGACCGCCGAGCCAGGGGCGCAGCGCCTCCAGCTGCGGGGCGATCGGCTCCAGCGCGTGGGTCTTGCCGACGGCCTCCAGGGCGACGAAGGCCAGGAAGGCCCCGCCGAGCTGCTTGGCGGCGCCGATGATCACCCAGCCGGGGCCGGCGGCGAGCACGGCGAAGTTCCAGCGGCGGCTGTTGGCCGGGGTCTTGGCGGGCATGAACCGCAGGTAGTCGGCCTGCTCCCCGATCTGCGCGATGAGCGAGAGCGCGATGCCGGTGCCGAAGCCGAAGCCGATCCAGGAGAAGCCGGAGCCGGCCCCCTCCGTACCGCCGAAGTGCGTGAAGGCGCCCCAGGCGCCGGGGGCCTCGAAGGCGAGCACGAGGAACGGCAGGACCAGCCCGATCAGCCAGATCGGCTGGGTCCAGGCCTGCACCTTGGCGAGGGCGCCCATCCCCTTGAAGACGATCGGGATGACGATGAGCGTGGTGAGCAGGTACCCGATCTCCAGGGGCAGTCCGACGGCCTGGTGCATGGCCTGCGCCATGATCGAGCCCTCGAGCGCGAAGAAGATGAAGGTGAAGGAGGCGTAGATGAGGGAGGTGAGGGTGGAGCCGAAGTACCCGAAGCCCGCGCCCCGGGTGACCAGGTCCATGTCCAGGCCGTACGTGGCGCAGGCGCGGGCGATGGGGATGCCGGTCAGGAAGATGACGGCGGCGGCGGCCAGGATCGCGGCGGCCCCGCTGGTGAAGCCGCAGGCGAAGACGATGGAGGCGCCGATGGCGAAGTCGGCGAGGTAGGCGATGCCGCCGAGGGCGGTGCCGGCGACGGTGCCGGGGCCCCAGCGGCGGAAGGAGTGGGGCGCGTACCTGAGCGAGTAGTCCTCGCGGCTCTCGTCGGCGGCGAGCTTGGCGTAGCTCCTGCGGGGTGGCGCGGGGGCCGTGGCCGGGGTGGCGGTATCGGTCATACCGCCGGAAGGTAGGCCGCTTCCGTGACGGCCCGTCACGCTTGGGCATTGCCCGGGGGTTACACCCCCGGCGCCTGCGTCACGAGGGGGTTACACCCCCCGACACCCCCTGTCCGGGTTCCGGAACACGGCCCCGGAGGCTCCGGCCCACCGGCCCCGCCGATGCGTTCCGGCTCGCCGCCGTTTCGGGGGCCGGCCCCGCGCCCCCGCTCCTCAAACGCCGGAGGGGCTGGATTGGCCGGCGTCAGCCTGCACGTGCACGCAGTTCACCGCCCGGCGGGGCCTGGATTTTGGCAGGCGCCAGCCTGCACGTACGGGCCGGGGGCCGCCCGAATCCAGCCCCTCCGGCGTTTGAGGAGCGGGGGTCCGGGGGCCGGCCCCCGGGAACGGCGCCGCACGGTGCCCCTGGACCCGGCGCGCAGCCGGCCGGCACCGCACAGCCCCGGGTTCACCTCACCGGCAGGTGGTACGCCAGGCGGTAGCGGTCGGCCGGGACGATGACGTCGGCGGTTTCCACGGCGCGGCCGGACGCGAAGTACGTGCGCCCGATCACCAGGACCACGTGCCCCGGCACCCCGCCGAGCTGCATGCTCTCCTCCGCCAGGCCCGGCCGTGCCCCGACCTCCTCCACCACGTTGTCGACGACCACGTCGATCGCCGCCATCCGGTCGACGACTCCCGAGCCGCCGAGCGGGCCCTCCTCGGGCAGCATCACCGGCGTCCGCCCGGTCACCGTCAGCGGCTCCCAGGAGGTGGACAGCATCATCGCCTCGCCCGCGTCGCGGTAGACGTACCGCGTCCGCATCACCCGCTCGCCCGGTTCGATGCCGAGCCGTTTCGCGATGTCCGCCGGGGCGGCGGCCTGTTCGCTGCTGGAGTCCCAGGTGCCGCGCGCGCCCGCTTCCGCCTGCTCCTGCCGGAAGGGGGTCGAGACCCCGCCGGTGCGGTAGCCGGAGCGGGCCACGCGCCGCGGGACGGGTTGCTCGCGCACGTACGTGCCGGATCCGGACCGGCCCTCGACCAGGCCCTCCGCCATGAGGACCTTGCGCGCCTCCAGGGCCACCGTGTCGGAGACCCCGTACTCCTCACGGATCCGGGCCTGTGAAGGGAGCCGGGCGTGCGGAGGCAGGGACCCATCGACGATCTTCCGTCGCAGATCCCCGGCGACGCGTAGATAGGCCGGCTGCTCGCCGAAAGTCACAGGCCACTCCCATCAGGTTGACAGACAGCTACACCCTGGCAACCGACGGTTGTCCATCGCAAGCAAGGGCCAGAGTTTCACCCGAAGTGATGAAGCCAGGTCACCCAAACCCACGCGTCCCACGCGTTACGCGGCCTCCCTGGAAGGGCTCCGCACGGGACCGGGCGAGGCGCCCTCGTTCCCCTCGGATCCCGCCAGCCACTCGGGCACCGTCGTCGACAGTCCGTACGCCCCGCGCAGCGCCTTCTCCAGCTCGACCGGCAGCGCGGCGGCCGCCCGGTCCCACGCGTCCAGGAACGCCCCCTCGGTCTTCGCCCGCGCCGCCTGCTGCCACGCGCGCCGTGCGACCTCGAGCCGGTCGCGCTGCACCCCGGCCGGACCGGCCAGCTCGGGCCGCTCCTCCGCCTTGTCCAGGAACCGCGCCTCGGCGTCCAGCGCCTCGTCCATCTCCCGCGCCCAGGCCCGGTGGGAGGGCAGGTCGTCACCCACTTCCTCGTCCGGCTGCTCGGCCAGCGCCTCGTCCACCCCCCGCATGACCCGCAGGAAGCCCACCTGCTCGGGCGTGAGCGTGCCGGCGTCGTTGCGCAGGCTGCCGCGCTGCTCCCCGCCCTCCGTGCCGATCACGCACACGATCCGCCGGTCCCCGTCGCGCCAGCTCCCGGGCGAGGGAGCGAAGTAGTACATCCCCGCGGACGACGGCAGGGCCCACGTGTCCATCGCGTACGCGTCCTGCGCGCTCCAGCAGTCCCGCACCGCGGTGTCCCGCACCTCCTCGGCGCCCGGGAACCGCTCCTCGGTCATCGAGGTCGCGGAGGTGACCTCAGCGTCGTGGACCTCGGCGCAGTCGATCCGGTAGATGGGGGCCTCCTCGGCCAGCAGACCCCCGTCCGGGACGTTGAAGCAGTGCCCGACGCGCAGTTCGGAGGCGTCCACGAGGTCGCCCTCCACGGCCCCGTAGGCCGCCGACCCGCCCCGGGAGCGGCTCCGCTCGTCCAGCGCGTCCACGGCCCGTACGGCCACGGGGACCACGAGGACGACGGCAAGGCTCGTCACCAGCGAGACCACCAGCCCCCAGACGGCGAGCGCCCTGCCCCGTTCGCCCGTCTTCCTCGTCTGTACGAGGGCCACGATCGCGAAGACGATGCCCAGCGGCGGGAAGCAGAGCAGCCCGACGAGCAGGGAGGCGAGCGCGAAGCCGTTGAGCGGGGGCGGCCCGTACGCGTACCCCTGCGGGGGCGGGACGGGCCAGTGGGGCGGCGGGGGCTGGGTGCTCACGGGGCTCCAGGTAGCGGGGCGAACGAATGCGCGAATGGTACGCAGCGGGGGCGGCCGTCGAAACGGCCGCCCCCGCCTGTTCATCGCGTCCCTACTGCCCGGACATCAGAACCCGGGCGTCAGAACTGCAGCGCCCAGGAGTCGATCTTGCCGGTGTCGATGTTCGCGTTGTCGTTGACCCGGAGCTTCCACACGCCGTTGGCCACCTCGGAGGAGGCGTTGACCGCGACGGTCTTGATGATGTTGTCCGCGCTGCCGCCGGTGCGGTTGTGCAGGTTGTACAGGGTGCCGTCGGGGGCGACGAGGTCGACCTTCAGGTCACCGATGTACGTGTGCTTGATGTCGACCGAGACGCTCAGCGTGGCCGGGGCGTTGCCGGAGATCCCGCTGACGGTGAGCGGCGAGTCGACGGTGGCGTTGTCGGCGATCGCGTAGTCGTTCAGGTTCTCGAAGCGGGTGCCCGGGTTGGGCGGGGTGGTACCGGTGCCGACGCGGAGCAGGCGGTTCGGGGAGCCGGTGCCGGGGCTGGTCACCACGTTCGGGGTCGAGGCGGCGACGAGGCCCGCGGAGATCTGGGCCGGGGTGCTGCCCGGGTTGTCCGCGAGGTAGAGGGCGGCCGCGCCCGCGACGTGCGGGGAGGCCATCGACGTGCCCGAGATGGTGTTGGTGGCCGTGTCGCCCGTGCCCCACGAGGAGGTGATGGAGGAGCCCGGCGCGAAGAGGTCCAGGACGGTGCCGAAGTTGGAGTAGCTGGCCTTGGCGTCCGTGTTGGTGGTGGCGCCCACCGTGATCGCCTCGGCGACGCGCGCCGGGGACTTGGTGGAGGCGTTGGCCGTCTCGTTGCCCGCCGCGACGGCGTAGGTGATGCCGCTGGCTATGGAGTTGCGCACGGCGGTGTCCAGCGCGGTGTCCGCGCCGCCGCCCAGCGACATGTTCGCCACGGCCGGCTTGACGGCGTTCGCGGTCACCCAGTCGATGCCCGCGACGACCTGGGCCGTCGTGCCCGAGCCCTGGTTGTTGAGCACGCGGACGCCGACGATCTTCGCCTTCTTGGCCACGCCGTACGCGGTGCCCGCGACGGTGCCCGCGACGTGCGTGCCGTGGCCGTGGCCGTCCTGGGCGGTGTTGTCGTTGTCGATGGCGTCGTAGCCGTCGGCGGCGCGGCCGCCGAAGTCCTGGTGGGTCTTACGCACGCCCGTGTCGATGATGTACGCCGTCACACCCTCGCCGGCCTTGTCCGGGTAGGTGTAGCTCTGGTTCAGCGGGAGGGCCGCCTGGTCGATCCGGTCCAGGCCCCAGGAGGGTGGGTTGGGCTGGGTGGCGTCGACGGTGAACACCCGGTTCTGCACGACGGACTTGACCGCGGGGTCGGCGGCGAGCTTCCTGGCCTGCGCCTCGGAGACCTCGACGGAGTAGCCGTTGAGGGCCGCGCTGTAGGTCCGGTCGATCCTCGCGCCGTACCGCTTGGCCACGGCCTTCCCGCTGTCCGCGGTGGAGCGGGCGGCGGAGTCCTTCAGGGTCACGATGTAGCTGCCGGAGATGGTGCCCTCCGCGCCGGCGTTCTCGATGACGCCCTGCGGGGCGAGCGGGGCCGCCGAGGCGGGTAAGGCGAGGGCGGCTCCGAGAGCGAGGGCCAGTGTGGCGGTCGCTCCGATGCCGGTGATCTTCCGGCGGGTGTGACGCGTCGCAGACATCTGAGGGGTCCTCCTCATAGGTGGTGCGTTGCGGGGGGTGCGCGGCCGTCGGGCGTCTCCAGGGCATGGCTTTTAACCATGCACATGTCAATCAATTCGGCCCAACGATGCGCCGCTGACGAAAGGTTGACCCACGGAGTCGCTCCACCACAAGAGGACAACGAACGCGTAACATCCGTGCCACACCTCAGCCATGAACGAGCAAAGGCTCACCGCACATGACGCACGCACTACCCGGCTACGTCTGCGCCGGAGACGGCACCCGCGCCGACGCGCGGACGGCCCCCTGGTGCTGCCCGGTCTGCGGCGGCCCGTGGGACCTCGACTTCGCCCCCGACCCGGCCGCCGTGCTGGATCCCGCGGCCGGCCCGAACTCGCTCTGGCGCTACGGCTCCGCACTGCCGCTCACCGGCGCCTTCGCCGTCACGCTGGCGGAGGGGAACACCCCGCTGGTGCCGCTGGCGGAGCGGGTGCACGCCAAGCTCGACTTCCTGATGCCCACGCTGTCGTTCAAGGACCGCGGCGCGGTGATGCTCGCGGAACTGGCGCGCCGGCTGGGGCCGGAGCGGGTGGTGGCGGACAGCAGCGGGAACGCCGGGACCGCCTTCGCGGCCTACTGCGCGCGGGCCGCACTGGCATGCGAGGTCTTCGTGCCGGAGGGCACCTCGGCGAAGAAGACGGAGCAGATGCGCGCGCACGGCGCGACGGTGACGGTGGTGCCGGGCGGCCGCGAGGCGGCGGCGGTGGCGGCCCGCGAGGCGGCCGACCTGCCGGGGGTGTTCTACGCCAGCCACGTCTTCAACCCGTACTTCCTGCACGGCACCAAGACGTACGTCTACGAGATCTGGGAGGCGCTGGGCGGCCACCTGCCCGAGGTGATCGTCGTCCCGGTCGGCAACGGCACCCTGCTGCTCGGGGCCGCGCTGGCGGTGGAGGAGCTGGCGCTGCGCGGGGTCCGCCCGCCGACGCTGATCGCCGTCCAGTCGGCGGCCGTCGCCCCGCTGGCCTCCGCCTTCCACGCGGGCGCCGAGGACGCCGACGCCGTACCCCAACTCCCCACCCTGGCCGAGGGGATCGCGATCCCGGCTCCGCCGCGCGCCCGCCAGATCCTGGCGGCCGTCCGCAAGTCCGGCGGAACCTTCCTGACCGTCACCGACGACCGCGTCCGCGCGGCCCAGCTCGACCTGGCCCGGCGCGGCCTCTTCGTGGAACCCACGGCCGCCGCCTGCTGGGCCGCCGTCGGCCCCACCGCCCCCGAGGACCCCCTCCAGGGCCGCACCGCGGTCGTCCCGCTCTGCGGCGCGGGAGCCAAGACGGGACTGGCGGCGCCGCCGGCCTGACGGCGGCCCGAGGGCGGCCCGAGGGCTTCCTGGCGGTGACCGGGCAGGGCCGCCCGACCGGAGGGCCCCCGTCCGGGGCACCGCCCGATGGATGCAGAGGCCAACAACATAGGCTCCGCGTCATGCGCACCCCAACGACCCGTGTCTGGATCGCCCTCGCCCTCGTGTACGTCGTCTGGGGTTCGACCTACCTCGGCATCCGGATCGTCGTCGAGACCATGCCCCCGTTCCTCTCCGCCGGGGCCCGCTTCATCACCGCCGGCCTCCTCCTGGCCGGCATCGTCGCCTGGCAGGGCGGTCCGGCCGCCCTCAGGGCCACCCGCGGCGAGGTGCGCTCCGCCGTCGTGGTCGGGCTGCTGCTGGTCCTCGGCGGCAACGGCCTCGTCGTCCTCGCCGAGACCTCGATCCCCTCCGGGCTGGCCGCCCTCCTGGTGGCCGCCGTACCGATGTGGCTGGTCCTGCTGCGCGCCGGCTCCGGCGACCGCCCCTCCCCCCGCACCCTGGCCGGGGTGCTGCTGGGCCTCGGCGGGCTCGCCGTCCTGACCAGCCCGGGGCTCGGCGGGGAGATCGCGCTCGGCGGGGTGCTCCTGGTGCTGGCCGGCTCGGTGTGCTGGTCGCTCGGCTCCTTCTCGGCGGCGAAGCTGACCCTGCCGGCGAACCCCTTCACCGGGAGCGCGTACCAGATGCTCGCGGGCGGGGTCGGCGGGATCATCGTCGGCCTGTGCCGCGGCGAACAGCACGGGCTGGACCTCACCTCGTACTCCACCGCGTCCTGGCTGGCCCTCGGCTACCTCGTGCTGTTCGGCTCGCTCGTCGGTTTCACCGCGTACGTGTGGCTGCTGCGCGCGGCCCCGCTCTCGCTGGTGGCCACGTACGCCTACGTCAATCCGGTCGTGGCCGTCGCCCTGGGCTGGCTCATCCTCGACGAGGCCCTGACCTGGCCGATCCTGCTCGGCGGCGCGATCGTCGTGGCGGCGGTGTGCGTGATCGTGAGCACGGAGCGGCGCGGCGCGACCGAGCGGCGCGACTGAGCGGCCCTCAGGCCCTCAGGCCCTCAGGCCCTCAGAGACGCAGAGACGCGGAGACGCAAGGCCTCAGTCCGCGGCCTTCGCCGCCCGCTCGTAGAGGGCCTTCGCCCGGTCGTCGAACAGCGCCGCCGTGGAGTCCACGTCGGTGTCGCCGCCGCTCAGCACCCCGATGAGCTGCCCCGGCCGCCCCGGCCCGCCGCGGTCGGCGATCCACGGGCTGCCGCTCGTCCCCGTCCAGAACCCCGAGCAGCTGATGTAGAGCATGGCGGGGTCGTCCTCGTCGTGCCGGCTCTGCGTCGTACAGGCGACGGGCTTGTTCTCGGGGTTGTGCTCGGATTCCGGATAGCCGACGACGGTCACCTCCCGCTCGTAGCCGGAGGTCCAGACGGGCTTCGGGGCCTCCCCGCGGCCGACGACCTCCTGCAGGCTGCGCCCCTCCGCGTCCGGTTCGACGCTGAGGAAGGCGAAGTCGGCGGTGTCCTCGCCCCATTTGGTCCAGCGTTCGTCGACCTGGACGGAGCGCACCTTCCACAGCCCGAGGGGCTGCTGCCCGGAGCCCTCGCCGGAGAAGGCGGGGGCGAAGGAGAGCTCGCCGATGGCCAGCCCGTCGTGCGCGGCCTCGCCCGGCCGGCCGTCCTCGCCGGCGGGCGCCACGCAGTGCGCGGCGGTGGCGACGACATTGCCCTGCGGGCTGTCGACGACGCTGGCCGTGCACCAGTGCTCGCCGCCCGCCATGAGGACGCCGACGGTGGGGAAGGGGAGGACCGCGCGGTCCTCGTAGCCGCCGGCGTCCTCGACGAACACCAGGGCGAGCAGCGCGGCGACCCCCGCGAGGGCGGCCGAGCAGATCCCGATCCCCTTGATGCCGGGGCTCACCGCGAGGCGGCGCCGCTCGCGCCGCCGCTCGGGGCCGGCCGGGGCTTCGGGGTGGGTGCGGACATCACCTTGCTGATCCACTCCAGCGCGCCCTCCCTCATCCCGCGTACGTACGACTTCCCGTTGTGCTCACCATCCTGGATCACCTGCAGCGCGGTGTGCACGGGGCCCTTGCCGTATTCCTTCATGAACCGCTCGGCCTTTTCCCGGCCGGTTTCCTTGGTGCCGATCTGGAAGTTCACGTAGACGTCGGGGCCGCCCGCCGCGATCAGCTTCGCGGCGAGCTTCTCGGGGTTGTTCTCGTCCATGGCCTGCGTGTTCCCCTTCCACAGCGGGGAGTCGGGGACGATGTCCACGCCGCTCGCGATGGCCGCCTTGAAGCGGTCGGGGTGCTTCAGGACGTGTTTGAGGGCTCCGAAGCCGCCCGACGAGGAGCCCATGAAGGCCCATCCGTCGCGGGAGGTGAAGGTGCGGAAATTGGCCTTCGTGAAATCCGGGACGTCCTCGGCCATCCAGGTGCCCATCTTGGGCTGCCCGGGGATGTCGGAGCCGTCGAAGTGGTGCTTCGTGTCGGCGTTGATCACCGGCATGATCAGGATGAAGGGCAGGCTCTTGCCGGACTTCGCCCCGTCGCTCACGGCCTGCTGGAGGCCGAGGCCGGGGCCGGTCCCCCAGTAGTTCGTGGGGTAGCCGCGGCCGCCGGGCAGGGAGATCAGCACCGGGAAGGCGCTGTCGGCGTACGCCGGATCGTCGTACTCCTTCGGCACCCACACCCATACGTCGCCCGTGAACCCGGACTTCTTGCCCGTCAGGGTGGTCTTGCCGATCTGGGTGCCGTCCGGCAGCCGGGAGGTCCGGACGAACGCGGCCTTCGGCCCGGTCGGCATGAGCACGCCGGGCCCGGCGTCGGAGCCGGTGGAGGCCGCGGCCCGGGGCTGCCCGAAGGCGACGGGATCGCCTATGTCCGAGAAGAGGCCGTAGTGGTACGCGGCCGCCCCGCCGCCGGCCAGGAGGGTGAGCCCGAGACCCCCGCCGATCAGGATCAGGCGCAGCCGGCGCCTGGGGCGGCGGTGCCCGGTCGTGGCGGCGCCGTCCCCGGTCGCGGCGGCTCCGCCCGCTGCCGTCGCGCCGGGTTCTTCGGTCGTGGCGGTGGCGTCACCCTGCAGGTCTTGGTGCACGGATCGTTCCCGTTCCTTCTCCGGCGCCCTCCGGGAGCGCGGGTTGGACCGTTTGGTCCCCCTTACATCCATAACAGAGGTGTGAACGACCGGATGGGTTGCCTGGGACCGGTGGACGTGGCGAGGGACACGCGGGGGTGCCTCCGAGCGCGGTCAGCCCGTTTCGGGCTTCGGGCCCTTGAGCACCTTGCTGACCCACTCCAGTGAGCCTTCCTTCATGCCGCGCACGTAGTGCCAGCCGTTGTGCTCGCCGTTCTGGATGTCCCGGATGGTCATCTTGACCGGGCCCTTGGCGTACTTCTGGCGGAACTGCGTCATGCGTTCCTTGCCGCTCTCCTTGGTCCCGATCTGGAAGTTGATGTAGACCTCGGGACCGCCCGTGTCGATCAGCTTCTGGGCGAGCTTCTCGGGGTTGTTCGCGTCCATCTCCGCCTGGTGGCCCTTCCAGAACGGGGAGTCGGGGACGATCTCGCCGCCGCTGGCGATCACGGCCTTGAACTTGTCCGGGTGCTGGAGGACCTGCTTCATGCCGACGAAGGCGCCGGAGGAGGAGCCCATGAAGGCCCAGCCGTCGCGGGACTTGTACGTACGGAAGTTGGCGCGGGTGAAGTCCGGGACGTCCTCGGCGATCCAGGTGCCCATCTTGGGCTTCCCGGGGATGTCGGAGCCGTCGTAGTAGTACTTCGCGTCCGGGTTGAGCACCGGCATGATCACGATGAACGGGAGGCTGGTGCCGGCCTTGACGCCCTCGCCGATGGCCTTCTGGAGTCCGAGGCTGCGGTCGGCCCAGTAGTTGTCCGGGAAGCCGTTGCCGCCGGGGAGCGCGATGAGCACCGGGAAGCCGCTCTTGGCGTACTTCGGGTCGCTGTACTCCTTCGGCGTCCACACCCAGACGTCGCCCTCGAAGCCGGACTTGGCGCCCTTGAGGCGGGTCTTGGCGATGATCGTGCCGTCGTCGAGCTTGGCGGTCTGCTTGAACGCGGAGGCCGGGCCGGTCGCGAGCCGTACGTCCGGGTCGCCGCTCGGTGCGGGCGGGCTCGCGGAGGCCTTGCCCGGGCTGCCCTGCGCCGCCCCGGTGTCGGCGGAGGGCGGGTTCGTGCCGAAGCTCACCGCGGAGCCGTTGCCGGAGAACCAGTCCAGCTTCCAGGCGGCGAAGCCGGCGCCGCCGAGGACGAGCACGAAGGCCATGGCCGCACTGGTCCACAGGACGCGGCGGGAGCGGCGCGCGGGCTTGTGGGAAACGGGGCCGCCGGGGGGCCCGGGTATGTGCGGGGGGACGTAGGCCTCGTCGCGGTACGCCGGGTCGTCATCCGGGTGGTAGGGCCGGTAGGGCGGGTGGGACTGGTACGGCTGGTCGTCGGGCCGCGGGCGCTGCGGGTCCTGGTGCACGAACTTCGCTCCGAACGGTCATGACTGCCCCCCGGTGGGACAGAAGGGACTGGGATCCCCCTAGTCCTGATGTGTGAATCCCCCGGAAAGTTCCAAATCAACGCAAAAAACATGATCCGATTTCCGGGCATCTCATCTCGGCGCGTCGACGGGCACGGTCGCCTTGGTCCGCGGGTTCTGACCGCCGTACGGGCCGGGCGGCGGGCCCCGTCAGCCCCGCAGGTAGGCCAGGACGGCCAGGACCCGGCGGTGGGACTCCTGCGCCGGGGGCAGGTCGAGCTTCATCAGGATGTTCCCGATGTGCTTGCCCACCGCCGCCTCCGAGACGGTGAGCCGGCGGGACACCTCGGCGTTGGAATGCCCCTCGGCCACCAGGGCGAGGACCTCCCGCTCGCGGGCCGTCAGCCGCTCCAGGGGGTCGCGCCGGCGGCTGATGAGCCGGCGCACCACCTCGGGGTCGACCACGGTCCCGCCGGCCGCCACCCGCGCGACCGCGTCGAGGAACTCCTCCACCTGCCCGACGCGGTCCTTGAGCAGGTACCCGACGGCCGTCCCGTCTCCGGAGTCGAGCAACTCGGCGGCGTACGAGCGCTGCACGTACTGGGAGAGGACCAGGACGGGCAGGTCCGGGCGGGTCTCGCGCAGCCGCACGGCCGCCCGCAACCCCTCGTCGGTGTGGTCCGGGGGCATCCGCACGTCGGTGACGACGATGTCCGGCCGGTGCTCGGCGACGGCCGCCTCGAGCGCGGCGGCGTCGCCGACGGCCGCCACCGTGCGGTGGCCGAAGCGGGCGAGCAGCCCGACGAGGCCCTCGCGCAGCAGCACGGAGTCCTCGGCGAGGACCACGCGCAGGGGCTGCCGGGCGGCGCCCGCGGGGGCGGCCGGGTTCACCGGGCCTCCGGCGCCTTCGATGCCTCGGGAGCCTTCGGTGCCTTCGGTGCCTTCGGTGCCTCGGGGGCCTTCGGTGCCTCGGGGGCCTTCGGTGCCTTCGGAATGCAAGGGATCTCCACGCGCAGCAGGGTCGGACCTCCGGGAGGACTGGTCAGGGTCAGTCTGCCGTCCACGACGGACACCCGGTCGGCCAGTCCGGTCAGCCCGCTCCCCTTCGCCGCGTCCGCGCCGCCGCGGCCGTCGTCCGCCACCTCCACGGTCAGGCGGGCTCCGTCGTGCCGGCCGGTGACGGTGATCCGCTTCGCCCCGCTGTGCCGGGCCGCGTTGGCGAGGGCCTCGCTGACGAAGAAGTACCCGGCGGACTCGGCCTGTTCGGGCAGCCGGCCGGGAAGCTCGAAGTCGGTGTCGACGGGGATCGGCGAACGGTCGGCGACGTCGGCGACGGCGTCGGGCAGCCCCCGGTCGGTGAGGACCTGCGGGTGGATGCCGTGGATGAGCTCGCGCAGCGAGGTGAGGACCTGCCCGGCCTCGGCGTGCGCGGCGGCGAGCTGCCCGGCGAGCGGGCTGCCGGCCGGAGCGTCGAGCCGGGCCAGCCCCAGCGTCATGGACAGCGCGACGAGGCGCTGCTGGGCGCCGTCGTGCAGGTCCCGCTCGATGCGCCGGCGCTCGGCGTCGAAGGCGGCCGCGAGCCGGGCCCGGGAGCTGGTCAACTCGGTGACCTTGTCGGCCAGATCGGCCGGTCCGGGGCTGAGCATCAGCCGGGCCAGGGCCGCGCGGGCGCCCGCGAGCACGCCGAGCCCGTAGAGGAGGAGCGGGAGCAGCAGCAGTCCGGCGGCGGTGCACAGCAGGGCCTCCGGGTAGCCGGTGATGCCGTGGATCTTGAGGGGGTTGGCCTGTTCCCCGTCGAGGGCCAGCAGGACGGGGGTGGCGATGAGGTCGGCGGGGAGGAGGAGGGCGGCGCCGACGGCGAGCAGTTCCAGCGGCCACAGGACGGTGGCGGCGAGGAGCACGTAGGCCAGTTCCCGCCAGGTCGCCTGCTCGCGGAAGCGGGTGCGCGCCCATGCCGCGAGCCCCGTACGGTCCGGATCGCGGTGCGGGTCGGGCACGGGCACGGGGTCGACCAGCCGCAGCCGGCGGCGCTCCAGGGCCGCGTAGGGCACTCCGGCCAGGGCGAGCGCGGCGAGCAGCGGGAGGCCGACGAGGACGACGGCGAGGACCGTCCCGGAGACGGCGAGGAGGAGCATGACGAGGAAGGCGAAGGCGCCGCCGAGGCCGCCGCCGAGCAGGTAGGCGGCGGCGCGCCAGGGCCGGGCGGAGCGCAGGTACCGGCCCGGTTCCGGGCCGAGGAGGGAAGGCGGCATGGGCCCACGGTAGGCGGCGGGCGCGGGCGGCGCGTAGGGGTTGTCGTCACATTCCCGTCGTCGCCCGAAGGGCGGCCCCGCGGCGTCTGGTGCGTGCTCTCGCCGCGCCGGGTGAAAGTCCGCGTACTGGACGTACTCGGGCTTTCGCCCGGTGCGGCGAGAGCGCGTGCCAGGCGTCGCGGGGCAGACGGGAATGTGACGACAACCCCTAGGGCTGGCCATACCCCCGGGACTCGCCCCTGCCCCGCTGACCGGGGGCCGCGCGGCCGGTTGGCTGGGAACCATGCTGAAGATCGCGTTGAAGTCGCTGCGGCGGCGCTGGACGACACAGGTGGGAACCTTCGTGGCGGTGGCCCTGGGGGTCGCGCTGATGACGGTCATGGGGCTGGGGCTCGCCGCGTCGGCGGCGCTGCCGGCCGGGTCCGAGGTGGTGGGCCTCAACTCGATGCTGGGCACCGCGGGCGGGGTCAGCTCGTTCGTGGCGGCCTTCGTGGTGGCGTCGACCTTCTCCTACGCGGTGGCCGCGCGGCGGCGCGAGCTGGGGCTGCTGCGCCTGGCCGGGTCGACGCCGGGGCAGCTGCGGCGCCTCGTGCTGACGGAGGCGGTGGCCGTCGGGCTGGCCGGGTCCGCGGCCGGGATCGCCCTGGGCCTGGAGGGTGCCCCGCTGATGGCCCGCTGGACCGTGGCGCAGGGGCTGGCGCCGGCCGGGTACGCGATCGGGGACCAGAGCTGGCCGCTGCACACGGCGTTCTGGACGGGACTGCTGGTCGCGGTGGCGGGTGCGTACGCCGCTTCCCGGCGGGCGGGCCGGGTCGGGCCGCTGGAGGCGCTGCGCGAGAGCGTGACTGACGAGCGGCCCATGACCCCGGGGCGCTGGGTGGCCGGGGGCGGGCTGCTGCTGTGCGCGGTGGCCTTCGTGGGGTGGCGGCTCGGGACGGATCCGGGCTCGCTGCTCAAGCGCAAGACGTACACCTGGCAGCCGATGCTGCTGATCTCCGCGTGCGGGCTGCTGGCTCCGGTGCTCGTACGGCCCGTCGTACGGCTGCTGATGTGGCTCCCGGCCCGGCTGACCTCCTACGCGGGCCGGCTGGTGCGGGCGAACGCCGCCGCCGGGATCCGCCGGACGGCCGCGGTGGCGGCGCCGGTGCTGGTGATGGTCGCGCTGACCGGATCGCTGCTGGGCTCGGCCTGGACCCTGAAGGAGGCCAAGGCGGTGGAGGCCCGTGCCCGGACCGGCGCGGACTACGTACTGACCGGCGGGCGGCTGCCGGACACCGCGGCCGGCCATGGATTTGCCGGCGTCCCCGGGGCGCGCGCCCTCGCGGTGGCCGACACCCGGCTGACGGTGCTGGAGGAGGGGTTCGTGAAGGTGCCGACGGAGGCCTTCGCGGTCGACCCGGCGGCGCTGGCGGAGGTCTCCCGGCTGCCGGTGGTGGCGGGCTCGGTCGCCGACCTCGACGACGGCGGCATCATCGTCACGCAGGAGTGGTGGCAGCACCGGGTCGGGGACTCCGTACCGCTGTGGCTGGCGGACGGCACCGCGGCCCGGCTGCGGATCGTGGCCGTGATGAGGACGGGCACCGGCGACAACGGGGCCTACGTGACCCCGCGCAACGCGCCCGGCGCGAAGGTCTCGCGCATCGAGGTCAAGGCCCCCGCGTCCGCGGCCGCGGCGGTCGGCGAGGCGGCGGCCCGGTACGGGGCCACGGCCCACACCAAGGAGGAGTGGCTGAGGGCGACGCACCCGCGCACGAACCGCTTCACGGTGCTCGGCTACGTCCTGGTGCTGGGCCTCGCGCTGCTCTACACGGCGATCGCGCTGGCCAACACCCTGCTGATGGCCACCTCGGACCGGGGCGGCGACCTGCGCCTGCTCCGGCTGGCCGGGGCCACCCGCGGCCAGGTGCTCGCCGTGACGACGGCCGAATCCCTGCTGGCGGCCGTGGTCGGCGCCGTCCTGGGGACGGCGGTCACCGCGGTCAACCTGGCGGGCATGCGCGCCGCCCTCGCGGTCCTCGGGGTCGACTCGCCGGTGGTCGTCCCGTGGCTGCCGATGGCCGCGGTCGCCGGTGCCTGCGCCGCGCTCTCGGTGCTGTGCACCCTGCTGCCGGCGGCTCACGTCCTGCGCCGCCGGACGGGGCGTCGCGGGACGCGGCCGGGTGGAGTGCCCGGTGTCACCGCCGGGTTGGCCTCGGGCTGAAGCGCCCACCACGAAGGGCCTCCCACCGCGAAGGGCCTCCCGGCCGAAGCCGGGAGGCCCTTCGCGCATCTGCGTACGAGGTCTCACTTACCGCCGACGGACTGCAGGTCGGGGGTCTCCACCCGGGGCTCGGGCTCCTCCTCGCGCAGGAACAGCTTGCTCGGCCACCACATCCACCGGCCGACGTCCAGGGTCAGCGCCGTGACGAGGACCGAGCGGACGATCATGGTGTCCAGCAGGACGCCGAACGCCACCGCGAAGCCCAGCTCGGCCGCGAACACCAGCGGCAGCGAGGCCATCGCCGCGAAGGTGCCGGCCAGCACCAGACCGGCCGAGGTGATCACACCGCCGGTGGTGGACAGGCCCAGCAGCGCGCCGCGCCGGGTGCCCTGCTCCATCGACACCTCGCGCACCCGGGTGACCAGGAAGATGTTGTAGTCGATGCCCAGCGCGACCAGGAAGACGAACGTCAGGAGCGGGAAGGAGGCTTCCGCGCCCGCGAAGCCGAAGACGTGGTTGAACACCAGGCTGCTCACGCCGAGGGCGGCGCCGAAGGACAGCACCACCGTGCCCATGAGCAGCAGCGGCGCGACGACCGAGCGCAGCAGCAGCATGAGGATCAGCAGCACCACGACCAGGACGATCGGGATGATCACCTTGGAGTCGCGGGCGGCGGCCGTCTGCGTGTCGAGCATGATCGCCGGGCTGCCGCCGACCTGGGCATCGGCGCGCTCGATCGCGTGGACCGCGGTCCTGGCCTTCTCGACGGTGGTCATCGCGGCCGTGCTGCTGGGGTCGTCCTTCAGCTCCCCGAGCAGGATGGCGTCGCCGTCCATGACCGTCGGGGGCGAGACGGACGCGATGCCGGGGACGGCCAGCAGTGCGGTCCGCAGCTCTTCCCCCGAGACGGCGTTGCCGACGACGAAGATGGGGTCGCCGGAGCCGGCCGGGAAGTGCTCCGACCGGATCCGCTCGCCGACGGCCATCTGCGGGGTGTTGGTGAACTGGTCCTTGTTGGCGATCCCGTCGGCCTTGAGGCCGAGGACGCCCAGCGCCATGACGGCGAGCGCGAGCGCGGTACCGATCCACACGAGCCGCGGCCGGCCGGAGACGGCGGTGCCGACCCGGGACCAGATTCCGCTCTCGGCGGTGGCGGGCGCCCCGTAGGCGGGCTTGACCGGCCAGAAGATCCAGCGGCCGCAGGCCACGAGCAGGGCCGGCATCAGGGTGACCATGGCGAGCAGGCCGACGAGGACGCCGACCGCGCAGGCCGGGCCGAGGCCCTGGGTGGAGTTGAGGGTGGCCAGCATCAGCAGCATCAGGCTGACCGCGACGGTCGCGGCGCTGGCGATGATCGCGGGGCCGGAGCGGTACAGGGCCTCCGCCATCGCCTCGTGCCGGTCCTCGTGCCGCAACAGCTCTTCGCGGTAGCGGGAGATGAGCAGGAGTGCGTAGTCGGTGGCGGCGCCGAAGACCAGGACGGTCAGGATGAAGCTGGTCTGCTTGTTCACGACCAGGCCGGCGTTCTTCGCCAGTACGTAGATCACCGCCTCCGAGGTGACCAGGGCGGCGCCCACGGTCAGCAGCGGCAGGAGCGGCAGCAGCGGGCTCCGGTACGTCAGCAGCAGGATCGCGACCACCACGAGCGCGGTGATCGTCGTCAGGGCCCCGCCGCCGCTGAACGCCTTGATCGAGTCGGCCGCGTAACCGGACGGGCCCGCGACGTGGAAGCCGAGACCGTCGGCGTTCTTCTTGCCGACCTCGGTCATCGCGTCGACGACCGTGCCGATCCCCTCCCAGCCCGACTGGTCCGTCTTGACCTGGACCACCGTCTGGATGGCCTTGCCGTCATCGGACTTCACCGGGCCCTGCGCCTGCCCGACGACGTTCTCGATGCCCTTGAAGGCCTCGACGTCGGCCTTGGCCTTGGCCATGTCGGCATCGGTGACCCCGGCGGACCGGTCGTAGACCACGACGGCGGGCAGGGTGCCCGCGGGCATGAACTTCTCGGCCCGCTCCACGACGGAGGTCGACTCAGCGTTGCCGGGCAGCCAGGCCGCGCTGTCGTTCTCTTCCACGTCGCCGAGCTTCCCGGCCAGCAGGAGGGCCGGCACCAGCAGGGCCACCCACACCGCGATGACGACCCATTTGCCCAGTCTCCCGCTGGGCAGGGCCGCTATCTTCCGCATCATGTTCTTCCCCCGGTCCTCGTTGCGGAACGACACGAGGACAAAGAGTGCAGACTTGTCCCCAAGCCGTTAACTGTCAAGAGACTAGGGCACGTTGGTGAGGAAAGAAGGGGGAGGGGGCCCTGGGACCCCATCCCTCACGCGTGCTTCCGGCGGCCGGTGACACCCCGGCGTCGTCGGGGTGACATCCGGGCGCGGCGACCGGTCAGGACCCGGTGAGGTGCTCCGGGCGGACCGGCGTCCTGTTCAGCTCCAGCCCGGTCGCCGCGCGGATCGCCGCGAGGACGGCCGGGGTGGACGACAGGGTCGGGGCCTCGCCGATGCCCCGTACCCCGTACGGGGAGTGCGGGTCGCCCAGTTCGAGGTAGTCGACCGGGAGCGTCGGAGTGTCGGAGTGTCGGAGTGTCGAGGACGGTCGGGAGCAGGTAGTCCGTGAAGGAGGGGTAGGGAACTGTTGGTTCTTTGGTCCACTCTTGTGAGTGATGGTCTATTTGGGTGAGTGTCGTTACGGTCGTCTGTATGGATCTCAAGGAGTCGGCGAGGGCACGGGGTGTACGTCCCCAAGGTCCGTATCGCTGGTTCCGTGAGGGCAGTTGGCTGACAGTGTTCTGTGCCGGCTTGCACGGACAGCGCCCCGCGAAGATGCGGGCGCGCAGGGCTCTGTCCGCGGCGGTCGGCGATGGCTGATCCGGTCAAGGAGTTGCGTGCCATCGCTCCTTCGTTCGTGGCGCTCGGTCCGTCCGGTATGGCGATACGCGGCCGCCTGAAGCATCTGATTGCCGAGGACGAAGAAGTCCTGCGGCTGGTCGGCGCGCATCAGGGCTCCCTGGCCTCCCGTGACCTCAAGCAGCGGTGCGTGGACGGCCCCGACCACTCCACCGACACGTGGGCGGCCCGCAAGAGGGGGCTGACAGGGGAGTCGTCGTCGCGGATCGCCGGGGCGATCACCAAGGCCAGCCACGACCAGTGGGCGCTCGCCCGGCGTTGCCAGGCCGCGCACATCCAGAGCCTGGACGCAGGCATCCGCACACTGCGACACCGCCTCGCCCTCCCGATCGGGGAGAAGGGCACCAAGCGCGCTGCGGGCGGCTACCGCTCCACGAGCGAGTGGTTTCGCAAATCCCGCCGCCTCGCGACGTTGGAAGAGCGGCATGCGGCTGTTGTGGCCGACCAGCAGGCGGGTCGGGTCCGTGTGGTCCGAGGTGGGAAGCGGCTGGCGAACACCCGGCACAATCTGGCCGCAGCCCAGCTCACCGAGGAGCGGTGGCGTGCCCGCTGGGAAGCCGAACGCTGGTTTCTCGCCGCTGACGGCGAGTCCGGGAAACGGTTCGGGAACGAGACGATCCGCGTCACCCCCGACGGTGAAGTAAGCATCAAGCTCCCGGCCCCGCTCGCCCACCTGGCCAACGCCAAGCACGGCCGGTACGTCATGGCCTGCCGGATCGCGTTCGCCCACCGGGGCGCGGAATGGGCTGAGCGCATCGAAGCGAATCGGGCCGTGGCCTACCGCATCCACCTCGACGCCGCGCGCGGCCGCTGGTACCTGACCGCAGCCTGGCAACGCCCCGTCATCCAGACGCTCCCCCTCGCCACCGCCCGCGCGAACGGCATGATCGGTGTCGATACCAACGCCGACCACTTCGCCGCCTACCGGCTCGACCCGCACGGCAACCCGATCGGCGACCCACACCGCTTCCCCTACGACCTGTCCGGCACCGCTGATCACCGCGATGCGCAGATCCGCCATGCCATCACCAGGCTGCTGCACTGGGCGAAAAGTGTCAGCGTCAAGGCCATCGCGATCGAAGACCTCGACTTCACCGCCGAGAAGACACGGGAGAAGCACGGCCGCAGGAAACGGTTCCGGCAGCTCATCTCCGGCATCCCGACCGGCAAGCTCAAAGCCCGACTCGTGTCGATGGCTGCCGAACACGGGCTGGCCGTCGTCGCGGTCGACCCGGCCTACACCTCCCAGTGGGGAGGCCAGCACTGGCAAAAGCCGCTGGTCACCCCGCGCCGAAAGATGTCCCGTCACGATGCCGCCGGCATCGCGATCGGACGACGTGCCCTCGGACACCCGATCCGGCGACGGACGGCACCGCCCCCACACGACCAGAGCGATCGTGCGGGGCATCGGACCATCCAGGCCAGACCAGGCACCCGTGGACGTGAGGGAAACCGCCCACCCGCAACGGACCACGCCCCCAGAGACGTGCCGCCGAGCGGGAAGAGAAAGCGGAGACCCAGTGCATCCAAAACCGTTCGGGATGCGCCCAGTACGCACCGGTGGGTCCAAGACTCACTCATGCACACTGGCTAGGAACGGTTCTTCACCTTCGCGGTCTTCGGGTCCACGATGATCTCCTCCATGATCGCGACGCCCAGCCCCTGGACGGTGCCGCCCTGGATCTGGCCGACCACGGACAGCGGGTTGAGGGCCTTGCCCACGTCCTGGGCGGTGGCGAGCTCCACGACCTTGACGAGCCCGAGCTCGGTGTCCACCTCCACGACCGCGCGGTGCGCGGCGAAGGAGTACTGGACGTGGCCGTTGCCCTGACCGGTCCGCAGGTCGAAGGCTTCGGTGGGGCGGTGGCGCCATTCCGCCTCGATCTCCACGACCTCGTCCTCCAGGACGTCCGCGAGGGCGGCGAGCACCTCGCCCCCGCCGGTGATCACCTTCCCGTCCTCCAGAAGGAGCCCGGCGCCGGCCCACCCCGCGTGCCCCGCGCCGAACTTGCGCCGGCCCAGCTCCAGGACCCGCTCCCGGACCAGCCCGCAGGAGTTCTTGATGGACCCGCCGGTCATGTACGTCTGGCGGCCCGCCGAGGTCGAACCGGCCGAGCCCACCTGGGTGTCGGCGGGGTGGATGGTGACCTGCTGGACACCGAGCTCGGTACGGGCGATCTGCGCGTGGATGGTGATGCCGCCCTGGCCGACCTCCGCCATGGCCGTGTGGACCAGGGCGACGGCCTCGCCGTTGATGACCTCCAGGCGGACCTTGGCCGTGGAGTAGTCGTCGAAGCCCTCGGAGAAGCCGACGTTCTTGATGCCGACGGCGTAGCCGACGCCCCGGACGACGCCCTCGCCGTGCGTGGTGTTCGACAGGCCGCCCGGCAGCGCGCGCACGTCGGCGGCGCCGTCGGCGCTCTCCCACTGGCGCTCGGGCGGCAGCGGGCGCGCCTTGACCCGGCGCAGCAGCTCGGCGACCGGGGCCGGGCCCTCCACGACCTGGCCGGTGGGCATGATCGTGCCCTGCTCCATGGCGTTGAGCTGCCGGAACTCCACCGGGTCCATGCCCAGTTTCGCCGCGAGCCTGTCCATCTGGGCCTCGTACGCGAAGCAGGCCTGGACGGCGCCGAAGCCGCGCATCGCGCCGCACGGCGGGTTGTTCGTGTAGAGGCCGACCGCCTCGATGTCCACGTCGTCGATGACGTACGGGCCGACCGAGAGGGAGGCCGCGTTGCCGACGACCGAGGCCGTGGAGGAGGCGTAGGCCCCGCCGTCGAGCACGATCCTGCACTTCATGTGCGTGAGCTTGCCGTCGCGGGTGGCGCCGTGCTCGTAGAACAGCTTCGCCGGGTGGCGGTGCACGTGCCCGAAGAAGGACTCGAAGCGGTTGTAGACCATCTTCACCGGCTTGCCCGTGCGCAGCGCCAGGACGCTGGCGAGGATCTGCATCGAGATGTCCTCGCGGCCGCCGAAGGCGCCGCCGACGCCGGCCATCGTCATGCGGACCTTCTCCTCGGGCAGCCCGAGGACCGGGGCGATCTGCTTGAGGTCCGAGTGCAGCCACTGGGTGGCCACGTACAGGTCGACTCCCCCGTCCTCGCAGGGCACGGCGAGTCCCGACTCGGGGCCGAGGAAGGCCTGGTCCTGCATGCCGAAGGTGTACTCGCCGGTGACGATGACGTCGGCGCGCTCCCGGGCCGCCGCCGCGTCTCCGCGGAGGATGGGCTGGCGGTGCACGATGTTGGGGTGCGGGACGTGGCCGGAGTGGTGGTCGTCGCGGTTCTCGTGGACGAGTACGGCGCCGGGCGCCAGCGCCGAGGCCTCGTCGGTGACGATCGGCAGCTCCCGGTACTCGATCTTGATCTTCGCGGCGGCGCGGCGGGCGGTCTCCGGATGGTCGGCGGCCACCAGGGCCACCGGCTCGCCGTGGTGGCGGACCTTGCCGTGCGCCAGTACCGGAGTGTCCTGGAACTCCATCCCGTAGTACTTCACCGGGGTCGGCAGGTCCTCGTAGGTCATGACCGCGTACACGCCGGGCAGGGTCAGGGCCTCGGAGACGTCGATGGACACGATCTCGGCGTGCGCGAGCGTGGACCGCAGGGCCTGGCCCCACAGCATGTCCTCGTGCCACATGTCCGAGGAGTACGCGAACTCGCCGGTCACCTTCAGGGTGCCGTCCGGGCGCAGCGTCGACTCTCCGATGCCGCCCCGGGTACGGGCGCCCTGGGTGACCTCGGTGGGAATGCCGGTGGTGGTGCCAGCCATGATCAGATCGCCTCTTCCTGGAGTCCTTCGTGTTCCCGGTGTTCCCGGTGTTCCCGGTGTTCCCGGCAGGCAGCGGCCGGACGGACCGCGGTACCGGTGTCGCGACCCCCGTGCGCGACACGCTGCCCGGCGTGGGCCGGCCGCATGCGCAGAAGTAGATCCCGCGCCCCACGGGGCGAGGCAGTCACCGATCGCTCAGAACCGACTTCTCCGACGGCTGTGGACGAGCGTGCTTTCGCACGGCCTCACCCTCGTGAGCTGCGCCGATCCACCTCCGGCACACCGTGCGCCGTGCGAAAGTAGCGATCATGCGGCTACGCGAACTCCTGGACGCCACCGAGCTCGGACTGCTCCTGCTCGTGGGCCACGACACCGAGGACGCCCGCTCCTTCGCGCCCGGGGGCCCGCCCGGGGGCCCGCCCTGTGCTCCGCTCGACCGGGCCATCTCCGCCGTCGCGACCAACGACCTGGCCGACCCCGGCCGCTTCCTCACCGGCGGGGAGCTCGTCCTCACGGGGCTCGCCTGGTGGCAGCGGGACGGGGACGCCGAGTCGTTCGTCCGCGTCCTGCACCGGGCGGGCGTCACGGCCCTCGCGGCCGGCGAGGTCGAGCACGGACTCGTCCCGCACGACCTCGTGCGTGCCTGCCGGCGCCACGGGCTCCCGCTGATCGCCGTACGGCCGGAGACCTCGTTCGCCGCGATCACCGAACACGTCCTGCGCCGGCTGCACCGCCGGGACCCCGGCAACCTCGCCGGCCTGGCCGCCCTGGTCGAACGCCACCGGCGGCTCCTCACCGACCGGGCCGCCCCGGACTCCGTACTGGAGCTCCTGCGGCACACCCTCGGCGTCGACGTGCGCGTCCTGTCCGCGACGGGACGGCAGGTCGCCGGGCCCCGGCCGCCGCTGCGCACCAAGACGGCGGCGGCGCTGGCCGCCCGCCACCTCGCCGCCCGCCGCGCGCGCGAGCGGGCACCCCACCACGTCACGGTCGGCGCCCGCCCCTACTCCCTCGTACCGGTACCCGCGCCCGTGCGGGTGGCCGGCCACGCCGACGAACTGGGCGACTGGCTCGTCGTCATGGAGGCCGACACCTCGCTCTGGCCGGCCCCCGACAGGGAACTCCTGGACCGCACCGTCGAACTGGTCACCGACGCCCGCGCCGCCCACGAGCAGGCGAAGACGGCGCGCAACGACCTGGCCGACCGCTCCCTCGCACTGCTGCACGGCGACGTCCCGGCCGAGGAGATCCCCATCCGGCTGCGCAGCACCGCGCAGGCCGTGGTCAGCGGGGTCGGCTACTGGCCGCGCCTCCAGTTCGTGGTCGCCGGGGGCGAGTGGCACGGGGCCCGTCCCGTCCCCGCCGAGGCCCTGCGCGTCCTTCTGGAGGAGGCCCTGCTCCAGGAGGACGGCCCGGTGCCGGTCTCCACGCAGGACATCGCCGCCACCCTCGACGGCGACCGGGCCGTACTGATGGTCCTGGTCCCCGAGCCCTCGGACGCGCACCCCGACCCGGCCCTCGACCACGCCGCGCTCGAGCGCAGGCTCTCCGCGGCGCTCGCCCGCTGGCTCGGCCCGGCGGACAGCGTCTCCATCGGCGTCAGCTCCCCCGTGCCCGAGCCGGGCAACGCCCGCCGGGCCCTGGAACAGGCCCACAACGCCCTGCGGATCGCCCACGCCGCCCCCGGGCGGGTGACGGTCCGCGGCCCGGAGGACCTCACCTCCCACATCCTGTCCCTGCTCCCCCTCATCCCGGCCGAAGCCCGCCGGGCCTTCGCCACCCGCCTCCTGGGCCCCCTGCGCGATCACGACGCCCGCCACCGGACCGACCTCCTGACCACCCTGGAGACCTTCCTCGACTGCGACGCCTCCTGGACCGCCTGCGCCGCCCGCCTCCACCTCCACGTGAACTCGCTGCGCCAGCGCATCGCCCGCATCGAACACCTCACGCACCGCGACCTGTCCCGCCTGGAAACCCGCCTGGACTTCCTGGCGGCCCTGAAATCCGGCTGACCTGGCCCCCTCCGAGCAGCCGCAGTCGCTAGGGTTGACCCATGACCGCACTGCCCGACTGGATGCGCCCGCCACGCGCGGAAGGCTGGTTCGCGGAGGACCTCGACCGCCTCCCCGAGGCGCCCCGCCACACCGAGCTGATCGATGGAGCACTCGTCTTCATGATGTCGCCCCAGAGGTGGTGGCACGGCCACCTCATCACCATGCTCACGGTCGCCCTCATGGAACAAGCACCCGCCGATGCCAGAGTCGGCCGCGAGATGACCATCAAGCTCGATCCGCGCAACCGCCCCGAGCCGGACCTGCTGGTGACAACCGCCGACTTCGACGGTGAACGGACCTGGTTCGCACCGGACGAAGTGCGGCTCGTCGTCGAGGTCGTCTCCCCCGAATCCGCCCACCGCGACCGCACCGTAAAACTGCGCAAGTACGCGGAGGCCGGCATCCCGCACTACTGGCGCGTCGAGGACGAGGACGGGGCGCCCGTCGTGCACGTCTTCGAGCTGGAGGAATCCGTAGGCGCCTACGCCCCCGCAGGCATCTTCCGCGGCACCCTCCGGCGCCCCGTGCCCTTCGAGATCAGCCTGGACCTCGACAAGCTCACGCCGCCCCGCAGCAGCTGAGGAGACGGCAGGACATGCGGAAGGGGCCGGACTCGTCGGAGTCCGGCCCCTTCCCCGTGCCCGGGCTACGCGCCCCCGGTCACAGCCGCTTCGCGCTCCGCAGGGTCGTCGCGTAGTAGCCGTTGCCGTCGAGGCGGGAGGTGCCGCCCTTGTCGCCGATGGTCGGGCCGTTGGCCTCTTCGCGGCTGGATATGAAGATCTGGTGGCCGTCGGTGTCGGTGCCGAGGTAGATGCCCGTGTGGTCCAGCCGCTCCCCGGTGCGCCCGTCCAGCTTGAAGAACAGCACGTCGCCCGGCTGCAGGACGTCGATGGAGGTGGGCCGGGCCTCGCCGCCGACCCCCTTGAGCGGGATGACGTCCACGCCGGTCTTGGAGCGGGCCATGCCGTTCGCGGTGCGCGGCAGGCCGTCGCCGGCGGTGTCGTTGGCCATCAGCGGGAAGCGGGCCCGGTAGCCGAAGACGGTACGGACGAAGCCGGAGCAGTCCATCGAGCGGGCGCGCATCGCTTCGGGCTTCGCCGTGGTCCCGCTGCGGAAGGTGTACGGGATGCCCAGGTAGTCGTAGAAGTCCGACTCCTCCAGCCGGTAGTCGTTGCCGACCGAGCCGTTGGGGTTGATCGGGCCGAAGTTCGCGTCGCCGGCGTACGAGACGCCCTCCGCGTCCTTCTTGACCGGGGCCTGGTCTCCGTACTGGAAGGCCATGGCGAAGATGTCGTCCTCCTCGCTGCCCTGGTACTTCTTGAACCACTCCTGGAACCACTGTTCCTTCTCGGCTCCGCTGCGCCAGGTCTCCGGCATCAGCCGCACCCAGTTCTCGCTGACCACCCGGGTCTTGGTGGTGGCCGGCTCGGTGAAGGTGCGGCTGGGGCCGGTGAGCGTGGCGGTGCGGGCGCCGTCGGTGAAGGTCGCGAGGATCCCGCCCTTGCCGTCGCGCAGCACGGAACGCTCCGGGTTCTTCAGCCGCTCCCACTTCTGCGCGCCTTCGTCGCCGCCCCCCTTGCCGGCGACGGGGGCGTCGACGAGCGACTGGATGGCGGGCGCCTTGGCCTGCTCCTCCTTGCGCAGCTCGATGGTGAAGTAGACGCTGCCGGCCAGCAGGGCGATCACGGTGGCCGCGTGCAGGACGGGACGTGTGCGGCGCTTGGACGTGGCGGTCATCGGTTACTCCGGGCGAGGTCGGTCGAGCGGACGAAAGGGCGGGCGGAGGCGGCGGGCCGCGGCGGGGTCACGCGTGCGGCATGACGCCGAGCAGGATGCCGGCGGTCAGTACGACGTACGTCATGAGCGTCGCGGAGCCGGTGGCCAGCAGCGTGGCCCCCTTGGGCTGGCGGACCAGCTGGTAGGCGATCAGGCCGGGCACGATGAAGCCGAGGGTCTGGTTCGCGTACAGCAGCGGGAACTTCATCTGCAGCAGGATCACGACGCCGCCCTGGAGCAGCACGCCGATGAGCACGACCGTCGCGAACAGGCGCTTGCCGTAGAGGATCACGTAGCGCTGCGCGACGAGCGTGAGGGCGTACGTCAGGACGGTGACGCCGAGGACGATCGCGGCGCGCTGGAGGTCCTCGATGAGGGTGAGCGCGAGCCAGCCCGGGGTGATCATGCCGCCGGGGGACAGGTTCGTCGTCAGGTAGCAGACGAGGGAGAACAGCAGACCCAGGGCGATGCCGATCGCGGCGATCTCGGGGGTGAGGACGGCGGGGATCAACGGGGTTCTCCTGGGTTAGACCACTGCGGGGGCCGCGGGTGCTGCGGGTTCTCGGGCTGCTGGTTCTGGGGCTGCGGGTTCTGCTGCCGGGGCGGCGGCGGGAGCTGCGGCTGCTGCTGCGGGTGCTGCGGGTGCAGGGGCAGCGGCTGCGGCTGCTGGAGCTGCGGCCACGCCGCCGACGTCAGCTCCGGCCGCTGCTGCGGGCGCTGCTGCTGCGGGCGCTGCTGGTGCTGCTGCTGCGCCGCCTGGTACTGCTGCTCCGCGGACGGGAACTGCTCGTACGCGGGCTCGTAGGGCAGGGGCTGCGGAGGGAACTGCTGCTGCGGGTGCTGCTGGCTCGCGTACTGCTGGTTCGCGTACTGCTGCTGGTACTGCTGGTTCGGGTAGTGCTGGTGCGGGTACTGCTGATTCGGATAGTGCTGACCCTCCCCGCGCGGCGCCGGGATCTGCGGGTTGCGCATCCGGCGCTCCTCCTCGGCCGCGGGCAGGTTCGCGTACGGGTCGAGGTGCTTGAGGTACAGCGTCATCGTCTGGTCGTGCCGCACGTGCTGCACGGGCGCGCCCGGCGTGGGCAGGGGCTCGCCGTCCTCCTCGAAGGAGGGCAGTTCGGCGAGGTGCTCCAGCAGGATCTCGCCCTGGCCGTGGATGTTGCCGATGGCCACGAGCGAGGAGTCCGCGCTGAGGTGGTCGAAGAGCTCGTTCATGAACTCCTCGCCGTCGCGCCCGTCGCCGCCGAGGTCGACGGCGCGGTCGCGCCAGTCCGCGGGGATCGCGTCGATGGCGCTCTTCGACGGGTGGCCGATGACGAACACCTTGTCGGGCTGGAGGTCGGGCACGATCTGGCCCATCTGGCCGTTGCGCTCGACCCGGTCCGGCCGGCAGTTGATGACCACGTTCAGCGGGCGGTTGATCGCGCCGAGGTCGAGGAGCTGGTTGATGTTCATCAGCGTGGACTCGGGGTCGTTGGCCGCGAACACGTTCGCGAACCGCAGCCGCTTGTCGCCGGGGCCGACGTAGCGCTCGACGGAGAGCACGCCCGGGTCCGGCGGGGCGTCGTACATGCCCTGCAGCGCGGTCTCCCGGTCGATGCCGAGGAGCTCGGCCACGACCAGCGCGATGGCCACGTTCTCCTTGAAGGTGAACCAGCTGAAGCCGCGCAGCTCCTCGTCGCTGACGATCTCGGGGTCGGCGTAGATGAGCCGGCAGTCCCGGGCGTCCGCTTCCTCCTGGAGGACGTGGAAGCGGTCCTTCTCGGCGGTGACGCAGATGCCGCCGTGCGGCATGGAGCGCGACAGCGAGCGGCCGATGTCGTCGAGGGTCGGGCCCATCTCGGCCACGTGGTCCTCGCGCACGTTGCACAGCACGCCGATGGTGGACTGGATCAGCTTGGCCTGGTTGAGCTCCTGGAGCGGCGGCATGACCGCCATGCACTCCATGACCAGCGCGTCGGGCTTGTAGGCCGCGGCGCGGCGCACGATGCCGATCTGCTCGACGACGTTGGCGATGCCGAACTTGCGGTAGACCGGCTCCTCGGTGGCGTCGGGGTGGATGAAGCGGGCCGCGGTGCCGGTGGTCTTGGCGACCGTGACCAGATCGCCGCCGCGCAGCGCGCCCGCGACGAGCCGGGTGATGGAACTCTTGCCGCGGATGCCGTTGACCAGCACCCGGGTGGGTATTTCTTCCAGGTTGGCGAAGTGCCGCCGCTGCTCGATGATGCCGGCGATCAGCATCACGAGGCAGGTGACGA
Organism: Streptomyces tatrensis; assembly: GCF_049310065.1. Lineage (NCBI taxonomy): Bacteria > Bacillati > Actinomycetota > Actinomycetes > Kitasatosporales > Streptomycetaceae > Streptomyces > Streptomyces tatrensis. Next base: position 6,121,645 of record NZ_JBMDLB010000011.1, on the reverse strand, counting down.
GCAACACGCTGAAGAGAAAGAGCACGGGGTCAGTTCCTTCCGGCCTGGGCAGGCTGGCCGGACCGGCCGGCCGTGCTGCTGGCTTCCCGCTTGCGCAGCTCCTGGAGCTGCTGCCTGATGACTTCCAGGCTGCGGGTGACGGCGCCGACCTCGTCGTGGTGGCGCGGGTAGAGGACGGTGCGGCGGTCGCCGTCCGCCAGGGCTTCGGCGCGCCGCGCGAGTTCGCGCAGCGCCTGGACCACCACGATCTGGAGCCAGCCGAGACAGACCAGGGCGGCCGTGAGGCCGAGCAGGCCGGCCAGCACCGTGCGGTTCTGCAGGTTGTACTCGGGGATGGCCAGGCCCTTGGCGGGCTGCCAGCTGACCACGGTCCAGGCGAGCGGCTTGGCGGCGCCGCCGCCGGCCATGGGGACCGCGGCGGCGATGGTGATGTCGTCGTTGCTGCTGCGCAGCACGACGCTGCTGGGGCGCGGGCCCTTGCCGACCTTCTGGTTGGTGCCGGCCACCAGCGCCCGCAGGCTGTCGTTGGGCAGCTGCGAGAAGGCCAGGTAGCCGTTGTTTCCGCCGATGATGCGCTGCTTCTCGTCGATCACCCGGATCTCGCCCAGGCCGGGACGCTTGAGCAGGGAGTTGAGGAAGTCGATGCGCAGCTCTCCGACCACGGACGCGCCCTTGAGGCCGGGGGCCGCGGCGAACTCGACGATGACCGGCGCGTTGCCGGCTTCGAGCAGCGCCACCGGCGCGTCGACGGCGGGTGCCTTGCCCTGCGGGCGGCGGGGCTCGGCCCCGACCTTGGCGGTGATGGTGCCGTCCGCCTGGAGGACGTACAAGGACTCGTAGCGCCCGTGCTGGGTGAGGGTGCGTTCCAGGATGCCGGTCATCTCGGCGGGGGTGGTGGCCGGGCCGATCAGCGAGCCCACGGAGGCGAGGTCCGTGTGCCCCTCGTTGAGGGCGCGGCGGACCCGGTCGGCAAGGGTGTCGGTGCGTTCGCGCTGGTCGTGGACGATCGTCTGCGGTACGCCGACGGAGTCACCGGCCCGGTTGAGCAGCAGCACCAGGGGCGCGGACCACAGCAGCAGGAGCGCGCCGCAGGTGGCGAGCAGGGCGCGGGCGCCGATCCGGCCGCGGCCGCGGCCGGGGTTGTGCGCCTTCTGGTCCTCGGCGGACTCGCCGAGGAGCTGGCGGCGCAGCCGCTCCAGCGCGGTGCCGATGCGGGCGGCCTCGCCGTACTTGGGGCGGTTGACCGGCCGGTTCAGGTCTCCGCGGCTGAGCCGGCGGCTCTCCAGGAAGAGCTGGAGCAGCGGCTTCTGCACGGTGCCGATGAGCAGGGAGACGGCGAGGAGGCCGATGACGAGCAGGACGGCCGCGGCGGCGATCCCGAAGAAGGGGTCGACGAGGGAGGCGCGGTCCTCGGTGACGCTGATCAGGGAGACGACGGTCAGACCGAGGGCGGTGGCCGCGGTGCCCTTGCCCGCCTCGGGACCGGTCAGGCTCGCGTAGCCGACGACGGTCCGCTCACCGTCGTTGGAGGGGCCGAGCATGCTGCCGCTGACGCCGCGGAAGCCGCCCCCGCCGGGCTCCTTGGTGGTCAGCGGGTTGGCCTTGGTCTTCTTCGAGGCGATCTTGGCGTACTTCTTGAGCTGCTTGCGGGCCCGCTCGGTCTCTTCCTTGACCTCGTCGGACTGGATCTGCTCGTCGTTGGCGAGACCGTCGCTGCTGAGGATCTGGCCGGTGTCGTCGCTCACCGCGATGGCGCGGAACTTGCCGAGGCTGACGCCGGGGAACCTCAGGCTGCTCGAGGCGACGAGCAGCTTCTGGGGCTGGCCGGGCCAGGACAGTACGGCGAAGGTGAGCAGGCGGGTCTCGCCGTTCTCCAGCCGCACCATGCGCGGGACGAGGCCGTTGGCCTCGGCGAGCTTGGTGTGGTCGATGGCCTTCAGCGGCACGTTCTCGCCGCGCTGGGCCTCCAGCCGTCCGGACTTGACCTCGATGACGGCCGTGCCGCGCCACTTCTGGTAGACGTTGCCGAGCTTGTCGAGCACCGTGTCGGCGGAGACCGGGGCGCCCGCGTTGAAGAGGGTGGCCGTGCGGGAGATGTCGGTGATCGACTCGTCCAGCGAGGCCCGCATCGCGATGGCGCCGTCCTCCGCGAAGTACTGCTGGGAGGTGCGGACCGCCTCGGGGACGGACTCATTGCCCACCTTGCCGAGGTGGAAGGCGGTGAGCGCGGCAAGTGCGAGCAGCAGCGCGGACAGCGCGGCGATGGGCGGCCGGATGCCGCCCAGCAGCGACATGTCAGCCCTTCGGCGGGCCTTCTGCCGCCGCTTCGTGCGCGACGCGGACAACGGGACTCCTGTGGATGTGGGTAATGGTGCGGGTGCGGGTGCGGGAGTGGTCGCTGTGCGACCCCTCCGGTGAGTGGACGTCTCCCCGGTCCTAACGGTTCGCCAGAGGCTCCAGTCCGTCCTCGCTGCCGCCCCGGTTGAGCAGGGTGCCCTGGGTGCGGTCGTACGCGAGCTGGTAGCGGGCGCGCCGCTCGGCCGACAGCCCGCCGCCGTTCTTCAGCGCGGTGGCGAGGTCGATCAGCCGGTGGTCCTTGACCGCGTCGGTCTCGGGCAGCTTGACCGCGGGGTCGGTGACCTCGAGGTCCGGCGGCAGCTCCACGAAGGTGGGGACGTAGCGGGCCTTGACGTCCCACTTGCCGTTCTTCTCGGCGAACTCGAACCAGCCGATGACGCCCTCCTCGGACAGCCCGCTGGGCACCTCGTGCCGGGCGAGCTGGTTGCCGAGCCCGTACGCGACCCAGATGTCGCCGACCTTCTCCATGGGCTGCACGACGTGGGCGTGGTGGCCGATGAGCAGGTTGATGCCGGTCTTCTCGGCGACCTTCTTGGCGAGGCTCAGCTGGAGCGAGTTCGGGGCGGGCTGGTGCTCCTTGCCCCAGTGGATGCTGAGGATGACGACCTCGGCGCCGGCGGCGCGGGCGGCCTTCTCGGCGGCCGAGATGGCATCCAGCGAGGTCTTGTTGGCCAGCCAGGGCTTGTCCGCGGGCACCTGGCGTCCGTTGAACCCGCCGGCGAAGGAGATCTGCGCGACCTTGACGCCCTTGACGTCCATGATCAGCGGCTTGGCGCCCTCCGCCTGGCTGCGGGCGGAGCCGGTGTGCTTGAGGCCGGCCTTGTCGAGGGCGTCGAGGGTCTGCTTGACGCCGCCCTCACCGTGGTCGAGCGCGTGGTTCGACGCGGTCGAGCAGGTGTCGTACCCGATGTCCTTGAGCGTCGTGGTGATCTGCGGCGGCGCGATGAAGTCCGGGAAGCTCTGGAACGGCCCCTCCGGCTTGCCCAGCACCGGCTCCATGTGGCAGATCGCCAGGTCGGCCTTGCTGATGACCGGCTTCACCCCGGCCATGATCTGGCCGAAGTCCATGCCGCCCTTGCCCTTGGCCTTGGCGTCCTGCTCGGCCTGAGTGGTCAGCTCGGGGTGGATGAGCACGTCACCGGCCGCGGCCACGGTGAAGGAGCGTCCACCGGCCCCGGTTGACAGGCGGCCCTGGGCATCGCCACCGGATCTCCCGTCTCCGAGGAGGCCACAGCCGGCGAGGGCTGTCGACAGGAGCAGGGTGAGCGCTCCGGTGCGGAGCGTGACGAGAGAGGCGGATATCTTCACTCGGTCTATCTTTATCCGATCATGACTCCGTTCCTCGCGAAACGTATAACGATTAAGGCAACTCTGTGCGCGGTCGCCGCCATGGCGGCGATTGTGGCGTATTTCACGCTCTCGACCGGGCAACCATCGGGCGAAATGCAGGTGAATTCCAGACCTTCGGCAGCACCGGGGGTCGACCTGGAAAAGCGGATTACGGCATTCACCCAGGGATTCGGGGAGCACGGGGGCTACCGGATCCCCACGTCGGACGAGCGCCGGACGGTCACCCAGGGTGTCGCCCTGCTCCTCGACGGCGAGGAGGAGGCGGCGCGCAGGCGCCTGGGCGAGGTCGATTTCACGGTGCAGGCGTTCACGGACACGGCGAGCGGCCGCGACTTCGCCGAGATCGCCGACGCGGCGAGCACTTCGGGCTCGGCGAACCGGGGTTGGGGCCGGGTCTACGTGAACCTGGGCGTGCGGCCGAGCTGGAGCGTGCAGGTCCCCCACCCCATCGCCGACCAGGAGACCGAGCGGCTCGGCGCCCGGGTGCTGCGCGGGGCGCCCGGCGGGGTGCTGGTGCTGGCCGGCGCCCACCGGACCGCCGGCGAGGGGGACGCGGCCGATGTGGCGCACCGCACGGACTCGGTGTTCCACCAGGTGATCGAGGAACTGATGGAGCGCCGCCTGCCGGGAGTGCAGCTGCACGGCTTCGCCAACGAGTCCTTCCCCGAATTCGACGCCGTGGTCTCCACGGGGGCCGGGGACCGGGCATCGTCCGAGGCCAGGACCCTGTCGGCGGCGCTGGTCGACGAAGGCCTGGAGGTCTGCCGGGCCAATGTACGGAAATGCAAACTGGCCGGAAGCTCGAACGAGCAGGGCCAGGTGGCGGCCGAGGAAAAGCTGCGTTTTCTCCACATTGAGCTCGCAAGGGCGATAAGGACGGACAACGGGCGCCTCGACGATGTGACGGAGGCGATAACGGTCCTCACCAAGCGTTGGTCGAAATCTTGACAATTTCGACCTCCTTGTCCGCATTTGACTCTTGCGGTGACCGTACGTCGAAAAGGCCGGCTCCCACCGGAGCCGGCCCCTCGTGACCACTCAGACGTTGAAGCGGAACTCGACCACGTCGCCGTCCTGCATGACGTAGTCCTTGCCCTCCATGCGGGCCTTGCCCTTGGAGCGGGCCTCGGCGACCGAGCCGCACTCGACCAGGTCCGCGAAGGAGATGATCTCCGCCTTGATGAAGCCGCGCTGGAAGTCCGTGTGGATCACACCGGCGGCCTCGGGGGCGGTGGCGCCCTTCCTGATGGTCCAGGCGCGGGTTTCCTTCGGGCCGGCCGTCAGGTAGGTCTGCAGGCCCAGGGTGGCGAAGCCGACGCGGCCGAGGGTGGCCATGCCGGGCTCTTCCTGGCCGACCGACTGGAGGAGCTCGAGGGCCTCGTCGTCCTCGAGCTCGATGAGCTCCGCCTCGAGCTTGGCGTTGAGGAAGATCGCCTCGGCCGGGGCCACCAGCGCGCTCTGCTCGGCCTTGAAGGCGTCGTCCGTCAGCTCGTCCTCGTCCACGTTGAAGACGTAGAGGAACGGCTTGAGCGTGAGGAGGTGCAGCTCGTGGAGGAGGTCGCCCTGCTCCGTGCCCTTGGAGATGCCCTTGGAGAAGAGGGTGTCGCCCGCTTCGAGGATCTTCTGGGCCTTCTCGACGGCGGCGAGGACCGCGACCTTCTCCTTCTGGAGGCGGGACTCCTTCGTCAGGCGCGGCACCGCCTTCTCGATGGACTGGAGGTCCGCGAGGATCAGCTCGGTGTTGATGGTCTCGATGTCGTCCTTCGGCGAGACCTTGCCGTCGACGTGGACGACGTTCTCGTCCTTGAAGGCGCGGATGACCTGGCAGATCGCGTCGGACTCGCGGATGTTCGCGAGGAACTTGTTGCCGAGGCCCTCGCCCTCCGACGCACCGCGCACGATGCCCGCGATGTCGACGAAGTCGACCGTCGCCGGGAGGAGCTTGGCGGAGCCGAAGATGCCGGCCAGGACGCCGAGGCGGGCGTCCGGAACGCCGACGACGCCGACGTTCGGCTCGATCGTGGCGAACGGGTAGTTGGCCGCCAGCACGTCGTTCTTGGTCAGGGCGTTGAACAGGGTCGACTTGCCGACATTCGGCAGGCCGACGATTCCGATCGTGAGCGACACGTTGGCGACTTCCCGTAGCTGGAGGGGGCGGCGGCCCGGAGTGGGCCAAGGAGCAGTTTACTTTCGATGAGGGGGCACGGATGTACGCGTGTCCGGGCACACGATCGGCAGCCTCCCCGCCTAGTTTTGGGGGGTGGAGCGATACAAGGCGCGTACGGTACGTCACCCGGCGGAGCGGTCGGCCGAGCAGTCCCCCCAGCGGGCGCCGGCGCCCGCGCCCGTACGCCGGCTGCCGCGGCCCCGGCTGACCGGGCTCGGCGGCGGGCTCTTCGCCTGTGCCGCGATGTTCCTGATCGGCGGCCTCGACTGGCTGCTCTTCGACGCCTCGCTGTTCCTCTACGGCCTGTTCTTCCTGCCCGTCGCGGCCGCCACCGCCCTGTGGGTCCGGCCCGCCGACCTGATCACCGCCCCGGTCACCGCCCCGATCGCCTTCGCCGCCGGAGTGTGGCCCGTGTCGGGCGGCTCCGGCGGCTTCGCCGGCGAGGTGATGGGGCTGGTGTCCGCGCTGTCCCTGCACGCCGGCTGGCTGTACGCCGGCACCCTGGTCGCGGCGCTGATCGCGGTGGTGCGCAAGGCCGTCCTCATCGGCCGCCGCCGGATGCCCCGCCGCGTCGCCTGAGCGCGGCGGAGCCGGGTCCGGGGCCGCCGCGGCCGGGTCAGGGACCGGCGGCTACTCCGCCGCCGCCGAGCGCGCCGCCATCGCCGCGCCCACGATGCCCGCGTTGTTCTGCAGCTCCGCCGGCACGATCCGCGCCCGGACGCCCTCGATCAGCGGCAGGAACTTCTCCGGCTTGCGGCTCACGCCGCCGCCGATGATGAAGAGGTCCGGGGAGAACAGCATCTCCACGTGCGCCAGGTACTTCCCGACCCGGCGCGCCCAGTGCTCCCAGGTCAGCTCCCCGTCCTCCTTCGCCTTCACCGAGGCCCGCGTCTCCGCGTCGTGGCCCTTCAGCTCCAGGTGGCCGAGCTCCGTGTTGGGCACCAGCCGTCCGTCCGTGAAGAGCGCGCTGCCGATCCCGGTGCCCAGCGTGAGCAGGATGACGGTGCCGTCGACCTCGCGCCCCGCCCCGTAGGCCATCTCCGCGACCCCGGCCGCGTCCGCGTCGTTCAGGACCGTCACCGGACGGCCGTCCATGCGCGAGGAGAGCAGCGCCGCCGTGTCCACCCCGACCCAGGCCTTGTCCATGTTGGCCGCCGACCGGGTCACCCCGCCCGTGACCACCCCGGGGAAGGTGACCCCCACCGGGCCGTCCCAGTCGAAGTGGCGCACCACCTCGACGACGCAGCCGGCCACCCCGTCGGGGGTGGCCGGCTGCGGTGTCAGTACCTTGTGGCGCTCCTGCGCCAGGTCGCCACGGTTCAGGTCCACGGGAGCGCCCTTGATCCCGGAACCGCCGATGTCCACGCCGAAGATCTCCATGGATCCCACCGTAGAGAAGGACCGGCCGGAGCGCCCTGCCGAGGGGATGCCTACTTCTGTACGCCCCCGGCCGCGCCCGAAGCCGCGCCCGGCGCCGCCACGAGCTCCGCCGCCTCCGCGCGCAGGTCGCGGCGCAGTTCCTTGGGCAGGGAGAAGACGATGGACTCCTCGGCCGTCTTGACGATCTCCACGTCCGCGTACCCGCGCGCGGCCAGCCACTCCAGCACCTCTTCGACCAGCACCTCCGGCACCGAGGCGCCCGAGGTCAGACCGACGGTGGTGACGCCCTCCAGCCAGGCTTCGTCGATCTCGCTGGCGAAGTCGACGAGGTACGAGGCGTGCGTGCCCGCGTCGAGGGCGACCTCGACGAGGCGGATCGAGTTCGAGGAGTTCTTGGAGCCGACGACGATGACCAGGTCGCAGTCCTTGCCCATGACCTTGACCGCCTCCTGGCGGTTCGAGGTGGCGTAGCAGATGTCGTCGCTGGGCGGCGAGACGAGCAGCGGGAACCTGGTCTTCAGGGCGTCGACCGTCTCCATCGTCTCGTCGACGGAGAGGGTGGTCTGCGACAGCCAGACGACCTTCGACTCGTCGCGGACGGTGACCTTCTCCACGTCGTGCGGGCCGTCCACGATGGTGATGTGGTCCGGGGCCTCGCCGGAGGTGCCGATGACCTCCTCGTGGCCCTCGTGGCCGATGAGGAGGATGTCGAAGTCCTCGTTCGCGTAGCGGATGGCTTCCTTGTGGACCTTGGTGACCAGCGGGCAGGTCGCGTCGATCGTCGCGAGCTTGCCGCGCGCCGCCTCCTCGTGGACCACGGGGGCCACGCCGTGCGCGGAGAACATCACGATGGAGCCCTCGGGGACCTCCTCCGTCTTCTCGACGAAGATGGCTCCCTTCCGCTCCAGGGTCTGCACGACGTACTTGTTGTGGACGATCTCGTGCCGCACGTAGACCGGCGCGCCGTACTGTTCGAGAGCCTTCTCGACGGCGATCACGGCTCGGTCCACGCCCGCGCAGTAGCCGCGCGGGGCGGCGAGGAGAACGCGGCGGGATGCGGGAGCGGGGGCGTCAGCAGTCATGGGCTCCATCGTACGGGGGTGTCCAGCAGGCCGGGGGTCGCCCGTTCGGCACAAACTGGGTCGAACATCCGCACCTGCCTTACCCCCGGAGGAAAGATGGCGTCCGCGACGGATCCCAGTACGCCGCCCGGCCCGTCCGGCCCCTCGTCCGACGGCCCGTCCGCCGCGCCCGGCACCTCGCTCCGCCGCAGTCTCGGATTCCGGGACCTGGTGGTCTACGGGCTGCTCTTCATCGCCCCCATGGCCCCGGTCGGCGTCTTCGGCACCCTCGACGCCAAATCGCACGGCGCCGTCGCCCTCGTCTACCTCGTCGCGACGGTGGCGATGGCCTTCACGGCCTTCTCCTACGCGCAGATGGTGCGCGTGGCCCCGCAGGCCGGCTCCGTCTTCACGTACGCCCGCAAGGGCCTCGGCGAGGGTCCCGGGCTGATCGCCGGCTGGATGGCGATGCTCGACTACCTGCTGATCCCGGCGGTCGCGTACCTCTTCTCCGGGATCGCCATGAACGCCCTGGTCCCGGAGGTGTCCCGGTGGGTGTGGACGGCCCTGGCGGTGGTCGTGACCACCCTGCTCAACCTGTGGGGCGTACGGGCCGCCGCGCGCGTGGGCTTCGCCGTGCTGGCCATGGAGATCGCGGTCCTGCTGGTGTTCCTGGTCTCGGCGGTGACCGTACTGGTCCAGGGCGCGGAGCACCGCGGCTGGCTCTCCCCCTTCACCGGCGACGGCTCGCTCGGCGGGTTCTCCACGGCCGCCGTGCTCGGCGCGGTGTCGGTCGCGGTCCTGTCCTACCTGGGCTTCGACGCCATCGCCTCCTTCGCCGAGGAGGTGACGGGGGGCAGCGCGAAGGTGGCGCGGGCGGTGCTGTTCTGCCTGGCGCTGACCGGGGTGCTGTTCATCGCCCAGACCTACCTGGCGGCCCTCCTCAGCCCCCTGACGGCCGCGGAGCTGGCGGCCGACCCGGGGAAGCAGGGCTCGGCCTTCTACACGACGGTCGAGGCCTCCGTGGGGATGTGGCTGCACGACCTGGTCGCCATCAGCAAGGCCATCGGGGCCGCCTTCGCCGCCCTGGCCGGGCAGGCCGCGGCGGGCCGGCTGCTCTTCGCGATGGCCCGCGAGCGGCGGCTGCCCCGCTTCCTCGCCCACACCTCGCACGGGACCCCGCGGCCGGCCCTGCTGCTGGCGGCGACGGTCACCCTGATCGCGGCCGTGTGGGCGGCCCGGCGCGACGACGGGCTGGACCACCTGGTCTCGGTGGTCGACATCGGGGCGCTGGTGGCGTTCACGCTGCTGCACGCCTCGGTGGTCGGCTGGTTCGTGGTCAAGCGCCGCGAGGGGGCCCCGAACTGGTTCAAGCACCTGGTGATCCCGGTCCTCGGCGCCGCCGTGACCGTCGCGGTGATCGTCGAGGCCTCCTGGACGGCGCAACTGGTGGGGGCGGTGTGGCTGCTGGTGGGCCTGTGCGTGCTGGTGGCCCAGCGCGGGCGGCGCGGGACGCCCGAAGGCTCCCTGCCCGACGCCGGTGTCAGTTCTGGCGGTTAGCCTGCGTGCATGGGTCTGAATTCGTCGGCTGACGCGCCGCTGCCGGTCGGTCAGGTGTCCCGGCTCATCGGGGGCTGGATCGACAAGCTCGGTCAGGTGTGGGTGGAAGGGCAGATCACGCAGCTCTCGCGGCGGCCGGGAGCGGGGGTGGTCTTCCTGACGCTGCGCGATCCCTCGCACGACATCTCCCTGAGCGTGACCTGCTTCCGGCAGGTCTTCGACGAGGTCGCGGACTCCGTGACGGAGGGCGCGCGGGTGGTCGTGCTGGCCAAGCCCGAGTGGTACGCCCCGCGCGGGCAGCTGTCCCTGCGGGCCACCGAGATACGGCCCGTCGGCATCGGCGAGCTGCTCGCCCGGCTGGAGCGGCTCAAGCGCTCGCTGGCTTCCGAGGGGCTCTTCGCGCTGGACCGCAAGAAGCCGCTGCCGTTCCTGCCGCAGCTGATCGGGCTGGTGGTGGGGCGGGCCTCGGCGGCCGAGCGCGACGTGCTGGAGAACGCCCGGCGCAGGTGGCCCGCGGTCCGCTTCGAGGTCCGCAACGTCGCCGTCCAGGGGGTGCACGCGGTGCCCCAGGTGATCCAGGCGGTCAAGGAGCTGGACTCCATGCCCGAGGTGGACGTGATCATCGTGGCCCGCGGCGGCGGCAGCGTGGAGGACCTGCTGCCCTTCTCCGACGAGGAGGTCGTACGGACCGTCGCGGCGGCCCGTACGCCCGTGGTCTCGGCGATCGGGCACGAGCCCGACTCCCCGCTGCTGGACCTGGTCGCGGACCTGCGGGCGTCCACGCCCACGGACGCCGCGAAGAAGGTGGTCCCGGACGTCGGCGAGGAGCTGGAGCGGGTACGCCAGCTGCAGGGCCGGGGGCTGCGCGCCGTGCGCGGGCTGCTCGACCGGGAGGAGCGGGGGCTCGCGCACGCGCTCGCGCGGCCGGTCTTCGTCCACCCCCAGCGGATGGTGGAGACCCGGGAGGCGGAGGTGGAGGCGCTGCTGGCGCGCGGCCGCCGGACCCTGGGGCACTTGCTGGACCGGGCCGATTCGGAGTTGGCGCACACGCTCGCCCGCGTGGTGGCGCTGTCCCCGGCCGCCACGCTGGAGCGCGGGTACGCGGTGCTCCAACGGGCCGACGGGCACGTGGTGCGCTCACCCGAGGACGTGTCGACGGGCGATGTGCTGCGGGCGCGGGTGGCGGAGGGCGGGTTCTCGGTGCGGGTCGCCGCCGAAGAGCCCTCGTAGGCCTCGTAGACAGGTCGTTCGACCGGCAGTTCGCTTCACACTGCCGCAACAAATTTCGGTGTACTACACAGTTAAGGTGGGAGCGGGAATGGCCGAGACCGATACGGCGCTGGGGTACGAGCAGGCCCGGGACGAGCTGATCGAGGTCGTCCGCAAGCTGGAGGCCGGCGGCACCTCGCTGGAGGACTCCCTCGCACTCTGGGAGCGCGGCGAGGAGCTCGCGAAGGTGTGCCGCCACTGGCTGGAAGGGGCCCGCGCCCGGCTGGACTCGGCACTGGCGGCGCGCGAAGCGGCCGAGGGGGGCGGCGGGGAGTGATCCCGCTCACCCGCAGACAGATTTAGTTGAATTTTCATCTACTTCCGTCGTAGTCTTCGGACATCGCTTCAGCAGTCCCCGTACAGAAGAAGGCTTTCCGATGTCTCTCGTTCTCGACGCCGCCGCTCAGGACCTCCTCTTCCGCGAGGCCCGCACCGCCAACACGTTCTCCGACGAGCCGGTCACCGAGGAGCAGGTCCAGGCGATCTACGACCTGGTGAAGTTCGGCCCGACCGGGTTCAACCAGTCGCCGCTGCGCATCACCCTGGTCCGCTCCCCCGAGGCCCGCGAGCGCCTCGTCAAGCACATGGCCGAGGGCAACCAGGCCAAGACCGCCACCGCCCCGCTGGTCGCGATCCTGTCCGCGGACAACGAGTTCCACGACGAGCTCCCGCAGCTGCTCCCGCACTTCCCGCAGGCCAAGGACGCCTTCTTCTCCGAGCGCCCGGTCCGCGAGCAGTCCGCCCAGCTCAACGCCACCCTGCAGGCCGCCTACTTCATCATCGGCGTCCGCGCCGCCGGCCTGGCCGCAGGTCCGATGAACGGCATGGACCACGCGGGCATCCAGAAGGAGTTCCTGGACGGCGACCACACCCCGCTGATGGTCATCAACATCGGCAAGCCGGGCGAGGACGCCTGGTTCCCGCGCTCCCCGCGCCTGGAGCTCGACCAGGTCATCACGACCGTCTGAGCCCAGCACCGCAGGCAGTGAACGGAAAAGGCCGCGCCCCCCGGATTCCGGGGGGCGCGGCCTTTTCGCGTCCTGCTGTGTCCTGCCAGGGCGGATCGCTTCGCCCTACGAGCCCTGCTTGAACTCCAGCGCCGCGGCCATCGCGCCGAGCTGCTCGAAGGAGGCCGTCCCGGTCACCACCGTGACGTAGCCCTGCTCGCGCCGCACGAGGGCGTCGTACTTCTCGCCGTCCCAGCGCTCCCAGACCTGGTCCCCGACCTGCTGGGTCTGGCCGGTGGCCTGCGCCCTGCGGGTGACCTTCCCGATGTACGTGTCCGTGACGTCCGCGGACTGCTCCACCGCCACGTACTGCTGCTGCGGGTCCAGGAAGCCCAGGTGCCAGGCGCTGGCCTCCTTGCGCGAGTACCCGACCGAGGTCGCCCGCCACTCCGGCGGCAGCCCGACGGGCACCGCCACGGGGTACGGAGCCGCGCGCCGGGCCGTGATGCTCTCGACGCGGTAGTCGACCACCCGCGTCGGATCGGCCTTCTCGTCATGTGGGATGACCAAATAGATCCCCCCGACCACGAGCCCGATCACCGCCAGCGACCGGATCATGTCCACGACCGTCTGCTTGCCCTTCATACCTGCCACGACACCATCGTCCCGCATGGCCCGGGGCGATCACCGCCGGGGTCGAAATGGCGCGCCACGGGCAGCGCAAGATGTCCGCTCAGGACAATCAGCTGACCGATATGGCGCTCATACGTGACCCGGTCTGCTCAATATGTCGACGTACCGATAGAGTCCAGGGACCCTCACTCCCGGCCGTCGCCGTACAGAAAGGTGCGCTCCGATGACCGAGCACAACCTGCCGCCCCAGCTCGAAGTCTCTCCGGAGGCACCCGACCGCAACCTCGCCCTGGAACTCGTACGGGTCACCGAGGCCGCCGCCATGGCCGCGGGCCGGTGGGTCGGGCGCGGTGACAAGCTCGGCGCCGACGGCGCTGCCGTCAACGCGATGCGCACCCTGATCTCCACCGTCTCGATGAACGGCGTCGTCGTCATCGGCGAGGGCGAGAAGGACGAAGCCCCGATGCTCTTCAACGGCGAGCGGGTCGGCGACGGCACCGGTGCCGAGGTCGACATCGCCGTGGACCCCATCGACGGCACCACCCTGAACGCCAAGGGCATGCCGAACGCCATCGCCGTCCTGGCGGCCGCCGACCGCGGCACCATGTTCGACCCGTCCGCGGTGTTCTACATGGAGAAGCTGGTCACCGGTCCCGAGGCCGCCGACTTCGTCGACATCAACGCCCCGGTCTCCGTCAACATCCGCCGCGTCGCCAAGGCCAAGAACATGGCCGTGGAGGACGTCACGGTGATCATCCTCGACCGCCCCCGCCACGAGGGCATCGTCAAGGAGATCCGCGAGACCGGCGCGCGCATCAAGTTCATCTCCGACGGAGACGTCGCCGGCTCGGTCCTGGCCGTCACGGAGGACAGCGGCATCGACCTGCTGCTCGGCATCGGCGGCACGCCCGAGGGCATCATCTCGGCCTGCGCGATCAAGTGCATGGGCGGCACCATCCAGGGCAAGCTGTGGCCCAAGGACGAGGCCGAGCGCCAGAAGGCGATCGACGCCGGCCACGACCTGGACCGCGTCCTGTTCACGGACGACCTGGTCTCCGGCGACAACGTGTTCTTCGTCGCCACCGGCATCACGGACGGCGAGCTGCTGCGCGGCGTCCACTACCGCTCGGAGACCGCGACGACCTCCTCGCTGGTCATGCGCTCGAAGTCGGGCACGATCCGGCAGATCGACTCGACCCACCGCCTCTCGAAGCTCCGCGCGTACAGCGCGATCGACTTCGACCGCGCCAAGTAGGCCACGGACGGCGGCACGGCATCACGGAAGGGGCGCTCCCGCGTGCGGCGGGGGCGCCCCTTCCGTATTGCCTGCAGCGCTGCGGGCCGACGAAGCTCCGGCCCTACGAGGCTTCGCGCAGCTCTCCCGCCCGGCGCCGCCGGCGGGCCAGCACCACCCGGCGCTCGGCGGCCGTCAGGCCGCCCCAGACCCCGTAGGGCTCGGGCTGGATCAGTGCGTGCTCCCGGCAGGCGACCATGACGGGGCAGCGGGCACAGACCCGCTTGGCGGCGTCCTCGCGGGACAGCCGGGCGGCGGTCGGCTCCTTGGACGGGGCGAAGAACAGGCCCGCCTCGTCGCGCCGGCACACCGCGTCCGCGTGCCATGGGCCGTCCTCTTCCCTGGCCGGTACCCGCGGCTTCGGGACGACCGCCGCCGGGCGCCCCTGAAGACTCTGGACGGCGGCTACCTGCAGGGACTGGCGCGGCGGATGCGGCACGGTCTACTCCTGACGACGTATACGCGAGCGAGAGGCGACGCACCTGTCCCTACCCGCTGTGCGCGCCCCTATGCACCGTGTGCCGCCGATCCGGCCGGTTCGACCGAAAGGTGATCCCGCCCGGCCCGGCCCCGGGAGGCTCCGCCCGGCCCCTCCCGGCCCCTCCCCCGCCACCCGGAGGTCACGCGGCGGACGGCGTCCAGTCGGGGCGGCGCCCCAGGAAGGCGAGCAGCGCACCGACCGGATCGGCGTCCGGATCGGGGGCGGGGAGGAGCGCCGGGGCGTACGCGAACCCGCGCAGCGGCTCGGCGAGCGCCCGGGCCGCCGGGCTCAGAGCCGCGGCGAGGGCGGGGGTCAGCGGGGAGGCCTGGCCGGTGGCGACGGCGATGTCCCAGGCGTGGACGGCCGCGTCGAGGGCGGCCGCGGCGACCGCGGTCTCGGCGTCGAGGGTGAACGGGGGCAGCGGGACGGCCACCTCGGCGGTACCCGGCTCCACCCCCGCGAAGGCCTCGGCGGCGGCGAGGGCGGGCTCCAGCAGCTCCGCGGGGCTGCCGGCCAGGACGCCGGTGGGCGCGAAGGGGTCCTCGGCCGGTCCCGGCCCGCCCGTGAGGCGGCCCGCGTAGGCGAGCTGATCGCCTGCCGCGTGCTGGAGCACTTGGCCGACATTCCACTGGTCGCACGGCGTCGGCGCGCCCAGGGCGCCGGCCGGTACGGCTCCCGCGACGGAGCGCAGGGCGTCGTATGCCTGGTCGAGCAGGTCCCACTTGGATACGGTCACGGGCCGACCCTACGAGCGCCTACCGGCCAAAGAGGCTTGTTTCAGCGACAGTTGCCCCCGTGTCGGTCTTAGCGGGTGCCCTCCCAGCCCTTGCGGAGCCTGTGCGCCAGGTCCACCAGGCGGGCGCCGAACTTGGGGCGGGCCTCGATGTTGCCCAGCAGCGCGAAGCCACGGACGATCACGACCGGCGCCTGCGGGTCGGTCTCGCCGCGCCCCTCGCCGCGCACCTCGAAGTTGCCGAGGACCCCGCTGCCGTAGCCGCGCAGGGTGACGTTCTCCGGGACCAGGATCTCGACGTTGCCGAGGATGCTGGTCACGTTGATCTCGGTGACCTGCTGCTCGAAGACCGCCTGGGTCAGGTCGATGCTGATGTCGCCCAGGACGGAGACCGCGCGGGTGTGCGCGCCCGGCCGCCAGCGCCCCTTGCGGGAGGAGCTGCTGCACACGGCCACGACCGTCTCGACGGGCGCGCCCGCCGGCGCTCCCGCGTACGCGGGCTCCTGCCGGCTGCCCGCGCCGGGTGCGGGCAGGTCCCGTACGAGCACGTCCAGCTCGGCGACCGTCTTCACCGCGTACAGCGAGTCGAGCCGGTCCGAGTGCTCCTCGGGGGTCAGCCGGCCCTCGGCGACGGCGTCGGCCAGGATGTGCGCGATCCGGTCCCGGTCCGCGTCGGAGGCGCGCAGTCCGTGAGCGGGCGCGGGGGCCGGCGCGGGGGCCGGCGCGGATGAGGGCTGCTTTTCCAGGTCCACGGGCCCCAGCATAGCGAGACACGATAGATCGCGATACTGGCCAGTGAGCCTTACCTCACAACAAAAGCCACCGGAAGAGGTCCTACGCTGGATACCGCGCTGCCAAACGGTCGTCAGCGCCGTCTGCCGAGTGAGGGAATGACTGCCGTCATGCCAGAGTTTGCGTACACCGACCTGCTGCCCCTGGGCGAGGACTCCACCCCGTACCGCCTGGTGACCTCCGAAGGCGTCTCGACCTTCGAGGCCGACGGCCGTACGTTCCTCAAGGTCGAGCCGGAGGCGCTGCGCAAGCTCGCCGAAGAGGCGATCCACGACATCCAGCACTTCCTGCGCCCCGCGCACCTCGCGCAGCTGCGCCGGATCATCGACGACCCCGAGGCCTCGGCGAACGACAAGTTCGTCGCCCTCGACCTCCTGAAGAACGCGAACATCGCGGCGGCCGGCGTCCTGCCGATGTGCCAGGACACGGGCACGGCGATCGTGATGGGCAAGCGCGGCCAGAACGTCCTCACCGAGGGCGGCGACGAAGCGGCCCTGTCCCACGGCATCTTCGACGCGTACACCCGCCTGAACCTGCGCTACTCGCAGATGGCCCCGGTCACCATGTGGGAGGAGAAGAACACCGGCTCGAACCTGCCCGCGCAGATCGAGCTGTACGCGACCGACGGCGGCGCGTACAAGTTCCTCTTCATGGCCAAGGGCGGCGGCTCCGCCAACAAGTCCTTCCTCTACCAGGAGACCAAGGCGGTCCTCAACGAGGCCTCCATGATGAAGTTCCTGGAAGAGAAGATCCGCTCGCTCGGCACGGCGGCCTGCCCGCCCTACCACCTCGCGATCGTGGTCGGCGGCACCTCTGCGGAGCACGCCCTCAAGACCGCGAAGTACGCCTCGGCCCACTACCTGGACGAGCTCCCCACCGAGGGCTCCCCCCTGGGCCACGGCTTCCGCGACGAGGCCCTGGAGCAGCAGGTCTTCGAGCTGACCCAGAAGATCGGCATCGGCGCGCAGTTCGGCGGCAAGTACTTCTGCCACGACGTCCGCGTCGTCCGTCTCCCCCGCCACGGCGCGTCCCTCCCGATCGCGATCGCCGTCTCCTGCTCCGCGGACCGCCAGGCCACCGCGAAGATCACCGCCGAGGGCGTCTTCCTGGAGCAGCTGGAACGCGACCCGGCCCGCTTCCTCCCGGAAACCACGGAGGAGCACCTCTCCGACTCCACGGCCGACGTGGTCTCCATCGACCTGAACCAGCCGATGGACGACATCCTCGCCACGCTCACCCAGCACCCGGTGAAGACCCGCCTGTCCCTCACCGGACCCCTGGTCGTGGCCCGCGACATCGCGCACGCCAAGATCAAGGAACTCCTCGACTCGGGCGCGGAGATGCCGCAGTACCTGAAGGACCACCCGGTCTACTACGCGGGCCCCGCCAAGACCCCCGAGGGCTACGCGTCCGGCTCCTTCGGCCCGACCACGGCCGGCCGCATGGACTCCTACGTCGAGCAGTTCCAGGCGGCGGGCGGCTCCAAGGTCATGCTGGCCAAGGGCAACCGCTCCCAGCAGGTCACCGACGCGTGCGGCAAGCACGGCGGCTTCTACCTCGGCTCCATCGGCGGCCCGGCGGCGCGCCTCGCCCAGGACTGCATCAAGAAGGTCGAGGTCCTGGAGTACGAGGAGCTCGGCATGGAAGCCGTCTGGAAGATCGAGGTCGAGGACTTCCCGGCCTTCATCGTGGTCGACGACAAGGGCAACGACTTCTTCGTCGATCCCGCCCCGGAGCCGACCTTCACCCACATCCCGGTCCGCGGCCCGGGCCTGGCGTAGCCAGTCGCTGTGCCGGAGCGGGCGGGGGCACCCGCCCGCTCCGGCACAGCTCACCGCAAGGGCGCGGCCCGGTGGAAGTCCGTGACGATCCGCCGGAAGCCGGTGTGGCCACTGCGGCTCGCGTGCCTCAGCGACCACACGTCCGGGTCCGTACCGTCATCCGCCGGGCCGGAGCCCTCCAGGCATGACGTGCACTCCATCTCGACCACGGCGCCACTGCCGGCGCGGTCCGAGCTCAGCATCCAGTCGGACGAGCTGTGCACCGCCACTACAGCCAGGGGCTCAGCCTCCATGCCGAGCGCCGCCCTCAGCCGGTACGGAGAGTTCGGCCCAAATCCGCTTCCCCGGTCCACACCGCTCCCCCACCGCCCACCGGTCCGCGAGCGCGGCCACCAGGAACAGGCCCCGCCCGCAGTCCTGTGCCGGATCGGCGGACTGCACTTCGGGCCGCCCGGGAGCTGCGTCGTGCACCTCGATCCGTACACCGGCGGGGAGCCGCACGTACCGGGTCTCGATCTCCCGGCCGACAGCAGCCCTCGCATGCCTGCCGGCGTTCGTCAGCAGCTCGGAGACCACGAGCAGCGCGTCGTCCTCGATCTGCGCGAGCCCCCAGTCCGCGAGCGCCTTGCGCAGTTCCGTCCTCGCCCGCCCGACGCAGCGCGGATCGCGGTTCCAGCGGCGTACGACGAGCCCGCCATCCGGCCCGACCAAGGGCCCGTTAGGGTTCACCATGTTGACGCTCCTTGAGTAAGCGTTGACCATGCCCCCGGACCGTTGGCGCGGTCGCGAGGGTCTCTCTTTTCAGGCGTGCCAGGTCCACCACCGACAGCAGTCGGTGACTGTGCACGCACCCTGAGCAACTGCTTCGTTCAGAATGCTCCCCTTGCCACACAAAGTGCAACCAGAACACATGAAGTGCACGTGCACTTGCCGGAATCAATCCGAGACTCCTCAACTCAGCGGCATACTGTCCGCAGTTGCGAGCAAGAGAGGGGTGGGAGTGGTGGCCGCGATCCCCACCATGCGTCGCCGCATGCTCGGCGCCGAGCTCCGCAAGATCCGGGAGCGCCAAGCCGTCAAGGCAGAGGCCACTGCCGAGGTGATGGGCTGGCACCCGTCCAAGATCAGCCGCATCGAGAGCGGGCGCAGCGGACTGCGAACCCATGAGGTCAACGCCCTGCTCGACTTCTATGTGGTGCACGACCCGGACACCCGAGCCGCACTGGAAGCCCTTGCCCGGGAAGGGAAGCGCCGGGTGTGGTGGCAGCCGTACAACGACGTGCTGACGCCCCGCTACCTCGACTACATCAGCTTCGAGGCGGAAGCGTCCGCAGCCCGCAGCTTTCAGACCGTGCTGGTGCCCGGGCTTCTGCAGACTCCGGACTATGCGCGTGCCGTCATCAGGGCCCTCAAACCTGAACGTCCCGCAGATGAGGTCAACGCCCTGGTCGATGTCCGGCTCGCCCGCCAGAACGCGGCGCTGAGCCGGGAGGAGCCTCTGGCGCTTTGGGCAATCCTCGACGAGTCGATCCTCCACCGCGAAGTAGGGGGACGCCTGACGACCGTGAAGCAGCTGATGCGGCTGACCGAAGCGGCTGACGAACCCAATGTGACCTTGCAGGTCCTGCCGTTCGGGGCCGGGGCCCACGCGGGCATGCTGGGACCGTTCGTGATTCTCAAATTCCCCGTACAGTCCGAACTCGACGTGGTCTACGCGGAGGGCCTCGCCAGCAGCGTCTACCTCGAACGGGATGCCGACCGCGCCGCCTACAGCGCGACATTCGACAGGTTGCGGGCCGCAGCCCTGGACGTAAATCCTTCGCGTGACGCGATCCTGCGCCGAGCGAGGGGAAACTCATGACATACACGCAGCGCCGACTGATCGACCTCAGCCAGGCCACCTGGCGAAAGAGCTCGTTCAGCGGCGACCAGGGCGATTGTCTGGAAGTGGCCGATGGCTACCCTGGGTTGATCCCACTGCGCGACAGCAAGCGGCCGCACGGACCCGTACTGCGCTTCGGCATCGGAGCATGGGGATCGTTCCTCGACGCGGTCAAGGCCTGAAAGCCGGATAGGACTCATCGCTGGGGTCGTACTCCCACCTCCAGGTCACTCATTCACCGCCTGCGCGGCCTCGGCCTCAACAGCGGACAGTTCGTCCATCGCGGGACGGAAACCCGGATCGTCCTTGCTGGTGGTGCGGTGGATGGTGGCCAGAGCGTCGTTGCGCCGGGTGAAGAGGTCCGGACGCCGTTCGATCTCGACCTCACGCATCCACCAGTCCAGCCAGTGGGTGAGGTGGCCGACCTTCCCGCTGCGGATGGCGGCGGCCAGCGCCTTCTCCTTGTGCTGCTCCAGCTCCGCCAGGCGGTGCGGGGCGATGCGGGCGAGGGCGACACGCACGGCGTCGGGGGTGCGCTCGGGGCACGGGACCACCTCCGCGTTGTGGTCCGACGGTGTGGTCACGATGTCCTCCAAGGTGTGCCCTGGCCAGGGTATCCACGCCCCGGGGCCGTGGAGCTGGAGCGCCGGTTCGCTCCTACTCCGTGCCTGCCGTGAAGCCCGACTCCTCCAGGAGGGCCGTCAGGTGGCGGGCCTCCACCGGGGTGGCGCGGTAGCCGTCGCGAGTGGCGGCCACGAGTTCCTGCATCGTCAGGCCGAGCTCGTCGCGGAAGGCCTTCAGGGCCGCGCTGCCGGCGCCGCCCACCCGGAGCAGGACCGTGCCCTCGGCCGCCACCACGGCCGCGCGGACCTCCTCCGGGGGCCGACCCCGCCCTTCGTCGCGGTTGCACGTCTCCGGGGCGCCGAACCCGCAGGTGTCGCACTCCCACTCGGACATCCACAACAGCCGGCCCTGCTCGATCAGCTGCCACGCGTGGAAGACGCAGCGCGAGCAGGGCTCGCAGTACAAGATCCCCGTCATCGGCTCCGGCATGGCGCCACCCTGCCCTGCCCGGAAGGGCCACCGCATCCGGTTAACGTCGGGGACACGACCCCGCACCAGCGCGTTCACCCCGGTTTGCAAGGATTTCTGTATGTCAGCGACGACCGACCTCCCCCCGGCCCGCGCCACGCGGGTCATCGCCCATCGCGGGGCCTCCCACGAGCATCCCGAGCACACCATGGCCGCCTACCGGCAGGCCATCGCCGACGGGGCCGACGCGCTCGAGTGCGATGTGCGGCTCACCGCCGACCACCGGCTGGTCTGTGTGCACGACCGGCGGGTCGAGCGGACCTCCGACGGGCGCGGGGTCGTCTCCGAGATGACGTACGAGGAGCTGCGCGCCATGGACTTCGGGGCGTGGAAGGGGTCCGGGCACGCCGGGGCCCGGGTGCTGCTCTTCGAGGACCTGGTCAAGGAGGCGCTGGCCGCGCCGTACCCCGTCGGGCTGGCCGTGGAGACCAAGCACCCCACCCGTGCGGGCGGCCGCCTGGAGGCCGAGCTCGTGCGGCTGCTCGGGGAGTACGGGCTCGCCGACGGCTCCACCGGCCGCGTCGAGGTGATGAGCTTCTCCCGGACCGCGCTGACCCGGATGCACCGCCTCGCGCCGGGGCTGCCGGCCGTGTACCTGATCGAGCGCAGGGTCCGGCCGGTGCGGCCCCCGTACGCCGGCCACGCGGGCCCGGGCATCGAGCTCGTACGGCGGGATCCGGGGCTGGTGGCCCGGCTGAAGGCGAAGGGGCTCCGGGTGCGCGTGTGGACCGTGGACGAGCCCGAGGACGTGGAGCTGTGCGTCCGCCTGGGCGTGGACACGCTCATCACCAACCGGCCCCGGGACGTGCGCAAGCTGCTGCTCGACATGTGAGCACCCGGCCGGGGTGCGCCGGCCGGGCGTGGGGGGTCGTACGGAACGTCGGACCCACGGGGGTACGGGTCCGCAGGGGATATCCGCAGGGGTTATCCGCAGGGGGTTACACGAAGCGCTGGTTGGCCGAGCCGTTGCAGGTCTGGAGGCGCAGCGGCTCGTGCGCCGCGGCCACCGTCAGGCACATGCCCGGGGCGGCGGCGGGCCGGAAGGTGGCTCCGTCGCGGACGAACTGCTGGTTGGCGCCGCCGTGGCAGTTCCAGATGATCAGTGCGGTGCCGCCGCCGTAGTTGGCGCCGGGTGCGTCCAGGCAGCGGTCGTGGGTGAGCTCGATGTGGAGGGACTTCTTGGCGGAGTCGTACCACCAGCCCTGATTGCGGCCGCCGTGGCAGTCCCAGCCGAGGATCCTGGTGTTGTTGGCGCTGGCGCCGCCGTTGGAGTCGACGCAGTTGCCCGTCGCCTCGTTCTTCAGCGGCTTGTACAGGTCGTCCCAGGCCCCGGCCTGCAGGACGGGGGTGCCGGTGCTCGCCGGGTCGGCGCAGGAGGCCTCGCGCAGGCCGGAGGCGTAGAGCTGGGTCAGACAGGACGCGAAGGCGCCGTGGCCGCGGTAGTTGGGGTGGAAGGACTGGCGGGCGGTGTTCTCGTCCCACGGGAAGTGGTCCCCGAGGTCGAGGTAGAGGCCGCGGGCCCAGGTGTCCTCCATGCAGACCTCGTGGCCCTGGAAGAGCCGCGAGTTGTCGAGGTACGTCGCGCCCGCGGCGAGGGCGGCCGCGCGCATGCCCTTCTCGAAGGTGGGCACCGCGTAGTTGCGGCCCCACGCGGCGTCGGAGTCGTAGCCGGCGCAGCCTCCGGGGAGCTTGCCGGGGAAGTCGGGGTTGTCGTAGAAGTCGGGGCCGATCGGGCTGGGGTAGCCCATCACGACCAGTTTGTAGTCGGTGTCGGCGTAACCGGCGTCGCGCATGACAGTCTTGAGGTCGCCGATCGTCGACTGCACCTTGGGCTTCAGCCCGTCGACGCGCGCCTGCCAGCCCGGACCGTACTTCGGCTCGCAGGTGCCCTGGCTGAGCACCCAGCGGGTGACGCAGTCGGTCATGACCGGGCCGAACTGCAGGTCGTCGTTGGCCCCGGCGACCAGCAGCACCATCTTGATCCTGGTGTTGCGGGCCTTGATGGCCAGGCTGTCGCTCTGCACCAGCTCGTCGGCGTACTGCTTGCTGCCGCCGATCTTGATGTTGCCCGTGTAGCCGCCGGAGCAGGCCGCGTTGAAGGTGTAGTCGGCCGCGATGCCGGTGCGGTGGATCGCCGCGTCGGGCGAGCGGTGGCACTGGTTGGACGGGGTGTTGGTGGCGGGGTCGTAGTTGCCGACGCCCTCGCCCGAGATCTCGCTGTCGCCGAGCGAGATCAGACCGGTCTTGCGGTCGGTGAGCGGGCGGATCGCGGAGTCGCCGTAGATCTTGACGGCCTCGGCGGCCCGGACAGCCTCCAGTTCGGGCGTGAGGGGTGTGGCCGCTGCCGCCGCGGAGGACTCCGCGGCGGTCGCCGCTTGGGCCGTGGGGGTGATGGCGGTGACGCCCCCGAGGGCGGCCGCCGCCGCCGCGACCGCGGCGAAGGTAGATCTGAGCCTGATCCTTGATTGTGTACGGGCACGTGCCATGAACGCCTCCCTGATCTCGGTGTTACCCCCGGTATTTACTGGCCGGTAGGCGAGTTGGGAACAGTCCGAACAAGACAATTGCTCAACTTTTTGAGGAGGCACCACAGATGACCGACGATCAGCAGCAGACAGCCGGCGGCCGCGACGCCCCGGAGGGGTTCCGCACCGAGCACGACTCCATGGGCGACGTACTCGTCCCCGCACACGCCAAATGGCGAGCTCAGACCCAGCGCGCGGTCGAGAACTTCCCCGTCTCCGGACTGCGCCTGGAGCGCGCCCACATCGAGGCGCTGGCCCGGATCAAGGCCGCGGCGGCCGCCGTCAACGCCCGGCTCGGCGTGCTCGACGAGGACATCGCCGCCGCCATCGTCTCGGCCGCCGCCGAGGTCGCCGAGGGGCGCTGGGACGAGCACTTCCCCGTCGACGTGTTCCAGACGGGTTCCGGCACCTCGTCCAACATGAACGCCAACGAGGTGATCGCCACCCTGGCCACCGAGCGGCTCGGCCGCGCCGTGCACCCCAACGACCACGTCAACGCCTCGCAGAGCTCCAACGACGTCTTCCCGTCCTCCATCCACATCGCCGCCACCGCCGCCGTCACCGGCGAGCTCATCCCCGCCCTGGAGCACCTGGCCGGCGCGATGGAGCGCAAGTCCGCCGAGTTCTCCCAGGTGGTCAAGGCCGGCCGGACGCACCTGATGGACGCCACCCCGGTCACCCTGGGCCAGGAGTTCGGCGGGTACGCGGTCCAGCTCCGCTACGGCGTCGAGCGGCTGCGGGCGGCGCTGCCGCGGCTGGCCGAGCTGCCCCTGGGCGGGACCGCCGTGGGCACCGGGATCAACACCCCGCCCGGGTTCTCCGCGGCCGTGATCACCGAGGTGGCCGCCGCGACGGGGCTGCCGCTGACCGAGGCCCGGGACCACTTCGAGGCCCAGGGGGCCCGGGACGCTCTCGTCGAGACGTCCGGAATGCTCCGTACGGTCGCCGTCTCGCTCACCAAGATCTGCAACGACCTGCGCTGGATGGCCTCGGGCCCGCGCACCGGATTGGCCGAAATCAATCTCCCGGATCTCCAGCCGGGGTCCTCGATCATGCCCGGGAAGGTCAATCCGGTCGTCCCGGAGGCCGCGCTGATGGTCGCCGCACAGGTGATGGGGAACGACGCGGCGGTCGCCGTGGCGGGGGCGGCGGGCAACTTCGAGCTCAACGTGATGCTCCCCGTGATGGCCCGCAACCTGCTGGAGTCCATCCGGCTGCTGGGCTCCGTGAGCCGCCTGCTGGCCGACCGCACCGTGGACGGAATCACCGCCAACACGGCCCGGGCCAGGGAGTACGCCGAGTCCTCGCCCTCCGTGGTGACCCCGCTGAACCGGTACATCGGCTACGAGGAGGCCGCCAAGGTCGCCAAGAAGTCCCTCGCGGAGCGCAAGACGATCCGGGAGGTCGTCCTGGAGTCGGGCTACGTGGACCGCGGCGACCTCACCCTGGAGCAGCTCGACGAAGCACTGGACGTCCTGCGGATGACCCGCCCCTGACCCCGGCGCGGACGCCCCGTCCCGGGGTCCGGATCCGGTCGTTTCCCGCCCCCGGGCACCTCGGTGACCTGCAGCGCGGCGATCCTCCGGACCCCCGCCCTAAGATCTGCCCATGACAGGTACCGGAGGCCGCGGGGGCGGCAGTGCGCGGAGCTCGGCACCGGGCTCGCCGCGGAGCGGGGCACGGGGTGCGGAGCGCGGCGCCGCGGAGGGCGTCCGCTGGGCGCCCGGGGAGCAGATCCTCTGGCGCTACCGCGACCACGCGCCCGGTGCGAAGGGCGCCGTCCACATCTGCCGGCCCGTGACCGTGGTGACCGACACCGACGAGCTGCTCGCGGTGTGGATGGCCCCCGGGACCGAGTGCGTCAAGCCGGTGCTCGCCGACGGGACCCCGGTCCACGAGGAGCCGCTCGCCACCCGGTACACCGCGCCGCGGACCACCGTACGGTCGCGCTGGTTCGGCGGGGGCGTGCTGAAGCTGGCGCGGCCCGGGGACCCCTGGTCGGTGTGGCTGTTCTGGGGGCCGGGCTGGCGGCTCAAGAACTGGTACGTGAACCTGGAGGAGCCCCGGACGCGGTGGGCCGGCGGGGTGGACTCCGTGGACCACTTCCTCGACATCGCCGTCTACCCGGACCGGAGCTGGAAGTGGCTCGACGAGGACGAGTTCGCACAGGCCCAGCGGTCCGGTCTGATGGACCCGGAGCAGGCCGGGCGCGTGCGCGAGGCCGGCCGCGCGGCGGTGGACGTGATCCGGGCCTGGGGTCCGCCGTTCTCCGAAGGCTGGCAGGATTGGCGACCGGACCCGGCCTGGGGCGTACCGGCCCTGCCGGAGGACTGGGACCGCACCCCGGCGCATATGACCTCATGAGACCCTTGATGCGCCCCCGGGGGGCAATCGTAGGATCGTCCTCCGCCGGGGTGTCGGCAGTCAAATGTCGCCAGCAGAACAGCATTTGACCTAGGCCGACGCGATAACGAGAGGTAACGAGCGGGACGCGGAAACGCGGGGTGATGGTGTCCCCGCCGCTGAGCGGGTATACCGCGACTGACCGAGTTGAGTGCAGCGCACATCGAGCGCAAACGGACGGAATGCCACGCGTGACGGAGTACCCCACCTCTCAGGAGGGCCCCCAGCCGGTTGCCTCCGGCGGTCGGACGGACGAGCCCGGCCACGGCACGGAGGAACTGGGCCACGGCAAGGCCCCGCTCCCGGCGGCCGAGGCCGTGCGCACGCATGCGCAGCCCCAGGCGGCGGACCTGCCCCGCCCCCGCGCCACGGCGGAGGCACCGTCCGCCTCCGACGGGGCCGCGGAGCCCGGCGGCGGCTCCGCAGTGCCCGGCCAGGGCGCTGCCCGGGTCCGGGCCGGCCGTGACGAGGCCGCGGCCGCCGAGGCCGGCAGCGCCCGCACCCGCGACGGCGAAGCCGCCCGCGAGACGGCGGGGCGGCCCGACGGGTCCGGGCAGGCCGCCACCTCCGGACTGCCCAGCGGCATCGGGGTCGACGCGACCATCGCGCGGCGGGAAGGCGACCGGCTGCGGTTCGTCGGAGCCGCCACCCGGCGCATCGCGCGCGGGATCGACCTCGACGAGATCGTGCTCGGCCTGTGCCGGGCCACCGTGCCCACCTTCTCCGACGCCATCCTCGTCTACCTGCGCGACCCCCTCCCCGTCGGCGACGAGCGGCCCGTCGGACCGGTCGTTTTAAGGCTGCGCCGAACCGACCGGCTCCGGCCGATCGACGAGTTCACGGGAGCGGCGGCGGCAGCAGCGGGAGCGGGCATCGCCGGCGCGATGACCCCCGACGGCGAGCTCGACTTCAGCCAGCTCGCCCTGGTCGGCCCGCAGGGTGACCTGCCCGCGGCCGAGCTGTGCGAGATCCGCCCCGGCGGGGCGCTGGCCGAGGTGCTGCGCGGCGTACGGCCCGTCTTCGGGTCCTCCGCCGCGGCCCGCGCCGCCCTGCCGGAGCTGCTGGGCGCGGACCACCCGGTCCCGCGCGGCCAGCGGGCCATCCTCGCCCCGCTGCGGGGCCGCCGCCGCGTCATCGGCGCGGCGGTGTTCCTGCGCACCCCGGAGCGGCCCGCCTTCGAGACGAACGACCTGCTGGTCGCCGCGCAGCTGGCCACGCACACCGCGCTGGGCATCGACAAGGCCGTGCTCTACGGCCGCGAGGCCTACATCGCCGACGAGCTCCAGCGCACGATGCTGCCCGACAGCCTCCCCCAGCCCACCGGGGTCCGCCTCGCCAGCCGCTACCTGCCCGCCGCCGAGACGGCCCGGGTCGGCGGCGACTGGTACGACGCCATACCCCTGCCCGGCAGCCGGGTCGCGCTCGTCGTGGGCGACGTCATGGGGCACTCCATGACCTCCGCCGCGATCATGGGACAGCTCCGCACGACGGCCCAGACGCTGGCGCAGCTCGACCTGCCGCCCGCCGAGGTCCTGCACCACCTGGACGAGCAGGCGCAGCGCCTGGGCTCCGACCGGATGGCCACCTGCCTCTACGCCGTCTACGACCCGGTCTCGCACCGGATCACCATCGCCAACGCCGGCCACCCGCCGCCGGTCCTGCTGCACCTGGGCGGCCGCGCCGAGGTGCTGCGCGTGCCCCCGGGCGCCCCCATCGGCGTCGGCGGCGTGGACTTCGAGGCCGTGGAGCTGGACGCCCCGGCCGGGGCCACCCTTGTGCTGTACACCGACGGCCTCGTCGAGTCCCGGCTGCGCGACGTCTGGACGGGCATCGAGCAGCTCCGCGAACGCCTCGCGACCACCGCGCAGCTGACGGGCCTGGACCACCCGCCGCCGCTGGAGGCCCTGTGCGACGACATCCTGGACATGCTCGGCCCCGGTGACCGGGACGACGACATCGCCCTGCTCGCGGCCCGGTTCGACGGGATCGCGCCCAGCGACGTGGCGTACTGGTTCCTGGACCCGGAGGAGACCGCTCCGGGCCGGGCCCGCCGGTTCGCCCGCCGCGCGCTGGCGCGCTGGGGGCTGGAGGAGCTGGAGGACTCCCTGGAGCTGCTGGTCAGCGAGGTCGTGACGAATGCCGTGCGGTACGCCGAGCGGCCCGTGACCCTACGGCTGCTGCGGACGGACGTACTGCGCTGCGAGGTAGGCGACGACTCGCCGCAGCTGCCGCGCCAGCGCCGGGCGCGGGACGACGACGAGGGCGGCCGCGGCCTGTTCCTGGTCAACCGGATGGCCCGCCGCTGGGGTGCCACCCGGCTGAGCAGCGGCAAGGTCGTCTGGTTCGAGCTGGCCCTGCCGCCCGCCGCACCGGCCAAGCCTGGCGCGCCGGTCGCACCGGGCAAGCCGGACCGCCCCTGACCGGGCCGCCACCCGGA
This sequence comes from Streptomyces tatrensis, assembly GCF_049310065.1. Classification (NCBI taxonomy): domain Bacteria; kingdom Bacillati; phylum Actinomycetota; class Actinomycetes; order Kitasatosporales; family Streptomycetaceae; genus Streptomyces; species Streptomyces tatrensis. The sequence goes on along the minus strand of NZ_JBMDLB010000011.1, from coordinate 6,093,500 downwards.
TCCGTCCCGTACGCACCACTGCCCCGCCGGCACGAAGCCGCGGGGCAGTGGTGTGTACGGGACGGGTCCTGCGGTGCCTACCGCTCGGGCTCCCGGTCCGGCGGCGAGGGCTTCGACGAGTTCGACTTCGTCGGCGACGGGGTGCTGCTCGGCGTCCGGCTCGGTGACGGGGTGCTGCTCGGCGTCCGGCTGGGCGACGGGGTGCTGCTCGGCGTCCGGCTGGGCGACGGGGTGCTGCTGCTCTGCGACGGAGAGCTGCTCGCGGACTGGCTCGGCGAGCTCGACGGGGAGCTGCTGCGGCTCGGCGACTGGACCTTGCCCATGTCCGCCTCCTCCAGGTCGAAGGAGCCCGTGTCGACGCCCTTGAGCGCGTCGAGGGTGTACTGCTTCCAGATCGCGGCCGGGAAGCTGGAGCCGCCCGCGCGTCCGCCGCCGGCGGTACCGGTCAGGCTGGTCTGGGTGTGGGTGCCGGGCTCGTCTCCGAACATCGCGACGACGGTGACCAGTTCCGGGGTGAACCCGGTGAACCAGGCGGCCACGTTCTTCTCGGTGGTGCCGGTCTTGCCCGCGGCCTCGTAGGCCGAGCTCTTCACGGCCTGGCCGGAGCCGTCCTCGACGACGCCGGTGAGCACCTTGGTGACGGTGTCGGCGGTCTTGCGGCTGATGGCCCCGTCGCCGACGGCGCGGACCGGCTTGTACTCGCGGGCCGCGTGCTTGGCCGACTTGACGATGCTCGGCGTGACCTTCTTGCCGTGGTTGTCGAGGGTGGCGTAGACGCCGGCCATCTCCAGGGTGTCGGCGCTCATGGTGCCGAGCGACATGGCCGGCTTGTCCTCGGGCCAGCCGTCACGGTCCTGCATGCCGAGTTCCAGGGCGGTCTTCTTCACTTCCTTCGGCCCGACGTCCACGATCATCTGGGCGTACACGGAGTTCACCGAGGAGTTGGTGGCGGACTGCACCGTCATCATCGGGTCGCCGTAGTCCTTGTCGTCCTGGTTCTGCGGGTTGAACGGGACGTCGCTGCCGACCACGGGGCGCTTGCTGGTGCCGTCGTAGAGGGTGTTGGGCGTGATCGGCTTCCCGTCCTGCGTGCTCGCCTTGGTTTCCAGGGCGGAGGCGAGGACGATCGGCTTGAAGGTCGAGCCCGGCTGGAAGTCCTTGCGCAGGGCGTTGCTGGCCCACTGCTCGCTCTGCCCGGTGCCGCCGTACATCGCGACGATCATGCCGGTCTTCGGGTCCACGGAGGTGGCACCCGCCTGCACGGCGGCGTCTACGGCGCGGCCCTTGCGGTCGAGCTTGGATTCCAGCTCGTCCTGGACGGCCTTCTCCAGCGCCGCCTGCTTCCTCGGGTCGATGGAGAGGGTGATCACCCAGCCGCCGGCCTTGAGCTGACCGTCGGTCATGCCGGTCTGCCGCTTGAGCTCCTCGTCGGCGGCCTGGATCAGGTAGCCCTTCTGGCCCTCCGAACCGGCGGCCGCCTTGGGCTTGATCGGCTCCTGGAACTTCAGCTCCTGGCGCTTGGCCGGGTCCAGCTTGCCCATCTCGACCATGTTGTCGAGGACGCCGTTGAAGCGGATCATGACCAGCTTCTTGCCGTTCGGGCCGGCGGTCGCCCAGTCGTACTGGCTGGGCGCCTGGAGGAGGGCGGCGAGGTACGCGCCCTGCTCCAGGGTCAGCTTGTTGGCGTCGACCCCGTAGTAGGCCTGGGCCGCGGCCTGGATGCCGTACGCGTTGCGGCCGTAGAAGTTGGTGTTCAGGTAACCCGCGAGGATCTCCGGCTTCTCCATCTCCTGGTCGACCTTGAGGGAGATGATCAGTTCCTTCAGCTTGCGGGTCGCCGTCTGGTCCTGCGTCAGGTAGAAGTTCTTGACGTACTGCTGGGTGATCGTCGAACCGCCGGCCTTGCCCTTGCCGGTGACGGTGTTGAACACGCCGCGGCCGATGCCCTTGAGGTCGACGCCCTTGTCGGTGTAGAAGGACTTGTTCTCGATCGCGATGAAGGCCGTCTGCACGTCCTCCGGGACCTTGTCGATCGTGACGATCTGACGGTTCATCGCGCCGACGCGGGCCATGACCGTGCCGTCGGAGAGCTTGTAGACGTTGTTCTGCGTCAGCGCGCTGGCGTTCGGGTTCGGCAGCTCCACGTAGAAGTAGAGGCCGACCAGGGCCGCCATGCCGAGCAGCACCGTGCCGAAGAAGGTGCCGAGCATCTTCTTCCAGGTGAAGAAGCGGCGTATGCCGGTCGGCTTCCCGCCCCTGCTCTTGCCGCGCCCGCGGCCGCGCGGCGCTCGTCGCGCACCGCGCTGCTGCTGCGCCCTTCGCGCTTCTGCTCGGCCCATCGCTCCCGCTCCGCTCGATAACCCCCCGACGTCAGCTCAGAAAGCTAACACCGCAGGCTGTGACAAAAACCGGCCAACCAATGAACATATGGGGCAATTCGGACGTGACAATGAGCACCCGCTCCACCGGAACCGACGCAGCCGGAGCCCCGGAGGTTGCCGGACTCCCGCCGGGCCCAATAAAGTGATATCACTTTGCTAAGCGGCTCGACCGGCCGCAACTGAAGGAAACGGGGCGGACGATGACGAACACTACGGGCGGTACCGAGACCGGCGTACGGGAGTTCCCCGCGCGGAGCGTGGGCGGCGGGCTCGCACTGTTGCTCGGCCTGGCGGGAGTGGCGGCCGGGGCGGGCCTGATCGCGCTCGGCGCGGTGTCCGGGGCCGACGCCGCCAAGGTGGGCCTGATCGCGGCGGGCGTCGTCCTGGCCCTCGCCGCCCTCATCGCGATGGGCGGGCTGAACACGGTCGCGCCGGGCGAGGCCCGCGTGGTCCAGCTGTTCGGCCGCTACCGCGGCACCGTCCGCACCGACGGACTGCGCTGGGTCAACCCGCTGACGTCCCGCCGGCCCCTGTCCACCCGGGTCCGCAACCACGAGACGGCCGTCATGAAGGTCAACGACGCCTACGGCAACCCGATCGAACTGGCGGCCGTGGTGGTGTGGCGGGTAGAGGACACCGCGCGGGCCGTCTTCGAGGTCGAGGACTTCACCGAGTTCGTCGAGACCCAGACCGAGGCGGCCGTCCGGCACATCGCGATCGAGTACCCCTACGACGCCCACGAGGACGGCGGCCTGTCGCTGCGCGGCAACGCCGAGGAGATCACCGAGAAGCTCGCCGTCGAACTGTCCACCCGCGTCGAGGCGGCAGGCGTCCACATCATCGAGTCCCGCTTCACCCACCTCGCGTACGCCCCGGAGATCGCCTCCGCGATGCTCCAGCGGCAGCAGGCGGGGGCGATCGTCGCAGCGCGCAAGCAGATCGTCGAGGGCGCGGTCGGTATGGTCGAACTCGCCCTGAACCGCCTCGCGGATCAGGAGATCGTGGACCTCGACCCGGAACGGAAGGCGGCGATGGTGTCCAACCTGATGGTGGTCCTGTGCGGCGACCGCGCGGCCCAGCCGGTCATCAACACGGGCACCCTCTACCAGTGATCCCCGACGACGGCACGGACCGGCCCTCCCCCGGCCCCTCCCCCGGCCCGGCCGAGGGGCCGGCGGCGGCCCCCAAGGCCGGGCGGCAGGCCCGCAAGCAGGTGCTGCTGCGGCTCGACCCGCAGGTGCACGACGCGCTCGCGCGGTGGGCGGGGGAGGAACTGCGCAGCGCCAACGCGCAGATCGAGTTCCTGCTCCGGCGTGCCCTGTCCGAAGCCGGCCGCCTCCCCGGCGGGGCGGGCCCCATCCCGCCCCGGGGCCGCCCCCGCGCCTCTCCGGATTCCTGAAGCCGCCTCGGTACGCTCTGCGCGTCACCCCGGGGGGTCTCACCGAATTCGAGGACTCGGATGAACTGGACCGGCGGAGAAGCCGACGCGAAGACCGGTGCGGGAACCGGCACGGGAACCGGCACGGGAACCGGCACGGGAACCGGCACGGGAACCGGCACGGGAACCGGCGGTGAACCCCGCACGGTAACCGGCGCGGAACCGGACGCGGGAGCCGAGTCGCAAGCGGCGGCAGCGGGAACGCCGGACACGGTGGCGGACACCGCGAAGGGCGCCCGCCACCGCGGCACCGCGAGAAGAGCGGCCACCGCCGCGGCGGTGGCCGCGGTGTGCGCCGGACTGACCTGGACGGCGCTCGCCCTGACGGGCGCCCCCTCCGACTCCAAGGCGCCCGCGGCGGCCGCCGCCTGTTCCTACACGGCGACCGGCGGCGGCGCCAAGGGCCTCGGCCGGCCCGTGCACGATCCCGCGCGGGCCCGCCCGTACCGGGCCGAGCTGGTGACGGAGCAGGGCAAGGTGGTCATCGAGGCGCTCACCGAGGCCGCACCCTGCTCCACCACGTCCTTCGCCTTCCTCGCCGGGAAGAAGTACTTCGACGGCAGCACCTGCCACCGGGTCACCACGCGCGGGATCTTCGTACTGGAATGCGGCGACCCGGCCGGGCTGGGGACGGCCGACCCCGGGTACTTCTTCCCGGACGAGAACCTGGACGGCGCCTCCTATCCGGCGGGCACCGTCGCGATGTCGAAGGCGGTCCCGGGCCGCAACGGCAGCCAGTTCTTCATCAGCTACGCCGATCCGGACTTCCGCATGCAGCCCGACTGGACGCCTTTCGCGCGGGTGGTCAGCGGCCTGGACGTCCTGCGGAAGATCGCCGCGAGGGGCACCGAGGACGGAGCCCCCGACGGCCGCCCCAAGGAGCCCGTCGTCATCAAGGCGGTCACGGTGCAGCGCCCGGCCGACTGACCGGGGGCGGCCGACTGACCGGGGGCGGCCGACCCCGCGGCGCCGGCGGCTATCCCGTGCGGCTCAGCAGGACGAAGCCGCCCCTCCGGTCCACCGTGCGGTACCCACGGGCCCGGGCCTCGTCCAGGGCGATCTGCTCGTGGACGACCGACATCGGCCACCGCAGGTGCGGCCGCACCCCGGTATCGACCATGATCCATTCGGGATTGGGGCGGCTGTCCCCCCAGCCATAGAGGCTGACGCTGGTGCGGTCGGCGAGGTGGGGCACGAGATAGTGGGACGCCTGGACCGTGGCGCCGTCCGGGATCCGGTCCATCACGCTGTGGGCCGTCGCGATGCGGGGATCCTTCACCCAGGTCTCCGGCTGGGTCAGCTGCCAGAGCGGAAAGTGCGGCAGCAGCAGCAAGGCCATCGCCGCGGAGCCCGCCAGATACCGGTACAGGCTGCGGCCTCGCGCGCCCCGCCGCTGCAGGGCGTCGACGAAGGCCACGAAGACGATCGGCATGACCAGGAGCGAGTAGTGGTAGCCGGTGCCCCAGTGGGGCGGGTAGTTCGAGGCGAGGCGCCACAGAACGGACGGCACCGCAACCAGCACGAGCGGAGAGCGCAGGGCCAGGAACAGGGTCGGGGCCAGGATGAGGACGAGGGTCGTGACCTTCTCCTGCGGGGTGATCAGACCGAGCGTCAGCTGGTGGAGGAGTTCCAGCGCGCCGCCCTGCGCCTCGCCCACCAATGCACCGCCCGAACCGGTGCCCGCGCCGCCTCCGGGGTTGTGGGAGACGAGATAGCCCTTGAACCCTCCCGGATGGAAGGAGCCCAGCACCAGCAGGGCCAGCCCGGTCCCGGCCACGCCGGCCGCGGCCGTGAGGAGCCCGGTCCTGCGGCCGCCCGGCCCGCCCCGCCAGGCGATGACCAGGCCGATCGCGGCCACCGTGAGACCGAGATCCTCCTTCACCAGCAGGAGCGGCAGCGACCAGTACGCGGCGGCGCGCAGCCGGCCGCTGCCGAGGGCCGTCAGGGAGAGCGTGAGCAGCGGAAGGGCGAAGGCCCATTCGTGGAAGTCGGAGGAGACCCCGCTCGCGATGCCCCACGAGAGCCCGTAACAGGCGCCGATGACCGCGGCGGCCGCGGTGCCCAGCGTCCGGCGGGCCCAGAAGGCCAGCGGCAGCACGCTCCCGGCGACCAGCGCGGCCTGCGCGACGAGCAGCACCTTCACCGACGGCCACAGCCAGTACAGGGGTGCCAACAGGGCCAGGACGGGCGAGAAGTGGTCTCCGAGGACCGGGAAGTCCGGCCCCTTGACCTCGGAGACGGGCAGGTGCCCGGACGCGTAGGAACGCACGACCTGGACGAAGATCCCCAGATCGAAGCTGCGGGAGAGCAGGCGCTCGTGGATCCGCAGGGACAGGGCCATGTAGGCGAAGAACAGGGCCCCCGCCAGGGCCCAGATCCACCAGTCGGACGCGGGGCGGCCGTGCGCGGACGGCTTCGGCGCCGTCCGTACCTCGATGCCCGTCAGCTGTGGTGGGAGTGCGGCGGCGTTGCCGGTGGGTGCTCGCATGAACCTTCAAGATGCCAGCACCGTCGCGGGCCGGGCCCGGGGCCGCCTCCCGCGCGGTCAGGTTCCTCCGAATGGCAGACACCCCGGGCACCGGCGACCGCCCCCGCCTCTATGCATCACGCGTATACATCGAGGGTATACACCGCGTGTATAGTCCTCCCCATGTCCATCAGTCACGCACTCCTCGGCCTCCTGGAGGCCGGCCCCCGGCACGGATACGACCTCAAGCGGACCTTCGACGAGAGATTCGGCCACGACCGGCCCCTCGCCTACGGGCAGGTCTACTCGACCATGTCCCGGCTGCTGAAGAACGGCCTGGTCGAGGTCGACGGAGTGGAGAGCGGCGGCGGCCCCGAGCGCAAGCGGTACGCGATCACCGACGCCGGGATCACCGACGTCGAGGGCTGGCTCGCCCAGCCCGAGAAGCCCGAGCCGTACCTCCAGTCGACCCTCTACACCAAGGTCGTCCTCGCCCTCCTCACCGGCCGCAGCGCCCAGGAGCTGCTGGACACCCAGCGCGCCGAGCACCTGCGCCTGATGCGCATCCTCACCCAGCGCAAGCGCAAGGGGGACCTCGCCGACCAGCTGGTCTGCGACCACGCCCTGTTCCACCTCGAAGCGGACCTGCGGTGGCTCGAACTCACCGCCGCCCGCCTCGACCAGCTCGCCCAGGAGATACGCCGATGACCCCGGCCGGCACGCTGCTCAGCGCCACGGACCTCCGCAAGACCTACGGCACCACCCACGCCCTCGACGGCGCCGAGTTCTCCATCCACGCCGGCGAGGTCGTCGCGATCATGGGCCCCTCCGGGTCCGGCAAGTCGACCCTGCTGCACTGCCTCGCCGGGATCGTCACCCCGGACTCCGGCACCATCACCTACGCCGGACGCGAGCTCTCCGCCATGAACGACGCCGAGCGCAGCGCCCTGCGCCGCGGCGAGTTCGGCTTCGTCTTCCAGTTCGGCCAGCTCGTCCCCGAGCTCACCTGCGTCGAGAACGTCGCCCTGCCGCTCCGCCTCACCGGCGTGAAGCGCAAGCAGGCCGAACGCACGGCCCTGGAATGGATGGAGCGGCTCCAGGTCGACGACCTCGGCGGCAAGCGCCCCGGCGAGGTCTCCGGCGGCCAGGGCCAGCGCGTCGCCGTCGCCCGCTCGCTCGTCACCAACCCCCGGCTGATCTTCGCCGACGAGCCCACCGGCGCCCTCGACTCCCTCAACGGGGAGCTCGTCATGCAGCTGCTCACCGAGGCCGCCCGGTCCACGAACGCCGCCGTCGTCCTCGTCACGCACGAGACCCGCGTGGCCGCGTACTCCGACCGCGAGATCGTCGTACGCGACGGCAAGTCCCGCGACATGGAGCGCTCGGTATGAGCCACGGGACCCACAGCAAGCCCGGCGGCCCCGGAAGCCCCGGCGGCTCCGGCAGCCCCGGCACGCAGGGCGCGCTCGCCGTCTGGCTCCGCGACCTCGGCCTCGGCGCCCGGTTCGCCTTCGGCGGCGGCCGCCAGGGCTGGACCCGCACCCTCCTCACCGGCCTGGGCGTCGGCCTCGGCGTCGCCCTGCTGCTCGTCACCAGCGCGATCCCCAGCGCCCTGGCCGCCCGCGACGCGCGCGGCGCCGCCCGCCAGACGTTCACCTCGCCCACCGCCGAGCAGCCCGGCCCCGACACGCTGCTGATCACCGATGTGAACCAGTCGTACCGCTCCTACGGGGTCGACGGACGGCTCGTGCAGCCCGAGGGGCCGGACGCCCCGCTGCCCCCGGGCGTGAAGAAGTTCCCCGGCCCCGGCGAACTGGTCGTCTCCCCCGCCCTCGACAGGCTGATGAAGACCGGCGAGGGCAAGCTGCTGCGCGACCGCCTCGACGGGAAGATCGTCGCGACCATCGGCGAAGCGGGCCTGGTGGGCCCCGGCGACCTCTACTTCTACGCGGGCAGCGACCGCCTCACCCAGCTCCAGAAAGAGGCGCCCAACTACATCCAGCGGGTCACCGCTTTCGAGAGCACCTTGAAGGCGGAGGGTCTGGACCCCGTCCTCACGCTCCTCGTGGTGCTCACCTTCGTCGCCCTGCTGATGCCGGTCGCCGTGTTCATCGGCGCCGCCGTCCGCTTCGGCGGAGACCGCCGCGACCGCCGGCTCGCCGCCCTGCGCCTGGTCGGCGCCGACGCCCGGATGGTCCGCCGGATCGCCGCGGGCGAGGCCGCCGCCGGATCGCTGATCGGCCTGGTCCTGGGCACCGGCTTCTTCCTGGCCGCCCGCCAACTGGCCCCGGCCATGGACCTCTACCAGCGCAGCGTCTTCCCCTCCGACCTCAACCCGGCGCCCTGGCTGGCCGCGCTCATCGCGGTGGCCGTACCGGCGGCCGCCGTCGCCGTGACCCTGTTCGCCCTGCGCGGCGTGGTCATCGAGCCGCTCGGCGTGGTCCGTACGGCGACCCCGGGCAAGCGCCGGATCTGGTGGCGGCTGCTGCTCCCGCTGGCCGGACTCGGCCTGCTGGCCCCCCTGATCGGCAAGGGCAACGACAGCGGGCAGTTCAACCAGTGGCAGGTCTCGGGCGGCGTGGTCCTGCTCCTCGTCGGCATCACCGTCCTGCTCCCCTGGGTGCTGGAACGGGTCGTCGGCCGGATCGGCGGCGCGGGCCCGGTCTCCTGGCAGCTGGCCGCCCGCCGGCTCCAGCTCACCAGCGGCAGCTCCGCCCGGCTGGTCAACGGCATCGCCGTCGCGGTCGCCGGAGCCATTGCCCTGCAGATGCTCTTCGCCTCCACCGAGGACTCGTACACCCGTGAGACCGGCCACGACCCCACCCGGGCCTCGATCTCCGTCATGCAGCGCACCCGCGGCGGGGGCGAGGACGTCGCCCGGGCCCTGGCCGGGACCAAGGGCATCACGCAGGTCGTCGCCGAGTCCTCGACCATGGCCGGGCGCAGCCCGGGCATGAGCTACACGGACACGGCGATCTCGGTGACCACCGGCACCTGCACCGCCCTCAAGGAGTACGCGGTGCTGCCCTCCTGCAAGGACGGCGACGCCTTCGTCATCACCGGCGGCGGCGCTCCGGGCGGCATGACCGGCGATAGCGCCGAGCCGGGCGAGAAGCTGTTCGCCGGGAACATCTTCAAGGACAGCGAGGGCGACGGCGCGAAGCCGGTCGCCTGGACGGTGCCCGCCGGCGCCCGCACCGTGCAGGCCCGCAAGGGCCCGATGGGCGAAACGCTGACCGGACTGCTGGTCACCCCGGCCGCCGCCCCGAAGGGCATGGGCAATTACCAGTCCTCCCGGGTGTACGTGAAGCTGGACCCGAAGGTGCCCGACGCGATGGAGCTGGCCCGCAACGCCGTCTTCAAGGCCGACCCGCTGTCCGTCCCCATGACCGTCCAGGCCACCGAGGTCAGCGACCGCTACGCCTCCATCCGGACCGGCCTCTTCGTGGGCTCCGCGCTCGTGCTGATGCTGATCGGCGCCAGCCTGCTGGTCTCCCAGCTGGAGCAGCTGCGCGAGCGCAGGCAGCTGCTGTCGGCGCTGGTCGCCTTCGGCACCAAGCGCTCCACGCTCAGCCTCTCCGTGCTGTGGCAGACCGCCCTCCCGATCGGCCTGGGCCTGGCCCTGGCCACGGTGGTCGGGCTCGCGCTCGGCACGGTGCTGATGCAGATGGCGGGCGCCACGATCCGGATCAACTGGACCGCGGTCCTGTCGATGATCGGCATCGGCGGCGGCGTGGCCGTCCTGGTGACCCTGCTCAGCCTGCCGCCGCTGCTGCGCCTGATGCGCCCGGACGGGCTGCGCACGGAGTAGCTCCGCCGGATCCGCGAAGCCCTGCGCCCGCTCCTAGGGCCTGTCGTCACACTCCCGTCGTCGCCCGAAGGGCGGCCTCGCGACGCCTGGCAGACGGGAGTGTGACGACAGGCCCTAGTCCGTCAGCCAGACGGGGAGCGGGCGTACGGCTTCGCGCAGCGCGTCGGCGACGGCGCGGAACTCCTCCTCGCGGGCCGTGCCCGTCCGCATGGCCAGCGCGATCCGCCGCGAGGGCGCCGGCTCGGCGAAGTAGCCGGTGGCCAGGTGCTCGTTGCGGGCGGTCTCCAGGCGCAGCGCGGTGCGCGGCAGCAGCGTGACGCCGAGCCCCCCGGCGACCAGTTGTACGAGGGTGGACAGCCCGGCGGCGGTCGTGGTGACGTCCGCCCCGGTGGTGCGGCCGGCGTCGTGGCAGATGTCGAGGGCCTGGTCGCGCAGGCAGTGCCCCTCGTCGAGGAGGAGCAGCCGCAGTCCGCGCAGTTCCTCGCGCGGGATGTCCTTGCGGCCGGCCAGCGGGTGATCGCGCGGTGCGAGCAGGACGAAGTCCTCGTCGAAGAGCGGCAGTTCGGTGACGCCGGGCACCCCGAGCGGTACGGCGAGCAGCAGCAGGTCGAGCCGCCCGCCGGCCAGCCCCTCCAGCAGCGAGGCGGTCTGCTCCTCGTGCACCTGGAGGTCGAGGCGGGGGTAGCGCCGGTGGAAGAGTCCGAGCACGGTGGGCAGCAGGTACGGGGCCACGGTGGGGATCACCCCGAACCGCAGCGCCCCGGTGAAGGGGGCCCGTACCGCCTCGGCCTCCTCCAGCAGTCCGCCCATCGCGTCGAGCACGGTCCGCGCGCGGACCGCGATCCGCTCCCCGGCGGGCGTGAGCAGCACCTTGCGCGTGGTCCGCTCCAGCAGCCGCACCCCGAGCGCCTCCTCCAGGGCGGACACGGCCCCGGAGAGCGCGGGCTGGCTCATCCCGATCGTGGCGGCCGCTTCCCGGAAGTGCAGCTGCTCGGCCACGACGGCGAAGGCCCGCAGCTGTGCGAGCGTCGGCTGCTTCGTTCCCCTGCTGCCCACTGCCACCACGGCCATTGATAGGCACCTCCAATCACTGTTCACTAGCGTAGCTATTTCTGCAATCAATGCTGCTGTGTCAGCATGTGAGACACGTCCAACCCCCCGGAAAGCCCCCAAAAGGGTCACTTTCCTTTCCGCAAGGAGAGCGCGTGCTCACTGTCGGCGACCAGTTCCCCACCTACGACCTGACCGCTTGCGTCTCGCTCGACGCCGGAGCCGAGTTCGCGCAGATCGACCACAAGACCTACGAGGGCAAGTGGAAGATCATGTTCTCCTGGCCGCTCGACTTCACCTTCGTGTGCCCGACGGAGATCGCCGCCTTCGGCAAGCTGAACGACGAGTTCGCCGATCGCGACGCCCAGATCCTCGGCTTCTCGCTCGACTCCGAGTACGTGCACCACGCCTGGCGCAAGGACCACGCCGACCTGCGTGACCTGCCCTTCCCGATGATGTCCGACATCAAGCGCGAGCTCTGCGCCGACCTCGGGATCCTCGGCTCCGACGGTCTCCCGATGCGTGCCGTCTTCATCGTGGACCCGAACAACGAGATCCAGTTCTCCATGGTGACCGCCGGTTCCGTCGGCCGGAACCCCAAGGAGGTCCTGCGGGTCCTCGACGCCCTGCAGACCGACGAGCTGTGCCCCTGCAACTGGAACAAGGGCGAGAGCACGATCGACGCCGGCGCGCTGCTGGCCGGTGAGTGAGCCGATGTCCCTCGACTCCCTCAAGTCCGCCCTGCCGGACTTCGCCAAGGACCTGAAGCTGAACCTCGGCTCGGTCATCGGCAACCAGGACTCCCTGACGCAGCAGCAGCTGTGGGGCACCGTCCTGTCCTGCGCCATCGCCGCGCGTTCCCCGCGCGTCCTGCGTGAGCTGGAGCCGGAGGCCAAGGCGGCCCTGTCGCCCGAGGCGTACACCGCCGCCAAGGCGGCCGCCGCGGTCATGGCGATGAACAACGTCTTCTACCGCACCCGCCACCTGCTCTCCGACCCGGAGTACGGCAACCTGCGCGCGGGCCTGCGGATGAACGTCATCGGCAACCCCGGCGTGGAGAAGGTCGACTTCGAGCTGTGGTCGCTCGCCGTCTCCGCCGTCAACGGCTGCGGCCAGTGCCTGGACTCGCACGAGCAGGTCCTGCGCAAGGCCGGCGTGGACCGCGAGACGGTCCAGGAGGCCTTCAAGATCGCCTCGGTGATCCAGGCCGTCGCCGTCACCCTCGACGCCGAGGCCGCCCTCGCCGGCGAGTGACACCCCGAGCACGACGAAGGGCCCCCGCAGCCGCTTGGGTTCTAGGAGTCGTTGCAACACCCCAGTTCAAGGGGTGGCATGGACTTCGAGATCCGCGAGGACCGGCAGCCGCAGGGACGCAGGAAGCTCGATCGTGAGCGGGAGGCATACTTCCGGCTCATGCAGCAGGGCGTGAGCAACACGGAAGCGTGCCGGATCGTCGGGATCAACCGGCGGACCGGGAAGCGATGGCGCTATGGGCGCGGCCCGTCCGGCAGCAACAAGGCGGCTCCACCGATCAACGCGGTGGAGCCGCCTTCTGTGCTGTCCCGGTACCTGTGTGAGGCGGACCGGATCCATATCGCGGACCGGTTGCGGGAGAAGGCCACGATCCGTGCGATCGCGGCGGAGCTGGGCCGCAGCCCGTCGACGGTCAGCCGGGAGATCATCCGGAACCGGCATCCCGTGGGCGGCCAGTACCGGCCCCACGCGGCCCAGGCCCGCGCGGACGCCCGTCGGCCCCGGCCCAAGCCTCGCAAGATCAGCCTGAGCCCCGAGTTGCGGGCCGCGGTCCAGGCCGGGCTGGACGAGCGGTGGAGCCCGGAGCAGATCTGTCAGGCTCTGCGCAGGCAGTTCCCCGACCGGCCGGAGATGCACGTGGTCCACGAAACCGTCTACCAGGCCCTCTACGTCCAAGGACGCGGAGAACTGCGGCGAGAGCTCGCCGGCGCCCTGCGCAGTGGACGCGCCCGCCGCAAGCCCCACCGCCAGGCCAACTGCCGTCAGCCCCGTTTCACCGAGCCGATGGTCATGATCAGTGAACGGCCCGCCGAAGCAGAGGACCGGGCGGTGCCCGGCCACTGGGAAGGCGACCTGATCATCGGCAAGGACAACGGCTCCGCGATCGGCACCCTCGTCGAACGCGCCACCCGCTATGTGATGCTCCTGCACCTGCCGAACGGCCGCGGCGCCGAGCAGGTCCGTGACGCCCTCCAGGAGACCGTGCAGTTGCTGCCCGCCCACCTCAAGCGGTCGCTGACCTGGGACCAGGGCTCCGAGATGGCCGCCCACCGCTCGTTCACCATCGCCACCGACGTCCCGGTCTATTTCTGTGATCCGGGCAGTCCCTGGCAGCGCGGTTCGAACGAGAACACGAACGGCCTGCTGAGGCAGTACTTCCCGAAGGGCACAGACCTGTCCGTCCACGGACGCGAGCACCTCGACGCCGTCGCAGCCCAGCTCAACGGCCGCCCACGCAAAACGCTCGACTGGGAAACCCCAGCCGAGCGCCTACATAAACTCATCGCGGCCTGATCAAACCGACCACGTGTTGCGACGACCCCTAGAAACCGCCCCGCTCCCGGCCGCGGGGGCCCTTTCGCACTCCCGTGGCGGCCGTGCCGGGACGGCGGGACCTAGTTCCGCAGCTTCACCATCAGCGCCCGGACGTCCTCGATCATCGCCCCGTCGATCGCGTCCTCGTCGACGGCCTCCTGACCCTCGGCAGAGGTCGCGAACCACTCCACGGTCAGCGTGAAGACCGCCCCTCCGTCCAGCACCATCAGCCGGTCCCCGCCGCCCCCGTAGTACCGGTCGAGCACCGCCCGGTCACCCAGCCCCGGCACCTCGCGGCGCTGCCCGGGATCCATCCGCATGCCGGTGTTCCCCAGCGGCCCGGTGGCGAACTCCGGTCCGGGATCGGTCTTCTTGTGCAGTTCGACCAGGACCTGGGCCTGGTACGACAAGGACTCCTTCCCGTTCCTCAGGCCGACCCCGCAGTGCGCCCAGTCCTGCGCCCCGCTCTGCCCCTCGCTCGGGTCGTTCCTGTCGGCCTCCCGGGCCGTCCGGTTGATGGTCTTGGCCAGCACCTCGAGCGAGACCTCCTGGCACAGGTTCTCGGCGTGCCGGTAGTCGATGCGCGGGGTATCGGCGAAACGGTCCTGCACGGCTAGCGTGCCCGCCCAGGCCGCCGAGGCGACCACCGCGCCGCCGAGCGCCCACAGCCATGGCCTACGAGGGCCCCGTACGCGCTCGCCCGGAAGATCCGGCGCGGCCTCCCGCACCGGCTCCGCCGTCTCCCAGCCCCCGTCGATCTCGGGCTCGCCGATCATCCCCGTGTCCCCCGTCCCCCGCGTCCCCGCGCCCCCGGCGCGAACGCGCCTACCTGCGCAGCGCGTTCATCAGGCCGTTCATGTCGTCGATCATCGCAGCCTGGACCGCGTCCGAATCGGGCTTCGGCGGATCCTGCGCGGGCCCGGAGACCGGATTGCCGTCGGCGTCGACCTCGTCCGGGCCGAACGCCCACACCGTCACGTCCATGGTGAACACCGCGCCCCCGTCGAGGACGGCGAGCCGCCACACGTGCTCGTAGTCCATCTCCCAGATCAGCGCCCGCTCCCCGAGTCCCGGCACCGAGCGCGGTTCCGCGCGGCTCATGCCGGCCCAGCCCGCGGGCGCTGGTTCAGCACCGAACTCCGGCTCGGGGTCGGTCCGTTTGTGCAGGGACATCGAGGTCTGGACGTCGTACGAGAGTCGGAGCCCGGGCTCCTCCGAGGGTTCCGTCGAGGTGCCCAGCTGGCAGTACGCCTGGTCCACCCCCGGATGCTCGAACAGCTTCGGGGTGTACCGCCACCCGGTCACCTCGGCCAGCCGGGCCACCGCGGGCAGCTTCGCCTCGTCGCACAGGCTCAGGGGCAGCCCGTACCGCAGCGGCGGGCGGTCGTCCTGCGGGGTGGCGGTCCACCAGGCGCCCGCCCACAGCGCGGAGGCGAGCAGGGCCCCGCCGAGCGCCCACCGCCAGGGGCGGCGGCCGGGGGCCGGGGACCCCGTGTAGTGCTCCTGCTCCTGCGGCCCCTCGGGCTCCGCCAGGTCGTCCGGTCCCGGCGGACCGAACGAGCCACCGTCAAACTCAGGCTCCGTTATCACCCGTACGTGTCTCCTCCGCCTCGGATGCAGTCTGACCGAGGGCCGTCGCACCGTGCGGCCCGGGGCCGACCGGGGAGAGCCCGTGATGGAGCTGTTCGCGGGAGTAGGCCCGCAGGTACCCGACCACCGTATTGGTGACGGCGACCAGCGGAACGGCGACCACCGCTCCGCCGATGCCGGCGATCAGGCCGCCGGCCGCCACCGAGAGCACCACCGCGAGCGGGTGGACCCGTACCGCCCGGCCCAGGATGAAGGGCTGGAGCACGTGGCCCTCGATCTGCTGCACGGCCAGGACCACCAGCAGCACCATCGTCGCGGTGAACGGCCCCTGGGTCACCAGGGCCACGACCACGGCGAGGACGCCGGAGATCACCGCGCCGACGAGCGGGATGAAGGCGAACAGGAAGATGAAGACGGCGAGCGGCACGGCCATCGTCACGTCGAGGAAGTACAGGCCGAGACCGATGAACACGGCGTCGATGAGGGCCACCAGGACCGTGCCGCGCACGTACGCGGTCAGGGTCCGCCAGGCGCGCGGACCGGCGCCGGCGACGCCGGGGCGGGCGGCCGCGGGGAGCAGGCCCGTGGTCCAGGTCCAGATGCGCTTGCCGTCGTAGAGCAGGAAGAGCGTGGAGAACATCGCGAGCAGCATGCCCGTCAGCACTTCGACGAGGACCGTGACGCCCTGCAGGCCGGCCGAGGTGATCTGCTCGGTGTTGGTGCCGATGGTCTCGCTGAGGTTCTTCGCGATGTCGTTGATCTGCTTCTCGGTCACGTGGAACGGACTGTCCAGTGCCCAGAGTTTGAGTTCGTTGATGCCTTCGCGCAGCCGGTCGGAGAGCTGGTCCAGGTTGTCCATGACCTGCCAGACCACGAACCAGCCGACCAGCCCGATGACCACGAACCCGAGGATCGCGGTGACGGCCGTGGCCAGTCCGCGGGGCATGCCGAGGCGGCGCAGCCGGACCACGAAGGGCTGGAGCAGCGCGGTGACCAGGAGGGCGGCGGCGAAGGCCAGGACGACCAGGCGGACTTCACTGATCACCCGCATCAGGACCCAGAGCATCCCGGCGAGCAGCAGCAGCCGCCAGCTCGCCTCCGCGGCGACGCGCATGCCCCACGGGATGACGGACACGGGGTCGGGGCGCACGGGCGTGGCGTAGCCGGCGTGTTCGGCGCCGGGGGTCGCGGGGGGCGGGGAGGCCGGGGTCGGGGAGGCGGGAGCCGGGGAGGGCGCGGGGTCGGAGGTCTCGGCCTCGACCTCGGCGCGCCGCTCCGCGAGCCGGGCCTCCACGTGGCTCAGCCTCCTGCCGAGCACACCGAGCCAGCCTGTCTTCGCCATGTCGTTCCCTTCCCCCGCCCTGGACCCGCCTGCCGGGGCACACCTCGAAAGACCGTACACGCGAGGAGCCCCGCACCGTAGGACGGTGCGGGGCTCTTCGGGGTTGAGGCACGCGGGCGCGCCCACGAACCGGAGTACCGGGTGTGGCTAGTACCAGTTGTTCGCCTGGTGGAAGTTCCAGGCTCCGCACGGGCTGCCGTAGCGGTCGTTCATGTAGTTCAGACCCCACTCGATCTGGGTGGCGGGGTTGGTGCGCCAGTCGGCGCCCGCCGAGGCCATCTTCGAACCGGGCAGGGCCTGGACGAGGCCGTAGGCGCCCGAGGACTTGTTGACGGCCAGGTAGTTCCAGGTGGATTCCTGGTTGATGATCTTGGAGAAGCACTGGAACTGCCCCGCCGGGACCATCTGCTGGGCGATCGCCTTGACCTGGGCGACCGTGTAGGAGGCCTGGGGGGTGAAGGAGGAGCCGTCGCGGGGGTTGGAACGGCTGGCAGCCTGCTCCCGCTCCTCGCGCTCCTTCTTCGCCTTGTCGTCCGCGGCCTTCTGCGCCTCGGCCTTCTTCGCCTTGGCGTCCTGGGCGGCCTGGATGCGGGCCGCTTCCTCCGCCGAGCGCTTGGCGTCGGTGTCGGCCGCGTGGGCGAAGGTGTCGGCCTGCTGCGTCAGGGACGCGTTCTGAACCTGCGCCTGCTCGCCGACCGGGATGTCAGTGAGGAGAGTCATCCCGGACGCGGTCGTCTCGAGATCGTTCGAGGCGGGGTCGCCAGTGGCAACACCCACGACGGCGCCGACGGTGGTGACAGCGGTGGCCGAAGCCACAGCGAATCCCCGAACCGAGATCCGGCTCACACGGTTTCCTTCCAGCAGCGTCCGCAGTGACCGAGCGGGCGCAATAGTGCCCTCGACACTGGCCTCCGTGGTGGTTCGGTCACTGGAGGCGCGGGCCCGTGGGCAACTCCCTTGCGGGAGTGCCGCGTGATGCTCCGGGCGGCATACGGCGATCGATTGTGGAGTTAGCGGTACTGCGCGCATCTCACGGGAGATACAGGTGTGCCGTATGCGGGGCCTGACGGAAAACAGACTCTGCCGGACCTCGACGCCGCAGGGCAATTCTCCGTTGCGTGGGAAAGGTCACACCTGGCATGTCGCCCTTGGTTTGAATAAACCCCTGTGCATGGAGGCGCCGCCCGGCTAGGCTCTCTGGCCTTTGCCGGGCGGCGCCAACTCACCTTCCCGCTATGGGTGTTTTACCTGTTTTGCGGCCCGTGCGGACCGGTGGCCGGGCCCTACAGGTTCTCCAGCATCTCGGTGACCAGCGCGGCGATCGGGGAGCGCTCCGAACGGGTCAGCGTGACGTGAGCGAAGAGCGGATGACCCTTCAGCTTCTCGACCACGGCGACGACTCCGTCGTACCGGCCGACCCGCAGGTTGTCCCGCTGGGCCACGTCGTGGGTGAGAACCACCCGCGAATTGGCCCCGATTCGGGACAGAACGGTCAGCAGGACGTTGCGCTCCAGCGACTGTGCCTCGTCCACGATCACGAACGCGTCGTGCAGGGAGCGGCCGCGGATGTGCGTGAGCGGCAGGACCTCCAGCATCCCGCGGTTGAGCACCTCCTCGATGACCGCGCGCCCGGCGACCGCCGAGAGGGTGTCGAACACCGCCTGGGCCCAGGGGCTCATCTTCTCGTTGGCGTCCCCGGGGAGGTAGCCGAGGTCCTGGCCGCCGACCGCGTACAGCGGCCGGAAGACCATCACCTTCTGGTGCTGCCTCCGCTCCAGTACGGCCTCCAGCCCCGCGCACAGCGCCAGCGCCGACTTTCCGGTGCCGGCGCGGCCGCCCATCGAGATGATCCCGATCTCGGGGTCGAGCAGGAGGTCGAGCGCGATCCGCTGCTCGGCGCTGCGGCCGTGCAGCCCGAAGGCCTCGCGGTCGCCCCGTACGAGCTTCACGTTGCCGTCGGCCGTGACCCGGCCGAGGGCCTTGCCGCGCTCGGACTGGAGGACCAGCCCGGTGTGCACGGGAAGTTCCGCGGCCTCCGGTACGTAGAGCCGCTCCTCGGAGAAGAGGAGGTCCACCTGCTCGCCGGAGAGTGCCAGCTCGCTCATGCCGGTCCAGCCGGCATCGGTGATCGCGAGCTCCGCGCGGTACTCCTCGGCCATCAGCCCCACGGAGGAGGCCTTGATGCGCAGGGGGAGGTCCTTCGAGACGACCGTGACGTCGTAGCCCTCGGCCTGGAGGTTGCGAGCGACCGCGAGGATCCGCGAATCGTTGTCCCCCAGCCTGAAACCGGCGGGCAGGACGCTCTGATCGGAGTGGTTGAGCTCGACGCGCAGGGTGCCGCCCAGATCGCCCAGCGGGATGGGTGCGTCGAGGCGACCATGGAGGACCCGGAACTCGTCGAGCAGCCGCAGGGCCTGACGGGCGAAGTAGCCGAGTTCGGGATGGTGCCTCTTTGCCTCCAGCTCGGTGATCACCACGATCGGGAGCACAACCTCGTGCTCGTCGAAGCGGGAGATCGCGTTGGGGTCTGCCAGCAGGACGCTGGTGTCGAGGACGTAGGTCCGCCTGTCGGGCAGGCGGCTCTTTGTGCTGGTCACCACGGAAGGACGTACCCCCTCGGATGAGGTCGGGCCATGAAGACCGGACCGGTCATCGGCACCCCTGCGCGGGCCGACTTCCGGCCCTCCACTCCGACCGTGCGAACCGCACGTGCGTCCTGGTGCAAAGGGCCTCCCGGGCGGACGGCCCCATGCCGTCCGCTGAGACTCGACACCCGTGGATCGGGCGTCGACCTGCAAGGGATATTCCCCGAATGGGTCCAGCCATGCCATGGCATATGACGGACGCTCGGTGAATCCCTGGTGAAGGCCTCGCGCGGAGGGTTCCAGGGGGCGGAAAGGGCGTACGGGACCACGGGTACGGCGCGCCACGGAGGAGTCCGGGCGCGCCGCGAGGTGCCGAGGGGGTGTCAGAGACCCGCAGGTCAGGTGCCGTACGGGCGCCCTGCCGGGTGGGTCAGCTGCCGTAGCGCCGGTGGCGGGCGGCGTAGTCGCGCAGGGCGCGCAGGAAGTCGACCTTGCGGAAGGCCGGCCAGAAGACTTCGCAGAAGTAGTACTCGGAGTGCGCGCTCTGCCACAGCATGAATCCGGACAGCCGCTGCTCCCCGCTGGTGCGGATCACCAGGTCCGGGTCGGGCTGGCCGCGCGTGTAGAGGTGCTCCGCGATGTGCTCGATGTCGAGGATCTCGGCGAGCTCCTCGAAGGAGGTGCCCTTCGAGGCGTGCTCCAGCAGGAGCGAGCGGACCGCGTCGGCGATCTCCTGGCGGCCGCCGTAGCCGACCGCGACGTTGACGAGTATCCCGTCGACGTCGCGGGTGGCCTCCATGGCCTCCTTCAGGACGCTCTGCGTCCCGGCGGGCAGGATGTCGAGGTTGCCGACGTGGTGGACGCGCCAGCGGCCGTCGGCGGCGAGGCCCCGGACGGTGTTCTCGATGATGTTGAGCAGCGGACGGAGCTCGACCTCGGGCCGGTCCAGGTTGTCCGTGGAGAGCATCCACAGGGTGA
Organism: Streptomyces tatrensis; assembly: GCF_049310065.1. Lineage (NCBI taxonomy): Bacteria > Bacillati > Actinomycetota > Actinomycetes > Kitasatosporales > Streptomycetaceae > Streptomyces > Streptomyces tatrensis. The sequence continues at coordinate 6,073,290 of NZ_JBMDLB010000011.1, read as the reverse complement.
CGACCTCGACGTCCGTCTCGGTGCACCAGCCCAGCATCTCGGAGATCTTGTCGGCGCCGGCCTGGTGGCCCTGCACCGTCGTGCCCCCGGACGCCTTCGCCCAACGCCGGTTCCCGTCCAGGATCACGCCGATGTGCTTGGGCGTCTCGTCATGGTCGATGCGGCCTTCCACCCGGCGTGCGTAGAGCCTGTACACAGGACGGCGTACCAGGTCGCGCAGCTTCACGATCTTCCAGCCCCTCCGAGCGATACCCCCGTGCGGAATGCGGTGGTCCCCCCAAGTCCGCCACAGACCGCCACATTACTGCGGAGAGGGATCCGGCACCCAACTCGGTCCTGTCACAAGTCCGTGATAGGGAGGACAACGTGACTGAAAACAATCCCTATCGGGCAGAGCCCTCGCGCTACGACTCCATGGAGTACCGGCGCACCGGCCACAGCGGCCTCAAGCTCCCCGCGATCTCCCTCGGCCTCTGGCACAACTTCGGCGACGACAAGTCCCTCGGGTCCCAGCGGGCCATCCTGCGCCGGGCCTTCGACCTGGGCGTCACCCACTTCGACCTGGCGAACAACTACGGCCCGCCGCCCGGCTCGGCCGAGCTGAACTTCGGAAAGATCTTCGCGCAGGACTTCGCGTCCCACCGCGAGGAGCTGGTCCTGTCCACCAAGGCCGGCTACCTCATGCACGAGGGCCCGTACGGCGAGTGGGGCAGCCGCAAGTACCTGCTCGGCTCGCTGGACGCCTCGCTGAAGCGGATGGGCGTCGACTACGTCGACATCTACTACTCGCACCGCTTCGATCCGGACACCCCGCTGGAGGAGACCATGGGCGCGCTGGCGTCCGCGGTCCAGCAGGGCAAGGCGCTCTACGTGGGCGTCTCCTCGTACACCGCGGAGCAGACGGCGGAGGCGGCCCGGCTGCTGAAGGAGATGGGGATCCGCCCCCTCATCCACCAGCCCTCGTACTCCATGATCAACCGCTGGACGGAGGACGACGGCCTGCTGGACACCCTGGAGGAGGCCGGCATGGGCTGCATCTCCTTCGTGCCGCTCGCGCAGGGCCTGCTGACCGGGAAGTACCTCAAGGGCATCCCGGAGGGCTCGCGGGCCACCCAGGGCAAGTCCCTCAACCCGGACCTGCTGTCGGACGAGGTCCTGCGCCGGCTGAACGGGCTGAACGAGATCGCGGCGCGGCGCGGGCAGACGCTGGCCCAGCTCGCGCTCAACTGGGTGCTGCGGGACGAGCGGATGACCTCGGCGCTGATCGGCGCGTCGAGCGTGAAGCAGCTCGAGGAGAACGTGGCTTCCCTGTCCGGAGCACCGCTCTCGGAGCAGGAGCGACAAGAGATCGACTCCTTCGCGGTCTCCACCCCCGGCGCCAACATCTGGGCCCAGCGGGGCTGACCTGCGTCTTTGCCCGCCCCTGCCCCGGCACTGCACGGGGACAAAAACGGGCCGGTCCGTGGGGGGGATACGGACCGGCCCGAGGGGGGGGGTTCCACCATAACCCTTCGTAAAGCCTGCTGCGCGCATCACCGCGACACGATTACGCTCCGGAGCCGTCCAGGCGCGCTCCGCAGAGCCGAAACGGCCCCACACCCCTTGCGGCGCCCGGCCTGAGCCCGTACGGACCAACGCGCGGGCTTCCCTCCCCCGGGGGACCCCCTCGGGTGCGCCGCCTTGACGCCGAAGCCCGGGGACCGGGGGGTGGGGGCGGGTCGGGCCTAGCCCACCGTGACGTGGACGGAGTCGGTGGTGTTGTCGAAGCGGGTGGTGCCGCCGTCGGTGAAACGGACCTGCCAGTCACCGGAGCCGGTGGGGACGACCGACCTGCGGTAGTAGCCCGTCGAGCTGGTTGTCGACGAGCTGACCTCCTTCCAGGTGGTGGAACCCGTCGGCTTGAAGAAGTAGTGCACCTTCTGCCCCGCGAGCGGCTTGGCAGTGCCCTCCGGGGTCAGCGTGTACAGGGTGCCCTTCATCGTCAGCGCAGAGCCCTTGGGGAGGGTCCGGGGGAGCTTGCCCGGGGCGAACCAGGTGTGGAGCCTGGACGGCTTCAGGAGCTTGGTTCCGGTGCTCGGAGCGATCGTCTTCGACCCGCGGACGCTGAGCCGATAGGCGTTCACCCGGTACGTCGGCACGTCGGCCGTCACGGAGAAGGCCGTGCCGAACGCCCTGGACGCCGTCCGCACGGTCAACCACTCGCCGTCCCCCCGCAGGGCCTCGACGGCGATCGTCGCCTCGTCCTGGATGGTGCCGTCGACCAGGAGCGCCTTGCCGGTGAACCGCAGCTTGCCGTCGGAGGTGGTGGTCAGCTTCTCCTCGGTCATCCGCGTGGTGTTGTTGACCTTGGCGATGGAGAGGGACCCCCTGGTGGAGGTCGCCAGCCAGGAGCCGTAGGTCCAGACGTTCCAGGTGCCGGGCTGCTCCACCCTGGCCAGGACCTTGAAGGTGCCGTCGGCCTTGGTGGCACGCCCACTGAGGTAGTTCGTGCAGCTCGCGGGGGCGACGCACTGCCCGTGGGTGTTGTGCCCCGCGCCGACCGGCTTGACCGTGCCGTCGTCGGCGAGGCGGGCCATTTTGCCCGAGAACCAGTTGTAGCCGTAGTCCAGGGTCAGGTCCTTGGCCGGCCCGGTCATCGTCAGGAAGGCCTTCTGCGGCTTGATCTTGAGGGCCGCGTGCCCCTCTCTGTGGCTCAGGTCGTCGCCGAACTCCGCGGTCAGATCCAGAACGCCCTCCGTGCCCGTGGCCGAGAAGGGGATGGAGTACCGGCCGTCGGCGTCGGTCTTCCCGGAGAAGGAGTTCGTCAAGTAGGTGTAGACCTTCACCTGCGTACCGGCCACCGGTACCCGGGCGCCGGTCTTCGGGTCCTTGGCCGTGACCCGGCCGGTGGCCACCGCACCGCGGCTGTCGAGGGTGAACTCCTGCTTGCTGGAAGCGATGTCGATGACGGCGTCCGGGCCGTAGAAGAACTTCTTGCTGCCGGACCGGCTGCCTTCCTGACCGGTGATCGGGTCCTTGGCGTGCAGGTCCACCTCGTAGAAGCCCACCGCGTCCAGCACGATCGGGTCGCTGTCCCAGTAGCTGTAATCACCCTCGGAGAACATCTTGAACTGGGTGATGCTCTGCACGACCTCCGTGGTGCCGGCCCGGCGGACGTCGAGCCGCACCGGATCCATGGTGGTGTCGTCGAGCGTCGCCTGGTACCGGTCGAAGCCCAGCACCTCGACGAAGGGCAGGGGCACCCCCACCGTCTCACCCGTGGTCCTCGCGGCCGGCTTCCCGCCCGCCGGAGCAGGAGCAGGAGCCACCGCGGCAGCGGGCGCGTCCGAGGGCGCCGGCGCGGCCACGGCCCCCACCGTGCCGGACACCGCGAGGACCACTGTCGTCCCGACCACCGTCAGCAGGCTGCTGATTCTGCGCACAAATCCCCCATGTACATGCTTCGTTGTTTCGTTCAACGAATTCCGCATGCCATGACTCACCGGGCCGCACGATGGTTGTACGCGACCCCGGACGACGCGGAGACGGCCTAGGGTGGCCCGCATGGGGAAGAGGGAACGCTGGCGCGACGGCGGGGCCACGCTCTACGTGGAGCGGGGCGCGGCGCCGGGAACGCCCGCGGGGCACGCGGAGGCTGCGGGGCACCTGGAGCCGCTGGAGCGCCTGGAGCTCCCGGATCCCCTGGAGGTGCCGCTGGAGGTCCCCGTGGAGGTGGCCGCCTCCTACCGGGCCCGCACGCGCGGTCTGCTCGGGCGGGACGGCATCGAAGGGGCGATGTTCCTGACCCCGGCGTCGAGCGTGCACACCTTCCGGATGCGCTTCGCCATCGACGTGGCCCACCTCGACCGCCGGCTGACCGTCATCGCGCTGACCACCATGGCCCCCGGCCGGCTGGGCCTTCCCCGGCTGCGCGCCCGCCACGTCCTGGAGGCCGAGGCCGGCGCCATGGCCGCCTGGGGGCTGCGCGTCGGCTCCCCGCTCCGGGTCCGTCTCACCACGCGCTAGGCGGGGCACCGGACCGGCGGTAGGTTGGGGCGGTTGAGCTGGGGTGTGGCAGGGGAGCGGCATGACCGAGAACGCGCGCATCAAAGCGCTGGAGCAGATCATGCCGGCGAACCACGGAGCCGACGAGGACATCGACTGGCAGGCCGCCGAGGCCGTCTGGGGCAACCGTTTCCCCGCCGATTTCATCGCCTTCATGGGCCGCTTCGGCGCGGGCTCGATCAACGGCGAGGCCAGCGTGCTGCTTCCGCTGCCCAAGCCCGGGCTCCAGTGGGACCCCGCGCAGATGGCGGAGGAGACGGCCAACGCCCGCCAGATCTGGGAGGCGGAGGGCGGCCGGGCCGCCTTCGACGTGGACCCGGAGTCGATCCTCGCCTGGGGCGTGACCGGCGGCTCCGACATCCTGTGCTGGCTGACGACCGACCCCGACCCCGACCGCTGGCCCGTACTGGTGGTGGGCCGGCACACCGCCGACTCCTTCGCGGTGTACCCGTACGGCATGGCCGAGTTCCTCTTCCTGCTGTGCTCCGACGAGTTCGACGTGAGCCCGGTCAGCATCACCTTCTGGGACGGCGGCCACCTCAGCTTCGTGCACTGGCGCAAAGCCCAGCGCCGCTGGCAGGAGGGGCGGAACCCCGAAACGGGCGAGCCCGATCCGTACGCGGGCGACTTCGCGGACTGATACCCCGCCCGCTCCCCCACTGCTCCCTTCCCACCCCTGCGACCCGTTCCGCCGCGCTCCGTGGCCGGAAACGGGCGTTTCGCCATGTCTACGCGCGTCCGAATTGTTGATCACATATCGGAAAACACCATTCTGAAATGCCGCACTTGGAGCATTGACCACAAGTGCCGACCCAATGGAACCAACCGCCCTCCCTCAGGAGAGAATTCCGGCCAACGGGCCACTGAGGGACACCGCAGCCCGGAGTAACTCATAAGTAATAACGGGACTCAAAAGAAAATCAGGGGAATACACCCGTGCGACGAAGAATCTTCGACGCGACCGCCACCACGGTCGTGCTCGGTCTGCTGATACCGCTGGCCGGCTGCGGCAGCCCCGGCGGAAGCGCTGATGACAGCGGCACCCTCCGCCTCGTCGCCGCCGAATACGGCGACACCTCGACCAACAGCAGTTCCAAGGTTTTCTGGGACAAGGTGACGGCTGATTTCACCGCCTCGAACCCCGACATCAAGGTCCAGGTCGAGATCCTGCCGTGGGCCGACATCGACCGTGAAGTCTCCCGCATGGTCAAGGACGGCAACGCCCCGGACATGGCCCTCATGGGCGGCTACTCGGACTTCGCGGCGCAGGGCAAGCTCTATTCCGCGCCCGAGCTCCTCTCGGTCAGCGCCGAGGCGAACTTCCTGCAGCCCCTCTCCGACGCCGGCTCCGTCCACAACACCCTCTACGGCCTGCCCTTCGTGGCGAGCAGCCGCCTCCTCTTCTACAACGAGAAGCTGCTCGCCGACGCCGGGGTCATCACGAAGGGCTCCAAGGACGGCTGGAAGCCCAAGACCTGGTCGGACCTGAAGGCCGCTGCCACCGCGCTCAAGGCGGAGGGCGTGAAGACCCCGCTCGCCATGCCCCTGGGCCCGGAGGAGGCGCACGCCGAGGCGATGATCTGGGAGCTCAGCAACGGCGGCGGCTACGCCGACAACAGCGGCAACTACAGCCTGGCCTCCGAGCAGAACATCATGACCTTCAAGTGGATCAAGGAGCACCTGGTCACCCCCGGGCTGGTCGGTCCCGTTCCCCCGTCCAAGCTCAACCGCGCCGATGCCTTCGCCGCCTTCGAGCGCGGCGAGGTCGGCATGCTCAACGGCTACCCCCAGCTCGCCCACGAGGCGCGCGCCAAGGGGATCACGGTCGGTGCCGTCGCCATGCCCGCCTCGGACATGCTGAACACCGGTGAGGTCCCGCCGAACGTGGGCGTGGCCGACTGGATGATGGCCTTCAAGCAGAACGGCCACCGCGAGGAGATCGGCAAGTTCCTGGAGTTCGTCTACCGGGACAAGAACCTGTCGGACTTCGCCGGCCGCTACCACCTGCTGCCGTCCACCGTCTCGGCGTCCCGGACGATGGCCGGAACCTCGGGCATGGACAAGAACGACCAGCAGTTCCTGAACGCCCTGCGCGGTGCGCAGCTCTACCCGGTCAACGACCCGTCCTGGGTGGTCATCAGTGACACCATCAAGCGCAACATCGGCCGCGCCGTGGACCCCGGCGCCGACCCGAAGGCCGTCCTGGAGGAGATCGCCTCCAAGGCGAACGAGGCCAAGAAGGCCCGCTGACGCGCGGCCACGCCGACGCGGAAATACCCCCGAAGGCCCCTGCCGAAAGGGACCTTCGCCCCCTGCCGCGCCCCACCCCGCGCGGCATCATGGCTGGTACGGCCTTGATCCAAGGCCGAGGCCCAGTCGCCCGCAAGCGCCCACAAGGCGCGCGGGGCGGCCGGCCCACCTCCGGGAAGCGCTTGGACGCCGTCGCGTCGGAGTCGCACCGCGCAGCACAAAGCGATTCGATCACTTCTGATCACATTCAGCCATAAAGCAACATTCAGTGCAGCGGCGGCGAGCGAGCTGACAAGCTGGCCGACGGATGCTGCGCTATGTCGGCTCGCACCCCCATGATCTTCGCCGGAACCATCCGGCGGGTCACGCCCTATTGGCACTACACCACTTCCGGCTACACGAAGTGTGAGTGCCGGGCACGCACGCCCGGGGGGGCAAATCGGACAGCGGTCTCTTCATATGCTGTCGATCCAGGCAGACCTGAGGGAGTGTGGCACTGGACTGCCTCGTACGCAGGTTGCCCGGCACACCGTCTGAGGCGCCCGATCGGGTGCCGGTAGCCAGGACGGCGCCTGCCGTACCGCGCATGAAGAGGTTGTCCATGACACGCCCTCAATCGCCTGTACCCGACCGCGAGTCGGGTGTATACGTCCCCCACGGCGAGATCTACAACGAGGTCCGCGAACTGAGGAAGGACGTCACGAAGCTCCAGACGCAGACGGAGACCCTGCTGGAGGAGAACAAGGAGCTCAAGAAGTCGGCGAAGTCGGCCGAGACCGAGCGCTTGGTGATGCGGATCTTCGTGAGTCTGATCGGGCTGGTCGCGTTGTTCGCCGCGCCGGTCGCTTCGACGTTCAACGCCTGATCCGGAGCGAGGTCTTCCCATGTCCGTACCCGCCGGCCCCGGTGACGAGGCGCCCTACCCGCTCCCCTCCACGCGCGTGTGGCAGGAGCGGTGGATCGAGGCTGTCCTGGCGACCGAAGGGGTCAATGTTCCCCGAGGCGCTCTGGAGAACATCGCCCCGTTCATCGTCCACCCCAAGGCGCTCGTCACCAGGGCCGGTTCGGGGGGAGACCTCCGGCTCAAGCCTGAGCTGATCACAGAGGTCACCACGGACTCCGGGCGGATGCTCGTCCTCGCCGTTCGCATGCACGGTGCCGGTGGCGTCGTGTGGCCGGCCAACGAGCGGATCACCACGGCGTGGCACTCCGTAGCCAATCCCGCAGGTACCCAGGGGCGCACCCTTGCGAGGGTGCGCCCCTGGCGGCGGATCACCGTGGACGGGGCGGAGCGGACCTTCGCCGCGCTGGAGAGCGCGGCACCCAGCCGGGAGTGGCTGGCCGACAGCATCGAGTGGGCCGCCAACGAGTTGCGGAACCGCGACGGCGCGCGCTCCCACAGCCTGTTGGAGGACCTCGCCCTCCACGGGCAGCAGGAACCAGGAATGTACGTCCCGCAATACCACCGGCTCGATGCCCCTGCGGCGGAGTCCGAGGACGGCTACTGGGGCTGGATGGCGGTCCGCGGGAACAACCGCACCATGCGGCGCCAGGACCTCCTCGGCATCACCTCCGCACAGGTACTGACCGGTGTGCCCTTTGCCGCCCTGGGTCAGCACAACAGGCCCGGCGTCGCCGTGAATCCCCACTACTGGCTCGGGGCCTTGTCGAGGAAGCTCAACGACGAGTACCAGGATGCTGTCTGCAGTGGAGCGGCGGACCCTCTGGCCCCCGCTCTGCGCGCCCGGCACGTGGCGGAAGTACGGGCTCACCTGGTGATCGGCTGTCCGACACCGGACCGGCTGTTCAGCGTCGTCCAGGGCGGCAACCGGCGTGATCACGTCCACCCCCCGCTCGGGTTCGCCCCCAACGACCGGGCGCGCGCTTTGGGCCGTAACGTTCTGGGCGCGTACGTGGCGTCCGGAGCGTTGGACAAGGGCCTTGCGGAAGTTCTCGCAGGCACCGACCCCATCGCCGAACTGCCCAGCATCCTCGCGCGTCTGGATCAGACGTCACTGATCGTACAGATGCCCGACCTGCCCGAGTACAGCATTTCCACGCTGCGCGATGCCCGCTCGATGTTGCTGCTCGCCGAGCTGTTCCCTGTCGACAACCAGGACAACCAGCAGAAGCGGCGCTTGATCCGCCAGGCCCTCAGCGAGGCGGCGCCGAGCTCTCTGCAGCTGGCCGACATCAACCGGCGCGCCCACGCCTGGTCGGCACTGACGTCGCAGAGCTACCCGCGCCCGTGGAATCCCAGGGTCGCCGAAGTCTTCCAGCGCGAAGCTCGGAGAGGCTTCGTACTCTCCGGGCGTCCGCTCACCGACCTGCTCAAGGCCGCCGACACCGATGACGGCGCCTTCGACGAGTTGATCACTTTCAGGGCTGCGCACTGGCTGGCCAGCTTCGACCTGATCGATGCCGACCGGGGATCGATGGCCGGGCAGGTCGATTTCGATGAGGAGGACGGCGCCACGTCCCATCGCGTACGGCGCAGCGTCAAGAACATCCTGAGCGCCTTGCGCAACAACCGCACCGTGGCAGTGGGGCTGCTGAGAGAACTCGCGGCGGCGATGGACGCCGGCGACAGGGCACCTCGCCGCATCATGTCCACCGGCGAACCGGAGCCGCAGGGCGAACCGGCGAACCGTGCCTGGTTCAACCGGACCTTTCCGAAGACGATCGGCGCACCAAGCGAGCGGCGCCCGACCGAGCTACCCGATGACACGGCAGAACCCGTCCCGGAGACGGACGCCCAAGCGGTGGCCCGCCTCACACAGGAAGTCGAGCACCTTCTACGCGACCTTGCCGACAGCAGCAACGACATCCGAACCTGTCTGCGGGACCTGGCCACCCGGGCCAAGGAGGCGGGCATGGACTGCGCCCTGACCGAGCCGAAAGCGGAAGAACTCGCCCTGTTGGTCAGCAAGACGCTGGGCAGCCTTCGCTTCGTGCCGGAGACTCTGATCGGTCTGAGCCAGTCAGATTGAGCCCCGGACCTCTCCAACCAGAGCGTCGTCCGCGAGGGGAGGCGACTAGCTCGCGCCCTGGTTCTTCGGGGTGAAGGCCGTGCGGTACTGCTCGCAGCTGGAGTCCCACTGCAGGGACCCGGTGAGGGTGCCGTAGCCGGTACGCGTCACCGACCATTCCACCGTGTACTTCCCGGTGTCACACGTGATGCGCTTGCCGCCGGCGATCTTCGTACGGCCCGTCGCGGGCCGGTCCTTGAGGTCCTGGCGCACCTGCGCCACCTCCGCGCGCCGGGCGTCGCGCAGCACGGCGCGCAGGACGAACACCTGCTTGCCGTCCTTCGTGGTCAGCAGCTTCTTGACCCCCTGCGAATCCGACACCGACCACGCGAACTCGTACCCGGGCTCCCAGGCCAGGGTGGTGGGGTCGCCGACCTTGCGCTCGTACTCCTCGGCGCCCTTGGGGCCGGGGCGGGTGATGGTCTTGTACTGGATCCCGGGGTGGAAGCGGAACTGGGCCTCCACCTTGTGCATGTCGTCCTTGGTCCACAGCGACTTCATCTTCCCCTCCCCTCCGCTGGGGTCCTGGAGGTAGGACGCGCCGTCCGCGGCGGTGGCCGCGCCGCCCGAGAGGGCCGGGGCGAGGGCCGCCGCGGCGGCGGCGAGGACGAGGGCGACGGTGCGGGTGCGGTTCATGCCCGGACCAACGGGACCCTCCGGCGGGCCGGAACGACACCGGGCGCCCTTTCACCCGTACGGGATCCGGCCGGGCGGTGCGGGTCAGGCGCTGGGGCCGGTGACCACGGGGAAGCCGGTGGGCCGGCCCTGCTCCTTCAGCCAGGCCAGGACCTGGTCGAGGGCCTCGACGCTCTGGGTCCGGTCGCCGCCGCCGTCGTGGAAGAGGATGGTCGGGCCGTTTCCGATCTCGGCCTTGACGGTGCTGACGATCGCCGCGACGCCGGGCTTGCTGAAGTCCTTGGTGTCGATGTTCCAGCCGAGCGGGCGCATGCCGTGGGAGGCGGCCAGGGCCCGGCTCTCGGGGGTGAACGCGCCGCCGGGGGCCCGGTAGTACTCCACCTTGGCCCCGCCGCCCGCGGCGTCCTCGATCTGCTTCTTCGCGTCGAGGATCTGCTGCTGCTGGTAGGCGAGCGGCTTCTTGTCCATCCCGGTGTTGTGGTCCATCGTGTGGTCGCAGAGCCGGTGGCCTCCGGCGACGACCTTCTTGACCAGGTCGGGGTGGTCCTTGGCCTGCGGCCCGATCATGCAGAAGACCGCCTTCACGTCGTACTTCTTCAGCACCTCCAGCACCTTCGGGGTCCACTTGGGGTCGGGGCCGTCGTCGATGGTGATGTTGACCGCGTCGCCGCCGCTCTCCGACGCGTGGGCTATGCCCTCCGGGACCTGTCCGCCCGGCTTCCCGGGCGCCTGCGGCTCGCCGTCGCCACCCCCCTTCGCCCCGTCGTCGGACTGCCGGGAGACGGGTCGGTGGTTGATGTCCTGGCCCGGGTCGACGAGCGCCGTCACCCCCCACGCGGTCGCGGCCACCGCGACCGCCGCTCCGACGACGGCGATCCGCGCCTTCGTGCCCCGCATCTGTGTGCGCGTCAGGAACCCCATGTGCTGTCTCAACTCCCCATATCGACGTCCGCCGCGTGAGCTCGCACTGGTCAGGACGTCGGTCGGGGATGCGGGGTTCCAGCCGAATGGCCCATAAATTCCGGGTTGCAGGACTTTGGTCCTTGATCATCCCGAATTCCATCCCGACTGAAACCGAGGACGAACGGACCGGCCTCATACCGGACATCCCGGTCCCAAGACCCGGGCTCAAGCCGGAGGTTCACCTACCCATGCACAAGGCAGCCATCACTCCCGCCTTCGCCCTGCTCACACTGCTCGCCCTGTCCGTGACGGCGTGCGGGGGCGACGGGGGCGGGGACGCCGCGGAGGCCTCGCGGCCGCCCGCCGACCTGAGCCTCCTACCGGCTGACGGAGCGAAGGACGTGAAGCCGGACGACGGTCGGCGTGGGCCAGCCGCTCTCCCTCACCTTCGACCACAAGGTGGAGAACAAGGCCGAGGTCGAGCGGCGGCTGAAGGTGACCACGAGCAACAACACCGAGGGCTCGTGGGGCTGGCTGACGGAGACCCTCACCGGCAAGGACCGCGTGGACTGGCGCCCGAAGGAGTACTGGAAGCCGGGCACCCGCATAACCCTGGAAGCCCCCCTGTCGGGGGTGGACACCGGTTCCGGCCGCTACCTGACGAAGTCGTACGCGACCTCCGCCACCATAGGCAGGAGCCGGATCGCCAAGGTAGACATCACCGCCCACCAGCTGACCCTGGAGCGCGACGGCCAGGCGGTGAAGACCATCCCGATCACGGCGGGCGACCCGTCGAGGACACCGACGTGGAGCGGAAAGATGCCCCTCATGGCCAAGGAGGGCCGGATCAAGATGACGGCCGATTCGGTCGGCCTGACCGGCTACGACCAGTGGGTCGACAAGTCGATGCGCATGACGGTCTCGGGCACGTTCACGCACCAGGCGGAGTGGGCGGAGAGCTACATCGGCTCGGCGAACAGGAGCCACGGCTGTATCGGCATGAAGACGGCGGACGCGTCGTGGTTCTACGCCCAGGCCCAGGTGGGCGACGTCTTCGACGTCACGGGCGGCAAGGAAGTGGTGGCCGCCGGCAACGGCTTCGGCGAGTGGAACATGCCGTGGGAGGAATGGCAGAAGCGATCGGCCCTGAAGTAGGGCGTTTCCTGCTGACGCGCAGTGGGCGCGGATCGAGCCGTCGCCGCCATCCACATCTGGTCAGCCAGGTGATCCGAAAGAAGCGGCATAGCCCGTTCGGCGGGGGCCGGACGGGGGCTTGTGTACGGCAGACGAGGTAACTACGGGTAGATAATATAAAACTGACGGTTGCTCTGGGTAGCGCTCAGGACCGACGGGCCCTCGACCCGGTCCGCGTTCGGCAACCGAAGGACAGCACCCATGAACATCCTCCGCACGGCACGCATCGCCGCCCCCGCCCTGGCCGCCCTCACGCTGACGCTGGCCTTCGCCGGCCCCGCGTCCGCCGCCCCCGCGTTCGTGATGCGCAGCGGAGGCCAGATCAATTTCGCCGCACTGCCCGGAGAGTCGAACAACGTCACCTTCAGCGTCAGCAGCGGATTCCTCACGGTGAGCGACGCCGCGAACCCCCTGACCCCAGGCCTCGGCTGTGTCCAGTTCGGCAACCCCAACACCGTCCGCTGCGGTTCGGCGGGCGGGGTGACCCGCATCCAGGCGTCGATGGGCGACCGCGACGACGTGGCCACCAACAACACCACGATCCCGAGCGACCTCGCCGGCGGGGAGGGGGACGACATCCTCGTCGGCGGCAGCGGTGCCGACCGGCTGACCGACTCGGACGGCTGGAACGCCTCGCCCGGCAGCACCCTCACCTTCGACGGACGCGGCGGCAACGACACCGTCCTCAGCCGCAACGGCGGATTCGACCGCATCAACTGCGGTGAGAACACCGGTGACTTCGACATGCTGCTGGCCGACTCCGCCACCCTCGACGCCGTGGTCCCGGGCACGTGCGAGTTCGTCCAGCGCTTCTAGACCGTCCCACCGGGCAGCCCCTCCTGCACTCATCCAGCCCCTCCTGCACTCATCCAGCCCCTCCTGCGCTCACCCAGCCCCTCCGGCGTTTGAGGAGCGGGGGTCCGGGGGCGGAGCCCCCGGTTTCGGGAAGGGGCGGGGTGGGGGAAGGCCCCGCGCAGCGGCCCCACCACCGGCCCGCGGCCGACCCGGGGTACGACGGTGGGCCCGGCCCGGAGGATCCGTAGATCCGCCGGGCCGGGCCCACCACACACACCCGCGCGAGCAACTCAGTGCACGACGGCCGCCTCCGGCACCACCTCGGACTTGTCCGAGCCGCCACCGGCCGCCCCCGCCGGCCCACCGCCCCGGAGCGGGACCTCCTTGACGAACCAGGCGGCCGCGAAGCCGAGTACCGCGATCCCCGCACCCAGCAGGAACGCCGAGTGCGTACCGGCGGCCACCGCGTGCTGGTAGGCCTCCCGCACGACCTCCGGCAGCTTCGCCAGACTCGCCGCGTCCAGCTGCGCGGAGCCCGCCGCGGTCGCCGCTTCGGGGCCGAGCCGGTCGGTCATCGTGCTGGTGACCTGGCTGGTGAACAGCGAGCCCATCAGCGCCACGCCGAAGGAGCCGCCGAGCGTACGGAACAGGGTCGCCGAGGAGGACGCGACGCCCATGTCCTTCATGTCGACGCTGTTCTGCGCGACCAGCATCGTGATCTGCATCAGGAAGCCGAGGCCCGCGCCGAGCACCGCCATGTAGACGCCGGACATCAGGCGGGTCGTCCCGGTGTCCATGGTGGCGAGCAGGAAGAGCCCGACGACCATGAGCCCGCCGCCGATGATCGGGAAGATCTTGTACTTGCCACTGCTGGTGGTGATCCGGCCCGCGACCAGCGAGACGAGCATCATCGAGAGCAGCATCGGCAGGAGCAGCAAGCCGGAGTTGGTGGCCGAGGCGCCCTGGACCGACTGCTGGAAGAGCGGCAGGTACAGCACGCCGCCGAACATCGCGAAGCCGACGAGGAAGCCGATCACGGACATGAGGGTGAAGTTGCGGCTGCGGAAGATGTGCAGCGGCATGACCGGGTCGGCGGCCTTGGTCTCGGCGTAGAGGAAGCCCGCGATGGACAGGACGCCGACGACGATCAGGCCGATGATCTCGGCGGAGCCCCACGCGTACTCGGTGCCGCCCCAGGTGGTGACGAGGACCGTGGAGGTGATGCCGATGGTGAGCAGCGCCGCGCCGAGGTAGTCGATCTTCGGGCGTTCCCCGTGGGTCTTCTTCGGGAGGTGGAGCACCGCGGTGACCATGGCCAGGGCCACGGCGCCGAGCGGGAGGTTGATGTAGAAGGACCAGCGCCAGCCCATGTGGTCGGTGATGGTGCCGCCGACCAGCGGTCCGCCGATCATGGCGAGGGCCATCACGCCGGCCATCATGCCCTGGTACTTGCCGCGCTCGCGGGGCGGGATCAGGTCGCCGATGATCGCCATGACGCCGACCATCAGACCGCCGGCGCCGAGGCCCTGGATCGCGCGGAAGCCGATGAGCTGGCCCATGTCCTGGGCCATGCCGCTGAGCGCGGAGCCGATCAGGAAGATGACGATCGAGGTGAGGAAGGAGCCCTTCCGCCCGTACATGTCGCCGATCTTGCCCCAGATGGGAGTGGAGGCGGCGGTGGCCAGCGTGTAGGCGGTGACGACCCAGGAGAGGTGCTCCAGGCCGCCGAGCTCGCCGACGATCGTGGGCATGGCCGTGCCGATGATCATGTTGTCGAGCATGGCCAGCAGCATCGCGATCATGAGCGCCATCAGGACGACCCGCACGCTGCGCGGCTTCACCTCCTCCGAGGCGTCCGCGTTCTTCTTGATTTCCACCATGATCCACTCCCCTGGCGCATACGCACCGGCCCTGGGACTTACTTGCCGACCGGCTAGTTCACTACAATGGGGAAGGTAGACCCGTAACTAGCCGGGCGTCAAGTAAGTAAGTCAGGGGAGAGTCATGTCCAGCAGCAGTCCGCAGCAGCGCCGCGGCGACACGCGGCAGCGCATCCAGGACGTCGCACTGGAACTCTTCGCCGAGCAGGGGTACGAGAAGACCTCACTCCGGGAGATCGCGGAGCGGCTGGGGGTCACGAAGGCGGCGCTGTACTACCACTTCAAGACCAAGGAAGACATCATCATCAGCCTGTTCGACGACCTGACCCGGCCGATCGACGAGCTGATCCAGTGGGCGGAGGAGCAGCCGCGCACGCTGGAGATGAAGCGGGAGGTCCTGCGCCGCTACAGCGAGGCGATGGCGGGCGGCGCCTCCCTGTACCGCTTCATGCAGGAGAACCAGGCTTCACTGCGGGAGCTGAGCATCGGCGAGACGGTGAAGAAGCGTCTCTTCGCCCTGGTGGACCTGCTCCGGACCGGCCAGGAGGATGCCCCGCTGGTCGACCAAGTGCGGTGCGTGAGCGCCCTGTTCACCCTGCACGCGGGAATGATGTTCCTCCAGCACGTGGAGGGCAACCCGGAGGAGACCCGCCAGGCCGCCCTGGAGGTCGCGACGGACCTGATCACGCAGGCCCACGGGCAGGCATAGCCCGCCCGTTCACTCGATCGAACGAACAAGACGCCAGATGATTACTCTCCGTAGTCATTGCGGCTACTTTTGGTGATGTGCGCTGCGGAAGAGCCGCGGCGCCCGAGCCAAAGGCACCGCCGTCATGTTGCGTCTCGCCCTCACCACCACCGCCGCCACCGCGGCAGCCGTCTTCGCCACCGTTCTCGCGCCGCAGGCACCCGCACCCGCCGCCGCGCCTCTCTCCTATGTCGCCCTCGGTGACTCGTACAGCGCCGCCTCTTTCGTGCGCCCGTGGAACACCGACGGATGCGGCCGTTCCGAGCAGGATTACCCGCACCAGGCCGCGCGGCGGCTGAAGTTGAAGCTCACGGATGTCACCTGCTCCGCCGCGGAGGTCAGAGCGGGGCTGCTGGGTCCGCAGACCGAGCTGAAGGGCCCACCATCCGTACCCCCACCGGGCGGGTGGACCGCGAAGCCCGCGCAGATCGGGGCCGTTACGGCAGCCGCCGATCTCGTCACGGTCGGCGCCGGCGGCAACTCCGTGGGCTTCTCGGAGATCGTCGAGACCTGCGTGAAGCGGGGCCTGGCCTCTTTCGGTACGGGCACCCCGTGCACCGATCACTACGCGCGGGGCGGGGGCGCCGCGGGACTCGACGCCCGGTTCACCGCGCTGGAGGCCGATCTCGCGGCTCTCCTGAAGGAGGTCCGCACGCGCGCTCCGCGCGCCGGTGTGGCGGTCGTCGGGTATCCGGCCGTCGTGGACGAGTCCGCGGGCTGCGGCTGGGGCTCCTGGCACCAGCTCGGAACCGTGACCAAGGGCGACATGCCCTGGCTCGACAGCCTGGAGCGCCGGGTCAATGCCCTCCTGCGGGAGCAGGCCCGGCGGAGCGGCGCGGTGTATGTGGACACGTACGCCTCCAGCACCGGGCACGGGGTGTGCGCGAGTGGGGAGCAGCGCTGGATGTACGGGATCAAGGACAGCCTGACCGGGCCGGGCGAGCAGAGCGACCCGCCCTCAGAGCTCTGCCGCTCCATCCCGGCCCGGGGCGAGGCCTGCACCGTCCTCCACCCCAACCTCCGCGGGGCCACCCACCAAGCGGACCGCGTCACCGAAGCCCTCACCGCACTGAGCGTCCGGGCGGGCAGGGACTAGGAGGCCGGGGCGGATCCGTCAGCGGCTCAGGTCCCGGAAGCGCTTCACGGCGAGCGGGAAGAACACCGCGACCAGGGCTACCGGCCAGGCCACCGCGAGGAGTTCCGCGTGGGTCGCGGCCCAGGAGTCGCCGGCCGCGCCCGGGTTGCCGAACAGGCCGCGTACCGCGGTGGCCGTCGCGGACATCGGGTTCCACTCCACGATCGTGCCCAGCCAGGAGGGCATGGACTCGGGCGAGGCGATGACGTTGGAAAGGAAGCTGACCGGCCAGACGAGGATCTGCACGGCCTGGACCAACTCCGGCCTGCCCGCGACCATCGCCAGGTGGATGCCGATCCACAGCATCGCGAACCGCAGCAGCAACAGCAGCCCCACAGCGCCGAGGAAGGAGGCGAGACCCTCGTGCCAGCGCCAGCCGATCGCATATCCGACCGCGATCATCACGGCGAGGCCCAGCACCGATTGCAGCATGTCGGCGACGCTCCGGCCGACCAGGACCGCGCCGGAGTTCATCGGCATCGAGCGGAACCGGTCGATGACCCCCTTGTTGAGGTCCTGGGTGACCGAGAGCATCGTGCCTTCCAGACCGAAGGCCATGGTCATGGTGAGCATGCCGGGGACCAGGTAGGCCGTGAAGTCGCCCTCGACGCCCCGTCCGCCGCCGATCAGGTAGCTGAACATCAGCAGCATCATCACCGGGAAGACCAGCCCGACGACCACCTGCACGGGCTGTCGCGCCCAGTGGGCCAGCTCGCGGCGGGTCATCGTCCAGGAGTCCACGGCGGCCCAGCTCAGCTTCGAGCCCGTGCCGTGCTGCGTGCTCACACCGTGCGTCGCACTCATGCGGCCTCCTCCCTCGTCAGGTGCATGAAGACCTCGTCGAGCGTCGGCCGGCGTACGGCGATGTCCTCCGCCTCGATGCCCGCCGCCTCCAGCGCCCGCACGGTCTCGGTCAGGGCCGCCATGCGGTCGGTGACCGAAGCGCTGACCATGCGCCGGTCCTCGTCCACCGCCACGTCGCCGGGCAGGAGCGAGGCGGCGCGGGCCAGTTGGGCCGTGTCGTGCAGGACCACGTCGATGCGGTCGCCGCCCGTCTTGGTCTTCAGCTCGTCGGCCGTGCCCTCGGCCATGACCTTCCCGTGGTTGATCACCGCGATCTTGTCGGCCAGCTGGTCGGCCTCCTCCAGGTACTGCGTG
Source organism: Streptomyces tatrensis (assembly GCF_049310065.1). Lineage (NCBI taxonomy): Bacteria > Bacillati > Actinomycetota > Actinomycetes > Kitasatosporales > Streptomycetaceae > Streptomyces > Streptomyces tatrensis. The sequence continues at coordinate 6,055,518 of NZ_JBMDLB010000011.1, read as the reverse complement.
GTCAGCAGGACGGTCGCGCCGCCGCCGACCAGGGAACGCACCGCGTTCCACACCTCCGCGCGGCCGCGGGGGTCGAGGCCGGTCGTGGGCTCGTCCAGGAAGAGCACTTGGGGCCGCAGAATGAGGGAGGCCGCGAGGTCGAGCCGCCGCCGCATGCCGCCGCTGTACTGCTTGACCGCCTTCTTGCCGGTGTCCGCGAGCCCGAACCGATCCAGGAGCTCATCAGCCCGGGCGCCCGCACGGCGGGAGCCGAGATGGTAGAGGCGGCCGAACATCTCCAGGTTCTGGCGGCCACTGAGCTCCTCGTCGACAGCGGCGTGCTGGCCGAGCAGCCCGATCCGCGAGCGCACCTCGTCGGGCCGGGTCCTCACGTCGAAGCCCGCCACCTCGACGCGCCCCTCCTCGGGGCGCAGCAGCGTGGACATGATGCGTACGGCCGTGGTCTTGCCGGCGCCGTTCGGGCCGAGAATCCCCTGGATCGTCCCGGCTCGGACCGTGAGATCGAGGCCGTCGAGGGCCTGCTTGTCCCCGTACTTCTTCCGCAGACCTTCGACGACGATCGACAGATCGTGGTCAGACAAAGCACACCCCTCCACCAAGTAGTCAAATTTGACCAGAGAGGGAAAGGTAAGCCACTCGGGGCGGTTAGTCAAACTTGAATAGAGATAGGCTAGTCAAAATTGCCCAAGAGTGGAGAAGCGCATGTCAGCGATCCGGCTGCTGGTCCTCGGCGCGGTCCGCCAGCACGGACGGGCGCACGGCTACCAGGTGCGCAACGACCTGGAGTTCTGGGGCGCCCACGAGTGGTCCAACGCCAAGCCGGGCTCGATCTACCACGCGCTCAAGCAGATGGCGAAGCAAGGACTCCTCATCGCGCACGAGGTCGCTCCGAGCGCCGTCGGCGGCCCGCCCCGCGTCGAGTACGAGATCACCGACAAGGGAACCGAGGAGTACCTCACCCTGCTGCGCGAGGCCCTGAGCTCGCACGAGCAGAAGTCCGACGTCGTCTCGGCCGGCCTCGGCTTCATCGTCGACCTGCCCCGCAGCGAGGCCGTCGCCCTCCTCGAGCAGCGGATCGCGGGGCTCGAGCAGTGGCGGTCCACCGTCACCGAGTACTACACGCCGGAGGACGGGCCGGGGCAGCTCGGCCACATCGGCGAAATCATGAACCTGTGGGTGCACTCGGCCGACAGCGGCGCGGAATGGACCCGCGGACTCGTCGAGCGGATCGAAGGCGGCGCGTACACCTTCGCGGGGGAGGGCGAACCCTTCGTGGGCGTGCTCGCGGACGACGAGCCGAACCCGTACGCGACAGGGCCGCACCCGGAGGACGACCGCTAGGCCGCGCATCCCGGCAGCCTGCGGGGTTCAGTTGTAGTAGGTGTCGAACGAGGCGATCCAGAGCGCCGACAGCGGCAGGACGGACAGCTGGACGGCCGCCGTGGTCCAGCAGCGACCGAGGATCGCGGCGGAGGCGCTCCACAGAGCCGTCGTGCGCAGCAGAGCCACCGCCCCCGCCTGGTAGCCCTGCCCGGCGGGATCCATCATGCCGGGGTACCCCAGCCAGTCCTCGGTGAAGATCCCTTCCGTGCCGAACACGACGACCGCCGACACCAGCCACAGATCGGCCGACAGGACCGCCACGGCGAGCCTCCTGTCGAAGCGGAGGTACGCGGGGGCAGGGAGCAGCAGCCGGGCGAACGGCTGCCCGTGACCCCGCACCCACTGCTCCCCCCGGATCCGCCACAGCACCGAGGCGGCGTACCCGAGCCAGGCGAGCGCCACGGCCCAGCCGGCCATGAAGAACAGCCCGAAGATCAACGCACCCATGCCTCAGGAGATGCCCCCGCCCACCCGAGCGGTTCCCTCCGGGGGCGGTGGAGGGAGTCCTGGGCCGATACGGCAGCAGGACCCGGCCGCGTGGTGCGGTCCGGGTCCTGATCTGTGCGGGGTCGCCCTGGGGCGGGGGTGCGTCAGCTCTCGGCGGGAGCGTCGGCCGCCGGCTCGGCGCCCTCGGCCTCGGCTGCCTTCTCGCGCATCTTGCGCAGCAGCTCCGCCTTCTGGTCGGCGGCACCCTGGCGGTCGAGGTTGCGGTGCGGGCCGTTGTTCGCCCGCTCGGCGCGGGACTGCCGCTTGCGCTGGCCGCCGCCCTGGCCCACGGGGTTGTTGATGTTCTTGCTAACGGTCACGGGTTCTCCCGGTCATGAGTACGGAGTGATCTACGGATGCGTCGGTGGGGAACGGTCGGCGGCGTCGTCTTCGAAGGACGTCAGCCGGGGCCCATCACGCGCTCACTCGTAAATCGGCCTCTGGAAGAACATGACAAAGACGTTACCCGCTTCCGTCGACCCCTGACACCAACCGTTGCGGGGCGGCCTTCAGCGGGCTTCCCGGGACTCCCGCCACTGGGCGAGTTCGGCTTCGACGTCGAATTCCCCGAGGTTCAGCGGGGGGCCGGGCGGGGGCCTGCGCAGGGCCGTGCGGATCTTGTCGTTGATCTCCGTGAGGAGGGCGCGGACCTGGCGTTCGGTGCGGGCGGCCTTGATCGCCTCGCGGGCGTCTTCCGCCTCCTTGCGCAGTGCGAGCGCCGGCGGGAGGACCGCGAAGCCCTCGCGGTGCAGTTTGCCCTTGATCCACCACAGCTCGTCGTACGGGGCGTCGAGCGAGGCCAGCGGCTTTCCGAAGCCGGGCAGGTTCTCGATCTCGCCGCTCGCCTCGGCCTGTCTGATCTGGCGGTCCACGAAGGATTCGAAGCTGACACCAGGCGGTTTGCGCTCGGTCACATTGCCTCCCAAGGGTCCCTGCCAGCATAACTCCGAGGACTGGGGAGGGGGTTGCGGAGCGTAACCGCCCCCTCGGTCTCAGAGGCGGCGGTCCGACTCCTCGATGGGGATGTCGTTGATGCTGGCCTCGCGGCGGCGCATCAGACCCGCGGCGTCGAACTCCCACTGCTCGTTGCCGTGGCTGCGCCACCACTGGCCGCTCGCGTCGTGCCACTCGTACTCGAAGCGCACCGAGATCCGGTTGTCGGTGTACGCCCACAGCTCCTTGCGCAGCCGGTACTCCAGCTCGCGCTCCCACTTGTCGGCGAGGAAGGCGCGGATCTCGGCGCGGCCGGTCAGGAAGCGGTCGCGGTTCCGCCAGGCGGAGTCCTCGGTGTAGGCGAGGGAGACGCGTTCGGGGTCGCGGCTGTTCCAGGCGTCCTCGGCGGCCTGCACCTTGGCGCGGGCCGACTCCTCGGTGAAGGGCGGCAGTGGCGGTCGCACGGAGGGAGAGGAAGGAGAGGAGGGAGTGACAGTCACGGTGGGACCTCTCGGCATCGACTGGGCGGGGGCGAGAACGACCGTTCTCACTCTGCCTCGAGCCTAGAGAACGCGCGTTCTCCGCGCAAGCGGTTCTGGTCTACGCTGCTTTCATGCCCGCCGCCCCGATGAACGACGAAGACGCCCGCACCCGCCTGCTGGACGCCGCGGAGGCCCTGTTCTACGCCGAAGGCATCCAGGCCGTGGGCATGGACCGGATCCGCGCCGAGTCGGGCATCCCGCTCAAGCGGCTCTACCGCCTCTACCCGGCCAAGGAATCCCTGGTCACCGCCTATCTGGAGCGCCGCGACCGCCGCTGGATGGCGAGCCTGCGCGCAGCGGTCGCGGGGCAGGCCGACCCGGTCGGGGCGGTCTTCGAGTGGCTCGCGCGGTGGTTCTCGGAGCCGGGCTTCCGCGGCTGCGCGTTCCTGAACGCGTACGGGGAGCTGGGCACGGGCCCCGCCGGGGTGCTGGACGTCGTACGCCGCCACAAGGCGGAGCTGCGGACGCTGCTGGCCGGCGTTGCCGGGCCGGTGCCGGGGCCGGGCCGGGAGGGGCTGGCGGAGCAGCTGATGCTGCTGGTCGAGGGGGCGACGGTGGTCGCGGCCCTGGAACCGGGCCCCGAGGCGGCGGTTCGGGCGCGCGAGGCCGCGTACGTCCTGGTTCGGGCAGACGGGGGGATTCACGCGGCTGCCGAGTGATCGGTTGCGCGTCGTACACAACTGTGTCGCATTGTCAGCTTTTAACTGGTGTTGGGACTTTTGTCCACCGGAAGACCGCATTCGGCGGTCGCCCTCCGGTTCCGTCGCTTTTCCTCGCGGAGGAAACACCCTTGTCTGCTTCCCGCTGCACGTCGGCCGCCCTGGTCGTCGCGGCCGTCACCGCGACCTGCCTGCTGCCGGCCGCGCCGGCTTTCGCCGCCGGCTCGCCGCACATCCGGTTCTCCCAGCCGTACGTCCCCTCGATCGCCGCCGGCAAGACCGGCCGCGTGGTGATCGTGGCGGAGACCGGCGGCGATCCGGCACTCAGCAGCAGCTTCCGGATCACCGCGCCGGAGCGGACGACCTTCCCCGAGGCCCGCTTCTACTGGAACGGCGACCGCGCGGGCGCGCCCTGCACCCTGTCCGGCAACGCCCGCCAGCTGACCTGTGACGCCGGGACCCGTGCGGGCTTCGCCTTCCCGGCACAGAGCGACACCCGGCTGGGCGTACTCGTACGGGTGGACGCGGACGCTCCCGAGGGCACGACGCTCGACGGCGGCGAGTGGGCGGCCGGCACCGGCTCCCCCGGCCTGTACGCGGTGTCCACCCCGGTGACGGGCCCCAAGGGCGACGACGGGCAGGACGGGCACGACGGGAAGCAGGGCCACGACGGAAAGCCCGGAAACCACGGCAAGCCGGGCCGCCCCGGCCCCAAGGGCGACAAGGGCGACCAGGGCGAGAAGGGCGAGAAGGGCGAGCGCGGGGACCGCGGGGACCGCGGCGAGAAGGGTGACCGCGGCGAGAAGGGCGAGCACGGGCCGAAGGGACCGCAGGGACCCAAGGGCCACAAGGGACCGAAGGGCGACGCCGGACCGCAGGGTCCGAAGGGCGACCAGGGACCGGCCGGAGGCCCCCAGGGCCCGAAGGGCGACACCGGGGCACCCGGGCCGAAGGGCGACACGGGTCCGGCGGGCGGCCCGAAGGGCGACACCGGCCCGGCCGGACCGAAGGGCGACAACGGCACCGAGGGCCCGACGGGACCGGCGGGCGTGCCCGGACCGGGCGGACCGCAGGGCCCCAAGGGCGACACCGGCCCGGCCGGCGGACCCAAGGGCGACAAGGGCGAGAAGGGTGACAAGGGCGACCGCGGCAACACCGGCCCGGCCGGACCGACCGGCTCGCGCGGACCGGGCGGACCGGGCGGACCGAAGGGCGACCAGGGCCCGAAGGGCGACCGCGGCCCCGGCGGACCGAAGGGCGACAAGGGCAAGCAGGGCGAGAAGGGCAACCGCGGACCGGGCGGACCCAAGGGAGACCAGGGTCCGAGGGGTCCGCAGGGCCCGAAGGGCGACAAGGGCGACAAGGGCAAGCCCGGCGCGTGCAAGTGCGGCAAGGACCACGGCGGCAAGGACCACGGCGGCAAGGACCATGGCGGTAAGGACCACGGGGGCAAGGACACCAAGCCCGGCAAGCCGATGGCCCGCATCGTCAGCGACAAGCTGCACGTCCGCACCGGCCCCGGCACCCACTACGGGAAGACCGGCGTGATCAAGCGCGGCGGCGAGGTCCAGGTGATGTGCAAGACCAACGGCACCTCCGTCGACGGCAACACCATTTGGTACAAGCTCGCCGACGGCCGCGGCTGGATCTCCGCCCGCTACGCCGCGAACCTGAACCGCATCCCCACCTGCTGACCCAGCCCCACCCATCCTTCGGTGCGCATCGAGGCCCCCGGGCCCCGGTGCGCACCGAAGTCGTTTCCGCCCCTCACCGACAACGAAATCCGAAGCAGTCATCCACCGGGACCGCCAATCCCAGCCATCAACAGGTAGTTGAACAAAAGAAACCGAAGAGTAGCCCTTGTGTCCCCGTCACCACCGCGGGCAAGATCTAGCCCTTGTACAAGGCTCAGAAGGGCGCAACCAGTGGTGAGCAAAAGGGCCGGCAACGACGGGGGCGGCCTCCGGGCCGGCGCCCTGGGGACGTTCGACTCCATCGTCATGGCGGTCGCGGGCTGCGGGCCGGCGTACACGGTCGCCGCGACGATCCCCGTGCTCATCGCCGCCGTCGGGGTCGCGGCCCCCGCCGTGCTCCTGTACTGCGCGATACCGATGATCGGCATCGCGCTGGCCTTCCGTCATCTGGGGCGCCTCGACGTCAACGCGGGGGCGAGCTACGCATGGGTGGCGCGCACGCTGCACCCCTTCCTCGGCTTCCTCAGCGGCTGGGCCCTGGTCGTCGCCGCGACGGCCTTCCTCGTCTCGGCCACCCTCCCGGCCGGCAGTGCCACCCTCGCCCTCATCAGTCCGGAACTGGCCGCGAACACCGGCCTGGCCACGGCCGTCGGCGCGGGCTGGTTCCTGCTCATGGCGGGCGTGGTGGCGCAGGGCGCCCGGATCAGCCCGTACGCCCGCCGGATCCTCACCGGCGTCCAGCTCCTGCTGCTCCTGGCCTTCGCCGTCGCCGCCCTGGCCAAGGACGGGAACGCGGCGGACTTCTCGCTCTCCTGGTTCGGCTTCGGCCACTTCGACGCGTCGCACGGCTTCGTCTCCGGCGCGCTGATCGCGGGCGTCAGCTACTGGGGCTGGGACGTTTCCAGCAATCTCAACGAGGAGACCCGCACCAGCCGCCGTTCCTTCGGCCTCGGCGGCCTGATCGGAGTCGCGCTGTCGTTCGCGATCTTCGTCGTCTTCACCGTCGCCACCAACATCCTCATCGGGGCGGACGCGGTACGGGACAACCCCGACGGCTTCCTCTCCGTGCTCGGCGACGCCGTCTGGCCGGGCTGGGGCGGCCGGCTGCTCGTGCTCGCCGTCGTGCTGTCCATGGTCGCCACCCTGGAGACGAGCCTGCTCCAGGCGACCCGCACGCTCTTCGCCATGGGCCGCGACCGCACCGTGCCCGCCGCGTTCGGCCGCATCCACCGCGACTGGCAGACGCCCTCCGTCGCCACGGCCACCGTGGCGGCCGTGGCGCTCCTCCTCGTCGCGGTGTCCGCCACGGCCGGCTCCGGCACGCAGTTCGTCCGGGACGCCGTCAGCGGCATCGGCCTGCACATCGCCTTCTACTACGCCCTCGCCGGCCTGGCGGCCGTGGTCGCCTACCGCAAGGTGCTGTTCAGGTCCGTGGGCACCTTCCTCTTCGTCGGGCTGTGGCCGCTCGGCGGAGCCCTGTTCATGATCTGGATCTTCGCCATGTCGGTTCCGGAACTGACCGGCAGCGCCCTCGCGATCGGCCTCGGGGCGCTCGCGCTGGGTCTGATCCCGATGACCTTCTCCCGGCTGCAGGGAGTCTCGTACTTCAGGCCGAGGCCGCTGGATCCCGAACAGGACGCCTTCCGTGAGGAACAGGGCTCCGGACCGGGCCCCGGACCCGGCCTGGCGGCGGCCGAACGGCGGGACGACGTACTCACCGACTTCTGACGCCGACGCCACGAAGAGCGCCGGCACCCCGTGCCCGCACCGGCGCCGGCCTCGTCCATCCCCACCGATCCGAGGAGTGTCCATGGCACCCTGGCCGCGCCGCCGCCGGTCCGGAGCACCGGTCTACGACCAGGCGTTCGGCGACCGAAGCCTGGAACAGTGCCGCCAGGACATGGTGATGGGCCGCTGGGAAGGGGCCCGCGACCTCCTGGCCGAGCACCCCCCGGGCGACTGGGACCGGCGCGCGCACCGCATCCGCCTGCTCGCGGACGCCGCGGCGAGCCGGCGCACCGTGGACGTCTGGTACGCCGCCGACCCGACCGACCCGAACGCGGCCGTACTGCGCGCGGAGACCGAGGTGATGCGGACGTTCGCGGTGGCGCGCAGCGGGACGATGCCCGCGAACGACAGCCTGGACCAGGTGGCCGGGCTCTGTCTGCGGGCCGCCGATCTGGCACCCGAGGACCCGTACCCGTACGTCTCCCTCGTGACGCTCGCCAGGCTCTACGACCGCGGCGACCCGAACATGGGCCACTGGTGGAAGGAGCTCCGCGCCCGCGACCCCTACCACCGGGAGGCCCACCACCAGGCGCTGCGCTACCTCTCCCCGCGCTGGCACGGTTCGAACGGCGAGGCCAACAACTTCGCCTGGGACGTGGCCGTCTACGCCCCGCCCGGTTCACCGCTGGTGGTGCTGCCGCAGGTGGCCCGGGCGGAGCAGTACCGGCACCAGGTGGAGGCGGAGGGGCGCACGGCGATCGGCCTGGCCTACCACTGGAGCGGGGACCGGGCGCGCTGGGACCTGCGCAACGCGCTCGACAACTGGATCGCCCACCGCACGGTGTCGTACGCCCAGGACGTCGCCGACCTGAACTACCTGGCCCACGGCCTGGTCCACGCGGGCATGGAGGCGCAGGCGCCGCCCGTCTTCGCCCTGCTGGACAACCGGGCCACGAGGGTCCCGTGGTCGTACAGCGGCGACGCGGAGAGCCTCTTCGTCCGCTGGCGGGACAAGTCACTGGACGCGCCGGACCAGCGGCGGGTCTGAGACGGCGGGCCCGGTTGGTTTGTCAAGCCCCGAAAGTCAGGGGCATGACGCGGTGCGCCGGTCCGGGCTCAATGGAGGGAGGCGATCACGTAGAGCAGGTGACCACCCGCATCATCGGCGTTTCTCTCCGCCCTGTCCCCGTCTGCTCGCCGGAGGTGAACTCTCATGACCCACAGACCCCGCACACGACGACGGTTCGCCGTTCTCACCGTCTCGGCCGCCCTGGCCGCCGCAGGCGCACTCCTGCCCTCCAACGCGTTCGCCGTGTCGGCGGCGGCGGCGCCGCAGGCCGGCCCCGCCACCGTCACCGCGACGGCATCCGGTCACGACGGTCGCCGCGATCGCGGTGACGACCGCTACCGCATCCGCTACTGCCACTGGCACCAGGGCGCCCACCATCAGAGCTGGGGCCGTTGGGACTGCCACACGTACTGGTACGGAAACGGTCACTGGAAGGGCGACTGGAAAGGCGACTGGAAGGGTGACTGGAAGGGCTCCTGGAACGGCCAGTGGAACGGCCAGTGGAACGGCCACGACGGCCGCGTCCACCACACCTGATCCGCCCGGCCGGAAGGCTGAAACCACACTCCGGACCGGGTGCCACAGCCGCCCGGTCCGGCTCCCCGACATCCCGTGGAAAAAAGTTCGGCGGCGATGTCGAGAACCCGTGCCCCGCTCCGTCTCCTCAGTGAACGCGGCCAGAATGGGCCGTACAGCACCGAGGAGACCACCATGGCCAAGTACCTGCTTCTGAAGCACTACCGCGGCGCCCCGGCTGCCGCCAACGACGTCCCCATGAGCGAGTGGACGCCGGAGGAGATCACGGCCCACATCCAGTACATGCGCGACTTCGCGGACCGGCTGGAGGGCACCGGCGAGTTCGTCGACGGTCAGGCGCTCGCCCCCGAGGGGACCTGGGTCCGCTACGACGGCGAGGGCCGCCCGCCGGTCACCGACGGCCCCTTCGCCGAGACGAAGGACCTGATCGCCGGCTGGATGGTGATCGACGTGGACAGCTACGAGCGTGCCGTCGAGCTCGCCGGTGAGCTGTCGGCGGCCCCCGGCGCGGGCGGCAAGCCGATCCACGAGTGGCTGGAGCTGCGCCCGTTCCTGGCCGCGCCGCCGACCGTCCCCGAGTGCCACTGACATGTCCATCGACGAGGCCCTCCTCCGGAGCCTCACACCGAGCGTCCTCGGGATCCTCGTCCGCCGCGGAGCAGATTTCGCGGCGGCCGAGGACGCCGTACAGGAGGCCCTGCTCGAAGCGGTCCGGGTCTGGCCCGAGGCCCCTCCCCGGGATCCGAAGGCCTGGCTGGTCACGGTCGCCTGGCGCCGGTTCCTCGACGCGACGCGCGCGGACACCGCCCGCCGCCGCCGCGAGGACCGGGTGGAGGTGGAGCCGGCGCCCGGCCCCGCGCCCGCGGTGGACGACACGCTCCAGCTGTACTTCCTGTGCGCCCACCCCTCCCTCACCCCGTCCTCCGCCGTCGCGCTCACCCTGCGCGCGGTCGGCGGACTGACCACACGGCAGATCGCCGCGGCCTACCTCGTCCCCGAGGCGACCATGGCGCAGCGCATCAGCCGCGCCAAGCGGACGGTCTCCGAGGTCCGCTTCGACAGTCCCGGCGACGTCGGCACCGTCCTGCGCGTCCTCTACCTGGTCTTCAACGAGGGCTACTCCGGGGACGTGGACCTGGCCGCCGAGGCCATCCGCCTCACCCGGCGCCTCGCGGCCTCCATCGACCATCCCGAGGTGTCCGGGCTCCTCGCCCTGATGCTGCTCCACCACGCCCGGCGCGCCACCCGCACCGCCCCCGACGGCAGCCTGATCCCGCTCGCCGAGCAGGACCGCGGGCGCTGGGACACGACGCTGATCGCCGAGGGGATCGGCATCCTCCACCCGGCACTCGCCCGCGACCGGCTGGGCGAGTTCCAGGCGCAGGCCGCCATCGCCGCCCTCCACGCCGACGCGCAGACCACCGGGGAGACCGACTGGGTGCAGATCGTGGAGTGGTACAACGAGCTGGTACGCCTGACCGACAGCCCGATCGCCCGCCTCAACCGTGCGGTGGCGGTCGGCGAGGCCGACGGCCCGCGCGCCGGCCTGGCGGCGCTGGCCGAGCTGGACGCCGCGCTCCCCCGCCACACCGCGGTCGCCGCCTACCTCCACGAGCGCGACGGCGACCTGTCGACGGCGGCCCGTCTGTACGCCGAGGCGGCGCACCGGGCCCCCAACCTCGCGGAACGCGACCACCTGACCCGCCAGGCGGCCCGCCTGAACCTCGCCCGCCGCGACTGACGCGACTGACACGCACGACCGCGCCGCCGTTTCACTGACCGGGACGGCGGGGGACGTCGGCCCCTGGCCGCGGGGATTCCCCCGTGATCAACTCGATCCACATGACCCCGATGTCCCCCGATGCCCCCCGTGCACCCCGTGCTCCCTTGACCCCACGAGAGCACGCGCCCGCTCCGCCCGGCGGCCTCTCCCCCCGCCCGCGCCGCACGGCGTGGGCCGCCGTCCTGGGCCTCCTCGCGGTTCTGGGTCTGGCCGCGTCGGTGCTCGTGGGGGCCGTCGCATGGCGGGACGTCCGGCAGCTCGACGCCTACGACACGGCCCCGGCCTGCACGCCGGGAGCCACACGGCACTGCCGGACGACGGTGGCCGGCAGCGCCTCGCAGCTCCCGCACCAGGGGACGTCGCCGACGCCGGGCAAGGGCCGCTCGCTCGTCTTCACCCCGGACGACGGAGGTCGGCCGTGGTTCGTGACGGCCGGAGCGGGAACGGCCGAGCGTCTGCGCGCCGATCCGCGGGTCAGGGTCGAGGTCTTCGACAACCGCGCGGCCCTCCTCACCACCGCCGACGGATCCTCCGAGGCCGTCGTGGGCGGCCCCCTGGACGTAGGACGCGAACGGGTGGGCTACACCGTGATGCTGCTGCTCTTCGTCTCCGCGACCGCGAGCACGGCCGTACGGTCCTGGCGCCTGGGCTTGCTGGTGGGGCCGGGGTTCGGAAGGTTCGCCCGGATCCTCCTCGGCGCCGCCGTCACGTTCCTCGCCGTGCCGCTGGTCGTCGCCTTCACCCTCGGTACCGCGTCCACGCTCACCGGCCTGGCCTGGACCCTCGGCATCGCAGCCGCCGGAACGGCCCTCCTGGTCCGGCTCGGCCGGGAGGGCGGCCCGCGCGTCCCGTCCGGTCCGGTCAGGACGCGGGCGTGCCCTGCTTCGGCTTCGAACTCGGCTTCGGCTTCCGCTTCACCTCGGCCAGGTTCACGCCTTCCTCACCGGAGGCCCCGAACGCTTCGACGTGCACGCCGTCGCCGGTGCCCGTAACCTCCAGGGCCAACTGGCTTCCCCACATGCGCAGGTCGACCCTGACCCGGGGCGCGCCGGCGTGATCCGGCATCCGGTGGATGAGCGCCGCCGGGTAGCCGAGGTCCGTCAGCTTCTTCCGCATCGCCTGGTAGTCGGCCGGCTTCGTGTTCTGCGTGTTCTTGAACGCCTCGGTGATGCGCTGTGCGTACTCGCCGCCGATGCACTCCTCCGCGGGGTTCAGAGTCATCTCCTCCTTCGGGTCGGGCGCAGTGAAGTCGGGGTCCGGCTCCGGCGGCGCGGGCGCATCGGGCAGGGGGACCGGTACGCCGTCGGCGGCGCTCGGAGGCTCCGACGGCGTCCCGCCCGGCACGTACTCCGGCCCGGGACCCGCCTCCCAACCCGGCAGGTCCTCGGGCTCGGGCGGGACTCCCCCGGGCGCGACTTTCGCGTCCCGCAAGTCTTCGAGGGATACGCCCTTGTGGTCCGCGATCGCCTGATCGCAGCTCGACGGCATGTCGGTCATCATCTGCATGAACCGCAGCATCTCGTCCTCGCTCAAGGCTTCGCCCTCGCCCGACGGATCCTCCTGCGCGGATACCGCCGAGACCGCGCTGCCCGCGAGGGCCTGATCGGTGGTGGCGTTCCGGGTACCGCAGCCGGAGAGAACGACGCAGCCGAGTACGGCCAGCAGTACGGACTTCGGGAGGGAGTTTGATCTCATGCCCGCATCATGCGGACACCGCCGCACCGGCCACATGAGTACTCCTACTCACCTCGCCCTGAGCTGGATCCCGTCAACACGACCACGCATCAGGCCTGCTGGGGCCCTGCGGACGGTCCCCTCTGGGGTTCTGGGGTTCAATGGGGCACGTTCGCCGGGTGGGGCGGTGTGCCCCAAGGGGACGGGGGAGAGTGGCTGTGCGCGTTCTTGCGGGCCGGTACGAGCTGGCGGCGTTCGTGGGCCGGGGCGGCATGGGCGAGGTCTGGGCCGGCCGGGACCGGGTGATCGGCCGACACGTCGCGGTCAAGCTGCTTCCGCACAACCAAGGCGACCCCGGCGGCGCGGAGTTGTTCTTCCGGGAGGCGCGCACCGCGGGCGGCCTCAACCACCGCGGCGTCGTCACCGTCCACGACATGGGCCAGGACCCGGCCGACGGGACGCTGTTCCTCGTCATGGAGTACATCGAGGGCCGGGACCTGGCGGCCGTGCTGCGCCAGGACGGTCCGCCGCCGGTGCCGGTCGCGCTCGGGTGGGCCGCCCAGGGCGCGGCCGCACTGGCCGCCGCGCACACCGCGGGCATCGTGCACCGGGACCTCAAGCCCGCCAACCTGATGCTCACCACCGGCGGCGAGATCAAGATCTTGGACTTCGGGATCGCCCGCTACATGGCGGCCAGCGACAAGTCCAGCAAGGTCATGGGCACCCTCGCCTACATGGCCCCCGAACGCTTCGACGAGCAGAGCGGGGACGCCCGCTCCGACCTGTACGCCTTCGGCTGCGTGCTGCACGAACTCCTCACCGGCAGCACGCCGTTCGCGGCCACCGGCCCGGTCGCGATGATGACCGCGCACCTCAACAGGACGCCCGTCCCGCCCGGCACCCTCCGCCCGGACGTCCCGGCCGCCCTCGACGCCCTGGTGCTACGCCTCCTGGCGAAGGCCCCCGAGGACCGCCCGGCCTCCGCCACCGAGGTCCACGACGCCCTACGCGCCCTGGCCGCGGCTCCCCAGACACCGCCCTCCCACGCCCCGGCGCCCCAGACGCCGACCTCCCTCGCCCCGGCATCCCTGGGCCCGGTCGCCCCGGTCGACTCCCCGATCGCCCCGGCCACCCAGGCCGCCCCCGACCTGCCGGCCCTGCCCGACCTGCCCGCGAAGCCCCCCGCCGGGTTCGGACCCGCACCCGACCCCCTCCACAGCCTGGCGACCCAGACGGCGGCGACCCCGCCCAGGCCCCCGCATCCGACCGTCTCCGACGCGGAGAAGGCCGACGAGGCAGAGAGGCCCGAAGGGGCCGCGACGGCCGGCGAGGGCAGGAAGCCCCAACCCCTCTCCCGCCGACGCATGGTGTGGCTGGGCCTCGGCGCGGCCGTGGTGGCCGCGACGGCCACGACGGCCGCGCTCCTCGACGGGGACGACACCCCCAAGACACCCTCCGACGGAAACAACACCGCCTCCGACGCCGCCGCCCCCTCCCCCGGCCGGCCGGATCCCGGGCCGCGCGGCTGGCGCTTCGAGGCGCACACCGTCATCCCCTCGTCCCCCGTCCTGTCGGCCGGCACGCTCCGCTTCACCGACGGCCACACGATCTACGGTCTGGACGCGCTCACCGGGGCGGAACTGGCACAGGTCGCCCTCACGGACTACGTGGGCGAGCTCACGGCGGCCGACGGCATGCTGTTCTTCGCCGACTCCAAAGGAAAGCTGCACGCGCGGAGCGGCAGCGAGAGGTGGGTGTTCGCCGCCGGGGACGTCATCCCCGGCAGGCCGGCCGTCGCCAACAGCAGGGTCTACTTCGGCAGCAGGGACAAGAACGTCTACTGCGTCGACACGAACAGCGGCCTCAAGGTCTGGAGCTTCGACGCGGGAGAAGAGGTCTTCTGCCCTCCGACCGTGGTCGACGGGATGGTCTACATCGGCGTCGGCGGCTCGGAGTCGGCGCTGTACGCCCTGGACGCGGTGTCCGGCCGCAGGATGTGGGCGTTCCGCGGGGGAGCCAGGTTCCACCTGACCCCCGCGGTGGCCGACGGCCTCGTCTTCGCCACCGGCGGCGACGACAGCCTCTACGCCGTGGACACCGCCACCGGCACCAAGAAGTGGTCCGTGTCCCTCAAGCGTGAAGCGGGCGCCGACTCCCGGTGCCGGCCTTCACCCCCGGTCGTCGCCTCGGACACGCTCTACGTGGGCGGCGGCGACAACGCCCTCCACGCGCTGGACCCGAAGACGGGCACCGAGAAGTGGACCTTCGACATCAACGGCCCCTTCACCCCCTCGAAACCGACCGTGGTGGACGGCAGGGTCTACGTCACCGACCTGTACGAACGGTTCGGAGACGTCTACGCCATCGACGCGGAATCCGGCTGGCAGAAGTGGACCGCCCGGACCGGCGCCAAGGTGGGCGACGCCCCCGAGTACGCCCCGCTCGTCGCGGGCGGCCTGGTCTACGTCACCAACGAGAGCGGCGTCCTGGCCATCAACGCCACCTCCGGAACCCTCCCCGCCTGACCCCGGACCGCCCTCCGAGGTTCTGGCCGCGCTTCCGTGCGGCTGCGAGAGGGACGACCCCTGTCCGTGTGGACCGCTTGCCGCTAAAGCACCACGGGAACGGGGACGGCGGCCGGCACGACCGCCGACATCCCGGCGGGCAGGAAGTGTCCGCGCGCATGGTTTTCGCCCCGGGCCTGCGGGCGCGGTGTCTTGTCCAGGTTGAGCGAGCCGACGTGGTCGTTCAGATTGACGGCCTGGGGCTTGTAGTTGTAGAGGTACGTGCCCTGGTCGGTGCGGTCGTAGGAGGCCAGGCGGCCGCCGTTGGCGTCGGTCACGTCGAGGCTGGGGAGCCTCTCCCCGGGGTCCAAGGCGATGATGTCGGTGGACTCCTCGACGGTCCACTGGTCGCGCAGGCTGGCGGTGTACAGCTTGGTGTTGTTGTAAGCGGAGCGGCCCTTGTGGGCGGGCTGCCTGCCCTTCAGGTTGTACTCGACTTTCTCGGCGGCCCCGTTGTTGCCGAAAAGCCAGACGCGGGCGGGGCCGGAGGCGTTGTACTGGTCGTTTTCGTAGAGGCACAGGTGGGCGGTGGGGCAGGCGGCCAGGCCCTGGCCGGTCTTCACCCGAATCTCGGGGGTGGGGGCAGGAGCGGCAGCGCTGCTCCCCGGGAGAACCAAGGGCAGCGCGGCCGCTGCGAGGACGCCGGTCAGTACGGTACGGATCTTCATGCCAGTCCTAACCGGACCGGGCCGATCACGGACACGGACTCGAACACGGACTCGGACTCGGACTCGGACAGATCAGCAGACGACCGTTCCGCCAACGCCGCGGGCACCTGATGTACGGGGACACCGTGCAGGCCAAGCCCCGAACGGCACTCCTGGACTTCGTGGCGCCTGGGGGCCAGGCAGCCAAGGTGCTACGACACCTTCTGGGCTCGTCCGGTCAGACGACGAGGAGGGCGACGATGCCCAGGACAGTCAGTGCGGTGACGGCCAGGGCCACGGCGGTGATCGCCGCGTGGCGGCTGTGGGCCACCTCGCGTCGGCTTGGGGCCGCCGTTTGTCGGCTGACGTTCCGCTGCCGTCTGCGGGCGATGTCGGGGAGCCTCTTGATGAGGAACAGGGCGGCTATCACCACCAGCAGCAGGGGCAGGAGTTTGAGCATGTGCATGGGGGGTCCAGTCCGTGTGGTGGGTGCCGTGCCGCCTCACGGTAGACGCAGTGCAGAAGGGATCGACGCCCGCCCCCAAGATGCTCGGGGGCGGGGGTGCGGCGGTGCGCCCAGGTACTGGGCATGGTCGTGGGCATCCCGTTGATCACCAACGCGGGTGGCATCTCACTCCCGCGAGGCCACTGCCCCGGCCAGGTACCCGGCGGCCCCCGCGACCGGGAGGCTCGCCCAGGTCCGCGTCCCACCGCCGGGCTCCCTGGACTCCCCGAAGCCCCACGCCCCGCCGCAGTCCCGCACGACGGCGGCCATCACCCGCAGGGCGGCCCGCCGCCGGGCCTCGCAGTGGGCGGCGAGGCGGGGGTGGGAATGGGCCGCGTGCCCGTCGTAGACGGTGAGCCGCAATGCTCCCTCGCGGTGGCGGAGGGCGAGGTACAGGCTCCGGCCCGGATCCAAGTACCAGGCTGCGGCGACGAGTTCGCCGACCACCTGCACGGCGGCGGGCACGACCCGGTCGAGGTGGTGGGCGTGGAGGACGGACCGTACGGTGCTGCGCGCGATCTGGGCGCTGTACGGCGCCCCGGGCACGGTCAGGCTGCACGACAGCCCGTCGGGAGACGGCGGCTCATCACTTGGCGGGCAAGCGTCGAAGCAGCCGGGACCAGCGGACATGAAGGGGCTGAGCATGACGGACTCCCTGTCGTGAGCGGTGGTTGCTCTCGCGTTTGGTGGGGGCAGTGGCTCGTCGCCGAAGCCGAGGCCTAGGCATGCTGCGGCGATGCACTTCCAACTCCCTTGCGTGAGCGGTGCATTACCTAACGTAGCGCAGCGGTGCACAATTTTGCACCCGACTAGGGAAAGATGGGCTCGCTGGGCTTTTGCCTGCCGTCCGAGGCAGACTTCGGACACACGCGAAGGAGGGATCGTGCATGGGGGCCAGGCCAAGCCCGACGGAGCGCCAGCGCCGACTCGGGGTGGAAGTTCGCCGGATGCGCATGTCGGCCGGGATTTCCGCCGAGCGGGCTGCCGCGCTCCTCGACTGCGATCGATCCCGCATCTCACAGTTCGAATCAGGCTTCCGCAGCGTCAACGAGGAGCGATTGCACAGCCTGGCCCTTAACGCCGGCTGCACAGACGAGGCCTACATCGACGCGCTCGTGGCGATGGGCCAGCCGAACCCGCGGGGCTGGTGGGATCGCTACCGGGGCTCGCTCTCGCCCGCGACGCTCGACATCGCCGAGCTGGAGGCTCACGCGACTCGCATGCGCTGCAGCCACTCGGTGCACATTCCAGGCTTGCTACAGACCAGCGATCACGCGCTCGCCCTCTTCCGATTCGTGGTGCCCACACTCCCAGAGCACGAGGTCGCCCTCCGTCTGGCGTACCGGCTGGAGCGTCAACAGGTGCTGGAGGGCGAGTCGGCCCCCGAGTACGTCGCGGTCGTACACGAGGCCGCGCTACGGATGCAGTTCGGCGGCCTCCACGTGGCGAGGGCCCAGCTGGAGCACCTCGTCCAGCGTTCCGAGCAGGGCAACATCATCCTCCGCGTCCTGCCGTTCAAGGCGGGCGGGTTCCCCGGCTCCGGGCAAACCGTCAACTACCTGGAGGGTCCAGTCCCACAGCTCGACACGGTGCAGGTCGACAGCACGCATGGCGCTGGCTTCCTGCATGCCGAGCCGCAACTATCCAAATACCGCGCCCAGTTGGACTGGATGGAACAACTCAGCCTGGCACCCGACGAGTCGCGGAGCTTCATCCACAATCTGGCACGCGAACTCTAAGGGAGACGGCCATGGCCGACATCGAATGGGAAGACGCCTTCTGCGGCGAGGCAGCGAGTTGCTACCGGATCGGGGTGGACGGGGGCGGCAACAGCTACATAGCCCTCTCCGGCCAGGAGGACACGTACCTCACGGACACCCGCGAGGCACTGCAACAGCTGATCCGGGACATCAAGGCCGGCAAGGCCGACCACCTGCTGACGAACTGACTCCGCCCCCGCGAAGCCGCGGGGGCGGAACGGTTCGGCTCTACTTGACGCTGCGCGGGAAGGTGATCTCCACGCGGCGATTCTTCTTGCGGCCTTCCTCGGTGCCGTTGTCAGCGATCGGGTAGTCCTCGCTGTAACCGCGCACGTCGAAGGTGACGCTGGGATTCGTCACGGTCTTCGCCAACTCGGCCTGGACCGCGTCGGCACGCTTCTTGGAGAGTTCCTTGCCGTGCTCGTAGCTGCCCTGGTCGTCGGTGAAGCCGAAGACCCGGACGGTGGTGGCCTTCTGGGAGTTGATCTCCTGGGCGATGGCCTGAATACGGGCGGCTGCCTGAGCGTTGAAGACGGCACTGTCCTCGGGGAACATCACCTCGGACTGGAGCGCCATCATGACGGTCTGGTTCGTCTCCTGGCGCCGTTCCTCGCCCCCGAGGTCTTCGACGACCTCCACCATGTCCAGCACCTTGGGCGCTGCGAGGACACCTCCTTGCGGGAGTTTCAGCCCTGGGGAGTCTGCCTTGACGGGCACCGGAGCCGAGGCCGAAGGCTCTGTCCCCGGGGGAACGGACGGCGTGACGTCGTCGGCATACGCGCTGGTCGCGCCAATGAAGTGGGCACCGGCGATGACGAGACCGGCGACGGCGATTGCAGCAGTGGTGCGGTGGCGTTTAGTCATGGAGTCACCCGGAGAGTTTGACGGTGGCCGCGGCGAAGCTCGGCAAGGCGAACGCGACCTCGGTCGTACTTGTCGGCGGCGCGGGGTACTGGGCGAAGAAGGGGACGCTTTCCCCGGCCCTGATAGGGGTGAGGCCGGTGGTGCACGCACACCTTCCCTCAGTGTCACGCAGCACGTAGTACCGCTTCTTGCCTGCCGTGTCGACCACCGTGGCCCCAGCGATCGACGCTGGGCTGGCGGTCTTCTCGTCGCCGCGCCAAGTAGCCATCTGCGAGAACGTTGAGGATCCCGTGTTCTTGATCAGGCCACTGACAGTTAGGTAACCGTCTTGGTTACGCACAGCGGAATTGATCTCCAAGATGACACCCGCCGGCCCTTGTGATGTTGCTATGACCTCAAGAGGAGCCGAACTCTTCGCCTCAGTGGGCGCGGGCTGCGAAGCGGCGCTCTCCTGGCTCTGAGGAGTGGAGGACTTCTGTGGTTCATTTGCCTCATCCCCTCCGCCGCACCCGGCCAACGCAAGGGCCAAGACCGCCGCAACCGCAACGGCCGCTCCCCCGCGGACCTTCACCTTCTGCCGAATGCTCATGTACTCCGCTTCCTTGTCCTTCGATTCGCTGTCAGTCGATCAGTCGCACATTGAAGAGCTGCCTCGCCAGCTTGGTCAATGACCCTGGCGTTGAAGGGTTCACCTTGATCACGCCACGACCCTTGCAATCGATGATGACCGGATCAGGTGACGCACTGGGCGACGGCGTCGGAACGGGGCTGGGCCCGGACTTCAGGGCGCACCGAGGCTCGATCACAGCAGTCGCTGCGGCTTGTCCCCTCTTGTTCTCCGTTCCATCGATGACCGTGTTCCCGATCGCGGCATCGGTCTCTGTGGTGACGGTGAACCTCAGGATTCCAGGGCTGCATTCCGCACTAGCACCGTTCAAGTCGGCGAACTGCAGCGCCTTCGCACAAGCCCCATCCGGGTCAAGCCGATCGCCGTCAAGGATGTCCCGCCAGTCGGCGGGTGTGAGGGTGACGAGATTCGTGCCCACGAGCAGGTTGTCCCTGGTCTCCTGGGCAGCCGCGAGCGCCGCCGCGTCGGCGGCGCCCTGCGCATCGCTGCGCGTGGCCCCCGCCATCCCGACGACGACAAAGGCCAACGCGGCGAAGAGCAGGCAGAACATCATCGCGGCGTAGAAGGGCAGAACCTGCCCCCGATCACGCGAACCCGCCACGGCTATCAGCTGGTGATGTCGGTCAAGACCTTTGAGATGGCGTTCGCGATGTTGGCTGCGAGGCCGCTCCCGACGATCGCCGCGATGATCGCCGCGATGATCACGATGATCCCGAGGTACTCGAAGGCCGTCTGCCCCTCGTCCCCACTCTGCCGTACGCGGTTCTTCCGCTCGACGATCGCCTTGAGCAGCTTGAGGTTCTGCATGGGAGTCCTCTCCAGAGCCGGCGCCGATATCGGTTCGCGGACGGTACGTCGACGCACCAGCAGTTGCAAAGGGTCCCGGGACCCAATTACGGACCCACTGCGCACTCCGTCTACCCATGGCCAGCCACCCCCGGACGGGCGGTTCCCAGCCAACGGGCTATCGCCTCGCTGCGCGTGGCGGTCTGGAGCTTCGCGAAGATCCGGTTGATGTGGTTCTTGACCGTCTTCTCGCTGATAAAGCAACTGGCTGCGATCTGCTGATTACTCATGCCGGAAGCGATGAGCCCCATGACCTCCTCCTCACGTGAACTAAGCCCGAACACAGCATGGTTGGGAAGACGCTCCGAAGACTGTCCCACAGTTCGTTGCGGATGCGAAGAGGTCCGGAGTTCCGCGAGCACCGCGCTCGCTGCCGTCGGGCTGAAGTGCGCCCGCCCCGCGCGGACGTCTCGGACGGCTGCGACGAGGTGATCCGGCGTGAATTCGCCGTGCACCAAGTAGCCGCCCGCACCCAGCAACAGCGTCTCCCGGACGATCTCCGACTCCTGGCTGTACGTCAGCATCAGCACTGGTGCGAGCTGCACGAGGTGGGGCAGAGCCGAGATGCCGTCCACACCGGGCATCCGGACGTCCAGCAGGATGACATCCGGGGTGTGGAGGCGTGTCAGGTGGAGGGCTTCCCGCCCGTCCGCCGCCTCCGCCGCCACCTGGATGTCCTCCGTGGTGCCCAAGAGGGCCGCCAGGCCAGCCCGTACGACCGGGTTGTCGTCGGCGATGAGCACCCGCAGCGGCGCCATCACGCACCCCTCCCCGCAGCGAGAGCCGACAGCGGAAGGGCCAGGCGGACCTGTGTCCCCGGCTGCCCGCCCGGGCGGGCTCCTACGTGGAGGCGGGCGCCGATCGCGGCCGCGCGTTCCGCCATGCCCAGCAGGCCGAAGCGGCCCGTACCGTGCAGCGTCGAGAGGTCCACAGCGCTCGGGAGGCCGCAGCCGTCGTCCTCGATCACCAGCACCAGCTCAGACGCGGCGACGGCCGCCTCGACCGTGATCCGCGCGGCTCCCGAGTGCCGCCGGGCGTTCTCCAGGGCCTCCCCCGCCACCGCCAGCAGGTGCCGGGCCACCGGGGCGGGCACGACCGGGAGAGTTCCGGTCACGCGCAGCTCGGCCGCTCCGGCGTCCATCCGGGCCTGGAGTTCCGAGGCCAGGGAGACCCCCGGCTCGTCCAGGTCCCGCCGCAGGTCGGCCAGTACGTCCCGGGACTCCGCCACCGCGCGGCGGGCCGCGCCCGACACCAGGGCGGCCTGGCGGCGGAGGGTCGCCGGGTCATTCGTACGGGTCAGGGAGTCGGCGGCCAGGGCGAGGCCGTGCAGGGTCTTCGCGACGGAGTCGTGCAACTCGCGGGACAAGTGGTCCCGTTCGGCCTGTACCGCCTCCGCCACCGCCTGGCGGGCGCGGGTTTCCAGCAGGGCCTGGCCGGCCGTCCCGAAGCGGAGGAGCAGGCTGCGCAGGGAGGCCCCGGCCGCGCCCGCCAGGACGCAGAGCACCGCCAGCGTCAGGGCCTCCGCGACCACCGCCACCACGGCCGCCTGGACCAGCGCGTAGACCGCCGCGCCGGGGCGACCGTAGACGATCCCGGCGAGCAGTGGAGTGCACACCGAGGCGAGGAGGAGCGGGGAGCCGGGGGTGGCCGTCAGGAACAGGAGTCCGCCGAAGAAGGCCCAGTCGACCGCCAGGGGCCAGCGGTGGCGCAGGAGCAGCGGTCCGAAGCGCTCCCAGTCGCGGAGCAGGACGTAGGAGAGGAGGAAGGTGAGCAGGACCGCGCCGCCGGCCAGGTGCGTCGGCGTTCCGGGCGCTGTGCGGCTCAGTACCACCGGCGTCCCGAGGGCGATCATCACGAGGCGGAAGGCGAAGACCTGGCGGCACAGCGCCTGCAAGGCGTTGGCCTGGAGGGCGATCGGCAGCTTCACCGCGGGGCGGGCGGAGGGACGATCGCGTGCGGCGGCGGCGTACGCCGTGGCGTCCAGCGAGGCGGTCATGGCTCAGCCGCCCCCGAACATGGCGCCGAAGTCGACGTCGGCTCCGTACACGAACCCGCCGATGAGGAGGATCATGGTGCCGGGGAGCATGAACATCGTGACGACGAAGGTGGCCTTCGGGACGGCCTTGGCGGCCCGGCGGCGGGCGTTCTGCGCGTCCGTGCGCCGCATGTCCTCGGCAATGGCGATGAGGGTGTCCACGATCGGGGAACCCAGTTCCTCGCCCTGCTGGAGGGCGGTGACGAACTGCGCCACCTGCTCGGAGTCGTTGCGCCGGCGCAGCTCGTCGAAGGCCTGGCGGCGGCTGACGCCCATGGTCATCTGTTGCAGCGTGATCCGGATCTCGTCGGACCACGGGCCCTCGTACTTGTCCGCGACCCGCTCCAGCGCGGGCCGGAAGCCGAGCCCGGCGCTGACGACCACGGCGAGGACGTCGAGGAAGTCCGGCAGGGTCCGGTCGATGTGGTCGCGGCGGATCCGGATCGCCGACCAGAGGCCGGCCTCGATCCAGAACAGGCCGAAAGCCACCATCAGCAGGGCCAGGATCAGTTGGCCGTTGATCAGCATGGCGAAGGCCCCGACGCCGCCGAGGAAGGCGTAGACCGCGCGGCGGGCGGCGTAGCGGTCGATGGTCAGGCCGGACGGGTTGCCCGCCGTGTCGATCTGGCGGCGTTTGCGCGCCACTCGGTCGGGGCCCATCAGGCGCAGTATCAGCGGCGCGTAGCGGATGCCGATGCGGTCGATGAGGGAGCCGACGGCCGTCGTGCGGGTGGCGCCGACCTCCAGGGCCAGCATCAGGTCGGACGGGAGCTTGGTGTCGGCGCGGTAGAGCCGGACGCCGTGGAACACGCCGAAGACCGACAGGCCCACGGCCAGGGCCAGGAGCAGCGCGATCATGCGGACCTCCTCATACGTCATACGTCGATCTTGGACAGGCGGCGGATGGCGAGGAAGCCGAGCGCGAAGAGGCCGAGGGCGACCAGCACGAGGGCCTGGCCGATGCCCGCTCCGGTCATCCGGTCCAGCGCGCCCGGCATCATCGCGTCGACGAGGAGCAGGGAGCCGATGCCCATCACCGGCACCAGGTAGGCCGTGGCCGTGACCTGGGACAGCTGGGTGCGGACCTCTCTACGGGTCTCCTTGCGCTGCTCCAGCGTCACCGTCAGGTTGCGCAGGCTGCCGACGATCGCGCCGCCCGCGCGGGCGGACAGGACGAGCGTGGAGACCAGGACGACCAACTCGCGGGAGGGCAGCCGTTCTTCGATCTCGCCCAGGGCCTCCTCGATGGAGTGGCCCACCGCGAGCCGGTCGGCGACCCGCGCCAGTTCCTCGCCGGCCGGTGCCTCCAGCTCCTCGGCCGCCATGCCGATGGCCGTACGCAGGGCCAGGCCGGCCTGCGTGGCGTTGGCGAGGATCCGGGCCAGGTCGGGGAGCTGGTTGATGAACCGCTCGGTGCGGCGCGACCGCTGCCAGTTGAGGAAGGCGTTGGCCCCCCACAGGGCGATCAGGCCGGCCACCGGCCCGAAGAAGGGGGCCAGGAAGGAGGCCGAGACCAGCCAGATCCCGGCGACCGTGGCCAGCATGTAGACGAAGTACTCGCCGACGGTGAGGTCCAGGCCGGTCACCGCGAGCTTGCGCTCGATGCCGCGCCCCAGCTGGGTCTTGCGCAGGCGCCGGTCCACGCCCGGGAAGCGGCGCTTACGGCCGAGGGGCGCGGGGAGGCCGGTCGCCGAGAGGCGCTCGATGAGCGCGGCGCGCTGGGCGCGGCCGGCGGCGTAGGCGTGGAGGCCCACGACCACCAGGACGCAGGCCAGCAGCGTGGCGCCGAGGGTGAGGAGGATCAGTGGGTTCACCCGATTTCCCCCAGGATGCCCTGGGCTTCAACCCGGGGAGGGGTGGGTCCCGCCGTCATGGACGCGGAGCGCGGGCATTCCCTTCGCATCTGTCGTGACCTGCACTTTCTGGCGTTGTCAGTGGGCTGGACCAGGTTGCCCTCATGACGGCATCTCAGGGGACGGAAGGGACCGGGCATGCCCGGTTCACCTACCGGCTTCGCCTGTCGTCGACCGCGGTCGCCAAGCTGTTGGGTGAGTGGGCGCGTTGCCGGTGGGTGTGGAACGAATGCTGCGCCCGGTCGAAGAAGGCCCGGGCCGAGGAGGAGAAGTGTGGTCCGGCCCGGCTGGACAGGATGCTGACCGATGCCCGCAACCGCAACGCCTGGTTGCGTGATGGCAGCAGCGTTCCGCAGCAGCAGTTGGTACGGGACTTCGGGAAGTCCCGGGCCAAAGCCTTGAAGGACATCAAGGCACGCCTGCCGATGCAGCAGCGGACCGGGATGCCCAAGTACAAGAAGAAGCACGCGGCCGACCCGACGCTCAACTACACACGGCGCGGCTTCCGGATCAAGGAGGGGCGTCTGCACCTCGCGGGTGGCATCAGCCTGAGGGTGGTGTGGTCCCGCAATCTCCCTGCGGACCCGTCGTCGGTGCGGGTCTACCGGGACAGCCTCGGGCACTGGTACGCCTCCTTCGTCGTCCCGGCCGAGGTGCAGCCGCTCCCGGAGACGGGTGCGGTGATCGGGATCGACTGGGGTGTGAAGGAGATCGCGACCACCACCAGCGACGCCCACGACCTTCCCCACGCCGGGCACGGCAAGAAAGCCGCCGCCGGGCTCGCCCGCTATCAGCGGATGATGGCCCGCCGGAAACCGGCGAAGGGCAAACCCGGATCGAGGGGCTACCGGGCCGTGAAGAAACTGACGGCCAAGCTCCACAAGAAGATCGCCCGACAACGCCAGGACACCGGCCGCAAGTGGGCCAAGACGGTCGTCCGCGACCACGACGCCCTCGCCGTGGAGGACTTCCGGCCGAAGTTCCTTGCCCAATCCACCATGGCGCGCAAAGCAGCCGATGCGGCGATCGGCGCGACCATGCGTGAACTGATCAGCATGGGCCGCAAGCACGGGCGCCCCGTGCACCTTGTACACCCCGCGCATACCACCATGGACTGCGCACAGTGCGGAGCGAGAACCAAGCACGCACTACCTCTTTCGGAACGTACCTACACCTGCACCGCGTGCGGAGCCGTGTCCCCCAGGGACAAGAACTCCGCGCGCGTGATGCTCGTCCGGGCTGGTCTCAACCCGGCTGGTGCTGATCGTGTAAGAGCTGACGGACCGCTGGTCCACAGCCAACGTGAGCCAGGAATCCCCGCCCTCTAGGCGGGGAGGACTCAAAGGGCGGTCCGGGTGATGCGGGCGGGGAGCGGGTCGGTGAGGGGGTCCGTGAGCGGGTCGGCCGTGACCGGCTCGACCCCGAAGGCCTGCGGGATCGGCTGGTTGTTCATGTAGAGGCGGTCGGCGAGCCAGCGGGGCAGCGGGTAGTACTCGAAGCGGCCGTGGACGCGGCCGTCGGGGCCCATGGGCATCGCCGCGAAGCGGCAGACCGTCGTGATGCGGAAGGGCTCGCGGCCGTGCGAGTCGAGGAGGGAGATCTCGGTGATGCGGCGCGTGCCGTCGCCGAAGCGGGTGAGCTGGACGATGACGTGGACGGCGCTGTTGATCTGGTCCTGGAGGGCCTCGAAGGGGATCTCCACCTCGGACATCGAGGCGAGGGTCTGCAGGCGCATCAGGGCGTCGACGGAACTGTTCGCGTGCACGGTGGCGAGCGAACCGTCGTGACCGGTGGACATCGCCTGGAGCATGTCGAGCGTCTCGCCGCCGCGGACCTCGCCGACGATGATGCGGTCGGGGCGCATGCGCAGGGAGTTGCGGACCAGGTCGCGGATGGTGATCTCGCCCTTGCCCTCCACGTTGGACGGGCGGGATTCGAGGCGGATGACGTGCGCCTGCTGGAGCTGGAGCTCGGCGGAGTCCTCGATGGTGATGATGCGCTCGCCCTCCGGGATCAGGCCGGAGAGGGCGTTGAGGAGGGTGGTCTTGCCGGTGCCGGTGGCGCCCGAGACGATCACGTTCAGCTTGGCCGCGACCAGGCCGGACAGCAGGAGGACCATCTGCTCGTCCAGGGAGCCGACGCCGATCATCTCGTGGAGGGTGAAGGCGCGGGGGAAGCGGCGGATCGTGAGGGTGGCGCCGGTCAGGGAGAGCGGCGGGATGATCACGTTGACGCGCTCGCCGCTGGGCAGGCGGGCGTCGACCATCGGATTCGCTTCGTCCACGCGGCGGTTGACCGTGGAGACGATGCGCTCGATGGTCTGCATCAGCTGCTCGTGCGAGGCGAAGCGGAGCGGGAGCTGCACCACGCGGCCCGCGCGCTCCACGAAGATCTGGTCGGGGCCGTTGACCATGATCTCGGAGATGGTCGGGTCTTCGAGGAGCGGTTCGAGCACGCCGAGGCCGAGGGCCTCGTCCACGACGCGGCGGATGAGCTGGGCGCGCTCGGCGGTGGAGAGGACCGGGCCCTCGCGGCTGATGATGTGGCCGAGTACGCGCTCCAGGCGCGCGCGGCGCTCGGCGGGCGCGAGCGCGGACATCTCGGCGAGGTCGATCTCCTCCAGCAGCTTCGCGCGGTACGAGGAGACCAGGCGGCCGTCCTCGCGCGGGTTGTGGCGGTCGTCGGGGGTGTTCACCCTGGAACGCAGGCTCATGGTCCGGTCACCTCGGATCGTCGTTGGGCATGACGGCGGTCCGGCGGACGGGGCGGGAGTCGATTCCGGGCACGACCGAGTTGATCGTGAGGGTCACCGTCATCGTGATCGAGTCCTCAGTGACGATCCGGCCGATGTCCGCTCCCGCCACGAGGCTCGGCCTGATCGCCTCCAGACCTGCCGCCACCCCCTCGCCCGGGTAGCGGGCCTCCACGCGCGCCGCCGTACGGGCGGCCGTCTCCGCCTGCTGCGTCACGTACGCGGTCCAGCCCAGCTGGATCCCGCCGAGCCCGACCAGGAGCAGGAAGGGCAGGAACCCGATGTACTCCAGGGCGACTTGGCCCCGGTCACGATCACCGTTGCGGATCTTGCGGATCCGGTTCATCTCAGTCCTCCTCCTTCTCGTGCAGGGAGCCGCCGTTGCCGGTGATGTCGACGCCGATGTCGAACCCCCTGAACAGGATGGGGAGGTTGACCTTGACCGTGGCCTTGTAGAGGTTCCCCGACGGGGTGCAGTTCACTTCGGGGTCCCTCCACCCGCCGGAGATGTGCTCCAGCCCGGCGGTCTCACACGCAGCGTCACCGTGCACCGCCCCCGCCCGGGCCGCCTCGTCCGCGGCGTTGCCCACCAGGGAGTACGCGTACCCGATGAGCACGCACTCCCACACCGCCACCACCACGAGCAGGATGAACGGGAGCATGCCGACGAACTCGATCGCCACCTGCCCCTGATCCCCGCGGCCCCGCCGCAGCCGGCCGCGCACCCGGTCCCGTCTCCGCCCGGACACCCCTCAGCCCTCCCGCCCGCGCCGCAGCCACGGTCCGAGGGCGCCCCGGTCGCCGCCGCGCAGGCGGGCCACCGGGCCGGAGCCCCGTACCGCCAGGGCCGCACCGGGATCCGCGGAGGCGGACCCGGAGGCGGCGGGCTCCGCGTCGGGGGCGGCCAGCAGGCCGAGCTCCCCCGCCACCGCCCACAGGGCCTGCTTCACCGTCGAGCGGTTGTCGAGGTCCTGCACCCGGCCCGCGTCGACGACGGCCTGGAGTTCCTTGAAGGCGGCCGGCACGGGGGTGCGTACCGCCCGGGTCTTGGTGATCTTCTCTATCAGGGCGGGCTGGATCTCGGTCTGCTTGGACCAGCGGTTGACCACCATGGTCGTCTCCTCCGCCTTCCTCACCTGGAGCCGTTCCCACATCCGGACCATCCGCTTGGCGGCCCGTACGGCGATCACGTCGGGGGTGGTGACCAGGACGGCCACGTCCGCCAGCTCCACCGCGGCCGCGTTGGCGCCGGTCACCTGGGTGCCGCAGTCGATGACCACCAGTTCGTAGCGGGCGCGCAGGGCGGCGATCACGTGCCGGGCGGCGCGGTCGTCGACCTCCTCGCCCCGTTCGCCGTCGGCCGGGGCCAGGAGCAGCGCGAGGCCGGTGCGGTCGTCGTAGACGGCGTCCGACAGGACGCGCGGGGAGATGTCCTGGATGCCGGCGAGGTCGGCGATGGAGCGGCGGAACTGCACGTCGAGGTACGAGCCGACGTCGCCGGCCTGGAGGTCCAGGTCGACCAGGGCGGTACGCCGGCCGGCCGCGACCGCGGCCAGTGCGAACTGCACGGCCGCGAAGGTGGCGCCCACCCCGCCCTTGGCCCCGGTGACCGTGACGACCTTGCCGCCGGGGCCGCTGGGCAGGTCCGGGCCGCGGCCCAGGTGGCGGCGTACGCCCACGGACCACTGGGCGGCGGCCTGGACGCGGGCGGCGAGCTCCTCGTAGGCCAGGGGCAGGCCGATCAGGCCGCGGGCGCCGGAGTCCATGGCGGCGGAGAAGAGCGCGGGGCTCGCGTCGGAGGTGAGCAGGACGACGCCGACGGCGGGGAAGCGCAGGGCCACCTCGCGGATGAGGTCCAGGGCGGGGAGCGGACCGATCCGCTCGTGTACGAGGACCACCTCGGGCAGCTCGTCGATCGACTCGCCCGCCAGCCGGGCGAGCATGTCGAGGAGGAAGGTGGAGTCGGGGACGGGGGCTCCCGGCTCGGCGCCTGGGAGCTGGCTGAGCAGGGTGGCGATGATGCGGGCGGATTCCGGGTCGCCGACCGCGGGGAGGATGCGAGTGGTCATCGGCGCCTCACTTGTCCCCTTCGAGGGTGTAGAAGCGGTCGCCCGGGTTGGGCGCCGAGTCGGTGCCGGGTGCCACCAGGGCCAGGCGTACGTGCACGGCGAAGGACTCGGCGTAGGCGACGCGCTGGCTGTCCTTGGCGGACAGGGCGAAGGTGATCGGGACCGCCTCGGCGGCGCCCTTGCGCTCGCTGTCCTTGGGGTCGAGGGGGGTGAGCTTGCCGACGTTGATGACGCGGGCGTTGGCCACCATGACCACCGACTGGTCGGGGCCGTCCGTCTTCTTGCTCTTGAAGGTGCCGATGATGTTGACCTTGGCACCGGGAGTGATCTTGCCCGCCACGCCTGTCGAGGCATCGATCATGATGGCCATCTCCTGCTCCCCGGCCTGGAGCTTCGGCTTGTCGACGAACATGTCGCTCTGGAGCAGCGAGCCCTTCTTCAGGCCGGTGAGCGCCAGCTTGTCCTTGAGCGCCGCCAGGTCGGTGACAGCGGTCTCGGACAGCCACCGCTTCGGGACCGTGACCTGCTCGAACTGGCCGGACGTCAGGGGGGTGTACGGGGCTATGTCGCCCTTCACCCGGTAGGCGGCCACCTCGTTGCCGACCTTGGAGTTGACGTCGCCCATCACCACGAGGACTCCGCCGAAGGCGGCGAGGGCGCACAGGACCGACAGGATCAGCAGGATGACGCCGCGGCGCTGGCGTGAGTTCATGGCCGTCTTACCTCGCCGTTCTTCATTTCGTTCGGGCCGGTCAGTGTCTGGATCTGGATCTGGGGCGGAGCTGGGCCGCGGAGGCCGATGCCGATCCGGCTGCCGTCGGCGGGGGCGGCTGCGGTGCGAGGAGCGGGGCGGCGCAGAAGCCGCAGCGGTCGCCGATGAGCTCGAAGCCGCACCAGCGGCATTCCTCGCGGCGGACCGAGGCGACGAGCTGGTAGAGCACCGAGGGGTCCGGGATGGCGGCCGCGAACTCCACCAGCTTCGGCGTGGCCCACCAGGCGGGCGAGTCGGTGGGCAGCCCGCTCTCCATGACGCCCTGGACCCGCCAGGCGGGGGCCAGGTCGGAGGCCACCCAGTCGGTGGTGAGCTGGCCGCGGGCGAAGGTGAGGTGCGTGGCGAACTCGGGGCCCGGGGGGAGCGTGGCGCCACCGCCGTGGGTGCCGCCGGAGCCGGAGCCCAGTTTGACCAGGTGCGGGGTCGGGTGGGCCAGTACGACGAACTGGGCGTTCGGGGACCAGGACTTCGCGTGCGCCTTGAGTCCGACCGGCACCCGGTCCAGCTTGGCGACCGAGCCGAGGACGGCGCCCGCGTAGATGTAGTGCGCGAGGAGCCGGGCGGCGGAGGCGAGGACTCCGGGGCTGAAGTCGCTGATGCTGAGCTGGCGCAACTGACGCGCCAGCAGGGCGGTTCCCAGGGGCGGGAGGTCGACGTCGACCAGCGCGATCCGGTCGGTTTCCAGGATGGCCCGGACGGTGTGCAGGCGGCGGACGGCGGAGGCGCGCAGCCAGGACGGTACGAGGACCACCAGGTGGCCGTGGCGCTCCAGCAGGCCGGCCGTCTGGGCGAGCGCGCCCTCGAGGTCGAGCTCCTCGGGCGGCGGCAGCACGGCGGCGGCCGGGGTGTGCCGGTCCGGGGCCGGCAGCACCAGATCGGCGCTGGTGACAGCAATGGCGATCGGCACGCGCATCCCCCCGTTCACCCCGTCGTCCACGGGCGTTCCCCTGACCGTGGTGCGTGCGCGCATGCTGCGCGACCGCAAACGATCAACACCCTTCCCCTTGCCCGAGCACCATATCCGCGTCCTTCCTGACAGGGCAGGGGCTTGCGAATTCCCGTGCCACCGGCACGTGTCACGGAGGACGGGAAAATCCGGACAACAAGGATCGGAAGACGACGGCCGGGTCGATCAGTTCAAGCCATATTGCAAACACTCTTGACATGGACATTGGACTAGACCAACTTGGCCCTGGGGCACCCCACTTGCCCCAGAACCGGTCCAAGAACGTGCACCAGCCATGCCTATGACGCGTCCTCACCTCCCCACTCCCCCCACGGAGCCCACGTGAACCGCATACGCTCCCTCGCCATCCCGCTCGCCGTGACCCTCGCCGCCGCCGGGCTCACCGCGCTGGCCACCGGCACCGCCCAGGCCGCCGACGTCAACGTCGTCCGCAACGGCGGCTTCGAGTCCGGCCTCGCCAACTGGACCTGTAGCTCGGGCAGCGGCGCCGTCGTCTCCTCCCCCGTCTTCGCGGGGGCCGGCGCCCTCAAGGCCACCCCGGCGGGCCAGGACAACGCCCGGTGCAGCCAGGTCGTCACCGTCAAGCCGGGTTCCACGTACACGCTGAGCCAGCAGGTCAACGGCTCGTACGTGTACCTCGGCGCGACCGGGACCGGCACCCAGGACGTCTCCACCTGGACCCCCGGCACCGGCGGCGGCTTCCAGAAGCTGTCCACCACCTTCACCACCGGCCCGAGCACCACCCAGGTCACCGTCTACACCCACGGCTGGTACGGCCAGCCGGGCTTCGTCGTCGACGAGTTCAGCGTCTTCGGCCCCGACGGCGGAGGCGGCACCGACCCCTCGCCGACCATCCCCGGCGCCCCGGCCGGGAGCGCCGTTTCCGGCCAGAGCTCCAGCGGGCTCACCCTTTCGTGGAACACCGTCACCGGAGCCACCGGGTATTACGTGTATCAGGACGGCGTCCGCGTCCAGACCGTGACCTCGGGCACCTCCGCGCAGATCACCGGGCTCGCCGCGTCGACCACGTACTCCTTCCAGGTGAGCGCGTACAACGCGGCCGGCGAGGGCACGAAGGGCGCGGCCGTGCCCGGCACCACCACCAGCGGCGGGGGCGGCAACCCGAACCCGGCGGTGCCCAAGCACGCGCTGACGGGCTACTGGCAGAACTTCAACAACGGCGCGACCGTCCAGAAGATCTCCGACGTCTCGGCGCAGTACGACATCATCGCCGTCTCCTTCGCCGATGCCACGGCCACGCCCGGCGGCATCACCTTCAACCTCGACTCGGCCGGCCTCGGCGGCTACACGGTCCCCCAGTTCAAGGCGGACATCGCCGCGAAGAAGGCGGCCGGCAAGTCCGTCATCCTCTCCATCGGCGGCGAGAAGGGCACCATCTCGGTCAACGACTCGGCGTCCGCGACCAACCTCGCGAACTCCGCGTACGCGCTGATGCAGGAGTACGGCTTCACCGGGATCGACATCGACCTCGAGAACGGCCTGAACCCGACCTACATGACGCAGGCGCTGCGCGCGCTGGCGGCGAAGGCCGGGCCCTCGCTCGTCCTCACCATGGCCCCGCAGACCATCGACATGCAGTCGACGCAGGGCGGCTACTTCAAGACGGCGCTCGCGGTGAAGGACATCCTGACCGTCGTGAACATGCAGTACTACAACAGCGGCTCAATGAACGGCTGCGACGGCAACGTGTACCACCAGGGCTCGGTGGACTTCCTCACCGCGCTGGCCTGCATCCAGTTGGAGGGCGGGCTCGACCCCTCGCAGGTGGGCATCGGGGTCCCGGCCTCCCCCAGCGGCGCGGGCAGCGGCTACGTCTCGCCGACCATCGTGAACAACGCGCTGGACTGCCTGACCCGCGGCACGAGCTGCGGGAACTTCAAGCCGTCGAAGACCTACCCGGGGCTGCGCGGCGCGATGACCTGGTCGACCAACTGGGACGCCAAAGCGGGTAGCGCTTGGTCCAACGCGGTGGGTCCGAAGGTCCACGGCCTGCCGTAACCGGTAGGTGTGTGGGGATGGCCGATTGGCCGGTTTCGGGTTCTTGACCCGGACATGCCACGAGAGCACGCTGTGCGCGTCCGCACGGCTACCCCCACACTCCCACCCAGGAGAACGCATGCGGCTCCACCACCGCCGAAGGGCCGCCATCACGGCGGCCCTTCTCGCGCTCGCGCTCGGCGCACCCGCCTACGGCATGAGTGCGACGGCAGCCCCGCCGCCCACCCCCTCGACCGCCACCCAGGACGAGTCGATCGTCCAGTACGAGATCCAGGGCCCGTCCACGGCGACGGAACGCACCGCCCTGCTCCGTACCGGCGTCTCCATCGACGAGGTGGACGCCCGCTCGGTCGTCGTCAGCGCCGACCCGATGCAGGCCAAGAAGCTGCGCGCACTCGGCTACGAGCTGACCGCGCTGCCCGGACCGCCGGACCGCTCCGACGGGCGCGACATCGCCGCCGGGATCAACGACTTCCCGTCGAAGGACGCGCTCTACCACAACTACGCCGAGGCGAGCGCGGAGATCGACCAGCGCGTCGCCCAGTACCCCTCGATCATCAGCAAGCGGGTCATCGGGAAGTCCTACCAGGGCCGGGACCTCGTCGCGATCAAGATCAGCGACAACGTCGCGACCGACGAGGCCGAGCCCGAGGTGCTCTTCACCGCGCACCAGCACGCCCGCGAGCACCTGACCGTGGAGATGGCCCTCTACCTGCTCAAGGAGTTCGGGTCCAAGTACGGGACGGACTCGCGCGTGACCAACATGGTCAACAACCGCGAGATCTGGATCATCCCCGACCTGAACCCGGACGGCGGCGAGTACGACATCGCCACCGGCTCGTACCGCTCCTGGCGCAAGAACCGGCAGCCCAACGCCGGCTCCTCGTACGTCGGCACGGACGAGAACCGCAACTGGAACTACAAGTGGGGCTGCTGCGGTGGCTCCAGCAGCAGCAAGAGCTCCGAGACCTACCGGGGCCCGGCCGCCGAGTCGACGCCCGAGGTGAAGGCGGTCTCCGACTTCGTGCGCAGCCGCGTGATCGGCGGCAAGCAGCAGATCACGGCCGCCATCGACTTCCACACGTACAGCGAGCTCGTGCTGTGGCCGTACGGGTGGACGTACAACGACACGGCGCCGGGGCTGACCGCCGACGACCTGGCCGTGTTCAAGAAGATCGGCACCAGCATGGCGGCCAGCAACGGCTACACGCCGGAGCAGTCGAGCGACCTGTACATCACCGACGGGACGATCGACGACTGGCTGTGGGGCGACCAGAAGATCTTCGGCTACACCTTCGAGATGTACCCGGCCAGCTCGAGCGGCGGCGGCTTCTACCCGCCGGACGAGGTCATCGAACGCGAAACGGCGCTCAACAAGGACGCGGTGCTGCAGCTCCTGGAGAACGCGGACTGCATGTACCGCTCGATCGGCAAGCAGGCGCAGTACTGCCCGTGACCCGGTGACCACGCGATCCCGTGACCACGTGATCCCGTGATCCCGTGACCCGAGCGGCCGGGCGCCCCACCGCCAGGGGGGCGCCCGGCCTTCCCACGCCCGCGTGCCGGAGCCGCCCCCTGGCTACAGTGCCCTCCAAGGGGGTGCCGATGGAGGGCATGGTGTTGGCGGGCCGGTACGAGCTGGCCGAGCTGATAGGCGCGGGCGGCATGGGCGAGGTGTGGCGCGGCCGCGACCTCTCGCTGGAACGGGACGTCGCGGTCAAGGTCATCGCCCGGCCCGGGGACGACCAACTCGCCCTGCGGTTA
This sequence comes from Streptomyces tatrensis, assembly GCF_049310065.1. Classification (NCBI taxonomy): domain Bacteria; kingdom Bacillati; phylum Actinomycetota; class Actinomycetes; order Kitasatosporales; family Streptomycetaceae; genus Streptomyces; species Streptomyces tatrensis. The sequence continues at coordinate 6,020,985 of NZ_JBMDLB010000011.1, read as the reverse complement.
CGGTCGGAGGCGCGCGCGGCCGCCAGACTGTCCGACCCGCACGTCGTGGCCGTGCACGACGTCGGGGAAGGTGACGTCGACGGGCGGACCGTCGTCTTCCTCGTGATGGAGCTCGTCGACGGACTCCCCCTGGACGCGGCGCGCGGTCCGGCGGCCGTCGAGGACGTGGTGCGGTGGGGCGTGCAGATCTGTGAGGGACTCCAGGCGGCGCACACGGCGGGGATCGTCCACCGGGACATCAAGCCGGGCAACCTCCTGCTGACCGCGAAGGGCCGCATCAAGATCTGCGACTTCGGGATCGCCCGGGAGAGCGGAACGCGCGGGCTGACGGCGACCGGAGCGGTGATCGGGACGCTCGCGTACATGGCCCCGGAACAGGCCCGGGGAGAGCACGACGCGCGCACCGACCTCTACGCGCTGGGATGCGTGCTGTACGAACTGCTCACCGGAGAGCCGCCCTTCACGGGCCTGGGGTGGGACGTGCTCGCCCAGCACGCGACCAGGACGCCGGAACCGGTACGGACGCATCGCCCCGACGTCACGGGCGAGCTCGACCGGCTGGTCCTGCGGCTCCTGAGCAAGGACCCGGCGGACCGCCCGCGGAGCGCGGCCGCGACCGGGGAACTACTGAGCAACAGGGCCACCCCGCGACCGAGTTGTGGAAGCAGCCGGGACCGCCCGCGGCACCGCTGAACCTCGCCGCACGCCCGACGGAAACCGCCGCTGTCCGCCCGGCCGCCGCCCGGCCGCCTGCCGCCCCGCGGCCCGCCGTGCGGCCACCCGCTGTGCGGCCGGCCGAGCCGTCACCCACCGGATGGGTGCCGTCGGGCGGACTCCGAGAGACGTCCGCCGCTCAGGATCCCGTGAAGCCCGGGCCGACCGTGCTGTCGACGGGCGCCGCCTGGATGTCCTTCCTGACGCCCGCGCTGGCGGTCGGGGGCCAGCTGTTCGCGTTCCAGGTCCTGTCCGCGACGTGGTCGGTCGTCGTGGGCGTCGTGGTCGGCATCGTCTTCCAGATCGACCAGCCGCTCTCGGACGAGTCGGACGAGGACGAATTCGGCCTGTCGCTGGTGGGCTTCTGGCTCGCCTTGCTCGCGGGCATGGCGGTGGCGATCCTGCTGCTCTGGGCTCCGGGAATCCCGTGGTGGGTGGGGGTCCTGGCCCTCTGTGTGATGGGACCGCTGGCCTTCTGGACCGCCACGGGCCTGACGCGCTTGTTCGAGGCGGTGACGCGGGCGGAGGAAGCCGCGTTCGTGGCCAACACATCGGGCATCGCCGCCGGGTTGACGACGGCCTCGCTGCTGCTCGCCCGTACGGACCTCGCGGTGGTGCTGGTGCCGCTCGCCGGGCTGCTGACCTGGATCGTCGCGGGCGTGGCAGTGAGTCTCCTCCTGCCACCTCGCCGCTACTGAGCCCCGGGCCCGGCGCTCGGGGCCCGGGCGCCGGGCCCGGTCAGTCCTTCTTCGCTTCCTCCGCGTTGCGCCAGATCGTGAGGTCGAGGGTGATGTAGCGGCTCGACTCCTTCGCGCCCGACTTGCCGCGGAAGGTCGCCACCGCGATGTGCCCCGCGTTGCTCAGGATGCAGACCTGCGATCCGTCCGTGAGCTGGTCGAGGCCCATCTTCTCGGTGAAGCGGGTCACGCTGCGGCAGGTCTCCAGGGAGCCCTTCTCCGCGTTGTTCAGCAGGACCAGCTTCCCGTTCGCGGTACCGAACCGCTCCTCGCCGAACAGGCTGTCGCGGTAGTAGTAGAGGTCTCCGTCCCCGTACGACACGCCCGCGCCGCTCGGCTCCTCGGCCGGGCGCGGCGGATTGTCGGCGAGCATCAGCTGGTGGTTCTCGGGCATGTCGATGCCCTTGTACTCGACCGGCTTCGGGTCGACGGGCTTCTGGCCCTTGCCCGGGGAGGCACTGGCGCCCGCCGTGCTGCCGCTGCCGGGTGAGCCGGCCGCACCGTTCTTCTTGGAGTCGTCCGGGAGCAGGGATCCGAGGACGGCGAGCCCGATGACGGCGCCCACGACGGACAGGGTGACGATCAGCCCGGTCCGCTTGGGGCGGGTCGGCGCGGGCGGGTACCCGGGCTGCCCCCACCCGGGCTGCGCGTACGTGGGCTGCTGGTACGAAGGCTGCGCGTACGAAGGCTGCGGGCGCGGAGGCTGGGGCTGGGGCTGCGGGTACGCGTACGCGGGCTGCTGCTGCGGGGGCTGCGCGTACGGCTGCGGTGTCCCGTAGCCGGTCGGCACCGTCGGCCGTCCGGGCTGCGCCGGAGCGGTCTGCGTCGGTGCGGCCTGCATCGCTGCGGCGGGGGGTGCCGGAGGCTGCGGGGAGAACTCCGTCGGCGTCGGCGCCGGAGCGGCCGGCTTCGGCGGCGGGGTGGGGGCCGGGGCGGGCAGCAGCTGCACCCGCTCGGTGATGGAACCGGCGACCGCGCGCGGCAGCCAGTCCTCGCCCTGGCGCAGCGGCTCGGTGCCCGCGGCTTCGTTGCACAGCGCGATGACCTCGCTCAGCGCGGGGCGGCCGGCCGGGTCGCGGCTGAGGCAACGGGTCACCAGCGGCCGCAGTTCCTCGGGCAGCCCGCTGAGGTCGGGGTCCTCGTGCACGATCCGGTAGAGCACCGCGTGCGAGGGCCCGTCCCCGTAGACGGAGGACCCGATCGCCGCGAAGGCCGCGATCTGGCCGAGGGCGAAGACGTCGGTGGCCGGGGTGATCGTGCCCGTCGAGGCCTGTTCGGGCGCCATGAACGCCGGGGTGCCGATGCTGACGCCCGTGCTGGTCAGGGCGGTGGAGTCGGCGGCGCGGGCGATGCCGAAGTCGATGACGCGCGGGCCGTCGGAGGCGAGGAGCACGTTGGCGGGCTTCAGGTCGCGGTGGACGATGCCCGCGCCGTGGATGACGGTCAGGGCCTCGGCGACCCCGACGGCCAGCAGCAGCACGCTGCGCGGCGGCAGTGCGCCGTGGTGGGCGACGGCGTGCGCGAGGGAGGGGCCCGGCACGTAGGCCGTGGCCAGCCAGGGCTGGGAGCCCTCGGTGTCCGAGTCGATGACCGGAGCGGTGTAGAGCCCCTGGACCCGCTCCGCGGACCGCACCTCCTGCTGGAAGCGCCGCCGGAACTCGGGGTCCTCGCTGAACTCGGACCGGATCACCTTGATGGCGATGGGCCTGCCGCCGGGCGTGTACGAGAGGTACACCTTGCCCATGCCGCCGGCGCCGAGCACCGCCGCGAGCCGGTAACCGCCCACGATCTCCGGGTCGTCCGCCTTGAGCGGTTGGAAGATGCCTGGCGAAGGTGCGCTGCTCATGAGGACCCATCCCTGCTGGCGGCGTTCCCCGGCCCCCGCCGGCGCCCCGAAGTCACCCGTGAGGGTACCCAATGCGCGATCGCTTGCCCGTCCCGGACCGCGTGGCCGGCGGCGGGAGTTGGCCCGCCGCCGGCCCGTGCCCGTCAGCCGTGGAAGGTGATGTACCCGTTGCCGTCGGCGTCGGATCCGCTCTTGGTGTACGCGTGGGAGTCCGCGAGCTTGCCGGACGGGGTGGAGACGTAGATCGTGTCGCGGTCGTTGTTCCAGATGAAGTTGCAACTACCGCGGTACGCGACGTTGTTGGCGTCCGACTCGGTGCCGTAACCACCGCGCAGCTTCACGAAGTCGCCGGGCTGGAGGTAGTGGTTGTTGGCGAAGGTGAAGCGGTTGCCGGTGGCGTCCTTGACGACGTAGCCCTTGAGGTTGACCGTCGACGTGGTGGAGTAGTTCTTGATCGTCAGGTACTCCGCGGCGGTGTTGCCCGTGGAGCAGCTGTTGGAGTCCGCGCCGGGGGCGTCGTACTGGACGCCGCGGATCTTCAGGGAGTACCCGGTCTCGGTGGCCTGGGCCGGGGTGGCGGCGAGGACGGCCAGGGTGCCCGTGGCGACGGCCGCGGCTATGACAGAGAGCTTGCGCAAGAGAGTTCCCCCACATTGTGTGTATAAAGCGCGCTCAAGATACACAGAATGTGGAAGGTTCTCGCCGTTATGTACAGATCGTGAGACGCCCGCCCCGGGCCGCCAACTCCCGTGGAACGTAAGGCCCGGCCCGGACCGACCCGGACCGGACTCAGGCGTCCAGCACCGCGAGGGCGTCGATCTCGATCAGCAGGCCGCCGGGGAGGCCCACGTACACGGTGGTGCGCGCGGAGGGGGCCGCCTTCAGGTTCTGCTCCTCGAAGTAGGCGTTGTAGATCCCGTTCATCTCTTCGAAGTGCGTGGTGTCGGTGAGGTAGACGCGCAGCATCATCACGTCGTCCCAGGAAGCGCCGCCCGCCTCCAGGACGGAGCGGACGTTCTCCAGCGTCTGGAGGGTCTGCTCGCGCAGGGTCGGGCCGGCCGGCGTGGGCTCCTGCCCGTCCACGTGCGGGAGGAAGCCGACCTGGCCGGCGACCTGGAGGATGTTGCCCTTGCGGACGCCGTGCGAGAACTTCGCGGGCGGGTCCGTGTGGGTGGCGGGGGTGATCGCGATCTTGTCGGTCATGGCTGCCTGTCTTCCTGTACGGGGCCCGAGCGTCTCGGGAACTCTGTGTGTGCCTAAGGGTTTCAGGCTTTTCGGGCGCGGCGTGACCGTTTGCTGTCACCTGTCCGGGGTCCGAACCTCGCGGGGAGATGGTGGACCTGGGTGGCGTGCAAGTGGTGGAAGCCGGTCCGCTCGGCGGCGCTGGTGCGTCGTCGACAGGTTCCGCGTGAGAGCCGCACTCGACCGGCTGGAAGGTGGCCTTCTGGCAGGTCGGGTGCGGGTACTCCATGACCTGACACTGGCCTGTTGGGGGCTGCTGTCTGGTTGTCATGCCCCGCCGGACGCTGTACCGACCCCGTGGGGGTGGTGGCGGGGACCGTACGCACATCGGGCATACGGCGGGAAGTCTTCAGGCCCGGAGCCTGTTCGGCGGCGCGCCGGGCCCCTCGGCCTAGAGGAACGGTCGGCCCGCAGGGAGTGGGACGCCCCTTGCCGAGGATGGTCTTGGTCCCGTGCGGCCGGGGCAGGGCGATGTCCGCGCGGCGCTCTCGGCGCATGCGGCGGGTGGTCTTCTCCGGGCGGCGCACACCGCGCACCTTGCCGTCGACGGTGGTGCGGATGGTCCGGATCCCGCTGGCGCGTTCGGTTGTGGTGTGGGCCTGCGCGAGCAGGCCGCGGGAGACGATCCGGCGGGCGGCGGCGTGGTCACGATCCATGGACAGGCCGCAGCCGGCGCAGTGCGCCCACTTCCAGCCGCGCTCGCGCAGGCGGTCAGGGGCCGGGTGGTGGGCGAGTGCGCACAGGCAGCCGGGGCACTGGGCGGAGGTGCCGCGAGCGGGGACGGTGACGACCGCGATCCGGGCCTTCGCGCCCAGATGCCTGATCGCTTCGGCGATGGTGCCGCGCACCTGCCCTGACAGGCGGGCGTTGCCTTTGCGGTGGCCGCGCGCCTCCAAAGTGGTGAGGTCTTCGAGGTAGATGACGGTGGCGCCGAGCGCGAGCGCTTGGTCGACGGCCCAGCAGGCCGCCGACCACGCCAGGGCGTCGTTGAGGTGACGGATACGGGCACACACCCGCTGGTGTTCGCTCTCCAGCACCGCTGCCCGTTTCAGGAGTTCGCCCCAGGCCGGGCGCGGGGAGCCGAGGCCGTCCGCAAGCTGCTGGTAGCGGTCGCGTCGGGTGGCGAGGTGCTCTCGGTGGGTGCGCAGCCGGTGGAGTTTCGCGCTGATCGTGGTGGCGTCGAAAATCAGGGGGCGGCCGTCGGTGATCACCCGTTGTACCTCGCCCCGCCCGGACAGACGGCCGGCCACACCGGTGAGGAGGGTGTTGACGCCCCAGTCGAAACCCAGCGCTACCCGGTGCCCACTCGCCTTCGTGGCCGGGACGGGCCGCGAGTGTGGCAGGTCCACGGCTATCCGGCCACTGCGGGTGGGACGCAACGTGGGGGTGTGCAAGACCGCGTCGGCCTCGACGGTGCCCGGAAGCCGGATGTCGATCACATGCCAGGCCCACTGACGCCCCGAGGCCGGGGTGGCGCACAGTGGGAGCTTGACTCGCAACCGGGCCGTCGTACCGTCCACCCGTACCAGGGTGACCTGCTGGCAGTCCATCGCCGCCAGCAACACCAGCGCCGCGACCTCGGGCGGGTCCTCCAGCTCGCACAGTCCGGCCGGCAGCAGCCCGTGTTCGCGGAGATACTCCCGTACCTGGCGGGTGCGGTTACGGATCTCCGCACCACTCACCCCCGCAGGCAACGCGGAGCGCAACGCCTTCCACTCCGCCTCGGTGCGCCTATGAGGATCACCAGGCCAGGTCGCCAGGACCGCCGCCACGACGCTACGCCGGTGCAAGGCCAGGCGCAGCGTGCGCGCAGCGTATTCCTCGGCCGATCGCCGCACCCGGTCCGAGACATATACCCCCGCCGCCGGGGCCACGGTCTTTGGCCAGCCCAGGCGACGCAACGCCATCCAGCCCTTGGACGGCAACTCCGTACCCCGCGCATCCACTCCGGCGGCCAGCACATCCAGCGAGGCCTCGTCCCACCGGGAGGCAACCAACTGCCCGGTCAGGCCCTGGCACAGCCCGGCCAGGAAGGACACCCGCTCGTGCAGCAGCCGCTGTCCGACCCGCTCACCACTGCGCTCGACCACACCACCAAAGGCGGTACACGTCGCCGTCGCCATCAACCGCGCCATACTCACCACCCCTCCACGGCCCCGAACCAGACACATCCCCACATCCGATCGACCTAACGACCGACCATCACACAAAGGCACGCAAAAGGAAGTCACCCAACAGTTGAAGAGCCTGAGTACTCGCGGCCGATGGCGTCGGCGGTCTGCCGTACGAGCGGGAGGAGTTCGAGCAGCCCCGCGACGGGGAGGACCACGCCGGGGGCGGAGACGGACATCGCGGCGACCACACGGCCGTCGGGTCCGCGGACGGGGGCGGCGAGGCAGTTCAGGGACTCCTCGTGGCCGCCGATGTCGGTGGCCCACCCCTGGACGCGTACGAGGTCCAGCTCGCGCAGGTACGCGGCGGCGTCGGGGGTGGAGCGGGAGGTGTAGGCCGGGTACTCGATGCGCGCGGCCAGGGCGCGGCGCTCCGCCTCCGGCAGGTCGGCGATCAGCAGTTTGGCCACGGCGGCGACGGTGAGGGGGACGGGCCGGCCGATGCGCGAGTACATCCGGACCGCGTAGCGGCTGTCGACCTTGTCGACGTAGACGACCTCGTCGTCCTGGTGGAGGGCGAGGTGCACGGTGTGGCCGGTGGTCCGGTTCAGTTCGAGCAGGTGCGGGTGCGCGATCTCGCGCACGTCGAGGTTCTCGATGGACTCGGCGGCCAGCGCGAAGAGGGAGGCGCCGAGCCGGTAGCGCCCGTCGGCCTGCCGGTACGCGAAGCCGTGCTCCTGGAGGGTCCGCAGCAGCCGCAGGGCCGTGCTCTTGTGCACGTCGAGCACCTCGGCGACCTCGCCGAGCCCGGCCGGGCCCTTGGCCAGGGCGGGCAGGATCCGCAGCGCCCGCTCCACCGACTGGCTCATGCCGTGTCCCTTCGTACGGTCCGTTGCCCGCTGCGCGGGGCCGTGTCCCCTACCCATCCCCCAGACTCCGTCCGGGGGGACCCCCAGTTCCACCGTTCCCAGGGCTCTGCCCTGACCCGTGGACCCGGGCTGCGCCCGAGGCCCCTGGGGCTCCGCCCCAGACCCCGCGCCTCAAACGCCGGCGAGGCTGGAATGTGGGCCCGTTGACCCGGCGTCACCCGGAATGTTAGACAGCATGCAGCGGCACGCGCAACGATCGTTGCAGTGCACGCAACCACCGCAACCGCCCGGGAGGCACACACCATGCCCAGCGACCCCGTCCAGGCCCTCGACCAGGAGCCGGTGGACCACCGGTTCAAGGGACTCCCCCCGGATGCCGGGCAGGCGGGCCTCACCGTCGGGGAGCTGACCGCCCAGCGGCGGAGCCTCTACACCGGCGGGTTCACCACGCCCGTGCTCACCCTCGACGCGGAGGCGCTGAGCCACAACCTGGCCGCCCTCGGCGGCTACGCCGAGCGCCACGGCCTGGCCTTCGCCCCGCACGGCAAGACCTGCATGGCCCCGCAGCTGTTCCGGCGTCAGCTCGACCACGGCGCCTGGGGCATCACCGCCGCCGTCCCCCACCAGGCCCGCGTCTACCGGGCGTTCGGGATCCAGCGGATCTTCCTCGCCAACGAGCTCGTCGACGCCGCGGCCCTGCGCTGGGTGGCCGCCGAGCTCGCCGCGGACCCCGCCTTCCGCTTCGTCTGCTACGTGGACTCCGTGCGCGGGGTCCAGCTCATGGACCGGGCCCTGGCGGGGCAGCCGCAGCGCATCGACGTGGTCGTCGAGCTCGGCGCCGGCGAAGGCGCCCGCACGGGGGCCCGTACGGACGAGGACTGCCGGGCCGTCGCCGACGCGGTGGCGGGCACGGACACCCTGCGTCTGGTCGGCATCGCCGGGTACGAGGCGGAGGTGCCCGGGGCCGAGCCTGACTCCGTGCACGCCTACCTGCGCCGACTCACCGGGCTGGCCGTCGAGTTCGACAAGGCGGGGCGGTTCGAGGGGCTCGACGAGATCGTCGTCAGCGCGGGCGGTTCCGCCTGGTTCGACGCCGTCGCCGACGTGTTCGCCGAGCTGCCGGAGCTCTCGCGGCCGGTCCTGAAACTGCTGCGCTCCGGTGCGTACGTCTCCCACGACCACGGCTGGTACACCCGCCTGACTCCCTTCAACCGGGTCCCCGAGGAGGGCGGTCTGCGCCCCGCCTTCCGGCTCTGGGCGCAGGTGGTCTCGCGGCCCTCCCCCACCCAGGCGTATCTCAACGCCGGCAAGCGGGACATCGCCTACGACCTGGGGCTGCCCGAGGTGGAGCTGGTCCGCGACCCCCTCACCGGCGCCGAGCGCCCGGCGACCGGGGTCCGCGTCCTCAAGCTCTCCGACCAGCACGCCTGGCTGGAAACCGACTCCGCCGAGGACGTGCAGGTCGGCGACTGGGTGGCGCTGGGGATGTCCCACCCGTGCACGATCTTCGAGAAGTGGCCGCTGATCCCGGTGGTGGAGGCCGACGGCACGGTCACCGAATACGTCCGGACGTTCTTCTAAGCCCATGGACCTGGTCATCCGCGGGGCCCGCGTCGTCGACGGCACGGGCGGGCCCTCCTACACCGCCGACGTCGGGATCCACGAGGGCCGCATCGCCGAAGTGGGCGGCCGGATCGCGGGCGGCGGGCGCCGCACGCTCGACGCCCGCGGCCTCGCCCTGGCCCCCGGTTTCATCGACATGCACGCCCACAGCGACCTGGCCCTGCTGCGCGATGCGGACCACTCCGCGAAGGCCGCCCAGGGCGTGACCCTCGAAGTCCTCGGCCAGGACGGCCTGTCCTACGCCCCCGTCGACGACCGCACGCTGGCCGAGGTGCGGACCGCGATCGCCGGCTGGAACGGCACGGGCGAGGACATCGACTTCGACTGGCGCACGGTCGGCGGGTACCTGGACCGGCTGGACCGGGCCCACGGCGGTCAGGGCATCGCCGTCAACGCCGCCTACCTGGTCCCCCAGGGCACCGTCCGCGCCCACGCCGTCGGCTGGGACGACCGCCCCGCCACCCCCGCCGAGCTCGACCGGATGCGGGCCGTGGTCGCCGAGGGGCTCGCGCAGGGTGCCGTAGGGATGTCCTCCGGGCTCACCTACACCCCGGGCATGTACGCGTCCGGCGCCGAACTGACCGAGCTGTGCCGGGTGGTGGCCCGGTACGGCGGCTACTACTGCCCGCACCACCGCTCGTACGGCCGCGGCGCCCTGGCCGCCTACGCCGAGATGGTCGAGCTGACCCGCGAGGCCGGCTGCGCCCTGCACCTGGCGCACGCCACCATGAACTTCGGGGAGAACGAGGGCCGGGCGGGCGAGCTGCTCGCCCTGCTCGACGGGGCGCTGGCCGGCGGAGCCGACATCACCCTCGACAGCTATCCGTACACCCCCGGCTGCACCACCCTGGTCGCCCTGCTGCCCAGTTGGGCGAACGAGGGCGGACCCGATGCGGTCCTGGCACGCCTCGCCGACGACGCCGAGGCCGAGCGGATCCGGTACGCGCTGGAGGTGGAGGGCGCCGACGGCTGCCACGGGGTCCCGGTCGACTGGTCGACGATCGAGATCGCGGGGACCACGGATCCGGCCTACGGGGCGTACGTCGCCGCGCGGGTCCCCGACTGGGAGACGGCCCGGGCGCTCCTCCTGGGCGACCGGCTCGGCCCGAGCATCCTGCAGCACGTCGGGCACGAGGAGAACGTACGGGCGATCATGCGCCACCCGGTGCACACGGGCGGCTCGGACGGCATCCTGCAGGGCGCGAAACCGCATCCGCGGGCCTACGGCACCTTCCCGCACTATCTCGGGCACTACGTGCGCGAGCTGGGCGTCCTCTCCCTGGAGGAGTGCGTCGCCCACCTCTCCGGCCGCCCCGCCGCGCGGCTGCGGCTGGCGGACCGGGGGCTGGTGCGCGTCGGGCACCGGGCCGACCTCGTCCTCTTCGATCCGATGACGGTCGCGGCCGGCTCGACGTACGAGCACCCGCGCGCGCTGCCGGCCGGGATCCCGTACGTCCTGATCGACGGGCGTTTCACCGTCCGGGACGGGCGCAGGACGGACGTCCTCGCCGGACGGGCCGTCCGTCGCACGCCGCACGGCGGCCTCTGATGGGCCGTGGTCCACACATACGATGAGCGACATGTACGGCTTTGGCGTCTCCTTCGTACCCGCCGCCCTCTTCCTCTTCCTCTTCGGCGTGAGCGTGCGGGAGGACCGCAGGCGCTTCCGCAACGCGGTCTACCTGGGCCTCACCTTCATCTTCGCCTCGATCGGGCTGCTGTCGCAGGTCACGCGCCTGCCGGCCGGACTGGCCCAGGCCGTGGTCCTGCTGGTGTTCCTGGTGCCCGCCGTCGGCACGGTCGCACTGGGCGTCTTCCTGATCGGCAACGGGCTGACGATGGTGCGCAAGGAGGGCCGGCGGCCGGGCAACCTGCTGTCCTTCGCGGCGGGCGTGGCGATCTTCCTCCTCATCGCCTTCGTCTTCGTGACGGCCAACACCGGACCGCCCGCCCTGGACGCCGTCATGGTCGGGGTGGTCCTCCTCGTCGCGTACGTCTCCTTCCTCTTCCTGTGCTTCCTCGCCTACGCCTACCTCTACGGGCGGATCAAGGTGCGCGGGGACGTGGACTACGTGGTGATGCTCGGCTCCGGCCTGATCGGCGGCGACCGGGTCCCGCCCCTGCTGGCCTCGCGGCTGCGCAAGGGACAGGCGATCCACGACGCCCAGATCGCGCGGGGCGGACGGGCGCCGCTGCTGCTGACCTCGGGCGGCAAGGGGGCGGACGAGAAGGTCGCCGAGGCGCGGGCGATGGCGGACTGGCTGGTGGCGGAGGGCGGCGTGCCGCGCGAGCACCTGCGGCTGGAGGACCGCTCCCGTACGACGGAGGAGAACCTCCAGTTCAGCCGGACCGTCATGGAGGCGGAGGTCCCCTCCTACCGCTGCGTGGTGGTCACCAACAACTTCCACGCCTTCCGCGCCGCGATGATGGCCCGCAAGGCCGGGGTCAACGGGCAGGTGCTCGGCTCTCCGACGGCGAAGTACTTCTGGCCGAGCGCGACGATCCGCGAGTTCGTGGCCGTGTTCTGGGAGCACAGGACCGCCAACCTGAGCATCTGCGGCGCCGTCGTCGCCCTGACGGCGGTGCTCGCGCTGGCGGTCTGACCGCCGGGGAGGGCGGGGGGCGGCGCCGAGGTGCGTTCTTGGGGGCGCGGCCGGAGGATGGGGGCCAGGGGGACACAGCAGGAGGTAGCGATGGACAGTGAATCGGACCAGCAGCCCCAGCGCCCCGCCCACCTCTACACCGGGTCGGAGCACCCGTTCGACCCCGAGGACCTCGTCATGGCGCGCGGCCAGGACGTGACTCCGGAGCGGGTCGAGAAGGCCCGCAAGCTGATCGAGAAGGAGGGCGCGAGGGCGCTCGAGCGCTACCTCCCGTAGGCGGGCCCCGACCGGGGCGGGGCGGACCGGGCTCCCCGGCCCGCCCCGAGGCACGCGCCCGTCGTCATCGCGCGCGCGTGCTGGTCCAGCCCTGGCGGCGGAGGGTTTCGAAGCCGTCCAGGAGGAGGTCCAGGGCGAATTCGAACTCGAACTGGTCGTCGCAGCCGCCACCGCCACCGCCGCTGACCGTGGTGCCGTCGTCGTGCGCGGCCGTCGCGGCCAGCTCCGCGATGTGCGGGTAGTGCGCCGCCAGTGCGGGGTCGGGCGGGCCCTGGGGGGCCGAGGGGCCTGAGGGGCCCGAGGTGTCGAACAGTTCCTGGCTGAAGCCGAGCAGGCGGCTGCCCATCGCGTGCATGACGTGGTGCGTGAGGTCGGCGGAGAGGCCGCCGCCGCGGAAGCACCCGGCCATCGAGTCCAGGTACGCCAGCACGGCCGGGGTGGGGCCGGGCCGCGACTCGATGACCCGGGCCGCCCAGGGGTGGCGGAGCAATGCCTGCCGGGCCGAGAGGATCCGCGCGCGGACCACGGGCCGCCAGTCGGGGCCGGCGGCCGGCGGGTCGATCTCGCCGACGACGGCGTCGGTCATGCCGTCGAGCAGCTCCTCCTTGTTGGCCACGTGCTTGTAGAGGGCCATCGGTACGACGCCCAGCTCCTGGGCGAGCCTGCGCATGCTGAGCGCGTCGATGCCGGTGGCGTCGGCGAGCGCGACGGCGGCGCGCAGGACGCGGTCCCGGTTCAGCGGGATCCGCTGTGTGTGCGTGCTCTTGCCCGCGCTCTTGCCCGCGCTCTTGTCAGCGCTCTTGTCCGCGCTCTTGTCCGTGGCTTCCTGCCGGGTCATTCCGGTGCGGCCCCTTCCCTCTGCTCTGCGGCACCCCTCCTTGACGAGTGTACGCCGTACACCTATGGTCACCTCAAGGTGTACGGCGTACACCTCCGATCGAGCGAGGGGTGCCGAGAAGATGAGTCCGGACCGGAGAACCGCAGTGGCCGCCGGGTTGCTGTTCCTGCTGACCGAGGTCTCCGCGATAGCCGGGGCGGTGCTGTACCGCCCCCTGCTGGGCGCCGCGGACGGCCGGCTCGCGCAGGGCGCCGACACGCAGGCACTGCTCGGGGCGCTCTGCGAGGTGGTGCTCGTGGTGGCGGTGGCCGGTACCGGGGCGGCGCTCTTCCCCGTCCTGCGGCGCCACGGTGAGGGGCTCGCGCTCGGGTACGCCTTCGGGCGGCTGCTGGAGGCGGCCGTCATCGCCGTCGGGATCGTCTCGGTCCTGGCGCTCGTCACACTGCGGCGGGGCGTGGAGGCGGGGGTGGCCGGCGGCGCGGATGCCGCGCTGGTGGCCGTGCACGAGTGGACGTTCCTGCTCGGGCCCAACATCGCCCTCGGGCTGAACACCGTCCTGCTCGCGTACCTGGCGTACCGCGCACGGCTCGTACCGCGGTTCGTCGCCGTGCTCGGGCTGGTCGGCGGACCGCTGATCTGCGCGTCGGCCGTCGCCGTGACGTTCGGCGCCTACGACCAGCTCTCGCCGGTGGGGGCGGTGGCGGCCCTCCCCGTGTTCGCCTGGGAGCTGGCGCTGGCGGGGTGGCTGATCGTCAAGGGGTTCGGCCCGGGTGCGGGCGCTGGCGCATCCCGTGCGGACGGGGCCGCGGTCGCCCCGGTAGCCGCCCTGCGGTGACGCTGCCGCGGGTGGGTGGGTGGGTAGGCGGGTGCCCTGCGGGGCGGATTCCCCTACCCGCCCTTCCGCCGTTCCCAGGGCGCTGCCCTGACCCGGTCCTCAAACGCCGGACGGGCTGGAGGGGGGTACCGGGCTGCGCCCGGACCCCCTGGGGCTCCGCCCCAGACCCCGGTCCTCAAACGCCGGACGGCTGAAAAGACAAACCCCGGCCGGGAGGGAAGCCCCCGGTCGGCTGGGGCCTGTGGACGGAGGCGCCCAGTTCCGCGGCGTGGGCCGCCACGCGCGCCAAAGGTACGCGGACCCGCTGACATCGCCGGAAGGCACGGGTCTCGGGGGTCTTGGGGCCTCAGCCTTCGGGTCGTAGGTCCACAGTCTGTCCGACCGTGGGTTTATGCGGATTTAACCGTGTTACAACTGGAACATCGCGCTGCAAATGGCGCATTTTCCTTAGCTGTTGCCCAGCCCACACAAGCGCTGCCTGCCTTGGCAACACACCCCGTTTCCGCTGGAGGAAGCACCGTGAGTACAGCCGAGCAGACGGCCCCGTCTGCCAAGAAGAACTCCGCCGTCATGGCGGTCATGCAGCGCCTCGGCCGCAGCCTCATGCTGCCGATCGCCGTGCTGCCGGCCGCCGCGCTGCTGATGCGCTTCGGCAACGCCGACATGCTGGGCAGCGAGTCGCTGCCGGGCTGGGTCAACGAGATAGCCAAGTACATGGCCGCCGGCGGCAACGCCGTCTTCGGCAACCTGGCGCTGCTGTTCGCCGTCGGTATCGCGGTGGGCTTCGCGAAGAAGTCCGACGGTTCCACCGGCCTCGCGGCCGTCGCCGGTTACGTGGTCTTCGCCAGCGTGCTCGGCAAGTTCAGCGACGGCAACGTGCCGCAGATCGAGGCGGTCGTCGACCACAAGTTCGCCATGATCGACGCCCCCGTCAATGCCGGCGTCCTCGGCGGCGTCGTGATGGGCATCGTCACCGCGCTGCTCTACCAGAAGTTCTACCGGACCAAGCTGCCGGACTGGGCGGGCTTCTTCGGCGGCCGCCGCCTCGTCCCGATCCTGTCCTCCTTCGCGGGCCTGGTCATCGGCATCGTCTTCGGTCTCATCTGGCCGGTGCTCGGCAAGGGCATCCACGGTCTCGGCGAGTGGCTGGTCAACTCCGGTTCCGTCGGCGCGGGCATCTTCGGTGTCGTCAACCGTGCGCTGATCCCCGTCGGCATGCACCACCTGGTCAACTCCTTCCCGTGGTACCAGGCCGGCGAGTACAACGGCGCCCACGGCGACATCGCCCGCTTCCTCGCCGGCGACCCGACCGCCGGACAGTTCATGACCGGCTTCTTCCCGATCATGATGTTCGCCCTCCCGGCCGCCTGCCTCGCGATCGTCCACTGCGCCCGCCCCGAGCGCCGCAAGGTCGTCGGCGGCATGATGTTCTCCCTCGCGCTCACCGCCTTCGTCACGGGCATCACCGAGCCGATCGAGTTCACCTTCATGTTCATCGCCCCGGTGCTGTACGCGATCCACGCGCTCCTGACCGGTGTCTCCCTGGCCCTGACCTGGGCACTCGGAATGAAGGACGGCTTCGGCTTCTCGGCCGGCGCGATCGACTTCTTCCTCAACCTCGGCATCGCGACCAACCCGTGGGGCCTGGCCGGCATCGGCCTCTGCTTCGCGGCGCTCTACTACTTCGTCTTCCGCTTCGCCATCACCAAGTGGAACCTCCCGACCCCCGGCCGCGAGTCCGACGAGGAGCTCGCCGAAATCCTCAAGGCCGAGGCGAAGTAACCGTGCCCTCGGCGCAGCGCACCCCCGGACGGGGAATGCCTTGCGAGGAGCGGCGCGAGCTGATCGCCGGCACGGTACGGACCAAGGGCCGCGTACGGGTCTCGGACCTCGTACGGGAACTGGGCGTCAGCCGGATGACCATCCACCGGGACCTCCAACACCTGGACGCCCGGGGCCTGGTCCGCCGGATCCGCTCCGGAGCGGATCCCGTGGATCCGACGAATACGACGAATACGACGGACCCGAAGGCCCCGGCCGTCTGAGATCCGCCCCGAAAGCGGGGGCGGGGCACCACCGACCGACCGGTGGCGCCCCGCCCCTTTCACGTTCGGGCTGGAATGCGCCAGGGTGACGAGCGCAACACCGCGGCGGGTCCCACCCCTGACCCCACTCATTCCGTAGGTCGGAGCGGGGCGTCGGCCCCGGTTTCCAAGGGTGCGTGGCGCTCACACCCAGCCTTCGCACGAAAGGGGACATATCGGTCGACTGCCCAGCCCTCGGCGCCGGGTCAAATAGCGGAGCGCACCCGCATCCGGCCCCGTAAGCTCCCGTCATGCAGGTGATCCAGTCAACGAAACTCGCCAATGTCTGCTACGAGATCCGCGGCCCCGTCCTCGAAGAGGCGATGCGGCTCGAAGCAGCAGGTCATCGCATCCTCAAGCTCAACACCGGCAACCCCGCGGCCTTCGGCTTCGAGTGCCCGCCGGAGATCCTTGAGGACATGCTCCGCAACCTGGGCAACGCCCACGGGTACGGGGATGCGAAGGGGCTGCTCTCCGCGCGCCGCGCGGTCATGCAGCACTACCAGACCAAGGGCATCGCGCTGGACGTCGAGGACATCTACATCGGCAACGGGGTCTCCGAGCTGATCCAGATGTCCATGCAGGCGCTGCTCGACGACGGCGACGAGGTGCTCGTCCCGGCGCCGGACTACCCGCTGTGGACCGCCTCCGTCAGCCTGGCCGGCGGCACCGCCGTGCACTACCGCTGCGACGAGCAGTCCGACTGGATGCCGGACCTCGCCGACATCGAGCGCAAGGTCACCGACCGCACCCGCGCGATCGTGATCATCAACCCGAACAACCCGACCGGCGCCGTCTACGACGACGAGATGCTGCGCGGGCTCACGGACATCGCGCGCCGCCACAACCTGATCGTCTGCTCGGACGAGATCTACGACCGCATCCTCTACGACGGCGTCACGCACACGAACACCGCCGCCATCGCGCCCGACCTGCTGACGCTCACCTTCAACGGGCTCTCCAAGAACTACCGCGTCGCCGGCTACCGGTCCGGCTGGATGGCGGTGTGCGGTCCCAAGAAGCACGCCTCGTCGTACATCGAGGGCCTGACGATCCTGGCGAACATGCGGCTCTGCGCCAACATGCCCTCCCAGCACGCGATCGCCACCGCGCTCGGCGGCCGGCAGTCGATCGAGGACCTGGTGCTGCCCGGCGGGCGGATCCTGGAGCAGCGCGACACGGCGTACGACCTGCTGACGCAGATCCCCGGCATCACCTGCGTGAAGCCCAAGGGCGCGCTGTACCTGTTCCCGAAGCTGGACCCGTCCGTCTACAAGATCAAGGACGACCGGCAGATGGTCCTCGACCTGCTGCGCGAGGAAAAGATCATGGTCGTGCACGGTACGGGCTTCAACTGGCCCGAGCCCGATCACTTCCGGATCGTGACCCTGCCGAACGCGAAGGACCTCGCCGACGCCGTCACCCGGATCGGCAACTTCCTCGACGGGTACGGCCAGCCGTAGCTCCCCGTCCGGCGTCCCGCACGTGTGGACGGCCCCCGTGTACGGACCCGTGGACACGGGCCGCGCACGGGGGCCGCGCCGTTCTACGGGACTGCGACGAGCCCGGCGGACAGCGCCCCGGTGATCGCGGCGATGTGGTGGTAGGCGCGCCCGACGGCGGCGATCACCTCGTCCTGCCCGCCCGGCCCGGGGAGCGCCTCGTTCATGCGCGCCGTGAAGCGGGCCCAGCGCTCGCGGTCGCCGCTGGCGTAGTAGGCCACGCCGTCCGTGTCGCGCAGCCGGTAGGCCTCGGTGACGTAGCGGCGCAGGATCATGCCGCCCATCGTGGAGCCCTCCAGTACGTAGAGGAACCCGAGCAGCGCCCGGGGCTCCGAGGCCGCGGCGGCACGGATCTCGTGCGCGAAGGCGGCCGCCGGCGCCGCCGCGACGGACGCCGGGAACACCCCGTCCTCGGCGAAGTACATCAGGTCGCGGTCTATGAGGGGGAGCTTGACCAGGTCCGCCGACCACACCGAGGCCACGCACGGGCCCGTGGCGCGGGAGAGTTCCTCCTCCAGCGCCTTCAGGACCACGCGGTAGGCGGCGAGCTGGTCGACGTACCGGTCGAGCGGAAGCGTCCCCGCAAGCATCGCTGTCGAGAAGGCCGTGCCCTCCAGGTCCGCGTGCCAGGTACGGGTGCCCGCCCGGATGCGCTCGACCAGCGTGTGGCAGTCCGCGGAACTCATGCGCCTTCACCTTCGCCCTTCAGGAGCGTCGTGTGCAGCCGGTCGATGAGGTGTCCCTTGCGCTCGATCGTCACGTCGAAGTACCGGGCGCTCTGCTCGGAACGGCACACCCCGCGCACCGCCTCCATCGCCGCGCGCTTCAGCTCCACGGCCTCGGCCGCGAGGCGCAGCAGCGTGGCCCGAAGGTCCGGGTGGCCGAGCACGAACTCCTTCAGCCGCGCTCCGACGAGCTCGCCCGGGGCGTGCTGCCCGGCGGGCGCGGAGTCGAGCAGTTCGAGGAAGACCCGGTTGCTCAACTGGCCGAAGTCCTCGTGGGCGCCCCGGCCCGCGAACTCGGGCACGAAGTCGGTCAGATCGTTGAACAGCTGGCTGGCCAGTCCGAGGTCGCGCATCGCCCCGTCCAGGACCCGCCGCTCGTCCTCCACCACGCCCAGGGCCGCCACCGCCGCGTCCAGCGGCATCCAGAACAGCGTGCCCGTCTTGAGCGCGGCCATCGACTCCCAGAAGGCCACCCGCTCGGCACGGGGCGCGGCCACCAGTTCGGCGCGCGTGAGCGCGGTGCGCGTGGAGACGTCCACGGCCTGGCCTGTGAGGCCCCGGCCGACCGACTGCAGCAGGCTCCGTACGACGGCCGGCTCGGCCGCGTGCTCCAGGGCCGCGGTGATCAGCAGGGAGCCCGTGTTGAGGGCGAGCGGGATCCCGTGGGTGACGTGAAGGGCGGGCTCGCCGTAGCGGATGCCGCTGCCGTCCTGGATGTCGTCGAGGGCCACCGCGGCCTTCAGCAGCACGCGCACCGCCACCGCCGCCCGGCGGACCGCGGCCAAGTCCGCCGCGGAGGCCTCCTCACCGGCGCTGCCGGGGAAGCCCCGGTAGTTGCGGTAGGCCCAGAACACCATCGAGGGGCGCAGCGGGGCCCGGCCCGCGGGCGCTGCCGCGGTGGGCGCCAAGGCCTGCTGGCCCACCTTCGAGCCGACGGCGTCGGCGACCGGCGCGTACAGGGAACGCCCCAGCACCGCCTCGTACACGGAGGTGGGTGCGGACTCCCCCGACTCCGCACCCACCTCCGTCCGCGTCCCCGTCGGCGTCCCCGCCCCCGTCAGGGAGGCCAGGAAGACCGCCAGGTCGTCCTCCAGGAGCGCCGCATCGCTCCGCACCACTGCCTCTACCGCGGATCTGCCAGATATGTCCGGCACGTCTCTGACCCCAGCCATTGCTGCCCACCCCGAACTTCACGAACGTCGGTCCGCAAGGGTTTCCCGTGCGGGTACCGAAAGGAGAAGAGTGATGGCCGGTCCTCGGCCCTCACAAGACGCATTTAAGCCGACGCACGGAATCAGGATGCCGACACACGCCGCGGCGAGATTCAGCTCAACTTTAGAACCGATCCAATGTAGGATGGCCCTCTGACCACGCAGGAGGCACCCCATGTACGAGCCGATTCGCACCAAGGCGGTCGACCCCCGCATAGGCGCCCACCGCAGCGACTACCCCCGCAGCAGCCGCGCCGAAGCCCTCGACATCCAGCTCGCCGGGCACCTCGCGGCACTGCTCACCGTGACCGATGAGCTCGGCCTCGACGAGGCCGCCGCCGTCCTCGCCACCCAGGTGACCCGCCTGCGCGGGTCCCAGCCCGCCCGCGCGCCCCAGCGGCCCGGCCGGGAGCCCGGCGCCGAGGCCGTCGCCCCGCTGCACCAGCGCGCCCACGACCTCGCCGCCCGCGCCCTGCTCGTCGCCGCGTCCCGCGCCGACACCACGGTCGCGATCCTCGCCGCCGAGCGCATGGACGCGCACGCCGCCGCGCTCGACCTCGTCGGCGCCCACTGACGGCCCCGGTCCGGGGCCGCGGAGGCTCCGGACCGGGCGCCATGCCCTGCGGGGCTTGAACGTGCACCCCTCTCCGGCCGTGGCCGGCAGACCACCCCGCCCGTACGGGCCTGCGGCCGCGCCGCCCTTGGGAGCCGGACTGGCTCTGCAGGCCCGGCGGCCGTGCCGCCCCTGCGCAGCGGGATCGGCCCTGCGGGGCGAGGTCCCCTACCCGCCCTTCCACCGTTCCCCGGGCGCTGCCCGGACCCGCGCCTCAAACGCCGGCGAGGCTGGGTGTGCCCCCGGGCTGCGCCCGGGCCCGCGCCTCACACGCCGGCGGGCTGGAGAGGGCACCGGGCGCCGCCGGGGAAGGGGTACCGGGCTGCGCCCGGACCCCCTGGGGCTCCGCCCCAGACGCCGCGCCTCACACGCCGGCGGGGCTGGGTGTGGCCCCGGGCGCTGCCCGGACCCGGGCCTCACACGCCGGACGGGCTGAAGGATCCAGCCTCGCCGGCGTTTGAGGCGTGGGGTCTGGGGCGGAGTCCCAGGGAACGGGCGGAGGGCGGGTCCGGGGCGAAGGCGGCTGCGGCGATGCCGCACCAGGGGATCGTGGCCGGGGGCCAGACCGGGCCGACCGCCTCGGCGTGCTCCGTCGCCGCCGGGCGGACACCCGGGATCCTCACCAGCACCTGGGGGCCCCGGGCCGTGGCCGCGGCCGGGCCCGGCGGCTCACGGAACTCCACGGTGACGACGTACGCCCCCGCCTCCGGGAAGCCGTTGACCGCCTCGACGGAGGCGACCACGCGACGGCTCGCCGGGTCGATCCGGCAGTCGGTGATCCGTACATCACCCCGCGCGGCCCCCGAAGACCGCGCAGCGGGAGCCCCGCCCGCCCACACGTACAGCCCCAGCGGGGCGAAGACCAGCAGTCCCGCCACGAACACCAGGGCGACCAGCCAGCCCTGCCACTTCAACGCGCTCACGCCCATGACACGATCCTCCCGGCAGCCCGCCCCGGTCACCAGCACCCACGGGCCCACACAGCATTTCGAAGTGGGACCGCCTCGTCACCTCTCGTTCACTCAACTCCGCGCGGAATGTGGGTTTCCGCGAGCACTCTGCACCCGTGAGACGCATCCTAGGAATCGCCCTGGCGGTCCTCCTGGTCGGCGGCGTGATAGCCGTCATCGCCATCGGAGGAAAGAAGCCGGAGGGCACGGCAACGAAGACCGTGCGTGGCGTCATCGGTTCGGAGAAGTCCGAGTTCTTCCGCGACCCCGACGTCGTCAAGGCCCTTGCGGACAAGGGCTACACCGTGAAGACCGAAACCTCGGGCTCCTGGGCGATGGATCAACTCGCCCTCAAGGACTTCGACTTCGCCTTCCCCAGCAGCAGTGAGCCGGCCACGGAGATCGAGGCGGCGGCCGGAGTGAAGGGCGCGCAGAACGCCAAGCCCTTCTTCTCCCCGCTCGTCGTCATCGCCCGCGCCAACGCGGCCAAGGTCCTCGGCGACCACGGCCTCGCGAAGATGAACGGCAAGAACTCCGGCACCCTCCTCCTCGGCCCCTTCCTGAAGGCCGCCGCCGAGGACAAGAACTGGCAGGAACTCCAGGGCGGGACCAGCGCCTACCCCGAGCTGGCCGGCACGGTGTTCGTCAAGACCACCGACCCCACCACCTCCAACTCGGGCGCGCTCTTCCTCGCCACCGCCTCGAACGTCGCCAACGGCCTGACCGTCGTCTCCGACGACGCCGGCATCGACCGGACCGCGCCCCTGATGAAGAAGCTGATCTCGGTCCAGGGCGCCCTGGAGCAGAGCACCGACGGCCCCTTCCGCGCCTTCATCAGCGGCAGCGGCGAACCGCTCATCCTCGCCTACGAGGCCCAAGTGGCCAGCCTGCTCCAGCAGAAGCAGGATCCGGGCGACATGGTGGTCCTGTACCCCGACACCACCGTCAACTCCCCCCACACCTTCGTGCCGATCAGCGACAAGGCCAAGGAGCTCGGCACCCTGCTGGCCACCGACCCGAAGCTGCGCTCGCTCGTGGTCCGCCACGGGTTCCGGCCCACGGAGGGCGTGGCCGAGTTCACCACCGCCACCGCGCCGCACACCGCGTACCTCAAATCGGAACTGACCGGAATCCGCCAGGTCAGCGCACCGACCGTCAAGGTCCTGATGGCGCTGGCCGCGCGCGCCAAGGGATAGGGGGACCAGAAGACCATGACACTGACACCGCCCGAGGACGCTCCGCTCGTCCTCACCGCCCCCGAACCCGTGGCCCCCGTCAAGCGGGAGCAGGCCTCCGGCCTGGTGCCGCTCCAGGACGGGGTGCGCGAGGAGATGGCCCGCCGGGCCGGGGAGTACGTCGGCTCGCTGGCCGGCATCGACAGCCGCTCCCCCGAGTTCGCGAACCGCATCGGGGAGATCGCCGGCCTCGGCTCCGCCGACATCCGCGGCGCCGCCCAGCAGTCCAACCGCATGCTGGAGCGGGCCGTACGCTCCCTCTCCGCCGACGGCGGCGATGCCCAGGCCCGCGTCGCGGGTTCGCTCGTCGAGCTGCGCCGCACCGTGGAGGACCTGGACCCGAGCGAGAGCTCGGCGAAGGGCGTGCGCAAGCTCATCTCCAAGCTGCCCGGCGGCAACAAGTTCCGCGACCACGTGGCCAAGTACGCCTCCTCGCAGACCACGCTCAACCGGATCGTCGGCGCGCTGCGCGGCGGCCAGGACGAGCTGCGGCGCGACAACGCCGCCCTGCACACCGAGCGCGCCCGCCTCTGGGAGACCATGGGCAAGCTCCAGGAGTACGCGGTGCTCACCGAGGCCCTGGACGCGGCCGTCGAACAGCGGATCGCCGGCCAGAGCGACCCGCAGCAGGCCGACGCGCTGCGCGTGGACGTGCTGTTCCCCGTACGGCAGAAGCACCAGGACCTGCTGACCCAGCTGGCCGTCTGCGCGCAGGGCTACCTGGCGATGGACGTGGTCCGGCGCAACAACGAAGAGCTGATCAAGGGCGTCGACCGGGCCGCGACCACGACGGTGTCCGCGCTGCGGATCGCCGTGATGCTGGCGCAGGCACTGAACACCCAGGGCGAGGTGCTCCAGCAGATCAACACCCTGCGCGACACCACCGAGGGCCTGATCCGCGGCAACGCGGAGATGCTGTCCTCGCAGAGCGGGGAGATCCAGCGGATCGCCGCCGACCCGGCCGTCGGCGCGGAGACGCTGCGCACGGCCTTCGCCCAGATCTACAAGACGCTCGACACCATCGACACCTTCAAGGTGCAGGCCACCGAGAACATGGCCGCCACCGTGGAGTCCCTCACCGGCGAACTCCAGCACGCCTCCGCGTACCTGGCGCGCACCCGCACCGCGAGCGCCCTGGAAGGCGGCGACGCCCGATGAACGGCATGAGCATCCGTGGCGCTGTGATGCGCAGACGGCTCGCCGCGGCGGTGGCGCTCGCCGCCACCCTGCTCGGGGCGAGCGCGTGCACCGAGGATCCCGACCACGCGAAGCCGGAGCAGACCTCCTACCAGGAGGGCAAGCTGCGCGTGCTGGCCTCCAGCGAGCTGTCCGACATGGACGAGGTGCTGAAGGCGGCGAAGGCCGCCACCGGGATCAGCGTCGAGCTGAGCATGTCGGGCACCCTCGACGCGGTCGAGCAGATCGCCTCCGGCAAGGCGGACGGCAAGTACGACGCCGTCTGGCTCTCCTCCAACGACTACCTGCGGCTGCGCCCCGAGGCCGCCGGCAAGCTGTCCAGCGAGACCCCGGTGATGTCCTCGCCCGTCGCCCTCGGCGTGAAGCCCGAGGCGCTGGCCCGGCTGGGCTGGAAGCCCGAGTCGGTGACCTGGTCGGCGGTCCACGAGGCGGTGGCCGGCGGGAAGCTGACGTACGGAATGACCGACCCGGTGCGCTCCAACTCCGGCTTCTCCGCCCTGATTTCGGTGGCCTCCGGGCTCTCGGGCGCACAGGCGGCGCTGACCGACGCGGACGTGGCGAAGGCGCAGCCGAAGCTGAAGGAGTTCTTCACCGGGCAGAAGCTGACCTCGGGCTCCTCGGGCTGGCTGGCGACCGCGTACGGCCAGCGCGGGAACGTGGACGCACTGGTGAACTACGAGTCGGTGCTGCTGTCCATGAACCGGGACGCGAAGACGGACCTGACGGTGATCCGGCCGCTCGACGGCGTGGTCACGGCCCACTACCCGCTGACCCTGCTGACCTCGGCCCCGGCCGGGGCCCGCGAGTCGGGGCGCGTGCTGACCGAGTACCTGCGCGGCGCCGAGGCGCAGAAGGCGATCACCGAGAAGACCTTCCGGCGGCCCGTCGCGGCCGGGGTGACCCCGGCGGCCGGACTGAACCCGGACAAGCGGCGGGAGCTGCCCTTCCCGGGCACCCGCTCGGTGGCGGACGGGCTGCTGGCCAGCTACGAGAACGAGCTGCGCCGGCCCTCGCGCACGGTGTACGTGCTGGACACCTCGGGGTCGATGGCCGAGGAGGACCGGATCGGTCGGCTGAAGGCGGCGCTCACCGACCTGACGGGGACGGGGAGTTCGGGCACCGGAGAGCGGTTCCGGGACCGTGAGGAAGTGACGCTGCTGCCCTTCGGCGACAAGGTGAAGAAGGTCCGGACGCACGCGGTCGAGCCGGGCAACCCCGGTCCCGCCCTGGACGCGATCCGGGCCGACGTGAAGGCGCTGCAGCCGGACGGGGGAACGGCCATCTACAGCAGCCTGGAGGCGGCGTACCAGCAGCTCGGCAAGGGCAACGCGGACGCCTTCACCTCGATCGTGCTGATGACGGACGGCGAGAACACCGCGGGCGTCGGGGCCAAGCACTTCGACACCTTCTACGCGGGGCTGCCCGACGCGCAGAAGCACACGCCGGTCTTCGCGGTGCTGTTCGGCGACTCCGACCGCAAGGAACTCGCCCACATCACCGAACTGACCGGCGGGCGGCTCTTCGACGCCACCGACGGCAACGGTTCGCTGGACGGAGCCTTCGAGGAGATCCGTGGCTACCAGTAAAGCTCTCAGGTACCTCGAATCGAAGAAGAACCTGGCCGGCAGTGCCTGCGGGGTCGTCGGGGTGGGTCTGACCCTCACCGGGGTGGCCGGCACGTACTGGCCGGTGGTCATCGCCGGGCTGTACGGGGCGGGCGCGCTCGTCGCCCCGCCGGAGGTGCCGGCCCCGCCGGTGCCGCCGGAGCCCGCCGAGCAACTGGGCTTCGTACGGGAGGACTTCGCGCGGCTGCAGGACTACGTCGGCGAGGTGGACCTGCCGTCGGAGCCCGCCGAGGTGCTCACCGGACTGCTGGGGCTGTACGCGGCGATGCTGGAGCCGGGCTGGGTGGCCTGGGTCCTGGCCGCCGACCCGGAGGCGGTGCACGCGCTGACCCGGGCGATCCGCACGGACGTGCCGGAGTGCGTGGACACCTACAACCGGACCCGCTGGTGGACCCGGCTCACGGCGGGCGGCGAGTCGCCCGAGCGCCACCTGGAGCGGCAGCTGACGCTGCTGCGGGAGGAAGCGGAACGCATGACGGCGGACCTCCGTGAAACGGAGGCCCGCCGTCAGCAGACGCACACGACCTATTTGGAAGGTCGCAGGGAATCCTAGGTCGGGGAATCCCGCGTCAGCCCGTGGCCGGGGACAGCCGGCCGCAGGGGTTCGGTGGGGGCTCGATCAGCCCGGTGGGCCGGATCAGCCCAGGCGCTCGACGAGCGCTTCGTACTGGTCCCACAGCTCCTTCGGCGTGTGGTCGCCGTAGGTGTTCAGGTGGGCGGGGACCAGGGAGGCCTCGTCGCGCCAGACCTCCTTGTCGACCGTGAGCAGGAACTCAAGGTCGGCGGCGGGCAGGTCCAGGCCGTCGGTGTCCAGGGAGGCGACGGTCGGCAGGATGCCGATCGGGGTCTCCACACCCTCCGCGGCGCCGTCGAGGCGCTCGACGATCCACTTCAGGACGCGGCTGTTCTCGCCGAAGCCGGGCCACACGAACTTGCCCGCGTCGTTCTTGCGGAACCAGTTCACGTAGTAGATCTTCGGGAGCTTGGCCTGGTCCTTGTCCTTGGCCACGTCGACCCAGTGACCCATGTAGTCGCCCATGTTGTAGCCGCAGAACGGCAGCATGGCGAAGGGGTCGCGGCGCAGCTCGCCGACCTTGCCCTCGGCGGCGGCGGTCTTCTCGGAGGCGATGTTCGAGCCGATGAAGACGCCGTGGTTCCAGTCGAAGGACTCGGTGACCAGCGGCACGGCGGAGGCGCGGCGGCCACCGAAGAGGATCGCGGAGATCGGGACGCCCTTGGGGTCCTCCCACTCGGGGGCGATCGTCGGGCACTGCGAGGCGGGGACGGCGAAGCGGGCGTTCGGGTGGGCCGCCGGGGTCTCTGACTCCGGGGTCCAGGCGTTGCCCTTCCAGTCGATCAGCTGCGCGGGCGCCTCTTCGGTCATGCCCTCCCACCAGACGTCGGAGCCGTCGGGGGTGAGCGCCACGTTGGTGAAGACGGTGTTCGCGTACATGGTCTTCATGGCGTTGGCGTTGGTGTGCTCGCCGGTGCCGGGGGCGACGCCGAAGAAGCCGGCCTCGGGGTTGATCGCGTAGAGGCGACCGTCCTCGCCGAAGCGCATCCAGGCGATGTCGTCACCGACGGTCTCGACGGTCCAGCCGGGGATGGTCGGCTCCAGCATGGCCAGGTTCGTCTTGCCGCAGGCGCTCGGGAACGCGGCCGCGATGTACTTCGACTCGCCCTGCGGCGGGGTGAGCTTGAGGATCAGCATGTGCTCGGCGAGCCAGCCCTCGTCGCGGGCCATGACGGACGCGATGCGCAGGGCGTAGCACTTCTTGCCGAGCAGGGCGTTGCCGCCGTAGCCCGAACCGTAGGACCAGATCTCGCGGGTCTCGGGGAAGTGCGAGATGTACTTGGTGGTGTTGCACGGCCACGGCACGTCGTCCTGGCCCTCGGCGAGCGGAGCGCCGAGGGTGTGGACGGCCTTGACGAAGAACCCGTCGGTGCCGAGCTCGTCGAGGACGGCCTGGCCCATGCGGGTCATGGTGCGCATGGCGACCGCGACGTAGGCGGAGTCGGTGATCTCGACGCCGATCGCGGAGAGCTCGGAGCCGAGGGGGCCCATGCAGAAGGGGACCACGTACATCGTGCGGCCCTTCATGGAGCCGCGGAAGATGCCGCCCTCTTCGCCCTTGCCCGCGAACAGCTCCTTCATCTCGGAAGGGGCCTTCCAGTGGTTGGTCGGGCCCGCGTCCTCCTCCTTCTCGGAGCAGATGAAGGTCCGGTCCTCGACGCGCGCGACGTCGGAGGGGTCGGAGGCGGCGTAGTACGAGTTCGGGCGCTTGGCCGGGTCCAGCTTCTTGAAGGTGCCCTTGGAGACGAGCTCCTCGCAGAGGGCCTCGTACTCGGCCTCGGAGCCGTCGCACCAGACGATGCGGTCCGGCTGGGTCAGGGCAGCGATGTCCCCGACCCAGGACACGAGCTCCTGGTGCTCGGTGGGGACTTCGGAAGTGGTGCCAGCCGCGATGTCGCGCGCCACGATCGCTCCTTGTTGAGGGGTTTGATTTGTGTTGCCCCGTGGGGGCCGCGACCCGGACGCTTCGCGCTCCGCTCATCCGGTGTCGACCGCACTCATCTGATCATCCGGTGCGTGTGCGCATATGTCCAGAGGGCCTCTCACGTGAGCATCGCCACTCCGGTCAATCTTCCGTAAAGCGCACTAACGGAAACCTACGCAACCGTAGGTAGCATGGCCGTCATGACTTCTGACGCCGCTGCCGTGGCCGCTCCGGTGGTCGAACCCGCCGCTCAGGAGGCCAAGCCGCTCATGCGCGGCTGGCTCCACACCGGCATGTTCCCCGCCGTGGTGATCGCCGGCCTCGTCCTGATGGCCTTCACCGACTCGACCTCGGCCCGGGTGGCGTGCGGGGTGTACATCCTCACCGCGTGCCTGCTCTTCGGCGTCAGCGCCGTCTACCACCGCGGTACGTGGGGCCCGCGCGGCGAGGCCGTCCTGCGGCGGCTCGACCACGCCAACATCTTCCTGATCATCGCGGGCACGTACACCCCGCTGACCGTGCTGCTCCTGCCGGACTCCACCGGCCGGACCCTGCTGTGGGCGGTGTGGATCGCGGCCGCCGCCGGCATCGCCTTCCGCGTCTTCTGGGTCGGCGCCCCGCGCTGGCTCTACACCCCCTGCTACATCGCCATGGGCTGGGCGGCGGTCTTCTTCCTCCCCGACTTCATGCGCTCCGGCGGCATCGCCGTCCTGGTCCTGATCATCGTCGGCGGCCTGCTCTACAGCGTCGGCGGCGTCATCTACGGCATGAAGCGCCCGGACCCCTCACCGCGCTTCTTCGGCTTCCACGAGGTCTTCCACTCCCTGACCCTGGCCGCCTTCGTCGCCCACTACGTGGGCATCTCGATCGCCGCGTACACCCACTGACCGGAGCGGGGCCCCGCCGCGCGAGCGGTCGGGGCCCCGCCTCGTACCGGGCGCCTACGTGCAGGCGTAGCCGTCGCCGTCCGGGTCGAGGCGCAGCGGGTCGCTGCCGTTGACCTTCAGGCGGGCGGGGTACTTGTGGGCGGCCAGCCAGTCGCAGCGGGCCTTCGTCGTCGCCTTCACCTCCGCCGGGAACCGCGTGGGCACGCACACGTTGGCCGTGCCGTAGTGCCGGTCGCAGCCGGCCACGCTCGGGGCCACCGGGGCCGAGTCCCGCTTCGCAGGGTTCTTCTTCGGGGCGGCCAGCTCGTTCGCGAAGGTGTGCTCGTGCGCGGTCGGGGGCTCGGCCGCGGCCGCCAGGGCGGAGGGTCCGCCCAGGTGCACCCACTGCGCGATCGACGGGATGCCGTTCGCGTCGACCGCGAAGAGCATGTACCAGCCGGGCGGCGCCAGGTTCGGGTTGCTGGTGACGTTCAGGTCGATGGTGGTGCCGTTGACCACCGTCAGCGGCAGGTCCACGAACCGCTGGTTCGGGTCCGAGGAGTGGGTGACCGCCGCCGGACGGATCAGCTCCGCCTTGGCGACCGCCCGGTTGACGGTGATCCGCTGCGTGTCCCCGTACACCCACTGGTTGTCGATCACCGAGGTGATCTGCGGGCGCGCCCCCTTGAAGAGGTACGGCGGGGTGTAGATCGACACGTTGTGGTTGTACGTGCCGTTGCCCGGGTTGTCCCCGACCGACATGACGCGGCCGTCCGGCATCAGGAACGACGCCGAGTGGTACGTCCGCGGGATCGGGTCGGTGGCCAGGCCCGGCTGGTAGGTGTTGGTCACCGGGTCGAAGAACGAGGCCTCGTACACCGGGTCGGCCCGGTCGTGCAGGGCGCCGCCGGTCTCCAGCACCTTGCCGTCCGGCAGCAGCACGGCGGACGCGTACATCTTGCCCTCGGCGCCGGTCTGCGGGCGCTTGCCCGCGCCCTGGTCGACCAGGCCGAGCGGGATGTCCGGGCCGGCCGTGTAGGCGGGGCTCGGCTGCTTCAGGTCGATGATGTCGGTGATCCGGTTCGCCGCCGGGTTGGTCTCGTTGTTGCCGCCGCCGATGGTCAGGACCCGCTGGTCCTGCGCCGGGGGCAGCAGCACGCTCGCCGACTCGTCGCGCTGGTCCTTGTTGCGCAGGCCCGGCACGTCCGTGATGGTGTTGGCCGCGTAGTCGTAGACGGAGGCGCCGGTGCCCTGGGTGCCGTTGCCGAAGGTGTGGCTGCCCGAGTAGAAGAGCCGCCCGTCCTGCATCAGGATCATCGACGGGTACAGGCCCCAGTACGACCAGGTCTGGTTGACCTCGTTCATCGGCAGCCACTTGTTCTGCGCCGCCGAGAACTTCTCCGCCGTCACGTTGCCCGTGGAG
This sequence comes from Streptomyces tatrensis, assembly GCF_049310065.1. NCBI lineage: Bacteria > Bacillati > Actinomycetota > Actinomycetes > Kitasatosporales > Streptomycetaceae > Streptomyces > Streptomyces tatrensis. The sequence continues at coordinate 5,991,362 of NZ_JBMDLB010000011.1, read as the reverse complement.
TCCTCCTTCAGCCCGCCGAAGGAGATCACGTCGCCGTTGCCGAGGATCGTCGCGGACGGGTACCAGTGCCCGCCGTTCATGTCGTTGGTCTTCGTGTACTTCTCGGTCGCCGGGTCGAAGGTGTACGAATCCTTCAGCCCCTGGTAGCCGATCGTGCCGTCGGCCGACGGATAGCCCTTGTTGCCGCTCATCACCAGCACCCGGCCGTCGGACAATTGCACGTGGCCGGAGCAGAACATGTCCACGGGCGTCGGGATCGTCTTGAACGAGCCGTTCGCCGGGTCGTACACGGCGGAGGTGAAGGTGCCCGCGTTGAACTGGGCGATGTCGTTGCCCGAGCCCGCGATCAGCAGCACCTTGCCGTTCTTCAGCACGACGGCGTGCATGGAGCGCACCGGGTTCTTGGCGGCGATCACCTCCCACTTGCCCTTCGCGCACTCGGTCGCCGTGCCCGTGCAGGTGGGCAGCGGCGGGGGCACGCCCACCTCCTCCAGCGCGTAGTCGTCGGTGGTGAGCGTGCCCACCCCGTAGACGGACAGGCCCCACACGATCTTGTCGGTGCCCGGCGGGACCGCCGGCGTACGGACCTCCGTACGCGCCCACGCGGCACTGACGGGGGGATTCTGCAGGTCGGTCCAGTACTGCCAGCCGGCCGTCGTGTCGTGGCGGAACACGGTCACCGACACGTCCGGGGTGTTCGACTTGTACCAGGCCGACAGGTCGTACTGGCGGCCCGGTACGACCGTCGGGGCGCAGGTGCCGTTCTCGGTGACCAGCGCCTTGCGGTCGCCGTCCACCCGGCGGGTGAGCGAGACCTTCATCGCCTTGGTGCCGGAGTGCGCGTCGGCGACGGTCGTGAAGGTGAAGTCGTTGTCGCCCCAGCCGGACCTGGACCAGCAGGAGGGCATGTCGGAGCCGGCCGGGCCGGCCGTCTCGAAACCGGGGTTGGTGAGCAGGTTGGGCGGACCGGCCGTGGCCTGCTGCGGCGCCGTCAGCAGCAGGCCCGCGGTCATCGCGCCGACGGCCAGCAGGGCGGCCCGCCACCCTGCCCTGCGCCGGATCTTCCTCGCCATGGGGAGCATCCCTTCGTGCGGCTCAACTCGTGTGCGTACGGCCTGCTTTGCGGGGGAGGTAGACGAGTGCCTCCGTCGCCGCGAAGCGCAGGACGAAGGTGACGACCAGCGCGAGCGCCGTCGCGGACATGACGCCGAAACCCCACGTGCCGACGAACACCGCGATCAGCGGGATCCGCAGCAGCAGATCGGCATTGGCCAGCAGCGTGAAGCGCCCGAACCGGTCGGCCCAGCGGCGGTGGCGGCGCCGGTCGCGGAACAGCAGGGTCTCGATGAGGAGGAAGTTCCACACCACCCCGGCCTGGTTCGCCACCACCTCGGCGAGCAGGTAGTTCATCCCGGTGTGCGTGAGCATCCACAGCGCGGCCAGGTTCGGGACGAAGCCGGAGAGCCCGACCAGCCCGAAGCCGATCATGCGGGCCAGCGGGGTCGCGGACCGCAGCGAGGCGAGGTGGGTCAGGAAGCGCAGGCCCTCGCGGGCGGTGGACTTGGACTCCCCCGAAAAGCGCTCCTGGAAGACGAAGGGCACCTCCGCCACCCGCGCCGGCCGGCAGCGCACGGCCAGCTCCAGCAGGATCTTGTAACCCAGCGGCTTCAGCGCCTCCTGCGTGACGGCCGAGCGGCGCATCGCGAAGAACCCGCTCATCGGATCGCTGATCCCGTGCAGGGCCCGCGGGAAGAGCCCCTTGGTCAGCCAGGTCGCTCCGCGCGAGACCGCGATCCGGTAGCTCCCGGCGAGCCCGGCCCGGCTGCCCCCGGCGATGTACCGGGAGGCCACGACCAGGTCGGCGCCGGTGCGCTCGCCCTCCCCGACGAGCTCGGGGACCAGGTGGGGCGGGTGCTGGAGGTCGGCGTCCATGACGACGATCCAGTCCGTGTCCGCCCGCGCGATCCCCTCCACGACCGCCCCGCCGAGCCCTCCGGCGGGGGTCTCGCGGTGCAGGACCGCCACCGGGAAGGCGCACTCCAGGGCCGCCTTCTCGATGGCGGCCGGGGTGTCGTCCGTGGAGTCGTCGACGAACAGCACCGAGCAGGGCAGGTGCGCGGGCAGTGCGGCGGCCAGCCTGCGCAGCAACTCCGCTACGTTTCCCGCCTCGTTGAAGGTCGGGATGATGAGGGTGACACTGCCCGGGGCGGGCGCCTCGACGGCGGCCTCCGGTATGTGCGGGGCATGCGGGACCCACAGGTCTTCACTCATGGCGGATCAACTCCCGTTGACGGTGCGGGCCGTGGTGTCGGTGCGCCGGATCTCGATGCGGTCCTCGCCCTCGCCGAAGACGGCGACCGGCGTCGAATGCTCCAACGCCGCCTTCACGTTGGGCAGTTGTGCCGCGTCGCGCCGGACGGTGGGCGAGGAGACCACGTAGTCGATGTCCCGCCAGCCGCCCGGCAGGGTCTTGGTGACCGCCGGGTCCAGGTCGGCCTTGTAGAACCAGATGGCCCCGAGCCCCGGGTCGAACCCGTGGTGGACGGCGTCCAGCCACAGCGCGTCGTCGACCAGCACCCGGGTCGTGGCGGGGTCGCTCACCTCGCGCCCGAGCCAGGCCGCGGCCTGCCGGTACGGGGCGTTCGCGTCGACCGTGAGCGCCGTCCGGTTGCCGTCGTACCAGCGCGGGACGAGGTACACGAGGGCCGAGGCGGCCAGGACACCGATCAGCGCCCACCGCCCGTAGGCCAGGGCCCGCCGCTCCCCCGGCGCGCGGCGGCGGCGCAGCACGGCGTGGGTGACGCTGGCCGCGCCCCCGGCGAGGACCAGCGCCAGGAACGGCAGCGCCTGGATCACGTACATCGCCGGGAGGTAGCCGGAGGGCCGCAGGGCGACCAGGGCGAGGATGACCACGGCCAGCGCCGGGCCCGCGAGCGCCCGGGCCGTCACCGACCAGCGGATGGTGACCAGGAGCAGCACCGCGCCGGCCAGACCGCCGAGCGGCAGCACGGTGTCGTAGTAGAGCCAGGACTCGAAGACCCCGTGGGAGCCGGAGCCCGGGTCGAGGATGAAGCCGGAACCGGCCCGGCCCATCTGGTAGACGATCCCGCCGATGAGGGAGACGTGACCGGAGCCGGGCAGCAGCTCGGCGTTGAGCAGCGCGTACAGGGGATACGTCACCCCGATGAGCACACAGGCGGTGATGGCTCCGGTGACGGCGAACTTGCGGGTGTCGCGGTGGCTGTGGCGCCACATCGTCACCAGCAGCGCCGGGAGCACCACCAGCATCGTCTCCTTGGTCAGCACGGCGGTGGCGGCCGCCAGCCCGGAGGCGAAGTGGTGCCACAGGTGGCGGCTGGGGGACGCGGCGAGGCAGAAGGCCAGCAGCATCCACATGACGGCGATGTTGTCGAGGAAGATCTCCCGCTGGAGCACGACGGAGAGCGGGGAGAGTCCGAACAGGCCCATGGCGAGACCCGCCGCCCAGCGCGGCAGCCAGAGCCGGCGCGCGAGCACGTACAGCAGGACCGCACTGGCGGCGGAGACCGCGAGCATCGAGAACCGCATCGGCGCGACGGTCATCGAGTCGGGCACGAACAGGGACGGCAGGTACGTCAGGCCCGCTATCTGGATCCAGCCGAGCGGGGGGTGGTCGTACCAGTAGGTGTAGTGGGCCAGCCCCTTGCCCTGCTGGACGGCCCAGGCCTGCGCGAGGTAGGTGCCCTCGTCGTCGCTGAGCGTCGGGAAGTTGGTGATGTTCCAGCCCTGCACGAGCAGGATCGCGAGCAGCAGGACCCCGCACAGCAGCAGGTCGGGGCGCGAGGAGCGGAACCGGACGAGCGGCCGGGCGGGCGCGGGCGGGCGGACCCCGAGTCCGCCGGAGCGCTGGCGCGGGACGAGAGCGGTCCCGGCGGAGGCGTCGGCCGTGGCCTCGGTGGTGGCGTCGGCGGTGGCGTCGGTGGTGGTGGCAGCACCGGGCTGGGGATCAGTGGCCGTGGGCAGAGTGGTGGTCACTGGGGGCTGTCCTCTCGGGTCAGGGTGCTCGGGGTGCCGGTGGGCGACGCAGGTGCGGACGCGGTCGCGAGGTGGGCTCCGGTGTGGCTGGTGAGCTCCCACTCGTTGCGGCCGCGCTGCTCGCGCCAGACCGCGCGGATCGCTGCGCCGGCCAGCATCACCTGGTAGAACGGGCCGCCGACCACGAGCTTGACGTAGTGGATGAACCGCACCCGCAGCCCGTACTGGCGGCCGAAGTCGTGCAGGCCGACCACTTCGAAGACGAAGGTCACCATCGCGGTGATCATCGGCAGGAAGGTGACGATCGCGACGCCGACGGGCACGTCGAGGAAGACGGCGACGGCGAAGTTCACCGGGATCACGACCCCGGACGTGGCCTGCATGAACGGGGTCATCAGCGTGTAGCGGGCCAGCCAGCGCTGACCGCGGCCGGGCAGCTGCTGCCAGTCCTTCTTGCGGTAGACCTGGAGGAAGCCCTGGTTCCAGCGGGTGCGCTGCTTGAGCAGGCTGACCAGCGACCCCGGGGTCTCCTCGCGGGTCACCATGTCGGAGTCGTAGGCGACGACCACCTTCTTGCCGACGGAGGACAGCCGTACGCCCAGGTCACAGTCCTCGGCGAGGCAGTTCGGGTCCCAGCCGCCGGCCTCGCGCAGCACCTCGGTGCGCACGAAGACGGTGTTGCCGCCGAGCGGGATGAAGCCCTTCTCCGCGTGCAGGTGCAGCCGGGAGCGGAACCAGAAGAAGTACTCCAGGCAGTTGCGCAGGCTGTACCAGCTGGAGTGGAAGTTGATGAGCTGGACCCCGCCCTGGACCACGTCGGCCTCGGTGGCGCGGAAGGCGTGGTCCACGTGGGACAGCAGCTCGGGATGGACCTGGTCCTCGGCGTCGAAGACCCCGACGATGTCGCCCCGGCAGTGCGGGAGGGCGGTATTGAGGGCCTTCGGCTTGTTCTTGACCTCGTGGTGGTCGGTGATGACGCGTACGAGACCGGGCGCGCGGGCGGCCGCGCGTTCGGCCACCTCCGCCGTCCCCGGGTCGTCGTGGCCGACGATCACGATGATCTCGTAGTCGCGGTGGCTCGATTCCAGGAGCCGCTCGATGGTGTGCTCCAGGACCGCCTGCTCGTGGCGGGCGGGCAGGAGCAGGGAGAAGGCCAGCCGGCCACCGCCGTCGGGGCGGTCGAACCGGGTCGAGGCGAGCGTCTCGGGCGTCCGCCAGGCGTGCATCTGCCACCAGAGCGTGAACGCCGCCATCCAGAAGAGCGCGAGCGAAACGACACAAATGAACACGGATATGAACAAAGCGTCCCCCACAGACATGCCGCAACCCCGGGCGGCGATTCACCAACCCCCCGGGGACGGACGTGCGGCAGGCTCCCCAGCCCGCCACCCTCGCCCCGTCCCCGATTCCCCCCGCGTGCGCAACCCCCGGTGCGCGCTCCCCTGCGCCCGAGGGCGCTGTCAGTCACCGATCGGTGACTCCGAAGTCACGAGACTAGGCACCGAACATGACGTGTAGGCGCTTTCCAGATAAAAACCACGTTGCCGAAGTGACCTTCAAACAAACGGAATTGACGCTACTCCAGCACTTTCAGGGACGAACCGTCCCCAACTGCTCGGCCAGCTCGACCGGATCGGTCGTAGGCCGCGCGCAGACGAAGTGTCGGCACACGTACGCCGTGGGGAGGTCGTGCATGAGCGTGCGCTCGGCCAGAAGGGGGAACTCCCCGCCACTGCCGTCCGCCGCCCCCGCCAGACCCGTCGCCACGACCGCCCCGGGAGCCGTCCCCAGCAACGCGACCCGGTGCAGCTCGGCCCGCGCCGGATCCTCCGGGTGCCCGACCACGGCGACCTCCCGCGGCCCGTCGACCAGCGCCTCGGCGACCGCCAGCCCGTGCCCGATGAAGCGCGGAGCGCGCGGCCCGAGCGCGTGCACCACGGCGAGCGCCCGCTCGGCCGCCGTACGGTGCGCCTGCGAACCGGTGTGCGCGGCGTACGAGAGCAACGCGCCGGCGGCGGCGGTCCAGCCCGAGGGGGCCGCGGTGTCGGTCGGGTCCTGCGGCCGCCTGATCAGCCGCTCCGCGTCGTGCGCGGTGTCGTAGAGCGAGCCGTCCTCGGCGGTGAACCGGTCCAGCACCAGGTCCACGAGGAACCCGGCGAACTCCAGCCAGACCCCTTCGCCCGTCACGGCGGCCAGGGCCAGGAACCCTTCCGCCACGTCCCCGTAGTCCTCCAGCACCCCGGCATTGACCCCGACGCGCCCGTCCTTGCTGGTCCGCGCGAGCCGCGCCCTCCCGTCCATGTGCACCCTGACCAGGAGATCGGCGGCCTCCGTGGCCCGCTCGACCAGATCGGGCCGGTCGAAGAAGGCCCCGCACTCGGCGAGGGCCGCGATGGCCAGCCCGTTCCACGCGGCGACGATCTTGTCGTCCCGGCCGGGCGCGGGACGCGCCTGCCGCGCGGCGAGCAGCCGCTCCTTGAAGCCGGCGAGCCGCTCGTCACCGATGTCCGGCCCCTGCACGGGCAGTTGGAGCACGGACATCCCGTGCTCGAAGGTGCCCTCCTCGGTCACCCCGAAACAGGCGGCGGCCAGCTCCCCGTCCTCCTCCCCCAGCACCTCGCGCAACTGGGCGGGAGTCCAGGCGTAGTAGACGCCCTCCACGTGCTTCCCCGTCTCCGGGTCCTCACTGTCGGCATCCAGCGCGGAGGCGAAGCCGCCCTCCTGGGTGCGCAGTTCGCGGACCATGAAGTCGGCGGTCTCCAGCGCGACCCGGCGCGCGAGATCGTCCCCGGTGGTGCGCCACAGGTGGGCATATACGCGACAAAGAAGCGCATTATCGTAGAGCATCTTTTCAAAATGCGGTGTTCGCCAGTCCCGGTCCACGGAGTACCGCGCGAACCCGCCCCCGAGCTGGTCGTAGATCCCGCCCCGCGCCATGGCCCCACACGTATCGGCCGCCATCTCCAGCGCGCCCTCGGACCCGGTCCGGGCGTGGTGGCGCAGCAGGAACTCCAGCACCATGGACGGCGGGAACTTCGGCGCCCCGCCGAACCCCCCGCGCGTGGAGTCGTACTCCCGCACCAGCCCGAGCAGCGCCTGCGCGAGCTCCTCGGGCCCGGGGGTACCGGCCTTCCCGTAGTCGAGCTGCCGCCCCGAGAGGTCCCGCACGATCCGCTGCGCAACCTCCGCCACCTCCTCGGGCCGCCCGACCCACGCGGTGCGCACGCCTTCGAGCACCTGCATGAAGGAGGGCATCCCGTGCCGGGGCTCGGGCGGGAAGTAGGTCCCGAAGTAGAAGGGTTCGGCATCGGGCGTGAGGAACACGGTCATGGGCCACCCGCCCTGCCCGGTGGCGGCCTGCACGGCTTCCATGTAGACGGCGTCGATGTCGGGCCGCTCTTCGCGGTCGACCTTGACGTTGACGAAGTGCTCGTTGAGATAGACAGCCGTCAGCTCGTCCTCGAAGGATTCGTTGGCCATGACATGACACCAGTGGCAGCTTGAGTAACCGACGCTGAGCATGACCGGCACCCCACGCTCCCGCGCCTCCGCGAAGGCCTCCGGGGACCAGGGCCACCAGTCGACGGGGTTGTCGGCATGCTGGAGCAGGTACGGAGAGGTCTCGTTCGCGAGGCGGTTCGACATGGGGCCATCCTGCCGCACGAGCAGGAGTCCGCCCCAAAACCTCACGGCCGAACGCCGCATTTCCCGGAAGCCCACGACAGCGCTGCCCGATCAGTGGAGGATGCGACAGCACCTGTTTCATACCCTGGGGAGGGACCACAAAAATGAGCGACGCCGGTCAGCAGCGGGCCTCCTATCTTCTGGACGGCCGCCGCGTCACCCTTTCCCATCTGATCGAGGCCGGGCTCCTCAAAGAGGGCGAGACACTGACCTTCGACCGCCCTCGGGTCGGGGAGACGCATACGGCCCGCATCGCGTCGGACCACCGGATCGAGCTGCTGGACGGCCGGCGCTTCAAATCGCCGTCGGCCGCGGCCAGCGCGGCCGTCGGCACGGGATCCTTCGACGGCTGGGAAGCATGGACCGTGACCGGCGGCTCCCTGCTGTCGACACTCCGACAGCAACTGCTGGACGACGCGGCTGAAGCGGCGGAGGTCACCGAGGAGACCGCCCTCTCCGTGGAACGCCACGAAAGGCTGAAGCAGGCGCGGCACGCGGCGCAGCTCGGCAAACCCACGACCCTCTCGGTACGGCAGCTGATCGACTGGTGGGGCGCGAAAGGACGCGGCGGTCTGATCATCCGGCAGATTCACGCCGATCTCGCCAACCACGGCCTTTCCACCTCGCCGGACTTCGACGCCGTCTCCCTCGACGACGAAGTACAGGTCGTCAGCACCACCCCGGTCCTCGATGAGGTGCCTCCCGCCGAGGATGCCTTCGTCACCATCGCTCCCCTCCCCGACGAAGAAGAGGACGAGCCCGTGGTGGGACTGACCGTGGGCAACCTTCCCTCCGCACTGGCCGGCGTGGAATCAATCTCCCCCTCAGCGACATTCGAGGAGGCGATCACCAAGATGGCGATCAACGGGTACTCCCAGCTGCCCGTTCTCGCGGGGACCCGCAACCTGCAGGGAGCCATCACATGGGAGTCCATCACCCGAGCCCGCCATGCCGATCCGTCCGCACCATTCTCGAAGGCGTTCGTCCTGCCTCGTGAGGTCAGATACGACCGCCACCTGGTCGACATCATTCCGATGCTCGCGGAGTCCGATTTCGTTCTGGTTCGGGACGAGAAGAACAACGTCGCCGGGATCGTCACGGCCACCGACGTGGCGGCCACCTATGGCGAAATGGCCACGCCCTTCTTCCTCATCGGTGAATTCGACCAGCTGCTGCGCCGGATACTGGTCGCCAATTTCGACATCACGTACGCGGCCTCGCTGTGCGACCCGGAGGGCAAGCGGAAGATCGAGGCCTTCGACGACCTCTCCATCGGGGACTACCAGCAGGTCCTGGGGAACAAGGACGCGTGGGAGGCGCTGGGCTGGCCCCTCGACAGAAAGGTGTTCCTGAGCCGGGTCAACGATCTCCGCGAGATCAGGAACGACCTCATGCACTTCAACCCCGACCCGCTGCCACAGGACGCAGTTCGGAAGATCCGGAACATGATCACCTTGCTCCGCGAGTACGGAAGCTGAGGGACCGCCACTCGCCACCCCGGCCCCTCGGTCATTCCCTGAGCAAGGGGGCCAGGTCGTGGGTCCAGGTGTCGCGGGTGTGGGTCCAGGTGGCCGGGCAGGTGGCGCGGGCCGGGGTGGCGAGGTTCTTGTGGCGGGCCGGGGAGGCGCCGTAGACCGCGCAGCGGTGGGATTCCGCGCGGGCGGCGGGCGGGGCATGCGCTTCGGAAGGGGCGGGGTCTTCGGAGGGGGTGGGGGCGAAGGCTGCCGACAGGTCGTGGGCCCGGGCCGCGAGCAGGAGCGACTCGGCACCCTCCTTGCTGCCGTTCAGCATCAGCTGGGCGAAGCGGTCGGCGGCGTCGCCCTCCGCGCGGTCCCCGTCGGCCGGGAGGTTCAGTGCGTCGATGAGGGCGTGGCCGACCTCGTGGTAGAGCATCTCGTAGACGAGTTCGGCGAGGTCTTCGTCGTGGAGGAAGCTCTCGGCGCGGGAGAACAGTTCGCGCTGCTTGCCCAGGTCGTCGTAGCAGAAATCGATGCGCCGGGCCTGCGGGTCATAGCCGCTGCCCTCGCCGTGGCAGGAGCGGGCGACGACGGTGACCAGGTGGGGAAGGTCGACGTAGTCGTTGAGGCCGTCGACGATCATGTCGGCGAGGATCCACTGCTTCAGGAATCGGGCCTCGTCGCGGTCGGCGGCCGCCGGCTTCTCGTAGCGGAGCCAGAACCCCCGTGTGGGTACTGGTTCTTTCGGCAGCAGCGCGCAGCCGGTCATCGCCAACAGCAGGGCCGCCAGCGCCGCGCACAGTCCCGGAGTTCTCCAGCGTCTGCTCACCGAGCCACCATAAGCGACCGCTTGCGCGCCAACTCCCTCTGAACTAGCTCAGATTCCCTCGCGCTTGCGACCGTCCCGAAGGACACTTGTGGCACGGTGCCGGAGCTCTCTGAGGGGGATTGCCGATGCGGGACAGTCATCGCGGTGAGGCCGAGCGGCTGCTGGGGCGGGCCGTGGAGGAGGAGTCCCGGCGGGGGGCGGGCGGGGCGGCGGGTACTCCCGAGGCCAAGGCGGCGCTGCTGGCGCGCGGCAAGCAGGCCCTGGACGCGCTCGCGGCGAGTGCGGCCACCGAGTACGAGGCGTTCACGCGTGCCCTGGACGAGGCGGCGGCCGGGGACGAGTCGCTCGGTGAGGCCTTCCGGCGGGCGAACACCTCGACGGCGTTGCTGGTCACGGGGGTCGCGGCCGCTGCCGCGGTCGTGGCCGACCTGGCCTTCAGTGTGGCGGTCGGCACGGCGCTGACCACCGGCGCCGTGGTGGGCGTGGCCGGGGCGACGGCGACCGTGGTCAAGGTGACCGCCCTGCACCTGCCCGCGGCGAACCGGCGGGCCGGGGAGGCGGGCCGGCCCGGCGGCGCGGAGCAGCTCAAGTTGCAGTGGCTGTCGGCGCTGGAGGTGCGCGGGATCCGTCCCTTCCTCGAGCAGCAGCGCAAGGTGGCCGCGGCGCTGCACACCCCGCACAAGGTGAACGGGACCGGCGGGAACGGCGGCTCCGCCCTCCAGCTCCGCGGCGCCAATCGCAGCGCCGAGGCCCGCCGGCGGGCCATGCTGGAGCAGTCTTTCGGCCAACTCCCGGCTCTGGAAGGTGCGTTCGTCGGGCGCCGGGCCGAGTTGGCCCGGATCGCCCAGTGGGTGCACAGCGCCCGGGCGAGCACCGAGACCCGGCCGGTGGTCGTGGTGCTGCACGGGGAGCCCGGGGTGGGCCGCACCACGCTCGCGCTGCACGCGGCGCAGGCGCTGCGGGACCAGTTCCGGGGTGCCTGCGTGGTGAACCTGCGCGGTGGCGGCGCCTCCGAGAGTCCGCTGCCGACCCGTGAGGCGCTGCTGCACCTGATGAACCGGCTCGGCGCGCCCCGTGAGCAGCTACTGTTCCGCGAGGGCTCGTCGGCGGAGCAACAGGTGCGCAGGCTAGGTGAGTTGTACCACCAGCATGTACAGGGGACCCCGGTGGCGGTGGTCCTGGACGACGCCGTGGACGCCGCGCAGGTACGGATGCTCGTGCCCGAGCGCTCCGAGAGCCTGGTCCTGGTCACGGCCCGGGAGCCGCTGGAGCTGCCCGCGGAGCTGGCGGCCTGGGTGTACCAGCTGCCGGTGACCCGGCTGACGGAGGAGGCCGGTGCGGAGCTGGTCCGGGCGGCGGGCGCGGGCACGGACCCGGCGGGCGGCGCGAACCTGTCGGGCGCGGGTGTCGGGGCGTCGAGTGCCGGGGCGACGGGTGCCGCAGGGCCGGGAGACGCGAAGGTGAGCGTGGGAGGGGCGGAGCCGCCCGCAGGAGCCGGCGCAGGCGCGGGCGTGGCCGCGCCCGCGGCCCCGTACCCGGAGGAGACCGTACGCGCGCTGCTCGCGCTCGGCGCCGGCCTGCCGCTGGCGCTGCGCGTGCTGGCCCCGCTGGGGAGTGTCGGGGAGTCCCCGGAGCCCGGCGGCTCCCTGGAGGCCGCCCTGGATCTGGCCTACGCGGCCCTGCCCGAGGAGCGGCGCCGGCTGCTGCGCCGCCTGACGCTGGCGGGCCGGGCCTCGCTGGGGGCGGCGGCCGCGGCTGCGCTGATCGACGCGGACCAGGTGGAGGCCGGGCGGCTGCTGCGCGAGCTGGCGCGGGCGGGGCTGCTGGACCACGTACGCGGGGACCGGTTCCGGATGCACGATGCGGTGCGGGCGTACGCGGCGGCGCGCCTGGCGCAGGACGAGGACCGGGCAGGCGCGGCGGCGGCGCACGAGCGGCTGATCCGTACGTACGCGCAGCTCGCGGACTCGGTGATCCGGATGGTCGACGGGAAGATGTCCACGCGGGCGAACGCCCTGTCCAAGGCGAGCACGGTCGGCGGGCACGGGTTCGTCTCCCTGGACGCGGCCCTGCGCTGGCTGGACGACGAGTCGAGCTTCATCACGGCGGCGCTGCGGCACTCGGAGGGCGTGGACCAGCAGGCCGTACTGGACCTGCTGGGCGCGCTCTGCGACTTCTGCCTGCTGCGCGGCGACCTGTACCGGCTCGGTGAGATCAACGAGCTGACGCAGGCCGTCGACCAAGGGCTGCTGGTCCGCTCGGTGCAGTGGCGTACGGGCATCGCGGCCCGCCAGCTCGGCGAGCTGGACAAGTCCCGCACCACCCTGACCTCGCTGGTCGACCAGTACAAGGAGGCCCGGCAGGAGGCCGGCGCGGGCATGGCCCTGGTCTCTCTGGGCATCACCCTGCACCACCAGGGCAACCTCCCCGAGGCCTCGGCCCGCATCCGCGAGGCGCTGGTGCTCCAGGCCACGGACGAGCTGGCGGGCGACCGGGCGTGGGGCCTGCACGCGCTCGGCGCGGTGGAGCGCGACCGCGCGCACCTCGCGGAGGCGCTGCGGCTGCTGCGCGAGTCGCTGGGACTGCACCGGGAGAGCGAGAGCGTGCACGGCGAGGCCTGGGCGCACCTGCAGCTCGGCCAGGTGTACCTGCGCCTGGGCGAGGTCCCGCGCGCGGAGGCGGAGCTGCGCCTGGCGCTGGAGCTGTACGGGCGCACGCGCGACGACCGCGGCCAGGCGTGGGCGCTGACCCAGCTGGGCCGGGCCCGGGTGGTCGACGGGGATCCGGGGCCTGCCCTGGACCGGCTGCGGGACGCGCTGGCCCGGCACCGGGAGGCGGAGGACGCGCGCGGCGAGGCGTGGACGCTGTACTACCTGGGTCAGGCGCTGGAGGAGGCCGGGGAGCGGGACCGGGCGGTGCGGGAGCTGGAGCGGGCCCGCACGATGTTCTCCCGGATGCGGGACGTGTACGGGCTGGCGCACGCCCGCCACCACTCGGGCCGGGTCACGCGGGACCAGCGGGCGGCGCAGACGGGGAACCTGAGGAACTCCGGCTTCGCCCGGCAGCTGCTGGTGGACGCGCGGGCGGACTTCCGGCGGATCGGGCTGGCCCACGGGGAGGCCTGGACCTGCCTGGAGCTGGCGGTGGTGGACGCGGGCAACGGGCGGACCGGGCAGGCGCTGGACCTGTGCGAGGAGGCGGTGCGGCTGTTCATCTCGTACGGGGACCGGCGCGGGGAGGACTGGGCGCGCTTCCTGCGCTGCACGCTCCTGCCGTACGCGATCCCGGCGGCCCCGGACGAGGCGCGGACGGAGCTGGCACGGCTGTCGGCGGCCCCGCACCCGATGCGGGACGGGCGGCTGGAGGACTGCCTGGAGTCCTACACGGTGATCCTGGGGCGCGGGGTGGACCCGGCGGAGGGCTGGCAGGCGTGGCGGCTCTCGCTCGTACCGAACCTGCACTCGCGGGAGATCATGGGCGTCCCGGTGACGCTGCCCCCGGTGTAGGGCGCGCGGAGACCCGCCGCCGGGCCGCGAAGGAGGGCCGGGCGGCGGTCACCACACCTGGACGGCCCCTACGGGGCGCGCGTGCCCTCCGTCGGGGCGGGCTCCGGGGCTTCCTTGAAGTCGACGCGGCCCATGTGGCGGCTCATCGACTTCATCAGGCCCCACACCCCGAGGGCGAGGGCCGCGAACACGACGAATCCGAGGAGGCCCGGGGTCACCTTGTTCTTGTCGAAGGTGTCGCCGGCCAGCGGGAGGAGCTGGACGATTGCTTCGTGCGTAGCGCTCATCGTGTCGTCTTTCGTTCGGAAATGCGGCCACCGCTTGAGAAGGAAACAAGGCTCAGACTCAGAGGAGAACGCTGCGTCACGCCCTGACCTGACCTTGTCCACCCACGAATAGTCTCGCTAGCGTGCGAGCTGTGTCGAATTCCCACATGAAGCGGGCATTCAGGTACCGCTTCTACCCGAGTGACGTGCAGGCAGCGGAGCTGTCGCGCACGTTCGGGTGTGTGCGGAAGGTCTACAACATGGCCCTGGACGCCCGTAGGGTGGCGTGGCAGCGACAGGAGCGCGTGAACTAGGGGCAGACGTCGGCAATGCTGACCGAGTGGAAGAAGACGCCGGAGCTCGCCTTCCTGTCCGAGGTGTCCTCGGTCCCGCTCCAGCAGACGCTCCGGCACTTGCAGGGTGCGTTCATCTCCTTCTGGGAAAAGCGGTCGAAGTACCGCCGATTCAAGTCCCGGAAGAAGTCGCACGCTTCGGCGGAGTACACGCGCAGCGCCTTCAAGTTCCGTGACGGGCGGCTGACGCTGGCGAAGATGATCGAGCCGTTGGACATCGTCTGGTCGCGTCCTCTGCCGACAGGCAGCGAGCCATCCACCGTGACTGTCTCCCGAGACGCAGCGGGCCGCTGGTTCGTGTCGCTGCTGTGCGAGGACATGCCGGCCCCGATGCCCGCCACCACACGGGCGGTCGGTATCGACGTCGGCCTGAGCTCGCTGGCGACTTTGTCCACCGGGGAGAAGATCAACAACCCGAGGCATGAACGCAACGACCGCGCCCGCCTCGCGAAGGCGCAGCGAAATCTGTCCCGGAAGGAGAGGGGTTCGAGGAACCGGGAGAAGGCCCGCCGCAAGGTCGCGAGGATCCACACCCGGATCGCCGACCGGCGTCGTGATTTCCTCCACAAGCTGTCGACTCGGCTCGTGCGTGAAAACCAAACGCTCGTGATCGAGGACCTGACGGTCCGCGCCATGATCAAGAATCCTAAGCTCGCACGCGCCATCAGCGACGCGAGCTGGGCCGAATTCCGCTCCGTGCTGGAGTACAAGTGCGCCTGGTACGGACGCCGACTGATCACCGTCGACCGATGGTTTCCCAGCACGAAACTCTGTTCCCGCTGCGGCCACCTTGCCGCGGACATACCGCGGCACGTCCGCACCTGGACATGCAACGGTTGCGGCGCTGCCCACGACCGGGACGAGAACGCCGCAGTCAACCTTCTGGCCGCCGGGCTGGCGGCGACAGTCTGTGGAGACGGTGTAAGACCTCAACGGAAAACTCCGGACAGGCAGCGGCCAGCGAAGCAGAAAGCCCAACTCGCAAGGGGAGGGATCCCCTCCCATTAAGGAGGGGATCAAGTCAAAGCTACGCATTCTCCCGGATGCCCGCGAAGAGGTCGGACTCGGGGAGGGAAGTGTCCACGAGGGACTTCGCGAGCTCGTACTCCTCCGTCGGCCAGACCTCCTTCTGGATCTCCATCGGGACGCGGAACCAGCCGCCGTCGGGGTCGATCTGCGTGGCGTGGGCGATGAGCGCCTTGTCACGGATCTCGAAGAAGTCGGCGCAGGGGACGTGGGTGGTCAGCGTCCGCTCCTTGCGCTCGAACTCCTTCCACCGCTCCAGCCACTCGCCGTACGGGGATTCCAGGCCGCGGGCGAGCAGCGCCTCGTGCAGGGCGATGGTGCGCGGCTTGTTGAAGCCCTGGTTGTAGTAGAGCTTCTGCGGCTGGTACGCCGGGCCGAACTCGGCCTCGGGGTACTTCTCGGTGTCGGCCGCGTGATCGAAGGCCACCATCGTGATCTTGTGGGTCATGATGTGGTCGGGGTGCGGGTAGCCCCCGTTCTCGTCGTACGTGGTGACGGCCTGCGGCCGGAAGGCGCGGATCTTCTTCACCAGGCGGCCGGCCGCCTCGTCGACGTCGGCCAGGGCGAAGCAGCCCTCGGGCAGCGGCGGCAGCGGGTCGCCCTCGGGGAGCCCGGAGTCCACGTATCCCAGCCACTCCTGGTCGACGCCGAGGATCTCGCGCGCCTCGTCCATCTCCTTGGCGCGCACCTCGTGGATGTGCTCCTCGATGTACTTGTCGCCCTGGAGCTTGGGATTCAGGACGGAGCCGCGCTCGCCGCCGGTGCACGTCACGACCAGCACGGACACCCCCTCGGACACGTACTTGGCCATGGTGGCCGCGCCCTTGCTCGACTCGTCGTCGGGGTGGGCGTGGACGGCCATCAGTCGAAGCTGCTCGGTCAAGACAGGATCCTCTTTGAGTCGTCAGGGCGGGCGCTTCTATAGTGACCGAATCGGGAGGTGGAAAAATTCCGGGGGGTCACCCCGGGATCCCGATGTTTCGCCCACCTCGAAGGGAACGATCGATGAGCGCGGTGCGCGAAGGGCTGCCCGAGGGCCGCTACGGCCGGTCGGCGGACGAGCGTGCCGACCGCAAGCTCAAGATCATCGGTTCGGTCCTGGGGGTCGGGCTGCTGGGTGTGGTCGGCTGGATCGGCTGGGACTACGTGGCCGGGCAGAGCGTGAGCGCCGAGGTCATCAAGTTCAAGGTCGTCTCCGACACCGCCGTCGAGGTGCACCTCGAGGTGCGCAAGGAGGCCGCGGACACCGGTGTGTGCACGCTGAGCTCGCAGGACGAGAGTCACGGCGAGGTGGGCCGCGCCGATTTCACCTTCGCGCAGAAGAGCGGACGCGTGGACGAGATGGTCACGCTGAAGACCACCGGGCGGGCCACGATGATCGAGCTGATCGGCTGTCGCGTGGCGGGTTCCGCGGGCTGACCTGACGCAGTTCACACACTTGGCGTCCTCCCCCTTTTCTTCCCGAATTGTTAGGCTCGTGGTTTCGTCCGCCGCTGGCGGCTTTGTTGTCCCTGTACCGACGAGGAGCACCCGTGACCCAGACGAGCGAGAGCGTCACCTGGCTGACCCAGGCGGCGTACGACCAGCTGAAGGCCGAGCTGGAGTACCTCTCTGGTCCCGCACGGTCGGAGATCACGATCAAGATCGCGGCCGCCCGCGAGGAGGGTGACCTCCGTGAGAACGGCGGTTACCACGCGGCCAAGGAGGAGCAGGGCAAGCAGGAGCTCCGCATCCGCCAGCTCACGCAGCTGCTGGAGAAGGCCAAGGTCGGCACGGCCCCCGCCTCCGACGGCGAGGTGGCCCCCGGCACCCTGGTCAAGATCGCCTTCGACGGCGACGAGAGCGACACGATGGAGTTCCTGCTGGCCTCGCGCGAGTACGCGTCCTCGGACTTCGAGACCTACTCCCCGCAGTCCCCGCTGGGCCTCGGCGTGCTGGGCAAGAAGATCGGCGAGGACGCCCAGTACGAGCTGCCGAACGGCAAGCAGGCCTCGGTCAAGATCCTCGACGTCAAGCCCTTCACCGGCTGATCACCCCCTCTCTTTGAACACTTCGCCCCGCCGGGCTGCTGCTCGGCGGGGCGAAGTGTTTCCGGGGGGTGTTTTCCGGGGCGAGGCGCTTCCGGGGCGGGCCGGCCCCCGCGTGCCCGCGGTGGCTACGCCGTCGCCGAGCGGTACTTGCGCACGGCCAGGGTGCGGAACACCACGATGATCACGACGGACCAGAGCAGCGAGGCCCACACCGGGTGCTGCATCGGCCAGGCGTCCGACGGCGACACACCCGGGTTGCCGAAGAGTTCGCGGCAGGCCTGCACGGTCGCGCTGAACGGGTTCCACTCCGCGATGGGCTGGAGCCAGCCCGCCATGTTCTCGGTGGGAACGAAGGCGTTGGAGATGAAGGTGACCGGGAACAGCCAGATCAGCCCGCCCGAGGTGGCCGCCTCCGGGGTCCGCACGGACAGGCCGATCAGGGCGCCGATCCAGGAGAAGGCGTAGCCCAGGAGCAGGAGCAGGAGGAAGCCCGCGAGCGCCTTCGGTACGCCCTCGTGGATGCGCCAGCCCACGAGGAGCGCCACGATCGCCAGGACGACCATGGTCAGGGCGGTCTGCACGAGGTCGGCCAGGGTGCGGCCGGTGAGGACCGCGCCGCGGGCCATCGGCAGCGACCGGAAGCGGTCGATGAGGCCCTTGTGCATGTCGTCGGCGATGCCCGCGCCGGCTCCGGCGGTGGCGAAGGTGACGGTCTGCGCGAAGATGCCGGCCATCAGGAAGTTGCGGTAGTCGCTCGCGCTGGTCGAGCCGCCGATCATCATCGAGCCGCCGAAGACGTAGCTGAACAGCACGACGAACATGATCGGCTGGATCAGCCCGAAGATGACCATCTCGGGGATGCGGGACATGCGGATCAGGTTCCGCTTCGCCATCACCAGGGAGTCGTTGATCCCCTGGACGATGCCGCCGCGCGGGCGGGGGGCCGCCGGCTCCGGGGTCGTGGAGGTGAGGGTCACTTCGCCGCCTCCTTGCGGTCCTTGCGGCTGCCCGTCGACTTCGCGGACTTCGCGTCGTCGGGGGCCTCTCCGTTCTCCTCGGCTTCTCGCTCCGCCGCGTGGCCGGTCAGGGAGATGAACACGTCGTCCAGGGTGGGACGGCGCAGGCCGATGTCGTCGATCTCGATGCCGCGTCCGTCGAGTTCGCGGATGACCTCGGCGAGCAGCTTGGCTCCGCCGGAGACCGGCACGGTCAGCTTGCGGGTGTGCTCCTCGACGGTGGTCTCACCCTTGCCGAAGCCGGCGAGCACCTCGCGGGCCGCGGCTATGCGGTCGCGCTCGTGCACGACGACCTCGACGCGCTCGCCGCCCGTCCGGGCCTTGAGCTCGTCGGAGGTGCCGCGTGCGATGACCCGGCCGTGGTCGACCACGCAGATGTCGTGCGCGAGGTGGTCGGCCTCCTCCAGGTACTGCGTGGTGAGCAGCAGGGTGGTGCCGCCGGCGACCAGTTCCTGGATGATCCCCCACAGCTGCTGGCGGTTGCGCGGGTCGAGACCGGTGGTGGGCTCGTCCATGAACATCACGGGCGGGCTGACGACGAGGGCCGCGGCGAGGTCGAGTCGCCTGCGCATGCCGCCCGAGTACGTCTTGGCGGTGCGGTCGGCGGCGTCGCCGAGGTTGAAGCGCTCGAGCAGTTCGGCGGCCCGGGCCTTGGCCGCCTTGGCGCCCATCTGGTAGAGCTGGCCGACCATTTGGAGGTTTTCCCGGCCGGTGAGGTATTCGTCCACGGCGGCGAACTGGCCGGAGAGGCCGATCGAGCGCCGGACTTCGTTGGGGTGCTTGAGGACGTCGATCCCGGCCACCACCGCCTTGCCGCTGTCGGGCTGGAGGAGGGTGGTCAGGACACGTACGGTCGTGGTCTTTCCCGCGCCGTTGGGGCCGAGCAGACCGAGGACCGTGCCTTCGGGTACATCGAGGTCAACGCCGTCCAGAGCCCTTACGTCGCCGAAGGTCTTGACCAGACCTTCGGCGTAGATGGCGCCTGGCATATGGGTACTCCCAGTGCGAATCGAACCGGTTGAATCGTGACATTTCTACGCGAATCCTACGAACGCCGAATCGACCTCGCTCGGCCGAACGGGCGACAACCTATCGCGTCATATCGCGTCTCGCCACCGGATCGGGGAGTGTCGCCCCGAGGGGTCGGGCCTGCTAGCCCATGACCTTGTACCCCGCGCCGTGCAGCGCCCGCGCGACTTCCGCGCAGTGCTTCGGCCCCTTCGTCTCCAGGTGCAGCTCCACCTCCACCTCCGTGAGCCCCAGGCGCGGATCCGTCCGCACGTGGCTCACGTCCAACACGTTCGCATCCACCACTGACAACTCCGCCAGCAGACCGGCCAGTGCCCCCGGCCGGTCGGTCACCCGCAGCCGCAGCGACAGGTAGCGGCCGGCCGCCGCCATGCCGTGGCGCAGGATCCGCTGCAGGAGCAGCGGGTCGACGTTGCCGCCGGACAGCACGGCCACCACCGGGCCGTCGCCGTACAGTTCGGGCTCGCTCAGCAGCGCGGCCACCGGGCTGCACCCGGCCGGCTCGACCACCATCTTCGCCCGCTCCAGGCAGAGCAACAGCGCGCTGGAGAGCGCGTCTTCGGACACCGTACGGACGTCGTCGAGCAGCTCGCCAATGATTTTGAAGGGGATGTCGCCGGGCCGGCCCACCTTGATGCCGTCCGCCATCGTGTTCGGGTTCTCGATGGACACCGGGTGCCCGACCTTCAGCGAGGGCGGGTACGCGGCCGCGCCCGCCGCCTGGACCCCGATCACCCGGACGTCGGGGCGCAGCGCCTTGACCGCGACCGCCACCCCGGCGGCGAGCCCGCCGCCGCCGATGCCGACGAGGATCGTGCGCACCTCGGGGCACTGCTCCAGGATCTCCAGGCCGACCGTGCCCTGGCCCGCGATGATGTCGCGGTGGTCGAAGGGGTGGATGAACACCGCGCCCGTACGGTCGGCGTACTCCTGGGCCGCGGCCAGCGTCTCGTCCACGACCTGCCCGTGCATCCGCACCTCGGCGCCGTACTCCTGGGTCGCGGCCACCTTCGGCAGGGGCGCCCCGACCGGCATGAACACGGTCGAGCGGACCCCGAGGAGGGAGGAGGCCAGCGCCACGCCCTGGGCGTGGTTGCCCGCGCTGGCGGCGACGACCCCGGCGGCCCGCTGCTCGGGGCGCAGGCCCGCGATGCGCACGTACGCCCCGCGCAGCTTGAAGGAGCCGGTGCGCTGGAGGTTCTCGCACTTGAAGTGGACCGGGGAGCCGGTGAGCGAGGAGAGGTACCGGCTGCCCTCCATCGCGGTCACCCGGGAGACGCCGGAGAGCATCTTCTGGGCCCCCCGGACGTCGTCGAGGATGACCTGCGGGACGGGCTGCGGCACTCGGTAGTTCATGCGGCCAGTCTCGCAGCCGGTCCGCGGCGCGCTGCGCTGCGCTGGGCGGGACGGGTGAGCGGCGGTGCGCGCGGCAGTGTTCCCGGCGGCGAAATCTCGCCATGCGGGACGGCTCGTAGTCGCCGTTTCACCGCTGCCGTACCAGTTCTTGTACGGGGAGTACGAGCCGTCGCACGGCCGCGTACTCTGTCCCCCATCCTTGTCGGCCCCATGCGAAGAGAGCCCACGGCCATGCCCTCCACCCCGGCCAGTTCCGACCTGCCCGCGCCGGCCGGCGCGCCCGCCGAAGCCGGTCTCCTCGACGCGCTCCAGCACCAGGTGGCGGTCTTCGCCCGGCGCGCCGAGCAGACCCGCCTGGGCGGGGTCGGCCAGGCCCGCAACTCCATGGACCGGGCCGCGTACCTGCTGCTGAACCGGCTCGACCTGGAAGGCCCGATGGGCGTCAAGGCGCTGGCCGGCGGGATGGGCATCGACTCCTCCACCGTCACCCGCCAGGTCGCCCCGCTCGTCGACAGCGGCCTGGTCAAGCGGACCTCGCACCCCGAGGACGGGCGGGCCGTCGTGCTCGCGCTGTCCCCGCGCGGGCTGGCGCGGCTGGAGGAGGTCCGCTCCTCGCGGCGCGAGCTGATGGCCCGGGTGACGGACGGCTGGCACGAGGAGGAGCGCGAGGCGTTCACCGGTCTGCTGACCCGTTTCAACGTCTCGCTGTCCGAGCTGATGTCGGCCGGCTCCGAGCCCGGGTCCGAGGCCGGCCCCGCCTCCTAGGGCCTGTCGTCAAACTCCCGTCTGCCTCGCGGCGCCTGGCACGCACTCTCGCCGCACCGGGCGAAGCCCACGTACGTCCAGTACGCGGGCTTCCGCCCGGCACGCCGAGAGCACGCACCAGACGCCGTGAGGCCGCCCTTCGGGCGACGACGGGAGTGTGACGACAGGCCCTAGCGCCCGACCCCTTCCGAGGCGGTCCCTCCGGCCGCAGTATGTGGTGTGTGGACCACGGACCGGGCCCCTACGCGGAGTTCGAAGCCTTCGTCGCGGGTGCGGCGGGGCGGCTCCTGCGCGTCGCGATCCTGCTGACGGCGGAACCGGCGACGCCCGCGGCCGACGACACGGCCGGCGCCCCGGCCCCGTCCGGCGCCCCCGCCCCGTCCGACGCCGTCGCCGCGGCCGCGGCCCCCGCCGCGCGCGCACTGCTCGGCGGCGCGCTGGCCCGTACGTACGCGAACTGGCGCAGGCTGCGCGGGGACGATCCGTACGACCACACCCGCCAGGAGCTGTGCGCCGCCTTCGCCCGCACCGGCCGCCGCCACCACGGGGGCAGCGGGGTGCTCGGGCGGCTGGGCCCGCTGGAGCGGCTCGTCGTGGTGCTGCGGCTCTACGAAGGGGTCGCGGAGGAGGTCACGGCCGCGCAGCTGGGGCTGGCGCCCGATCGGGTGAGAGCCCTGTGCGACCGGGCCGTCGCCGAGCTGCGCACCCGCCCCGGAGCCGCCCCCGGCCCCCGGCCGGACGCCCGCCGCCAGGAGGCGGCATGAGTCGCCCCGACCCCAGGGAAGCCCAGGTCAAGCGGCTGCTGGAGGGTCCGTACCCGGCGGTGCCCCCCGATCTCGCGGCGGGCGCGGCCGCGCGCGGCGACCGGCTGCTGCGACGCCGCAGGGCCGTGCAGCGGACCGGCTGGGCCCTGCTGTGGGCGGCCGTGGTGGCCTTCGTGGTGTGGGCCTCGCTGACCGGCGCCTGGTCGGCGCCTTCGAGCGAGGTCTCCCCGCCCTGGTAGGACGGGGAGACCTGTTCGGGCCGGAGGGTGACTAGCCCAGCGCCTGCGCGAGGTCGGCCAGCAGGTCGTCGGCGTTCTCGATGCCCACCGACAGGCGGACCAGGTCGCCCGGGACCTCCAGGGCCGAGCCGGCCACCGAGGCGTGGGTCATGCGGCCCGGGTGCTCGATGAGGGACTCGACGCCGCCGAGGGACTCGCCGAGCGTGAAGATCTTGGTCCGGTCGCAGAGCGCGACGGCCTCCTCCTCGCCCCCGGTGACCCGGAAGGAGATCATGCCGCCGAAGTTGCGCATCTGCTTGGCGGCGATCTCGTGGCCCGGGTGCCCGGGCAGGCCCGGGTAGAGGACCGTGTGGACCTTGGGGTGGCGGACCAGCATCTCGGCGATCTTGCCCGCGTTCTCCGCGTGCCGGTCCATGCGGACGGCCAGCGTCTTGATGCCGCGCAGCACCAGCCAGGAGTCGAAGGGGCCGGCCACCGCGCCCATGGCGTTCTGGTGGTAGGCCAGCTCCTCGCCCAGCGCCGCGTCCGCGGCGACGAGCGCGCCGCCGACGACGTCGGAGTGGCCGCCCATGTACTTGGTCAGCGAGTGCACGACCACGTCCGCGCCGAGCGCGAGGGGCTGCTGCAGGTAGGGGGACGCGAAGGTGTTGTCCACGACCAGCTTGGCGCCGGCCGTCCGCGCGATGTCGGCGACGACGGCGATGTCCGTGATGCCGAGCAGCGGGTTGGAGGGGGTCTCGACCCAGATGACCTTGGTCTTCGGGGTGATCGCCGCGCGCACCGACGCCGGGTCGGAGGTGTCGGCGACCGACCACTCGACGCCCCAGCGGGAGACGACCTTGGCGAAGAGGCGGAAGGTGCCGCCGTACGCGTCGTTCGGGATGACCACGTGGTCGCCCGGGGAGAGCAGCGTACGCAGCAGGCAGTCCTCGGCGGCGAGCCCGGACGCGAAGGCGAGGCCGCGCCGGCCGCCCTCCAGCGCCGCGAGGTTCTCCTCCAGGGCGGTACGGGTCGGGTTGCCGCTGCGGCTGTACTCGTAGCCGCCGCGCAGTCCGCCGACGCCGTCCTGCTTGTACGTGGACACCTGGTAGATCGGGGGTACGACCGCGCCGGTCAGCGGGTCCGCCGTATTGCCCGCGTGGATGGCGCGGGTCTCGAAGCTCTGGTGCTCGTGGCTGTCGTCGCTCATGAACCCGATGCTATGCCCCGTCCGGGCGCTGCGCGGCCCCGCCTCCGGGGTGCGCGGAGGGGGTCGGGGACGACGGCGTGGAGGGGGTCGCGGCGGGCGTCTGCCGGAAGACCGTTTCGGGTCGCTCTTTGCCTCCTATTGGCCATTCCCGGGGTCGGTCTGGTTCGCTGGGGGGATGGAGATTCTGTGGTTCCTGCTCGCGATGGCCCTGCTCTTGGCCGCCGTCGGACCGTACCTGCGGCGCAGGCGCGGCGGCCTGCGCCTGGTCACGCCCGGGAGCCCCGACGCCGCCGACCCGGCGGACTACGGATTCGCCCTCCAGGAAGAGCTCGACATCCGGATCCCCGGCCCCGACCAGGACCTGATGGACGCCCTCGACCACGTGCGGCGGACCGGGCAGTGGCAGGCCGCCTCCCAGCTGCTCGCCGGCACCTCCCGGGAGGGTGAGGTGCGCTGGCAGCGCGTCCAGGCCTTCGCCGGTTCGGCGGCGCTGGAGCTCTCCGAGGAGCCCGGGGCCGGGGCGCGCTGGCTGAAGGCCTGGCGGCTGGAGGCCCCGAAGGACGCGGGCGGTGCGCAGGTGCACGCCGAGCTGCTGGCGCAGCAGATGTGGCGGCGCCCGGAGGGCATGAGCGAGGCGGACGTACGGATCATCGCGGAGGAGGCCCGGGAGTCCTGCCACAAGGCCGCGCTGCTGGCCCCCGGCGACCCGGTCCCGTACATCGTCGAGCTGTCCGTGGCCCGCATGCTGCACTACTCGGAGCCCGAGTACGACGCCCTGTGGGCGAAGATCATCGACCGGGCGCCGCAGCACATGGGCGCGCACCTGGCGGCGCTGAACTACTGGTGCGAGAAGTGGCACGGCTCCCGGGAGAAGGCCGACGCCTTCACCCACCACGCCGCGGCCCGCGCCCCGCAGGGCTCCCTGCTGGCGGCGCTCCCCCTCTTCGCCCTGTACGAGCACGTCCCGGACGTGGTCCTGATCCGCAGCTTCCACCGGAGCGCGTCCGTGACCCGGGCGGTGGAGGGCGCGCTGTACGCGGTCCACAGCGCGCGTCCCGACGACCCGATGCTGGCGCACGTACGCCACCTGCTCATCCTCTTCCTGGTCGGCGGCGAGCGCTGGGCCGAGGCGATGGACCAGATCCGCCACGTCGACGGCTACGTGGGCGCCCTCCCCTGGTCCGCCGACCCGGACCCGGCCGCCTCGTACGCGATCTACCGCGCCCTGGCGGTGGCCGGCTACGAAGCCAACGGCGGCTCCCCGGCGACGCTGCCGCACTGACTCCGTCCTGACGCGGGAATCCCGGCCCGCCGTCCGCCGTTACCGGTAGACCACTAGGAGGGAATCCATGTTCTCGTACCGCCGCACGCCCGAGCTCCCCACCCGCGAGGAAGCCCTGACCGGCCGCGCGGAGCCGCTCTTCGGGCTGCCCGCCGTGCACACCGTGCTCGGCAACCCCCTCGCGGGCCCGTACCCCGCCCACCTCGAGGTCGCGGACTTCGGCCTCGGCTGTTTCTGGGGCGCCGAGCGCAAGTTCTGGCAGACCCCGGGGGTGTGGACCACCCTGGCCGGCTACCAGGGCGGCTTCACCGAGAACCCGACCTACGAAGAGGTCTGCTCGGGCGGCACCGGCCACACCGAGGTGGTCCGGGTCGTCTTCGACCCCTCCCTGGTCTCCTACGAAGCCCTGCTGAAGCTGTTCTGGGAGTCCCACGACCCCACCCAGGGCTTCCGCCAGGGCAACGACGTCGGCACCCAGTACCGCTCGGCGGTCTACACCCACTCCCCCGCCGCCCAGGCCACCGCCGAAGCCTCCCGGGAGGCCTACCAGCGCGTCCTGACCTCCTCCGGCTACGGCACGATCACCACGGCCGTCCTCCCGGCCTCGGAGCGCCCCTTCTGGCCCGCGGAAGCTCACCACCAGCAGTACCTGGACAAGAACCCCGGCGGCTACTGCGGCATCGGCGGCACGGGCGTCTCCTGCCCGATCGGCGTGGCCCGCGCCGACGGCTGAGTCCGGGTACCGGTCCGCTGGCCGATTCGAGTACGAAAGAGCCCCGGATCCCGCCGCGTGAGGGGGCCGGGGCTCCTTTCGTTCTGCGTGCCCGGCGCTGGAGGGTTAGGGAACTGCTGGGCTTTTGGTCCACTCTTGTGAGTGATGGTCCATTTGAGTGAGTGCCGTTACGGTCGGTGTATGGGTCTCAAGGAGTCGGCGGAGGCGCGGGGTGTACGTCCCCAGCGCGCGTATCGCTGGTTCCGTGACGGCAGTTCACTGGTGCCGTCCTGTGCCCGCTTGCGGCCTAGGCCATTCCACCGATACGTGGGCAGCTCGTAAGCGGGGGCTGACAAGGTTGTCGTCTTCGCGGATCGCCGGGGCGATCACCAGGGCCAGCCACGATCAGTGGGCACTCGCCCGGCGTTGCCAGGCCGCACACATCCAGAACCTGGACGCAGGCATCAAGACGCTGCGCCACCGTCTCGCCCTCCCGATCGGGGAGAAGGGTAGCAAGCGGGCTGCGGGCGGCTACCGCTCCAGGAGCGAGTGGTTTCGCAAGTCCCGCCGCCTCGTGGCGCTGGAAGAGCGGCGCGCGGCTGCGGTGGCCGACCGGCAGGCGGGTCGGGTCCGAGTAGTCCGGGGTGGGAAGCGGCTGGCGAACACCCGGCACCACCTGGATGGAGCCCAACTCACCGAGGAGCAGTGGCGCGCCCGCTGGGAAGCCGAACGCTGGTTCCTGGCCGCTGACGGCGAGTCCGGGAAACGGTTCGGGAACGAGACGATCCGTGTCACCCCCGACGGCGAGGTGTCGGTCAAACTGCCCGCCCCGCTCGCGAACCTGGCCAATAGCAAGCACGGTCGGTACGTCCTGACTTCCAGGATCGCGTTCGCGCACCGGGGCATGGAATGGGCCGACCGGATCGAAGCGAACCGGGCCGTTGCCTACCGCATCCACCTGGACGTCACACGCGGCCGCTGGTACCTGACCGCATCCTGGCAACGCCCCGCCGTCCAGACCATCCCACTCACCGCAGCCCGGGCGAACGGCATGATCGGTGTCGATACCAACGCCGACCACTTCGCAGCCTACCGACTCGACCCGCACGGCAACCCCATCGGTGATCCGCACCGCTTCCCCTACAACCTGTCCGGCGCCGCGGATCACCGCGACGCGCAGATCCGTCACGCACTCACCCGGCTGCTGCACTGGGCGAAGAACCGGTGTCAACGCCATCGCGATCGAAGACCTCGACTTCACCGCTGAGAAGACCCGCGAGAAGCATGGCCGCAGGAAACGGTTCCGGCAGCTCATCTCCGGCATCCCGACCGGCAAGCTCAAAGCCCGACTCGCCTCGATGGCCGCCGAACACGGCCTCTCCGTCGTCGCGGTCGATCCCGCCTACACCTCCCAGTGGGGAGGCCAGCACTGGCAAAAGCCGCTGGTCACCCCGCGCCGAAAGATGTCCCGTCACGATGCCGCCGGCATCGCGATCGGACGACGCGCCCTCGGACACCCGATCCGGCGACGGACGGCACCGCCCCCACACGACCAGAGTGATCGTGTGGGGCATCGGACCGCCCAGGCCGCACCGGGTACACGAGGGCGTGAGGGAAGCCGCCCACCCGCGACGGACCGTGCCCCTGGAGGGCCGTCGCTGAGCGGGACAAGAACGCGGGGACCCAGTGCATCCAAAACCGTTCGGGATGCGCCCAGCACGCACCAGTGGGTCCAAGACTCACTCCTGCACACTGGCTAGGAACGGTTGGCCCGGACGGCGGTGTGCAGGCCGGTGAGCAGCGCGGCGCGGGAGGGCGCGCAGACGGCCGCCGCGGAGTAGGCGTCGGTGAAGCGGAGCCCCTCGGCGGCGAGCCGGTCGATGCGCGGGGTGCTGATCAGCTTCTGGCCGTACGCGCCGAGGTCGCCGTAGCCCAGGTCGTCGGCCAGGATCACCACGAGGTTCGGCGGGCCCTCCGCCCCGGCGGCGGTCGCCGCCCGCGCGGGCTGGGCGGCCTGCGGGAGGGCCGCGAGGCCGACGGCGGCGGCCGCGGAACCCGCGAGGAAGTGGCGGCGGCTGGACATCTCGAACTCCCCTGGGGACGAAGGCTGATGGGAAGATCGTCCGCGCGGGCGGCCGCCGAGACCATGCACGGGGCATGAAAAGCGTGTGACGGCGGCCCCCGGGGCGCCGTGCGCTCCGGGGGCCGCCGTCAGGCGCCGGTCAGCTGGCCGGGGTTCAGATGGCCGGGCTCAGATGGTCGGGGTTCAGATGGTCGGGGTTCAGATCGTCGGGGTTCAGATCGTCGAGGTGTCGATGACGAAGCGGTAGCGGACGTCGCCCGACTGGACGCGCTCGTAGGCCTCGTTGACCTCGTCGGCGCGGATCAGCTCGATGTCCGCGCCGAGCCCGTGCTCCGCGCAGAAGTCGAGCATCTCCTGCGTCTCGGCGATCCCGCCGATCATCGAGCCGGCCAGGGTCTTGCGGCCGCCGATGACGGAGAACAGGTTCAGCGAGACCGGCTCCTCCGGGGCGCCGACGTTGACCAGGGCGCCGTCCACCTTGAGCAGGCCCAGGTAGGAGTCGAGGGCGAGCGGCGCGGAGACGGTCGACACGATCAGGTCGAAGCGGCCGGCCAGCTCCTTGAAGGTGGCCTCGTCGTTCGTCGCGTAGAAGTGGTCGGCGCCCAGCTTGAGGCCGTCCTCCTGCTTGCGCAGGGTCTGGGAGAGGACGGTGACCTCGGCGCCCAGCGCGTGGGCGATCTTGACGCCCATGTGGCCGAGGCCGCCGAGGCCCACGACCGCGACCTGCTTGCCGGGGCCGGCCTTCCAGTGCTTCAGCGGGGAGTACAGGGTGATGCCGGCGCACAGCAGCGGGGCGGCGACGTCGAGGGGAAGGCCGTCGGGGATGCGGACGGTGTAGTTCTCGTCGACGACCACGTGCGTGGAGTAACCGCCGTACGTGGGCTCGCCGTTCTTGTCGAGGGCGTTGTACGTGCCGGTCATGCCCTTGGCGCAGAACTGCTCCTGCCCGGCGAGGCACTGCTCGCACTCGCGGCAGGAGTCGACGAAGCAGCCGACGCCCACGCGGTCACCGACCGCGAACTTGGTGACGCCGGGGCCGACTTCGGTGACGACGCCGGCGATCTCGTGGCCCGGGACCATGGGGTAGATGCCCTCGCCCCAGCCGTCGGTGACCTGGTGGATGTCGGAGTGGCAGATGCCGGCGAACTTGATGTCGATGAGGACGTCGTGCGCGCCGACCGGACGGCGCGGGACGGTGATGCGCTCCAGCGGGGCCTTGGGCGCGGGAGCGGCGTAGGCGGCGACCTGGGTGACGGACACGATGGGGCTCCTCGGAGGACTGCGATACGGGACTGCCGTGCAGGACTGCTGTGCGGAACTGTTGCGCGAAACTGCTGCGCGGAACTGTTGCGCGGAACTGCTGCGCGGAACTGCTGCGCAGGACTGCTGTGTGTCCACAGCCTGCACTCCCCCGCCCCGGACACCCATCCCCCTGCCCTGCCTAGGTCTGGCGAACCTACCCTTGGCGGGGTCAGGCTCACGCCCGCGGCCAACGCCCCCGCGCGGTGATACTGGGGTAATGGACCAGCTTGATCAGCGAGCCGAGCTCGGCGAGTTCCTGCGATCCCGGCGCGCCCGACTGCGCCCCGAGGACGTGGGGCTGCCCGACTACGGGCGCCACCGCCGGGTCCCCGGCCTGCGCCGCGAGGAGCTGGCGCAGCTGGCCGGGGTCTCGGTCGCGTACTACACCCGCCTGGAGCAGGGCCACGGCCAGAACGTGTCGGCGGAGATCCTCGACGCCATCGCGCGGGCCCTGCGCCTGGACGGCACGGAGCGCGCGCACCTGAGCCACCTGGCCGGCCCCAAGCCGCGCAAGCGCCGCCAGGCCCCGCGCCCCCAGCAGGTCCGGCCGGAGCTGCGGAGCCTGCTGGACGCGATGGACGGCGTACCGGCGTACCTGGTCGGGCGGCGCCAGGACGTCATAGGCTGGAACCGGCTCGCGGCGGCGGTCTTCGGTGACTTCGGCAAGCTCCCGGCGCCCGAGCGCAACCTGGTCCGGCTGGTGTTCCTGGACCCGGCGACGGCAGAGCTGTACGCGGACTGGGAGTGCCGGGCGTGCGAGGTCGTGAGCAATCTGCGCGTGTACGCCGGCCAGTTCCCGGACGACGAGCGGCTGTCCGCGCTGGTCGGTGAACTGTCCGTGAAGAACGAGGAGTTCCGCAGGCTGTGGGCGGCCCACACGGTGGCGGACAACAAGATCCACGGCGTCAAGCGGCTGCGCCACCCGCTGGTCGGCGAGCTCCAGCTCTCCTTCGAGACCCTGGCCCTCCCGGACGACCCGGCGCAGTTCCTGGTCACCTACCACGCGCCCCCGGGCTCCCCCTCGGCCGACGCCCTCAGCCTCCTCGCCTCCTGGTCCGCGTCACCCACCGCCCCCGGGGCCGACCCCGACCGGGACCTCGCCGCGGACCCCGTCGAGGAATCCGCTTCGTAGGACGCGCGGCCCGCCCCCGCCCAGGCCCCGCCTAGAACTTCAGCTGGAAGTACCCGACCCCGCGTTCGCGCCGGTAGCCCAGGGCCGCGTTGACCGCGAGCATCGGGGTGTTGTCGTCCGCCACCGAGGTGGCGATGGTGCGCAGGTCCGGGTGGCGGGCCGCCTCCTCCGCGAGCATGCGGAGCTTGACCGCGCGGCCGAGGCCGTGGCCCCGGTGGGCGGGGACCACCACGGTGTCGTACTGGAGCGCGCGCGGGCCGGCCGGATCGGGGAGGACCAGTTCCGTGTAGGCCGCCACCTCGCCGTCCGGGGTGACGGCGGCGACCGTGGTCAGCGCGCCTCCCCGGTCCAGGATCTTGCGGTGGGCCGCGTGCAGGCGCTCCGCCGTCCAGGTCTGGATCTGCTGGTCCAGCTCCCCCGTCGGCGCGTCCTCCATCGCCCCGTGGGCCGCGGCCACGGCGTGCGCCCAGTCGTCGGGCACCAGTCCGGGCCAGCAGTGCAGCTCGTAGCCGGGCGGGGCGGACGCGGCGGACCCGGACCCGCCCTGGCCCGCCTGGCCCGCCTGGCCCGCCTGGCCCGCCTGCGCCGCCTGCGCCGCGCCCTGCACCCACCGCGCCTCGCGCACGTCCTGCACGTACCAGGCCATCGACAGGACGCCCTCGAAGCCCACCGACTCGGCGAACGCCTGCCCCGGGCCGCCCAGGTCCACCTCCACCGCCACCGAGGTCCGGCCGTCCGCGCGCAGCTCCTCGCGGCAGGCCGCCCACAGGGCCGTTCCCACACCGCGGCGCCGCGCGTCGGGCCGTACGGTCAGCTCGTCCAGGAACGCCGTGTGGTCGTTGGCGCCGTCCGTGAAGAGGACCAGCGAGGCGACCGCGTCGTCCGTCGCCCAGTACAGCGAGCGCCCCCGCACCGAGGGCACCCGCAGCGCTCCCGCCACCTCCGTCCGGGAGGGCGGGGGACTCCCCGGCAGGTCTGCCGTCCGGGCCGCGGCCAGGACGGCCCACCAGTGGTCGATCTCGGTGTCGGTCGGGGGTACGGAGAGCGGGGTGATCGTCATGATCCGGACCCTAAACCGGAGCACCGCGGCGCGCTCAGGCGTTCTCGGTGACGGTCGCCTTCCCCCGGCGGATCGTCGCCACCCGCGGGGCCCGCTTCGCGAGCGCGCTGTCGTGGGTGACCATGACGAAGGTCAGGCCGTGCTCCTTCCACAGCCCTTCGAGCAGTTCCATGACCTCGTCGCGCATGGACTCGTCGAGGTTGCCGGTCGGCTCGTCGGCGAGCAGCACCTTCGGCCGCTTCACCAGCGCCCGTGCGATGGCCACGCGCTGCTGCTGGCCGCCGGACATCCCCCCGGGCAGGTGGCCCATCCGCTCGCCGAGGCCCACGGAGTCCAGTGCCTCGGCGGCCCGGTCGCGCCGCTCGCGGGCCTTC
Source organism: Streptomyces tatrensis (assembly GCF_049310065.1). NCBI lineage: Bacteria > Bacillati > Actinomycetota > Actinomycetes > Kitasatosporales > Streptomycetaceae > Streptomyces > Streptomyces tatrensis. Next base: position 5,959,894 of record NZ_JBMDLB010000011.1, on the reverse strand, counting down.
AGGCCGAGCGGGACGAGGGCCGTCTCGACGTTCTCCTGGGCGGTGAGCGTCGGGATCAGGTTGAAGGACTGGAACACGAAGCCGATGCTCTCCGCGCGGACCCGGGTGAGGCGGGATTCGGAGACGGTGGCGAGGTCGAGTCCGTCCAGGGCGATCTGTCCCGCCGTCGGGCGGTCCAGGGCGCCGAGCATCTGGAGCAGGGTGGACTTGCCGCCGCCGGTGGGTCCCTGGATGACGAGGCGGCCGCCGTCCTCGATGGTCAGGTCGACGCCGGCGAGCGCGTCGATGGATTGCCTGCCGCGCTGGTAGCGCTTGTTGAATCCTCCCCTCCCTGAAGGGAGGGGATTCCTGCCTCACGCTGCCTGATAGCCCGGCGGGCTGTCAGGTCTTCTGCGATCTGCGGCAGCCGGGTTGAGACCAGCCCGGACCAGCATCACGCGGGCGGAGTTCTTGTCCCTGGGGGACACGGTTCCGCACCCGGTGCAGGTATGGGTACGTTCAGAGAGAGGTGGTGCGTGCTTGGTTCTCGCTCCGCACTGCGCGCACTCCATGGTGGTGTGTGCGCGGGGTGGACAAGGTGCACGATGCGCCGGTGCTTGCATGCCATGCCGATCAGCGCTGTTTTGGTCGCGGAGATCGCGGCGTCAGCTGCCTTACGCGCCATGGTCGACTTGGCGAGGAACTTCGGGCGGAAGTCCTCCACGGCGAGGGCGTCATGGTCGCGGACCACGCGCTTGGCCCACTTGCGGCCGGTGTCCTGTCGTTGCCGGGCCACCTTCTTGTGGAGCTTCGCCGTCAGCCTCTTCGCCGCGCGGTAGCCCCGCGAACCGGGCCTGCCCTTGGTCGGTTTCCGGCGGGCTATCATCCGCTGGTAGCGGGCGAGCCCGGCAGCGGCCTTCTTGCCGTGTTCGGCGTGCGGGAGGTCGTGGGCGTCGCTGGTGGTTGTCGCGGCCGACGACGGATCCGCCAGGAGATCCCGGGACCACACCACCCCCAGGTTGATGCCGCCCGCAAGGTACAGGCGGCCGCCCTTGATCCGGAAGCCGCGACAGGTGTAGTTGAGACTCGGATCGGCCTTGGCCTTCTTCTTGTACCTGGGCATTCCGGCCCGTTGCCGCATCGGCAACCGGGCCTTGATGTCCTTCAACGCTTTGGCGCGGGCCTTCCCGAAGTCCCGAATCAGCTGCTGCTGTGGAACGCTACGGCCCTCTCCCAACCAGGTATTGCGGCTACGGGCCTCGGTCAGCATCGTGTCCAGCCTCGCCGGACCGCACTTCTCACTCTCGGCATGGGCCTTCTTCGACCGGGCACAGCATTCGTTCCAGATCCACCGGCACCGGTCCCACTCACCCAACAGCTTGGCGAGAGCGGTCGACGACACGCGAAGCCGGTAGGTGAACCGGGCATACCCGGGACCATCCGCAGTGGCCGTTGTCGTCATGAACCGACCGTAGCTCCGCACCCTTTGCGTCCATGCTCAAGTTCTCCGACGATCCCACGAACGAGTGACCGATCGCGCACGTACCGACCCGTAGCCCTCAACTCCGAGATCCCACGCTCGCTGGAGTCCGCCCCTTGATCGCCAGATAGCCAGATAGCCAGATAGCCAGAGGAGTAGGAGTCGGATGAGAACGCGAACTCACAGGTGACGCACAGACGGACGGCGGGGAGCCCCCTGGTCGGGGCTCCCCGCCGTCCGTCGCGGGGTTCAGCTGCGGTGCCGGCGGATCAGACGGCCGAGCCGGCCTTCCACTCCGCCCAGTTCATGTTCCAGCCGTTGAGGCCGTTGTCCGGCTTGATGGTCTTGTCCGGGGAGTTGACGACCGTGACGACGTCTCCGATGAGGGAGTTGTCGTAGAACCAGGCTGCGGGCTGGTTCGGGTCGTTCGCGCCCTTGGCGTCGTTCAGGCCGACACAGCCGTGGCTGGTGTTGGCGCTGCCGAAGACCGAGTCCGGTCCCCAGTAGTTGCCGTGGACGAAGGTGCCGGAGGTCGACAGGCGCATCGCGTGCGGTACGTCCTTGATGTCGTACTCGCCCTTGCCGTCGTCGTCGGTGAAGCCGACGGTGGCGCCGTTCATCCGGGTCTCCTTGAACTTCTCGGAGATCACCATCTGACCGTTGTAGGTCGGGTTCTCCGGGGAGCCCGCCGAGATCGGGATGGTCTTGAGGACCGCGCCGTCACGGGTGACCGTCATCTTCTTCGACTTCGCGTCGACCGTGGAGACCTGGCTCCGGCCGATCTTGAAGGTGACCGTCTTGCTCTGCACGCCCTGGATGCCCGGGCCGCCCTGGACCCCGTCCAGCGCCAGCTTCAGCGTGACGGTGGAACCGGCCTGCCAGTACTTCTCCGGGCGGAAGTCCAGCCGCTGCGTGCTGAACCAGTGGCCCACGACCTCCTGGCCGCTGCTGGAGGTGACGGTGATGCCCGCCTGGACGGCCTTCTTGTCCTTGATCGACTTGTCGAAGGTGATCGAGACCGGCATGCCCACGCCGACGGTCTGACCCGCGTCCGGGATGAAGGAGCCCACGAAGCTGTTCTGCGGGGAGACGGTGGTGAAGGAGGCGTTCTCGTGCGCCTCGCGGCCCGCCTCGTCCTTCGCGGTCGCCGACAGGGCGTACTTGGTCGAGCGCTTCAGCGCGGCGTCCGGCTTCCAGCTCTTGCCGTCGGCGGCTATCTTGCCGGCCACCTTCGTGCCCTCGGAGCTCTTCAGCTCGACGGCGGTGAGCGTGCCTTCACTGACGGCCACGTTGGCCGAGTCGTTCAGGCCGACATTGGTGGCGCCGTCCTTGGGCGTGATGGCTATCTTGGCCTTGGAGGCGTCCTTGGCCGCAGCCGCGTCCACGTCCGCCTGGGACTTGGCCGACGCCTCACCGCTGCCCTTCGGCGTCTTGCCGCCGTCGTCGCCGCCGCATCCCGCGAGCACCAGTACGCCGCCGAGTACGGCGGATATGGCCACCAGGGACCTTCTCCGCCGCTTACTGTCCGTCCTCACACGCCACTCCATCGTTGCCGGAACCCCGAACTCCCCGGGCAGGGGGCATGACCCCCCTGCCTCGTCCTGACAACGCATTACACCCCGAGGTGCTGCCACATTCCGTTCGAATGTGGTCAACCCCACCGTCAGGCGTTGTCAGTCTCTTCTTCGAGCTCCCCATCTTCCTCGTCGAGGTCCCACTCCATGGACTCGGGGTCGTATTCCACCGGCTCGCTGCTCCAGGAGGCCTGCGCGAGCTCCACCCCGGGGATCCCCGCGACCAGGTCAGTGGGGTCCACGAGGTAGGCCAGGGCCTCCGACTCGTCCTCCCGGACGGCCGCCTCGGCGTGGCCGCGCTCCTCGTCCGGCATGAACTCGTCGGCCTTGATGTGCGCGAGGGCGGCTCCGGTGAGCGCGTCGACGTCCGGCACTTCAAGTACCAAATCCACCCGAAGGCGTACGTATCGTGAGGTCTCAGAAGGTTCCATACGACGGAGAGTAATCCCGCGGCAGCCCCGGCTTTCCCACGACCCGCCCCTTTCCGTAGCATCACCGCACGGGGCCAATTCGCTGCTGCCACAAGGGGGATCGCACCGTGTCCGCACGCCGATCAACACTCACCGCTCTCGGAGCGACCACCCTCCTCGCCGCGCTGTGGTTCGTCCCCTCGGCGGGCGCCACCGCGCCCGGGCACGCGAAGGCCGGCGCCGGCGCGCCCGCCGCCGCGAACACCCGGGTCCAGGCCGCCTCCGCGCCCGCGCCCGCCCTCCAGCTCGCCGACACGGGCGGCGTGGACACCACGCCCTACCTGCTCGGCGGCACTCTCTTCCTGGGCGCCGGAGCCGGCTTCGTAGCCTTCTCCGTACGGCGCTCGCGCACGGCGTAACGGCCGCCGGACACGAGGAAGGGTGCGGCCCCGGGGAGATCCCCGGGGCCGCACCCTTCCTCGTCCGTGCTCGGACTCGAACGATTGCCCGTCAGGCGAGGGGGCCGGTGACGGCCTCGACGGCGTCCACGAGCGCACCCGAACGAACGAAGGCGTCCGCGGCGGCCAGGTCGGGCGCGAGGAAGCGGTCCGGCCCGGGACCCTCCACACCCGCCGCACGCGCCGCCGCGATGGCGGCCCGGCTGGCCGGCGCCGGGGTGAGCCCGTGGCGCAGCTCGATGGCGCGGGTGGCCGCGTACATCTCGATCGCGACGATCCGGGTGAGGTTGTCGACGGCGGTACGGAGCTTGCGCGCGGCCGACCAGCCCATCGAGACGTGGTCCTCCTGCATGGCGGAGGACGGGATCGAGTCGGCGGACGCCGGAACCGCGAGCCGCTTCATCTCGCTCACGAGTGCGGCCTGCGTGTACTGGGCGATCATGAGCCCGGAGTCCACGCCGGCGTCGTCCGCGAGGAACGGCGGCAGGCCGTGGCTGCGGTTCTTGTCGAGCAGCCGGTCGGTGCGGCGCTCGGCGATCGAACCGAGGTCAGCGGCCGCGATCGCCAGGAAGTCGAGCACGTACGCGACCGGGGCGCCGTGGAAGTTTCCGTTGGACTCCACGCGCCCGTCGGGCAGCACCACCGGGTTGTCGACGGCGGAGGCCAGCTCGCGGGAGGCGACGAGGGCGGCGTGCGCCATGGTGTCGCGGCCCGCGCCGGCGACCTGCGGGGCGCAGCGCACGGAGTAGGCGTCCTGGACGCGCGGGGCGGACTCCTCCTGGAAGTGCCCGGTCAGCCCGGAACCCTTCAGGACGGCGGCCATGTTCGCGGCGGAGGCACCCTGGCCGGGGTGCGGGCGGATGGCGTGCAGCTCGGGCTGGAGCACCTTCTCGGTGCCGAGCAGCGCCTCCAGCGTCAGCGCGGCGGTGATGTCGGCGGAGGTGTACAGCTTGCCGAGGTCGGCGAGGGCCATGACCAGCATGCCGAGCATGCCGTCGGTGCCGTTGAGGAGGGCGAGCCCCTCCTTCTCGCGGAGCTCGACCGGCTCGATCCCGGCCTCGGCAAGCAGCTCACCAGCCGGGCGGACGGTCCCGTCGGGACCCTCGGCGTCGCCCTCGCCCATCAGCGCGAGCGCGCAGTGCGAGAGCGGGGCGAGGTCGCCGGAGCAGCCCAGCGAGCCGTACTCGTGCACGACGGGGGTGATCCCGGCGTTGAGCACGTCGGCCATCGTCTGCGCGACGGAGGGCCGGACGCCGGTGTGCCCGGAGGCGACGGTCTTCAGCCGCAGGAACATCAGCGCACGCACGACCTCGCGCTCGACGCGCGGGCCCATGCCGGCGGCGTGCGAGCGGACGATGTTGCGCTGGAGCTGCGCGCGCAGCTCGGGGCTGATGTGCCGGGAGGCGAGCGCCCCGAACCCGGTGGACACCCCGTAGACGGGCTCGGGCTTCGCGGCGAGCGCCTCCACGATCTCCCGGGCCCGCGCGAGCGCGGCGACGGCCTCGCCGGAAAGCTCGACGCGGGCGTTGCCGCGGGCGACCGCGATCACGTCTTCGGCGGTGGTCCCGGACGTTCCCACCACGACAGTGTGCATATCCATATTCAGCACCCTACGGACTGAATCCCTTCATGTCACCCCTCCAATGCGCGGCTCGCACGGCGCGGCCCCTTGGGGGCCTTACCGGCTTCGCCGCGCTGCGCCGGACTCCGTCCGGCGGTGGCTGGTCGGTGCCGCCGCCACTGCCGCCCCTTGGCGGGGGCCGGTGGGCGGGTGCGGGTGGTCGTGCCCTGCGGGGCGAGGTCCCCTACCCGCCCTTCCACCGTTCCCCGGGCTACGCCCGGACCCGTTGCCGCGTGCGGCGCCGTTGCCGCGTGCGGCCCCCGGACCCCCGCGCCTCAAACGCCGGCGAGGCTGGATACGGCTGCCTCCGGGCAGCCCAGCGCACGGTGCGCTCTGCGCTCCGTCCCGAGTGCCGCGCAAGCCGTGCTGCGCAGGACGCGCTGCGCCAACGTGCCGCGCACAGGTCCTGCGCACACGCGCTGCGCAAGCTGTGCTGCGCACACGTCGAATCCGGCGCCGGCCAAAATCCAGCCCCTCCGGCGTTTGAGGAGCGGGGTCTGGGGCGGAGCCCCAGGGGGTCCGGGCGCAGCCCGGCACCCCTTCCCAGCCGTCCGGCGCTTGAGGACCGGGGTCCGGGCAGAGCCCGGTAGCCCACCCAGCCCCGCCGGCGTTTGAGGCGCGGGTCCGGGCAGCGCCCGGGGAACGGTGGAAGGGCGGGTAGGGGAACTCCGCCCCGCGCAACGGCACACCCGCGGCCCCGACGGGCGGGACAACCGCCGCGAGGCCGGCGCACCGGGCCGCCGACCGGGGGCCGCGCATCCCCCAGGCGGGGTGGGCACCGCCCCACGCGGGCCGCGCATCCCCCAGGCGGGGCAGGCACCGCCCCAGGCGACGGGGTCGCAGGCGGCCGCCCGGGCCGCGGCTACGCGCGCCCCCGGAAGCGGCGCCGCTCCCCCGGTCCCCCGGGCTCCGCGTCGGCGAGTCGGACCACCGCCGTGTCCCGCCCCGCCACCACCGGCTTCGCCGACCGCGCCGCCTTCGCCTTGTACTGCGCCGCATCCGCCAGCCGGAACAACCGCCGGGAGGATTTCACCGGCCCGATCGGGTCCCCCGTGGAGGCGACCCCGCAGGCGACCCCCTCCCCCAGCTCCAGCTCAGCGGCCCGCAGGCACACCTCCTCGGTGACCCGCACCACCTCGTCCGCCGAAGGCCCGACGCTGACCAGGCAGAACTCGTCCCCGCCCAGCCGCGCGACCAGCGCACCCGGCAGCATCGCCCCGCACAGGCTGAGCACGGAGCCGAACCGTTCCAGCAGCCGGTCGCCCATCGCGTGCCCGAGGGTGTCGTTGACCTTCTTGAGGCCGTTGAGGTCGCAGACGACCAGGCTCACCACCACCGCGGCCCCGCCCCGCCGGTGCTCCTCCAGCGCCTCGTCGAGCCGCATGTCCACGGCACGCCGGTTGGCCAGCCCGGTCAGCGGGTCGGTGAAGGCGAGCCGCCGGGCCTCCTCCAGCCGGTCGCTCTGCGCCAGCCCCGCCGCGATCACCGCGGCGAGCACGGTCGCAAACTCCGCGTCGTCCTCGTCGAAGTCCGCCATGCCCTCGTCCCGGGCCACGTACAGCTCGCCCCAGGCCCGACCGCTCAGCACGATCGGGGCGACCACGCACGTGCCGCGCCCGCGCCGCCGCAGCGCGTCGCCCCGGCGTCCGGGCCGGTCCCCGACCGCGCTGTCCACCCAGGCGTGGGGGCCGCCCCCGCCGACCCAGCGCTCGTGCAGGAACTCCGTGATCTCGGGGAAATCGTGCACGGGGTACGACTCGTCCTCGGGGAACTCCTCCTCCCCGTCCCGGCGCTCCCCCTCGTTCACGAGCACCCGCAGGCGCCCCCGCTCCCGCTCCCACGCGGAGATCGCGGCGAACGACCCGTCCATCGCCAGCCTCGCCCCGCGCGCGGCGGCCCGCACACTGTCCCGCGGCGCGCACGCGGCCGCCATGGCCTGCGCGAGGCCCACAACGGCTCGAAGCCGCCCGTCAACACCCATCACCCCAGGTTAGGGAGTTTTGTCCGATTTGGTGACAATTGGCGCGACATTCGGTGGCACCAAGATCACCCCGGGTCACCATCGGGCCTCACACCCCGGGCCACTCCGGCTTCCGCTTCTCGTTGAACGCCGCCACGCCCTCGGCCCGGTCCCCCGAGAAGGCCACCGTCCGCCACGCCGCGTCCTCGATCTCCAGCCCGGCCGTCAGATCCATGCCGTGCCCGAGCCGCAGCGCCCGCTTCGCCGCCCGCAGCCCGACCGGGGAGTTCGCCGCCATCGCCGCCGCCATCGCCAGGGCCGCCTCGCGGTCCGAGCCCGCCGGCACCACCGAGTCCACCAGGCCCAGGGCCAGCGCCTCCGCGGCCTCCACCCGCCGGGCGGTGAAGATCAGCTCCGCGGCCCGCGCCGCTCCCACCCGCCTCGGCAGCAGCTGCGTACCGCCGCCGCCCGGGATCACCCCCACCGACACCTCGGGCAGCCCGACGACGGCCGTCTCGTCGGCCACGATGACGTCGCAGGCGAGGGCCAGCTCGAAGCCGCCCCCCAGCGCGAACCCGTGCACCGCCGCGATCACCGGCATCGGAAGCTCCAGCACGCCCCCGTACGCACCCCGCGTGGTCGGCCGCTGCCGCAGCAGCTCGGCGTCCGAGAAGGAGTTGCGCTCCTTGAGGTCCGCGCCCACGCAGAAGGCCCTCTCGGCGGTCGAGGAGAGCACGACGACCCGTACCGACGGATCCGCGGCCAGCTCCGCACACGCGGCGCCGATCCCGCGCGCCATCTCGGTCGACACGGCGTTCATCGCCTTGGGCCGATCGAGCACCAGCTCGGCGACGCCGCCCTCATGCCGGCGCACAACCACGAATTCGGACACAGGACGCCCCTCCGGTTAACGAACGTTATCCGGGGATCTTAGGGCTCCGCCGCGTCAGCGACCAGGGCTCCACGACGCCCAGGCCGCGCACCGGGCGCTGGAACATCGGCTGGAGCGCGAAGCGGTAGGCGCCGCCGCCCTCCTCGTTCTCCGCTTCCTTCTCCGAGACCGGCGCCGCGCCCGTGCGGCCCAGTTCCTGGGCCATCGCGCCGTCCACCAGGACCGCGTCCTTCGGCGCTATCGACGTCAGCCTCGAGGCCAGGTTCACCGTGGTCCCGAAGACATCGCCCATCCGGGTGGTCACCGTCCCGAAGGCGATGCCCACGCGCAGCTCCGGCATCTGCGGATCGGCTTCCATCGTCTCGATCAGGCGCAGCGCGATCTCCGCCGCCGTCGCCGCGTCGTCGGCGCAGTACAGCACCTCGTCGCCCAGCGTCTTGATCAGCCGGCCGCCGTGCGCCGCCACCAGGTCCGCCGAGGTCGTCTCGAAGGACTCGACCAGCTCGCCGAGCTCCTCCTCCTCCAGCCGCCGCGTCAGGCGCGTGAAGCCCACCAGGTCGGCGAAGCCCACCGCGAGGCGCCGGTCGACCATTTCCTCGTCGTCCGCCACCTGCACGACCCGCCCGGTCGCGGCCGCGAGCTGGCGCCGCCACACGTAGACGAGGAACTCCTCCAGCTCCGGCAGCAACAGCTCGACCAGCGGGTACGTGACCTCCGTACGGGTCATCCCCGGCTCCGGCGGCTCCGTCAGGCCCTCCAGGAAGGAGTCGATCTGCCACTCCGCGAGCCGGGCCGTGGTCTGTCCGGTGGACCGCGCCACCTGGACCGCCATCGGCTCGCTCAGCAGCCCGGCCTCGACGAGGCCGGCGAGCCGGCGCAGCGCCAGTACGTCGGCCTCCGTCAGGGCCCTGGCCTGGCCGATGTCCGCGAAGCCCATGGCCCGCCAGAAGCGGGAGGCGAGCTCCATCGAGACCCCGGCGCTACGGGCCGCCTGGAAGGGGGTGTACCGGCGCTCGGCGCCCAGGATCAGCTGCTCCAGGCGGATGGCGAGCGGGTCGGCCGTCGGCTGGGCCGTGTGGTCGACCTCGTGGTGGGGAGTGTGCTGCTCGCGCCCGATCGGGGTGGCATGGACCCCGGAACCGCCCGGGCTGCCGGAGCCGCCCGCACCGCCCGTCGTCGTTCCGGGGGCGGGCGCGCTGGACCGAGGGTCGTCGACGGTCAAGGGCCGCCTCCTGTCCATTGCCGTGCGCACTGCCGAACCGGGTGATCACCGGGAGGACCGGGATCGCCTAAACCATACGGCAGGTGTGCCGTAGCTCACTCCCCTACTCCATCACCCGGGGCGGTCCCCGCGCGGGCTACCGCACGGACCGCAGATGGACGACGTCCCCTGCCCCCACGGCCTCGTGCTTGTCCTCCGCCGTCCGCACGACGAGCCGTCCGTCGGTGTCGACCGCTTCGGCCGTCCCGGTGAGGGTGCGCCCGCCCGGCAGGTCGGCGCGCACGTGCTTGCCGAGGGTCGCGCACCCGGCGGCGTACGTCTCCTGCAGACCGCTGGCCGCAGGATCGCCGCCGGCCGCGCGCCAGTTCCCGTACCACTGCTCCAGGGAGCGCAGTACGGCCCTGAGCAGCGGGTCCCGGTCGGTGACGGTGGCCTTGGCCAGGAGCAGCGACCCGGCGGTGTCCACCGGCAGCTCGGCGTCGGTCAGCGTCACGTTGAGCCCGATCCCGAGGACGACCCCGTCGCCCACGCGCTCGGCGAGGATGCCGCCGGTCTTGCGCTCCTCCCCGTCCACGGTGACCAGCAGGTCGTTGGGCCACTTGAGGGCGGTGTCCACGCCGGCGGCGCGCGAGAGCCCGGTGGCGGTGGCCACCCCGGCCAGCAGCGTCAGCCAGCCCCACCGCTCCTGCGGCACCGAGGGCCCGGGCTTCAGGAGTACGGAGAAGAACAGTCCTGACCGCGCGGGCGCGACCCAGCTCCGGTCGAGCCTGCCCCGGCCGGCGGTCTGCTCCTCGGCGACGAGCACGGCCCCCTCGGGCAGCTTCGCGGCCCGCGCGGCGAGATCACTGTTGGTGGACCCGGTGGAACCCACCACCTCCAGCGAGCTCCACAGCCCCTCACCGGTCACGAGGGCCCGCTGCAGCGCGGCAACGTTCAGGGGCGGCCGGTCCAGACTCGACCAACGGCCCGCGGGAGCTCCGGTCGAAGCCCCGCCTGATGCATCTGATGGCGTCATGCAACCCAGATTAGGTGTGTCAAACGCCGCACCGCCGAGCGCCATGCCCGCCGATACGCTACGCACCAGTAGCCAGTAAGAACCAAGTAAGTCACCAGGCAGTTGACACCACGCAGGGAGCCGCGACCCCGATGTCACAACCGTCAGAGCCGATCGACATGCACACCACCGCGGGGAAGATCGCGGATCTGCAGCGCCGCGTCGAGGAAGCCACGCACGCCGGGTCCGGGCGGGCGGTGGAGAAGCAGCACGCCAAGGGCAAGCTGACGGCGCGTGAGCGGGTGGCCCTGCTGCTGGACGAGGGGTCCTTCGTCGAGCTGGACGAGTTCGCCCGGCACCGGTCGACGAACTTCGGGCTGGAGAAGACCCGCCCGTACGGCGACGGCGTCGTCACCGGCTACGGCACCGTCGACGGGCGGCCCGTCGCCCTGTTCTCGCAGGACTTCACCGTCTTCGGCGGGGCGCTGGGCGAGGTCTACGGCCAGAAGATCATGAAGGTGATGGACTTCGCGCTGAAGACCGGCTGTCCGCTGATCGGCATCAACGACTCCGGCGGCGCCCGCATCCAGGAGGGCGTCAGCGCGCTCGGCATGTACGGCGAGATCTTCCGCCGCAACGTCCACGCCTCCGGGGTGATCCCGCAGATCAGCCTGGTCGTCGGCCCGTGCGCCGGCGGGGCCGTGTACTCCCCGGCCATCACCGACTTCACGGTCATGGTCGACCAGACCTCGCACATGTTCATCACCGGCCCGGACGTCATCAAGACCGTCACCGGCGAGGACGTCGGCTTCGAGGAGCTGGGCGGGGCGCGCACGCACAACAGCACGTCCGGCGTCGCGCACCACATGGCGGGTGACGAGAAGGACGCCATCGAGTACGTCAAGTCGCTCCTCTCCTACCTCCCGTCGAACAACCTCTCCGAGCCCCCGGCCTTCCCCGAGGAGGCCGACACCGAGGTCTCCGACAGCGACCGCGAGCTCGACGTGCTGATCCCGGACAGCGCGAACCAGCCGTACGACATGCACAAGGTGATCGAGCACGTGCTCGACGACGCGGAGTTCCTGGAGACCCAGTCGCTCTTCGCGCCGAACATCCTCACCGGCTTCGGCCGCGTCGAGGGGCACCCGGTCGGGGTCGTCGCCAACCAGCCGATGCAGTTCGCCGGCTGCCTGGACATCGACGCCTCCGAGAAGGCGGCCCGGTTCGTGCGGACCTGCGACGCCTTCAACATCCCGGTGCTGACCTTCGTCGACGTGCCGGGCTTCCTGCCGGGCACCGACCAGGAGTACAACGGAATCATCCGGCGCGGCGCCAAGCTGATCTACGCGTACGCCGAGGCGACCGTCCCCCTGATCACCGTCATCACCCGCAAGGCCTTCGGCGGCGCCTACGACGTGATGGGCTCCAAGCACCTGGGCGCCGACCTCAACCTCGCCTGGCCGACGGCGCAGATCGCCGTCATGGGCGCGCAGGGCGCGGTCAACATCCTGCACCGCCGCGCCATCGCCGAAGCGGAGGAGGCCGGCACCGCCGAGGAGACCCGGGCGCGGCTCATCACCGAGTACGAGGACGCGCTGCTGAACCCGTACACGGCCGCCGAGCGCGGCTACATCGACGCGGTGACCATGCCGTCCGAGACCCGGGCGCACGTGGTGAAGGGGCTGCGGCAGCTGCGCACCAAGCGGGAGTCCCTGCCCCCGAAGAAGCACGGCAACATCCCGCTCTAGCAGGCACGAGGAGCTCACAGTGGTGATCAAGGTCGTCAAGGGGAACCCGACCCCGGAGGAGCTGGCCGCCGCACTGGCGGTGGTCCGAGCGCGCGCGGCGGCCCTCGCGTCGGAGCCGTCGGGCGCGGAGCGGGTGGGCGACGCGTGGGCGGCGCCGGGCCGGGTGGCCCGCCGTACGCTGCCGCGCCCCGGGCCGGGCGCCTGGGGCCGGACGTACTGGCCCGCGTAGACGCGGTCGCAGATGAAGATGGCGTGAACTGCCCGTGGCGCCTGAGTACCCGTACTCAGGCGCCACAGGAGTCCTCGGGGCCAGGATCAGGACATGCTCTGGTCAGACCCGAAGAACGAGCCGCCGAAGGACATGCGCGACGCCGCGGCGATGGTCCGGCGGATGACGGTGATCGTCGTCATCGCGATGATCGTCGTGGTGTACGTGCTGGGCGTGGGCGGTTTCTGACGCCCCGGCCACCCTCGAGGCGCCCCTACGATGGCAGGCATGACTGCTGCCCCCCGCCACCCCCTCGTCCTCGCCTCCGCTTCGCCCGCCCGGCTGAACCTGCTGCGGCAGGCCGGGCTCGCCCCGCACGTGATCGTGAGCGGCTTCGACGAGGACGCCCTCACCGCCGACTCCCCCGCCGAGCTGGCGCTCGCGCTGGCCGAGGCCAAGGCGGCCGTCGTGGCGGCCCTGGACGAGGCCGCCGGCTCCCTGGTGATCGGCTGCGACTCCGTGCTGGAGCTGGACGGCGAGGCGCTGGGCAAGCCGGCGGACGCCGAGGAGGCCACGGCCCGCTGGAAGTCGATGCGCGGGCGCGCCGGGGTGCTGCGCACCGGGCACTGCGTGATCGACACGGCGAGCGGCCGCCGGGTTTCGGCCACGGCGTCGACGACGGTCCGATTCGGCGAGCCGACGGACGCGGAGGTGGCGGCGTACGTGGCGAGCGGGGAACCGCTGCACGTGGCGGGGGCGTTCACCCTGGACGGACTGTCGGCCCCGTTCATCGAGGGGATCGACGGGGATCACGGCAATGTGATCGGGATCTCCATGCCGCTGCTGCGCTCACTGCTCGCCGAACTGGACGTGTCCATCACGGACTTGTGGGCTTGACGTCCCCGAGCTTGCCGAAGTCCCCGAAGTCCGCGAGCGGGTGTCCCGGCGCCGCGTCCCGGATCTCGGGCCGGTCGTCCCGGGCGCCCGGGCCGCCGAAGCCGTCCAGGGGGCCGCTGGGGCCCTCCGCGGGGCCGCCCGCACCGTCGGCGGTCCCGCCCGCGCCCCTGGCCGCGTAGAGCGTCAGGCTCAGCACGAGCAGGCAGAGGATCAGCATCATCACCGCGAAGGCGGCCCAGCCCACCAGGCCGACGACGAGGGCGCCGAGCACTCCGTGGGTGACGGCGGCGCTGACGAGGAGCACGCGCGCGAAGGCGCCCGGGGCCCGGTCGCGGGCCGCGGCGACGAGGAGGAACGCCGCGCAGGTGAGCAGGAACACGGCCATGCCGGCGCCCAGCCCGTAGGTTGCCTTGGACATGACATCCGGATCCGCGCCCGCGATGGACATGGACTGGTTCTCGGTGGTCCGCGCCAGGACGAGGTGGACGAAGCCGAGCACACCCGCCTCCACGACGAGTACGACCGCGGTCGCTCCGGCCACGGATCTCCGCAGCACCATGCCACCCACGCCACCCACACCAGCCACGACGCCCCCACCCCGCATGCACAAGCCCGATCGACGCCTGGAGGCTACTAACGGGTAAACCTTCGGACAAGGGGCCTGGGCCGCTTCGTTACGGTCTTGCTGCCGCAGGGCGGCGCCCCGGCGACGACACCCCGCCCGTGCAAGGAATGCGTGGGCCGTTCGTAGGGATTCGACAAAGAATCACCCCGGGCCGCTGACCCGGCGAACAGAGACCCCGGACACACGGCAGGGTTACTGTGCAGTCGGGGATCCCCCTGACATGGGGCGCCACAAGGATTTTATCGACTCGGGGTCGACTCGGATAACAGTCCGTGTGGGCAAGGTCACCACCGGGGAAGGGTCGAAAGGCCGTGTGGGCTGTCCCTAAACTCAGCTTGTTTCAAGGAGGGAGCCATCGTGCGCAAGGTGCTCATCGCCAACCGTGGCGAAATCGCAGTCCGCGTTGCTCGGGCCTGCCGGGATGCCGGGATCGCGAGCGTAGCCGTCTACGCCGACCCGGACCGGGACGCTCTGCACGTCCGCGCGGCCGACGAAGCTTTCGCGTTGGGCGGTGACACCCCGGCCGCCAGCTACTTGGACATCTCCAAGATCCTGCAGGCCGCAGCCGACTCCGGTGCGGACGCCATCCATCCCGGATACGGCTTCCTCTCCGAGAACGCCGAATTCGCGCAGGCCGTCATCGACGCGGGCCTGATCTGGATCGGCCCGCCGCCGCAGGCCATCCGTGACCTCGGTGACAAGGTCGCCGCCCGTCACATCGCGCTGCGCGCCGGCGCGCCGCTCGTGGCCGGCACGCCCGACCCGGTCTCCGGTTCGGACGAGGTCGTCGCCTTCGCCAAGGAGCACGGCCTGCCGATCGCGATCAAGGCCGCCTTCGGTGGCGGCGGTCGCGGCCTGAAGGTCGCCCGGAACATCGAAGAGATCCCGGAGCTCTACGACTCCGCCGTGCGCGAGGCCGTCGCCGCCTTCGGCCGCGGCGAGTGCTTCGTCGAGCAGTACCTCGACAAGCCGCGGCACGTGGAGACCCAGTGCCTGGCCGACTCCCACGGCAACGTGGTCGTCGTCTCCACCCGTGACTGCTCGCTGCAGCGCCGCCACCAGAAGCTGGTGGAGGAGGCCCCCGCGCCGTTCCTGACGGAGGCCCAGAACGCCGAGCTGTACGCGGCGTCGAAGGCGATCCTGAAGGAGGCCGGCTACGTCGGCGCCGGCACGGTCGAGTTCCTGGTCTCCGCCGACGGCCTGATCTCCTTCCTGGAAGTCAACACCCGCCTGCAGGTCGAGCACCCGGTCACCGAAGAGGTCACCGGCATCGACCTGGTCCGCGAGATGTTCCGCATCGCGGACGGCGAGGAGCTCGGCTACGGGGACCCGGTCCTGCGCGGCCACTCCTTCGAGTTCCGCATCAACGGCGAGGACCCGGGCCGCGGCTTCCTGCCGGCTCCGGGCACCGTCACCAAGTTCGCCGCCCCGTCCGGCCCGGGCGTCCGCCTCGACGCGGGCGTCGAGTCCGGCTCGGTCATCGGCCCGGCCTGGGACTCCCTGCTCGCCAAGCTCATCGTTACGGGTGCCTCGCGCGAGCAGGCCCTGCAGCGGGCGGCGCGCGCGCTGGCCGAGTTCGAGGTGGAGGGCATGGCCACGGCCATCCCGTTCCACCGCGCGGTCGTCGTGGACCCGGCCTTCACCGCCGACCCGTTCACGATCCACACCCGCTGGATCGAGACCGAGTTCGTCAACGAGATCCCGGCGTTCGTGGTCCCGGCCGCGGACGACTCCGAGGACGAGCCCGGCCGCGAGACCGTGGTCGTCGAGGTCGGCGGCAAGCGCCTGGAGGTCTCCCTCCCGTCCTCGCTGGGCATGACCCTGGCCCGTACGGCGGCCGCGGGCGGCGCGAAGCCCAAGCGCCGCGCGGCCAAGAAGTCCGGCCCGGCCGCCTCCGGCGACACCCTCGCCTCGCCCATGCAGGGCACGATCGTGAAGGTCGCGGTCGAGGAGGGCCAGCAGGTCAACGAGGGCGACCTGATCGTCGTCCTCGAAGCCATGAAGATGGAACAGCCGCTGAACGCGCACCGCTCGGGCACGATCGTGGGCCTCGCGGCGGAGGTCGGCGCGTCGCTCACCTCGGGCGCGGCGATCTGCGAAATCAAGGACTGACGTCCTGGCCGGGGTTCCGGGGCTTCCGCCCTGGAACCCCGCGCACGGGTGCGGGCATTCGCGCCGCTGCGCGGGGCCGAGTCCCCTCCCCGCCCTTCGCCCGTTCCCTGGGCTCCGCCCAGACCCGCTCCTCAAACGCCGGAGGGGCTGGATATGTCCTGCGTCGGCCTGCATGTGCAGGCCGACGCCGGCCAGAATCCAGCCCCTCCGGCGTTTGAGGAGCGGGGGTCCGGGGGCTGGCCCCCGGCAACGGCGCCGCGCCGCCTAGCGGCGCCGCATGTCCGCGACCCGCGCCCGCTCCGCCTGCTGCTCGTGTGCGGGCAGCCCCGCACTGCGCAGCTGTGCCGTCGGGCCACCCCTCCTCTGCACGGGCAGCGGGGATTCCCGGCGCGGCCTCCGCCCGGCCATCCCCTCACCACCGCCGGAGGCACTGGCCCCGGCCACAGTGATCTGCACGCCCTGATCCGCCAGCGCCTGCAGCTCCGTACCGGCCCGGTCGTCGTGCGGCGGCGGCTCGTCCGTCACCAGACGGGTGATCACATCGGTCGGCACGGTCTGGAACATGGTGTCCGTCCCGAGCTTCGTGTGGTCGGCCAGGACCACCACCTCCGCCGCGGCCTGCACCAGCGCCCGGTCCACGCTCGCGGAGAGCATGTTGGACGTGGACAGCCCGCGCTCGGCCGTGAGGCCGCTGCCGGACAGGAAGGCCCGCGAGACCCGCAGCCCCTGGAGGGACTGCTCGGCACCGCTGCCGACCAGCGCGTAGTTGGATCCGCGCAGGGTTCCGCCCGTCATCACCACCTCCACCCGGTTCGCATGGGCCAGCGCCTGTGCGACGAGCAGCGAGTTGGTGACGACCGTGAGTCCGGGCACCCTGGCGAGCCGGCGGGCCAGCTCCTGGGTGGTGGTGCCCGCGCCGACGACCACGGCCTCGCCTTCTTCGACGAGTCCGGCCGCGACATCGGCGATGGCGGTCTTCTCCGCCGTCGCGAGATGGGATTTTTGCGGAAAGCCGGATTCACGTGTGAAACCGCCCGGCAGTACCGCACCGCCGTGCCGGCGGTCGAGGAGTCCTTCTGCCTCCAGTGCCCGCACGTCCCGCCGTACGGTCACTTCGGAGGTCTGGACGACGCGGGCGAGCTCCCGGAGCGATACCGCTCCGTTGGCCCGCACCATTTCGAGGATCAATTGGCGACGTTCTGCAGCGAACACGAAACTGACAGTAACCCGGGTGACCGACTGCTTTCAGCTCCTTGCGCCGGAATTCCGAAGTTGTCCATACCGTGGGGCAGTTAGTGGTATACGGCGTCGGCCCGCCGCGCACTTGCTCCGCGACGGGCCGATGGGCCACTCCAAAGCCCTTGCTCACAAGGGCCGTTATCGGTGCTTACGCCTCTTCGGAGGACTTTCGCGTGTGCAGCTGGCGGGCCACCTCGGCGATCGAACCGGACAGCGAGGGGTACACGGTGAACGCGTTTGCGATCTGCTCGACCGTCAGGTTGTTGTCGACGGCGATCGAGATCGGGTGGATGAGCTCGCTCGCGCGCGGGGAGACGACCACGCCGCCCACGACGATCCCGGTGCCGGGCCGGCAGAGCAGCTTCACGAAGCCGTCCCGGATGCCCTGCATCTTGGCGCGCGGGTTGCGCAGCAGCGGGAGCTTCACGACCCGGGCGTCGATCTTGCCGGAGTCCACGTCGGCCTGGGTGTAGCCGACGGTGGCGATCTCGGGGTCGGTGAAGACGTTCGAGGACACCGTCTTCAGGTTCAGCGGGGCCACCGCGTCACCGAGGAAGTGGTACATCGCGATGCGGCCCTGCATGGCGGCCACCGAGGCCAGCGCGAAGATCCCGGTCACGTCTCCGGCCGCGTACACGCCGGGCGAGGAGGTGCGGGAGACCTTGTCGGTCCAGATGTGCCCGGACTCCTTGAGCTTGACCCCGGACTCCTCCAGGTTCATGTTGCTCGTGTTCGGGATGGCGCCGACGGCCATCAGACAGTGCGTGCCGGTGATGACGCGGCCGTCGGAGAGGGTCACCTCGACCCGGTCGCCCACCCGCTTGGCGGACTCGGCGCGGGAGCGGCCGATGACGTTCATGCCGCGGCGCCGGAAGACGTCCTCCAGTACGGCGGCGGCGTCCGGGTCCTCGCCGGGCAGCACCCGGTCGCGGGAGGACACGAGGGTCACCCGGGAGCCGAGGGCCTGGTACGCGCCGGCGAACTCGGCGCCGGTCACGCCGGAGCCGACCACGATGAGCTCCTCGGGGAGCTCTTCGAGGTCGTAGACCTGGGTCCAGTTCAGGATCCGCTCGCCGTCGGGCATGGCGTCGGGGATCTCGCGGGGGTGTCCGCCGGTCGCGATGAGCACGGCATCGGCGGTGAGGATCGTCTCCGAACCGTCCGCGGCGGTGACGATGACGTCCCGCGTGCCGTCGATGCCCTGCGGGCCGCCGAGCTTGGCGCGGCCCCGTACGACCCGGGCGCCGGCCCGGGTGACGGACGCGGTGATGTCGTGGGACTGGGCGAGCGCCAGGCGCTTGACGCGCCGGTTCACCTTGCCGAGGTCCACGCCGACGACGCGCGCGGCCTGCTCGATGTGCGGGGTGTCGTCCGCGACGACGATGCCGAGTTCCTCGTACGACGAGTCGAAGGTCGTCATGACCTCGGCGGTCGCGATGAGAGTCTTGGAGGGCACGCAGTCGGTGAGCACCGAAGCGCCGCCCAGACCGTCGCAGTCCACGACGGTCACCTCCGCGCCGAGCTGGGCCCCTACGAGGGCCGCCTCATACCCGCCGGGTCCGCCGCCGATGATCACGATCCGGGTCACGAAAACTCCGCCTCACGTCTACCCGGCCGGCTGCCGCCCCGGCCGGGGCTTCCGGGGGGTCTCCCCGGGGGATGCATTCCGTACGTCATTGTCCCGCACGCATCAAGGTGCTTCACGCCCGGTCCCACCATCCGGGACGCGGGGCCCGTACGCGGCCGGGAGCACGGTCGGGGCCGCCCCTCCCGTACCCTCGACCTCATGTCGCTCTACGCCGCGTACGCCGGCAACCTCGACCCGCGGCTGATGACGCGCCGCGCTCCGCATTCGCCGCTGCGCGGCACGGGCTGGATCAACGACTGGCGGCTGACTTTCGGCGGCGAGCAGATGGGCTGGGAGGGCGCACTGGCGACGATCGTCGAGGCGCCGCGCCACCAGGTCTTCGTCGCGCTGTACGACGTGGCCCCGCTCGACGAGGACTCCATGGACCGGTGGGAGGGCGTCGGGCTCGACATCTACCGCCGCATGCGGGTACGCGTACACACGCTGGACGGCGAGGAAGCGGCCTGGGTGTACGTCCTCAACGGCTACGAGGGCGGCCTGCCCTCGGCCCGCTACCTGGGCGAACTGGCCGACGCGGCCGAATCCGCGGGCGCCCCGCACGACTACGTGATGGAACTGCGCAAGCGCCCCTGCTGAGCTTCTCGGCCCCGCCGGCCGAATCCAGCCCCGCTGACCAAACCCAGCCCCGCCGGCCAAATCCAGCCCCGCCGGCGTTTGAGGCGCGGGGTCCGGGGCAGAGCCCCGGGAACGGCGCCGCACGGCCCCCACGCACCCCGCCCGGGACAATTGGTCGGAAACGACAAGGCAACGATCCGAATACCGTGAGCTGCGCCATCTACGCGCGTAGGAGAAGAGCGGCTACGCTCTTCCGCGTGAACGCATCTGTTACCGACCCCTTCGCCGCCGCCGACGCCGCCGCCGCCCGCCTGCGCGAGCTGACCGGCGCCGAGACCCACGATGTCGCCCTCGTGATGGGCTCCGGCTGGGCCCCCGCCGCAGAGGCGCTCGGCGCGCCCGAGGCCGAGTTCCCGGTCACCGAGCTGCCCGGCTTCCCGCCCCCCGCCGTCGAGGGCCACGGCGGCAAGATCCGCTCGTACAAGATCGGCGAGAAGCGCGCCCTGCTCTTCCTCGGCCGGACCCACTACTACGAGGGCCGCGGCGTCGCCGCCGTCGCCCACGGCGTGCGCACGGCCGTCGCCGCCGGCTGCAAGACCATCGTCCTGACCAACGGCTGCGGTGGCCTGCGCGAGGGCATGAAGCCCGGCCAGCCGGTCCTGATCAGCGACCACCTCAACCTCACGGCCACCTCGCCGATCGTCGGCGCGAACTTCGTGGACCTGACCGACCTGTACTCGCCGCGCCTGCGCGCGATGTGCAAGGAGATCGACGAGACCCTCGAAGAGGGCGTCTACGTGCAGTTCCCCGGCCCGCACTACGAGACCCCGGCCGAGATCAACATGATCCGCGTCATGGGCGCCGACCTGGTCGGCATGTCCACCGTGCTGGAGGCCATCGCCGCCCGCGAGGCCGGCGCCGAGGTGCTCGGCATCTCCCTGGTCACCAACCTGGCCGCGGGCCTCTCCGGCGAGCCGCTGAACCACGAAGAGGTGCTCCAGGCCGGCCGCGACTCGGCCGCGCGCATGGGCAAGCTGCTGACCCAGGTCCTCGCCCGGATCTGATCGGCGCACCGAACGACCGGACCACAGGACGACCGACCGTACGAGAGGTAAGGCGGAAGCAGTGCAGGACGTGCAGGACGATCTGATCGCGCGGGCCCGGGCCTGGCTGGCCGAGGACCCGGACCCGGAGACGGCCGACGAGCTCGCGAAGCTCATCGAGGCCGGTGACACGGCCGAGCTCTCCGACCGCTTCTCCGGCATGCTGCAGTTCGGCACCGCCGGACTCCGCGGCGAGCTGGGCGCGGGCCCGATGCGGATGAACCGGGGCGTGGTGATCCGGGCCGCGGCGGGCCTCGCGGCCTACCTCAAGGCCCAGGGTCACGACGGCGGCCTGGTCGTCGTCGGCTACGACGCCCGCTACAAGTCGGCCGACTTCGCCCGCGACACCGCCGCGGTGATGATCGGCGCCGGACTGCGCGCCGCCGTCCTGCCGCGCCCGCTGCCGACGCCCGTCCTCGCGTACGCCATAAGGCACCTGGGTGCCGTCGCCGGCGTCGAGGTGACCGCGAGCCACAACCCGCCCCGGGACAACGGCTACAAGGTCTACCTCGGCGACGGTTCGCAGATCGTCTCCCCGGCCGACGCCGAGATCGCCGCGCAGATCGACGCGATCGCCGCGCTGGCCGACGTACCGCGGGCCGAGGACGGCTGGCAGGACCTCGGCGACGAGGTCCTGGACGCCTACCTGGCGCGCACGGACGCCGTCCTGACCCCCGGGTCCCCGCGCGGCGTGCGGACCGTCTACACGGCCATGCACGGCGTCGGCAAGGACGTGGTCCTGGCCGCCTTCGCCCGTGCCGGCTTCCCGGCCCCGGTCCTCGTGGCCGAGCAGGCCGAGCCGGACCCGGCCTTCCCGACGGTGGCCTTCCCCAACCCGGAGGAGCCGGGCGCGATGGACCTGTCCTTCGCCACGGCCGCCCGGGTGAACCCGGACATCGTCATCGCCAACGACCCGGACGCCGACC
The DNA here is from genome assembly GCF_049310065.1 of Streptomyces tatrensis. Taxonomy (NCBI): domain Bacteria; kingdom Bacillati; phylum Actinomycetota; class Actinomycetes; order Kitasatosporales; family Streptomycetaceae; genus Streptomyces; species Streptomyces tatrensis. The sequence continues at coordinate 5,938,243 of NZ_JBMDLB010000011.1, read as the reverse complement.
GCTGCGCGGTGGCCGTCCCGGACGCGGCCTCCGCCTCCGGCTGGCGGATGCTGCGCGGCGACGAGGTCGGCGCACTGCTCGCCGCCCATCTCGTGCACAAGGGCGCCACCGGCGTCTTCGCCGAGTCGATCGTCTCCTCCTCCCTCCTCGGGCGGATCGCGGAGGCCGCGGGCGTGGGCTACGAGGAGACCCTCACGGGCTTCAAGTGGATCTCCCGCGTCGAGGGCCTGCGCTACGGGTACGAAGAGGCGCTCGGCTACTGCGTGGACCCCGAGGGCGTCCGCGACAAGGACGGCGTCACGGCCGCCCTGCTCGTCGCGGAGCTGGCCTCGGAGCTCAAGGAGCAGGGCCGCACCCTGACCGACCTGCTGGACGACCTGGCGATGGAGCACGGTCTGCACGCCACCGACCAGCTCTCGGTCCGCGTGGAGGACCTGTCGGTCATCGCCTCGGCGATGGCGGCTCTGCGCGCGGAGCCCCCGGTCTCGCTGGCGGGCCTGCGGGTCGCCTCGGCGGAGGACCTGAACGAGGGCACGGCGACGCTCCCGCCCACGGACGGGCTGCGCTACTACCTGGAGGGCGACTACAAGGCCCGGGTGATCGTCCGCCCGTCCGGCACGGAGCCCAAGCTGAAGTGCTACCTGGAGGTCGTGGTCCCGGTGGCGGAGGCCTCCGACCTGCTCCCGGCCCGCGCCCGCGGCCAGGAAGTCCTCGACGCGATCAAGAAGGACCTCGCGGCCGCGGCCGGAATTTAGCCGCTGCTTCCCGACGCGAAGGCCCCCCGAGCTCCTGCTCGGGGGGCCTTCGCGTCGGCGCGTCCCGCGTCAGGAAGGAGTCAGACTCGGAGCCGGGCTCGCCGACGGCCGCACCACGTCGCCCAGCGTCGGGACCGCCTCCGGGCGGGAGCGGACGGCGTCCGTGCACTCCCAGGCCCTCGGCGGATCCGCGTCGGGACCGCCCAGGACCACCGGGCCCGGCCCCGGCGACACCGCGTCGCTCTCCGCGAGCGTGCACACCAGCTGCGACAGCGCCACCGGCGGCAGGTCCTCGGGCTTGCGGCTCAGCCGTACCGTGCCCTCCGGATCGCCCGGCCGCGGCGCCGAGGCCGCCAGCAGGGCGGGCACCTCGGTCGTGAAACCGGCCTCCCGCTCCTCCGCCGACGGCTCCCGCTGGAGCACCTCCAGCAGGGCCTGGGTGACGAGCACCGCCACGTCCCGCGCCGGCCGCTTCTCCGGCACCGGCACCACCCGCTGGACGCCCACCAGCTGCGCCCCGCAGACCAGTTCCACCGTGGTCCGGATGCCCTGCATCCCGCCGGTTCCGGCCGGCGTTCCCGCCGGGGTCTTGCAGGAGACCCGCGAGGGCGCCGGACCCACGTCCACCGGCACGGTGGTCGCGCGGATCCCGCACCCGGTCAGGGCGCCCAGGGACAACAGGCCCATGGCCACCACGACGGCCGTCGTACCGAGCATCGCGCCGAGCGCGGCGCCGCGCCCCGCGCCGCGCCCCGTCCCGCGCTCCGCCGCCCTACGCCTCGTCGTCGTCGTCACCGGCGATCACCTTCCCCACGTCCACCGGCAGCCGCAGCGTGAACAGCGCACCGCCCTCCGCCCCGTTCTCCGCGGTGATGTCGCCGCCGTGGATGTGCGCGTTCTCCATCGCGATGGAGAGGCCGAGCCCGCTGCCGTCCGACTTCGGCCGCGACGCGCTCGCCTTGTAGAACCGGTCGAAGACGTGCGGCAGTACGGCCTCGGGAATGCCCGGCCCGTTGTCCCGTACGGCCATGACCAGCCAGTCCTCCTCCACCCGGATGGAGACCCGTACCGGCGATCCGCCGTGCTTGAGCGCGTTGCCGATCAGGTTGGCCAGGATCACGTCGAGCCGCCGCGGGTCGAGGCGCGCCACGATCCCGCGCTCCGCGTCGAGTTCGACCGCGTCGAGCCACGCCCGCGTGTCGATGCACGCCGTCACCTGGTCGGCGACGTCCACGTCGTCCAGCACCAGCCGCGCCGTTCCCGCGTCGAAGCGGGTGACCTCCATGAGGTTCTCCACGAGGTCGTTCAGCCGCCTGGTCTCGCTCACGACCAGACCCACCGCCGGTGCGATCATCGGATCGAGGTCGTCGACCTCGTCCTCCAGCACCTCGGCGACCGCCGTCAACGCCGTCAGCGGCGTGCGCAGTTCGTGGGACATGTCCGCGACGAACCGCCTGCTGGACTCCTCCCGCGCGCTCATGTCGGCGACCTTCTTCTCCAGCGCCTCCGCCGTCTTGTTGAAGGTGTGGGCCAGGTCGGCGAGTTCGTCCGTCCCGGACACCTCCAGCCGGTGGTCCAGCTCCCCCTCGCCGAGCCGGCGCGCCGCGTCGCCGAGCCGCTGCACGGGCTTGAGGACCGTACGGGCCGCGGCCTGCGCGAGCAGCGCGGACCCGAGCAGCGCGAGGCCGGTGGCGATGGTCAGCGACCAGGCCAGGGCGTTGAGGTCCTCGCGCTCCTGGGCGAGGGACTTGTACATGTAGCCGGTCGGGCCGCCGCCCACGATCCGGGTGCCGCCGACCAGGTACGGGTTCCCGTTCGGCTTCGTCCGCTGCCAGTACACGTGGTACTCGGCGTCGTTGGCCGAGGTGGTCTTCTGCCGGTCGTCGACGGCGTGCTGGAGCGACTTCGGTACGTCGGCCAGCGAGAAGGCGTCGGGACCGGCGGTACCGGCCACCTTGCGGCCGTCCTTCTCGTCCACGAGCAGCACGCTGTAGCCGGGGCTGCTGCCCGCCATCATCTCGGCGGTGTGCTGCAGCTCCTCCTGCGTCGGGTCGGCGGGCAGCGCCGCGGCCCGGTTCTGCATCTCCTGCCGGAAGTCGCCGAGGGCGGCGTCCTGGGTCCGGGTCAGGACGGCCTCGCGGTTGAGCCAGTACGCGATCCCGGACGCGGAGACGGCGGCCGTCAGCGCGACCAGTGCGAACACGACGAGGAGCCGCAGCCGCAGGCTGGTCCAGCGCCGGCCCGCGAACAGGGCTCTGATCACTGCGGGGAGTCCAGTCGGTAGCCGACGCCCCGCACGGTACGGATCAAGGTGGGCGAGGACGGCACTTCCTCGACCTTGGCGCGCAGCCGCTGCACGCAGGCGTCGACGAGCCGCGAGTCACCGAGGTAGTCGTGCTCCCACACCAGCCGCAGCAGCTGCTGGCGGGAGAGCGCCTGGCCGGGCCGGCGGCTGAGCTCGAGGAGCAGCCGCAGCTCGGTCGGGGTGAGCTGGAGGTCCTCGCCGTTCTTGGTCACCGTCATGGCGGAGCGGTCGATGACCAGCGGGCCGAAGACGGCGGTGTCCGTGGACTCGCGCTCACCGCGGCGCAGCACGGCCCGGATGCGGGCGTCGAGCACCCGCCCCTGGACGGGCTTGACCACGTAGTCGTCGGCTCCCGACTCCAGGCCGACGACCACGTCGATGTCGTCGTTGCGCGCGGTGAGCAGGATGATCGGCAGCTGGTCGGTGCGGCGGATGCGCCGGCACACCTCGAAGCCGTCGATTCCGGGCAGCATGACGTCGAGCACGATCAGGTCTGGCCGCTGCTCGCGCAGCAGTTTGAGGCCGTCCTCGCCCGTCGCCGCGGTGGCCACACGGTGGCCCTGGCGTGACAGGGAGAGTTCGAGGGCCGTGCGGATGGCGTCGTCGTCCTCGATGAGCAACAGGAAGGGCACGGGCTCATTCTGTCCCATCGCCCCTCGGGACTTCGACCGCCCTGCACCTCCAATCCCGGGACGGCCCCGGCACGGCTCCCCCCGGGACCCTGTGACAGGCCTGTGACAGTCGAAGGACACCCCGGTTATCTCGGGCGGGCAGTCTTCTTGGCAACGGACCAGACAGACTCCACGACGGGGGGCGCGAGATGAACACGCTGCACAGCACCAGCACCAGCGCGGTTGTCACGCGGCTGCACGATGTGAACCGCCGCACGGCAATCCGTACGGCGACGGCCCCTTCCCGGCGGCCGGCGCACGTGGTGGCCATCGACGCGAAGACCTACGAGCGCCCCTCCGTCCCCGCCCAGCGCACGGCGGGCTCCACGGACGTCCCGGACTCCTCCAACGAGGCCGAGTTCACGGCGTACGTCCAGGAGCGGCGGGCCGCCCTCTACGCGACGGCCTTCCACCTGACCGGCGACCGCTACGAGGCCGAGGACCTGCTGCAGACCGCGCTGTTCTCCACGTACCGCGCCTGGGACCGCATCAGCGACAAGGCCGCGGTCGGCGGGTACCTGCGCCGCACGATGACGAACCTGCACATCAGCGCCTGGCGCCGGCGCAAGCTCAACGAGTACCCGACGGAAGAGCTGCCGGAGACGGCCTCGGACACGGACGCCATGGGCGGTACGGAACTGCGCGCCGTGCTGTGGCAGGCGCTCACCCGCATCCCGGAGCCGCAGCGCACGATGCTGGTGCTCCGGTACTACGAGGGCCGCACGGACCCGGAGATCGCGGAGATCCTGGGCATCAGCGTCGGCACGGTGAAGTCGAGCATCTGGCGTTCGCTGCGCCGGATGCGCGAGGACGAGGCGCTGAGCTTCGGCCGCGACGAGTCGGAGTCCTTCGAGGACCTGGTCGCGTAACAGCGGCCTCCAACAGACCAAAGGGCCAGGGGGCCCGTCCTGCGGGGGTGGGACGGGGGCCACGGGGGCAAAGGGCGGGATCGAGCGGACGGGGGTCCGCACGATCCCGCCCTTTGGCATGCCGCCGGCCTACCAGCCGTCCGGCGGCCAGTCGGCGACGGCTACACCGCGGCCGCAGCCCGGTGCCGCCCGGCCGCGGCGGCGGCAAGCCGCCCAAGAGCCTCGTCACGCCCACAGGCATGCGCGCCCAGCGCGGTGTGCCGGGCCACGATCCCGCGCTCGGCCCGCATCAGCCGCCACCCCCGCCGCACGAGCACCGGCACCGATTTGCGGCCCTCGCGCAGATCACGGGCCAGGCGGCGCCGGAAGGTGGTGCTGGGCCGCCCGCGCAGGCAGATCGCGTCCGCCAGCAGCCCCAGCTCCTGGCACCGCACCGCGACGTCCGCCGCGAAGATCCCCTCGGCGATGAACAGCGGGGTCCGGGAGATGTCCAGCGTCTCCGTACCGGTCCGCGAGGAGGTGGCGATGTCGTACACGGGGACCTCGGTCCGCCCGCCCGCGCACAGCGCGGCGATCGCGGCCACGGCCGCCTCCGCGTCCCAGGACAGCGGGGAGTCCCAGTCGATGTCGGCGCTGCCCTCGACCAGCGGGAGGGTGGGGTCGTCGCCGTCCTTGTAGAAGTCGTCCAGGCGCAGCACGGGCAACCCGGAACGGGCCGCCAACGAGGACTTGCCGGAACCCGAGGGTCCGGTCAGCAGAACGACACGCGTAGGCAAAGGAGAGGTACGGCTCACGGAACACAAGTGTGAACTATTAACTCCGGCAGGGGACCTACCCAAAGGCCCGTTGGTATCCAGGATCACACCTCCACTACGCTGCGTGCGCACGCGATCACGACTCCGTACGAGCCCACAGGCGGGAATCCATGGCACGTCACGCAGCCCCCAAAGCCCCCCACCCCAAGGCGCTGCGCACCGCAGGCCTGACCCTCTCCATGGCCGGTGCGGCCCTCGCGCTGGCCGCCGGCGGTGCCCAGGCGGGCCAGCTCGACGTTCCGGCAGCCCTCGCCGGGGTCTCCGACCCGATCTCGAACCTCAAGGTGAACCCGCTGGCCCACACCGGCGTGGACCCCCTCGACAACGGCGTCGCCACCAAGGTCGCGGATTTCCCCTCGGTCGGCACCGGCATGGTCACCGGCATCCTGACCCAGGGGCCGTCGGTCGGCGAGCTGCCCACCGCCGCGGCCTCGTCCCTCCTGGGCCCCCTGACGGGCGGCAAGCAGCTCCCGTAGGACATGAAGAGGCCCCGGCAGCGCGGGGGACACTGCCGGGGCCCGTCTTCGGGGGGAGGGGCCTCTAGTACGAGGACCCGCCCGCGCCCAGCGACCCGGTCGGGTGCCAGACGGTCTTGGTCTCCAGGAACGCCGTCATGCGCGCCGTACCCGGGTCCGCGCTCCAGTCGTCCACAGGCTGTGGACGAAGGACGCGCTTGAGGTTGTCCGCGGCCGCGATCTCCAGTTCCTTGGCCAGCGCCTCGTCGGCGCCCGCCAGGTCGATCGCGTTGACGTCCTGGTGGGACGCCAGGTGCGGGCCCATCTCGGCGGCCTTGCCGGACAGGACGTTGACCACGCCGCCGGGCAGGTCGGAGGTGGCCAGGACCTCGCCGAGGGAGAGCGCGGGCAGCGGCGCCTTCTCCGAAGCGATCACGACGACGGTGTTGCCCGTGGCGATCACCGGGGCGATCACCGAGACCAGTCCGAGGAAGGACGAGTCCTGCGGGGCGACGACCGTGACCACACCGGTCGGCTCGGGGGTGGAGAGGTTGAAGAACGGGCCCGCGACCGGGTTGGCCCCGCCCACGATCTGGCCGATCTTGTCGGTCCAGCCCGCGTACCAGACCCAGCGGTCGATCGCCGCGTCCACGACGGCCGCGGCCTTGGTCTTGGACAGGCCTTCGGCCTCGCCGACCTCGCGGACGAACTGCTCGCGGCGGCCCTCCAGCATCTCGGCGACGCGGTAGAGGATCTGGCCGCGGTTGTACGCGGTCGCGCCCGACCAGCCGCCGAAGGCCTTGCGGGCGGCGACGACCGCGTCACGGGCGTCCTTGCGGGAGGACAGCGGGGCGTTGGCCAGCCACTTGCCCTTCGAGTCACTCACCTCGTACACCCGGCCGCTCTCGGAGCGGGGGAACTTGCCCCCGACGTACAGCTTGTAGGTCTTGAAGACGCTCAGACGCGTCTGCGCCGAAGAATCAGACATCGAGGTAGCCCTCCAGGCCGTGACGGCCGCCTTCGCGCCCGAAGCCCGACTCCTTGTATCCGCCGAAGGGCGAGGCCGGGTCGAACTTGTTGAACGTGTTGGCCCACACCACACCCGCGCGGAGCTTGTTGGCCACCGCGAGGATGCGGCTGCCCTTCTCCGTCCAGATGCCGGCGGACAGGCCGTACTGGCTGTTGTTGGCCTTGGCGACGGCCTCGTCGGGCGTGCGGAACGTCAGCACGGACAGCACCGGGCCGAAGATCTCGTCACGGGCGACGGTGTGCGACTGGGAGACGTTCGTGAAGAGCGTCGGGGCGAACCAGTAGCCGGCGTTCGGCAGTTCGCACGGCGCCGACCAGCGCTCGGCGCCCTCCGCCTCGCCGGTGTCCGCGAGGGCGGTGATCCGGGCGAGCTGCTCGGCGGAGTTGATCGCGCCGATGTCGGTGTTCTTGTCGAGCGGGTCGCCCAGGCGCAGCGTGGTCAGCCGGCGCTTGAGCGAGTCGATCAGCTCGTCGTGGATCGACTCCTGGACCAGGAGGCGCGAGCCCGCGCAGCAGACCTGGCCCTGGTTGAAGAAGATGCCGCTGACGATGCCCTCGACGGCCTGGTCGATGGGGGCGTCGTCGAAGACGATGTTGGCGCCCTTGCCGCCCAGCTCCAGGGTGAGCTTCTTGGAGGTGCCGGCGACCTGGCGCGCGATGGCCTTGCCGACGGCGGTGGAGCCGGTGAAGGCGACCTTGTTGACGTCGGGGTGCTCGACGAGGGCCGCGCCCGCGTCCCCGTACCCGGTGAGGATGTTGACGACGCCCTTGGGCAGGCCCGCCTGGCGGCAGATGTCCGCGAAGAAGAGCGCGGAGAGCGGGGTCGTCTGGGCCGGCTTGAGCACGACCGTGTTGCCGGTGGCGAGCGCCGGGGCGATCTTCCACGCGAGCATCATGAGGGGGAAGTTCCAGGGGATGACCTGGCCGGCCACGCCGAGGGGGCGCGGGTTCGCGCCGTAGCCCGCGTGGTCGAGCTTGTCGGCCCAGCCCGCGTAGTAGAAGAAGTGCGCGGCGACGAGCGGGAGGTCCGCGTCGCGGGTCTCCCGGATCGGCTTGCCGTTGTCGAGGGTCTCCAGGACGGCCAGCTCGCGGCTGCGCTCCTGGATGATCCGGGCGATGCGGAAGAGGTACTTGGCGCGCTCGGAGCCGGGCAGCGCGGACCACTTCTCGAAGGCCTTGCGGGCGGCCTTGACGGCACGGTCCACGTCGGCGGCGCCGGCCTGCGCGATCTCGGAGAGGACCTCTTCGGAGGCCGGGGAGACGGTCTTGAAGACCTTGCCGTCCGCCGCGTCGGTGAACTCGCCGTCGATGAACAGCCCGTAGGAGGGCGCGATGTCGACGACCGAGCGGGACTCGGGGGCGGGTGCGTACTCGAATGCGGATGCCATGGTGATCAGTCCACCGTCACGTAGTCGGGACCGGAGTAACGGCCGGTGCTCAGCTTCTGGCGCTGCATCAACAGGTCGTTGAGCAGGCTGGAGGCTCCGAAGCGGAACCAGTGGTTGGACAGCCAGTCCTCGCCCACCGTCTCGTTGACCAGGACCAGGAACTTGATCGCGTCCTTGGTGGTCCGGATGCCGCCGGCCGGCTTCACACCGATCTGGATTCCAGTCTGCGCCTTGAAGTCGCGGACGGCTTCGAGCATGAGGAGCGTGTTCGCGGGCGTCGCGTTGACCCCGACCTTGCCGGTGGACGTCTTGATGAAGTCGGCCCCGGCCATCATGCCGATCCAGGAGGCGCGGCGGATGTTGTCGTACGTGGACAGCTCGCCGGTCTCGAAGATCACCTTGAGCCGGGCCGCGCTGCCGTCGGGGCGGACGCAGGCCGCCTTGACGGAGCGGATCAGCTCGTAGGTGTCGAGGTAGCGGCCGGCGAGGAAGGCGCCACGGTCGATGACCATGTCGATCTCGTCGGCGCCGGCGGCCACGGCGTCGGCCGTGTCGGCGAGCTTGACGGGCAGGGCCGCGCGGCCGGCCGGGAAGGCGGTGGCGACGGAGGCGACCTTGACGTCGGCGCCGTGCAGGGCGGCCTTGGCGGTGGCCACCATGTCGGGGTACACGCAGACGGCGGCCGTCATGGGCGTGGTGCGGTCGGTCGGATCGGGGTTGGCTGCCTTGGCGGAGAGCGCCCGGACCTTGCCCGGGGTATCCGCGCCTTCCAGCGTCGTCAGGTCGATCATCGAGATGGCGAGGTCGATGGCGTACGCCTTGGCCGTCGTCTTGATCGAGCGGGTGCCGAGGGAGGCCGCGCGGGCCTCCAGGCCGACAGCGTCGACGCCGGGCAGCCCGTGCAGGAAGCGGCGCAGCGCACTGTCGGACGTCGTCACGTCAGCGAATGCGGTGAGGGTGGTGGGCATGGTCACCACATGAGCATATCTACGCGCGTAGCGGCCTGTCACCCCCTCCCCCCGATTCAATCGGAATCGGACACCCCGTTTGCTGTTACGCGGCCATGACAGGAAGCGGATCGTTCACACGTACAAGATCCGTAAATTCTTTCTCAGCAGCCCCGCCACACCTGACCCGGTGAACCAGACCGAACAGACTCAACGCGGCATGCGACTCTCCTCCACTCTCCTCACCCACGCTTCAGGAGTCGTTATGCGTACCGCCCTCCGCACCTCGATCGTCACCGCCGCCCTCGCCGGCGCGATGCTGGCGCCCGCCGCCGGTGCCGCCTTCGCGGCGCCCGGCCCGCAGGCAGCGACCTCGATGGAGGCGGCCGCGTCCAAGGCCAAGCGGGTCACCCTCAGCAAGAGCCTGGTCGCCGACATGATCAACTCCGCGACGGAGCCGCCCTCCGTCAAGGTCTTCGCCGTACTCCCGGATGGCACGGTCCACCCGAAGGCGATCGCCTCCCTCGACCGCAAGCACACCAAGGTCTCGGTCCAGGGCACGACCTTCACCCTCACCAAGGCGGACTCGGCCGAGCCGGTCCTCACCGTGTTCGTGGCGACCCCCGAGGGCGGCACCACCACGTCGTTCCCGCTGCCGAAGGGCAAGGCCGCCACCGAGCCCGCGTCCTGCGTCTCCGAGGTCAAGACGGTGCGGCTCGGCGAGTACCTGTCCGCAGACCTGACGATGTCTCCCAAGGGCCCGAAGGCCTTCGTGCAGACCCTGGAAGGGCAGCCCAACCCGCGGACCCTGGACCGCACCCACCCCGGTCGGAGCACGGACGCCCTGCGCATCGAGAACCCGAACGGCGCCAAGCCGGTGTTCCGGTGGGAGTACCAGGTCGGCGACGCCACCAAGAGCGCCTCCTTCCCCGCGCTCCCCAAGGGCTGCAAGCTCGACTACAAGATCATCGAGGAGCAGGGCGCGAAGCCGGCTCCGAAGCCGAAGCCGGGCGCGCAGACCAGTGTCGTCCCCAAGGGCCCGGTGGCCGCGGGTGCCGAGCTGCCGGTCGAGACGGTCGCCGACACCGACAACACCACCACGGCGCTGGCCGGCGCCGGCCTGATCGCGGTCTTCGGCGCGCTCGGCGCGAGCGTGTTCCTGCGCCGCCGCCGCGCCCAGGGCTGACAGCCACCCCGTTCAGATCTCGACTCGCCTCCGGCGGGCCACCCCCGGTGGCCCGCCGCGGCCCGTTTCACCGGAGCCTCCCATGAACCGCCGCACCGCCCGGTCGCTGATCGCCGCCGCCCTCCTCGCCGCCGCGCTGACCGGATGCGGCGGCGCCGCACCCGCCCCGGAGGCGGCGGCCACGGCCGCCGCGCCGCCCGCCGTCATCCCCACCTCCGCCCCGGCTGCCCCGGCGTCCCCGGCAGCGGCCCCGGCCGCCCCGAAGCCCGCCTCCGCGCCCGTGCGCGTACGGATCCCCTCGGCCGGGGTCGACGCCTCGCCGCTGCTGACGCTGGGCCTGGCTTCCGACGGCACCGTCGAGGTGCCCTCCGTGGCCGACGGGGACAAGATCGGCTGGTACGACAAGGGCGTCACCCCCGGGGAGACCGGGCCCGCCGTGCTGATCGGCCACTTCGACACCGCCCGCGGCCCGGCCGTGCTCAAGGACGTCTCCAAGGTCCGCGTCGGCGACGAGGTCACCGTCTCCCGCGCGGACGGCAGCACCGCCGTCTTCCGCGTCCGCGAGCTGGAGCAGGTCGACAAGAAGCGGTTCCCCACCGACAAGGTCTACGGGAACACCGCCCGCCCCGAGCTGCGCGTGATCACCTGCGGCGGTGAAATCACCGACGGCCACCGCCCCGACAACATCATCCTGTATGCCGATCTCGTGGGCTGAGACGGCTTGAGGCAGAATCTGCCGCATGAGCAGCGATCAGCCCACCGAAGAGCCGGCGTACGACGACCGGGTCTACCGTTCCCCGATGGCCACCGTCACCGGGGTGGTGCTGCTCGCGCTGCTCGCATGGCTCTGCGGGGACGCCGTGGTGCGGGGCGCCGGGAACGTCCCGTGGATCGCCCTCGCCTGCGCCCTGTGCCTGGCCCCGGTCATCGTCGCGTTCACGGTCCGCCCGGCCGTCTTCGCCAACGACGACCGGCTGCGCGTGCGCAACCCCTTCCGGGTCGTCGAGCTGCCCTGGGCGGCCGTCGACACCGTGCGGGCCCGGTTCTCCGCGGAGGTGCTGGCGGAGGGGACGACGTACCAGATGTGGTCCATCCCGGTCTCCCTGCGGGAGCGCAAGAAGGCCAACCGCCGGCAGGCGGGCCGGCTGGGCCTCGGCAACGGCCAGGCCAAGACGCCGGACGAGGAAGTCCGCCGGGCCTCCGCCGACCGGATCATCGACGAGCTGCGCGAACTGCACGAGCGCTGCGCCTCGCGGGCCGGCGCCCAGGGCGCCGTGAAGGTCTCCTGGTCGTACGAGATCATCGCGCCCGCCGTGATCGGCGCGCTCATCCTGATTGTGCTGCTCGCCACCGGCTGACCGGCGGTTTCCCCGGAACCGCGAACACCGGAAGCGGCGTCTCCACTGGCGTGCACCGTCTCAAGGGCAAGCGTGTCAAGGGCAGCCGCGTCAACTGCAGCGGCAGCGCCGCCGTACAGCTGTGGATCAGGCTTCTCGCCGGGGTCCTGCTGGCCGCCCACCTCCTCCTCGTCGGCTGGCTGATGCTGCGCCCGCTGGACGTGCCCTGGGCGGCGGCGGCCAATCTGGCCCCGCTGGAGGGGATCAGGGCCGACCTCTCCTACGGGCCCCTGGAGGCCGCCCGCCGGATCGGCGGCGGGCTGGCCCTGCTGGCCCCGCTCGGGTTCCTGCTGCCGCTGATCAGCGGTCGCGTGGAGCTGTCGCCGCTCGCCACGTGGTCCTCGCCGGCCCGGACGGCCGCTGCGGGCGCGCTGTTCTCGGTCGGCATCGAGATGCTCCAGACCGCGGTCCCGGGGCAGGTGGTCGATGTGGATTCGGTGCTGCTGAACACCCTCGGCGTGATGCTCGCGCACCTGGCCGTCGTCCCGGCCCTGCGGGCCCGGCTGCGGCGTTCTCAGGGCCCGACCCCGAGAATTACCAGGGTCGGGCTCGGCCCTTGGACCGACGTTCTTTCCTCTGTCCAGCGGGAGTATTGAGGCATCGCGGGAAAACATCCCGCGGACCGCACAACGACCGAGGAGAGACCATGAGCGCCCTTGCCCGCCCCCGTGACGGACGATGGATCGGCGGAGTCTGTGCCGGTCTGGCGCGCCGATTCGGAATATCCGCGAACACGATGCGGATCATCTTCGTCGTCTCGTGCCTGCTGCCCGGCCCGCAGTTCCTCCTTTACCTGGCGCTGTGGGTACTCCTGCCGAACGAGAAGTCGAGCGCCTCTTCCGCCGCCACCGGCTGGTAGTCGGCCGGACCCGGAATTCAGCGCGCGGCGCGGACCTTCTGGAGCTGCTTGTCCGCGACCTCGTGCGGGACCTGGGGGGCCTGCCGGCCGCCCGCGACGTTGAGCGCCATGAGGCGCATGACGGTGTCCCCTTGGCGTACGACGACCAGGTGCACCTGGGCGGTGACACCTTCGGCGGCCGCGGTCGTGGTCCAGCTGACGGTCTCGTCGCCGGCCGTCTTGTAGTCGGCCGCCTTCACGTCGCGGTACGAGCCGCTCTGCTTCTCGACCGTGGCGTTGAAGCCCCCGGCGCAGGCGGCCACGGCGTTCCTCAGCCGGGCGATCAGCGCCTTGGCGTCGGACTCGGCGTAGGAACTGACGGAGGCGGAGACGGCCAGGCCCATCTGCTTCTGGGAGCCGATGCCCCGGTTGACGGTCTCGCGCGCCGACGGGTCGGGCTTGTCGCCCATGATGTCGGCGAGGGGCTGGCAGGCCTTGCGGTCGGCCTGCGGCTGGCCGTCCGGGGCGTTCGGGTTCTTGCCGTTCGCGGAGATCTGGTAGCCGGTCAGGTCGCCCTGTTCCAGGGCGGAGCGCTCCAGCCTGCTGCCGCTCCGCTGGGGCGCGGTCGCGCCGCCCGTGGCGCCCGTACCACCGGCTCCGCGGGTGCCCGCGGAGCCGGGGGCTCCCGTGCCGGCCGAGCCCGCTGACGCGGACTGCCCGGGCGCGCTCGCGGAGCCCTTCGGGTCCGGGCCCTTGCCGGAGGCCGGGGTGTTCGTACTGGTGCAGCCCACCATCGCGGACAGCAGGGCGGGGAGCAGCACGGCCGTGGCCGTTCGCGCCTTCATCGGGCTCCTCTCGGTGCAGCCCCCTGTTGGATTGGGGAGGGGGCGGGGCCTTCGGGGCGGCTGGTGTAGGCATAGCCGTCGGCTCGTTGGAGAAGCCGGAAGTGCCTATGTCCGATGCCCTGAACGAGGCCCTGTGCGGTTTTGATGTTGAAGCTGCCGGTGGAGCGGACGGCGATACGGCCGATGTGAGTACCAGTCTTCTTGCCGGTGGGCACGACGGCGCGGGCGAGATCGCCGGTCTGATAGCCGAAGAACTGCTTCTGCCTGGGCAGGCGCAGACGGGGAAAGCCGTACTTGTCGGTGCGGGTGCGGGCGTAGCTACCGCGCCCGGTCGCGGCGACCACGAGGACACGGGCCGGCGTACGGGTGACAGAGTCGAATTCGCCTACGCACAGGGCATCGAGGGTGTGTGTCTTCGGGGTGCCGGTACGGTGCCGGTTCCACTTCGTGCGGCCACCGGATGCGGTGCACACCGCCGGAAAGACGGCGGCGAGGGCGTGCCACAGAGCCCATCGGGTGGCATTGACGGCTGCCGCGTCGCGGAGTGGGGCTTTCCCCTGGGCAAGGATGTGGGTCAGCAGGCGATGGGACTTCCTGAGGAAGTGTTCAACCGGCTGGTTGGATTTCTTCTCGTTGCAGGGGATGCAGGCAGTGCACAGGTTGGAGATGCGGTCGCTTCCGCCCCGTGAGCGGGGGCGGATGTGGTCGATGTTGAGCGGCACCCCGGTGGCCCCGCAGTAGGCGCAGGCCCTGCCCCACTTGGTCAGCAGGTACTCCCGTACCTCTGTTCCGTGCAACGTCCCGTGCTGGTATTCGGCCCCTTCCAGCTGCCCACCTTGGGACATGGCATGGGTGTCGAACGCGACCCGCTCCACGTGCACCGTACGGACAGGTGCCCAGCGTGCGAGTCGGGTGGTCCACGACATGGTGGTGTCCACGCGGTGACGCAGTGATGGGGCAAGCCAGCCCTTGGGGCGGGTGCGGTTGGAGAAGCGGGGTGCACGGTAGCGTAAGTTGCGCGATCGCCTGCCACGCCGGTAGGCGGCACGAGTAGCGAGCCTGTCCCGGATCGCGCCGCCTTGGTGGGCAAGTTCGAGTGCGTACAGCCCACGGCGATGGCCGTCCTTGGCTGTGAAGACAGCTATCCCGGTGAGCTTGGACCCGGGGTCAATGCCGAGTTCGACTCCGTCCACCTGGGATGCATGGACCGTACGATCCTTGAGACGGATGACGAACGGGGTGTGCCGAGCCACGACCGCCCGGCCCTGACGGAGGAGCCTGCGGGCTCTCGCGGGGCTGGTGGGTTGGAGCGGTATGCCGTGCCTGTCCAGGACGAACACGACGGGGTGGCCCTCACGGGCCCTCTCCCCAACCTTCTGATTGGGGGTGACGCGCCCGGCGCCAGGTGAAGCATCGGGCATCTCCCCTCGCACATGTTCCACGCCGGGTGCCTTGCGGCGTTCGAGTCCCGTTTCATTCCCGATCCGGGGGGTGTCTACTGATTCGAATTCCAGAGCAGCCCGCTGAGGAAGCACGGACTGGTGGGTCTTCTCGCCTACGTGGAACGTAGCCAACTTCGTTCACCTCCACACACGCGTGCTGGCTGGTGCTGGTAACGGCGGCCCCCAGCCGAAGCGGCTGCAAGCCCCCTCCCATCAGAAGGGGGATCCCGTTACACCCAGTGTTTTGGCGGGCAGTTGGCGGTGATCCTGGCACATGCCGCGACGCGGCACACACCTGGTCGAAGAGGTGTGCGCCGCGTGGGCGTGCGTGCGAATCGCGTACGGGTCGCGTACGAATCCGACAGGGGATCCGAAGTGGATCAGGCGCCGAGGCCGCTGGTCGGCAGACCGCCGAGCAGGCCGGTCACCGTGCCGAGCGCGGCGGCCGGGTCGGTCGCCTCGGGGGCCTGCTTGCCCTCTTCGGCGGTCACGTGCTGCTGGCTGGTCGCGCCCTGGACGGCGCCCGTGACGGTGCCCAGCGCGTCACCGAGACCGACGGCGGGGACGGCCGAGGCGGTACCGGCGGCGACGGCGGCGAAGGCGGCACCGAGAGCGGCAACACCGAGGGTCTTGGCAGCTGACTGCTTCATGAAGAATCGTCCTTGCGACGGGGAAATGAGCGGCTCCGCAAACTAGTCACTTCAAACCCCCTCTCGCAAACATCATTAAATACGAGAAAGCGCCCGGGAATTGCTCCTCCCGGGCGCTTTCAGTCCGTCACGCCATGGCCTAGGCCGAGACAGAACCGCTGGTGGAAGCGGTTTGACGGAACAGCCATTCCGACTTCAGCTCGGCATAACCGGGCTTGATCACGTCGTTGATCATGGCCAGTCGTTCATCGAAAGGAATGAACGCGGACTTCATCGCATTGACAGTGAACCACTGCATGTCGTCGAGCGAGTACCCGAAGGTGTCGACCAGGTGCTCGAACTCGCGGCTCATGCTGGTACCGCTCATCAGCCGGTTGTCGGTATTGACGGTCAGCCTGAAGTGCAGTTTCCGCAGCAGGCCGATCGGATGCTCGGCATAGGAGACCGCCGCGCCCGTCTGCAGGTTCGAGGTCGGGCACATCTCCAGCGGGATCCGCTTGTCCCGGACGTACGAGGCCAGGCGGCCCAGCGTCACGGAACCGTCGGCGGCGACCTCGATGTCATCGATGATCTTCACGCCGTGGCCGAGCCGGTCGGCGCCGCACCACTGCAGTGCCTGCCAGATCGACGGCAGACCGAAGGCCTCGCCCGCGTGGATGGTGAAGTGGTTGTTCTCGCGCTTGAGGTACTCGAAGGCGTCGAGGTGGCGGGTGGGAGGGAACCCGGCCTCGGCTCCGGCGATGTCGAAGCCGACGACGCCGTTGTCGCGGTAGCGGTTGGCCAGCTCCGCGATCTCCAGCGCGCGGGCCGCGTGCCGCATCGCGGTCAGCAGCGCGCCGATGCGGATGCGGTTGCCGTTGGTCCGTGCGCGGCGCTCGCCCTCGCGGAAGCCCTCGTTGACGGCCTCGACGACCTCTTCGAGGGTCAGGCCGGCTTCGAGGTGCTGCTCGGGCGCGTAGCGGATCTCGGCGTACACGACGCCGTCCTCGGCCAGGTCCTGGGCACACTCGGAGGCCACCCGGAAGAGGGCCTCCTTCGTCTGCATGACCGCGCAGGTGTGCGCGAACGTCTCCAGGTAGCGCGGGAGGGAACCGGAGTCGGCGGCTTCCCGGAACCAGATGCCGAGCTTGTCGGCCTCGGTCTCGGGAAGGTTCTCGTAGCCGACCTTGTGCGCCAGCTCGATGATGGTCCCGGGGCGCAGCCCACCGTCGAGGTGGTCGTGCAGGAGCACCTTCGGGGAGCGGCGGATCTGATCCGGTGTGGGCAGGTTGGGGGTCTCGCTCGTCATCTGGGCACTCTAGCTCCTACGCGCGTAGAGCGGTGAGACGGCGTCCACCCCCGATATGTAACAGTGACCGCGCGGACGGGTGGCGTACACCTCGGCGTCTGAGACTGTTCCGTCATGGCACAGCATGCGCCGCCGGCGCGCGGGGCCCGCCTGGGGCGGGCGGCCGGCGCGAACGGCTCGGTCTCAACGGTCAGTGGTGTGGTGCTCCTTCTCCCCGGAGCGTCCAGATTCTCCCCCGGTCCGGTACGTCCGCTGGCCCGGGCCCTGGCCCGTGCGGGCGCGGCGGACGGGCTGGTCACGCACCAGGTCATCCACGGCGCGGGCACCCGGGAGGGGGACGCGGAGTGGGCCGCGGACGAGGTGGTCCGGCTGTACGGGGACATCCCGGTATGCCTGGCCGGCTATGACGCGGGCGGCCGGGCGGCGCTCGCCGCGGCCGGCCACGAAGCCGTCAACTCCGTTCTGGCGCTCGCCCCCTCACTCCCGCGGCAGTCCGACACGGACTCCCCCGAACCGGTGAAGCAGCTCTCCGGCCGCCGGGTCCTGATCGTGCACGGCACCAACGACGCCCGCAGCGACCCGGAGTTGTCGTACCGGCTGGCGGCCCGGGCGAAGAAGGCGAACCGCACGACGTGCCGCTTCGAGGTGCACTCCGACGGGCACGGACTGCGCGATCACCAGGACGAAGTCGTGGCCCTGTCAGTGGACTTCGTCCTGGGCTCCGTGTTCTCGGGGTCCTACTCGCGGCCGGTGACCGACGCGCTGGCGGCTCCCCCGCCGCTGGGCCTGCGGATGCCGCTGGCCTCCGGCTACGGGCGTTCCCTGCGCGGCTGACACCCCGCGAAGGCGGCTGCGGATCAGGTGGTGGTCGCGCCGGGCCGTCCGTGCCGGCCGCGCCGTCCCCTCCCGGTCGGATGACACGGGCGGGCCCGGCGCGACCACCTGAGGCACCCGCCCGCGCGAGGGCGCGGTGCCAGGGCCGGCGAAGCGCGGACGTGTAGCTGCCCGCGCCCTCCCCCGAGAACGCCGTGGTACCACTGTGCCGGTTCGGCCTATCCTCACGAAGATCGGAGGGCATCGTCTTGGTGCCTTGCGGGAACACGAGGGGTTTACGAATCGGTACAGGCCAGGACGAATATGCATATGCCATCGGATGAAACGGACCAACTGAGCTCCGTGGCCCGGCGCCTTTACGGGTTCGCGGCCGAGCGGCACGCCTTCTCCGAGGCCGAGGCCGACGAGGCGCTCGGCGAGTCCGTCGGCGCCGCCCTCGCCGAACTGGCTGCGGCCCAGCTGATCCAGCCCCGCTCCCGCCCGGCCTCCATCGCGGACGGCGCCGGCCCCGACGAGCCCGCACGGATCCACTGGAGCGCCGTGTCCCCGCAGGCCGCGGTGGCCCGGACGCTGGCCCCGCTGGCCCTGCGCGTGCGCGAGACCCACGACGAGATGGACCGGCTGCGCGTCCGGCTGGAGGAGCTGCTCCCGGAGTACGAGGCGGGCACCGACCTGCGCGACCGGGGCCGGGCGAACGCCCTGGAGCTGGTCACCGACCCGGCCGCGCTGCAGGACCTGATCGGGGAGCTCATCGCCTCGGCCGAGTCCGAGGTGCTGACCTGCCACCCGGGCGGCGGCCGCAGCCCGGAGACCCTGGAGGGGGCGGTGGTCCGGGACGAGGCGATGCTGGCCCGGGGCGTGCGGATGCGCACCCTCTACCAGCACACCGCCCGCTACTCCCGCCCGACGGCCGCCTACGTGGAGCGGGTGACCGCCCTCGGCTCGCAGGTCCGTACCGTCGGCGACGGGCTGATGCGGATGATCCTCGTCGACCGGCACACCGGGCTGATGGAGGTGCAGGACGACATCAAGGCGGCGCTGGTGGTGCGCGAGCCCAACGTCGTCCAGTTCATGGCGCAGACCTTCGAGCGCTGCTGGTCCGAGGCCGAGCCCTTCAGCACCACGGTCGGGCCGGACCAGGCCCGTTCCATCTCCGACGAGCTGCGCCAGACCATCGTGCGGCTCCTGGCGGAGGGGCTGGAGGACAAGGTCATCGCCCGGCGCCTCGGCATGTCGGAGCGCACCTGTCAGCGCCACATCGCCGAGATCATGCGGGCGGTGGGGGCCAAGTCCCGTTTCCAGGCAGGGTTCCTGCTGTCGGCGACGGCGGCGGCCGTTGCCGCTTCCGCGGCCTCCCCGGAATCCGCGGCCTCCCCGGCCTCCGCCGACACTCGGGCCCCCCTCACTCACCCCCCGGCTGAAGCTCCGGAATCAGCCGCCCCCGACGGGACAGCAGAAACTTCTTGAACTCCGCCACCGGAGGCGTGTCCGGGTGCCCGTCGAGCCAGGCCACCCCGATCTCGCGGACCGCGCGCGGGGCGGTGACCGTCAGCTCGACGACCCCGGGCCGGGCCACCGCGGGCGGCGGCAGCAGCGCCACGCCGAGACCTGCGGCGACGAGCCCGCGCAGGGTCTCGGCCTCCTCGCCCTCGAAGGCGACCCGGGGTGTGAACCCTGCCTCCGCGCACAGGTCGTCGGTGATGCGGCGCAGACCGTAGCCCGGCTCCAGGGTGACGAAGGTTTCCTCGGCGGCCTCCGCGAGGCGGATCCGCTTGCGCGTGGCGAGCCGGTGGTCCTCGGGGACCACGAGCCGCAGCCGCTGCTCGTCGAGCCGGCGGGCCACCAGGTCCGGGGCGTCGGGCAGGGGCGAGGTCAGGCAGAGGTCGAGCTCGCCGGCGCGCAGCTTCTCCAGCATGGCCTCGCCGTAGTTCTGGACCAGGGAGAACCGTACGCCGGGGTGGTCGGCCCGGAAGGCCCGGATCAGGCCGGGTACGGTCTCGGGGCCCAGGGTGTGCAGGAAGCCGAAGGCGACCTTGCCGAAGGACGGGTCGGCGTCCTGCTGCACGGAGCCGGCGGCGCGGGCGATCTCGGCCAGCGAGCGCTCCGCCGAGGCGAGGAAGGTGCGGCCGGCCGTGGTGAGCGCGACCGTACGGCCCTTGCGGGCGAACAGCGTGACGCCCAGGTCCTGTTCGAGGCGGACCATGGCCCGCGACAGGGTCGACTGCGGAACGCCCAGCTCGTGCGCGGCGCGGGTGACGTGCTCGTGCCGGGCGACGGCGACGAAGTACGCGAGGCGCGGGGCCAGCGCATGTGTCACGGCCATGTCTTCTTCGTAACGACTCATCGATAGGCACCCATCTGACCTGCGCTGATGCACGGATGGATTGATTATCGCGAATCTGTGCATTGGACGCATGAAAAGGAGGACCCTACCGTCGTACGCATGCCTCCCGCTCATACCGGGGCACCCGTCATCCCGGGTGCCTCCACCCCGTCGTTCCCCGCCTCCGCACCCGAGGCGCACGAGCCCGGCCGTCCCGGCTACCGCCGCCTCAGCCTCGCGCTCTTCGCCGCCGGCCTGGCCACCTTCGCCCTCCTCTACTCCACCCAGGCGCTGCTGCCCGCGATCTCCGACGGCTTCGGCGTGACGGCGGGTCAGGCGAGCTGGACGGTCTCCGCGGCCACCGGCGCGCTCGCGCTGTTCGTCCTGCCGCTCAGCGCGCTCTCGGAGCGCTTCGGCCGGACCCGGATGATGACCTGGTCCATGGTGATCGCGGTCGGCGTCGGCCTCCTGGTGCCCTTCGCGCCGAACCTGGAATGGCTGGTCGCGCTGCGCGCCGTCCAGGGTGCGGCGATCGCCGGCATCCCGGCCTCCGCGATGGCGTACCTGGCGGAAGAGGTGAAGCCGAAGGCGCTGGTCGCGGCGATCGGCCTGTTCGTGGCGGGCAACTCCATCGGCGGCATGAGCGGCCGCCTCGTCACGGGCTGGGCGGCCCAGGCCTGGGGCTGGCGCGGCGGGCTGCTGACCGTGGGCCTGATGTCGCTGGCCTGCGCGGCGGCGTTCCTGGTGCTCCTCCCCCGGGCCCGGTTCTTCCGCCCGGCCTCGCTGAACCCGCGCGCGGTGGGACGTACCGTCTCCGGGCACCTGCGCGATCCGCTGCTGCTGCGGCTGTACGGGATCGGCGCGCTGTTCATGACCGTGTTCGGGGCGGTGTACACGGTCATCGGCTACCGCCTGGTGGACGAGCCGTTCTCGCTCGGGCAGGGCCTCATCGGCTCGATCTTCCTGGTCTACCTGGTCGGTACGGTCTCCTCGGCGGCGGCCGGGCAGCTGGTGGCCCGGCTGGGCCGACGCGGTGCGCTGTACCTGGCGGTGACCACGACGGCGGCGGGCCTGTTCCTCTCCCTCGCGGACTCCCTCAGCGCGATCCTCCTCGGCCTGATCCTGATCACGGCGGGCTTCTTCGCGGGCCACGCGGTGGCCTCCTCGGCGGTGAGCCGGACGGCGAAGACGGGCCGCGCGCAGGCCTCGGCGCTCTACCAGTCGGCGTACTACGTCGGCTCCAGCGCCGGCGGCACGCTGGGCGCCCTCGCCTACCACTCGGCGGGCTGGGCGGCCACGGTCACCCTCGCGCTGCTCGCGGTCGCCGGGGTCGTCACGATCACCCTGTACGGGTCCCACGCGGCCCGCTCGGCCCGGATCGCGGCGCTCGCGGCGCGCTGAGGAGCCGCCGCACCGGGGCCCGTCACCCGGGCCTGGCATGATCGCCGACCATGGCCACAGTCAACATGCACCTCATACTCGGCAGCACGGTCAGCATGGTCGTCCCGGCCCGCGTGGTGGAGTCTGCCGCCGACGGCCTGCTGCTGTGGGTGGCCCCCGGCACCCCGCTCTGGCGCGCCACCATCCCGCCCGGCACCCATCTGCGGGACCTGCCGCCGGAGGGCCCGTACCCGCTGCGGGCGGACCGGTGGCGGCACGGGGGCTCGCTGATCCTGCAGCCGGCCGGGGCGGGGCACGCGGTGTGGTGGAACTTCACGCCGGAGCAGGAGTTCCGCAACTGGTACGTGAACCTCGAATCCCGTGTCCGCACCCGGGACGGCGCGGACGTCCACGTGACCGACCAGGAGCTCGACATCACGGTGGCCCCGGACCGCGCGTGGGAGTGGAAGGACGAGGAGTCCTTCGCCGCGAAGACGGACCACCCGGTGTACTGGACGGCGGCCGAGGCCGCCGCCATCCGCGCGGAGGGCGTGCGCGTCACGCAGCTCATCGACTCGGCGGCCTACCCCTTCGACGGCACTTGGTGCGACTTCCGCCCCCCGCCGTCCTGGCCCCTCCCGGCCCGCCCGCCCCTCGCCCTCGGGCCGGTCACCGCCCCCTCGGGGGTGCTCGTGCTGGGCAAGGCGGGCTGGATCGACCACCGCCAGGACGGCGCCCCGCCCCTCTCCGGCCGCGCCCTGGCCATGGCGGCCACGGGCGGCGGCCACCTCCACGACGGCGGGGCGGCCGGCCCCGAGCCGTGGGGCTTCGAGGCCGTGGCCGTCCCCGCCGCCACCGACCGACCCCTCCCGGTACGCGCCTGGACCTCGCCGTCCCCCTTCGACGGCGCACCGGTGATCTCGGCCCTGGAGATATCCCTCGGCCTCCCCTGGACCCACGGCCCGACCCCGCTCCCCCTCGGCGACCTCCCGGTCGACCGCTGCGGCATGATCCTGGGCGACGCCCGGGCCCTGGACACCTTCGAGGGCCTGAACGGCGAGTCCGTGAACGGCCTGGCGGACGTCACCTACTGGGGCAGGTACGCGGACGAGGCCCAGACGGTGTTCGGCGGCGAGCCGACGTCCGAAGCCGCCGGCACCCGAGGCTTCCTCGGCCTCCCGCTCGCCGAGGCGGCGGCCCTCGCCGGGCGGATCGAGGACTGGGTCCGCGAAGGCCCGGGCAACGGGTTGATGGTCTCGCTGAAGGCCCACACCGACTACCACCGCTTCCGGCGCGCCGGCTGGGGGCACCCGGTACTGGCCGGGGCCATCGAGGTCGGCGGGTGCCGGGTGCTCGGCCTCGACTGGGACCCGGGCGACCACTCCGAGCGGCACCGGGGCGAGCGTGAGTACGGTCAGGTGTACCCGGTCACCCTGGAGGACCGGGCGGGCGAGGCCGTCCTGCGGTGGGTCATACCGCCGTACGAGGCGCCGGCCGGGACCGGGGACGAGGACTGACGTGCCGCCGCTGCCCCACGCGTACCGGGTCCACGGGCCGGGCCCGGTGGAGGCGCTAGGGGGACGCTCCGTCTCCGTGTTCCGGGCTGCGGTTGTCAGTGGGCTCGGGTAGTTTCCGAAGTATCGGGAACTAGCAGGGGGATCAAGGGACATGACGGAAACCACCGACCTCGGGCCCGGGCTGGACGCGGCGCTGGACCGGTACCGCGTCGAGCTCACCGGGTACTGCTACCGGATGCTCGGCTCGGCCTTCGATGCCGAGGACGCCGTGCAGGACACGTACATCCGTGCCTGGCGGAGCTTCGAGAAGTTCGAGGGGCGTTCCTCCCTGCGGTCGTGGCTGTACCGGATCGCCACCAACGTCTGCCTGGACCTGCTGAACGCGGGGAACAAGCGGGCCCGGCCGATGGACCTGAGCGCTCCGCAGCACCAGGCGTCCGCCGTGCTGAACGAGCGGCCCGAGGTGACCTGGCTGGAGCCGGTGCCCGACGGGCGGGTGCTTGCGCAGACCGCCGACCCGGCCGAGATGGCGCTGGCCAAGGAGTCCGTACGGCTCGCCTTCGTCGCCGCGCTGCAGCACCTGCCGGCCAAGCAGCGGGCCGTACTGATCCTGCGCGAGGTGCTGGCCTGGAAGGCCGACGAGGTCGCCACCCTGCTGGACACCACCGTCGCCTCGGTGAACAGCGCCCTGCAGCGCGCCCGCGCGACCCTCGCCGCGACCCGGATCCGGGAGAGCGAGTCCGCGGACCCGCTGGACACCGACCAGGTCAAGCTGCTGGAGCAGTACCTCGCCGCCTTCGAGGCGTACGACATCTCCCGGCTGACCGCCCTCCTCCACGAGGACGCGGTGCTGTCGATGCCGCCGTTCGACCTGTGGCTCCAGGGCCACGAGGACATCGCGGCCTGGCACCTGAACCAGGGCATCGGCTGCAAGGGCTCGCGGATGATCCCGACCACGGCGAACGGCATGCCCGCCTTCGGCCAGTACCGGCTGCGGGAGGACGGTCAGCCGGGCTGGACCCCGTGGGCGCTCCAGGTGCTGGAGGTGTCAGGCGGGAAGATCGTCGGGCTCAACGCCTTCCTCGACACCGCCCGGTGGTTCCCGCTCTTCGGGCTCCCCGAGCAGCTCGACGAGTCCTACGAGGTGGAGCAGGGCGCGTAAGGGCGGGCCGACCCCGGTGACCCGGAGGGGGATGCCGAGGCGCCGGGCGGTCAGGGCTGCACGTGCGAGGGCTTGAACGGTCGCGAGGGTGGGTGCGGCGACTGCGCGGACGTCGCACACCAGCCCGTCGGGCCCGTCCCTGCACAGGGTGCGCACGCGTGCGCACAGCTCAGCGGTGTCCGGCTCCGGCCCCTCCAGGGCCAAGGTTCTGATCTCCACATGAGGGCAGACCCCTGGCCTCGCCCGAACTCATCGGCAGGGGAGGGGGAAGTCCGAAGTGTCCAGCGTGCAGTCGAACGGCTTGGGGATGTGGATCGGCTCGCCGAACTCGACCACCGACAGCAACCGGTACGTGCCGCCCTGGGGCTCGCCGTACAGGTGGACGGTGGGCGTGCCCGACACGTGAGGGTCGATCAACAGGTAGAGCGGCACGCCTGCGGCGGCGTAGCCGTTCAGCTTGGCCACCCGGTCGTTGGAAGCATTCGACTTCGAGGTGATCTCCACAACGATCTCAGCGGTGTCCGCGGGGACGTAATTGCCCTCCCTGCGCACCACGTCGCGCGGCACGACCGCGAGGTCGGGAATGTAGAGGCCGTTTCGAGTCGGGACTGCGACATTGAGCGTCTGGTAGATCCCACAGTCGTCGGGCTTCGCCGCGTACAGGCCCTCATGAACCAGGTCGGCGATGTAGTTGTGACGGTTGACCGGTGGTGGTGCCACGGTGACGATCCCCTCGATGATCTCCACCTTGCAGCCCTCGGGTCGGTCCGTGTCCTCCCAACGACGGACGAGGCCCTCCCAGCCCTCGCCGCGTTCGGGCTCGTGCTCGTGCTGGACCGTGAGTGCGCTCATGGTGTGCTCCTCAAGCTGTTGGCACCGATCCCAGCATGCAGAACGGGACCGGCGGTCGTCCACCGGTCCCGTTCAGCCGTACGAGTGAGCGTGCAGGATTACGCGATGCGGTCCAGCACGATCGGCGTGGCCGAGAAGGCCGTGCCCGGCGCCGCGATGTCGAAGGTGCCGTCCAGCGCCGCGAGGGCGTAGTCGAACTTCTCCGGGGTGTCCGTGTGCAGGGTCATCAGGGGCTGGCCCGCGACCACCGTGTCGCCCGGCTTCGCGTGCAGCTCGATGCCCGCGCCCGCCTGGACCGGGTCCTCCTTGCGCGCGCGGCCGGCGCCCAGGCGCCAGGCGCCGACGCCGACCCCGTACGCGTCCAGCCGGGTCAGTACGCCCGAGGAGGGGGCCGTGACCACGGTCTGCTCCCGTGCGACGGGCAGGGCCGCGTCCGGGTCGCCGCCCTGCGCGGCGATCATCCGGCGCCAGACGTCCATCGCGCGGCCGTCGGCCAGCGCCTTCGCCGGGTCGGCGTCCTTGATGCCCGCGGCGTCCAGCATTTCCCGGGCCAGGGCCAGGGTCAGCTCGACGACGTCCGAGGGCCCGCCGCCCGCCAGGACCTCGACCGATTCGCGGATCTCCAGGGCGTTGCCCGCGGTGAGGCCGAGCGGGGTGGACATATCGGTGAGGAGGGCGACCGTCTTGACCCCGCTGTCCGTGCCCAGGCCGACCATCGTGCGGGCCAGCTCGCGCGCGTCCTCGATGTTCTTCATGAAGGCGCCGGTGCCGACCTTCACGTCGAGGACGAGAGAGCCGGTGCCCTCGGCGATCTTCTTGGACATGATCGAGGAGGCGATCAGCGGGATGGCCTCGACGGTGCCGGTGACGTCGCGCAGCGCGTAGAGCTTCTTGTCGGCCGGGGCCAGGCCGTCGCCGGCCGCGCAGATGACGGCGCCGGTGGTGTCCAGGACGTGCAGCATCTCCTCGTTGGAGAGCAGGGCGCGCCAGCCGGGGATGGACTCCAGCTTGTCCAGGGTGCCGCCGGTGTGGCCCAGGCCCCGGCCGGAGAGCTGCGGTACGGCCGCGCCGCAGGCGGCGACGAGCGGGGCCAGCGGCAGGGTGATCTTGTCGCCGACGCCGCCCGTGGAGTGCTTGTCCGCGGTCGGGCGGGAGAGGGAGTCGAAGTTCATCCGCTCGCCGCTCGCGATCATCGCGGCGGTCCAGCGGGCGATCTCGGTGCGGTTCATGCCGTTGAGCAGGATGGCCATCGCCAGCGCCGACATCTGCTCGTCGGCGACCACGCCGCGCGTGTACGCGTCGATGACCCAGTCGATCTGCTCGGGGCTCAGTTCACCGCGGTCGCGCTTGGTGCGGATGACGGAGATGACGTCCATGGAAGTGCTTCCTTCTACGCGCATAGAGAGAGGAGGGGGGTACGTACGGAGGAAAGGACGGCGGCCCCCCGCCCGGCAGGGCGGAGGGCCGTCGCGCGGCTATCTCAGGTGGTCCGGCCCGAAGGCCTGCGGCAGCATCGCGGAGAGCGGCAGGACGCCTTCCGGCGTCTCCACCTGGAGTTCGGCGCCGCCGAACTCGAAGAGGAGCTGGCGGCAGCGACCGCAGGGGACGAGGATCTCGCCCTTGCCGTCCACGCACGTGAAGTGCGTGAGGCGGCCGCCTCCGGTGGCCTGGAGGGAGGAGACCAGCCCGCATTCGGCGCACAGGCCGAGCCCGTAGCTGGCGTTCTCCACGTTGCAGCCGACGACGGTGCGGCCGTCGTCGACCAGCGCCGCGACGCCGACCGGGAAGCCCGAGTACGGGGCGTACGCCCGGGACATCGCCTCCCGGGCGGCCTCGCGCAGGGCCTCCCAGTCGGGAGCGGCCGTCACTTGCCCTGGCCCTTGCGGTACGGCATGCCGTCCGCCTTGGGCATCCGCAGGCGCTGCGCGGACAGCGCGAGCACCAGCAGGGTGGTCAGGTACGGAGCGGCGTCCACGAACTGGCTGGGCACCTGGTCCGTGAGCGCGTACCAGAGGAACAGCAGCACGGCGAAGACCGCCGAGATGCCGGCCGGGACGTAGCGCTTCTTGTAGAGCTGCCAGGCCACGACCAGGACGAGCAGGATCGCGATGAGCAGCAGCATCGCGTGGACGTTCTCGGCGCCGCCGCGCAGCTTGAGGCTGTCGGTGAAGCCGAACAGGCCGGCGCCCAGCGCCATGCCGCCCGGCATCCAGTTGCCGAAGATCATCGCGGCGAGGCCGATGTAGCCGCGGCCGCCGGTCTGGCCCTCCTGGTAGATCGGGCTGGCCACGATCGACAGGAACGCGCCGCCCAGACCCGCGAGGGCGCCGGAGACGATCACGGCGATGTACTTGTACTTGTAGACGTTGACGCCGAGCGATTCGGCGGCGATGGGGTTCTCGCCGCAGGAGCGCAGTCGCAGGCCGAAGGTGGTGCGCCACAGCACCCACCAGGTGCCGGGGATGAGCAGCAGCGCGACGACGGTCAGCAGCGACAGGCCGGTGACCAGGCCGCCGACCACGCCCGCGACGTCCGAGACGAAGAACCAGTGCTTGCCCTGGAGGGTCGCCATCCAGTCCGACAACCCCGGCACGGTGATCTCGTAGATCGGCTCGACGCGCGGGGACTGCTTGGAGGAGCCGCCGGGCGCCTCGGCGAACGTGAAGTTCGACAGGTACTGGGTGAAGCCCAGCGCCAGGATGTTGATGGCCACACCGGAGACGATGTGGTTCACGTTGAAGGTGACCGTGATGATCGCGTGCAGCAGGCCGCCGATGGCGCCGCCGATCAGGCCGGCGATGACGCCGGTCCACGGGCCCCACTGGTAGCCGGCCCAGGCACCGAACCAGGTGCCGAGGATCATCATGCCTTCGAGGCCGATGTTGACGACGCCCGCGCGCTCGGCCCACAGGCCGCCGAGTCCGGCGAGGCCGATCGGCACGGCGAGGGAGAGGGCTCCGGAGACCTGGCCGATGGAGGTCAGGTCGTTCGCGCCGCTGATCACGCGGACCAGCGAGATGAGCGCGAGGCCGCCCGCGATGATCAGCATGATCCACGGGAGGGTGAGCTTGCTGCGGCCGCCCTGCTTCTTGGGCGCGGCGCTGGTCGCGGAAACGGTGCTGGTGCTCACGCCGAGACCTCCTTCTCGGTCGTGATGGCGTGGCCTGCGGCCAGCTCCTCGCCGACCTTCTGCTGCTGGCGTCGGATCCCGTAACGGCGGACGAGCTCGTAGGAGACGACGACCGCGATCACGATCAGGCCCTTCATGATCGTGCCGATCTCCTTCGCGTACCCGGCCGTGTCGAGCGAGGCCGAGGCCTTGTCGATGAAGGCCATCAGGAACGCGGCGAAGAAGATGCCGACCGGGTGGTTGCGGCCGAGCAGCGCGATGGTGATGCCGGTGAAGCCGACACCGACCGGGAAGGACAGGCTGTACGTGTGGCTCTCGCCCAGCAGCACCGGCATGCCGGCGAGGCCGGCGACGGCGCCGGAGATGAGCATCGAGGTGATGATCATCTTCTTGGCGTCCACGCCGGAGGCCTGCGCGGCGGACTCGCTGGCGCCGGTGGCGCGCAGGTCGAAGCCGAAGCGGGTGCGGCCCAGCACGAACCAGTAGACGATGCCCAGCGCGAAGGCGAGGAAGGTGAAGCCGTAGATCTCCAGGCCGTCACCGAGGGAGATCGCCGGGAACCAGCCCGACTTGGCGATCTCGCCGGTGGTCAGGTCGTTGGAACCCTCGGGCTGGACGCCGAGGTTCTTCGGCAGGATCAGCCAGGCGATCAGGCTGGTGGCGATCGCGTTCAGCATGATCGTGGAGACGACCTCGCTGACTCCGCGCTTGGCCTTCAGGACGCCCGCGATGCCGGCCCAGAAGGCGCCGACCAGCATGGCGACGATCACGATCATCAGGATGTGCAGCGGGCCGGGCAGCGAGACCGCCGCGCCGACGACCGCCGACACCATCGCCGCGAGCCGGTACTGGCCGTCGACGCCGATGTTGAAGAGGTTCATCCGGAAGCCGATGGCCACGGCCAGGGCCGCCAGGTAGTACGTACCGGCCTGGTTGACGATGAGGACCTGGACGTCCTCGTAGCTCGCGTTCTCCACCATGAGCCGCAGCGGTTCGATCGGGTCCACACCCGTCGCCGCCAGTACGGCCATGGTCAGCAGGAAGGCGGTGACCAGCGCGAGCGCGGGCCCGGCGAAGCCGAGGAGCAGCCGGTCCTTGTCGAGTTTCTTCATCGGGCCTCGTCCTCCGGGGAGTCGGTACGGGCATCCGTGCCGGCGTCGGAGCGGTTGTCGGTGGCTTCGGTGGCGTCCGCGTCCTCGGCAGGTGCTTCGAGGTGCCCGGAAGCGGCGCCCGTCATGGCGGTGCCGAGTTCCTCGGGGGTCACGGTCGCGGGATCGGCGTCGGCGACCAGGCGGCCGCGGTAGATGACGCGCAGGGTGTCGGACAGGCCGATGAGCTCGTCCAGGTCGGCGGAGATCAGCAGGACCGCCAGGCCTTCACGGCGGGCCTCGCGGATCGCGTCCCAGATCTGCGCCTGCGCGCCGACGTCCACACCGCGGGTGGGGTGGGCTGCGATGAGGAACTTCGGGTTGTGGCTCATCTCGCGGCCGACGATCAGCTTCTGCTGGTTGCCGCCGGAGAGCGAGGCCGCGGTGACCTCGATGCCGGGCGTGCGGACGTCGTACTCGCGCACGATCCGCTCGGTGTCCTTGCGGGCGGCCTTCGGGTCGAGGATGCCGCGCTTGGAGTTGGGGGCTTCGGTGACGTGGCCGAGGATGCGGTTCTCCCAGAGGGAGGACTCCAGCAGCAGACCGTGCCGGTGGCGGTCCTCGGGGATGTAGCCGATGCCGCCCTCGCGGCGCTTGCGCACCGGGGACTTGGTGATGTCCTTGCCGTCGAGGGTGATGACGCCCGCGTCGGGGGTCATCATGCCCATGAGGGCCTCGATCAGCTCGGTCTGGCCGTTGCCCTCGACGCCTGCGATGCCGAGGATCTCGCCCTTGTGGATCGTGAAGCTGATCCCGTCGAGCAGCAGGCGCCCGGCGACCGGGGCCTCGCGCAGGTTGGCGTCCGGCAGGCCGGGCGTGCGCGCGGTGTCCTCCGTGGCGACGGGCACGCCGCCCTCGGCGACGGTCAGGTCCTGGACCTGGAGCATCGCGGTGGTGGTCACCGTGGACTCGCGGGTCTCCGGGGACGGCAGCTCGGAGCCGACCATCAGCTCGGCGAGCTGCTTGGTCGTGGTGTTCCGCGGGTCGGCGGTGCCGACCGTGGTGCCGCGCCGGATGACGGTGATGTCGTCGGCGACCTTCAGGACCTCGCCCAGCTTGTGCGAGATGAAGATGACCGTCAGGCCCTCGGACTTGAGCTCGCGCAGGTTGTCGAAGAGTGCGTCGACCTCCTGCGGCACGAGCACGGCCGTCGGCTCGTCGAGGATGAGGATCTGCGCGCCGCGGTAGAGGACCTTGAGGATCTCCACGCGCTGGCGGTCGGCGACACCGAGGTCCTCGACCAGGGCGTCGGGACGTACGCCGAGGCCGTACGCGTCCGAGATCTCCCTGATCTTCTTACGGGCCTTCGCGCCGATGCCGTAGAGCTTCTCGCCGCCGAGAACCACGTTCTCCAGGACGGTGAGGTTGTCGGCGAGCATGAAGTGCTGGTGCACCATGCCGATGCCGCGGGCGATGGCATCGCCGGGGCTGCTGAAGGAGACCTGCTCCCCGTCGATCGCGATGGTGCCCTCGTCCGGCTTCTGCATGCCGTAGAGGATCTTCATCAGCGTCGACTTGCCGGCGCCGTTCTCGCCGACGAGGGCGTGGACCGTGCCCTTGCGGACGGTGATCGCGATGTCCTTGTTGGCGACGACGCCGGGGAAGCGCTTGGTGATGCCGTGCAGTTCTACGGCGGGGGGCGGGCTGGACGCGTTGATGACGCACTCTCCTTGGCGCGGAAGGAGCTGAAGGCAGGGAGGGGACAGGGCGGGGGGGAGAAAGTATCGCGTCCACGATGCTTCTACGCGCGTAGCACTGTCGAAAGTGAAAACTTGCGGCCAACCGGCCACAAGATCACATGAAACCACGTGACACGGGCCGGGGCCCGGGAGCGATGAGACCGCTTCCCGGACCCCGGGTATCACGTGTGCAGCGAGCCGGACGGCACCTTACGGTGCGGTCTTGACCTGGATCTTCTTGGCGATGATGTCGGCCTTGGCCTTCTCGACCGCGGCGACGACGTCAGTCATCTCCTTGTACTTCGGGTTGGAGTCGGCCAGGCCGACGCCGTCCTTGTCGAGGCCGTAGCGGACCTCGCCGGACTCGGGCTTGCCGTCCTTGACCGACTTGATCAGGTTGTAGACGGAGTCCGCGACATCCTTGGTGACCGAGGTCAGGATGAACTCCTTGTACTTCGCCAGACCGGCCTGGTTGTACTGGTCCGAGTCGACGCCGATGGACCACTTGCCCTTGGCGGAGGCGGCCTCGATGGCACCCGAGCCGGCCAGACCGGCGGCCGAGTAGATCACGTCGGCGCCCTTGTCGAGCTGGCCCTCGGCCGCGGCCTTGCCCAGGTCGGGCTTGGCGAAGCCGTCGAAGTTCGGCGGCTGGGTCAGGTACTGGGTGAGCACCTTGGCGTTCGGGTTGGTGTCCTTGACGCCCTGGACGAAGCCCGCCTCGAACTTCTTGATCAGCGGAACCTCGACACCGCCGATGAAGCCGACCGTGCCGGTCTTGGACGCCTTGGCGGCGGCGACGCCGGCCAGGTAGGAGCCCTGCTCCTCGTTGAAGACGAGGTTGGCGATGTTCTTCGCGGTCACCGAGGTGTCGTCGATGATGCCGAACGTGGTGTTCGGGAACTTCTCGGCGACCTTCTTGATGGCCGGCGCGTAGGCGAAGCCGACGCCGATGACCGGGTTGTTGCCCTTGCGGGCCAGCTCGGTGAGGCGCTGGACCTTGTCGGCCTCGCCCTCTCCATCGGTGGGCTCCGCTTCGGCGCCCTTGACCTTGAGGTCCGTCTCGGCCTTCGAGAGGCCCGCGTAGGCGGCGTCGTTGAACGACTGGTCGCCGCGGCCACCGATGTCGTACGCGATGGCGGCGGACCCCTCCGAGGAGGTGGAGGCGGACGAAGACGAGTCCGAGGACTTCTTACCGCCACAGGCGGTGGCCGAGAGGGCCAGCGCCGCAGAGGCGATGCCCACGGTGGCGATCCTGGTGATCCGGCGCAAGGGGAGGCTCCTTCAAAACCTGACCGAAGCGCCACGACCGGCGCTGGTTTCGCCGAGATCGTAACGCGCGTAGATGTCAGTTAAAGGCCCGTTCATGAGTCGTTATCGGATCGTCGTGAACCAGACAGTAACCGATCAGTAACTGCCGACGCGTCCGGCCCATGTGTACCAAGGGCTGGACGCGTCCGCCGGATCAATCGCCGATGTTGTACGAACTTCTACCCCGCCGACCCTGCGAGCCTGGCGCGTCGCCCCTCGGCGGGGTGCCCGTCGAGCAGCGCGGCGGCCGTGAAGAACTCCACGCCGACCCCGATCGCGGCCTCGTCCACGTCGAAGTCGCCCCGGTGCAGATCCCGCTTCGCGGTGTCCCCGGGCGTACGGACGCCCAGGCGCGCCATGGCTCCGGGGACGTGCTCCAGGTACCAGGAGAAGTCCTCGCCGCCCAGGCTCTGCTCGGTGTCCTCGACCGAGGCGGCCCCGCGCCGGGCGCCCATCGCCTCGCGGAGCAGTTCGGTGACCACCGGGTCGTTGACGACCGGGGGCACTCCGCGCACGTAGGTGATCTCCGACTTGGCCCGGTGCATCGAGGCGATCTCGTCGATGACGGCGTGGATCTGGTCGGGGGCCTCGTGCCAGGAGGCCAGGTCCAGGCAGCGAACAGTTCCGGACAGCTCCGCGTGCATCGGGATCACGTTGCAGGCGTGCCCGGCCTCGATCCGGCCCCAGGTGACGGACATGCCCGAGCGGGCGTCCATCCGCCTGGCCAGCACGGCAGGCAGGTCGAGGGCGAGCCGGGCGGCGGCCGTCACCAGGTCGGTGGTGAGGTGCGGACGGGCGGTGTGCCCGCCGGGGCCGTCAAGGGTGACCTCCAGCCGGTCGCAGGCCGAGGTGATGGGCCCGGCGCGCAGGCCGATGCGGCCGGCGTCGACCCGGGGGTCGCAGTGCAGGGCGATGATCTTGCCCACGCCGTCCAGCACCCCGGAGTCGATGGCCTCGGTGGCGCCGCCGGGGAGCACCTCCTCGGCGGGCTGGAAGAGCAGCCGCACCGGGCGGGGCAGCTCCCCGCGGCGGTCGAGCTCGGCGAGGACGAGGCCGGCGCCGAGCACCACCGCGGTGTGCACGTCGTGGCCGCAGGCGTGGGCGCGGTCCGGGACGGTCGAGCGGTACGGGACGTGCGTCTTGGCATCCGGGATGGGCAGGGCGTCGATGTCCGCGCGCAGGGCCAGCATCGGCCGTACCCCGTCCCACGTGCCCACGTCACAGATGAGCCCGGTGCCGGACTTCAGCACCCGCGGGCGCAGGCCCGCTTTCTCCAGCCTGGCCTTGATCGCCGCGGTCGTGCGGAACTCGTGGTGACCTAGCTCGGGATGCATGTGCAAGTCCCGGCGGAAGGCGATCAGTTCGGCACGCAGGTGGTCCGGAAGCTTGCCGGGCAGCTCGGGCCGGTCGGGCGTGCCGGGCAGGGCGGTCTGGGACTCGCGGGACATCAACTGGTTCACCCGTTTAAGGGTAGGCCCACCCATGGGTCAACTGGCTGGAGATCACCAAAAGTTCATGCCGTTAGGGGAAAGAAACCCGACCTCTGGACGCATGACCGGATGGAGGCGCGGGTAAACTCGCGCGCTCACGCATCCACTCATCCGGCTGCCGGAGCCGCTTGAGCAGGAAGTCTGTGCACATCACGGGCGGTGTCGGTGACTCCGGCGAGGAAACCGCGGGCCCGTTCCGAGGCCGACGCGGTGAGCCAGCTCGGATCCACATCGCATACGGCCACCGTCACGCCGGTGCCGATCAGCGCGTAGGGCAGCGTGTGGACCACCGTGGAGGGAAAGCTGACGATCGTCCGGCCGACCGGGCCCCGCCTGGCGATCAGCTCCAGCGGCAGGTCGGGACGTACGATCTCCAGCCCGGTCGCCTCGCTCAGGCCGCGCAGCTTCTCCGGGGATTCCCGGCGGTGGGCGAAGTAGCGGGTGGCCCCGTGTTCCAGGGTCAGGGCGCGGACCGCCTCCAGGTAGCGGTCCGGGTCGACCACGCCGGTCTCCACCAGTGAGGTCCCGACCAGGTCGGTGCCCTTGGTCAGGCGGGGCGGGCCGAAGCGGGCCCGGGTCCAGGCGAAGTCGTTGAGGCGTACGGTCATCCCGCTGTGCGCGGTGACCGGCATCGAGGTGAACACCTCGACGCGGCGGCGCCCGTCCGGGCCAGGGGTGAAACGCCGCCGGGCCGTCGCCGAGACCGGCGCGTACGCCAGCTCGCGCAGCCGGCCCGGGAGGCCTCCGCCGCCGACCCGGTGCCAGCGCACGAGGCGCTCGCCGCGGCCCGTCTGGGCGACGAACTCCATGGTCGCGGTGCCGTCGTCGACCACGACGAGCTCCTCGGCCCGGACGAGGGTGAGCAGCAGCTGCACGTAGCGGGAGAACGGATCCCCTACCACCACCCGCTTGGCCGAACGCACTTCCCGCGCGAGCGCCGCGAAGGCCTGGAGCGGCGCGAACCGGCCCCCGCGGGCCTCCTGCCACCGCACCTCGTGCCCCTCGTCCCGGGCCAGCCCGGCCATCCGGCGGAGCTGGCCCCGGGACATGGGGTCGGTGGGCGGGAGCACCACGATCCGCAGGCCCTCGGCCGGGCCCGCCCCGGCCTGCCCCGCCCCGGACTGCCCCGGCTCGGTCCCGCCGCCGCGGGCCGGCTGGCGCGGGACGACTCCCAGGAGCCGGCCGGCGCCTTGGGCGTGCGCCCACTCCAGGACGTTGAGGAGCTGGACCGGGCTTTCGACGAAGGCCAGGGTCGGGGCGGGGGCTGAGGGTGTCACCACATACTCCTCGTCAGAGGGTGGAGGGGAACGGTGCGGTGCGAGGGGTGCGCGAAGGATCAGACGGAGGCGAGCTCGCCCTGGACGCGGCGGAGCTTCTTCATCGGGCCGAGCTCGGAGTCGTAGACCCGCTTGATGCCGTCGCCCAGCGCGGTCTCGATGGTGCGGATGTCGCGGACCAGGCGGGTCAGGCCGCCCGGCTCGACGGAGGCGGCCTGGTCGGAGCCCCACATCGCGCGGTCGAGGGTGATGTGGCGCTCGACGAAGGTGGCGCCCAGCGCGACGGCGGCCAGGGTGGTCTGCAGGCCCGTCTCGTGGCCGGAGTAGCCGATCGGGACGTTGGGGTACTCCTCCTGAAGGGTGTTGATCACCCGCAGGTTGAGCTCCTCGGCCTTGGCCGGGTACGTCGAAGTGGCGTGGCAGAGCAGGATGTTGTCGCTGCCGAGCACCTCCACCGCGTGCCGGATCTGCTTCGGGGTGGACATGCCGGTGGAGAGGACGACGGTGCGGCCGGTGGCGCGCAGGGCGCGCAGCAGCTCGTCGTCGGTCAGCGAGGCGGAGGCGACCTTGTGGGCGGGGACGTCGAACTTCTCCAGGAAGGCGACGGCCTCGGTGTCCCACGGGGAGGCGAACCAGTCGATGCCGCGCTTGGCGCAGTGCTCGTCGATGGCGCGGTACTCGCTCTCGCCGAACTCCACGCGGTGGCGGTAGTCGATGTAGGTCATCCGGCCCCAGGGGGTGTCGCGCTCGATGTCCCACTGGTCGCGGGGGGTGCAGATCTCGGGGGTGCGCTTCTGGAACTTCACGGCGTCACAGCCGGCTTCGGCGGCGGCGTCGATGAGGGCGAGGGCGTTGCCGAGGTCGCCGTTGTGGTTGATGCCGATCTCGCCGACGACGTAGACGGGGTGGCCGGGGCCCGCGATGCGGGAGCCGAAGGTCCGGAGGCGGGAGGTGGGGGTGACCGTCATGGCAGGGCTGTCCTTCGGAGCGTGGGGTGTACGGGGAGGTGCGGGCACGGACGCCGGCACCGGGGTGTGAGCTGAGGGGTGGACCGCGGTGGAGCGGGGCGTGGCGGCCGGTGCGGCCACGGGAGCGAGTACGGGTACGAGGGCGCGGGCGCGGGCCAGGTCGTGGGGATCGTCGATCTCCAGCACCCGTGCGGGGTCGGTGGCGACCGGGAGGGTCCGCCCGAAGAAGCGGTGGCGGGCGGTCCGGAAGCCGGCGGCGTCCATGGCGTAGGCGGCGCCGGTCTCCAGGAGGTCCTGGGGGCGGTCCTGGCGGCGGGGGCGGTACGCGATGTCGTGGTTGACCCCGGTGCCGGAGCCGTCGGGGGCCGCCCGCCAGAGGAAGCCGTGGAAGGGGGCTGCGGTGAGCGCGGAGTCGGCGGCGCCGGACGCGACGGCGGCGGCGACGGACTCCACGTCGCAGGCGGTGACGAAGGGGCTGGTGCACTGCACGAGGAGGACCACGTCGACGGTGACGGAGTGCAGTTCCTCGAAGGAGTCGAGCGCGTGCAGGACGGCGGCCTCGCTGGTGGCGGTGTCCCCGGAGATCCCGGCGGGGCGCCGCAGCACCACGGCCCCGGCCCCGCGGGCGGCGTCGCCGATGGCCTCGGAGTCGGTGGACACGAGGACGTCGGTCACGGTCGCGGCGCCCAGGCAGGCCCGGACGGCCCGGACCACGAGCGGCATCCCGCCGACGTCGGCCAGGTTCTTCCCGGGCACTCCCTTGGACCCCCCGCGTGCGGGAATCACGGCGAGCACCCTGGGCACGGCGCGGGCCGCGCGGAGGGATCCCGCGGTGGCCGGGGCGGGGACGGCGGCGGTCGCGGGGGGCGCGGGGGGCGCGGCGATCTCCACGGCGGCAGCCGCGGCAGCGGTGTCGGCGGCGGTCAGCGTTCCGGCTCCGGCCGGGCGGGGGCTCACAGCTCCCCCAGGCGGCGGATCACCGGCGCGACGCGCTGCACGCCGTGGCGGTAGGCGCCGCGGGCGGCTTCGCGCAGGTGGGCGCGGAGCCGGCGGCGCAGCCGGGAGCCCCCGGCGTCGGTCCGGGCCGCACCGGGCAACGGGTGGCCGTCGGGGCCGAGATGGTGTCTGGCCAGGATCCCGGGCAGGTATCCCGGCGCGGTGTCCTGCGTGTAGTAGGGCGCCACGGCCGGGAGCGGGCCCCCGTCCAGCAGCTCCGTGAGGCGTGCCCGGGCGGCGGCGTAGGGGTCGCGCCCACCGGCCGGTCCGGCCGCGCCGGCCAGCTCGGCCGCGCCCGCCAGTTCGATCGGGCCGGCCGCCGGTCCGGCCGCGCCGGCCGGTTCAGCCGCGCCGGCCAGTCCGGCCGCGCCGGTCAGCCCGATCGGGCCGGCCGCCGGGGTGCCCACGCCCTGCGCCGCCAGCCAGTCCGGATCCGCCTTCGGGAGCAGGCCCGCGTCGAGCTGGGTCCAGGAGGCCATGCAGCCGGAGCCCAGGAAGTGATGGTTGCCGAGGGCTTCGCGGACGCCGAGGTCGGTCAGGACGGCCGTCGGGATGCCCCGGTGGAGGGATTCCAGGGCTGCCGTGGAGGAGACGGTGACCAGCAGGTCCGTGGTGTCCAGGACCTCGCCCATGTTCCCGTACACCAGACGGCAGTTGGAGGGCAGGCCGCCGGGGAGCTGCTCCGCGAGGCGCTGGTACGGGAGCTCCTCCAGGTGCGTGGTGTGCTCCCCCGGCCGGCTGCGCAGCTTGATCAGCACCTCGCGCCCGGGGTGCAGCCGGGCGTGTTCCGCGGCGCGGCGCAGCAGGTAGGCGCGGTCCGCCCGGGTGTCCGGCACGGACGGCTGGACGGCGAAGACCACCCGGTGGGCGGTGGTGCTCACGGGTTCGTACGGCCGCCCGTCGAGGAAGGGCAGCGCGGTCTCCACGACGGCTCCGGCGTCCGCGCCGACTCCCTCGTAGACCCCGCGGAACCGCCCCGCGTCGTGGCGGGAGTTGGCGAGGACCAGGTCGGCCCCGTGGCGCAGCAGCAGGCCGTCGGCGAGCTTCTCGTAGACGACCCCGACGTACCCGGTGACGAACACCGGCCGCGCGGCCGGCTGCGGCCACAGGGCCCGGGCCCCGTGCAGGACGGCCTGGACGGCGCCGCCGACCAGGGCGAGGACGATCACGTCGTACGGCTCCCGCTCCGGCGCGCGGAGTTCGGCGAGGAACTGCGCGCAGGTGACCTCGGTGAGCCGGTCGGCCGCGACCCCGACCTCGCCGAGCTGGCGCGCGGTGGGCGTGGCCCGGCCGCGGAGCAGGTATCCCGTCAGGTGGACGGAGTCCGGCTCGGGGGCGAGACGGCGTGCGGTGAGCGCTCCCCATTTCCAGCGGGTGTCGGAATCGGCGAGTACGGCCACACGGAGGGCGGCCCCAGGGGCCGGGCTGTTGCTTGCTGGCACCCGGCAGAAGTTATTCCGGCTTTTCGGTGATCGGCCCAACGAACGCACAACAGCGGGTTAACAACCCGTCGATTCAATGCGAAAGCGTGCGGGTTAACGCTCCCGCCGTACGTCGTTCACATGGAATCCGCGTCCGGGCCACAGTCAATGACGAACCGCGCTCTAATGTCTCGCTAGTGCTCAAGCTCTCTGTTGTCGTGCCGTTCTTCAACGTGCAGACGTATGCGCCGGATGCCCTGAAAAGCCTCGAACTCAACGCTCGGGACGATTTCGAGTTCCTGCTCGTCGACGACCGCTCCACGGACGGGACGCCCGCGCTCCTGGAGCGGGCGGCCCGCGAGCTGCCGGGCGCCGTGCACCTCAGACACGAGCGCAACGGCGGCCTCGCGACGGCGCGGAACACCGGCCTGGACGCGGCCCGCGGCGAGTACATCGCCTTCCTGGACGGGGACGACTGGCTGGCGCCGGGCCACCTGGCCCGCACCCTGGCCGCCATCGAGGCCCTGAAATGCGATTTCGTCCGTACCGATCACGTCCAGTGCACGGGCAGGACGCGCATCGTCCAGCGCGTCCCCTACGGGCCGGAGTCGGTGGCGGCCGATCCGCGCACCGGGATCCTGCCCGTCAGCCGCGCCACCTCGGTGGACTATCCGTACGCCTGGGCGGGGATGTACCACCGCCGGCTGCTGGACCGCGGCCTGCTCCACTTCACGGACGGTCTGCGGACGGCGGAGGACCGGCCGTGGATCTGGCGGCTGCACCGGGAGGCGGAGTCCTTCGCCCCGGTCGGTCTGCCCGGAATCTTCTACCGTCGCGGGGTCTCCACCTCGCTGACACAAATCGGCGACGAACGACAGCTCGATTTCATCCGGGCATTCGATCAGGTGCTGACCGAAACGGCTTCCGACCGGGAATCCGATCTCCTGCTCCCGAAGGCCGTCCGAACATACTGCGCGATTATCGCGCACCATGTCGGGTCCATCGAAAGGTTCGAACCACCCGTGGCCAGAAAACTCCGCTCGATGAGCACGGCCGCACTCGGCAGAATGCCGCAGCAGCTCCTGGACCAGACCCTGGACACGATGGACGCCGACCGCGCGGCCCTGCTCCGCAGGCTCCGCCGGCGCGGCACGGCCGGATCCGCCCCGGCGGCTCCCACGCCACCCGGGACCCCCTCGGCCCCCGCCGCGCCCGCCGGGGTGAAGGCGTGAACGTCACCCAGATCTTCCTGGCCTCCACCCTCTACGGCACGGCCACCCTCGCCGCCGCCCTCGACGCGGACCTCTTCCCGCCCGCCGGCCGCCGGATCCTGCTGACCAGCAACCACGCCGTCACCGCCGAGATCACCCCGGACCTGACCGCCGCACCCGGCTTCGCCACGCTGAGCACCCGTTTCGACGAGGTCCTCGACTGGAACGCCTTCATCGCCCCGCAGCACCCCAGCACCTGGAGCCCGCGCCCCGACGACGTCCCGCTGTGGGAACGCCAGTTGCGCTCGGAGTGGGGGCTGGGCGCCGACCGCGTCGAGCTGATCGTGGAATCGCTCCAGGTGCCGCCCGCCCAGAGCCTGTGCCGGCTCTTCCCCGGAGCGGCCATGGAGGTCTACGCCGACGGCCTGATGAGCTACGGTCCCACCCGCTTCCGCCTCGACCCCGGGCTCGGGATGCGCGTACGGCGCGTGCTGCACCTGGACCTCGTACCGGGCCTGGAGCCGCTGCTGCTGACCGAGTTCGGCGTACGGGCCGAGGCGATCCCGGCCGCGGCCTTCCTCAAGGTCATCGGCGAGCTCGAAGCGGCCGTGGAGATGCCGGTGGAGCTGGTGTCACAGCCGGCCGGCGCGGACTCCGTGGCCCCCGCGCTCCTGCTGGGCCAGTACCTCTCCGCCCTCGACCTGGTGCCGGCCGACGAGGAGGAGGAACTGCACGGGGAGATGGTCCGCGGGGCGCACGCGCTGGGCCACCGCGAGATGGTCTTCAAACCGCACCCCAGCGCCCCCGCCGCCTACTCCCGCCGGGCGGAGGAGGAGGCCGGGCGGCTCGGCGTGCGGCTCACCGTGCTGAGCACCCCGGTGCTCGCCGAGACCCTCTACGAGCGGCTGCGCCCGGCCCTGGTCGTCGGCTGCTTCTCCACGGGACTGCTGACCGCCGCCACGCTGTACGGGCTCCCGGTGGCCCGGACCGGCACGCGAGCCGTGCTGGCGCGCCTGGCCCCGTACCCGAACAGCAACCGGATCCCGCTCGTGCTGGCCGACGCCCTGCTGCCCGACCTCGCGGACCCCGCGGCCGTACGCTCCTGGACCCCGCCGGGGCCCGAACGGGTGGCTGCCGAGCTGGCGGGCCTGGTCACGGCGGTGGGCTTCACCATGCAGCCCAAGCTCCTGGCGGAACGCCGCACGGAGGCCGAGCGCTGGCTCGCCGCGGGCCTGACCCCGGACACCTGGCGCTACTTCACCCGCGGCCGGCTGACCACCCTGGGCCTGCCGGGCGGCATCCCGGCGCAGTTGTCCTTCCTGCCCCGCAGCCGCGCGGCCCGCCGGGTGGCCCGGCTGCTGCGCAGGGCGGTCGGCTGACCGCCCGCCGGGTCAGCTGACGGCGAGCTTCGCGGCGAAGCCCAGGAACAGCACGCCGGCCGCGGAGCTGGCCCCGGCGGCGAGCCGCTTGCGGCGCCGGAAGACGGCCGCCAGGCGGTTGCCGCCGAAGATCAGCGTGGTCAGGTAGAGGAAGCTGCCGATCTGCATCAGGGTGCCCAGCAGCAGGAAGGACAGCGCCGGGTAGGCGTAGGCGGAGTCCACGAACTGCACGAAGAAGGACATCAGGAAGAGGATGGCCTTCGGGTTGAACACGCTGATCAGCAGCGCGCGCCGGTAGGGCCGCTCCGTCTCGCCGGGCTTCACCTCGGCGGCGGCCGCGCCCACCTCCGGGGCGGCCTCGACGGGTCCGTCGATCGCGGCGCGCTCGCGGCGGGCGCGCCACATGGTCCACGCGCCCCGCAGCATGCCGACGGCGAGCCAGGTCAGGTACCCGGCGCCGAGCAGTTTGACGACGCCGAACACGATCGGGCTGGTCTGCAGCAGCGCCCCCGCGCCGACCGCGGCCAGGGTCATGAGCAGGGCGTCCCCGGTGAACACGCCGGCGGCGGCCCGGTACCCCCGGCGGACCCCGCCGCGCGCGGCGACGGAGAGCACGTAGAGCGAGTTCGGCCCCGGCAGCAAAATGATCAGCACCAGGCCGGCGATGTACGTCGGAAGATCTGTGACACCCAGCATGTGCAGGAGTGTCCCATGAGGACACACCTGTCGCGCCACTCCATTTCACGGATCGGGACCGAACCGGAATCAGCCACGCTCACCAGCTGGAATCAGCCGCCACGTACGTCCCCCACACCTCCCGCAGCGCACCGCACACCTCCCCGACCGTGGCCCTGGCCCGCAGCGCCTCCCGCATCGGATAGAGCACGTTCTCCGTGCCCGCCGCCGCCTCCCGCAGTGCCGCCAGCGCCTCGTCCACGGCCGCCCCGTCGCGCCCCGCGCGCAGCGCGGCCAGGGAGGCGCGCTGCCGGTCCTCGATCGCCGGATCCACCCGCAGCGGCTCGTACGGCTCCTCCTCGTCCAGCGCGAAGCGGTTGACCCCGACCACCACGCGCTCGCCGGCCTCGGTCTCCCGGGCGATCCGGTACGCGTTCCGCTCGATCTCCGCCTTCTGGAAGCCCGCCTCGATCGCGGCCACCGCCCCGCCCATCGCCTCGACCCGCGCCATCAGGTCGAGCGCCGCCGCCTCCACCTCGTCCGTCATCCGCTCCACCGCGTAGGACCCCGCGAAGGGGTCGACGGTGTGCGGCACGTCCGTCTCGTACGCCAGCACCTGCTGGGTCCGCAGCGCGAGGCGGGCCGACTTCTCGG
This sequence comes from Streptomyces tatrensis, assembly GCF_049310065.1. Taxonomy (NCBI): domain Bacteria; kingdom Bacillati; phylum Actinomycetota; class Actinomycetes; order Kitasatosporales; family Streptomycetaceae; genus Streptomyces; species Streptomyces tatrensis. The sequence continues at coordinate 5,895,959 of NZ_JBMDLB010000011.1, read as the reverse complement.
TGGGCAGCGCGATCGCCTCGTCGAAGGCGTTGGTGTGCAGCGACTGGGTGCCGCCCAGCACGGCGGCCAGCCCCTGCACGGCGACGCGGACCAGGTTGAGCTCCGGCTGCTGCGCCGTCAGCTGCACCCCGGCGGTCTGGGTGTGGAAGCGCAGCATCAGCGACTTCGGGTCCCGGGCCCCGAACTCCTCGCGCATGACCCGGGCCCAGATCCGCCGGGCCGCGCGGAACTTCGCGACCTCCTCCAGGAGGGTGGTGCGGGCGACGAAGAAGAACGACAGCCGGGGCGCGAACGCGTCGACCTCCATCCCGGCGGCCAGCGCGGTGCGTACGTAGGCGATCGCGTCGGCCAGCGTGAAGGCGATCTCCTGCGCGGGCGAGGCCCCGGCCTCGGCCATGTGGTAGCCGGAGATGGAGATGGTGTTGAACTTGGGGAGCTCGGCCCGGCAGTAGCGGAAGACGTCGGCCGTCAACCTCAGGGAGGGTCCGGGCGGGAAGATGTAGGTCCCCCGTGCGACGTACTCCTTCAGCACGTCGTTCTGGACCGTGCCGGTCAGCAGGCCGGGCTCGATCCCCTGTTCCTCGGCGACCAGTTGGTAGAGCAGGAGCAGCAGCGCGGCCGGCGCGTTGATCGTCATCGACGTGGAGACCCGGTCGAGCGGGATCCCGTCGAACAGCACCCGCATGTCCTCGACCGAGTCGATCGCGACGCCCACCTTCCCGACCTCGCCGTGCGCGAGCGGGGCGTCGGAGTCGTGCCCCATCTGGGTGGGCAGGTCGAAGGCCACGGACAGCCCGGCGGCGCCGCCCCCGATGAGCTGCCGGTAGCGGGCGTTGGACTCGGCGGCCGTACCGAAGCCGGCGTACTGGCGCATGGTCCAGGGCCGTCCGGTGTACATCGTCGGGTGGACGCCCCGGGTGTACGGGTACTCCCCCGGCTCTCCCAGTTCGGTCCCGGGGTCCCAGCCGGCGAGGTCGCCCGGGCGGTAGACGGGCGCGATCGGGATCCCGCTCTCGGTGTGCCGCTCCATGTGACGCGCTCCTTCGTGGATCCGGGGGGCCCGGGGCTGATAAAACGTCCCCGCGGCTACCGCGTGGTGTCCGCTGGTCACAATGGCGCAACATCGCGGCCGACCCTGCAACTGACCACGCCCACGTCGCATCACCTAGATACACACGTAGAAATCGGGGGACCGCTATGCACCGCCAGAGAGCAATAGTTCGCGCACTGGGCCTGGCCACCGCCGTCGCGCTGGCCGCGACCGCCTGCGGGCCGCAGGAGGCGGGGTCCGCGGGCCCCGGTTCTTCCGCGCCCGCATCGCCCACGGCGGTCGCCTCTCCCGACGCCTCGCCGTCGACGGACGGAAAGCCTGGCGACGCCTCGCCGTCGGCCTCCCCGTCCACGTCCGCGTCGCCGTCTCCTTCGGCTTCCGCCTCGCCCTCGCCGACCGTGAAGCAGGTCATGGCGAACGGCGACGAAAGCGAGCTGGTCCGCGAACTGCAGGCCCGGCTGCGCCAGCTCAAGCTGATGACGGTCGCTCCGACCGGTTTCTACGGTTCGAAGACGACCGCGGCGGTCAAGTCCTTCCAGGCGAAGAACGGCCTGCCCGCCACCGGCGGCGTGGACGAGCCCACCTGGAAGAAGATCCAGAACGCCACCAAGAAGCCGACCGCCGCCGAGCTGCGCCCGCCGACCGTCAACGAGCCGGACGCGCCCGACGCACGCTGTATGACCGGCCGGGTGATGTGCATCAGCAAGGAGAGCCGCACCCTCGCCTGGATGATCGACGGGAAGATCGTCTCCACGCTGGACGTGCGCTTCGGCTCGGAGAAGACCCCGACCCGCGAGGGCGAGTTCAAGGTGGAGTGGAAGGCCAAGGACTGGACGTCGACGATCTACCACACGCCGATGCCGTACTCGATGTTCTTCAACGGGGGCCAGGCCGTGCACTACTCGGCCGACTTCGCCGCCCGCGGATACGCCGGCGCCTCGCACGGCTGCGTGAACGTCCGGGACAAGGCCAGGCTGGCGACGCTGTTCGACGCGGTGAAGGTCGGCGACAAGGTCGTCGTCTACTGGTGATCCGCCGGCGGCCGGGAGCGGGGACGTCCGGTCCGGGCGTCCCCGGCCGGATCTCGGTGTCCATGGCGTCCATGGCGTCCATGGCGTCCACGGTCGGAAGTTGAGGGCGCGGGCGGGATCGGGGGAACGAATCCCGCCCGCGCCGGTTGCGCAGAGCCCAGGGGTACGGGGGGAACCCCGGCTCATGCGCGCCGATGACCAGTCGGCTCGTTATGTACTGCGCCACCGGTTCGAAAAGTGTTACAGCGGGGGTTCGAACCGTTTCACGCCAGTGTCCGGTACCCGGTCCTCAGCGGCGCTGACCCGCGTCCGGACCCTTCGGCGGAGCCGTCCCGGCCGGGGCCAGTTCCAGCGAACGCGACGGGGAGTCCGGGACCGAGGGCGTGTCCGAGCCCGGTGGGGAGCCCGGCGCGTCCGCGCCCGATCCCCCGCCGGTGGCCGCGTCGAGCACCACCTGGCAGTAGCGCGGGACCCGCAGCAGCCCCTTGGCCAGACGCACGAGCTTCTCGCGGCCGGCCTCGTCGATCCGCCCCGACCGGAAGTCCCGGCACAGCTGCGCCGCTCCGGTGCGGCCCTCCCGGTCCCGGTCGCCGTCGCGGGGGTCGGTCGTCGCGCCGTCGGCGCCGCCTTGGAGGGACCGGTCGTGACCGTCCCTGCCGCCGGTCGAGCCGCTCGAGCCGCTCGAGGAGGGCTCCCTGCCGGCGCCGCCGACCGCCCCGCCGACGCCGCCGGATGCCGTCGGCGCACGTCCTTCCGTGCCCGGGGTGTTGCCCGGGCTCGGGCTGCCGCTCCTGCCCCCGCCGTCCGGTGGCGTGGTGGTGCGGGGCAGCGCGAAGGGTGTCGCGTACCCGCCGTCCGCCGAGGCCCCGGAGGAGGAGCCGACCGACACCGAGACGGCCGGCACCCGGCCGGCGGTGTCCCGGGCGTCCGGGTCCAGCAGTCCGGTGCCCGCGGCGGCCGCCAGGCCGCCCACGGCGACGCCGGCCACCGCGGCCGCGAGGGCGAAGCGGATCGGACGGCCGCGCCGGGAAGGGGGTGCGGCCGGGCCGGCCTGCGGGCCGAGCTCGACCACCGTGTCCGCGGAGCCGAACAGCGCGGCGTCCGGAGCCCCTGCCTGGAGGTCCGCCCGGAGTACGGAGCCGCGCGCGCGGAAGGCGGCCACCGCGGCGGCCTCTCCGCGCAGTTCCCCGGGCAGCCCGCCACGGGCCGCGGGCGGCGGCTCGGCGAGAGCGTCGAGGGCGGCGCGCAGCCGCTCGGACCGGACCCGGGCCTGGTGCTCGGCGCCAGGTGCGGCCGGTTCTCCGCGCAGCAGTCTGTCCGCCGCGGCTTTGTCCAGCCACCTGTCGCGCTCGTCGGCCATCACATGTCCTTCTGCGTCCGCCAACGTGAATGCGTCACACCGGTTTGTTCTACGAGGCCCGCGGCGCGGGCCCGCTGCGCCGGTACGGCGTCGAGGTCCCGCCCGTCCCCGGCGTCCCGTGCGCGACTCGCGTCATTATCACCGAGGCCGCGCCGGCGCCCGGAGCCGACGCCCACGGCGGAGCCGGCGGCGGCCTCGGCGGCGGAGTCCGGATCGAAGTCCTCCTCCGCGCCGAGCAGCTCGGCCAGCTTCTTCAGGCCCCGGTGGGCGGCGGTGCGCACCGCGCCGGGGCGCTTGCCCAGGGTCTCGGCGGCGCTCTTGGCGTCCAGGCCGACGACCACCCGCAGGACGACGGCCTCGGCCTGGTCCTGCGGGAGCTGGGCTATGAGTTCCATGGTGCGGCAGGTGGAGAGGGACTCCATGGCCTCGCCGGCGGTGTCGGATTCGGCGGCGTGCCCCGTCAGCTCGGTCTCGTCCCCGCCCACGGCGGGCCGGCGCCCGCGCATCCGGATGTGGTCGAGGGCGCGGTTGCGGGCGATGCGGGCGGCCCAGCCGCGGAAGCGGTCGGCGTCGCCGGTGAAGGAGTCGAGGTCGCGGGCGATCTGCAGCCAGGCTTCGGAGGTGACGTCCTCCGCGTCGCCGTCCCCGACGAGCGTGCGGACGTATCCGAGCAGGCGCGGGTGCACGGAGCGGTACACAGAACGGAACGCGAGCTCGTCGCCGTCTTGTGCCGCGAGCACCGCGGTGGTCAGCTCCGCGTCGTCCCCCAGCAAAATCCCCAACCCGTTCACAGTCCCGTATGTGTGGCGCAAATCAGCACGTTACGGCGTTCAAGCACCTTCGTCCACGAGTTGTACAACGTGCAACCATCCCTGCGCGGAGCGAGGTGTGACACAAAACGCACCGAAGACGCTGACAGGGGTGCGGGCTTGTCGCACGAGTCCGCGACGGATGGCGGCCGGGGCCTCTCCTGTGGGGGGTGGCGGCCTCGGTCGCCCTCCCCTTCCGCGCCGTCCCCACGGCCATCATGCCCCGGCACCCGCGGGGGCCCCAAGTGGCCCCGCGTCCGGTCCGACATGCGCTCTCGTCATCCTTTCGGCTCACTTCCGAGTGAAATCCGCGAATGGGTACGACACACCCGGCCTCGCGTCGATAGCGTGGCGGGACACCCGCGCCACGCCACGAGGAGCCCCCCGCTGTCCAGCCACCTTCCGGCACAGGCCCGCGGAGGCTCCGACCCTTCACACGGCTCCCACTCCCTCCACGGCGCCGGCCCCTTCGGCGACTCCGACCCTTTCGCGGACTCCGGGCTCGGGCGGTTCAACGCCCTGTCCCCCGAAGCCGCGCACTCGGCCCTGCTGCACTGCTGCGGCAGCGGGCGCTGGGCCCAACGTGTGGCCGCCCACCGCCCTTACCCCGACTTCGGCGCGCTACTCGCCGCCGCGGACGAAGCTTCGTACGACCTCTCCCAGCCGGACCTCTCCGAGGCGCTGGCCTGCGAGTTTCCGCCGGAGCTGGAGCGCGGGGCCTCGTACGCCGCGCTCCTCGCGCTCGACGCGGCGCACGCGGAGTACGAGCGGACCTTCTCCCACGCCTTCGTGATCTGCCTCGACGGGACCACTCCGGAGGAGCAGGCGGACCAGCTGCTGGCCGCGATCCGGCGGCGGATGGAACTGGACGTGGACGAGGAGCGCGCGATCTCCGCGGACGAGCTCCGCCGCGTCGCGCAGGTCCGGCTCGCCGACCTGACACACTGGCTGACCTCGGCGGATGGGGTATCTGCGGCCGAATTCGGTCTATTCGCCCCTGTGGGATAGTCCGTCCGTGCCTGTTTGATCACACCGATGGCCCCCGCGCGAGGGAACCGACAAAGCGTCGCTACGATGTCCGGGGCCGGAGGACCGTACCCGGCCGGGCCCGACCGACAAAGAAGCCGGCTGGCCCCCGCCCCGCTTCCGGAGGGTTTTCCGTGCCGGCTGGAACGTTGTACCGCGGCCGGGAAGGAATGTGGTCCTGGGTGGCTCATCGAGTCACCGGCGTCCTCATTTTCTTCTTCCTGTTCGTACACGTCCTCGACACCGCTCTCGTCCGCGTCTCCCCCGAGGCGTACGACGATGTCGTGGCTACCTACAAGACGCCGATCGTCGCGCTGCTGGAATACGGCCTCGTCGCCGCAATCCTGTTCCACGCGCTCAACGGTCTCCGTGTCATCGCCGTGGACTTCTGGTCCAAGGGCCCCCGCTACCAGAAGCAGATGCTCTGGACCGTGGTGGGCATCTGGGTCGTGCTGATGGCCATGGCCCTGTACCCCGTACTGGGTCACGCCTACCTCGAACTCTTCGGGAAGTGACACGCATGTCTTCTGACACTTCTTTCGAAAAGGGCATCGGTGACGTGGAGGGCGTGTCCCTCTACGACGTCGACAACCCGGCGCCGTACATCGAGGCCCCGCGCAAGCGCACAGCCAAGACCCCGCGCTCGACCCGCGGCAACTTCGAGATGCTCGCGTGGCTCTTCATGCGCCTCTCGGGCATCGTGCTCGTCGTCCTGGTCATCGGCCACCTGCTGATCCAGCTCGTGCTCGACGGCGGCGTCTCCAAGATCGGCTTCGCCTTCGTGGCCGGCCGCTGGGCCTCCCCGTTCTGGCAGGGCTGGGACCTGCTGATGCTGTGGCTCGCGATGCTCCACGGCGCGAACGGTCTGCGTACCGTCATCAACGACTACGCGGAGCGCGCCAACACGCGGCTGTGGCTCAAGGGCCTGCTCTACACCGCCACCGTGTTCACCATTCTTCTGGGCACGCTGGTGATCTTCACCTTCGACCCGAACATCCGCTAGGCAACGGGGCTGAGGCGAAACCAATGAAGATCCACAAGTACGACACCGTCATCGTCGGGGCGGGCGGCGCAGGCATGCGCGCCGCCATCGAATCGACGAAGCGCAGCCGCACCGCCGTGCTGACCAAGCTCTACCCCACCCGCTCCCACACGGGCGCCGCGCAGGGCGGCATGGCCGCCGCGCTCGCCAACGTGGAGGACGACAACTGGGAGTGGCACACCTTCGACACGATCAAGGGCGGTGACTACCTGGTCGACCAGGACGCCGCCGAGATCCTGGCGAAGGAGGCCATCGACGCGGTCCTCGACCTCGAGAAGATGGGCCTGCCGTTCAACCGCACCCCGGACGGCACCATCGACCAGCGCCGCTTCGGCGGGCACTCCCGCAACCACGGCGAGGCGCCGGTCCGCCGGTCCTGCTACGCCGCGGACCGCACCGGCCACATGATCCTCCAGACGCTGTACCAGAACTGCGTCAAGGAGGGCGTGGAGTTCTTCAACGAGTTCTACGTCCTGGACCAGCTCCTGGTCGAGGAGGACGGCGTCCAGAAGTCGGCCGGCGTGGTCGCGTACGAGCTCGCCACCGGCGAGATCCACGTGTTCCAGGCGAAGTCCGTCATCTACGCCTCCGGCGGCACCGGCAAGTTCTTCAAGGTGACCTCCAACGCGCACACCCTCACGGGTGACGGCCAGGCGGCCTGCTACCGCCGCGGCCTGCCGCTGGAGGACATGGAGTTCTTCCAGTTCCACCCGACGGGCATCTGGCGCATGGGCATCCTGCTGACGGAGGGCGCCCGCGGTGAGGGCGGCATCCTCCGCAACAAGGACGGCGAGCGCTTCATGGAGAAGTACGCGCCGGTCATGAAGGACCTCGCGTCCCGTGACGTCGTCTCGCGCTCCATCTACACCGAGATCCGTGAGGGCCGCGGCTGCGGTCCCGCCGGTGACCACGTGTACCTGGACCTGACGCACCTGCCGCCGGAGCAGCTCGACGCGAAGCTCCCGGACATCACCGAGTTCGCGCGCACGTACCTGGGCATCGAGCCGTACACGGACCCGATCCCGATCCAGCCCACCGCGCACTACGCCATGGGCGGCATCCCGACGAACGTCGAGGGTGAGGTCCTCATGGACAACACCACCGTCGTCCCGGGCCTGTACGCGGCCGGCGAGGTCGCGTGCGTGTCGGTGCACGGCGCGAACCGCCTGGGCACCAACTCGCTGCTGGACATCAACGTCTTCGGCAAGCGCTCGGGCATCGCGGCGGCCGCGTACGCGCACGCCAACGACTACGTCGAGCTGCCCGAGAACCCGGCGCAGCAGGTCATCGACCAGGTCGAGCGGCTGCGCTCCTCCACGGGCAACGAGCGGGTCGCGGAGCTGCGCCTGGAGCTCCAGGAGACGATGGACGCCTGCGTGATGGTGTTCCGCACCGAGCAGACGATCAAGACCGCGGTCGAGAAGATCGCGGAGCTGCGCGCGCGCTACAAGAACGTGTCCGTCCAGGACAAGGGCAAGCGCTTCAACACGGACCTGCTGGAAGCCATCGAGCTGGGCAACCTGCTCGACCTGGCCGAGGTCATGGCCGTGTCCGCGCTGGCGCGCAAGGAGTCCCGCGGCGGTCACTACCGCGAGGACTACCCGAACCGCGACGACGTCAACTTCATGCGCCACACCATGGCGTACCGCGAGGTGGACGACAACGGCCAGGACTCGGTCCGCCTGGACTACAAGCCGGTCGTCGTCACCCGCTACCAGCCGATGGAGCGTAAGTACTGATGGCCACCCCGACCCTCAGCAAGACGGACCAGATGGAGGAGGCGGCCGCCGCCTCGCCCTTCATCACGGTCACGTTCCGGATCCGCCGGTTCAACCCGGAGATCTCGGACGAGTCGACCTGGCAGGACTTCCAGATCGAGATCGACCCGAAGGAGCGCGTGCTCGACGGTCTCCACAAGATCAAGTGGGACCTCGACGGCACGCTGACCTTCCGTCGCTCGTGCGCGCACGGCATCTGCGGCTCCGACGCGATGCGGATCAACGGCAAGAACAGGCTCGCCTGCAAGACGCTGATCAAGGACATCAACCCGGAGAAGCCGATCACGGTCGAGGCCATCAAGGGCCTGACGGTGATGAAGGACCTCGTCGTCGACATGGAGCCCTTCTTCCAGGCGTACCGGGACGTCATGCCGTTCCTGGTCACCAAGGGCAACGAGCCGACGCGCGAGCGCCTGCAGTCCGCCGAGGACCGCGAGCGCTTCGACGACACCACCAAGTGCATCCTGTGCGCCGCGTGCACGTCCTCGTGCCCGGTGTTCTGGAACGACGGCCAGTACTTCGGCCCGGCGGCGATCGTCAACGCGCACCGCTTCATCTTCGACTCGCGTGACGAGGCGGGCGAGCAGCGCCTGGAGATCCTGAACGACAAGGACGGCGTGTGGCGCTGCCGCACGACCTTCAACTGCACCGATGCCTGCCCGCGAGGCATCGAGGTCACGAAGGCGATCCAGGAAGTGAAGCGGGCGCTCATCACCCGCCGCTTCTGATCTTCTGACGTACGAAGGCCCCGCCCCCGGTGTCCGCATCGGGGGCGGGGCCTTCCGCGTACCGGCAATCACCCTACTGGCCCGCCCAAGCCTGTGGAATCATCGGGCACATGAGTGAGCAGCAGCCGAACCCGAACCCTTACGCGAGCGACCCCGGCCAGGGCGACGAGTACAAGTGGGGCCCGGGAACTCCGAGTTACGGCTACCCGCAGCCCTACCCCCAGCCCCCGGCCTATCAGCCGACCATCGGCGGGGCGGGCCTTCCGGCCCAGCTGCCACCCATGGCGCCGATGCCGTCGATGCCGTACCCGGCCGCCGGGCTCTCCCTGGGCGACATCACGATCGCCGGCGACCAGATCATCACCCCGTCGGGCACCATGCCGCTGCGCGGCGCCATCTGGAACGCCACGGACTTCTCGCGGACGGAGGAGAAGATCCCGGCGCACGCGATCGTGCTGGCCGTCATCTTCTTCCTGTTCTGCCTGCTCGGCCTGTTCTTCCTCCTGATGAAGGAGCGCCGCACGACGGGCTACATCCAGATCACCGTGAACAGCGGCGGCCGCCACCACTCCACGATGATCCCCGCGGTGGACCCGGGCACCTACATGTGGGTCATGAGCCAGATCAACCAGGCGCGCGCGCTGAGCATGTGAGCCCCGCCGGGCGGGAATCGGGTGGCGCGGCGGCGGCCGCTCACCGAGGATCACCGGATGATCATTTCTCATGATGTGGACGGTCCCGCCGATGCCCCGGCCGTCGTACTGCTCCATTCCTCCGTGTGCGACCGCCGGATGTGGGAGCCGCAGTGGCAGCCGCTGCTCGCGGCCGGGTTCCGGGTGGTCCGGCCGGACTTCCGCACCTGCGGGGACTCCCCCGCCGCCGAAGCTCCGTACAGCGACCACGGGGACGTACGGGCACTGCTGGACCACCTCGGCATCCGGCGGGCCGCGTTCGTCGGCAGCTCCTACGGCGGGCGGGTCGCGCTGACGCTGGCCGCGCTGCGTCCGGAGCTGGTGAGCGCGCTGGCGCTGCTCTGCCCCGCCCGGCCCGCGCAGCGGCGCGGTCCCGCACTGCTCGCCTTCAACGCCGCCGAGGCCGCCCTGCTGGAGGCCGGCGACCTGGAGGGCGCGGCCGAGCTCAACGCCCGCCAGTGGCTGGGCCCGGACGCCGACGGGGCCGCACACGCCCTCGTACGGGCCATGCAGCTCGGGAACCTGCGGGGCGCCCTGGCCGCCGACGAGGACCACGAACTCCCCGAGCCCGCCTTCGAGCCGGCCGCGGTCACCGCCCCCGTGCTCGCCGTCGGCGGCGCGCACGACATCCCCGACTTCCGGGACGTCCCCGCCGAGCTCTCCTCCCTCGTACCCGGCGCCGTCCACGTCGAGCTGCCCTGGGCCGGCCACCTCCCCTCCCTCGAACGCCCGGAGGAGATCAACCGGTTGCTGCTGCCCTTCCTCTTCGAGGCGGCCCTCCCGGGACGCTGACGCAGCCGGGCGCGGCATTCGCTTGAACCTGTTCAAAAAGAGGTCTACAGTCAGTGCTGTCAGCAGTTGAACACGTTCAAGGGGGCTGAGGGCAATGGACCTCACCGTGGTCGCGTACGTCATCTACCTGCTCATCAGCATCGGCCTCACCGTCTGGGTGGCCCGCACGCTCAGCCGCAACGGCCGGGTCTTCATCGGCGACGTCCTCCAGGGGAACGAGAAGCTCGCCGACGCCGTCAACCAGCTCCTGGTGGTCGGCTTCTACCTCGTCAACATCGGCTTCGTGACCCTCTACCTGCGGTCGGCCGAGGAGATCATCGCGGCCCGCGGGCTCTTCGAGGCCCTGTCGGTCAAGCTCGGAGTCGTGCTCCTGGTCCTCGGCTTCATGCACCTCGGGAACGTCTGGGTGCTGAACAAGATGCGCCGCCGGGGAATCATGGAGCGCCAGCAGACTCCGCCGGTCGCCCCCCAGGGGTGGACCGCGCCGGCCGGGGCCTGATCCCGGTGGACACCGCTCCGACCGCGGCACCGACGCCGGCTCCGGCCACCGCTCCGGCGCCGGCTCCGGCCGCCGCACCGACCGCCGCCGTGACCCGGCACCTGACGGTGCTCTACGACGCGAACTGCCCGCTCTGCGTGCACATCAGGCACTGGCTGCTCGGCCAGCGCTGGCTGGTACCCCTCCGGCTCATCCCGGCGGCCTCCTTCGAGGCGCAGCGGCGGTACCCGCGGCTCGACCACGCCTCGACGCTGAAGGAGATCACCGTCATCGGCGACTCCGGGCAGGTGTGGACCGGGACGGACGCCTTCATCGTCTGCCTGTGGGCGCTGGCCGAGCACCGGCCGAAGGCGAACTGGCTGGCCACTCCGGCCGGCCGGCCCTTCGCCAGGGCGGCCATGTACACCGCCTCCACCTGGCGCGAGGCCGTACGGGACGGTTCCCCGGCGCAGACGGGGGAACCGGCCTGTGACGACCAGTGTTCCGCGCCCCGATAGGCTCGGGACCGTGACTGATCAGAAGGCTCCCAAGAGCGAGCAGACCCGCACGCTCATCCTCGAAACCGCGCTCCGCCTCTTCCAGGAGCGCGGCTTCGACAAGACGACGATGCGCGGTATCGCCAAGGAGGCCGGAGTATCGGTCGGCAATGCCTACTACTACTTCGAGTCCAAGGAACACCTGGTCCAGGGCTTCTACGACCGGATCGGCGCCGCCCACCTGGCGGCGGTCCGGCCGATCCTGGACAACGAGACGGATCTGCAGAAGCGGCTCGCCGGCGTACTGACCAGCTGGCTGGACATCGCCGCGCCGTACCACGAGTTCGCCTCGCAGTTCTTCAAGAACGCCGCGGACCCCGAGAGCCCGCTCAGCCCGTTCTCCCCGGAGTCGGAGGCGGCCCGCAAGCAGGCGATCGACATGCACCGCGAGGTGCTGGCGGGGGCCAAGACCAAGGTGCCGGACGAACTGGCCGACGTACTGCCGGAGCTGATGTGGCTCTCGCAGATGGGCCTGGTCCTCTACTGGGTCTTCGACCGCTCCCCGGACAGCGAGAAGACCCGGCGCCTCGCACAGCGCGGCGCGCAGCTCACGACCCGGGGCATCATCCTGGCCCGGTTCCGGGTGCTGCGGCCGCTGGTGCGGGAGGTGCACGAGCTGTTCACGGACTTCCTGCCGGGCATGGCCCAGAGCGCGGTGTCCCGGCCGGGCCGCAAGCGGGCCTCCGACCCGGACGCCGGCCCGGAGCCGGGCCCGGAGGAGGGCCCGGCGTAAGGCCTGAAGCGGCAGTGGGTCCGGCCAGGGGCCGCGGTCCTACAGCCAGTTGAGCTCCCACAGCCGCCACACGCCGGTGCCATCCGAGAGGTACTGGGCGCCCGTGACGGCCTCGCGGGACATCACGTAGTCCTTCTTCTGCCAGATCGGCAGCATCGGGACCTGCTGGGCGACCAGCTTCTGCAGGTCGCGGAAGTCGTTGGCGGCGCCGCCGCGGTCCGAGAAGGACTGGGTGCGGGTGATGAGGGAGTCGACGGCCTTGTCGGAGTAGCCGTTGTTCATCGAGTTGTCGGCGCCGACGAGCGGGGCGAGGAAGTTGTCCGCGTCCGGGAAGTCGGCGATCCAGCCGATGGTGTAGGCGTCGAACTCGCCCGCCGCGTAGGCCTTCTGGAAGTCGCTCCACTTCTCGACCGGCTGGATGGTCAGCTTGAAGAGGCCGGTGGACTCCAGCTGCGCCTTCAGTTCCTCGGCCTCGGCGACGCTGGCGCCTCGCACGTTGACCCCGAGGGTGATCGCGACGGGGGTGGCGATCCCGGCGTCCTTGAGGAGCTTCTTCGCGGCGAGCCCGCTCGGCGTGGGATAGGCGTCGAAGAAGGGCGTGCTGTGGGCGGAGATGCCCGCCGGGACGAGGGAGTAGAGCGGGGTGACGGTGCCCTTGTAGACCTCGGTCGCGACCTTGGCCCGGTCCACGATCGCCGCGACGGCCTGGCGGACGGCGGGCTGGGCCACCGGGGAGCCGGGGCGGAGGTCGAAGACCATGCTGCGGATCTCCGTACCGCCCGAGGCCTGGTACCGGGTGTCCTCCAGGCCCGGGTTCAGGCCGGCCAGGACCGCCGGGGGCATGTCGCGGTGGGCGACCTCGATCCCGCGGTCGTTCCAGGCCTGCTCCAGCTGCGCGGAGTCCTTGAAGTACTTCACGGTGACCGCGCTCTCGGAGACCTTGCCCTGGCCCTTGTACGAGGCGTTGGGCCCCAGCTCGGCGCTCGCGCCGGCCGTGTAGCCGTCGAGGGTGAAGGGGCCGGAGCCGTCGACCTTCTCGTCCTCGCGCAGGGCCTTGGCCGGGTACTTGTCCTTGTCGACGATCGAGGCGGCGCCCGTCGCGATCTTGAACGGGAAGGTGGCGTCGCCGGCCGAGAGGCTGAAGGTGACGGTGCGGCCCTCGGCCTTGACCGACTCCAGGGTGTTGAACAGCGGCGCCGGCCCCTGGTCGGAGTTGATCGCCTTGATCCGGTCGAAGGAGTACTTGACGTCCTCGGCGGTGATCGCCCGGCCGGAGGAGAACTTCAGGTCCGGGCGCAGCTCGCACTGGTAGGTGGTGAGCTTGTCGCCGACGAAGTTGCAGGCGGAGGCCGCGTCGGGCACCGGGGTGTCCGAGCCGGTCTTGATGGTCAGCAGCGACTGGTAGACGTTGCTGAACAGGGCCCAGGAGCCCGCGTCGTACGCCCCTGCGGGGTCGAGGGAGGAGACCACGTCGCTCGTGCCGACACGGATCGGCTCCCCGCCGCCGGCGCTCTCCGGCAGCAACTGCCAGGTGGTGACGCCGGCCACGCCGAGGACCAGCCCGGCCGCGATGGCTTTCGAGCGGACAGACCGCAACATCCTTGACTCCACCCCACGTGGGCGCACACCGAAGTCTGCGACCCGTTATCCGATTATCGGTCACATCCCATCATGGAATTTCGGCCTCGGGAAGGCCGATTTGTCGCGTGGCGTTGGAGGTTCGGACGGTTCAGGCCTGATATGAGCCGAGTTCGACGACTGTGATGTCCGACGGCGCGCCCACCCGGACCGGCGGACCCCAGGCGCCCGCGCCGCGCGAGACGTACAACTGGGTGTCGCCGTAGCGCTCCAGCCCGGCGACGGTGGGGTTGGCGAGCTCGGCGAGGTACTCGCCGGGCCAGAGCTGGCCCCCGTGGGTGTGGCCGGAGAGCTGGAGGTCGGCCCCGTACCGGACGGCCTCGTCGATGACGATCGGCTGGTGGGCGAGGAGCACAGCACTGCGGGCGCGGTCCCGGTCGCCCAGGGCCGCCTGGAAGTCCGGCCCCTGGCCCTCGCTCTCGCCCGCGATGTCGTTGACCCCGGCGAGGTCGAAGTGCGGGAGCTCGCGGCGGGCGTTCTCCAGGGGGGTGAGGCCGAGCTCGCGGACGTGGTCCACCCACTGCTGGGCGCCGGAGAAGTACTCGTGGTTGCCGGTCACGAAGTACGAGCCGTGGCGCGCGCGGAGGCCGCGGAGCGGTTCGGCGGCGGGGCCGAGGTCTTCGACGCTGCCGTCGACGAGGTCGCCCACGATGGCGATGAGGTCGGGCTGCGTGCGGTTGATCGTGTCGACGATCCGGGTGGTGTGGGCGTGGCCCAGGATCGGGCCGAGGTGGATGTCGCTGACCACGGCGATGCGGAAGCCGTGGGCCGCGCGGGGGAGCTTCGCCAGGGGGACCTGGACCCGCTTCACGCGGGGGCCGCGGAGGACTCCGTACGTGCCGTAGCCGACGGTGGCGGCCGTTGCGGCGGCTGCCGTGCCGGCGACGATCCGCGCGAAGCGGCGGCGGCTGACGCCGGAGGGGGTGGGCTGCGCGGTGGGCTGCGCGGAGTCGGCCTCGGCGGAGGCGCCCGCCTCGGGGTTGGCCTCCGCCGGGTTGGCTGCCGCCTGGTCGGCCGCCGTGGCGTGCTGCGCGGCCGGGGCCGCGGGCTCGGCGGTGGCTTCGAGGGTGGCCTGCGGCGCTGATCCCCTCCCCGCCCCTTCCCGAAACTGGGGCTCCGCCCCAGACCCCGTCGCGTCCGCGCCTGCGGCGGCGGGGACGTTGCGGGGCTGCGCCCCCGGCCCCGAGGTGTCCGCGCCTGCGGCAGTGTGGCGGGGCTCCGCCCCGAGCCCCGGAGCGGCCGCGCCTTCGGAGGCCAGGGCGCTCAGGGCCGCCTGCGCGGTGGCCCTGTTCTGGCGGCGGAGCCAGAAAATGCGGACCGGCTCGGCCAGCAGCATGGCCAGGGTGAGGTAGAGGAGGACGGCCAGCCAGAGGTAGCCGGGCCAGGCGACCGTGCGCTCCAGCCAGAAGGGGGCTCCCGCGCGGCCCGCCATCAGGGCTGCCACCGAGAGGAGCGGGAGCGCGAAGGCCAGGGCCGTGCCCGTGCGGCGGATGGCGCTGCCGGGGGTGGTGGTGTCGCGGACCAGGCGGATCCACAGCCAGCGGTGCACGAGGACCAGGAGGGTCAGGACCAGCAGGGCCACGACCGCGAAGAGAAGGATCGTCACGCGCCCGCCTCCGTACGTGATTCACGCCGCAGCGCCCGCACCCCGCGCAACCCGATCACTCCGACGGCCGTCCCCAGGAGAAAGGACGCCACCGCCAAGAGAAGGTGGACCCAGAAGTACCCGGTCGGGTCCCCCGCGTCGTCGAAGGCCAGACCGCTGCCGTCCTTCCACAGGTTCCGGACGAAAGACACCCAGATGAACCAGCTCCACACTCCGAAGGCGAGCAGGAACCAGGAAACGGCGCGGCTGAGTTTCATGGACTCAGTATCGGTTTCGTCCCCAGGACGGACGCGCCGGGGTGGGCTGTCCCGGCGGTGGTTGCGGCGGGTTGGCCGGTCCGTGACGCTAAGCACAGCATCGGGATGTACTTTCACCTGCGTGTCTGCCAAGAAGACCGCGTTGACGGTCCTATCCGCCGCGCTTCCCGCCCTGCTGGTCCCGGCGCTGCTGGCCCCGCCCGTGCACGCCGCGCCGACGCCGACGCCACCGGTGGACGGGAAGGGGCAGCCGCGCAAGGCGCCGGCGCCGCCCGCCTCGATGTCCACGGTCGGCGGCTCGGCGCTCGGGCAGCCCGGTACGCAGGTCAGCCTGCTGCCCGGCGCGCCCGCGCTGCCGACGAACCTGACGGGCCGTTCGTGGATCGTGGCCGACGCCGAGACGGGCGAGATCCTCGCCGCGCACAACGCGCACTGGCGGCTCCCCCCGGCCTCGACCATGAAGATGCTCTTCGCCGACACCGTGCTGCCGGGCCTGCCCAAGGACCGGGTCCACAAGGTCAGCCAGGACGAACTGGACGGGGTCGGTTCCGGCTCCAGCCTGGTGGGCATCAAGGAGGACGCCGAGTACAGCGTCCACGACCTGTGGCTCGGGGTGTTCCTGCGCTCCGGGAACGACGCCGTGCACGTGCTTTCGGCGATGAACGGCGGCGTCGAGAAGACCGTCAAGGACATGCAGGCGCACGCCGAGGAGCTCCAGGCCCTGGACACGCACGTGGTGTCCCCGGACGGCTACGACGCTCCGGGCCAGGTCTCCAGCGCCTACGACCTCACCCTCATCGCCCGCTCGGGTCTGCAGAAGCAGGACTTCCGGGAGTACTGCGGCACGGCCAGCGCGAAGTTCCCCGGCCGGCAGGAGTCGGGCAAGCCGCGCGAGACCTTCGAGATCCAGAACACCAACCGGCTGATGACCGGCGCCGGCGGCCTCTCCCCCTACAAGGGAATCGCCGGGGTGAAGAACGGCAGCACCACGATGGCCGGCTCCACCTTCACCGGCGCCGCCCAGCGCGGCGACAAGAAGCTGCTGGTCACGGTGATGAACCCGGGCACCGGCGGCGCCAACTCCGTGTACGAGGAGACCGCCGACCTGCTCGACTGGGGCTTCGCGGCGAGCGGGAAGGTCAAGCCGGTGGGCGAGCTGGTGCCGCCGAAGAGCGCGGACACCACCTCCCACGGCTCCCCGGCCCAGTCCCACGAGAACAACCCGTCGGCGTCCGGTACGGGCTCCGGCGGCGGGATCGGTACGGCCTTCGGCGTGGCGGGCGGGGTGCTGGCCGTGGTGGCCGGCGGGGCCTACGCCGTCAACCGGCGCTGGCCGCGGGGGCGCGGCCGCCGGGCTCGCGGCCGGGCGTAGCGGAGCCGGCGGGCTCCGGGGCGGGCTCACGGCCGCCCGGCTCCGGGCCCGGCTCCGGGTCGGTCTCCCGGCCCGGCTCCGGGTCCTCCACGCCGTCGCCGTCGGCATCGTCGCGGCTCGCGGTCCACGCCGCGCAGAACAGCAGCAGCTTCGCCGTCAGGTTGATCCAGATCAGCAGCGCGATCGGCACGCCGAAGGCCCCGTACATGCTCTTCGTGGCGACCTCCCGCATGTAGCCGCTGAGCAGCAGCTTCAGCAGCTCGAAGCCGGCCGCGCCGAGGAGGGCCGCCTGGATCAGGCGGCGGCGGGGCGGTTCGACGCCCGGGAGCAGGGTCAGGACGTAGAGCAGGAGCAGGAAGGCGGCCAGCACTCCGACGACGAAGCCGCCGCCGCGCAGCAGCCCGCCGCCCGCACCGTCGCGCGGTACGCCCAGCCAGTCCCCGGCCTTGCCGACCGCGCTGGAGCCGAAGATCGAGGCGGCGGCCGAGGCCAGGCCGACGCCGCCGAGGCCGATGAGGACGAGCGCGTCCTTGCCCTTGCGGACGAAGGGGTTGCCCTCGTCCTCGTCGTCCTTCTCCCACACCGCGCGCAGGCAGTCCCGCATCGACGTGATCCAGCCGATTCCGGTGAAGAGGAGCACGGCGGCGGCGATCAGGCCGACCGTGCTCGCGTTCGCGACGAGGGCGTTGATGTCGAGCTGGTCGGAGATGCCGGGGACCTGCTCGGCGAGGTTCTTCTGCAGCCGGTCGAGCTGGTCCTGGGTGAGCAGTCCGGCGCCGATCGCGGCGGCCACGGTGATCAGCGGGAAGAGGGCCAGGAAGCTGATGAAGGTGATCGCGGCGGCGAGCCGGCTCCAGTGCACGCGGTCGAGCCGCTGGTACGAACGCCACAGGTGGGTGCGCATCAGGGCGGACACCAGGGGCCCGATCAGCGGGAGTTTCGTCAGCCAGTCCATACGGTCACCGTAAATGAGCTGTCGTAAATAGCCGGTATTGCCGCTTTTGGGGACTACGGTCGTCGATTGTGACTTTTCGCCCGACGGCTCGGCCGTTCCACGCCCTGATCCTGCGAAGGATCGGTTTCCGGTTGCGGTTCCTGCGTCAGGAACGGCGTGCGGTCGCCTCGCCCGCGGCTGCCGCCGCACTGCTGTCCGTCGCCGAGCCGAGCTGCGCCGGAACCGCGCTCGCCCCACCGCTTGCCCCGTTGCCGAACGGATATTCCCGCAGCTTGCGCCAGACCCCGTCCGAGCCCTGCTCGTAGAGGGCGAACCCGGAGCAGAGCCACTGGGCCGCGTAGTCGGCGAGGGTGTCGAACGCCAGGTCCATCGCCTCCTCGGAGATCCCGTGGGCGACCGTGACGTGCGGGTGGTACGGGAAGGAGAGCTCCCGGCTCAGCGGCCCGTCCGGGTCGCGGACCTGGCCCTGGAGCCGGGTGCAGCCGGAGCCGCCCTCGACGACCTGGACGAAGACCACCGGCGAGAGGGGACGGAAGGTGCCCGTGCCGGCCAGCCGCATCACGAACGAGCGGCCGGCGGCCGCGACCGCGGCCAGGTGGGCGCGGATCTCGGGCAGCCGGTCCGCGGCCACCTCCGTCGGCGGTACGAGGGTGACGTGGGTGGGAATGCCGTGCGCGGCGGCGTCCCCGAAGCCCGCGCGCAGCTCCTGAAGGCTGCTGCCGTACGGCTCCGGGACCGCGATCGAAACGCCGAGCGTTACGGTCCCCACGTAGCTCTCCTCCGCCTGTAGTCCCTGTGCGTGGTCTGTGCTTCGCATGTGCTCCGCGTGTGCGTCGCACGAGTGCTGCCGCCCCAGTGTGGCGGCAGCACCCCCCAGATCGCCAGGGCCCTCTTTCTCTTCGGTCCCCGTCAGTGCTTCGCGGGGAGGAAACCGAGGTGGTCGTAGGCCTGCGCCAGGGTCTCGGCGGCGACCGCCCTGGCCTTCTCCGCGCCCTTGGCCAGCAGGGAATCCAGGGTCTCCGGGTCGTCCAGGTACTCCTGGGTGCGCTGCTTGAACGGTGTGACGAAATCGACCATCACGCCGGCCAGATCGGTCTTGAGCGCGCCGTAGCCCTTGCCTTCGTACGCGGCCTCCAGCGCGGGGATGGACTCCCCCGTGAGAGTGGAGTAGATCGTGAGCAGGTTGCTGACGCCGGGCTTGTCGGCCGGGTCGAACCGGATCACGGCCTCGGTGTCGGTCACGGCGCTCTTGATCTTCTTCTCGGTGGCCTTGGGCTCGTCGAGGAGGTTGATCAGGCCCTTGGGCGAAGAGGCCGACTTCGACATCTTGATCGCCGGGTCCTGGAGGTCGTAGATCTTCGCGACCTCCTTGACGATGTGCGCGGCGGGGAGGGTGAAGGTCTGTCCGAAGCGCTGGTTGAAGCGCTCGGCCAGGTCCCGGGTCAGCTCGATGTGCTGACGCTGGTCCTCGCCGACGGGGACGGCGTTCGCCTGGTAGAGCAGGATGTCGGCGACCTGGAGGATCGGGTACGTGAACAGGCCGACGGTGGCGTTGTTGGCGCCGTTCTTCGCGGACTTGTCCTTGAACTGGGTCATCCGGCTGGCCTCGCCGAAACCGGTGATGCAGTTCATGACCCAGCCGAGCTGCGCGTGCTCGGGCACGTGGCTCTGGATGAAGAGCGTGCAGCGCTCGGGGTCGAGACCGGCGGCGAGGAGCTGCGCGGCGGAGAGCCTGGTGTTCGCGCGGAGATCCTTCGGATCCTGCGGCATGGTGATCGCGTGCAGGTCGACGACCATGTAGAAGGCGTCGTGCGTCTCCTGCAGGGCGACGTACTGCCGGATGGCTCCGAGATAGTTCCCGAGGTGGAACGAACCGGAGGTGGGCTGGATGCCGGAGAGCGCGCGAGGACGATCAGAAGCCATGGCTCCATTCTCTCAGGTGTGACACCGGGCTCGGCCCCGCCGCTGGCCGGAACCCGGCGGGTCGCACCCCCCTCGCCCGGCCCCCGCCCGGGTACCGCCCGGTAGCGCCCCGTCCGGATCTTGCCTCGGCCGAGCGACCGCTTTCCGTTGCTCCCGCGCCGAGGTCCAGGGGGTCCCGCTGCACGGGGCTCCGCGGGCGCCGCCCCACCCGCGCCTCAAACGCCGGCGGGGCTGGATTCACCCGGCGTGGCCGAGCCCCTGCGGCGCCGTTGCACGGGGGCCAGCCCCCGGACCCCCGCTCCTCAAACGCCGGAGGGGCTGAGATTGCCCTCCGGGCAATCCAGCCACGCCGGGGCCCACGATGCGCTGCGCGCACGTGAGGGCCGACGCCAGCCAAATCCAGCCCCGCCGGCGTTCAAAGCACGGGGTCCGGGGCGGAGCCCCGGGGCTTTTCAGCCGTCCGGCGTTTGAGGACCGGGGTCTGGGGCGGAGCCCCAGGGGGGTCCGGGCGCAGCCCGGGGCCCCGTTCCTTTCAGCCCGTCCGGCGTTTGAGGACCGGGTCAGGGCCGGCCCTGGGAACGGTGGAAGGGCGGGTCGGGGACTCCGCCCCGCAGGGACCGCCCCCGTCCGGGACGGGTCAGGCGACGGGGAGGCCCGGGGCCGGGAAGGCGGCCATCAGGTCGGCCACCGCGGAGCGGATCGCGCCGAGGGCCACCTCGTCACCCTTGGCGGCCGCGGAGACGGCCTCCGCGATCCAGTCGGCGACCACCGGCATGTGCTCCGCACGAAGCCCCCGCGAGGTCAGCGACGGCGTACCGATCCGGATCCCCGACGGGTCGAACGGCTTGCGCGGGTCGAACGGCACCGTGTTGTAGTTCACGACGATCCCCGCCCGGTCCAGCGCCTTCGCCGCGATCTTGCCGGATACGCCCTTCCCCGTGAGGTCGATCAGGATCAGGTGGTTGTCCGTACCGCCGGAGACCAGGTCGAAGCCCCGCTCCAGCAGAGCCGCGGCCAGCGCCTTCGCGTTGGCCACGACCGCGTGCGCGTACGACACGAACGAGGGCTGCGCAGCCTCGTGGAGCGCCACCGCGATACCGGCCGTCGTCTGGTTGTGCGGGCCGCCCTGGAGGCCGGGGAAGACCGCCTTGTCGATGGCCTTCGCGTGCTCCTCGCGGCACATCAGCATCGCGCCGCGCGGACCGCGCAGGGTCTTGTGTGTGGTCGTGGAGATCACGTCCACGTGACCGGCCGGGGAGGGGTGCGCCCCGCCCGCGATGAGGCCGGCGATGTGCGCCACGTCGGCGACGAGCACCGAGCCCGCCTCCTTCGCGATCGACGCGAACGCCTCGAAGTCGATCGTGCGCGGGAGCGCCGTACCGCCGCAGAAGATCAGCTTGGGCCGCTCCGCCAGCGCGAGGTCCCGTACGGCGTCGTAGTCGATGAGGCCGGTGTCGGCGCTGACCCCGTACTGCACGCCGCGGAACCAGGAGCCCGTCGCCGAGACCCCCCAGCCGTGCGTCAGGTGCCCGCCCATCGGCAGCGCCATGCCCATCACCGTGTCGCCGGGCTCGGCGAAGGCCAGGTAGACCGCGAGGTTGGCGGGCGAGCCGGAGTACGGCTGCACATTGGCGTGGTCGACGCCGAAGAGGCCCTTCGCCCGCTCCACGGCCAGCGCCTCGATGCGGTCGATGTTCTGCTGGCCCTCGTAGTAGCGGCGGCCCGGGTAGCCCTCGCTGTACTTGTTCTGCAGCACCGTGCCGGAGGCCTCCAGCACGGCCGAGGACACGTAGTTCTCGCTCGGGATGAGGCGCAGGGTCTCCGCCTGGAGGGTCTCCTCGGCGGCGACGAAGGACGCCAGCTCGGGGTCGGTCGCGAGCAGAGCGGGGTGACGGTACGGGTGGTGGTGGTTCGCGCTCATGGCGGCTCCTCCGGGGTCGATGTCAGGTCTCGTCCCCGCGAGGCCCAGGCGAGCGGCCCTGTATGCGGTCGTGCGCGCACGGCTCCCCCGGAGTTGGTTCTCCGTGCGCCAGTCGCCGTGCGTGTCCGACACCTTAGCGGGCACGCCACAAGAAAGGTTTCTCCGTCCGGTATTCGAGCGAGGATGGACAGTGACGCCACCCTCGTCACCGGCTTGACGGACGATCGGAGACCCCGTGTCGACAACTGCTGATGCCATCCGCTCCGCCGACGCGCACAGCGCGCACAACTACCACCCCCTGCCCGTCGTCGTCGCCACCGCGGAGGGCGCGTGGATGACCGACGTGGAGGGCCGCCGCTACCTCGACATGCTCGCGGGCTACTCCGCCCTGAACTTCGGCCACGGCAACCGCCGCCTGCTCGACGCCGCCCGCGCCCAGCTGGAGCGGGTCACCCTGACCTCCCGCGCCTTCCACCACGACCGCTTCGCGGACTTCTGTACCGAGCTCGCGGCGCTGTGCGGCAAGGAGGCGGTCCTGCCCATGAACACGGGCGCGGAGGCCGTGGAGACGGCGGTGAAGACCGCCCGCAAGTGGGGCTACGAGGTCAAGGGCGTACCGGACGGCCACGCCAAGATCGTGGTGGCGGCCGACAACTTCCACGGCCGGACGACGACCATCGTGTCGTTCTCCACCGACCACGACGCCCGCGACCACTTCGGCCCGTACACCCCCGGCTTCGAGATCGTCCCGTACGGGGACCTCACCGCGCTCGCCCACGCCGTCACCTCCAACACCGTCGCCGTGCTCCTGGAGCCGATCCAGGGCGAGGCCGGCGTCCTCGTGCCACCGGCCGGATACCTGCGGGGCGTACGGGAACTGACGCGCGAGCGGAACGTCCTGTTCATGGCCGACGAGATCCAGTCGGGCCTGGGCCGCACCGGGAAGACCTTCGCGTGCGAGCACGAGGGCGTCGTCCCGGACGTGTACATCCTCGGCAAGGCGCTGGGCGGCGGGGTCGTCCCCGTGTCGGCGGTGGTGGCCGACCTCGACGTGCTCGGCGTGTTCAAGCCGGGCGAGCACGGCTCCACCTTCGGCGGCAACCCGCTGGCCTGCGCCGTCGCCCTGGAGGTCATCGCGATGCTGCGCACCGGCGAGTACCAGCAGCGCGCCACCGAGCTCGGCGACCACCTGCACCGGGAGCTGAACCTGCTGGTCGGCGGCGGCGCCGTGACCGCTGTACGGGGCCGCGGGCTGTGGGCGGGCGTGGACATCGACCCGTCGCGCGGCACCGGCCGGGAGATCTCCGAGAAGCTGATGGAGCTCGGCGTGCTGGTCAAGGACACCCACGGGTCGACGATCCGGATCGCACCGCCGCTGGTGATCTCCAAGGAGGACCTGGACTGGGGGCTGGACCAGCTCAGGTCGGTCCTCGGCGCCTAGCTGCCCCTAGAGGATGCTGCGTCCTACAAAATGACGTGGGGCAGGAAGCGGGCGTACTCGTCCGTGACCGGCCCCGCCGATTCTCGGATGCCGAGGCCCGCCGACTCGTCCTCGACGACCCACGCGCCGAGCACCACCCGGTTGCCGTCGAAGTCGGGCAGCGGGGCGAGGCCCTGGAAGACGTACGTCTCGCCCTGCTCCGGTGTGAACGGCTCGCCGTCGACCGGGTGCAGGGTGACGCCCGCGCCCTCGCGGCCGAGCAGCGGCTTCGCCGCGTAGCCGGTGGTGGTGGCGAGTTCGCGCGGGCCGTCCAGGTAGGCGGGCAGCAGGTTCGGGTGCTCCGGGAAGAGCTCCCACAGGACCGCCAGCAGCGCCTTGTTGGAGAGCAGCATCTTCCACAGCGGCTCGATCCAGGCGGTGGTGCCGGAGCCTCCGCCGTGGTCGTACGTGCCGAGGACCTGCGGGGCGAACTCGTCGGTGGCCAGCCACTCCCACGGGTAGAGCTTGAAGATCGCGCGGATGAAGCCGAGCTTCTCGTCGACGAACCGGCCGGACAGGGAGTCCCAGCCGATCGCCTCCACCGACAGCTCCCGCGTCTCGATGCCGGCCTGCTCGGCGGTCTCCTGGAGGTAGGCGACCGTCATCAGGTCCTCGCCGAGCTCGTCGGTCTCGGAGTGCGCGAAGTGCAGCGGGCCGGGCGGGAGCAGCTCCGCCTGGCGCCGCCAGGCGTCGACGAGCCGCTCGTGGAGGGAGTTCCACTGGTCGGCGCCGGGGAAGCGCTCCTCCATCCAGAACCACTGCGGACTGGCCGCCTCCACGAGGGAGGTGGGGGTGTCGGCGTTGTACTCCAGCATCTTGGCGGGGCTGCCGGTGCCGTCGTAGCGCAGGTCGAAGCGGCCGTAGAGCGAGGGCTGTTCGGCGCGGCGCCGCCAGGACTCGGCGATCAGCGCGGCCAGCTTCGGGTCCGCGATGCCGAGGTCGGCGAAGCGGTCGTGGTCGACTATGTGCTGGGCCGCCGCCAGGCACATGGCGTGCAGCTCCTCGACGACGTTCTCCAGCGCCTCGACCTCGGGGAGGGTGAAGGAGTAGTACGCGCTCTCGTCCCAGTAGGGACGCAGGGAGTCGTCGGGGTAGCGGGTCAGGGGGTAGATCAGCCCCTGCTCCTCGACGGTCTTCTGCCAGTCGGGGCGGGGCTCGATGGTGTGGCGCTTCACGCTGGATCAGCCGCCCGAGGAGCTCTTGTGGCTGCCGCCGATGCCGCCGCGGGTGACGGCCGACTTGTCGAAGCTGCCGCCGCTGACCTTGTTCTTCGCGACGGTGCCGCCGTAGTAGTAGGCGCCTCGGCCGCCGCTCTTGCACTCCTTGGAGTTCAGCTTCTCCAGGGTGGCGCGGTCCGCGCAGCGCTTGTCGGGCTCGTTGCTGCTGCCGCAGGCCACGAGGGCCGCCGCGAGCAGGCCCATGCCGCCGAGGGCGACGGTCCCGGAGCGCATGCGGCGCTTGGTGCGGGTGGTGTCGGTGCTGCTGCTGCTACTGCTGCTGTCCATGGACTGTTCGCTCCCCCTGGGTGGCCGGCTGCGCACAGACTAGAACGGCCGCCCCGGCCGACGGAATCCGGCCGACGTGGGATCCGTGACCTAGAGTCGGTTCGTGCTCATTGGGATGATTTGCGCGCTCGGTGCGGCGGTCTGCTTCGGCACGGCGTCGGTCCTGCAGGCAGTGGCGACGCGGGCGACCGTGCCGGGGACGGGCTCCGGGGTCGACGCCGCGCTCTTCCTTCGGGCGCTGCGCCAGTGGCGCTATATCGCCGGACTCTGCCTGGACGGGGTCGGCTTCGTCCTCCAGATCATCGCCCTGCGGCACATCCCCATCTACGCGGTGGGCGCGGCCCTCGCGGCCAGCCTCGCGGTGACCGCGGTGGTCGCGGCGCGGCTGTTGCGGGTGCGGCTGAGCGGGACGGAGTGGGGCGCGGTCGGCGTGGTGTGCGCGGGGCTGGTGATGCTCGGGCTGGCGTCCGGGGAGGAGGGCTCGGGGAAGGGCACGCTCGCGCTGAAGCTTGGGCTGCTGGCGGTGGCGGGGCTGGTCCTGGTGGTCGGGGCCGTGGCGGGCGGGCTGCCGGACCGCAGCCGGGCGCTGACGCTGGGTCTGGCCGCCGGGACGGGCTTCGGCGTGGTGGAGGTGGCGGTCCGGCTCATCGACGACATCTCGCTCTCCGCCCTGTCCAACCCGGCGTTCTACGCACTGCTGCTCGGCGGCGGCGCCGCCTTCCTGCTGCTCACCTCGGCGCTCCAGCGCGGCTCGGTGACGGCGGCGACCGCCGGGCTGGTCCTGGGCGAGACGATCGGCCCGGCGGTGGTGGGCGTGGCCTGGCTGGGCGACCGCACCCGCGAGGGCCTGACCTGGCTGGCGGTCGCGGGCTTCCTGATCGCCGTGGCCGGCGCCCTGGCCCTGGCCCGCTTCGGCGAACCCCCGGCGGACCCGATCCAGCCGTCCGGCCCGCCCGCCGCGTGAGGACGGGGTCCGGGCGCAGCCCGGTGCTCCTGGGGCTCCGCCCCAGACCCCGCTCCTCGAACGCCGGAGGGGCTGGATTTTCCAGACCACCGGCGGTCGCGTGCGAGCTGACGCCGGCACGATCCAGCCCGTCCGGCGTTTGAGGAGCGGGGTCTGGGGCGGAGCCCGGGGAACGGGGGAACCGGGGGTCCCCCCGGACGGAGTCTGGGGGAGGGTAGGGGACAAGCCCCGCAGGGCACCCGTCACGGGAGCGCAGCGACCAGCGCCGGAGACGGACCATATCGGCGGGCCGCCCGGATCGTAGGTTGGAGCCATGACCCACACCGAGAAGGCACCCGAGCACACCCCCCGCATGCAACTGGCGAAGCTCGCACCGGAGTTCTACAGGGCCGCCGTGGCCCTGGACACGGCCGCCGCCAAGGGACTGGACCCGGCCCTGGTCGAGCTCGTCAAACTGCGCGCCTCGCAGATCAACCACTGCGCCTACTGCATCGACATGCACTCCAAGGACGCCCTCGCGGCGGGCGAGGACGTGGAGCGGCTGCTGCTGCTCGGCGCCTGGGAGGAGTCGCGGCACTTCTACACGGAGAAGGAGCTCGCCGCGATCGAGCTGACGGAGGCCGTGACCGTCCTGACCGACGGCTTCGTTCCCGACGAGGTCTACGAGCGGGCCGCGCGGCACTTCGAGGAGAAGGAACTGGCCCAGGTGATCGCCCTGATCGCCGCGATCAACGTCTGGAACCGGATCGGCGTCACCACCCGCCTGGCCCCGGGGCACTACACCCCGGGGATGTACGACAAGTAGCCGGCCCGACGGGCTCCCGGCCCCCCCGTCAGCCGCCCGTGGGGCGGAAGGCGGTCAGCGCGGCCTCGTGGTGCTCCTGGGTGAGCGTCCACTCGGCCGCCGGGCCGGCCGTCAGCACGGCCCACTTCTTGCCGTCCTGCGCGAAGAAGACCCGTTCCACGCCACGGCGCCGGCCGTGTGACTCCGCACTGTCGTACTCGTAGACCAGCTCCCCGCCCTCGGGGGTGCCCGGGGCCGGGCCGACGCGGATCTCCTGGTAGCCGGTGGTCTGGGCCCGCAGGTAGGTGGAGGCGCCCCGGACGGCCGCGAGCGGGGTCAGTTCGGCCTCGCTCACCTGGAAGACCTG
This sequence comes from Streptomyces tatrensis, assembly GCF_049310065.1. Classification (NCBI taxonomy): domain Bacteria; kingdom Bacillati; phylum Actinomycetota; class Actinomycetes; order Kitasatosporales; family Streptomycetaceae; genus Streptomyces; species Streptomyces tatrensis. Next base: position 5,869,110 of record NZ_JBMDLB010000011.1, on the reverse strand, counting down.
GATCAGGGCGGCGCGGTCGGGAGAGCGGTAGAAGACCCCCGCGGCGGCTTCCTCGCGGAGCCACCCGGCCGGGACGGCGATGGTGAACCCCTTCGCGTCGCGCACGGTCTCGTGGGCGGGGTCGCTGCCGCTCGGGCTGGGACTCGGGCCGGGACTGCCGCCGTCCGTCGGCGACGGGGAGCCGGTGGCCGTGGCCGAGGGGGCCTGCGAGTACTCCCCGCTCGGCGCGGCGCTGGTGGCCGTCGGCCCCGCGTGCGCGGGCTGCTCGCCGGAGTCCCGCGCCACGAACCACACGGCCGCCGCCCCGATCGCGAGCGCGGCGACCGCGACGGCCGCCGTGCCCGGCGTCAGCCACCGCCCGCCGGACCGCACGGGCCGGGCCGGAGCGGGCTGCACCGGCTGTCCGGGCTGCGGGTACGGATACGCGGGGTACGGATACGGGTACGGGTCCTGCGCGGGCGCCCCGGGGCCGTAGCCGCCCGGGGCCGGGTGGTGGCCCGGGGCGGGTGCGTAGCCCGGAGCCGAGTCGTAGCCCGCGGCCGGGTCGTGGCCTTGGCCTGCGGCCGGAGCGGTGTCCGGGGCATGACCGGGAGCGGGGGCCGCCGGCGGCCCGGGGGCCGGGTCGTAGCCCGCCGGCGGGGTCGGCGGAGGGGTGTGGTTCGGGGGCGGGGCCGGCTGGGGGTCCGTGACCCAGCGTTGGGTCGCGGGGTCCCAGCGCGGGGTGTCCTGCGGGGGCACGGTCAGCCTCCCAGAGTGGTCAGGAGCCCGGCCAGGGCGGTCGCGGCGCTGACCGAGTCCACCAGCGGAGCCCAGCGTTCCAGGGCTCCGCGCAGCCGCGGGACCAGGCCGGGCCGGATCTCCTCGGCCCCCTCCAAGCCTTCCGCGACCCCGTCCAGTTCGGCGTCGAGCGCCGCCCTGTCCTCGCCGCGGGGCAGCCGTACGAGGGCCGCGCGCAGCTCCAGTACGGCGTCGAGCAGGGCCTGCGGCCCTACGGTGTCCGCCCCCGCTCCCCCGTGGTGCACGGTGTTGGTGTTGTTGCCGCCGCCGATGCTGAACGCGCTGCCCGTGACCCCGCCGATGTGGACCGCGGGCGCCTGCCCGGCCGCGCCGGCGCCCGTACCCGTACCCGTACCGCCGTTTTCAGTTGCCACCGGTGCTCCCCTTGACCTTCGTGCTGTTGGTGTTGTTGCTGCCGCCGACGCTGAAGGCGCTGTGGTTCACCGACTGGATGAACACCCCGCCCTCGGCGACGTTGACCGCGCGCTGCGCGAACTCCTCGGTGTGCCAGCCCGCTTCGTGCAGTGCGACGACGACGCCCCCGACGACCCGGTCCTGGATGGTCTTCAGGAAGCGGTCGAGGTCCATCAGGTGGAAGAGCGAGCCGTTGTCCTCGGAAGCCAGGTCGCGCACCGACACCCGCGGCCCCTCGGGCCGGGCCCCGCCGTGGCCGCCGGTGACGATCCGCCACCAGCTCGCCAGGCCGCGGCCCAGCGTGCCGGCGGAGGCGACCAGTGAGCCGGGCGTGTTGCGCAGGGCCCAGACGGCCTTGCCGAAGGGGTTGTTGTTGCGGTAGCGCTGGGCGTCCGCGTCGGCGTTGTGGAAGTCGGTCCGGACGGGCAGCAGCACGTGCGGGGCCACCTCCAGCATCACCATCCCGCCCTGCGTGTGCACCCGTACGAAGACGGTGACGACGAGGTTCTCGTCCCAGCCGCCCACCCGCACGCGCAGGAAGTGCCGGCGGCGCTCGCCGCCCTCCTCGATGGAGGCGGCCCGCTGCTCGCCGAACTGCCCGTGCACGACCTGCGCGGTGTCCCGGTGCGGCAGCCCGCCCGCGGGCAGGAACACGCACTCGTCCAGGACCAGTTCGCGCATCCGGTCGCCCACGGCGGCGGCCTGCTCCGGGGAACCGTGCGGGGAGGGCACCCGCAGGCGCTCCAGCAGCGGCACGATCCGCGCCAGGATGTGGGCGTTGGTGACGGCGACGGGCTTGCGCTCGGGGCCGAGGTCCTCGCGCGGGCGCAGTTCCACGGACAGCTGCCAGGGCCGGAAGGGATCACCCGCCCCGCAGAACGGGTCGTTGACGTCGTACATGATCATCGGCGCGTGCTGTTCGGCCCGGATGCGCTGGCGGACCCGCTGGAAGCGGGCCCCCTCGGCAGCTTCGGCCTGGTCGTTCGCGTGGTCGGCGTAGCGGCGCTCGGAGAGGTCGGTCGCGATGGTCCGGAAGACGTGGCCGCGCTGGAGCCCCACGACGGCGACCACCCCGGCGAAGACCACGGGCAGCCACCACAGGGCAGCGGCGGCGCCGAGCTCCCCGCCCGTCGGGAGGAACGACAGGAAGCCGCCCCCGCCCACCTCGTCCACGGCCCCGAGCAGGGCGAACCCGCCGGAGAAGAGGGCGAGCACGGCAGTGGCGATCGCCACCCAGACGTAGATCCGCAGGACCCGGGAGAGCAGGCGCAGCACCGGCACGTTCCGGGCGCGCAGCCAGTCGGCCAGGCTCAGCAGCAGGAAGGGCACGATCAGCGCGGCCAGCGCGCCGCCCGTGAGCAGCGAGCCGACGAACCAGGCTCCGAGGACTCCGGCGGCCCAGCCGAGTTCGGCGCGGCGGGCGCGCAGCGCGTGGGCGAGGACCCGGGAGGCGTCGTAGCCGTAGGAGGGGGCGACGATCCGTTCCTCGTGGACGTACAGCTCGTCGATGACCCGGTCGCGGTACCCGGCGTCGAGGTACGTGCCCGCACACAGGAAGCGGCCGGCCTCACTGAGGGAGGGGTGAACCGGGGGGCGGCCCGCGGAGGGGTCGGCCCAACTGCCGATGGGCTGACGGGGAATCGGGTTCTCGGTCACCGACCGACCCTAGGGTTCCCCTCCATGCGGCGACAGAAAGATTCACGCCAAACGCCCCGGCCAGGTTTGGCCGGGGCGTTTCGGTGTTCACACGGGTTCACGTGCACTCACACGCGTTCGTACGGGGGCCTGCGCGGCCGTGCCGTACGGAGGCGGTCAGATCAGGCCGAGCTCGCGCACCGCGTCGCGCTCCTCGACGAGCTCCGCCACGGAGGCGTCGATGCGCGCACGGGAGAACTCGTTGATGTCCAGGCCCTGGACGATCTCGTAGCGGCCGTCCTTGGTGGTGACCGGGAAGGAGGAGATGATGCCCTCCGGGACGCCGTAGGAGCCGTCCGACGGGATGCCCATGGAGGTCCAGTCGCCCGCCGCGGTGCCGTTGACCCACGTGTGCACGTGGTCGATGGCGGCGTTGGCGGCCGAGGCGGCCGAGGACGCGCCGCGGGCCTCGATGATCGCCGCGCCGCGCTTGGCGACGGTCGGGATGAAGTCGTCGGACAGCCAGGCCTGGTCGTTGACCAGCTCGGCGGCGTTCTTGCCGGCGATCTCCGCGTGGAAGATGTCCGGGTACTGGGTCGCCGAGTGGTTGCCCCAGATGGTGAGGCGCTTGATGTCGGAGACGGCGGCGCCGGTCTTGGCGGCCAGCTGCGAGATCGCGCGGTTGTGGTCCAGGCGGGTCATCGCGGTGAAGCGCTCGGCCGGTACGTCCGGGGCGGCGGCCTGCGCGATGAGCGCGTTGGTGTTGGCCGGGTTGCCCACGACCAGGACCTTGATGTCGTCCGCGGCGTTCGCGTTGATCGCGGCGCCCTGCGGCTTGAAGATGCCGCCGTTGGCGGAGAGCAGGTCACCGCGCTCCATGCCCTTGGTGCGCGGGCGGGCGCCGACCAGCAGCGCGACGTTGGCACCCTCGAAGCCCTTGTTCGGGTCGTCGAAGATGTCGATGCCGGCGAGCAGCGGGAAGGCGCAGTCGTCGAGCTCCATGGCGGTGCCCTCAGCGGCCTTCATGCCCTGAGGGATCTCCAGAAGACGGAGCTTGACCGGCACGTCCGCGCCGAGCAGGTGGCCGGAGGCGATGCGGAAGAGCAGCGCGTAGCCGATCTGGCCGGCGGCGCCGGTGACGGTGACATTCACGGGAGTGCGGGTCATGGCCTTCTCCGTTAGACAGCTGGCGGTGGGGCGTCCCTGCCCCATGTGCTGGGAGGACGCCGCTCCGTGGCCCAGTAAATCTTGACGTGAAGAGACATCCGCCGTCAGGCTATCCGACCCTGGAGCACCCCAATCCCCCGCCCCGTGTGGCGCGGGGCACACGGGGCCTCCCCCGGGGGTGTCCCGGGGGCTCCGGGAGGGTCAGCGGACCGTGAAGCGGACCGCGGTCTCCAAGAAGGGGACGTCCAGGAGCGGGTTGGGCTCCATCACCAGGGCGAGCAGCACGATCGCCACGCCCAGCAGGCCGTACGTGACCATGTCCGTGAAGCGGGAGCGCACCGCGAGCATGCCCACGGAGGGCAGCAGCCGGCGCATCACCGCGCCCGCGATCAGCGCGGCGCCGATCAGCAGGCAGCCGATGCGCGGATGGCCCATCGCGGTGAGCAGCAGCCCGGCGGCCGTGGCGGTGAGGACGGCCAGCATCGGCCACTGCCGGGCCGGAGCCGGAGCGTCGCCGGGCGCGGCCCGGCCGCCGCCCTCGGGACGCGCGGTGTCCCGGGTGACGGAGGGGAAGCGGCGGGACCTGGCAGCCCCTTCGGGCCCCGGCGGGGCGGTTGCCCCGGCGGGCACGGGCTCGGGGACCGCGCTGTGCGCCGGCTCGGGCTCAGCCGGCACGGGGAACCGCCCGCTCGGCCGCCTCGACCACGTTGACGAGCAGCTGCGCCCGGGTCATCGGGCCGACGCCCCCCGGGTTCGGGGAGATCCAGCCGGCCACGTCCGCGACCCCGGGGTGCACGTCCCCGACGATCTTGCCGTTCTCGTCGCGGCTGACGCCGACGTCGAGCACGGCCGCGCCCGGCTTCACGTCCTCCGGCTTGACCAGGTGCGGCACACCGGCCGCCGCGACGATGATGTCGGCCTGCCGCAGCTGTGCGGCCAGGTCCCGGGTGCCGGTGTGGCACAGCGTCACCGTGGCGTTCTCGGACTTGCGGGTGAGGAGCAGGCCCATGGAGCGCCCGACCGTGATGCCGCGGCCGAGGAGCACCACGTGCGCGCCGTTGATCTCGATTCCGTGGTGGCGCAGCAGCTGGACGATCCCATACGGGGTGCACGGCAGCGGGCCCGGCTCGTTCAGGACCAGCCTGCCGAGTGACATCGGGTGCAGGCCGTCGGCGTCCTTCGCCGGGTCCATGAGCTCCAGGACGCGGTTGGTGTCGATGCCCTTGGGAAGCGGGAGCTGCACGATGTAGCCGGTGCACTCCGGGTTGGCGTTCAGCTCGCGCACGACCTCCTCGATGTCCTCCTGGGAGGCCGTCGCGGGGAGTTCGCGCTGGAGGGAGGCGATGCCGACCTCGGCGCAGTCCTTGTGCTTGCCGTTGACGTACCAGCGGCTGCCCGGGTCGTCGCCGACCAGCAGGGTGCCGAGGCCCGGGGTGATGCCCCCGGCCTTGAGCGCCGCCACGCGGGCGGTCAGTTCGGACTTGATCGCGGCTGCGGTGGCCTTGCCGTCGAGAATCTGGGCAGTCATGGACCCATCCTCCCGGATGGAGCGGTCGCGGATCCAGTCGCGGATCCGGTCGCGGGTCCGATCGCGGATCCGATCGCGGATCCGATCGCGGGCCCGGTCGCCGCCCCGCACGACCTGTCATCGCTTCGTTCCGGCTTCGTTGCACTTGCACAACAAGTGCCGGGCGGACGGTGTCCCGGCTGGACAAGCCCGGTCCGGCCGGACCACGATGCGGGGATCAGTAGTGCCGCGAGCAGTGCCGGGGGGCGGGCCGCACGACTTGCAGCGACTCCTCCGCGCGTGCCGTGCGTCCCCGCACTTCCACGGAGGAACACCCCAGATGAGCTTCGGCGACCCGAACAACCCGTACGCGCAGCAGCCGCAGGGCGGCCAGCCCGCCTACGGCTACCCCCCGCAGGCCCCCCAGGGCATCCCGGCCCAGGGCGGCTACGCCTACCCGCAGCAGGCCTACCCGGGCGTCCCCGGCTACCCGGGCTCGCCGATGCCGATGCCGGGTGGCGTCAAGGGGGCCCGCGTCATCCTGTTCATCCTCGGCGGGTTCCAGGCCCTGCTCGGCCTGTTCATCGGCGTCGGTGGCGCGCTGTTCGCCTCGGCGCTCTCCGATTCCAGCTCCAGCTCCAGCGAGGCGGGGACCCTCGCGGGCGGGTTCGCCGTCGTCATCGGCCTCGTCGTCGTCGGGTTCTCGCTGTGGCCGATCCTGACCGCCGCCAAGCTGGGCAAGGGCCGCGGCGGCGTCCGGGTCTCCGGCATCATCTACGGCTCGCTCCAGACCTTCTTCGCCGCCGCCAGCCTGATCATCAACATCGTGACGCTCAACGGCCTGCACGAGGCCGGCGGCGCCCCCCTGCTGCTCGCGTTGATCCCGGCCCTGATCTCGCTCGGCCTGGGCCTGTGGATCCTCTTCGGCCTGGCCAACTCGGCCGCGGGCGAGTACTTCCGCCGCCCGCAGTACTGAGACGGCTCCGTGCACAGCGAAGGCCGCGACCCGCACTGTTGCGGGTCGCGGCCTTCGCCGTATGCCTACGGGGTGACGGGTCCGGGTCAGTGGAAGAAGTGACGGGTCCCCGTGAGGTACATCGTCACGCCCGCCGCCTTCGCGGCCTCGATCACCAGCTCGTCGCGCATCGAACCGCCCGGCTGGACCACGGCCTTGATGCCGGCCGCCGTCAGGATCTCCAGGCCGTCCGCGAAGGGGAAGAAGGCGTCGGAGGCGGCGTACGAGCCCTGCGCGCGCTCGGCGCCCGCCCGCTCGACGGCCAGCTTCGCGGAGTCGACGCGGTTGACCTGGCCCATGCCGACGCCGACCGAGGCGCCGTCCTTGGCGAGGAGGATCGCGTTGGACTTCACGGCGCGGCAGGCCTTCCACGCGAAGGCGAGGTCGGCGAGCTCGTCGGCGGAGAGGGCCTCGCCGGTGGCCAGTGTCCAGTTGGCCGGGTCGTCGCCCTCGGCCTGGACGAGGTCGCTCTGCTGGAGCAGCACGCCGCCGGAGATCGGCTTGAGCTCGGCCGGCTGGTGCGGGGTGCCCGCCACCTTCAGGACGCGGATGTTCTTCTTCTTGGCGAGGACCTCGACGGCGCCCGGCTCGAAGTCGGGGGCCACGATGACCTCGGTGAAGATCTCCGCGACCTGCTCGGCGAGCTCGACGCTCACCGGGCGGTTGACGGCGATGACGCCGCCGAAGGCGGAGGCCGTGTCGCAGGCGTGCGCCTTGCGGTGGGCCTCGGCGCCGTCCTTGCCGACCGCGATGCCGCACGGGTTGGCGTGCTTGATGATCGCGACGCAGGGCTCTTCGTGGTCGTAGGCGGCGCGGCGGGCCGCGTCGGTGTCCACGTAGTTGTTGTAGGACATCTCCTTGCCGTGCAGCTGCTCGGCGTTGGCGAGCCCGCCCGGCTGCCCGTCCGTGTACAGCGCGGCCGCCTGGTGCGGGTTCTCGCCGTAGCGGAGGGTGGACTTGCGCTCCCAGGCGCCGGCCAGGAACTCGGGCAGTACGGCCTCCGGCTCCGGGGCGTACGCGTTCGTGAACCAGGAGGCCACGGCCACGTCGTACGCGGCGGTGTGCTGGAAGGCCTCGGCCGCGAGCCGCTTGCGGGCGGTGAGGTCGAAACCGCCGCCCTGGGCCGCGGCGAGCACGGCGTCGTAGCGCGCCGGGCTGGTGACCACGGCCACCGAGGGGTGGTTCTTGGCTGCGGCGCGGACCATCGAGGGGCCGCCGATGTCGATCTGCTCCACGCACTCGTCCGGGGTCGCGCCCGACTGGACGGTCGCGAGGAAGGGGTAGAGGTTGACGATCACCAGGTCGAAGGGCTCGACGCCCAGCTCGGCGAGCTGGTTGCGGTGGTCCTCCAGGCGCAGGTCGGCGAGGATGCCGGCGTGCACGCGCGGGTGCAGGGTCTTGACCCGGCCGTCCAGGCACTCGGGGAAGCCGGTCAGCTCCTCGACCTTGGTGACGGGCACCCCGGCGGCGGCGATCTTCGAGGCGGTGGAGCCGGTCGAGACGAGCGCGACACCCGCCTCGTGCAGACCGCGGGCCAGCTCTTCCAGGCCCGTCTTGTCGTAGACGCTGATGAGCGCGCGCCGGATCGGGCGCTTCGACGCGGCGCGGTCCTCGCCCTCTGCGGTCACGGTCTCTACGGTCCCTGCGGCCTCTGCGGCGGTCACTGGATTGTTACCTTTCGTCCCTCGATGCGGTAGCCGTGCCGGGCCAGGCGCCCCACGACGTCGACGAGCAGCTCGCGCTCGACTTCCTTGATCCGCTCATGGAGAGCGGCTTCGTCCTCTTCGTCCCTGACCTCGACCACACCCTGGGCGATGATCGGACCGGTGTCCACGCCCGCGTCCACGAAGTGGACGGTGCAGCCGGTGACCTTCGCGCCGTAGGCGAGGGCGTCCCGTACGCCGTGGGCGCCCGGGAACGCCGGGAGGAGGGCGGGGTGCGTGTTGACGAACCGGCCGCCGAAGCGGCCGATGAACTCGGGCCCGACGATCTTCATGAACCCCGCCGAGACCACCAGGTCCGGCGCGTGCGCGTCGGTGGCCGCGGTCAGGGCGGCGTCCCATTCCGCACGGCTCGCGTACGCCTTGACCGGGCACACGAAGGTGGGGATCCCGGCCTTCTCGGCGCGCTCCAGGCCGGCGATGTTCTCGCGGTCGGCTCCCACGGCGACGACTTCGGCGCCGAAGCCCTCGGGTCCGCCGGGATGGGCGTCGATGGCGTCGAGCAGGGCCTGGAGGTTGGTGCCGGATCCGGAGACCAGCACGACCAGGCGGGAGGCGGCCATGGGAGGCCCTTTCTCGTCGAGCGGGGGCGCCTCCCGGCGTGAACCAGGGGCGCGTCGTTCGTCTTGTGCGATCGCATGAAACTTCGGGTCCCCGGTATACGGGGGACCATACGAAGCCACCGACCGCCTGCAACGATACCGGCACACCGGACGGCCCCCGAGGGACGGGGGGACGGGTGGGCGGTAGCGTCTGGCGTACACGCCGTAAACAGGCCTCGGACGTCGCAGCGGCGTCCACGACACAGGGGATGAAACACACCCGATGCCGGACCGCCCCCAGCCCGACCGCCCCACCGACGACAACCCCTTCGCGGCGCCCCCGGAAGGCCGGCCCGACCAGCTCTGGGAGCCGCGCGCCGGCAGTGACGGCGGCGACAAGCAGAACCCCGGGTCGGGACCGGGCGCGGACCCCGGGTCGGGACCGGCGCGCTGGGACCCCACGGACCCGATCCAGCGGCGGGCCCGGTACGCCCTGCTGGCCGGCATGTGGGGCTTCTTCTTCGGGGTCTTCGGCATCCCCTCGATGGGGTTGCTGCTGGGCGCGCTCGCCCTGTACTGGGGCATCAGCGCGCTGCGCGGGGTCCCGCCGAAGCCGTCCGGGGACGGCGCGCAGGGCGGCTCGCGCGGCTCGCGCGGCACGGGCGCCTCGGCGGCGGACGTGGGTACGGGGACGGGCAGGGACGCCGCTGCGGATGCGGGTGCCGGTGCGGCTCCCGGGGCGGCCCGGGGCGGACTGGCGGCGATGGGCGCCGCCGCCCGGCCCCAGCGGACGGCGGCGGCGAGCGGCCTGGTGACGGCTTCGCTGGCGATCCTGCTGGCGCTGTCCTCGTACGCGGTGCAGCTCACGTACAAGGACTTCTACGTCTGCAAGCAGGACGCCCTCACCAAGCCGGCCGAGCTGCAGTGCAACGACCTGCTGCCCGACAACTTCATCGGCAAGATGCTCGAGGTCCAGCGGTAGTCCGGCGGCAGTCCGGCGGTGGCTAGTCGATCCGGGCGGCCTCCGGCTCGGGCCGTCCGGCCTGCCCCGGGTCCTTTTCCGGTCCCGGTTCAGGTCCCGGTTCCGGTCCCGCTGCCGGTCCAGGTTCCGGCTTCCGGCGGGTCAGTACGCGGGCTCCGGTCACCGGCGGGACGAGCGGGGCCGGGGGCGCCGGAAGGGACGATCCTGCTGCCACCAGGGCCCCGGGCTGGGGCGCGGGTACCGGCGCGGGCGCGGTTGCCCCCGCGATCGCCGGTGGCGGCTCCGCGGGCAGCGCGGGGAGCGGGATCGGGGTCAGGTCCAGCTTGAGGCCGGGCATGACCAGTACCGGACGCTTCGGCGGTGCGGACACCGGCCGGGGCGCTTCCTCCGGGACCCGGGCCGGGGACGGCCCGTCGCCCTCGGCCGGGGTGCTGGAGAAGTCCGGGATCAAGGTGCCCGCCGCCCGGCGCAGGGCCGCCCAGCGGACCTCGCGGACGCCGCTGTCGTGCCAGCCGTCCTCGGCGCCTTCCAGGTCGCCCTGCGCGGGCCGGTTCCGCCAGGCGTGCACCGTGACGGCCAGCGGAACCGCGAGGACCAGGGTCCAGCCCAGGGCCGCCGCACCCGTCTGCCACCACACGGGGCCGAAGGCGGCCAGCTCCCGGGAACCGAGCGGCCCCGCCGAAGCCGCGGCGAGGGCGGCGGTCGCCAGCGCGCACACCAGGGAGCCCAGCGCCGCCGTGAGCGCGGTCTCCCCGTACGAGACGTCGCGCGCCCGGCGTACCGCGAACCAGCCCACCGCCAGCCCGGCCACCACCGGCACCGCGCCGACGGCCCAGGTCAGCGGCGTGCCGGGGCCTTCCGGAGGCAGCGCCGCGAGCAGCGGGAAGCCCGGCAGCGCGGGCGAGGCGCCGAAGCCGAGCGGGGTCGCGGCGGCTCCGGTGCCCAGCGCGAAGCCGGGGCCCAGCGCGTAGGCGGCGCCCCAGACGACGGCGTTCGGGATCAGCACGAGGGCGAGCAGCAGCACCGCGAAGCGGCCCGACCAGTCCCCGGTCAGCGTCGCGAAGGAGCCCTGCACCTGCGCCCCGTGCCAGGCCAGCGAGGCCCCGACCAGCAGGGCTCCGCCGCCGAGGAGCACCAGCACCCCGCCGGCGCCGGCCCGCAGCGCGAGGGCGTAGCGAGGCCGGGTGAGCCGGCCGGGCAGCTGCCCGAGCGGCCTCCCCCGGGCCTCCCAGACCCCGCCGGCGGCGGCGAGGGCGGCGACGATCGGGAGGTGCCGGGCCGCGCTGAGCGGGTCGGCGGGCATCGGCCCGGCGGCGGCGTACACGACGGCCAGGGCGCCGACCCCGAGGTAGCCGCAGAGCACGGCGGAGAACACCACGCCCGCGGGCAGCGGCTCCGCGCCCCGGTCCTCCTGCGCGGCGCTGCCGAGCCGGGCGGCGCGCCGGATGAGCAGCGCCGGCAGGGCCACGAGCAGCAACGGGGTCAGGCCGACGGGGGCCGGCACCCCGGAGAGCGTCTCGTAGCGGACTAGCTCGGTCCCGTGGGCGAGCAGCCAGAGGCCCGCGGCGAGGTGCAGGGCACCGCCGGGGCCGCTGTCGGGGTAGGGGGAGCTGATCCACAGCACGATGACGAGCACGGCGAGGAAGCCGAGCCCCAGTACTGCGGCGACGGCGCCACCCACGACACACGCGGCGGCCGCCGGTGAACGGCGCCGTGCGGGGGCCCTGGGGGGCATGGGCAACGAGGTCCCGCGTTCGGTCACTTGGGTCACACCGCCATGGTGCCAACGACACGCGCTATGGGCGGGTAACAGGCGAATGACCGTGGTGTCGCTCAAGATACGTTTATGTACTTTTTCGCTCAGGGCGTCCGGGTCGCGGGGAGTGTGGCATGACACAAAGCGTCACGGAGCTGGGCCTCCCCACCCCGAAGGAACGCCGACGCCTGCGCGAAGCGGCCGACCTGACGCACGAAGAGGTCGCGGCGGCAGTGGGCGTCACCTCGAACACGGTCCGCTCCTGGGAGACAGGCCGCACCCACCCCCGGGGCCGCAAGCTGGAGGCCTACTCCAAGCTCCTGACCCGCCTGTCCGCGGACGAGTCGGCCCGATCCGCCCCCTCGGGCCCCACCGCACGCGGCGACGGCTCGGCTTCCCCAGACGGCCCCGCCGCGGGGGCCGCTGCCGCGGCGCGCCCGGACCGGGGCGGTGACGGGCCCGAAGACGGTGCCGTCACCGGCGCGGTGGGGGTTGCCTCCGCCGGTACGCCCACCCGGCCCGCCTGGGCCAACGGCAGCGCCGCAGTTCGGGCCGACACGGCGCACGCCGGCGCGTCCACCGTCGGCGCGTCCGCCTCAACCGGCCCCGCGGGGGCGGACACGGACGCGGCGTCAGCCCCGGGCGCCGCGCCCGCCAGCCCGCTCGACAGCTCGCCCGACAGCTCGCCCGACAGCGACGCGGAGCACGCCGCGTCGGCAACCGGCGCCGCTCCGGCGGACGCAGACACGGCGTCAGCGGACGACGCCCCCGAGAGCCGGTTCGGGCTGCGCGTGATGCGCGGACTCACCCGGCCCGCCGGGGCGCAGACCAGGCCCAAGGCCGCCGTCAAGCGCGCCGCGAAGCCCCCCGTCGGGACGCCCCGGCACGAGCCCAAGCCGACGGTCAGGACCGCAGCCGCGCTGGGCGGCGGCCACGGCGGAGCCGGCTTCGCAGCCCTCCGCCCCGGCGGCCCCCTGCCCCCGGGCAGCGGTACGGGCACCAGCACGGGCACCGGCACCGGCGCGGCCCCTGACACCGGCTCAGGCGCCGGACCTGACTCCGAGGCGCGCTCCGAGAAGGCCACCGCGCCGAGCACCGGGACGAACACCGGGCCGGGCAGGGGCAACCACGCCGGGTGGGGCTCCGAAGCCGCCACCCGGACGAGCACCACCGGGCCGGACTCCGCGCCGGCCACCGGTCCGGCGCAGGCCGGGCCGGACTCCGAGGCGGGCTCCGGCCCCGGCTCCGGCCCCGCGCAGTCCGCGGGGAAGGCCGCCGTGGAAGCCCCCGCTCCGGAATCCGCTCCGGACTCCGCCTCGAACTCCCCGTCCGCCGGCGAGAACGCCGGCAAGGACGCCGGACCAGCGGCCCCCGAGGGAGGCGCCGACACGGCGGGCGGCCCGGCCGAGGAGGCCCGTACCGCCCCCGACGACGCCCCCCGGGACGCTCCCGGCGAGGCCGCCCCGACGGTGACGGCGGTCTCCGCCTTCGACGCCCTCTACGACCGCACCGCCCCCGCCCTGGCCCGCCAGGCCTACCTCCTCACCGGCCGCCACGCCCTCGCCTGCGAGGCCGTGGAGCACGCCTTCCAGCAGGCCTGGGAGCGCTGGCCCGAGGTCGCCACCGATCCCGATCCGGTCGGGTGGGTGCGCGCGGCGACGTACGAGTACGCGCTCTCCCCCTGGCACCGGTTCCGGCGGTCCCACCGGCACCCCGACAAGCCCCCGGCCGACCCCGCGGACCGCGTCCTGCTGGACGCGATGCTCGCGCTGCCCCCGGCCCACCGCCGCACCGTGCTGCTCTACGACGGCGTCGGGCTGGACCTCCCCGACACCGCCGCCGAGACCGAGGCGTCCACGCCGACCGCCGGCAGCCGCCTCGTCAACGCGCACGCCGACCTCGCCGACCAGCTCCCCGAACTGGACGGCGTAGCGCCCGCGAAGCAGTCCGCGGTGCTGCGCGAGCGGCTCGGCACGCTGAGGCCGGCCCTCCGGCTGGAGCCGCGCGCGGCAGCCGTCGTACGGGTGGCCGGCGAGCACCGGACCCGGCTGTGGACGCGGGCGGTGATCGGGGTGACGGCGGCCATCGCCGTGGCGACGGCCTACACCTGGGCGACCGCTCCGACCGAGTACGAGCCTCCGCGCGCCCCCGGCGCGAGCGTGTCGGGCGTGCCCCCGCACAGCGGCCCGCAGCAGCTCACGGACGAGGGCCGGCAGCTCCACGACAAGCTGCTGTCCGATCCGTCGGCCGGCCCGTCCCGGATCTCACCGAGCCTCGAATAACCGTACGACCGGCGTTCGTCGCGTTCGCCGCGTACGCCGCGTACGGAAACGGGCGTGGCCCGCACCCCTCACAGGGTGCGGGCCACGCCCGTCTGCACGTACAGCCGAAGACGGCTGCTCACTGCAACTGCTACTGCTACTGCTTGCTGCTTACTGCGCGGCGTTCAGGATCTCGCGCGCCAGCTTCGCGGTCTCGGTCGGCGTCTTGCCGACCTTCACACCCGCGGCCTCAAGGGCTTCCTTCTTGGCCTGTGCGGTGCCAGAAGAGCCGGAGACGATCGCACCGGCGTGACCCATGGTCTTGCCCTCGGGGGCGGTGAAGCCCGCGACGTAGCCGACGACCGGCTTGGTGACGTTCTTCGCGATGAAGTCCGCCGCGCGCTCCTCGGCGTCGCCGCCGATCTCGCCGATCATGACGATCAGGTCGGTGTCGGGGTCCGCCTCGAACGCCTCGAGGGCGTCGATGTGCGTGGTGCCGATGACCGGGTCGCCACCGATGCCGACGGCGGAGGAGAAGCCGATGTCACGGAGCTCGTACATCATCTGGTAGGTCAGCGTGCCCGACTTGGACACGAGACCGATGCGGCCGGGCTTGGTGATGTCGCCCGGGATGATGCCGGCGTTGGACTGGCCGGGGGTGATCAGACCCGGGCAGTTCGGGCCGATGATCCGCGTCTTGTTGCCCTTGGACGTCGCGTACGACCAGAAGGCGGCGGAGTCGTGCACCGCGATGCCCTCGGTGATGACGACGGCCAGCGGGATCTCGGCGTCGATCGCCTCGACCACGGCGGACTTGGCGAACGCCGGCGGGACGAAGAGGACGGAGACGTTGGCGCCCGTCTTCTCCATCGCCTCGGCGACGGAGCCGAAGACCGGGACCTCGGTGCCGTCGAAGTCGACGGTGGTGCCGGCCTTGCGCGGGTTCACGCCGCCGACGATGTTGGTGCCGTCAGCCAGCATCAGCTTGGTGTGCTTCATGCCCGTGGCACCGGTCATGCCCTGGACGATGACCTTGCTGTCCTTGTTGAGGAAGATAGCCATGTGAGTCTGTGACCTCTGCCCTTACTTCGCAGCCGCGAGCTCGGCGGCCTTGTCGGCCGCGCCGTCCATGGTGTCCACGCGCTGAACCAGCGGGTGGTTGGCGTCCGAGAGGATCTTGCGACCCAGCTCGGCGTTGTTGCCGTCGAGGCGGACGACGAGCGGCTTGGTGACCGCCTCGCCCTTGTCCTCGAGCAGCTGCAGCGCCTGGACGATGCCGTTGGCGACCTCGTCACAGGCGGTGATGCCACCGAAGACGTTGACGAAGACGGACTTGACGTCCGGGTCGCCGAGGATGATCTCGAGACCGTTGGCCATGACGGCGGCGGAGGCGCCACCGCCGATGTCCAGGAAGTTGGCGGGCTTGACGCCGCCGCCATTCACCGACTTGTACGCCTCGCCGGCGTACGCGACGACGTCGAGGGTGCTCATGACGAGACCCGCGCCGTTGCCGATGATGCCGACCTCGCCGTCGAGCTTCACGTAGTTGAGGTTCTTCGCCTTGGCGGCGGCCTCGAGCGGGTTCGCGGCAGCGTGGTCCACGAACTCCTCGTGACCCGGCTGGCGGAACTCGGCGTTCTCGTCGAGCGAGACCTTGCCGTCGAGCGCGATGACGTCGCCGTTGGCGACCTTCGCGAGCGGGTTGACCTCGACGAGGAGCGCGTCCTCGGCGATGAAGGTCGCCCACAGGGTCACGAGGACCTCGGCGACCTTCTCGGCCACCTCGGCCGGGAACTGCGCCAGCGCGACGATCTCGCGGGCCTTCTCGATGGTCACGCCCTCGTTGGCGTTCACCGGGACCTTGGCGAGCTTCTCCGGGGTCTCCTCGGCGACCTGCTCGATGTCCATGCCGCCCGCGACCGAGGCCATGGCCAGGAAGGTGCGGTTGGTGCGGTCGAGGAGGTACGAAACGTAGTACTCCTCGAGAATCTCGGGAGCCGTCTCGGCGATCATCACCTTGTGGACCGTGTGGCCCTTGATGTCCATCCCGAGGATGTCCGTCGCACGGGCGACGGCCTCGTCCGGGGTGGCGGCGAGCTTGACGCCGCCGGCCTTCCCGCGGCCGCCGACCTTCACCTGCGCCTTGACGACCGACTTGCCACCCATGCGCTCGGTGGCCTCGCGGGCTGCCTCAGGCGTGTCGATGACTTCACCGGCCAGCACCGGTACACCGTGCTTGGCGAAGAGGTCCCTCGCCTGGTACTCGAACAGGTCCACGCGCGTCCGTCCCTTGTCTTTTTTAAAGATTCGCAGTGATTCGCGGTTGTCTGCTATCTGCGTGGGCGTGCCGCGGAGGGCAACGTGACGGCGCTGTCACAAGGAAGGCGCACACGGTGACCGTGGACGCGGCATGTCCGTCCCGCAGGTTATCCCCGTGGGACGTAGGTCCCTAAATCGCAGATCACACCTGAGCGGTGATACCTGTCACAGATCGCCTCACGGTTGAACTGCATCTTCGTGCGATCTGCCGATGGCCGACCGCCGCGAGGGCTCCTCTACTGGCCCCCGGCGCGGGCGGCGCCGCAGCGGACCGACAGCTCACGGGACGGGCAGGGGACGCTTCTCCAGCGCCGCGGCCATCACCTCCGGGAACAGGTCGGGCGTGCAGGCGAAGGCCGGTGCGCCGAGCGCGGCGAGGGCCGCGGCGTGGTCCCGGTCGTAGGCGGGCGCGCCCTCGTCGGACAGCGCGAGCAGCGTCACGAACTCCACCCCCGCCGCCTTCATCGCCGCGACCCGCTTCAGCATCTCGTCGCGTATGCCGCCCTCGTAGAGATCACTGATGAGGACGACGACGGTGTCGGCGGGACGGGTGATCTTCGACTGGCAGTAGGCGAGCGCGCGGTTGATGTCGGTGCCGCCGCCGAGCTGGGTGCCGAAGAGGACGTCGACGGGATCGTCGAGCAGGTCGGTCAGGTCCACGACAGCGGTGTCGAAGACGACCAGCCGGGTCGCGATCGACCGCATCGAGGCCAGCACCGCCCCGAAGACGGATGCGTAGACGACGGAGGCCGCCATCGAACCGGACTGGTCGATGCACAGCACGACCTCCTTCTTCACCGCCCGCGCGGCGCGGCCGTACCCGACCAGCCGCTCGGGGACGACGGTCCGGTACTCGGGCAGGTAGTTCTTCAGGTTCGCCCGGATGGTCCGGTCCCAGTCGATGTCCGCGTGCCGCGGCCGGCTGATCCGCGCGGACCGGTCGAGCGCACCCGTCAGCGTGGCCCGCGTCCGGCTCGCGAGCCGCTTCTCCAACTCCTCGACCACCTTGCGGACGACGGCGCGGGCGGTCTCCCGAGTGGTCTCGGGCATGGCCTTGTTGAGGGAGAGCAGGGTGCCGACGAGGTGCACGTCCGGCTCTACGGCCTCCAGCATCTCGGGCTCGAGCAGCAGGGCGGACAGCCCGAGGCGCTGGATCGCGTCGCGCTGCATGACCTGCACCACGGAGGTGGGGAAGTACGTCCGGATGTCCCCGAGCCAGCGCGCCACGTTGGGCGCGGACCCCCCGAGCCCGGCCGACCGCTCCCCGGCCCGCTTGCGCCCCCCGCTCCCGCCGGCCCCGTAAAGCGCCCCGAGCGCGCCATCCATCCCGGCATCCGCCCCGCTCAGCGCGCACCCGGTCCCGTCCCCCTCTCCCCCACCGAGCACCATCCGCCACCGCCGCAACCGCTCCGCGCCGCCACCACTCACTTCCGCACCAGCCATCTGTCCTACCTCCCGTTCTCGAAGCGATACCGACCACCACCGACCGCCCCCGCCGGCCGGTGCCGCTGCACGGGGCGAGTCCCAGCAGCACCCTTTACCGCTGCGCGGGGCGAAGTCCCCGCAGCTCTCTCTGCCGCTGCGCGGGGCGAAGTCCCAGCAGCACCCTTCGCCGCTGCGCGGGGCAAAGTCCCCGCAGCACCCTCTGCCGCTGCGCGGGGCGAAGTCCCAGCAGCACCCTTCGCCGCTGCGCGGGGCAAAGTCCCCGCAGCACCCTCTGCCGCTGCGCGGGGCAATGTCCCCGACCCGCCCTTCCACCGTTCCCCGGGCTCTGCCCGGACCCCGGTCCTCAAACGCCGGACGGCTGAAAAGCCCTGGGGCTCCGCCCCAGGCCCCGCGCCTCAAACGCCGGCGAGGCTTGAATTGCCCTCCGGGCAATACCAGCCCCGCCAGGGCGCACTTCGTGCACGTACAGGCTGACGCCAGGCAAAATCCAGCCCCTCCGGCGTTTGAGGAGCGGGGGTCCGGGGGCCGGCCCCCGGGAACGCCGCCGCACGGGCACACCCACCACGGCTACACCCAGCCCCGCCGGCGACTGAGGCACAGGGGCCGAGGGCTGGCCCCCAGGTGCGGCGCCGCACGGGCACATCCACCACGGCTACACCCAGCCCCGCCGGCGTCTGAGACGCACGGATCCGGGGGCCGGCCCCCGGGAACGCCGCCACACGGGCACACCCACCACGGCTACACCCAGCCCCGCCGGCGTTTGAGGCGCAGGGGTCCGGGGGCCGGCCCCCGGGTGCGGCGCCGCGCGTGGCGGGGGTCCGGGCGGAGCCCGGGGAACGGGGGAAGGGTGGGTAGGGGACTCCGACCCGCGCAGCGGCACACCGCAGCCCGCCCGCGCCGGGCCCGGGCCACCCCCGACCGCCGCGGCCCCGCCAGGGCCCCTCACCCCGGCGCCCCCGCCAGCAGCAGCCGGACCAGGTCCACCACCGCATCCGCCCGGACGGGATCCAGCTCCGGACCGAAGCCGACCGGCGCCACCCCGGCACTCGCCCCGGCCGGCCCCCGACCCGGCCCCCGCCGGACCAGCTCCCCCAGGCTCCGCCGCACCCCCGCCTCGTACCCCCCGAAGGTCCTCCGCAGCAGCGGCAGCACGTCGATGAACGCCCGCTCCGGCACCGACACCAGCCAGCCGTCGATCAGCGCCAGCAGCCGCTCGTCGTGCAGCAGCAGCGTGCCGCCGCCCGAGCCCCCGCCCGCGAACCCCTCGATCCAGCCCGCCGCGTCGGCCGGCGCGCACGCCGGGGACAGCGAGAGCCCCATCAGCCGCGCGGTCTCCTCGGGCGGCAGCCGCCCGTCGTCGAGCAGCAGCCGCGCCGCCCGCCCGCGTATCAGCCCGGGAACGGTGTCCCGCGCGGCCAGCGTCCGCAGCACCGCCGCCCAGCGCTCCCGCAGTCCGTCGGTGTCCAGTGCCTCCAGCAGCCCGATCGCACCGTGCACGCCGTCCACGTGCCCCCGCAGCTCCTCCGCCGCGTCGGCGTCCAGCCCGGCCGCGCAGGCGGGCGGCAGCGCCACGCATATCCGCTCCGCGAGCCCGGCCGCCACCGTCCCCAGCGCCGCCGCGTCGGTGCCGCGCACGTCCCCGTACCGCAGCGAACGGGCCAGCGCGGGCAGCGCCTTGGCCAGGCCCGCCACATCGGTGTCCAGCGCCGCCCGGTCGGCGAGGGCCCGCAGTACGGCGGGCAGTGCCCCGGAGAGCCCGGCCAGCAGGCACCGCTCCGCCAGGGCGGTGACCTCGCCCAGCTCCCCGGCGCCCGCCGCGTCGGCCTCGGCCCTGGCGGTGGCCGCCCCGAGGACGGTGGTCCCCCAGATGCCGGCTTCGGCCACCCGCACCGCGAGCTCGGGCTCCCAGCGCAGGCGCCAGGTCTCGCGGAAGGTGCCCGTGCTCCCCCGGGAGGCCGTCGGGACGCCCCAGTCGACGCCCAGCAGCCGCAGCCGGTGCAGCAGCAGGGACTTGGCCGCGTCGGTGTCCTTGCGCAGGTCGAGCTCCAGCTCCCGGTCCTGCGCCTCGGGCTTGAGTCGCAGCGAGCGCTGCTGCCGGGTCAGGTCCCGCTGGAGCGGTACGACGGGCGCCGCGTCGGGGACTTCGCCGAGCACGTCCCCGACGACGAGCCGGTCCTCGATCAGCGCGAGCGGTATGTCGGAGCCGTCGCACATCACCGCCCGGACCGCTTCCAGGGTCTCCGTCAGCCCCGGCACCGGCCGGCCCCGCATCGCGGCCAGGGTGTCCGCGAGCCGGACGGCTTCGATGACGTGGGCCGGGGACACCTGCCGGTCCTCCTCGCGGAGCAGGCCCGCGACCTTGGTCAGCCAGCGCTCGACGGGCCGGTCCCGGGCCGCGAAGAGGTGCGCGTACCAGCCGGGCGAGGTGATGCCCGCGCCGTACCCTCCGGCCCGGGCGAGGCGCCGGTGGGTCCAGGGCACCCAGGTGGTCTCCACCTTGACCTTGGGCAGCCCCGTGAGGAGCGCCTTGTCCGCGGCCGCGGTGGTCCTGGCCCGCAGTGCCGGGACGTGCCAGGCCCCGCAGACCACGGCGTAGGCGTCGCCGAACTCCCGGCGCGCGGCCCGCATCCGCTGCCGCATGTACGCCTCGCGCACCAGGTCCCGGTGGTGGCCGCCCGCCCCGTACTCCTCGCGCAGGGCGCCCATGGCCTCCCCGAGCGCCTCGAACACGCCCAGCGGGTCGGCGGCCGGTCCGGTCCCGCCGCGGTGCTCGACGACGTCCTCCCACCACCGCTCGGGGTCCTCGTACCCGGCGGTCGCGGCCAGCACGGCGAGCGGGTCCAGCCGTACGGATCCGGGCGCCGCTCCGTCCGCCCCGCCCTCCCGGTCCGCCTCGCCCTCCTGATCCCCCGCCCCCTCCCCCACGGCCAGCGAGTGCGCGGCCGGCAGGTCGATGAACCGGACCGGCACGTCCCGCTCCTGCGCCCACCGGATGGCCGCCCATTCCGGGGAGAAGCCGGCCAGCGGCCAGAAGGCGGCCCGCCCCGGGTCGTCGGCCGCGTGCGCGAGCAGGGCGACGGGCGGCCGCATCCCCGGGTCCGCAGCGAGCGGGAGCAACGCGTCCCCCTCCGGCGGTCCCTCGATCAGCACCGCCGCCGGCTGCGCCGCGTCCAAGGCTGCGCGCACCGCCCGGGCCGAGCCGGGCCCGTGGTGCCGTACGCCCAGCAGCAGCGGGCCGGTGGCGTCCTTGCCGGCCGTACCCGGGCTCATGCCGTCACCTCCCTGCAGGCCCGGTAGAAGTCCTTCCAGCCGTCGCGCTCGCGGACCACGGCCTCCAGGTACTCCTGCCAGACGACCTGGTCGGCGGCCGGGTCCCGGACGACGGCTCCGAGGATCCCCGCGGCCACGTCGGAGGGGCGCAGGACGCCGTCCCCGAAGTGGGCCGCCAGGGCGAGGCCGCCCGTGACCACCGAGATGGCCTCGGCGGTGGACAGGGTGCCGCTGGGCGACTTGATCTTCGTGCGCCCGTCGTCGGTGACTCCGCCGCGCAGCTCGCGGAAGACGGTGACGACGCGGCGGATCTCCTCCAGGCCCTCCGGGGCCGCGGGCAGGTCGAGGGCGCGGCCCATCTGGTCGACGCGGCGGGCGACGATGTCGACCTCGGCGTCGGCGGTGGCGGGCAGCGGCAGGACGACGGTGTTGAAGCGCCTGCGCAGCGCGCTGGAGAGCTCGTTGACCCCGCGGTCGCGGTCGTTGGCGGTGGCGATGAGGTTGAAGCCGCGCACGGCCTGCACCTCCTGGCCGAGCTCCGGTATCGGGAGCGTCTTCTCGGACAGGACGGTGATGAGGGTGTCCTGGACGTCGGCGGGGATCCGGGTGAGCTCCTCGACTCGGGCGGTCATGCCCTCGGCCATGGCCCGCATGACCGGGCTCGGTACGAGCGCTTCGCGGCTCGGGCCGTGGGCGAGGAGGCGGGCGTAGTTCCAGCCGTAGCGGATGGCCTCCTCCGGGGTGCCCGCGGTGCCCTGGACGAGGAGCGTGGAGTCTCCGCTGACGGCGGCGGCGAGGTGCTCGGACACCCAGGTCTTGGCGGTGCCGGGCACGCCGAGGAGCAGCAGCGCACGGTCGGTGGCGAGGGTGGTGACGGCGACTTCGACGATCCGGCGCGGGCCCACGTACTTGGGCGTGATGACGGTGCCGTCGCCGAGCGTGCCGCCCTGCAGGTACGTCGCCACGGCCCACGGGGAGAGTTTCCAGCGGGCCGGGCGGGGCCGGTCATCTGCGGCCGCCAGGGCTTTCAGTTCGTGCGCGAAGGCGTCTTCGGCGTGCGGTCGCAGCGCCTCTGCGGTGGTCTCGTTCCCGGTCGTGGCCATGGTCCCCCTCCAATGCTCCGCAGCCGCTCGACGACTGCTGGAACCACGATGCACCCGACCACTGACAACGACCCCCGGGAGATGCGTCGTTGCAGGTCAGAGCGATTGTCAGTGGGGGTCTCTACGGTGGAACAC
Source organism: Streptomyces tatrensis (assembly GCF_049310065.1). NCBI lineage: Bacteria > Bacillati > Actinomycetota > Actinomycetes > Kitasatosporales > Streptomycetaceae > Streptomyces > Streptomyces tatrensis. Next base: position 5,847,060 of record NZ_JBMDLB010000011.1, on the reverse strand, counting down.
ATGACTGAGCAGGGGGTTCGCTGGACAGCGGAACAGGTACTGGCTCTGGCTCCTGACGACGCCTCACGCAAGGCGGGGGCCAGACTCGGCGGCGCGGGGCCGTGGTCACAGACCGGAGGTTCCGCTTCCGGTGCGGTGTGGGGGTTGTGCAAGGGCAGCGGCAGCAAGCCGTACCGGACGGTCGTCGACCTGTCCGGGCCTGCGTACAAGTGCTCCTGCCCGAGCCGGAAGTTCCCGTGCAAGCACGCGCTGGGCCTGCTGCTGCTCTGGGCCGAGGAGGGGCTCGACACACCGGCCGACACCGCGTCCGGCACCGCGTCCGGAGCCTCGGCCGAGGCTCCGGACTGGGCGGACGAGTGGCTCACGGAGCGGGCGGCGAAGGCCGCGCGCCCCACCGACGGTTCCGGCCGGGCCGGGCCGGCCGACGCCGAAGGGGCCCGCAAGCGGGCCGAGCGGCGGGCGGCCCGGATCGGCGCGGGCGTCACCGAGCTGGAGCAGCGGCTCGCGGACCTGGTGCGCGGCGGCCTCGCCGGTCAGGAGCAGGCGGGATACGCGGCCTGGGAGGAGACCGCCGCCCGCATGGTCGACGCCCAGGCACCCGGCCTGGCCGCGCGGGTGCGGGAGTTGGGGACGATACCCAGTTGCGGCACCGGCTGGCCCGCCCGGATGCTGGAGGAGGCCGCGCTGCTGCACCTGCTGGACCGGGCCTGGCTCGGGGTTTCCGCACTGCCGCAGCCGCTGGCCGCGACGGTCCGCAGCCGTCTGGGACTGCAGCCCCAGACGGAAGGCGAGGCCGTACGGGACCACTGGCTCGTGCTGGCCCAGTACGACACGGCGTCACCGGACGGCCGTCTCACCACCCGCCGGATATGGCTGCGCGGGCTGGCGAGCGGGCGGCCGGCCCTGGTCCTGGACTTCGGCCCGCCCGGGCGACCGCCGGGGCTGGCGCTGCCCGTCGGTCTGGTGCTGGAGGCGGAAGCCCGCTTCCGGCCCGGCTCCGCCGGGCTGCGCGCGGACCTCGGGGAGAGGTTCGCGCCGGCCGCACCGTCCCGGACCGCGCCGACCGGCGTGAGCACGGGCGCGGCACTCGAGGCGTACGGCGCGGCGCTGCGCGAGGACCCCTGGCTGGAGTCCTGGCCGGTGGTGCTCGGACCGGTGGTTCCGATACCGGGGGGACAACAGGGAGGAAGACAGGGGGAGCAACAGGGCACAACCTCATGGCAATTGGCGGACGCGGAGGGGACGTCCGCCCTGCCCGTGCCCCTGACCGGGCCCGGGAGCCGGCCCGGGACCGGGCTGTGGCAGCTGGCCGCGCTTTCGGGGGGCGGCCCGGTGACGGTGTTCGGCGAGTGCGGACACCGCGGATTCACCCCGCTGACGGCCTGGCAGCCGGGCTCCTCGGAGCCGGTGGTGCTGGGCTGAGCGGGCGCAGGGGAAGGCGGCGGCGCGGGGGCGCCGACGTATTCGAAACGAGTGAGCCGGGGGGCTTTCGTGGACGACAACCACGCCAGTTGAGGCCGTAGTCACGGCCGTGTGCGCCACAGGGGAAACAGACCGGGCTGCTCCGGTCCCGCGGAGGGGGCGGGACCGGGGCGGCCCCGCCACCCGCACACGGCACACGAGGGAAGAGGGAGGGCATCCGGTGAACACGACCACGGAAACAGCGACGAACAGCGCGACGGGCAGAGCCGCAAGCGGGCCCACGGACACGGCCTACGAGGACGAGAACTGGGACGAGCTGGTGGGCGCCGCACTGCTGGGCACCGAGCGGCGCCGGGGCAGCCCCGAAGCCCTGCTCAGGACAGCGGCCGTGCAGACGCTGCGGCGCCGGGCCGGGCTCAGACCCGCCGAGGCGGGTCCGCTGCCCGAGCCCGCGCCGCGCGACCCGCGCCCGGAGCCTCCGGAGCCGGCCCGGCGGCGGCTCGCGCAGCTGCTGGCGGGCCGGGCCGGTGCGGGCAGCGGCAGCGGGCGGCGGGGGGCCGCCCCGGACCTGACGGAGCTGCTGCCGCAGTGGCTGGCCGCCGCCGGACAGCACGGATACCGGGCGCCGGCCCCGCTCGTGCCCGCGCTGCTGGACGTCGCGCGGGCCCGCAGCGACCTCCGGCCGCAGGCCCTGGCCCTGGCCGGGCCGCGCGGGCTGTGGCTGGCCCGGCTCAATCCGGACTGGCGGTTCGCACTGCGCGGGGGTTCCGGGGGCGCCGGCGAACTGCCCGACGTGCAGGACGCGGTGGGGGTGGAGCGGCTGTGGCAGGAGGGGCTGTTCGCGGAACGGGTCGCACTGCTCGGCCTCGTACGGGCCCACGAGGCGGCCGCCGGGCCTCGACTGCTGGAAACCACGTGGAGCACCGAGCGGGCCGAGGACCGGCTGATGTTCCTCGACTCCTTGCGGGTGGGGCTGTCGGCGGGTGACGAGCCGTTCCTGGAGGCGGCACTGGGCGACCGCAGCCGCAATGTCCGGGCGACGGCCGCCGAGCTGCTGTCGGCGCTGCCGACCTCGGCGCTGGCCGGGCGGATGGCCGAGCGGGCGCTGGCCTGCGTCGGCCCGGAGGGGGTGACGCCGCCCGCCGAGTGCGACGCGGGGATGCTGCGCGACGGCGTGGTCAAGCGGCCACCGGCCGGACGCGGGGAACGGGCCTGGTGGCTCGGCCAGTTGGTGGAGTCCGCGCCGCTGTCGTGCTGGCGGGACCGGTTCGGGGGGCTCGGCCCGGCGGAGATCGTGGCGCTGCCGGTGGCCGAGGGCTGGGCGGAGGAACTGCACGCGGCCTGGTGCCGGGCCGCGGTCCGGCAGGGCGACCCCGCCTGGTCCCAGGCCCTGCTCGGCTCGGCCTCCGCACCGCCCGCGGCGGGCCCTGCGACGGCGTCGCTGGCAGAACGGGCGAAGCTCCTGTCGATCCTCGGGGCGGAGGAACGGGCGGCGTGGGTAGCGGAGTTCATACGTGCGCACGGGCTGTCGGAGGCGTTCCAACTGCTCGGGGTGTGCGTGGTGCCGTGGGCGGGGGCGCTGGGCCGGGCGGTGATCGAGGCGCTGGACTCCGCGCGGGAGGCGGGCGGCTACCCGTGGAGCTTCAGCGGGGTGATGGGGCTGGCGGAGCGGTGCCTTGATCCTGCGGAGGCGGGGCGGCTCGATGCGGTGGCGGCGGAGCCGGTGGAGGAGGGGGGTGCGGCGGCGTACTGGTCGGAAGCCTTCCAACGCCTGGTCGCCACCCTGCGGCTGCGGGCCGCGTTGCACGCGGAACTGACCCCGCCCCACTGACCCCCCACGCGTACCGCAGCCGGATCGGCCCTGCGGGGCGAAGTCCCCTACCCACCCTTCCACCGTTCCCAGGGCCAGCCCTGACCCGGTCCTCAAACGCCGGACAGGCTGAAAGAACCTGGGGCTCCGCCCCAGACCCCAGTCCTCAAACGCCGGACGGCTAAAAAGACAAACCCCGGCCGGGACGAAACACTCGCCCCCCCCGGGGGTACGGAACACTCGAACCCCCGGCCGTGGGGGGGAACGCTCGGACCCCCGGCCGGGACTGGACGTTCCCCCGGTCGGGGTCGGACGTTTCCCCCGGTCGGGGTCAGATGTTCCCCCTGGCCGGGGTCGGACGTTTCCCCCGGGCGGGGTCGGAGGCTCGGCGGGGCGGGGACGGGGGCGGGGTGGGGTGTCGGCCTGGACGTAAAGCGTGATTTGTGGCGCACAAGAAGGCCGCCACTCTCAAAGCCGAACACAGGGCGCCTAAATCATGCAGTCCAGGCCGACACCCCACCCCGACCCCGGCACCGACCCCCACCCGCAGCCACCGCGCCCCGGCACAACCCAGCCCCGCCGGCGTTTGAGGCGCAGGGGTCCGGGGACTGGTCCCCGGCAGCGGCGCCGCACCGCGCGGGCTACGCCGGCTGACGCACGTGCGCCCGAACCCACTCGACGATCGCCGTGGTCGTCGCGCCCGGAGTGAAGATCTCGGCCACGCCCTTCTCCTTCAGCGGAGCGATGTCCGCCTCCGGGATGATGCCGCCACCGAACACCTTGATGTCTGCCGCATCGCGCTCCGCGAGGAGTTCCAGCACGCGCGCGAACAGCGTGTTGTGCGCGCCCGACAGGATCGACAGACCGATCGCGTCGGCGTCCTCCTGGATCGCCGTGTCGACGATCTGTTCGGGGGTCTGGTGGAGGCCCGTGTAGATGACCTCCATGCCCGCGTCCCGCAGGGCCCGCGCGATCACCTTGGCGCCTCGGTCGTGGCCGTCGAGGCCCGGCTTGGCCACCACCACACGGATCGGACCGGTCACACCCATCGCACTGCCTCCCGAGTGAACGAACGTTAAGTACAGCATCGCGCACACCCCCGTTTCGCGGTCAACCACGAGGGGGAAATCACACGTGGGATGGCGTACCACCGCTCCGCGCCGACAGCCGCACGGCACGGGGCGGTCGGACGCCCCGGTCCCAAGACGCTAGGGGGGCCGTCCATGGGGCTGACCATGTCCGGGGCCGCGCTGCGGGCGGGCGTACTGGAAGTCATCGTGCTCGGCGGGCACATCCTGCTGTATCCGACCGGGGTACTGCCGGAGCGACCCGCCGCCGCCACCCACGAGCGCCCGCCGGTGGTACTGCTCCACGGGTTCACCGACAACCGCTCCGTCTTCGTCCTGCTGCGCCGCGCCCTCGGGGCCGGCGGCCGGCGGCAGGTGGAGGCGTACAACTACTCCCCCTTCACCCGCGACCTGCGCGCCACCGCCCGGCATCTCGGCCGACGCGTCGAGGAGCTGTGCGAGCGCACGGGGCAGGACCGCGTGGACCTGGTGGGGCACAGTCTGGGCGGGCTGGTCGGGCGGTACTACGTCCAGCGCCTCGGCGGCGACGCACGCGTCCGCACGCTCGTCACGCTCGGCACCCCGCATTCCGGCACCCGCGTGGCGCCCTTCATGGACGCGCACCCCCTAATCCGGCAGATGCGCCCGGATTCCGAGGTGCTCACCGAACTGCGCGCGCCCGCGCCCGGTTGCCGGACCCGGTGCGTGGCGTTCTGGAGCGAGTTCGACGAGCTGATGGACCCGCCCGGGACGGCCCGTATCGAACACCCGGACCTGATCGCGGAAAACGTGCAGGTCACCGGCATCGGACATCTCGCCCTGCCCGCGCACCCCACCGTCATAGCGGCGGTCCGGCGCTCGCTCGACGGACCCAGGCCGATCGCGCTCCCCCACCCCGGCGCCGCTTCCGTCGCCTGACCGTCCGGCCGCGCCGAGCCCGCGCCGAGTCCGCGCCCAATTCCGCTTCGAGTCGGCCTCGACAGTGGGAGCGAAAACCGACCCCCAGTCGAACATTTTTCGAACTCAAGGCCAAGGGTGGGTCTGCAGCCGACCGAAAGGCGGCCGAATGCCCGGTTCCGCCGAGCACAAAAGCCTCCGAAGATTGTCGTTGCGTGTAACCGCCGGGTACAGTCACGCCACTGCTCTCCTCCGAGGACCCCACATTCCTCGGCCACCCAGGCCCCCCGCTGCCGAGGCGAAAGAGAAGTTGGTGAACGACCGCCCCTCGTCGGGCCAGTACCCCGATTTTGGGTATGACGGCCTTTCCACCACCACTTTCGCTGGCGATTCAGCGTATGCGTCCTATGAAACGCAGGGCCAGGGCTACAACTACGGCGCCACCTACGGTTCCTACGACACCGGTTCGTACGACACCACGGCATGGGCCGCCCCCCAGAACGGCTACGCGCAGCCGTCCGTCGACGGATACGCCGACTACGACGGCTACCTCTCGACCGTCCCCACCCAGGGCGGCGTCTCCATGGACTACCAGTCCACCGCCTTCGGCTACGAGACCTCCGCCGAGCAGACCGGCCACTGGTCGGCCCCCGGCTACGGGACCGAGACCGGCGCCTACGACGCCACCGCCTGGACCACGGCCTCCGAGCAGACCTACGGGTACGGCGGTTACGAGCAGCAGCACCACCAGCAAGTCCCGGAGCAGTTGCAGGCGCAGGAGCAGGCCCACGGCCAGGCCCACGCCCAGGCCCAGGCCCAGGCCCACGAGCAGCAGTACACCTACGACTACGGGTACGAGGTCTACGCCGCCACCTCCCCCGAGGTCGTGGCCGAGGCCGACATGGCCTACACCGAGACCGCCGTCTTCGAGTTCCTCCCCGCCGACGCCGACGCCGACGGCATGGATGCCGACCCGGACGCGGACGCCAAGGTGCACGATCTCCCCACCCAGGCCATGCCCGTCACCCCGGCCGCGCCCGCCGAGCCGCGCCCCTCGCGCCGCGCCGGCTCCAAGCCCGGCTCCAAGCCCGGCTCGAAGCCCGTCGCCAAGGCGAGTACCGCCAAGGCCGGCGGCAACAACCGCCGTCGCACTCCGGCCAAGCGTTCCGCGCTGCTGACCGTGGCCGTTCCCTCGGCCTGCGTGATGGGTGTCGCGGGTGTCGCCGCCGCCTCCGTGGGCGGGCTCACCGGTACGGAGAAGCCGTCCGAGGAGATCACCACCCTGGCCGCCCCCGACCCGGCGTCGATCAAGCCGGTCGCGGCGAACAGCAAGCTCGACACGCAGCTCGCCGCCCTCAGCGCCGACGCCGGCGACTTCGCGGACCGCGCGAGCCGCACCCAGGAACGCATCGACCTGCGCATTCGCCAGGACGAGGAGAAGAAGCAGAAGGCGGAGGAGGCGGCGGCCAAGGAAGCGGCCCGCCCCAAGTTCGCCCTCCCCGTCGCGCGGCACGGCCTCAGCGCCGGCTTCGGCCAGGCGGGCGTCAACTGGATGTCCGTGCACACCGGCATCGACTTCCCGGTGTCCTACGGGTCTTCGGTCATGGCCGCCACCGACGGCACCGTGCGCAGCCAGTGGAACCCCGCCTACGGCAACATGGTGATACTCACCGCGCCCGACGGCACCGAGACCTGGTACTGCCACCTCAGCAGCGCCAAGATCCGCTCCGGCAAGGTCAAGGCCGGCGACGTGATCGCGTACTCGGGCAACTCCGGCAACTCCACCGGCCCGCACCTGCACTTCGAGGTACGCCCGGGCGGCGGCTCCCCGGTCGACCCGCAGTCGTGGCTGCGCGCCAAGGGCCTGAACCCGAACTAGGACCGAGCACGAACGCGGAAGGGCCCGCCCCTCGGGGGGCGGGCCCTTCCGCGTTCGGCTGCCCTTCCGCGTTCGGCGGGCCGCCCCACCTTCGGCGGGCCCCGCCCGTCAGAGCTTCTGCACCGGCGCGTACCGCAGCAGCAGCCGCTTCGGCTTCTCGTCCCCGAAGTCGATGGTGGCCTGCGCGTCCGCGCCCGCTCCCCTGACCTCCATGACCGTGCCCAGACCGAACTGGTCGTGCGTGACCCGGTCCCCGACCACCAGCGCGATGACCGGCTTGTCGGAGGCCCGCCGCGTGGCGAACCCCGACGGGCCCGACTTCGTCCGCGACGAGGACAGGAAGGCCTCCGGCGAGGTGCCGAACGAGGCCTTCGACCCGCCCGAGCCCGAAGACCCGTACCCCGAGCCCGAGCTCCGCATGGGGCCCGCCGGCTTCTGTGCCGCGCCCGTCCGCTTCCACTGCAGGTACTCGGCCGGGATCTCTTCCAGGAACCGAGACGGCGGGTTGTAGGAGGGCGTGCCCCACGCGCTGCGCATGCTCGAGCGGGTCAGGTACAGCCGCTCGCGCGCCCGCGTGATGCCGACGTAGGCGAGGCGGCGCTCCTCCTCCAGTTCCTTGGTCTGGCCCAGCGCGCGCATGTGCGGGAAGACCCCGTCCTCCATGCCGGTCAGGAAGACCACCGGGAACTCGAGGCCCTTGGCGGTGTGCAGGGTCATCAGGGTGATGACCCCGTTGCCGTCGGTGTCCTCGTCCGGGATCTGGTCGGAGTCGGCGACCAGCGCGACCTGCTCCAGGAACTCCGCGAGGGTGCCGGGGCCCACCGGCGGGGCGCCGTTCTCGGCGGCCTCGGCCGCCGCGGCTTCCCTGGCCTGCTCGAACTCGAGTGCCACGGCGGCGAGTTCCTGGAGGTTCTCGATGCGCGTCTCGTCCTGCGGGTCGGTCGAGGCCTGGAGCTCGGCGAGGTACCCCGTACGCTCCAGGACCGCTTCCAGGACCACGGCCGGGCCGGCGCCCGAGTCGACGATCGTACGGAGCTCTTCCATCAGCACGTTGAAGCGCTTCACGGCGTTGGTCGAGCGGGCGGCCATGCCGAAGGCCTCGTCGACCCGGCGCAGCGCCTGCGGGAAGGTGATCTTCTCGCGCATGGAGAGCGCGTCGATCATCGCCTCGGCGCGCTCGCCGATACCGCGCTTGGGCACGTTCAGGATGCGCCGGAGCGGGACGTTGTCCTCGGGGTTCGAGAGGACGCGCAGGTACGCGAGGACGTCGCGGACCTCCTTGCGCTCGTAGAACCGGACGCCGCCGACGACCTTGTAGGGCAGTCCGACGCGGATGAAGATCTCCTCGAACACGCGGGACTGCGCGTTGGTCCGGTAGAAGATCGCGACGTCGCCGGCCTTCGCGTCGCCCGCGTCCGTCAGCCGGTCGATCTCGTCGGCGATGAACTGCGCCTCGTCGTGCTCGGTGTCCGCGACGTAGCCGGTGATGACGGCGCCGCTGCCGGCCTCGGTCCACAGGTTCTTCGCGCGGCGGTTCTCGTTGCGCTCGATGACCGCGTTGGCGGCGGACAGGATCGTCTGCGTGGAGCGGTAGTTCTGCTCGAGCAGGATCGTGGTCGCGTCCGCGTAGTCCTCTTCGAACTGGAGGATGTTGCGGATGGTCGCGCCGCGGAAGGCGTAGATCGACTGGTCGGCGTCGCCCACGACGCACAGCTCGGCGGGCGGCAGGTCCGGGTAGCCGGTGCCGACCAGCTCGCGCACCAGCGTGTACTGGGCGTGGTTGGTGTCCTGGTACTCGTCGACCAGCACGTGCCGGAAGCGGCGCCGGTAGTGCTCCGCGACGTCCGGGAAGGCCTGGAGCAGGTGGACCGTGGTCATGATGATGTCGTCGAAGTCGAGCGCGTTGGCCTCGCCAAGGCGCCCCTGGTACATGGCGTACGCCTGGGCGAGGGTCTTCTCGAAGCCGTCCGCGGCCTGCCCGGCGAAGGCGTCCGCGTCGATGAGCTCGTTCTTCAGGTTCGAGATCTTGGCGCTGAAGGCCTTCGGCGGGAACTTCTTCGGGTCCAGGTCCAGGTCGCGGCAGACGAGCGCCATCAGGCGCTTCGAGTCGGACGCGTCGTAGATCGAGAACGACGAGGTGAAACCGAGCCGCTTCGACTCGCGGCGCAGGATGCGCACGCACGCGCTGTGGAAGGTGGAGACCCACATGGCGTTCGCGCGCGGGCCGACCAGGCCCTCGACGCGCTCCTTCATCTCACCGGCGGCCTTGTTGGTGAAGGTGATCGCCAGGATCTGGCCGGGGTGGACCCCGCGCGCGCCCAGCAGGTGGCCGATGCGGTGCGTCAGCACGCGCGTCTTGCCGGAGCCGGCGCCGGCCACGATGAGCAGCGGGGAACCCGCGTGCACCACGGCGGCGCGCTGCTCCGTGTTCAGCCCCTCCAGGAGCGCCGCCGGGTCGATGACGGGCCTGGGGGCACCGTCCCGGTAGTACGCGTCCCCGTGCATGGGCGCGTCGAACCGGCCCCCGAAGAGATCGTCCGCGCCCGTCTCCGGGGCGGCGTGGTCTTCGGGCGGCGGGGGGACCTCTTCGGAGGGGGAGAGGTCGGCCAGGAAACTGTCGTCAAAGAGGCTGCTCATCGCCTTCCGAGTTTAGAGGGCGGGACCGACAGCCGGTCCCGCCCCCGGAAAATCCCGGTCCCCCCACGGAAAATTCGGCGGCATATGCCCTGCGGACCCTTCCCGCCCCCTCCCGCCCCCTTCCGAGTCGCTCCCTCCACCGCTAGCGTGCTCCGCCAACCGGAAGGAGGTGCCGGCCCGTGTACACGTACGGATTCCCCTCGTCCCACCCCTCCCCCCACCACCGCAAGCCGCGCACCCGAAGACATCCGAACGCCCCCGCCGCGGTCGTCACGACCGCGGCCCTGTCCTCCTTAGGCCTGCTCCTCCCCCACCAGGCCGCGGCGGTGCCGGCGCCCCGCCCCTCGGTGGAGGCGGTACGGACCCGCGTGGACGAGCTGCACCGGCAGGCGGGCACGGCCACCCAGGCCTACGACGCTGCGGCCGGGCGGACCGCGGAGCAGCGGGCCCTGCTGTCGGCGCTCATGGACCAGATCGCCGGCACCACGCAGAAGCTGAACGAGGCCCGGCGGCTGCTCGGCAGCTATGCCGCCGACCGGTACCGCGGCGCGGGCGGCCTCGGCGGGACCGCGACCCTGCTGCTCAGCGACGATCCGCAGGCCTTCTTCGCTCAGACGCACCTGCTGAACCGGCTCGGCGGCCGCGAGGACGCGCTGCTCACCCAGTACACCCGGGCCAGGGCGGAGACGGCGGGCAAGCGCCGGGAGGCGGCCGTGGTCGTCGCGGAACTGGAGCGGGCGCAGGAGGAGCTGCGCGGACGCAAGCAGGAGGTGCAGACCCGGCTCGCGGAGGCGAACACCCTGCTGGCGCGGCTCACCGCGGCGGAGCGGGCGCGGGCCCTGGCCCCCCGGGCTCCCGCCGCCTCGGGACCGCTGCCCGTTGACGCCGCCGCGTCGGCGTCGGGGGCCAAGGCGGTGGCCTTCGCCCGGGCCCAGCTGGGAAAACCGTACGTCTGGGGCGCGACCGGCCCGCGCTCGTACGACTGCTCCGGCCTGACCCAGGCCGCCTGGCGGTCCGCGGGGATCACACTGCCGCGCACCACCTGGGACCAGGTGAAGGCGGCCCCGCGGATCGCCACCAAGGATCTGCGCCCGGGGGACCTGGTCTTCTTCTACGCGGACATCAGCCACGTCGGGATCTACATCGGCGGCGGCCGCATGATCCACGCCCCGCGGCCGGGGACGTCCGTGCGCGAGGACTCGGTCTACTACCAGCCGATCTACGGGAGCGTCCGGCCGGGGTGAACGCGCCGGAGGCCACGGATCAGTCCATCGGCGTCCGTTGACGTCCATCGGCGTCCGGCGGCCGCCCCCTCGGCGTGTCCGTCACTCAGCGCCACCACGCGTCGGGCCGTCCGGCGTGCCGCTCACCGTCCGTATCAGAGGAGTTGGCGCGGCGCCCGCCAACTCACTCCCGCCGTTGGTCCGTTCGTGCCGTTCGATTCGCAGGTTCCGCCAACCGGACCTAGCGTCTAGCACATCGAGGGGCATTTCCTGCCTTTTGCGGACAAATTGTTCGCGGCTGCGCCTCGGGGACCCGGAGGATTCACCATGCGCTCCATACGTGTCGCGTCCGTAGCCCTGCTGTCCACCGCCGCCTTCGCGCTCGCCGCGCCGATGGCGTCGGCCAACGACGGCGGGACCACGCCCAACGTCACGTCCTTCGGCTTCACCGTCTCCCCCGCCACCGTGGCCCCGGGCGGCACCGTCACGCTGAACGCCACCGAGTGCCAGGAACCGCTGGTGAAGGTCTCCTCCGGCATCTTCGACGCGGTCGAGCTCAACGAGGGCAAGTCCGCCACCGTCAAGGTGGACGCGGACGCCAAGCCGGGTGCCCAGTACGAGGTCACCTTCGACTGCAAGGGCGAGAAGGGCACGACCACCCTCACGGTCGCGGGCAGCTCGACCGGTACCGGCACCGGTACGACCACTCCCTCCAAGGGCGTCAAGGCCGGCCTCGGCGGCGGCGCCGCCGGGCTGAACGGCACCGAGATCGCGGCCGGTTCAGCCCTGCTGGCCGGTGCGCTCGGCGGCGGCGTGTTCCTGATGCGCCGCCGGGCGGGCGACAGCGCCTGACCGCCGGACTCCTGACCGCCGGGCCCGTCCGACCCGCCCCTGGCGACCGGACGGGCCCGGTCCAGTACCGGCCGCCGAACCTCCGGCACCCGAACCCCCGGCACCCCAACCTCCGGCACCACCGAAGGAGCACGCATCATGCCCCGCCCCCAGGAGCGTACGAGGCCTCGCGGCGGCTGGGGCGTCGTTGCCGTGGTCGCCCTCAGCGGCACGTTTCTCCTCACCAACGGGCTCGACCTGAACGGCGGTCCGCCGCAGCCCGCGCAGGCTGCCGTGCTGGTCAGCGACCCGGCCCACGACGAGGCCGCCCGCCGCCTCCCGCCGGCCCCGCAGCCGATGAAGCCCTCCCCGCCGACCCGGATCCGGATTCCGGCCCTACAGGTCGACGCCCCCGTCACCCGGGTCGGACTCGACGCCGAGGGCTGGGTGGACGCCCCGCCGCCGCAGGACCGGAACCTGGCCGGCTGGTACGAGGGCTCCCCCGCCCCGGGCGCCCGGGGCACGGCGGTGATCGACGGGCACGTGGACAACAAGCAGGGTCCGGCCGTCTTCTACACGCTCGGCTCGCTGGGACAGGGGCAGCACATCGAGGTGGACCGACAGGACGGCCGTACCGCCGTGTTCACGGTCTACGGCATCGAGGTCGTCGGCAAGGACGACTTTCCGGCGGCGCGGGTCTACGGCCCCAAGGGCGCCCCTGAACTCCGCGTGATCACCTGTGGCGGCGGCTTCTCGAAGAAGGGGGGCTACGACGGCAACGTGGTCGTCTTCGCCCGCCTGACGGAGATCCGCGGATAGCGGACGGCCATCGACAGACGCCCGACCAGGCAAGTCCGGTCACGTCCGGCCACTTTCGATCATCTCGTCATCTGGCCGTTACCTTCGGGTCTAGCGTCCTCCCCCAAGCACCGATGGAGGAAGGACGTGAGGCCCTCGTGGCCAGTCATCGAAAGCCCAGGCAGCGCCCGCTCACCGGCGGCACGGCACGGAGCTCCGTACGCACCACCGCCGCCACCCTCGCCCTCGCGGGCGCTGCCACCGCCACCGCGTTCGAAGGCACCTCCCAAGCCGATCCGCAGCCGACGCCCTCGCAGGTCAAGGCGGAGATGGACCGGCTCTACGAGGAGGCCGAGGCCGCGACGGACCAGTACAACGGGGCGAAGGAGAAGGCCGACGAGGCGCAGCGCGCGCTCGACGGGCTGCGGGACGAGACCGCACGCAAGACCGACCGGCTCAACGCGGCCCGCAGCGCGCTCGGTTCGCTGGCGGCGACGCAGTACCGCAGCGGCACGCTGGGCGCCGCCGTACAGCTGGCGATGTCCGACGATCCGCAGGAGTACCTGAACCGGGCCGCCCTCATCACCCGGGCCGGGAACCGCAACGCGGCCGACATCTCCGCCGTGCGGCGGGGGCTCGACGAGGTCGGGAAGCTCAAGGACCAGGCGGCCGGGCGCCTCGCCGAACTGCGGGACCGGCAGCGCGAACTCGCGGGCCACAAGGTCGAGATCGAGGAGAAGCTGACCGCCGCGCAGCGGCTGCTGGCCAAGCTGACGGCCGAGGAGCGGGCGGCCTACGAAGCCCGCTCGGCCGGCCCCGCCCCGAGCGGCCCCGCCACCCAGGCTCCGCCGCCCGCCGACGGCTCCCGCGCGGCCCGCGCGGTGGCGTTCGCGTACGGGGCAATCGGCAAGCCGTACGTGTGGGGCGCGACGGGCCCGGGCTCGTACGACTGCTCCGGTCTGACCCAGGCGGCGTGGCGGGCGGCCGGGGTGTCGCTGCCGCGCACCACCTACACGCAGATCAACGCGGGACAGCGGGTCTCCCGCGACCAGCTGGCCCCCGGCGACCTGGTGTTCTTCTACTCCGGTGTCACGCACGTCGGCATGTACATCGGCAACGGCCAGATGATCCACGCCCCGCGCCCCGGCTCCACGGTCCGCCTCGCGCCGATCGACTCGATGCCCTGGGCCGGAGCCTCCCGACCGGCGTAACCACCTGACCGGGTCGGACCGGCACGATGGCCCGACACGAGGGGAGGAGTGGTCATGGCAGCGCAGAGGGTGAGACGCCCGTCGAGTCCGACCGTGCGCAGACTGCGAGGCTGGCAGAACAATCTGGTTAACGATACGCGTGGTTCACCGATTCGCGACAAGAAGGCTTGGGTGACGGCCGTCCTGTTCCCCGCTCTGCTGGTCGTCGTCACTACTGTGCTTCCCGGCGGCTGGAGCTGGGTCCTGGGGCTGTTCTCCGGCCCGCCCGAAGTGAAGTTGTACTCGGACGGGCCGATGGGCTGCGTGCCGCGCTATTCCGCGGCGAGCCTCGACGAGCTGAAGGCGAAGCCCGACATGCTTCGCCGCGAGGGTGTCCCCGTGGCGGACTCCAAGGCGGGCGACGTATCCGTGCACGTGACCCTTCAGACGAAGAGTAGCCAGAGCATCGTCGTCACCGGTGTGCGAGTGGACGTCCTGGCCACCGACCCCCTCCCGGGTACCGGGCAGGTGATCGACGCATCGGGCTGCGGTGGCGGGATGGACCCCCGGCCGTTCGACGTCGACTTCTCCGCCCATCCCGTCTCGGTGAAGCCGGGCGTCGTCCGGATGCCCGGCGGCGTCACGAAGCCCGGTATTGGCTTCCCGTTCAAGGTCTCTTCCAACGACCCGGAACAGCTCGTGCTCGATCTGCGCTCCGTCCAGGGCGACGTACGTTTCTCCGTCACGGTGACGTGGGTATCCGAAGGGGAACTGGGAAGCGCCACTCTCGACAACGGCGGTAAGGGGTACCGGGTGATGGGGCCGGGCAATCTGCCCAGGCACCCCAACAGCATGCTGTATCCCCGTAAGGCTCAGCCCTGACTGCGGCGTCTTGACCGTCTTGCTCAGCAAGTCAATGGTCTTCGGCAGCTGCTTCGACCACGATTCGAGGTTATGGTCGCCGATGACCATCTCCGCGTGCACCGGGATCGGGTTCTGTGCGAGGGCCTATCGCGGTCAGCGCGATCGCCGCCGCGAAGAGGAGCGTCCCCGTCAAGCTCATCACGGCAACGGAGAGCGGGTCCACGCCGCGCCCGGGTTCCCGGTGCCGCCCCGGGTTCCCGGTGCCGCCGACTGCGGTGTAGGTCACAGGGGCATACGTCCCGTGATCCGCATATCGATGCTGAGGCATCAGCCTGTGGAAACATCTCCCAGCCACACCCTGCGGCCCATCTCGTCCAGCTCCTCTTTGAGGCGCTCGCACTCCGGGATCGCTCGCCGCAAAAGCCGCCAGTAGTCAGGGCCGTGCCCGGACACCCTGATGTGCGCCAGTTCGTGAGCGATCACATAGTCGACGAGCTGCGCCGGCAGCTGGAAGACCGCCCAGTGCAGGGCCATCTGGCCATTATCCGTATCACCCGGCCGATACGTACCCCAGCGGCGCCCCACGTCCCGCACGGTCACGTCGGGTTCCTTTACGTCCATGCGCGCTGCCCAGGGCTGAAGCCGCCCCTGCGCCCAGCTCAGCCCCACCCTGCGGTACCAGTCAGTGACGGCACGGCGGGCCAGCTGTACGTCCGCGGCCGTGGCCCTGTCCAGCCGCAGCCGCCCGGCGGACAGGCGGACCGACGCGCCTGGTTCTTCGACCAGCAGCAGCCGGTACTCGCGCCCCAGGTATCGGTACGTCTCACCATCGATGAAGCCACGGGTCGGATGGACCGGCCTCAGTTGGTCACGTAGCCGCAACTTGCCGTCGATCCAGGGCCGGCCGGACCGCACGAACGCCTCGGCTCGATCGGCTTCACAGACCAGGGGTGCCCTCAGAGTCAGGGAGCCGTCCCGCTCCACCGTCAATCCGAGCTTCGAGCGCCGGGAGCTCACCCGTACCCGGAGCACCCGGCCGTCGACGGAGAGCTCCTGCCCGTCGCTGAGCAGCAGCGGGGCGGAAGTCTTCGGCAGGGGCGAATCAGGCACCCCCCTATTGTCCCCGCCTTTCCGAGCGGAAGGCAGCGGCGTGCTGCTGCGCGAACCCGGCAAGTGAATTGGACAGGATCGTCAGCTGCGGTAGCCCTCCGTTCTTGGGCCGGATCCGCTCCTTCTTCAGGAAGTTCCAGATCTGCACTTGCAGGTCGTCCAGGCTCGTCTCCTGCTCCGCCCAGGACGCGCGCGACACGTGCGCCGAGATCAGGTCGGAAAGACCCACTGCCAAAGTGCGCAGGACCTCCTGGTCGGGCACGTCGAAGGCTGGGTGCGCGGTCAGCTGGTCGGAGAGCTTCGCGTACATCCGCCGCTCCATCGCGGTCAGGTCCGACACGGTCGGGTCGGCCTGCTCCGCCTGCCGGGCCCGCTCGACGAGCGGTCCGAGCTCCCGCTTGATGTCCTCCCAGCGCCCTTCGAACTCGTCCAGTACCTTCTGCAAGTCCTCCGCGAGCGTGCGGTATACCGGCCGCTCGTCCTCTTCGAGGCGTTCCTGGAGGTGGTAGCGCAGTGCCTGCACCTGCTCGGCAGCCGACTCGCGCACGTTCGGAATACGTCCCACGATCTCGTCAAAGTCGGGATCGAGAATCGAAACAGGCGCGATGGCCTGCGTGATCTCGGGCAGCGTCAGGTGCTCGGCGATCAGGGCCCGTACCTTGCGCCCGTAGCCGCGCATCGAGAACGTTCCATCCGCCTCGTCGCGATAGTGCCTGCGCACCCGCTGCTGAAGTTGTGCCCAGCGGCGGGCATACGGCACCAGCTCCAGGGCCGCCTCGTGCGGCAGTACGCGTTCCATGGCATCTAGGAACTCACCAAGGAGCCGGTCATACTCGGCCCGCTCCAAAGGATCGTGCAGCGCCAGCATCGCGCGCGCCATGCGCCCGGGACCATCCAGCCCGCCCGTGCCCAGCTGCTTGAGGAACCGCCGCAGGTGCGTCGCCGCCCCGTGCATCGCGGGTACTTCCGAGGACAGAGACCGCACCCCGGCGAGCACGGGCGGGTCACCGCGGTACGCGGCGAGGGTGACGCCGAGGTTGTCGAGTACACCGTAGTAGTCCACGACGTGGCCCTCGCGCTTGAGGCGGGCCGGCCGGTTGACCCGGGCCACCGCCTGGAGCAGCTCGGCATCCTGGATCGGACGGTCCAGGTACAGCGCCTGCTCGATCGGGGCGTCGAAGCCGGTCAGCAGCATCGACTTCACGATCAGGAAGGCGATCGGCGGCTTCTCGGCGGGGGCTTCCAGGGAGCCGTCGCTCCAGGGGTTCAATCCGACGGTGCCGCCCGGCAGCGGGTCGGTCTCCACCGGGTGCTCGATCACCCACGGATTGTCCGGCGGAAGCTCGGGGAACGGCTCCAGGAACCGCTCGATGTGCTCTTCCTGGAATTTCGCGTCGGTCCACTCCCGCCACGCGCCGCTCTTACGCTCGTCACCCTCCGAGATCACCGGTACGAAGTCCATGCGGCGCAGAACTTCCTGGTACTGCCAGGCGCGCAGCAGGAGGAGCTCGTCCTGGGTGTACTCCTCGGGCTTCTTGCCGCGCAGCTCCTCGGGGTCAAACTCGTTGCGCACCCGGGCGAGCAAATCGGCACGGACGTCACGGAGGGCGGCGCGGTAGTACACGGCCGCGCGTCGGCTGACGGCTGCGATCTGCGCCTTGAAACCGCCGGTGAGCGGCCCCCGCACGTAATGCGCGAGCATGTCCGCGGCCTTCGCCCGGATCATGGGGAAGGACTCGGCTACGTCGCGGCTCGTGGGCTTGGTCCCCTTACGCGCCTCGTCCTGATGCTCTTCGGGTGCGGAGGCGATGAGGTCCTCAAAGATTTCGTTCATCCCCTCCTTCCCTCTGATCTCCGCGGGTCCGGTGCGCCCTTCGTACCGGACGGGGACAACGACCTTGTCCTTCTCGGCCTCCGTCATCCGGTAGGAGTCAAGGAAGGTGTTGCCGGGATCCAGGCCGAAAATCCGGCCTGTATCGGTCAGCTTGCCCTTCATGATCGGCGTTCCGGTGAATCCGATCCGGGCGGCGTTGGGCACTGCATCCCGCAGGCATGCGTGCAGCACGGAGGTGTGCGAGCGGTGCGCCTCGTCGACCAGCACCAGGACGTGGGGATCGGTGCTGCACTCCGTGAATCTCCGTCTGACCGCTTCAGTGGTGGCTTCATCCGGCGTCGGATCGGTGATCTCCTGCGGGTCCTCGCCCGCGGCGATACGGTCCTTCGCCTGCCGCAGCTCTTCGCCGAAGTCCCGGTCATCGCCGTCCGTCTCGCCGATGAAGCCGGGCACCCGGCCCAGATACTTCTGGATCATCGCGAAGATCACGGCCCGGCCACCGGGCTTCCCGGCCCGCCGCAGCATCCCCTCGACGTCGGTCTGGGACTTGGCGATACGGATCGGGCTGCCACTGACCTGCACGGCGGCCGAGAGCTGCCGCTGGAGCTGCTTGCGGTCGGTGACCACGAGCAGGGTGAAGCGGTTCAGCTCCCGATCCCGGCTCATGTGCAGGCGTCGAGCCAGGAAGGACATCGTGAGGCTCTTCCCGGAGCCCTGGGTGTGCCAGATGACACCGCCGCGCTCATCGTCCTCGGCACCGGCCTCACCACGCTTGCGGGCGGTACGCAGCTTGCGGACGATCTTCTCGACCGCGCGGTACTGCTGGTGCCGGCAGACCGCCTTGACGGTGAGCGGGGGCTCGCCCTCCTTGGTCTTGACGGGCAGCTCGAAAACGTAGTGCCGGATGATGTTCAGCAGGTTGCGGGGCTTGAGGACAGTAGCGATCAGCTTGTGCTGCCCGGTGAGCTTCGAGTCACCCCGCAGGAGCCTGCCGGCCTCCAGCTCTGCTCGCAGAGCGCCCTCGTCGGGGTAGTCCGGTTCCACACTGCGCCAGACCGCGTAGTGCTCCTCGGCGGAGGAGATCGTGCCGAGCGCAGCGGTGGCGCCGCTGGCGGCGATCAGCAGCTGGACGGGGGCGAACAACTCCGGTACACCGGTACGGATCTGCGCCGCCGCCCGCCCATCGGTGTCCAGCGGCTGGCCGGCGTACATGCGCAGGTCCCGGATGGCATCGCCGATGGCGTCCTTGCGCTCCGGGCTCTTGCACTCGACGACGGCGATGGGGATTCCGTTGACGAACAGCACCAGGTCGAGGACGGCGTCCTTGCCGTCGGCCTTCCGAACGCGGAACTGGTCGACTACGAGAAACTGATTCCGCGCCAGGATCTCTTCGTCCTCCAGCCCCTCCCACTCCCAGTCGACGTACTGGACGAGGAAGTCCTTGTTCCCCGGCCCATCCATCCGAATACCGCGCAGCAACAGGGCGGTCGCGTCCCCGTTGGCCTTGAGCAACGACTGCACGGCCACGCTCCGGGCGGCCCGCCGCATGTCGTCGACAGCCTGCTCGGCCTCGGCCTTCGTCATCCATGGGTCGTCGGTCCCGGGCAGCCGGTTCACTCGCTGCAAGGCGGCGGTGAGGCGCTTGGTCAGGAGTACGTCGCCGGGGTACGCACGCTCGTCGGCATCGAGATCGGGGCCGTGTACGTGCTCCCAGCCCATCGCCTTGAGCTGCGCAATGAAGGGCAGCTCGACCTCGTCCCGCTCGACCGCGCTCCGTACCATCCCCCGCGCCCCTCTGCCCCTGAACCGTGCAGCTGATCATCCGTCTGCCTATTCTGCGACAGGAGGTCAAGGGAGGAGCCAGGTCAAGCCAAAGCCCCCAGTGAGGGCCAGGTGGGGTTTGTGATCTTTCGCGGCTTTTCAGGTGGCTCAGGCGGGGAACTCCCCGGCCTTCACGGCATCGACGAACGAGGACCAGCCATCCGGCGGGAAGAGCAGGGCGGGGCCTTGGGGGGTCTTGGAGTCCCGGACAGGGACGCCGGAGGGGTAGCCGTCCAGGACTTCGATGCAGCTGCCCGCTTCGTTTCCGCTGTAAGACGACTTGCGCCAGCCGCTCAGCTCGGAGGCTTCCGGGATGGTGTGCTCAGTCATGGTGTCCGAATTCCTTCGCTGTCGCCCGCATCAGGGCAAGTGACTCTTTGAGCGGCAGTGCGTCGCCCAGTGCGAGATCGTAAGCGCCCTGGAGCTGCTCGACCACGGCCGGAGAGTCATGCACCTTGCCCATGCGCAGACCTTCGGAATAGGCCGCCGGGGGCTGATCCTCAAACCACATCAGCGTCAGCATGCTCTGCATCAGCGGATGACCCCCCAGTCCGAACGGCACCACGTGTACACGCACGCGCTCATCCTCTGCCAGGCGGACGACGTGCATGATCTGCTCAGCCATGACATCCGGGCCGCCGATCGGGCGACGTAACACTGCCTCGTCCAGCAGCGCCCACACTACGGGCATCACCGGGTCAGCGAGGATCTTCGAGCGCTCAAGCCGTGTGACAACGGTCCTGTCACGCTCCTCCTCACTCACAGGAGGGAAGCCGATACGCAGAACCGCACGCGCGTACCTTTCCGTCTGAAGAATGCCCGGGACGAAGGACAGCGCGAACTCACGGATCATCGTTGCCTGTTGTTCGAGCTGACGCGCAGGCTCGAAGTAGTCGGCGACCGCCACATCATCATGCGGCAGGAAGCTGCTGAGCACATCTCCCGTGTTCAGCGCCTTGTCCAAGCGGCGCGCGTCCTCTTTGGACGGGACGCGTCGGCCAGCCTCGATGTGCGAGATGTGCGAACGGGTCATGACCGCCGCTTCGGCCAGCTGCTCTTGCGTCAGCCCCGCCGCTTCCCGCTGAGCCCTCAGCCAGTCACCGTAGGTATTACTCATGGGCAACTCCCTTGTGACAAAAGCCTTGTCACCCTCTACCCCCTAGCGAGCCTAGCTCGCACGGTCTCAGCCTGTGAGCAGATCGCTACACACCGGAGGGGTGGGCGTTGGCGGCGGCGCGCCCGGGAGCCTCCCATTTAGGCGGCCAGGGACGCACAACTCCGTCAGGCGCCCTCGTGGACCTGGAGTGCTGCTTCCTGCGCCCACCACGGGGACCGCCCGGTCCCGCACAACAAGACAGACAGACCACACGCGAAGGACCCCCGCGACCGCGTCAACGGCCCGGGGGCGTGGCCAACCTGAAGAAAGCAGGTCGACGTGAACCACCGTATCGCCCAAGTCTTCGAGCAGTTGCTGAGGCTGCTCTTCCCTGCACGCCGATGGCGGCGGTGTGCCGCGTCGCCGATCGCGGCGTCTGTTCCGGCGGCGCCGAAGGCCATGGGGCAGCCCGCCGCCCACACCGTGCCGGCCTTCCGGGGCGAGGACTCCCGTCTCACGCCTCGGCGTCTACGCACGCACGATCCCCGCTGCCGCGAGGAGGAACGGCTGTGTCGACAGCGGCGGCGGAACCTGTGGTTCGCCACGTACGGAATCGACCTCGACACCCGCAACATCCACGGGGTAGGGGTCGCCTGATGGACTCGAACTACACCGCCCGACTGCTCCCCTGGACCAGCCCCGAGGGCAAGCCGTGCTATCTCGTGGGCGACGGCACGGGACACGTCTCCCGCCTGGCCGACCGCATGGAGGTGGACCAGCTCGCCATGGCGGCCGAGCTCCTGGACGAGGCGCAGTGCGTGCTCGCCGAGCTCAAGTGGACGCCGGGGGAACTCCACCTCCTGGCGCTCCAGCTGACCGAGTCCCTCGGCGCCGTCCACCGCGTCGCGGAAAGTCGGGGCGCGCGCCTGCCTGCTACCGCCTACGACCCCTACGAGAACGGCGACCCTGTTCGCCATCCAGCCATCCAGCACCGGGCTGACTGACGCGACCCTGGCCCGGCAACGGGCGGAGCGAATAGAGGCGGGGACTGCCGTGACAGGGCAATGCCGGCGGCCCCCGCCCCACCAGCCTCTGGTTGGAGCCTGCCGATGGACCCATAGCCCACCTACCCGACGTCGGAAACCCCCACCTCGCCGGTCAGCAAGTCGTCCGCGAGGCCCTCCTTGAGCTGGCGCAGCTTACCGAGCTCCACCCTCAAACGCTCCTGAGAGCTTCGGACGGCCCAGACCGCATCCGCCACGCGGCGCTGTTCCGCCAACTCCGGAACTTCGACTGAAAGCGCAGAGAACTCCGTCTTGTTAATGATCGGCGTGACCTGAAGATTGACACGCTCACGGGCCAGTCGCATGGCTTTCGCTACGGCGAGGTAGACATAGCGTGAGTCCATTCCCGAATATGGAATGACGGAGTTGATCTGTTGATTCGTGCAGCAGTCAAATTCGACAAAACCAACTTTCCCCACCCCGAACCCGATACACACAGCAAGAGTTGCACCACGCGCGACGCCACGCACACCCTGTCGATACCCAGGGGAAATCATCCGCGAGAAGCCCGCGACTCCACCTATGTTCGACACTTGCGACGGCGTAATCATGGGAATTCCATTACATCCATCCAGGGCATCCCACTCGATGGGTGGAGTCATTCCAGTAACTACCGCACCAAGGTCCCCGATGGTTGATGTGCCATATCCCGCCGGAAGCCGACCCAATAGATCCAACGCCATCGCATCTTCAACAAGCGACAGCTTGGCCAGCGAAGCCTCGATAGAGTTTTCTGCCGCCGATACAGCCCCGAGCACTTTAACGATATGCCGCTGCTCAGCCAGCGAAACGAGCGGCACCGACAAACTGCGCACCATCTCTGCGGAAATTTTCACCATACTCTCTGATGTACCCTGCGCCATAGCCATAATGCGGCGACGGACGCCAGTTGAGCGCAGCATTAGCTCCATGAACTCAGGAATGCACTCCCGCGAGGGCCGTAGGCGCATCATCAGATCCGGATATATGCATGGCGTGCCAATGTCTCGATAGACACCAGCAAGCCCGACCAGGCCACGCGTATTCGCCCTGCTGATCAGCAGGGCGCCATCATCCAGTACCGCAGGATG
Organism: Streptomyces tatrensis; assembly: GCF_049310065.1. Lineage (NCBI taxonomy): Bacteria > Bacillati > Actinomycetota > Actinomycetes > Kitasatosporales > Streptomycetaceae > Streptomyces > Streptomyces tatrensis. Next base: position 5,824,447 of record NZ_JBMDLB010000011.1, on the reverse strand, counting down.
TCGAGCAGAGAAACCCGCTGGGGCGTTTTTGAGCTGTCGCGGCTGGAAGCCATCTGGCGTCAGGCAGGCAAGTCCAAGCATCTGCACGCCCGTCCAGGCCTGGGTCTCCAGCGGGGAGATCCCATTGCGGATTGCGCCATCCAGATAATAGCCCAGGGGAACCTCTGCATACGGTTCATCTGACATACCCCAGCTCCTTCAGGAATCCGTCCAGCTGTTCAAATGCCTGGGTCTGGCTGGCCTCAATCGCCCGCATCGAGACCGCATACTTCTCCTCCCATACGTGGAACGACTCCACCAACTCACGTCGGTTGCGCACCGTATGTCCCTCAAGCTTGCTCGCGAGGTCAGCGCGAAGAATGCCGAGGACAGCACGTCGTTCGTCGTTCTCGCTCAGGGCCCGACGGGCGCGCATGAGGCGAGGCAGTACCTCCTCTGCGTCATCACGGTCCGGGAGCATATCCAGCAGGAACTCCTGGACGTCACCCGACTCAGCCTCCGCCGGCTTCGGTTTGCGCGTGGACTCGATCGGCCAGAAATCGTCCTCCAGCTCGGTCACGACCTTGCCCGCCGCCGTGCGGTCCTTCTTCAGCTTCGCGAGGTCCTTCGGAGACAGGACCGCCTTCGCCAGCTCCGGGTCCACCTCCGCGTCCTCGTCGCCCGCCTCGGCCGCCGCCTTCGCCGCCGCGAGGGCCGCCTCCGCGTCCAGGGCTGTCTTCACCCGCGCGTCGAGGTCCGCCTTGACCCGGTCCGCCTCCGCCAGCTCCGTGAGGAAGTCGGGGGCGATGACGGCGACCACCTTGTGGTCGTACGCCTGGCGGCGTTCCGCCGCCGAGCGCTTGCGGCTGCCGCCCGTGCTCGGGTTCGGTTCCGGCGCGAGCATCGTCTTAACCATCTCGACCCAGCCGTCGATGACCCCGGAGAACCCGGTCACCGAGAGCGCCATCAGGTCGTACTTCGCCTCGTGCCACCAGCCGGCGACCGCGCCCGCCAGGGCGTACCGGTCCAGGAGGCCGACCTCAAGGAGTCGGGTGCGGAACGAGGTGATCAAGTCCGCGCGCAGCCGTGCCAGTTGGGCCTTGCGTTCGCCCTCCGTGCGGTCGTCGCCTTCGGCAGGGGCCAGCAGCGCGATCTGTTCCGTTTCGGACTTCCACCATTCCTCGAAGGCTTCCCACAACACCGCCTCCCGCTTGGCCGCCAGCTCAGTCAGCCGCGCCGCGTCCGGCCGCTCGCCCTCCGGCAGGAAGTCGACATACTCCGGGTCGCCTTCCCGCGCCGCGAACAGCTCCAGCGCGTTCACCTCGTAGGCACCGAGCAGGTCCTTCTTCGCCTCGATCTCCGCGACCGGCACGCCACCCACCAAGTGGGCCCGCACATCCTGCGGCTCCGGCGGCGGCGTGTTGTCCACGTACCGGCGGATGTTCAGGTTGTCCGCGTTCTCCGCCAGCTCCGAACGGTCGACGACCTTCGCGAAGCCCTCTACGTCCGCGTACGCGTGGAACGTGGAGACGATCTTCTCGACGTGCTCCGGCAGCAGCATGCTCTGCGCACGCACCGCGTGGTATTCGCGATCGGCGTTGATGAAGAGCACCTTGCCCCGCCGCGCCTGCGGCTTGTGGCCCGGTGCCCGCAGCACGATCACGCACGCGGGGATGCCAGTCCCGTAGAAGAGGTTCGGAGCGAGACCGATCACCGCCTCGATCAGGTCCGCGTCCAGTAGCGCCGTACGGATCCGCTGCTCGCCGCCGCCCCGGAAGAGCACCCCGTGCGGCATGACGGTGAAGACCGAGCCGCCCTTCCCCCGCACCATGTCCAGCATGTGCTGGAGGAACATCAGGTCAGCCTTGCCCTTCTCGGGCGCCTCCCCGTACGGCATCCGCGACTTCAGGTGCAGTACATCGGTCTGCTTGTAGTCCATGGAGAACGGCGGATTGCTGAGCACCAGGTCGAAGTTGCCTTCTGGGTGCAGCGGATTCGTGAGGGTGTCGCCGGTCTTCAGGGAGAAGGACTTGGCACCGTGGAAGAGCATGTTCATGGTGGCCATGACCCAGGAGCCGCTGTTGGCGTCCTGGCCCGCGAGGAACAGGTTCCCGGAATCGCCGCCGTGCTCGTCGATGTACTCCTTGGCGTGGATCAGCATGCCGCCCGAGCCCACGCACGGATCGTAGATCCGCATTCCAGCCGTCGGCCGGGCCAGCTCGACCATCATCCGGACCACCGCACGGGGGGTATAGAACTCGCCGCCCTTGCTACCCGCCGTATCCGCGAAGTCCTTGATCAGGTACTCGTACGCGGCACCGATCATGTCCGGGAACTCGAAGTCCTCGCCACGCATCCGGATGCTGCCGAAGTGCTCGATCAGCGCCGCCAGCCGCTTGTCGGCCAGGTCCGCCGCGGACTTGCCCCCGCCCCCGCCCCCGCCGATGCGGTTGAAGTTGACGTGGCTGAACAGGCCGCGCAGCTCGCCGTTGCCCTCCTGGTTCTCCAGCTCGTTGAGGGCTGGCTGGAGGTAGTGCGTCGCGACCTCGTCGACCGCGCCGGCGAGCCGCTCCCAGCGGGCCGCCTCCGGTACGTACAGGACTCCGCGCAGCCGGTAGTTCTGGTACGCCTCCGCCTCGTCCTGGACGTCCTCCTCCGAGGCGCCCGCCGCCCGCTCCTCGGCGATGATCACGTCACGCGCGGCCTCGAACTCGTCATTGACGCGCTTCAGGAACAGCAGCACGAAGATGAAGTCGCGATACTCCGCAGCGTCCATCGTGCCGCGCAAGATGTCCGCCGCCGCGAAAAGATGGCGTTCCAATTGCGCGAGCGTCAGCTTGGCCACGTAGGGCACTCCCTCTGCGTCTGGCTAGTCCGGTTGCACCGGGAAGCCTACGGCCTCGGGAGATACGGGGGTGCCGCTCTACGATCAGTAGTCGATGACGCCCAGACCGTCCTCGATGAAGCTGACCACGTCGGTGTACGGGTCCCACTTGTTCTGGTCCGGCCCCTTGTGCCGAGCGTTCAGCTGCTTGGCGAACCCACGGGCCTTCTTGTACTTGTCACGGACCTGGTCCGGCATCACGCGCTTCGCCGCCTCCGGGGAGACGCTCTGAATGCTCGGACCGTAGGTCTGCACGAACCCGGGCTGCTGCTTCAAGCGGGCCGCGGCGCTGTCACAGACACCGCCGAAGGTGCTGGTGTAGTTCTGGTAGTGCAGCAGCCGCCACAGCTCGAAGCAGGGGTGCGAGTAGGCGATCTTCACACCCGCCCTCTTCGCCCTGGCGAAGGCGGTCGGGACGTCCTCGTGCTGGTCGCGGTCGAAGAGGCACCAGACCTGCGGCCAGTTCCAGTCGCCTTCCTCCAGCCCGGCCTTCCGTGCCGCACGCTCAGCCGTCGCGACATAGGGGATGGCCTCCTCCACCAGGGGCAGAGGCTTGCGACGCTTGGTCGGCGCGTTCAGATTCTTGAAGAGGATCTCCACGCTGCGTCCCTGCTGTGCGGGCGCGCCGTGATCACGTACGAACTCGACGAAACCCGGCTCGGTGACCTCGCCCTCGGTGAGGACGTACACCTCGCGCGGACGCTCCTCCGGTCGCACCTTCTTCGCGCGCCCCGGATTGTCCCTCCCCTTGTCCCTCGCCATCAGGCCTGCTCCGCCCCCTGTGCCCGTGCCGTCAGCAACTTTCGCCCGATCTGCCCCGCCGCCATGCGCGGCACACCCCCGAAGGCACCCGCGAGGTAGGAGTCCGTGAGGTCCTCCTCCGCGCCCGGCCCCACGTCGCTCAGCGGATAGATCTCCGTAGCGCCCTGCTTGTCCTTCTCCGTGAGCCAGATCTGGCCCGGCTCCAACTGCCGCCCACCACGGGGAGAGCTGAGCAGCGAAGGGTCGTGGGAGGTGAACACGAGCTGAGCGCCCTTGGTGTTGGCCCACGACGCCTGGAAGAGCCGCACCACCTCCGCCGCGAAACGCGGGTGAAGGCTCGCATCCAGCTCGTCGATCAGGAGGACCGCACCCTTGTCCAGAGCCAACAGGAGCGGGCCGATCAGCGCGAACCAGGAACGAGTACCGAAGGACTCGCGGTCCCAGTCGAGGGAGACAGACTCCCCGTTTTCACCGGCGTGGAGGAGCCGGACCACGGGCGCCTTCCCTGGCCGTCGCTCGACCTCGGCCCCGGTGATACCCAGGTCGGCGACCCGCAGAAGCTCTTCAATGCGTTCGCGTGACTGTTCATCGAGCAGCTTGCCCGCGGTGAAAGCCTCGCGCTGCGCGATCTCTGTCTCCGGGGTGACGTCCCAGAGGTTCTCCTGGAACCAGCGGTAGATCCGGGTGAGCTGCGGGTGATTGTCGTTGGCTGCGCGGGAGAGGAAGAGTGCGTCCGGGCGGGTCGTCCGGGCAAGCAGCGCGCGGTCCTGAATCCGGTCGTTCGGGAAGTTGAAGACCTTCTCGCGCGAGGCGTCCCTGTCGAGCCACTCCTGCCGCCGCCCCTTGGGGTAGGCGTGCAACCACTCGGACTCCACTCGGGTGGGGCCCAGTTCGAATCCGTAGGTCCAGCGAACTCCGTCGTCGAGGACGAAGTTCGCCTCGTAGAAGGCGCTTTCCTCAGCTGCTTTCGGATCGAGAGCGAATACGTCGCGAGGAATCCCCTGGTACGAAGTCCACTGCGCATAGGAGTTGAGGACAGCCTCGCGCATCTTCTTCAGCGCGAAGATCACATTGGACTTACCCGAAGCGTTCGCACCGAAGATGCCAAGCAGGGGATAGACCCGTAGCTGCCTTCCATCGGACAGCTCCACCGTCCTCGCGGTGTCCGACTCCTCGTCCTGCGGTACGACGAAGGAAAGCTCCTGCTCGTCACGCAGCGACCGTACGTTTGCCGTGCGGAATCCCAGCAGCATGCTTCCTCCTTTCGTCGCGCACAGAGTAGTCGCGAGATCGCTTATACGCCTACTGGACGGTCAGATGAGCCGGCGGGCCGTCGCCCAGCGGGTCAGCTCGTGGCGGTTGGAGAGCTGGAGCTTGCGCAGTACCGCCGAGACGTGGGATTCCACGGTCTTGACCGAGATGAACAGCTGCTTGGCGATCTCCTTGTACGCGTACCCGCGCGCGATGAGCCGCAGCACCTCGCGCTCGCGCTGGGTGAGGCGGTCGAGGTCCTCGTCGACCGGCGGGGCGTCCGTCGAGGCGAAGGCGTCGAGCACGAAGCCCGCGAGGCGCGGCGAGAACACCGCGTCCCCGTCCTGGACGCGGAAGACCGAGTCCACCAGGTCGGTGCCCGTGATCGTCTTGGTGACGTAGCCGCGGGCGCCGCCCCGGATGACACCGATGACGTCCTCGGCGGCGTCCGACACCGACAGGGCCAGGAACCGTACCGGGTCCTCGACGGCGCCCATCAGCGGGGCGCAGCGGCGCAGCACCTCGACGCCGCCGCCACCGGGCAGGTGCACGTCGAGGAGCACCACCTCGGGCCGGGTGGCGGTGATGACGGTGACGGCCTGGTCCACGTCGGCGGCTTCGCCGACGACCTCGACCCCGGTCCGCTCGGTCTCGCCGATCTCGGCCTGCACCCCGGTGCGGAACATCCGGTGGTCGTCGACGAGCACCACCCGGACCCTCCTGGTCACGCCGCCGGTGCTCGCGCTGTCCTCGGTCATGCTGCTTTCGCCGCCCTCTCCATCTCCAGCTCGACTTCCGTGCCGCCGTCGGGCGCGGACCGCAGTCGAGCGGTCCCGCCGTTGCGCTGCATCCGGCCGATGATCGATTCTCGTACGCCCATCCGGTCTTCCGGTACCGCGTCGATGTCGAAGCCGGGTCCGCGGTCCCGTACGGACACGAACACCGTCTGGCCCTCCACCTCGGCGTACACCTGGACGGGGCCGCCGTCGCCACCGTACTTGGCGGCGTTGACCATCGCTTCGCGCGCGGCCTGCATCTGTGCGGCCAGCTTCTCGTCGAGGGGGCAGTCGCCGACGACGACCACCTCGATCTGGACCCCGTGGTGGTCCTCCACCTCGGCGGCCGTCTTCTTCACGGCCTCGGCGAGCGTCGTGGGCTCCTCGCCCTCGTCCTTGCCGGTGCCCTCGGGCTTGTACAGCCAGTTGCGCAGCTCCCGCTCCTGGGCGCGCGCGAGGCGGCGCACCTCCCCGGCGTCCTCGGCGTTGCGCTGGATCAGGGTGAGGGTGTGCAGCACGGAGTCGTGGACGTGGGCGGCCACCTCGGCGCGCTCCTGGGCGCGGATGCGCATCAGCCGCTCCTCGGAGAGGTCCTGGGTCATCCGGATCAGCCAGGGTCCCGCCAGGAGGGCGACGCCGACGAGGACGGCGAGGGTGGCGGTCAGTACGTTGCCCAGCTGGGCGGCGGAGCCGCGGACCACTATGAAGACGGTCAGGCCCACGCCGACCAGGGCGACGCCCGCGAGTGCGCGGGCGGCCTGCAGCAGCCGGGCGTGCCGGCCGGCCGCGGCGTTCCAGTGGGCGCGGCGGGCGTTGTCGGCCTGGCGCCAGACGAGGACTACGCCGGCGCCGACGAGCAGGGTCGGCCACACGTACCGTCCGGAACTTCCGCCGACCTGGACCTGGGAGATGAAGATGCCCGCGCCGACGCACAGCGCGATCAGCGCGAGGATCTGGCCGCGCTCGGGCTTGCGCAGCCGCCGGGTGCCGTCCGGGAGGGTGTCAAAGTAGGAGCGGTGGCCGCTGCGGCCTCCGACGCCGAGCGGTACGAAGACCCAGAACGCGGCATAGAGCAGCATGCCGAGGCCGTCGCCCCACATGAACAGGCCGAGGAAGGTGAGCCGGACCCAGACGACGGGCAGGCCCAGGTGCCCGGCGAGGCCGCGCGCGACTCCGCCGAGCATCCGGCCGTCGGCGCTGCGGTAGAGCTTGCGCTGCGGCGTTTCGTCGGAGTCCGGTGCGTACGGCGTGCGTGGGGCGGCTGCTACGGGCATGTCACCGATGGTCACACGCTCGCGGCGGCCGTGGCATCAGGGCAGCCCCCCAGTTCTCTCGGGGGGATATCAGGGTTGCGCCAGGGTAGATCCGGATGCCCGCGGCGGCGGCGGACCGTCACCATGTACGCATGACCGAAGTACACGATTCCCCGCCGCCGGACGCAGGAGCCGGCAGAAGCGCGGCCGGCGCGAGCGCCGGGTCCGCTTCGCCGCTCGCCGAGCGCCCTCCCCTGCGCCGCGGCAAGCGGGACAAGGTGCTCGCGGGCGTGTGCGGCGGTCTGGGCCGGTACTTCGGTCTCGACCCGGTGATCTTCCGGATCGTGCTCGGCGTCCTCGCCGTCACCGGTGGCGTCGGTCTGATCTTCTACGGCTTCGCGTGGCTGCTGCTGCCCCAGGAGGGCGAGGAGGACAGCGAGGCGAAGAAGCTGCTGACCGGCCGGGTCGAAGGCTCGACGCTGGCGGCGGTCTTCGCCGCGCTGGTGGGCTGCGCCCTGTTCCTGTCGATGCTGGACAACGGCGGGCTGGCGGTCTTCTCCGTCCTGGCCGTCCTGGCACTGGGCGCCGCGGCGTACTGGTCGCAGCGGCGGCGGAGCGGGCCCGGCGCGGCTCCCGAGGAGCAGGCCGGGCCGGGCGCCGAGTTCGTGTACCCGGCGGCCACCCGCACCGGGCACCGCACCGCGCACAGTCCGGCGCCGCCCGAGACCCAGGCGCCGCCCGTGCCCGGCGGCCCGTCCTGGTGGCGGGATCCGCTGGTCAAGGACGGCACCACGGGGCCGGTCGGCTCGACGGGCTACCTGTGGGGCCCCGAGGACTCGGTCCCCTCCGGCCCCGGCGGCGATCCGGCCGCGCCCGCGGCCCCGGAGTACGCGCAGCAGGTCCGCAGGGAGTCGCGGGGCGGTATCGGCGGCCGGGTGTTCGTGCTGGCCCTGCTCGCCTGGGTCGTCGCCACCGCCTCGGTCTGGGAGGGCAGCACCCTGAGCCACGCCCTGCAGGTCGGCTTCGCCTCCGCCCTCGCCGTCTTCGGCCTCGGGCTGGCGGTGAGCTCGGTCAAGGGCCGCACCGGCTTCGGCACCGTCCTGCTCTCGGTGATCACCGCCGGGCTGCTGGCCGGGGCGGTGGCCCTGCCCAAGGAGATCGGCACCGAGTGGAAGGACGTCGTCTGGCGGCCGGCCGCGGTGGCCGACGTGGCGCCGTCCTACGAGGCGGGCACCGGGCTCGCCACCTTGGACCTCAGCCGCCTGGACGTGCCCAAGGGCGCGACCGTGGTCGTCCGTGCCTCCATGGACGCGGGCCGGCTGCGGGTGATCCTCCCGAGGGAGGTCACCGCGGAGACGGAGGCGCTCATCAAGCTGGGCGACATCCAGATGCCCGGCGATACGAGCGACCACATACGCATCCAGGGCCGCGACGCCTTCCGGCGGGTGACCCTGCAGCCCTCCCCCGGCACCGAGGCGGGCGGCACGATCGAGCTGCACCTCAGCGCGGGTGTGGGACAGGTGGAGGTGACCCGTGCGGCGTCATGAGTTCCAGCCGGGACGGCTGATCGCTGGACTGGTCCTGATGGCGGCCGGGGTGCTCTACCTCCTCGGCGCGGCCGGCGAGGCCGACCCGCCCTGGTTCTTCGTCCTGATGATGACGGCGGGCGGTCTCGCCTTCGCCGCCGTCGCCGGACTGGTGACCTACGCCGTCCGCCGCGACCGGCGGGAGGGCATCAGCGAGTCCAGCGAGAGGTAGGGCGCCCCGGCGAGGATCAGCGGGGTCCAGGCCATGAGGTAGATCAGGTCACTGGCGTACTGCTGTTATAGGGTCCCTTGCCATGAAGCCTGTGCGTGTACTGATCGCCCTCAGGATCAGCAACGAGACCGACGCGTCCACTTCGCTGGAGCGCCAGCTCCAGGACTGCATGGCCTACGTAGCCGAGAGGCAGCACCTCGGATGGCAGGTTGTGGGCGTAGCCAAAGACGCCCACATCTCCGCCACCAAGTCTCATCCATTCGAGAGACCAGAACTCGGTGAATGGCTCAACAATCGGGCACCTGAATTCGATCTACTGCTCTTCTGGAAGATGGACAGGTTCGTCCGCAAAGTCGTCGACATGCAAGACATGATCAAATGGGCGACCGCTCACGGCGGCAAGTTCTTGGTATCAGCCAAGGAACCGGTACTCGACATGGTCGGCCCCTTTCGACACGTCATTATCGACCTGTTCGCGGCCATTGCCGAGACTGAAGCGCAGAACATCTCGATGCGAGTCAAGTCATTCCAGAGCTACGCCAAATCCAAGAATGTCTGGGCCAAGGGAAAGCCGCCCTACGGCTACGAATCCTTCCGCGACACCGACGGAGCCATGAGGCTCCGAGTTCGAGAGAATCAGAAGGAAGTCATTCGGGAGATGTACAGGCGGGTCGTCGAGGACGGAGAACCCTACTCGGCCGTCTGTGACGACTTCAACACCAGAGGGATTCCGTCTCCCGGAGGCGAGAGGATGTCCAATCGCCGGAAGAACAATGGTGATCCACTGCCGATCTGGCGGAGCCGCACCGTCACAACCATTCTGAGGTCCGAATCCATCCTCGGCTGGAAGTGCGAGGAGGTGAAGGTTCCCGGAAAGAAGTACGGGACATCCCAACCGATCCTGACTTCTGAGGGGAAGATTCGGATGGCAGACCCGATTCTCACAGGCGAAGAATGGACAAAGCTCCAGGATGAAATGAATGGGCGTCCCAGCGCCGGCCGTCGCTCCACAAAGAACACGACTGCTTATCGCGGCGTCGTCCTCTGCGGCGGCTGCGGCGGGAACCTGTACCTCTTCAACCCGGAGAGGCAGCAGGGTAAGCCCGTCTACCGCTGCAACAAGTCAGCCAACCGGGAGTCCTGTGGCAAGGGCTACGCCTTCCGAGCCGAGAAGGTGAGGGAGATCGTAGAGAGCATGGTGCTGGGAGTCATCGGAGACTTCCCCATGCACGAACGTCACTACGTCAAGGGCTCAAATAACTCGCAGAGGCTCCAGGAAATCAAGGAGTACGTAACAGAACTCCAGAGGTCCATCCGCCCCGGAGGCAAGAACTCGTCCGGCTTCGCCAAGAAGTCCACCGAGGAAGAGGTTGCAGCCCTCTACGAGGAACATGACTCCCTGGCGGCCGAGGGAGACAAGCCGGATAGGTACGAGTACCGGGATACCGGTGAGACCTTCCGCCACATGTGGGAGCGGAACGAAGCCAACGACACCGAGAGGACACGTCACCTGCTCAAGGCGGGAATCAGTGTCCGGTTGAACCCAGTCGTCAAGGGAATCTCCAATACCATCGACTTCGGTGCAGAGGTGGACCTAGGAAACCTGAGCCAGCCGTTCACGGTCCACTGAGAAGCATCTGGGCCCCGAAGGGGGCCCAGCGCTATCAGGCATTAGATATAGAGAACCCCTCAAAATAGATGTACGTGTCCTTTGAGCGATCCTCGGACGGAACCCAGGAAACCGAGATCGGGATCACACCAAGAGGTCAAGACGCCCAGGAAACCCGTACAGCATGAACTGAAGGCGCCCCGGCGGTCCGCAGGGTAGGCATTTACCAAGCGTTACCCCGGACAGATCACAGGAGGGTGTTCAAAACCCGTCTCGAAACATGGCCCAACCCCTTGAGGTTCTGAGACGAGTTGTGAGACTGCGTCGGCATGACGATGCCCGGTAGGACAACAGGCCACCTGATCGGATACGCCAGGGTCTCGACCGACTCTCAGGAGGCACAGCTACAACTCGATGCGTTGGAAGTTGCGGGATGCTCTCGGACCTTCATCGACAAGGCGTCAGGGAAGAACACGGAGCGGCCGGAACTCAAGGCAGCCTTGGACTACCTCAGGGACGGCGACTCGCTCTGCGTGTGGAAGCTGGACCGGTTCGCGCGGTCCCTCATCGACCTAGTGGCAATGGTGGACGGGCTCGCAGAACGAGGCATCGGCTTCAAAGTACTGACCGGCGCACTGGCAAACATCGACCCGAACACTCCGGACGGCCGTCTGATGCTCCAAGTAATCGGAGCCATGGCGGAGTTCGAGCGCTCTCTCATTCGGGAGCGCACCAAGGCCGGGCTGGAAGCGGCCAAGGCTCAGGGACGAACTGGCGGACGTCCCACAGTCATCACTGACGACATGCTCACGGTGGCCAAGGCGCGGAAGCGCAAGGGGGAAAGCGTCAGCGCCATCGCCAAGGCGCTTGGAGTCTCAAGGGCCACCCTGTACCGGTACCTCGATGAGAGCACCTGAGGCAGGCTCGCAGGTGTCAACCCGCTCAACCGCCCGGGGAGGGACTTGCCACTCACGGCCCCCATGCTCAGGCACCAGAAAGGCCACAGGCCGCTTGCGACGCTCCTGTGGAGGTTCCGATGGGTCCTCATAGTCAGGGATGACATCACGCAGGATGCCGATCCGTCCGGCCGCATCCTTCACCCTGAAACCGATGTCTCGCGCCGTGATCACGTCGAGCACTTCTCGTAGTGGCGATAGACCACGATGGGTGCGCCTGGCTGGCGCTCGAAGCGGCCACGACGTACCCGCTCAAGGGGCTTGATCTGCTTCAAGCAAGCTGGGCATCTCTCGCCCCTGGGCGCATAGGTCACGTACTCCCACTGGCTTGCGTCTGTATCTGCTGCTGCATGGATCACCACGTCCGGCCCTCTGCTCTCCCTCGCTGAGAGGCTTCATGGTCCGGCCGGCAGCCAGGACGGGGGAACCTCGTACATTCCCCACTCTGGGACGTCCTGATGGGGGTAGAACGTCCCTATGGCTGGCAATGAGCGCCTGCGGGCAACGATGACTTCCAGGGGTTGGACACACTCGACTCTTGCTGAAGCCTCTGGAGTTGACCCCAAGAGTGTTGAGCGATGGGTGAACCTCGGGAGAGTGCCCCGGAGGGCAACCGCTATGAAGGCTGCCGAGGCCCTGGGGGAGGACATACACGCGCTGTGGCCCGCGTTGAGGCAGGCTCGGTCGGCACGGGCCGTGAGTCCCGAACTGGTGGCCCTCTACGAGCAGCGGGCAGACCTCCCCGTATCGGTGTTCGTCGACCTTCTGTCGTCAGCCCAAGAGCGGGTCGATGTCCTGGTCTATGCGGCCGTCTTCCTGCATGAGGCGTATCCCCGGCTCAATGACCTACTCAGGGAGAGGGCGGAGGCCGGATGCCGAGTGCGCATCTGCCTGGGTGACGCCGACTCGCAAAACGTTCAACTCCGGGGCCAGGAGGAGAGGTTCGGGCACGGCATTGAATCGCGGTGCCGGCTGGCGCTCCTTCACTACCGGTCACTTGTCGACGTCTCCGGCGTGGAGATCAGGACCCATGGAACGACGCTCTACAACTCGATCTACAGGGCCGACGACCAAGCCCTGGTCAATGCCCATGTGTGGGGCGTGAACGCATACGGTGCGCCGGTGTGGCACCTGCGACGCGCTGAGGGCGGGACCATGTTCGACACCTACGCCGAGAGCTTTGAGTCCGTGTGGTCGACGGCCCAGGAGGTCAGCTAGTGGCACGCACTGAGTATTTTGATGATCCGGACGCCCCAAAGCCGAACAGCATGGTTGTAGCGGCATCTGCCGTGGTGACCGACGACAAGGGCCGCATCCTGCTTCAGAGGCGCTCAGACAGCGGTCTGTGGGCTTTGCCTGGCGGAGGCATGGAGATGACCGACAGTCTGCCCGGAACGGCCGTCCGAGAGGTCAAGGAAGAGACCGGCCTCGACGTAGAGATCACTGGGCTCGTCGGGACGTACACCGACCCCCGGCACGTCATCGCGTACACCGACGGAGAAGTACGCCGACAGTTCAACGTGTGCTTCCGGGCCCGCACGGTGGGCGGGACCCTGGCCGTCTCGGACGAGTCTCTGGAACTCCGCTGGGTGGACCCTGAAGCTCTCGACTCCCTGGACATGCACCACACGCAACGGCTGAGGCTGGCTCACTTTCTGGAGGACCGAAAGACCCCCTACCTCGGGTAGCACCATCCTCAGGTGGTTGCCATCCGCTTACGCCTGATCAGGGCATCCAGTGACCAGTAGGGCGCCCCGGCCAGCACGAGCGGCACCCAGCAAAACATGTACGGGAGGTCGTTGCCGTAGTAGTAGGGGGTCACTGCCCAGGACACGGTGAGCCACAGGCTGAGCGAGATCAGGGCCCCGCCGACGGCCGCGATCCGGGTCAGCAGCCCGGCCAGGACCCCCAGGCCGACCAGGAGTTCCCCGATGGCCAGGGCCACGGCGAAACCGACGGGCGCCCTGAGCGCCAGGTCCACCAGGGCCGGGATCGCCGAGGTGTCGCGCACCCCGTTCATCAGTTCGCCGATGGAGCCGCTGCCGGTGGCCCTGAGGAACGCCGAGTCGGTCAGCTTGTCCAGGCCGGCGTAGACGAAGGTCACGCCGAGGAAGATCCGCAGGGGCAGGAGCGCGTGCCGGGAGGCGAGCTCGCGCAGGTCGCGCAGGTCGCGCAGGCGGCTCGGACCGGTAGGAGCGTCAGGGGCGCCGGAGGGGACGTCAGTTCGGGTCACGCGCTATGTGTACCCGCTTCACTCCGCCACGTCGATGGTGCACCGGTTTGATTCCACCCCTGCGGCGGTGACGACCTGGATCTCGATCCGCCCCGGTTCCACTTCCGCCGGGACGGGCACCGTCAGCACGGCGTCGGACGGGTTGGTGAAGCCGCCCGCCACCGGGACCAGGGGTACGTGCACATGGACCGCACCCACCCGGACCACCAGCCGGGCCAGCATCTCCGGCGTCTGCGCCCCCGGCGGGACGAAGCCCACGCCGCGGATCTCGATGTCGTCCCCGGGGCGGATCGCCGCGTCCAGATCCCCGGGCTCGCGTCTGCGCACCACCGACAGGACCAGCGGGCGGCTGCCCTCCGCGTACTTCGCCGCCAGGTAGACCGCCGCCGACAGCGCCACCAGCAGCGCCAGCGCCCACGGCAGGGCCGGCAGCCGGTCCGGGAACCGGGCCAGCGAGACCCCCGCGAAGGCCAGCACCACCGTGGAGACCAGGACGTACTGGGCGTCCGGGAAGGAGCCCCGGCCCGCGTCGTCCGTCAGCAGGTCCGCCCCGGTGGGGCGGTCCGCCGGCAGCTTCTGCAGCCGCTGCCCCATGATCCGTACGGAGACCACCCGGCGCACCAGCACCGCGACCCCCGAGGTCAGCCCGAGCACCGCCAGCAGCGGCAGCGCCCGGTCGAGCGCGAGTCCCGCGTACAGGGCCTGGCGCTCGGGTCCCGGCGAGGAGGCCGCGAGCCGCAGCGCGGGCAGCAGCGTCGCGAAGGCGGTGAGCACCAGCCAGGCGCTCGGCACCGTCTTCGAGGTGGACAGCCGGTTGTCCTCGCCGACCAGCGGGGCCAGCAGACCGCCCCGGAGCGTCTGCGCGCGGGCCGCCACCGTCAGCAGGGCGGCCAGGACGAGCGCGGCCAGCAGCCCGGCGGTGCGCGTCGTGGACCAGCCGGTGCCGAGCGCGGTGCCGACCTGGACCAGGAGCAGCACCCCCGCGGCGATCCACACGGCGAGGACGGCCCGCCGGGAGAACAGGTAGAGCCAGGAGCTGCCCGCCTCCCGGCCCCGGTCGGCGACCGTCCGGGCCGACAGGGTCAGCTCGTCGGAGACCCACTGCCGGGAGGCTCCCAGCGAGTGGGCCACGGCGGCCGGCACCCCCTGCCCGGAGGCGAACTCGTCGCGCTTCTCCAGGAACGCTGCGACCGCGCGGCGGTGCCCCTCTCGTGTGCAGTCCTCGCAGGCACAGGCCGCGGTATGGGTGCTTCTGGACATCTCTTGGACAGCCACGAACGTGCCGCCTCTCTGAACTACGGTGCAGTGCCAGCGAATTGTGCACCACTGCGGCAGTGTTCCGGATTGCGCACGATGTCAGAGCAGGTGATTAACCGTTCATGATGTTGACGCACCCGCGTCCGCGGCCTCCAGCAGGGGCTGACAGTTCACCCACGCCGCCAGATCGGACCCGAACCGCTCCCGGGTCGCGAGGGCGCTGTGGTGGCTGATGAGCACCGCTTTCCCGGCCGCCCGCGCGATCAGCTGCACCTGCGCGGCCCGTTCCGCCGCGATGAACCACCAGGCGGCCGCCTCCACCGAGTCGCCGACCGTCAGCAGCCCGAGGTTCCGCAGGACCAGCGCCTTGTAGGGGCCGAGCGCGCCCGCGATCCGCCCGGCGTCCCCCTCTCCCGCGGCCCCGCCGCCCAAGAACTCGTCGAGCAGCGCGTGGTCCTCGTAGAAGGCGCAGGCCTCCTGGGTGACGGGGGCGAGCAGTTCGCCGAGCGCGGCGAGCGCCCTGCCGTACGGGGCCTGCGTGCGGACGACGGCCACCACGGCGGGCCGGGCCCGGTGGACGGCCGCGTGCACGGCGAAGGCCAACTGGTTGACCCTGCGCTCCCCCTGACGGACCCGCCCCTCCCCGTCGACCAGCAGCAGGTCCTCGGGGCCGATCCCGCCGAAGGCCCGGCCGAAGGGGTTCACCCAGTAGCAGTCCTCGAACTCCGGGTCCCGGGCGCTGACATGCCCGCCCACCCCGTCCTCGTACCCGAGCCGCCCCAGCAGCCGCAGCACCCCGGCGAGCCGCTCCTTGCGGTGCGCGCGCTCCTCCCCGGCGGTGGCGAAGACCGGCGGCATCTCGAAGCCCAGCCGCTCGACGGGCACGGGTGCGGGTGCGGGTGCGGATACGCTGGCCGGCTGCTCGGACATGGCTCCTCCTCCAAGGTCGCGCGCAAGGTACCGGCGGGCGGGCCAAGAGGCCATACACGCGACAAGGCCGCCGCTCCCCGGCAGGGAGCGGCGGCCTTGTCACCTACGTGCGGGCGGGTGGGACTACTCCCACTCGATGGTGCCCGGCGGCTTGCTCGTGCAGTCCAGGACCACGCGGTTGACGTCCGGCACCTCGTTGGTGATGCGGGTGGAGATCCGCGCGAGCACCTCGTACGGCATGCGCGTCCAGTCCGCGGTCATCGCGTCCTCGGAGGAGACGGGGCGCAGCACGATCGGGTGGCCGTACGTACGGCCGTCACCCTGGACGCCGACGCTGCGGACATCGGCCAGCAGGACGACCGGGCACTGCCAGATCTCGCGGTCCAGGCCGGCCGCCGTGAGCTCGTGGCGGGCGATGGCGTCGGCCTCGCGGAGCAGGTCCAGGCGCTCCTTGGTGACCTCGCCGACGATGCGGATGCCGAGGCCGGGGCCGGGGAACGGCTGGCGCTGGACGATCTCGGCGGGCAGGCCGAGCTCCTGGCCGACCATCCGGACCTCGTCCTTGAACAGCTGGCGCAGCGGCTCGACGAGCTCGAACTCGATGTCGTCGGGGAGCCCGCCCACGTTGTGGTGGGACTTGATGTTGGCGGTGCCGGTGCCGCCGCCGGACTCGACGACGTCCGGGTACAGGGTGCCCTGGACCAGGAAGGCGACCGCCGGGCCGTCCTCCTGGAGGATCTCCAGCTGGGCCGCCTCGAAGACGCGGATGAACTCGCGTCCGATGATCTTGCGCTTGGTCTCCGGGTCGGAGACCCCGGCCAGCGCGTTCAGGAAGCGCTCCTGCGCGTCGACGACCTTCAGCTGCACGCCGGTGGCGGCGACGAAGTCCTTCTCGACCTGCTCGGTCTCGCCCTTGCGCATCAGACCGTGGTCCACGTACACGCAGGTGAGCTGCGAGCCGATGGCCTTCTGCACGAGGGCCGCGGCGACCGCGGAGTCCACGCCGCCGGACAGGCCGCAGATGGCGCGCTTGTCGCCGACCTGCTCGCGGATGAGGGCGACCTGCTCCTCGACGATGTTGCCGGGGGTCCAGGTGGGCTGCAGGCCCGCGCCGCGGTAGAGGAAGTGCTCCAGGATCTGCTGGCCGTGCGTGGAGTGCATCACCTCGGGGTGGTACTGCACGCCGTAGAGCTTCTTCTCGTCGTTCTCGAAGGCCGCGACCGGGACGACGTCGGTGGACGCGGTGACGGTGAAGCCCTCGGGAGCCGCCGAGCAGGCGTCGCCGTGGGACATCCACACCGACTGGTTCTCGGGGGTGCCCTCGAAGAGGGTGGATCCGGCCTTGGAGACGGCCAGCGGAGTACGGCCGTACTCGCGCGAGCCGGTGTTGTCGACGGTGCCGCCGAGGGTGACCGCCATGAGCTGGAAGCCGTAGCACATGCCGAAGACGGGGACGCCGGCCTCGAAGATCGCGCCGTCGAGCTGGGGGGCGCCCTCCTCGTACACGGAGGACGGGCCGCCGGAGAGGATGATCGCCTTCGGGTTCTTGGCGAGCATCTCGGCCACGGGCATCGTGCTGGGCACGACCTCGGAGTAGACCCGTGCCTCGCGGACGCGGCGGGCGATCAGCTGCGCGTACTGGGCGCCGAAGTCGACGAC
This sequence comes from Streptomyces tatrensis, assembly GCF_049310065.1. NCBI lineage: Bacteria > Bacillati > Actinomycetota > Actinomycetes > Kitasatosporales > Streptomycetaceae > Streptomyces > Streptomyces tatrensis. Next base: position 5,807,140 of record NZ_JBMDLB010000011.1, on the reverse strand, counting down.
GAGAACCGTGTCCGGGGCGCTGTCGTGGGTGGCGAAGGTGGCTTCTGGCACGGGGCAGGCCTTCCGGCGGAAAGAGGGGGTTGTTTTGTCGATTCTAACGGGGGACGGATACCCCTCTTCGTCTCACCGTCCGAACCGGCTTGGCACGGAGCGGGACAGAGGGTAATAATCCCTCCATGCGCAAGCAGCTGAGCTTCCTCTTTACCTATGGCACCGGCCGGTCCGGTCGCCATGGGTCATCGTGATGCTCGCTTGAGCCACTGACTTCCCAGAGCGCCCCGGTCCGACAGGACCGGGGCGCTCTGCGTTTCCCGCTCCGGTCGGACCCTCCCTCCCCACCCACACCACAGGAGACCGACCATGAGCACGATCACCGCCACCGCCCCCACCGCCGTCACCCCCGCCGCCACCGCCCCCGAGGAGCTGATCGCCGGTTCCCGCGAGCGGATCGACGCCATCGACGACCGGATCATCGGCCTGATCCAGGAACGGATGGCCGTCTCGACCGTCATCCAGGAGGCGCGGATCGGCTCGGGCGGGCGCCGGGTGCACCTGTCGCGGGAGATGGAGGTCCTGAACCACTGGAGCGACGCCCTCGGCAAGCCCGGCACCTCGCTCGCGATGACCTTGCTGGAGCTGTGCCGCGGCCGGGTCTGAGCTCGCCGCGGTTGCCCGTGACGCCTGTTCGTCACCCGTCCGGACCGTGACCGCCCCCACGGCCCTTCGTTGATGCGGATGACCGTGCCAGCCAGGTGCGGGACCGCAGCACCACGCGTGGCTCGCTGGAGCGATGAGACGCACCCCCCTGCGGGTGTGCGTCGTGGGACCTCGCTCCTTCATGTGACCGGACGGCAGGGGACAGCAGCCCGGTCACCACACAAGGACGGCCGGCCCGGGGGACGCCCCGGACCGGCCGTTCTTCTGTTTCCCCCGTTGGGATCCCCCGTCATTCCCCCCGTTGGATCCCCCCGCCTACGCCGTTACGCGCGGCCGGTGGCCCTCCGGCGGAACACCAGGAACACCGCGCCACCGGCGGCCACGAGCGCCGCACCGGCGATCAGGACCGGCCCGGCGGTGGAGCCGGTGTCGGCGAGGCCGCCGTTCGGGGTCTTGCCGTTGCCGGAGCTGGCGCCCGGGCTCGGAGTGGTGCTCGCACCCGGCGTGGGCGACGGGCTCGTGGAGGCCGTCGGCTTCGGGCCGGGGGTGGTCGGCGACGTGGTCGGCGTGGGGACGATGCCCTTGCCGTTGATCACGAAGGCGGCCTTGTTGTTGGCGTGCTTCGGGTCCCAGCTCGCCGGCACGGTGCCCTCCGGGGACCAGCCGCCGACCGAGACGGAGCCGGTGGCGTCCGCGATCACCTTCTCGATCTTCAGCTCGAACGGGTAGGAGAACTTCTGCTTCTCCCCGATGACGTGCGAGGTCTCGCACCTGTAGCGCGGGGCGCCCAGCTGCTGCTCGCGGTGGCCGCCCGAGGCCGTGGCGGCCGTGCAGGACTTCGGCACCTTGGTGACCTTCGCGCCGGCCGGGATCACGATGTCCGTCAGGGCCACGCCCTCACCGGAGCGGAGGTAGGCGACCCATGCCGGACCCTCGTTGTGGAAGCCGAGCTCGGCCTTGACGGTCTCGCCCGCCTTGCCCTTGAGGAAGGTGGAGTCGGCCACCAGGTCGGCGGTGTTCTTCACCTGGAAGCCGAACTCCTGCTGGTTGTTCCACGGGTCCAGGTCGACCGCCCGCGGAGCGGCCTTGGCAGAACGCACCTTGAGGCCCAGCTTCTTGCCCGTGCGGGGCGTGCTGAACTTCTGCGTGGACTTCGGCTGGGAGCCGGCCTCGTGCACCCCGTAGATCAGCTCGTCGATGAAGGCGTGCGGGGCGGCCTCGAGGGTGAGCGCGCCGGCGATCTCCCAGACCTCGCCCGGCTTGATCTCGTTGTCGAAGGTGCAGACCGTCGTGCCCCAGCCCACGTTCCAGGGCTGGCCCTCGGTGTCGTCCTCGCTGTAGGCGCAGTTGTCGTACTCCTCGACCAGGCCCATGCCGTGCGTGGTCTGCAGCTCCAGCGCCACGCCGTCGACGGACTCGGTGCCCGCGTTGCCGAAGACGATCGGGAGCGGCTGGGTCTCGCCGGGAACGATCTTCGACTTCAGCTTGGCCTCTTCCAGCACCAGGTCCGGGCCGCCGACCTTGACCTTGGTGGTGGTGGGCTTGAAGGTGGCTCCCTGCGCCGCGCCGGTCATCGTCAGGTCGACGACCGTGCCGATCTTGCTGCCCTTGGCGGCGGCGAGGTCGAGGGCCACGACCTCGCTTCCGTGCGGCCAGACCACCCAGTCCGTGCAGGTGACCTTCGCCGCCGTGAGGGTGCAGCCGTTGGACCGCTCCGGGGTGAGCTTCACGTCGGCGACGCCCTTGAGGGGGCTCAGGTCGATCGTGTAGGTGCTCTGCTCGCCGAAGCCCTTGCCGGTCTCGTTCTCGACGACGAAGCCGACCGTGGTCGTCTGCGGCTTCCCGGCGTCCCCGGGGTGCGGGTGCAGGCCGGTCTCCGCCGGGCTGACGAGCGTGAACACCGGATCTGCGGCGTACGCGGGAGTGGCGGCCAGACCGACGGCCACCAGGCCGGCTGCCGCCAGCAGGGAGATGTTCTTTCTCATGCCGGTCCTGACACGCGAAGCCCCTCCTCGGTTGCCCCCTTGACCATGTGACGCACACCACACCGCCGTCGCCGGTTTCCGCTACAACCATCCGGGCCGGGCGGATGTCTTCCATGTAGTTCGGCGGGTACCGCGCTCGGAGGGGGAGTGCGGTGCCCGCCGAAGTCATTCGGCGTGGCGTGCGGCGCCGGCGGCTATTCGGCGGGGGACGCCGTGCGCGGCGGGACCTCCGGTACGGCCAGGAAGGGCAGGCGGAGCGCCCCGAAGGCCTCCTTCGGCACCGCCGGGCGGACCGGTTCCACGGCCGTCAGGCGGGTGTAGGCCGCCCCCTGCTCCGGGCGCGGATCGTGCTCGCCGTTGTTCGGCCAGTAGGACATCGCCCGTTCCGCCTGCGCGGTGATCGTCAGCGACGGGTTGACCCCGAGGTTCGCGGAGACCGCCGAGCCGTCCACCACCGAGATGCCCGGGTGCCCGTAGAGCCGGTGGTACGGGTCGACCACGCCCTCCTCGGGCGAGGCGCCGATCGGGCAGCCGCCGAGGAAGTGGGCCGTCAGCGGGGTGCCCATCAGCTCGCCGATGTTGCTGCCGGGGAACCCGTTGATCTCCTCGGCCAGCAGGGTCGCCGCCCGCGTGGCCTCGGCGATCTGTACGGGGTTGGGCGCTCCGTGGCCCTGCCGGGCGGTGAGCAGTCCCTTCCCTATGCCGCCTGGCTTGCGGTAGGTGGTCAGGGAGTTGTCGAGGGACTGCATGACCAGGCCGATGATGGTCCGCTCCGACCAGCGCCGGTTGGACAGCGAGCGCAGCAGCTGCACGGGGTGCCGGGCGGTGCGCCCGAACCAGGCGCGGACCCGGTGGGTGGAGTACGGCACCTGGAGGATGGTCATGAACCCCATCGCGTTGGAGCCCTTGCCGTAGCGCACCGGCTCGATGTGCGTGTCGGCGTTGGGGTGCACCGAGGAGGTGATGGCCACGCCCCGCGTGAAGTCCGCCCGCTCCCCCTTGCCGTGCCGCTTGCGGTAGCGGCGGTCGTCCGTCTGCGCCCCTACGAGGCCTTCGGAGTTGGTCCGGGTCAGATCGCCGAGCCGGTCCGAGAGGCGGGGCAGCTCGCCGAGGTCCTTCATCGTGTGCAGGAGGGTCTGGGTTCCGTACGTGCCCGCGGCGACGACCACGTAGCGTGCGCGCAGCACCTTGGCCTCGGCGCGGCGGCGGCCCTCGGTGGGGACGGTGCGGACGCGGTAGCCGCCGTCGGGGTGGTCGGAGAGCGCGGTGACCGTGGTCATGGGGTGGATGACGGCGCCGGCCCGCTCCGCGAGGTGCAGGTAGTTCTCGTTCAGGGTGTTCTTCGCGCCGTGCCGGCAGCCGGTCATGCACTCGCCGCACTCGGTGCAGGCCTTGCGGGCGGGGCCGGCGCCGCCGAAGTAGGGGTCGGCGACCTCGTCACCGGGGCGGACCTTGCCCTGGCCCTCGGCATCGTCGCCGTCTCCGAAGAAGACTCCGACCGGGGCCATGTGGAAGGAGTCGGCGACGCCCATCTTGGCGGCGGCCGCCTTGAGGTGGACGTCGGAGGGGGTCGTCGTCGGGTTGAGCCGGACCCCCAGCATCCGCTTGGCCTGGTCGTAGTAGGGGGCGAGCTCGTCCTGCCAGTCCGTGATGGACGCCCACTGCCGGTCCTCGAAGAAGGCGGTGGGGGGCACGTAGAGGGTGTTGGCGTAGTTGAGGGAGCCGCCGCCGACCCCTGCGCCCGCGAGGACCATCACGTTGCCGAGGAGGTGGATGCGCTGGATCCCGTACAGGCCGAGGGCCGGGGCCCACAGGTAGTTGCGCAGGTCCCAGCTGTTCTTCGGCAGGGTCGCGCGGGTGAACCGGCGTCCCGCCTCCAGGACGCCGACCCGGTACCCCTTCTCGGTGAGCCGCAGCGCCGAGACCGACCCTCCGAAGCCCGATCCGATGACGATGACGTCGTAGTCGAAGTCGTTGTCGTACGACACTGCGGTGCCTCCTGAACGGAACGGACGGACGGGCGGACGGGCGGACGGGCGGACGGCCTAGCGGAGCCGGAAGGCCTTCATGACCTTGAGGCTGCGGGTCATGAACGCCGCGTACTTCTCGTCGTCCATCCCGAACGAGGGCGCCATCGGCAGCAGCCGCTGGTGGGCGACGGTCTGGGCCTCGGTGTACTTGAGGATGCCCTCGGAGCCGTGGCGGCGGCCGAGGCCGGATTGCTTCATGCCGCCCATGGGCGCCTGGGCGCTGCCGTAGGCCGGGGCGTACCCCTCGTTGATGTTGACGGTGCCGGTGCGCAGGCGGGCCGAGACGGCGTGGCCGCGGCGGGCGTCCTTCGTCCACACGCTGGAGTTGAGGCCGTAGGGGGTGCCGTTGGCCTCCTCGATGACCTCGTCCTCGTCGGTGAAGCGGTAGATGGAGACGACCGGGCCGAAGGTCTCCTCCCCGCACACCGCCATCGCGGTCTCGACGCCGTCGAGGATGGTCGGCTCGTAGAAGAGCGGGCCGATGTCGGGGCGGGCGACGCCGCCGGTGACGAGGGTGGCGCCCTTGGCCACGGCGTCGTCCACGTGGCGCTGTACGGCCGCCAGCTGGCGTTCGCCGGCGAGGGAGCCCATGTCCGCGCCGTAGGCGAGGGAGGAGCCGAGGCGCATGGCCTTCGTCCGGGCGGCGAACCGGGCGACGAACTCGTCGGCGATCGAGGCGTGGACGTACATCCGCTCGATGGAGATGCACAGCTGGCCCGCGGAGGAGAAGCAGGCGCGGACGGCGCCGGCGGCGGCCTTCTCCACGTCGGCGTCGCGCAGGACGAGCATGGCGTTCTTGCCGCCGAGTTCGAGGGAGACGCCGACCAGGCGGGCGGCCGCGCCCTGGGCCACCTCGCGGCCGGTACGCGTGGAGCCGGTGAACGAAACGTAGTCGGCGTGCCGGACCAGCTCGGGGCCGACGACCGGGCCCTCGCCGAGGACGATCTGGAACACCTCGGCCGGCAGGCCCGCCTCGATCATCAGGTCGCGGGCCCACAGGGCGGTGAGCGCGGTCTCGGTGTCGGGCTTCATCACGACGGCGTTGCCCGCGACGAAGGCGGGCAGGGCGTCGCCGATGGACAGTTCGAGGGGGTAGTTCCAGGGGGCGATCTGGCCGATGACCCCGCGCGGCTGGCGCAGCTCGGTGACCTTGGTGAGGGTGGGCATGGCGCCCGTGTGGCCCTTGGGGCGCAGGTACGAGGGCGCCTTGCGGCCGTAGTGCCGGGCGGCGACCGCGACGGCCTGCAGCTCCTCGTGGGCGTGCAGGCGCGCCTTGCCGGTCTCCAGCTGGATCAGGTCGAGCACCTCGGCCTGCCGGGCCAGGACCAGGTCGTGGAAGCGCAGCAGTACGGCGGCCCGCGCGCGGACCGGCACGGCGGCCCAGGCGGGCTGCGCGGCGCGGGCGGCGGCGAAGGCGTTCGCCACGTCCTCGGGGGTGGCCTCGGGGAGCTCCGCGAGCCGGTCCCCGGTGAAGGGGCTGTGGTTGGCGGTGCGGCCGGACCCGGCCACTCCGCGGGTCAGCCGGGCGACCAGTTCGGGGGTCACCACGTCGGCGGCGCTCCGGGCGCCGGCCGGGGCGGGGGCGACCGGGTTGGTGGGCTGCGGGGCGCTGCGGAGGGGGGCCGGGGCCTGGGTGTCCGTCATGGCCGTGAGCGTATTGCGCCCGAGGGTGCTTTGGGTACCCGCCGGTAACCGGATTTTGCCATTTCTGCCAGTGATCGCTGGCAGGATGGCGGAATCCGGACACGGGGGCACGCCGGGGGCCGGTCCCAACGGGCCGGGAGACGGGGCTCACAGGGCCCCGGGGGGCGGCCTCAGCCGGCCGGGGCCGGCTGCCAGCCGCTGAGCACGATGCCGAACTGTGACCGGGTGGCGTCCCAGTCCGCGACCGGACCCGACATGTACACCGCGTACTCGGTGCCGTCCGGCGCGTAGTACATCTGCTCGATGGCCTTCCGGGGCCCGGTGAACGCCCCGGTCCTCTCCGTCCACGCGAACTCCCACAGGGCGGCCTTGGCCTGCCCGCGGAAGGTGTTCGGGTGCAGGGTCTGGCGGACGTAGTCGGAGCGCTTCTGGACCTGCTTCTCCAGGTCCAGCAGGTGCGCGTACGGGTCCTTGAACACCGGCTTGCGGTCCATCGCGATCCGGATGAAGTGCTTGCCGCCGTCCCCGGTGTAGTCGATCTGCGTCCCGTCCTCCCGGCGCTTCCAGCCGTCCGGGACGAAGAGGGAGAAGCCCTGCTTGTCGACCGTCTTCTTCCAGCCCGCCGGCGGCGCCTCGTCCGCCTGCACCTTGGCATCCCCGCCGCCGGAGTCACCGGGCGAGGCGCCGGGCGGCTGGGGCGCGCCGGCGTTCCGGCCCGGAATCCCACCGTCCGTTTCCGAGTCGCTGGTGTACTTCAGGATCCCGAACACCCCGCCGCCGCCGAGCAGCGCCGCCACCACGGCGATGACCGCCGCGCGCCCGATCCAGCCGGGGGCCCCGGCGCCCGGGCGACCCTGACCGCCCGGCCCGGCCTGCGCGCCCGGTCCGGCCCCGGACCCGGCGGCGAACGCCGGCTCCGGGTCCGCGGCGCGGGCCTGGTCCGGCCCCGGCCCCGCCCCCTGCTCCCCGTCCCCGGGCAGCGCGGCCGTGTCCGCCGGCTCGTTCCGGGCGGCGCCCAGCTCCTCGGAGCCCATCGCGCGCGTGGGTACGTACGCCTGCGCCGACTTCGGCTCCCGGCCCTCCATCGCCTGCAGCAGCATCTGCTCGGCCTCGTCGGCCGACGGCCGCTGCGCCGGGTCCTTGCGCAGCAGCGCCGTGATGACCGGGGCCAGCGCGCCCGCGTGGGTCGGGGCGGGCGGCTCCTCGTTCACCACGGCCTGGAGGCTGGAGATGGGCGAGGTGCGGCGGAACGGCGAGCGCGCCTCGACGGCCGTGTACAGCGTCGCGCCGAGCGACCACAGGTCGGAGGCCGGATCGGGGGACCCGCCGGTGACCCGCTCGGGGGCCAGGTAGTCGATGGAGCCGATGAGTTCGCCGGTGCGCGTGATGGAGGAGTCGCCCTCGATCGCGGCGATGCCGAAGTCGGCGAGCATCACCCGGCCGTCCTTGGCGAGCATCACGTTGCCCGGCTTCACGTCGCGGTGCAGTACGCCGACCGCGTGCGCGGCGCGCAGCGCGCCGAGCACGTGCAGCCCGATCCGGGCCGCCTCGCGGGGTTCGATCCGGCCGGCCGTCTTCGCCGCGTCGGCGAGGGAGGGGCCGTCGATGTACTCCATGACGATCCAGGGCCGGTCGTCGTGTTCCAGTACGTCGTGCACGGTGACGACCGCCGGATGCTGGATCCGGGCCGCGGCCCGGGCCTCCTTCTGCGTCCGGGCGTGCAGGACGTCCCGGTCCGCCTGGGCGACGTACAGGCCGGCCGTCAGTTCCTTGACGGCGACCGTCCTGTGCAGCAGCTCGTCGTGGGCGCGCCACACCTTGCCCATGCCGCCCCTGCCGATGGGCTCGACGAGCCGGTACCGGCCCGCGAGCACCGCACCCGCACCTGTCTGCTGTTCCACGAATCCCCGCCGCCGCTCTGTGCACTTCCGGTCAGACTACGGAGATCGCGGGCGGCGGCGGAACCACCGGGGGGCGGTTGGGCCGCACTGTGACGCAATTGCCGTACTGATGTCTCGTCAGCCGCCGCTCTTGTAGCTGGCCGTCGCCTGTTCGAAGGTCTCGGTGACCTTGCCCTCCTGGTCCTGCGGGCCGGTCACCATGACCACGTGGTAGGAACCTCCGAGCGCGACCACGAAGTTGCGGGCCACGACGGAACGGCCGTTGCCGTCGATCCAGGTGTACCGGCCGGTGACGCGGAGCTGGTTGCCGACCTTGGTGGACTTGATGTCGCTGACGCTGGACCAGGTGGAGGAGCGGTACGGGGCCAGCTCGGGCTCCTTGTCCTTCTGGTAGGTGGCCGGGTCGGGATTGCCCTGGACCTTGTCCCGGCCGGGGACGACGGTCAGGACGAAGTCCCCCTCCGTGTAGCGGACCTGACCGGACTCGTTCATTCCGCGACGCTCCCAGCCGTTCGGAACGTTGATCGAGAAGTGCTCGGCGTCCTGCTGGGCCGTGTACCCGGGCGGGGCGGGGGCGTTGGTCTGCGGGGCGGGCTTGGACTCGGGCGGGTTCACGGAGGGGCTCGGGGCCTGACCGGACCCGCTCGGCTTCGGGCTCGGGCTCTGGCCCGGGCTGCGGCCGGGGCCCTGCGACTGGGTCGCGGCGGGCGGCCGCATTCCGGCGGCCTTCTGCCCGCCCTGCGGATCGGCGGCCCGGGGCATGAAGAACAGGGCGTAGGCCACCGCTCCGGAGAGCAGGACGAGTACCCCCAGCAGCAGGGAACGCCCCAGCGAGCGCGGCTTGCGGGGGTGTTCGGCGCTGCGGTGCCGGCCGTGCAGGTCGGCCCGCCGCCGTACGACGGGCAGCCTGGCCGGATCCTCCACCACCGGCGGCAGCATGGCGAAGCCGCCGTCGGGCTCCGGGGCGGACCGCACGAGGGAGCGAAGCCAGCCGCGGAGCTCCTCGAAGTCGGGCCGCTCGGTCGGGTCCTGGCGCAGCAGGGATTCCACGATCGGGCGCAGCGGGCCGCACTCCTCGGCGAAGGCGGGGGGCTCGGCGCAGATCATCTCCACGAGCTCGGCGACGCTGTCCTCGGGGTACGGGGCATGGCCCTGCACGGCCCGGTACAGCAGCGCCCCCAGTCCCCAGAGGTCGGTGGCCGGCCCGACCGGTGCGGCCAACTGCCACGGCCCGTGCACGGCCTGCGCCTGCTCGGGAGCCCACCGCTCGGTGACGGCCCCGACCACGGCCATCCGCGTCTGCCGGGCCCGCTCGGCATCGAGCCCGCTCTGCGGCCCGCTCCCCCACCCGGCACCACCACCGCCGGGGCGGGCCCCCCCGTAACCGCCCCCCGCGGAAACCACCGGGTACCCGCCACCACCCTGCGGCCCCGGGTACCCGGCACCACCCTGCGGACCGGCCTGGCCATGCCCGCCCGCCCCGGAAGCCCCGGCACCGCCGTGCGGACGGCCCTGCGTACTGCTCTGGCCGTACCCGCCGGCCCCGGTAGCCGTCGGGTACCCGGCACCGCCCTGCGGACCGGCCTGGCCGTAGCCGCCGGCCCCGGAAGCCGTCGCGTACCCGGCACCGCCCTGCGAATCTGCCTGCGGGCCGCTCTGGCCGGGGCCTCGGGCCCCGGTAGCCGTCGCATACCCGGCGCCGCCCTGAACGTGCCCGACCGCCCCGGAAGCCCCGGCACCGCCCTGCGGACGGCCCTGGCCGTACCCGTCGCCCCCGGGAAGCCCGGTGTGCCCGGCGCCGCCGTGCGGATGGCCCTGGCCGTCGGCCCCGGAAACCGCCCCGTATCCGGTGCCGCCTTGCGGGCCGCCCTGGCCGGAGCCCGCCTGGTCCGGGCGGCCCGGTCCGAGCTGGGGCTGCCGGCCGTGGTCGGCGCCGCCCCGTGGGACCGGCTGACCGGTGCCCGCCTGATCCGGGCGGCCCGGTCCGGGCGAGGGCCGCCCGTAGCCGGGCTCGTGCCCCGGCCCGGGGACCGTCCGGCGCTCGGCGCCGTCCTGCGGATGCGCCTGGACGCCCGGCGCCGTCGGCTGCCCAGGACCCTGGCCGTCGTCGGAGGCCCGGGGTGTGCCGTCGCCCGGGGTGTCCGCCTGCTGGTAGCCCTGCGGAAGCGCGAGTTGCGCCGGCAGCGCGGCGCGGGCAGGCGGCTCCGTCTCGGCCGGGGGCAGGGCCTGGCGGCGCGGGGTGGCGCCGTGCCAGGCCGCTCCGCTGTCGGGGCCGCCGTACGGGTACGAGTACCCCTGCGGCAGCTTCGACCCCTCCGGCCTCGGCTCCGCCTCCTGCTCCGCCGCGGCCTCCGCCCCGGCCGCCCTGCGCTGCTCGGTGATCCGCGCGGCGGCCTGGGCCCCGGCCCGGTACGCGGCAACGGCCCCGGCCCGCGCGGCGGCCTTCAGATCGGGCCGCTCCCCGGAGGTGCCGGAGGTACCGGGAGCTCCAGAGATTCCCGGAGCGCCGGAGGTTTCGGGAACGCTGGGGGTTCCAGACGTGCCGGAGGTGCCGGAGGTACCGGTCGTGCCAGGGGTACCGCCCGTGCCAGGGGTACCGGTCGTGCCGGGGGTACCGGCCGTGCTCGGGCTTATGTGGTCCCGGTAGCGCGGCCCGGTGTCGTACCCCGGAGCCACGAGCGGCGCGTACTCCGCCGCGTACCCGCCCTCCTGGACGGCCGCACCCCCGCCGGCCCCGCCATCGGGCCCGGACGGCTCCGCGGCCCCGCCGCCGTACGCGTCTTCGTACCGGTAGCCGAGCTCCGTACTCCGCTCCCCGCCGGACGGCCCAGGCACCTGCCCGTACCCCGCATCCGCCGCCGGCCCGCCCCAGGAGCCGCCCGGGGACCCGCCGCCGTACCCCGCGCCCGCCCCCGGCCCTGCCGGAGCGCCGCCGCCGTATCCGTCTCCGTACCCACCGCCACTCGCCGGCCGCCCCGCCGGGAGCCCCACGCCACCGCCCGGTTCACCACCCGGTTCACCGCCCGGCCAGGGCCCCGCGGAGCCGCCCGTACCGTCCCGCGCAGGGACCGGGTCGTACCCGCACAGGGCGTCCTCCGCCGCACCCGCCGCGAGCCCGGTCAGGACGACCCGACCGTCCTCGCAGATCAGTACCGTCCGCATGGTGATGTTCCGGTGCGTCCACCCGTGCGCGTGCAGCACCCGCAGGGCGGTCAGCACGTCCGCCGCCACCTCCGCCGCCCGGTACGGGCTCAGCGGTTCGTCGGCGATCAGCGCCGCCAGCGGCCGGGCCGGGACGAGTTCGCTCACTATCCACAGCGAACCGCCCTCCGCGAACACGTCGAAGACCTGGTCCAGCCGCGGATGGTCCGGCACGGACGCCGCCGCCTGCGCCGCCTCGATCGCCCTGCGCACGGCGGGCAGTTCACCGTGCGGTACGCGCCCGCCCCCCGCGGCGGGAGGGCCGCCCCGCGTGCCGTCCAGCAGCTCCGCGTCGACGACCTCCGGCAACGGGACCTGCCGTACGAGGACTTCCTGGCCGCTGCGCGTGTCGAAGGCCCGGGTCTCGATCAGTTCGTAGGCGTCCGAAGGCGGCAGCGGCAGACGGTAGCGCTCGGCCAGGATCCGGCCCGCGTAGTCCTCCACATCGCCTCCCCCGAGAGCTGCGGGCCCGTCCCCCAGGCCCCGCTGACACGATACGACGCCCGAGGCGCCCGCGTCCCGGCCCTGGAGAGGCTGACCCGAGCCCGCTGGGGGCGGGTATCAGCCCCGTGGCTGGAAGGTGTCGAACGCCGTGCTGCGCATCGACGCGCACTCCGCCGCGTCCCACTGGTCGGCGAGGCAGGTGATCATGATGGCGTAGCCGTGCTTCGCGTCGATCCGGAACCCGCGGTCGAGCACCCGGACCCGCACGCCCTTCTGGTCCCGCTCGAACTCCCAGTCCGCGACGGTCGGGTACCCGCGGTACTGGACCGGTTCGAGGCGCAGCAGGTTGTAGTTGGTGCTGCTCCTCGCCACGCTCGGGGCCAGCGCGAGCCAGGCGGCGCGGGCGTCGTCCTTCGGCGAGCTGTTGAAGTCGATCTGGATGCGCGGGAAACCGCCGTCGCGGCTGTAGACGACGCCGTCGTTGTTCCCTATCACGCCGGTCTGCTTGAAGCCCTCGGGCATGACCATCGCGAAGTGGAACCCGGGGTCGTCGACCTGGAAGTAGCCGGGCGGGATCCCGGGCAGCGATCCCCCGGGCGTGGCTCCCTGACCCTGGCCGGGGTTGGTGCCGGAGCCCTGCGACTGGCCCGGGTCCGGCGAGGCGGCCCCTCCGCCCGACGCATCGCCGGACTTCGGCGAGGGCGAGGGCGAGGGCGAAGCCGGGGACTGCGGCACGGAACCGCCCGCGGGGCTCGAAGCGGCCGCGGAACTGCCGCCCTTGCCGTCCTTCGGCGAACCGCCCTTCTCGTCGTCGCCGGTGATGGCGTACACGATGGCCGAGCCGATGACGGCGAGCGCCACGACCACGCCGGCGATCGCGAGCGCGATGGTGCGGCGCGGCACGACGTCGGTGAGCGGGGCCGCGACGGGCGCGGGGCGCGGCGACGGGGATTCGGCGGCGCTCGCGGTCGCGGCCTCGGCGGCGACGGCCGCGGCACTGGCGGCCGCCTCCTTGCGGGCCGACTTCAACGCCGCGCGGGCGCGCTCGCGCTGCTCGCGCTCACGGCGCTCGCGGTCCTTCTTCTCCGCCTTCTCGGCGGCCTTGGCCGCCTTGTCGGCGGCCGCCTTCTCGGCGGCGTCCCGCGCCTCGGCGAGCGATATCTGCCGGGTCTCCTCGACGTCCGGGGCGGGTACGGGAGCCGGCGGCTCGGGCGCTTCGATCACGGCGGTCAGCAGCGCCCGCGCGCGGTCGTCGTCGAGCCGGTGGGCGGGGTCCTTGACGAGGAGTCCGTAGATGACCTCGGTCAGCGGACCGGCGTTCTTGGGCGGTTCGACGGGCTCCGTCATCACGGCGGTGAGCGTCGCGAGCGCCGACCCCTTGTCGTACGGGGGAACCCCCTCGACCGCGGCGTACAGCAGGCCGCCGAGCGACCACATGTCCGCCGGCGGGCCGGGCCGCTGGCCGCGGGCCCGCTCGGGCGAGATGTACGAGGGCGCGCCGACGAGCATGCCGGTGGAGGTGACGGAGGGGTCGCCCTCGACCTGGGCGATGCCGAAGTCGGTGAGGATCACGCGGCCGTTGCCGTGGTCGGCGAGGAGCACGTTGGAGGGCTTCACGTCCCGGTGCAGGATGCCCTGGCGGTGGGCGGCCCGCAGTACGTCGAGCACGGCGAGGCCGACTTCGGCGGCGCGGCGGGGGGTGAGCGGGCCGCTCTCGCGGATGAACTCCGCGAGCGAGGGGCCCTCGATGAGCTCCATGACGATCCACGGCCGGCCGTCTTCGTCGACGACGTCGTAGACGGTCACCGCACCGCCGCTGCGGATCCGGGCGATGGCCTTCGCCTCGCGGAGGGTGCGGGTGATGAGGCGGCGCTTCTCGTCGTCGTCGACGCCGCTGCCGAAGCGGAGTTCCTTGACGGCGACGGTCCGGCCGAGGGTCTCGTCCTGGGCGCGCCAGACGGTGCCCATGCCGCCCTTGCCGAGGATGTCACTGAGCCGGTACCGGCCCGCGAGCAGCCGGCCCTCGTCCTGGGCGCCCGATCCCGCCTTGGCGGCGGCGGCCTTGACGGCGGCGGCCACCTCGTCGGCCTTGCTCACGGCGACGGGCTTGGCATCCTCGCCCCCACCGTCCGCCCGCACAACGGCAGCCTTCCGCAACTCGGCCTTCACACCGAGAGGCTTCGCATCCTCGGGCCCAGCCTCCACCCCGGCAGGCTTCGCATCCTCGGGCCCAGCCTCCACCCCGGCAGGCTTCGCATCCTCGGGCCCAGCCTCCACCCCGGCAGGCTTCGCGTCCTGGGACGCGGCACCCACACCAGCAGGCTTCGCGTCCTCAGGCTCACCCTTCACCCCGGCAGGCTTCGCACCCTCGGACCCGGCACCCACACCAGCAGGCTTCGCATCCTCGGGCTCAACAACCACACCGGAGGCCTTCGCACCCGCGGACCCGGCACCCGCAGGCTTCGCGTCCTCGGGCTCAGCCTCCGCCCCGGCAGGCTTCGCAGCAGCCGCCTTCCGCGGCTCCGGCTCCGCCGCGGAAGCCGCGGGCTTCGCGTCCTCCGGGCCGGCCACCCCCGCAGCGGCCTCAGGAGCCCCGCCCACACCGGATTCGGCGTCGGCTCCGGCTCCGCTGTCAGCGTCGGCCGGGCCTGCGGTGCCCGCGGCCGAACCGCCGCCGGCCTTCGCAGCCCGCGCCACAGCACGCTTCGCACCCGCGGGCGCGGCCTTCGCGGCTCCCGCCGCAGGCGTCTCGGCAGGAGACTTCGGGTCCGTCGGGGGTGTCGCCGGAGGCACCGGCGATCCCGTCCCGACAGACGGCTCCGGCGACTCGGTGTGCTCCGGCTTCGACATGCGTCCCCTCTGCGTTCGTGCCGCCTGCTCCGGTTGCCCTGGCAGCGGCCGGGGTGCCCGGTAACCCGCCCCGGCAGAACCCTCATTGTCCCTTACTCCGCAACGGACGGGAGCCCCGGGTCCGCGGTTCCGCCCGCGACATCCCAGAGTTACAACGGGACGATGTCCGGCGCCCCCAGCCTCGCCGCGTCCGCCGTCTGATCGTCCGGCTGGCGCTGCGATTCCCGTTCAGCCTGCACCCTTTTCTCGTAGTGCTCCACTTCCTTCTCGATCTGCTGCTCGTCCCAGCCCAGGACCGGAGCCATCAACTCCGCGCACTCGCGCGCCGATCGCGTCCCCCGGTCGAAGGTCTCGATCGAGATCCGCGTCCGCCTGGTCAGCACGTCGTCCAGGTGCCGCGCCCCCTCGTGCGAGGCCGCGTAGACCACTTCGGCGCGGAGGTAGTCGTCGGCGCCCGTCAGCGGCTCCCCGAGGGTGGGATCCTGCGCGATCAGTGCCAGCAGTTCCTCCGTCAGCGAGCCGTACCGGTTCAAGAGGTGCTCCACCCGCACCACATGGAGCCCCGTCCGCGCGGCGATCCGCGCCCGGCCGTTCCACAGGGCCCGGTACCCCTCGGCCCCGACCAGCGGCACGTCCTCCGTCACGCAGGGCGCGACCCGCTGGTCCAGCCCGTGCACCGCCTCGTCCACCGCGTCCTTGGCCATCACCCGGTACGTCGTGTACTTGCCGCCGGCGACCACCACCAGCCCCGGCACCGGGTGCGCCACCGTGTGCTCGCGCGAGAGCTTGCTCGTCGCGTCCGACTCCCCGGCCAGCAGCGGCCTCAGGCCGGCGTAGACCCCCTGGACGTCGTCCCGGGTGAGCGGGACCGCCAGCACCGAGTTCACGTGCTCCAGCAGGTAGTCGATGTCCGCGCTCGAAGCCGCCGGGTGCGCCTTGTCCAGGTCCCAGTCGGTGTCCGTGGTGCCCACGATCCAGTGCCGGCCCCACGGGATGACGAAGAGCACCGACTTCTCGGTCCGCAGGATCAGCCCGGTCGAGGAGTGGATCCGGTCCTTGGGGACGACGAGGTGGATGCCCTTCGAAGCCCGCACGTGGAACTGCCCGCGCTCCCCGATCAGCGCCTGGGTGTCGTCCGTCCACACCCCCGTGGCGTTCACGATCTGCTTCGCCCGGATCTCGTACTCCCCGCCGCCCTCCACGTCCTGCACCCGCGCCCCGACGACCCGCTCGCCCTCCCGGAGGAAGCCGATGACCCTCGCCCGGTTGGCGCACTGCGCCCCGTACGCGGCGGCCGTCCGGACCAGGGTCGCCACGTATCGGGCGTCGTCCATCTGGGCGTCGTAGTACTGCAGGGCGCCCACCAGCGCGTCCTTGCGCAGCGCCGGCGCGATCCGCAGGGCGCGCTTGCGCGAGAGGTGCCGGTGCGTCGGCAGACCGCGCCCGTGGCCGCTGGAGAGCGACATGGCGTCGTACAGCGCGACGCCCGAACCGGCATAGAACCGCTCCCACCCCTTGTGCTGCAAGGGGTAGAGGAACGGCACCGGCTTCACCAGGTGCGGGGCGAGCCGCCCCAGCAGCAGGCCGCGCTCCTTGAGCGCCTCCCGCACCAGGGCGAAGTCGAGCATCTCCAGGTATCTGAGCCCGCCGTGGATGAGCTTGCTGGACCGGCTGGACGTACCCGAAGCCCAGTCCCGGGCCTCCACCAGCCCGGTCGCCAGGCCTCTGGTCACGGCGTCGAGGGCGGTACCGGCGCCCACCACACCGGCGCCGACCACCAGCACGTCGAGCTCCCGCTCGGCCATCCCTGCGAGCGCCTCGGCCCGCTGCACGGGCCCCAGCGAGGCCCGCCCACCGCCTCCCCCCATCCCCGCGCCCATCCCCATCCCCGACCCCGCACCTGCCGCTGCGCCCGTCCCTGCCCCTGTCCCAGTCCTCACGGCTGCCTGCCTCCCGTTGACGCGGGTCGCCCCGTCCGTCCTGTGCGGTCATCCCACCGGTTATGGGTGATCCCGCTCACATCGCCCGTTCATGATTCTGTCCGGCCGCATCCACATCAGCCACCGCCTGTGGATAACACGGAGGCGACCAAGACCCCTGAATACGACATATCTGTCATATATACGCCTAGTCTGACATTGCGCCAGATTTCCTCCTCCACAGGACTTGCGCGCACCGCCCCCTCATGCATGTCAGGGAAGGGAAGGGACGGCACCCCCATGCCCGCAGATCTCGCCGTCATCGGACTCGGCCATCTCGGCCTCCCGCTCGCCCAGGCAGCCGTGGCCGCCGGGATCGAGACGGTCGGCTACGACAGCGGTCCGGCGACGGACTCCACCCTCACCGCCGCCGAGATCCGCCGCATGTCGGCGGCCGGCTTCCGGGTCACCACCAACCCCGCCGAACTGGGCCGGGTCCGCACGGCCGTCATCTGCGCCCCCACCCAGCTCGGCGCCGACCGCGCACTCGACCTGTCCGCGGTCGGCGAGGCGGGCCGCACGCTCGCCGCCCGGCTGCGCCCGCACACCACCGTCATCCTCGAATCGGCGGCCCACCCGGGCGTCACCGAGGACTATCTGCGCCCGATCCTCGAATCGGGCTCCCGCCTGCGCGCCGGCCGGGACTTCCACCTGGCCTACTCCCCCAGCCGCCTCGACCCCGGCAACCGCACGCACGGCATCTCCAACACCCCCAAGGTCATCGGCGGCCTCACCCCCGCCTGCACCGAGTCGGCGCACGCCTTCTACGCCCGCCTCACCGAGAAGGTGGTCCGCGCCCGCGGCCTGCGCGAGGCCGAAACGGTCCAGCTCCTCGAAACGAACTACCGGCACGTCAACATCGCCCTCATGAACGAGATGGCCGTGCTCTGCCACGACCTGGGCGTGGACCTGTGGGACGTCATCCGCTGCGCCGAGACCAAGCCGTACGGGTTCCAGGCCTTCCGCCCCGGCCCCGGAGTCGGCGGCCACGGAGTCCCCCTCGACCCCAACTACCTCCCCCACACCACCCGCACCCCGGGTCACCCGCTGCGCATGGTCGGTCTGGCGCAGGAGATCAACGACCGGATGCCGCAGTACGTCATCCAGCGCAGCGCCACCCTGCTCAACGAGCACGGCAAGTCCGCGCGCGGCGCCCGCGTCCTCCTCCTGGGCGTCACCTACAAGCCGGACCTCGCCGACCAGGAGGGGTCCCCGGCGCGCGAGATCGCCAGCCGCCTCCTCGACCTCGGTGCGCTGATCAGCTACCACGACCCGTACATCGCCGGATGGCGCGTCAGGGACCAGCCCGTCCCCCGCGCCGAGTCGCTGTACGAGGCCGCCGCCAACGCCGATCTGACGATCCTGCTCCAGCACCACCGCACCTACGACCTGCAAGGCCTGGCGGTCAAGGCCCAGTTGCTGCTGGACACCCGCGGCGCCAGCCCGGCGGGCGCCGCACACCGCCTCTAGGCCGCGCGACCGCCCCGCCGAAACCTCTCCACGGATGTCGCAGGCTGCTGCTAGCCTGCGGCGACTTATCTCGCGCATACACCCCCCACGTCAGCCGTGCGGGCCCCGTGTGCCCAAAATCCCTGGGGGGGATTTCTCCATGAGCCAGCAGTTCCCGTCGCCCACGCCCGACTCCACCACTCCCGCGTCGCCCGCACCCGAAGCCGCCGCCCCGGCCCCTTACCCGGGCCCGTCCGGCGCCGACTTCCTCCAGGCCCAGGCCCCGGCCCCGGCGCGCCCCGCCAACGTGGGTCTCGGGATCGCCGCGGCCGTGGGCGCCGCTCTGGTCACCGCCGGCGTCTACGGCACGATCATCGGCCTGACCGAGTACCAGATCGGCTTCGCGGCCGTCGCCGTCGGCGCCGCTGTCGGCTTCGCCGCCGGCAAGCTCGGCGGGGCCAACCCCCTCCTGCCGGTGCTCAGCGCCCTGCTCTCGCTGGCCGCCGTGTTCGCGGGCCAGATCCTCGGCATCGCCATGATCGGTGCGGACGAGCTCGGCGTGAGCACCCTCGACGTGCTCGACCTCGGCACCTCCCTGCTCGTCGACGCCTGGAAGGAAGCCTCGGGCCCGATGACGTACCTCTTCCTCGCCCTCGGCGGCTACACCGCCTTCCAGTCGGCCCGCAAGGCCGCCTGACCCCTCGGCTCTCCACGCGCGACCGGCCCCGGAATCCACCAGGACTCCGGGGCCGTCGACCGTGTGCTGCAATTCTGCCGACTTCACCCCGAATGCGCCTCTGAGCAGCAAGAATTCGGTGCGACACGGAGCCGAAACGAGATCAGAATTCCCTTTCGCAACGCAGCGAAACGATCATATGATCCGCCCGTGTCCGTCACCTCGCCGCCCGAACGGCCCCTCCTCGATCCCACACGCGCCATCCCGGCCCTCGCACCGCTGCGCGCGGCCGCGCTGGCCGGGGACTGGGACTCCCTCGCCGCCGCCTTCGAGGCGCTCCCCGACGAGGACGACCGCACCCTGGCCGCCCGGGTCGTCGCCGAGACCCCGGGGAGCGAGAAGTTCCTGCGGCTCACCGCCGAGCGACTTCCGCGCGATCCCCTGGCCCGGACCCTGTACGCCGACCGGCTCATCACCATGGGCTGGCAGATCCGGACCGGCGACGAAGCGCGGTTCGTGCCGGCCGGCCGGATGCAGCGGTTCCATGAGCAGCTGCGGCTCGCCGAGGGCCTGCTCATCGCGGTCTGCGCCGGGCATCCCGAATACGCCCTCGCCTGGTACCTCAGGCTGAAGACCGCGCGCGGCCTCGAACTCGGCCTGAGCGAGGCCCGCCGCCGCTACGACCGGCTCACCGAGCACCACCCCGGCCATTTCGGCGGGCAGTTCCAGCTGCTCCAGCGGCTCTGCCCCAAGTGGGGCGGCACGTGGGAGGCCGCGCAGGGGTTCGCCGACGCCTGCGCGGAATCCGCCCGGCCCGGTTCCCCCGCCGCCGTCCTCGGCGCCGTCGTCCAGCTGGAGCGCTGGCTGGAGTTCATCGGGATGGACCACGACGAGGCCGAAGAGTACGTGGAGGACCCCGCGCAGCGCACCGCGCTGACCCGGGCCGCCGCCGACTCCGTCCTGCACCCGGACTTCGACGCCGAGCGCCATCACGCCATCGAGTGCCACAGCGTCTTCGCCGCCCTGCACTCGCTCGCGGGCCGCTGGGACGACGCCGCACCGCACTTCCGCGCCCTCGGCAACCGGATGAGCGCCTTCCCGTGGGAGTACGTCGACAGCGACCCGGTCGCCGAGTTCGCCCGACACCGCAAGCTCGCCCTGCCGAAGGGCTGAGGAGCACCATGATCACCGAAACCTCCGTGGACGGCGTGCGCACCGTCCTCGCCCACCGTCCCGGCCCGGTCACCGCCGGCCTGTTCTTCCGCGTCGGCCGCGCCGACGAGACCCTCGCGACCGGTGGGATCACCCACCTCGTGGAGCACCTCGCCCTGTACCGGCACGGCCTGGGTGACCTGCACTACAACGGCGCCACCGCCGCCGCCCACACCCACTTCCACGTGACCGGCACCCCGGCGGACGTGGTCGAGTACCTGAACGGCGTCTGCGCCGCCCTCCGCGACCTGCCCATGGAACGGCTGGAGACCGAGAAGGAGATCCTGCGCACCGAAGCCGCCGGCCGCAGCCGCGGAGTCGGCCACCAGTCGGCCCTGTGGCGCTACGGCGCCGGGTCGTACGGTCTGCAGAGCTACACGGAAGCCGGCCTGCCCGGACTGACCCGGGAGGCCGTGCGCGACTGGGCCGAGGAGTGGTTCACCCGCGAGAACGCCGTCCTGTGGATCACCAGCAACACGGTGCCCGAGGGGCTGGACCTCACCCTGCCCTCCGGCACCGCCCGCCCGGCCCCCGCCGCCACCTCGGCGCTGCCGCTGACCCCGGCCTACTTTCCCGGCGAGGACGGCGCGGTCGTCCTGACCTCCGTCGTACGGCGCTCGACCGCGGCCTCGCTCTTCGCCGAGGTGCTCGGCAAGGAGCTGTTCCGGTCCCTGCGGCAGAAGGGGGGCTACTCGTACACGGCGGCCGCCGACTACTCCGTGCGCGACGGCGAGTTCGCGACACTCACCGCCGTCGCCGACGCGCTGCCCGAGAAGCAGGACGCGGCCGTCGGCGGTTTCGTCGACGTCCTCGCCGCCCTCCGGGCCGGCCGGATCGCCCAGGCCGACCTGGACTCCATACGTGCCACCGCGCTCTCCCGGTTCGGCCTGCCGGATGCCGCGGCCGCCCTGCTGCCCGACCGCGCCCGCGACATCCTCCTGGGCCACCCGCCCCTGACGGACCAGGAGGCCAGGGCCGAGATCGAGGCCGTCACCGTCGAGGACCTGCGGCAGGTCGCCGAGGCGGTGTGGGCGGACGCCCTGATGCAGGTGCCCGGTCGGGGCGTGGAGTGGGCGGGCCTGACCCTCGCGCCGCAGGATTCCACGGACCTCGCCGATGGCCGCCGCTTCCCGATGCGCGGCGACGGACTCACCGTGCTGATGGTCGCCGAGGACGCCATCAGCCTGGTCACCCCGGACACCAGGCTCACGATCCGCTACGAGGACTGCGTGCTGCTGCAGATCCACGCGGATGGCGGGCGCCGCCTCGTCGGCGCCGACGGCTTCACCTTCGCCGTCGAACCCACCCTCTTCGATATCACCGAGGCCGACCTGGCCCCGCTGGACACGAGCGTGCCCGCAGCTGCGGTGGTGCGGCTGCCCGCCCGCACCCCGGAGCAGATCCCCCGGCCGGCCGGGAAGCGGGTCACGCTCTCCGCGCTGGCTCCCCACATCGGGATCTGGGTGATGCTCTCGCTGCTCACGACCCTCATAGCGCTGGCCTTCCTCCAGGGGGAGCTCCAGTCCCCGGGACCCGCCGGGGCCGACTGGACCACCACCGGCTGCTTCGCCGCCCTCGCTGCCCTCTGCGTGATCCCGACGGTGCGCACCCTGCTCAACATGCGCGCCTTCAAACGCTCCCAGTAACACCACCCCGAACGACGCCGGAGGCCCGGCTCCCCCGAAGGGGAGCCGGGCCTCCGGCACATGCGGTGCGGACGGGCGTCAGCGGCTGTGCTGCGAGTCCGCGATGGTGACCTCGACCCGCTGGAACTCCTTGAGCTCGCTGTAGCCGGTGGTGGCCATCGAGCGGCGCAGCGCGCCGAAGATGTTCATCGAGCCGTCCGGGGAGTGCGACGGGCCGGTGAGGATCTCCTCGGTGGTGCCGACCGTGCCGAGGTCGACCTTCTTGCCGCGCGGCACGTCCTCGTGGACGGCCTCCATGCCCCAGTGGAAGCCCCTGCCGGGCGCGTCCGTGGCACGGGCCAGCGGGGAGCCCATCATCACGGCGTCGGCGCCGCAGGCGACGGCCTTGGGGATGTCGCCGGACCAGCCCACGCCGCCGTCGGCGATGACGTGCACGTAGCGGCCGCCGGACTCGTCCATGTAGTCGCGGCGTGCCGCGGCCACGTCGGCGACGGCGGTGGCCATCGGGACCTGGATGCCCAGCACGTTGCGCGTGGTGTGCGCGGCGCCGCCGCCGAAGCCGACCAGGACACCGGCCGCGCCGGTGCGCATCAGGTGCAGGGCCGCGGTGTAGGTGGCGCAGCCGCCCACGATGACCGGGACGTCGAGCTCGTAGATGAACTGCTTCAGGTTCAGCGGTTCGGCGGCGCCGGAGACGTGCTCCGCCGACACGGTGGTGCCGCGGATCACGAAGATGTCCACGCCCGCGTCGACGACGGCCTTGGAGAACTCGGCCGTGCGCTGCGGGGAGAGCGCGGCGGCGGTGACGACGCCGGAGTCGCGCACCTCCTTGATCCGCTGGCGGATCAGGTCCGCCTGGATGGGGGCGGAGTAGATCTCCTGGAGACGGCGGGTGGCGGACTCCTCGTCCAGCTCCGCGATCTCGTCGAGCAGCGGCTGCGGGTCCTCGTACCGGGTCCACAGGCCTTCGAGGTTCAGCACGCCGAGGCCGCCGAGCTCGCCGATGCGGATGGCGGTCTGCGGGGAGACGACCGAGTCCATGGGGGCGGCCAGGAACGGGAGCTCGAAGCGGTAGGCGTCGATCTGCCAGGCGATCGAGACCTCCTTCGGGTCCCGGGTACGGCGGCTGGGGACGATGGCGATGTCATCGAACGCGTACGCCCTGCGGCCGCGCTTGCCGCGCCCGATCTCGATCTCAGTCACGTGTGGTGGCCTTTCCTGTGGGTCTGCCCGTCCAGTATCCCCGAACCCCGGCGCGCCGCGTTCCGGTGACCGCTGTACGGACGCACGCACCGGGCACGCCGGAGGGGCGGACCCGTGCGGGCCCGCCCCTCCCATGGTGCCTAGGTGCTGCTGCGATCAGCCCTTGCGGCTGTAGTTCGGAGCCTCGACCGTCATCTGGATGTCGTGCGGGTGGCTCTCCTTGAGCCCCGCCGAGGTGATCCGGACGAACCGGCCCCGGTCCTGGAGCTCCGGCACCGTGCGGCCGCCGACGTAGAACATCGACTGGCGCAGGCCGCCGACGAGCTGGTGCACGACCGCGGAGAGCGGGCCGCGGTACGGGACCTGACCCTCGATGCCCTCGGGGATGAGCTTGTCGTCGCCGCCCACGCCCTCCTGGAAGTAGCGGTCCTTGGAGAAGGACTTGCGGTCGCCGCGGGACTGCATCGCGCCGAGCGAGCCCATGCCGCGGTACGACTTGAACTGCTTGCCGTTGATGAAGAGCAGCTCGCCCGGGGACTCCTCGCAGCCCGCGAGCAGGGAGCCGAGCATCACGGTGTCGGCGCCGGCGACGAGCGCCTTCGCGATGTCGCCCGAGTACTGCAGGCCGCCGTCGCCGATGACCGGCACACCGGCCGCCTTGGCGGCGAGCGCGGCCTCGTAGATCGCGGTGACCTGCGGGACGCCGATGCCGGCGACGACGCGGGTGGTGCAGATGGAGCCGGGGCCGACGCCGACCTTGATGCCGTCGCAGCCGGCGTCGATGAGGGCCTGGGCGCCGTCGCGGGTGGCGATGTTGCCGCCGATGACGTCGACCGTCGAGTTCGACTTGATCTTGGAGACCATGTCGCCGACCAGTCGGGAGTGACCGTGGGCGGTGTCGACGACGATGAAGTCGGCGCCCGCCTCGATCAGGGCCTGGGCGCGCTCGTACGCGTCGCCCGCGACACCGACGGCCGCGCCGACGAGCAGCCGGCCGTCCTTGTCCTTGGCGGCGTTCGGGTACTTCTCGGCCTTGACGAAGTCCTTGACCGTGATGAGGCCCTTGAGGAGGCCGGCCTCGTCGACGAGCGGCAGCTTCTCGATCTTGTGGCGGCGCAGCAGCTCCATGGCGTCCACGCCGGAGATGCCCACCTTGCCCGTGACCAGCGGCATCGGGGTCATGACCTCGCGCACCTGGCGGCTGCGGTCCGACTCGAAGGCCATGTCGCGGTTGGTGACGATGCCGAGCAGCTTGCCCGCCGGGTCGGTGACCGGGACGCCGGAGATCCGGAACTTGGCGCAGAGCTCGTCGGCCTCGCGCAGGGTCGCGTCGGGGTGCACCGTGATCGGGTCGGTGACCATGCCGGACTCGGAGCGCTTGACCAGGTCGACCTGGTTGGCCTGGTCGGCGATGGAGAGGTTGCGGTGCAGGACGCCGACGCCGCCCTGGCGGGCCATCGCGATGGCCATCCGGGCCTCGGTGACCTTGTCCATGGCCGCGGAGAGCAGCGGGACGTTCACACGGACGTTGCGGGAGATGAGCGAGGACGTGTCGATCGCGTCCGGGGACATGTCCGAGGACCCCGGGAGCAGCAGCACATCGTCATAAGTGAGGCCGAGCGTGGCGAATTTGTCGGGCACTCCGTCGGCGTTCACAGTCATGACACCTTCCAAGATGGTCTTGCTCAGCGCGGATGTCCATGCTAACGGGATCCCGACGCGTCTCATTCCACGACCAAGATCAAGGGCAATGTTCGTAGCTTCCTACGGGAAAAACCCCGTACGGCCTACTGCTCGGCGAGCGCACGGAGCCGGCTCAGCGCCCGGTGCTGGGCGACGCGCACCGCCCCGGGGGACATTCCGAGCATCTGCCCGGTCTCTTCGGCGGTCAGCCCGACGGCCACGCGCAGGACGAGGAGCTCGCGCTGGTTCTCCGGAAGGTTGGCGAGCAGCTTCTTGGCCCAGGCGGCGTCACTGCTCAGCAGCGCGCGCTCTTCAGGACCCAGGGAGTCGTCGGGCCGTTCCGGCATCTCGTCGGAGGGCACGGCGGTACTGCCCGGATGGCGCATGGCGGCCCGCTGGAGATCGGCGACCTTGTGCGCGGCGATGGCGAAGACGAAGGCCTCGAAGGGGCGCCCGGTGTCGCGGTAGCGCGGCAGGGCCATCAGCACGGCGACGCAGACCTCCTGCGCCAGGTCCTCCACGAAGTGACGAGCGTCACCCGGAAGTCGCGACAGGCGGGAGCGGCAGTAGCGGATGGCGAGGGGGTGCACGAAGGCGAGCAGATCGTGGGTGGCCTGCTCGTCGCCTTCCACCGCACGGCGTACGAGCGCGCTGACGGTACCGTCGCCGCTGTTCCGGGAGGCGTCGCTGTTTCTGGAGGCACTGCTTCGGGAGGCGCCGCTGCCGCCTGTGGTCGCGGGTGACCCCGGGGCCTCGTCGTCGCGCATCAATCCATGGTGCCTTGGCGCCGGGGCATTCGCGGCACCGCGGCCCGTGTTGTACGTCGAAGCGTTATGCGTCGACGGGTTGTGCGGGGTGGGTGCACCGGAACTCATGCTCTGGCCCCTCCCCTCCCGCTCGGCCGAATCGTCCCCGCGGCGACATCTCCAGGATGCGCCACACCCTCAAGCATGCGGCATCGCGCCCGAAGCGACACGTCCCCCGGATTGTGCACCGTCAATCTCCGGTGCGCACCAGGGTGCGGCGGATCGGACGGCGGGAGATTCCGGAGGGCGGTCGGGACCACGGGATCCGGGGAGCCGGGCGGGGCGGCCCGCCCGCGGCACCGCCGGCCGGTGAGGGCCGGCGGTCGCGCGGTCAGCGGACCAGGCCCCAGCGGAACCCGAGCGCCACGGCGTGCGCCCGGTCGGACGCACCCAGCTTCTTGAACAGCCGGCGGGCGTGCGTCTTGACCGTGTCCTCGGAGAGGAAGAGCTCGCGCCCGATCTCCGCGTTGGACCGGCCGTGGCTCATGCCCTCCAGCACCTGGATCTCGCGCGCGGTGAGCGTGGGCGCGGCGCCCATCTCGGCCGAGCGGAGCCGGCGGGGGGCCAGCCTCCAGGTCGGGTCCGCGAGGGCCTGGGTGACCGTGGCCCGCAGTTCGGCGCGCGAGGCGTCCTTGTGCAGATAGCCCCGGGCGCCGGCGGCGACCGCGAGGGCCACGCCGTCCAGGTCCTCGGCGACCGTCAGCATGATGATGCGGGCGCCGGGGTCGGCCGAGAGCAGCCGGCGAACCGTCTCCACACCGCCGAGCCCGGGCATCCGTACATCCATCAGAATCAGGTCGGAACGGTCGGCACCCCAGCGGCGGAGGACTTCCTCGCCGTTGGCAGCCGTCGTCACACGCTCGACGCCGGGCACGGTGGCAACCGCGCGACGGAGCGCCTCTCGGGCAAGCGGGGAGTCGTCGCAGACGAGGACGGATGTCATGACCGCCCTCCGCAGCTGCTGATGCGCGTCACCTTGAGCCTCCAGGCTGGTACGTATCGTCACCTGTGCGGTCGATGCTCCCGGACACCTGTCCGAGAACTTCTTGGTTCAACCGCCTTCGCACTCTCAACGATGGTCACTCGAAAGAGTTACGGGTCGGACGGACACCTTCGGCACTCTACGTGAGGAAGCGAACACGAGGCAGGAGCCACTCACCGCGTGTCCTCCAGATGACGGTATGCCCTATTTGGCGGCTTTCCTTCCGTTTGGCGCATGTCTGAGGCTAGATTCCCAATGAGTCATATTTACATCTACTACGACAGTAGGTGTGGAGACATGGACCGTATCCGCCTCAGTACCGGCACCAAGAGGACTACCAATGGCAGATTTCTCCCGCCTCCCCGGACCGAACGCCGACCTCTGGGACTGGCAGCTGCTGGCTGCCTGCCGCGGGGTCGACAGCTCCCTCTTCTTCCACCCGGAAGGCGAGCGGGGCGCGGCCAGGAGCGCGCGCGAGACCTCGGCTAAAGAGGTCTGCATGCGATGCCCGGTGCGTTCTGAATGCGCCGCGCACGCACTCGCCGTCCGCGAGCCCTACGGGGTGTGGGGCGGCCTCACCGAGGACGAACGCGAAGAACTGATGGGCCGCGCACGCCATCGCCTGATCCCGGCGACGAGCGCGATCGGACCGAGCACGCCGATCGCTCCGCACTGAGCGGGCTTCACACGAAACGACCGAAGGAACGTTTCTCTGAGTCGGCACACAGCACCGGCACGCCCGGGTGTGCCGCGTACCGGACCGGGCCGTCACCCGACCGGCCGTACCGCCGTACGGTCCTTCGCGTGGCGGCCCCGTCCGGGGGCCGGGGGTCCGGCGCCGATGGGCCGGATGGCCTGACCGTCAGCGCCGGGCTGCCGTTGTCGGACCGTCGGCGCCGGACCGTCGGCGCCGGACCACCGGTGTCGGACCACCGGTGTCGGACCACCGGTGTCGGACCGTCGGTGTCGGACCGTCGGCGCCGGGCCGTCAGCGCCGGGCTGCCCGCTCCAGCTGGGCCAGGGTCGCGGCCACCGCCGGGACCCGGGCCAGGTCGGGCAGGGTCAGCGCGACGACCTCCCGCTCGACGGCCGGTTCCACGACGAGGGTGCTCACTCCCTTAGCCCGTACGGACTCCACCGCGAGCTCCGGCAGCACCGCGACCCCGAGCCCGGCCCCGACCAGGCCGACCACGGCCGGGTAGTCGTCGGTGGCGAAGTCGATGCGCGGGGTGAAGCCGGCGGCTTCGCAGACTTCGACCAGATGGCGGCGGCAGCGCGGACAGCCCGCGATCCAGGGCTCGTCGGCCAGCTCCGCCATGCCCACCCGCTCCGCGCCCGCGAGCCGGTGCCCCTCGGGCACCAGCCCGACGAGCCGGTCGGTCAGCAGCGGCCGGACCACGAGGTCCTCCCATTCGGCCGCCGATCCGGAGGCCCCGCCGTAGCGGAAGGCCAGCGCGAGATCGCAGTCGCCCTCGCGCAGCATCTCCACCGAGCGCGGCGGCTCCGCCTCGACCAGCGAGATCCGGGTCCCCGGATGCTCGGCGCGCATCGCCGCGAGCGCGGTCGGCACCAGCGTGGAACTGCCGCTGGGGAAGGAGACCAGCCGGACCCGGCCGGCGCGCAGCCCGGCGATGGCCGCGACCTCCTCCTCGGCGGCCGTCAGCCCGGCGAGGATCCCGGCGGCATGCCGGACCAGCGCCTCACCGGCCTGGGTGAGGCGCATTTCGCGCCCGGTGCGGATCAGCAGCGGGGTGCCGGCGGACTGCTCCAGCGCCTTCATCTGCTGGGAGACGGCCGGCTGGGTGCAGCCGAGCTCGCGGGCGGCGGCGGAGAAGGACCCGGTTCCGGCGACAGCGCGCAGAACTCGGAGATGGCGTGCCTCGATCACCCTTCGAGCATAAGGGGTGCTTTGATGCGGGCGCGAATAATCCCCGGACGCTTTGAGGCCGTTCGGCTAGCGTGGAGCCATGCATCTGATCTCCGTGAACCTGGGCCGCGCGACGGCCGTCGACTACACCGACGCCCCCGACGGCCTGACCGGTCACGGCAAGATTCCGGTGCCGGGACCCGTACGGGTCTTCGCGCCCGGCCCCAAGGGGGTCGGCGCGAGCGGCGTGGAGGGGGACGACGTCTGCCATCTGCGCCATCACGGCGGGGACCACCAGGCCGTGTACGCGTACGCCCGCGAGGACCTGGAGTGGTGGGAGGGCGAGCTCGGCCGCGAACTGCCCGGCGGGATCTTCGGCGAGAACTTCACCACCTCCGGCCTCGACGTGAACGGCGCGCTGCTCGGCGAGCGCTGGCGGGTCGGCCCCGACCTGCTCCTGGAGGTGGCCTCGGCCCGCATCCCGTGCCGGACCTTCCAGGGGATGCTCGGCGAGAAGGCCTGGGTGAAGCGGTTCACCCAGGAGGCCCGGCCGGGCGCCTACCTGCGGGTCCTGCGGGAGGGATCGGTCTCCCCGGGCGACACCATCGAGATCGTGCACCGCCCGGACCACGAGGTGACGGTGGAGTTCTGGTTCCGCGCCTTCACCACCGAGCGGGAGCTGCTGCCGCGCACGCTGGCGGCCGGTGACGCGCTGGAGCCGGAGGCCCGGGACAAGGCACTGGCCCACGTGGAGAAGTACGGGAAGCAGGGCGACTAGGTTGCGCCTATGACGACTGCGTTGATTACGGGAGCCACGGCGGGCATCGGCGCCGCCTTCGCCCGGCGGCTCGCCGCCCAGGGGCACAACCTCGTCCTGGTGGCCCGGGACACGAAGCGACTCGGCGAGCAGGCCACCGAGCTGCACGACCGGCACGGGATCGAGGCCGAGGTGCTGGCCGCCGACCTCTCCACCGAGGAGGGCATCACGGCGGTCGAGGAGCGCCTCGCCGACCGCAAGCACCCGGTCGACCTGCTGGTGAACAACGCGGGCTTCGGCAACAAGGGCCGCTACCTCGAAGTCTCCATGGCCGACGAGCTGACCATGCTGAAGGTCCACATCGAGGCCGTGCTGCGGCTGACCTCGGCGGCCGTGGAGCCGATGCGCTCGCGCGGGCGCGGCGGCGTGATCAACGTGGCCTCGGTGGCCGCCTTCCTGCCGCGCGGCACCTACGGGGCGAGCAAGGCCTGGGTCGTGCAGTTCACCCAGGGCGCGGCCAAGGACCTGACCGGCTCGGGCGTACGGCTGATGGCGCTGTGCCCGGGCTTCGTGCGGACCGAGTTCCACGAGCGGGCCGGCATGGGCACGGACAACATCCCCGGCTGGATGTGGCTCGACGCCGACAAGCTGGTGGCGGCGGCCCTGGCCGATCTGGCACGGGGCAGGACGGTGTCGATCCCGGACCCGCGGTACAAGGCGCTGATGGGCGTGGTGAAGCTGACCCCGCGGGGGCTGCTGGGCGGGATGTCCTCGCGTACGGGGCGCAAGTACGGGCCCCAGTGACCAGGCCGCGCGCGGTGACCAGTGGGTAAACGAGGCATATGGGTGAAATCTCCCTAGACTGAATGTGTCCCATCCAGCGCGGGAGACGCCATGACATTCGTACAGATAGTCGATTACGAAACCACCCAGCCCGAGGCGGTCAACGATCTCCTCGACCGCTACGTGGAGCAGACTCAGGGCAGGCGTACGGTCCTCGCCAGCCGTGTCGCGCAGGACCGTGACTCCAAGACCCACTACGTCGACGTCGTCGAGTTCCCGTCGTACGAAGCCGCCATGAAGAACTCTCAACTCCCGGAGACCGACCGGATGTTCCAGGAGATGGTGGCCCTCTGCGAAGGGATGCCCAAGTTCACCAACCTGGACGTCGTACGGGACGAGCACCTCAACACCCTGCTCGTGAACCGGCTGTACGACGAGGTCGTGACGAAGGGCGACATGTCCGTCGCCGACGAGATCGTCGCGGCCGACTACCACGACCACGACATCAGCAACCCCGTGGACAAGATCGGGCGCGAGGGCATCCGCGAGGACGTCACGATGTGGCGCGGCGCCTTCGACTTCAGCTTCACCCGCGACGCCCAGATGGCACAGGACGACTACGTCACGACCCTGTGGACCTGGACCGGCACCCACAAGGGCGAGTTCATGGGGATCGCCCCGACCGGCAAGACCTGCACGATGACCGGCACGACGGTCTTCCGGTGCGAGGACGGCATGCTCAAGGAAGGCTGGTGGCACTACGACGCCATGCGCCTCATGAAGGAACTGGGCGCGATGTAGCCACCCACCACCCACCGACCGCAGTGCCTGCGGCCCCGGCACACGGGAAAGCCCCGGTCACCACCGCTTGGCAGCGGTGACCGGGGCTTTGCCGTGCTTACTTGCCGTGCTTACTGGCGAGGTCAGTGGCTGTGGCCGTGGCCACCGTGGCCGTGACCGGCGTCGCCCTCGTCGTCGGCCGGCTTCTCGACGACCAGGGTCTCGGTCGTGAGCAGCAGCGACGCGATGGAAGCGGCGTTCTCCAGCGCGGAGCGGGTGACCTTGACCGGGTCGATGACGCCGGCCTTGACCAGGTCGCCGTACTCGCCGGTGGCGGCGTTGAAGCCCTGGCCCTTCTCGAGCTCGGCGACCTTCGCGGTGATGACGTAGCCCTCGAGGCCGGCGTTCTCCGCGATCCAGCGCAGCGGCTCGACGGCGGCGCGGCGCACGACCGCGACACCGGTGGCCTCGTCGCCCGACAGGCCGAGGTTGCCTTCCAGCACCTTCACGGCGTGGACGAGAGCGGAGCCACCGCCGGAGACGATGCCCTCCTCGACCGCGGCGCGGGTCGCCGAGATGGCGTCCTCGAGACGGTGCTTCTTCTCCTTGAGCTCCACCTCGGTGGCGGCGCCGACCTTGATGACGCAGACGCCGCCGGCGAGCTTCGCCAGGCGCTCCTGCAGCTTCTCGCGGTCCCAGTCCGAGTCGGTGGACTCGATCTCGGCCTTGATCTGGTTGACGCGGCCGAGGACCTCGTCGGAAGAGCCGCCACCGTCGACGATGGTGGTGCTGTCCTTGGAGATCGTGACGCGGCGGGCGGAGCCCAGTACGTCCAGACCGGCCTGGTCGAGCTTGAGGCCGACCTCCTCGGCGATGACGGTGGCACCGGTGAGGGTGGCCATGTCCTGCAGCATCGCCTTGCGGCGGTCACCGAAACCGGGCGCCTTGACGGCGACGGCGTTGAAGGTGCCACGGATCTTGTTGACGACGAGGGTGGAGAGCGCCTCGCCCTCGACGTCCTCGGCGATGATCAGGAGCGGCTTGGAGGCGCCGGCCTGGATGACCTTCTCGAGCAGCGGCAGGAGGTCCTGGATGGAGGAGATCTTGCCCTGGTTGATCAGGATGTACGGGTCATCGAGGATGGCCTCCATACGCTCCTGGTCGGAGACCATGTACGGGGACAGGTAGCCCTTGTCGAAGGCCATGCCCTCGGTGAACTCGAGCTCCAGGCCGAAGGCGTTGGACTCCTCGACGGTGATGACACCGTCCTTGCCGACCTTGTCCATCGCCTCGGCGATGAGGTCACCGACCTGCTGGTCCTGCGCGGAGAGCGCGGCCACGGCGGCGATGTCGGACTTGTCCTCGATCGGACGGGCGGTCGCGAGGAGCTCCTCGGACACGGCCTTGACCGCGGCGTCGATGCCCTTCTTCAGGGCGGCCGGGGAAGCACCCGCGGCGACGTTGCGCAGACCCTCGCGGACCAGCGCCTGCGCCAGGACGGTGGCGGTGGTGGTGCCGTCACCCGCGACGTCGTTGGTCTTGGTCGCGACCTCCTTGACGAGCTGCGCGCCAAGGTTCTCGTACGGGTCGTCGAGCTCGACCTCACGCGCGATGGTGACACCGTCGTTCGTGATGGTGGGAGCGCCGAACTTCTTGTCGATGACGACGTTGCGGCCCTTGGGACCGATCGTCACCTTCACGGTGTCGGCAAGCTTGTTGACGCCACGCTCAAGGGCGCGACGGGCGTCCTCGTCAAACTTGAGAATCTTCGGCATGGGAGCGGTTCAGCCCTCTCGTTGCTATCCCCGGCCGCTCACCGCGACCGCCTGTCTAGAACGAGCTACGCCCCTCGCCGCCCGGCATCAGCAGGGGTGACCAGGGGCGTAGCTCAAAGCAAAACTGGAGAAGTGATTACTTCTCGACGATCGCGAGCACGTCGCGGGCCGAGAGGACGAGGTACTCCTCGCCGTTGTACTTCACTTCGGTGCCGCCGTACTTGGAGTACAGGACGACGTCGCCGACGGTGACGTCCAGCGGGAGACGCTGGCCGTCCTCGAAGCGACCCGGACCCACGGCGAGGACGACGCCCTCCTGGGGCTTCTCCTTCGCGGTGTCCGGGATGACCAGGCCAGAGGCCGTGGTCTGCTCGGCGTCGAGCGGCTGGACCACAATGCGGTCCTCGAGCGGCTTGATGGCAACCTTGGAGCTGGTGGTCGTCACGATCTGACCTTCCGCTTCGGAGATCCGGGGTTAATTGTCTGAGGTGGCGACCATGTCGATCCGTCGTCGCGGGTGCCGGATCTGCCTGTCGCCGTGTTGGCACTCACCAGGGGCGAGTGCCAGATGCGAGACTATTCCGGGGATTAGCACTCGGTCAAGCGGAGTGCCAATACGCGCCGCTGGTTTCGCAGCCTTGGCCGCCTGGATGCCCCCGTTCCACGCGCGCCACCACTGCCGGGGACCCGTCCCCGGACCCCTGCGCCTCAAACGCCGGCGGGGCTGAAATTGCCCTACGGGCAATCCAGCCCGCACGCACCGATCCAGCCGTCCGGCGCCTGAGGACCGGGCCCGGGCAGAGCCCGGGGCATACCCAGCCCCGCCGGCGTTTGAGGCGCGGGTCCGGGCAGCGCCCGGGGAACGGGCGAAGGGCGGGTAGGGGAACTCCGCCCCGCAGGGCAGACCCAGCCGCACCCGCCCACGGGGCCCCGCGCCGGGACGGCGGTGGCGAGCGGTCCGGCCGGCCACCGCCGGACGGAGTCCGGCGCAGCGGGGTGAAGCCCGCGCAGCGGTGCGAGCTCGGCGTCAAGAAGGACTGTTGCCCGGTATGTGAGGCTTGGGGCATGCGGATCCTGGTCGTCGAAGACGAAGTCAGCCTCGCCGATTCACTGCGGCGCGGCCTCTCCGCCGACGGCCACTGGATCGACCTCGCCCACGACGGCCACCGCGGCCTGGACCTGGCCCTCACGGGAGGCCCGTACGACGTGGTCCTCCTCGACCTGATGCTCCCCGGCCTCTCGGGCTACGAGATCTGCACCCGGATGCGTTCCCACGGCGTAGCCACGCCCGTGCTGATGCTGACCGCCAGGGACGGCGAGTACGACGAGGCCGAGGGCCTGGACTCGGGCGCGGACGACTACCTGACGAAACCGTTCTCCTTCGTCGTCCTCGCCGCCCGCCTCCGCGCCCTCACCCGCCGCGCCACCGCCGCCGCCGGCGACGCCGCCCGGACCGGCGTCCTGCAGGCCGGCGACCTCGTCCTCGATCCCCGCGGCCGCCGTTGCCGCCGCGGCGCCCACGAGATCGAGCTGACCGCCCGTGAGCTCGGCGTCCTGGGCTGCCTGATGGAGCAGCCCGGCCGGGCCGTCGCCAAGCAGGACATCCTCGACGAGGTCTGGGACACCCCGCACGGCATCGACCCGAACATCGTCGAGGTCTACGTCTCCTCGCTCCGCCGCAAGATCGACGCCCCCTTCGGCCGCCGCTCGATCCTCACCGTGCACGGCACCGGCTACCGGATGGCCCCGGACGGTGGCTGAGCCGGGGCCGAAGCCCCGGCGGCCCCGCCGCCTCGGCAGCCTGCGCACCCGCGCCGCCGCGGCCGCCGCCCTCGCGATGGCGGCCGTCCTGGCCGCCGGCGGGCTGTGGCTCTACACCCTGCTGCGCGCCAACCTCATCGAGAACACCACCGGCCGCACCGAGCTCGCCGCCCGCAAGGTCGCCGCCCAGTACGACACCGGGAGCCTCCCGGCCGGGGGCCGGCTGCCCGCGCCCGAGGGCGGGGTCGACCTGGTCCTCGTACGGAACGCGGCCGGGACGGTCGTGGCCACCAGCGGGGATCTGAAGGACACCCCGGAGCTGACGGAGCTGAGCCCCGCGCCCGGCCAGGACGTGCGGTCGGCCGTCCTGCCGCCCGCGCGCCCCGGCGCACAGCGGCGCGTGGTGGTCGCCGTGGACGCGCCCGGCCCGCCGGGGGCGCACGACCCGCACACCGTCTACGCCGCGACCGTGCTCGGCGACGTCGACGACGCCAACCGGGCCGTCGCGCTCGGCCTGCTGGCCGGCGCGCCCCCGCTGATCGTCTTCTCGGCGGCCCTGGCCTGGTGGGTGACGGGCCACGCGCTGCGCCCGGTCACCGCGATCCGCACCGGGCTGGCGGCGGTCACCGGGAGCGAGCTGGACCGGCGGGTCCCGGACCCGGGCGGCGCCGACGAGATCGCGCAGCTGGCCCGGACGGTCAACGACACGCTCGACCGGCTGGAGCGCAGCCACGCCCGGCAGCGGCAGTTCACCGCCGACGCCTCGCACGAGCTGCGCAACCCCCTCGCGGCCGTCCGGTCCCGGCTGGAGGTGGCGCTGCGGGACCCCGACCGGGAGTCGGTGGCGGCCGCGCTGGCCGATACCGAGCGGCTGCAGGCCATCGCGGCCGACCTGCTCCTGCTGGCCCGCCTCGACGGCGGGCCCGCGCCGCGCACCGAGCCGGTGGACCTCGCGCTGCTGGCCGCCGAGGACGTGGCGCGGCGCCCGGAGACCCGGGTTCCGCTACGGCTGGACGCGCGGGCTCCCGTACCGGCCGCCGGGGATCCGGCGCGGCTGGAGCGGGCGCTGGCCAACCTGGTGGACAACGCCCTGCGGTACGCCCGTACCGGGGTCGTGGTCCGGGCCTCGGCCGAGGACGGCTGGGCACTGCTGGAGGTCACGGACGACGGGCCGGGCATCCCGGAGGCCGACCGGGACCGGGTCTTCGAGCGGTTCGTACGCCTGGACGCGGACCGGGGCCGGGCCGGCGGCGGCACCGGCCTGGGGCTGGCCATCGCCCGGGAGATCGCCCGGGCGCACGGCGGTGAGGTCCGCGCGCTCCCGGCGCCCGCCGGAGGCGCCCGGCTGGTGCTGCGCGTGCCCGGCGCGACCCGTCCCTGAAGGCGCCTTCAGGACCCTCAGGGTTCCTTCAGCACCGCTCCCCCACCATCGACAGGCATGAGCGCCCACCGCAGGAAGACCCGTGAACCGAAGTCCCCGGTGTCCGCGTCCCGCCGCCGCAGGCTCACCCGCACCCTGCTGGCGTCCGGCTGCGCGCTGGCGGTGCTCGTGGGGGCGACCGCCTGGTACCTGTACGACGACCTCGCCTCCAGCATCGGCAGCTCCAAGGCCCTGGAGGGTGCCGAGAAGTCGAAGTACGGCGATGTGAACATCCTGCTGATGGGCCTGGACAGCCGCCGGGACCAGAACGGCGAGGACCTCCCCCCGGCGGTCCTCGACAAGCTGCACGCGGGCGCGAGCTCCGACGTCGGCGGCTACAACACCAACACCCTGATCCTTCTGCACGTCCCCGGCGACGGGAGCAGGGCGAAGGCCTTCTCGGTGCCGCGCGACGACTTCGTCGAGCTGCACGGCGTGCCCGGATTCACCGGCAAGGCCAAGATCAAGGAGGCCTACGGGCGGGCGAAGGCCAAGGTGGAGGAGCAGCTCGCCGCCAAGGGGGTCAAGGACCCGCGGCAGCTGGAGCGCGAGGGGCGCGAGGCGGGCCGCAAGGCGGAGCTGGAGACGGTGCGCACCTTCCTGGGCGTGCCGATCGACCACTTCGCCGAGCTGAACCTGGCCGGTTTCTACCAGCTCGCGAGGGCGCTGGGCGGCGTACCGGTGTGCCTGAAGAAGGCGGTGAAGGACCGATACTCCGGGGCCGACTTCCCGGCGGGGCGCCAGACGCTCGACGGGCAGCAGTCGCTGGCCTTCGTACGGCAGCGGCACGGCCTGACCATGGGCGACCTGGACCGGACGAAGCGGCAGCAGGCGTTCCTGGCGGGGGCCACGTACAAGCTGAACCAGGCCGGGACCTTCACCGATCCGGTGAAGCTGATGAAGCTGATCGACGCGGCGAAGCAGGACGTCGTCACCGATCAGGGGTGGGACCTGCTGTCGTTCGTGAAGCAGGCGAAGAACCTGTCCGGGGGCAACGTGGAGTTTGTGACCCTTCCCATCGAGGGCTTCGGGAGGAACCATGACGCCGAGATAAACGTCGTAGACGATATGAAGATAAAGCGGTTCATAGCCGAGCGGATCGGGCCCGGGGCCACTGCGAGCCCGAGCGCACCCGGCGCCGCTCCCTCCTCACCGGGCACTCCCTCCGCACCCCAGGGCTCCGCCCCGGGCTCCCCCCGGAGCTCCGCGCCCGCCCCCTCACCGTCCCGGAGCGGCAGCGCAGCCCCCGCCATCGACGGCGGCGGCGTCCCGTGCGTGGACTGAAGCCCCTGACCACGGCGGGCGCGCGCCGCCGCACGGAAGCACTGCTGCTCGTCCTCGTCCTCGCGGTGACCATTTCCGGCCACATCAGCGCCGGCCTCGCGATGAACGACGAGCTGCCGAGCGGTCTCACCGGCTTCGTGGTCAGCATGACGCTGCTCGCGCTGGTCGGACACCTGGCCGTGCGCCGGTTCGCGGCGTACGCGGATCCGCTGGTCTTCCCGCTGGCCCTGCTGCTGACCGGGCTGGGGCTGGTGCTGCTGCACCGCCTCGACCAGGGGTACATCGAGCGGTACAACTCCGAAGCGGTGGCGCCCGGCCAGCTGATGTGGACGGTGATCGGCGTCGCGGTCTGCATCGCGGTGCTGGGGCTGCTGCGCGACCACCGGCTGCTCCAGCGGTTCATCTACATCACGATGGTCGTCGCGCTGGTGGCGCTGATCGCGCCCGCCTTCTTCGGCGCGGACACCTACGGGGCGAAGCGCTGGATCAAGTTCGGCGCGCTCTCGGTCCAGCCCGGCGAGTTCGTGAAGATCATGATCGCGGTCTTCTTCGCGGGCTACCTGGTGATCCACCGCGATGCGCTGGCCCTGTCGGGCCGCAAGTTCCTGGGCATGCGGCTGCCGCCGATGCGCCAGCTCGGCCCCCTCATCACGGTGTGGATCGTCTCGCTGATGGTGCTGGTCTTCGAGCGCGACCTCGGCACCTCGCTGCTCTTCTTCGGCGTCTTCGTGGTCATGCTCTACGTGGCCACGGAACGCACCAGCTGGATCGTCGTCGGCCTGGTGCTCGCCTCGGCGGGCGCCTTCGTCGTGGGCACGACGGAGCCGCACGTCAAGGCCCGCGTGGCCGCCTGGCTGAACCCGCTGTCGTACTACTGGAAGGACCGGCCGCCGGGCGTCGTCTCGGACCAGTCGGCGCAGGCGCTGTTCAGCTTCGGCACGGGCGGCATCTCCGGCACGGGCCTCGGCATGGGCCATCCCGAGCTGATCAAGTTCGCGGGCCGCAGCGACTTCATCCTGACGACGGTGGGCGAGGAGCTCGGCCTGGCCGGGGTCATGGCCGTCCTGATCCTCTACGCGCTCCTCGTGCAGCGCGGGCTGCGGATGGCACTGGGCGCCCGCGACCCCTTCGGCAAGCTGCTGGCGGTGGGCCTGTCGTCCGCCCTGGCCCTCCAGGTCTTCATCGTGGCCGGCGGCGTCACGGGGCTGATCCCCCTGACGGGCAAGGCCCTGCCCTTCCTGGCCGCGGGCGGCTCGTCCCTCCTGGCCAACTGGATCATGATCGCCCTGCTGCTGCGCATCTCCGACAGCACCGAGAGACAGCGCGAGGCGGACGCCCGGGGCCCGGCGGAAACGACGATCACCCCGACACTCACACCACCGGCCGGACCCGAGCCCCACCCCGCCGCGTCTTACAGGTAGTCCTCCAGGCGGCCGATCCGGTAGCCCTGCTCCTGTATCCGCCGGAGCATCCGGGTCGTCATCTCGGTCTCCGTCGTGCCCTTCAGCTCCGAGGGGCCGCGGAAGTGGGCCAGGATGATGTCACCCGGTTTGAGGGCGTTGCCCTCGGCGTACTGGAAATTGTTGATCTGCATCGACACGCGCCACAGGAGGAGCTGGGATATCCCGCACTCGTGCGCGGCCCTGAGGGTGTCGTCGTTGTGATTGCCGTACGGCGGGCGGAAGAGCGTCGGCCGCTTGCCGAAGCGCTTCTCCAGGCGTTCCTGCTGCCCGCATATCTCCTTCTTCTGTCCCTCGAAGGACAGGGTGCGCAGGTTCGGGTGCGTCAGGGTGTGGTTGTTTATCGTGCTGTCGGAGCCGTTGTCGCGGAGCTTTTCGAAGTGGCCGTAGTCCGACGAGGCGATGTTGTCCGTCAGGAACATGCTGATCGGCAGTTTCAGATCGGCGGCCATCTTGAGGAACTCGGGGCTCTTCTCGGCGCCGTCGTCGAACGTCAGGAAGACGACCTTGTCGTCCGCCGGGACGGGTATTCGGTCGACGACCTGGACCCGCCCCGCCCCGGCCGGGGCGATCCGGGGTTTGACGGCGGGCTTGGGCGCGTACTGGAGGGGGCCGCTGAGGCCCCACTTCTTGTACGCCTCGTCCGCCGCGGCCGTCGATCCCTGGGTCACCGCGGAGGGGGAGTCCACCACCGAGGGCGACGGGGTCGCCCTGGCCTCCGTGGTCTTGCGCCCCAGCCTCTCGATGGGGTCCACGCTGTCCCCGCACCCCGTCAGGGACAGCGCGAGCGCGCCGGCCGTCAGCGTTCCGGCTACGAACCGGCGCGGGAGCTTCACTTGTTTCCTCCTGGGAAACCCTGGCCTTCAGACCGGGGAGAAATGGGTTCTCGGCGCGGAGGTGTGGAGCGCCTAAGGTCGGTTCGCATCTGGCCTGGCCTGCTCTTTCCGTTGTTGTCAGTGGCCGACGTTAGGTTGTCGGGATGGTGACGACAGCATTGGCGGGGGGTGCCGGGCTTGCCCGGTGGGCCTTCCGCGTGCGCGTGTCGTCTACCGCACTCGCCGCCTTGACGGCGGAGTGGGACCGGTGCCGGTGGATCTGGAACGAGTGCTGCGCGAAGTCGAAGCAGACGCACCTGTGGAACAAGGACCGGCCCGAGGGCACGGCCAAGCGGACCTGCGGCCCCGCGCAGCTCGACAAGATGCTGACCGAAGCCCGCACCCGGAACGCCTGGCTGCGGGACGGGTCCTCGGTTGTGCAGCATCAGGCGATCCGGGATTTCGGGAAGTCCCGCGCCAAGGCGCAGAAGGACATCAACGACCGGCTGCCGGTGCGGCGTCGGGCCGGCATGCCGAAGTGGAAGAGGAAGCGGGAAGCGCTGCCGTCGCTGAACTACACCAAGCGCGGTTTCAGCTTGAAGGACGGCCGCCTGTACCTGGCGGGCGGAATCGCCCTGACGGTGGTGTGGTCGCGGAACCTTCCGGCCGATCCGTCCAGCGTGCGCGTGTACCAGGACAGTTTCGGGCACTGGTACTGCTCGTTCGTCGTCCCCACCGAGGTCGAGCCGCTGCCTGAGACCGGTCGGGCGATCGGCATCGACTGGGGCGTGAAGGAGACGGCGACCACCACCAGCGACGACCACGACCTCCCGCATGCCGAGCACGGCAAGAAGACCGCCACCGGCCTCGCGCATTATCAGCGGATGATGGCCCGTCGGAAACCGGCGAAGGGCAAGCCCGGGTCGAAGGGCTATCAGGCGGCGAAGAAGCAGGTCGCGAAGCTGCACAGGAAGGTGGCCCGGCAGCGCAAGGACACCGGCCGCAAGTGGGCCAAAGCTGTCGTCCGCGACCATGACGCACTGGCCGTAGAGGACTTCCGCCCGAAGTTCCTCGCCAAGTCCACCATGGCCAGGAAGGCGGCCGAC
The DNA here is from genome assembly GCF_049310065.1 of Streptomyces tatrensis. NCBI lineage: Bacteria > Bacillati > Actinomycetota > Actinomycetes > Kitasatosporales > Streptomycetaceae > Streptomyces > Streptomyces tatrensis. The sequence goes on along the minus strand of NZ_JBMDLB010000011.1, from coordinate 5,766,984 downwards.
GCGGCGATCTCCGCGACGAAGACGGCGCTGGTCGAGATGGCACGGAAGCACGGCCGTGCCGTGTTCCTGGTACACCCCGCGCACACCACGATGGACTGCGCGCAGTGCGGAGCGAGAACCAAGCACGCACTACCTCTCTCAGAACGAACCTACGCCTGCACCGCGTGCGGAGCCGTGTCCCCCAGGGACAAGAACTCCGCCCGCGTGATGCTGGTCCGGGCTGGTCTCAACCCGGCTGGCGCTGATCGCGTAAGACCGGACCAGGCGCTGCCTGGCCTGGCAGCGTGAGTCAGAAATCCCCGATCAACCCTGGAGAGTGAGGGATCCTCTTCTCTCCAGGGAGGGGAGGATTCAAAAGTAATCCTCCAGGCGAGCCACGGCATAACCCTTGTCCGTGACGGTCTTCATGACGTGACGGATCATGTCAGTCATGCTTCCCTTCCAGTCTTCCTTGCCCCGGAAGTGGGTGAGGATGATGTCCCCGGGGTGCAGGTCCTTGTCCCACTCCCGCCAGTCCATCCGGTTGGGGAAGGCCTCCTCGTTCCACAGCGGAACGGCCTTGATCCCGCAGGACTTGGCCGCGCGCAGCGTGTCCTCGTTGTAGTTCCCGTACGGCGGGCGGAAGAGCGTCGGACGCTTGCCGAACGTCTTCTCGATGGTGTCCTGCTGTCCGCAGATCTCCTGGCGCTGCTTCTCGTACGAGAGCGCCGGCATGTAGCGGTGGTTGAGCGTGTGGTTGTTCAGCGTGACGCCCGCCGCCTGCATCTCCTTGAAGTACGGGTAGTTGTCCCGGACCAGGTAGTCGCTCAGGAAGGCGGTGTACGGGAGCTTCAGTTCCTGCATCATCTTCAGGAACTCGGGGTCCTTCTCGGCCCCGTCGTCGATCGTCAGGAAGACGACCTTCTCCTCCGTGGGGACGGTGGTGAAGACGGGGGGCAGCTCGTCCTGGCCCTCGACCTCGAAGCCGTCGCGGGTGCTGATCTCCGGCTTCTCCTTGGGCGCTTGCGGAGCGACGAGCGGCGGCTTGGCCAGCCCCCACTTCTTCGCGGCCACGATCCTCGCCTGCTGGAGGGCCTTGAGCCTCTCGGCGTAGGTGCCGAGCGCTCCGGCCGCTCCGGCCTGCTCGCCCGCGGCGCCCGCGGCCGCCTTCGCCTTGGCGGCCTTGTCCGGCGTCTCGGACCCGCCGGCTCCGCAGCCCGTGCCGAGTGCGGCGACGAGCAGTGCGGCCATCGCGGCCGTACCCAACCGGCCGCGCGCGACTGCCGCGATCCGGTGACCGTGTTGCGTCTTATGTTCCGTTTGTCGGACTAGCTGCATAGTTGGGGATCTTTACACCAGCCATGCACGCACCCCGGCCGACACCGCGAGAGGAATCCGAGCTTCCTCCGAGTGGCCCACCGTGGCCGACAATGGACCCGTGACCCCCGAAGACTTCGCCGCGCTCCTCGCCCCCGAGGGCCACGCCCTCCTCGACTCGCTCCGCGACTACGACCCCGCCCAGGAGCTCGCCGTCGCCACCCGGCTGCGCCGCGAACACCCCGCCGCACTGGTCTCCGCCGCCCTCGGACAGGCCCGGCTGCGGCAGCGCGCGGTGGCGAAGTTCGGGGCCGAGGACGCCCACCGGATGTACTTCACCCCCGGCGGCGGGGAGATGGCCACCCGCGCCTCGGTGGCCTCGTACCGCGCCGAGCGGCTCGCCGCCCTGGGCGTACGGAGCCTCGCGGACCTCTGCTGCGGGATCGGCGGGGACGCCCTCGCCCTGGCCCGGCTCGGCATCCGCGTCCTGGCGGTGGACCACGACCCGCTGACCGTCGCCGTCGCGCGGGCGAACGCCGAGGCGCTGGGGCTGGCGGACCTGATCGAGGTCCGGGAGGCCGATGTGACGGAGGTCGACACCGCGGGCTACGACGCCGTCTTCATCGACCCGGCCCGCCGGGGCGGGCGCGGCCGGATCTTCGACCCCGAGTCCTACTCGCCGCCGCTGTCCTGGGCGATCGCCACCGCCCGCGCCGCGAAGGTTGCCGCCATCAAGATCGCCCCCGGGATCCCGCACGAGGCGGTGCCCGCCGAGGCGCAGGCCGAGTGGATCTCCGACCAGGGGGACGTGAAGGAGGCCGTGCTGTGGTTCGGGACGGCTCCGGGCGAGATCCGCGCCACCCTGCTGCCCGGTCCGCGCGCGCTGGCGACCGCCGATCCGCTGCCCGACCCCGAGGCCGGTCCCGTCGGCCGCTACCTCTACGAGCCCGACGGGGCCGTGATCCGCGCCCACCTCGTCGCCGAGGTCGCCGAGCAGCTGGGCGGGCGGCTGATCGACCCGACCATCGCGTACATCACCGCCGACGAGCTGCACGAGACCCCGTACGCGACCTCGTACGAGATCACCGACGTGCTGCCGTTCGGGCTGAAGAAGCTCAAGGCGCTGCTGCGCGAGCGCGGGGTCGGCATCCTCACCGTGAAGAAGCGCGGCTCCGCGATCGAGCCCGAGGAGCTGCGCAGGAAGGTGAAGCCGCAGGGCCCGAACTCCGCCACGGTGTTCCTGACCCGGGTCGCCGGCGCCCCCTCGATGCTGATCGGCTCACCGACCGCCCGCCCCTGACGGCCCGCCGGGCCCCCGGAGCCCTCCCCCGAAGACGCGCAGCGCCCACCGGTAGTGCGCGCCCGCCTTGCCGAGGCCCAGCAGGGCGGTGATCCACAGGATCATGCCGATGCCCATGGTGTAGGCGACCTCTCCGTAGGTGTCGGCTCCGGGCCGGGCCGTCGCCGCCGCCGCCGCGAAGGTCACCCAGAGTCCGATCCCGCCCAGGGCGAGGGAGGCCAGCAGCCAGATCAGGCTGCGTCCGGGGGCGCGTACGGCGGCGTCCACGGGCGGGTCCCGGTCCAGCTCCGCCCAGGCGCACAGCAGCCGGCGCACCTGCCGGTCCCGCTTGGCGCCCCAGGCGAACCAGAAGCCGGCCGGTATCAGCACGCCCACGCCGAGCGCGGCGAATATCAGGCCGAAGAGGTACGAGAACGGGTCCTGGGACTCGATGGACATCAGGGCCATGCCGACGAAGGTCCAGCCCAGGACGAAGACCGCCGAGACCGACCAGAGGAGCAGGAGCCGGCCGAAGCCCAGACTGCGCCGCCCGAGCTCCCTCAGGAAGCGGGCGCGGTCGGCCCGTACGGCCCGTACGGCGTGCTCGTCGAACCAGGCGCGCAGGTGCGGCGGAGGGGGCGGCGGCGGCAGGTCACGACGGGGCATGCGCATGACCATATCCGCACGCCACGGGTCCCGGCGGGCCGCCGGACGGAGCGTCAGCTTCCGCCGGTCTCCCCCACCTCCACCGATTCGAAGCGCCAGCGATGGACCGCCCGCGTGATCAAATCGGCTGCGGGCTCCGGCAGTTCGGGCAGTTCGGCGCCGATCCCCTCAGGGGTCTCCCACCAGGTGATGACGAGCACCCGGTCCTGCGGGGCACTGAACACCTCGCGCCGCACCGGGTCTTGGGCCAGGATCTGCGAACGAGCCCACTCCAGCAGCTCGTTGGCCCGGCCGGGAACGGACCGGGCCTCCCACATCAGCGCGACGGTGCTCACGAGTAGAGGTTGTCCTTGCTCAGCTCGTGCACGTGGTCGTGGTCGTGCGCATGGCCGTGCCCGTGGGCGTGCCCGTCGCCGCCGCCGTCCCCGTGGGAATGGCCGTGGGAATGGCCGGGAACATGCGGGTCGGTGACCGGAAGCGAAGAGTCCGCCGACAGGTCCCAGTCCGAGGGGGCCCTGTTCCGCTTGACCATCTCCGCGCCCAGCGCCGCCACCATCGCGCCATTGTCCGTGCAGAGCCCCGGCCGCGGCACCCGCAGGATGATCCCCGCGTCGTCGCAGCGCTCCTGGGCGAGGCTGCGCAGCCGGGAGTTGGCCGCGACCCCGCCGCCGATCATCAGGTGGTCGACGCCCTCGTCCTTGCAGGCGCGGATCGCCTTGCGCGTCAGTACGTCCACGACGGCTTCCTGGAAGGAGGCCGCCACATCGCGCACCGGCACGTCCTCGCCCGCCTTGCGCTTCGCCTCGATCCAGCGGGCGACCGAGGTCTTGAGCCCGGAGAAGGAGAAGTCGTACGGGGCGTCGCGCGGCCCCGTCAGCCCGCGCGGGAAGGCGATCGCCTTCGGGTCCCCCTCGCGTGCGAGCCGGTCGATGACCGGGCCGCCGGGGAAGCCCAGCTGCAGGACGCGGGCGATCTTGTCGAAGGCCTCGCCCGCCGCGTCGTCGATGGTCGCGCCGAGCGGCCGTACGTCGGAGGTGATGTCGGGGGCCAGCAGCAGCGAGGAGTGCCCGCCGGAGACCAGCAGCGCCATCGTCGGCTCGGGCAGCGGCCCGTGCTCCAGCTGGTCGACGCAGATGTGCGAGGCCAGGTGGTTCACCCCGTACAGCGGCTTGCCCAGCGCGTACGCGTAGGCCTTCGCGGCGGAGACGCCCACCAGCAGGGCCCCCGCGAGGCCGGGGCCGGCGGTGACGGCGATGCCGTCGAGGTCGCGGGCGCTGACCCCGGCCTCCTTCAGGGCGCGCTCGATGGTGGGGACCATCGCCTCCAGGTGCGCGCGGGAGGCCACCTCGGGCACGACCCCGCCGAAGCGGGCGTGCTCGTCGACGCTCGACGCGATGGCGTCCGCGAGCAGTGTGGTGCCGCGGACGATGCCCACGCCGGTCTCGTCGCAGGAGGTCTCGATGCCGAGGACGAGCGGTTCGTCAGCCATGGGTCGTCTCACCTTGCAGGGGTACGGAGTCGGGGAGTGCGGAGTCGGGGTCCGCGGGGTCCGCGGGGTCGGAAAGCCGGCGCATCACGAGGGCGTCCACGTTGCCGGGCTGGTAGTAGCCGCGCCGGAAGCCGATCGGCTCGAAACCGAAGCGGGCGTAGAGCTTCTGGGCCCGGACGTTGTCGACCCGCACCTCCAGCAGCACCTCGGCGCACTCGAAGGCACTGGCGGCGCGCAGCAGCTCGGTCAGCAGCCGGGCGCCGAGCCCGGTGCCCCACTGGTCGCGGGCCGCGGCGATGGTCTGTACGTCGGCCAGGTCCCCGGCGGCGGCCAGCCCGGCGTAGCCGACGAGCCGGCCGGCCTCCTCCGCCACGACGTAGCGGCGCGTGGCGCCGGGGCCGCGGGCGTGGGCCAGCTCGGACCAGAACATCCCGGCGGACCAGGCGTCCTCGGGGAACAGCTCGTGCTCCAGCTCCAGCACGGGCCCGATGTCCCACCAGCGCATCTCGCGCAGGACGACGGCTGGGGCGGCTGAGGTGGCTGTCACTGCGGGGTGACCACCTTGTAGTTCTTGGGCACCTCGGCGTCGGGCCGGCGCAGGTAGAGCGGGGTCGGGGGCAGGAAGGCCTCCCCCGCCGCCAGCTTTTCCGCGGCCAGGGCGGCCAGCGCGGCCGCGCTCTGGTGCTCGGGGGCCCGCGCGTCGGTGAACACGTCCGGGTACAGCCGCGCGCCCTGTCCGACGGCGGGCAGTCCGGCGACGCGCTCGGCGATCTCGGCCGGCCGGTCCACCGCGGGCTCTGTGGCCCGGGTGCGGGGGTCCTCGTAGCGCGCCCAGTAGACCTCCTTGCGCCGGGCGTCGGTGGCCACGGTGAAGGGGCCCTCGATCCCGGCGGCGCCGGCCGCGTAGGCCAGGCCGTCGAGGGTGCACAGCCCGTGGACGGGCACGCCGAGGACGGAGGCGAAGGTGGACGCGGTCACGAGGCCGACGCGCAGTCCGGTGTAGGGGCCGGGGCCGACGCCGACGACGATGCCGGTGACGGCTTCGAGCGTGACCCCCGCCTCGGCGAGGACCTTGTCGACGGAGGGCAGCAGGAGCTCCCCGTGGCGGCGGGCGTCGACCTGGTTCGACTCGGCAAGGACGGACTCGCCGTCGTGCAGGGCGACGGTGACGGCGGGCGTGGCGGTATCTACAGCGAGCAAGAGCACGCGAACAGCCTACGACTCCGGGGCCCCCGGCCCTTGCGGCCGGTCTGCGGGCACCCCTGCTGCTACCTTCGGACCAGGTGTCGGGGTGTGATCGTCCGCCTGACATCCGACTGGCATCGACTGACCATGCGGAGAGGTGGAGCAAGGTGGCACGCAGCAGCTCGGGAATCGTGGCCGGGCTCACCGTCGCGGCGCTCGCCGTCGTCGGTTTCCTCGGCTACCAGGCCTCCGCCTCCGCTCCCGAACTCCCGCCGAAGGCCGCCGCGCAGAGCCCGGCGCCCGCTCCGAGCGACTCCGGGCCCGCCAAGGCGGACCCGTCGAAGCCGGTGGCCCTCCCGGCCGGTTCCGGTACCGGCGTGCGCGTCGTGTACTCGCTGAGCGCCAAGCGCGTGTGGCTGGTGGGACCCGGCGGGGAGCCGAAGTCCTTCGCGGTGGTGCCGAGCACGGTGCACCCGGCGACCGGCAGCTACACGGTGGGCGGCCGTACGGGCAAGGTGACCGGCTCGGACGGGGTGCCGATCGAGCACGTCGTCCGGTTCGCGAGTCCCCGTGGGGTCACGGTCGGCTTCAGCTCCCGCGTGGACAACACCCTGCCCGCGCCCGACCCGGCCAAGAAGACCGGTGGTGTCCGCATGCTGCGCGCGGACGGGGACGCGATGTGGGCCTTCGCGACGATCGGCACGAAGGTCGTCGTCGTTCCCTGACGCCGCGTTCTCCGGCCCGGCGTTCCCTGACCCGGCCTCGACACGCCGAATTCACTCGTACGGGGACTCCGCGTCAGGCGGCCCCCCGCTTCAGGCCGCTTCGGACTCCGGGGCGGCCTGTTCGCTGCCCTCCACCCCGTCCCTTTCGGGATCGGGCTGCGGGGCGTGCTCGCGCGCGGGCGGCGTCGACACGGCGCTGGCGGCGACGCCCGCCGCGAGCAGCGCCCCCATGGACACGGCGGACGAGCGGGGGGACCGGCCCGCTGCTCCTGTTGCCGACATGGCTGCCTCCTGGCCGGGGCCAGCCCGTACTTAGGTACGCCTAACCAGCCCTCGCTACCATGTGACCACGCGCCCCACCGCCCGCGCAATATCTTCCCGACGACTTGTCGGAACGTTTCGCGCCGCTCCGCACCGCGCCGCGCTACGCCTGCTCCGCCGACAGGACGCCCGCGAGGCTCTCCAGACCCGCCCCGGCCGACCAGCGGGTGCCGATCCCGCGGACCGTCACCTCGCGCACGTCGTCCAGGACCTCCTCGTGGCCGACCGCCCGGCTGATCACCACGTGCAGCCGGTCGTCGGACAGCTCCTCGACCTTGCCGTCGCCCCATTCCACGACGACGACGGACTCGGGCAGCGAGACGTCGAGGTCCAGGTCCTCCATCTCGTCCAGCCCGCCGCCCAGCCGGTACGCGTCCACGTGCACCAGTGCCGGACCGCCGGTCAGAGAGGGGTGGACCCGGGCGATCACGAAGGTCGGCGAGGTCACGGCCCCGCGCACGCCCAGGCCCTCGCCGAGGCCGCGGGTCAGCGTGGTCTTCCCGGCGCCGAGCTCCCCGGTCAGCAGGACGAGGTCGCCTGGGCGCAGCAGGGCGGCGATCCGGCGCCCGAGATCCTGCATGGCGTCGGGCGAGCCGACGGTGACGTGCGTTTCCGTGTCAGGTACTTCTTCCATGCCCGCCAACGTTAGCCGCTGCGGGCACCGTCCCCGTGCGCGCGAGGAGCTCGGTGAGCAGCCGGGTCACGGTGTCCGGCTGCTCCAGCATCATCAGGTGCCCGGCGCTCTCCAGGACGACCAGCTCGGCCGAGGGCAGGGCTTCCTTGATGGCCCGGCTGTGGTCGGGCGGGGTGACCATGTCGCGGTCCCCGGCGATGACGGTGACGGGGATGTCCGCGAACCGCTGGAGGGCGGCCGTCTTGTCGTGCGACTGGAAGGCCGGGTAGAACTCGGCGACCACGTCGATGGGCGTGGCCTCGATGAGCCGCTCGGCGAAGCGGGCGACGCCCGGATCGACGTCGCGCGAGGCGAAGGAGTACATCTTGACCATCCCGGCGAACAGGTCGGCGGTGGCCCGGCGGCCCTTCTCCACCAGCTCCACCTGGGAGCCGAGCGCCTTGAGCACCCCGGGCAGCAGGCGCCGTACGGTGCTGAAGCCCAGGGTGGGCAGCCCGTACGTGACCTCCTGCAGCCGGCCGCTGGAGGTGCCGACCAGGGCCACACCGGCCACCCGGTCCCGGATGAGGCCGGGGAACTCCTGGGCCAGTCCCATGATGGTCATCCCGCCCATCGAGTGACCGACCAGGATCAGCGGTCCCTCGGGAGCGGCGGCGTCGATGACGGCCTTCAGGTCGCGGCCGAGCTGCTCGAAGGTGACCGGCTCGCCTTCGGCCTGGGCCAGGCCGCGCGCGCTGCGGCCGTGGCTGCGCTGGTCCCAGTACACGGCGCGGACCACGCCGCGCAGGGCCGCGCGCTGGAAGTGCCAGGAGTCCTGGGCGAGGCAGTAGCCGTGGCAGAACACCACGGTCGGCCGGACCGGGGCCTTGCGGCGCAGGCGGCGCCGCTTGCCCTCCTCGGGCAGCTCGTCGACCTCGTAGTAGAGCGCGGTGCCGTCGTCGGCCCGCGCGGTGCCGGGGGCTCCGCGCAGGGATCCGTAGTCCCCGGTCGAGTCGAGGGCGAGGCGCGCCTTCATGCGCATGCCCCGGCCGACGGTGATCCGTTCGACCGCGACCCCGGCCGCCGCTCCGGCGGCTATCACGCCGATGGCGGCTCCGGCCCAGCCCGCCTTGCGCCAGTTCTCGCTCACGCCGCCGCCTCTCGCTCGCTCAGCCGCCCAGGTACACGCGGGGCACCCGGGCCCCGATACGGGTGACGATCTCATAGGCGATCGTGTGCGCCGCTCGAGCCCAGTCCTCGGCGGTGGGTTCACCGCGCTCGGCGTCCCCGAAGATGACGGCCTCGTCGCCGGCGCGGGCGTGGCCGCCGTCCAGGTCGACCACGAACTGGTCCATGGCCACGCGCCCGGCGACGGTGCGGATGCGGCCGCCGACGAGCACCGGGCCGAGCCCCGACGCCTGGCGCGGGACGCCGTCCGCGTAGCCGGCGGGGATCAGCGCGAGGGTGGTCTCCCGCTCGGTGACGTAGTGGTGGCCGTAGCTGACGCCGTGCCCGGCCGGCACGGTCTTGACCAGCGCGACGGTGGCCTTGAGGGCCATCGCGGGCCGCAGGCCGAGCTGGGCGGGGGTGCCGAGCTCGGGCGCGGGCGAGACCCCGTAGAGGGCCAGGCCGCAGCGGACCAGGTCGAAGTGGGACTCGGGGAGGGTGAGCGTGGCCGGCGAGTTGGCGATGTGCCGGACCTCGGGCTCGACGCCCTCCTTCTCCGCGTACGCGAGCATGTCGCGGAAGGCGGTCAGCTGGAGCTGGATGGAGGGGTGTCCGGGCTCGTCGGCGCAGGCGAAGTGCGACCAGACGCCGGTGACGCGGACGGTCCCCTCGGACTGGGCGGCGACGGCCGCGGTCACCAGGGCCTCCCAGTCGGCGGGCTGGCAGCCGTTGCGGCCCAGGCCCGTGTCGGCCTTGAGCTGGATCCTGGCCGTCAGTCCGGTGGCGCGGGCTGCCTCCCGTACCTCGTCGAGGGCCCACATCGCGCTGACGGACACGTCGATACCGGCCTCGATGGCCTCCCGCCACGGCCCGCCGGGGGTCCACAGCCAGCACAGGACGGGCCCTTCGAGCCCGGCGGCGCGCAGCGCGAGGGCCTCCTCGGGCGTGGCGGTCCCGAGCCAGCTCGCACCGGCCTCCTGGGCAGCCCTGGCGCAGGCCACGGCCCCGTGCCCGTAGGCATCCGCCTTGACGACGGCCATCAGGGCGGAGCGGGGCGCCCGCTCGCGCAGGGCCCGTACGTTCGCCCGGACGGCGTCAAGATCGATCTCGGCGTACACGCGCGCGGCTGTCTCGTTCATCCCCCACAGTCTCTCAGAGCCCCACCCACGGGGCCGAACAGGCGGGGCCACACCCCCGCGACCCCCCTCTACGCCCCACACAGCCGGGCCACCCCACCCCGGTCCCCGCACCCGCAGGCCGACTCCAGCCAAATCCAGCCCCGCCGGCGCTTGAGGCGCGGGGGTCCGGGGGCGGAGCCCCTGGCAGCGGCGCCGCACGCTCACCCACGGCCCGCACAGCTGCGGCGGGCGACGGGCGACGCTGCCCGCACATCCAGCCCCGCCGACGTGTGAGGCGCGGGGGTCCGGGGGCGGAGCCCCTGGCAGCGGCGCCGCACGCGCCCAGGGCCCCGGCGCTAGCGGCGAGCGACCTCGCGCCAGGCCCTCGGCAGGGCTTCGGCCACCTGGTGGGCCAGGAGGGGGCCACCGGTGAGGCGGGCCGCCAGGCCGTGGAGGTACGCCGCCACCGACCCGGCGTCCACGGCCGGCAGCCCGGCCGCCAGCAGGGACCCGGCCAGCCCGGACAGCACGTCCCCGCTCCCCGCGGTGGCCAGCCACGGGGTCCCGGTCGGGTTCACCCGGACGGGGCCGGGCCCGGCCGGGGCGATCAGGGTCGTCGACCCCTTCAGCAGCGCCACCGCCCCGTACCGCTCCGCGAGCCCCCGCACGGCCTCCAGGCGGCCCGCCTCGACCGTCTCCCGCGCGAGCCCCAGCAGCGCCGCCGCCTCCCCCGCGTGCGGGGTCAGCAGGGTCGGGGCCGCCCGGGCCCGCAGCTCCCCGGGGTCCAGCCCGCGCAGCCCGTCCGCGTCCACCAGCACCGGCACCGGCTGCGACAGCGCCTCCCGCACCTCGGGGCCGCCCTCGTCGCCCAGCCCGGGCCCGACCACCCACGCCTGGACCCGGCCGGTTCCGATCAGCGTCTCGGGGTACCGGGCCAGTACGGCGTCCGCCACCGCCGGCGGCCCCACGTAGCGCACCGCGCCCGCGCCGCCCCGCAGCGCCCCCGCCACGGCGAGCACCGCCGCGCCCGGGTAGCGCGCGGACCCGGCGACGACCCCGAGCACGCCGCGCCGGTACTTGTCGCTCGACGCCGTCGGCTCCGGCAGCAGCCCCGCCACGTCGGCGTGCTGCAGGGCCTCCAGTCCGGGGGTCCCGAACAGTCCGGGGGTCCCGAAGTCCAGCCCGATGTCCACCAGGTGCAGCGCCCCCGCCCGCGAGGCCCCCGGGTCGATCAGCAGCCCCGGCTTGTACGCCCCGAAGGTCACCGTCACGTCCGCCGTCACGGCCGCTCCGGCCACCTCCCCGGTGTCCGCGTCCACCCCGCTCGGCAGGTCCACCGCGACCACCACCGCGCCCGCCGGGATCCGCTCCACCAGCGCGGCCGCGGCCGGCCGCAGCGCGCCCCGGCCGCCGATGCCGACCAGCCCGTCGAGCACCAGGTCGGCCCGCTCGGGCACGGCCCCTTCGAGGCGCCCGCCGGCGGCCCGCAGCGCGGCCAGTCCGCCCGCGTGCAGCCGGGCCGGATCCATCGCGACCGCCGTCACCCCGGCCCCGCGCCGGGCCAGCTTCGCGCCCGCGTAGAGGGTGTCGCCGCCGTTGTCCCCCGGGCCGACCAGCAGGACCACGCGGGCCCCGTACACGCGGGGCAGCAACCGCACGCAGACGGCGGCCAGTCCGGCCGCCGCCCGCTGCATCAGGGTGCCTTCGGGCACCCGGGCCATCAGCTCGCGCTCGGCGGCCCGTACGGTCTCCACGCTGTAAGCAGTACGCATGCCACCAGCCTGCCCGACGGAGGCCTTAGGGCGGGTCTTTCGGATCAGGCCGGGCTTGCGGTGTCCGGCACCGCAAGCTGATCCGGCCTGATCCGAAAGACCCGCCCTACCCCTCGGCGATCACCACGGCGGAGGCGATGCCCGCGTCGTGGCTCAGCGAGATGTGCCAGGACTTCACGCCCAGCGCCAGCGCCCGCGCCTGAACCGTGCCCGTCACCCGCAAGCGCGGCTGCCCGGTCTCCTCGACGTACACCTCGGCGTCGGTCCACAGCATCCCGCCGGGCGCGCCGAGCGCCTTGGCCAGTGCCTCCTTGGCCGCGAACCGGGCGGCGAGCGAGGCGGCTCCGCGCCGCTCGCCGCTCGGCAGGGTCATCTCGGAGTCGAGGAACAGCCGTTCGGCCAGGTGCGGCGTGCGCTCCAGCGCCGCGCCGAACCGTTCGATCTCCGCCACATCGATCCCGACGCCGATAATCACAACTACAGCTCCAGCCCAGCCCGCTACTCCACCGTCACCACGGTGCTCAATTGCCGGCGACCTGCTCCGCTCGCTGCGCTCACTCCACAGTCACCGACTTGGCGAGGTTACGCGGCTGGTCCACTTCGTTGCCACGGGCCGTCGCCAGCTCGCACGCGAACACCTGCAGCGGCACGGTGGCCACGAGCGGCTGGAGCAGCGTCGGGGTGGCCGGGATGCGGATGAGGTGGTCGGCGTACGGGACCACAGCCTCGTCCCCCTCCTCGGCGATCACGATGGTCATCGCCCCGCGCGCCCGGATCTCCTGGATGTTGGACACGATCTTGTCGTGCAGCACCGAGCGCCCGCGCGGCGACGGTACGACGACCACGACCGGCAGGTCCTTCTCGATGAGCGCGATCGGCCCGTGCTTGAGCTCGCCCGCCGCGAAGCCCTCGGCGTGCATGTACGCCAGCTCCTTGAGCTTGAGCGCACCCTCCAGCGCCACCGGGTAGCCGACGTGGCGCCCCAGGAACAGCACGGTGTTCTTGTCGGCGAGCGACCGCGCCAGCTCCCGTACCGGCTCCATGGTCTCCAGTACGGTGTCCACCGCCGCGGCGATGTCCGACAGCTCCCGGATCACCGACCGGATCTCGTCGCCCCACTTCGTGCCCCGGACCTGCCCGAGGTAGAGGGCGACCAGGTAGCAGGCCACGAGCTGCGTCAGGAACGCCTTGGTCGAGGCGACGGCCACCTCGGGCCCGGCGTGCGTGTACAGCACGGCGTCCGACTCGCGCGGGATCGTCGAGCCGTTCGTATTGCAGATGGCCAGCACCTTGGCGCCCTGCTCGCGCGCGTGGCGCAGCGCCATCAGGGTGTCCATCGTCTCGCCGGACTGCGAGATCGCGATCACCAGCGTCCGCTGGTCCAGGATCGGGTCGCGGTAGCGGAACTCGCTGGCCAGCTCCGTCTCGCAGGGGATGCGGGTCCAGTGCTCGATGGCCAGCTTCGCGATCATGCCCGCGTGGTACGCCGTACCGCACGCCACGATCACGACCTTGTCGACCTCGCGCAGCACCGAGTCGGGGATGCGCACCTCGTCGAGGGTGAGCAGGCCGTTCGCGTCGATCCGGCCCAGGAGGGTGTCGGCGACGGCCTTCGGCTGCTCGGCGATCTCCTTGAGCATGAAGTAGTCGTATCCCCCCTTCTCGGCCGCCGAGGCGTCCCAGTCCACGTGGTACGCCCGCACGTCCGCGGCCGTCCCGTCGAAGTTGGTCACCGTGACCCCGTCGCGGCGCAGCTCCACGACCTGGTCCTGGCCCAGCTCGATCGCGGAGCGGGTGTGGGCGATGAAGGCGGCCACGTCGGAGGCGAGGAAGTTCTCGCCCTCCCCGACGCCCACCACGAGCGGCGAGTTGCGGCGCGCGCCGACCACCACGTCCGGCTGGTCCGCGTGCACGGCGACCAGCGTGAAGGCCCCGTCGAGGCGCCGGCACACCTGCCGCATGGCCTCCGCCAGGTCCCCGCCCGCGCCCTCGAACAGCTCGGCCAGCAGGTGCGCCACGACCTCGGTGTCCGTCTCGGACTCCAGCCGGTGGCCGCGCCCGGCGAGCTCGGCCCGCAGCGCGGCGAAGTTCTCGATGATCCCGTTGTGCACGACGGCCACGCGCCCCGAATTGTCGAGGTGCGGGTGGGCGTTGACATCGGTGGGCCCCCCATGGGTGGCCCACCGGGTGTGTCCGAGCCCCGTGGAACCGGCCGGCAGCGGGTGCCCGACCAGCTCCTTCTCCAGATTGACCAGCTTGCCGGCCTTCTTGACGGCGGCAAGAGATCCGTCGGCGAGCACGGCGACACCCGCCGAGTCGTAGCCGCGGTACTCCAGCCGCTTGAGTCCGGCAATGACCACATCGAGCGCCGACTGCGCTCCCACGTAACCCACGATTCCGCACATAAGCCGCAGGGTACGCCGTAGTTGGCCCGGTGCCCGGTACCTGAACAAGACGAAAACCCCGCCCCGGCGAATGCGCCGGGGCGGGGTCTGCTCCCGCGCGGAACGGGCAGGACGGAGGAACCGTCAGCCGAGCTTCTTGAGCTGCGCCGCGACGAGGGCCGTCGGCTGCTCGGCCGTACCGGTCAGGCTGAGGGCGGAGAAGGTGGCGAGGGTGTTGCCCTGGCGCACGACCACGAGCTGCGTCGTGAACGCCGAGCCGTCCGCGTCACCCACGACCGTGTAGGCGAGCGCCTCGTCCCCACCGGTGACGGGGGTGCCGGCGGCGACCTTGGTGATCTTGCCCGTTTCGCCGGCCTGGGTGGCCGCGTAGCCGGCGGCGCACGCCGCGCCCGCGCTCTTGAGCGAGGCGAAGGCCTCCGCCGCGCCCGCGCCCGCGAACGACTCCATGGTGACGGCGGTGGCGGTCGAGCCGAGGGCCTTCATCGCTGCCTCCGCCTTCTCCTCCGGACTCGCGTCCGCGGCCGGCTGCTTCGGCACGGCCACGGCCTTGACCCGCGCGGTGCCGGTGCCGGCGCCCTGCGCGGCCATGGACTGCGCCTTGACCAGCGGAAGGCACGCGGGCTTGTCGCTGGTGGCCCCGGCGCCGGCCGTGGCCTCCTCGGGGGTGGCGGCCTTGAGGACGTGGTCCGGCAGGTCCGCCTGGGCCACGAGCAGGCCGCCGAGCTCGGCGTCCGTCTTCGCCTTCGCCGCGGGCGCCGCCGGAGCGGACGCGGACGCGGACGGCTTGGTGTCGTCCTTCGCGTCGGTCGTGCCGGAGCCGCCGCACGCGGTGGCGAGCAGCGCCAGGGACAGGGCCGAGGCGGACAGGACGGTACGGCGGACGAGTGCGGTACGCACGATGTTTCCCCCCACGAGACGATCAGCGAATGGGCAGCACGCGACTGCGCCCCGAAAGCGGGGCGCCCTCCAGAACTGCGGTGATCAACACCGTACGGGGACCCCGGTACCGCCGCCGCCCCATTACTCGCACGCCGGACGCATCGTGACCCCGCCGATACCGCAGATCCCTCCAATCGAGACCCGCCCCTGCACAACCCCTCCCACCCCGGGCCATAAGACCCCACTCCACGTGACCGACCACACCACCCACGGCGGCCCGCGACCCGTGACAATGGCCGTGTGATCTCTTCGCCGCCACGAAGCACGCCGGACCGCGCAACGGAGCGCCCCGACGGATCGGAGCCCCCGACGCAGGCCCAGCAGGCCCAGCCGACCCAGCACCCCGAGCACGCCGCGCACCCCACGCGCCGCCGGGGCCACGAGGCCTCCCCCTACGTGGACCTCACCCGTGCCGAGTGGAGCGCCCTGCGCGAGCGCACTCCGCTCCCGCTGACGGCCGACGAGGTCGAGCGGCTGCGCGGACTGGGCGATGTCATCGACCTCGACGAGGTCCGCGACGTCTACCTGCCGCTCTCCCGGCTGCTGAACCTGTACGTCGGCGCCACCAGCAACCTGCGCGGCACCCTCAACACCTTCCTCGGCGACGCCGGCAACGGCCACGGCGCCCAGCAGGGCACCCCCTTCGTCATAGGGGTCGCCGGCTCGGTCGCCGTGGGCAAGTCCACCGTGGCCCGTCTCCTCCAGGCGCTGCTGGCCCGCTGGCCGGAGCACCCGCGCGTGGAGCTGGTCACCACCGACGGCTTCCTGTACCCGATGAAGGAGCTGGAGCGGCGCGGGCTGACCGCGCGCAAGGGCTTCCCGGAGTCCTACGACCGCCGGGCGCTGACCCGCTTCGTCGCCGACATCAAGGCGGGCAAGGACGAGGTCAAGGCCCCCGTCTACTCCCACCTGATCTACGACATCGTCCCCGGCGAGGAACTCGTCGTACGCCGCCCCGACATCCTGATCGTCGAGGGGCTCAACGTCCTGCAGCCCGCCATGCCCGGCAAGGACGGCCGCACCCGGGTCGGCCTCGCCGACTACTTCGACTTCAGCGTGTACGTGGACGCCCGCCCCGAGGACATCGAGCGCTGGTACCTCAACCGGTTCCGCAAGCTGCGCGAGACGGCGTTCCAGAACCCCTTCTCCTACTTCCGCAAGTACACCCAGGTCTCCGAGGAGGAGGCGCTGGAGTACGCGCAGACGATGTGGCGGACCATCAACAAGCCCAACCTGCTGGAGAACGTGGCCCCGACCCGCGGCCGCGCCACCCTCGTCGTCCGCAAGGGCCCGGACCACAAGGTGCAGAAGCTGAGTCTGCGCAAGCTCTGAGCGCCACCTGAAACCGGGGGCCTCCGGAGGCTAGGGTGCGGCCATGCTGCATCTACGGATGATCATTCCGTCGGACCGGACCGATGCCGTGGTCAAGATCGTCGAGAGGACGGTCGGCACCACCCATCTGGCCGTGCTGCCCGGCGCCGCCCGCATCCCGCGGGGCGACATCGTGCTGTGCGACGTCGCGCGCGAGGCGGGCGACGAGCTCCTGCACGAGCTCCGGGAGCTCGGCATCGACAAGGACGGGTCGATCGCGGTCGAGAACATCGACCTGTCCCTCTCGGACCGCGCCGACCGGGCCGAGGAGGAGGCTCCGGGCGAGGCCGCCGACGCCGTCCTGTGGGAGCAGTTGACCGAGGCGACCCACGAGGAGTCCACCCTCACCATCACCTACAGCGCCTTCATGATCGTCGCGACGATGATCGCGGCCTGCGGCGTGGTCCTCGACAACGCCATCCTCATCGTGGGCGCGATGGCGGTCGGCCCGGAGTTCGGCCCGCTCGCCGGCGTCTGCACCGCCGTGGTGCAGCGCGCCCCCAAACTGGCCGTCCGCTCGCTGATCGCCCTGCTGGTGGGCTTCGCCGCCGCGATGGTCGCGACCACCGTCTTCACCCTGGTCATGGACGCGCTCGGCCTGTTCCACCACGACATGCTGGACAAGCCCCGCCCCAACACCAGCTTCATCTGGCAGCCGGACCTGTTCTCGTTCGTCGTGGCCCTGCTCGCCGGCGTCGCCGGGGTGCTGTCCCTGACCTCGGCGAAGTCCGGCGCGCTGGTCGGCGTCGCGATCTCGGTGACCACGGTCCCGGCGGCCGCCAACGCGGCCGTGGCCCTCGGCTACGGCGAGTTCGGCCAGATGTCGGGCTCCATCCAGCAGCTGCTGCTGAACCTCTTCGGCATCATGCTGGCCGGCGTCCTGACCCTGCTCGCCCAGAAGCTCCTGTGGCGCACCCAGCGGGGCCACTGGCGGCGCACCCCGGCCAAGGCCTGAACCCCCGGCAACCCCGGCAACGACAGCGGCCCCGCGCTACGAAGCTTCGTAGCGCGGGGCCGCTGTCGTGACGGGAGGGCGGGAGGGCGGGCTCTAGCCGAGCGCCGACTTCACGACGTCCGCGAGGCGCCCCGCGACCGAGCGGGCCTGCTCGATGTCGGCGGCCTCCACCATGACCCGCACGAGGGGCTCCGTGCCCGACGAACGCAGCAGTACGCGCCCGGTCGTGCCCAGCTCCCGCTCCGCCTCGGCGACGGCCGCGGCCAGCTCGCCCGAGGTGGTGACGCGCGACTTGTCCACGTCGGGGACGTTGACCAGCACCTGCGGCAGCCGCGTCATGATCTCGGTCAGCTCGTCCAGCGGCGTGCCGGTGGCCGCGATCCGGGCCGCCAGCATCAGGCCGGTCAGGGTGCCGTCGCCGGTGGTGGCGTGGTCGAGGATGATCACGTGGCCGGACTGCTCGCCGCCCAGCGCATACCCGTGCTCCTTCATCGACTCCAGGACGTACCGGTCGCCGACGCCGGTCTGCACGACGCTGATGCCCGCCGACTCCATGGCCAGCTTGAAGCCCAGGTTCGACATCACGGTGGCGACGACGGTGTCCTCGCGCAGGTGCCCGGACTCGCGCATCGCCAGCGCCAGCACCGCGAGGATCTGGTCCCCGTCGACCTCCTGGCCCTTCGCGTCCACGGCCAGGCAGCGGTCGGCGTCCCCGTCGTGCGCGATGCCGAGGTCGGCGCCGTGCTCGACGACGGCCTGCTTCAGCAGACCGAGGTGGGTGGAGCCGCAGCCGTCGTTGATGTTCAGGCCGTCGGGCTCGGCACCGATGGTGACGATCTCCGCGCCGGCCCGGGTGAAGGCCTCGGGCGAGACGTAGGCCGCCGCGCCGTGCGCCTCGTCCAGGACGACCTTGAGGCCGTCGAGACGGTTGGGCAGGACACCCATGAGGTGGGCGACGTACTTGTCGAAGCCCTCGGTGTAGTCGGAGACCCGGCCGACGCCGCCGCCCGTCGGGCGGTCCCAGGGAGCACCCGTGCGGTGGTCCTCGTAGACCGACTCGATCCGGTCCTCCAGCTCGTCGGCGAGCTTGTGACCGCCGCGCGCGAAGAACTTGATGCCGTTGTCGGGCATGGCGTTGTGGCTGGCCGAGAGCATGACTCCGAGGTCGGCGCCCAGCGCACCGGTGAGATACGCCACCGCCGGGGTGGGCAGCACACCGACGCGCAGGACGTCCACGCCCGCGCTCGCGAGACCGGCGACGACTGCGGCCTCCAGGAACTCGCCCGAGGCCCGGGGGTCCCGGCCGACCACCGCGGTGGCCCGGTGGCCGGCGAAGGTGCCTGCCTCGGCCAGTACGTGTGCGGCCGCCACGGAGAGGCCGAGCGCGAGCTCGGCCGTCAGATCCGCGTTGGCAACGCCTCGTACACCGTCCGTCCCGAAGAGTCGTCCCACTGTTGTCCTCCCGAGTTCACACTTCGCTATGAGCAGTTGTGCCAATTATTTGCCGCTTTTGGCGGTAAACGAACCGCCCCGGCAGCACACAGAGTGCTGCCGGGGCGGATTCGTGCTGAACAGCAGGCGAGATTAACGCTTGCTGTACTGCGGAGCCTTACGGGCCTTCTTGAGACCGGCCTTCTTGCGCTCGACCGCACGGTCGTCGCGGGAGAGGAAGCCGGCCTTCTTCAGCGCCGGGCGGTTGTTGTCCTGGTCCGCCTCGTTCAGCGCACGGGCCACACCGAGGCGCAGGGCGCCGGCCTGGCCGGACACGCCGCCACCCGAGATGCGGGCGATGACGTCGTAGCGGTTGTCGAGCTCGAGCAGCTTGAACGGCTCGTTGACTTCCTGCTGGTGCACCTTGTTGGGGAAGTAGTCCTCAAGGGTGCGACCGTTGATCTTCCACTTGCCGGTGCCCGGAACGATCCGGACGCGGGCGATGGCGTTCTTGCGACGGCCCAGGCCGGCGGCCGGCTGGGGGTCACCGAAGCGACCGGCAAGGGACTCGGACGTGTAGTCACCCTCGACTACGTCCGCGGTCTCGGTGGTGTACTCCTCGACGTTGCCCTCGAACTCTTCGACGGGGGTCGTCTCGGCGGTGGTCTCGGCCACGATGCTCCTCAGAAGTTTCTTGTCTTAGGGGGTGTGGTGGCCGGAACTACTGCGCGACCTGGGTGATCTCGAACGGCACCGGCTGCTGAGCAGCGTGGGGGTGCACATCGCCCGAGTAGACCTTCAGCTTCGAGAGCATCTGACGGCCCAGGGTGTTCTTGGGGATCATGCCCTTGATGGCCTTCTCGACGGCCTTCTCCGGGTTGTTCGCCAGGAGGTCGTCGTAGCGGACCGAGCGGAGGCCACCCGGGAAACCGGAGTGGCGGTACGCCATCTTCTGGGTCGCCTTGTTGCCGGACAGGTGGACCTTGTCGGCGTTGATGATGATGACAAAGTCGCCCATGTCCATGTGGGGGGCGTAAGTCGGCTTGTGCTTACCCCGCAGGAGGGTAGCGGCCTGGGTCGCCAGACGGCCGAGGACAACGTCCTGGGCGTCGATGACGTGCCACTGGCGCGAGATGTCGCCGGGCTTGGGGCTGAACGTACGCACGCGTATGCCTTCGCTTCTTCAGTGGTGGGTCATCCCCGGGGGGTGAGCCCGAGGGACGGGTCCTGACATGGGTCACCACGGACGATCACGACAGCCCTGGTTCACATCGGAGACGCAACCCGTGTGTACCGCTGGTCATCGGCCCGGTGGACCGGCGTAAGGCAGATTCACGTGAGAATGAGAAAGCCAATACGCATAACGAACCAGCAGGGTACCCCTGAAGACCTGGAAGGGTCAAAACGCGGTCCGCGAACCCGTTTCGACGGGGGTCGCGGCGCACTCCGGTTCGGTCCTGGGTGGGGACCCCGTAGTTCGTACAGGTTCCAGAGTAACCCGGATCGGACGCAGTGCTCGACGCGCCAGCAATCCGGCGAGCGCGCACAGGGTCACCATGTCCCTGAATGCCCGCCTCTTGGCCTCGAACTCCGAGGGCCACGGAATGCCCGCCGTCTGCGGCACCAGCGCCACCCAGAACCAGGGCGAGCGCGGCATCGAGCCCGGCCGCACCCCCGATGCCAGCAGCAGCGGGAGCACCACGATCAGGTAGTGGTCGAAGGAGGGCCGGGACACCAGGAATGCGGCCAGCATCACCATGCAGGCCGTCTCCACCAGCCTCAGCTCGCCCGCGTCGCCGTCCGCCTCCACCGGCCTGCGCCAGCGCCGCCAGGTCGCCCACAGCCCGCACCCGGCCCCCGCGAAGGCCAGCGCCACCGCCAGCGGCGCCGGCACGCCCAGCCGCGGGAGCGCCGCGATCGGCGAGGCGTCCCAGGGCAGCGCGTAGGAATCCTGGCCCTGCAGCAGGAACGGCAGGGTCTTGGTGAAGAACAGCGTCGGGTGCGGCATCATCAGCGCCCCCGCCAGCGACAGCCCCACCGGCACGCCCACCGCCAGGGCGAGGCCCCGCCACTGGCGTGCCAGCAGGAAGAGCAGTCCGAGCGGCACCAGCATCGGCTTGCACGCGATGGCGAGTCCCACCACCAGCCCGGCCGCGGCCCAGTGCTTGCGGTGCGCCAGCAGCAGCGCCACCGGCAGGGCGGCGGCGGAGATGGCCGTCCAGTTCCCGATCAGCACGAGGTTGATGTACGGCTTGTAGGCCAGCGCGAACAGGGCGAAACCGCCGACCGCGAACCGCGAGCGCACGGGTACGGAGAACAGCCGCAGCGAGGCCCACCAGCCGATGCCGACGAGCCCGGTCATCCCCAGCGGCAGCACGCAGCGCAGCAGCGGCGCCGGCAGCAGGGCCTCGGGGATCGCCATGATCACGGCGCTGGGCAGGTAGAGGAACCGCTTGTCCTCGTACGGGGACACCCCGGCGAGCAGGGCGTCGGCCGCCTTGACCACGAAGGCGTTGTCGGAGCCCCAGTTCTCCCGCAGGCTCGCCGCGACCGCCACCGACAGCAGGATCACCAGGCCCGCGAACCGCCAGGACCGGGGCGCCGGCCGCAGCAGCCAGGCCAGCCCCCGGTCCCAGGAGGACGGGCTGTCCCACTTCATGACCCAGACACTCGGCCGCAGCCCCACAACGAAGTCCCCTCGACCCAAGCCGGGGGTGGTCTCCCCCTAGCGCTTCCGCTCGACCCTACGTTCGTCCCAGACGGGCTCCGTAGTCTCTCGCACAACACCGTCCGAACCGAAGACCAGATAACGGTCAAATGTGCGGGCGAACCACCGGTCGTGCGTGACGCACAGCACAGTGCCGTCGTACGCCTCCAGCCCGTCCTGCAGTGCTTCCGCCGACTCCAGGTCGAGGTTGTCCGTGGGCTCGTCGAGCAGCAGCGCGGTGGTCCCCGCCAGCTCCAGCAGCAGGATCTGGAAACGCGCCTGCTGGCCGCCCGAGAGCCTCTCGAAGGGCTGCTCGCCCTGGCGCTCCAGCTCGTAGCGGCGCAGGGCGCCCATCGCCTGGCCGAGCGGCTTGGCCGCCTCCGTCCACAGGATGTCGACGAGCGTGCGGCCGAACAGCTCGGGGTGGGCGTGGGTCTGCGCGAAGTGGCCGGGAACCACGCGGGCGCCGAGCTTCCACGTACCCGTGTGCTTGACGTCCTCCCCCGCCATCAGGCGCAGGAAGTGGGACTTCCCGGAGCCGTTCGAGCCCAGGACCGCGACCCGCTCCCCGTAGAAGACCTCCAGGGAGAAGGGCTTCATCAGCCCGGTGAGCTCCAGGTTCTCGACGGTGAGCGCGCGCACGCCCGTACGGCCGCCCTTGAGCCGCATCTTGATGTCCTGCTCGCGCGGCGGCTCGGGCGGCGGACCGGCCTCCTCGAACTTCTTGAAGCGGGTCTGCATCGCGTGGTACCGCGAGGCCATGTCCGGGCTGATCGCGGCCTGGCCGCGCAGTCGCAGCACCAGGGCCTTCAGCCGGGCGTGCTCCTCGTCCCAGCGCCGCTTGAGCTCCTCGAAGCGCGCGAAGCGCTCCTTGCGGGCGTCGTGGAAGGTCGCGAAGCCCGAACCGTGGATCCACACGTCCGAGCCGTTCGGGCTCGCCTCCAGGCTGATGATCTTCTCGGCGGACTGGGTCAGCAGCTCCCGGTCGTGGCTGACGAAGAGCACCGTCTTGCGGGTGGCCTTGAGCTGCTCCTCCAGCCACCGCTTGCCCGGGACGTCGAGGTAGTTGTCCGGCTCGTCGAGCAGCAGCACCTCGTCCGGCCCGCGCAGCAGCGCCTCCAGCACGAGCCGCTTCTGCTCACCGCCCGAGAGCGTGCGCACCTCGCGGAACTGCGCCGAGTCGTACGGGATCGCCAGCGCGGCCATCGTGCAGACGTCCCACAGCGTCTCCGCCTCGTACCCCTGCACGTCGGCCCAGTCGCTGAGCGCCTGCGCGTAGGCCATCTGGGCGGGCTCGTCGTCCACCGTGAGGATCAGCTGCTCGGCCCGGTCCACCGCCTTCGCGGCGTCCCGGATCCGCGGCTGGGCCACCGAGACCAGCAGGTCCCGTACGGTCGTCTCGTCGCGGACCGAGCCCACGAACTGCGACATCACGCCCAGCCCGCCGCTGACGGTCACGCCGCCGCCGTGCGGCTGGAGCTCGCCGGAGATCATCTTCAGCAGCGTGGTCTTGCCGGCCCCGTTCGCCCCGACCAGGGCGACGACCGACCCCTCCCCCACCCGGAAGGAGACGTCGGGGAGCAGGACCCGCCCGTCGGGAAGGTAGTACTCCAGGTGGCTGGCTTCGAGATGTCCCATGCGGGGCATTGTCCAGGTCCGGCCCCGATCCGCCCAAACGGATTAGGCCCGCACTAGCAGCAGCCGGCTCCCGGCAGCGTCCGCAGGTTCCGCGCTTCCTTGCTGCGGGCGGCCAGCAGCTCGTCGGCCGGGTAGCCGACCTCCTCCAGGGTCAGCCCGTGCGGCTTGACCACGTGCACCGAGGAGTCCCGTACGGCCGCGGCCAGCACCTTCCCGGGCCAGTCGGTCGTGCGGTGGCCGTCGCCGACGTGCAGCAGGGCGCCGACCAGCGAGCGCACCATGTTGTGGCAGAAGGCGTCCGCGCGGACGGTCGCGGTGATGATGCCCTCCGCGTCCCGCTCCCAGCTGAGCTGCTGGAGGGTGCGGATCGTCGTGGCCCCCTCGCGCTTCTTGCAGTACGCGGCGAAGTCGTGCTCCCCGACCAGCGCGGCGGCGGCCTCGTTCATGGCGTCCACGTCGAGCGGCCACTGGTACCAGAGCACGTGCCCGCGGCGCAGCGGGTCCACCCCGGCCTGGTGGTCGCCCACGCGGTAGGCGTACCGGCGCCAGATCGCGGAGAACCGCGCGTTGAAGCCGGCGGGGGCCTCGGCGGCCTTCCACACCCGCACGTCGTGCGGCAGCCGCCCGGCGAGACGGCGCAGCAGCTTGTCCTGGTGCTCGGCCCACACCTCGTCCCGTACGTCGAACTGCGCGACCTGCCCGCGCGCGTGCACGCCCGCGTCGGTCCGGCCGGCCACGGTCAGCTCCACCGGGCCGGGCAGCCGCATCACGGTCTGCAGGGCCGACTCCAGCTCTCCCTGGACGGTCCGCAGCACGCGCTGCTTCGCCCAGCCGGAGAAGTCCTTGCCGTCGTAGCTCAGGTCCAGCCTGACCCGGACGTGTCCGGGCTCCACCTCGTCACTCACGTGACAGATCCTCTCAGAAACGCGAAAACGCCAGGAAACGCAGAACGGGCCCGCCCCGGTAAGGGGGCGGGCCCGTTCAGAGCCGATCAAGCGAGCTCTGATCCCGAAGGATCAGGCCTCCTTGGTCTCCTCGGCGGGGGTCTCGACAGCCTCCGCCTCCTTGACCGCGCGCTTGGTGGCGGCCTCGGCCTCACCAGTGGCCTGCTGGGCGACCGTAAGGGCCTCGACCAGCTCGATCACGGCCATCGGGGCGTTGTCGCCACGACGGTTGCCGATCTTGGTGATGCGCGTGTAACCACCGGGGCGGTTTTCGTAGCGCGGGGCGATCTCGGTGAACAGCGTGTGCACGATGCTCTTGTCCGTGATCGTCTGCAGCACCAGGCGACGGTTGTGGATGTCGCCCTTCTTGGCCTTGGTCACCAGACGCTCGGCGTAGGGACGCAGGCGACGGGCCTTGGCCTCGGTGGTGGTGATGCGGCCGTGCTCGAAGAGCGCCTTCGCGAGGTTCGCGAGGAGGTGCTTCTCGTGCGCGGCGCTGCCGCCCAGACGGGCACCCTTTGCGGGACGCGGCATGGTCATACTCCTTCATATCTGCACCGGCCGTGTCAGGTACCGGTGTCAGTTCCCCCGCGGCGGATGCCGCGGGAAAGTTCACATCAAGCCCGGCCGGCGTTTGAGGCCAAAGACCTCAGCCGCCGGCGACGGGAAGAATCAGTACTGCTCGGTCTCGACGAAACCCGCGTCCGCGTCGTCGTCGGCGCCAAACGCGTCGGCGGCGGCGGTCGGGTCGAATCCGGGCGGGCTGTCCTTGAGGGCCAGGCCCATGCCGGCCAGCTTCGCCTTGACCTCGTCGATCGACTTCGCACCGAAGTTGCGGATGTCGAGCAGGTCGGCCTCGGAGCGGGCGACGAGCTCACCCACGGAGTGGATGCCCTCGCGCTTGAGGCAGTTGTACGACCGAACGGTGAGCTCGAGCTCCTCGATCGGCAGGGCGAGATCAGCGGCCAGGGCCGCGTCCGTCGGCGAGGGGCCCATGTCGATGCCCTCGGCGTCGATGTTGAGCTCGCGGGCCAGACCGAACAGCTCGACCAGGGTCTTGCCGGCGGACGCCATGGCGTCGCGCGGGCGCATGGCCTGCTTGGTCTCGACGTCGACGATCAGCTTGTCGAAGTCGGTGCGCTGCTCGACTCGGGTCGCCTCGACCTTGTAGGTGACCTTGAGGACCGGGCTGTAGATGGAGTCGATCGGGATGCGACCGATCTCCTGGCCCAGCTGCTTGTTCTGGACGGAGGAGACGTAGCCGCGACCGCGCTCGACGGTCAGCTCCATCTCCAGCTTGCCCTTGCCGTTGAGCGTGGCGAGGACCAGGTCCGCGTTGTGCACCTCGACACCGGCCGGGGGCGCGATGTCGGCAGCGGTGACCAGGCCGGGACCCTGCTTGCGCAGGTACATCACGACCGGCTCGTCGTGCTCCGAGGAGACGACCAGCTGCTTGATGTTGAGGATGATGTCGGTGACGTCTTCCTTGACACCCGGCACGGTGGTGAACTCGTGCAGGACGCCGTCCACGCGGATGCTGGTGACAGCGGCACCCGGGATCGAGGACAGGAGCGTGCGGCGGAGCGAGTTGCCGAGGGTGTAGCCGAAGCCCGGCTCCAGCGGCTCGATCACGAACCGCGAGCGGTACTCGTCTACGACCTCTTCGGTCAGCGAGGGGCGCTGAGCGATAAGCATGTGGATTCCTTCATTCGTGGACGCCCACTATTTGACGCCCGACGGAGTGCAGCACAGGGCCGCGGACTACAAGGGTACGGGCGGTACGTCCCCAGCGAAGGGTTCGTACCGCCCGGACACTCAAAGACGCACAGGTGCGAAGCCTGAGCGCGCCTCGTCACACGCGGCGGCGCGGATCGCGCCGCCCCGGATCAGACGCGGCGGCGCTTGGGCGGACGGCAGCCGTTGTGCGGGGTGGGGGTGACGTCCTGGATCGAGCCGACCTCCAGGCCAGTGGCCTGCAGGGAGCGGATCGCGGTCTCGCGGCCGGAGCCGGGACCCTTGACGAAGACGTCGACCTTGCGCATGCCGTGCTCCTGCGCGCGACGGGCGGCCGACTCAGCGGCCATCTGCGCGGCGAAGGGGGTGGACTTGCGCGAGCCCTTGAAGCCGACGTGGCCGGCGGAGGCCCAGGAGATCACGTTGCCCGCGGGGTCCGTGATCGAAACGATGGTGTTGTTGAACGTGCTCTTGATGTGGGCGTGCCCATGAGCGACGTTCTTCTTTTCCTTGCGGCGCACCTTCTTGGCAGCGCCCTGACGACCCTTGGGGGGCATCTAAATCTCCTACGGGAGGTGGTCGGTCCTACAGCGCAAGACCGCTGAACAGGACTACTTCTTGCCCGGCTTCTTCTTACCGGCGATCGCGCGACGCGGACCCTTGCGGGTACGGGCGTTCGTGCTGGTGCGCTGACCGTGCACGGGCAGGCCACGACGGTGGCGAACACCCTGGTAGCACTGGATCTCGACCTTGCGGCGGATGTCGGCCTGGATCTCGCGGCGGAGGTCACCCTCGGTGCGGAGGTTGGCGTCCACGTACTCGCGGATCTTGACCAGGTCCTCTTCGGCCAGGTCACGAACGCGGGTGTCGGGGTTCACACCGGTGGCCGCAAGGATTTCCTTGGACCGGGTGCGACCGACACCGAAGACGTAGGTAAGTGCGATCTCCACACGCTTTTCGCGCGGGATGTCAACACCGGAAACGCGTGCCATTCAATGGCTCCTGTGTGTTCGGGGGTCTTCCGCAGAACCGAACCCCGACCGCCGACCACACCTGCTGGGTGGTGGTACGCCCGGGTCCCCGGCCCCCGCCGGAGGTGCCGCCGGTCCTGGTCAGGACTGGGCGGGTTCTGCGTATGTACGTTTTCTTACGTCGCGCGAAGAACTGCGTAGTGCAGGTCGGTCGGCGTGCGTCAGCCCTGGCGCTGCTTGTGGCGCAGGTTGTCGCAGATGACCATGACCCGACCGTGACGGCGGATCACCTTGCACTTGTCGCAGATCTTCTTGACGCTCGGCTTGACCTTCATGTTGGTGAGGTTCTCCGGGTCAGTGCCACCACCCGCGCCGGGACAGGACGTCCGGACGGGAGTGAAGACAAGATCTACTTGTATCGGTAGACGATCCGGCCACGCGTCAGGTCGTACGGAGAGAGCTCCACGACGACCCGGTCATCAGGGAGGATGCGGATGTAGTGCATGCGCATCTTGCCGCTGATGTGCGCGAGGACCTTGTGACCGTTCTGGAGTTCCACCTTGAACATCGCGTTCGGGAGGGACTCGATCACGGTGCCCTCGATTTCGATGGCACCTTGCTTCTTGGCCACGCTTCGCCTTTCGAATCGGCTACCTTGATCAGCTCCCCGCCTTCGCATGAGGACATGCGGGTGCAAAGGAGCCGACGAGTCAGTCTACGTCAGGGCCTTCCGAAAGACGAATCCGGAAAGTGTGCCCTACAGGATAGATCATCAATCCTGCCCATACCGGACCGCTTCCCAACGCCCCGCTCGCGGGCTCGGCGCTGGCGCGCCTCACAGGCTTCGCGCGGCTGCGCCGGACTCCGTCCGTCGAGCGCAGGGTCGAAGCCCCGCCCGGACCCACCCCACCCGGCCCGCCGGATCGCACGACCCGGCTCAGCCCAACGGGTCCGGCGCCGTCGTGACCCCGTACTCCGCCAGCTTCGCCTTGCCGCAGTCCGGGGAGGTGAGGACGATCGGGCCCTCCTCGGTCAGGGCGATGGAGTGCTCCCAGTGCGAGGACCAGGTGCCGTCCGTGGTGATGACCGTCCAGTCGTCCGCCAGGACCTCCGTCTGGGCGGTGCCCAGGGAGACCATCGGCTCGATCGCCAGGCACAGGCCCGGGACGAGCTTGATGCCCTTGCCCCGCTTGCGCGAGACGTAGTTCAGCAGGTGCGGGTCCATGTGCATCTCGGAACCGATGCCGTGGCCGCCGTAGTCCTCGATGATCCCGAACTTGCCGAGGCTGTGCTCACCCGTCGTCGGACGCGGCTGCCGCTTGATGTACGTCTCGATCGCCTTCGAGATGTCCACGAGGCGGTTGCCGAGCTTCATGGCGGCGATCCCGGCCCACATGGACTCCTCGGTCACCCGGGAGAGCTCCACGAGCTCAGGGGCGTGCCCAGAGCCCACGAAGGCGGTGTACGCGGCGTCGCCGTGCCAGCCCTCGACGATCGCGCCGGCGTCGATCGAGATGATGTCGCCGTCCTTGAGGACCGTCTTGTCGTCGGGGATGCCGTGGACCACGACCTCGTTGACCGAGGTGCAGATGGTCGCGGGGAATCCGCCGTACCCGAGGAAGTTCGACTTGGCGCCGGCGTCCGCGATCACCTTGCGGGCCACCATGTCCAGATCCCGCGTCGTGGCGCCGGGCACGGCCGCCTCACGGGTCGCCGCGTGGATCGCCGCGACGACCAGCCCCGCCTCGCGCATCTTCGCGATCTGCTCGGGGGTCTTGATCTGCACCATGGACGGGCCTTCCACCTTCGGATTCGGGGTCATGTCAACAGTAAGGCCGCGGCGTCCCGAGGACACCGCGGCCTTGTCTGCACTACGTACTGCGCACTACGTGGGAACTACTTCTTCAGGGCGTCCATCGCGCGCTGCGTGACGTCCTTGACCTCACCGAGGGCCGGGATCGTCGACACGAGGCCCTGGGCCTTGTAGTAGTCGATGATCGGCTCGGTCTGGGTGTGGTAGACGTCCAGCCGGTTGCGGACCGCGTCCTCGGACTGGTCCTCGCGCACGTACAGCTCGCCGCCGCAGATGTCGCAGACACCCTCGACCTTGGGCGGCTGGTACGCGATGTGGAAGACGTGCCCGCCGTCGTTGCGGCAGGTGCGCCGGCCGGCGAGGCGCTTGACGACCTCGTCCTCCTCGACCTCCAGGTCCAGGACGGCGTCGAGGTTCATGCCCTCGGCCTTCAGCATCACGTCGAGCGCCTCCGCCTGGGAGACGTTGCGCGGGAACCCGTCGAGCAGGAAACCGCCGGCGGCGTCCTCCTGCTCCATGCGGTCCTTCGCCATGCCGATGGTGATCTCGTCCGGGACGAGGTCGCCCGCGTCCATGAACGCCTTCGCGCGACGGCCGAGCTCGGTGCCCTGGCTGATGTTGGCCCGGAACAGGTCGCCCGTGGAGATGTGCGGGATCGACAAGGTCTTGGCAAGGACAGTCGCCTGCGTTCCCTTGCCCGCACCGGGCGGGCCGACGAGGACGATTCGCATCAGCGGAGGAACCCTTCGTAATTACGCTGCTGGAGCTGGCTCTCGATCTGCTTCACGGTTTCCAGACCCACACCCACGATGATCAGGATGCTCGTCCCGCCGAACGGGAAGTTCTGGTTCGCTCCGAAGCCGGCCAACGCCATCGTCGGCACAAGAGCGATCAGACCCAGGTACAGCGACCCCGGCCAGGTGATCCGGTTGAGTACGTAGCTGAGGTACTCGGCGGTGGGCCGACCGGCGCGGATGCCCGGAATGAACCCACCATACTTCTTCATGTTGTCTGCAACTTCCTCGGGGTTGAACGAGATCGCCACGTAGAAGAACGCGAAGAAGACGATCAGGAGGAAGTAGGTCGCGATGTAGTACGGGTGGTCGCCCTTGACGAAGTGCTTCTGGATCCAGGTGGCCCAGCCGGCGGTGGAACCGCTGAACTGCACGACCAGTGCCGGGATGTAGAGCAGCGACGAGGCGAAGATGACGGGGATGATGCCCGCCTGGTTCACCTTGAGCGGGATGTACGTCGAGGTACCGCCGTAGGCACGGCGGCCGATCATGCGCTTCGCGTACTGGACCGGGATCCGTCGCTGCGCCTGCTCGACGAAGACCACCAGGCCCACCATCGCGAGGCCGACCAGCATGACCACGCCGA
This sequence comes from Streptomyces tatrensis, assembly GCF_049310065.1. NCBI lineage: Bacteria > Bacillati > Actinomycetota > Actinomycetes > Kitasatosporales > Streptomycetaceae > Streptomyces > Streptomyces tatrensis. The sequence continues at coordinate 5,737,065 of NZ_JBMDLB010000011.1, read as the reverse complement.
ACTCGACCCAGCCGTCCGCGATCTTGCCCTGCTCCTTGATGGCCCACAGGGATCCGATGAAGCCCGCGGCGATCGAGATGAACATCAGGATCGACATGCCGTTGCCGATGCCCCGGTCGGTGATGAGCTCACCGAGCCACATGACGACACAGGTACCGGCGGTCATGGTGAGCACCATGACGACGGTGGTGAAGATCGACCGGTCCGGAACGATCTGACTCGCGACCGAGCAGTTCTGGAAGAGGGCGCCGCTGCGGGCGGTGGCGACGAGGCCGGTGCCCTGCAGGATCGCCAGTGCGACCGTCAGATAGCGCGTGTACTGCGTGATCTTCGACGTGCCGGCCTGACCCTCTTTCTTGAGGGTCTCCAGCTTCGGGATGACCACGGTCAGCAGCTGCAAGATGATGCTCGCCGTGATGTACGGCATGATGCCGAGCGCAAAGATCGTGATCTGCAGCAGCGCACCGCCACTGAACATGTTGACCAGTCCGAAGAGCCCGCCGTTCTGGCCGGACGCCTGTTCAACACAGATCTGGACGTTCGTATAGCTCACGCCGGGTACGGGAACGTGGGACCCGAGCCGGAACAGCACGATGATGCCGAGCGTGAAGAGCAGTTTCTTGCGCAGGTCGGGCGTCTTGAACGCCCGGGCGAACGCGGTTAGCACGGTGCCTCCTGCGACCCCCGCGCTACTGCGTCAGAGGTGACGGTCTGAGGGATCGACGAATGTGTACAAGCAAAGGTGCAGGCCACCTTACCGGCGTCTGCACCTTCCATGGAACGACCAACCGGGGATGCCCCATATGTGAGGCACCCCCGGTCGGGTTTCTAGCTATTTGTCACTGAGTTCGTCTTAGACGAGCTCGGTCACAGAGCCACCAGCGGCGGCAATCTTCTCCTTGGCGGAGCCGGAGACGGCGTCAACCGAAACCTGCAGCGCCACGGAGATCTCGCCCTGGCCCAGGACCTTGACGAGGCTGTTCTTGCGAACCGCGCCCTTGGCGACCAGGTCGGCCACCGTGACTTCTCCACCCTCGGGGTAGAGAGCGCCGAGCTTGTCCAGGTTCACGACCTGGAACTCGGTGCGGAACGGGTTCTTGAAGCCCTTGAGCTTCGGGAGACGCATGTGGAGGGGCATCTGCCCGCCCTCAAAGCGAATCGGGATCTGGTAGCGGGCCTTCTGGCCCTTCGTACCACGACCGGCCGTCTTACCCTTCGACGCCTCACCACGACCGACACGGGTCTTCGCGGTCTTGGCGCCGGGGGCGGGACGGAGGTTGTGGGCCTTCAGCGGGCTGCTCTCAGCCATGTTAGTCAACCTCCTCAACCGTCACGAGGTGGCGGACGGTGTGAACCATTCCGCGGAACTCGGGGCGGTCCTCCTTGACCACGACGTCGTTCAGGCGCTTGAGCCCGAGCGAACGCAGCGTGTCGCGGTGGTTCTGCTTGGTGCCGATGTACGACTTGATCTGCGTGACCTTGAGGCGAGCCATTACGCACCCGCCCCAGCACGTGCACGGAGCAGAGCCGCGGGGGCGACGTCCTCAAGGGGCAGACCACGGCGAGCCGCGATCTCCTCGGGACGCTGCAGGCCCTTGAGGGCCGCCACGGTCGCGTGCACGATGTTGATCGCGTTGGAAGAACCAAGCGACTTCGACAGGATGTCGTGAACGCCGGCGCACTCCAGAACGGCGCGCACCGGGCCACCGGCGATAACACCGGTACCGGGGGCAGCCGGCTTCAGCAGCACGACGCCCGCGGCACGCTCGCCCGTGATCGGGTGAGGAATCGTGCCCTGGATGCGCGGAACCTTGAAGAAGGACTTCTTGGCTTCCTCGACACCCTTGGCGATGGCCGCGGGAACTTCCTTGGCCTTGCCGTAACCGACACCTACAGTGCCGTCACCGTCGCCCACCACGACCAGCGCGGTGAAGCTGAAGCGGCGACCACCCTTGACAACCTTGGCGACGCGGTTGATCGCGACAACGCGCTCAACGTAAGCGGTCTTCTCGGCGGCAGGGCCACCGTCGCGACCCTTCCGGTCCCGCCGCTCGCCGCCACCGGCACCGCTTCCGCGGCGCTGGGGTCCAGCCATTGGATTACCTCTCTCTGTTACGTCCGTGAGTCCCGGAAAACGGGGCTTAGAACTTCAGCCCGGCTTCGCGGGCGGCGTCAGCCAGAGCGGCAATGCGCCCGGCGTATCGGTTGCCACCGCGGTCGAACACGACGGTCTCGACACCCGCGGCCTTGGCGCGCTCGGCGACGAGTGCGCCGACGGCCTGGGCCTGGGCGCTCTTGTCGCCTTCGCCACCGCGGATCGAGGTGTCCAGGGTCGACGCGGACGCCAGGGTGTGACCCTGGAGGTCGTCGATGACCTGAGCAACGATGTTGCGGTTGGAACGCGTCACGACGAGGCGCGGACGCTCCGCCGTACCCGAGACGTTCTTGCGGATGCGGATGTGACGGCGGGCCTTGGCGGCACGCTTGTACGCGTCGCCCTTGGCGATCTTTACACCGTATGCCATGGCTACTTACCAGCCTTTCCGACCTTGCGGCGGATGACTTCGCCGGCGTACTTGACACCCTTGGCCTTGTACGGGTCGGGCTTCCGCAGCTTGCGGATGTTGGCGGCGACCTCGCCGACCTTCTGCTTGTCGATGCCCTCGACCGAGAACTTGGTGGGCGACTCGACCTTGAAGGAGATGCCCTCGGGCGCCTCGATCAGGATCGGGTGGCTGTAACCAAGCTGGAACTCCAGGTTGGAGCCCTTCGCGGCGACGCGGTAACCGACACCGCTGATCTCAAGAGCCTTCACGTAACCCGTGGTCACGCCGGTGATCATGTTCGCCACCAGCGTGCGGGACAGGCCGTGCAGGGCCTTGTTCTGACGCTCGTCGTTGGGGCGGGTGACGTTCAGAACGCCGTCCTCACCCTTGACGATCTCGATCGGCGCCTTGACGGTGAGCGCGAGGGAACCCTTGGGGCCCTTCACAGCCACAGCCTGGCCGTCGATGGTGACGTCCACACCGGCGGGAACCTGGATGGGGAGCTTGCCGATTCGCGACATTGCTTTTCCTCCGTTCCCGACTACCAGACGTAGGCGAGGACTTCCCCACCTACGCCCTTCTTGCCTGCCTGCTGGCCGGTGAGCAGACCGTGGGACGTGGAGATGATCGCCACGCCCAGGCCGCCGAGCACCTTCGGCAGGTTGGTGGACTTTGCGTACACACGCAGACCGGGCTTCGAGATCCGCTTGATGCCCGCAATGGAGCGCTCGCGGTTCGGGCCGAACTTCAGCTCGAGGACGAGGTTCTTGCCGACCTCGGCGTCCTCGACCTTCCAGCCGGTGATGAAACCCTCCTGCTTGAGGATTTCTGCGATGTGCGACTTGATCTTGCTGTGCGGCATCACGACGGAGTCGTGGTACGCCGAGTTAGCGTTACGCAGACGCGTGAGCATGTCTGCGATCGGGTCAGTCATGGTCATGAAGTGGCCTTCGGCCTCTCTCGCCGGGGTTTCCTGTATGCGCCATCCCTCTCCCCACTCAGTGGCGGGACGGGTGCGGTGCGGGGACCTACGGCGTAGTAAGTCGTTATGGGCGGCGGACGCCCAACCACACAAGCCTAAGGCATGCGCGGCCGGGCATCCGCCGACCAGATGCTTACCGAGAGTGCCTGGAAGTTCCCAAGTCCTTGCGGACGAGAGGGAATTACCAGGAGCTCTTGGTCACGCCCGGCAGCTCGCCACGGTGAGCCATCTCACGAAGGCAGATGCGGCACAGGCCGAACTTGCGGTACACGGAGTGAGGGCGACCGCAGCGCTGGCAGCGGGTGTACGCACGCACACCGAACTTGGGCTTACGGGCAGCCTTCGCGATGAGAGCCTTCTTCGCCATCTCGCTTACGCCTCCTTGAAGGGGAAGCCGAGGTGACGAAGGAGGGCGCGGCCCTCGTCGTCGTTGGTCGCCGTGGTAACCACGGTGATGTCCATACCCCGGGTACGGTCGATCTTGTCCTGGTCGATCTCGTGGAACATGACCTGCTCCGTGAGACCGAAGGTGTAGTTGCCACGGCCGTCGAACTGCTTCGGCGACAGACCACGGAAGTCACGGATACGCGGAAGCGCGAGCGACAGCGTACGGTCCAGGAACTCCCACATGCGGTCACCACGGAGGGTGACGTGGCAGCCGATCGGCTGACCCTCGCGCAGCTTGAACTGCGCGATGGACTTGCGGGCCTTCGTGACGGCCGGCTTCTGACCGGTGATCGTCGTCAGGTCCTTGATGGCGCCGTCGATCAGCTTGGAGTCGCGGGCGGCGTCGCCCACACCCATGTTGACCACGATCTTCACGAGGCCGGGAATCTGCATGACGTTCTCGTAGGAGAACTCTTCACGCAGCTTGCCCGCGATGTCCTCGCGGTACTTCGTCTTGAGACGCGGAGTGGTAGCCATCAGATGTCCTCACCCGTCCGCTTGGCAACGCGGATCTTGTTGCCCTCGTCATCGAAGCGGAAACCGACGCGGGTAACGACCTTCTGGCCGTCCTTCTCCACAACCAGCTGAACATTGCTGACGTGGATCGGCGCCTCGGTGATCACGATGCCACCGGTCTGCGAGCCACCAGCGGTCTGGCCGGCCTTGGTGTGCTTCTTGACCCGGTTGACACCCTCGACGAGGACACGGTTCTCAGTAGGGATGGCCAGAATGACCTTGCCCTGCTTGCCCTTGTCCTTACCGGTGATGACCTGAACCAGGTCGCCCTTCTTGATCTTCATGCTTACAGCACCTCCGGCGCGAGCGAGATGATCTTCATGAACTTCTTCTCGCGCAGCTCACGGCCCACCGGGCCGAAGATACGGGTGCCACGAGGGTCGCCGTCGTTCTTCAGAATGACGGCGGCGTTCTCGTCGAAGCGGATGTACGAGCCGTCCTGGCGGCGGCGTTCCTTCACGGTGCGAACGATGACGGCCTTGACGACGTCACCCTTCTTCACGTTGCCACCGGGGATCGCGTCCTTGACGGTGGCAACGATGACGTCACCGATGCCCGCGTAGCGGCGACCGGAACCACCGAGAACACGGATGCAAAGGATCTCCTTGGCACCAGTGTTGTCGGCGACACGCAGTCGCGACTCCTGCTGGATCACGTCTATCTCCTGTTTGTCTGCCGGTTCCCGGCGGGGGCATCACTCCGAAGAGCTACCGCCCCCACCGAGCCTGGCGGAACGAACCTGAGGGGCCCCTGGGCTTGATGCCCAGGGCCTCAGATAATTACTTGGCCTTCTCGAGGATCTCGACGATGCGCCAGCGCTTGCTCGCCGACAGCGGACGCGTCTCCATGATGAGGACGCGGTCGCCGACGCCGGCAGCGTTCTGCTCGTCGTGCGCCTTGAGCTTGTTGGTACGGCGGATGACCTTGCCGTAGAGCGCGTGCTTCACGCGGTCCTCGACAGCGACGACGACGGTCTTGTCCATCTTGTCGCTGACGACAAGACCCTCACGGGTCTTGCGGAAGCCGCGGTCAGTCGTCTCAGTCACGTTCTTCTCGCTCATCAGGCGCTCTCCACCGTCTCGATACCGAGCTCACGCTCGTGCATCAGGGTGTAGATGCGAGCGATGTCCTTACGGACGGACTTGAGCCGGCCGTTGTTCTCCAGCTGACCCGTGGCCGCCTGGAAGCGCAGCTTGAACAGCTCTTCCTTGGCCTCGCGCAGCTTGCCAACGAGCTCCTCGTTACCGAGCTCACGCAGCTCGGACGCCTTGGTTCCCGTCGCCATCACGACTCACCTGCCTCGCGCCGAACAATCCGGCACTTCATCGGAAGCTTGTGAGCAGCGCGGGTGAGCGCCTCACGAGCAATCTTCTCGTTCGGGTAGGACAGCTCGAACATGACCCGGCCCGGGTGCACGTTCGCGATCCACCACTCGGGAGAACCCTTACCGGAACCCATGCGGGTCTCGGCAGGCTTCTTCGTCAGGGGACGGTCCGGGTAGATGTTGATCCAGACCTTGCCGCCACGCTTGATGTGGCGGGTCATCGCGATACGAGCCGCCTCGATCTGGCGGTTCGTCACGTAGGCGGGGGTAAGCGCCTGGATGCCGTACTCGCCGAACGAGACCTCAGTACCGCCCTTGGCCATACCGCGGCGCTTCGGGTGGTGCTGCTTGCGGTGCTTGACCCTACGAGGGATCAGCATGTCGGTCAGGCCTCCGTTCCGGTGCTCTCAGCCGGAGCGGCGGCGGGAGCGTCGGCCTTGGGGGCCTCGGCACCAGCAGCCTGCTGCGGCTTGCGGCCACCACGGCCGCCGCGCTCGCCACCACGGCCACCACGGCCGGCGGGACGGTCGCTAGCGCCGGCGGCACCACGGGCCGGGCGGTTACCCGCACGGGCCGCAGCGTTCTCGGCGCGAACCTCGGCGATGTTCTTGACGTCGCCCTTGTAGATCCAGACCTTCACACCGATACGGCCGAAGGTGGTCTTGGCCTCGAAGAAGCCGTAGTCCACGTTCGCGCGGAGGGTGTGCAGCGGCACACGGCCTTCGCGGTAGAACTCGGAGCGGGACATCTCGGCGCCGCCGAGGCGACCGCCACACTGGATCTTGATGCCCTTGGCGCCGGCCTTCATCGTGCCCTGCATGCTCTTACGCATGGCGCGACGGAAGGAGACGCGGGAGGAGAGCTGCTCGGCAACGGCCTGCGCGACGAGCTGAGCGTCGACCTCGGGGTTCTTGACCTCGAGGATGTTCAGCTGCACCTGCTTGCCCGTGAGCTTCTCGAGGTCACCGCGGATGCGGTCGGCCTCGGCGCCACGGCGGCCGATGACGATGCCCGGACGAGCGGTGTGGATGTCCACACGCACGCGGTCACGGGTGCGCTCGATCTCAACCTTCGAGATGCCGGCGCGCTCCATGCCGGACGTCATCATCCTGCGGATGGCGACGTCTTCCTTGACGTAGTCCTTGTACAGCTTGTCGGCGTACCAACGCGACTTGAAGTCGGTGGTGATGCCGAGCCGGAACCCGTGCGGGTTTACCTTCTGGCCCATTACCGGGAACCTTCCTTGCTGCTGACGACCACGGTGATGTGGCTGGTCCGCTTGCGGATCCGGTAGGCACGGCCCTGGGCACGCGGACGGAACCGCTTCAGGGTCGGGCCCTCGTCCACGTACGCCTCGCTGATGACCAGCGTGGAGGCGTCCGGGTGGTTGTAGTTGTGTGCGGCGTTGGCAATGGCGCTGTCAAGCACCTTGCCAACCGGCACGCTCGCGGCCTGCGGGGCGAAACGCAGGACCGCCTGAGCCTCCGTGGCATCCATGCCACGGATAAGGTCCACCACTCGGCGGGCCTTCATGGGCGTGACGCGGATGTACCGCGCCTGGGCCCTGGCTTCCATGGTTGTCCCTTCGGTGTAAGTCATAGTCGTTACCACCCCGCCTTTAGCGGCGCTTCGACTTCCGGTCGTCCTTGACGTGGCCGCGGAAGGTGCGAGTCGGCGAGAACTCGCCGAGCTTGTGGCCGACCATCGACTCGGTGACGAACACCGGGACGTGGATCTTGCCGTTGTGCACCGCGATGGTGTGACCCAGCATGGCCGGGATGATCATCGAGCGACGGGACCAGGTCTTAATGACGGTCTTGGTACCGGCTTCGTTCTGTACGTCCACCTTCTTAATGAGGTGTCCGTCGACGAAGGGTCCCTTCTTGAGACTGCGCGGCATCTAAACCCGCTCCTAGCGCTTCTTGTTCGTCTTGCGGCGGCGGACGATGTACTTGCTCGAAGCCTTCTTCGGCGAGCGAGTACGACCCTCCTTCTGACCCCACGGGGAGACCGGGTGACGACCACCGGAGGTCTTACCCTCACCACCACCGTGCGGGTGGTCGACCGGGTTCATCGCGACACCGCGGACGGAGGGGCGAACGCCCTTCCAGCGCATGCGGCCGGCCTTGCCCCAGTTGATGTTCGACTGCTCGGCGTTGCCGACCTCACCGACGGTCGCGCGGCAGCGCGCGTCGACGAGACGGATTTCACCCGACGGCATACGAAGGTGGGCCATGGTGCCCTCCTTCGCCAGCAGCTGCACGGAGGCACCAGCGGAGCGGGCGAACTTGGCGCCGCCACCGGGACGGAGCTCGATCGCGTGGATCGTGGTACCGACCGGGATGTTGCGGAGTGCCAGGTTGTTACCGGGCTTGATGTCGGCCGTGGGGCCGTTCTCAATCCGGTCGCCCTGCTTCAGGTTCTTCGGCGCAATGATGTAGCGCTTCTCACCGTCGGCGTAGTGCAGGAGCGCGATGCGCGCAGTGCGGTTGGGGTCGTACTCGATGTGCGCGACCTTGGCCGGCACGCCGTCCTTGTCGTGACGACGGAAGTCGATCACACGGTAGGCGCGCTTGTGGCCGCCACCCTGGTGTCGAACCGTGATCCGACCGGTGTTGTTACGGCCGCCCTTGCTGTGCAGGGGGCGGACCAGCGACTTCTCCGGCGTGGACCGCGTGATCTCGACAAAGTCGGCGACGCTGGAGCCACGACGGCCCGGGGTCGTCGGCTTGTACTTGCGGATACCCATTTCTCAGTCCTCGTCCGATTCCGGACGACTAGACCTCCGTTAGGAGGCCTGGCCGCCGAAGATGTCGATTCGGTCGCCCTCAGCGAGGGTCACGATGGCGCGCTTGGTGTCAGCGCGCTTGCCGAAACCGGTCTTGGTGCGCTTGCGCTTACCCTGACGGTTGATCGTGTTGACCCCGGTGACCTTGACCCCGAAGACCGCCTCGACGGCCTGCTTGATCTGAGTCTTGTTGGAGCCGGGCGCGACGATGAACGTGTACTTGTTCTCGTCCAGCAGCGCGTAGCTCTTCTCCGAGACAACCGGCTTGATCAGCAGGTCGCGCGGGTCGGTGAAGGTCTTGCTGGTAACGGTCGCCTCAGACATCAGGCGTCGCTCCCTTCGGTCTCATCGGCCTTGGGGCCAGACACGAAGGACTCGAAAGCGGCCTGAGTGAAGACCACGTCGTCAGAGACGATCACGTCGTACGTGTTCAGCTGGCCCGGCTCCAGGATGTGAACCTGGGGCAGGTTGCGGGCGGACAGCCACGCGGCCTCGTCGGCGCGGTCGACGACCAGGAGCAGGTTCTTGCGCTCCGAGATCTTGCCGAACAGCGTCTTGGCGGCCTTCGTGGAGGCGGCACCCTCGACCACACCGGTGACGATGTGGATACGGGAGTGACGCGCACGGTCCGAGAGGGCACCGCGGAGGGCGGCGGCCTTCATCTTCTTCGGGGTCCGCTGCGAGTAGTCACGCGGCTGCGGGCCGTGAACGACGCCACCTCCGACGAACTGCGGAGCGCGGGTGGAACCCTGGCGAGCGCGGCCGGTGCCCTTCTGGCGGTACGGCTTGCGGCCACCACCACGGACTTCGCCACGACGCTTGGTCTTGTGCGTGCCCTGACGGGCAGCAGCCAGCTGAGCGACAACGACCTGGTGGATCAGCGGAATGCTGGTCTTCGCGTCGAAGATCTCCGCGGGGAGCTCGACGGTACCGGCCTTGTCGCCTGCCGGCGAAAGGATGTCAATGGTGCTCATTACCTCAAGCCCCCTTGGCCGCGGTACGGACCAGGACGAGGCCGCCGTTCGGACCGGGGACCGCGCCCTTGATGAGGAGCAGACCCTTCTCCGCGTCAACCGCGTGGATGGTCAGGTTCTGGGTGGTGACGCGCTCGTTGCCCATACGACCGGCCATGCGCATGCCCTTGAAGACACGCCCAGGGGTGGCGCAGCCACCGATCGAACCGGGGGAGCGGTGCTTGCGCTGGACGCCGTGCCCGGCGCCGAGGCCCTTGAAGTTGTGACGCTTCATGACACCGGCGAAGCCCTTGCCCTTGCTGTTGCCCGTGACGTCAACCTTGACGCCGGACTCGAACACGGCAGCCGTGATCTCCTGGCCGAGCGTGTACTCGCTGGCGTCGGAGGTACGGAGCTCCACCAGGTGGCGGCGGGGGGTGACGTCGGCCTTGGCGAAGTGACCCTTGAGGGGCTTGTTCACCTTGCGCGGGTCGATCTCGCCGAAGGCGATCTGGACCGACTCGTAGCCATCGATCTCGTTCTTACGGACCTGGGTAACAACGCAGGGCCCGGCCTTGACCACGGTCACCGGGACGACACGGTTGTTCTCGTCCCAGACCTGGGTCATGCCGAGCTTCTCGCCCAGGACGCCCTTGATCTGCTTTGCCATCTTCTCCGTGCCTCTCAGAGCTTGATCTCGATGTCAACGCCGGCCGGAAGGTCCAGGCGCATCAGCGAGTCAACGGTCTTGGGCGTCGGGTCGAGGATGTCGATCAGGCGCTTGTGAGTGCGCATCTCGAAGTGCTCGCGCGAGTCCTTGTACTTGTGCGGCGACTTGATGACGCAGTACACGTTCTTCTCAGTGGGCAGCGGCACCGGGCCCGCGACCGACGCACCAGTGCGCGTCACCGTCTCGACGATCTTCTTCGCCGACGAATCGATGACCTCGTGGTCGTAGGCCTTGAGCCGGATGCGGATCTTCTGTCCCGCCATGGCTACTCCGTAGTCCTGTCTGTTGTGGAAACGCTCTGGTCTTCGGCCGGCTGCGGATCGCTCCGCCGCTCTCCTCCGACCCACGCGGTCGGGCGTGTCGCGCTCCCTCTACAGAAAATTCCCATACGGAAATTCCCTCGTCCAAGGGGGCGCGGTCCCAAGACCGCAGATCGGGGGCAAACACCCACCGAGTACCTGGCAGACACCGTGCTGACGCTTCCCAGAAGATTCCCGTACGTCCGCCCCATTGCTGCCCCGAGAGGCAGGTAAGGCGACGAGTACTGTGGGACTCGCTTCCGGTCCTCCCGGCGGGAGGCGCGCAGCATCGGCACACGGCCGAGCAACTTGAGTAGTCTGCCATACGAGACACGTATGGCGCCAATCGGGCGGAAGAGAATACCCCGCCACGCTGAGTGGTCAAACTGCACCACGCTGCGGGGCTTCCCGTCCCTGCTCCGGCGCCCGCTCAGGAGCGCGAGATCACGCCGCAGCCCGCCTGTCGCCCGTCTTCCATGCCCTGGCTCCGGTCGTACGGGTCCATCGGGACTCCGGAGGGCGTGGGCCCGGCCGGGGCGTCCTCGTCGAAGACGGGGTGCAGGAATCCGTCGTGGACGTCACATCCGCTGTTGGCCAGGTACACGTGGACGTTCTCGATCCAGAGCTTGCCCACGGTGGCCTGCCACTTCCGCGGGTCTGCGACGGAGAAGGTGATCTCGCGGCGCACGATGGAGCGCTCGACCTGGTCGGCGCCCGGCGTCGCCTTCACGAACGGGTACACGAACGTGTAGTCGACCAGCACGTTGGCCTTGCCGGGCTTCTCGCCGGGCTCCACCCGCATCCGGCCCCGGACCTTGACCACCTCGCCCGCGGGCTTCAGCTCGGCCGGGCGGGTCCGGGTGACGAGGTTCAGCGGGTCGTTCTCCTCGCTCGGAGCGGCCAGGGCCTCTTCCAGGCGGCCCGCGCCCTCCTTGCGCGCGGTGAACTTCGGATCCAGCAGTGCCAGCGCCGCCTCCGGGCGCTCCCCGCGCAGGGTCGCCGGGTCCAGATTGGCCGTGACCAGGAACTGCTTGACCTTCGCCAGCGCGTCCGCGACCTGTTCCTTGCTCATGCCGCCGACGGCCTGGGCCTGCGGCACCTCGATGCCGGCCGCCCCGTCGGCCCACTGGAGGGCCGGGGAGCCCCGGAAGGGGTCCGCGAGCGTCGGCCGGTCCGGGTCCACCGAGGCCGGCGGAGCGCTCGGGCGCGCCGTCTCGACCGGCAGGGACTGCCGCGCCTTCGCGTCCTGGTCGGCCTTACCGGTGATCTTGTCGATGACCAGCTCCGGCCGGACGGCGATCAGCGCGAGGGCCGCGACGAAGGCGATGGCCAGCGCCGCCTTGAGCCGGCGCCCGCCCCTCCCCCGCTGCCGCGCGGCGACACCGGCCCGCCAGGCGGGCGGCCCGTCGTAGCCACGCCGGGACTCCTCCTCGCGCAGCCGCGCGGTCACCATGCGCGCCCGGGCGGACGGCTCCTTGGGCGCCTCCCCCGCGCCCGCCTCGGCCTGCGCCAGGAACCGCGCCCAGTCCTCGTCGGAGACGCTCGGCCCCGCCTGTCCGTCGGATCCGTCCGGTCCGTTGTCGTGCTTCTTCCCCATGCCCCCACCCCCACCTGCGGATCCCCATCACCTGTCGCAGGAGCCGGTGATGTCCGCGGTCAGCCGTACGTCGTCGATGCAGGAGCCGATCTTGCCATCGATCAGGGGTTCGACCACCAGGTCCGCAGGTGTGGAACCCGGCGCAGGCCGTCAGCGGTGGCGCCAGAGCACCCACCCCTGCACCCGGTCCACCTCGGCCGCGTACCAGCCCGCGGGCGCCGCCGGCCAGGTGTCCTCCGGCCTCGTGTCCTGCCGCTTCAGCCCCAGTACGGCCGCGTCCGCGGCGGCCGGCGGCTGCTCGCCGTGCCTGAGGTCCCTGGTCCAGACCCGCCCGTCGTACACCTCGTACCCCTGGGCCATCCGCAGGTCCCAGCCGGCGCTCGGGTCCATCACCAGGTTCTCGCCCGGCCTGAGCCCCGCCGACCTGGTGAAACCGGTGGCGGCGGCCTCGCGTTGCTCCGTGTGCGGCTCGGCCACGTTCGAGGTGACCGCGGTCGTCGCGTAGGCGGCGAACAGGGCCAGCGACACCGCCACGGCCCAGACCGCCCGGCGCCCGCCGGCCAGCCGGAAGAGCACGCAGACGGCGAACACCAGCAGCGCGCCGGCGGTCGTCCGCCCCATGTGCAGCCCCGTCCACTCCGAGGCCAGGAACAGAGCGTCCGGCATGCCCCAGGCGATGATGCCCACCTTGTGGAGGCCCTTGCCGACCACCAGGACGACGAACCCGGCCGTGACCCCGGTGAACAGCACCGCCCCCGCGCCCAGCCGCAGCAGCGCACCGGCCCGTGCCCGCGCCAGCACCGCGACACCCACGACGAAGAACGCCGGAACCAGCGGGGCCAGGTAGCGGGCGTAGATCCAGTTGTCGATCCGGCCGTGGTCGTCCGGCAGGCCCGCGGCCGAGGCCAGCGCGATCCCGCACAGCAGGGCGACCATGACGAAGGAGACCACCCGCGAGGCCCGGGTGAAGCGGGGGCTGAACACCACGCACACGCACAGGGCGATGGCGAGCGCACCGAAGCCCCAGGACGAGACCGAGAAGTACCAGAACTGGCCGATCGTACGGGTCACCGTGCGGCGCAGCAGTTCGGGCTCGACCAGGGCGTCCAGGACCTTCGTGCCCACCGAGCTCGGCGGGGTGTCCGTGAACTGCGCCTCCAGCCAGCCGGCCAGCAGCCGGGCGCCCAGCACGGAGACGGCGAGTCCGCCCCAGGCCGCGAGCGTGGTGCGCAGGGGGGCCCATCCGAAGAGGAGCGCGCCCACGAAGACCGCCGCGGTGAGGGCGACCACCACCCCGCCGCGGTCGTGGACGGCCATGGCGTAGCCGGCCAGCAGACCGGCCCCCGCGCCGTACGCCGTGCGGCGGCGCGTGTCGCCCTCGCTCAGCCAGCCGTGCAGCGTGATCAGCCAGCCGAGGAGGACCACGGGGAGCACGGTGTCGGACATGGCGAACTCGGAGTAGAAGACCACGGGCGGCATCAGCGCGGCCGCCGTGGCGGTCGCGAACGAGAGCCCCCGGGACAGGCCGAGCCTGCGCAGGGCGGCGTGGGCCAGGAGGAAGACGAGCGCGTTGATCAGCGTGTTGATGCCCATGACCAGCTGGTACGCGGTGACCGGGTCGTCCGCGATGCGCAGGGCCGGGGAGAGGAGCAGCGAGTAGCCGCCGGGGATGACCGATCCGACCGGCATCTCCGTCGCCGGCCGGCCCGCGAGCACCCGGGCCAGCACGAGGTACGAGGACTCGTCCGCGTGGACCGCCGGGTAGGCCTTGCCCCACACCAGGGAGAGGCGGAACAGCACCTGCGCCGCGTATCCGGCCACGAGGGCCGCCGGCCAGAACCACCGCCGTCCGGCGAAGGACTCCCGCTCCCGCCGTGCGGGCAGCCGCTCGGTCCCGGCCGGCTGCCCGACCCGCTCGGGAGCGGACGTGTCGTTCACTCCGACCTTGCCCATCATTTCGGTTCCCGCCTTCAACTCTGGTACGTCCTGTTCACGTTGGGACCGCTCGCCGAGGCGGGCGGTCTCCTGGAGGTAAAGTCCGCGCACATGACCGTCACCGCTCCCGCGCCCGTCCCGGTAGCCGTACACCGGGCCCCGAGCGGCTCCAGTGGCCGCATATCCCGCGCCTTCGCCCTCACGGCCGCAGAGGCGGCCGTGTCGGTTCTCGCGGCACTGCTCCTCACCGTCCTGAGCAAGCGCCTCGACGTGAATCCCCTGCAGCGGATCGGGCAGGTCAGCGGGCTGGCCGGCATCCAGCTGCGGCTGCTGGTGCTGCTGGCCGGGATCGTGGTGCTCTACCTGGTCCTGTCCCGGTGGATGCCCGGTGCGGCGGTGCGGATCGGCGCGGCGGCCGTGGCCGGCCTGGCCACCGGTGTGACCGCGAGCGGCAGCGTGGTGGCCCTGCGGGGTACCAGCTGGCCGTACAACGGGTACGGCGGTGACATCGGGAACCTGCAGCAGTGGGCGTTCCACGTCATGGACGGGGTACCCCTGCCGGCCGAGTACCCGCCCGGCTTCCCGCACGTGCTGGCGTGGAGCTCCCAGCTGTTCTTCGACGGCAACGCCCCGCTCGCCGTCAAGTGGGTGATGATCGGTTTCCTGGCGGTCTCCGGCCCGGTCGCCTACCTGGCCTGGCGCATGCTGCTGCCCCCGCTGTGGGCCCTCGGCATCGGTGTCACGGCATCCCTGACGCTGATCGAGCCGTACAAGCCGTACTCCCCGATCGTCCTGATCGTCGTCGTCCCCCTGCTGGCCAAGCTCGCGCAGGTGGTGACGGACTCCTCGAAGCTCGGCCGCAAGCGTTCGGCGGCGGTCGGAGCGGGTCTCGGAGCGCTGCTCGCCGCGCTGTTCCTGCTGTACGCGGGCTGGTTCGTGTGGTCCGCGGTCGGTGTGATCGTGCTCTTCGCCGTGGTGCTGACCGGCCGCGCCCGCTCGGGCGGGAAGCGCGCCCTGCTGGACGCACTGCTGCCGCTGGGAGCCGCCTCCGGCGTCTTCCTCGCACTGGCGGGGCGGTACCTGATCCGGCTGCTCGGCGCGAGCGGAGCGACCCGGGACACCTACTTCTACTTCGACACCGCCACCGACCCGGCCTACTTCGCCTCGTCGGGCACCGCGTTCCCCGGCCCGCTGCGCTCCCTCGGGTGGCCCCTGCCGGGCGAACTCGGCGGCGTCGGCCTCTTCACCGTCCTGCTGGTCATCGGCCTGGGCGCGGCCATCGCGCTCGGCCTGCGCCGGCCGCTGGTGCTGACCCTGGCGGCCTGCACCGGCAGCGCCTTCCTGCTGCGCTACTGGTACGCCTCGCACATGGCGGCCGACGGCGCCGTGCAGCTGTACCCGCGCACCAGCCTGCAGATCGTCTACTGCATGCTCGCGCTGTCGGGCGTGGCCGTGTACCTCGGCGCAGGACGCGTCAGGGCGTGGACCCGGGCCAACGAGGTGCGACTGCCCGGCCGGGAAGCCCTCCGGGCGGCGGGGCACCGGCCCCGGGCCGCCGTGATCGGGGTCCTGGTCCCGCTCGGGCTGCTCTTCGGCTCGGCCGGATCGTCCACGGCCGACGCCTACATGCCCAGGCCCCCCTCCGAGAACACCCTCGGCACCCTGGCCTGGACGGCGCACACGACGGGAATGCCCGACGGGAAGTGCCCGAAGTACGCGCCCCACGGAAAGTGCACGCCGTACGACCCGCTGAAGCGCACGAAGCGGAACTGAGCTCACCTCCACCCTGCGGCGAAGGCGTGCCGGGCCAGCGTGCGCACGCCCGCCCAATGCCCTCGCCGCAGGGCGCCGGGCAGCATTCCGAGCGCGTGCAGGCGGGAGCCGTGGTGGAGACGGGCCGCGCGGGCGGCCCGGGGCCAGCCACGGGCTTCCATCCGCTCGGCGACCGCCGCGAAGTAGCGCTCGGCCTCGGTGAAGCGGGTACCGGAGAGGGCCTGGACGGAGGACTCGCTGGCCGCGTGCCGGCGGTAGCGGAAGACCGTGGTGGACTCGTCGATCACCATCCGCTCGCCGGCTTCGAGCAGGTCCACGACGAGGGCCAGGTCCAGGACCACCGAGTAGCCGTCCCGGAAGTTCACCTCGCGCAGCGCCGGGCCGCGCCAGACGATCGAGGGGAAGTAGAGCCAGTTCCCGCGCAGCACGCTGGCGGCCGGCTCCTCGCCGGCCATCAGCCTCCGGCCCTTCACCCGCGGCGCGAACATCCACCGCTTGGCCACGTCGGGCAGGCCCCGCGCGACCCGGCCCGCGCCGTCGATCACCTCGACGCCGGGCTGGACCATGCCGATCCCGGGGTGGGCTGCGAGGATCCCGCGGACGGTCTCCAGGTAGTGCGGGTGCAGCAGGTCGTCGCAGCCCATGACGACCACGTGGTCGGCTTCGGAGAGCTCGACGCACTTCTGGAAGTTCTTCGTGATGCCGAGGTTGCGCTCGTTGCGGAGGTACCGCACCCGCGCGTCACCCAGCCCCTCGAACCAGCCGGGCACGTCCGGCTCCCGGCCGTCGTCGTCGATGACGACGAGCCGGAAGTCGCGGTCGGTCTGGGCCAGGACGCTGCGGACGGCGTCCCGCATCTGCCCGGCGTCCCCGTAGTACGGGAGCATGAAGTCGAAGGACCCCACGGGCGTCAGACCTTCGCGGAGTCCGCGCCGGAGGAGGATCCGGCGGATCCGGCGCCGACGGGCCCGGCGCCGACGGGCCCGGATGCCTCGTCGGGCGCCCCGAGCCGCACGTCGTTGTGCCGGACGCCCTCGGTGATGGCGACCGTCCGGGCGAGGTCCGTGATCTTCTGCTCCAGCGAACGGAAGCGCAGGAAGGTGTTGAGCGTGAGGAAGCCCATCGCGAGGACCATCACGTAAAGCACGAGGTCAGTGCCCCGGCCGACGCCGAGGTGCTGCGCGACCCAGGTGACGTCGGTCGGGCGGAGCACCGCGTAGACGTTGACGATGACGAACACCGAAAAGGCAATTCGCTTCCAGGCCCGGTTCTTCGCCTGGCTCCAGGTCCGGATGAACACCAGCGCCATGGAAACGGAACCGGCGATGAGCAGCAGCTGGATCCAGAAATATTTCATCGACGCCCACGCTCCCGCAGCGAAATATCAAAAACGATGTTGACGCCGTTGATGAGGGACTGGCCCTTGGCCCGCGAATAATCGGTGTAGAGGATGTCCACCGGAATCTCGGTGACCCGCAAGTCGGAGCCGGCGAGGAAACCGACGAGTTCCGAGGCGTGGGCCATGCCGTTCATGGTGATGTTCAGACGCTCGGCGGCCGCACGGCCCAGGACGCGCAGACCGTTGTGCGCGTCGGTGAGCCCCAGCTTGCGCGCGGTGGGACTGACCGCGGCGGCCGTGCGCAGCACGACCTGCTTGATCCACGGCACCTGGCCGTTCTGCTCGATGAACCGGGAGCCGAGCACCACGTCGGCCTCGCCGGCCCGCAGCACCGCGACCATCGTCTCGACGTCCTTGGTCTGGTGCTGGCCGTCCGCGTCGAAGGTGGCGAAGTACTGCGCGCCGGGCTGGGCGAGTGCGTACGTGAGGCCGGTCTGCAGGGCCGCGCCCTGACCGAGGTTGACCGGATGCCGCACCAGGTGGGCGCCGGTGGTCGCGATGTGCTCGGCCGAGTCGTCGGTGCTGCCGTCGTCGACGACGACGACGTTCGGAAACGTCCTGCGCGCCTCCTCGACGACGCCGGCGATCACTCGGCCCTCGTTGTAGGCGGGAATGACCAGCCAGACATCGTCGTATTCGGACACGGCAGCTCCAACGCCCAGGCCTCTCACGGCGGCCGCGTCTCGGGCCTCCGGGCCGCCCAGCGTAGGGAGTTCGGGTTTCGCGAAGCTGGCGCGCAGGCAACGTCCACACGCACAGCGTGGTGCCCCGCGGGGTCCTCAGCCCACCCGGCTGTCCCGGGCCGCCTGGGCCAGAGCGCCGAAACCGGGGGTGGCCAGGGCCTTGGCCAGCTGCTCCCGCCAGTCGCTCATCGGGGCCAGGCCCACCAGGGCCCAGCGGTCGTGCGCGAGGACGCTGAAGGCGGGGCGGACCGCGGGCCGTACGAAGGAAGCGGAGGTGGTCGGACGGATCCGCCCGGGGTCCAGCTCGCTCAGCCGGTAGACCTCGCGCGCCAGCCCGAACCAGCTGGTCACCCCGCTCGCGGTGCCGTGGTAGATGCCGGCGGGGGCCCGGCCCGCCAGAGCGGCCCGGCCGAGCTCGACGAGCCGCTGGGCGAGCGCGACGGACCAGGTGGGCTGGCCCTGTTGGTCGTCGACCACGTCCAGGGTGTCCCGTAGGGCGGCCAGTTTGAGCATGGTGGCGACGAAGTTCGGGCCGTGATCGCCGTACAGCCAGGCGGTGCGGACCACATAACCGTCCTGCGGGAGGAGTTCGGCCACGGCCTGCTCGCCGAGCAGCTTGGAGCGGCCGTACGCGTTCACCGGCCCGGTGTCCGCGTCCTCGGCGTAGGGCTCCGCGGCGTCCCCGGGCAGCACGTAGTCGGTGGAGATCTGCAGCAGGCGCGCCCCGTTGGCGGCGCAGGCCTCGGCGAGGATCCGTGCGCCGGCGCCGTTCACGGCGGCGGCGGCCTCCTCGGCGGTCTCCGCACCGTCCACGTCGGCCCAGCCTGCGCAGTTGACGACGAGGGTCACGCCCTTGAGGGCCGACCGGACCGCGGCCGGGTCGGTGATGTCCAGTTCGGCGCGGCTGAGGCCGACGGTCTCGATCGCATGGCGCCGCAGTTCGGCCACGACGTCCCGGCCGAGCATCCCGGCCGCGCCCGTGACCAGCCAGCGGTCATTTCTCCGGTCACCCGTCATTTTTTCGGTGCCGCCTTCGTCCCGGCCCACGGGCCGCATCCATATTCGTCGCCCCCGTTGCCGCACCACGGAATGGTCTTCCGCGATAACCGGCCATTCCGTTTGGGCCGGAATCTGCCCTTCACCAGGATGCACATGAAGTGAACATTAGCTGTGCGGTCCGCCGGTCACGGGCTTAACCGGAAAATGCCCCGTCCGCTCGCATAGTGTTGCGCCATGCGTGGAATTCTCTTGGCCGGCGGCACCGGATCCCGACTCTGGCCGCTGACGCGGGCAGTGTCGAAGCAGCTGCTGCCCGTCTTCGACAAGCCGATGATCTACTACCCGCTCTCCACTCTGGTCATGGCCGGGATCAGCGAGATCCTCGTCATCACCAACCCGGACGACCGCGACCAGTTCGAGCGTCTGCTCGGCGACGGCTCGCAGTTCGGCATCCGGCTGGAGTACGCCGTCCAGGAACGCCCCGAGGGCATCGCCCAGGCCTTCGTGCTCGGCGCCGACTTCATAGGCGACGACTCCGTCGCCCTGATACTCGGCGACAACATCTTCCACGGCAGCGGCCTCGGCACCCGCCTGGCGCAGCACACCGACTCCAAGGGCGGCCGGGTCTTCGCGTACCCGGTGGCGGACCCGACGGCGTACGGCGTGGTCGAGTTCGACAAGGGCGGCCAGGCCATATCCATTGAGGAGAAGCCGGCCAAGCCCAAGTCCCGCTACGCCGTGCCCGGTCTGTATTTCTACGACAACCAGGTCGTGGAGATGGCCCGGGGCCTGAAGCCCAGCCCCCGCGGGGAGCTGGAGATCACCGACATCAACGACGCGTACCTCCAGGCCGGTCAGCTGAGCGTCACCGTCCTCGACCGCGGTACCGCCTGGCTGGACACCGGCACCTTCGTCTCGATGGTGCAGGCCTCGGAGTTCGTGCGCGTGATCGAGGAGCGCCAGGGCTTCAAGATCGGCTGCATCGAGGAGGCCGTCTGGCGGGCGGGTCTGATCGACTCCGCGCAGCTGCGCACGCTGGCCGAGCCGCTGACCAAGAGCGGCTACGGGGACTACCTGATCGGTTTGCTCGAAGCGGAGGTCGCACGATGAAGTTCCGGGAGCTCTCCATCGAGGGCGTATTCGAGGTCACGCCCCAGCAGCACGGTGACCCGCGCGGCATGTTCATGGAGTGGTACCGCTTCGACCGGCTCGCCGAGGTCGTCGGGCACCCGCTGAACCTGGCGCAGGCCAACCTCTCGGTCTCCCAGCGCGGCGTGGTCCGCGGCATCCACTTCGCCGACGTCCCGCGCGGCCAGGCCAAGTACGTCACCTGCGTGCGCGGCGCCGTGCTCGACGTCATCGTGGACATCCGGGTCGGCTCCCCGACCTTCGGCCGTGTGGAAGGCGTCCGCCTGGACGACGTGGACCGGCGCGCCGTCTACCTCCCCGAGGGCATGGGCCACGGCTTCTGCGCGCTGACGGACGACGCCACGCTGTCCTACATCTGCTCGGAGACCTACAACCCCACGGGCGAGCACTCGATCCACCCGCTCGACCCCGCCCTGGGCATCGACTGGCCGGCGGACGTCCCGCTGCTGTCGGCCCGTGACGACGCGGCCCCCTCGATGGCCGAGGTCACCGCGGCCGGGCTGCTGCCGGACTACGCCGCGTGCATCGAGTTCACGGAGTCCCTGCGGGTGACGTAGCCGCCGCGCACGGAGCGACGCAGGGAAGAGGGCCGCACCCCCGCGGGGAGTGCGGCCCTCGGCACGTGAGCCCGTACGACGCCTGAGCCCGTACGACGAAGGGCCCCTTCCCCGTCGCGTGAACGACGGGGAAGGGGCCCTCCTGTCAAACATGGTGCCCGCGTCAGCGAGCTACCAGGTCAGAACACGAATTACTTCGTGATCTTGATGACCTGGCCGGCGCCCACGGTACGACCACCCTCACGGATGGCGAACTTGAGGCCCTCCTCCATGGCGACCGGCTGGATCAGCGCGACCGTCATCTCGGTGTTGTCGCCCGGCATGACCATCTCCGTGCCGGCCGGCAGGGTGACAACACCCGTGACGTCCGTGGTACGGAAGTAGAACTGCGGACGGTAGTTGTTGAAGAAGGGGGTGTGACGGCCACCCTCGTCCTTCGACAGGATGTAGGCCTGGGCCTCGAACTCGGTGTGCGGGGTGACCGAACCGGGCTTGATGATGACCTGGCCGCGCTCGACGTCCTCGCGCTTGATGCCACGGAGGAGCAGACCGACGTTCTCGCCCGCCTGGCCCTCGTCGAGCAGCTTGCGGAACATCTCGATACCGGTGACCGTGGTGGTGGTCTTGGTCTCCTTGATGCCGATGATGTCGACAGTCTCGTTGACCTTCAGGATGCCACGCTCGATACGGCCGGTGACGACGGTACCGCGACCGGTGATCGTGAAGACGTCCTCGACGGGCATGAGGAACGGCAGCTCGGTGTCACGCGGGGGGGTCGGGATGAAGTCGTCGACGGCAGCCATGAGGCCGAGAAGCTTCTCGCCCCACTCCTTGTCGCCCTCGAGCGC
This sequence comes from Streptomyces tatrensis, assembly GCF_049310065.1. Lineage (NCBI taxonomy): Bacteria > Bacillati > Actinomycetota > Actinomycetes > Kitasatosporales > Streptomycetaceae > Streptomyces > Streptomyces tatrensis. The sequence goes on along the minus strand of NZ_JBMDLB010000011.1, from coordinate 5,715,540 downwards.
CTTCAGCGCGGAGACGCGGACGACCGGCAGGTCGTCGCCCGGGAAGTCGTAGTCGGAGAGGAGCTCACGAACCTCGAGCTCGACGAGCTCCAGGATCTCCTCGTCGTCCACCATGTCGGCCTTGTTCAGGGCGACGACGATGGAGGGGACGCCGACCTGGCGGGCCAGGAGCACGTGCTCCTTGGTCTGCGGCATCGGGCCGTCGGTGGCGGCGACCACGAGGATCGCGCCGTCCATCTGCGCGGCACCGGTGATCATGTTCTTGATGTAGTCCGCGTGACCCGGGCAGTCGACGTGGGCGTAGTGACGCGCCTCGGTCTGGTACTCGACGTGCGCGATGGAGATGGTGATACCGCGCTGGCGCTCTTCGGGAGCCTTGTCGATCTGGTCGAAGGCCGAGGCCTCGTTCAGGTCCGGGTACGCGTCATGCAGCACCTTGGTAATGGCGGCCGTGAGGGTCGTCTTACCGTGGTCAATGTGACCGATGGTGCCGATGTTGACGTGCGGCTTAGTCCGCTCGAACTTCGCCTTCGCCACGGGGTCCTCCTGGAGAGTGGTTCTGTACGCCTTACAGATCGGCGCCAGGTGATCTTTGCTGGATAGCCGGTTCCCCGGGGGCAACGGGAGGGTTACTCCTGTTGCCCCAGAGGCTCCGGTGACAAGCCTAAAGCGTGTACTCGGAAGAGTTACTCGCCCTTGGCCTTCGCGATGATCTCCTCAGCGACGTTCCGGGGAACCTCGGCGTAGGAGTCGAACTGCATCGAGTAGCTGGCGCGACCCGAGGTCTTGCTGCGGAGGTCTCCGACGTAGCCGAACATCTCCGAGAGGGGCACGAGGCCCTTCACGAGGCGAGCGCCGTGACGCTCCTCCATGGCCTGGATCTGGCCACGGCGGGAGTTGATGTCACCGATGACGTCACCCATGGACTCCTCCGGCGTGGTGACCTCGACGGCCATCATCGGCTCGAGGAGCACGGGAGAAGCCTTGCGCGCGGCCTCCTTGAAGGCCTGCGAACCGGCGATCTTGAAGGCGAGCTCGGAGGAGTCGACCTCGTGGTAGCCACCGTCGAGAAGGATGACGCGGACGCCAGTCATCTCGTAGCCGGCGAGGATGCCGAACTTCATGGCTTCCTGCGCACCCGCGTCGACCGAGGGGATGTACTCCCTCGGGATGCGGCCACCGGTGACCTTGTTCACGAACTCGTACGCCGGACCGTCGGCCTCGAGGATCGGCTCGATCGCGATCTGCACCTTGGCGAACTGACCGGTACCACCGGTCTGCTTCTTGTGGGTGTAGTCGTGACGCGCCACCGTCTGGCGGATCGTCTCGCGGTAAGCGACCTGCGGCTTGCCGACGTTGGCCTCGACCTTGAACTCGCGCTTCATACGGTCGACCAGCACCTCGAGGTGCAGCTCGCCCATACCACCGAGGATGGTCTGGCCGGTCTCTTCGTCCGAGTGAACGTGGAAGGAGGGGTCCTCCTCCGCGAGAGACTGGATGGCTACACCCAGCTTCTCCTGGTCACCCTTGGACTTGGGCTCGATGGCGACCTGAATGACCGGGGCCGGGAAGTCCATGGACTCCAGGATGACCGGGTTCTTGTCGTCACACAGCGTCTCACCGGTGGTGGTCTGCTTCAGGCCCATGACGGCGACGATGTCACCGGCGCCCACCGCTTCGATCTCTTCACGCTTGTTCGCGTGCATGCGGTAGATCTTGCCGATGCGCTCCTTCTTGCCCTTGACGGAGTTCAGCACCGCAGTGCCGGCCTCCAGGCGGCCCGAGTAAACCCGGACGAAGGTGAGCTTGCCGAGGTGCGGGTCGCGCATGATCTTGAACGCGAGCGCCGAGAGGGGCTCCTCGTCAGACGGCTTGCGCTTCACGACGACCTCGGCGTCCCGGACGTCGTGGCCTTCGATGGCCTCGATGTCCAGGGGCGACGGGAGGTAGCGGACGACGGCGTCGAGCAGGGGCTGAACACCCTTGTTCTTGAACGCCGTGCCACAGAACACCGCGGTGACGGTGGCACCCTTGTCGCCCTTGGAGCCGATGATGATGCGACGCACAGCGGCGTGCAGCTGCTCGACGGTGGGCTCGACGCCCTCGAGGAACAGCTCCATGATCTGGTCGTCGTTCTCGGCGACCGTCTCGACCAGCTTGGCGTGCCACTCTGCAGCGGCTTCCGTGTGGGTGGCCGGGATGTCGACGATGTCGTACATCTCGCCCTTGGTCGCCTCGGCGGACCAGACGAACGCCTTCATGGTGACCAGGTCGACAACGCCCTGGAAGTCCATCTCGGCGCCGATGGGGAGCTGCATCACGATCGGAACCGCACCGAGGCGGTCCTTGATCATGTCGACGCAGCGGTGGAACTCGGCGCCGGTGCGGTCCAGCTTGTTGACGAAGCAGATGCGCGGGACGCCGTAGCGGTCCGCCTGACGCCAAACGGTCTCGGACTGCGGCTCCACACCGGCGACACCGTCGAACACGGTGACGGCACCGTCGAGGACGCGGAGCGAACGCTCCACCTCGACCGTGAAGTCAACGTGACCCGGGGTGTCGATGATGTTGATGGTGTGGTCGACGTCTTCGAGCGGCCAGTGGCAGGTCGTCGCGGCAGACGTGATCGTGATGCCGCGCTCCTGCTCCTGCTCCATCCAGTCCATCGTGGCAGCGCCGTCGTGGACTTCACCGATCTTGTAAGACACACCGGTGTAGAACAGGATGCGCTCGGTGGTGGTCGTCTTGCCCGCGTCGATGTGAGCCATGATGCCGATGTTGCGCACCTTGGCCAGGTCAAGCGAAGTGGTAGCCATATCGGCTCAGTCTTCTCTCGGTCTCGATGTGGGTTGGGACTACCAGCGGTAGTGCGCGAAGGCCTTGTTGGACTCGGCCATCTTGTGCGTGTCCTCACGCTTCTTGACGGCAGCGCCAAGACCGTTCGACGCGTCGAGCAGCTCGTTCATGAGGCGCTCGGTCATCGTCTTCTCGCGGCGGGCGCGGGAGTAACCCACGAGCCAGCGCAGCGCGAGGGTCGACTGACGACCCGGCTTGACCTCGATCGGCACCTGGTAGGTGGCGCCACCGACACGGCGGGACTTGACCTCAAGCGACGGCTTGACGTTCTCCAGCGCGCGCTTCAGCGTGATGACCGGGTCGTTGCCGGTCTTCTCGCGGAGGCCTTCCATGGCGCCGTAAACGATGCGCTCGGCGGTGGAGCGCTTGCCGTTCATGAGGATCTTGTTGATGAGCGACGTCACCAGAGGAGATGCGTAGACCGGGTCGATGATGACCGGGCGCTTCGGGGCGGGGCCCTTACGAGGCATTTTTTACTTCTCCTTCTTGGCGCCGTAGCGGCTGCGGGCCTGCTTGCGGTTCTTGACAGCCTGGGTGTCAAGCGCACCGCGGATGATCTTGTAACGAACACCCGGCAGGTCCTTCACACGGCCACCACGCACGAGCACGATCGAGTGCTCCTGCAGGTTGTGTCCCTCACCCGGAATGTAAGCGGTGACCTCGATGCCAGAGGTCAGACGCACACGCGCGACCTTACGCAGCGCCGAGTTCGGCTTCTTCGGGGTGGTCGTGAACACGCGCGTGCAGACGCCGCGACGCTGGGGCGAAGCCTCGAGCGCGGGGGTCTTGGTCTTCTCGACCTTGTCCTGCCGGCCCTTACGGACCAGCTGCTGGATCGTAGGCACTACTTCTCCGGTTTCTGTGTGCCGTGTAGTGAAGCTAACCTGGAACATTTGCCGACCCACGCGGTCGGGTGTGTCGGATCCGGCGGACCTCCACGCAAGCGTGGAAACGCATGAATCGCGGTGGCTGATACGGCTCAGGTGCGGTTGATGGACACGCACAGGAGCCCAGGCACACCCCAGGCACAAGGTCTGAGCGTACCTACCGCATCCACTCCGGTCAAAACAAAAGCCCCGGCCCCCCAAGCCCGAAGGACCCGCAGGCCAGTCGCCACAAGGCCGAAGCCGGGATGCGACCCCTCCGACGTGCGGCCGTGGTGCACATGTGCTAAGCGGAACCACCGCCGCCCCCGGCCGCACGCACCGTACCGGGGCGGTGGCCGTGGGTTCACCCGCGTCCACGGGCCCACGATCCCCGGCCGACAACCGCGGCCCCGCCGCTCCACCGAAAGGTGGAACCCCCGCGTCCGGAGCCGGCGAGCGCACCCTGCGCACACCCGTCCGGACCGCCCTGCCGACAGCCGCCCCACCGCCCGTCCGGGTCCACGCGTCCGGGCTCCCCGGCCCCGCCACGCCGTCAACCGCCCTGGAGCGCGGCCGCTGCGCGACAGCATGGGCGCCCGATCCGACGTACCACCAGCCGGACAGTCGACCAGCAGGGAGCAGACCCTTGGGGACCTTGGCCGTCGAGCCCGCGACGCAGAGCAGTCCGCCCGCCGATCAGGACCGGCGCCGGCCCGCACCGCGCCGCGCCCTCCGCTTCTACGGCCCGCTCCTCGCGTTCCTCACGGCCTCGGGCGCCTTCTGCGCGTCCTGGGCGGTCCGGGGCACCTTCCCCTTCGGCGACACCGGCCGGGCCGTCAACGACCAGGCCAACCAGTACGTCCCCTTCCACCGGGCCCTGTGGGACCTGGTCCACGGCAGGGCCGCCGGCGACCTCCTCTTCACCTGGCGCGGCGGCTTCGGCCAGCAGTTCCTGTCCGACTACTACACCTACCTCGGCAACCCCTTCTCCTGGCTGGCCGTCCTGGTCCCCCGCGCCCACGTGGACCTCGCCGTCTTCGCGATCACCCCGGTCACGATGGGCGCCGCCGCCGCCCTGATGACCGTCTACCTCGGCAAGCTCCACGCCGGCCCGTGGTGGCAGCGGGGCGTGCTCGGAGCCGTCTACGGGCTGTGCGGCTGGGCGCTCAGCGACGCCTCGTACATCCCGATGTGGCTGTGGGGCCTGGTCGCGCTCCCGCTGCTGGGCATCGCCGTCGAGTGGTGCCTGGAGGACCGCCGCTGGCCCGGCGTGGCCCTGCTGGTCGCGCTCGCCTGGTTCGGGAACTTCTACACGGCGATGATGGCGACGATGGCCGCCTGCGTGCTGCTCGCCGTCCGCCTGATCGTCCTCGAGCTCACCGGAGCCCAGCGGCTGCGCACCGCGTGGCGGGCCGGGACGGCCGCCGCGACGGGCATCCTGCTCACGCTCCCCCTGCTCCTGCCCGCGTTCCTCTCCAGCGGAGCCGCCCAGCCCACCGGAGCGGCCGCCTTCGACCCCGTCCGGATCGAGGTCTTCCTGACGGGCATGCTCCCCGGCACCCATCTGTGGGGCGGCCGTCCCCGGCTGTACGTGGCCTCGCTCGGCCTGATCCTGGCCGGGTCCTTCCTCCTCAACACGCGGATCGCGCGCAGGACCCGCCTGGCCTGGACGGCGGCGGCCCTGCTCGTCGTCCTCTCGTTCCAGTTCCCGCCCACCCAGTACGTCTGGCACGGGCTGGCCGTGCCGAACGGCAACCCGTACCGCGAGACCTTCGTGTTCAGCGGCATGGTGGTGGTCATCGCCTGGCTGTCGCTGGCCAACCGGCCGCGCCCGGCGCACCTGGCCCTGACGGCGGCCCTGCTGGTCGCCGCGACCTTCGCGCTGCGCCACACCGACGACTTCGGCGGGGCCACCTGGCCGGCCGTCCTGGGGGGCGGCGCGGTGTCGCTCCTCGCGCTGGTCCTCCTGGCCCTGGGAGAGAAGCACCGCGTACTGGTCCCCGTGGCCGCGGTCCTCATGGTCGGCGTCGTCTTCGCCGAATCCACCGCCGCCGCCGCGGGCGCGGACGCCCGCCGTGCCCGCGAACGCTGGGCGAAGCCGATCGCCACCTCCAGCAGGTCGATCACCAACCACTTCGACGCCGTCCGCTCGGTCGACGGCTGGCCCGCGTACCGCACCGACTCGGGCGGCCCGCAGACCTCGTACAACGACGCCCTCGCGCTCCGGGCACACGGCCCGCAGTACTACAGCAGCTACCTCCCCGAGGCCACGTACAAGGCCCTGGAACCCCTCGGCTACGGCTACAAGAACGACGGCCGCACCCTCTTCGGCGCCGACAACCCCGTCCTGGACGCGATCTTCTCGATCGGCGCCCGCGCCGAACCGGGCCCGGAGAAGGACAGCTGGACGGCCCGCACCTTCCCCGCCCCGCCACTGGTCACCGTCCGCAGCGCCCCGTACACCTCCCCCAACCCCCCGGCCGGCGTCTACGCCCACCAGGAGCAGGTCCTCGGCGCCACCGTCTACCGGGTTCCGCCCGTCACCCGCGGCGGCAGCGCCGCGAAGCAGCGGTACACCGCCCGGTGCGCCCCCGGCTCCGAAGCCTTCTGGTACTCGCCCCGGCTGTACGGCACCCTCTCCTACGCGGGCACCGAGAGGCCCCTGGAGGACCGCACGGCCGGGGTCCTGCGCCTGGGCGGGGTCCCCGCCTCCGGACGGGTCGACGTCACCGTGCGGACCCGTACCAGGGGCGCCGCCGCCGGCGCCCACCCCGTCGGCTGCCTGGACCGGGCCGCGCTCGCCACGACGGTCGGCCGCCTCACGGCCACGGGCGCCACCCGCGTCAGCGCGGGCGGCCACACCATCGAGGCCACCCTCCCGAAGGAGGCCTCCGGCACCGCCGTCTTCGCGATGACCGCCGTCCCCGGCTGGCGGTGCTCGGCCCCGGTGAAGAGCTTCCACGGCCTGGTCTCCCTGGACATCCCGCAGGGCACGGCCAAGGTCTCCTGCACCTTCCGCCCCGAGGGCCTCACCCCGGGCCTGGCAGGCGCCACCCTCGGCCTCCTGGCCCTGGCCTCGGTCACCATGACGGGCCTGCGCCTGCGCCGGCGCCGCACCGGAGCCTGATCCCGGCCGGGCCCGACCCAGGACACGAAGAAGCCCCCCGCCTCTCCTCTCGGAGCGGCGGGGGGCTTCCTCGTACTAGCTAACGAGCTCAGCCGTTGTACGGGCCGTAGTCGTAGTCCTCCAGCGGGACAGCCTGGCCGGAGCCGGTGCCGAAGGGCGAGTAGTCGATGTCGTCGTAGCCGACGGCCGAGTACATCGCGGCCTTGGCTTCCTCGGTCGGCTCGACCCGGATGTTGCGGTAGCGGGCGAGGCCCGTACCGGCCGGGATGAGCTTACCGATGATGACGTTCTCCTTGAGGCCGATCAGGGAGTCGGACTTGGCGTTGATCGCCGCGTCCGTCAGAACCCTGGTCGTCTCCTGGAAGGACGCCGCCGACAGCCAGGACTCGGTCGCGAGCGAGGCCTTGGTGATACCCATCAGCTGCGGACGGCCGGAGGCGGGGTGACCGCCCTCGGTGACCACACGACGGTTCTCGGTCTCGAACTTCGACCGCTCGACCAGCTCGCCCGGCAGGAGCTCCGCGTCGCCGGACTCGATGATCGTCACGCGGCGCAGCATCTGCCGGATGATGATCTCGATGTGCTTGTCGTGGATCGACACGCCCTGCGAGTTGTAGACCTTCTGGACTTCGCCGACCAAGTGGACCTGGACCGCACGCTGGCCGAGGATGCGCAGCACGTCGTGCGGGTTGGTCGCACCCATGGTGAGCTTCTGGCCGACCTCGACGTGGTCACCCTCGCTGACGATGACCTTGGCGCGCTTGGAGATCGGGAAGGGCGTCTCCTCGCTGCCGTCGTCGGGCGTGATGACGATCTTCTTCGTCTTCTCGGTCTCCTCGATCCGCACGCGACCGGCGGCCTCGGAGATCGGGGCGACACCCTTCGGGGTACGGGCCTCGAAGAGCTCGACGACACGCGGCAGACCCTGCGTGATGTCGTCACCGGCCACACCACCGGTGTGGAAGGTACGCATCGTCAGCTGGGTACCGGGCTCACCGATGGACTGGGCCGCGATGATGCCGACCGCCTCACCGATGTCGACCAGCTTGCCGGTGGCGAGCGAGCGTCCGTAGCAGAAGGCACAGGTGCCGACCGCGGACTCACAGGTCAGGACCGAGCGGGTCTTGACCTCCTCGACGCCGTTCGCGATGAGGGCGTCGATGAGCACGTCACCGAGGTCCACGTTGGCCGGCGCGATGACCTTGCCGTCGATGACGACGTCCTCGGCCAGCATGCGGGCGTAGATGGAGGTCTCGACGTCGTCGGCCTTGCGCAGAACGCCGGTCTCGTCCTTGACGCCGATCTTCAGCTTCAGGCCGCGCTCGGTGCCGCAGTCCTCCTCGCGGATGATGACGTCCTGCGAGACGTCCACCAGACGACGGGTGAGGTAACCCGAGTCGGCGGTACGCAGCGCGGTGTCCGCCAGACCCTTACGGGCACCGTGCGTGGAGATGAAGTACTCCAGAACGGTGAGGCCCTCACGGAAGGACGCCTTGATCGGACGCGGGATGGTCTCGTTCTTCGCGTTCGACACCAGACCACGCATACCGGCGATCTGTCGCATCTGCATCATGTTTCCTCGGGCACCCGAGTCAACCATCATGAAGATGGGGTTCGTCTTGGGGAAGTTCGCGTTCATCGCCTCGGCAACCTCGTTGGTCGCCTTGGTCCAGATCGCGATGAGCTCCTGCGTGCGCTCGTCCTTGGTGATCAGACCGCGCTCGTACTGCTTCTGGACCTTCTCGTCCAGCTCCTCGTAGCCCTTGACGATGGCCTTCTTGGCCTCGGGCACGACGATGTCGGAGACGGCCACGGTGACGCCCGAACGGGTCGCCCAGTGGAAGCCGGCCGCCTTCAGGTTGTCGAGCGTCGCCGCCACGATCACCTTGGGGTAGCGCTCCGCCAGGTCGTTGACGATCTCGGAGAGCTGCTTCTTGCCCACCGAGTAGTCGACGAACGGGTAGTCCTCGGGCAGCAGCTCGTTGAAGAGCGCGCGACCCAGGGTGGTGCGCAGCCGGAACTGGTCGCCCGCCTGGAACTCCTGCTCGCCTTCCTCGGCGACCGGGTGCACCCAGCCACGCGGAGGGATGGTGCCCACCGGGAAGCGGATGTCCACGGCCGACTGGAGCGCCAGCTCACCGTTGTCGAACGCCATGGTCGCCTCGGCGGTCGAGCCGAACGCACGGCCCTCGCCCTTGACGTCACGGAGCTCGCCGTCGGTGGTGAGGAAGAACAGACCCAGCACCATGTCCTGGGTCGGCATGGTGACGGGACGACCGTCTGCCGGCTTCAGGATGTTGTTCGAGGACAGCATCAGGATGCGGGCCTCGGCCTGCGCCTCTGCCGAAAGCGGCAGGTGCACGGCCATCTGGTCACCGTCGAAGTCCGCGTTGAACGCGGTGCAGACGAGCGGGTGGATCTGGATGGCCTTGCCTTCGACCAGCTGGGGCTCGAAGGCCTGGATGCCGAGGCGGTGCAGCGTGGGCGCACGGTTCAGCAGAACCGGGTGCTCGGCGATGACCTCTTCGAGCACGTCGTAGACGACCGTGCGGCCGCGCTCGACCATGCGCTTCGCCGACTTGATGTTCTGCGCGTGGTTCAGGTCGACCAGGCGCTTCATCACGAACGGCTTGAAGAGCTCCAGCGCCATGGCCTTGGGCAGACCACACTGGTGCAGCTTCAGCTGGGGACCGACGACGATCACGGAACGCGCGGAGTAGTCCACGCGCTTGCCGAGAAGGTTCTGACGGAATCGACCCTGCTTGCCCTTGAGCATGTCGCTCAGGGACTTCAGCGGGCGGTTACCGGGACCGGTCACCGGACGACCACGACGACCGTTGTCGAAGAGGGCGTCGACGGCCTCCTGAAGCATGCGCTTCTCGTTGTTCACGATGATCTCGGGGGCACCGAGGTCGAGAAGGCGCTTCAGACGGTTGTTGCGGTTGATCACGCGGCGGTACAGGTCGTTCAGGTCGGAGGTCGCGAAGCGGCCACCGTCCAGCTGCACCATCGGACGCAGGTCCGGCGGGATCACCGGCACGCAGTCCAGAACCATGCCCTTGGGCTTGTTGCTGGTCTGCAGGAACGCGGAGACGACCTTGAGGCGCTTGAGCGCACGGGTCTTCTTCTGGCCCTTGCCGGTACGGATGATCTCGCGGAGGCGCTCGGCCTCTTCGTCGAGGTCGAAGGACTCCAGACGCTTCTGGAGCGCCGCGGCGCCCATGCAGCCGTCGAAGTACGTACCGAAGCGGTCGCGCAGCTCGCGGTAGAGCAGCTCGTCGCCCTCGAGGTCCTGGACCTTGAGGTTCTTGAAGCGGGCCCACACCTCGTCGAGGCGGTCGATCTCGCGCTGGGCGCGGTCACGGAGCTGCTTCATCTCGCGCTCGGCACCTTCGCGCACCTTGCGGCGTACGTCGGCCTTGGCGCCCTCGGCCTCGAGCTCGGCCAGGTCGGTCTCGAGCTTCTTGGCGCGGCCTTCGAGGTCCGAGTCGCGTCGGTTCTCGATCTGCTGGCGCTCGACGGAGACGTGCGCCTCCAGGGACGGGAGGTCGCGGGTGCGGCGCTCGTCGTCCACGAACGTGATCATGTACGCGGCGAAGTAGATGACCTTTTCGAGGTCCTTCGGCGCGAGGTCCAGCAGGTATCCGAGGCGCGACGGGACGCCCTTGAAGTACCAGATGTGGGTGACGGGAGCGGCAAGCTCGATGTGGCCCATCCGCTCGCGACGCACCTTGGCGCGCGTGACTTCGACGCCACAACGCTCACAGATGATGCCCTTGAAGCGGACACGCTTGTACTTACCGCAGTAGCACTCCCAGTCCCGGGTCGGACCGAAGATCTTCTCGCAGAAGAGTCCGTCCTTCTCGGGCTTGAGGGTGCGGTAGTTGATGGTCTCCGGCTTCTTGACCTCGCCGTGGGACCAGGTTCGGATGTCGTCCGCGGTGGCAAGGCCGATCCGCAGCTCGTCGAAGAAGTTGACGTCGAGCACTGTGCGTCAATCCCTCTTTCGGGGTCGAGTCTCAATCATGGTCTGAACGGTCCCGGGGATGACGGGGGGCTCTTGAGCGAGCCCCCCGTCAGGCCCGTCAGACCTCTTCGACGCTGCTCGGCTCACGCCGGGACAGGTCGATACCGAGCTCCTCCGCCGCGCGGAAGACGTCCTCGTCGGTGTCGCGCATCTCGATGGACATGCCGTCCGAGGACAGCACCTCCACGTTGAGGCAGAGCGACTGCATTTCCTTGATGAGCACCTTGAAGGACTCGGGAATGCCCGGCTCGGGGATGTTCTCGCCCTTGACGATGGCCTCGTAGACCTTCACGCGGCCGGTCACGTCATCGGACTTGATGGTCAGGAGCTCCTGGAGGGCGTAAGCGGCGCCATAAGCCTCAAGCGCCCACACCTCCATCTCACCGAAGCGCTGGCCACCGAACTGCGCCTTACCACCCAGCGGCTGCTGCGTGATCATCGAGTACGGACCGGTCGACCGAGCGTGGAGCTTGTCATCGACCAGGTGGTGGAGCTTCAGGATGTACATGTAGCCGATCGAGACCGGCTCCGGGAACGGCTCGCCGGAGCGGCCGTCGAACAGGTGCGCCTTGCCGGTCGGGAGGACCAGGCGGTCCCCGTCGCGGTTCGGGATGGTGTGCTCGAACAGGCCGGAGATCTCGTCCTCGCGGGCACCGTCGAACACCGGGGTGGCGACGTTGGTACCGGGCGCGACCTTGTCGGCGCCGATGACCTTCAGCCGCTCGGCCCACTCCTCGCCGAGCCCGGAGACGTCCCAGCCGCGGCTGGCGAGCCAGCCGAGGTGGATCTCCAGGACCTGTCCCGGGTTCATTCGGGACGGGACACCCAGCGGGTTCAGGATGATGTCGACCGGCGTGCCGTCCTCAAGGAAGGGCATGTCCTCGATCGGAAGGATCTTGGAGATGACACCCTTGTTGCCGTGGCGGCCGGCGAGCTTGTCACCGTCGGTGATCTTGCGCTTCTGGGCGACGTAGACGCGGACCAGCTGGTTCACGCCCGGGGGAAGCTCGTCGCCCTCCTCGCGGTCGAAGACGCGGACACCGATGACCTTGCCGATCTCACCGTGAGGAACCTTGAGCGAGGTGTCACGCACCTCGCGGGCCTTCTCACCGAAGATCGCGCGGAGCAGGCGCTCTTCCGGGGTCAGCTCGGTCTCGCCCTTGGGCGTGACCTTGCCGACCAGGATGTCGCCGGCGACTACGTCCGCACCGATGCGGATGATGCCGCGCTCGTCGAGGTCCGCCAGGACCTCCTCGGAGACGTTCGGGATGTCCCGGGTGATCTCCTCGGGGCCCAGCTTGGTGTCACGGGCGTCGACCTCGTGCTCCTCGATGTGAATCGAGGAGAGGACGTCGTCCTGTACGAGGCGCTGCGACAGGATGATCGCGTCCTCGTAGTTGTGACCTTCCCAGGGCATGAACGCGACGAGCAGGTTCTTGCCGAGGGCCATTTCGCCCTCTTCGGTCGCAGGACCGTCGGCGAGGACCTGGGACTCCACGATCCGGTCACCCTCGTTGACGATGACCTTCTGGTTGACCGAGGTGCCCTGATTCGAGCGGGAGAACTTGGCGACGCGGTACGTGGTGTACGTGCCGTCGTCGTTGGCGACGGTGATGTAGTCGGCCGAGACCTCCTGGACGACACCGTCCTTCTCCGCACGGATCGAGTCACCGGCGTCGACCGCACAGCGGTACTCCATGCCGGTGCCGACGAGCGGCGCCTCCGCCTTGATGAGCGGAACGGCCTGGCGCATCATGTTCGCGCCCATGAGGGCACGGTTGGCGTCGTCGTGCTCCAGGAAGGGGATCATCGCGGTGGCGACGGACACCATCTGGCGCGGGGAGACGTCCATGTAGTCGACGTCGTCGCCGGCGATGTAGTCGATCTCGCCGCCACGACGACGAACCAGCACGCGGTTCTCGGTGAAGCGCATGTCGTCGGACAGGCCGGCGTTGGCCTGGGCGATGACGAAGCGGTCTTCCTCGTCGGCCGTCAGGTAGTCGACCTCGTCGGTGACGACACCCTCGATGACCTTGCGGTACGGGGTCTCGACGAAACCGAACGCGTTGACGCGGCCGTAGGACGCGAGCGAGCCGATCAGACCGATGTTCGGGCCTTCAGGGGTCTCGATCGGGCACATGCGGCCGTAGTGCGACGGGTGAACGTCTCGGACCTCGAAGCCGGCCCGCTCACGGGACAGACCACCCGGGCCAAGCGCCGACAGACGGCGCTTGTGGGTGAGACCCGACAGCGGGTTGTTCTGGTCCATGAACTGCGACAGCTGGCTGGTGCCGAAGAACTCCTTGATGGAGGCGACGACCGGCCGGATGTTGATCAGGGTCTGCGGCGTGATCGCCTCGACGTCCTGGGTCGTCATCCGCTCGCGGACGACGCGCTCCATACGAGCCAGACCCGTACGGACCTGGTTCTGGATGAGCTCGCCGACGTTGCGCAGACGACGGTTGCCGAAGTGGTCGATGTCGTCGGTCTCGACGACGATCGAACGACCCGACTCACCGACGGTCTCGGTCTCACCGGCGTGCAGCTTGACCAGGTACTTGATGGTCGCGATGACGTCGTCGGTGGTGAGAACGCCGGCGTCCAGCGGCTCATCGGCGCCGAGCTTCTTGTTCACCTTGTAGCGGCCGACCTTCGCGAGGTCGTAGCGCTTCGGGTTGAAGTAGAGGTTCTCGAGCAGCGTCTGAGCGGCCTCGCGGGTCGGCGGTTCGCCCGGACGCAGCTTGCGGTAGATGTCGAGCAGCGCGTCGTCCTGGCCCTGGGTGTGGTCCTTCTCCAGGGTGGCGCGCATGGACTCGTACTGGCCGAACTCCTCCATGATCTGCTCGGTGGTCCAGCCGAGAGCCTTCAGGAGAACGGTGACGGACTGCTTGCGCTTGCGGTCGATGCGAACACCGACCATGTCGCGCTTGTCGATCTCCATCTCGAGCCAGGCACCCCGGGAAGGGATGATCTTGGCGGCGAAGATGTCCTTGTCGGACGTCTTGTCGATGGAGGAGTCGAAGTAGACACCGGGGGAACGGACGAGCTGCGACACGACGACACGCTCGGTGCCGTTGATGACGAAGGTGCCCTTGTTGGTCATGAGCGGGAAATCGCCCATGAAGACCGTCTGAGACTTGATCTCTCCGGTCTCGTTGTTCGTGAACTCGGCAGTGACGAAAAGCGGCGCCGCGTACGTGAAGTCGCGGTCCTTGCACTCGTCGACCGAGTTCTTCGCCGGCTCGAAACGGTGGTCGCGGAACGTCAGCGACATCGACCCGGAGAAGTCCTCGATCGGCGAGATCTCCTCGAAGATCTCTTCCAGACCGGACTTGGTGGGAACGTCCTGTCCGCTCTCAAGCGCCGACTCGACGCGAGACTTCCAGGCGGCGTTGCCGAGCAGCCAGTCAAAGCTCTCGGTCTGCAGCGCCAGGAGGTTCGGAACCTCGAGGGGCTCCTTGATCTTTGCAAAGGAGATGCGCAGCGGGGCGGTGCTGGCACCGTTGTTCGTATTGGTCGAGGCGTTGCGCGAGGCGGCCAAGAGGGGGTCCTTCCGAGGGCTCGGACTCACTACGCGCGTACCGGTCCCAGCTGACACAGAAGACAAGCGCCCCCCATCTGGTCAAAGGACCAGCTCAGGGCCGTTCAATCAAGTGTGCTCATGCGTGGGCATGCCCCTGGCGACGGGCAGGGGGCAGCTAACAGGCAGCGCAAAGGGTCAGTGTAGCCACTAGGCTCACTGATGTCCAGACCAGGTTTCCGGAAACCGGCAACAGGCCTTCCCCATGTCGTTTAAACAACTGTGCGTCCCGCTCGGCTCGCATACAGAGCGCGTAGCAGTACTGCCCTCTTCGTAGTCGATCCATGCCCGATACGGACCCGATCCATGCCTCGGATCTCGGATCGGGCCTGCCGATCTCACGACGGATCTGAGAATTGCGCGCCGCGTCCCGTTCGTCAAGGCCCCCTGCTCCGAGCGGATCATCGAAGGACCCTGCCGCAGAGCAACGAAGATCACCCTACTCCCCAACGAGACGGGGGCAAATCAGGCACTCCGGGTACGCCAAAGGGCGACCACCCTTACGGGTGATCGCCCTTGGTTGAGGCCTCAGAGAGGCCTCAGAGGTGTTACTTGACCTCGACGGAAGCGCCGGCGGCCTTGAGGGTCTCGGCGGCCTTGTCAGCGGCCTCCTTGGCGACCTTCTCGAGGACGGGCTTCGGAGCGCCGTCGACGAGGTCCTTGGCCTCCTTCAGACCGAGGGAGGTCAGCTCGCGGACGACCTTGATGACCTGGATCTTCTTGTCACCGGCGGCGGTGAGGATGACGTCGAACTCGTCCTGCTCCTCGACCTCGGCGGGGGCGGCAGCGCCACCGGCCGGGGCAGCGGCGACGGCCGCAGCGGCGGTGACGTCGAACTTCTCCTCGAACGCCTTCACGAACTCGGAGAGCTCGATGAGCGTGAGCTCCTCGAACTGAGCGAGCAGGTCTTCCTGAGAGAGCTTCGCCATGATGGGCGATCCTTCCACTAAATCGGCAGGTGCCGGATGTATATAGAGGCGGGCGTAACGGCCCGCTTTGACCCACGCACTAGGCGGCGTGGATCAGTGCGCGAGCCGAATTACTCGGCACCGCCCTGCTCGGCGAGCTTGACGCGAAGCGCTTCCGCAGTGCGGACGAACTTCGACGGCAGCGCCTGGAAGAGCGAGGCAGCCTGAGACTGCTTGCCCTTGAACGCGCCGGCCAGCTTGCTGAGCAGAACCTCGCGGGACTCGAGGTCCGCAAGCTTCTTGATCTCATCGGCGGTGAGCGCCTTACCATCAAGGACACCCGCCTTGATGATGAGGTTCGGGTTTTCCTTGGCGAAGTCACGCAGGCTCTTCGCCGACTCCACCGGGTCACCGGTGATGAAGGCGACCGCGGTGGGACCAGCGAAGTGCTCGTCCAGCGCGGTGATCCCGGCCTGGTTGGCCGCAATCTTGGTCAGCGTGTTCTTCACCACGGCGTACTGGGCGTTCTCACCGAGAGAGCGACGCAGCGTCTTGAGCTGCGCGACGGTGAGACCCCGGTACTCGGTCAGCACGGCGGCGTTCGAGTCGCGGAACTGGTCCGTGAGCTCGGCTACCGCGGCAGCCTTGTTGGGCGTCGGCATAGTGCGTCGGCCTCCTTCCGGGTGATGAGGACCGCTCAGAAGGGGCGTAAATACGAAACGCCCCGGCGCAGGCGCCAGGGCGTAGCTCAACCGGAACGAGTCCGGGAACTTTCCTTGAACACCTGCGCAGGACGTCCGCAGTTAGCGGATCCTTCGGCCACCGCACCCTTGCAGGCACGGCAACGACCAGCGGTCTTTGGCTTCTTCGGAAGAGTACGTGAACCACCCGATGAGGAGCAAATCCGCCCGCCGGGGCCCTCGCGGACCGGTCCCCGCAAGGGCCCCTGCTGCTCAGCGACCCATGACCTCGTCGAAGTCCGCCGTGTCCCCGGCCGGGGGCGCGACCACGGCGGGAGTCGTACCGAAGGCGGAGAACTTCGCCTTCGTCCGGAGCGGACCCTCCGGGGCCCCCGTCTCCGTGGAGTCCCAGCGGACGGGATACCCGTCCTTGCCGATCCACAGGTCGACGCGGAGCTCCTTGACGCCCTTGAGCGCCTCGTGGAGGTACTGGCGGTTCTTCTCCTCCATGACCTTCGTGGCCTCGTCCGCCTTCAGCAGCTCCGCGCCCGTGAGGATGGCCTTGTAGTGCTCGGCCTCGATCCCGTCGACCTGCTCCGCGCCCACGTACCGGACGGTGTCCTGCCCGAGGAGCATCGCCAGGTACTCGGCCGGGTCCTCGTTGCGCCGCACACCCGGCTTTCCGTCCTTGGCCAGGTCCATCTTCATCCAGGACTTGCCCTGCAGGGGCTTGTCCAGCTTGGTCCAGATGGTGTCGCCGATCATGATCGAGTGCTTGTCGGGCCCGTCGCCCTTCAGGACGACGTCGTGGCTGGACGGGTACCAGCCCTTGGAGCCGGACTGGCCCGAGGTCTTCTGTGCCGGGTCGGTGGTCGTCAGCTCGACCTCGGCGGACTTGGCGGCCGCCGTCTTGAGGTAGGCCGCCTTCACCGCCTCCGCGGGCGTCGGAGGCTTGGCCGCCTCGCTCGTCGAGTCGCCGCCCCCGCCCTTGCCCACGGCGGGCTCGTCCGCGCCGCATGCCGCGAGGCCGCTCACGAGCAGTGCTGCGCCCGCCAGGGCGGCACCGGTCCGCGTCCGGACAGCCTTGTTCATTCCGTGCTCCCCCATGAAAGAAAACCTTGTTCGTCGTTCGTCGTCGTTGCTGTTCCTGTACGCGAACGAAAGCGCCGCCCCTGGCGTGCGTGATCGTCGGCTTTGAAACGCGACCCTACGGGCCGGTCGGCCGATCACTCCGCCGTTTTCCGGGCGGAACGCAAGAACGGGCCCTTCGCCCCCCATGGGGGGCGAAGGGCCCGTTCGGCAACTTCAGCGGGCCGTCAGGCCCGGCTCAGTCAGACCGCGGCCGGGTCTTCCTCGACGAGGAGGTTCCGGGTGCGGTTGGAGTCCAGCAGGATGCCGGGGCCCATGGTGGTGCTGAGGGCGGCCTTCTTGATGTAGCGGCCCTTCGCGGCGGACGGCTTCAGACGAAGGATCTCGTCCAGGGCCGCGCCGTAGTTCTCGACCAGCTGCTCATCGGAGAAGGAGACCTTGCCGATGATGAAGTGCAGGTTCGAGTGCTTGTCGACGCGGAACTCGATCTTGCCACCCTTGATCTCGGTGACAGCCTTCGCGACGTCCATCGTGACGGTGCCGGTCTTCGGGTTCGGCATCAGGCCACGGGGACCGAGCACGCGGCCGAGGCGGCCGACCTTGCCCATGAGGTCCGGCGTGGCGACAACGGCGTCGAACTCGTTGAGGCGGTTGCCCTTGGCGATCTCGTTGATGAGCTCGTCGTCGCCGACAATGTCGGCGCCGGCGGCTTCCGCGGCCGCAGCACGGTCACCGGTCGCGAAGACCAGGACCCGGGCGGTCTTGCCGGTGCCGTGCGGGAGGTTCACGGTGCCGCGGACCATCTGGTCGGCCTTGCGCGGGTCTACACCCAGGCGGAAGGCGACCTCGACGGTGCTGTCGAACTTGGTCGCGGAGGTCTCCTTGGCGACACGGACGGCCTCGAGCGGGGCGTAAAGCTTCTCCCGGTCGACCTTGGCGTCCGCAGCGCGGAGAGTCTTGCTGCGCTTCACTTCTGCTCCTGTGTTGTGATCAGGCATGGAGTCGTGGTGCGGACCAGCGCTTGGCCCTACCACTGTGGTGCTGGGGGGTGGCTGAATCAGCCTTCGACCGTG
Organism: Streptomyces tatrensis; assembly: GCF_049310065.1. Taxonomy (NCBI): domain Bacteria; kingdom Bacillati; phylum Actinomycetota; class Actinomycetes; order Kitasatosporales; family Streptomycetaceae; genus Streptomyces; species Streptomyces tatrensis. The sequence continues at coordinate 5,697,334 of NZ_JBMDLB010000011.1, read as the reverse complement.
ACGCCCATCGAACGCGCGGTGCCGGCGATGATCTTCATCGCGGCGTCGACGTCGTTGGCGTTCAGGTCGGGCATCTTCAGCTCGGCGATCTCGCGGACCTGGGCGCCGGAAAGCTTGGCGACCTTGGTCTTGTGCGGCTCGCCGGAGCCCTTCTCGATGCCTGCGGCCTTCAGGATGAGGCGCGCGGCCGGCGGCGTCTTGGTGATGAAGGTGAAGGAGCGGTCGTCGTAGACCGTGATCTCCACCGGCACGACCATGCCACGCTGCGACTCGGTCGCGGCGTTGTAGGCCTTGCAGAACTCCATGATGTTGACGCCGTGCTGACCGAGCGCGGGGCCGACCGGCGGAGCCGGGTTGGCCGCACCGGCCTTGATCTGGAGCTTGATAAGCCCCGTGATCTTCTTCTTCTTGGGAGGCATTGCTCTCTCCGGGTCCTAGTGAGAGTTTTCGCCGCCAATCCGGTCATCCGGATGGAGGCATACCGCACCACGATAACGGGTATCGGTGCGAGGCAGAAAACCGAGCAGGTCAGACCGCCCGCAAGCGGGCCATCTGACCTGTCCGGAAGCGTGTGCCAGAAGGCTGTGGATCAGTTCTTCTGGATCTGGTCGAAGCTGAGCTCGACCGGGGTCTCGCGGCCGAAGATCTCGACGAGACCCTTGACCTTCTTCGAGTCCGGGTTGATCTCGTTGATGGTCGCCTGCAGCGTCGCGAACGGGCCGTCGGTGACGGTGACCGAGTCGCCGACCTCGAAGTCCAGGACCTCGATGGCGCGCTTGACGGCGGGAGCCGGCAGACCGGCCTCTTCCGCTGCCAGCTTGGCGGCCTTCTCCTGCAGCTCCGGAGCGAGCATCTTGACGATCTCGTCCAGGGTCAGCGGGTACGGGTCGTACGCGTTGCCCACGAAGCCGGTGACGCCCGGGGTGTTGCGGACGACGCCCCAGGACTCGTTCGTCAGATCCATGCGGACGAGAACGTAACCGGGCAGCTTGTTCTGCCGGACGTTCTTGCGCTCGCCGTTCTTGATCTGGACGATCTCTTCCTCGGGCACCTCGGCCTGGTAGATGAAGTCCTCGACGTTGAGCGAGACGGCGCGCTGCTCCAGGTTGGCCTTCACGCGCTTCTCGTAGCCGGCGTAGGTGTGGATGACGTACCACTCGCCGGGCAGGAGGCGCAGCTCTTCGCGCAGGGCCTGGATGGGGTCGACGGGCTCGGCGGGCTCGACTTCGGCAGCCTCTTCGGCCTCCGCGTCGTCAGCCTCGGCCTCGACGGCGTCGTCGGAGGCCTCGTCGGCCTCGTCCTCGTCGGCGTCCTCGGAGTCGTCGGCCTCTTCGGCGTCGTCCTCGTCGGAGTCGTCAGCGTCCTCGAAGTCAGCTTCGGCGTCGACCTCGCCCTCGACGTGCAGCGCGGCCTCTTCGGCGGCGACACCCGCCTCGGCGTCGGCGAGCTCGGCCTCGTCCGGGTCCACAGCGTCTGCAGCCTCGACGATGTCGAGCTCGTCCTCGACGGACTCGACGGAGTCGGGGCTCACGTTCAGGTTCGGGTCAGACACGGTGGCTGCTTCTTCCTGGATACAAAAGGTGGTCGAACATGCGAAAACGGGCGGCACCCATCAAGGCGCCGCCCTCCGCGGGGATCAGCCGAAGACGAACTTGATGGCTTCCTGGAACCCATAGTCAATCACGGTCACCAGACCGATCATGATGACGACGAAGACAATCACCACAGAGGTGTACGTCGTCAGCTGGTTGCGAGTGGGCCATACAACCTTGCGGAGTTCCGCGACGATCTGGCGGTAGAACAGCGCGAGACGACCCAGAGGGCCCTTCTTGCCGCGCTTGCCGCCCTTGCGGGCCTTCTTCTCGCGAGTGTCATCCTCGGCGTCAGGCATGTCGATGGAGCCCAGGGCGTCCGTCACGTCTCTCACCTGAATCCGGGTCGTGGCCGTAGCCGCGCCCGGTTGCGCCGCACGGCACTGCATCTAAGTACGTACCTGCGCACACACTTCCGAGAAGGAGTGTGGAGCAGGGCCGGAGGGACTCGAACCCCCAACCGCTGGTTTTGGAGACCAGTGCTCTACCAATTGAGCTACGACCCTTTGCGTCCCTCAACCTACCGCATCCGGGCGAGTGCACGGTGTGCTCACGCTCTGCAGCGGTTGACGAGGGCCAACGACGGTTGAGTGTACGTGGTCCGGGCCCTGACGTCGAACAGCATCGGCCGGAGAGCGTCCGTCCGGTAACTGAAACGGAGTGCGGCGCTCGTTTCGCGTCTGGGACGATTGGCCGCATGACCTCTGAAACGCCTTCCGCCGAGCGCCGCGTATCCGCCCGTATCGGTGCCATCTCCGAGTCCGCCACCCTCGCCGTGGACGCCAAGGCCAAGGCCCTCAAGGCCGCCGGGCGTCCGGTGATCGGTTTCGGAGCGGGTGAGCCCGACTTCCCGACCCCGGACTACATCGTCGACGCCGCGGTCGAGGCCTGCCGCAACCCCAAGTACCACCGCTACACCCCGGCCGGCGGTCTGCCCGAGCTGAAGGCCGCCATCGCCGCGAAGACGCTGCGCGACTCCGGCTACGAGGTCGACGCGTCCCAGGTCCTGGTGACCAACGGCGGCAAGCAGGCGATCTACGAGGCGTTCGCGGCCATCCTGGACCCGGGTGACGAGGTCATCGTCCCGGCCCCGTACTGGACCACGTACCCGGAGTCGATCCGTCTCGCGGGCGGTGTCCCGGTCGAGGTCGTCGCCGACGAGACCACCGGTTACCGGGTCTCCGTCGAGCAGCTCGAAGCGGCCCGCACCGAGCGCACGAAGGTCGTCCTCTTCGTCTCCCCGTCGAACCCGACCGGCGCCGTCTACACCGAGGCCGACGCCGAGGCGATCGGCCGCTGGGCCGTCGAGAAGGGCCTGTGGGTCCTGACCGACGAGATCTACGAGCACCTGGTCTACGGCGACGCGAAGTTCGTCTCCCTCCCGGCGATCGTTCCCGAGCTGGCCGACAAGTGCATCATCGTCAACGGCGTCGCCAAGACGTACGCCATGACGGGCTGGCGCGTGGGCTGGGTCATCGGCCCGAAGGACGTGGTCAAGGCCGCGACCAACCTCCAGTCGCACGCCACCTCCAACGTCTCCAACGTGGCCCAGGTCGCGGCGCTGGCCGCCGTCTCCGGCAACCTGGACGCCGTCCACGAGATGCGCACGGCCTTCGACCGCCGCCGCCAGACGATGGTGCGGATGCTGAACGAGATCGACGGCGTCTTCTGCCCGACCCCCGAGGGTGCGTTCTACTGCTACCCGGTGGTCAAGGACGTCCTCGGCAAGGAGATCCGCGGCAAGCGCCCGCAGACCTCCGTCGAGCTCGCCGCGCTGATCCTGGACGAGGCCGAGGTCGCGGTCGTCCCGGGCGAGGCCTTCGGCACCCCCGGCTACCTCCGCCTCTCCTACGCCCTGGGCGACGAGGACCTGGTCGAGGGCGTCTCCCGCATCCAGAAGCTCCTGGCGGAGGCCAAGGCCTAGAGCGGCCCGCAGCCAGGTCTGAGCGGCGGTTCCCTCCGGGGGAGCCGCCGCTCAGGCGTTTCCGGAGCCGCCGCTGCGCGGGGCGAAAGTCCCCGCCCCGCCCTTCGCCCGTTCCCCGGGCTCCGCCCGGACCCCCCTGGGGCTCGGCCCCAGACCCCGCTCCTCAAACGCCGGAGGGGCTGGATATGGCCGGCGTCAGCCCGTACGTGACCGTCGGCGGTCGGGAAGATCCAGCCCCGCCGGCGTTTGAGGCGCGGGTCCGGGCAGCGCCCGGGAGGCCCCGTGCAGCGGCTCCCCGCTCCCCTGCACCCGCGGATTTACGTTCGGGCAAGGACCCGTTCAGGGAATCGGGCTGCCGATCGGGTGACAAGTGCGGCAGGATCAGCAAATGGAGCACGTACGCGACCTCACGCTTCTGCCGAAAGCCCACCTCCACCTGCACTTCACCGGTTCGATGCGCCCGTCGACCCTGCTGGAGCTCGCCGACAAGTACGGCGTCCGCCTCCCGGACGCCCTCACCTCCGCCGAGCCACCGAAGCTCCGCGCCACCGACGAACGCGGCTGGTTCCGCTTCCAGCGGCTCTACGACGCCGCCCGCTCCTGCCTCCGCGAGCCCGACGACATCCGCCGGCTGGTCCGCGAGGCCGCGGAGGAGGACGTGCGCGACGGCAGCGGCTGGCTGGAGATCCAGGTGGATCCCACCTCCTACGCCCCCCTCCTCGGCGGGATGATCCCGGCCGTCGAGATCATCCTCGACGCCGTGGACGCCGCCTCCCGCGAGACCGGCCTCGGCATGCGCGTCGTCATCGCCGCCAACCGCATGAAGCACCCCCTCGACGCCCGCACCCTGGCCCGGCTCGCCGTCCGCTACGCCGACCGCGGCATCGTCGGCTTCGGGCTCTCCAACGACGAGCGCCGCGGCATGGCCCGCGACTTCGACCGGGCCTTCGCCATCGCCCGCGAGGGCGGGCTGCTCGCGGCCCCGCACGGCGGCGAGCTCACCGGCCCGTCCTCCGTCCGCGACTGCCTCGACGATCTGCACGCCGCCCGCATCGGGCACGGCGTACGGGCCGCCGAGGATCCCCGCCTGCTCGAGCGGCTCGCCGACCGGCAGATCACCTGCGAGGTCTGCCCGGCGTCCAACGTCGCCCTCGGGGTGTACGAGCGCCACGAGGACGTCCCGCTGCGCACGCTCTTCGAGGCCGGGGTGCCGATGGCCCTGGGGGCGGACGACCCGCTGCTCTTCGGGTCCCGGCTCGCGGCCCAGTACGAGATCGCCCGCCGGTACCACGCCTTCACCGACGCGGAGCTGGCCGAGCTGGCCCGCCAGTCGGTGCGCGGCAGCGCGGCGCCCGTCGGCGTACAGGAGAAGCTGCTGTCGGGGATCGACCACTGGATCGCCTCGTAAGGGGGGCGGCGCGCGTCAGCGCGTGAGCCGCAGGTCGCCCTCGTGGCAGTCGGCCCGTACCCGCGCGCCGTCCGGGAAGCCGATCTCCAGGTGGGTGCGCCCCTGCGCGGGCAGCGCGAACTCGGCGACCGACTCCACGGTCTCGCCGAGGTGGCGCAGGAAGGGGTGGTCCCCGAGGTCCTCGCCGACCTCGATGCGGCCCCACTCCCCCATGTCGTAGGGCTCGTGCGGGGACTCGGATTCCACGATGAGACAGGCGTCGGACCCGGTGGTGATGCGGGTGGACTCCCCGTCGCTGTCGAGGAGCCAGACGTCGAGGGGAGCCTCGGAGCGCTCGCCGTCGCTGATGTGCCAGGACGCGACGACCTTGTCGATCGTGCGTCCCACCAGCCGGGTGGGGTCCGTACCGGCCCCGTGCAGGGGACAGAGCATGGGCGGGCCGGGACTCCTCAGATGCTGACGCCGACCGTCACCGGCTCGTTGACCAGGGTGACGCCGAAGGCCGCGTGGACGCCCGCGACGACCTCGCGGGCCAGGGCGAGGAGGTCTTCGGTGGTGGCCTCGCCCCGGTTGGTGAGGGCGAGGGTGTGCTTGGTGGAGATCCGGGCGGGGCCCTCGCCGTAGCCCTTGGTGAAGCCGGCCTTGTCGATCAGCCAGGCCGCGCTGGTCTTCGTACGGCCTTCTCCGGCCGGGTACGCGGGCGGGGCGGTCCCGGGGCCGAGCCGCTCCTGGGCGCGGGCGAGGAAGGCGGCGTACGCCTCGTCGCCGAGGATCGGGTTGTGGAAGAAGGAGCCGGCCGACCAGGTGTCGTGGTCGGCGGGGTCGAGGACCATGCCCTTGCCGGCGCGCAGCCGCAGGACGGTCTCGCGGGCCTGGGCGGCGGGCACCCGGTCGCCGGCCTCGACACCGAGGGCGCGGGCCGTCTCGGGGTACTTGACCGGTGCGGACAGGCCGCCCGCGTCCTCCAGGGCGAACCGGACGCGCAGGACGACGTACCGGTCGGGCCGGTGCTTGAAGAGGCTGTCGCGGTACGAGAACGCGCACTCGGCGGCCGACAGGGTGACCGTTTCCCCGCGCGTGCGGTCGTAGGCGACGACCTCGGTGATCGTGTCGCAGACCTCCTGGCCGTACGCCCCGACGTTCTGGATCGGGGTGGCGCCGGCCGAGCCGGGGATCCCGGCGAGGCATTCGATGCCCGCGAGCCCGGCGTCGACGACGCGGGCGACGGCCTCGCTCCAGTTCTCACCGGCGGCGAGCTCCAGGCGCGTCCCGTCAAGCGCGAACCCGGTGGTCGCGATCCGCAGGGCGGTGCCGTCGAAGCCCTGGTCGCCGATGACCAGGTTGCTGCCGCCGCCGATGACCAGGAGCGGGGTGCCGCTCTCGTCCGCGGCGCGCACGGTGGCGACGACCTCGGCGTCGGTGGTCGCGGTGACCAGCCGGGCGGCGGGGCCGCCGAGCCGGAAGGTGGTCAGCGGGGCGAGGGGGGCGTCGTGGAGTTCCTGCACGTGGACAAGAGTACGGTCCGCGTCCCCCGGACCAGGCGGGGCCACGGACCGTAGTGGCATCACCGACACCACAGAAGCTCAGTAGCGGGCTCGCGGTCTCGAAGCGGGAGGCCATCACTTGGAGCTCTCTCCCGGCCGAAGCCGGGAGATTCCCCCCTAGGTTGCCCTGGCGGGTTTGACAGGTCAGGCCCGTCCGGCGACGACCCTCCCGGCCGCCGGAGCAAGTACGGGACTCGCTCAATTCACGCTGCACCTCAGCGACTCCAGCTTGGTTGTCGCTGAGGTCATTGATGACTCTAGCGAAGCCCGGCGCTCCGCGCCTTCGATTCGACGATGCCCCCATCCCCGCGGTATATGGCGGAGCACCGGCCAAGATCAAAGGAGACCTCGGCGTCCCGGGCGGGCCGGGTGGGCGTGGACCAGGGGATGTCGGGCATGACGGGCCTTCCTCTCGCGGACGTGTCGTACGGAACTTCGTGCGGTGCGACGGCTGCGGTCCCCCCGCCGGCCGCCGCGCGGGCACCGGCCGGCGAGCGGGACCCGCTCAGACGGCCACTTTCTCGGGGGCGCGCCCGCCGGCCGGGGCCGCACCCCGGTCGTCCGCCGGCAGGTCCTCCGTCAGCCGGTCCTCCGTCAGCCGGTCCTCCGCCGGGCTGTCCTCCGCCGGGCTGTCCTCCGTCGGCAGGGCCTCCGCGGCCCGGGCCTTCTCCTGGATCCGGCCGGGGAGCAGCAGCGCCAGGACGGCCGCCACCGCGACGGCCGCGGCGCCGATCCAGAGGGCGGGGACGGTGCCGTCCGTGAAGGTCTGCCCGGACTCGTAGCCGCCCTGGGCGGAGAAGACGGAGGCGAGGACGGCGACGCCGAGGGCTCCGCCGACTTCGCGCAGGGCGCTGTTGGCGCCGGCGGCCTTGCCCTGGTCGGCGGGGGCCACGGTGGACATGAGGGCGTTGGAGGCGGGGGCGAAGAACAGGCCCATCCCGATGCCGCTGATGATCAGTGCCGGGAGCTGGGAGGCGTAGGAGACGTCGGTGCCCAGGATCACGGCGAACCAGCCGAGGCCGATGGCCTGGAGGGCGAGCCCGGCGACCACGACGGGGCGGCTGCCGATCCGGTCGGAGAGGATCCCGGAGATCGGCGCGGCGATCATGGGCATCGCGGTCCAGGGGAGCATGCGCAGCCCTGCTTCGGTGGGCGAGTAGCCGAGGACGCCCTGGAGGAACTGGCTCAGCAGGAAGATCGAGCCGAACATCCCGACGAACATCAGCAGGCTCGCCATGTTGATCCCGAAGAAGCCCCGGTCGCGGAAGAGCCGCATGGGCAGCACCGGATTGGCGTTGCGGAAGCCGTGGTGGATGAACCCGCCCACGAGGGCGGCCCCCACCAGCAGCGAGGTGAGCACGGAAAGGCTGGACCAGCCGTGCGCGTTGGCGTTGACCAGCCCGTAGACGATGCCGAAGAGCCCGCCGCTGATGAGCAGGGTGCCCGGGAGGTCGAGCTTCGCCTGCGGGGCGGTGGATTCACCGAGCCGCATCCGGGAGAGCGGCATGAGCGCCAGCCCGATCGGGACGTTCAGCCAGAAGATCCACTGCCAGGAGATGTGTTCGGTGAGGCTGCCGCCGATGAGGGGGCCGCTCGCGACGGCGAGGCCGGTGACGGCTCCGTAGATGCCGAGGGCCATTCCGCGCCGGGCGGCGGGGACGGCGACGGTCAGCAGCGTGAGCGAGAGCGGCATCATGATCGCCGCGCCGACTCCCTGGACGGCTCGGGCGGCGATGAGCTCGTTGATGCCGGGCGACATGGCCGCGGCGGCGGAGGCGACGGTGAACACGGCCGTACCGGCGATGAAGAGCCGCCGGCGGCCGAACCGGTCACCGAGGGCCGCGCCGAACATGAGCAGGACGGCGAAGGTGAGCGTGTACGCGTTCACCGTCCATTCCAGGTCCTCCAGCTTCCCGCCGAGGTCCTCCCGGATGGACGGGAGCGCCGTGGTGACGACGAGGTTGTCGAGCGCGGCCATGAAGCTGGCGGCCCCGGTGATGACGAGGGCCCAGACCGCGGGCCCCCGAAGCTTGGTGTCTTGCACGATTCCCCCAGAACTAGTTATTGATCACTAACTTCAACGGGCAGAGCTGAGCCCCACGCACGGCCGGAGTGGCAGCCCCGACCGGTGGACTCGGCGCAGTCGGCACACGGGTCCCCGCCGGCCTTACTGGGGCCGCAGGCCCGGATAGCAGCCGTCCCAGACGCGGTGCTGGGGCGGGAACCCCATGGCGGACAGGGTGTTGATCAGCATTCCGTAGGCCAGGAAGGTGGACGTCGCGTCCACGTCCGCCCCGAGCGGCACGTGGACGGTGTCCCACAGCTCCATCCAGGCGGCCCGCACCATCTCACCGAATTCCGGCTCCCCGGCAGCTTCGGCGGCGGCGACGGTCACGTAGGTCTGGAGCTGCATCTGCAGCTTCTCGGGCTGATCGGCGATCAGCTTCATGTACGCCGCGCCGAGCACCTCGACCGCCTCCTCGCCTTCGACCGGGAGGTCCTTGGCGGCCTCCTCGAAGACGCGCCGGATGTCCTCCATGCAGCGCGCGGCGGCGGCCAGGAAGATGGCCTGCTTGTTCGGGAAGAGGCGGAACAGGTAGGGCTGGGACACCCCGACCCGTTTGGCGATCGCCTCGGTGGAGGTCCCGTAGTACCCACCCCGGGCGAACTCCCCCATCGCCGCCAGGATGACGCTCTCGCGCCGCTCTTCCGCACTCATCCTTGCCATGCTTCAAAGTTAGTACTCAATCACTAACTTGACAACCCGAAACCTGGAACGGGCACCAAAAAGGCTCTGACCTGCGAGTTTCCTCGACGGCCAGAGCCTTGTCGGTAGTACACCCGGGGGTTCCCTACGCGAGAGCGACCACCGCGCGCGACATCCCCAGCACCTTCTGCCCGGCGCTCATGGCCGTCAGGTCGACCCGGACCCGGTTGTCGTCCAGCTTCGCCGCGACCTTGGCCGTGACCTCGATCAGCGCGCCCTGGCCGTCGTTCGGAACGACGACCGGCTTCGTGAACCGCACCCCGTACTCGACGACCGCACCCGGGTCGCCCACCCAGTCGGTCACCACGCGGATCGCCTCGGCCATGGTGAACATGCCGTGGGCGATCACGTCGGGCAGTCCGACCTCGGTGGCGAACTTCTCGTTCCAGTGGATCGGGTTGAAGTCGCCCGACGCACCCGCGTACCGCACCAGCGTCGCCCGCGTGACGGGGAAGGACGCCGCCGGCAGCTCGGTGCCGACCTCGACTTCGTCGTACTGGATCTGGGCAGCCATCTCAGGCCTCCTCGGGAGCGGAACCGGCGGCGGCGGGAGCGGCGGCGGGCTCGGGCGCCCGGGAGACGAGCTTCGTCCAGGCGGTCACCACGTGCTCGCCGGACTCGTCGTGGACCTCACCGCGGATGTCGATGACGTCGTTGCCCGCGAGCGACTTGATGGACTCGATGGTCGAGATCACGGTCAGCCGGTCACCGGCCCGCACGGGGCGGGAGTACGCGAACTTCTGGTCGCCGTGCACGACGCGGCTGTAGTCCAGCCCCAGCTGCGGGTCGTCGACGACCAGGCCGGCCGCCGCGAACGTGATGGCAAACACAAAGGTCGGCGGGGCGATCACGTCCTGGTGACCGAACGCCTTGGCTGCCTCGGGATCCGTGTACACCGGATTGGCGTCACCCACGGCGACCGCGAATTCGCGGATCTTCTCCCGGCCGACCTCGTACGGATCGGTGGGCGGGTAGCTCCGCCCCACGAAGGACTGGTCGAGCGCCATGACTCCCTACCTCCTTGCTGAAACGATCTGTCAAAACGATCTGTCGAAACGACATAAGGCCGCCCCCTAAATGAAGGGGACGACCTCATGACTGTGCCTGTTGAACGAGACTTCGCTAAGGACTAGCGGGTCTCGCGGTGCGCGGTGTGCGAGTTGCAACGCGGGCAGTGCTTCTTCATCTCAAGACGGTCCGGGTTGTTACGCCGGTTCTTCTTGGTGATGTAGTTCCGCTCCTTGCACTCCACGCAGGCCAGCGTGATCTTCGGGCGGACGTCGGTGGCAGCCACGTGAGTGCTCCTTGACGGACATTAGGGACGGATGAACGCATAAAAGAGTAGCCGATCGGGAGACCGACCCCGCAATCGGCTACTGTGTGTAGCGGCGACCGGATTTGAACCGGTGACACAGCGATTATGAGCCGCTTGCTCTACCGACTGAGCTACGCCGCTTTGATGAGATCCGCCCCCCACCCGAGGGTGGGGAACCTCTCTCACCAGAGCCCCAATGCGGAATCGAACCGCAGACCTTCTCCTTACCATGGAGACGCTCTACCGACTGAGCTATTGGGGCGAGCGAGGAAGACATTACACGGTTGCCCGCCGATCGCCCAAATCCTTTGCGGGGCCTGGGCTCCGAGCACCACCGGCGCCTTTCTTGATCCGCGCGCGAAGCGCCTCAGGACCCTCTTCGGGCACGTTTCGCCCCGAAAGGTGTCCGGCATCACATCCGTGGCGGGCCGCGACCGCCCGAATCCCACCCTGAGTCACCACGAAGCCGCGCCCGCCCCTCGGCGGAGCCCTTCGGGGGAGCCTCCGGTGGAGCCCCTCGGCGGAGTCCTCGCCTGTTCGGCTCCGGTTTCCTGCCCCCGGGGGCGCGCTCGCCTCTCGGCCCACATCGCGGTCCACCCAGACGCACCGGTACGACTATTGCCCTCTTCCGCGAAGCGAGCACCCCTGCCCCCTAGGCTCTGAGCACGCTGCGTGATCTTGGGCCGCGGGCCGCGGCCACGGCCCCAGGAACCGCCCGAGCCCCCGCAGGAGCGCGATGTCCGACAGCCCGCCGCAGCAGCCGTCCCACTCCCCGCGCAACCGCCCCGGCAGCGGCCAGGGGCAGGGTCATGGCCAAGGACATGGCCAGGGGCATGGCCAGGGGCAGGGGCGCGGCCCCGAAGGCGCCCAGGGCGGCCAGAGCAGCCAGGGCCCGGCTGCCCCCGAGGCCGGCACCCTGCTCCTCACCGGTGCCCGCCTCACCGACGGCCGCGCCGTCGACGTCCGCCTCGGCGGCGGCCGGATCCAGGCCGTCGGGACGGCAGGCAGCCTGCCCGCCGCCTCGGGCGCCCGCGTCGACCTCACCGGCTACCTGCTGCTCCCCGCGCCCGCCGAGCCCCACTCCCACGGGGACACCGCCCTGACCGCGGACAGCGAGGGGCCCGTCTCCTACTCCCCCGACGAGGTGCAGCGCCGCGCCACCGAGGCGGCCCTGCTCCAGCTCGGGCACGGCGCCACGGCCGTCCGGTCCCACGTGCGCATCGGCGACGTGCACGGCCTCGGCCCCCTGGAGGCCGTGCTCCAGGCCCGCCGCTCCCTGCGCGGGCTCACCGATCTCACCACCGTCGCCGTACCCCGGCTGCTGACCGGGGTGGCCGGGGCCGACGGGCTGGCCATGCTGCGGGACGCCGTGAAGATGGGCGCCTCCGTCATCGGCGGCTGCCCCGACCTCGACCCCGACCCCACCGGGTTCCTCGAAGCCGTACTGGAGCTGGCCTCCGAGCACGGCTGCCCCGTCGACCTGCACACCGACGGAGACGACCCCGCCCGCCTGTCCCGGCTCGCGGCCATGGCCGGCGGGCTGCGGCCCGGGGTCTCCATCGGGCCCTGCGGCGGTCTGTCCCGGCTCCCGCTGGACGTGGCGACCCGGGCCGCCGACCAGCTGGCGGCCGCCGGCGTGGGGGTGACCTGCCTCCCCCAGGGCGACTGCGCGGCCCTGGAGCGCCGGGGCCTGCGCACCGCCCCCGTACGGCTGCTGCGCGCCGCCGGGGTCCGTGTCGCGGCCGGCAGCGGGGCCCTGCGCGACGCGGGCAACCCGGTCGGACGCGGAGACCCGCTCGAAGCCGCGTACCTCCTGGCCTCCCAGGGCGGGCTCCGAGCCGCCGAGGCCTACCACTCGGTCGCCGGCGCGGCCCGTGAGGCGATGGGCCTGCCGGAGGTGCGGGTGGAGGCCGGCTTCCCGGCGGAGCTGCTCGCCGTGCGGGGGGAGCGGATCGCGAGCGTGCTGTCCCTCGCGTACAGCCGGATCGTGATCCACCGCGGGCGGGTGGTAGCCCGGACGAGTGCCGTACGGGAGTACTGCGACTCCGCCGTCGCGGTGGCTCTGGACCTGCCCCGGCAGGGCCGTATGGAGCCCGGTCCCTGAGGGTTCACCGCATGTTCCCGGGCGCGGGCGCCCGGCTCGTCGTACGGTCGTGGCATGCGCATCGTCATCGCGGGTGGACACGGTCAGATCGCGCTGCGGCTGGAGCGCCTGCTCGCCGCGCGCGGGTACGAGGTCGCGGGCATCATCCGCGATCCGGCACAGGGCGACGACCTCAGGGAGGCGGGCGCCGAACCGGTGCTGTGCGACCTGGAATCGGCGTCGGTCGAGCACGTGGCGGGCATCCTGCAGGGTGCGGACGCCGCGGTGTTCGCGGCGGGTGCCGGGCCCGGCAGCGGGGTCGGGCGCAAGGACACGGTGGACCGGGGCGCGGCGGTGCTGTTCGCGGACGCCGCCGAACGGGCCCGGGTACGCCGCTTCCTGATGGTCTCTTCGATGGGCGCGGACACCCGCCGTGAGGGCGACGAGGTCTTCGACGCCTACCTCCGCGCCAAGGGCGAGGCCGACGAGCACGTCCGCACCCGTCTGGGCCTGGAGTGGACGATCCTGCGCCCGGGCTCGCTGATCGACGACGCGGGTACGGGTCTGGTCCGCCTGGAGGCTCGGACGGGCCGCGGGCCGGTCACCCGCGACGACGTGGCGGCGGTGCTCGCCGAGCTGCTCGAGACCCCGGCGACCGCGGGGCTCACCCTGGAGCTGATCGGGGGCTCGACCCCGGTCCCGGTGGCGGTCAAGGACGTGGCGGGCAACTAGCACGGCCCGCAGTGCCCCGGCCGGCGGGAAGCCGGCCGGGGCACACCCGGCCACGGACCACCGGTCGCCCGGTCGCCCGGTCAGCCAGCCGGCCAGCCGGCCAGCCGGCCAACCGGCCTACCAGCCGACCGGTCAGAAGTCGGCGGTCAGCCGGTCGTCGGAGCGCCCGACGGAATCCTGCTCGAACCGCTTCTCGTACGCCTCCCGGATCCGCTCGATGCGCGCGCCGCGCTCGTCGGCCTCCTGCTCCGGGTACAGCAGCACCACCTCGTACGAGATCTCACGGATGATCTTCCCGTTCCGCTGCCACTGGCCGCGCCCGTCCTGGAGGGTCAGCCCCTCGGGGAAGGCGGGGGTGATCTCCCGTTCGAGGAACCCCATGAACTCCCGCTCCCCGACCGGTGGACGGCCGTTCGGCCGCTCGGTGCCGAAGTAGAGCCGGGTCTCCTGGTAGGGATGCCCCACATCACTGTCCAGCGCCGCTCCGACCAGGGCCGGGATCCCCGCTCCGAGCAGGGCGAGGAGCACCCCGCCGCCGACCTTTCCGCGCGCGTCAGAAGTCCATTTCACGCCGGATGAACGACCGGGGCCCCGCATCGGTACGCCCGATCCGCCCGATGGCCGCACCCCGGCTCGTACCGGTGGCGTTCGACGCGGGCGGACTCCGGAAGGGTGAGGGCGGAGGCGTCCGGAGAACGAGAAAACCCCCGCCCATCGCATTTCTGCAATGGGCGAGGGTTTCACTCGCGTGGCGGCGCCAGGGTTCGAACCTGGGTAGGCTGAGCCGGCAGATTTACAGTCTGCTCCCTTTGGCCACTCGGGCACACCGCCATGATCGCTGCCGTCTTTCCGCCTTGCGGCGGCGCTCCTTGGCAACGACGTAAACGATACCCGATGACCGGGGGTGCTTCGCCACCGGATTGATCAGCACCGCACGTGGGCGCGGTGGCTAGGCTTTGCGGAGCGGTCCGGGGATGTCCGGCCGCGCCCTTCGGGGCCGTCACTACCGACTTCAAGGAGCCACAGCACATGGCCGACTCCAGTTTCGACATCGTCTCGAAGGTCGAGCGGCAGGAGGTCGACAACGCCCTCAACCAGTCCGCCAAGGAGCTCTCGCAGCGCTACGACTTCAAGGGCACCGGCGCCACGATCGCCTGGTCCGGCGAGAAGATCCTGATGGAGGCGAACTCCGAGGAGCGCGTCAAGGCCGTCCTGGACGTCTTCGAGACCAAGCTGGTCAAGCGCGGGATCTCCCTCAAGGCGCTCGACGCCGGTGAGCCGCAGCTGTCCGGCAAGGAGTACAAGATCTTCGCCACGATCGAAGAGGGCATCTCCCAGGAGAACGCCAAGAAGGTCGCGAAGATCATCCGTGACGAGGGCCCCAAGGGCGTCAAGGCCCAGGTCCAGGGTGAGGAGCTGCGCGTCAGCTCCAAGAGCCGCGACGACCTCCAGGAAGTCCAGGCCCTCCTCAAGGGCAAGGACCTGGACTTCGCGATCCAGTACGTGAACTACCGCTGATCATCGGCTTGGGCCTCGGCTCAGCCCGCACGCCGGCCCGGCGGTCCTTCGAGGACCGCCGGGCCGCGGTCGTTGCGGCGGGGGTACGCGCGGCAGGTGCCACGTGCGGCAAGTGCCTTTGTGGCGGGCTACCGCGGGCGTCGTCGCGGCCGGTGTCGCGGGACCGGCGCTCGGTGGGTGTGTGCCGGGCGTGAGCGGCGTGCGCGCCCGTGGCGTCCTCCGTGTGCACTTGGGCGGCGGGGAGTGCGCCCACCAGGGTGAGGGGTGTCCGTCACCGCCTCGACAGGGGGTTCCCGCATGCCTGGGGCCGACACGTTACGTGAAGACTTCGGGGCGTCCGTGGTGGTCGCCCTGGTCGCGCTACCGCTCTGCGTCGGAGTGGCCGTCGCCTCCGGGGTGCCGGCCGAACTCGGGATCCTCACCGGGGTGGTGGGCGGGCTGGTCACCGGCTGGTTCCGGGGCAGTTCCCTCCAGGTGAGCGGCCCGGCCGCCGGGCTCACCGTGCTCGTCTACGAGGCCGTGCGGACCTACGGGCTGCCCGCGCTCGGCGTCCTCGTCCTGGCCGCCGGCCTGGTGCAGCTGGGCATGGGCGTGCTGCGGCTCGGGCGGTGGTTCCGGGCGATCTCCGTGGCCGTCGTGCACGGGATGCTGGCCGGCATCGGGCTCGTGCTGATCGCCGGTCAGCTGTACGCGCTGGCCGGTGTGGAGGCCCCGGCGCGGACCCTGGAGAAGCTGGCCGGTGCCCTGGAGCTCGGCGGGCGCGCCGACTGGACCGCCGTGGCCCTGGGGGCCGGGACCGTAGCGGTCCTGGTGGCCTGGCGGCGGCTGCCCGACCGGCTGCGGCTCGTACCGGGGGCGCTCGTCGGGGTCGCGGCCGCGACCGCCGCGGCCGTACTGCTGCGGCTGCCCGTGGAGCGGGTCCGGGTCACGGGCGTCCTGGCGGCCGTGACCCCGCCCGACTGGGAGGACTTCGGAGTGCTGGCCTCCGTGGGGGCCGCGGGGACCGTGGTGGCGCTCGCGCTGATCGCCTCCGCCGAGACGCTGTTCAGCGCCGCGGCCGTGGACCGCATGCACGACGGGGACCGGACCGACTACGACCGCGAACTGGTCGCCCAGGGCGTCGGCAACACCTTCTGCGGGCTTCTCGGGGCACTGCCGATGACCGCCGTCATCGTCCGCAGCGCCGCCAACGTCGAGGCCGGCGCCCGTACTCGGGCCTCGCGGATCCTGCACGGCGGCTGGCTGCTGCTGTTCGCCGTGGCCGTCCCCGGACTGCTGGAGTCCGTCCCGCTCGCCGCGCTCGCCGGGGTGCTGCTGCACGCCGGCTGGAAGCTGCTGCCGGTGCGGGCGGTGGCCGCCCTGTGGCGGTCGCACCGGGGCGAGGCGGTCGTCCTGGTGGCGACGGCCTCGGCGATCGTGGCCACGAACCTCTTCGAGGGGGTGCTCGCCGGGCTGGGGCTCGCCGTCGCCAAGGCGGCCTGGGAGACCTCCCACGTCCACCTCGAGCCGGTGTGGGAGGGCGACGAACTGCGCGTGCGGATCCTGGGGAACGCAAGCTTCCTGCGGCTGCCCAAACTGCTCGACGAGCTGGACGCACTCCCCCACGGCGGCACCGTCCGCCTCGACCTGAGCGGTCTGCGCCACCTCGACCACGCCTGCCTGACCGCGCTGGACGGCTGGGAGAGCAGCCGCACGCCGGTTCCCGGCAAGGAAGGCGTCATCTAGCCCGGATACCCTCCGGCCGTGACCGCCATGAACTCCAACGCCAACGCCTTGCCGGACGAGATGAAGCGCACCCTGGGTGTCTTCGACGCCGTCGTCGTCGGGCTCGGAGCGATGATCGGCGCCGGGATCTTCGCCGCGCTGGCCCCGGCGGCCCGGGCGGCGGGCGGGGCGCTCCTCGCGGCGCTCGCGGTCGCCGCACTGGTGGCGTACTGCAACGCGCACTCCTCGGCGCGGCTGGCCGCCCGGTATCCCTCCTCGGGCGGCACCTACGTGTACGGGCGCGAACGGCTCGGGCCCTTCTGGGGATATCTGGCCGGCTGGGGCTTCGTCGTCGGCAAGACGGCCTCCTGCGCGGCGATGGCCCTCACGGTCGGGGCCTACGCGTGGCCCGGGCAGCAGCACGCGGTGGCCGTGGCCGCGGTGGTGGCACTGACCGCGGCGAGCTACGGCGGGGTGCAGAAGTCCGCCCGGATCGCCCGGGTGATCGTGGCGGTGGTGCTGGCCGTCCTGGCCGGGGTCGTCGTGGTGTGCCTGTCCTCCGGCGCGGCCGACGCCGGCCGTCTCGGCGGCTCGGACTGGGCCGCAGCCGGGCTGCTCCAGGGCGCCGGGCTGCTGTTCTTCGCCTTCGCGGGCTACGCCCGGATCACCACCCTGGGCGAGGAGGTGCGCGACCCGGAGCGCACGATCCCGCGAGCGGTGCCCCTCGCCCTGGGGATCGCCCTGCTCGTCTACGCCGCGGTCTCGGTGGCGGCGCTGTCGGTGCTCGGAGCCGACGGGCTGGGGCGGTCGGCGGCTCCGCTGGCCGATGCCGTGCGCGCGGCCGGCTGGCCCGGACTGACTCCCGTCGTCCGGGTGGGCGCGGCTCTGGCGGCGCTGGGCTCGCTGCTGGCACTCGTACTCGGGGTGTCGCGGACCACCCTGGCGATGGCCCGGGACGGCCATCTGCCGCGCGCGCTGGCCGCCGTACACCCACGGCATCAGGTGCCGCACCACGCCGAGCTGGCGGTGGGCGCGGTGGTGGCGGTGCTCGCGGCCACCACCGATCTGCGGGGCGCGATCGGCTTCTCGTCCTTCGGCGTGCTCGCCTACTACGCGATCGCGAACGCCTCCGCGTGGACTCTCGATTCAGGTGTCAAGGACCGGGCCGTGGCAGCGGTGGGGCTGTCCGGCTGCGTGGTGCTGGCCTGCGCGCTGCCCGCCGCGTCGACGATCGCGGGGGCTTCTGTGCTGGCGCTGGGCGCGCTGGCCTACGGCGTGCGCCGGAGGCTCACACCCGGGCTCTGAAGTCCGCCCAGGGGGTCAGTTCCAGGTCCCACTCCTCCCCCGCGCCCGATTCCTCGCTGAACCAGGCGCTGCCGTCGAGCCAGCCGTGCAGCCAGTCGGCGAGCGCGGGTGATTCGAGGTACCAGGCGAGGGCCGGATCACCCGAGTTCGGTTCGAACAGCAGGACTTGGGCGGTTTCCGAGCGGCAGTCCACGCAGGCGCGCAGGGCGCAGCCGAAGTCGGCTATGGGCAGGACGCCCTCGGGCCAGCGCCAGGCCGACGCGCGCATCGCGGTGTATTCGGCGACGGCGCGCTCCAGGGACAGCAGGCCGTACTCGGGCCCGAAGCCGCCGTCCGCGACCCGGGTGTGGAGGGCCCCGAGGAGGGGCGGCAGGGCGAAGCCCAGGGCGGCCTCGGCCCGGTGCAGCTCCTCGGCGGCCAGGGGCGCCGGAAGGGGTGCGGGCGGGGCGCCGGTGGCCCCGTACCGCCCCTGGTGGGAGCCGTGCGCACGACCGGCTACTTGCTTCAGCAACTGCTCGGTGTCATCCATGCACACAGAGTGACACTCCCCACTGACAATCCCGCTGACCTGGGATTTCAAGGGTTCAGGCGCTGCCGACGGGGATCTCGGTCCGCTTGGCGTTCCGTGGTCGGCGCCCCGGCGGCGGCGTTCGAGTCGTACCCGACGAAGAAGGTGGGCCGGCGCTGCACCGCCGTGTAGATGCGGCCGATGTACTCGCCGAGCAGGCCGACGCAGATCAGCTGCACCCCGCCGAGGAACAGCATCACGATGAACAGCGAGGTCCAGCCGGGAACGGTCTTGCCCTCCAGGTAGATCGCCAGGGTGGCGCCCACCATCAGCAGGCAGCCGAAGAAGCTGGCCACCCCCAGCCAGGTCGCCAGGCGCAGCGGGGCGGCGGAGAAGTTGATGACGCTGTCGACGCCGAGCCGGAGCATCTTGCTCAGCGGGTACTTGGTCTCGCCCGCCACCCGCTCCTCGCGCTGGTAGGTGACCTGGCCGCTGGGGAAGCCGAGCCAGGGCACGAGCAGGCGGTACACCTGGTGCTGGTCGGGCATGGCCTTGACCGCGTCGACCGCCGCGCGGCTCAGCAGCCGGAAGTCGCCCGCCTGCGCGGGCACCTGCTTGCCGACGAGGCGGCGCACCAGCCAGTAGTACGCGCCGGCCGTGTGCCGCTTGAACCCGGTGTCGGTGCTGCGGTCGGCCCGGACCCCGTAGACGATGTCGAGGCCGTCCGCGCGGGCCAGGTCGAGCATCTCCGGGATCTTCTCCGGCGGGTCCTGGAGGTCCGCGTCGATGCTGGCCACGTACGCGCCCGAGGCGCTGTGCAGGCCGGCGGTCAGGGCGGCCTGGTGGCCGGAGTTCCCGCGCAGCCGCACGATCCGCAGCTCGGGCCATTTGGCCTGGAACTCGGTGAGCAGTTCCGCGGTGCGGTCCTTGCTGCCGTCGTCGACGGCGACGACCTCGTACCGGACGGCCATGGAGTCGAGAGCCGGGCGCAGCCTGCCGACCAGGGCCGGCAGCGCATCCTCCTCGTTGTACATCGGCACGACCACCGAGAGGGTCGTGGGGAGCTCGGAGGGCTCGGAGAACTCGGAAGGCTCAGAGGGCTCAGTCGACATCGGTTCTTCCCTGCCCGTCGTGCGTGCCGCTCGTCCGCGTCACTCGTCCGCAACCCGGAACTTTAATACGAGTGGATGCACCTGATCCGGGCTCGGCGGCTCAGCGCGAGGCGAACGGGGCGTCCGTGGGGACGATCTCACGGCCCAGCGGGAGCAGGGACAGCGGGACCATCTTGAAGTTGGCGATGCCGAACGGGATGCCGATGATCGTGAGGCACAGCGCGATGCCGGTGACGATGTGGCCGAGGGCCAGCCACCAGCCCGCGAGGACCAGCCACAGCACGTTCCCGACGCAGGACGCGGCGCCCGCGTCACGGCGCTCGACGGCGGTGTACCCGAAGGGCCACAGGGCGTACACCGCGATGCGGAACGAGGCGATGCCGAAGGGGATTCCGATGATGGTGATGCAGAGGATCACGCCCGCCAGGCAGTAGCCCAGGAAGAGCCAGACGCCACTGAGGACGAGCCAAATGAGATTCAGGATGGTCTTCACCGGCTGCGTCCTGCCATCTGTTCGAGCCGGGCGATGCGCTCGGCCATCGGGGGGTGCGTGGAAAACATCTTGGACAATCCCTCGCCGGGACGGAAGGGATTGGCGATCATCATGTGGCTCGCGGTCTCCAGTCGCGGCTCGGCCGGCAGCGGGAGCTGCTTGGTGCCCGCGTCCAGCTTGCGCAGGGCGCTGGCGAGGGCGAGCGGGTCCCCGGTGAGCTGGGCCCCGGAGGCGTCCGCCTCGTACTCGCGCGAGCGGCTGATGGCGAGCTGGATCACGGAGGCCGCCAGCGGGCCGAGGATCATGATCAGCAGCATGCCGAAGAGGCCCGGGCCCTCGTCGTCGTTGGAGCGGCCGATGGGGATCAGCCAGGCGAAGTTGACCAGGAACATGATCACGGAGGCGAGGGCGCCCGCGACCGACGAGATGAGGATGTCGCGGTTGTAGACGTGGCTGAGCTCGTGGCCGAGGACCCCGCGCAGCTCGCGCTCGTCGAGGATCCGCAGGATGCCCTCGGTGCAGCAGACCGCGGCGTTGCGCGGGTTGCGGCCGGTGGCGAAGGCGTTGGGGGCCTCCGTCGGGGAGATGTAGAGCCGGGGCATGGGCTGGCGCGCGGAGGTGGAGAGCTCGCGCACCATGCGGTAGAGCTCGGGGGCCTCGAACTCGCTGACGGGGCGGGCACGCATCGCGCGTAGAGCCAGCTTGTCGCTGTTCCAGTACGCGTACGCGTTGGTGCCGAGGGCCACGAAGACGGCGACGATCAGGCCGCCCCGGCCGAAGAAGCTGCCGATGAGGATGATGAGGGCCGACAGACCACCGAGGAGTACGGCGGTCTTCAGTCCGTTGTGCCGGCGGTGCACGGTGCGCCCTCCAAGTGGTGCGGCAGGGGGACCCGTCCAGGATCTGGGGATCGGAGGGCCTACGGTCCAGTGGACCCTTCCTTCCTGGTCAACGCGAGGTGAGCGCGGCAGGTTCCCCGGGCGCGCCGAGCCCCGCCGCCCCGGTGGACCGGGGGGCGGGGCCGCGGCGGGCGCGGTGGAGATTAGGCCGTACGGGTTACGGGCGCGGTGCAGGCCACGGCTCCGGCAGGGCTCGGAGGGGGCTCCGGCAGCGCTCCCGCAGTGCTCCCGCGGCGCTTCGGCCCGGCTCTACAGCGGGAAGAGGCTGCCCGTCGCGAAGCGCAGGACGAGCTGCGGGGCGCCCGAGAGGACCAGGGCGGTGGCGGCGGTGAGCACGATGGCCGCCGTGACCGGCCAGGGGGTCCCCGTCCGGGGCTGCGCGCCCTCCTGTGCGCCCCCTTGTGCGCCTTCCCGCGCCGGGTCCCTGTCGGGGGCGCGGAAGAGCAGGGCGGTCCAGCGCAGGTAGTAGTACAGCGCGATCACGACGTTGACGGCCATGACCACGGCGAGCCAGCCCAGCCCGGCGTCGACCGCCGAGCGGAAGACGGTGACCTTCGCGAAGAGCCCGATGATGCCCGGCGGCAGACCGGCCAGGCAGAGCAGGAAGAACGCCATCGCGAGGGCGGCGAGCGGGCTCTCGGCGTACAGGCCCCGGTAGTCGGAGAGCCGGTGCAGGGGCTTCGTACGGGCCACCAGGGCGGCCACGGCGAAGGCGCCGAGGTTCACGGCGGCGTACATGAGGGCGTAGGCGACGGTGGAGCCGATCTGGTCGCGGCCGGCGTAGGCGGCGGCCGCGATCGGGACCAGCAGGTAGCCGGCCTGGCCGACGGAGGACCAGGCGAGCAGCCGTACGGCGCCGCCGGGACGGTCGGCGGACTGGCGCAGGGCCGCCGCGTTGCCGAGGGTCATGGTGAGGGCGGCGAGGACGGCGAGGGCCGGGCCCCAGACGTCGGAGTACGCGGGGAAGGCGATCACGGTGACGAGGATGAGCCCGGTGAAGCCGACGGCCTTGCCGATGACCGACAGGTATCCGGCGACGGGCAGCGGGGCGCCGACGTAGGTGTCCGGGACCCAGAAGTGGAAGGGGACGGCGGCCGTCTTGAAGGCGAAGCCGACCAGGGTGAGCGCGACTCCGGCCATGGCGAGGGTGTCGAGCTGCCCGGGGACGCTTTCGAGCCGGTCGGCGACCTGGGTGAGGTGCAGGGAGCCGGTGGCGGCGTAGACGAAGCTGACGCCCATCAGGGACACGGCGGTGGCGGTGACCGAGGACAGGAAGAACTTGAGGGCGGCCTCGGAGGAGAGCCGGTCGCCGCGCTGCAGGCCGACGAGGGCGAAGGCGGGCAGCGAGGCGACTTCGAGGGCCACGATCAGGGTGGCGAGGTCGCGGGAGGCGGGCAGCAGGGCCGCGCCGGCGGCGGAGGAGAGCAGCAGGAACCAGTACTCGCCGGCCGGCATGCGCGCCTCGCGGACGGCCGTGACCGACAGCAGGGCGGTGACCAGGGCGCCGCCCAGGACGAGGAACTGGACGACGAGCGCGAAGTGGTCGGCGGCGTAGCTGCACGCGGCGGGGTCGGCCGTACCGGGTCCGGTGAGGCAGAAGGTGGTGCGGTCGCCGGCGCGCAGCGGCAGCAGCGTGGCGGTCGCGGCGGCCAGTCCGGCGACGGAGATCCAGCCGAGCAGCGGCTTGCGGCGCTCCGGCAGGAAGAGGTCGGCGACCAGGACGAGGAGGCCGACGGCGGCGGTGATGACGACCGGCGCGATGGCGAGCCAGTCGACGGACTGGACCATGCTGGGGCCGCCGGCGGCGGCGATGGCGTTGCTGGTGATGGGGCCGCTGGTGAGGGGGCTGAGGACCGTCATGAGTTCCCTCCGGCGAGGAGCTTCTGGACGGCCGGGTCGGTGAGGCCGAGGAGGACCGCGGGCCACAGGCCGGCGAGGAGGGTGAGGGCGACGAGCGGGGTCCAGGCGGCGTACTCGTAGCGCTGGATGTCCGCGAGGACCACGGGGGCGGCGGCGCTTTCGCGCGCGGCCTTCGGGTCGCCCATGCACACCCGCCGTACGACGATCAGAAGATAGGCGGCCGTGAGCAGGGTGCCGAACGCGCCGACGGACATGTACGTGAGGAACGCGGGCCGGGACAGGCCCTCGGCGGGGTCGAACGCGCCGAAGAGGGCCAGCATCTCGCCCCAGAAGCCGGCCAGGCCGGGGAGGCCCAGCGAGGCGATGGCGGCGAAGGCGAGGAGGGCGCCGAAGCGGGGGGCACGGCCGTAGAGGGCCGCTCCGGTGGCTCCGGCGAGGGTGTCGAGGTCGGCCGTGCCGTAGCGGTCCTTGAGGGCGCCGACCAGGAAGAAGAGGAGGCCGGTGATCAGGCCGTGGGCGACGTTGGCGAAGAGCGCGCCGTTGACGCCGGTGGGGGTCATGGATGCGATGCCGAGCAGCACGAAGCCCATGTGGCCGACGGAGGAGTACGCGATGAGGCGCTTGAGGTCGCCCTTGTTGCCCTTGCGGGCGAGGGCGAGGCAGGCCAGGGATCCGTAGACGATGCCCACGGCGGCGAAGGCGCCCAGGTACGGGGCGAAGGTGGCCATGCCGTCGGGGGTGGCGGGCAGCAGGATCCGGACGAACCCGTAGGTGCCCATCTTCAGCAGGACGCCCGCGAGGAGGACGGAACCGACGGTGGGGGCGGCCGTGTGGGCGTCCGGCAGCCAGCTGTGCAGCGGCCACATCGGGGTCTTCACGGCGAGGCCGATCCCGATGGCCAGGACGGCCAGGACCTGGGTGGTGTGGGACAGTTCGCGGCCGTTGTCAGAGGCGAGTGCCACCATGTCGAAAGTGCCGCTGTTCAGTCCGATCAGCAGCAGGCCGAGCAGCATGACGACGGAGCCGAGGAGGGTGTAGAGGATGAACTTCCAGGCGGCCGCCTGCCGCTGAGCACCGCCCCAGCGGGCGATGAGGAAGTACATCGGGATGAGGACCATCTCGAAGGCGAGGAAGAACAGCAGCAGGTCGAGGACGGCGAAGGTGGCGAGGGTGCCGGACTCCAGGACCAGGAGCAGGGCGACGAAGGCCTTCGCGGAGGGGCCCGCGGGGAGCTTGAAGTAGCTGTAGAGCGCGCAGAGGAAGAACAGCAGCGCGGTCATCAGGAGGAGGGGGAGCGAGATGCCGTCGATGCCGAGGTGGATCCGGACGTTCAGCGCCTGGATCCAGCTGATGTCCGTCGTCGCCTGGAAGCGGGACGGGGCGTCGTGGTCGAAGCCCACGGCGAGGACGACCGCCGCGGCGAGGATGGCACCGGTCACGGTCACGCCGTGGCGCAGTACGGCCTGTTCGGGGCTCTTGCCCTTCAGTCCGGGCGGGGCCGGCAGGAGGGCGGCGACCGCGCCGACGAGGGGTCCGGCCACGACGAACGCCAGAAGGAACTGCATCACGGACGGGCTGATATCAATCACGGCTGACTCACGGCTCACGATCCGGCGTTGACGTTGGCGAGGACGGCGGTGGCGATCGCCAGGACCACGGCGCCGGCGAGCAGGGCACTCAGGTAGCTCTGCACGTTGCCGGTCTGGGCGCGGCGTACGAGGCCGCCGAGCAGCCGGGGGCCGAGGCCGGCGCCACGGACGTACGAGTCCACGACCTCGCGGTCGAGGAAGCGTACGAGGGCTGCGGCGGCTCGGACGGGGCGGACGAACAGGCGGTCGTAGACGGCGTCGAGGTGGAAGCCGACGGCGGCGTGCCGGTGCAGCGGGCCGAGCAGCGCGCGGCCGGGGTCGGCGGCGGGGGCCGTGGACACGACGGGGTGGTCGTGGGTGACCTGGCCGACTTCGGGGCTCTCCGCGGCGGACTCGGCGGCTGCGACGGACGCGGGCACCGCGGCGGTGGCGGACACCTTGGCGGGGCCGCCTCCGGCCGGGGCGAGGGCGGCCTGGGCCTTGGCGCGCTGCCACAGGGCGTAGGTGAGCACCGCGCCGACGGCGGCGGCGCCGGTGCCGAGGACCGAGGTCGTCAGCGACGGGGTGAGCTCGCGGCCTTCGAAGAAGTCGGTGAGGGGACCGGCCAGCAGGCCGAAGCCGACGGACGGGACGGCCAGCAGCCACAGCACGCCGGTCATGGCGACGGGCTCCTTGCCGTGGTCGGGGGCGGCCACGCCCCGGCCGCGGAAGGCCATCAGCCACAGCCGGGTGGCGTAGGCGGCGGTGAGCAGGGCGGTCAGCACGCCGGCGACGAGGACCACCCAGCCGGCCGCGCTCGGGGCGAGCTCCGAGTGGCCTCCGGCGGTGTGCTCGGCGGCGACGAGGACGGCTTCCTTGGAGAAGAAGCCGGCGAAGGGCGGGAAGGCGGCGAGCGCGAGCAGCGCGATCGTCATCGTCCAGAAGGCGTCGGGGATGCGCTTGGCCAGGCCGTCCATGCGGGACATGGCGGCGAGGGAGTTCGTCCCCGCGGCATGGATGATCACGCCGGCGCCGAGGAACAGGAGCGCCTTGAAGGCGCCGTGGGACAGGAGGTGGAAGACGGCGGCCGCGCGGTCGCCTACGGCCAGGGCCCCGGTCATGTAGCCGAGCTGGCCGATCGTGGAGTAGGCGAGCACCCGCTTGATGTCGTCCTGGGCCAGGGCGGCGAGGGCGGAGCCGACCATCGTGACGGCCGCCATGACGGCCAGGACCACCAGCGCGGCACGGGAGGCCGCGAAGACGGGGAGGAGGCGGGCCACGAAGTAGACACCGGCGGCGACCATCGTCGCCGCGTGGATCAGCGCGGAGACCGGGGTGGGGCCCGCCATGGCGTCCGGAAGCCAGGTGTGCAACGGGAACTGCGCGGACTTGCCCGCGACTCCGGCCAGCAGGAGCAGCGCGATGAGCGTCGGGTGGTCGAGCCCGCCCGCGGCGACGGTGCCCAGGATCTTGGTGATCCGGAAGGACCCGGCGTCGGTGGCGAGCGCGAACAGGCCGATGAGGAAGGGGACGTCGCCCAGCTTGGTGACGAGGAAGGCCTTCAGGGAGGCGGAGCGGGCCGCCTCGGTCTCCCAGTAGTGGCCGACCAGGAAGTACGAGCAGATGCCCATGATCTCCCAGCCGACCAGCAGCACCATCAGGTCGCCGGAGTAGACGACGAGCAGCATGGCGGAGGTGAACAGCGAGACCAGGGCGGCGTAGGACGGGTAGCGCGGGTCCTCGCGCAGGTACGCCGTCGAGTAGATCTGCACGCAGGTGGCGACGACGCCCACGAGGACGGCCACCATGACGGCGAAGCCGTCCAGGTGGAGCGAGAGCTCGATGGGCACCGAGCCGGTCGGGGTCAGCTCGGTCGCCGTGTCGATCGCCTTGCCGCCGGCCTGGCGGAAGGCGACCAGGACCGCGAGGACGGCGGCGGCCAGCGTCGGCAGGACGGCGAGCGGCTTGACGAAGCCGGGGGCGGTCCGGCCGAGCAGCAGTCCCGCCAGCGCGCCCAGGAAGGGCAGGAGGGGGACCAGTACGGCGAGGGTCGGGGTGCTCACGCGGCGGCTCCGGTCGCAGGGTTCGCGCTGTCCGGGTTCGCGCCGGCCGGGTTCCGGCCGTCCGGCTCGTGGCCCTCGGCGGTGTCGCGCAGTCGGTCGACGTCCGCGGTGCCCCGGTTGCGGTACACCATCAGCACGATCGCGAGGCCGATGCCGATCTCGGCGGCGGCGATGGCGATGGTGAAGAGGGTGAGGGCCTGGCCGGCGTGCAGGCTGTCGCGCAGCCAGACGTCGAAGGCCACCAGGTTGAGGTTGACGGCGTTGAGCATCAGCTCGACGGACATCAGGACCAGGATGGCGTTGCGGCGGGCGAGCACTCCGTACAGGCCCGTGCAGAAGAGGAGCGCCGCCAGCACGGCGGGGTAGGCGAGGTGCATCAGCGCTGCCCCTTCTTGTCGGTGGCGGGCGCGGCGGGGGTCGCGGCGGCGGGGGCGGCGCTGTCGGGGGTGTCCTTGCGGGACAGCACGATGGCGCCGATCAGGGCCGCGAGGAGGAGGACGGAGAGCGCCTCGAACGGCAGCACCCAGTGCCGGAAGAGGATCTCTCCCGAGACCTTGGTGGAGCCCTGGGCGGGTCCGTCGAGGTCGATCCAGGTGGTGCGGAAGGCGTCGACGACCACCCAGACGAGCGCGGCGGCCGCGACGAGGGCGACGCCGAGCGCGACCGGGCGGTTGCCCGAGTCGGCGTCCGGTGAGCGGCCGATGGGGGCCTTGGTGAGCATCAGCCCGAAGAGGAGGAGGACGACCACGGAACCGAGGTAGATCAGTACCTGGACCCAGGCGATGAACTCGGCCGTCAGGAGCAGGTACTCGACGGCGACCCCGCCGAGCGCGACGACCAGCCACAGGGCGGCGTGCACGAGCTGCTTGGTGGTGACCGTGACGACGGCCGCGCCGAGGGTGGCGAGGCCGACGAGGACGAAGGCGATCTCGACGCCGCTCGGGGAGAGGAAGCCGTTGCCTTGGGCGGCTGCGGTGATCACGCGTCTCCTTCCGGGGCCGGGGTGTCGAGCGTCGCGGCTGCGGCAGCGGCGGCGGCCGCCGCGGCTGCGGTCTCCGCCTTCTCCACTGCCTTGCGGGCGGCCGCGATCTCCTTGGGCTCCTCGGCTGCCGGGTCCAGGGCGGGCGGGGCCGGGACGGTCCACATCCACTCGCGCAGCTTGTCGCGCTCGTGGGTCAGTTCGTGGATGTCGGTCTCGGCGTACTCGAACTCCGGCGACCAGAACAGCGCGTCGAAGGGGCACACCTCGATGCAGATGCCGCAGTACATGCAGAGGGAGAAGTCGATGGCGAAGCGGTCGAGGACGTTGCGGCTGCGCTCACGGCCACCGGGGGCGGTGGCCGGGAGCGTCTCCTTGTGCGAGTCGATGTAGATGCACCAGTCGGGGCACTCGCGGGCGCACAGCATGCAGACCGTGCAGTTCTCCTCGAACAGGCCGATGACCCCGCGCGAGCGCGGCGGGAGTTCGGGCTGCACCTCGGGGTACTGGGCGGTGTGCGAGCGCTTCGTCATCGTGCGCAGCGTGACGGCCAGGCCCTTGGCGAGGCCGGAGCCGGGGATGGGGGGCATTTACTGGATCGCCACCTTCACGATGCCGGTGAGCGCGATCTGGGCGAGCGCGAGCGGGATGAGTACGGTCCAGGCCAGCTTCTGCAGCTGGTCCTCGCGCAGCCGGGGGTAGCTCACGCGGAGCCAGATCACCACGAAGGACAGCGCGGCGATCTTGATCAGGGTCCAGGCCCAGCCGAAGTCGTCACCGCCGAAGGGGCCGTGCCAGCCGCCCAGGAAGAGGACGGTGGTCAGGGCGCACAGGACGACGATGCCGGCGTACTCGGCGAGCAGGAACAGCGCGAAGCGCAGGCCGGTGTACTCGGTGTACGCGCCGAAGATGATCTCGGAGTCGGCGACGGGCATGTCGAACGGGGGCCGCTGGAGTTCGGCGAGGCCGGCGGTGAAGAAGACGAGCCCGCCGACGATCTGCCAGGGCAGCCACCACCACTCGAAGGCGCCGACGATGCCGGGGAGCGACACCGTTCCGGCGGCCATGGCGACCGAGGCCGCCGCGAGCAGCATGGGGAGCTCGTAGGCGAGCAGCTGGGCGGCGGTGCGGAGGCCTCCGAGCATGGAGAACTTGTTGGCGGAGGCCCAGCCGGCCATGAGCGAGCCGAGGACTCCGATGCCCATGACGGCGAGAGCGAAGAAGATCCCGGCATCGATGACCTGGCCGACGGCGCCCTCGCCGGGGCCGATGGGGATGGCGAGGAGGACCAAGAGGTACGGGAGGAGCGCGACGGCCGGGGCCATCTGGAAGACGCGGCGGTCGGCGTTGGCCGGGACGATGTCTTCCTTCTGCGCGAACTTGACTCCGTCGGCGACGAGCTGGGCCCAGCCGTGGAAGCCGCCGGCGTACATGGGGCCGAGGCGGCCCTGCATGTGGGCCATCACCTTGTGCTCCATCTGCCCGACGACGAGCGGGAGCACGAGGAAGACGGCGAAGACGACGATCAGCCGCAGGGCGACGTCGAGGACGTCGTTCACGCGGCGCCTCCGGTGGGGTCGTTGGGGGTGGGGTCCGTGTCCGTGTCCGTGGCCGTGTCCGTGGCCGTGTCCGTGGCCGAGGGGTCCGCCTTGGGGGCGGACTTGGACCCGGGCTCCTGCGCGGAGTCGGAGCCGGGCTCGGGCTCGGCCTCATCAGAGCCCGCCGGGGTGGCCGGTTCGGCCGGGGACGGCGCGGGGGTGTCGAAGGCCAGCTTCGGGTTGTGCCAGGGGGCGTCCGTACTGCCGCGGGCCGGGCGGGCCGGGGTCTGGGGTTCCGCCGCGGGCGTGGCCTCGGCCTCGGCCGGAGTTGCGGCGGCCTGGCTCGCGGAGCCGTCCGCGACCGAGCGGGAGCGGCGTACCGGGCGGGCCGGGGCGGCGTCCGCCGGGGGTGCCGGGGCTTCGGGCGAGGCCGTGGGGGTCTCCGCCTGGCTCGCGGAGCCTTCCGTCACCGAGCGGGAGCGGCGTACCGGGCGGGCCGGGGTCGCTTCGGACGGGGGCGCCGGGGCTTCGGCCGCCGTCGGCGGGGTGGCTTCGCCGGCTTCGCCGACAGCCGCACGCGGGGTGCGGACCGGGCGGTCGCCGGTGGCGCCGGCCGCCGCACGCGGGGTGCGGGCCGGGCGGTCGCCGGTGGCGCCAGCCGCGGCGCGGGGGGTGCGGGCGGGGCGGGCCGGGGCCGGGGGGAGCTGGCCCTTCATCGGGCCCCAGTCGTTGGGGTCCGGTACGCCCGGCGGGAGCATCTGGCGGCGCTTCGGGGCGTCCGGGTCGTGTGCCTCGCCCGGCTCCTTCGCGCCCGGCCAGGCCTTGGCGACGCGCGCCGCGAGGACGAAGTCCTTGCGCAGCGGGTGGCCCTCGAAGTTCTCGGGGAGGAGCAGCGGGACCAGGTTCGGGTGGTCCGTGAAGACGACCCCGAACATCTCGAAGGTCTCGCGCTCGTGCCATTCGGCGCCGGCGTAGACGGCGACGGCCGAGGGCAGGGAGGGCGCCGAGTGCGGGACGGTGGTGCGCAGCAGGAGGCGGCGTACGCGGTGGTTCTCCAGGGAGACCACGTGCGCGCAGATGCGGAAGCCCGTGCCCGGCTCGTCCACCGCGCTCAGCCAGTCGAAGTAGGTGCAGCCCAGCTTGTCGCGGGCGATCTCCAGGGCGGGGATCCAGCTCGCGGTGGGGACGTCGACCGTGAGGACGGAGTAGGCGAAGGAGCCGACCGCTTCCTCGCCGAAGACCGTTCCCGCCGCGTCGGGGAGGGAGTCGTAGAGGTTCACGCGTCCGTCCCGGGGGCGGGGGGAGGAGACACCAGGCCGCTCGTGAGCTGCGCCGGGGACGGCGCGGGCGTGTTCGCGTAGCGCTCCGCCAGCGATTCGCGGGCGATCTTCTCCTGGAGCTTGAGGATGCCCTGGAGCAGTGCCTCGGGGCGGGGCGGGCAGCCGGGGACGTAGACGTCGACCGGGATGATCTGGTCGACGCCCTTGGTCACCGAGTACGAGTCCCAGTACGGGCCGCCGCAGTTGGAGCAGGCGCCGAAGGAGATCACGTACTTGGGCTCGGGCATCTGCTCGTACAGCCGCTTGACGGCCGGGGCCATCTTGTCCGTCACCGTGCCGGAGACGATCATGAGGTCCGCCTGGCGCGGGCCGGGCGCGAAGGGGATGACGCCGAGCCGGATGAAGTCGTGGCGGGCCATCGAGGCCGCGATGAACTCGATCGCGCAGCAGGCGAGGCCGAAGTTGAAGACCCACAGGCTGTAGCGGCGGCCCCAGTTGAGGACCACCTTCATGGGCTCGGGCGCGAGGCGGGACAGGACGCCCAGCCGCTTCGGCTCCGGGAGCAGCTGCGGCTCCGACGGCACGGCCGGGGTACCGGCCGGGGTCACAGCCATTCGAGGACGCCCTTCTTGTACGCGTAGAGCAGGCCGACGGCCAGGAAGCCGAGGAAGATGAACATCTCCACCAGCGTCGTGGCGCCGTAACCGGCGGCGGCGAACACCGTCGCCCAGGGGAAGAGGAAGATCGAGTCGACGGCGAAGATGACGTAGAGGAAGGCGTAGACGTAGTAGCGGACCTGGGTGTGCGCCCAGCCCTCGCCCACGGGGTCCACGCCGCACTCGTAGGTCAGCAGCTTCTCGCGGGTCGGGACGGACGGGCTCAGCAGACGGTTGGCGCCGAAGGCCACCGCCACGAAGAGCACGCCGAGCGCGGCCAGGAGGCCGACGACCGAATACGTCCGGAAGTAGTCCGCGGCGAGCACGGATACGGTCGATACCGTTGGTTCGGGCACGTCCGTTCCTCGTTCCTCGGCCACTGTCGACGATCAGGTTGATCTGCGGTTGATCTGGTACGGACGGGAGTCTAGGGCCTGGGGTCCACGGGGTGGGGTTATCCCCCGTTTACCTCGGCCCGGCTACCCCATGGCACGAGGGGCCGTGGGCTTGGCAGGGTAGGCGCATGACCGCGAGCAAGCACACCCCCGACGACGGCGCTCCTCCTCCCGTCCGCGCACCCCTCGATGCCGTGACGTGGAAGGAAATCGCCTACCTGTTGAGCAATTTGCCCGCCGCCCTCATCGGGTTCGTCTACACGGTGGTGATGGTGGCGACCGCGGGCGGTCTGTCGGTGACCGCGATCGGTCTGCCGCTGTTCGCATGCGGTCTGTTCGTGTCTCGCCAGTTGGGACGGCTGGAACGGGCGCGGGCCCGCGACCTCTTGGGCGTACGGGTCGACGAGCCGACGCCGATGCCGGGGCCGGGCCGGTCCGGGGGGTTCTTCCCCTGGCTGTGGGCGAGCCTCAAGGACCCGGTGGCGTGGCGGACGGTGCTGTTCGAGCTGATCCGGCTGCCGTGGGCGGTCCTCACCTTCAGTGTGGCACTGACCGGGCTGTTCGTGCTGTGGCCGGTGCTGCCGTGGGTGGTCCGCGGGCTCGCGAACGTGGACCGGGCGATGGTACGGGGCCTGCTGTCGCCCTCCGACGAGCTGGAGCGGCGCATCGCCGAGCTGGAGTCCGACCGCGGCGTCGTGGTCGACACGGCGGCGGCGGACCTGCGGCGCATCGAGCGGGACCTGCACGACGGGGCTCAGGCCCGGCTGGTGGCGCTGGCGATGGGGCTGGGCCTGGCGAAGGAGAAGCTGCTGGAGGACCCCGAGGGGGCGGCGGCGATGGTCGACGAGGCGCACGGGGAAGTGAAGATCGCCCTCCAGGAGCTGCGGGACCTCGCGCGCGGGATCCACCCGGCGGTGCTGACCGACCGGGGGCTGGACGCGGCCCTGTCCTCGGTGGCCTCCCGGTGCCTGGTCCCCGTGAAGGTGGCGGTGGACCTGCCGGCGCGGCCGGCGGAGGCGATCGAGGGGATCGCGTACTTCGTGGTCTCGGAGCTGCTGCAGAACGTGAGCAAGCACGCCGGGCCGGGGGCGCGGTGCGCGGAGGTCGAGGTGTGGCGCACGGGTGGCTCCGCCGACGGGCGGCTGCTGATCCGGGTGTCGGACGACGGGCGGGGCGGAGCGAACGCCCTGGCCGGGTCGGGGCTGGCGGGGCTGGGTGAGCGGCTCGACGCGGTCGACGGCGTGCTGGTGGTGGAGTCGCCCGAGGGGGCGGGGACCGTGGTCACGGCGGAGCTGCCTTGGCGGGAGCGGGTCGCGCGGTAGCGCGGGGGCGGGCTTGCCCGCCGGGAGCCGGATCCTGTGCCCGGCTGGGGGCGCCCGCCGCGGGTGGGTGCGGCGCCGTTCCCGGGGGCCGGCCCCCGGACCCCTGCGCCTCAAACGCCGGCGGGGCTGGATTTGCCCGGCCGGGCGGGGCGCTTGCGCGGCCGGGCGGGGCGCTTGCGCGGCCGGGGCGGATCTTCTGCCCCCGCCGTGGGTGAGTGCGACGCCGTTTCCCGGGGACCAGCCCCCGGACCCCCGCGCCTCAAACGCCGGCGGGGCTGGTTTTGGCTGGGCCCGCCTGTGCGTGCGGGCCGTTGCGGCTGGAATATGGCTCCGCCCATCCACACGTGCCCGCCTTCGGGCTGGAATTTGGTTCCGCCCATCCACACGTGCCCGCCTTCGGGCTGGAATTTGGTTCCGCCCATCCACACGTGCCCGCCGGCAGGCTGGAATGTGGCTCCGCCCGTCCACACGTGCCGGCCGCTGGGGCTGGATCACCCCGCAAGGTGATCCAGCCCCGCCGGCGTTTGAGGCGCGGGTCTGGGCGGAGCCCAGGGAACGGGCGAAGGGCGGGTCGGGGACTCTGCCTCCGCGCAGCGGCCCCCGAGTCCCGGGGCCAGGGCCAGAGCCCCACCCCGGGCTCCGCTCAGCGGCCGCCGAGCCCGGAGCCGGGACCCCGCCCCCGGACCCGCGGTGGGGTATCCCCGGCCGGGCCCGGGGTGGGGTTAACCCCCCTGGGGAGAGGCCGACCCGCCGGATGGTTCCGGGTGGGGGGTCGGCGGGAGGGTTGGGGGACACAGTGGATGAAGGGCGGGTCGGCGATATGGGTAGCGGCGCACACAGCGGCAGCGGGTTCGGCAGGGTGGTGCGGGCTCCCTTCGAGGGGCGGACCTGGCGGGAGTTCGGGTACCTGATGCTCGGGCTGCCGCTGAGCACCCTGTACTTCTCGCTCGCCATCACCGGCGTCAGCCTCGGCGCCGGACTGCTCGTCACCTTCCTCGGAGTCCCGGTGCTGGCCGGGGTCCTGGCCATGTGCCGCGGGTTCGGGCGCGTCGAGCGGGCCCGGCTGCGCGGAATGCTCCGCCACGACATCGCCGAGCCCGCGCCGATCCGGGCGGAGAAGGACAGGGCGATCGCCCGGATGGGGGCGCTGCTCAAGAGCGGGAGCGCCTGGCGGCACGTGCTGTACTCGGTCGTCCACTTCCCGTGGGCGGTGTTCGCCTTCTGCGTGGCCCTGACGTTCTGGGCCTACGGGTGGGCCATGCTGCTCTACCCGCTCTGGTTCTGGGTGTTCCCGGCCTTCACCGATCAGCCGGGGCTGCAGCTCTTCCAGAACGGCGACTCCTACTCCTTCTACCTGGACTCCCCGCTCGCGATCGCGGCGACCTGCGCGACCGGGCTCGCCCTCACGCTGGCCACGCCGTGGGTGGTGCGTGCCCTGACCACCGTGGACCGGGTGCTCGTCTGCGGGCTGCTCGGGCCCTCGCGGCTCGACCACCGGGTCAGCGAGCTGGAGTCCGACCGGGGTGTCGTGGTCGACACCGCCGCGGCCGATCTGCGGCGCATCGAGCGCGATCTGCACGACGGCGCGCAGGCCCGGCTGGTGGCGCTGGCCATGGATCTGGGGCTGGCGAAGGAGAAGCTGACGGAGGACCCGCGGGCCGCCGCCCGCATGGTGGACGAGGCGCACGGGGAAGTGAAGATCGCCCTCCAGGAGCTGCGGGACCTGGCCCGCGGGATCCACCCGGCGGTGCTGACCGACCGGGGGCTGGACGCGGCCCTGTCCTCGGTGGCCTCCCGGTGCGCGGTACCCGTACGGGTGGCAGTGGACCTGCCCTCGCGGCCGGC
The DNA here is from genome assembly GCF_049310065.1 of Streptomyces tatrensis. Taxonomy (NCBI): domain Bacteria; kingdom Bacillati; phylum Actinomycetota; class Actinomycetes; order Kitasatosporales; family Streptomycetaceae; genus Streptomyces; species Streptomyces tatrensis. Next base: position 5,662,924 of record NZ_JBMDLB010000011.1, on the reverse strand, counting down.
GGCGGCGATCGAGGGGATCGCGTACTTCACGGTGTCGGAGCTGCTGCAGAACGTGAGCAAGCACGCGAGGGCCCGTACGGCCGGGGTCGACGTGTGGAAGTCGGGCGAGCGGCTGCTGATCCAGGTCGCCGACGACGGGGTCGGCGGGGCCGACTCCGTGGCCGGTTCGGGACTGGCGGGGCTGGCCGAGCGGCTCGACGCCGTGGACGGGCTGCTCGTCGTGGAGTCCCCCGCCGGCGGCGGCACGACCGTCACCGCGGAGCTCCCCTGGCGCCGCGACGCCTGAACGCCTGAGACCCCGGGACGACGACCACGACCGACCGCACGGATGCCCCGTAGGGGGTGTCCGTGCGGTCGCATGTCCTGCGCCCTCCCCCACGGCTTCCGCCCCCCACGGGGTGCCGTTCGGCCCGCCGCGAGCGGGGGCCAAAGCCCTGACTTTCGGGAGTGGGTGGCCCGGCGGGGCGCCCAGGGCCGAAAACAGCCGGTCCGGGGGTACGCGTTGATCGCGCTCCGGCCACATCCGGGCTCGAGACTGGGATGCTTGGCCGAGTCAGGGAACACGGGGCATGAGCGGACGCGGGAGCAGCGAAGTCGTGGAAGACAGGGTGCGGGTGGTCATCGCCGAGGATTCAGTGCTGCTGCGTGAGGGCCTGACCCGGTTGCTGACCGACCGGGGGCATGACGTCGTCGCAGGCGTCGGGGACGCGGAAGCCCTGATCAAGACGGTGGCGGAGCTGGCGGCCGAGAACGCGCTGCCGGACGTGGTGGTGGCCGATGTGCGGATGCCGCCGACGCACACCGACGAGGGGGTGCGGGCAGCCGTACGGCTGCGGCGCGATCACCCCGGCATAGGTGTGCTCGTGCTGTCCCAGTACGTGGAGGAGCAGTACGCCACCGAACTGCTGGCCGGGTCCAGTACCGGGGTGGGGTACCTGCTGAAGGACCGGGTGGCCGATGTGCGCGAGTTCCTCGACGCCGTCGTCCGGGTGGCCCGGGGCGGTACCGCCCTGGACCCGGAGGTCGTGGCGCAGCTGCTCGGCCGCAGCCGCAAGCAGGACGTGCTGGCGGGGCTGACCCCGCGCGAGCGCGAGGTGCTCGGGCTGATGGCCGAGGGGCGGACCAATTCCGCGGTGGCCAAGCAGCTGGTGGTGAGCGACGGCGCGGTGGAGAAGCACGTCAGCAACATCTTCATGAAGCTGGGCCTGTCACCCAGTGACGGGGATCACCGGCGCGTGCTGGCCGTTCTCACCTACCTAAGATCTTGATCAACTGACACTCTGTCAGGTAAGGCCGGATTCGGACAGACCGCCGAAGGGGCGGTCCAGAAAATGAGCAGCCCGGGGAAGCGATCCCTACGGACGTAGGGTTGACCTTGGGCAGTGCTCACGCCTCGAAGGAGGTCCAGTTCAGTGACCAGCCAGGTCAGTAGCCCAGCCGAACAGTCCGACGGGGCCGAAGGCGCAGTCGTCGGCGAACAGCGGACGTCCCCGGGCCCGGACAGCGCACCCACGGGCCACACCGGGGACGCCGGGGCGAAGGAAGTGCGCCGACTCGATCGGGTGATCATCCGCTTCGCGGGTGACTCCGGTGACGGCATGCAGCTCACCGGTGACCGCTTCACCTCGGAGACCGCCTCCTTCGGCAACGACCTCTCGACGCTGCCGAACTTCCCGGCCGAGATCAGGGCGCCCGCCGGCACCCTCCCCGGCGTGTCGTCCTTCCAGCTGCACTTCGCCGACCACGACATCCTGACGCCGGGCGACGCCCCGAACGTCCTGGTGGCGATGAACCCGGCGGCGCTGAAGGCGAACATCGCGGACGTGCCGCGCGGCGCGGAGATCATCGTCAACACCGACGAGTTCACCAAGCGCCCGATGGCGAAGGTCGGCTACGAGACCTCCCCGCTGGAAGACGGCTCCCTGGACGCCTACAACGTCCACCCGGTGCCGCTGACCAGCCTCACCGTCGAGGCGCTGAAGGATTTCGGGCTCTCCCGCAAGGAGGCCGAGCGCAGCAAGAACATGTTCGCGCTCGGGCTGCTGTCCTGGATGTACCACCGGCCCACCGAGGGCACCGAGAAGTTCCTGCGGCAGAAGTTCGCGAAGAAGCCGCAGATCGCGGAGGCGAACGTCGCCGCCTTCCGGGCGGGCTGGAACTTCGGCGAGACCACCGAGGACTTCGCCGTCTCCTACGAGGTGGCCCCGGCCACCCGCGCCTTCCCGGCCGGCACCTACCGCAACATCTCCGGGAACCTCGCCCTGTCCTACGGGCTGATCGCGGCGGGCCAGCAGGCCGATCTGCCGCTCTACCTGGGCTCGTACCCGATCACCCCGGCCTCGGACATCCTGCACGAGCTGTCGAAGCACAAGAACTTCGGCGTACGCACCTTCCAGGCCGAGGACGAGATCGCCGGCATCGGCGCGGCGCTGGGCGCGGCCTTCGGCGGCGCGCTCGCCGTGACCACCACCTCCGGCCCGGGCGTGGCCCTGAAGTCCGAGACGATCGGCCTCGCGGTCTCCCTGGAGCTGCCGCTGCTGATCGTGGACATCCAGCGCGGCGGCCCGTCGACCGGTCTGCCGACCAAGACGGAGCAGGCCGATCTGCTCCAGGCCATGTACGGGCGCAACGGCGAGGCCCCGGTGCCGATCGTGGCCCCGCGCACCCCGGCGGACTGCTTCGACGCCGCCCTGGACGCGGCCCGGATCGCGCTGACCTACCGGACCCCGGTGTTCCTGCTCTCCGACGGGTACCTCGCCAACGGCTCCGAGCCCTGGCGGATCCCGGACGTGGCGGACCTGCCGGACCTGAAGGTGCAGTTCGCCGCCGGACCCAACCACGAGCTCGCGGACGGCACCGAGGTCTTCTGGCCGTACAAGCGCGATCCGCAGACCCTGGCCCGCCCGTGGGCGGTCCCGGGCACGCCGGGGCTGGAGCACCGGATCGGCGGCATCGAGAAGCAGGACGGCACGGGCAACATCTCGTACGACCCGGCCAACCACGAGTTCATGGTCCGCACCCGCCAGGCCAAGATCGACGGCATCCAGGTCCCCGACCTGGAGGTCGACGACCCGGACGGCGCGCGGACCCTGGTGATCGGCTGGGGTTCGACGTACGGGCCGATCACGGCCGCCGTGCGCCGGCTGCGGATCGCCGGGCTCCCCATCGCGCAGGCCCACCTGCGCCACCTCAACCCCTTCCCGAGGAATCTGGGTGAGGTCCTGAAGCGTTACGACAAGGTAGTGGTGCCGGAGATGAACCTCGGGCAGCTCGCGACCCTCCTGAGGGCGAAGTACCTGGTCGACGCGGCGTCGTACAACCAGGTGAACGGCATGCCGTTCAAGGCCGAGCAGCTCGCCAACCATCTCAAGGAGGCCATCAATGACTGAGGTGACCGACAGCCCCTCCCTTCTCTCGCTGGTGCCCAAGGCGGCCGCCAAGCAGTCGATGAAGGACTTCAAGTCGGACCAGGAGGTCCGCTGGTGCCCCGGCTGCGGCGACTACGCGGTGCTCGCGGCCGTCCAGGGCTTCATGCCGGAGCTGGGGCTGGCGAAGGAGAACATCGTCTTCGTCTCGGGCATCGGCTGCTCCTCGCGCTTCCCGTACTACATGGACACCTACGGGATGCACTCGATCCACGGCCGCGCCCCGGCCATCGCGACGGGGCTCGCCACCTCGCGCCGCGACCTGTCGGTCTGGGTGGTCACCGGTGACGGGGACGCGCTCTCCATCGGCGGAAACCACCTGATCCACGCCCTGCGGCGGAACGTGAACCTCAAGATCCTGCTGTTCAACAACCGGATCTACGGGCTGACCAAGGGGCAGTACTCCCCCACCTCCGAGGTCGGCAAGATCACCAAGTCGACCCCGATGGGCTCGCTGGACGCGCCCTTCAACCCGGTCTCGCTGGCGATCGGCGCGGAGGCCTCCTTCGTGGCCCGTACGGTCGACTCCGACCGCAAGCACCTCACCGAGGTACTGCGCGCGGCGGCCGCACACGAGGGCACGGCGCTGGTGGAGATCTACCAGAACTGCAACATCTTCAACGACGGCGCCTTCGAGGTCCTCAAGGACCACGAGCAGGCCCAGGAGGCCGTGATCCGGCTGGAGCAGGGGCAGCCGATCCGGTTCGGCGTGGACGGCGCCAAGGGCGTCGTGCGCAACGTGGCCACCGGCGACCTGGAGGTCGTGACCGTGACCCCCGAGAACGAGTCCCGGATCCTGGTCCACGACGCCTCCTCGGCCTCCCCGACCAACGCGTTCGCGCTGTCCCGGCTGGCCGACCCCGACACGCTGCGCCAGACGCCCATCGGGGTGTTCCGCAACGTGCGGCGGCCCGTCTACGACACGCTCATGGCCGACCAGCTGGAGACGGCCGTGGACCGCAGCGGCAAGGGCGACCTGGGCGCGCTGCTGAGCGGGAACGACACCTGGACCGTCGTCGGCTGAAGCGTCCGCTCGGCCGCTCGGGCGCTCGGCCGCTCGGCCGTCCGCCGCAGTCCTTCGGAGCCCTTCGGAGCCCGGACCCGGGAGACCAGGTCCGGGCTCCGTCGCGTCCCGGCCACCGCGCGGCAACGCAAGTGTCATGAGCATCTCGCCAGACACTAATGACTTTCGGCGTGTGCGGCGCTACCGTCGTCAGGTTGGCTTGAAGTAGCTCTGGAGGTCCCGTGAAGGCACAGAACGACCAGCGCACGGGGTTGCTCTACGGCTTCGCCTCGTACGGGATGTGGGGGATCGTGCCCCTCTTCTGGCCGCTCCTCCAGCCCGCCGGAGCGATCGAGATCCTCGCCCACCGCATGGTGTGGTCCCTGGCCGTGGTCGGCGTGGCCCTGCTGGCCCTGCGGCGCTGGGGATGGATGGCGGAGCTGCTGCGCCAGCCGCGCAAGCTCGCCCTCACAGCGGTGGCCGCCGCGCTGGTCACCGTGAACTGGGGCGTCTACATCTGGGCCGTCAACAACGGCGCGGTCGTCGAGTCGAGCCTCGGCTACTTCATCAACCCCCTGGTCACCATCGCGCTCGGCGTCCTGGTCCTGGGCGAGCGCCTGCGCCGCACGCAGTGGGCGGCGGTCGGGATCGCCGTCACCGCCGTGCTGGTCCTCGCCGTCGGGTACGGGCGGCCGCCGTGGATCTCGCTGATCCTGGCCTTCTCCTTCGCCCTGTACGGGCTGATCAAGAAGCAGCTCGGCATGGGCGGCCTGGAATCGCTGACCGCCGAGACCGTGATCATGTTCCTGCCCGCCCTCGGCTACCTGCTGTGGCTCGGCTCGCGGGGCGAGTCCACCTTCACCGCCCAGGGCCCGGGGCACGCCGTCCTGCTGGCCTCGGCCGGGCTGGTGACCGCGATCCCGCTGATCTGCTTCGGCGCGGCCGCGATCCGGGTCCCGCTCTCCACCCTCGGGCTGCTCCAGTACATGGCCCCGGTCTTCCAGTTCGGCCTCGGCGTCCTGTACTTCCACGAGGCCATGCCGCCCGCCCGCTGGGCCGGCTTCTCCCTGGTCTGGCTCGCCCTCTCGATCCTCACCTGGGACGCCCTGCGCACCGCCCGCCGCTCCCGGGCCCTGCGCCTGGAGGCCCTGTCGGCGCACCTCCCGAGCGGCCTCCCGAGCGGCCTCCCGAGCACCCCGAGCCCTCTCCCGAGCTCCCTTCCGACCCCGGCGCGCGAGACCGCGTAACACCGATCGGAGCACCGGCGGGCGCGTCTTCGGACGCGCCCGTCCGCATGTCCGCCCCCGCCGCACCCCCGCCCGGGCCTACCCGTCCATCGGCAGCCCCGTCGTGGCGAGGCGGAGGTCGTGCGGCGCGTGCGCGGCCACCAGGGCCACGGCCTCCCCGGCCGTGGCGACCTCGCCCACCTCCCCGGCGGGATCGCGCCGCACGACGCGGAACCGCCCGTCGGGCAGCGGGATCACGTAGGGGACCGCCACCTCGTAGGGGAAGCGGGTCGTGCTGCTGAAGTGCACGTGGCAATGGCTCGTGTACGGGTACAGCCGCTGCAGGAGCGGGTGCGCGTGGGCCGCCTCCAGCACCGCGATGGTGCCGAGTCGCCAGACCTCGGGCCCGAGGCGCTCCAGGCCGTCCTCCCATGTCCGCCGCCGGTCGATCCACTGCGCCTCGACGACCGCCGAACGGATCTCTTCGTTCACATTCATCCGCCCAGTGTCCTCTCGCACCGGCCCTGCGGGCGGCTCCGTCCCCCGCCCGCCCGCGAGCCGCACGCTCCGCCACTGCGCCACTCGGCCCGCCGCGGTCGGGCGGAATCCGGGTTTCCCCTTATTTCATCGGCCACCCCCGCCTCCTCGGCCGCATCCCACCGGCCGAATTCCGCGATCCGCGATCGCCGCAGGTCGTCACGGCCCGGCGCATATTCCGCTTTCCGCTCCGGCCGGAGAGAATTGCACACCAGCGACACAGGCATTTTTGGCTCGTTGACAACCCCGAGTTCCCGGCGGTTATATGAAGTCATCGAAGGGGGGGATGGCAAATGAGGACCAGCCGAAAGTCCCGATTCCGCAGCCGAATCACACGCAGCCGAATTTCATTAATCCATTGCCATCTCCAATTGAGGAGATGACATGAGCATAATCAAGCACACGCTTCCGCTCGCCGCCGCCGCCATCGTGCTGACGGCCGGAAGCATCGCAGGGCCCGGCTTCATCCAGGCCCAGTCGGCGGCCGCGAGCACCTCGGCCGTCACCGAGACCCCGGCAGCCGCCGAGGCTCCGGCAGTCGGCGAGGCCGTGGCAGCCAGTGAGGCTCCGGCGGCCCCCGAGAGCCAGACGGGCATCTTCAACCCGCGGCCGGTCGCGAGAACCCCCGAGCAGCTGCTCCAGCTCCTGGGCGAGCGGATCAAGGCCAAGGACATCGACGGCATCATCGCCCTGCACGAGACCGAAGCGGCGATCGTCGACTGGGACCTCTCGGTCATCAGGGGCCACGCCGCCATCAGGGCCTTCTACGTCGGATGGTTCGACCTGAACCCGGTGCTCACCGTCAACGCCCGCCAGACCGTGGCGACGGGCGGATGGCGCGGCTGGGACGGCGTGGTGCGCCAGCGCACGGCCTCCATCATGGGCGACTACAGCCTGGAGCAGGCCGGGCCGGACGGCACCCGCGTGAGCTTCACCGGCAACTTCTGCGACACCGTCGAGGAGCAGCTGGACGGTACCTGGCTGTACGTCCTGGACAACCCGTACCCGCCCCACGGCGGGGGCACGCCGGCGACGGCCGCCCACCACTGATCCGGGCATCCCAGCGGTCTCGTCCTTTTCCGCTCAGCCCGCCGGCCGGCCGGTGAATTCCTTACGCGCATCGCACGCTTTATCAGCCGTGCCGAAAAGCGAGCAGGACGAGAAAACTCCGCCCACCCATGCGGGATCCATCATCCGCATGGGTGGCCGGCCACCACTCAATCAACCCGAGGGGGAACCGTGCCGGGCATAGCCCCGATCTCGTCATACCCACTGCCGACGGCGGCCGAACTGCCCGCCAGCCAGGCCCCGTGGAAACCCGATCCCGACCGAGCGGCCCTGCTCGTTCACGATATGCAGCGCTACTTCCTCGCACCGTTTCCCGAGGAGATCCGCGATCCGCTGGTACGCCACTGCGCGATCCTGCGGGAGCGCTGCGCCTCCCTCGGGGTCCCCGTGTTCTACACCGCGCAGCCCGGTGGCATGACCGACGGGGACCGCGGCCTCCTCAAGGACTTCTGGGGTCCGGGCATGAGGGTGGACCCCGTCGACCGCCAGATCGTCGCGGAACTGGCTCCCCGGCCCGCGGACCAGGTGCTCACCAAGTGGCGCTACAGCGCCTTCTTCCGCTCGGACCTGCTGGCCCGGATGCGCGCCCAGGGCCGCGATCAGCTGATCGTCTGCGGGGTGTACGCACACGTCGGCGTGTTGGCGACGGCCCTCGAGGCGTTCAGCAACGACATCCAGCCGTTCCTGGTCGCCGATGCCGTCGGCGACTTCTCCGCCGAGTACCACCAGCTGGCCCTCGACTACGCGGCCGCCCGCTGCTCGGTGGTCACCACCACCGAGGAGATCTTCACCACCGAGGAGGTCTTCCGATGAACCCGACGCAGCTGCTCGAGCACGTGCTGGGCACCGATCCGGGTCCCTTCGCCCTGCTGCACCGCCCCGAGTCGCTGGGCGCGGACCGCGTGGAGATCCTGCTGGGCCAGGTCAGCACCCCGGCCCGGCTGGCCGACGTCCCGCTCGCCGGCCGGAGCGGGGGGCCCGGCGGGGCCCGGCACGAGTCGCTGGTCCTGGTGCCCCACCAGCAGATCACCGAGCGCGGCTTCGTCGCCGCCGCGGACGGCTCGCCGCTGATCGCGATGTCGGTGACCGACCAGGGGCAGATCGCCACGTCGGAGGCGCTGCGAGCCCTGCCGGACGAGCCGATCACCCTGGACGGCGGGCATTTCGACACCGAGGACGAGGCGTACGCCGACACGGTCCGCGCGGTCCTCGACAACGAGATAGGCACCGGCGAGGGCTCGAACTTCGTCATCAAGCGCTCGTTCGTCACCACCATCACCGGGTACTCGACGCGCAGCGCGCTCAGCCTGTTCCGCCGGCTGCTCACCCGGGAGAGCGGCGCCTACTGGACCTTCATCGTGCACACCGGCACCCGGACCTTCGTGGGCGCCACTCCTGAGCGCCACGTCAGCCTGCGGGACGGCGTCGCGGCGATGACCCCGATCAGCGGCACCTACCGCTACCCGCCGACCGGACCGGACCGGTCGGAGGTCATGGAGTTCCTGACCGACGGCAAGGAGACCGACGAGCTGTACATGGTCCTGGACGAGGAGCTCAAGATGATGGCCCGGGTCTGCCGGGGCGGCGGCCGGGTGAGAGGACCGTTCCTGCGGGAGATGTCCCGGCTCGCGCACACCGAGTACGTCATCGAGGGGCACAGCGACCTCGACCCACGGGACATCCTGCGGGAAACGATGTTCGCGCCCACGGTGACCGGCAGCCCGCTCGAGAACGCCTGCCGGGTGATCGCCCGCTACGAGCCGCGCGGTCGCGGGTACTACGGCGGCATCGCGGCCCTCATCGGCCGCGACGCCGACGGCGCGCGCACCCTGGACTCGGCCATCCTCATCCGCACCGCCGACATCCGGGCCTCCGACGCCGACGGCAGCGGCCACGTGGAGGTCGGGGTGGGCGCGACCCTGGTCCGGCACTCCGACGCCGACGCCGAGGTCGCCGAGACCCGTACCAAGGCCGCGGGCGTGCTCGCGGCGCTGGGCGCCGCGAACCGGCTCGTCGAGGACCCGCTGGTCCAGAAGGCCCTGGGGAGCCGCAACGAGACGATCGCGCGCTTCTGGCTCAGCGACACCGCGTCGCGGGCGCGGCCCCATCCGATGCTCGACGGCCGCCGGGCACTGATCGTCGATGCCGAGGACACCTTCAGCTCGATGCTGGCCCACCAGCTGAGCGCCATCGGGCTGACCGTCGAGATCGCCGCCTTCGACGCGGCCCACCGCTTCGACGAGCACGATCTCGTCATCATGGGCCCGGGGCCCGGCGACCCGCGGGAGGCCGGCCACCGCAGGATGGCCCACCTCACCTCGGCGATCGAGGAGTTGCTCTCCCGGCGCATCCCCTTCCTGGCCGTGTGCCTGAGCCATCAGCTGCTGTCCCGGCACCTCGGGCTCGAGCTGAGGCGCCGGGACGTCCCGAACCAGGGCACCCAGCGGGAGATCGACCTGTTCGGCTCGCGGGAGCGGGTCGGCTTCTACAACTCCTACGAGGCCCGGTCGCGGGCCGAGCAGCTGGAGTGCCCCGGCGTCGGCGAGGTGAAGGTGAGCCTCGATCCCCGCACGGGAGAGGTGCACGCCCTGCGCGGGGCGCACTTCGGGTCCGTGCAGTTCCACCTCGAATCCGTGCTCACCCAGGACAGCGAGCGCGTCCTGACCGAGCTGCTCGTCCCCCTGATGGAAGCCGCGGAGGTAGTGAAGGTATGAAAGCCGCCATCTCCTGGTGGGACCTCTCCGGGTCCGGCCAGACCATCGACTCCCTGCGCGTCTACCTGCGGGACGAGGGCGTGGATCCGTGGACCGCGATCCGCGGACTGCGACTGAAGTTCTGGATCTCCGACCGTGTCAACAACCGCTGGGGCGCGGTGATGCTGTGGGACTCCGACGCCGACCTGACGGTACCGATGCCGCCGAACCGGGCCACCGAGCTCATCGGATACCCGCCGACCGAGCGGATGACGACCGACGTCGAGGCCATCGTCGAAGGCGTCCACTCCGGCGAACTGGCCGAGCGCGGACTGGCCTTCGAAGCCGTCGGGACGGCGTCGTGAGCACGGCGTACCGGCCCCTGGCCACCGATGAGTTCGCCGCCCCGCCCGCCGAGCCGATGGACCTGCTCCGGACCTGGTTCGACAGCGCCGTCGCGAACGCCGTGCGCGAGCCGGGCGCGCTGGCACTGGCCTCGGCCGATGCCCGCGGCCGCGCCTCCAACCGGATCGTGCAGGTGCTCTCGGTGCGCGGTACGGGACTGGTGTTCACCAGTCACTCCGACAGCCGCAAAGCCCGGGACCTGGAGGAGACGGGCTGGGCGTCGGGCGTCTTCTACTGGCGCGAGGCCGGCCGGCAGGTGAGCGTGAGCGGCCCGGCCCGCCCGCTGCCCGACGGGGAGTCCGACGCCCTGTGGGCCGCCCGGCCCGCCGCCGCGCACCCGATGTCGGTGGCCTCGTACCAGAGCGCACCGCTGCTGGACGAGGACGCGCTGCGCGAGCGGGCCCGGGAATTGGCCCGGGGCGCCGCCGCGCTGACCCGCCCGGACCGCTGGCTGGGGTACCTGCTGGAGCCGGCATCGGTCGAGTTCTGGCAGGCCGACCCGGAGGACCGGCTGCACCGGAGGCTGCGGTACGAGCGCGACGGCTCCGGCTGGCGCACGGGCCGGCTCCAACCCTGACCGTGCTCCGAACCCCCATGACCCAAGTGAGAGAAAGGCAAGCCGATGTGTGGAATTACGGGCTGGATCGCGTTCGACCGTGATCTGGAGCAGCAGCGCACCCAGCTGGACGCGATGACGCAGACCATGGCCTGCCGGGGGCCGGACGCCGGTGGCGCCTGGATCGAGCGGCACGCGGCCTTCGGGCACCGGCGGCTGTCGGTCATCGACCTCGAGGGCGGCGCCCAGCCCATGGTGGTGCCGACCGACAATGGACCGGTGTCGATCACCTACAGCGGTGAGGTCTACAACTTCACCGAGCTGCGGGCCGAGTTGCTGCGCCGCGGCCACCGTTTCCGTACCGACAGCGACACCGAGGTGGTGCTCAACGGCTACGTCGAGTGGGGCGAGGCGCTCGCCGACCGCCTCAACGGCATCTACGCCTTCGCCATCTGGGACTCCCGCGTCGAGAAGCTCGTACTGATCCGCGACCGGATGGGCGTCAAGCCCCTCTACTTCTACGAGACCTCCGACGGGGTGATGTTCGGCTCCGAGCCGAAGGCGATCCTCGCCAACCCGCTGGCGGAGCGCGCGGTCGACCTCGCCGGGCTGCGCGAGCTGGTCAGCTTCACCCAGACGCCGGGGAGCTCGGTGTGGTGCGGGATGCGCGAGGTGGTCCCGGGCGGCATCGTCATCGTGGACCGCGCCGGCCTGCGCGAGCGCCGCTACTGGACGCTGCCCACCCGGCAGCACACCGATGACCTGAAGACCACCATCGGCAACGTGCGGGACCTGCTCGAGGACATCGTGGGCCGCCAGGTGGTCTCCGACGTACCCCGGTGCACCCTGCTCTCCGGCGGTCTGGACTCCAGCGTGATCACCGCACTGGCCGCCGCCAAGCTCGGCGCGTCCGGCGAGAAGGTGCGCAGCTTCGACGTGGACTTCGTCGGACGGGCGGACGACTTCGTCGCCGACGAGCTGCGCGGCACGACGGACGCCCCCTACGCCCGGGAGGTGGCCGCCCGCGTCGGAACCCAGCACCAGTCGATCGTGCTCGACCACGCTTCGATCGCCGACCCGGACGTGCGGCGGGCCGTCATCACCGCGCGGGACAGTCCGCTCAGCCTCGGCGACATGGACACCTCGCTCTACCTGCTGTTCCAGGCCATCCGCAAGCACTCCACGGTCGCCCTGTCCGGGGAGTCCGCGGACGAGGTCTTCGGCGGGTACCGGTGGTTCCACCAGCCGGAGGTCCAGGCCGCGAAGACCTTCCCCTGGATGGCGGTCTTCGTCAGCGGCGCCAAGGCCCAGGTGTCGGACCGGTTCAACCCGGGCATCACCGCCGCCCTCGACCTGCCGACGTACATCGCCGACCGGTACTCCGACGCCGTCGCGGAGGTCGAGCGGGCGGAGGGCGAGAGCGACCACGAGATGACGATGCGGGTGATGAGCCACCTGCACCTGACCCGCTTCGTGCGGATGCTCCTGGAGCGCAAGGACCGGATCAGCATGGCGGTGGGGCTGGAGGTCCGGGTCCCGTTCTGCGACCACCGGCTCGTGGAGTACGTCTACAACGCCCCGTGGTCGATGAAGACCTTCGACGGCCGGGAGAAGAGCCTGCTGCGCGCCGCGACCGCCGACCTGCTGCCCCAGTCGGTGCTGGAGCGGACGAAGGCCCCCTACCCGGCGACCCTCGACCCGCAGTACACGAGCTCGTTGCTGCAGCAGTCCAAGGAACTGCTCGGTACCGACGACCCGGTCTTCGACATGGTCGACCGCAGCTGGCTCGAGGACATCATCCGGCAGGACCCGGCCTCCATGCCGCTCGACGTCCGCAACGGCATGGAGCGCGTGCTCGACCTGAGCACCTGGCTGGACGTCTACCGCCCCGAACTGCGTCTCTGAAACGGGAATTGAGGAAATCGAGATGGAAACCACCCACGCCCAGCCCGAGGTGCTCGAGGCCGACTCCGACCTGCGCGCCCGCCACCGTGCCGTCGTAGCCGACTACATGAGCCGCAAGGGCGAGACCCGTAAGACGCGCTACCAGCTCTTCGCCGAGGACGGCAGCGCCGGCCTGTGGACCAGCGACACCGGCCGGCCGATCACCTCCCAGGGGCACGAGAAGCTCAAGGCGCACGGCGAGTGGTCGCTGCGCATGTTCCCCGACTGGGAATGGACCAACGTCGAGATCTTCGAGACGCAGGACCCGAACAGGTTCTGGGTCGAGTGCGACGGGGAGGGCCAGATCCTCTACCCGGAGTATCCGCCCGGCCACTACAGCAACCACTTCATCCACTCTTTCCTGCTCGAAGACGGAAAGATCAAGCAGAACCGCGAGTTCATGAACCCGCTCCAGCAGCTGCGAGCGCTGGGCATCGAGGTGCCGAAGGTCAACCGCGGCGGGATCCCCACCTAGGAAGCACCGCCTTCGGCTCCCCTGCCAGATCCGGGCCGTTCAGGCCGTTCAGGCCGTCCACACTCACGACAAGGAGAATCCCGTGGGATCTCAGCTCAACCCCTACATCGCCTTCGACGGGAACGCCCGCCAGGCGCTGGAGTTCTACCACGACATCTTCGGCGGAAAGCTGGAGCTGGGCACGTTCGGCGACTTCGGCAATCCGGAGTCACCCGACGCCGACAAGATCATGCACGCCACGCTCAGCACCGCGGACGGTTTCACGGTGATGGCGTGGGACGTCCCGGAGCGGGTCCCCTTCAACCCGGGCACCAACGTCGCGCTCTACCTCGGCGGCGACGACGCCCACCTGCGCGACCACTTCGAGAAGCTCTCCGCCGGCGGCACCGTGGCGATGCCCCTCGAGCAGCAGGTCTGGGGCGACGAGGCGGGCACCCTCGTCGACAAGTTCGGGATCACCTGGATGTTCAACATCACCCAGGGCCGGTCCTGACCCGACCGGACTGCCGGGGCGCGGGGCGGAGCCGTCCGACGGCTCCGCCCCGCGCCGGGAGCACACAGATTCATGTCCTGCCGCGGAAGACCGCGGCGCAGCGGTCCGGCCGGCAGCGGCCGGGAGTGGGGATGGTGAGGGATCCATGACAGTCGACGTGCAGGCCACCCGGAACGTGGTCGACCTGATCACCGGCGGATGGAGGGCGCAGGCGCTCTACACCGCGGTCAAACTCGAACTGCCCGACCACATAGCGGCCGGACGTGTCTCCGGCGCCGAGCTCGCGAAGGCGACCGGGGCCAACGAGCAGGGCATCCACCGCCTGATGCGCCTCCTGGTGGCCATGGGCGTGTTCGAGGGCAGCGAGGCCACCGGCTACCGCGGCACCCCGGTGAGCGCGGCGCTGCTCGAGGGCCCGCAGTCCCTGCGCGACATGTGCCTGCTGTACGGCGAGGAGTTCTACTCGGCGTGGGGCCACGCGCACCACGCCATCAGCACGGAGAGCTCGGGATTCGAGGTCGCCTACGGCCGGCCGCTCTACGAGTACCTCGGTGAGGACGCGGCCACCGCCAGGCGGTTCCAGCACACCATGAACGCCGCGAGCATGTTCTTCCACCAGGTGCCCGAGGCCTTCGACTTCGGGGGCAAGACGGTCGTGGACGTGGGCGGAGGCGGCGGGCACCTGCTCGCCACCATCCTCGGCGCCGTGCCGGACGCCCGGGGCGTGCTCTTCGACCGCGAGCACATGATGCCGAAGGCGCGCGAGCACCTGGCCGCCACCGTCGGGCTGGACCGCGCCGAGCTGGTCGGCGGCGACATGTTCGAGGACGTCCCGGCGGGCGGGGACGTCTACGTCCTGTGCCGCGTGCTGGCCGGCCACGACGACGAAGCCGTCGTCGGCCTTCTCGAGAGCATCCGCCGGGCCATGGCCGACTCCTCGTCGCGGCTGCTGATCCTCGACCGTTTCGTCGAGGACGAGGACCCCACCGTGCTGCCCGCCCTGTGGGACCTGCACCTCCTGGTGACGACGGGCGGCGAACACCGCACCCTCGACAGGATCACGCGGCTGCTGGACCGGGCCGGCCTGGAGATCGCCGGGACCGCGGAGCTGCCCAGCGAGACGACCGCCCTGATCATCGCGCCGCGCACCCCCTCGCACTCCTAGGGAAGGAGATCTCCGGTGCTCAAGTTGGCAACGATCGGCGTCTACGGCTTCGACGTCGATTCCTACCTGCAACGACTCCACCAGGCCGGTGTGCGCCTGGTGCTCGACGTACGCCAGCGCCGCGGCGTCCGCGGCCCCGACTACGCCTGGGCGAACTCGCTGCGGCTGCAGGCGGCCCTCGCCGAGGCCGGGATCGCCTACGAGCACCACCGTGAACTCGCCCCGACCACCGAGCTGCGCCACCTCCAGTACGCCGAGGACGACCGCCAGGGCGTAGGCAAGCGCTCCCGCAACGAGCTCGCCGCCGAGTACACCCGCCGCTACACCGCAGAGATCCTCGACCCCGTCGACCTCGACCCGATCGTGTCGCGGCTGCCGGGCGACGGGACCGCGGCGCTGTTCTGCGTCGAGCGCGACGCGGAGGCCTGCCACCGGTCGCTGGTGGCACGGCGCCTGGCCGAGCAGCACCACGTGGCGATCGAACACCTGAGGCCGCTGTGACGGACGATGTGACGGACGCGGTGACGGACGCGGTGACGGACGAGACGCTTCCGCGCGGCGCGCGGCGACCGCGGATCGCGGTGTTCGCCGGACCGACGGCGACGATCCTGAACACACCGGACCTGGTCACCTCGAACAAGGCGCGGGTGCGCCACGGTCTGCCGCTGCTCCCCTCCCGCTTCGACGTCCTGCGTTCCCAGCGGCTCGCGGCGCCCGTGACCTTGTACGTCGAGGCGTTCAGCGCGCACCCGCTCGAACGGGAGTCGGCCGACCTGTACGCCCCGCCGGACGGCTGGCTCGACAAGGAGGGAACGTTCCACCAGGAGCAGCCGTTCGACGACGCCACCCCGGTGTACGTCGTCGAACTCGATCCGGCCGACGGCCTCTACCCCCTCCCCTACATGGGCAGGCAGGCGGACGGGTCCGCCTGGGAGGAGACCGCGGCGGCGCCCTTCGCACCGGCGGCAGCGGCCCGGCAGACGTTCTACCCCGACGCCCGGCGCCTGTACGAGGAGATCGAGCGGTACGGACTCGCCGACCTCGGAACCACCGTCGCGCTCGGTGCGATCGCCGACTTCGACTTCTTCCGCGCCGCTCCGTCGGGCGGATACACCACGGGCCCCGATGCCGAACGCCTCGGGCAGGACTTCTTCGTCTACTACCCGTACCACCTCCAGAGCGAGCCGGGCCTGGCGAACCTGGCCGAGGCCACCAACCAGGTCCAGGCCGTCCTCGACACGGGCCGGTTCACCGGCGTCCAGTGGCTCGAGGGGAGCCCGACCGTCGACGAGACCCTGTACTGGCTCGGACTGGTGATCGACACCACGGTGCCGCTCGTCGGGCACGCGGCCCAGCGCCGCCACCAGTCCCTGAGCGCCGACGGCGACCGCAACGTGGTGGACGGCGTGAAGTTCATCGCGTCGGGCGTCGCCCTGGACGAAACGGGCGCGGACCGCATCGGCGCCTGCGTGATCGTCGACGAACTCGTCTACTCGGCCCGCGACGTGACCAAGGTCGACGCCCGGCCCGGAGGGTACGAGGTCACCGGCGGGCACGGAGGAGTGGTCGCCGACATGGGCGGCTACGGTCCCCCGCAGCTCACCTACCTCCCGGCGCGCAGGCACACCCACCGCTCGGAGCTGCGCCTGAGCGCGCTCCCCGACCGGGTGGCCGGCGTCACCGGGGCCCTGGGCACCGGCGTGTCCCTGATCGACGTGGAGACCAAGGACGCCGGCGGGCTCGTGCCCGCCGCCATGCCGCACGTCTCGATCACCAAGTACAGCCGGTACGCGGCCACGGGCGCGAGCGCCGGCCACCCGTCCCCCTCCGACGACGAGGTCGAGATCCTCGCCCGGATCGACGCCGGCCTCGCGGGCGCGCCGCTGACCGGATTCGTCTGTGAGGGCATGTCACCGTTCGGGATGGCCGACCCGGCCAAGAACGCGGCGCTGGGCGTCGCCGTCTTCGCCGGCATGCCGGTGGTCCGTACGGGTCGCGGCAACACCGGGGGCATGGCGTACCGGACGGATCCGGCGTTCATCTCGGGCAACAACCTCACGGCAACCAAGGCGCGCCTGCTCCTCATGGCCGCGCTGCTCAAGTTCGGCGCCCTGCCCCCGGCCGCGGATCCGTTCGCCCCGACGCCCGCCGAGTACGCGGCCACGGTACGGGCGGTCGCCCGGTACCAGGCCCTGTTCGACACGCATTGACACCCACCCACACTGACACCGCTTCTGGGACGGAACGCATGGATACGTACGAGTACGTGGTGGCCGACGTCTTCACCAAGGTCCCGCTGGAAGGAAATCCGACCGCGGTCTTCCTGGACTCCTCCGGTCTGTCCACCGAGCGCATGCAGCAGATCGCGCAGGAGATGCACCTGTCGGAGACGGTCTTCGTCCTCCCCGCGGAGGACGACGGCGATGTGCGGGTCCGCATCTTCACCCCCGTCAACGAGCTTCCGTTCGCCGGGCATCCGACCCTGGGCACGGCCATCGTGCTCGGCGAGTCGCACGACTCGAAGGAGCTGCTGATGGAGACCGCCATGGGCACCGTCGCGTTCGAACTCGAGCGTGACGACGAGGGCCGGGCCGGCGCGGCCGGCATGTGGCAGCCCGTCCCGACGTGGGAGGACTACGACCGCACGGACGAACTGCTCGCCGCCCTCGGCCTCGCGGCCACCGGCAGTACGCTGCCGGTCGAGGTCTACCACAACGGCCCGCGGCACGTGTTCGTCGGCCTGGACGGCGTGGCCGCGCTCTCCGCCCTGGAGCCGGAGCACAGGAGTCTGGCGAGGCTGCCCGACATGGCCGCCAACTGCTTCGCCGGCTCGGGCACCCACTGGAGACTGCGGATGTTCTCGCCCGCCTACGGCGTGGTGGAGGACGCGGCCACGGGCTCGGCCGCCGGGTCGCTCGCCGTACACTTGGCCCGGCACGGCCTGATCCCCTTCGGGGAGTGGATCAGCATCCGCCAGGGGGTCGAGATGGGCCGTCCTTCGACGATGCACGCCCGGGCCATGGGGACGCCGGAGCGGATCGATTCGGTCTACGTGGCGGGATCCGCCGTGGTCATCGCACGGGGAACGCTGTACGCGTAGCCGCCCGCCCACGGCCTCCGATGGCCGCTGACGGCCGCTGACCGGCCGCGGATGGCCTCCGACGGCCGCCGAGAACGACGAGTGACCGATCCACAGAGGAAGGGCCGCCGCACGTGTCCGAGGGTGACGGGTTGTTCGAGTTACCGCTGTCCGAAGCCGCCCCGCCGCCCACGGAGACCGGGGCCGTGGGGGCCACCGCGCCGCTCGCGGTGCGGATGCGGCCGCGGACGCTCGCCGAGGTCGTCGGCCAGGCGCACCTGCTGGGTCCCGGCGCGCCGCTGCGCCGGCTGGCGGAGGGCGGGGAGGCCTCGTCCGTGCTGCTCTACGGGCCCCCCGGGACCGGGAAGACCACGATCGCGCGCCTGCTCGCCGCCGTCGACACCCGCCATTTCGTGGCCCTGTCGGCGCTCTCCAGCGGGGTCAGGGAACTGCGCGAGGTGATGAACGAGGCCCGTCTTCGCCGGGACCGCCAGAGCCGGCGGACCGTGCTGTTCATCGACGAGGTGCACCGCTTCTCCAAGAACCAGCAGGACGCCCTGCTCGGAGCCGTCGAGGACCGGCTCGTCCTGCTGGTCGCCGCCACCACGGAGAACCCGTCGTTCTCGGTGGTGACGCCGCTGCTCTCGCGGATGCTGGTGCTCCAGCTCCGGTCCCTGGACGAGGAGGACCTGCGCGCACTGGTGCGGCGGGCGGTGAAGGAGGAGCGCGGCCTCGGCGGTTCGGTCTCGCTGTCCCCCGAGGCCGAGGACGTCCTGGTGCGCCTCGCCGCCGGCGACGCCCGCAGCGCGCTGACCGCGCTGGAGGCGAGTGCCGACGGGGTGACCGACACCGGCGGCACCGTGATCGACGTAGCGGCCGTGGAACGGGCCGTCGCCGGGACCACCGTGCGCTACGACCGGCAGGGCGACCAGCACTACGACGTCATCAGCGCGTTCATCAAGTCGATCCGCGGCTCGGACCCCGACGCCGCGCTGCACTACCTGGCCCGCATGCTCGTGGCCGGGGAGGATCCGCGGTTCATCGCGCGACGGCTGCTGGTGCACGCCAGCGAGGACGTCGGACTGGCCGACCCCACGGCGCTGCAGGCGGCCGTCGCGGCGGCGCAGACGGTCCAGCTGATCGGGATGCCCGAAGCGCGCCTCGCCCTGGCGCAGGCCACCGTGCACCTGGCCACGGCGCCGAAGTCGAACGCCCTGATCACCGGGATCGACGAGGCCATGGCCGACGTCCGGGCGGGTGCCGTCGGCGAGATCCCCGCCCACCTGCGGTACGGCCGCTACGCGGGCGCCCGGGAGCTGGGCAACGCGATCGGCTACCGGTACCCCCACAAGGCCACGGACGGGGTCCAGGAGCAGCAGTACCCACCGGACGAGCTCGTGGGGAAGGACTACTACCGCCCCACTCGGCACGGCGGGGAGCACGTCCTGCACGAGCGCCTCGCCAGGCTCCGCCGTGTGGTCCGGGGGGACCGGGGGGACCAGGGGTAAGCCCACCCACTGCCCGTGCCGGTTCGAGGGGCACGAGCAGCGGCACGGACACGGTCGCGTTACGCGACGGCGGTGCCCTCGAGCTCGACCAGCTGGCCGGGGATCGCCAGACGCGAGACCCCGAGCATCGTGGTGGTCGGCGCGACCTGGGCGGCGCCGAGCTTTCCCGCCAGCAGACCGTAGTGCTGGAAGAGCAGGTCGACGTCGGTCGTGTAGACGTTGAGCCGGACGAGGTTCGCGAGGGTCATGCCGGCCTCGGCGAGCACCGCCTCAAGGTTGGCGATGCTCAGCGCCAGCTGCGCCGCCAGGTCACCGTCGTGCTCGGGCTTGCCCTCGCTGCTCATCGCGGTCTGTCCCGAGATGTACAGGGTGCGCGAGTGTCCGGAGACGACCTCGCCCTGGTTGAAGCCCATCTCTACCGACCACGACACCGGGTTGACCGCAGTTCGTTCCATGTCGCACAAGCTCCATTCGATTCACGTGAAGGTACGGACGCCCATCGGCTCGGCAGCCGCCCAGCTCTGACGTCGTGTGAAGGAGCCTTGCAACTAAATACGACACCTTCGGTCATGTATTTTCGTTAACATTTCTATATGCGCGCCGACCGATTAGTCTCGTTAGTGCTCCTTCTGCGCCAGCGCGGCCGGATGACGGCGGACGCCCTGGCCCGCGAGCTTCGCGTGTCCACCCGTACGGTGCTGCGCGACGTGGAGGCACTGTCCGCGGCCGGCCTGCCGGTCTACGCGGAACGCGGCCGGCACGGCGGTTTCACGCTGTTGCCCGATTTCCAGACAGCGCTCACGGGACTGAACCACGACGAGGCGCTCGCCCTGGTGGTCGCCGGATCACGACGCGGATCGCAGCTGTTCGGCCTCGGCTCGGCGCTCGCCTCGGCCATGCTCAAACTGGTCGACGCGCTGCCCGAGAACCTCCGGGACTCCGCGGCCGGCGCCGCACAGCGGTTGCTCATCGACCCGGAGACCGACCTCCTCTCGCGCCGGGTGGCCGCGGACGAGGTGTCCGACGCCGTCGTGGCGGAGATCCGCCACGCGGTGTTCGCCGGACGCAAGCTGAGGCTCGGTTACGCGGCGGCGGGCCAGGTCCCGAAGTGGCGCACGGTGGACCCGATCGGCCTGGTCACCGTACGCGGGCAGGGCTATCTGCTGGCCACCAGGTACGGCGCGGACCGCACCTACCGGCTGTCCCTGGTGCTGGCCGCCGAGGCGCTCGACGAACCCGCGCAGCGGCCGGACACCGTCGACCTGGACCGGACCTGGCAGGAGCACAACGCGCAGTTGCGGGCCGGGGGCGACCAGCTCACCGTGCTGGTCCGGGTGGACCCGGCGCGGCGGGACCAGCTGGTGGACACCGCACTGGCCGTCCGCGACGAAGAGGCCCACGCGGACGGCTGGTTGAGGATGAGCGTGGTGTTCCAGGACGCGCGGCACGCCGAATGGGCCCTGTGGCAGCACGCCGCGTACGCGGAGGTCCTGGCCCCGCAGGGACTGCGCACCTCCCTGCACAACCGCGCCGCCACGATCGCCGTCCGCTACGGGGGCGGGAGCGCCCCCCAGTAGGGCCCTGTCCGGTTTCCGAACAGGGTTGACCGAATTACGTTCTTGACGGACAGTCACCCTCTCGCCCAACATCAGGCTCGCACTGACGCACGACGCACTGTCGTACCCACGCAGTAGCGCCGGCGCCCAGGCACGCTCACCCGCGCCACCCGCACGTTCCGCACACATCCCCAGTACGGAATCCCGGAGCCCCCACATGAGCCTGTCCGTCTCCCGGCGCATCGCCACCGTGACCGCCCTCGCGGTCGCCGGCCTGTTCGCCGCCACCGCCCCCGCCGCGCTCGCCTCGCCGACCTCGGTCGCCGCCGCGCCCACGCCGCCCGACATCCCGCTCGCCAACGTCAAGGCACACCTGACGCAGCTGCAGTCGATAGCCACCGCCAACGGCGGCAACCGCGCCCACGGCAGGACCGGTTACAAGGCCTCGATCGACTACGTCAAGGCCAAGCTGGACGCGGCCGGCTTCACGACCACCCTGCAGACCTTCACCTCCAGCGGTGCCACCGGCTACAACCTGATCGCCGACTGGCCGGGCGGCGACCCCAACTCGGTCCTGATGTCCGGCGCCCACCTCGACTCGGTGACCTCCGGCGCGGGCATCAACGACAACGGCTCCGGCAGCGCGGCCGTCCTGGAGACCGCCCTCGCCGTCTCCCGGGCCGGCCTCACGCCCACGAAGCACCTGCGCTTCGGCTGGTGGGGCGCGGAGGAGCTGGGCCTGGTCGGCTCGAAGTACTACGTCACCAACCTGCCGACCGCCGAGCGGGCGAAGTTCGCCGGGTACCTGAACTTCGACATGATCGGCTCGCCGAACCCGGGCTACTTCGTCTACGACGACGACCCGACGATCGAGCAGACCTTCAAGAACTACTACGCGGGCCTCGGCGTCCCGACCGAGATCGAGACCGAGGGCGACGGCCGCTCCGACCACGCGTCCTTCAAGAACGTCGGCATCCCCGTCGGCGGCCTCTTCACCGGCGCCAGCAACACCAAGACGGCGGCGCAGGCGACGAAGTGGGGCGGCACCTCCGGTCAGGCCTTCGACCGCTGCTACCACTCCTCCTGCGACAACACGTCGAACATCAACGACACCGCCCTGGACCGCAACTCCGACGCCATCGCCTACGCGATCTGGAACCTCGGGTACGCCGTCCCGGTCCCGCCGGGCCCGTCCTTCGAGAACACCGCGGACGTGACCATCCCGGACTCCCCGGCCGCCGCGGTGAACTCGCCGATCACGGTCTCGGGCGTCACGGGCAACGCGCCGGCCACCACCAAGGTCGACGTGAACATCGTCCACACCTACATCGGTGACCTGGTGGTCGACCTCGTCGCCCCCGACGGCACCCTGTACAACCTGCACAACCGCACCGGCGGCAGCGCGGACAACATCGTCAAGTCCGTCACGGTCAACGCCTCCTCCGAGGTCGCCAACGGCGTGTGGAAGCTCCAGGTCAAGGACGTGGCGGCGCAGGACGTCGGCTACATCAACAGCTGGAAGATCACCTTCTGATACGTCGGTCCCCCGGGGCTCCGGCGCGATCCCGACCGGATCGCGCCGGAGCCCCCGGCCGTGCTACGAGTCCTGCGCGGGCCCCCGGAGCGACGCCGACAGCGGCTCCTGGATCCGGGCCCGCAGTTCCTCCGCGACCGCCGCGACATCGGCGTGGCCCAGCTTCGCGGCCTCCACCAGGTCGCCGAGTTCCTCGGGCGAGGGCAGCTGCTTGGCCCCGGCGACCCGCAGGTACGAGCGGGTGGCGGCGGCGGCGTAGAACTCGTTCATCGGGGATTCCAGCGCCGGGCAGACGGCGAGGGTGTGCAGAAACGCGGCGGCCCGCCACGCGGTGTCCGGGGCGGGCTGTTCGGGGACCAGGACGAGGTCGTTCTGGTGACGGGCCACGGCGGCGGCCACTCCGGAGGGATCCCACACGGCGGGATCGGACGGGAGATGGTGGGCCAGAGCGGTCCAGGCCCACTCCATGGTGATCTTCAATGCCCGAACCGCTCCTGGAAGTAGCCCCAGTGGTCGGCGAACTCCTCGATCCCGGACAGGAAGTTCTTCCGGTCCTCGTCGAGCTCGCGTTCCGTGACTTCGGTGATCAGAGCGGTGACCGTCGTGCCCAGGGCCGCCGCACGCGCCTTGAGGCGTTCGTGGAACTCTTCTTCCAGGCGGATGGTGACGTGTCTCGACATGCTTTTCACGGTACAGCGGGCCCGCTGTACGCAGGGCCGGAACGGCCCAAGGGTGGGCAGGGACACAGTCCCCTGCCCACCCTTGACTGCCGGTACCGCCTACGTGACGGCGTCGGCTACTCGTTCGCGTCGGCTACTTGTTCGCGTCGGCCGCCTTCACCAGCTCGGCCTTGGTGACCGCGCCGACGTAGACCTTGCCGTCGTCCGTGATCAGCGCGTTGACCACGCGGGTCTTCAGGACGCGGCCCTCGCCGAACTTCCCGGAGACCTTCTCCCCGAGGGAGTCGAGGAACTGCGAGGCGCCCTTGGGCGCGTTCTTGTCCTTCGCCGCGTCGTCCAGGCCCTTGAGGGTGTTGGTCGCGCCGGTCTCGATCCGGGCGATCGAGGTCCAGCCCTCGCCGAGGACCTTCGGCTCGCCCTTGGCGCCCGCGGCGCCGCCGGTCAGGCCGTCCAGACCGGGGATGGCCCCCAGCGCGTCCAGGCCCTTGTCCGTGCCGTCCTTGCCGTCCTTGCCGCCCTTGCCGTGCTCGCCGGCCGCGCCCTCGGTCACCTTGGCGCCCTTGGGCGGGGTGAAGGCGAAGGTGTCGGCGGCGGGCTTGGCGAAGTCCACCTTGGTGAAGCCGGCGTCCACGATCGGCTTGCCGCCGTCGGTGGAGAGCAGCTGCACGCGCAGCGGCATGCCGTTCTTCGCGTCCACCGAGATCTTCACCGAGGAGACCGTCGAACCGGTCCCCTTCGGCTTCAGGACCAGCTGGTAGGCGTCGCGCCCGGCCACCTGGGCCGTGTCGCCGACGCTGATGTCGGTGGTCGGCCCGGCGGCCTTCAGGACCTCCTGGGCGATCTCCTGCGGGGTGCCCGGCAGGCCCTCGCCGGTCTTTCGCTCGGAGCTCTTGCCGCCCTTGTCGCCCTTGTCGGTGGGGGCCTTCTCGTGGAAGACCTCCTTCGACTTGGAGTCGTATCCCCAGACGTCGTCGCCGTTGTGGACGAGGCTGTACTCGTCCTTGCCGTCGACGAAGGTGAGCTTCTGGCGGTCCGGGCCGTCGGCGGCCACGCGGAAGGTGTGGGTGCCGCTCACCAGCTGGGAGAGCTTCTCCTGCGGGTCCGCGGAGCCGCCGGTCACGCCGCCACCGCCGCCCAGCAGGCCGGCCGGCAGGCTCGGCAGTCCCAGGTCCGTGCTGATCTTGGCGCTGCCGGACAGCTGCTGCACGTCCGAGGCCGCGATCTTCTCGATGAGCTGCTGGGCCGTCACCTTCGGAAGGTCCGGTCCCCCGGCGTTCGCGAAGGCCGGAACCATCGCGATCGTGCCGGCGACCACACCGAACACCGCGACCGGTACGGCGTACCGAGCGGCCTTGCGGGTCTTTGCGTTCGTTGCCATGTCTGTCTGCCCTACCTCTGTGTGTACGGCGGCGACCTACCCGTTTCGTATGTGGTCGACCATGCGACCACGTCCACCCCTCGCCGCCACTCTCACCCGATCTGGTGGGGATGTGCCTCTATCTGACCAAAGAAGAGGGGGGCGGGGCGTCAGCCCCCGGAGCCAACTGTGCGTACGCCCCAGGGATGACATGACGAGGGCCCGGCATCCCCCACCCGTAGGGGTTGCCGGGCCCTCGCCCCTGACTTCGGTGGGTGTGCCCGGGTCAGCCCGCGCGGTGGACCACCGCGTCGCAGAGCTCCACCAGCGCCGACTTCGCGAAGCAGTCGGGCAGCGGGGCCAGCGTGGCCCGCGCCTCCTCCGCGTACCGCACGGTGTCCTTGCGCGCCTGCTCCAGGGCCGGGTGGACCCGCAGCCGGGCCAGCACCTCGGCGTGCCGGGCGTCGTCCGTCAGATCGCCGTCCAGGAGCCGTACGAGCTCCAGGTCGTCGGGGTCGCCGCCCTGCTCCGCCATCTCCCGCAGCCGCAGGACCGGCAGCGTGGGGATGCCCTCGCGCAGGTCGGTGCCGGGGGTCTTGCCGGACTCGTGCGAGTCGGAGGCGATGTCCAGGACGTCGTCGGCGAGCTGGAAGGCGGTGCCGAGCCGCTCGCCGTACTGGGTCAGGATGTCGACGACCGACTCGTCGGCGCCGGACATCATCGCGCCGAAGCGGCCGGAGACCGCGATCAGCGAGCCGGTCTTGCCGGCGATGACGTCGAGGTAGTGCTCGACCGGGTCGCGGCCGTCGCGCGGGCCGGCCGTCTCCAGGATCTGGCCCGTCACCAGCCGCTCGAACGCCTCGGCCTGGACCCGTACGGCCTCGGGGCCGAGGTCCGCCAGGATGTGCGAGGCCCGGGCGAACAGGAAGTCACCCGTCAGGACGGCCACGGAGTTGCCCCAGCGGGCGTTGGCGCTCTCCACGCCGCGGCGCACGTCCGCCTCGTCCATGACGTCGTCGTGGTAGAGCGTCGCCAGGTGGGTGAGCTCCACGACCACGGCGGAGGGGACGATCCCGGGCGCGTAGGGATCGCCGAACCGGGACGCGAGCATCACCAGCAGCGGCCGGAACCGCTTGCCGCCTGCGCGGACCAGGTGCTGTGCGGCCTCGGTGATGAAGGGGACTTCGCTCTTGGTGGCTTCCAGCAGACCCGCCTCGACGGCGGCCAGTCCGGCCTGGACATCCGTCTCAAGAGCCTGGTCCCGCACGCTCAGTCCGAACGGCCCGACGACGGTCACGAGGGGTACTCCTGTCTGCTGACGATCACCTTGACGATCACACGGATTGTCGATGTGTCGCTGCCATCACTCAAGCCAGCGTATCGGGTCTGTTTTCGATCACCCAGGGCGCCTGTCCGGCCACGGGCCGCGCACCGGTCGCACACCGGCCGCGCACCGGCCAGGCGGCGCCCCATGCGCCCCGGTATGTTCTAGAGCAGCCGAAACAACCGGAGAATGCGTTTTGTCCAGAACTTCTACCGATATAGACGAGCCTTCCGACCCGGAGGCCGACCAGCCGCCGCCCGGCGACGACCACGCCTTCCTCGGGCACCCCAGGGGCCTTGCCACGCTCTCCGGACTGGAGGTCTGGGAGCGCTTCTCGTTCCTGGGCATGCAGGCCATCCTCGTCCTCTACTTCGCGGACACGGTGGCCAACGGCGGCCTGGGGATGAACCCGGGCACCGCGGCCTCCGTCTCGGCGGCCTACGGGACCATGGTCTACCTCGTCTCCGTCGCCGGCGGGTGGCTCGCCGACCGGATCCTCGGTTCGTACCGCGCCGTGCTCTGGGGCGGCATCCTGATCGCCTGCGGCCACTACGCCATGGCCGTGCCCACCGCCGCCATGACCTGGGTGGGCCTCGGCCTGATCAGCGCCGGCACCGGCCTGCTGAAGCCGAACGTGGCCAGCATGGTCGGCAAGCTGTACAAGACGGACGACGACCGGCGCGACGCCGGCTTCGCCCTCTACTACATGGGCATCAACATCGGCGCCTTCGCCGGCCCCCTGATCACCGCCTGGCTCGGCGAGCACCAGGGCTGGCACTGGGGCTTCTCGGCCGCAGCGATCGGCATGACCGCGGGCCTGATCCAGTACGTGGCCGGCCGCCGCCATCTGGCGGGACGCAAACACTCGGCCGAGTTCGCCCTCGCACCCGACGCGATGCGCTCCGCTGTGATGAAGATCATCGGCGGAATCCTGCTCTTCGCCGCGCTCGCCACTCTTCTGGCCCTGCTGGGCTGGCTGACGATGGACCGCTTCGTCGACCTGCTCACCCTGGTCTCGGTGATCGCACCCATCGTCTACTTCGCGATCATGTTCCGCAGCGACCGGGTGACGCCCGCCGAACGGGGCCGCCTGCGCCCGTACGTGGTCCTCTTCCTCGCCTCGGTGGCCTTCAACTTCATCCTCTTCCAGGCCTACTCGACGATGATGCTGCTCGCGTCGACGAACGCCCGCACCGAGATCCTCGGCTTCACCTTCCCGGCCGGCTGGTACGCCTCCGCGCTCGGCGCGTTCGAGGTGCTCCTGGCCCCGGTCGTCGCCGCGCTGTGGGTCCGGATGGGCCACAAGCAGCCGCACGCCTCCAACAAGATCGCCATCGGCGTGATCCTGGGCGGCCTGTCCTTCCTCCTGATGGTCATCCCGACCTCGGGGCACAGCGGCGACACGTACAAGATGGCCGCCTGGTGGATCATCGGCTCCTACCTGCTGCTCGGACTCGGCGACATCCTCCTCGAAACCTCGGGCATGTCGGCCACCACGAAGCTCGCCCCGAAGGCGTTCGCCAGCCAGACGATGGCCCTGTGGTTCCTGTCCCTGGCCCTGGCCAACGGCATCCAGGCGCAGGTGGTCAAGCTCTACGACCAGGTCTCCCACCCCGCCTACTTCGGCGTGAACGGCGCCATCGCGGTGGCGGTGGGGCTCGCGGTGATCGCGGCCGCGCCGTGGCTGAAGCGCACGATGCACCCGGTCCACTGACTTCCACCGTCCGCCGGCCCTCCGAGGAGATGGGTGAGAGACCCCCGATGATCATCCGTACCGATTTCCCCTACGGGACCACCCGCGAGGACGTCCGGATCCCCCTCCCGGACGGCACCGACCTCTACGCCCGCATCTGGCGCCCGGTCACCGACGAGCCCGTCCCGGCGCTGCTGGAGTACCTCCCGTACCGCCTCACCGACTGGACCGCCCCGCGCGACTGGCAGCGCCACCCCTGGTACGCGGGCCACGGCTACGCCTCCGTACGCGTCGACGTGCGCGGCCACGGCAACAGCGGCGGCGACCCGGGCGACGAGTACGACGCCCAGGAGCTGGCCGACGGCGTCGCGGTCGTCGAATGGCTGGCGGCCCAGCCCTGGTGCACGGGGTCGGTCGGCATGTTCGGCATCTCCTGGGGCGGCTTCAACAGCCTCCAGATCGCCGCCCTGGCCCCCGAACCCCTCAAGGCGATCGTCACGGTCTGCTCCACGGACGACCGCTTCGACAACGACGTGCACTACATGGGCGGCTCCCTGCTCGCCGTGGACATGCACGCGTGGGCGGCGACCATGCTCGCCTTCGCCTCCCGCCCGCCGGACCCGCTGTACGCGGGCGAGGGCTGGCGCGACCAGTGGCTCTCCCGCCTCGGCGCGGTGGAACCCCTCGTCCACACCTGGCTCTCCCACCAGACCCGCGACGCGTACTGGCGCCACGGCTCCGTCTGCGAGGACTACGGCGCGATCGGCGCGGCCGTCCTGGCGGTCGGCGGCTGGCACGACCCGTACCGCGACACGGTGCTCCGCCTGGTCGCGGCCCTGCCCGCCGACCGGGTCCGCGGCCTGATCGGCCCCTGGTCGCACCAGTACCCCGACCGGGGACTGCCCCCCGGCCCCGCGATCGGCTTCCTCCAGGAGACCCTGCGCTGGTGGGACCACTGGCTCAAGGGCAAGGACACCGGGGTCATGTCCGAACCCCTCCTCCGCTCCTGGATCTCCGAGTCGCACCCGCCCGCGACCACCTACCCGACCCTCCCCGGCCGCTGGGTGGGCGACCCGTCCTGGCCCTCCCCGAACGTCGACCCGGTGACGTACGCCTTCCAGGGCGCGCCGGTCGTGGTGGCCTCCCCGCAGCACACGGGCCTGGACGCCGGCCGCTTCTTCCCCTTCGGCAACGACGCCGACCTGCCGCCCGACCAGCGCGAGGAGGACGCGAAGTCGGCCTGCTTCGAGTTCCCGGTGGGCGAAGGCTCCGGCCCGGTGGAGATCCTGGGCCGCCCGGTGGTCCGCCTGCGCCTGCGGATGGACGTCCCGTACGGCCAGGTGGTGGCCCGCCTCTGCGACGTGGCCCCGGACGGCTCCTCCACGCTGGTCACCCGTGGCGTACTGAACCTGTCCTCCCGGCAGGGCCGGGACAAGGCGGCGCCGTGGCCGGTCGGCTCGTACGAGGACGTGCACTTCGAGCTGAACGGCATCGGCCACTCCTTCCCCCCGGGGCACCGGATCCGCGTCGCCCTGTCCTCGGCCTACTGGCCGTGGATCTGGCCGCGCGCCGGCTCGGAGGCGGGCTGGACCCTGGACCCGGCGGGCAGCGCGCTGGAACTCCCGATCCGCGATGCCTCCGCCGACGAGGAGCCGATCCTCTTCGAGGCTCCCGAGCAGTCGGAGGGGTTGGGCGTCTCCTACCCGGCGACCCTGGACGCCCCTCGCCCGGAACGGCTGGTCGTACGGGACGTCGCGCGCGGTGTGTGGCGCCTGGAGGTGGACCCCCGCTACGGCGGCACCCGCGTCTACCCCGACGGCCTGGAGTTCAGCGAGGACGCGCTGGAGGTGTACGAGATCCAGGAGGCGGACCCGTTGTCCGCCCGGACCCACTCCACCTGGACGGTACGACTGCACCGCCCGGAGCTGGGATGGGACGTCTCGGTGGTGACCCGCTCGGAAATCACCTGCGACGAGGGCGGCTTCCTGACCTCGAACGAGGTGGTGTGCCGCGAGGGCGACGAGGTCCTCTTCCACCGCACGTGGGAGCGCCGCCTGCCACGAGCGGCGGTCTAGCCGCCTCCGGGGCCCCGGGCGACCGCCCGGGGCCCGGCCGACTGTCAGACGGCCTTGACGCCGCCGACGAAGGCCGCGAAGGCGGCGGCGGAAATGTCCAGCACCGGGCTGTCGGCCCGCTTGGAGTCCCGAACGGGGACGACACCGCGCGAGGCGACGAGGTTGGTGGCGACCTCGACGCATTGACCGCCGTTGTTGCTGTAGGAGGAGGTGAACCAGCGGGGGAATTCGGTTGTCACTGGATGCCCTTTCTCGAAGTCAGACGGCCGTGACGCCGTCCAGGAAGACCGCGAAGGCGGCAGCGGAAACGCCCAGTACGGGGCTGTCAGAGAGCTTGGAGTCCCGCACCGGCACGACACCGCGCGAGGCGACGAGGTTGGTGGCGACCTCGACGCACGCGCCACCGTTCTCGCTGTAGGAGGACGTGAACCAGCGGGGGGTTTCGGTCGTCACGAGGTGCCCTTTCGTAGCTGATGGATCAAGGCCACCGATTCGGCTTGCGACGTGGCCTCGGCCTGAAGCTGATGGTAGGCCGTCAGCAAGGGCACAACAGAGGCGCTGTCCCGTTCGAGTTGACCCCGCTGGGCGGACTCCGCATAGGAAACCAGGGAGCGGTTCTGCATGGTCAGGATGTAGAGCGGCAAGCTGAGTGGACGGCGGTCCCCCATGCTGAACCGTGCGATCTGGAGCACCGTGTTCGGCAGCGCAGCGAAGTCGATCAGCTTGGCCAACTGGGCATCCATGGTGTCCGGGTCGCCCACGGGTCGTAGCAGGCAACTCTCGTCCAGCACCACAAAGACCAGCGGCAGCGGAGTCCGGAGAAGTGCCGCCTGCCTCGCCGCTACGAGCGAGATCCGTTCCTCCGCCTGCTCTGCAGTGCTCGCGCCGCGCTCGACGGCCCGTTCGTTGAGGGCTGTCGCGTACTGCGGAGTCTGAAGGATCCCCGGCATGACGCCGACCTCGTAGAGCCTGATCTCCGCAGCCCGCGCCTCGTGCGTGACGTACTCCGGGAACCCCTCCAGGAGCGCCGTACTCCGCACGGCCCGACTCTGGCGTTCGAGCCGATCGCCGGTCCCGAACACCCTGTCACCACTTGCCGCAAAGCGATGAGTTGGGGAACGCCGACCGGTTTCCACCGCGGAAATATGCGATCCGGAGCACCCCATCCGCTCGGCGAGCTCGTCCTGCGTCCAACCGCGTTCGTCCCGCAGCGCGCGCAGGCGCTGGCCAAACGCCGCTCCCGGGGATTTTTCGGGGTCCAGCTCTTTCCGATTCAACGAAGATCACCCAACTCCCCGGACAGATTGCGCAAGTTGAAGACCATCCGACTCTAAGTCACGCTGAACTCGCTTGGTAGTGGAACAGCTACGGAGAGGCACCGACATGCACGAAGCGGACTACCCTCCTGCCCCCGGAACCCTCGTGGTGGACACCAGCCGCGACGACCTGGTCGGGGAGTTCCGCGGGCTCGCCGGCCCGTACTGGGCGCTGCGGCCCGTGCGCGGCGGGCCGGAGTGGGAGGCGGAGCCTCGCCACGTACGGCCCGCCGACCCGATGGAGCGACTCCGCGCGGAGACCGCCCGGCGCAACGCACGCAGCACCGAGGGTCTGCTGTGAGCGAGAGCCCGCTCGCGGAGCTGCGGCGCATCGAGTCGGACCCGGCCTACCGGGAGCGGTTCCGCGCACTGCTGGACGCGGCGCTGGTCCGGCGGGCCGTCGCGGATGCCCTACGGGCACTGCGGGGGCTGCTGGCATCCCGTACAGCCGACGAGGCCTCGGCCCTGGCCGTGACCCTCGGGGCGGTCGCCTGGACCTGCTGCCTGGCGTTCGCCGCGGCCCGGGGCGGGATCACGTGACCGGCGTGTGCGGCGCCTCCGGCGCGCTGTCCGCCGTACACCTGGACGCGCTGGCGGGACGACCCCGCGTGCTCCGGGCGGTACTCGACGCCGGACCGGAGCTGCGGTGCTCCCTGGAGCGGCACACCGGCCCGCACATGGACGTCCTCCACGAGGGCCCGACCCCGGGGACCGCGCTATGGGCCCGCTGGCCCGGGGATGCGGTCCTCCCCCTCCCCGACTGCCCGGCGACCGGCGGCGCCGAGGGCTGCGGCCAGTACCTCTCCCACCCCGGCGGCCACACCTGGCAGGTCAGGGACCCCGCTCCCGCTGCGCGGGCGTGATCACGAACCGTTGATGACGTCCCGGCATTGACCCTGTCGGTCGTCGTCCGCGCGAGACAGGGGCCGGTTCCCGCGCACGTCCCGGGGATGGATGGGCTCAGTGCGGGGCCTCGCTCCGTACGTACGCGTGCCCCGGACCGGCGGTCCGGTTGCCCTCGTCGGCGACCGTGAAGTCGAACCTGCACGTTCGGCCCGGCTCGGCGCCCGGGAGTTCCACGGACACCATCCGCGGATCGTCGACGTCACCGAAGGCCCACCTGGCCTTCGCCACCTGGCCCTCAGGCCACATCAACACACCGCACTCTCTGATCTGCGCATCCTTCGAAACCTCCACCGACCCGTCCGCGCGTATGAGAAGGCGGGCTCCGGTGCCGTCCTCGAAGGTCCACGTCCCTTGCACGTCGGCCACGTGGAGGGGGGCCTTGCCCTCACCGCCGGCGATCCCATGGACGAAGCTCGCGAGCACCGCGACGACGGCCACCCCCACGAGGCCCGCCACCAACAGCGACGTGCGCGTTCGGTCGTCCATGGGCGTCCTCGTCCGTCGGGCAGCTGGTCGATCGGCCGATCGGCCGATCGGCAAGAGGTGATCATCCGATGGGGGCGCCATCGTGCCCCCGCCGTCCGGAACGTGTCCAGTGCCGGGGCGCCGGATCAGCCAACCACCACCGTCAGCCGAACAGCCGCACCCTGAGCGGGGGTCGGAGCCCGGGCCCTTGTCAGTGGCGTGCGGTTTCCTGTCCGTCATGGACCTCACACAACCGATGCTCAGCGAGCTCCTGGAACGGATCGACACCCCGGGCGGATCTCTGCACCTGCCGCTGGACATCGACCCGCACCTGCTCGTGGACAGGCTTGCCGAGCGTTACGGGGCACCACGGACCCTGGTCCTGGACGGCTTCACGGACCCGACCGTGGACGAGTCCCGTGGCGCGGCCCTCCTCGCCGTCCTCGAAGGCCGGGGCGAGACGATTCGGGCGTGGGCCTACGGAGGTCAGTGGATCGGCGGCGGGACCGCCAGGGACGCGCAAGGCGTCGTCCGGCCGGTGCTGGCGGCCGCGCCGCGGCGTGTGGAGGTGCCGGCCCCAGCGGGGACCAGCCGGGACGAGGACTGGGCCGGGTACTGGGACGGGGACGGGGACGGGGACTGGGTCGAGCGGCTCATGGCCGTCACCGCCTGGGCCTCGCCCCCGCGGCGGCCGGACGTCGACTGGGCGCGGATCGAGGCAGAGGTGGGTACGCGCCTTCCCGGCGACTACAAGCGCATGGTGGAGACGTTCGGGGAAGGCGCCTTCGACGGGTTTCTCGCTCTGAACCAGGAGCCGTGGACCCACCTCCGCGAGGAAGGCTGCTCATCTGGGCGGGCACCGAGCACGAGAACCTGTACTGCTGGCAGACCGACGACAGCACCGACCCGGACCGCTGGCCCGTCGCCATCCGGACCTTCGACACCTTCGACGACGACTTGGCCGTCTTCGACTGCTCGGCGGCGGAGTTCGTCTGCCGCGTCCTCCTCGACCCGGACCACCCGTTCACGATGGCCCACTACTTCGACACCCACTGGTACATGAACTACCGCGACAGGCAATGACCCGACCTGCCGCCATCGGTCAGGCGGGGAACAGCCGCTCCAGCACCACCGCGATGCCGTCCGCCTCGTTCGAGAGGGTGACCTCGTCCGCGACGGCCAAGAGCTCCCGGTGGGCCCCCGCCATCGCGACCCCGTGCGCCGCCCACGCGAACATCGGGATGTCGTTCGGCATGTCGCCGAAGGCGATCGTCGAGGACCCGGTGACGTCCAGGAGTTCCGCCGCCACCGCCAGGCCGCTCGCCTTGTCGATGCCCGGAGGCTGCAGCTCCACCGTGTGCTCCCCCGCCATCGTGACGTTGACCAGGTCCCCGACCACGCCCCGGGCGATCTCCGTCAGCTCGTCGTCCGAGAGGCGGGGGTGCTGGAGCAGGACCTTGTTGATGGGGGAGGTCCAGAGGTCGGCGCGCCGGGCCACCGCCACCGTCGGCAGGTGCGGGTGCCACATCCGGTAGCCCGGCCCTATCAGCATCTCCGCGTCGACGCCCTCCTGGTTGACCGCCGCGTAGACCTCGCCGACCTCCGCTTCGATCTTGCCGAGGGCGACTTCCGCCAGCTCCCGGTCCAGCGGTACGGAGTGCAGCAGCAGCCCGGCCGCCGCGTCGTAGACCTGCGCTCCCTGCCCGCACACCGCGAGCCCCGTGTAGCCGAGGCCGTCCAGGACGTGGCGGACCTGCGGGACGGGGCGGCCTGTCACGATGATGTGCCGGGCGCCGGCCGCGCGGGCGGCGGCGAGGGCCGCGTGGGAGCGGGCCGAGACGGTGTCTCCGGCGCGCAGCAGAGTCCCGTCCAGGTCGGTGGCCACGAGTGCATAGGGGAGGGCGGAAGTCACGTGTCCAAGGATACGGACCTCCTCGGACAAATCTTACAAATACTGCCCGAATCCGGCCTCCCGCACGCCCCACCAGCCCCTTAACCTGTCAAGCAGCTCCCGGGACACCCCCGGGCCGCGTCGAAAGCGAGGCAGCACCCCATGCCCCAGCAGAGCCCCCTCGATGTGCCCGAGGGCGACCCGTTCGGGCCGCACAACCTCCCCTACGGCGTGTTCTCCACGGCCACCGCGACCGCCGGGGAGGAGCGGCGCCGGATCGGTGTCCGCATCGGCGGTTACGTGCTCGACGCCGGGGCGGCCGCGGCCGCGCTCGGATCCCCGTACGCCGGACTGCTCGGGCAGCCCTCGCTCAATCCGCTGCTCGCGGCGGGCCGCACCGCCTGGAAGGACGTGCGGCGCGCGCTGACCGCCTGGGTCACCGACCCCGGCCACCGGCCCTCCGTGGAGCCGCACCTGCTGCCGCTGGAAGAGGTCACGCTGCACCTCCCGTACGAGGTCGCCGACTACGTCGACTTCTACGCGAGCGAGCACCACGCCACGAACGTCGGCAAGATCTTCCGGCCGGACGGGGACGCACTGACCCCCAACTGGAAGCACCTGCCCATCGGTTACCACGGCCGCGCCGGGACGATCGTCGTCTCCGGCACCAACGTCGTACGGCCCTCCGGCCAGCGCAAGGCCCCCGCCGACCCGGCGCCCGTCTTCGGGCCCTCCGTGAAGCTCGACATCGAGGCCGAGGTCGGCTTCGTCGTCGGCACCCCCTCGCAGCAGGGCCGCCCCGTGGCCCTCGCCGACTTCGAGGAGCACGTCTTCGGGCTGTTCCTGCTCAACGACTGGTCGGCGCGCGACATCCAGGCCTGGGAGTACGTGCCGCTCGGCCCCTTCCTCGGCAAGTCCTTCGCCACCTCCGTCTCCGCCTGGGTCACCCCGCTGGAGGCCCTGGACGCGGCCCGGGTCGCCCCGCCGGCCCGGGACTTCCCGCTCCTGCCCTACCTCGAGGACTCCGCCGCCGACCGCCCCGGCGGCTTCGACCTGCGCATCACCGTCTCCATCAACGGGCAGGAGGTGGCGCAGCCGCCGTTCGCCTCGATGTACTGGACCGCCGCCCAGCAGCTCGCGCACATGACCGTCAACGGCGCCTCCCTGCGCACCGGCGACGTGTACGGCTCGGGCACCGTCAGCGGCCCGGAGACCGGCCAGCGCGGCTCGCTGCTGGAGCTCACCTGGAACGGCCGCGACGCCATCGAGCTCACCGACGGCAAGCGCACCTTCCTGGAGGACGGGGACACCGTCACCCTCACCGCGTGGGCACCGGGCACCGACGGCACCCGCGTGGGCCTCGGCGAGGTCACCGGCCGCATCGTGGGCACCCTCTAGTCCACATCTCGGGACCGCGGCTGACGGCGGGGTGGCGGATCTTTCCGCCACCCCGCCGTCTGCGCAGGTCACAGCGGTA
The DNA here is from genome assembly GCF_049310065.1 of Streptomyces tatrensis. Lineage (NCBI taxonomy): Bacteria > Bacillati > Actinomycetota > Actinomycetes > Kitasatosporales > Streptomycetaceae > Streptomyces > Streptomyces tatrensis. The sequence goes on along the minus strand of NZ_JBMDLB010000011.1, from coordinate 5,627,073 downwards.
CGCCGGCACCCACCGGTGGCGCAACACTGCGGCAACACCACCGGCCCGGCCCCCTCGGTATGTTCCGTGCCATGCCAGCCGAACGCACCCGCGAACACACCGTCCCGGTCGCCGCCGCGCGCCGCCGGCGGCTGCGCGCGGACCAGGCGCGACAGCTCGCCGACCTGCTGCGCCACCAGATCCTGGCGGGCGGCTACCCCACCGGCGTCCTCCCCCTGGAGGACACCCTCGCCGCCGACTACGGCGCCGGCCGCAACACCGTGCGCCAGGCCCTGGACCTGCTGCGCGGCGAACAGCTCGTCGAGCGCCGCCCCGGCGTCGGCACCGTCATCGTCTGCGCCAAGTACCCGCACGGCCTCGACCGGCTCCAGGGCCTCGCCGAAACCCTCCACGAACACGGCCGGGTCACCAACGAGGTCCGCACCGTCGGCCCCGTCCGCGCCCCGGCCCCCGTCGCCGGCCGGCTGCGCCTGCCCGAACACTCCGACGTGCTCTACATCGAGCGGCTGCGCCGCCTGAACGGGCTGCCGCTCTCGCTCGACCTCACGTACGTCCCCCTGGACATCGGCGCGGACCTGATCGGCTGCGACCTGGAGAACACCGACGTGTTCCGGCTGCTGGAGTCCCTGACCGGGCAGCCGCTCGGCCACGCCGAGATCACCCTCGAAGCCGTCAACGCCGACGCGCACTCCGCGGCCGTCCTGCAGGCCCCGCGCGGGGCCGCCGTCCTGATGCTGGAGCGCCTCACCCACCTCGGCGACGGCCGGCCCGTGGACCTGGAGTTCATCCATCCCCCATAGCTACGCATGGGGGGACCCCCAGCGCGGCGACCGGATCACCATGAGCGGCCTGCTGCACCGCGGCGCGTAAGCCCCCGTAGCCCCCTCGTCCTCGTAGCCCCCACCCCCCCGGCGCCAAGAAAAAACACCGGGCACCCCGCTACGACGTCGGCAAAACCGTCAAACGCCCCGAGACCCTGAAGGCCATCGGCAAGCCCGGAAGACCTTGGTAGATAAAGACAATGCCGTTGACATAGAGGTGACTTGGCGGTTCAACGGATACCAGGGGGTGGCGTCCGATGACTGCTCGACTGGTGGACCGGATCGGGCTGGGGGATCTGACCGAGGTGTTCCCGCCGGAGCTGGTGGACGCGGTGCTTGCGAAGTCCCGGAGCCGTGAGGTGCGGGTGCGGCTGCTGCCGCCGAGGCTGATGGTGTACTTCGTGCTCGCGCAGGCGTTGTTCTCCGGTGAGCCGTACCGGGAGGTCCTGCGGACGCTGGCCGAGGCGGTCCGGCGTGAGGATGGGTGGGGTGCCTGGCGGGTCCCGGACAAGGCGGCCGTTTTCCGTGCCCGCCAGAATCTCGGGGTGGAGGTGCTGCGTGAGCTGCTGGTTCATGCCGGGGCGGCGGTGGCCGACGAGCGGACGCCGGGGGCGTTCTGGCGGGGTTTCCGGCTGATGGCGATGGACGGGACGACGCTGCAGGCTGCGGACACGGAGGCCAATGAGGCCGGGCTGGGGCGACTTCGGACCAAGGCCGGCAAGGGACCCACCGGATATCCGCTGGCCCGGGTCATGGTTCTGGTCGAGTCCGGAACCCACGTGGTCTGCGACGCCGCGGTCGATTCCTACCGGGTCAAGGAACGGGTCCTGGCCGAACGGCTTGCCGGCTCGCTCCGGCCGGGCATGCTGGTCCTGGCCGATCGAGGCCTGCCCGGAGCCCATATCTGGCAGCACCTGGCCGCCACCGGAGCTGACCTGCTGTGGCGGATCCCCGGTATCTGGAAACTGCCCGTCGAGGAGGTTCTTCCCGACGGTTCGTGGACCTCCACCGTCCGCGGCGGGCGGGGGCGAAGCGTCCGGCTGCCCCAGGACATCCGAGTCCGCGTGATCGAGTACAGCCTGGACATCCCGGGCCGTGACCAGGCTGAACGCTACCGGCTCATCACCACCCTCATGGATCCCGAAACGGCGCCCGCCGCCGAACTGGCCTCCCTCTACGGCGAGCGGTGGGAGGTGGAGAACACCCTCGCCGAACTGAAAACCACCCAGATCGGCACCCGCACCGTCATGCCGAGCAAGAGCCCTGACCTGGTGTTCCAGGAGATCTACGCACACCTGGTGCTCTACACCGGCCTGAGAGTCCTGATGCACAGAGCAGCGGTGAACCGCAGTGAACCACTTGATCCGGACCGGCTCTCCTTCTCCGCGGCCCTGCGGGCAGCCCGCCGGAGCATCACCTCGCTGAACAGGGATTTTTCCCCCTCAGTACCTGTCCACGGTGGCCCGTGAACTCGAGGAAGAGATCAACCCGCCCCGCAGACTCCGGGCCGTGATCCGTCAGGCGAAGCGCAAGATGTCCCGCTTCCTTTCCTGGAACCCCGACCGGCCACGACCGCTACAGCCAACCCGTCGTCCGGCAGAAACACTGCAGGTCATCGCGGCCGTCACACCTCCACCAGACCCCTAAATCAACGGCATTGTAGATAAAGAACAAGCTAAGTACCTGTTCCTGAGCCGTCCATGACAGGAGCGCTCGCAGGGCCGGGTGGCTGTCGACCAGTTCAACGGGAGCGGCGGGGTGCGGTACCGCCCAAAGGGGGCCGGAGGGCTACACGTACTCTGATCAAGATCCAGGAAGAGCGCTGCGCAAGCAGCCGCCTGGAGGACCACTTCCCGCCTCCGGCATGGACCGGGCAGGGCTCTTCAAAGTGGTCGGGAACGATACGGGGTGGATTTTGAAGCGTTTTACCGGATGGATACCGTGGCGCGGGGCCAGTGGGGTGGTCGTGGCGCTGGCCGCCGCCGCAGCCCTGCTGCCGGCCGGACAGGCCCAGGCCGAGGCCACGGTGCCCCCGCAGGCGAACGGTCTGCGGGTGATCTCGTGGAACATCTGCGGTGACGGGGGTGGCAAGCGGGACGGCTCAGATACCGGCTACTGCGCGTACCGCAACGCACCGGAGAAGAAGGTCGACGCGATCGTCGCCCTCGCGAACAAGCACCAGGCCAACGTGCTGATGCTTCAGGAGGCTTGCGGGTACACCGAAGGCTCCACGCCGGCATCGACGCAGCCCGAGATCAGCCACATGCGGAAGCTGGCCGACAAGTTCGCCGAGCTCGGACAGCAGTGGAAACTGGTCCACGCGGCCACCCCCCGGCCCGACGGAACGGCGCACTGCAACCGGATCGCTGGTACGGACCCGGTCGGCGGCGAAGTGGGCGTCCTGCTCGCCGTCAAGGGCGAAATATCGGACCTTGATGTCGACGACCTCCTCCCCGACGACCTGACCGTCGAGGACTTCCGCGGGACGGGGTTCGAGGAGCTGACGCCGGAGCAGGCGAAGGAGCTCGGGAAGGTGCAGAGGCCACTCCTGTGTGCCCGTCTCGCAGGCTGGCAGGACAAGCTGTGCACCACTCACCTGACTGCTGGGAGCAGCGGGATCAACAAGAGCAGGGACGAGGCACTCAGGACGATCGAGTCGCGTGAGATCGCCTCCCTCCTCGCCGCCGACATCGGCACGGGGCTCGTCCTCGGTGGGGATCTCAACGCCACCGCGGCATCGGCGACCTTGGAGCCGTTCGCGGGGAAGCTCGACCGTTGCGCGACTGACGCCCATACCCATCAGACCTGGCCGCCGGACCAGGCCGCCCCCAACAAGTACTGGCTGGACCACGTCTTCACCACCAGGCGAACGGCTCCCCGTTTCACCAGCTGCCAGGTCGAGCACGAGTCGCTGATGGACACGACGCAGCTGGGAGGAACCGAACTGTCCGATCCTCCCAACGGGGTCTCGGACCACGCTCCGGTCATCAGCTACCTGGGAACGCCCGGTGACCTCAGCGGCGATGCGCTGCCCGATCTTCTCGGCGTCAAGGACGGGACGCTGCGCCTCTACCCGGGCGACGGCAAGGGTGGTGTGGGAGCCCCTGCGGTCATCGGTCAGGTCGGCTGGTCCGGCGCCTCGGTGACCCACCGCGGGGACTGGACCGACGACGGCCAGGAGGACATCGTCGCCCGGGTCGGCAGCGAACTCAGGCTCTTCCGGAACCACGGCGGCGGCACCATCGTCGGCCACTTCAAGCTCGCCACCGGAGTGCCGGACGACACCAGGATCATAGGCACCGGCGATATCTCCGGCGACGGATACCCCGACCTGGTCGCCGTGTCTGGGGACAAGCTGTACCGCTACGACGGCGTGCGCGGAACGGCGCCGTCCGTGAAGGCGGCGGTGGAGATCGGTACCGGGGGCTGGAAGGACATGATGACTGCCTCCCCCGGCGATTCCGACCGCGACGGCCGGCCCGATCTCCTGGCCCGCGACGAGGGTGACGGCATGCTGTGGCTGTACCGGGGCAGCGGCACGGGCACCTTCCCGTTCGCGGCTCGGGTCGAGTACGGCCACGGCTACTCCAAGGCCGCCCGCCCGTTGATCGCGAGCGGCGGTGACGCGAACCTCGACGGCAAGGCCGACATGTGGGCGACCACCGGCGACGGGGCGCTGCTCTTCTACTCGGGCACCACGCAGGGCACCACCGACGGAGCCAGGGCCGAGGTGGCCCCGAGTGGCTGGGCCACCGGCATCCAGTCGATGAGCTGAACGCCGGACGGGCAGTGAACGGCGTACGGATGTTGGATGCCGCGTGCCCGATCGGCGGCGCATGAACCGACGGTACGACGGCGATGGCCACAGGGCGGAAGTCCTGTGGCCATCGCCGTCGACACCGCAAGACCTGAACGAGTTCGCTGATTCTCTCGACCGGCTCGGATCACGTCTGGGGTCGGGAACAGTCGACGAGAGCGCCAGCGGCAGGTTCATCCTCGACTGGGACGTCACTCGCAGGCTCGCTCACGCCCGGCGCGTCATCGTCGTTGCGCTCGACGCGCAGCTGAGTACCTGATCCATAAGCCGCTTTTTGACGGGCTTGGGGTTCTAGGCTGGGGAGGTGTTCGAGAGATCCGGGCGGCGCCGTGAGCGGGTGTGCAGGGGTTGCGGTGACCGGCTTGGGCCAGCCGCGCGGTCGGATGCGGTGTTTTGCTCAACGACGTGTCGTGCCAGGTCGTGGCGGCGGGAGCGCCGGTTGCGGCGGCGGGTGCAGTCGGAGTTGAGCGGGTCGGGCAGGGTGGTGTGTCCCGTGTGCGGGACGGCCTGGGTGGCCGGGGTGGATCGGCGGTCAGACGCCGTGTTCTGCTCGCGGCGGTGCCTGATGAGGGATTGGCGCTCCCGAAGCGAATCGTTCGACGAACGGTCACAGTGACCGCTGGGCGAACGCATCTGAATCGGATTTTCGGTCAGATTCTGGCTCTTGTGGTCGATCGTTGCGATCTTTCCCGGCCGGGTCCGAGCCTCGGTTGTGAGAGCGGGCCGTGTTCTGTCACGGTCGAGGGGCCGTGCCCGGCCCGCCGCGGGTGGTGATCGTTGCCATGACCCGTTGCCTTCCGAGCGATGTCGGATGACCGGGCCCGCCACGAGGTCAACCACGCCCAAGTCGAACGTGGCCGCCAGGCCCGTGAGGACTTCGAGCGGACCAGCCCCGTCGCCCCGGCGGTGAAGCGGATCGAGCGGACGGTGAAGTTCCTGGACCTGGTCACCGCCTGCCATGCCTTCGTCGCAGCCTGCGGCCGGGCCGTCCCTGGGCTGCGTGACCGGCAGCTGTCCGAGTACGAGAAGGCGATCGTCCACGAGAACATCGCCCGTTCACGGGCGACGCTCGACTGGGTTGAGACGGCAGTGGACACCGGGAAGGTCGACATCGACGGCGAGCTCGCCCGCCTGCTGCAAGGCGAGTAGTGCGATGCCGCCCGCCTCCCGGCGCCGGTCCCCGGCCGCCCAGCGGCACGCCGACACCCTCCGGTTCGTGCTCTTCGAGGCACGGCCCGCCGGGCTGGCCTTCAAACAGCTGATCAGATCCAGCGAACTCTCAACCTCACAAGCCCGCTCAGGCCTGGCATGCCTGCGGGACACCATCTCCGAACAGGGCTGGCCACCACTGATCTGGACGAAAGCGGATGGCTACAAGTTCTGCTCCGACCCCAACGAGCTCCAGTCCTACGAGGTCGCGGTCATCCGCGAGAAACTCATCGAGATCCGCCGGTTCATCACCGGCGTCGTCGCCCCGCACGCAGCCCTGCAGCCCAAGGGCCGCTGGGTCAGGCATCTGCACACCCAGCTCAACTCCGTCGAGTCCACCCTCGACGTGATCGCCGACTACATCGACGCATAACCCCGGTGGGGGCCGCCGCAAAGCGGCCGGCCCCCACCACTCGTGAAGGGAGCAGACCTTGGCCCGGAGCCGCTGCTACCCCTCGGACACCTATGACGACGAGTGGGCCCTCATCGAACCCCTGCTGCCGATCCCGGCCTGCGAGACCCCGCGCGGCGGCCGCCCGGAGAAGCATCCGCGGCGCGAGATCGTGGACGCGATTCGCTACGTCGTCGACACGGGCTGCAAGTGGAGGGCCCTGCCGAAGGACTATCCGCCATGGCGGACCTGCTACAACGCCATGGCCCGCTGGGCCGCCGCCGGGGTGATCGGACAGCTCCGCGACCAGCTCCGCAGACGTGTCCGCCGGGACATGGGGCGTTCACCCGGAGCGGTCGCCACCATCATCGACTCGCAGTCCGTCAAGGCCGCCGAGACCGCCGGCAAAGACTCGCGCGGCTACGACGCCGCCAAAAAGATCAACGGCAGGAAGCGGCATCTCGTCGTGGACACGAAAGGCCTGCCGCTGTTCGTCATGGTCACCCCAGCCGACATGACCGACCGCGACGCGGCGAAGGAAGTCCTGTTCAGGCTGAGGCTCATGCACCCCGAGATCACGATCGTCTGGGCCGACTCCGCCTACGCCGGACAGCTCGTCGGCTGGGCGAAGAAGTACCTGGACCTGACGGTGAAGACCGTCAGCCGGCCGAAGAACGCCGTTGGGTTCGTCGTCCTGCCCGCCGATGGGTGGTCGAGAGGTCACTGGCCTGGGTCATGCATGCCCGCAGACACGCCCGCGACTACGAGCGCCTCGTCCAGCACTTCCTGTTGACTGAACTAACTTGGGAGTTTTCCCAGTTCAGGCGCGGTATGGAGGATGCTGCTGCTAGCTTCCGGGCATGCCTGAGAACGAGGGGCCCGAGCGTGATCTGTCTGCTCTGGAGCTGCCGCAGTGGGGCCGCTTACGAGAGACCGGTGATCCCTGGGATCCGTACCAGCTGATCGACAGGCACGGGCAGGTCTGCGCGGAGGTCCAGGCGTTCTTCAAGGACCTCCAGGCCGCAGGCCGCGAAGACACGACCCTGCGCTCCTACGCGCTGGACCTGCTGCGCTGGCTGCGATTCCTCTCGATGCTCGACATCAGGTGGGACCGGGCGACCACCGTCGAGGCGAGGGACTTCATGCGCTGGATGCTGCTGGCCGACAAGCCCGTGCGCGTGCACTGGCGCCTCCAGCTCCGACCACAGACGGCAGCACCGAAGGGGCCTGGCGTCGCGGGGGCGGCACCGGGGACACCGAATCCTGTGACGGGTAAGTCGTCGCCGGGCGTCAAGTACGCGGCGACGACGAGGGCTCACTGCGAAACGGTCATGCGGACCTTCTACGACTTCCACCTCCGCGAGGGCACCGGACCGATCATCAACCCGTTCCCACTGGACCGCTCCCGCCAAGCCGGCCGGGCGAACGCCCACCACAATCCGATGGAACGGTTCAAGCACGAGCGGACCGGCCGCTACCGACCCAAGGTCGCGAAGCGGATCCCGCGACGGATCCCGGACGAGATGTTCAACGCGATCTTTGCCTCGCTGAAGTACAACCGGGACCGCGCGATGCTCGCCTTCTGGGTCTCCACGGGCGTACGCGCGGAAGAGCTGCTGACCAGCACGAACCGCGACGCCCTGCCCGGCGAGCAGGTCATCGGCGTGATCCGCAAGGGAACCCGCGACTACCAGCGTGTGCCGGCCTCGCCGGACGCGTTCGTCTGGCTACGGCTCGCCCAGGAGGAAGCCTGGCGCCGAGGGGTGCCGCGGGGACGCAACGCCCCGCTCTGGTGGACGCTCCGGCGCCCCTGGAGACCGCTGGAGTACCCGGCGGCCAGGGCGATGTTCATCCGCGTCCAGGAGCTCCTCGGGTCGAACTGGTCGCTGCACGATCTCCGCCACACAGCGACCTACCGCATGACCAGTGATCCCCTCGTCTCCCTCACTGACGTGCAATGGGTCCTCGCCCACAAGCAGCTGACCACCCTTCAGATCTACCTCACCCCCGACTCCGACGAGATCGTCGGGCACATGCTCGCCCACCACGCCCGTCAGGAGAAGAAGGCCACCAAACAGCCGAGACCAGCGCTGCCCGCCCCCGGCTACGACCCCGCTTCGCTGGACATCCTGTTCGGAAGGCCCAACTCGTGACCACCGTTGAGCACACCCTGCCAGTTTTGAAGACCGCGGAACGAGGACGATTCGGGGAAGCACAATCGGCGCTGAGAGAGAAGTTCCCCGCTCGGACTCCGGTCGCCTCCTGGCCAGCCACCCAGGCGCCCAGGGATGAGGTCGTGCACCGCTTGGCACAGCACCCCTTCACCGCGCAGAACGAGGCCACGACGAGGTCCCGGTGTCGCGGCGTCCGCTACGTACTGGCCTGGCTGGAGGCCCAATCCGGGGCCACCTGGCAGGAGCGCTGGACCTCTACCGGGGCCGAGAGCCTGCCGAAGGAGAACTGGCTCGACCTGCCCCGGCAGTGGTTCACCCGAACGCAAGGAGTGGTCCTGCGCGACTCGCAGTTGTCGCCGGGGCTCCTGATGCTGATCTGCGGAGACGTCATCCGTCCCACGTCGGCATGGCTCCTCAGCCGCACCTCGCAACACCTCGCACGGGCGATGGCATCGGTCCGTGACCCGGATGGCTTCGACCTGCTGAGTGCCCAAGCGGCCTCCGACAAGGTGCCGCCGGCCGTCTTGCGCATCGCCCGGCATCGGATCTCGGTCGTCCTCGCACGCAACGGCGGCTCCATCAGCGACATCACCGTCGGGGACTGCGTGGACGTCCTGGAGGCCCAGGACGTCACCCACGCAGCGACCGGCGACCGGACCGCGTTCTACCGGCTGCTGCACAGGGCTGGTGTCTTCCCTCCGGAAGCACCCTCAACAATCCGCGCCTTCACCGGCGGACAAGGCCAGCTCAGCGTCACGGAGATGATCGACCGCTACGAGATCGCCTGCAAGCCGGTACGCGACCTGCTCGTGGACTACCTCCGCGAACGCCAGCCCGCCCTGGACTACACGTCTCTCTCGGCCGTCTCCCGTGTGCTGGGGGGTCTGTTCTGGAAGAACCTGGAAACCCACCACCCGGGCATCGACTCCCTTCGCCTGCCACCGGAGGTTGCCTCCGCCTGGAAGACGCGGCACCGGACGAAGACGACGACAACCCGCAGGCCCGATGGCAGCACGGTCTCGGTCACCAGTCCGCGGGAGAGCGCGCAATCGGATCTGACGACAGTGCGGGCGTTCTACCTCGACCTCGCGCAATGGGCCGCCGAGGACCCCGCGCGATGGGGCCCCTGGGCGACCCCCAGCCCCGTCACCAGCGCGGAAGCCAACCAGAAGAAGCACCAGCGCCGCGTCAAGGCCAAGATGGACCAGCGCACACGGGAACGACTGCCCGTGCTTCCACTCCTCGTCAGCACCAGCCAACGCAACCGCCTCCAGGCCGCCGCGATCCTCGCGGCCGCGCGACAGGCCGAGCCCGGCACCGTCTTCAGTGTCGACGGCCAGACGCTCTTCCGGCCGGTGCTGAAGTCCGCGTCCGGCGCCAAGATCTGGGCCCAGGAGCTTGAAGCGCCCAGGACCGCGGCCCGGGCCGCTCGGCGCGACCTCACCCACGAGGACCATAAGGCGTTCTGGGCCTGGGCCGCGATCGAAGTCCTGCGTCACACCGGCATCCGGATCGAGGAACTGTGCGAGCTGAGCCACCACTCCCTCATCCAGTACCGGCTGCCGACCACCGGCGAGCTCGTCCCACTCCTGCAGATCGCTCCGTCGAAGACTGATCAAGAGCGCCTGATCCTGGTGACCCCCGAGCTGGCCGACGTCCTGAGCCGCATCATCATGCGGGTCCGCGACAGCAACGGCATCGTCGCATCGGTTGCCGCTTACGACCCCCACGAACGCGTCTGGAACCCGCCGATGCCGCTGCTGTTCCAGCATCGCATCGGCATCGAGAACCGGGCGATGCACCCGACCTGCCTCCGAAAGTACCTCGGTCAGGCCCTGGTCAGCGCAGGTCTGACCGACGCGAGCGGCGAGCCGCTGACCATGCAGCCGCACGACTTCCGAAGAATCTTCATCACGGACGCGGTGATGAACGGGATGCCACCGCACATCGCGCAGCTCGTCGCCGGCCATCGCGTGATCGAAACGACCATGGGCTACCTCGCGGTCTACCCCCGTGAAGTCATCGAAGCGCACCGGGCCTTCATCGCCCGCCGCCGGGCCACCCGGCCCGGCGAGGAATACCGCACGCCCACCGATGAGGAATGGGACTCCTTCCTCGGCCACTTCGAGAAGCGCAAACTCTCCATCGGCACCTGCGGCCGGGCTTTCTCCACCCCTTGCGTTCATGAGCACGCCTGTTTGAGATGCGCCATGCTCCGGCCTGACCCCGCCGAGCGTCCCCGGCTCGTCGAGATCCGCGGCAACCTCATCGACCGCATCGCCGAAGCCAAGCGTGAAGGCTGGCTTGGCGAAGTCGAAGGCCTCGAAACCAGCCTCGCCGGGGCCGAGGACAAGCTCTCCCAGATGGACGCCGCCACAGCCCGCACGGCCACGGCGGTCGATCTCGGGATGCCTACCTTCACCCAGATCGCTGGACGCGCCACCGACACCCGAAGGCGGCCGCCACCGTCCGCTCCATGAGCGACGCGTCAGAAGGGCACGTCCACGCCAGCTTCGCGGAGATAGGACAAAGCGCGGGACAAGCACTCGTGGGCGGTGGCTCCGTCGGCCCGCATCGGGTGGCTCAACGGGCCGCCACCAGCAGTGAACGTCCATGCGGGCTTCTGATCCCGCAACCGCTCAGCGTCCACCCTGATCGCGGCGCCCACACCTTGCTCGCCCAACCACTCCAGGATGAGCAACACCGCGTCATCGACGCCGCTGTCCTGATCGATCTTCGGCCACCGGCCTCGACTCATTGTCACCGGCATGACTGTACCGACGGCCCGGCAGTTGTAGGCGCCCAGCCGGCTCGCCATCAAGAGCGCCCGGTTGGCTGCCGGACGACCAGTCAGATCTTCCTAGGTCCGGAATCAGAGAAGCAACCATCACATGCCGGTCGGGTGGGTGGAAAGCCAGTCAGGATGTGCTGCCTTGAGGGCGTCCCTGACGCTGGTGCTTGGGGCGAATACATCCCCGCCTCCGTCATAGGGGTGGTAGAGCCAGCGAAGATCGAGCGGAGCCAGGGTGACTCCTGCGATCACATCGTCAGCTACCAGCCGCAGAAGGGGGTCCAAGGCATGCCTGCTGCGGGGGCGGAGGCTGATGTATTCATGCTGGTAGAGGATGTCATCAGGGAAATCATCGTCGTGGACATGGCTGCCCCAGTGCCGCGCGTCCGGATCAACTTGCCGGAGCTGGGGCATGCGCACGGTGGGTTCCGCGTCTCCGTTCCATTCGCGGGTCACCACATACAGCTCGGCTTCGTTCGGCCCCAGCTCGTCCAACAGGGTGTGATGCCGATCGAGCATGACTGCGTACTCGTCGTCGCTGTCGGGGTACCGCTTGGACTCAGGGAGGCTATGAAAGCGCACCCATCGGTCGGGATAGGCATAGCGCATCTGAAGATCGCCCGGTGGAGCAGGCCATCGCTGTTCCCATAGGGCCGACAGGGCCTCCAGGCTCAGGTCCTGCCGGGGAAGAATCTCGCTCATCGCTCCATGATCGAGCATGCGGCAGACTGCGACGGCCGAATACACCACCGTCAACGAGGGGCAGCAGCGACCCGCAACCGCTGGTTGGTCGCTAGTTCAGAGAATCCGAATCGCTGATCACATGGGCTGCGATCACCCTGATGACCAGGCGCATCACCCGCCGGCAGTCCCGCCGGACCAGCCAGCCCGCCTCTCGCGAACACACACGGGACTGACCGCGGTCACGACCGCGACCGCCAACCACACTCCCCGACAAAACCATCCTCGCACCGAGCCGCGCAGCCCGTCAGCTTCTCCGACACACGTGACGGCGACGAATGCCGACGAGTCGACGACCCTGCCCCTGCAGTCACTCGCAGCTGGGGCAGTCGGTGACGTGGCTGGCATGCACGGACTTGATCAGAGCGAAGTCGGCCTCGACCACTCGACTGGAGTACGAGGCGAGGGCGCCGAGTCCTACCTGCTCACCGTTCTTGAGGACCAGTCCGGGAGCCTGCGCCGGGGCCAGTCCGGGGCCATCACCGGTGCTGACCGCGCCGATCGCACACCACGGAACGACTTTCGATCGCCCCAAGCCGCGTTCGGTCAGACCCGTGGGGTCGATCCTCACTCCCATGACGCAACTGCGGAACACAATCCAGAGACCGCCCGCGCCAATGACGGCGTAGAGCACCAAGCCAAAAGGATCTCCGGCGACCGACCCGCTGATCAGCATCCCAGCGGCCAACAGTGCGAACACAGACCCCACCATGAACAGGACCACCTGCTGCCCCGGCCTGTTGAGGATCCGGGTGGGTACCGGGCTCGGTGACATGGGCTCCATGACCTCGACCCTAAGCCGCAGCTGTACACCGCGTACTTCAGATCGCAAGATCAGCGACGGAGCCCACCGACATGCGAGCCGGCAGAGAAGCACCGCAGAGGATATGGATCAGGCACTAAATCATGCAGTCCAGGCCGACACCCCACCCCGCCCCCGGCACCGGCCCCACCCGCAGCCAAACCGGCGCCCACCACACCCCAGCCCCGCCGGCGTTTGAGGCGCAGGGGCCCGGGGACCGGTCCCCGGCAACGGCGCCGCACCGCGCGGGCCACCCCGCCGCCCCCCGTTCGGAGCCCCGCCACGTGCAGCCCCGCCACCACGCCGGGATGGTGGACGAAAGCCCCCGAACGGCAGGAGTCGTCCCCATGCCCCTCCGCCCCCGCAAGGCCTTCCTGACCTGCGCGGCCGCGATATCCCTCGGCTTGGCCGCCACCGCCACCGCCGTCCCGGCCCACGGTGTGGAGGGGCCCGCTCCCGATCCGAGGAACGCGCAGGCGATGCGCGACATGGCCACGGCGATCCGGGTGACGGCCAAGTACGTGGACGAGCGCGAGGCCCTCAAGGACGGCTACGTCCCGCACGGCACGGAGTGCATGACCAACCCGTTCGGGGTCGGCACGATGGGCTACCACTACGTGAAGCAGGCCAACTGGGGTTCGACGGACCCGAGCAAGCCGGCCGCCCTGCTCTACAGCACCGAGAAGGACGAGAACGGCCGCCGCAAGCTCCAGACGGTGGAGTGGATGTCCACCGACCGGGACCAGGACCTGAAGACCACCGACGACCGGCCGAGCATGTTCGGCCTGCCCTTCGACGGGCCGATGCCGGGCCACTGGACGGGCATGCCCAAGCACTACGACCTGCACATGTGGGCGTACGAGAACAACCCGGCGGGCCGCTTCCACAACTGGAACCCCGCCCTGACCTGCCCGAAGACCAGCACCCCGGCCCCGCACCCGCACTGACCCCCCGGCCGCGCACACCGCACACGCCGCGCACACCGCACACAGCGAAGGGCCCGGCCCCCACAACGGGAAGCCGGGCCCCAGGCCGTACTCCGTACGGTCAGCGCACGAACGTGCTCGCACTCCCCGCCAGGTCCAGGAAGTACTGCGGGGCCACACCCAGCACCACCGTGACCGCGACGCCCACCGCGATGGTCGTCATCGTCAGCGGGGACGGGACGGCGACTGTGGGGCCGTCCGCCTTCGGCTCGCTGAAGAACATCAGGACGATCACCCGGATGTAGAAGAACGCGGCGATCGCGGACGAGATGACACCGACCACGACCAGCGCTCCCGCGCCGCCCTCCGCCGCCGCCTTGAACACGGCGAACTTGCCGGAGAAGCCTGAGGTCAGCGGGATGCCCGCGAAGGCGAGCAGGAAGACCGCGAAGACCGCCGCCGTCAGCGGCGAACGACGGCCGAGCCCCGCCCACTTGGACAGGTGCGTGGCCTCGCCGCCCGCGTCGCGCACCAGCGTGACCACCGCGAAGGCGCCGATCGTCACGAAGGAGTACGCGGCCAGGTAGAAGAGGACGGACTGGATGCCCTCCGCCGAGGTGGCGATCACACCGGCCAGGATGAAGCCGGCGTGCGCGATCGAGGAGTAGGCGAGGAGCCGCTTGACGTCGGTCTGGGTGACCGCGATGACGGCTCCCGCCAGCATCGTGACGATCGCGACGCCCCACATGACCGGCCGCCAGTCCCAGCGCAGGCCCGGGAGGACGACGTACAGCAGGCGCAGGAGCGCGCCGAACGCCGCCACCTTCGTCGCCGCCGCCATGAAGCCGGTGACCGGGGTGGGGGCGCCCTGGTAGACGTCCGGGGTCCACATGTGGAAGGGGACCGCGCCGACCTTGAAGAGCAGGCCCATCAGGATCAGCGCGCCGCCGATCAGCAGCAGCGCGTCGTTGCCCATGGTGTCGGCGAGCGCCGGGTCGATGTTGGCGACGGTGCCGTCGACGACCTCCGCGATCGTCGCGTACGAGACGGATCCCGCGTAGCCGTAGACGAGCGCGATGCCGAAGAGGAGGAAGGCGGAGGAGAAGGCGCCGAGCAGGAAGTACTTGACGGCCGCCTCCTGCGACATCAGCCGCTGGCGGCGGGCGAGGGCGCAGAGCAGGTACAGCGGGAGGGAGAAGACCTCCAGGGCCACGAACAGCGTCAGCAGGTCGTTGGCCGCGGGGAAGATCAGCATGCCGGCGACCGCGAACAGCGCGAGCGGGAAGACCTCGGTGGTGGCGAAGCCCGCCTTGACGGCTTCCTTCTCGCTCTCGCTGCCCGGTACGGACGCCGCCTGTGCGGCGAAGGAGTCCACCCGGTTGCCGTGAGCGGCCGGGTCCAGGCGCCGCTCGGCGAAGGTGAAGATGGCCACGACCGAGGCCAGGATGATCGTGCCCTGCAGGAAGAGGGCCGGCCCGTCCACGGCGATGGCGCCCATGGCCGCGATGTGCGCCTTGGTGCTGCCGTACCCGCCGGCGGCGAGTCCGACGACCGCCGCGAAGGCCGAGGCCAGCGCGGCGACGGCGAGGAACACCTGCGTGTAGTAACGGGCCTTGCGCGGTACGAAGGCCTCGACGAGGACTCCGATGATCGCCGCGCCCAGCACGATGAGCGTGGGCGACAGCTGGGCGTACTCGATCTGCGGGGCCGGGATCTTGTCGATCGGCGCCGCGGCCGCCAGGTTCGGCAGCAGGTTCTGGGCTGCGGCAGTCAGGGTGCTCACTTCGCCCCCTCCCCGTTCTTGGCCTCGACAGCCACCTCGGGCTTCGGGTCCGTCTGCTTGACGTCCGACATGGTGTGCTCCACCGCCGGGTTGACGATGTCGGTCAGGACCTTCGGGTAGACGCCCAGTCCGATCAGCAGCGCGATCAGCGGGGCGACCACCAGGACCTCCCGCAGGCGCAGGTCCGGCATGGTGCGGACCTCCTCCTTGACCGGGCCGGTCATGGTGCGCTGGTAGAGGACCAGCGTGTAGAGCGCCGCCAGCACGATGCCGAAGGTGGCGATGATGCCGACGACCGGGTACCGGGCGAACGTGCCGACCAGGACCAGGAACTCACTGACGAACGGGGCGAGGCCCGGGAGCGACAGGGTCGCGAGGCCTCCGATGAGGAAGGTGCCGGCCAGGACCGGGGCCACCTTCTGCACGCCGCCGTAGTCGGCGATGAGCCGGGAGCCGCGCCGCGAGATCAGGAAGCCGGCGACCAGCATGAGCGCCGCCGTCGAGAGCCCGTGGTTGACCATGTACAGCGTCGCGCCCGACTGGCCCTGGGAGGTCATCGCGAAGATGCCCAGGATGATGAAGCCGAAGTGCGAGATGGACGCGTACGCCACCAGCCGCTTGATGTCCCGCTGCCCGCAGGCGACCAGCGCGCCGTAGATGATGCTGATCAGGGCCAGGACCAGGATCACCGGCGTGGCCCACTTGCTGGCCTCGGGGAAGAGCCCGAGGCAGAAGCGGAGCATCGCGAAGGTGCCGACCTTGTCGACGACGGCGGTGATCAGGACGGCGACCGGGGCCGTGGCCTCGCCCATCGCGTTCGGCAGCCAGGTGTGCAGCGGCCAGAGCGGGGCCTTCACCGCGAAGGCGAAGAAGAAGCCGAGGAACAGCCACCGCTCGGTGTTGGTCGCCATGTCGAGCGTGCCCGCGGCGCGGGCGGCGGCGATCTCCTGGAGCGAGAAGTTCCCGGCGACCACGTACAGCCCGATGACGGCGGCCAGCATGATCAGGCCGCCGACCAGGTTGTAGAGGAGGAACTTGACCGCCGCGTACGAGCGCTGCGCGGCCGCGTTCTCGTCGGACCCGGAGTGTGCCCGGTCTCCGAAGCCGCCGATGAGGAAGTACATCGGGATGAGCATGGCTTCGAAGAAGATGTAGAAGAGGAAGACGTCGGTGGCCTCGAAGGAGATGATCACCATCGCCTCGACCAGCAGGATCAGGGCGAAGAAGCCCTGGGTCGGCCGCCAGCGGGAACCCGCAGCGAAGCTGCTATTGGACGCTTCGGTCTCCAGCGGGTCGGCGTCGTGCCAGCCGGCCGCGATCACGAAGGGGATGAGCAGCGCGGTGAGAGCGATCAGCACCACCCCGATGCCGTCGACGCCCAGTTCGTAGCGGACGCCGAAGTCGGCGATCCAGGAGCGCGATTCGGTGAGCTGGTAGCGGTCGCCACCGGGCTCGAAGCGGACCGCGACGAGCACGGCCAGCGCCAGGGTCGCCAGCGAGAAGAACAGGGCGAGCCATTTGGCGGCGGTCCGGCGGGCGGCCGGGACGGCCGCCGTCAGGATCGCTCCGACCGCGGGGACCGCGGCCGTCACCGTCAGAAGCGGGAAACTCATCTCACACCGCCCTCATCAGCAGGGTCGCGGCGATCAGGATCGCCGTGCCTGCGAACATCGAGACCGCGTAGCTGCGGGCGTAGCCGTTCTGCAGCTTGCGCAGCCGGCCCGACAGCCCGCCGACTCCGGCGGCCGTCCCGTTGACCACGCCGTCGACCAGGGTGTGGTCGACGTAGACGAGGGAGCGGGTCAGGTGCTCCCCGCCGCGGACCAGGACCACGTGGTTGAAGTCGTCCTGGTAGAGGTCCCGCCGGGCCGCCCGGGTGAGGAGCGAGCCGCGCGGGGCGACGACCGGGACGGGCTTCCTGCCGTACATCACCCAGGCGATGGCGACGCCGATGACGAGGACCACCATGGTGGCCAGCGTCACCGTCAGCGCGCTGATCGGCGGGTGTCCGTGCTGGTGTCCGGTGACGGGCTCCAGCCAGTGCAGGAAGCGGTCGCCGATCCCGAAGAACCCGCCGGCGAAGACCGAGCCGAAGGCCAGGATGATCATCGGGATGGTCATGGACTTCGGGGACTCGTGCGGGTGCGGCATCTCGCCGGGGTGCGCCTCGACGCCGGGCTCCACGCCGGGCGTCGTCTCCGGGTCGGGCGCCGGCTGCCAGCGCTTCTCGCCGAAGAAGGTGAGGAGCATGACCCGGGTCATGTAGAAGGCGGTGATCGCCGCGCCGAGCAGGGTCACCCCGCCGAGGATCCAGCCCTGGGTGCCGCCCTTCGCGAAGGCCGCCTCGATGATCATGTCCTTGGAGAAGAAGCCCGACAGACCCGGGAACCCGATGATGGCGAGGTACCCCAGCCCGAAGGTCACGAAAGTCACCGGCATG
This sequence comes from Streptomyces tatrensis, assembly GCF_049310065.1. Taxonomy (NCBI): domain Bacteria; kingdom Bacillati; phylum Actinomycetota; class Actinomycetes; order Kitasatosporales; family Streptomycetaceae; genus Streptomyces; species Streptomyces tatrensis. The sequence goes on along the minus strand of NZ_JBMDLB010000011.1, from coordinate 5,609,178 downwards.
TACTTGCGCAGGCCGCCGTACTTGCGCATGTCGACCTCGTCGTTCATCCCGTGCATCACGGAACCGGCGCCGAGGAAGAGGCCCGCCTTGAAGAAGCCGTGCGTGACCAGGTGCATGATCGCGAACACGTATCCGATGGGGCCGAGGCCGGCCGCCAGGATCATGTAGCCGATCTGCGACATCGTCGAGCCCGCGAGGGCCTTCTTGATGTCGTCCTTCGCGCAACCGACGATCGCACCGAAGAGGAGCGTGACGGCGCCGACCACGACGACCGCGGTCTGCGCGTCCGGGGCGCCGTTGAAGATGGCTCCCGAGCGGACGATCAGGTAGACGCCGGCGGTGACCATGGTCGCCGCGTGGATGAGGGCCGAGACCGGGGTCGGGCCCTCCATCGCGTCGCCGAGCCAGGACTGCAGCGGCACCTGGGCCGACTTGCCGCACGCGGCAAGCAGCAGCATCAGGGCGATCGCCGTCAGCTTGCCCTCGCCGGCCTCGGACACCGAGCCGAGGACCGGGCCGAAGGCGAAGGTTCCGAAGGTGGTGAACATCAGCATGATGGCGATCGAAAGGCCCATGTCGCCGACCCGGTTGACCAGGAAGGCCTTCTTCGCGGCGGTGGCCGCGCTGGGCTTGTGCTGCCAGAAGCCGATGAGGAGGTACGAGGCGAGGCCCACGCCCTCCCAGCCGACGTACAGCAGGAGGTAGTTGTCGGCGATGACCAGGAGCAGCATCGCGGCGACGAAGAGGTTGAGGTATCCGAAGAAGCGGCGGCGGCGCTCGTCGTGCTCCATGTACCCGATGGAGTACACGTGGATGAGCGTGCCCACCCCGGAGATCAGCAGGACGAAGGTCATCGACAGCTGGTCGAGCTGGAAGCCGACGTCGGCCTGGAAGCCCTCCACCGGGATCCAGCTGAACAGCCGCTGGTGGAAGGTCCGGTCCTCGGCGCCCTTGCCGAGCATGTCGGCGAAGAGGGCGAGTCCGATGCCGAAGGAGACGGCGGCGAACAGCGTGCCGATCCAGTGGCCGGTCTTGTCGAGACGGCGGCCGCCGCAGAGCAGCACCACCGCTCCGAGCAGGGGCGCTGCTACCAGCAGCGCGATCATGTTCTCCACAGCGACCCCTTACAGCTTCATCAGGCTGGCGTCGTCGACCGAGGCCGAGTGGCGGGTACGGAACAGCGACACGATGATCGCGAGGCCCACCACGACCTCGGCGGCGGCGACGACCATCGTGAAGAACGCGATGATCTGGCCGTCGAGGTTGCCGTGCATCCGGGAGAAGGTGACGAAGGCGAGGTTGCAGGCGTTGAGCATGAGCTCGACGCACATGAACAGCACGATCGCGTTCTTCCGGATCAGGACGCCCGCCGCGCCGATGGTGAACAGCAGCGCGGACAGGTACAGGTAGTTGACCGGGTTCACTTCGAGGCCTCCTCACGGCCGAGCCGCTCGGACGACCGCTGCTCCAGGGCCTTCAGGTCGTCCAGGGCCTTGCCGGAGACGTCCCTGATCTGGCCGCGGGCGCGCAGCGTCTGGTTGACGGTGAGCTCGGAGGGGGTGCCGTCCGGCAGCAGGCCCGCTACGTCCACGGCGTTGTGCCGGGCGTAGACGCCGGGTGCGGGCAGCGGCGGGAGCTGGACGCCCTCGCGTACGCGGCGCTCGGCGAGCTCGCGCTGGGTGGCGGCCCGCTCGGTGCGCTCGCGGTGGGTGAGCACCATCGCGCCGACGGCCGCCGTGATCAGCAGGGCGCCGGTGAGCTCGAAGGCGAACACGTACTTGGTGAAGATCAGCGTGGCCAGGCCCTCGACGTGCCCGCCGGAGTTGATCCGGCCGAGTCCGTTGAAGTGGGTGAGCTTGGCGTTGCCGATGCCCGCGATGAGCAGGATGCCGAAGCCGAGTCCGCACAGGACCGCCAGCCAGCGCTGCCCCTTGATGGTCTCGGTCAGCGAGTCCGCGGCGGTGACGCCGACGAGCATGACGATGAAGAGGAAGAGCATCATGATCGCGCCGGTGTAGACGACGACCTGGACGATGCCGAGGAAGTACGCCCCGTTGGCGAGGTAGAAGACCGCCAGGATGATCATCGTCCCGGCCAGGCTCAGGGCGCTGTGCATGGCCTTCTTCATCAGGATCGTGGCCAGCGCGCCGATGACGGCGACCGTGCCGAGGACCCAGAACTGGACCGCCTCACCGGTGGAGGTGAGGGTGGCGGCCGCGGCGAGGGCGCTCATGCCCCCACCCCCTCGGACGCGTCTTCGGAGGCCGCGGTCTCGCCCTTGGAGACGGCGCGCTGGCGGACCGTGCCGGGAGCCGCCCCGGTCACCAGCCCGCGGTAGTAGTCCGTGTCCTCGGCGCCCGGGAAGATCGAGTGCGGGGCCTCGACCATGCCCTCGGTCAGCCCGGAGAGCAGCTGCTCCTTGGTGTAGATGAGCGCTTCGCGGCTGGAGTCGGCCAGTTCGAACTCGTTCGTCATGGTCAGCGCCCTGGTCGGGCACGCCTCGACGCACAGCCCGCACAGGATGCAGCGGGCGTAGTTGATCTGGTAGACCGCGCCGTACCGCTCACCCGGGGAGTAGCGCTCCTCCTCGGTGTTGTCCGCGCCCTCGACGTAGATCGCGTCGGCGGGACAGGCCCAGGCGCACAGCTCGCACCCGATGCACTTCTCCAGACCGTCCGGGTGGCGGTTGAGCTGGTGCCGCCCGTGGAAGCGGGGTGCGGTGGTCTTTTCCTGCTCCGGGTACTGCTCGGTGAGGCGCTTCTTGAACATGGCCTTGAAGGTCACGCCGAAGCCGGCCACCGGGTTCTGCCACTTCTCGCCCTGCTCGGCGTCAGACTTGTCAGACATTCTCAGCACCCTCCTCTCGGTCACTGTCAGTATTCGCCGCGCCACTGACAATGAGCTCCCGCTCACTGCGGGGCCGCCTGCGCGGTACGGGTGCCAGGTGCTGGCCGGGCTTGGGCGGTACGGGGAATCCGCCCGCCAGGGGGTCGAAGGGTTCGGCGGCCGCGGCCAGTTCGGCGTCCGCGAGGGCCGTCTTCTCCTTCTTGTCGCGGAACAGGTCCGCGACGAAGGACAGCAGCAGGAGCGCGATGACCCCGCCGCCGACGTAGAGCACGATCTCCTGGAAGTCGTAGTTCTCGTTGCGCAGCGCCCGGACGGTGGCGACCAGCATCAGCCACACCAGCGAGACCGGGATCAGCACCTTCCAGCCGAGCTTCATCAGCTGGTCGTAGCGCACGCGTGGGAGCGTGCCGCGGAGCCAGATGAAGAAGAACAGCAGCAGCTGGACCTTGAGGACGAACCAGAGCATCGGCCACCAGCCGTGGTTCGCGCCCTCCCAGTACGTGGAGATCGGCGCCGGGGCCCGCCAGCCGCCCAGGAAGAGGGTGACGGAGACCGCGGAGACGGTGACCATGTTGACGTACTCGGCGAGCATGAACAGCGCGAACTTGATGGAGGAGTACTCGGTGTTGAAGCCGCCGACCAGGTCGCCCTCGGACTCCGGCATGTCGAAGGGGGCGCGGTTCGTCTCGCCGACCATCGTGATGACGTAGATGATGAAGGAGACCGGCAGCAGGATGATGTACCAGCGGTCGGCCTGGGCTTCGACGATCGCCGAGGTCGACATCGACCCGGAGTAGAGGAAGACCGAGGCGAAGGCCGCGCCCATCGCGATCTCGTACGAGATCATCTGCGCGCAGGAGCGCAGGCCGCCGAGGAGCGGGTACGTGGAGCCGGACGACCAGCCCGCCAGCACGATGCCGTAGATGCCGACCGAGGCCACCGCGAGGATGTAGAGCATCGCGATCGGCAGGTCGGTCAGCTGCATCGTGGTGCGCTGGCCGAAGATGGAGACCTCGTTGCCCGAGGGGCCGAAGGGGATCACCGCGATGGCCATGAAGGCCGGGATCGCCGCGATGATCGGGGCAAGGACGTAGACAACCTTGTCGGCCCGCTTGACGATCAGGTCTTCCTTCAGCATCAGCTTCACGCCGTCGGCGAGCGACTGGAGCATGCCCCAGGGGCCGTGCCGGTTGGGGCCGATGCGCAGCTGCATCCAGGCGACGACCTTGCGCTCCCACACGATGGAGAAGAGCACGGTCACCATCAGGAAGGCGAAGCAGAACACCGCCTTGACGACGACGAGCCACCAGACGTCCCTGCCGAACAGGGAGAGGTCTTCGGCGGCGATCTGAACGGTGTTCACGCGCCCACCTCCGCAGGGGAGTCGCTGGTGTCGGCGGGGGTGGCCGGGCCGATGCGGACCAGGGCCCCCGGGCGGGCTCCGGTGTCGGCGAGGACCCCGGAGCCGGTGGAGTTCATCGGGAGCCAGACCACCCGGTCGGGCATCTCGGTGATGCGCAGCGGCAGTTCCACGGAGCCGGCGGGGCCGGTCACCGCGAGGACATCGCCGTTCTTGACGCCGGTTTCGGCGGCCGTGGCGGCCGAGAGGCGGGCACTGGCCTCGTGCCGGGTGCCGGCCAGGGCCTCGTCGCCGTCCTGCAGCAGCCCCTGGTCGAGGAGGAGCCGGTGGCCGGCGAGGACGGCCTCGCCCGCGCCGGGACGGGGCAGCAGCTCCCTGTCCCCGGACTGTCCGGCGGCGCGCTCCCCGGCCCACGGGCCGAGCCGGTCGATCTCCCGCCGTACGGCGTGTACGTCGGCCAGGGCGATCGGGCGGTCGGCCGCGTCGGCCAGCATGTGCAGCACGCGGGAGTCGGCGGGGGCCAGGCGGCGGGTCATCTGCTCGGGCTTGAGCGCGGCCTCGAACGGCCGGACCCTGCCCTCCCAGTTGATGAACGCGCCGGGCTTCTCGGCGACGGCCGCGACCGGGAAGACGACGTCCGCGTGGTCGGTGACCTCGCTGGGCCGCAGTTCCAGGGAGACCACGAAGGCCTCCTGGAGCGCGGCCCTGGCGCGGGCCGGGTCCGGCAGGTCGGTGAGCTCGACGCCCGCGACCAGCAGGGCGGAGAGCTCCCGGGTGGCGGCGGCCTCGACGATCTGGCCGGTGTCGCGGCCGTAGCGGTGCGGCAGCTCGTCCAGGCCCCAGGCGGCGGCGACCTCGTCGCGGGCCCGCGGGTCGGTGGCCGGGCGGGCGCCCGGCAGCAGGGACGGCAGCGCGCCCGCCTCGACGGCGGCCCGCTCTCCGGCCCGGCGCGGGATCCACACCAGGGTGGCGCCGGTGGCGCCCGCGACCCGTACGGCCGCGGTCAGCGCGCCGGGCACGCCCGCGAGGCGCTCCCCCACGACGATGACCGCGCCGGGCAGGCGCAGCGCGTCGGAGGCGGCCTGGCCGCCGTCCTCCAGGCCGGTGTCGGAGGCCAGGGCGTTCAGCCACTCGGGCTCGGTGCCGGGGGCGGCGGCCAGCAGGGTGCCGCCCGCCTTCTCCAGGCCGCGTGTGGCGAACGGGGCGAGGGCGAAGGTCCGCTGCTTGTGCTTGCGGTGGGCCTTGCGCAGCCGCAGGAAGACCCCGGGGGCCTCCTCCTCGGCCTCGATGCCGACGAGGAGCACGGCCGGGGCCGCCTCCAGCGAGGCGTTGGTGACGCCGTGCCCGTCGAGGTCCTTGCCGATGCCGGCGACGGAGGCGGCCAGGAACTCGGTCTCCTCCGCGCTGTGCACCCGGGCCCGGAAGTCGATGTCGTTGGTGTCGAGCACGACGCGGGCGAACTTGGCGTACGCGTAGGCGTCCTCGACGGTGAGCCGGCCGCCGGTCAGCACTCCGGCCCGGCCGCGCGCGGCGGCCAGTCCGTTCGCCGCGGCCTCCAGGGCCTCGGGCCAGCTCGCCGGGGCGAGGACCCCGTCGGTGCCGCGCACCAGCGGGGTGGTGAGCCGGTCGGGGCGCTGCGCGTAGCGGAACCCGAAGCGGCCCTTGTCGCAGATCCACTCCTCGTTGACCTCGGGGTCCTCCGCGGCCAGCCGGCGCAGCACCTTGCCGCGGCGGTGGTCGGTGCGCGTGGCGCAGCCGCCCGCGCAGTGCTCGCACACGCTCGGGGAGGAGACGAGGTCGAAGGGGCGGGATTGGAACCGGTAGGCGGCCGAGGTGAGGGCGCCGACCGGGCAGATCTGGATGGTGTTGCCGGAGAAGTACGACTCGAAGGGGTCGTCCTCGCCGGTGCCGACCTGCTGGAGCGCGCCGCGCTCGAGGAGTTCGATCATCGGGTCGCCGGCGATCTCGTTGGAGAAGCGGGTGCAGCGGGCGCAGAGCACGCACCGCTCGCGGTCCAGCAGCACCTGCGTGGAGATCGGGACCGGCTTCTCGTAGGTGCGCTTCTTGCCCTCGAAACGCGATTCGGCGTTGCCGTGGGACATCGCCTGGTTCTGCAGCGGGCACTCGCCGCCCTTGTCGCAGACCGGGCAGTCCAGCGGGTGGTTGATGAGCAGCAGCTCCATCACCCCGCGCTGGGCCTTCTCGGCGACCGGGGAGGTCAGCTGGGTCTTGACGACCATGCCGTCGGTGCAGGTGATGGTGCAGGAGGCCATCGGCTTGCGCTGGCCCTCGACCTCGACGATGCACTGGCGGCAGGCGCCGACCGGGGAGAGGAGGGGGTGGTCGCAGAACCGGGGGATCTCGATGCCGAGCTGTTCGGCGGCCCGGATGACCAGGGTCCCCTTGGGCACCGACAGTTCGATGCCGTCGATGGTCAGGGAGATCTGGTCCACCGGGGGAACCGCCGCTTCCCCGCCGCCGGAGGCCGCTGTGGTGGTCACGGTCATGCGGTCACCTCCGTGTCGGCCCAGAGGGTCGACTTCTTGGGGTCGAAGGGGCAGCCCTTGCCCGTGATGTGCTGCTCGTACTCCGCGCGGAAGTACTTGAGCGAGGAGAAGATGGGGCTGGCGGCGCCGTCACCCAGCGCGCAGAACGACTTGCCGTTGATGTTGTCGGCGATGTCGTTCAGCTTGTCGAGGTCGGACATGACCCCGTGGCCCGCTTCGATGTCGCGCAGCAACTGGACGAGCCAGTACGTGCCTTCGCGGCAGGGCGTGCACTTGCCGCAGGACTCGTGGGCGTAGAACTCGGTCCAGCGGGTCACCGCCCGCACCACGCAGGTCGTCTCGTCGAAGCACTGCAGGGCCTTGGTGCCGAGCATGGAGCCGGCCGCGCCGACGCCCTCGTAGTCCAGGGGGACGTCGAGGTGCTCCTCGGTGAACATCGGGGTGGAGGAGCCGCCCGGGGTCCAGAACTTCAGCCGGTGCCCGGGGCGCATGCCGCCGCTCATGTCGAGGAGCTGGCGCAGGGTGATCCCGAGCGGGGCCTCGTACTGGCCGGGGCCGACCACGTGCCCGGAGAGCGAGTACAGGGTGAAGCCGGGGGACTTCTCGGTCCCCATCGACTTGAACCAGTCCTTGCCCTTGTTCAGGATCGCGGGAACCGAGGCGATGGACTCCACGTTGTTCACCACGGTGGGGCAGGCGTAGAGCCCCTCGACCGCGGGGAAGGGCGGACGCAGCCGGGGCTGGCCGCGCCGGCCTTCGAGGGAGTCGAGGAGGGCCGTTTCCTCGCCGCAGATGTAGGCGCCCGCGCCCGCGTGCACGGTGATGTCGAGCTTCAGCCCGCTCCCGAGGACGTTTTCCCCGAGGTAGCCGGCCTCGTACGCCTCGCGGACCGCCTCGTGCAGGCGCCGCAGGACCGGCACGGTCTCGCCGCGCAGGTAGATGAAGGCGTGCTCCGAGCGGATCGCGTAGCAGGCGATGATCATTCCCTCGATGAGGGAATGCGGGTTGGCGAAGAGGAGGGGGATGTCCTTGCAGGTTCCCGGCTCCGACTCGTCCGCGTTCACCACGAGGTAGTGCGGCTTGCCGTCGCCCTGCGGGATGAACTGCCACTTCATGCCGGTGGGGAAGCCCGCGCCGCCGCGTCCGCGCAGGCCCGAGTCCTTCACGTAGGCGATCAGGTCGTCGGGGGTCATGGCGAGCGCCTTGCGCAGGCCCTCGTACCCCTCGTGACGCCGGTAGGTCTCCAGCGTCCACGACCGCGGCTCGTCCCAGAACGCCGACAGGACGGGCGCGAGGAGCTTCTCCGGACTCGTGCCGTTCTTGCTCAGTTCGGTGGACACGGTCATCACTCCCCTCCCTCGATGGTGGCCTCGCCGCGCGGGTGCACGATCGGGGTGTGCGGGACTTCGCCGCGCGCGATGCGCAGGCCGATCAGGGACGCGTGACCCGCGCCGCCACTGGCCTCGACGGCGCCCTCGCGCTCGTCGGGGAAGCCCGCCAGGATCCGGGCGGTCTCCTTGTACGTGCACAGCGGCGCGCCCCGGGTCGGCTCGACGGTGCGGCCGGCCAGCAGGTCGTCCACCATCGCCTTGGCGGACTCGGGGGTCTGGTTGTCGAAGAACTCCCAGTTGACCATCACCACGGGGGCGTAGTCGCAGGCCGCGTTGCACTCGATGTGCTCGAGGGTGACCTTGCCGTCGGGGGTGGTCTCGTTGTTGCCGACCCCGAGGTGGTCCTTGAGCTCCTCGAAGATGGCGTCGCCGCCCATGACCGCGCACAGGGTGTTCGTACAGACACCGACCTGGTAGTCGCCGGAGGGCTTGCGCCGGTACATCGTGTAGAAGGTCGCCACCGCCGTGACCTCTGCGGTCGTCAGGCCCAGCACCTCGGCGCAGAACCGGATGCCGGTGCGCGAGACGTAGCCCTCCTCCGACTGGATGAGGTGGAGCAGCGGCAGCAGCGCGGAGCGGCTGTCGGGGTAGCGGGCGATGACCTCCTTCGCGTCCGCTTCGAGCCGGGCGCGCACGTCCGCCGCGAAGTCGGGTGCCGGAAGCTGGGGCATGCCCAGGCTCACCCCTGATACGGGCTGATTGGCCGTCATCGGTCGACGCCTCCCATCACGGGGTCGATGGAGGCGACGGCCACGATGACGTCGGCGATCTGGCCGCCCTCGCACATCGCCGCCATGGCCTGCAGGTTGGTGAAGGACGGGTCGCGGAAGTGGACCCGGTAGGGGCGGGTGCCGCCGTCGGAGACGACGTGCACGCCGAGCTCGCCCTTGGGCGACTCCACGGCCGCGTAGGCCTGGCCGGCCGGTACCCGGAAGCCCTCGGTCACCAGCTTGAAGTGGTGGATGAGGGACTCCATGGAGGTGCCCATGATCTGCTTGATGTGGTCGAGCGAGTTGCCGAGGCCGTCGGGGCCCATGGCGAGCTGCGCCGGCCAGGCGATCTTCTTGTCGGCGACCATGACCGGGCCCGGCTCGAGGCGGTCCAGGCACTGCTCGACGATCCGCAGGGACTGGCGCATCTCCTCCAGGCGGATCAGGAACCGCCCGTAGGAGTCGCAGGACTCGGTGGTCGGCACGTCGAACTCGTAGTTCTCGTAGCCGCAGTACGGGTCCGTCTTGCGCAGGTCGTGCGGGAGGCCGGCGGAGCGCAGGACCGGGCCGGTGGCGCCGAGCGCCATGCAGCCGGTGAGGTCGAGGTAGCCGACGTCCTGCATGCGGGCCTTGAAGATGGGGTTGCCGGTGGCGAGGCTGTCGTACTCCGGCAGGTTCTTCTTCATGGTCTTCACGAACTCGCGGAGCTGGTCCACGGCGCCCGGGGGCAGGTCCTGCGCGAGGCCGCCGGGGCGGATGAACGCGTGGTTCATGCGCAGGCCGGTGATCAGCTCGAACACGTCGAGGATCAGCTCGCGGTCGCGGAACCCGTAGATCATGATCGTGGTCGCGCCCAGCTCCATGCCGCCGGTGGCGATGCACACCAGGTGGGAGGAGAGCCGGTTGAGCTCCATCAGCAGGACGCGGATGACGGAGGCGCGGTCCGGGATCTGATCGGTGATGCCAAGCAGCTTCTCGACGCCCAGGCAGTACGCCGTCTCGTTGAAGAACGGCGTCAGGTAGTCCATGCGCGTGACGAAGGTGGTGCCCTGCGTCCAGTTCCGGTATTCGAGGTTCTTCTCGATGCCGGTGTGGAGGTAGCCGATGCCGCAGCGGGCCTCGGTGACCGTCTCGCCGTCGATCTCCAGGATCAGGCGGAGCACCCCGTGGGTGGAGGGGTGCTGGGGGCCCATGTTGACGACGATCCGCTCGTCGTCGGCACGGGCCGCCGACTGGACGATCTCGTCCCAGTCGCCACCGGTGACGGTGTAGACGGTGCCCTCGGTCGTTTCGCGCGCCGAAGCATGGTCGGCGGAGGCGTGGTTGGACGCGCTGTTCGATGTAGGGGACATCAGCTGTACGACCTCCGCTGGTCGGGAGCCGGGATCTGGGCGCCCTTGTACTCGATGGCGATGCCGCCGAGCGGGTAGTCCTTGCGCTGCGGGAAGCCCTGCCAGTCGTCCGGCATCATGATCCGGGTGAGGGCCGGGTGCCCGTCGAAGATCAGGCCGAAGAAGTCGTACGTCTCGCGCTCGTGCCAGTCGTTCGTCGGGTAGACGGAGACGATCGAGGGGACGTGCGGGTCGGCGTCCGGGGCGGTGACCTCCAGCCGCACGATCCGGCCGTGGGTGAGCGAGCGCAGGTGGTAGACGGCGTGCAGCTCGCGACCCTTGTCGGCGGGGAAGTGCACCCCGCTGACGCCGGTGCAGAGCTCGAAGCGCAGGGCCGGGTCGTCGCGCAGGGTCTTCGCCACGAGGAGGAGGTGCTCGCGCGCGATGTGGAGGGTCAGCTCCCCGCGGTCCACGACGACCTTCTCAATCGCGTTCTCGGGAAGCAGGTCCTGCTCCTCCAGCGCCCCCTCCAGCTCGTCGACGACCTCGTCGAAGTACGAGCCGTACGGGCGGGCGCTCGCGCCGGGCAGGGCCACGGTGCGCACGAGGCCGCCGTAGCCGCTGGTGTCACCGCCGCCCGAGGCGCCGAACATGCCCTTGCGGACGCCGATCACCTCGGGGCCGGCCGCGCCCCGGGGCGCGGGCACGTTGTCGCCGTTGCCGGCATGGGGGCCGTTCTGCACGGCCGGGTCCTCGCTCACCGCAGGAGCCCCTTCATCTCAATGGTGGGGAGCGCCTTGAGGGCCGCCTCCTCCGCCTCGCGGGCCGCCTCTTCCCGGTTCACGCCGAGCTTGCCGCCCTGGATCTTCTGGTGGAGCTTGAGGATCGCGTCGAGCAGCATCTCGGGGCGGGGCGGGCAGCCGGGCAGGTAGATGTCCACGGGGACGATGTGGTCGACGCCCTGGACGATCGCGTAGTTGTTGAACATTCCGCCCGAAGACGCACAAACACCCATAGAGATGACCCACTTGGGAGCGGGCATCTGGTCGTACACCTGCCGCAGCACCGGCGCCATCTTCTGGCTGACCCGGCCCGCCACGATCATCAGGTCGGCCTGGCGCGGGGATCCGCGGAAGACCTCCATGCCGAAGCGGGCCAGGTCGTACCGGCCCGCTCCGGTCGTCATCATCTCGATGGCGCAGCAGGCCAGGCCGAAGGTGGCCGGGAAGACGGACGCCTTGCGCACCCATCCCGCGGCCTGTTCGACGGTGGTCAGCAGAAAGCCGCTCGGCAGCTTCTCTTCCAGTCCCATGGAAAATTCAGCCCCTCAGTCCCATTCCAGGCCGCCGCGGCGCCATACGTAGGCGTAGGCGACGAAGACGGTGAGCACGAAGAGGAGCATCTCGACGAGCCCGAAGATCCCCAGCGAGTCGAAGGTGACCGCCCAGGGGTAGAGGAAGACAACCTCGATGTCGAAGACGATGAAGAGCATCGCCGTCAGGTAGTACTTGATGGGGAAGCGGCCGCCGCCGGCGGGCATGGGAGTGGGCTCGATGCCGCACTCGTACGCTTCAAGTTTTGCCCGGTTGTACCGTTTTGGGCCGATCAGCGTGGCCATGACCACGGAGAAGATCGCAAACCCTGCGCCGAGGGCGCCGAGCACGAGGATGGGCGCGTACGCATTCACGCTCCTCGCTCCTTCCAGTCGTCCTTGACCGTTGGACCGCTGCTCCGGCGCCGCGCGCCCCGCCTCGCATGTCTCGCATGTGAGGCAGTTCACAAGCCGGACTGGTGCGCATCTTATGCCCGCCCATCTGTGATCTGCGACACGGGTTGCAACAACGAGTTTGTGATCTCCACCACCCGACGAACGATCATGAAGCCCAATGAGTAGTGATCTTCATACGTGAAGCATCCACATGATCACCAAAGGTGACATCCGCATCTGTCGTCGCAGGTGGAAGGCCTGCTGCACTATCAAATCGTGGCCTCTGCATGCAAATTGGCGAGGTGGTGCGCGTGATGATAAAGGGATCGGCGTCCCCCGGCCGGGGGACCCCGCGCGGACGGGAGTGGACGCGTGCATGCGTTCACGAAGTCGGGGCAGAGGAGGGGGCGGGGGTCGAGTGGAGGCCGGACGGAGATCGGACGGAAGTCGGACGCGGGTCCGCCGGAGGCCGCCCGGAGGCGGCCCCGGAGCGGGCCGGCCGCCCCCTCGCAGTGGATCAAGGACCGGTCCCGACCCGGCGGTGGCTTCACGGTTCGGTCACAGGAGGGCCACAGCGTCCGCATGGCGTGACGCTTCTGTGACCTGCGCCACTCGGAATTCGCGGTACCGAAAGAGGGCTTGGCCATCAGTGCGGGTGGATGGTAGGCCCGGGATCAATTCGGACTTATTGCGGAAACCCCATGATCACAGCCTTACGGACGGCTGTCCGATTCGCCCGTTACGGCGTCAATAAGAGGTACGACGCGCCCGGTTAGCCCGCTTCGCGCACAACTGTGGCGCAGACCACGTTTCTTGAAGGGAACCGTCGCGCCCTGATAGCGGTTGTACCCATGTCCCTCACCGCTCACATACCCAGCCACCGGAAGCCCCGCCGCAGCGCCTCGAAGCTCGCGGTCCGCGCCGGAGTTGCCGGTGGCGTCCTCAGCACCCTGGCCATGGCCGGCACGGCGAGCGCCACCCCCTCCGCCGAGCCCGCGCACGAGACCACGCTCGAAATGCCGGTCCTCGACCTGGACCTGAGCGCCGAGGTGTCCTCGCACGTGGCCAAGGCCGCGGAGAACACCCGTGCCGCCGCCGTCGACGGCGAGCTCCACGCCCTGGAAGAGACGGCCCGCACCGGCGCCGCCGCCGAGGCCAAGCAGCTCAAGGCCGACGCCCAGCAGAAGGCCGACGCCGAGGCGAAGCAGAAGGCCAAGGCCGAGGCGGACCGCAAGGCCGCGGCCGAGCGCGCCAACCGCAGCGCGGCCCGCGCCCCGATCCAGAGCAACTCCGGATCCCCGAACGGGTCCGCCTCCTCGGACTCCTCCGAGCAGGGCAAGGGCACCGTCACGGCCCCCTCGACCGGCTCCGCCGCCGCCATCGTCAACTTCGCCCGCGCGCAGGTCGGCAAGGCGTACGTCATGGGCGGCACCGGCCCGTCCTCGTTCGACTGCTCGGGCCTGGTCCAGGCCGCGTACCGCCAGGCCGGCATCAGCCTGCCGCGCATGTCGCAGGCGCAGTCCACCTCCGGCACGTCGGTCTCCCTGAGCAACCTCCAGGCGGGCGACATCCTGTACTGGGGCTCCAAGGGCAGCGCGTACCACGTCGCCATCTACGTCGGCGGCGGCAAGTTCGTCGGCGCGCAGAACTCCAGCACCGGCATCGTCGAGCGCTCCCTGAGCTACGACCGGCCGACGGGCGCCGTCCGCGTCCTCTGACATCTCCCCGCAGTCCCGGGCCGCTCCCGGTGACGCACGAAAGGCCGGTACTCCCCCGCTCGGGGGTGGAGTACCGGCCTTTCGGTCGTCCTGGGGGCTTCCGGAGGCTCCTGACGGCTCCTGGAGCCGCAGAGGGGCGCCCGGGCGCGTCCGGCGGCGCGGGGAGGCCGCGGAGGAGGGGCGGCCCCGCACCGCTCCGTCAGTCGAGGAACGTGGCCGAGGTGATCTTGTTCTTGAAGTTGACGCTGGCGTTGCCCGTGTAGCCCGGGGGGAGCGAGCCGATGAGACCGGTGAGGTTCACCTCGGTGGCCACCTTCCACGTGTAGGTGTCCCGGTTGCGGTACGAAGCGGTGTCGTCGTTCGTCACCCGGTTCCGGCCCTCGCAGCCCTCCGGGCCGACGAAGAGGTTGTTGAAGAAGTTCCAGTCCGAGGACATCAGGTCGAAGACACAACCCCCTTGGTAGGAGTTGTAGTAAAGGCCGAACTCGCTGGTTTCCAGATACCCGTTCCGCTCCGTGTTGGCGGCGGCCGGCCCTGCTGCCGCAAGGAGAACGGCGCCGACGGATACCGCGGCGACGCAACCGGCGGCGAGTTTGTTAAGTGCCTTGCTCATGGGGCTTTTCTCCATCTTCAGGGAATTGATTCCGGCCGGGATTAAACCTTCCGGGGCACCGCAGTACAAGGGCCTTCTCGGCTGTTCAGGCCACAACCGGCTTGGCGGGTAACGGACTTGTCCGCATTACGGGCACCCGATTACGATCTCCCGCGGCCATCCGCCCGCCTCCCGCACCAACGCGCCCTGCCACTCCGCCGACCGCAAGGGAAACGCCTCGTGCGTGTACGCGAAATATCCTCGTCACTCCTTTTGTGCCTCGCACTGACCGGATGCGCAGGCGGGGAACTCCCGGGGAAGAACTCCGGAGCGGGAAAGCCCGGACTTACCGCCGGACCCACCGCCACGCCCTCGATCGCGGCGGCGGACAAGCCGTTCTACACGTGCATGCAGGAACACGGAATGACCATCTCCTACGGGGAGGACGGGGCTCCGCACTTCGTGGAGAAGGAGAGCCCGCAGTACTCCCCGGCGCAGCAGGCCTGCCTGCCGCTGCTCCCGCCCCCCTCCCCCGTCCAGGCGGGCGCCCAGGAACTCGCCTCCGCGCGCGAGGCCTCCGCGTGCATGCGGGCGAAGGGCATCTCCTGGTACCCGGACCCGGATCCGGTCACCGGCGAGGTGCAGCAGAAGGACGGCGGCACCTCCGAGCAGTGGCAGGAGCTCAAGCGGGACCACCGCGACGCGTACCGGGCCTGCATGCCCCGGCCCTCCTGAGCCGCGCGCGCACGGCTCAGCTGATCCCCGCCGCCAGCTTGTAGCGGGCCTCGCGCTGCTTCTTGTAGAGCGCGAGGGTCTCGGCGTGCTCCTCCACCAGCCGCTCCTGGTAGGCCTTCTCCACCGCCGCCCAGATGCCTACGAGGTTCACCTCGCTCTTGCAGGCGACGTCGGCCTTGGCCGCGGTGACGGCTTTGGGGCTGCCGGTATCGGTCTCCAGGCCGAGCTTCTGGACCACCTCGTAGGGATCCTTCAGGCCGGTGTACCCGGACTTCTCCATGCACGCCGACCAGTTCTTCAGCACCTCGGTCACCCGCGAATCGCCCTTGGAGCGTTCGTGCGCCTCCGAGGCCAGCCCGAACGGGAACAGCAGGTCCACGCTGCCCTTCGCCGGCGCGTACAGCTTGCGGTACGCCTCCCGTATGCATCCGCCGGGCGGCACCTTCTGCCCGCCGAAGTCGATGCCGCTGTCCACCTGCGCGGCCTCCTCCTCGCTCGCGGCGTCCGCGGGCTGCGCGGCGCCCTGCTGCCCGCCCGGCCGTTCGCCGTGCATGACCAGGGTGGCGCTCTCGCTCAGCGGGGTGGCCGGGGGCTTGACCGGCCGCCCCTTGCCCGCGGTCATGTCGTAGCCGTGGGCCGCCGCGAACACCGGATCGGTCGCCCCGAAGAGAGCCCGGTGGCGCCCCTCGGACCCCTGGGCGGCGGCCGGATCGGACGGCCTGACCTCCTCGTACGGGAATCCGTACCGGGCCATGCACCGGGAGAGCAGCCGCTGCTGCACCTGCCCCATGCGGACCGTCTCGGCGTCGGTGTCCGTGTACGCGTCCAGGGGCAGCGAGATCGAGGAGATGGCCGGGGCGACGGCGACCTCGCCGATGGCCGGCTCCCCGTGCGCGCCGCCGCCGTCCGGATCCGAGCAGCCGGCCAGGACGAGCGCCAGCAGGACGGCGGCCGGGAGGGCGGGGCGGAGGGCGGAGTGACGGAGCGGACGGGAGCGCATCGCGGGAGACCTGTTCACTCTCGGAAATTGAACAGTCCGGCCGGTACCGGGGACAAGGCCTTCTCACCTGCTGGTCAGCCAAACTTCTTGCCTGGAAACCAACTTGCCGTCCCGCCCCGACCTGCGAGCACCTCGTGCCGAACTGCACGCCCTGCCAAGATGGCCGGGGCGAGCACGCCCGAGTCGTCCCAGGAAGCGGTGGTCCGTGACGCCCAGCCCGTCCGACGAAGCACCCGGTGCCGGTCCCACCGCCGCCCCGGCCGCCGCCGGGCTCGCACTCCTGTCCCTCGGCGGCTGGCTGCTGACCACCACCCGCCCCTGGCAGAAGCCCGGCTCACCCCTCACGCTCACCCTGGACTGGACGGCCTCGGGCACCCTGATGCTCTGCGGCCTGGTCCTCCTGGCCCGCTGCATCCGCCGGGTCCACGGCCCGGCGGAACCCGCGCGGGAGGCCCCGTACGAGACCTCGTACGAGACCCCGCGCGAGGGGCTCCCTGCCAGAGCCAGGGTCAGGCCTTGGGGGCGACCTTCGAAAGGCCGTTGATGATGCGGTCCATCGAGTCGCCGCCCGTCGGGTCGGTCAGGTTGGCCAGCATCTTCAGGGTGAACTTCATCAGCACCGGGTGGCTCAGCCCGCGCTGGGCGGCGATCTTCATGATCTTCGGGTTGCCGATGAGCTTCACGAAGGCGCGGCCCAGGGTGTAGTAGCCGCCGTAGGTCTCCTTGAGGACCTTCGGGTAGCTGTGCAGGGTCAGTTCGCGCAGGGCCGGGGTGGCGCGGGAATGTGCCTGGACGATGACGTCGGCGGCGATCTGGCCCGACTCCATCGCATAGGCGATGCCCTCGCCGTTGAACGGGTTGACGAGCCCGCCCGCGTCACCGACGAGCAGCAGCCCCTTGGTGTAATGCGGCTGGCGGTTGAAGGCCATCGGCAGGGCCGCGCCGCGGATGGGCTGCGTCATGTTCTCGGGGGTGTAGCCCCAGTCCTCCGGCATCGAGGCGCACCAGGCCTTGAGGACCTCGCGCCAGTCCAGCTCCTTGAAGGCGGAGGAGGAGTTGAGGATGCCGAGGCCGACGTTGGAGGTGCCGTCGCCCATGCCGAAGATCCAGCCGTAGCCGGGGAGGAGACGGTCCTCGGCGCCGCGCCGGTCCCACAGCTCCAGCCAGGACTCCAGGTAGTCGTCGTCGTGGCGGGGCGAGGTGAAGTACGTGCGCACGGCCACGCCCATCGGGCGGTCCTCGCGGCGGTGCAGCCCCATCGCCAGGGAGAGCCGCGAAGAGTTGCCGTCGGCCGCGACGACCAGCGGGGCCTTGAAGGTGACCTCGGTCTTCTCCTCGCCCAGCTTCGCCTTCACACCGGTGATGTGCCCGGTGCGGGGGTCGCGTACGGGCTCGCCGACGTTGCAGCGCTCGTACAGCCGGGCGCCGGCCTTCTGCGCCTGGCGGGCCAGGGTCTCGTCGAAGTCGTCGCGCTTGCGGACGAGTCCGTAGTCGGGGAAGGAGGCCAGCTCGGGCCAGTCCAGCTGGAGCCGCTGGCCGCCGCCGATGATCCGCAGGCCCTTGTTGCGCAGCCAGCCGGCCTCTTCGGAGATGTCGATGCCCATCGACACCAACTGCTTCGTGGCGCGCGGCGTCAGACCGTCACCGCAGACCTTCTCGCGCGGGAACGCCGTCTTCTCCAGGAGCAGGACGTCAAGTCCGGCCTTGGCCAGGTAATAGGCGGTCGTCGAGCCGGCGGGCCCGGCTCCGACGACGATCACGTCCGCGGAGTGCTCGGAGAGGGGCTCGGTCACGGCGGGTCTCCCGAAGGCTCGATAACTCGATAAGGGTGCCCAACGGCACAAGAACACGTGCAGTCTATGCAGCGAGAGAGATCGCGATCCGAAGGGCTGCCCCCTGTGACCACCACGCCGACCCGGCCGCTCCCCGTCGTCCAGCTCCGTGTGCCCACGGACGAGGACGCGCACGCCTGGCACCGGGTCTTCCGCGACCCCGACGTCATGGAGTTCCTCGGCGGTCCGGCCGAGCTCTCCTTCTACGAGGAAATCACCGCGCGACAGCGGATGCACGACGCACGGCTCGGCTTCTGCCTGTGGACCCTGCTGGACGGGGACGGGGAGGTGCTCGGCTTCACCGGGGCGCAGCCGTGGCCGGAGTCGAAGCCGTGGGGGCCGGTCGGGGAGATCGAGATCGGGTGGCGGCTCGGTCGCTCCGCGTGGGGGCGGGGCTATGCGTATGCCGCTGCGCTGGCTTCGCTGGAGCGGGTGCGGGGGGCTGGGGTTTCGGATGTGGTGGCGATGATCGACGATGCGAATGTCCGCTCGATCGCGGTGGCGGAGCGCTTGGGCATGACCCTGGCCGACCGCTTCCCGATCCCGGGCGGCCCCCGCATCGCCCGCCGCTACGCGCTGCCCCTCGCCCCCGAGTAACCCCCCGCTGCGCGGGGCTACCCTGCCGCTGCGCGGGGCGGACTCCCCGCAGCAACCCTCGCCGCTACGCGGAGCGTAGGTCCCGGCTGCGCCCCTTGCCGCTGCACGGGGCGAAGTCCCCGCAGCACCCCTTGCCGCTGCGCGGGGCGAAGTCCCCTACCCGCCCTTCCACCGTTCCCAGGGCTCTGCCCTGACCCGCGCCTCAAACGCCGGCGGGGCTGGGTGTGTCCCCGGGCGCAGCCCGGGAGCCCGGTACCGGGCTGCGCCCAGACCCCCTGGGGCCCCGCCCCAGACCCCGCTCCTCAAACGCCGGAGGGGCTGGATTTTGGCCGGCGCTGGATTGGGCGTGTGCGCAGCACAGCTTGCGCAGCACGCATGCGCAGCACGTTGGCTCAATACGTTTGCGCAGCACGTTGGCTCAGTACGTGTGCGCAGCGCGTCCTGCGCAGCACGGCATCCGCAGCGCTCGGGACGGAGCGCAGCGGCACCGTGCGCTGCGCTGCACAGAGGCAGCCATATCCAGCCTCGCCGGCGTTTGAGGCGCGGGGGTCCGGGGCCGGCCCCCGGCAACGGCGCCGCACGCGGCAACGGGTCCGGGGCGCAGCCCCGGGGAACGGGCGAAGGGCGGGTAGGGGAACTCGCCCCGCAGGGCACACCCAGCCGCACCCGCCCACCGGCCCCCGCCCCCCGGCGGCAGGAGCGGGCGCGCCGACCAGCCACCGCCGGACGGAATCCGGCACAGCGCCGCGAAGCCGGTAAGGCCCTCAAGGGGCCGCACCGCGCGAGCGGCGCGTTAGAAAACCGAAAGGCCCGTCAGGGTTGTGAAGCGGTCCAGGGCGGCCACCGCGGCCACCGAGTTGCCCTGGGCGTCGAGGCCGGGGCTCCACGCGGCCAGCGTGCACGCTCCGGGGACGACCGCGACGATGCCGCCGCCGACGCCGCTCTTGCCGGGCAGGCCCACCCGGTAGGCGAACTCCCCCGCCGCGTCGTACGTCCCACACGTCAGCATCACCGCGTTGACCTGCTTCGCCTCGCTGCGGGTGAGGAGACGGGAGCCGTCGGCGCGCAGTCCGTGCCGGGCCAGGAAGCGGCCGGCGCGGGCCAGGTCGGCGCAGCTCATCTCGATGGAGCACTGCCAGAAGTAGTGCTCCAGCAGCATCGGCACCGGGTTGTCGATGTTCCCGTAGGCGGCCATGAAGTGGGCCAGGGCTGCGTTGCGGTCCCCGTGTTCCTGCTCGGAGGCGGCGACCCCCGCGTCGAAGGCGACGTCCGGGTTCTGGCTCTCCTCGCGGAGGAAGTCCAGCAGTTCGCTGCTCGCGTCGCCCGTCAGTGTCTGGAGCCGGTCGGTGACGACGAGCGCGCCCGCGTTGATGAAGGGGTTGCGCGGGATGCCGTTCTCGTACTCCAGCTGCACGAGGGAGTTGAACGGGTTGCCGGAGGGTTCCCGGCCCACCCGCTCCCACAGGCTGTCGCCGCCCTCGGCGAGCGCGAGGGCCAGCGCGAAGACCTTGGTGATGGACTGCGTGGAGAACGGCGTCTGCCAGTCGCCGACCCCGAAGACGTTGCCGTCGAGATCGGCGATGGCCATCCCGAACTGCCGCGGGTCCACGGACGCCAGCGCCGGGATGTACTCGGCGGTGGTGCCGCTGCCGATCAGCGGGGCGATGTCGGTGGCGACCTGTTCCAGCAGTGCCTGGTAGTCCATCGGAGGGGTCCCGGGTCCCGTACTACGCGTGCTTGGTGCCGCGGTGCAGGGCCACGATGCCGCCGCTCAGGTTGCGCCAGGCCACCTTGGACCAGCCGGCCTTCTGCAGGAGCGTGGCCAGCGCCGGCTGGTCGGGCCAGGCGCGGATGGAGTCGGCGAGGTAGACGTACGCGTCGGGGTTGGAGGAGACCGCGCGGGCGACCGGCGGCATCGCGCGCATCAGGTACTCGGTGTACACGGTCCGGAAGGGGGCCCAGGTGGGCTGCGAGAACTCGCAGATCACGACCTGGCCGCCGGGCTTCGTGACCCGGTACAGCTCGCGCAGCGCGGCGTCGGTGTCCTGGACGTTGCGCAGGCCGAAGGAGATGGTGACGGTGTCGAAGGAGTCGTCCTTGAAGGGCAGCTTCGTCGCGTCGCCCGCCGTCAGGGGGAGCCAGGGGTTGCGCTTCTTGCCCTCGCGGAGCATGCCGAGGGAGAAGTCGCAGGGCACGACGTACGCACCGCTCGCGGCGAAGGGCAGCGAGGACGTGGCCGTGCCGGCGGCCAGGTCGAGGACGAGCTGCCCGGGGCGCGCGCCGACCGCCTTGGCGACTTCCTTGCGCCACAGGCGGGCCTGCCCGAGGGAGAGGACGTCGTTGGTGAGGTCGTAGTTCGCCGCCACGCCGTCGAACATGGAGGCGACTTCGTGCGGCTGCTTGTCCAGGGAAGCGGATGTCACTGGCGTGGGCCCCTCGGGTGCGGTGCGAATGGTTCGGCGAGCGGTTGAACGGTTGAACGGTTCGGCAGGGTCCGTGCTGCGGACCGCCCCGCCATTCTCGCAGGCCCCCGGGCACCGCACCCGGCCGCCCGGCCGCCCGACTGCCGGCCCGCCTGCCCGCCCGGCCGGGCCGGCCTCACCGGCGCAGGGCCTCCGCCGGTTCGACGCGGGAGGCCCGCCACGCCGGGTACAGGCCGGCCAGGAGGCCGGTCAGCAGGCCGATCGCGGGGGCGGCGAGCACGGTCGCCGGGTGGATCACCGGGGTCCAGTCGCGGAACACCGCCACGAGCACCACCGTCACGCAGCCCAGCGAGGTCCCCACCAGGCCGCCGAGTGCGCCCAGCGCGCCCGACTCGGCGAGGAACTGGCCGCTGATGTGCCGGCCCCGCGCCCCCAGGGCCCGGCGCAGGCCGATCTCCCCGGTGCGCTCCAGGACGGCGACCAGCGTCGTGTTCGCGATGCCCACGGCGCCGATGATCAGGCAGATCCCGGCCAGGATCAGGAAGAGCCGGCCCAGGTCCGAGGAGACGTTGGTGCGCAGCGAGCGCGGGTCCGGCGGGGCCACGGCCTTCAGGTACTCGGGATGGTCGGGGCGCAGCGCCGTAGGGGCGAGCCGGGCCACCTGCTGGGCCGCGCCGAGTTCGGTGGCGATGAGCATGCGGGCGCCGTCGCCCTGCGGGGGTCCCCAGATCTCCTCGGCGGTGCTGCGCGGGACCACGACGGACAGGAGCAGGTCCGCCTTGCGCTCCACGTCGCCGATGATCCCCACCACGGTGAAGGGTTCGTCCCCGATGAACACGGCGGGCGCGGTGTCCAGCGTGGTGATGCCGAGCCGGGAGGCGACGGCCGCGCCCAGGACGGCGACCCGCTGCCGGGTGCGGGAGTGGTAGGCGTCGTAGAGCCGCCCCCGGTCGATCCGGGGAACGGCGGCGCGCAGGGCGCCCGGTGAGGCGGCGACGACGTCGATCTTCTCGCCGCGGGCGGCGCCGCCGACCGGGGCCGCGCGGACGGTCCCGTCGGCGGGCAGCCGGACGGTGTAGTAGACGCCCGCGTCGCGGACCCCGCCCAGCCGTTCGGTGCGTTCGTCGGCGTCGGCGGGGAAGCCGGGGCCGGCGAACTGGTCCTGGCTGCGGGCCACGTCCTCGACGGTGACCTCGGTGGCGCCGAGCACGCTGAAGCGGGCGTCGATCTGGGAGGAGGTCGTGGCCGTCAGGCCGAGGATGGCGACGAAGGATCCGACGCCGAGTACGGTGCCCAGCGCGGTCAGCGCCGAGCGGGCGGGCCGCTGCACCAGCCCGGCGAAGGCCTCGCCGAGGATGTCCCGCGGTGCGAGGCGGGTGGGCCGCTCGGGCGGGGGGAGGCGGCGCGGCGGCTTCAGCGGCCTCCGCGGCAGGAGCCTCATACCGCCGCCCCCGCGACCGGCGGCCGGTCCTCGGCGAGCACGCCGTCGCGGATGCGGACCGTACGGCCTCCTCTGGCCGCCACCTCGGGATCGTGGGTGATCACCAGGACGGTCATCCCGTCCGCGTGCAGTTCGTCGAGGAGTGCCAGCACCGTTCCCGCGTTCTCCGTGTCCAGATTGCCGGTCGGCTCGTCGCAGAGCAGCAGCGAGGGGCGGGTCACCAGGGCCCGGGCGATGGCGACGCGCTGCCGTTCGCCGCCGGAGAGGCGGGTGGGCAGGGCGTCGACGCGGTGCCCGAGGCCGACCCGCAGGAGGGCTTCGCGGGCGCGCGGTTCGCGTTCCCGGCGGGGGAAGCCGTTGTAGAGCATGGCGAGGGCCACGTTCTCCAGGGCGGAGCGGTGGGAGAGGAGGTGGAAGGACTGGAAGACGAACCCGATGCGGCGGCCCCGCAGCGCCGCCCGGCCGCTGTCCCCGAGCGCTCCGGTGTCCACCCCGTCCAGCAGGTACGTACCGGCGGTGGGGGCGTCGAGCAGCCCGGCGATGTTGAGGAACGTGGACTTGCCCGACCCGGAGGGCCCGACGACGGTGACGAACTCACCGCTGCGCACCACCAGATCGCACCCCGTGAGCGCGACGACGGGCGGCGGCCCCGGGTAGGCGAGCCCGACACCCCGAAACTCGATGACGGCCGCATCCGGGCCACCGGTACGGCGCTCCAGCTCCGGCTCCGGCTCCGGCTCCGGCCCCGGCCCCGGCTCCGGTCCCGCCTCCTCCCCCGTCGGGGTCACGGCGTCTTTCCTCCGCCGCCCCTGCTCAGGCCCGGGTTGACGCCGGTGACGACGTTGTCCCCCTCGGAGAGTGCGCCGGTCGTGGTCGGCTTCACCTCCACGTAGCCGTCGCCCGTCGTGCCCGCCTGGACCTCCACCTGTCGCCGCTTCCCCGCGGAGTCGACGACGGACACGCTGGTGCGCCCGTCCGCGCCCGCGGAGACCGCGCTCACCGGGACCACCAGCGCGTCGCCGGAGGTGGCCGCCGCCTCCACGGTCAGCCGTACGTCCTGTCCCGCGAGCGCGGGGTCCAGCGGGCTGTCGGGCTCCACGACCATGGCGTAGCCCGGCGTTCCCGCCGGGGCCTGCTGCTGGCCGTCCCCGGTCCCGCCCTGCGGCTGCGCGGGCGGGGCCGCGGCCGTGTCGGCGACCGAGGTGACCTTGGCCGTGGCCGTCACCCCGCTGACCTCGGACCGGATCTCCACGCGCTGGCCCGCCCGGACCAAGCCCTTCTGGTGTTCCTGGAGTTGCCCCCGCACCACGAGCGCCCCCGCGGACAGCGTCAGTGCGGGACCGGTGGCCGCGGAGCCGACGCGGGTGTTCACCGTGGTGATCCGCGCGGGGAAGCCCTCCAGGAAGACGACCTCGCCGGCCGGGAGCATCGGCCCCGCGACCTCCTGCGCCTCGGTGAGCTTGCGCCGCGCCTTGGCCAGGTCCTCCTCGGCCCGACGGACGGCGCGCGAGGACCCCGGGTTCGAACCGGCCCCGGACTCCACGAGGGAGGCGTTCGCGGCCGGGGGGTTCGCGGCCGAGCCGGCGGGCTTTCCCTCCCCCGCTCCGGCCCCGGCCCCCGCCCGTACGTCCTCCAGCGCCCGCCGGGCCGCCGTCACCGCTTCCTCCGCGGCCTCCACCGCCTCGCCGCCGTCGGCGAGCGCGGGCAGCGCGTCGTAGCCGATCGAGCGGTAGAAGGCGGTGAGTGCCGTTTTCGTGCCGGCCCCGAAGGTCCCGGCCTTGTCGCCGCCCGTCGGGTGCCCCCGCCCGGCCAGCGCCTGCTGGAGCTGCCTGACGTCCTCCCCGGTGGCCCCCGGCTTGAGGTCCCGGTACACGGGCAGCTTGCCCGGCAGTACGAACACCGGCCGCCCCGATACCTCCAGCAGGACCCGCCCCGCGTCCACCGGACTCCCCGCGGTGGCCGCCACCTTGGTGACCACCGGCGCCGCCCCGCCCTCGGCCCGCGCGGTCGGTGTGACCTGCACGGTCTGGGTGGCGGTCGCGGTGCCGCGCAGGATGACGGTGTCGCGCAGCACCCGCTTCTCGACCCGGGCCACCAGGACGTCCATCGGGGGCGGCCCCGCGTCGGCCGCCACCTGCGCGGGGGACTTGATCAGCGCCGAGGCGCCGACTCCGGCGCCCGCGAGCAGGACCGCCCCTCCCGCCACCGCGAAGACCCACCTACGGTGCTTCGCGCTCATCCACCCACCACGCCCGAGGACGAACCCGCCGGGGCCTTGTCCGCGCACTTGAGGAGGGCGGCAGCCGCCTTCGGGTCCGTCTTGAGCCCGGCGTCGACCTCGGAGTCACCCGTGACCGGGTCGGGGTCGGGGAAGTCCGCGGCCCCGTTCGCGCGCATGCACGCGGCGAACTCCTTCGCCTTGGCGAGCGTCGCCGCGTCCACCGGGGGCCGCACGCGCTTGGCCGCGCAGGCCTTCTCGGCCTCCCGGACCTTGGCGGGGTCGGCCTTGGCCGGATCCACGACCTGCACCCCCGAGGGGGTGTCCTTCATCGGCAGCCCCTGGTCCTTGAGGCAGGCGAAGAACGCCGCCTGCTTGGGATCGGCGGCGTCCTTGCCGGTCGGCGCGGGTGCGGCGGCCGTCGGCGTACCCGTACCCGTACCCGTACCAGTGGCGGCGCCGGACGGCGGGGCG
Source organism: Streptomyces tatrensis (assembly GCF_049310065.1). Lineage (NCBI taxonomy): Bacteria > Bacillati > Actinomycetota > Actinomycetes > Kitasatosporales > Streptomycetaceae > Streptomyces > Streptomyces tatrensis. The sequence goes on along the minus strand of NZ_JBMDLB010000011.1, from coordinate 5,584,294 downwards.
GCGGCCCGGCCGTCCGACTCGCCCCCCGAGCAGCCGGACAGCAGGAGCACCGCCGACATCAGGGACGCCAGGGACAGCAGCACCGGCGCGGACGCGGACCGGACGCGTGGAGATGACACAGGAATCGACCCCTTCGTACGCTCCCGCCGCGAGCCGGCTCCGGAGCGGGCGCCGTACGGCAACAGGGCGCCTCCGCTTACACCGTAGGAGCCACCCACCCCAGACGTAACTGGCCCGAAGGCTAGTTGTCCGGGTGGCCGGGACCCCGTTGACTTCAGCCCGTCCGATGGGCCCATCACCTGCCGGATCCGGTGTCTGCAGGCACCCCGTCCGGGTACCGACGCTGTCAACGCTCCTCACGGAAAGGCACAGCCATGCGTTCTCGCATCGTCATGCGCGCCGCCGTCACAGCAGCACTCGCACTGTCCGCCGTAGGCCTCTCGCTCGGCTCGGCCACCGCCGCCGAGAAGGACGGCTGGATCACGTCCGGCGAGTTCGGTCTCTTCTGCTTCCAGAACCAGGGCAACTCGGTGTTCGACCTCGTCCTCGACGACGTCAACTTCGCCAACGACTACTTCAAGGGCTCGCAGTCCTGCGCGGGTCACACCACCAACGACTGGACGGAGTCCTACCGCAATCTGGACTCGTTCACCTGGGACGTCTACACCGACTGGTACCGCGGCGGCTCCCACGGGACCATCCCCGCGGGCTACGCGGGCAACGCCAGCGCCACCTTCAAGAACGCCATCTCCTCGGCGTACTGGGTCCGCTGACACCTCTTCACCCTGTGCAGCACGAGCGCCGCTCCGCCCGCAACCATCGGGCGGAGCGGCGCGCCCACATCGTCTCATCTCCCACCGGAGCCGTCATGCCCTTCCCCCGCCGCCTGCTGCGACCCCTCGGCGTCGCCTTGTTACCCCTGGCCCTCGCGGGGTGCGGCGGCTCGGACCCGGGCGGCGGCTCGTCCGCCGAGGAGCCCTCGACCGGCGCCGTCACCACCGTGCTGGCCAGCGCCGACCTCCGCTTCCCGCTCGACGCGTACGTACCGACCGGGGAGCAGAACTCCCAGCTGACGAAGGCCCAGGACAAACTGGTCGACCAGTGCATGCAGCGCTACGGGTTCCGGTACGAGTCCCCGCGCGCCGGGTCCGTGGCGCAGCCGCGCGACGAGAGCAGGCGTTACGGGCTGTCCGACGCCACGGTCGCCGCCCGCTACGGCTACAACAACCCGGCGCTGGAGAACCGCCCGCCCAAGCCGGCGGCGAAGCAGCTCGGGCCGAACGAGAAGCTCTTCCTGCACGGCGAGGAACAGGTGGATCCCGCGAAACCCATCCCCATGAGCCAGGAGGAATCCGAGAAATCGGGTCTGGGTTCCCTCACCGTCGACGGAAAGAAGGTGCCGTCGGGCGGCTGCATGCGGGAATCCTTCCTCAAGCTCTACGCCCCGGTGAAGAACTCGGTCGACATCATGGTCCCGCAGAACTTCGGATTCGACGCCTACGGGCGCTCCCGGCAGGACAGCCGGGTCGAAAAGGCGATCAAGGAATGGTCCGCCTGCATGGCCGAAAAGGGCTACCGGACCGACAATCCGGTCAGCCCCGAACTGGGATTCAACGACGCCACCCTCGGATCTCCGCAGGCGGTCACCGCCGCGCAGCAGGACGTGGCCTGCAAGCAGCGCACCAATCTGGTGGGCATCTGGTTCGCGGTCGAAGTCGCCTACCAGAAGCGGCTGATCGAGCAGAACGCCGAGGTACTGGCGCTGGCCAAGACGCAGTTGGAGGAGCGGATGCGACTCGCCGCCCAGCTCACGTCCGCCTGATCCCCGACGCGACACGAACCGACTCGGCTCCGACATGACGAAACACCGCTCCGCCCGCAGCCGGTCCGCACGGCTGGTGCTGCCGCTCGTGCTCTGCTCGGGTGCCGCCGTCGCGGCGGCCGTGGCGGGGCTCCTGCCCCAGGTGTCCGCACCCCGCGCGGACCTCTCCGCGCCGCAGCCCCCGCCGTCCGGGCAGACGGCCCCGCTCGACCCCGCGCCCCCGCCCACGGCTTCCCCCTCACCGACGCCGCCGACGCCCTCGCCGACGCCCGCCCCGAGCCCCTCCGCCACCCCCGCCCCGAGCCCTCCGGCCGTCCCGGAGCGGGGCCCCGGCACCTTCCGGGCCTCCACCGTCTCCGGCCCCCGCCACGGTTCCGGACCGGTACGGCGCTACCGCGTCGAGGCCGAGGACGGCTCCGGCGTCGATCCGGACGAGGCCGCCCGCGCGGTGGACGCCGTGCTCGGCGACCCGCGCGGCTGGACCCGCGACCCGCGGTACGGGTTCCGGTTGACCGGGTCCGGCCCGGTGGAGTTCACGGTGCGCATCGCCACCCCGGCCACCACGGACCGGCTCTGCCAGGTGGTGACCCCGGAGCTGAAGGGGGAGGCGAACTGCCGCAGCGGGCACCAGGTGGTCGTCAACCTCCGGCGCTGGCAGCTCGGTTCTCCCCAGTTCGACGGTCCGCCCGCCGAGTACCGGGCGCTGATCGTCAACCACGAGGTGGGCCACGAACTGGGCCGCGGCCACGAGACCTGCCCCGGCCCGGGGCTGCCCGCTCCGGCGATGATGCAGCAGCTCAAAGGGCTGCTGGGATGCCGGTCGAACGCCTGGCCGTTCGACTCGCGCGGGAATTACGTGAGGGGGCCTCTCGTCCCGTGATCGACCGTCCCCACCGGATCGTCACAGTTCTGACCGAATCCCGCCATTCCCCTCTCCAGCCGTGCAGTTACAATGAAAAATCGATCGAAACATCCCGGGGGGGATCATGGAAATCGACAACGGCATGACCATCTGTCTGCCCAGCCGGTTCCAGTCCAGGCCGGGGTCCGGGCCGGAGTCGGGGGCCGGCTCCGGGACCGACTCCGGACCTCAGGAAGAAATTCAGCTCACGCGCCAAGAGTCGGTCGTATTCATGAATTTATGCACGGGCGCGAGCAACTCGGAGCTGGCGGAGAAGCTCCGCCTGTCCGTCGGCACCGTCAAATTCCACGTGTCCAACATCCGCGAGAAGCTGGGCGGGCTCAGCCGCCTCCAGGTCTGTCTCCTGTCCGCCCTCACCCAGACGGATGCCGCCGGGCTCAGCGTCGGCGGTGGAGCAGCCTGCCGCCGATGACCGTGGCCACGCAGCTCGTCGGGCCCTCCACCAGCAGCTCCGCCGGACCGGCCACCGCGAACACCGCGAACCGGGCCGGGGCGCCCGGCTCCAGGACTCCGTGGAAGGCCTCCTCGGCCGCGGTCCGGCCGGCGAGCGGGTCCAGGGAGGCCGGCCCCTCGTAGGGAGCGGGCGGAACGACGGTGAGCCCGGAGCGGACCACGGCCGTCCGGACGGCCGGGACGGTGAAGCGGCCCGCCACCGCGACCACCCCGCGGGCGAGCAGCTTCTGCGTACCGCGCCGCGCGCTGCTGCCCCAGCGCGGCTCCGTCATCTTCAGGTCCGCCAACGCCGCGGCGCCGCTGATCGGTTCGGCCCCGAGCTCGGTGATCTCGTACGGGTCGTCCGGGTAGTACGTGCGCTCCAGCAGCTCGTCGCCGCCGCGCACCAGCAGCCCCGGGGTCAGCACCCCGGGCCAGCTGCGGGCGCGCGCGTGCGGGTAGGCCGCGGCGAGCTCCTCGTACGGGCCCACCCGGGCGATGCGGTCGCCCTCGACCAGGACCGCGCCGCCGGGCAGCGGCGCGGGGCCCCGACCGGAGGGCCCGGTCACGAGGAGTTCGGCGGTGTGGATCGTCAGCACGGGCGCTCAGTTCGAGGAGATGAGCTTCAGCTCGGGGTGGGCCGTGCCGCCCTCGATGGCGGTGGAGGAGATGTGCGAGACCACGCGGTCGTCGACCGGGTCGTTCGCCGGGTCCTCGTGCACGAGGAGGTGCTCGTACGTCGTGGCGCGCTGCGCCGGGACGCGGCCCGCCTTGCGGATGAGGTCGATGATCTCCATGCGGTTGGAGCGGTGCTTGGCACCGGCCGAGGAGACCACGTTCTCCTCCAGCATGATCGAACCGAGGTCGTCGGCGCCGTAGTGCAGGGAGAGCTGGCCCGCCTCCTTGCCGACGGTGAGCCAGGAGCCCTGGATGTGGGCGACGTTGTCGAGGAAGAGCCGCGCGATGGCGATCATGCGCAGGTACTCGAAGACGGTCGCCTGGGTCCGGCCCTTGAGGTGGTTGTTCTCGGGCTGGTACGTGTACGGGATGAAGGCGCGGAAGCCGCCGGTGCGGTCCTGCGTGTCCCGGATCATCGCGATGTGCTCGATGCGCTCGGCGTTGGTCTCGCCGGTGCCCATCAGCATCGTGGAGGTGGACTCCACGCCCAGCTTGTGGGCGATCTCCATGATCTCCAGCCAGCGCTCGCCGGACTCCTTGAGCGGGGCGATCGCCTTGCGCGGCCGCTCGGGGAGCAGCTCGGCGCCGGCGCCCGCGAAGGAGTCGAGGCCGGCGGCGTGGATGCGCTGGATCGCTTCCTCCGCCGACACCTTGGAGATCCGGGCCATGTGGTCGACCTCGGACGCGCCGAGGGAGTGGATGACCAGCTGCGGGAAGGCCTGCTTGATGGCGGAGAAGTGGTGCTCGTAGTACTCGACGCCGTAGTCCGGGTGGTGGCCGCCCTGGAACATGATCTGGGTGCCGCCCAGCTCGACGGTCTCCGCGCAGCGGCGCAGGATGTCGTCGAGGTCGCGGGACCAGCCCTTCTTCACGTCCTTGGGGGCCGCGTAGAAGGCGCAGAACTTGCACGCCGTCACGCACACGTTGGTGTAGTTGATGTTGCGCTCGATGATGTACGTCGCGATGTGCTCGGTACCGGCGTAGCGCAGCCGGCGGGCCGCGTCGGCGGCCTGGCCCAGCGCGTGCAGCGGCGCGTGGCGGTAGAGGTCGAGCGCCTCTTCCTTGGTGATCCGGCCCCCAGCGGCGGCTCGGTCGAGGACTGACTGGAGAGCGGCCTGGTCGGTCACCGGTGCGTCACCTTTCGGCTGTGTCGTTCGGCTGGCGTTCGGCTGTGTCAAGGTGCCGGACCGATCCAGCCTACGCCAGCCGCCCCCTCCCCCGCCGTGGCCCCCTGCCGGGCGCACGGGGACCCTGCTCAGCGGCGCCCGGAGGCGATCACAGACCCGCCGCGCCGCCGAGGCCGAGTCCCGCCCAGACCACGCCCGCGAGGGCGCCGCCCGCCATGAACGGGCCGAAGGGGATCGGGCTGCCGCGGTCCGCCCGGCGCAGGGCGATCAGGGCGAGGCCGTGCGCGGCGCCCCCGAGGAACGCGGCGAAGGTTCCGGCGAAGAGCACGGGCCACCCGTACCAGCCGAGCACCTGCCCCACGACGAGCGCGAGTTTGACGTCGCCGAAGCCCATGCCGCGCGGGTTGATGAAGAAGAGGAGGAGGTAGACGCCGCCGAGGACGAGCCCGCCGAGCAGGGCGCGCGTCCAGGAGCCGCCGGCTCCCCCGGCCCGGGCGGCCGCTCCGAGGGCCACGGCGGTCCCGGCGGCCAGCGGGAGGGTCAGTACGTCGGGCAGCCGGTGCACGGCCCGGTCCACGAGGCAGAGCAGCACGGTGAAGGGCGCCAGCAGCAGCCAGACGGCCAGCTCGGGCCGCGCCCCCACCCCGGCCCCGAGCGCGAGGCACACCAGGATGGTCGCGAGGACGGCCCCGCCGGCGGGCGCGAAGCCCCCGCGCCGGCGGTTCCGGGCGCTCGGCGCGGGGGGTGCGCACCGGGGGCAGACCGGGAGGCCGAGCCAGCCGCGGGCCGGGCCGGTCAGCGGATGCCCCGCCGGGCAGGCCGAGCGCCGGGGCAGGCCCGCCTCGACCGCGAGGCGGTAGACGGCGCGGGGCAGCAGAAGGCCGGCCAGCGTGCCCCAGAGCGTGACCCCGGCCACGAACCCCGTAATGCCCATGCGTTCTCGCCCCCGCCCTGCCGCATCTTGGCGATGGACGGTAGCAGGGGTGGTTGTCCCCTACCCGCCCTTCGCCCGTTCCCCGGGGCTCCGCCCCGGACCCCGCGCCTCAAACGCCGGCGGGGCTGGATAAATCCAGCCCCGCCGGCGTTTGAGGCGATCTTTCAGCCCGTCCGGCGTTTGAGGACCGGGTCCGGGCAGAGCCCGGGGAACGGGCGAAGGGCGGGTAGGGGACGGCCCCGCAGGGCGCGTTTCAGCTCAGGCCGCGGCCACCGCACCCGCGGCCGGTTCGAAGCCGGCGAGCATCTGTTCCAGGGCCTGCTGGTCCGGGCCCACGAAGGGGTCGAGGCCGGGGGCGAGGCCCACCGTGTCGAGCATCCGGGCGATGAGCCCGATCCCGGCGGCCGGCGGCAGGTGGGTGGAGAGCACGAGCTCGGGGTCCATCTCCCTGAGCGGCCGGACCGTGGCGAGGAACTTCTCCCGGTCGGCGACCGACGCCCAGGGGCTGTCCACCGAAGCCCAGAACAGCTGGCCGGCCCGCAGGTCCTCGGGCCCGACCGCCCCGGCGTCGCCGCCGGCCGCGAGCTCGCCGTCCGGGAGGGGGGAGCCGAAGCAGTCGGAGCTGAAGCAGGCCCGCGACCGGTCGTCGTAGAAGCCCACGGTCGCGGGGTTGTCGAAGAGGGGCGGCCGGAAGGCGGTGAGGGAGCGGTCGCCGACGTCGAGCCGCCCGCCGGGGTTGAGGAAGTAGACCCGGTCCATCGGAAGCGGGCGCTCCGTGGTCATCTCGCCCGCACCGAGGAAGGTGGTCACCACGCGGGCCTCGGGGGCGGCCTCCAGCAGGGCGAAGATCCCGCCGGTGTGGTCCCGGTCCGGGTGCGTCAGCCAGATCCACCGCACGTCGGCGGGGTCGACGGCCTCGGACAGGGTCGTCAGGAAGTCCCGGTCGGGCAGGCCGAGGCCGGTGTCGACGACCACGGGCTCCCGGGCGTGCAGGACGAAGGCGTTGACCGGGATGAAGCCGATGCCGGGCACTTCGAGGGCGTCGCCGAGGACCGTGATGTCCCGGCCGACTGTGCGTGTGGTCATGGCGGAACTCCGATGGCCCCCTGGGTGAGCACGCTCGCGACCGCCGCCCGGGCTCCCCGTCGCCCCCTTCATCGTGTCCCCGCGAGGCCCCGCACGCACGCCCGCACCGGAGCGGGATCGAGCGGTATCGGGGGACGGTGAAAGGAGAACGCATTCCCGGTGAACGGCGGGTATTCGCCTTCCCGCTCCGCTCCATTCCGCTCCGCGGAAAGGCGGAAGGCGAATACCCTCATAAGCCGCACTAATGACCCGGCACGGCCACCGGCAGGAGCTCCACGTTCACATCGGGCGCATAGCCCGTCGTGAGTCCCGTGCGCCGCGCGAATTCACGTACGCCGGCCAGTTGGTCGGGGCCGAAGCGGAAGTCGAGCGTCGTGAAGTAGCGCTCCAGGAGTTCCGCGTCGAAGGCCTCCCAGCGGGCCGCCTGCTCGGCCACCTTGCCGACCTCCTCCAGGGAGACGTCCCGGGAGGCGAGGAAGGCCTCGTGGACCTTCCGCACGACCTCCGGCTCGCGCTCCAGGTACTCCTTGCGGGCGGCCCAGACGGCGAAGACGAACGGCAGTCCGGTCCACTCCTTCCACATCGCCCCCAGGTCGTGGACGGTGAGCCCGAGCCGGGGCGCGTCGTGCAGCGAGGCCCGCAGCGCGGCGTCGCCGATCAGCACCGCCGCGTCCGCCTCCTGCATCATCAGGCCCAGGTCGGGCGGGCAGGTGTAGTAGTCGGGCCGTACGCCGTACTTCTCCGCGAGCAGCAGCTGGGCCAGGCGTACGGACGTTCTCGAGGTGGATCCCAGAGCGACGCGGGCGCCGTCCAGCTGGTCCAGGGGGACCTGCGAGACGATCACGCAGGACATGACGGGGCCGTCGCAGCCGACCGCGAGGTCGGGGAAGGCGACGAGGTCGTCCGCGTTGCGGAGGAACTCCACGAGGGTGATGGGACCGATGTCCAAGCCGCCCTGGACGAGGCTCGCGCTGAGCTTCTCCGGGGTGTCCTTGGTCAGCTCCAGGTCCAGCAGCGTGCCGGTTCTGGCCAGCCCCCAGTAGAGGGGCAGGCAGTTCAGGAACTGAATGTGGCCGACACGGGGCCGGCTGCGATAGGCGTCCACATCGCGAGACTAGCCCCCGCGTCTCCGTCAGCCGTCTGGCGGGTCTCAAACGTCCGAGTGACGTGATCTTTCCCTCTGGTCTCGGCCGGGATGTGCGTGCTAGGCTCGACGCAAGTTGCAGTTTGGTTTCCCTTGCAGTACGAGGCCTGCGGAGAATGTGACCCGCAGGCTTTTGTAGTTTTCAGACTTCTTAGCAGGTTCTGGAGCAGGGCGACCCTTTGGCCCATAGGAGGGCTCATGGCTACCGGAACCGTCAAGTGGTTCAACGCTGAAAAGGGCTTCGGCTTCATCGCCCAGGACGGCGGCGGCCCGGATGTCTTCGTCCACTACTCCGCGATCAACGCCGCCGGCTTCCGCTCCCTTGAGGAGAACCAGCTGGTGAACTTCGACGTCACCCAGGGTCCGAAGGGCCCGCAGGCGGAGAACGTCACCCCGGCCTAGTCGCCTGGGCCAACCAATCGCGGTTGGATATGCAGTACCCAAGGAGCCCTGTCTTCTCTGCGCGAGCAGAGTCGACGGGGCTCCTGCCTTTTCCCGCCGGCCGTGTTTCACACGGCGAGGTGCTGCTTCGCATCGAAACCGGTGGCGGGCTCGGTGGTGGTGCCGTGCTGCTCCTCGTCGGGGCGGCCCTTCTTGGGCAGCAGGAAGGTGATCGCGAGGAACGCCGTCAGCAGGCACGCCTGGACGATCAGCGCGCGGTGGAATCCGCCGGTGAAGTCACCGGTCTTGGCCTGGGCGAAGAACACCGAGCCGAAGACGGCGACGCCGATGGAGCCGCCTATGGCCTGCACGGCCGACAGGACACCGGAGGCGGATCCGATCTCGTCGTCGTCGACCGCGGCCAGGATGAAGCTGAACAGGGCGGCGATCACCATGCCGGCGCCGACCCCCGCCACCACCACGCCGGGAACGATGTCCCAGATCGAGAACGAGGCGGCATCGAGGCCGTCCAGCTCGAACCACAGCAAGCCCGCGCCGGCCAGCTGGACCAGCGGTCCGATCTGGAGCACCTTGCGGCCGATCTTGTCGGCCAGGAACGCGCCGCTGACCGCGCCGCCGATCGCGGTTCCCACCGCGAGGGGCAGGTTGCCCAGCCCCGCGTCACCGGCGCTGAAGTGCCGGCCGATCTGGAGGAACAGGGTCAGGACGAGCTGGGTGCCGATCAGTCCGCTGAAGAACAGGGCGATGCCGCCGAGGCCGACGGTGAAGGCCGGCTTGCCCAGCAGGCCCGGGGTCACCAGCGGCTCGCGGCCCGCGGCGGCCGTACGGCGCTGCTGAAGGGCGAAGAGGGCGAAGCCGATCACCGAGGCGGCCATGGACAGCCACGTCCACAGCGGCCAGCCCTCCTCCTGCCCCTGGTTGAGCGGCAGCACCAGCAGGGCACAGGACACCACGACCAGGGCGGCGCCGGTCACGTCGACCCGTATCGTGCGGTCGCCCGCCTTCTTGGGCACGAACTTCGCGGCGACGATCAAGGCCGCGATTCCGATGGGCAGGTTGATCAGGAACACCGACCGCCAGCCCAGGCCGAAGAAGTCGCCCTCGATGAGGAAGCCGCCCAGGACCGGGCCGATGATGCCGCCCAGACCCAGGACGGGTCCGAAGATCGCGAAGACCTTGGTGAGCTCGGGGCCGGAGAAGTTCTCCCGCAGCAGACCCAGGCCCTGGGGCAGCAGCATCGCTCCGGCGGTTCCCTGCAGCAGGCGGAAGGCGATCAGCGACTCGATGTTCGGCGCGATCGCGCACAGCAGGGAGGTCGCGGTGAAGGCCGCCAGGCCGATCAGGAACATCCTGCGCCGGCCGTAGCGGTCGCCGAGCCGGCCGCCGAGCACGAGCCCGGCGCCCAGGGTGAGGCCGTAGCCGCCGATCACCCATTGCAGTCCGACGGAACCGGCACCGAGGGATCTCTCCAGGTCCGGTCCGGCGACGTTGACGATCGAGGCGTCCAGGAGGTCCATGACCTCCGCGACGATCATCACCACCAGGATCAGCCATCGCCACCTGTAGGGCTCGGTCGTCTCGTCAGGGGTGGGGGACGGGTCGCGCATGCCAGATACCTCCATGGTGAAGTAATTCCACCATGAAGGTAAAGTGGCGACGGTAGGTTGTCAAAGAGGAGTGACCGTGCGGACCGTGCGGCAGGAGAGAAGGGTGGAGGTTCGGCATGGAAGAAGCCGTGCGCGACGGCGTCGCGGAGCAGCGTGAGCGGCTGATGGAGTCGCTGAGGACCTACGGCGGCCACTACGCCGAGCTCAGCCGGCGCTTCGCCGCCTGGCTGGGCCTGCACTCCACCGACGCGACCGCGGTCCTGGAGATCGCCGCCGCCGAGGAGCGCGGCACCCCCCTGTCACCGGCGCGGCTGAGCGAGCGGATCTCCCTGTCCACGGGCGCCACCACCGCGCTGCTGAACCGCCTCGAAGCGGCAGGGCACATCACGCGCGCCCGCGAGCACTCCGACCGGCGCATCGTGACGCTGCGCAGCGGCGGGCACATCCAGGAACGGGCGGACGAGTTCTTCGGCCCGCTCGCCGTCCGCCTCGATGCCGCGATGTCCCCCTACCCGCCCCGGCTCCTGGAACAGTTCGAGAAGTTCATGGCCGATCTGAACGCCACCATGGACACCCACCTCGCCGAGCAGGGCCCGGTGACACCGCGCCCGCCCGACGCCCCCGGCGACCAATGACTAGGACCCCTGGGGGCTTGCCCCCAGGGGTCCTAGTCTTCGGCCTGCGGCCTGCGTCCTGCGCCTGCGTCCTGCGGTACTAGCTCTTGCGGGTCGGCTGGTCGGTCGCCGGGGGCTCCGTCACGGGGGGCTCGGTGACCGGGGGCTCGGTGACGGGCGGCTCGGTGACGGTGATCTCCAGGAAGAGGACCGCCTGGTCCGAGATCCACACGCGGAGCGTGTACGTGCCCGCGGCGACGCCGGTGGTGGACAGTTCCGGCAGGGCGATCTTGCCGTCCGCGCCGGTCGTCGGGAGCGCCAGCTCCGTCAGCTTGTTGCCGTCCTTGTCCAGGAAGTACGGGCTCTCCCCCGCCTTGGCCGGGTCCGCGGGGACCCACGTGCCGTCCGCGGACTTGGTGCCGAGCCCGGCCGTGGCCTTGGCCCCGGCGACCGCCTTGTCCTTCGCCGTCGCCAGGAACTGCACGCCCTTGATCCCGGTCCCGGCTTCCACGGTGAGCGGCTTGCCGGCGTTCGCGTCGCTGCGGACGAGCTTGTCCGCCTCCGGGACGGGTACCGGCGTGGCCGGGGTGACCTTGCCCTGGATCTTCACGGAGACCTCGGCCGAAGCCACGTAGCCCGAGGCGCGCACGGTGAAGGTGCCCGCCTTGCGGCCCGCCTTCAGCTTCGGGACCCGGACCAGGCCCTTCTCGTTGGTTTGCAGCACAGCGAAGTCCTTGCCGTCGCCCGCGAAGACGGTGCGGCCCGTGGTGTCGTCGTCGATGGAGAAGACGATCACCTGGTTGACGGCCGGCATGCCGTTGGTGAGCACCGCCTTGACGAGCGGGGTGCGCGCGAACTCGGTCCCGGCCTCCGCCGCGAGCTCCCTGGTGCCGATCCGGACCAGCTTGTCCAGGGTCGGGGCGGGGGTGGGCGGCTTCGGGGTCGGCGGCGTCGGGGGCGGCGTGGGAGTCGGCACCGGGGGCGGGGTCGGCACGGGTGCCGGCGGGGCCGGGGGCGTCGGCAGGACCGGCGGGTTCGGCGTCGGGTAGTTGCCGGACGGCGGGTTCGGCACCGGGGTCGCGCCCTGGCCGGCCTGGTACTGGCGCATGTAGCCGAGCACCGTGTTCACGTACTCGCGCGACCTGTTGTAGCTGAGGATCGCCTTGTCGAGGTCGCCCGCGTCGGTGAGGTTGCGCTGGCCCGCGCAGAGGTAGAGACCGGCGCCCAGCGCGGCGTCGTAGATGTTGTTCGGGTCGCGCTTGCTGTCGGCGTTGCCGTCGGCGCCCCAGGTCGACCAGGTGGAGGGGATGAACTGCATCGGGCCGACCGCGCGGTCGTACTCGGCGTCCGCGTCCCACTCGCCCTTGTCGGTGTCCCTGATCTCGGCGAAGCCGTTGCCGTCCAGGCGCGGCCCGCGGATCGGCTTCTCGGTGTACCCGTCCGCCTTGAGCCCGTAGCCGGAGGCGTGTACGGACTCCACCCTGCCTATGCCCCCGAGCAGTTGCCAGGGCAGGTGGCAGCCGGGGAGCGCCGCGGCCACCGATATCTCGGCACGCTTGTAGGCGTCGAGGGCGGTCGCGGGTATGCCGGCCGTGGCCCCGTTGGGACTGGCGGCACCGGGGGGCGCGGGCGGCGGGTCGGCGACCAGGTCCGGCAGTTCCAGCCGGGCGTCACCGCGATCGGTGGCCTGGGGGCTGTCGGGGGTCGGCTCGGCTTCCCCGGCACCCGCGATCGGCGTGTTGGTCACGACCGCGGCGGTGGTCAGGCTGGCCGCGAGGGCGGCCGTGCACATGACTTTGCGCGAGGTGTTGACGAGGTGACGGTGAAGTGGCTTCACAGTGCGGCGATCCCCCCAGAGCGGTGGCCGATCCGGGCCCCCGTAAAACGTAAAAAAGTCGTATAACGCTCCGCGCACCCCGAACATCTTCGCGCGGACGGCCGAGCGGACGGTCGATCGGGCCGTGGAGGTTAACTGTCTATCAGTTCTTCGCGCGCGACTCACCGCCGCCCCGGGAGATGTGTCCCACCATTCGCCTGCCCTTCACAGGACCTTCCACAGGACCTTGCGCGGAAACGGACAAAGGACTTAGGTCCCCGCCCGATTCGCACCAATGGCACCTACTTGGGCGCTCTACGATCTTTATCCTTGGGGCATGGCAAGCAGTAAGAAGGACCAGCGGCGCGAGGCCCGCGACCGGATGCGCGAGGAGCGCGAGGCCCGGGCCCGCCGCGAGAAGCTGCGCGGGCGCGTGCTGATCGGCGGCGCGCTGGTCGCCGTACTGGCCCTCGCGGTCGGCGTCGGGACGTACGCGGCGAACTCCTCCGGCTCGGGCGCTTCCGCCGACGAGGGCGCCGACAAGCCCTTCGTCCAGCCCGCCAACACCACCGGCAAGGACGGGATCGTGATCCCGTACGGCAAGGCCGGCGCGAAGAACGTCCTCTCCGTCTGGCTCGACCCGCGCTGCCCCTACTGCGCGGGCGTCGAGATCGGCCTCGGCACGACCCTCAAGGAGCAGGCGGACGCGGGCGCGTACCGCGTCGAGTACCACTTCGCCACGTTCCTGGACAAGGCGCTGGGCGGTGGCAAGGGCTCCAAGCGGGCGGTCAACGCGCTGGGCGCGGCGGTGAACGAGAGCCCCGAGAAGTTCATGGAGTACCTCCAGGTGCTCTACAAGAACCACCCGGAGAAGGAATCGGACGACAAGTTCGGCTCCACGGCCACCCTGCTGGAGCTCGCGGATCAGGTCCCGGGCCTGCGGACGCCCGCCTTCAACCAGGCGGTCAAGGAACTCACCTACATGCCGTGGGTCGAAAAGGTCGGCCAGGCCTTCTACGACCAGGACATGAAGGGCACTCCGGACGTCTCCATCAACGGCACGAAGCTCACGGTGAACTCGGGGAAGGGGATCGACTCGATCACCCCGGACGAGTTCAAGAAGCTGATCACGGAAAACCTGAAGTAGCCGGGTGGGCGGCGGTCAGGGCCCTTCCGCCGCCTCGGCTTCCGCCTTGGACGCCGCCTTCGCCTTCTCGTCGAGCAGGTCCCCGTACCCGGCGGCCGTCCAGACGTGGTGGCGGAACCGCTCCGGAGCCGCCACGCCCTGCCACGGACCGCCCGGCGGGAAGAACACCCCGTCGCACGCGGAGCAGAACCGGGCCCCCGCGGCGACCTCGGCCGCCCGTGCGGCGCTGGCCTCCACCCGCCGCTTGTCCCTGCCCTCGCTGCGGATGAGGGCGACCGTCCCCACCATGACGAGCAGCGCGGCGACGATCCCCACCGGCACGAGCCAGGGCCAGCCCCGGTCCTCGGCGTAGTACGCGCCCGCGGCGGCGACCAGCCCCGCGATCACGGCTCCCTCGATGAAGTTCATGCAGCCGTCGCCGGTCTTGTTCGGCGCCAGGGCGAGCCGGAGCCTGTCCTTGCCCCGCTGTACGTCGGCGACCGGGACGTTGTCTCCCGCGCCGCAGCCGGGGCACATCACCGGACCGCCGTTCGCTTCCCCGTTGTTGTCCGTCATGGGCTCCATGATGACGACCCCGGAACCCGCGGCCGTGGCCCGCCTTTTCTTGGTCGAAAGGGCCGTACGCGCTGCCGCACAGAAGTACGTTCGGATGCGGCTCGTCGAGGGCCGCGTACGAGGATCCGGAAACACGGGGGTGGGCAAGGTGCTGGCGGAATCCTTGGCGGCGCTGGCCGCGGCGGGGGGCGCCGCGGTCGTACAGGCCGCGACGACGGACGCGTGGACGGAAGTCCGCGACCGGGTCGCGCGGTGGTTCGGCCGGGGCGACGGCGAGCTGGAGCGGGTACAGCTGGAGCGGTTGGACCGGAGCGCGGCCGAACTCGTGGCCGGGGGCGGCTCGGAGCAGGAGCGTGCCCTCCAGGCGCGGGCATGGCGGACCCGTATCGAGGACCTCCTGGAGGGCCTGGACGACGACACGGAACGGGAGCGGGCGGCCACCGAACTGCGCGCCCTGCTGGAGGACACCGCAGCAGCCCACGGAGTCTCGGCCGCAGCCGGCGGCGTGGCCGCCGGGCGGGACGTCACCGTGACCGCCGAGGGCGGATCGATCGCGGCGGCCGTCCTGCACGGAGGCGCGCACATCGGCCCCCCTCCGGTGCCGGATCCGGCCCAGGGCTGACCGGACCGGCGGCGTTCCCGAGCCTCCCCACCACCGCACCACCGGCAGGCGGTGTGCACGTCCACGCCAGTCGGGGCAGCCTGGCGGCGCACCACATCGACCAGGTCACCTACCAGGCCGCTCCCCGGCCCGCCGTCTCCTGGCCGCACCAGGTCGGGGTGATCCCCCGCCGGGCCGGTTCCTTCCAGGACCGGGCCGAGGTGCACCGGCTGCGCTCCGCCGTGGAGGGCGGGGGCACGGCCGTGGTGTGCCAGGTCCTGGCCGGGATGGGCGGGGTGGGCAAGACCCAGCTCGCGGCCGACCACGCCCGCCGTGCCTGGGCCGATGGCCAAGTCGACTTGCTGGTGTGGGTTACGGCCGCCACCCGCCAGGCGGTCATCGACGCCTACGCCCGTGCCGCCGCCGACATCCTGCACGCGGACCCGGCCGACCCGGAGCGGGCCGCGCAGGCCTTCCTGGCCTGGCTCGAACCCGCGCCCGGCCGGCCCCGCTGGCTGATCGTCCTGGACGACGTCGCCGACCCAGGCGACCTCCGCGACCTGTGGCCACCGGCCCATCCACACGGCCGGACCCTGGTCACCACCCGCCGCCGCGACGCCGCCCTGGCCACCCACGGCCGTCTGGTCCCGGTGGGCCTCTTCACCCCGGCCGAGGCCACCGCCCACCTCCAGCAGGCCCTGGCCGCCCAGGGCCGCCGCGAACGCGAAGCGAACCTCGCCGCCCTGGCCGAGGACCTCGGTCACCTTCCCCTCGCCCTGTCCCAGGCCGCCGCCTACCTCATCGACACCCACATCACGGTCGCCCGCTACCGTGCCCGCCTCGCCGACCGCGCGCGCCACCTGGCCGACCTGCTCCCCGAGCCCGGCGGCCTGCCCGACGACCAGGCGGCCCCCGCGGCCGCCGCCTGGTCCCTGTCCGTGGACCGCGCGAACGAGCTCCGCCCGGCCGGGCTGGCCCGTCCCATGCTGGAGCTCGCTGCGATGCTCGACCCGAACGGCATCCCGGACCGGGTCCTGACCAGCGATCTGGTCCGGACGTACCTCGGAACCCACCAGGCTTTCCAGCACGCCGACAACCCTGCCCCGAGGCCCCCCGCGGTCACCCGGGAGGAGGCGACCGGCGCTCTGCGGGCCCTGCACCGCCTAAGCCTGATCGACCACTCCCCCGCCGAAGCCCACCAGGCCGTACGGGTCCACCAGATCGTCCAGCGGGCCGTCCTCGACTCCCTCCACCCCGAGCACCACGACCTGCTCGCGAGCCTTGCCGCCACCGCCCTGACCGCCGTCTGGCCCGACGTCGAGCGCGACACCGGGCTGGCCAGTGCCCTGCGCGCCAACACCACCGCCCTGATCGCACGCGCCGAAGGCGCCCTGTACCGGCCCGCTGCTCACCTGGTGTTGTACCGCCTCGGCCAAAGTCTCGGGCACGCAGGCCAAGCAACCGCCGCGGTCCAGCACCTCCAGCACGTCACGAACATCGCCACCGAAGGCTTGGGACCGGACCACCCCAGTACGCTCATCAGCCGGTCCAACCTCGCCCTCTGGCGCGCAGAGGCGGGGGATACGGCCGGTGCGGCGGAGGCAGCTGCCGCCCTGCTGGCGGACCGCCTGAGGGTGTTGGGACCCGACCACCCCGGAACGCTCAACACCCGGAACACCCTCGCCCTCTCGCTCGGTGAGGCGGGGAACCCGGCCGGAGCCGCTGCCGCTCTCGCCGCCCTGCTGGAGGACTGCCTGCGCGTGCTGGGCCCCGATCACCCCCACACCCTCACCACCCGGAACAACTTGGCCGGCTGGCGCGGGAACGCAGGTGATCCGGCCGGGGCCGCTGCCGCGTTCACCGCCCTGCTGGAGGACCACCTGCGGGTACTGGGGCCCGACCACCCCTCCACCCTCACCACCCGGTTTAACCTCGCCCACTTGCACGGCAAGACAGGAAATCCCGCCAGGGCGGCAGACGAAACCGCCGCCCTGCTGAAGGACCGACTGCGCGTGCTGGGACCGGACCATCCGGACACCCTCGCCACCCGGGGCAACCTCGCCCGCTGGCGGGGAGAGGCAGGGAACCCCGCGGAGGCCGCTGCCGCACTCGCCGCGCTGCTGGAGGACCGCTTGCGGGTGCTGGACCCGGACCACCGGGTCACCCTCGCCAGCCGGGCCAACCTCGCCTTCTGGATCGGGGCGTCGGGGAATGCGACCGGAGCTGCTGCCGAACTCACCACCCTGCTGCAGGACTACCTGCGGGTGCTGGGCCCGGACCATCCGGCCACCCTCACCACCCGGGCCGACCTCGCCCACTGGCGCCGGGAGGCCGGGGAGCGGTAGCCGACCCGCCGCTGCCCGCGGCCTGGGCCGCGACGCCGCTCTCCACCGTCACAGGCAGGCCCACACCGTCTTCCCCGGTCCGCCCGGCGCCCTCGGCGCGACGCCCCATTCCCGCGCCAGGGCCCGTACGAGCACCAGCCCGCGCCCACCCTCCGCCGACCAGGGGTCCACGGGCGGCGGCTCCTCGGGCGGCGCCTGGTCCCCCCGGGCATCGCTCACCTCCACGCGGACCCGCAGCCCGTCGTAGCCGAGCCGCACCTCGAAGTCCCGGCCGGGCACCCGCCCGTGCAGCACGGCGTTCGCGGCCAGCTCCCCCACCACCAGCTCCACGTCCTCCGCGAGGGCGCAACCGTGCGGGATCCCCCAGGCCGCGAGCTGCACCCCGGCCAGCCGCCGGGCCAGCCGGGCCCCGCGCGGGGTGGCGGAGAGGCGCTGCCGGAACTCCGCCGGTGCCATGTCACTCAATTCCATCGTCACGTCACCGAGCGTGGCCGGTCCGCCGTACGCTTTCCAGGAACGGCGGCGCTACGGGGAACCCCCGTAGGGCCGAGGGCTGTTGCGTGTACGAGTTGTACGGGCGAGGGCGGTTCAGCGTGTAACGGGATCTCCCTCCTTTCGGAGGGGGCCCTCAGCCTTCGTGGCTGAAGGCCGCCGTTACCAGCACCAGCCAACACACGTGTGTGGAGGTGAACGAAGTTGGCTACGTTCCACGTAGGCGAGAAGACCCACCAGTCCGTGCTTCCTCAGCGGGCTGCTCTGGAATTCGAGTCAGCAGACACCCCCCGGATCGGGGACGAAACGGGACGCGAACACCGCACTCGTGCGGTAACCGGCGTGGAACATGTGCGAGGGGAGACCACCGATCCCTCACCTGGCATCGATGGCGTCACCCCCAACCATCAGGTTGGGGCGAGGGCCCGTGAGGGCCACCCCGTCGTGTTCGTCCTGGACAAGCACGGCGTACCGCTCCAACCCACCAGCCCCGCGAGGGCCCGCAAACTACTCAGCCAAGGGCGGGCGGCCGTGGCCCGGCATACCCCGTTCGTCATCCGACTCAAAGACCGCACGGTCGCCGCATCACAAGTGGACGGTGTGCACCTCGGAATCGACCCCGGCTCCAAGTACACCGGGATCGCCGTGTTCACCGCCAAGGGCGGCAATCGCCGCGGCCTGTACTCGGTCGAACTTGGCCACCGAGGCAGCATGATCCGGGACAAGCTCATCGCTCGATCCGCCTACCGACGGGGTCGGCGCTCGCGAAACCTGCGCTATCGTGCGCCCCGCTTCTCCAACCGCGCCCGCCCCAAGAGCTGGCTCGCCCCTTCGTTGCGTCACCGTGTGGACACCACCACGTCGTGGGCCACCCGGCTTGCCCGCTGGGCACCCGTCGGCGTGGTGCATGTGGAGCGCGTTGCGTTCGACACCCACGCCATGTCCAACGGCGGGCCGCTGGAGGGGGCCGAGTACCAGTACGGCACCCTGCACGGCACAGAATCCCGCGAATACCTCCTCGCCAAGTGGGGCCGGGCCTGCGCCTACTGCGGCGCCACCGGAGTCCCGCTGAACATCGATCACATCCACCCCCGCTCACTGGGCGGCAGCGACCGCATCTCCAACCTGTGCACCGCCTGCATCCCTTGTAACGAGAGGAAGTCCAACCAGTCCGTCGAAGACTTCCTCAAGGGCTCCCCGCGCCTGTTGGTCCGGATCCTCGCCCAGGCCAAATCACCGCTCCGCGACGCGGCGTCCGTCAACGCCACCAGCTGGGCACTGTGGCGCGCCCTCGACGCCACCTTCCCCGAAGTTCGCGCCACATCGGGTGGCCGCACCAAATGGAACCGGCAACGGACCGGCACCCCCAAGACACACACCCTCGACGCCCTATGCGTGGGCGAACTCAACGCCGTCATCCGTACGCCGGCCTGTGTCCTCGCGGTTGCTGCCACAGGGCGCGGCACCTATGCGCGTACCCGCACCGACAAGTACGGCTTCCCTCGCCTCCGTCTGCCCAGGACAAAGCAGTTCTTCGGCTACCAGACCGGAGATCTGGCCCGTGCGATCGTCCCCACCGGCAAGAAGACCGGCACCCACACCGGCCGGATCGCTGTCCGTGCCGCCGGAAGCTTCAACATCAGAACTGCCCACGGCCTCGTCCAGGGCATCCGCCACGCACACTTCAAGCTCCTCCAACGAGCCGACGGCTATGCCTACACCACTCGACCTGAAGGTCCCATCGATGCCACCTGACCGTCACTGTCCGTGAAAGAAGAAGGCAAATGAACGACCTGTCGGAACGCGAGGAGGAGCCGGAGCGACCCGTGGAGGTCGACGGCACCGCGTACCTCTTCAAGGCGCTCGGCAAAATCATCAAGGTGCTGCGGGAACGGGCGGGCTTGCAGCAGAAGGAGCTCGCGGCGCTCGTCCACGTGGGAGAGGACCTGGTGTCCTCCATCGAGCGGGGCGTACGAACACCCCAGCCGGACTTCCTGGAGAACGTCGACCGAGCGCTTGGCGCCGGGGGCGTCCTGAACGCGGCCATCCCGGACGTGAAGGAAGCGCTGAAGCGGGCGCGGACCCGACACCCGGATTGGTTCCGGGACTACGCGAAGGCGGAGGCAAGCGCCGACGCGATCCATGACTACAGCTACCAGGGCGTGATGGGCCTTCTCCAGACAGAGGGCCATGCGCGGGCCATCTTCGCGAAACGCCGTCCACTACTGGACGAGGCCGCGATCGAGAAGCGGGTGGCTGACCGGATGGCCCGCCAGCAGATCTTCGAGAGGTGGCCGTCACCCACCTTCAGCTTCGTCCTCGACGAGAGTCTTCTGCTGCGCCCGGTGGGCGGCACAGACGTACACAAAGGCCAGCTGCGCCGCTTCCTGGAGATCGGGCGGCTCCGCACTGTGGAGCTTCAGGTAGTGCCGTTCAGCAGGGGTGAACACACGGCGATGGAAGGGTCGTTCAGCCTCATCCATCCCAAGGGCAGGCAGCAGATCGCCTACAGCGAGACCTACAACCGCCCCAACCTGGTGACCGATCCAGAACAGGTCCGGATCTACGCCGAGCGCTATGGGATCATCCGGGCACAGGCGCTCACGCCAGACGAGTCCCTGACCTTGATCGAGAAGACGCTGGGAGAACGATGAACACCACGGACCTGGCCTGGTTCAAGAGCAGCTACAGCGGCGGCGAGGGCGGCGAGTGCCTCGAAGTCGCCTTCGACTGGCGGAAGTCGAGCTACAGCGGCGGCGAAGGCGGTCAGTGCGTAGAGGTCGCCAACTGCGCCGACTCCGTCCACGTCCGGGACTCCAAGGTCCACACCGGACCCCAGCTCGCCATCGCCCCCGGGGCCTGGTCGGCGTTCCTCGGCGGGGTCACGGAAGAGGCGTAGGACAAAGGGGGCCACTGCCCGTGGCCCCCCAGCCTTCCGCTTCCTGCTTTCAGCCCAGTAGGGCCTTGACCGCCGTGATCACAGGAACTCCCGCTTCTCCGACGAGCGTGGCAATTCCGGAGAACGTCCCGAGAATTCTCCTGAATCTCCCCTCGGGCGGATTTTCTCGCAGCTCTTCCACCGCCGCGTCGACTTCCGCCCGATCGCTCTCGTCCAGGTGCTGCCTCATCGCCTGGACTTCTTCGAGAAGCTTTTCGATCGCCGAGGCTTCCGGTGGAGTTCCGCCGGCGTACTTCCCTCCGGCCACGATGTCTCCGGAGCCGCTGTGCGTGGCGTTTCCGATGCTTCCGGCGCCGTGCTGCGTGTAACTGTCGCCGGCCATCACCGACCGCCTCCCCGGATGTCTCCGGAGCCGCTGTGCTCGGCCCGGCCGATGCTGCCGGCGCCGTACTGCTTGATCTGGTCGCCCATGACGGCTTCCTTGATGTTGATGGTCACCGGCGCGGCGTTGGGTTTGCCGATGGCCTTGGTGATCTCGAAGACCAGGTTCTCGATCTCGGCGCGGTCCAGGGACCACACCGCCTCGCGCTGGATGCCCGAGGTGTTGAGGACCAGGCCGTACACCGGGGGCCTGCTGATGACCTTCACGAGCTGCCAGATCAGCAGCCCGAAGACGGCGACCGCGATGACTCCGGCGACGTTCCCGAAGATGGCCGCGGCGATTCCGCCGATGACGAGACAGAGCAAGGCCCGGCCGATGAACCTGCGCCAGGCCGCTCCCTTGTCCACCTCCAATACGCGCTGCCCTACGTGGGAAATGTTGTGCAACGGATAGGCCTCACCGTCGACCCACAGCACACCCTCTTGTACACGGACTTGGACCGTCGAATTGTTACCCGCCATATCGCGCCCCCCTGGCTCTTTTTGGCGTTGACGGCTCGAAGTGTAGGGCGGGGCCGACCGGTCAAGTAGGGATTGGACCATTTCGACGTAGTCATGATCCATTCCACATTCCGCTTGACATGCGGCACGGCGGAACGCCGCATTCCCCTGCGGCCGGACCCTGGCCGTGCGGCGCCTTCCGGCTCATCCTGACCCCACACATACGGAGGAGGCGGGGTGGGCAGAGCACGGTGGTGGTCCCGGTGGTGGGTCCTGATGGCAGGAATCGCCTTGATCGCACTCTCGGCGGGCCTGTACGAGCCGACCCCGCTTCCCGAGCTCCGCCAGATCGACCTGACCGTCCTCAACGAGGATCCGGACGGCCGCTGCGAGGTGCGCTGGCGCGACCCGTACGCCCCGCGGGACCGCGCGGGCGCCTACCGGTGCACCCCGGACCGGGACGCCCTCCTCAAAGCCCCGGCCTACGACCCGGCGACCGGCTACGGCTGGGACACGGGCTGGGTGCTCGCCGAGGGCGACCGCAAGGGCGAGCTGTACTCGCTGGACGAGTACGAGGACACCGGCACCCACACCAGCCAGGCCGTGTTCGGGGCGGGGCTGTTCGTGACGTACATCGGGTTGCTCGCCGCGGGCATGCGGTGGCGTTGGCGGTGGCCGTGGCGGAGGCGGCCTGACGCCGGGGCGCCGGCCCAGGAGTGAAGCCACCCCCGGACCGGCTTTCCCGGGCTTACGCCAAGGACGGCAAGTACGTGACGACGTGCTTCTGCAGACTCTCCGTCCAGGCCTGCTGGTCCAGCTCGTCGTAGACGAACGTGGCCGCCGGATTGCCGCCCGGGTGGGCGTCAAGGGAGTCCTCACGGGCGGTGAAGACCGTCTCCAGCTCCTGCAGCCCCCACTTCAAGCGCTCCGGGTAGAAGAAGTCGATCTCCTGCCAGTACTTCGCCGTCTGCCGCGACTTCATGCGCGGCGCCATCTTCGGAAGGAACCCGATCTTGA
Source organism: Streptomyces tatrensis (assembly GCF_049310065.1). Taxonomy (NCBI): domain Bacteria; kingdom Bacillati; phylum Actinomycetota; class Actinomycetes; order Kitasatosporales; family Streptomycetaceae; genus Streptomyces; species Streptomyces tatrensis. Next base: position 5,561,772 of record NZ_JBMDLB010000011.1, on the reverse strand, counting down.
CCTCGGCCTCGTGCAGGCGGAATCCCAGGTCCGTATAGGCCTGGAGGATCGCGTCCTGAGCCGGGAGCGCATGGACCTCGATCTCGTCGAAGTCCCCCTGGTCCACGGACTTGTCGACGGCCAGCTCGGTACGGACCGCGGCCCGCCCGCCCGTGATGGGCGCGCCCAGCGCGTGTGTGAGCGGCATCTCCCACGGCAGTACGACCTCACCGCGGACCGTCACCGTCTCCCCGGCGGGCAGCCGGAAGCCTTCGAGATCGGCCGTCGCGACCACGTAGGGGTGCTTCCAGGCGGTCTTGCCGCCGCTCAGCTCGCGGTCCTCGGCCCGTACGACCACCTCCAGCCGTACCCGCTCGATGTCCACGTCGGCGCCGCCACCCACGGCGGTGACCACGACGCGCAGCGTCCCACCCGGGCTGACCTGCGGGTTCTCGACGACCGTCTCCACACTCGGCGCGTCGACGCCGAGGGCGCTCAGGAACTTACGGAATGCCATGGCTCTCCCCCACTCACTGACCGGCTCCCCCGCCGGTCGACGGGGTCACTCTAAGCACCGCTCCCCACAAGGGTGTTCAGGACCTTCGCTCGGATCGGACAGGTGCAACCGAACATCGGCATGGCGCGTCTGGAGGGGAATGAGACGGGGAACGGGACTGTGGGGAGCGACGCTGGCGCTGGCGCTTGCGCTGGCGTCGACCGGATGCGAGGAGCCGACACCGCCGCTCCAACCCTTGGACCCGGAGTTCGTCCGCACGATGCGGCCGGTGATCCAGGATCATCTGGCAGCGACCCAGAACCTTCGACGCTCCCTTCCGGTGCGCTACGGCGAGGTGCCGGGGTGGGAGCTCCGCTATTTCTGCGACGTGCGGATCATCGAGGTCACCCCGATGCCGGCGCAGGGCGCGTACAGCGTCGGGGTGCTCGCCGCGTGCCATGTGTACGAGCGCGTGGGTACGGACCTGGTGAAGGGGAGTTTCGGCGAGGTGGGCCCGTGGCTCGTCGAGCTGGACGGCCCCCGGGTCCATTCGAGCATCAACGACCCGGAGGGACACGAACCGGAGGTCTGGAACAAGCGCTGGTCGAAGCAGGCCACGGACGAGGTGTACCGCCTGATGGGCACCAAGTGGGCTGATCCCGCCGTCGCCGCCCGCCGGCACTTCGGCCTCCCCGCGGACGCGCCCCTGCGATGACGGCTTTAACCCTTTGCCAAGGAACCGACAGACCGGCCAACTTCGCCCAGCCGTCCCTCTCGTTCCGGACCGGCACTGTTCCCAGCTCCTCGACGCCGCCGTGGCCGCCGCCCGGGACAACGCCCGGCGCTGCGTCAGCGCGCAGGCCCAGGCGGGATCGCCCGGCAGTCACTTCCTGCCGGCCCACGGCTTCCGCAAGGTGCTCACCTTGAGGTTCGCCCGCCTGCCACTGCCCGACGTGGACCTCACCGCCCTCGCCGAGATCATCCAGCGCCCGCACCCCGGCTAGCGGCTGGCGTCATGGCAGGGAACCGTCCCCGACGACCTCGCCCGGACGTTCGCCGACTCACGCCGCGCCATGGACGACATGCCCATGGAAGACACCGACCACGGCATCACCATCTGGGACGTGGACCGGGTCCGGGCCGCGGCGAACACGACGGTCCAATACCAACTCGACCTGTAGAGGCGAACGGACGACGGGCCCTGACGGCCCCTACCCGTACAGCTCCTCGATCTCCCTCGCGTACCGCTCCGCCACCACCCTCCGGCGGAGTTTCAGGGTCGGGGTGAGGGTGCCCGCTTCCACGGTGAACTCCCCCGGCAGGACCCGGAAGGCGCGGACGCGGGCCGGGCGGGAGACCGTGGCGTTGGCCGCCTCGACCGCCTCCGCGACGAGGGCCCGTACGGCCGGGTGGTCGCCGGGGGCGGCGGGGTCCAGGGTCACCGACTCGCGTGCGGCCCAGGCGGCGATCTCCTCCGCGTCCAGGGTGATCAGGGCCACCGGGTGGGGGCGGCGGTCGCCGATCATGACGGCGCGGGAGACGTAGCGCGAGCGCTGCACGGCGAACTCCAGCTCGGTGGGGGTGATGTTCTTGCCCGCCGAGGTGATGATCAGCTCCTTCTTGCGGCCGGTGATGTGGAGGTAGCCGTCCGGGTCGACCTCCCCCAGGTCGCCCGTGTGCAGCCAGCCCTCCCCGTCCAGCGCCTCGGCCGTCGCGGTGTCGTTGGCGTGGTACCCGGGGAAGATCATCGGGCCCCGGGCCAGCACCTCCCCGTCCCCGGCGATGCGGACCTCGCACCCGGCGATCGGGCGGCCCACCGATCCGTAGCGGACCCCGTCCGGGTGGTTGAGGCTGATGACCCCGCCCGACTCCGTCATGCCGTAGCCCTCGAAGAGCGCGATGCCGCAGGCCCGCAGGAAGTCGAGCGTCGCCGGGGCGATCGGGGCGCCACCCGTCAGCGCCCATTTCAGGCGGCCCCCGAAGGCGCCCCTGACCAGGGAGTACAGGGATTTCTCGGCGGCCTCGTACGCGGGGCGGTCCTCCGCCGGCAAGCGGCCCTCCGCGGCCAGCAGCCCCACCCTGACCGCCTCCGCGAAGCGGGCGCCGCCGCCCTCCTGGGACTCCGCGAGGGAGAGGACCACCGAGTGCAGCTTCTCGAACAGCCGGGGGACGGAGGGAAGATGCGTCGGGCGGGCCTCCGCGAGCTCACCGATGACGTCCTCGATGCGGCCGCCGAAGTAGCAGAGCTCACCGCCCTCCAGAAGGGTGGTGAACTGGATCAGCTGGGCCAGCAGGTGGGCGAGGGGGAGGTAGAGGTACGTGGAGTCCCCCGGGCCGCCCTTGACCAGCGGGAGGATGGCGTCCTGGATGGCGCCGAGGTTCGCGTGCGTGAGGCGGCAGCCCTTGGGCAGGCCGGTGGTGCCCGAGGTGTAGACGATGGAGGCGTCGGCGTCGGGGTCCACCGCGGCCGCCCTGGCCAGGAGTTCGGCCTCCGGCGCCGGGTCGGGGAGGGCGCGCAGCCCGTCCATCTCCACCACCGCGCGCAGCGCGGGCAGCTTCGGGCGCAGCGCCTCCACCCGGGCGGCCTGCGCGGCGTCGTCGCAGACGACCACCACGGCAGCGGAGTCCGACAGCACCCAGGCGAGCTCCTCCTCCCCGGCCGTCGGATACACCGGCACGAGGACGGCTCCCGCGGCCAGGACCCCGAAGTGGGTGTACGTCCACTCCGGCCGGGTCTCCGCGAGCACCGCGACGCGCTCACCGGGGGCGACCCCGAGGCCGAGCAGGGCGCGGCCGGACTCCCTTGCGCGGTCGCGCAGCTGGGCGTACGAGACGGTGGTCCACCCGCCCCCGCCCTCTTCCCCCTTGTGCCGCAGCGCGGTCTCGGCGGCGTACCGCCCGCCCGTCCACTCCGTGAAGACCGCCAGCGTGCGCGGCCGCACGGCTCCGTCCGTCTCGCTCGCATGCATCGGGCTCATCGGGCTCGCCTCCCCCTCGCGTCGTACCGACTCGGGTCGTACCGACTCGGGTGGCACCCCCTCGGGTCGCTCCCCCTCGGGTCGTACCGATGACGCTAGGCACCGGGGAGGCGTCCGCGGCATGACCGGAAGCGTCACCCCCGCTGACCTCAGCGCTCATTGCGGCTACCTTCGGACCCATGGGGAGGCGGACGGTCACCGTGCACCACGTGCGTGCCGTGCTCGCGGGGGCGCGCGGCAGCGGGCTGGACACCGTGCCGCTGCTCCAGGAGGCGCAGATTCCGCCGCTGCTGCTGGGCGACGACCGGGCGCGGGTCACGCCGGCGCAGTTCGCGCGGCTGTTCCGGGCGCTGTACCGGGCCACGCAGGACGAGTTCCTGGGCCTGTCCACCGTCCCCAGCCGGCCCGGGACCTTCGCGATGATGTGCAGGGCCTCCCTGGGCTGCCGCGATCTCGGCGCGGCGGTGGAGCGCTCCGCCACCTTCTACGGGCTGTTCCCGGGAGGGCCGGAGCTGGCGCTCGAAGTCGAGGGCGGGCAGGCGTGGTTCGCGGTGCGGAACGAGTTCGCGCGGGACGAGGAGCGCTTCCTCACCGAGTGCGTGCTCGCCATCTGGCACCGGCTGAGCAGCTGGCTGATCGGCCGGCGCATCCCGCTGGCCCACGCCTCCTTCGCATATCCGGCGCCGCCGCACGCGCAGGAGTACGAGCTGCTCTTCGACTGCCCGGTCCGCTTCGGCGAGGCGCGCACGGGCGCGGCCGTGGCCTTCGACGCGCACTGGCTGACGGCTCCGCTGGTCCGGGACGAGGCCGCGCTCGACGCGATGCTCCGGCGGGCCCCCTTCGACCTCCTGTCCCGGCCGGCGTACGGGACCACGGTCGCGGAGCAGGTCCGCCGGACCCTGACCCAGGCGCTGCGCGGCTCGCCGAGGCTGCCGGAACTGGGCGAGGTGGCGGCCCGGTTGGCGGTGTCCCCGGCGACGCTGCGGCGGCGGCTCCAGCAGGAGGGCACGTCCTTCCAGCAACTGAAGGACCACGTACGGCGGGACGCGGCGATCGCCGGCCTGGCGGAGAGCCGCGAACCCATCGCGGAACTGGCGGCCCGCCTGGGCTTCTCGGAGGACACCGCCTTCCACCGCGCCTTCCGCCGCTGGACGGGCACCACCCCGGGGGCGTACCGCATCGCGTCGGGGGGCCCGTAGCGGCAGGCCGGCCAACCAGCCAGGACGATCAGCCGACCAGAGCAGCCACCCGCCCAAGACGGTCAGCCGACCGGTTCGCGAGTACGTCGGTGATGAAGCGTGCGGCGCGGTCCAGAGCCGCTTCGGCCTCGTCCAGCAGGCCTTCGAAGGCCTGGAAGACGTGGGGGACGTCGGCGGTGATGTCGAGCCGGACGTCGACCCCGGCCGCGGCCGCCCGGGCGGCGAACCGGGTGGAGTCGTCCAGCAGGACCTCGTTGGAACCGGCCTGGAGCAGCAGCGGGGGCAGTCCGGTCAGGTCGCCGTGGAGGGCCGGGCTCAGCAGTGCCTGGTCGGGGTCCTGTCCGGCCAGGTAGTGCACGAAGACGGTGGCCAGGTCCGCGCGGGTGAAGAGCGGGTCGGCGTCGTTCTTGGCGGTCATGCTCCCGCCCGAGAGGGAGGCGTCCAGGACCGGGGAGAAGGCGACCGCGGCGGCCGGCATCGGCAGCCCGGCCTCGCGGGCGGCGAGCAGGGCGGTGACGCTCAGGCCGCCGCCGGCGGATTCCCCGGCCAGGACGATCCGCTCGGCCGGAACACCCTGGTCGAGCAGGTCGCGATAGGCGGCGGTGCCGTCCTCGAGGGCTGCGGGGAAGGGGTGCTCGGGGGCTAGGCGGTAGTCGACCGAGGCGGCGCGGAGTCCGGTGCGGCGCACCAGTGCGGCGGTGAGGTTCAGCGCCGTGGCGGGTGAGCCGAAGACCCAGCCCCCGCCGTGGAAGTAGAGGATCGTCCCCGCGGCGGAGCCGCCCTCGGGCTCGACGGTCAGGGCGGGACGCCCGCCGAGGACGGAGGGGGTGACGATCACCCCGGCCGGGGCCGGACCCGAAGTCATCTGGATCTCGAAGTCCTCGCGCAGCTGCTCCGGCGGGAGGCTGCCGTCGAACGGGGACTGCCGGATCAGAGCGTCGATCGTCGCGCGCTGCGCCTTGCTCATGCCATCCTCCAGATGAAGTGCAGTTCTTCACCAGGAACTATATTCCTAGGAATATCATTCTCTCGAATCTGGAGCAGATCGTGACCGACCTCGCGCAGGTGTTCATGGACCTCGTCCGCTGCGAGACCAGGCTCTACAACGCGCTGGGCGAAAAGCTGCGCACCGGACACGGACTGACGATGAACCAGTTCGAGTTCCTGCGCATCATCGACGGCCGGGACGACTGCCGGGTCAACGACCTGGCCGAGGAGGCCGCCATCACCGTCGGGGCGACCAGCAAGGGAGTGGACCGCCTGGAGGCGGCCGGCTGGGTGGCCCGGCGGCCCAATCCCAGCAACCGCCGCTCGTCGCTGCTGGAGCTGACCCCCGAGGGCGGCGAACTGCTGGCCGCCGCCACGCCCACGTTCGAGGACGGACTGCGCTCCTTGCTCGCCGAGCCGCTGACGGCAGGCTCGCTGCAGCGGCTGGCGTCCACCCTCACCCTGCTGCGCAGAACGCTGGAGGACACCTCGACGGGAATACCCGCGGCCTGACGGGCCTACCGGGCGGCGCCGGGGACCTGGAGGGTGAACAGGCCGCAGTCGCAACCGCCGTTGCTGGTGCCGGTGCCGCAGGAGCCCTTCGGGGACTTCGCGGCCGCCGCGGCCGGGGCCGGGGCGGAGCAGCCCGCGGGGGCGGCTTCGGCGCAGGTGTTGCCCGCGCAGGAGCGGCAGGCGTTCATCTCGCAGCTGCGGCAGGCGGAGGCGGGGGCGTTGCAGCCGCGGCAGGCACTGACCGCACAAGTGGCGCAGGCCTCTCCGGCGACGTCGCAGGAGGTGCAGGCGTTCATCTCGCAGGAGGTGCAGGCGGAGGCGGGAGCGGTGCAGCCCCGGCAGGCGCCGACGCCGCAGGACGCGCAGAGCTGCGTACCGCTGCCACAGCCGCCGCGCTCGGTCCGCTCACCGCAGTCACAGGCGCGGGAGCGGGCACCGGCACCGACGCCGACACCCCGGACACTCGACTCGATCCGGCCGTCACGGCGGATTCCGGTGCCGGCCTCGGCGACGCGCAGCGCGGTCCGCAGGGTGGGGCGGGACCCCGGTGGATGACCCGACGCTTGGCCGTCTGTCGCACTGCCGCGTTCATCTGGTGCCTCCTGGGCGGGGTGGGGATCGCTTTCCGAGGCGGACTTTAGCAATTAACTCGTGTGTAATTGCAAATCGGGAAGACGCAAGAAAGGCTTGCCTTTCCTAAGAAAGCAAGCCTTTCCTGCTTACTGTCAGCACATATTCGCCGAGTGGAACCTATTCACTTAGCAAAGACGTGACCTCGGCTAGGCCAACCCCAACAGCGCCAGCAGCTGGGTCACCGCATCGAAGACCGGCCGCCCGACCTCCCCCGCGAGGGCCGCGATGCCCAGTACGGCCGACAGGGCCCCGTACCGTGCCGCCGGGGCGCTCTCCGCGGAGGCGATGACCGGCAGGTTGGCGTCGATGATGCCCGCGCCGGCCGGCGTGACCTGGGCGCGGAGCTCCAGGAGCAACCGCTCCAGCTCCTGGATCGCTTCCTGGGGCATGCGCGGCGCCCCCTGCGGACCGCCGATGGTCGGGGACTGGTTCTTGACGATGCCGATGTTGCCCTGACCGTCGTTCATGACGACCTTGTCGCCATAGTGGGTGTGGGTGCCACCGTCCGCGTCCCTGCCGCTGTCCGTCATTTCAGTATCCCCTTGTTGCCCTTACCGCCGTTGATGTTGACCGTGTCGCCGAAGTGCTAGTCCCCGAGCTTCACTTGCAGCTGGTGCACGTAGACCGCGAACTCGTTCTCGGGGCGTTCGATGGCGTCGACTATGCGGCGCACCAACCGGCGCAGGTCGTCGCGCTGCCCCAGCGTCACCACCACGACGGCCATCCACTGCCCGAACTGGACCACCGCCTTGGTCCGGTTGGGTTTGAGTACGAAGCTCCGCACCCGGACCACGTTGTGCAGCGGGTAGACGGCTTCCCCCACCCAGAGGAGGCGCCGGCTGACCCGCAACGTGACACCGAATTCGTCGACCCCGTGACTCCACCCCGGCCTGTCCGGGTCCGGGCCCTGCGCATGCGCCAACGACCGCGGTACGGGAGGCACCACCGGTGGCTGCGGTGGTTCCTGTGGGGGCGGCACGGTCACGACTTCACCACGCCCGCGTTGCCCACCCCGCCGTAGATGTTCACGCTGTCCCCGAGGTAGTAGCTCTTCAGGTTGAGCTCCACCCGGTCCATCCGGATCGAGAACTCCGCCTCCGGGTGTTCGATGGCGTGGACGACGTGCTGGACGACCACGCCCAGCCGGCTCTTGTCCCGCATCGTCACCAGCGCGATGGATCCGCTGGCAGTCTCCACGGCCAGGACGTGCAGGTCCGGCCTGGTCACCTTGTAGATGAGCTGTGCCACGAGGAAGAGCCCCGCAATGATCCCGAAGGTCCACACCATCTGCTGCTGGGAGCTCGCGCTGTCCTCGTAGTTGCCGTAGATGCCGGACGAGTAGCTCGGTTCATCGATGACGAACTCCACGAGCACGTACAGCACCACCGCCAGAGCGGCCCCCCGCTTCAGGAACTGCACACCGGCCTTCGCCCGGTCGGGCGACAGCACCGAGGTATGCACCCGGACGATGTTGCGCAAGGGATAGGCGGCCGGCCCTACCCACAACAGCCTTCGGCTGATGCGCAGTTCGACGCCGTACTTCCCCGCGCCCGGCGGCAGGGGCGGCAGTGGCGGCTGCTGTGGCGGCGGCGGTGCCGTGACCCCGTTGGATTCCATGAACTCCCCCAGTTGACCGCACAGTTGCGTGACTGCGCGGAGAACCATTAAGCACCCGAACCCTTCACGATGCGAGCGTCAATTGCTCGCCAACTCGCAAGCAATTAAGGGCTGTTGGGGTCAGCGGAGCCAGTGGGACCAGTGGGTCCATCGAGGCCACCAGGGCCGTCAGGCCCGCCTGCGGGTCGGCACCATCGCCCCCAGCGCGGCAAGGAGCAGGACGACCACGCCGAGCGCGGCCACACCCGCCGCCGCCAGGTGGACGATGGTGATCCACAGCTCCGGCTTGCCGTACGCCCGGTCGCCGAGCGCGCGGGCCTCGCCCTTGTACGCCAGCTTGCCCGAGCCGTCGCGGGCGATCTCGTCCGCGTACGAGTACAGCGTGCCGGTCCGGGCCTTCCCCTCGGCGGTCCACCCGGCGCCCTCGCACTTGCCGGTGCTGCGCCCCGAACCGCCGCCGCGGCTCACGACGGTCTGCACCCCGCAGCTGCCGGGGAGTTGGACGGTGACCGGGTCGGCGAAGGCATAGGCCGCGCCCCAGCCGGCGGGCTGCTGGGAGGCCATTCCGACGAAGAAGAAGGCGGCGAGGCCGATCCCCGCGAGGACCAGCCCCAAGGTCGCCCGGTTCTTGAACTTCTCCATGCGCGTCGCGACCGCCACAACTCCCCCAAATGGTGTGTTCATGCCAAGTCCGATACTCCGCATGGCTGAATTCCGCCCTGCGTGTCGCGCGTTTGTACCGCACCCGCGGCCACGCCGACAAGGTGGGCGGGCCAGGCGAGGCGGATGCGGCCCCGGGCCAGGAAAGCTGAGCTGTGCGGTCAGCGACGTTCCTACCGGTCGGTCACTACCTTCTCCTCACCTACCACCCCCACCGGACCCTTGGGAGAGCCGCCCCATGCGCATCCGAAGCTCAGCACTCGCCGCAGTGGCCGCCCTGGCCCTCTCGGCCGCGATCCCCACCACCACCGCCCAGGCCCAGGACCAGGCCGCGGAGGCCGGCGCCCGACCCGGCGACATCGTCAGCAGCGCGCCGTCCGCGTTCCACCCGCTGCCCGGCCAGCCCACCAACGCCAAGGCCTGGAAGATCCACTACAACTCGACGACCGCCGACGGAGCCCCGAACGTGGTCTCCGGCACCGTCATCGTCCCGCAGGACGGCCGCACCGGCCCGCGCCCCCTGATCACCTACGCCGTCGGGACCGTCGGCATGGGCGACTCCTGCGCGCCGAGCAACAACCTCCCGTACGGCACCGCCATGGAGGCCAACCTCATCCAGCAGCTCACCCTGCGCGGCTGGGCCGTCGTCGTCACCGACTACGAGGGCCTCGGCACCCCCGGCGTGCACACCTACACCGTCGGCCCCTCCGCCGGCCACGCCGTGCTCGACGCCGCCCGCGCGGCCACCCGCCTACCCGAGGCAGGGCTGCCGGCCACCACGCCCGTCGGCATCATGGGGTACTCCCAGGGCGGCCAGGCCAGCAGCTGGGCCGCCGAGCTGCAGGGCTCGTACGCACCGGAGTTGCAGGTCAAGGGCACCGCGACCGGCGGAGTCCCGGCCGACCTGCTGAAGGTGGCCGACTTCAACAACGGCTCCTACGGCTCCGGCCTCATCTTCATGGCCGCCGCCGGCCAGGACGCGGCCTTCCCGGAGCTGAAGCTCGACTCCTACCTCAACCCGGCCGGGAAGCTCCTGGTGGGCGCCATGAAGGACAACTGCGTGGCCATCGACGCCATCGCCGGATCCTTCAAGCGGATCTCCGACCTGACCACCCGCAACCCGCTCGCGCAGCCGGACTGGCAGGCCCGGCTGAACCAGAGCAAGCTCGGCCGCACCGCCCCTGCCGCGCCCGTGTTCCAGTACCACGCGCTCGCCGACGAGCTCATCCCGTACTCCGTCGGGAGCCGGCTGCGCTCCGACTGGTGCGCGCGGGGCACGAACCTCGAGTTCGACACCATCTGGATCGGCGAGCACGTCAGCGGCGTCATCACCCAGTCCCTCGCGGCGGGCAACTGGCTCGCCGACCGCTTCGCGGGCCGCACGCCGCACCCCAACTGCTGACCGGCACACCGGCGGACGGCCCGGCTGCTGCCACGGCAGCAGCCGGGCCGTCTCGTCAGCCGGTGACGTCGACGTAGTCCGTACGGCTGCTGCTCGCGAAGTGCGTGGTGCCGTCGTCGTGGAACCGGGCCTGCCAGGTGCCGTCCTGCTTGGCGGTGAACCTCCGGCTGAAGGTGCCGTCGGCGGCGGACGTGGTCGAACCCATGTAGGCGTAGGAGGTGCCGGTCCCGGCGGGCTTGAAGTAGAAGCGCACGGTCTTGGCCGCGTACGGCCGCCAGGTCGTGGCGGACGCGGCCCGCTGCTGGAGCGTGCCGGTGAGCGTGAGGTACTGGCCCTTGCGGACCGGCTCGGGCTTCGCGTTGAAGTCCGCGACGGCGGTCACGGTCCGGGTCAGGCGGACGGGCTTCGAGGTCGACCCGTGGAGCTCGGGCGTGCCCGCGTACCGCAGGCGCCAGTAGCCGTCGACCGGCGCGTTCTCCAGCGTGGGCAGGCTGAAGTACTTGTTGATGACGGTGTCCACGGTCTTGCGGGTGGACCAGCCGGTGCGGCCGTCGGCCGAGTACTGGACTTCGACCTTGGCGGGGCCCGGGGCCGCCGAGGTGGCGTGCTGGACGAGAACCGCCTGCCCGGTCACCTTGCGGTCCCTGTCCACGCTCAGGGCGACGGAGTCGAAGGCGGTTCCCGCCGTCACCGTGGCACCGAGTTCGACTTGCGTGCGGTAGTCGAACCACTGCTGGTTGTAGCCGGCGGCGACGCTCCAGGTCGAGGACTTCAGGACCTTCCCGGCCTTGGTGAACCGACCCGTGGCATCGCTCGCGAACGCGAACAGCGAGCGGTTGTCGATCACCAGCCGCATCGGCGTGGCGATCGGCTTCCGCGTGCCGTCCGCGGCGGTGCGCGTGATGGATCCGCTGACCGTGGCGTAGGTGCCGTACGGGGCCGTCACCGACCGGGAGCCTTCGTCCAGGGTGATGTTCACCGGCTGGCGCTCGACCCTGGGGCCGGCCTCCTGCGCGTCGCTGCCGTGGTCGGTGGAGGCGAACTCAAGCCAGATCCAGGCCGATTGCTCCGTACCCTTGAAGTTCACCGGCACGGAAAGGTGTCCGGCGGCGTCGGTGGAAACCGTCTTGGACTGGCCTTCGAGGGTAACGATCACCTTCCTGCCGGCGAGCGGGTTGACCTTCCCGTCACGGGGATCGCGGGCGATCAGGTCGGCGGAGACGGTGGTGTCCAGGCTGTCGAGGGAGACCGTCTTGGACGTGGTCTGGTTCTCGAAGTCGGCGAGCGCGCGGTAGTCGAGTTCCGCCACGGCCTTGCGGAAGATCCGCTCGCCCTCGGTGCCCTTGTACTCGACGTCCACGGTGTAGAGGCCCAGGTCGGCGAATCTCAACGCATCGGACTTGTACGACACATCGCAGGACCGGCAACCCTCCGTGTACACGAAGTCCTTGACGGTCCGGATCCGGGTGTCGCTGCCCTTCTTGCGAAGGTGGGCGACGAGGCCGGGCATGGGCTCGTTGGCCACGACCAGGATGCCGTCAGGACCCGCAGAGGCGTGGATGGTGTCGACGGGATCCGCGGCCTGTGCGGTTCCGGATGCGAGCAGGGTGCCGAGTACGGCGGTGGCGGCGACGAGCGCCGCCGAGGTGATTCTCTTCAAGACGTCCCCCAGGAAGACAGCGGTGATCTCCTGGTGTGACAACTCGGCCGACTCACTGGTTGTACGCGCGATCGTACGAACTCGCGGGCCGGCCATGACACATGCCCGGCGGCGCGGTCCGCGCCCTCACTCCTCGGCGGGGCAGGAGCGGGTCCCGGAGGGCAGCCGGCCGTCGATCAGGAAGTGGTCCACGTACCCCTGCACGCAGCGCGAGGCGACGTACCCGGTGTGGCCGTCGCCCTTGTAGTCCACGACCACGGTGTTGCCGAGCCGCTTCGCCGTCTCCTCCGTCCACTCGTACGGCGTGGCCGGGTCCCCGCGCGTACCGACGAGCAGGATGCGCGGGATGCCGGCCGGGCGGTCGATCCTGCGGATGAAATCGGTGCCGGCGGGGCGCCCGTAGCAGGCCAGCACCGTCATCAGCTGGCGCGGCCCGAAGATCGGCGAGGCGGCGAGGAAGACCGGCTGGAGCTCCGCCAGCTCCCGCGCGACGGCCGCCGGGGAGGCCTTGGCGTCGCCGCGGTCCGGGTCGTCGGCGCAGTTCACGGCGACGAGCGCGGAGGTGGCGTTGTCGGCGGGCACGGTGACGCCGCCGACGGTCTCCTCCCTGGGCGGAGGCGGTTCGTCCGGGCCGCCGAGCTGCATCAGCCCCACGGGGTCCGCGCTGCGCTCGACCAGCTCGAGCGCTTCCGCGAGGTCGGGCCAGGTCTTCTGCGAGTACAGGGCGGACCCGATGGCGTCGGCCACGTCCTGCCCGGTGAAGCGCACTCCGCCCTCGCCGGTCAGCGGCTCCGCGTCCAGGCGGGCGACGAGGGCCTGGACCTTCTCCTTGGCGGTACGGGTGTTCGTACCGTAGACACAGCCCTGCTGGTGGGCGCACCAGACGAGGAAGTTGTCGAGCGCCCGCTGCTGGCCGACCGCCGACAGCAGGGCCTGCTCGCCGAGCGGCTCGGTGAGGGTGTCGACCCCGTCGAGGACCATCCGGCCGGTGCTGCGCGGGAACAGCGCGGCGTAGACCGCGCCGAGGCGCGTGCCGTAGGAGAAGCCGAGGAAGTCGAGCTTGTCCTCCCCGAGGGCACGGCGCAGCAGGTCCATGTCGCGGGCCACGCTGACGGTGCCGATGTACGGGAGCACCGGGCCGGAGTCCAGCGCGCAGCGCTTGGCGACGGCGCGCAGGGCGGCGAGCTCGGCGGCGGGCCCGCCGGGGGGCGCGTCCCCCTCCCTGGTGGTGCCTCCGCAGGTGATGGGGGCGCTGTGGCCGACGCCGCGGGGGTCGAAGACGACCAGGTCGTAGCGCTTGTTGAGCTCCGCGAAGGCGTTGGGGTCGGCGGCGAGGGTGGAGACGCCGGGGGCGCCGGGACCGCCGAAGTTCAGCACGAGGGAGCCGATCCGCTTGCGGGCGGGCCCGGTGGCGGGAAGCGTGGCGACGGCGATCCTGACGGTCCCCTGGCCTTGGCCTTGGCCCTTGGCTTGCCCCTTGGCTTGGCCCTGGCCCTTGCCCTGGCCCTTGGCCTCGTAGTCGAGCGGCACGGTGAGGGTGCCGCACCGCAGGCCCGCGGGCACGGGCTTCTCGGGGCACGCGCCCCACTGGATCCCCGTAGCGGCGGGGGCGGGGGTCGGCAGCACCGCGCCGGGCACGGCGGCGAGCAGGGCCCCGGCCAGAACGGTGCCGACGACCCCGGCGCCTATCCGGGTACGGGCCCGGGACAGCGAGCGGGGACGGGAGCCGACACGGGAACGGGAACGGGAGTGGGAACGCGAGCGGGATCGGGCACGGTGCACTGCACCCTCCTCGGGCGACCCCCCGGACCGGTCGGCTCACGATAAGCAGACCCTGCCGACGCCGCTCCGGCCGCCGCGGCGCGGTGAGTGCGGCGCGGGCGCGCTCCGGTCGGCGACGGCCCTGCGGGGCCGGGCCTGCGGTGCGGGCCGCACGGGACGCGAGCGGCGATCGGCCAGGGAGCCGCACGGGTGACGGCGCCCGGGAGGGCCCGGCCGGTGCGGCCGGTGCGGCCTGGACGGCCGGGGCAGCCAACTCAGTCGCCGCGAGCCGTCACGCGGGTTCGACCGGCAGCCACAGCTCGCAGGTCGCGGTACTGAAGTCGGCCGCCCGGTCGAGGACCGCGACGATCGAGGGGCCGGGCCGCAGGCGCCACGGGTTGGAGGGGAACCACTCGGTCGCGGTCGCGGCCCAGGCCGTCTGCAGGGCCTGCGGATGCGGCCCTGCGGTGCGGAAGACCGCCCACCTGCCGGCCGGCACCTCGATGGCGTCGAGGTCGTCGGGAGCCGGGGTGGCCCGGGAGACGGCGACTCCGTGCAGGTAGGTCAGTTCGCTCCCCTCCGTGGCGTCGGGGTCGACGTCGTCGGAGACCTGCAACAGGCCCGCCGGCTCGGTGTCGCCGAGCGCCTTCAGCCGGAGGTGCCCGGCGTGGGGCAGTGCGGTGATGTGCTGCTGGATGTGCGGGTTGACGCCCTGGTGGACGAGCGGAACGCGGGCCGCGTGTCCGACGAGCCGGAACGCGGGGCGGTCGACGAGGCGGGTGTCCATGGGGATGCTCCCTTCGACGGTCAGGCGGATCCTGAGCCGGGGTTGTGTGCGCAGGGGGCCTCCGTCCCGGCGGACGTCGCTGAGACCGGCGCCGTGGACCGCGCGGAACGCCCGTCCGAACGCCTCCGTCGAGCCGTATCCGTGCCGGACGGCGATGCTCAGCAGATCGTCCTCGCCCCGGACCACGTCGGCGGCGGCCACGGTCATGCGGCGCCGGCGCACGTACTCCGACAGCGGCATGCCGGTCAGCGAGGAGAACATGCGGCGCAGGTGGTACTCGGTCGTGCCGAGCTCCCCGGCCAGTCCGTGGACGTCGAGCTCCCCGGGGTGCTCCTCGTCGAGGTGTTCCACGACGAGGCGCCCCTCCACGAGGTCGACCAGCCGGTTGAGTGCCGAGATCACGAGGCCTCCTTTCGAAGTCCACCCTGCCCGGCGCCGCCCCGGCCGGACCCGACCGCCGCGATCCGATCCGGTCATCCGTCGTCCGTCGTCCGTCATCCGTCATCCGCCGGAACGGACGTGGAGCCCACGTACGCGCTACGGGCCCTCAGGAGGACCGGTACAGCGCGTCGATCTCCCGTGCGTAGTCCCGCACGATCACGCCCCGCTTCAGCTTCAGCGAAGGCGTCAAGTGCCCCCGCTCCTCGGTGAAGTCCCCCGCCAGCACCGCGAACCGGCGGATCGACTCCGCCCGCGACACCAGCCGGTTCGCCTCGTCCACCGCCCGCTGGAGGTCCGCCCGCAGTTCCTCGTCCGCGACCAGCTCCCTGATCGGTACGCCCACCTTCTTGTGCATCTGCCGCCAGTGCTGGAGCCCCTCCGGTTCCAGGGTGATCAGCGCGGTGACGTAGGGCCGGTTGTCGCCGACCACGATGCACTGGCCGACCAGCGGGTGGGCCCGCAGCCAGTCCTCCAGGGGCGCGGGGGCCACGTTCTTGCCGCCCGAGGTGATGATCACGTCCTTCTTCCGCCCGGTGATCGTCAGGTACCCGTCCGCGTCGAGCTCCCCGATGTCCCCGGTGCACAGCCACTGTTCCCCGCCGACCGCGATGCCGCTGTTCCAGTACCCCGCGAACACGTGCGGGCCCCGCAGCAGCACCTCCCCGTCGTCCGCGATCCGTACCGCCGTCCCCGGCAGCGGCCACCCCACCGTGCCGAGCCGGGGCCGCAGCGGCGGGGTGACGGTCGCGGCCGCGGTCGTCTCCGTGAGCCCGTAGCCCTCGAAGACCTCGATGCCCGCGCCCGTGTAGAAGGCGGCGAGGCGCCGGCCGAGCGGGGAGCCGCCGCTGAGGATGTACCGGACGCGCCCGCCCAGTGCGGCCCGGATCCGCCGGTACACGAGCGGTTCGTACAGGGCCCTGGCCATCCGCAGGCCCAGCCCCGGCCGCTTGCCCTCCACGACCGCGACCTCGCCGAGGCTGCGCGCGATCCGCGCCGCCCGGTCGAAGGAGGAGGCCCGGCCCATCTTCTCGGCCGTCGCGCGCGCGGTGTTGTAGACCTTCTCCAGGACGTACGGGATCGCCAGCAGGAACGTCGGCCGGAAGCCGGCCAGGTCCGCGAGGAGGTCCTCGCTGCTGATGCTCGGTGCGTGGCCCAGCTTCACCCGCGCCCGCATGCACCCGACGGCCACCATCCGTCCGAAGACGTGCGACAGCGGCAGGAAGAGCAGGGTCGAGGCCGGGTCCTTGCTGACCGACTTGAAGACGGGGTGCAGCAGCTCCACCGAATTGTCCACCTCGGCGAAGAAATTGGCGTGTGTCAGCACGCACCCCTTGGGCTGCCCGGTCGTCCCGGAGGTGTAGATCAGCGTCGCGACGGACTCCGGCGCGCACCCGGCCCGCCGGGCCGCCACGACCTCGTCGGGCACGTGCTCCCCGGCCTTGACCAGCCGGGCCACGGCCCCCGTGTCGAACTCCCAGAGGTGGCGCAGCCAGGGCAGGTTGGCCCGCTCCGAGCTGATGATCCGCGCCTGCACCTTGTCCTCGACGGCGCAGGCCACGGCGCCCGAGTCCTGGATGATCCAGCGCGCCTGGATCGCGGAGGAGGTCGGGTAGACCGGTACGGTGATCAGCCCGGCCGCCCAGCCCGCGAAGTCCAGCAGGGTCCACTCGTAGGTGGTCCTCGCCATGATGGCCAGCCGGTCGCCGGGGCGCAGGCCTTCGGCGATCAGCCCCTTCGCGACGGCGAGCACCTCCGCGGCGAACTCGGCGGCGGTGACGTCCCGCCAGGTCCCGTCCCGCTCCTTGCGGGCGAGTACGGGCTCCCTCGGCGCCTCCCGGGCATTGTCGAAGGGGATGTCCCCGAGGGACCCGCGGACCGGCACCGGGGCCAGCGGGGGCACCCACACCTCGCGGACCCGGCCCTCGATCACGGTCTTGACGGGCTCGACGGCCTTGAGTGGCTGGACTGGCTTGACGACCCTCACCAGGCTCGATTCGGCGGTCACGGCGTGCCTCCCTGGCAGGACGGAGTGTTACCGCCGGTAATTTACTTAGCGGTAACCACTGCTGAACACCCCTGTGCCCGCCTTTTCACCGATGCTCCACGCCACGCCACCCGCACCCCCACCCCACGCGCACGCCTGCGCTCACGCCTGCACTCACGGGCGGGTGCGGCGGTAAGCCGATGTCGGAAGATCATCCGTACGGAAGAATCCCCCCATGACCTACCCCGACCCGAACCCCAAGGCCGAGCTGCACTTCTACCTCCAGTCGGCCCGCGAGGCCCTCCTCTGGAAGCTGGAAGGCCTCTCGGAGTACGACGCCCGCCGCCCGCTGACCCCGACCGGCACCAACCTCCTGGGCCTGGTCAAGCACGCGGCCTCCACGGAGCTGGGCTACCTCGGCGACACCTTCGCCCGCCCCTCCGGCGAACCCCTCCCCTGGGTCGCGGAGGACGCCGAACCCAACGCGGACATGTGGGCCACCCCGGACCAGTCACGCGCGGACATCGTCGGCCTCTACCACCGCGCGTGGGCGCACGCGGACGCGACGCTCGAAGCCCTCCCCCTGGACACGATCGGCACGGTCCCGTGGTGGCCTAAGGGCGACAACGAGGTGACCCTCCACCACGCCGTGGTCCGCGTCGTCTCCGACACCCACCGGCACGCCGGCCACGCCGACATCCTCCGCGAACTCCTGGACGGCACCACGGGCATGCAGCCGGCCAACGTCGGCGTCCCGCAGGCCGGCCCGGGCTGGTGGCAGGCCCACCACGCCCGCCTGGAACAAGCGGCCCGGGAGGCCTGAGCAGGACCGGGCCCCAAGGACGCCGCACACCTCAGCGCCGCTCCGCCCGGGCCTGCTCCGCCCGGGCCCGTTCCGCCGCGTCCATGACCGCATCGGCTATCCGGTCCGCCCGCACGTGCCAGCCCCGCCATACCGCCATGTTGCTCTTCTGGCACACCACGGAGAAGGCGTCGCCGACAAGCCCGCGCGTCCCGATGCTCAGCCCGTAGTACCCGCCGGACACATCGATGACGTCCACGAGCGGGATCAGCCGCCGGGCCGCATCCAGGCGAATGGAAGACCACGATGAACGCCATCACTGTCACGTCGGCCGGGGCCGGAGTCCGCGAGGGCGACGGGATCTCCGCCCGGCCCGCCCCGGAGGTGTCCCGCGGCATCACCTGGGCGGCGTACGCCGTCCCCCTGTGCGCCCTGCCGTCGGGACTGTGGCGCATCGCGCTCGTGGCGGGCCGGCCCGACTGGTACGCGGGCCACGTGTGGCTGCCCGGGGAACGGCCGTACGTCCTGTCGCTCTCGCTGATCGCCGAGTGCCTCGCGCTGCTCACCCTCGGGCTGGTCCGGCCGTGGGGCGAACAGCTGCCCGCCTGGCTGCCGTTCGTCGGAGGCCGTGCGGTGCCGGTCCGCGCGGCCGTCGTCCCGGCCTCGATCGGCGCGCTCCTGATCACGGCACTGGGCACGTACGCGACCCTGAACTACTTCTTCCGCTTCGTCCCGCCGCTGAACGACAACGGTGAGGCGTTCCCGACCAGCGGCCCCGGCGCGTGGGCACTGTGGGCCTGCTACGTCCCCGTCCTGGCGTGGGGGCCGTTGCTGGCGGTGGTGACCCGGGCGTACTACGTGCGCCGGAACCGCGGAACGCGGTAGCCGTTCAGCCGTACGGGTTGAGCGCCCAGAAGCGGACGGTGTCGCTGCGGCGGTCGAACCACAGGTGGGTGAGGTGGCCGTCGCCCTCGCGGTCGAGTTCCTGCGACCGGATCCACTGCGGATCCTTCGGCCCCTCGCCCACGAGCGGCCTCTCGAACCACGAGGAGAAGTCGTCCGTCGGCCCCTCGGAAACGAAGGCGTGGGCCGCCGTCAGTTCGGCGAGTTTGCCCGGTGCCAGTCGGCAGAAGCCCGAGATCACCAGCTCCGGAGACGGCAGGGTCCGGTCATCGTCGTCCCGGCTGGTCACCCACTGGGCGCCGGTGAGCGGGCCCAGCAGCGGGAACGCCTGCTCCAGCGGCGCGGCGTCGGTGCGCCACTCGACCTCGGACTCGCCCTCGTCCTCGTACCCGTCCGTCCCCTGCCGCAGGACCCACCAGGTGGGCAGGACCGCCATCCCCGCCGCCGCCACGATCCACTTCCGCCGATCCAACACGACTCCCCCGTCCCCGATTTCGCGGCAGCCTATCCGGCGCGGACAGCTCGCCCCCGGGCCACCCGTGCAGGGCCCCTCGCACCGGGCCCGATCGTCTGTCACACGCCTGTGACGCGGACTGGACTATTCCGCACACACAAGATCACTAATTTTCTGTCTGCAGCCAACAGCCCGAACTGGGCGGCGTCCACCGGAAGAGACCACGGCATACGGCTCTCCTTCACCCACAGCAAAGCTCCAAGGAGTCGTCATGCGTACCGCCCTCCGCGCCACCACCGCCGCCCTCGCCCTCATCGGCGCGGTGATCGCCGCCCCCGCCACGGCGTTCGCGGCCTCTTCCCCGGCCCAGCAGACCTCCCCCGCACGCAGCCAGGTCATCACCGAGAACTGCATCAAGAGCCAGATCATCCCGTCCCTGTTCGACGGCTACACCGTCAAGCTGACCAACAGCGCCCACACCGGCGCCAAGGCCCAGCTGCGCAACGAGGACGGCAAGGTCCTGGCCACCGTCGACCAGTCCAAGCCCGTGGACCTGGCCAGCGGCCTGAAGATCGACGGCGTGCTGTCCACCGCCCCCGTCTTCAAGCAGCGCACCCAGGGCGGCGACACGCCGTGGACCGCCGCCGCGTTCCCGAAGCTCCCCAAGGAATGCCACACCGCCGGCAGCCTCTACTCCACCACCACGTACGGCGGCCTGACCGTCAAGACCTACAAGGCCGGCCCGCAGCTCTTCAGCTCGCACATCATCGAGAACGGCAAGCGCGTCGGCTTCCTACACCCCGCGGCCACCGCCTACCAGGACGTCCGCAAGGTCGGCCAGCGCTACGTCCGCCTCACCATCGACGGCGAGATCCACAGCTGGACCGGCGCCACCACCGTCTCCCCCAAGCTCGGCGTCTACAAGGTCGCCGGCGGCACCAAGGTCCGCCTGGTCAAGAAGGACGGCCTGTACGGCGTCCAGATGACCTCGCACGGCACCTGGAGCAACTGGACCTACTACGCCAAGGGCAAGTCCGTCATCCTCCAGGACAACAACACCATCATCGTCCTGAACGCGAACGGCACCCTCTCCAACTTCGTCTACGGCTTCGCCCGCCAGACCGCACCGGTCTGGAACAACGCCTGACCGACCACCGACCGTCCGCCGACCGGCCACCACCCCGGTCGGCTACGGCATTTCCGGCCGGCCCTCTCCGGTCACGTACGCGCCGTCCCGCAGCAGTCGGCGGGGCCGCGGTCGGCATCGGCGGGCCGTGCCGGGAATCGCCTTGCCCGGGGCGCGCCGCCCTCGGATGATCTCCGCATGGACGATACTCCGCACCAACTCCCCTCCGACCTGCCCGTGTTGCGTGCCAAGGCTGCCGCCGCGGGCTTCACGCTGTCCTGCGAGGACCGTACGGGCAGCCTCCTGGCGGCGCTCGCCGCCGGGCGGCCCGGGGGACGGATCCTCGAGCTCGGCACCGGTGCGGGCGAGGGCGCCGCCTGGCTCCTCGGCGGTATGGACCGGGCCTCCCGACTGACCACCGTCGAGCTCGACGCCGGCGTCCAGGCCATCGCCCGGGAACAGCTGGGCTCCGACCCGCGGGTGACCTTCGTGGCCGGGGACGGCGGCGCGTGGCTGGAGGAGTTCGACGGGGCGCCCTTCGACCTCGTCTTCGCGGACACCTGGCCGGGGAAGTTCACGCACCTGGACCGGGCCCTGGAACTGGTGGCTCCCGGCGGGACCTACCTGATCGACGACCTCCTCCCCCAGCCCGGCTGGCCGCAGGACCACGAGGCCTCCGTCGAACGCCTCCTGGCCGAGCTGGCCGCGCGCGAGGACTTCCGGTGCGTGCGCCTGGCCTGGGCGAGCGGACTGCTGATGGCGGTACGGGCGGCCTGACAAGGCCTCGGGAACGTCAGGCGGTGCCGAGGACCGTCGCCGGGTCGGCGTCCGCCGGCTCGGCGTCCGCCCGGACACAGCTGCCCCCGCTGTCAGAGGCGGTCCGGCCGCAGCTCCACGTACGGCCGCTCACCGTGCACGTCCGTGATGTCGATGGCGGTGCCCACCCACTCTCTTGACCCTCACGTGGCGTCAGGCCGCATAGTCGTGGCCGTGGAGGATCACTGGACCGTGGGACGTGTGGCCGGGCTTGCCGGCGTGAGCGTCCGCACGCTGCATCACTATGACGAGATCGGCCTCGTCCGGCCGTCGGCACGGACCTCGGCCGGGTACCGGGCCTATTCGGTGGGCGACGTGGAGCGCCTGCGGGAGGTGCTGGCCTACCGGCGGTTGGGCTTCGGGCTGCGGGAGGTCGCGGAACTGGTCGGCGACCCATCCAGCGACGCGGTCGCGCACCTGCGCCGCCTGCGTGGCCTGCTGCTGGAGCGGCGTGATCGGGCCGACGCCATGGTGGCGGCCATCGACAGGGAGCTGGAGACACGGGCGAAGGGACTCAACGTGACACCCGAGGAGCAACTGGAGATGCTCGGTGCACGGCTGTACGACGCGATCGGCGGCGCCTACACCACGACACGGCGTACCGAGCCGCGGATCGCCGCCCAGATCTGGGACGCGCTCGGGGACGCGCAGAGCGTGCTGAACGTCGGGGCCGGCACCGGCTCCTACGAGCCGACTGATCGCAACGTGACCGCGGTGGAGCCATCAGCGGTCATGCGGGGGCAGCGCCCTGCCGACTCGGCACCGTGCGTGGCCGCCGCCGCGGAGAACCTGCCGTTCGAGGATCGTTCCTTCGACGTCGCGATGGCCGTCTCCACCGTTCACCACTGGGGTGACCCGATCGCGGGCCTCCGCGAGATGCGGCGCGTGGCCCGCCGCGTGGTTGTGCTCACGTTCGACACCGACGAGCCTGGATGGCAGGACCGGTTCTGGCTCACCCGCGACTACCTGCCTGAGTTCGCCGCCGTCCTCGCAGAATTCCCCTCGCTTGACGGGATGGCCGACGCGATCGGCGCCCGCGCTGACCCGGTGCCCGTCCCGTGGGACTGCGCCGACGGCCTGTTCGAGGCGTACTGGCGCCGGCCGGAGGCATATCTGGAGGATCACGTGCGCCGTGCGATGTCGGTGTGGACGAGGGTCGGGCCGGAGGCCGAGCAGCGGGCGGTACGAAGCCTCGGCGCCGACCTCGGCTCCGGCCGGTGGGCCGAGCGCAACAGCGACCTCGCCGACCTCGACGCCGCAGATCTCGGCCTCCGCCTGCTCATAGCCTGAACCGCGTCGCAGCGTCAGTGCATGGCAGCTCCTGGACGGCCCGCCGGATCGTCGCGCTCCGAAAACCTCCCCGACCGGCTCGGCGGGTGCCCGACCAGACGTCCGTCGGACCCATCGCCGAGACCGACCTCTGCCTCGGCGGCCGGCTGCGCCGGGGCCGGGTCGCCCAGGACAGACTGGCAAGCCGCGACCGTAACCGCATCATCGGTATGTACGTTGAACAGCGCGCAGGTGATTCGTCCGGAACCCGGGGTGGGACATGGCCAAGCCGAAGCGCGTGGGGATTTACGTCCGGATCAGCAAGGACCGCAAAGGCCGGGAGTTGGGCATCAAGCGGCAGGAGACAGCATGCCGCGAGCTGTGCGAGCAGCGCGGATGGTCCGTACACAAGATCTACTCGGAGAATGACACGTCGGCATCGACAACGAGCCGGAAACAACGGCCTCAGTACGCCGAGATGTTGCGGGATGCCAAAGCCGGAGTGATCGATGCCGTCGTTGTGTACTCGATCGACCGCCTTACACGTCGCATCTCCGAGCTCTCGAACTTCCTGGATGAGCAGAAGGCATGCGCCTTCCAGTTCACCACCACCGAAGGTGAGGACACGTCGTCGGCCTCCGGACGCCTGATCCTGACCATCAAGGGTGCGGTAGCCCAACAGGAGACGGAACGCATGGCCGAGCGCATCAACGGGGCGCTCCTCCAGCGTCGGGAACAAGGCAAGCCACACGCAGGCGGCAAGCGGCAGTTCGGCTTCAAGGCCGGGTCCCACTTCCAAGAACTGGACGACTGCGAGACCGAACTCATCCGCCTGGGCTACGAGATGCTCATCAGCCAGAAGACCCCGGGCGATGTGAGCCGGCTGTGGTCGGAGCACAGGACGACGACGCCGCAGGGAGCACCCTGGACAATCCAGGCAGTCAAGCGGGTGTACCGGTCCCAGCGCACGGGCGGCGTCATCACCTACAAGGGCCAAGACATCGGGGACAGCATCTATCCGAGCCCGCTCAAGCGCCAGGAGTGGGAGAACATCCAGGCCGTTCTCGATCGCCGCGCAACGCCGGCGACTCAAGGCTCTGGCAAGCGGAAGCACGTCTACTCGGGGTTCCTCAAGTGCGGGTACTGCCAAGGGACCATGCGTGTCCAGTGGGCGACGATCCAGGGCCGCACCTTCCGCCGAACGCTCTGTCACTCCGGCCAGAGAGGCGGGATCGGCCGACTCGGGTGCGGGAAGGTCAGCCGGAGCTACGGATGGATAGAAGAGCGGCTGAACGAGGTGGTCGAAGCAGCACTACGGACGCGGCGGCCGACGCCGCCCACCGCCCCGGATGAGGATCTGACAGACGAGATCAAGAGCCTGGAGGAGCGCGTCCGTCTCCTCCGGCTTCGTTGGAAAGAAGGCCACATGGCCGATGAGGACTACTTCGACTCTCTGACGCATCTCCGCGTAGGGCTCCAACAGCTTCGAGCACGTGAGACCGCCGCCGTCGTTTCAGGAGCCCGAACCGAGACGGATGCACTGGCGGTGTGGCGGGACGAGAGCGAGGAGACCTTGGAGCGACGTCGGGCGATCGTGGCAAGCGTGATCGAAGAGGTCGAGGTCTTCAGCGTCGGACGCGGCCGCAGGAAGCCACCCGAGGCCGACTCCATCAAGATCACGCGTGCCGGTGCGGATTCGGGTGCTCCGCGGACGGAGGCCACCTCCCCGGATCGGGAGTGAGATGCCGGAGCGCCCCGGATCAGTGGGATCCGAGGCGCTCCTGTCGTCGAAGCAGGCCGACCTGCCTCAGGCGGGAACCGGCACGGCGACCTTGCGTTCGTCCAGTGCCTCCAGGTCCTCCAACTTGTCCTCACGGACGTCGTCGTACCCCTCGATCGCCGACGACGTCACCGAGTTGTAGGCGTCGCGGTCGAGAATGCCTTCGCGTGCGGCGACGATCAACGGTGATACGACTTGCCCGGCCACGTTCGTGGCGGTGCGCATCATGTCCAGGATCGGGTCGATCGCCATCAGCAGGCCCACGCCCTCCAGCGGGAGGCCCAGCGTGGAGAGGGTCAGGGTCAGCATGACCGTGGCGCCCGTCAGGCCGGCCGTCGCGGCGGAGCCGATGACCGAGACGAAGGCGATGAGGAGGTAGTCGGTGATGCCGAGCTGCACGCCGAAGATCTCCGCGATGAAGATCGCGGCGAGCGCCGGGTAGATCGCGGCGCAGCCGTCCATCTTCGTGGTGGCGCCGAACGGGACGGCGAAGGAGGCGTACTCCTTCGGGACGCCGAGGCGCTCGGTGACCTTCTGGGTGACCGGCATGGTGCCGACCGAGGAGCGGGAGACGAAGGCCAGCTGGATGGCCGGCCAGGCGCCCTTGAAGAACTGGAGCGGGTTGACCTTGGCGACGGTCCACAGGAGCAGCGGGTAGACGCCGAACATCACGAGCGCGGAGCCGACGTACACGTCCACGGTGAAGGTGGCGTACTTGCCGAGCAGGTCCCAGCCGTACGTGGCGATCGCGGTGCCGATGAGACCGACGGTGCCGATCGGGGCGAGGCGGATGACCCACCACAGGGCCTTCTGGAGCAGCTCCAGCACGGACTCGGCGAGGCTGAGCACCGGCTGGGCCTTGGCGCCGAGCTGGAGGGCGGCGATGCCGGCGACGGCGGCGAGGAAGACGATCTGCAGGACGTTCAGCTCGGTGAACGGCGTGATGACGTCGGTCGGCACGATGCCGGTCAGGAAGTCCAGCCAGGACCCTTCGCGCTTCGGCAGCTTGCCGTCCTGCGGGGTGAGGCCGGTGCCGGAGCCCGGGTTGGTGAGCAGGCCGATGGCGAGGCCGATGGCCACCGCGATCAGCGAGGTGATCATGAACCAGAGCAGCGTGCGCGAGGCGAGCCGCGCGGCGTTGTTCACCTTCCGGAGGTTGGTGATCGACACCAGGATGGCGAAGAAGACGAGCGGGGCGACGGCCAGCTTCAGGAGCTGGACGAATATGTCGCCTATCTGCTCCAGGGTCGTACCGAGCCAGCTGATCTCCTGGCTGCGGGAGACCCAGCCGAGCAGGACGCCGAGCACGAGGCCGGTGACGATCTGGGCCCAGAAGGGGAACGAGAAGGAGGACTTCTTCGCCGGGGCGGAGGCCTCGGCGGCAGGGGTCTGCGGTGACGCGGACACGGACACTCTCCGGGTGGTTCTGCGGTTTCTGCGGTGGGGTGGTGGTGCGGTGCGGCAGCACCCGGAAAAGCCAAGAGCCGGGCGGGCGGGACCGCTGCTGTGCCAGAGCTGGTCGCGGAACTGGTCGCGGAACTGGTCGCGGGACTCAGCGACAACAGCAACAGGCCGCGGACGCGCGGCGGCAGAGGTCGACGTGCAGGCGCGCCACGAGCGGAACGCTCGTGATCGTCTGGTGCGCTGCTGTCGTCAACATGTTGAACACGCTAACACTTCACCTTTGGGAATCTCAAAGTCTCCCTTTGAGGCAAGGGGTGCCGGAAGCGGGCCGCGGACCCCGGCGGAATCCGGCCAACTCCCTGGAAAACGCCGAAAGCCCCGGCGTCACGGGTGGTGAACCCGGAGCCGAGGCATTTCGGTGTGTGATGAAGCTAACTGGCCCTACCGGCCGGCGCGCGCGGCCTCGTCGACCTCGTCGACCGCGTCGTCCTCCTGGCTGCGGTTCGCGGCGAGCTTGTCCTTCGCGCCCGCGACGCGCCCGGCGATGACCTCGGACATCTCGTCGCGCTGCTTGCGCAGCAGCACGAAGGAGAGCGGGGCGGAGAGCACGAGGGCGAGCAGCACGACCCAGGCCGGGTTGGCGTCACCCAGACCGGAGGGCACCCAGCCCAGCCGGACCAGACCGGCGACGAGGACGAGGCATCCGACGAAGATCCCCAGGCGCATCGCGGTGTACCGGATCGTCGCGCTCGGCTTGAGGGACACGGTGACCCCTTCTCTCTCGTCGTCCTACGGCGGTTTGTGCCCGTCCAGTGAAGCACGCCCGGGCCACGGGCAAGGGCGCCGGGGGGCTTCGGCGGACGCGGAGTCGGCCCCCCGGGCCCTCGCCGTCAGGAGATGCGGATGCCCAGCCAGTTCGTGGCCTTGCCGACCTGCGACCTGTTTTCGAAGCCGCCCTGGCCGTTGCCCCGGTTCAGCCAGGCGCGGCCGTCCTTGTCGAGCGAGATCAGGTCGGCCCGGCCGTCCCCGGACAGGTCGAGCCCGCCGACCACGTCCTTGTAGGAGGTGCCCCAGTCCTTGAAGACCAGGGACCGGGGCGCGAAGGTGCCGGCGCCGGTCCCGTCGAACCGCCACAGCTCGTTCGACGCGTCGAGGGCCAGCAGGTCGTTCCTGCCGTCGCCGTTGAGGTCCCCGGCGGCGATCAGCTTCTTGTACCCGCCGAAGCCGGACCCGGCGAGCGTGCGGGTCTTGAAGCCGCCCGCGCCGTTGTTCGCGTACACGTACAGCTTCCCGGTCGAGGCGGACCGGGTCAGCAGGTCGGCCCGGCCGTCGCCCGTCACGTCGCCGGGCGAGAGGACCTGGTCGTACCCGCTCCAGTCCGAGGAGACCTTGACGTGGGGCGACTGCCGGTCGGGCAGCCCGCCGCAGATCGTCGGGTGGACGCGGGCCTCGCCCTTCGGGAAGCGGACGAACACGTCGTTGCAGCCGTCGCCGTCGAGGTCGCCGAACGGCAGCACCAGGGTGTCCGTCGTCGACCACGTGATCGCGCGCCGCCCCGCGGTCAGCTTCGTCGCGTCGCCCGCGTACACCTTGACCCCGGTGCCGTCCCGGCCGAACAGTCGGCCTTGCCGTCGTCCGTGTGGTCACGCCACTTGGGCAGCGCGCGGCTGGTGGTGGTGGCCTGGTAGACGCCGTTCGGAACGACGCTGTTCGTCTCGCTCAGCTTGTACTCGTCCCACAGCGCGACGGGCCGGCCGAGCGCGTCGGCGGCCATTCGGGGCGGCCCGGTGAACCGGGCGCCCGTCGTGCTCAGCCGCCGCGGGGCGGACCAGGCGCCGTTCTTGAAGACGGCGGCCATCGTGTACTCCTGGTACGAATACCCCTCCCGCCAGGTCACCGTGACCGTGCCGCCCGAGGTCGCGGCCGCGGAGACCGCGCGCACCTTCTCGTGATGGGCGAAGCCCTGCACGGACGACTGCCACAGTCCGGTGGCCGCCGAGCGCACCCGGCTCCAGCCCGGCTCGCCGGCGACGAAGAGGTCACCCCCCGGCAGGTAGACGGGCGCCGTCATGCCGTACGTCCTGCCGTTGCCGGTGACGGGCTGCGGGGTGCTCCACTGCGTGGAGCCGGCGGGACGGCGCGTGTTCATGAGCGGGACGTGGCCGTAGAACATTTCGAAGCCGCCGTGCGGATCGGCGAACACCCTCGGGCGCGCCAGGAACACGCCCGGGACCGGAAGTCCTGGACCGCGGTCCAGGCGGCCGCGCCGGGGGCCTTCTCCAGGGCGACGACGGCCTTGCTCACCTGCCACTGCCACACAAGCAGGGCGGTGCCGTCCTTGGCGACTGCCAGATCCATGCTGGAGATCTCCCGGCTGCCGGACGGCGGCTGCGCGTTGAGGTTGGCCGGAGCGCTCCACGCGGCCTGCGGGCCGGGCTTCTCGGCGGCCTTCACGACGCCGAAGACCGACCACACCGCGACCAGCCGGCCGTCGGGGGCCGCCGCCAGGTGGTGTTTGCCCTTCTCGGGGACCGCGGCCACGTACTCGGGCTCGGAGAAGGCGGTCGCGCCGGGCGCGAGGGTGGCCACCTTCAGCCAGTAGTTGTTCTGGTCGTCGGCTCGCTCGGCCCGCCAGACCAGGCGCACCGAACCGTCGCCGAGGGAGACCAGCTCGGTGTTGTACCCGCCGGCGTCCGGCCAGGCCCGTGCGGCGAGCCAACCGGTGCTGCCGGCGGGCCGGATCCGGGTGGAACGGGAGAGCCCGTCGCCGGTGAGGGAGACGAGGGCGCCGTTCCCCGCCGACACCAGGGCGTTCACGCCGCCCGAGGAGGAGGCGGGGTCGGGGTCGGGAGTGTGCAGGGTGCTGGCGCCCCACGGGCCCGGCACAAGCGTCGCGCCGGCGGCCGGGGCGGTACCGGCCGCCGTCGCGGTGGCGGTGTGGTCCGCGGCCGGGGCCGCGGCGGCGGTCTGGGCGGCGCTCTGGGCGGCGACCGGGGCCGCGGCCACCAGGGCGAGGACGGGAGTGAGCGCGATGCCGAGCACGGCGCGGGAATACGAAGTCATGGGAAAGCCCCCCCCGGGCAAGGCGCATCCGGTCTGTTGCACGGATGCGCCGGACTGTTCGAACAAGTCGCGCGGAGCGTATACGGCTCTAGCGCAGCGGCAGAAGCATCGTGATGTCGTCACGGTCGTCGCCCGGGGCCACGCGGCTGGCGCCGGGGACCCGGCCGACCTCCTTGTAGCCGCAGGCGGCGTAGAAGTGCTCCAGGCCCAGCCCGCCCCGGCAGCCGAGGCGGACCGCCTCGATGCCCTCCATCGTGCGGGCGGCGTCCGCGACGGCGTCCATCAGTGCGCGGCCGGCGCCCTGCCCCTGGAGGGCGGGGTCGACCATGACGGTGTAGAGCCAGACCCAGTGCTTCTGCAGCCGGTGCTGGTTGGGGGCGATGACGGCGGTGGCGCGCACCCGGCCGGCGGCGTCGCGCCCGACGAGCAGGCGGCTGCGGCCCTCGGCGGCCGCGGCGAGGTGCTTGTCCACCTCGGGGCGGACGTCCGCGACGGCGACGGGCGGTACGAAGCCCACTGCCCCGCCGGCGTTGGACACGTCGGTCCAGAGCACGGTGAAGTCTTCGGCCAGGGCGGGATCGACGACCGGATCGAAGGTAAACGTAATGGCCATTAGGCTAGATTAACTATTACTAGCAGCGGTGCGCAAAGGGCCCCGGCCACCCCACGAGGAGGACCGGGGCCCAAGGCATCAGGACATCAAGGCGTCAAGGCGTCAGACCCGCATCGCCTGCGGCGTCTCGCGGAGCTCCGAGTCCGGGCCGGGGTACTCGCGGATGATCTCGTAGCGCGTGTTGCGCTCGACCGGGCGGAAGCCCGCCTCGCGGATCAGTTCCAGCAGGTCCTCGCGGCCCAGCTTGTTCGGGGTGCCGTAGTTGTCCGCGTCGTGCGTGATCTTGTACTCGACGACCGAGCCGTCCATGTCGTCCGCGCCGTGCTGGAGGGCGAGCTGCGCCGTCTGCACGCCGTGCATCACCCAGAAGACCTTCACGTGCGGGACGTTGTCGAAGAGCAGGCGGGAGACCGCGAAGGTCTTCAGCGCCTCGGCGCCCGTCGCCATCGTCGTGCGCGCCTGGAGCTTGTTGCGTACCTTGCCGTCCTTCATGTCCACGAAGTCGTGCTGGTAGCGCAGCGGGATGAAGACCTGGAAACCGCCGGTCTCGTCCTGCAGTTCGCGCAGCCGGAGCACGTGGTCCACGCGGTGGCGCGGCTCCTCGATGTGCCCGTAGAGCATCGTCGCCGGGGTCTTGAGGCCCTTGGAGTGCGCGAGGCGGTGGATGCGCGACCAGTCTTCCCAGTGGGTGCGGTGGTCGACGATGTGCTGGCGGACCTCCCAGTCGAAGATCTCCGCACCGCCGCCGGTGAGGGACTCCAGACCGGCCTCGATCAGCTCGTCCAGGATGTCGGAGGCCGACATGCCGGAGATCGTCTCGAAGTGGTGGATCTCGGTCGCCGTGAACGCCTTCAGCGAGACGTTCGGCAGCGCCTCCTTCAGCGCGGAGAGCGAGCGCGGGTAGTACCGCCACGGCAGGCTGGGGTGCAGCCCGTTGACGATGTGCAGCTCGGTGAGGCTCTCGTTCTCCATGCTCTTGGCCAGGCGAACGGCTTCCTCGATGCGCATCGTGTACGCGTCCTTCTCGCCCGGCTTGCGCTGGAACGAGCAGTACGCGCACGAGGCCGTGCACACGTTGGTCATGTTGAGGTGGCGGTTGACGTTGAAGTGGACGACGTCGCCGTTCTTCCGCGTGCGCACCTCGTGGGCGAGGCCGCCGAGCCAGGCCAGGTCGTCCGACTCGTAGAGGGCGATGCCGTCCTCACGGGTCAGCCGCTCGCCGGAGCGAACCTTGTCCTCCAGCTCACGCTTGAACCCAGCGTCCATGCCGGTCCTCTCCATCTGTCCTCGAATCCGCACGGTACGTGTGCCCCACAACCGCGCCCCAACCGTACTCTCAGCGCCCTCAGGCCTCCTCCGGCAGGCCCCCGACCCGGTTCTCCCACTTGGTGGAGAGCACGATCGTCGTACGCGTGCGCGAGACGCCCTTGGTGCTGGAGAGCTTGCGGATGATGCGCTCCAGCCCGTCCACGTCGCCGGCCCGGACCTTGAGCATGTACGAGTCGTCGCCGGCGATGAACCAGCAGTCCTCGATCTCCGAGAGGTCGCGCAGCCGGCGGGCCACGTCCTCGTGGTCCGCGGCGTCGGACAGCGAGATGCCGATCAGCGCCGTGACGCCGAGGCCGAGCGAGGCCGCGTCCACGGTCGCGCGGTAGCCGGTGATGACTCCGGCCGTCTCCAGCCGGTTGATCCGGTCGGTGACGCTGGGGCCGGAGAGGCCCACGAGCCGGCCCAGCTCGGCGTACGAGGCGCGTCCGTTCTCACGAAGTGCCTGGATGAGCTGCTTGTCCACCGCGTCCATGTACCTGGAACCTTCCATTATTCGGCATTCCCTCAAGTTTAGGTATAGAATCAAAGGCACACAGGGTCGACACCCTGTGAATCTTTCAACAGATCAACGACGATCTGACAATTTTCAGGAGTGGTTCACCGTGTACACGATCGAGATGGCCTACGCGCACATGCGACAGCTCCAGGAGCTGGCCAACCGATCCCGCACCGACCAGCCCGCCGCCGCACACCGCGTCGACAAGACCCGCAAGCCGGGGCGCGCCAAGAAGCGCTAAGCGCCACCGCTTGCCTCCCGGGTACGGGAGCCTCCGAGCTCCCCTTCCCACCGGCGGTACAGCCCGTGCGGCACCCCTGCCGCGTCGAGCACCCGCCCCGCGACGAAGTCCACCAGATCCTGGATGTGCGTCGCACCCGCGTAGAACGCCGGAGAGGCGGGCAGCACCACTGCGCCCGCCTCGTCCAGGCTCACCAGATGCTTCAGCGTCTGCCCGCTCAGCGGGGTCTCCCGTACCGTCACCACCAGCCGGCGCCGCTCCTTGAGCGTCACGCTCGCGACCCGCTGGAGCAGGTCCTTCGACAGCCCGAGCGCCACCCCGGCCACACAGGCCGTGGACGCGGGCACGATCAGCATCCCCTTCACCGGGTACGAGCCGCTGCTCGGTCCGGCCGCCAAGTCGCCCGCGGGCCAGTAGCGCACGCCGTCCAAGTCTGGGCGCGGATAAGTCGCGGGCTTGCCATCGGCCCCCCGCTCCAGCCACTCCCCCAAGTCGTCCCGCCAGTGCGCGTCGCGGAAGGCGATCCCGGTCTCGTCCAGCAGGGTCAGTCTGGACGCCCGGCTCACCACCAGGTCCACGCCCTCGCCCGCCGCGAGCAGCCCGCGGATCACCGCGGCCGCGTACGGCGTCCCGGACGCCCCGGAAACCCCGACCACCCACGGGGTGCGCTTGCCCTCAGTCATACCTCCGAGACTATCCGGCCACCGACGGGGGGCACTGGCTAAGGTGTCCGCACGTTCAAGGGGTGGACACGGCGGGAGGGGTAGTCATGAGCGGAAGCGGAAGCAGTACACACCCGGGCGGTACGGGCTCCTTCGCCTGGAGCCGGACCGGCAGGACCGGCCGGGCCGTGGCCGCCGCGAAGCTGATGCTGGGCTGGGTGGCGCTGCTGTGGCTGATCGAGGCCGTCGACTACGCCACCGGCCACGCGCTCGACTCCTACGGGATCACCGCGCGGGAGGCCGACGGCCTGAGCGGCATCCCCCTGGCGCCCTTCCTGCACTTCGGCTTCGACCACGTGGCCTCCAACAGCGTCCCGCTGCTGGTCCTCGGCTTCGTCACCGCGCTGAGCGGCATCGGCCGCTTCCTGGCCGTCTGCGCGGCCATCGTCCTGGCCGACGGCTTCGCCGTCTGGCTGATCTCCCCGCCCCACAGCATCACGGCGGGCGCCTCGGGCCTGATCTTCGGCCTCTTCGGCTACCTACTGGTCCGCGGCTTCGTGGAACGCAGCCCGCTGGGCGTCGCGGTCGCCGTCGTCATCGCCGCCGTCTGGGGCACGACCTTCCTGGCCGGAGCCCTCCCGACGGACTCGATGGTCAGCTGGCAGGCCCACCTCTTCGGCCTCCTGGCCGGCGCGGCGGTCGCGCTGGCCGCGCGGCCTCGGCCGGAGGTGGCGGCGGTCTAGGTCGCGAGGAGGCCCGCGAGCTTGTCGAAGCTCTGGGTCCAGCCCTCGTCGTGCAGGGCGCGCCGCCCCTCAGTGGCGAAGTCTCCCTGTACGAAGACGAGCCGAGTCGAGCCGTGGGCGTCGCCGTGCAGCTCCAGGGTCACGGTCGTCTCCTGGTCTTCGGGGTCGGGGTCTTCCCAGCGGAAGGTGTACGACAGCACGGCGGGAGGATCCACTTCCAGGAATTCGCCGACGAGGAAGAACGACGCCCCATCGGGCGGTTGCATCTCGATCCGATAGGCCCCGCCGGGCCGCAGGTCGCTCTCCACCTGGGGAATGGTGAACCCGTCCGGCCCCCACCACTTCGCCAGCTCCGCAGGTTCGGTCAAGGCCTGGAACACGATCCCGGGCGCTGACGGGAACGTTCGCACCATACGGAGTCTGAGCGATCCATCCCGAGTCATCACGCCCCCTGGTATTGGTGGCAGGAGTGGACACCTCCATCGTAGGAGGCCGGAGCCGTTACAGCGACAGCCCCCGCACCACCAGGTCCAGCAGGGCGCACACGAACAGCGCCATGCCGATGAAGCCGTTCACCGTGAAGAAGGCGCGGTTCAGGCGGGACAGGTCGTGCGGGGTGACGATGGTGTGCTCGTAGACGAAGGCCGCCACGACGATCAGCAGGCCGAGCCAGAACAGCCAGCCCGCGCCGGTCGCCACCGCGTACCAGGCCAGCAGGGCCGTGGTCACGACGTGCGCGCCGCGCGCGCCCCACAGGGCGGCCGGGATGCCGTAGCGGGCCGGGACGGACTTGACGCCCTCCGCGCGGTCCGCGGCGACGTCCTGGCAGGCGAAGATCAGGTCGAAGCCGCCGATCCACACGCCCACCGCGAGGCCGAGGATCACCGCGTCCCAGGACCATGCGCCGGTGATCGCGATCCAGGCGCCGACCGGGCCCATCGCCTGGGCGATGCCGAGGATGGCGTGCGGGAAGTTCGTGAACCGCTTCCCGTACGGGTACACCACCATCGGCACGACGGCGACCGGCGCCAGCATCAGGCAGAGCGGGTTCAGCAGCGCCGCCGAGCCGAGGAAGACGGCCAGGGCGATGCCGGCCCCGGTCCAGGCGGAGCGGACCGAGACGGCGCCGGTCACCAGCTCGCGCCCGGCGGTCCGCGGGTTCCGCGCGTCGATCTCCCGGTCGATGATCCGGTTGGCGGCCATCGCGAAGGTCCGCAGCCCCACCATGCAGACGGTGACGAGCAGCAGCTTGCCCCAGTGCATCCGCTCGTCGAGCGTGAACATGGCGGTCAGCGCGGCGATGTAGGCGAAGGGCAGCGCGAAGACCGAGTGCTCGATCATCACGAGCCGCAGGAAGGCCTTCACCTTGCCGGTGGCCTGCGGCGCGGGCCCGGATCCGAGGACCCCTTCGGCTGCGGATGTCATACGAGGGTTCTCCGGAAGTCTTCGAGGTCGGCCAGCAGGTCCGCCGTGGGGAGCGTGCCGAGCTCCAGGGTCCACGGGCCCGCGTCGTGCCCCTCGGGCGGGGTGACGTGGGCGGTCAGCTGCCAGGTGGTGGGAGACGGGCTCGCCTCCAGGCGCAGGAAGTTCCCGGCCTCGGCGGTGAACGGCTCGCCCGCCACCAGGGCGCGCTGGAGCTGCTCCGCGAAGTCGTCCGCCTCGATGTCGCGCGCACCGGGCAGCTCGAAGCCGTCGCCCTCGCCGTCCTCGTCGAGCATCAGCGCCCAGACGTTGCCGGGACCCGCGAACTCCTCGGGCGAGACACCGGCCTCCGCGGCGGCCTCGCGGACGCCCGGGTCCGACGGGTCGAGGCTCGGGCGCACCAGGGCCACGTAAACGGTGTCGGTACCGATGAAGAGGGCGGGCCCTCCCGTCTCGTTGTCGCTCACTGGGAGCCTCCTAGGGCAGAAAATGCCGTTTCGCCCCCAGGGCAGAACGCCACCGGATAGCGTGCGTGTCGTGCGTTGCGAGAACCAAGCGCGTACAACGTGTCGAGCGAGAACCAAGCCGGCACGGCAACCTCCACAACTTCATACACCCGGGCTGGTTTCAACCCGGCTGGTGTTGATCGCGGAAGACTCGGTCGCTCGCTGAGCGACCGAGCGGCGTGAGCCAGGAATCCCCTTCCTTCGGTCAGGGGGGGATTCAAAGGCCGTATTCCTTCCAGCGGCGGTCCACCAGGGCCGCCGTA
Source organism: Streptomyces tatrensis (assembly GCF_049310065.1). Lineage (NCBI taxonomy): Bacteria > Bacillati > Actinomycetota > Actinomycetes > Kitasatosporales > Streptomycetaceae > Streptomyces > Streptomyces tatrensis. The sequence continues at coordinate 5,526,783 of NZ_JBMDLB010000011.1, read as the reverse complement.
GAAGGGTCGGACTCGACCATGTCAGGCCAGCCGCCGTCGCGGGTGTACCCCTCCGTCGGCAGCTTCTTCGTGGCGTCGATGCCGGCCTTGCCGCCCCAGAACTGCTGGTAGGAGGCGTGGTCCAGGTGGTCCACCGGACCCTCCACGACGGTGAGGTCGCGGGCGTAGTCCGTGTTGCCGAGCGCGCGCCAGGAGACCTCGTGGAGGTCGTGGACGTCGCAGTCCTTGTCCACCACGATGATCAGCTTGGTCAGCGACATCATGTGCGCGCCCCAGATGGCGTGCATGACCTTCTGCGCGTGCTTGGGGTACTTCTTGTCGATCGAGACGATCGCGCAGTTGTGGAAGCCACCCGACTCGGGGAGGTGGTAGTCCACGATGTCCGGGACGATGATCTTGAGGAGCGGGAGGAAGAAACGCTCCGTCGCACGGCCCAGCGGGCCGTCCTCCGTCGGCGGCCGGCCGACGACGATCGACTGGATCAGCGGACGCTTGCGCATCGTCACGCAGTCGATCGTCAGCGCGGGGAACGGTTCCTGCGGGGTGTAGAAGCCGGTGTGGTCGCCGAAGGGACCCTCGGGAAGCGTCTCCCCCGGCTCCAGCCAGCCCTCGATGACGACCTCGGCATTGGCCGGGACCTGGAGCGGGACCGTCTTGCAGTCCACCATCTCGATCCGCTTGCCCGCCACGAACCCGGCGAAGAGGTACTCGTCGATGTCGCCCGGCAGCGGCGCGGTCGACGCGTACGTCACGGCCGGCGGGCAGCCGAAGGCGATCGCGACCGGCAGCCGCTCGCCGCGCGCCGCGGCCACCGCGTAGTGGTTGCGGCTGTCCTTGTGGATCTGCCAGTGCATGCCGATGGTGCGCTTGTCGTGGCGCTGGAGGCGGTACAGGCCGAGGTTGCGCACGCCCGTCTCCGGGTGCTTCGTGTGCGTGAGCCCGAGGTTGAAGAAGGACCCGCCGTCCTTGGGCCAGGTGAAGAGGGCCGGCAGCTGGTCCAGGTCCACGTCGTCGCCGGTGAGGACGACCTCCTGGACGGGCGCGGAATCGCCCTTCACCTTCTTCGGCGGCACGTGCACCATCGAGCCGAGCTTGCCGAAGGCCTCGCGGACGCCGATGAAGCCCTGGGGCAGCTCCGGCTTGAGCAGACCGCCGATCTTCTCGCTGATCTCGGCGTACGACTTCAGCCCGAGGGCCTTCAGCAGGCGCCGGTCGGTGCCGAAGACGTTCATGGCCAGCGGCATCGCCGAGCCCTTGACGTTCTCGAAGAGCAGCGCGGGTCCGCCCGCCTTGTTCACTCTGTCGACGATCTCCCCGACCTCTAGGTACGGGTCCACTTCGGCCTTGATGCGCTTGAGGTCGCCCTCCCGCTCGAGGGCCCGGAGCAGCGAGCGGAGATCGTCGTAAGCCATGCGGGCAATTGTGGCATCCCCGCTCAGAGCCCGAAGCGCGGCGGGCCCTCTACCCTGGAAGAGTCCACGGCGGGCCTGCCCGGCCCGCACCGTTCTTCTGGGGGTCGGTCCCACACCGTGCTGCGCTATCTGCCGTTCCTGCTGATCATCGCGCTGACCATCTACACCTTCATCGACTGCCTGAACACGCCGGAAGAAGAGGTCAAGCACCTTCCGAAGGTCGTCTGGGTCCTGATCATCCTGCTCTTCTCGATCGTCGGTCCGATCGTGTGGCTCTTCGCGGGCAAGAAGCGGGTGCCCGGCGGCGCCGGCCGGCCGCGCCCCGGCCGCCGCACGTGGGTGGCCCCCGACGACAACCCGGAGTTCCTGAAGTCCCTGCGCGAGGAGCGGGACGAGACGGAGAAGGACAAGGACAAGGAGTAGGCCCTTCGATGCCTCAGCCCGGCGTCGCGGGGTGGCGGGCCTTCGCCGCCCGGCCCGCCGCCTGTGCGAAGGCCCGTACGGCGCCGGTGTCCTCGCCCGCGCGCCAGACCAGCCCGTACCCGACCGGGTCGGCGTCGGCCACCGGTACGTGGGTGACGCCGGGGCGGGCGTGGTAGGCCGCGGCGTGGGCCGAGGTCAGCAGGGCGCCCCGACCGGCCGCGACCAGCATCAGCGCCTCCTGCAGGTTCGTCACCTCCGGGCCGCGCCGGATCGGCCGCCCGCCCGGGGTGCGCGCCGGGGCCTGGTGCTCGCGCAGGTACGCGGGCAGGTCCCCGGCGACGGACAGCAGCGCGACCCCCGCCAGTTCCTCCAGCGTCACGGAGTCCCGCGCGGCCAGCGGATGCCCGGCGGCCACGGCCAGCGCCCGTGCCTCGGTGATCAGCTCCGGCCCCTCCCCCAGGTCGGGTTCGCGGACCGGGAACTCGGCGAAGGCCACGTCGAAGGCCCCGCCGCGCAGTTGCCCGTACGGGTCGGAGAGCGGCACCTCGCACACCTCGACGGTGATGCCGGGGTGCGTGGTGCGCAGGGCCTGCGCGGCGCGCAGGACGAGCTCGCCCGCGGGCGGGGTGGTGAAGCCGACGTGCAGCACCCCGTCCGCGGCGCGGGCCGTCGCCGCGGCCCGGTCCAGGGCGGCGGCGATGCCGCGGTGGTGGGGTTCGAGGTCGGCGCGGAGCTGTGCGCCGAGCGAGGTGAGGGCGACGCTGCGGCTGGTGCGCAGGAAGAGCCGGGCGCCGACGCGCCGTTCGAGGCGCTGCACCAGCTGGCTGACGCGGGCCCGGGACAGCAGCATGCGCTCGGCGGTGCGGCCGAAGTGCAGCTCCTCGGCCAGGATCAGGAAGCAGTCCAGCTCATCGCGATCGGTAAGCATGGCTGAACGAACGTTGAGGTCTTCGCCGTTGTTCCCCTGCGGGCGGCGGGCGAGGGTGGTTGAGCCGGCAACTTCCCGCTCTTCCTCTTCCTTTCCCTGATCCTGCGAGGTCTCTCCGTGGTCTCCATCGATTCCGTCGATTCCATCCGCGGGCGCCGGCTCGGCGTCCTGCTCGTCCTGTGCGGCGCCATCTTCCTCGAAGGCATCGACGTCGCGATGCTCAACGTGGCCCTGCCCTCGATCCGCGCCGACCTCGGCCTCGAAACCGGCACGCTCCAGTGGGTGATGAGCGCCTACGTGCTCGGCTACGGCGGCTTCATGCTGCTCGGCGGCCGCGCGGCCGACCTCTTCGGGCGCCGCCGGATGTTCATCGGCTGGCTGACGGTGTTCCTGCTCTTCTCCGGGCTCGGCGGGCTCGCCACCGAGGGATGGCAGCTGATCGCCGCCCGCTTCGTGACCGGGGTCGCCGCCGCGTTCATGACCCCGGCGGGCCTCTCCATCATCACCACCGGCTTCGACGAGGGGCCCCAGCGGGAGAAGGCGCTGCTCGTGTACTCGGGCACGGCGGCGGCCGGGTTCTCCGTCGGGCTGGTCGCGGGCGGGCTGCTCGCCGCGGTGGGCTGGCGCTGGGTGTTCTTCGCTCCCGTGGCGCTGGCCGCGCTGATCCTGGCGGGCGCGCTGACCTTCGTACCGAAGGCGCCGAAGGCCCCGAAGGCCCCGCAGGAGCTGCTGGCCGGGCGGCGGGGCCGGATCGACGTGTGGGGCGGGCTGCTCGTGACCGCGGGCGTCGTGCTGCTCGTCCTCGGTGTGGAGGAGCTCGCGGCGCTGCCCGCGGTGGCGGGGCTGGCACTGCTCGCGGCCTTCGCCCTCGTCGAGCGGCGCACGGCCGAGCCCCTGGTCCGGCTCGGCGTCCTGCGCTCGCCCGGGCTGCTGCGGGCCAACGCGGCGGCGCTGCTGTTCTCGGCCGCGTTCTTCGGCTTCCAGTTCCTGGTGGTGCTCTACCTCCAGGAGGTGCGCGGCTGGTCCACCCTGCAGACGAGCCTCGCGATGCTGGTGATCGGGATCGACGCGGTCCTCTCGCCGACCGTGGTGCCGAAGCTGGTGACGCGGTACGGGAACGGCCGGCTGATCTTCGGCGGGCTGCTGCTGGCGGCGCTGGCGTACGGGCTGTTCCTGCCGCTGGGCGCCGACTGGTCCTACCTGCTGATGCTGCCGAGCCTGGTCCTGCTCGGCCTGGCCTTCGCCCTGGTCTACGGGCCGCTGACCATCGTCGCCACCGAGGGGGTCGCGGAGGAGGAGCAGGGCCTGGCGGGCGGTCTCCTCTACACGGCGTTCCAGTTCGGCGCGGCGCTCGGGCTGGCCGGTGTGACGGGGGTGGCGGCCGGCGCCGCCGAGCCCCTGGACGGGTACCGGGCGGCGCTGCTCGTCCCCTTCGCGGCCGTCCTGGTCGCCGCGGCCGTCAGCCTGCCGGGGCTCCGGCGGGGCTCACACCGCCCAGGGCAGGGGGCGGGTGCCCTCGGTGCCGGGTACGGAGACGAGGCCGTCGGCGCGCATGGCGACGTACACCTCGGTGTCGGCCAGGGCGTGGACGTGGCGCAGGACGTCCGGGGGTAGCACCACGGCCTCGCCCGCGGCGACCTTCTCGGTGCGGCCGCCGCAGGTGACGTCCAGGGCCCCGGCGGTGACCGTCCAGACCTGCTCGCGGCTGACGGAGTGCTCGGGGCCGGTGATCCCGGCGGGGATGGCGGCGTGCCAGGTGCTCAGTTCGGCGCTGCCCCTGCTGGGCGAGGCGTAGCCGGTCATGGTCGCGTTCGGGGTGGTGATGACGTGCTCGGGGGACGGGGTGATGACGCGCAAGGCGGTTCCTTCGCTTCCGGGGCAGATGGGTCCAGCCAGTGAGTCAAGCTGCTTTACTCATGCGAGTAAAGCAGCTTGACTCACTTGTGTCACCATGTTTCCGTGACCACCCACCAGAGCGACGACGGCACCGACGACGGCAGCGGCAGCGGCGACCACGGCGGCATCGAGCTGACCTTCCTCCTCGGCCTCGGCTTCCAGCTCCTGCTCGGCGAGTTCACCCGCCGCCTCGACGAGGCCGGGTACGCCGACGGCCTGCGCCCCCTGCACGGCATGGCCTTCCAGGCCCTGGGGCCCGCCGGCGCCACCGCGACCGAGCTCGCCGAGCGGCTCGGGGTGACCAAGCAGGCCGCCGGACAGCTCGTGGACGACCTGGAGCGGCGCGGCTACCTGCGCCGCACCCCGCACCCCGAGGGCGGCCGGCGCAAGCTGGTGGTCCTGACGGAGGCCGCGACCGCCCACCTGGGGGCCGCCGGGCGGGTACTGCACGAGCTGGAGGCCGAGCTCGGCCGCGGCAGCGTCGACCTCGGCGCCCTGCGGACCGAACTGGGCCGCCTGGTCCACACCCTGAACGGGGACGGCCCCCTCCCGCCGCTGCGCCCCGCCTGGTGACGGGAACGCCGGAGGGGCCGGGCGGCCTTTCGGCTGCCCGGCCCCTGCGGTCCTGCGGTCCTACGGTCCTGCGGTCCTACGCGTCAGACGCCCGCGTACGAGTGCTTGCCGCTCAGCAGGATGTTCACGCCGTAGTAGTTCCAGATCCAGCAGGCGAACGCGAAGAGCGCGAGGTACGCGGCCTTGCGGCCCTTCCAGCCGGCCGTGGCGCGGGCGTGCAGGTAGCAGGCGTAGGCCACCCAGGTCACGAAGGACCAGACCTCCTTGGGGTCCCAGCCCCAGTAGCGGCCCCACGCGTCGCCGGCCCAGATCGCGCCCGCGATGATCGTGAAGGTCCACAGCGGGAAGACGGCCGCGTTGATGCGGTACGAGAACTTGTCGAGCGAGGCCGCCGACGGGAAGCGCTCCATGACCGAGGTGGCGAACCTGCCGGGCTTGCCGCCCCGCACGAGCTTGGCCTCGTAGGAGTCGCGGAAGAGGTACAGGACCGCGCCGGCCGCGCCGATGTAGAAGACCGCACCGCAGATGATCGCGGTGGAGACGTGGATCAGCAGCCAGTACGACTTCAGGGCGGGGACCAGCTGGTCGCTGTCGGTGTAGAGCACCGTGGTGGCGATGCCCAGGTCGAGCAGGACCGTGGTGACCAGGAACAGGCCGAGCCAGCGGACGTTCTTCTTCAGCGCGAGGAGCAGCAGGTACGTGCCGACGGCCACCGTGGAGAAGGTGATCGAGAACTCGTACATGTTGCCCCAGGGGGCCCGCTCCACCGACATCGCGCGGGCGACGACGCCGGCCGCCGCGAGCAGGAAGCCGAGGGCGGTCAGCGAGACCGCGATGCGCCCGTACAGGTCGCCCTGGACGGTGCCGCCGGCCGCGCCGGGGCCGTCCGGGACGTCACGGGTGCCGGCGGCGCTGCGCGTGACCACCTTGGGCTTGTCGAGGACGGCGGTGCCGGCCTTGCCCCGTACCTGGACGGCCGGGGCGGCTGCCTTGGCCCCGGACCCGGAGGCGGCCCCGGACTGGGTGAGCGCGGCGGCCGTACGGGCCACCTTGCTGCGGCTGCCGAAGATCCACTCGGCGATGTGGGCGAAGAAGGCGAGGGTGTAGACCGCCATGGACGCGTAGATCAGGTTGTTGCTGAGGTGAGCCAGACTCTCGTTGGCTGCGGCCGCGAGCTGCATTACGCGCGCTCCCCTTCGACTTCTTCGGCTTCTTCGGCTTCTTCGGCAGGTTCGGCAGGTTCGGGTTCGGTATCGGCGACCGGTGGCGCGGGCGGCGCCGCGCTCGGCGCCCGGTCGTGGAGCGCGCCGGCCAGGGCCGCCAGCTCCTCCGGGAGCCTGGCGGACTCGCTGCGGCCGAGGCCCGCCATCTGGACGACGGTCACGCCGTCCCCGCCGCGGAACGCGCGCACCCAGATCCGGCGGCGCTGGATGAACAGGGAGCCCGCGAGTCCGGCGATGGCGGCGACGGCGCCCGCGAGGGCGAGGCCGCTGCCGGGCTGGTGGGTGACGGAGAAGGTGGCCCAGCGCTCGATGCCCTCGAACTTCACGGTGCCCTGGCCGCCGGGCAGTTCCATGCTCTCGCCGGGCACCATCCGCTTCGCGAGCGGCTTGCCGTCCGCGTCCTTGTACTGCTCCATCTTGGAGGTGTTCAGCTGGTACACGTTCTGCGGCAGGCCCGAGTCCACCCCGAGGCTGCCGTGCCACGCGTTCAGCGCGAGCGCGGGATTGTCCAGCTCCGGGAACTGGGAGAACATCGTGCCCGCCCCCGCACCCGCGAAGGTCGGCACGAACATCGCGGCGAAGCCGAGCTGCGTCGTCTTCCCGTCCTTGTCCTTGTAGCCGTCGGTGACCTTGACGGCGCCGGTCGAGGTGAGGTTGCCGTCCTGCGGCAGCATCGGCACGGCGTCGCGGTAGATCACCTTGCCGGTGGGGTCGGTCACCGAGATGACCGGCGCGTAGCCGTGGCCGAGCAGGTAGACCTTGGAGCCGTCCACCTCCAGCGGCTTGTTGACCTGGATCTCGCGCTTCTCCGGCGTGCCGTGCGCGCCGTTGCTGAAGGTGACGTACGCCTTGAAGTCGCGCGGGGTGCCCTTCTGCGGGCCCGTGCGCTCGAAGGTGGCGTCGAACTTGTCCAGGGTGAAGGAGAAGGGCGGCAGGTCGTCGGAGTCGAAGAGGCCGCCGGCCTTGAAGTCGTCGTACTGGGTGAGCGTGTTCGAGAAGCCCTTGCCGCGCAGGACGAGCTTGCCGCCCTCGGACTTGAAGTACTGGCCCCAGGCGAAGGCGATCAGCATGACGATCAGCGCCACGTGGAAGATCAGGTTCCCGGCTTCGCGCAGGTAGCCCTTCTCGGCCGAGACCGATCCCGACGTCGATCCCCGCCCCGATCCCGCGTCGGCCTCCGTACGGAAGCGGCGGCGGCCGAGGAGGCCGCGGGCGGTGGTGAGCACCTCGTCCGGGGAGGTGTCCGTGCGCCAGGTCGTGTACGCGGGCATCCGGTTCAGCCGCTTGGGCGCGGCGGGCGGCCGGCCGGTGAGCTGGCCGACGAACTGCCAGGAGCGCGGCAGGATGCAGCCGATCAGCGAGATGAACAGCAGCAGGTAGATCGCGGAGAACCACACCGAGCTGTAGACGTCGAAGAGCTGGAGCTTCTCGGCGACGCCCACCCAGGAGGAGTGCTCCTTCTTCCAGGCGGCGACCTTCATCAGGTCGACCTGGTTCTGCGGGACCAGCGAGCCGGGGATGGACGCCAGCGACAGCATGAAGAGGAGGATCAGCGCCACCCGCATGGAGGTGAGCTGCCGCCAGAACCAGCGGGCCCAGCCGAGCACCCCGATGCCCACGGGGCCGCCGGGGGCGTCCTCCAGGGGGGCGGTGGACAGCTGCGCACCGGCGGCCGCCTCGGCGGAAGCCTCGGCGGAGGCTTCCGCGGAGGCCTCGGCGGAAGCGGAATCCTCGGGCTCCGGGGCATCGTGCGGCGTCTCGGTGGACGCCTTGTCGGTCGTACTCATGTCCGTGTAGTCCTCAGATCCCCACCGTGAAGCCGCTGGTCCAGCCCTGCATGTCGCTGACGATGCTGCTCCAGATTCCTGTGACGAGCAGCAGACCGGTCAGGATCAGCATGCCGCCACCGATCCTCATCACCCACGCATAGTGCTTCTTCACCCACCCGAAGGCGCCCAGCGCCTTGCGGAAGGCGAGGGCGGTGGCGATGAACGGCAGCCCCAGTCCCAGACAGAAGACCACGGTCAGCAGCGCGCCGCGGCCCGCCGTCGCCTGGTCGATGGAGAGGGTGCCGACGGCCGCGAGGGTCGGGCCCATGCAGGGGGTCCAGCCGAGGCCGAAGAGCACGCCGAGCACGGGCGCGCCGATGAGTCCGACGGTCGGCTTCTTGTGGAAGCGGAACTCGCGCATCGTCAGACCGGGGATGGCGCCCATGAAGAACAGGCCGAGCAGGATCACCAGGCCGCCCAGGACCCGGGAGATGACTTCCTTGTTCGCGTCGAGGGTCTGCCCGAAGTAGCCGAACAGTGCGCCGGTCGAGACGAACACGGCCGTGAACCCGAGCACGAACAGGCTCGCGCCGCCCAGCATCCGGCCGCGCCGGGCCTCGGCGAGGTCGGCGCCGCCGACGCCGGTCACGTAGGAGAGGTAGCCGGGGACCAGGGGCAGCACGCAGGGGGAGAAGAAGGAGACCAGCCCGGCGAGCAGGGCGATCGGCAGGGCCAGCAGCAGGGCGCCGTTGAGGACGGTCGTGTTCACGCCGGTCGCTTCGGCGGCGAGGACGGTCTCGGAGAGCGGCCCGGCGAGTCCGGGGAGTGCGGTGACCACGAGGTCACTTCTCCGTGAGGAGCGGGTCGATCATCGAGCGCAGCTTCGTCTCGCTGACGGCGGCCAGGGTGCGGGAGGCGATCTTCCCGTCCTTGTCGAGGACGATCGTGGAGGGGATCGCGTTCGGGTTCAGCGTGCCCTTGGGGAACCGGAGCATCAGTTTGCCGTTCGGGTCGAAGAGGCTCGGGTAGGTGATCCCGTAGGTCTCTTCGAAGGAGGCGGCGTTCTGCTTGGTGTTGTCGCGGGTGTTGATGCCGACGAAGGCGACGGGCTGCCCGGCCTCTTCCATCTCCTTGGCGACCTTCGCGAAGGACGGGGCCTCGGCCCGGCACGGCGGACACCAGGAGCCCCAGACGTTGAGGACGACGACCTTGCCCTTGAGGGTGGTGGTGTCCAGGGTCCCGCCGTCGACGGTCTCGCCGTCGAGCTTGGGGGCGTCGACGCGCTCGCCCCGGGCGACGGTGGAGATGCCGCTGGTCCCCGTCACGTAGTTGCCTCCGGCGGAACCGGAGGATTTGCTGCCGCCGTTCTCATCGCCGCACGCCGTGAGGGTGAGTGCGCCGGCGAGGGTCACCGCGGTCAGCAGGATGGCGCGGCCGCTGGTCGAGCGGCTGCGGCGGGGGGCGCGGCTAAGGCTCATGTGAAAAGTTTCGCATGTGCGCTTTGCGGATCTTCCGCACCCCCCGGGGGGTCTGCCAATCCGCTGGTCAGGCGCGGACCCGGAGCAGGTCAGGCCGCCGTGAGATACGTGCCCCAGCCACCGGTCGGCGCCCGGCCGGGGCCGAGCGTGCGCAGTTTGGCCAGAACCTTCGGGTCCTGGACGTCCAGCCAGTCGGTGAACTGCCGGAAGGATACGAGGCGTACGTCCTTTTTGTCCGCCACGCCCTTGAGGGACTCCTCGACGGCGTCCATGTAGATGCCGCCGTTCCACTCCTCGAAGTGGTTGCCGATGAAGAGGGGCGCGCGGTTGCTCTCATAGGCCCGCTTGAAGCCGCCCAGGTAGGCGCCGGTGGCCTGGGTGCACCAGGCCGGGTAGTTGGACGGGACGCCCTTGGTGGTGTTCTTGGACTGGTTGGCGAGGATGTTGTAGTCCATCGACAGCACCTCGAAGGAGTGCCCGGGGAACGGGAGCGACTGCAGCGGCAGGTCCCACAGGCCCCCGCGCTTGACCGGCCACTGCTGGAGGCCGCCGGGCGAGCTGGAGTCGTAGCGCCAGCCCAGCTTCTGGGCGGTGGGCAGCAGGTTGTCCTGGCCGAGCAGGCAGGGGGTGCGGGCGCCGACGAGCTCCTTGCGGTAGTCGAAGGGCAGCGGCTTGAGGTCGGTCCAGCCGGTGTTGGTGCGCCAGTTGGTGACGAAGGACACGGCCTGGTCGATCTCGCTCCGCCAGTCCTCGGGGGTCCACTTGCCGACCGAGCCGGAGCCGCCGCAGAAGTGCCCGTTGAAGTGGGTGCCTATCTCGTGGCCGTCGAGCCAGGCCTCGCGCACGTACTTGAGGGTGTTGCGGACGTTCTCGTCCTTGAGGTACCCGATGTCGGAGGCGCCGACGGGGTTCTTCGGCGGGCGATAGAGGTGCTTCTTCGACTCGGGCAGGAGGTAGATGCCGGAGAGGAAGAAGGTCATGGCCGCGCCGTGGTCCTTGGCGAGCTTGAGGAAGCGGGGGAAGAGGCCGTTGCCGATCTCGCCCGCGCCGTCCCAGCTGAACACCACGAACTGGGGCGGGGTCTCGCCCGGCTGGAGGGGTACGGGGGCGACCGGCTGGTGCGGCTGCGGCCCGGTGTCGGCGGTGGACCCGTCGCCGATGGGCTTGACCACCGGGCCGGCGGGCGGGGCGGCGCCCGTCGGGTTGGCAGGGCCGGGGTTGCCCGTACCGGACGGACCGCCGACGTTGCAGCCGGCGATGCCGGCCGCCGCGGCGGCTCCAAGTCCGAGCCCGAGTACTCCCCTTCGGCTGAAGCCGCGCATATCGCTCATGTAATGCATACAAACGGACATTTCAATGATGTCCAGAGGCGACACGACCAGGTCCCGCAACTTGTATGAAATTAGGCAGAGTCTTGACCAAACGGGCACCGCACGAGGGGTTGCGCCTCGGGGCGGGCTGCGCTTGCTTCCAGGCGGGTGGGTCCTGGTCTCACGACTCCGGGCCCGACCCCCCGAGGGGGCCAGGCCCGGCAATCCCTACCGCACGGCCGGGGCTTACGCCCCTGCCGGGGCTTACGCCCCGAACGCCTTGGACTTGCCCTTCACCGGCTTCGCCCCCGCGAGGAGGTGCGCCGGGACCAGGTCCCGGGCCGGCTCGCTGTAGCCCACCGACACCAGCCGGTCGCCCTGGTACGTGAACGAGGTCAGCGAGGCCAGCGTGCACTGGCGGCGGCGCGGGTCGTGCCACAGCCGCCGCTTCTCCGCGAAGCTCCGTACGATCCAGATCGGCAGCTGGTGGCTGACCGCCACCGCCTCGTGGCCGCGGGCCGCGTCACGGGCGGACTCGATCGCGCTCATCATCCGCACGACCTGCTCGACGTACGGCTCGCCCCAGGACGGCTTGAACGGGTTCGTCAGGTGCTTCCAGTTCTCGGGCCTGCGCAGCGCGCCGTCCCCGACTCCGAAGGTCTTGCCCTCGAAGACGTTGCCCGCCTCCAGGAGGCGGCCGTCGGTCGCCAGTTCCAGCCCGTGCGACTTCGCGATCGGCGCCGCCGTCTCCTGGGCCCGCTCCAGCGGGGAGGCCACGACGTACGTCACGTCCCGGTTCTCCAGGTGCTCCGCGACCCGGTCCGCCATCTTGCGGCCCAGCTCGGAGAGGTGGTACCCGGCACGGCGGCCGTACAACACCCCGTCCGGGTTGTGCACCTCGCCGTGGCGGACCACGTGGACGACGGTGATCTCGTTGCCCCCGGCGGGGGCACCGGCTCCGGTGCCCGCCCCGGCGCCCGCCCCGGCGCTCATGCGGTGGCCTCCGCGGCGGCCCGGGCGGCGGCCGGCAGGGCGGCCGCGATGCGCTCGATCGCCTTGTCGTCGTGGGAGGTGGACACGAACCACGACTCGAACGCCGACGGCGGCAGGTAGACGCCCTGCGCCAGCATCGAGTGGAAGAAGCCGTTGAAGCGGAAGGCCTCCTGCTTCTTCGCGTCGTCGTAGTTGCGGACCTCGTCCTCGGTGAAGAACACGGAGAACATGTTGGAGGCGGTCTGCAGCCGGTGCGCGACGCCCTCCTTGGTGAGCGCCTCCGTGACCAGCCCCTGGATCTGGAGCGACACGGCGTCGACCTTCTCGTACGCCGCCCCGTCCAGCAGCCGCAGCTGCGCCAGACCCGCGGCCGTCGCGATCGGGTTACCGGACAGCGTGCCCGCCTGGTAGACGGGACCCGCGGGCGCCAGGTGGCCCATGACGTCCGCACGGCCGCCGAACGCCGCCGCCGGGAAGCCGCCGCCCATGACCTTGCCGAAGGTCATCAGGTCGGGCTTGACCCCGTCCACGCCGTACCAGCCGGCGCGCGAGGTACGGAAACCCGTCATGACCTCGTCGGAGATGTACAGGGCGCCGTTCGCCCGGCACAGGTCGGCGAGCCCCTGGTTGAAGCCCTCCCCCGGGGGCACGACGCCCATGTTGCCGGGCGCGGCCTCGGTGATCACACAGGCGATCTCGCCGGGGTGCGCGGCGAAGGCCGCACGGACCGATTCCAGATCGTTGTACGGGAGCACGATCGTGTCCCCGGCCTGCGCGCCCGTCACCCCCGGGGTGTCCGGCAGCGCGAAGGTCGCGAGCCCGGAGCCGGCCGCGGCCAGCAGCGAGTCCACGTGCCCGTGGTAGCAGCCGGCGAACTTCACGATCTTGGCGCGGCCGGTGAACCCGCGGGCGAGGCGGATCGCGGACATGGTCGCCTCGGTCCCGGAGGACACCAGACGCACCTGCTCAACGGGCTCGATCCGCGCGACGATCTCCTCGGCGAGCGCGACCTCGCCCTCACCGGGCGTGCCGAAGGAGGTGCCGCGGACGACGGCGGCCTGGATGGCCTCCACCACGGCCGGGTGGGCGTGGCCGAGGATCATCGGCCCCCACGAGCAGACCAGGTCGACGTACTCGCGCCCGTCGGCATCGGTCAGGTACGGACCGGTACCGGACACCATGAACCTGGGCGTTCCGCCCACGGCGCGGAAGGCGCGCACGGGAGAGTTCACGCCGCCAGGCGTCACGAGGGACGCGCGGTCAAAGAGAGTCTGCGAGACTTTGGCTTCATACGGGTACGGGTAGCTCACACCAGCCATGGTCTCATCAGGCCGCGACTGACTTGCGGACGGGCGTTTCACCGCGCCGCCCCGGGGGAGGTCACTGCCATGATGATCAGGCTGCGTGGCGGGGGTCACGGGGCCGGGGCAGGCAAGACACGTCGGGTGGAGATATGCAACGCGGTGGTGGACCGGGCGAGGGCACGGACGGCCTGGACCCGCAGCGCGCCCGGGAACGTCGCCGCGGCAAGCACCGCCGTCGTGCCACGGACGCGGCAGAACACGTACCGGGCCCCACTCAGGACCCCGACGGCCTCCCCAGGGGCCGCGGCATGGGTGTGACGTACAAGTACTTCGGCGCCCCCGACGGGGCCACGGCCGCGCGCGTCCCGGTGACGATGCGGCCGGAGGAGCTCGGCGGCGACGAGCTCGGCATGGGCGGCATGTTCACCAAGATCAAGCCAGAAACCGTCGCAGCGATGGTCCTGACCGGCATCGAGGGCATACCCCTGCACAAGGTGCCCCCGCTGGAGCTGGTCGTCCTCCACCCCGACTACGCCGTCGTGAAGCTCCCGATGACCGTCGTCGACCCGCTGCGCGGCATCGGCGAGGAGTCGGTCGGCGCCGCTGCCTTCATCTGGTCCACGGTCCCCGACCGCGGCGGCCCCCGCGACGCCTTCAACGTCTACCAGCTGCTCCACGAGTGGCAGGACTTCAGCCACCGCCTCCACGAGGCGGGGCACCAGCCGTACTGCCTCGTCTGGCCCTGATCCGGCCTTTCCCTCCCGGCGGGCGGCCCTCCGCGAGGGCTTTGCGGTCTCGGCGCAGGTAGTCGCCCCGGCCGTACAACCCGGCGGGGTCTTCGCGTGTCTCCCCTGCGAGCAACCGTCGTTCGCCCTGGGGGAATTCGTGCACCTGCCTGCTTCCGTCCGTCCCGCGCGCCGTCCGCGCCGCCGCGGCCTGTCCGCGCTGGTCGTCGCCGCCGTCGTGGCCGGCACCGCCCCGGCGCTGGCCGGCACCGCCCACGCAGCGGACCTGCCCGCGTGGACCCCGGGAACCAGCGTCACCAAGGGGTTGATCGACAGCCACACCCAGGCGGTGGTGCAGACCGACGACGGCACCAGCATCGTCCTCTTCAGCCGCCTGCTGCACGACGAGAACGTCAACACCGCCCTGTACGCGGCGGTCCGCCCGGTCGGCAGCGAGACCTGGGGAACGCCGGCGCTGCTGTCCGTGACCGCGCCGGTCGCCGGCCAGGGGCGGCTCACGGTCGTCGGGGACAAGGTGGTCGCCGCCTGGGTCGACTACCCGGAGAGCAGCCGCGGCGAGAACGCGTACAAGACCCCGGGCCGGGTCGTCACCGCCACCCTCGACAAGGGCGCGTGGTCGGCGCCCATCGTCCTGCTCGACACGGACCAGAACCGCCGCCCGTCCGAGCCCGACCTGGCCGCCGGCCCGGACGGCACGCTCGCCGTCACCTGGCAGCAGCGCAGGCCGGACGGCACCGAGTCCTCGGTCTGGGCCGCCACCCACTCCGCCGCCGGCGCCTGGTCCGCACCGGCCCAGGTCAGCCAGGCCGCCGGGGACGGCGACGCCGGGGCCGAGCGCCCTCAGGCCGCCGTGGACGCCAAGGGCACCCCCGTGGTCGCCTTCCGCCAGCAGACCGAGGACGGCGGCTCCAGCGTCCGTACGTCCACGCTGCCGGCCGGCGCCTCCGCCTGGACGCGGCCCGCCGCCGCCGCCGAGTCCGCCGCCACCGAACTGGGCGAGCCCGCCCTGGCCACCTCGGCCGCCGGCACCGTGGGCCTGACCTGGTCCGAGCCGCGCCCCGCGCAGGGCGACCGGCTGCTGCGCACCGCGACCACCGCCGACGTGTCCGCGGCCTGGAGCGCGGCGGAGCCGCTGACCATCGGCGCGCACCTGCGGGAGACCCCCGAGCCGCTGATCGAGCCCGACGGCGACGTGACCCTGGTCTGGAACGGCGGCCCGGAGGCCTTCAAGGGCCGCATCCGCTCCGCCACCCTGGACCACACCGACCGCAGCTGGTCCGCCGTCGCCACCGTCTCCACCAAGGACCACACGGTCAACCTCGACGACCACGACGTGTCCCTGGGCAAGGACGGCACCATCTGGCTGACCTGGGCACAGAACAACTGGGAGATGCGCACGGCGCGCCTCAAGGACGGCGTGTGGAGCGGCAGCTCCAGGCTCTGGAACTCCAGCGCCGACCACGTCGAGGGCATGATCGCCGCCGGCCCGGGCGGCAGCGCCACCGCCGTCTGGGACCGGGGCGGCGAAGGAGGCGCCGGCCTGATGAGCGCGCACACCACGGACGCGCCGCTGACCGTCGTCAGCTCCACCACCCCGGCCGTGTACGACCACATGGGCGTCCCCTGGAGCGCGTCGTGGCCGCTCAGCCGCCCCGTCTCCTCCTGGACCGTGACCTTCACCGAGGCGACCGGGACCTTCCGGGGCAGCTACTCGGGCGGCGCGACGCTGACCCCCTACCTGCACTGGCGCGGGAAGGAGAACCACAACACCTCCGTCGCCGCCCCCAACGGCCCGGTGACGTGGACCCTCACGGCAACGCCGATGACCGGTGACACCAGCGTGCGGACCCTGGCCTTCGGCACGGTCACCGTCGTCAACGGGACCGCCCCCCTCCGCGACCAGGGCAGCGCCGCCGGCCTGCCCGACGGCACCGGCGACGCGTTCGTCCTGACCGCCGGCGGCGGCCTCCGCTCGATCTTCGGGGACCGCGCCACGGGCGCCTTCAAGGGCACCGCAACCGGCTACGGCTGGCCCGCCGGCACCCTGCCCGTCCCGGTCAAGGACGCGGACACCGACCGCTGCAACGACGTGCTGGTCCGCAACTCCCAGGGCGAGCTCCGCCGTTACACCCCCGCCTGCGGCAAGACCGTCACGCCGAAGACCGCCAACAAGCTCATCGGCGGCGGCTGGAACCAGTACGACGTACTGACCTCCCCCGGCGACGTCGCCGGTGGCGGCCCGGCCGAACTCGTCGCCCGCAACGCCTCGACCGGCGCCCTGTACCGGTACGCCCGCGCCCAGTACAACGGTGGCTTCGAGTCGCGCGTGCAGATTCCCGGTTCGTACAAGGGCTACAAGAAGATCCTCGGCGCCGGCGACCTCAACGGCGACCGGTTCGGCGACCTGATCCTCCAGGACAAGGACAACCGGCTGTGGCGCATGAACGGCAGCAGCAAGGGCACCTTCAGCGCGCCCGTGAAGCTCTCCGACAGCTGGGGCACGACCTACAACTCCGTCGTCGCCGCAGGTGACCTGAACGGCGACGGCCGCGCCGACCTGCTGGCCCGCGACACCTCCGGCGTCATCTGGCGCATCCCCGGCACCGGCAAGGGCACCTTCGGCAGCCGCGTGAAGGTCGCCACCGGCTGGCAGATCTACAAGGGCCTGTACTAAAGAGGTCCTGCACTCCTGGCGGGTCCCGGCCCCGGCGCTGCACAGTGCGGCGCCGGGGCCGGCCCCTGCTGCCGGGGCGAGGCCTCTGCTGCCAGGGGCGAGGCCTCTGCCGGCGCGCGGCCTCAGGCCGTCAGGACGATGCGGCCGCGCGTGCCCGGGTCCGCGAGGTGGGCGTGGGCCTTGGTGGCCTCCGCCAGGGGGAAGGTGCGCGCCACCCTGAGCGTCAGCTCCCCCGCGTCGACCAGCGACACCAGGCGGGCCAGGTGCGCGCCGTCCGCCGCCACCTCCTGCTCCACCACGCGGACGCCCCGCTCCGCGGCCGGGGCCGCGTGGGGGATCAGGCCGACGTAGGAGCCGCCGTCGCGGACGAAGGCCAGGGCCGGTCCGCCGAGGACGGCCGTGTCCACGACGCCGTCCACGGCCGCGGCCGGAGCCCCGCCGCGCGGGACGAAGTGGGCCGCGCCCAGGGACCGTACGAGCGCCTCGTCATCGGCGCCCGCCAGGGCCGTCACCACGTAGCCGGCCCGCGCCGCCAGCTGGACCGCGAGCCCGCCGACCGCCCCCGCCGCGCCGGTGACCAGGACCGTGGCCCCGGCCGGCAGTTCCAGCAGGTCCACCGCGCGGGCCGCGGTCAGGCCGCTCAGCGGCAGCGCCGCCGCCGTCACCTGGTCGACCGAGGCCGGGGCCGCAGCGAGCGCCGACGCGTCGAGCACCGCGTACTCCGCGTGCGTACCGAGCGGCTTGACCGGCCCGTAGTGCAGGCCGACCACCCGGTCGGACACCGCCCAGCCGTCCACGTCCGCGCCGAGCTCGTCGATCTCGCCCGCCACGTCCCAGCCGAAGCCGAGCCGCTGCCCCTCGCCGCCGAAGACCCCGGCCCGTACCGCGCCGTCGACCGGGTTCAGGCCGGCCGCCCGGACCCGTACGCGGACCTGCCCGGCGCCCGGCTGCGGGACCGGCACCCGTACGACCTCGATCTGCTCGGGGCCGCCGAAGCCTTCGGCGACGGCCGCAACCATCGTCGTCGGGCCGGTGTTGCTGGTGGTGGTGGTGCTGGTCATCGCCATCGCCTCTTCCGCAGGTTCGCTCACTCGTTCGTTCTTTCCGGTGTTCCCGGTGAGAACTAACCTAGGGAGAGTTACTCTCGAATCGTAAGTACGCACCTGCGAGTGCGTACCCGACCCGGAAGTGGGGCACCCATGGCCACCCGTACCGCCGAGGCCCGCCGCGAAGAGGCCCGCGAGGCCTACGACGCCTTCCTCAAGGAGTGCCCCACCAGCCAGCTCCTGGCCCGCATCAGCGACAAGTGGGTCGGCCTCATCGTCAGCGCGCTCGCCCAGGCCGAGGACCGGACCATGCGCTACAGCGAGCTCGGCCGCAGGATCCCCGGCGTCAGCCAGAAGATGCTGACCCAGACCCTGCGCTCCCTGGAGCGCGACGGGCTCGTCGCCCGCACCGTCACGCCCACCGTCCCCGTCCGCGTCGACTACCGGCTCACCGACCTCGGCGGCAACCTCGGCTGCCTGCTCAGCTCCGTGAAGGAGTGGGCCGAGAACCACTTCGACGAGGTCAACGCCCACCGCGAGCTCCACGACGCCGCCACCGCGGCGGCGATGGACGCGTAGCCGGGCCCCGGGCCCCCGGCCGTACGGACCTGCGCGCGCGGCCCCGTAAATCCGCGGCCGACCGCGCCCCGCGATGGCATGCTGGCCCCGTGAACGGACCCGGCATTCAGCTCACCCTCGCCCCCGAACTGCACGTGTTCGCCGCGCCGGCGCGCCGCGCCGCACGCGCGGCGACCACCACCGACGGCGTCTCCAGCCTCGGCCACGTCGTCGAATCGGCCGGCGTCCCCCTCACCGAAGTCGGCCGGATCCTCGTCGACGGCGCCGAGACGCCCCTCGCCCACGTGCCACGGGCCGGCGAATCCGTCGAGGTCTTCGGCGTCGACCGCCCCCAGCGCCTCCCCGGCGTCCCCGGGGACACCCCGCTGCGCTTCCTCCTCGACGTGCACCTCGGCACCCTCGCCCGCCGCCTGCGGCTGCTGGGCGTGGACGCGGCGTACGAGAGCGAGGACATCGGCGACCCGGCCCTGGCCACCCGCTCCGCCGCCGAGCAGCGCGTCCTGCTCTCCCGCGACCGCGGACTGCTGCGCCGCCGCGAGCTGTTCGCCGGCGCGTACGTCTACAGCACCAACCCCGACGAGCAGGTCCGCGACATCCTGGGCCGGTTCGCCCCGGCCCTCGCGCCGTGGACCCGCTGCACCGCGTGCAACGGCACCCTGCGCGAGGCCGACAAGGGCAGCGTCGGCGACAAGCTGGAGAGCGGCACGCAGCGCTCGTACGACGTCTTCGCCCAGTGCGCCGACTGCGAACGCGTCTACTGGCGCGGCGCCCACCACGCCCGGCTGGAACGGATCGTCGACGAGGCCGTGGCCGAATTCGGCGGCGTCGGCACCCCGTAGCCACACACGCGAGCGGGGCCGCACACATGCGACCCCGACGGCTCCGGCGGGCCGGATAGACCAGCCCGGTCTTGCGCGGCCGGCACGGCCAGACCGGTCTTGCGCGGTCGGCCCGACCAGCACGGATCAGCCCGGTCTTGCGCGGTCAGCGCGATCAGCCCGGTCACCGCGGTCAACCCGGTCACCGCGGCCGGCCGGTCAGCCCGGTCGCGGCCAGCCCCGCCGACCCAACCAGCGCGGCCAGCCCGGCTGACCCGACCAGCGCGGCCAGCCCGGTCAGCACGACCATCCCGGATCAGAACGCGTACGTGTCCCCCGTGTCCAGGGCCAGCACCACGTGCTCGTTGTTGGCGTGGTTCCGGTCGGTCGCGCCGCCGTTCCACCACGTGTCGACCCGCACCACCACCTCCGCGGCCGGCTCCTTCAGCCGCAGCGCCAGACCGATGTGCCGCCCCCGCCCGTGCAGCGGCAGCTCCCCGGTCTCGCACACCACCTCGCGCAGCCCGGCCCGCGCGCAGCCCTCCGCCAGCTCCTGCCGGTCCGCGAGATCGGCCGACAGGCGCAGCCGTACGGTCGCGTTCACCAGGGCCGACGGCCCCTCGTTCTCCGGGACCAGCAGGATCCGCAGCCGGCCCGCGGTCAGGGCGACCCGCCCGTGATAGGCCACATCGGCCTCGGCCTCGGGCCCCGCTCCAGCCCCGGTCCAAACCCCGGCGCGGGCGTTCCCCACACCGCTCCCCAGCCCGCCGAGCAGCACCAGCAGCCCGGCCATCACCACACTCCGTACGGCACCTCGGCGCACCGCGACCACCTCCACGCGCGGACGCTAGCCCTCCCACCCCTCCGATGGTCGGACCATCACACGAACGAGGGCGAGCCCTCCTCCCCCGCTCGCGCATTCGCTCCGCATAGGGTTCCGGCCATGCTCATCGCCCGCTCCGCCGCCCTGTTCGCCCTCGCCGCCCTCCTGGAGATCGGCGGCGCCTGGCTCGTCTGGCAGGGCGTCCGCGAGCACAAGGGCTGGGCCTGGATCGGCGTCGGCGTCATCGCGCTCGGCCTCTACGGGTTCGTCGCCACCCTCCAGCCGACAGGAGACTTCGCCCGCGTCCTCGCCGCCTACGGCGGAGTCTTCGTCGCCGGATCCCTCCTCTGGGGCGTCGTCGCCGACGGCTACCGCCCCGACCGCTGGGACATCGCGGGCGCCCTGATCTGCCTCGCCGGCATGGCGGTGATCATGTACGCCCCGCGCGGCCGGTGACCTGCGCGGCGACCGGCCTATGCTGGCCAGTACCCACCCGTACGAACACACGAACGCACGAGGAGCCCGCATGAGCACGGCCACCCGAACCGCCGTAGTCACCGGCGCGAGCAGCGGCATCGGCGCGGCCACCGCCCGGCAGCTCGCCGCGGCCGGCTACCACGTCGTCCTCACCGCCCGCCGCAAGGACCGCATCGAGGCCCTCGCCGCCGAGATCACGGCGTCCGGCCACTCCGCGACCGCCTACGCCCTCGACGTCACCGACCGCGCCGCCGTGGACGCCCTCGCCGCCTCCCTCGACCGCTGCGACGTGCTCGTCAACAACGCCGGCGGCGCCATCGGAGCCGACCCCGTCGCCACCGGCGACCCCGCCGACTGGCGCACGATGTACGAGGTCAACGTCATCGGCACGCTCAACGTCACCCAGGCCCTGCTCCCGGCCCTGACCGCCTCCGGCGACGGCACGGTGGTCGTCCTGTCCTCCACCGCCGGCCACGCCACGTACGAGGGCGGCGCCGGCTACGTGGCCGCCAAGAACGGCGCCCGCGTCCTCGCCGAGACCCTCCGCCTGGAGATCGTCGGCCAGCCCGTCCGCGTCATCGAGATCGCCCCCGGCCTGGTCAAGACCGAGGAGTTCGCGAAGACCCGCTTCCGCGGCGACGCGGAGCGGGCGGAGAAGGTCTACGCCGGCGTGGCCGAGCCCCTCTCCGCCGACGACGTGGCCGACACCATCACCTGGGCCGTGACCCGCCCCAGCCACGTCAACATCGACCTGCTGGTGGTCCGCCCCCGCGCCCAGGCCTCGAACACGAAGCTCCACCGCGAGCTGTAGCCCCTACGGGCCCTACTTCACCAACCCGGCACTCTTCAGGTGCGGCATCAGGGCCGCCGGCTTCAGCCCGGCGGCCTTCGCCGCGTCCAGGGCCCGCTTCAGGTCCGCAGCGAGCGTCGGCGTGAAGTGCAGCAGCACGATGTCACCGGCGTTCAGCTGCGGCGTGGCCGGCGTCTCGCTCCACGTCGTGAAGTCGTGCGTCCACGTGATCAGCGCCTTGACCCCGCACGCCTTCGCGGCCAGCCGCACGTCGTCGTTGACGGTCCCGTACGGCGGCCGCAGCAGCTTCGGCTCCCGCCCGAACGCCGCGGCGACCTGCTCCCCGGCTCCGCACACCTCGGCGTCCTTGCCCGCGGCGTCGAGCGTCGTCAAATCAGCATGATTGACGGTGTGGTTCTCCACGTTCACCGCCCTCCCCTGCGCGACGAGCCTGGTGAAGTACTGGGCGTCGTACGAGAACGCCCCCGGCAGCAGGAACAGCGAAGCGGGCACCCGCTGCTCGACGAGCGTCTGCGCGACGGCGGGATCGTGCGCCCACCCGTCGTCGATGGTGATGAACACGACCTTCTCACTGGTCGGCACGCGCGACACGACGGGCGGCAGCCCGACGGCCCGCGCCCCCGCGACAGCGGCCGAAGCGGCAACCGGGGCACCATCCTCGGCCCCCACGGCCCCGGCCGCCTGAGCGGCACCAACGGTGAGCGACAACGACGCGAGCGCGGCAAGAACCGCACGGGATCTCCACATGCGGCACACCTTGGTCTAGACCAACTCTCCCCGTCAATCCCCTAACCGCGAGTTCCTTGCGCGGAAAGCAGCTGCGGATCAAGGGAGTTGGAGGCAACGACGTCAGCCGGTCCCCGCGCCGGAACCTCGAACACCACGGTCACCGCGTAACGCGACTTCACATCCGCCCAGTGCCGGCCCCCGCCACCCAGCATGTCGTCGATGGGGGTGTTCTTCTTGAACGTGAACCAGGCCGTCGTCGCCTTGTTCTTCAGATGACTCGTCCGCACGTACGTGCACGTGACCAAGGACGCGCCGTCCACCAGCTTCACCACCGGCAAGTCCACACCCACGGCCTCGTACCCGAAAACGTGCCGGATCCGCCCGCCCGCCTGATCGGCATCCGTGTTCATCTCGTCGACCACCCCACTCGTCAGCGGACCCGGCACGAAGTGCTCGCTCTCCCGTTCACCTCTCGGCGCGGTGAAGCTCAAGTACTGCGCGTACCGCCCGCACACCTTCCGGTCCTCCGCAGCCGTCACCGACAGCACCCCTCCGCCGGCCCCGGGCTCGGCCTGCGGAGCCGCGATCTCCTTGTCCCGCACCTCGATCTTCAGAGCCTTGTACCGAGGCGTCACCCCCGCGCCCTTCTCGGTCGGCGGCGCGCCATTCACCCAGGACTCCGCCACCGCCATCCACCGCCCGCCGGCCTCGGCCTGCGCGAAATGGTGCACGGCCCGCGCCCGCACCTCCAGGCCGGAGTCCCGCTCGCTGATCACCGCGAACGTACGCGGATACCCCGGCTGCTCCCGCTCCGTGGGAATCACGAAGACGGAGCGCTCGAAGGTGTTCCCCTTGTAGGTGGCCCAGCCCTTCGCCTTCTGGCGTTCGAAGCGCGCCTTGGTCTGCTCCAGCAACGGACCGGCCTCCACCGCGGACACCCGAGCCACATCCGCCCCCTGCTCCGCGAAGGCGCGCGCGAAGGCGTAGTCGTTGAACACCTTCTCGGCCTGCTCCTTGCCGATCACCCGCGCCATCACGGGCGCGGCCGAGACCGACGGCGCCCCCGCCTTCGACTCCGCCGCCTTCGGGCCTCCCGCCCCCTTCACACCCGAACACCCGGAAACCCCGGCCACCACGACAACGGCAACCCCCAGACCCAACCCGCGCCCCCACCACCGGCCGGAAACCCCACGCACCACGACAAATCCCCCCACGGAACTCGACAACCAGAACCGCAGATCAGATCACACCCGCGAACACCCCACCCACCGAACGGCAATGTCACACCACACCATGCGTTCGAGTGAAGCCACCCCAAAAGCCCCATCCGGGCCCGAGTCCATCCCTAGGTTCGACAGCAACACAAACGGCCCCCGCCCGGGATGGCAGTCCCGGGCGAGAGCCTCACCGACAAGGAAGAGACGACTTCCCCATGGCTGACTCGGACCCTAGCGCCCCCATGCGCTTCATGGACCTCGAAGACCCCCGCTACGCCTACATGTTCGGCTTCCTCCAGGCCGACGGGCACCTGTCCCAGGCGGGTCGGCAGCGCGGATGTAGTGGACGTCTGGCGTAACGGGATCCCCCTCCTGAAGGAGGGGGCTTTCAGCCCTACAGGCTGAGGGCCGCCGTTACCAGCACCAGCCAACACACATATGTGGAGGTGAACGAAGTTGGCTACGTATCGCGTAGGACGGAAGACCCACCCACCTGTACTTCCTCAGCAGGTGGCTCTGGAATGCGAGTCAGCAGACACCCCCCGGATCGGGGACGAAACGGGACTCGAAGGCCGTAAGGCACCCGACGCGGTACATGTGCGAGGGGAGACCGCCAATGCTTCACCTGGCATCGGTGGCGTCACCCCCAACCCCGAGGTTGGGGAGAAGGCCCGTGAGGGCCACCCTGCCGTGTTCGTCCTGGACAAGCATGGCCATCCGCTGCAACCGACCGCACCTGCCAGGGCCCGCAAGCTCCTCGACCAGGGTCGGGCCGTCGTCGCCCGGCACACCCCGTTCGTGATCCGCCTCAAGGACCGCACTGTCTCGGAATCCCAGGTGGACGGTGTGGAAATGGGGATCGACCCCGGCTCCAAGCACACCGGGATCGCCGTGTTCACTTCCATGGATGGTGAACGGCGCGGCCTGTACGCGGTCGAGCTCGCCCACCGGGGCGGTGTCATCCGGGACAAGCTGACCGCTCGCGCCGCCTACCGACGGGGCAGGCGCACCCGAAACCTGCGCTACCGCGCGCCCCGCTTCTCCAACCGCGCCCGTCCCAAGGGGTGGCTGGCACCCTCGCTACGTCACCGGGTGGACACCACCATGTCGTGGGCCACCCGGCTCGCGCGCTGGGCACCCATCCGTGCGGTGCATGTGGAGCGCGTCGCGTTCGACACCCACGCCATGTCCCACGGCGGGCCGCTGAAGGGGGCCGAGTACCAGCACGTCACCCTGCACGGTACCGAAGTCCGCGAATACCTCCTGGCTAAGTGGGGGAGGGCCTGCGCCTACTGCGGCGCCACCGGAGTCCCCCTGAACATCGACCACGTCCACCCCCGCTCACGGGGCGGCAGCGACCGTATCTCCAACCTGTGCACCGCCTGCATCCCCTGCAACGAGAAGAAGTCCAACCAGCTGGTCCAAGACTTTCTCAAGCAGTCGCCGCGCCGCCTAGCCCGCATCCTCGCCCAGGCCAAAGCCCCGCTCCGCGACGCGGCAGCCGTCAACGCCACCCGCTGGGCCCTATGGCGCGCCCTCGCTGGCACGTTTTCCACGGTTCACACCGCATCGGGGGGCCGCACCAAATGGAACCGGCAGCGCACCGGTACTCCGAAGACCCATACGCTGGACGCCCTGTGCGTCGGCCGCCTCGACGCTGTCACCCGTACCCCGGACCGCATCCTCGCCGTCGCCGCGTCCGGGCGCGGCACCTACGCCCGTACCCGCACCGACAAGTACGGCTTCCCCCGACTGCGTCTACCCAGACAGAAGACGTTCTTCGGCTACCAGACCGGAGACCTCGCCCGCGCCGTCGTCCCCACCGGCAAGAAGACCGGCACCCACACTGGACGAATCGCCGTCCGTGCCACGGGGCGCTTCAACATCAAAACCGCACACGGCCTCATTCAAGGCATCGGACACAAACGCTTCCGCCTCCTCCAACGAGCCGACGGCTACGCCTACACCACCCGGCCCGAAGGCCCTTCCCTTGCCATCTGACCGCCACCGGCAGAGCGAAGAGGCCTCCGGCGCTCCGCGCCCCCGCACCAAGGATTCGCCCTCTCCCCCAGCTCAGGCAGCGGTCCACATCCGGATGGGAACCTTCGCCCCGGGAACTTCTACATACGACATTTCACCCTCAACACCACGTCAACACCACAGAAGTCAGAAAACGCAAAAAGCCTCGCTCATGGCCTCAAATACGACATGAGACCGGCGCCGGCACCAGCGTGTGCGATAGACATTGTGTCCATCCGCGCCCCAGCCGCGGCAACGCAATTTCCCGAAGGGAGCCGGTGGAACGTGCAGCGCAAGACGGTACGAGTACGTGGAGTCCTGCCAGCCATCGCGATGCTCACCGCCCTCGCGGCCGGCCTCACGGCCTGCACCGACGGCGGCGGCGGAGTCGGGGACGACAGCGACGCGAAGGCCGGTGGGAGCGCCGGTACGGGCGCACAGCCCGGCAAGTACCGCAGCCTGCCCATGCCCTGCAAAGCCGCCGACCCCAAGAAGGTCAAGGCGATGCTCCCGGCCGCCGAGGGCCTCGCCCCCGAGGCGCTCGAAGCGCTCTACGCCGGGGTCGCGGACGCCTCGTACGACGCCGACCGGCGCGTCGGCTGCCGCTGGTCCGCGCAGACGCCGGCCGAGACCCGGCTGCTGTCGGTGGACTTCGAGCGCGTGGTCTCGTACGACCGGGCCACCACGAGCGACGACGACAAGGCGCACCAGGTCTACGGCCGCCAGCTCACCGCCGCCAACCTGCCCACCCCGGGGCCGTCGGCGAGCCCGACCCCGTCCGGGTCCGGGGCCCCGACCCCCGGAGCCCCGACCCCCGGGGCCCCCGGTGCGACGCCGAGCGCGGGCGCGAGCACGAGCCCAGGTGCGAGTACCAGTCCCGGTGCGAGCGCCAGCCCCTCCGCCCCGCCCGAGCTCGGTTCCCGGGTCCTCGACGGGCTCGGCGACGAGGCCTTCCTCGACGACGAGCTCGCCGCCGCCGGGGCCACCGCCGCGCAGGCGCGGACGGTCCGCATTGTGTTCCGTACCTCGAATGTCATCGTCACCGTCGAGTACAGCGTCCAGCCCGCGCTCCCCGGCACGGTCCCGCCCAGCGGTGAAACCCAGGACAGGGCACGGCAGTTGGCGCAGGCGCTGGTGGATCGGTTCAACGACTAGCCGGCCGCGCCCCGGGGGGCGTACGGGACCGTCGTGACGGCGCGCACAGCAGCCGGGCGCCGGGTCGGGCTACCGTTGCTCGGGTCCCGCGCCCGTAAGAGGGACCGACCGAGCCCGCACGAAGACCCACAACGTCTGAAGGAATCATGCACCGATCAGCCTCGCGCCTCACCCGCGTCCTCGCCTGCGCAGCCGTCCCGGTGATCCTCACGGTCGCCGGCTGCTCGTCCGACTCGGGCGAGAAGTCGGGCTCCGGCAGCGGCAAGAAGTCCGACGCGTCCTCGTCCTCCCAGCCGAGCGCCAAGCCCTCCAAGGAGGCGCTGGAGAAGGCCGTGTACTCCACGCTGCCGGAGCCGTGCAAGGTGGTCGCCGCGAAGACGATCGAGACGATCGTCCCGAAGGCGAAGGACGCGGGCGGCACCGCCGCCAAGTCCAACGACCTCACCAGCCGTGCCACCTGCACCTGGAACGGTCTGGACGAGGCCGGTCTGAAGGGCTCGCAGTACCGCTGGCTCTCGGTCTCCCTGGTCCGCTACGACTCCCTCGCCTCGGTCGGCACCGGCAGCAAGCGCGCCGAGGACGAGTACGCCAAGCAGGTCGAGAAGGCCAAGGCCGTCGAGGGCGCGGAGAACGTGAAGCCGGCGGACGCCGGTGGCATCGGCGACCAGGCCACCACCGTCACCTTCACCACCAAGAAGGACGGCGAGTTCTTCAACACGACGGTCATCGCCCGCACGCACAACGTCGTCGTCACCCTCGACTACAACGGCACGGCCTACGAGGGAGCGGCCGCTCCGGACCAGGCCAAGCTGCTCGAGAGCGCCATCGCGGCGGCGAAGGAGACCGTGGCATCGGTCGCGGCCGCCAACGAGGCGAAGCAGCCCGAGCAGTCGGCCCAGCCGGAGCAGTCGCCCTCGCCCTCTGCCTCGGCTTCGAACTCCTAGGACGCACCGCGCCGTCGGCGGATCCGGTACCCGGAAGCCCCGGGTCCGGACCGCCGACGTCCCTGTGCCCGTACGCGCGTACGCTGTGCCCTGCCGTAGCTCGACAAGGGGAGGGGACCGCGGGTGGCCGCGATGCAGCTGACTCGTACGCACCGGATACTCATCGCCATCGTCGTGGCTGGTGCCGTCGTCATCGCGGGGATCGGATTCGCCGGTTCGTACTCCGCGGTGCGCGCCCTGGCCTTGCAGAAGGGCTTCGGTACCTTCTCGCTGGTCTTCCCGATCGGCATCGACATGGGCATCTGTGTCCTGCTGGCGCTGGACCTGCTCCTGACGTGGATCCGGATCCCGTTCCCGCTGCTGCGCCAGACGGCGTGGCTGCTGACGGCGGCGACGATCGCCTTCAACGGCGCGGCCGCCTGGCCCGATCCCCTCGGGGTCGGGATGCACGCCGTGATCCCGATCCTGTTCGTGGTCACCGTGGAGGCCGCCCGCCACGCGGTGGGCCGGATCGCGGACATCACCGCGGACCGGCACATGGAGGGCGTCCGCCTCACCCGCTGGCTGCTGTCCCCGGTCCCGACCTTCAAGCTGTGGCGCCGGATGAAGCTGTGGGAGCTGCGTTCCTACGAGCAGGCCGTCGGCATGGAGCAGGACCGCCTGATCTACCAGGCCCGCCTCCAGGCCCGCTACGGCCGTGCCTGGCGGCGCAAGGCCCCCGTCGGGGCCCTGATGCCGCTGCGCCTGGCCCGCATAGGCGTCCCGCTCTCCCAGACCGCCCCCGAAGGCCTGGCGGCGGCCGGCATCGACCCCCTGCTCATCCCCCCGGCCCCGAGCCCGGCACCGGTCGCGTCCCCGTCCCCGGATCAGACGGCGCCGGCCCTGCCGGCGGGTGCCGAGGGCGTGCAGCAGGCGGCGGCCGCGCCGGGGACGGCCCTCGCCGTCGCCGGACCCGGCCACGGACTCGGAGCCGGCCACGGACCCGTCCCGGCTCCCGCCCCCGTTCCTGTTCCCGTTCCCGGTGATGCCGCGCAGCCCCACCAGCTCGCCGGGCCGGGTCCGCAGTACGTCCAGGGTCCGGGCGGGGTGCAGGCTCCGCAGGGCCACCCCGACGCGGCGCCCTTCGTGGTGGACCCGACCGCGATGCCGGCCGCGCACAACAGCGCGTGGTTCGCGGCGCCCCGCGCGCCGCAGGCGGCGTACGAGGGCGGTTACAACCCGCAGTACGTCGAGGGCCTGGAGCCGACTCCGGTGATGCCCCCGACGGGCCCGGAGCAGGAGCAGGCGCCCGAGCAGCAGGAGCTGCCGATACCGGGTCCCCGCCAGGAGGAGGCCCCCCTCCCGGAGGCCGAGGCCCAGGCGGAAACCGGAGCCGGAGCTGAAGCCGGAGCTGAAGCCGGAGCCGAAGCCGAAGCCGAAGTGAACATCGACGACGTGAAGTTCAGGGAAGCCGCGTACGAGGTCGTCCGTGCCTACATCGACGAGTTCTCCGGCTTCCCGACCCCGGAGCAGGTGGACATACACCTCTCGGACCGCTACGGGATCGTGCACCCGCGCAGCGCGTCGATGATCCGCCGCCTGATGCCGGAGCTGAAGCAGCGCTACCAGCGCGACCTGGAGAGCGAGCACATCGCGTAGCCCCGTACGCGGAGCACTCGTACGGCAAACGGAAGGGCCCGCACCCCGAGCCAGGGGGTGCGGGCCCTTCTCACGTCGTGCCGACGCGGAACCTCAGGCGGCGAGCAGCTTGCGCACCCGGTCCGCCCCCACCGCGAGCAGCAGCGTGGGCAGGCGCGGGCCGGTCTCGCGGGTCACGAGCAGGCGGTACAGCAGCGCGAAGAAGGTGCGCTGCGCGACCTTGAGCTCCGGCGTCGGCTTGGCGTCCGGTTCCAGGCCTGCCATCACCTTCGGCACGCCGTAGACGAGGGTGGTGAGCCCGTCGAGGGACCAGTGCGAGTCGAGGCCGTCGACGAGGCGGCGCAGCGATTCGCGTCCCTCGTCGTCCAGGGAGGACAGGAGCTCTGCGTCGGGCTCCTCGCGCACCAGCGTCCGCTGGTCGGCCGGGACCTGGGTGGTGATCCAGTTCTCGGCGCGGTCCAGGCGGGGGCGTACCTCGTCGAGGGAGGTCAGCGGCCGGTCCGGCTCCAGGTCGCTGAGGATGCGCAGGGTCTGCTCGTCGTGTCCGGCGGTGATGTCCACGACCGAGGCGAGCGTCCGGTACGCCATGGGGCGCGGGGTGCGCGGCAGCTCGTGCGAGGCGACGCGTACGGCGCGGGCGTGGGCGGCGGCGTCGGCGGGCAGCACGGAGCCGTCGGCGACCTTGGCCTCCAGCTTGTCCCACTCGTCGTAGAGCCGCTGGATCTCCTGGTCGAAGGCGATCTTGAAGGACTGGTTGGGCTTGCGGCGGGCGTAGAGCCAGCGCAGCAGCTGCGGTTCCATGATCTTCAGCGCGTCGGCCGGGGTCGGGACCCCGCCCTTGCTGGAGGACATCTTGGCCATGCCGCTGATGCCGACGAAGGCGTACATCGGTCCGATCGGCTGTTCGCCGCCGAAGATGCCGACGATCTGGCCGCCGACCTGGAAGGAGGAGCCGGGCGAGGAGTGGTCGACGCCGGAGGGCTCGAAGATCACGCCCTCGTAGGCCCAGCGCATGGGCCAGTCGACCTTCCAGACCAGCTTGCCGCGGTTGAACTCGCTGAGCTTGACGGTCTCGGTGAACTCGTCCTCGGTACAGACGTAGGTGAGCTCGGTGGTCTCGTCGTCGTAGGACGTCACCTTGGTGAAGTCCTTGCCGCACTCGGCGCAGTACGGCTTGTACGGGAAGTACTCGGTGCCCTCCACGCTGCCGTCGTCCTCGGCGGCCGCGCCCGAGCCCTCGGCGGCTTCCAGCTCGGCCTCGTCGACCTGCTTCTGCTGGGGCTTCTTGCCGCCCGGCTTGGCCTTGGTCCGGTACTGGTCGAGGATCGCGTCGATGTCGCCGCGGTGCTTCATCGCGAACAGCACCTGCTCGCGGTAGGTGCCCGCGGTGTACTGCTCGGTCTGGCTGATCGGGTCGTACTCGACGCCGAGCTCGGCCAGCGCCTCGACCATGGCGGCCTTGAAGTGCTCGGCCCAGTTCGGGTACGCGGATCCTGCGGGGGCGGGTACGGCGGTCAGCGGGCGGCCGATGTGCTGGGCCCAGGACTCGTCGATGCCGGGGACGCCGGCCGGGACCTTGCGGTACCGGTCGTAGTCGTCCCAGGAGATCAGGTGGCGGACCTCGAAGCCCCGGCGGCGGACCTCGTCCGCGACCAGGTGCGGGGTCATGACCTCGCGGAGGTTGCCGAGGTGGATCGGGCCGGAGGGGGAGAGGCCGGACGCGACGACGATCGTTTTCCCGGGGGCTCGGCGCTCCGCCTCGGCGATGACCTCGTCCGCGAAACGGGAGACCCAGTCGGTCTCGGTGCTGCTAGGGGCGCTCTGAGCCACGACACGTCCTTCGTTCTCGAATGCTGGCTTCTCGCCATTCTCCCAGACGGAAGGGAGCGCTCTGCGGTTTATCGAGGGGGGTATCGGCGCCACCCGATCCCCCGTATATCCCGGGATGTGGACAGCCCCCGCGTGGGATACTCGGTCCTTGTCGGAAACCCCAATCGAAACCCCCAGTGCAAGCTCACGCACGACCTCACAGGAACGGCAGCTCATGGCCTCGGTCCCTTCCCTCGCTTCTTCCGTCAACCAGCGCGTCGCCGACGCACTCGCCTCCGCCCTGCCGGATGCCGGTGCGAGCGACCCGCTGCTGCGACGAAGCGACCGGGCCGACTTCCAGGCCAACGGCATCCTGGCGCTCGCGAAGAAGGCCAAGGCCAACCCGCGCGAGCTGGCGACGACCGTGGTCGAGGGCATCGACAGCGCCGGCCTGATCCAGGAGATCGAGGTCTCGGGTCCCGGCTTCCTCAACATCACCATCACCGACAGGGCGATCATCGAGACGCTGGCGGCCCGCGCCGCCGACGACCGTCTCGGCGTCCCGCTCGCCGCGAACCCCGGCACGACGGTGATCGACTACGCGCAGCCGAACGTGGCAAAGGAGATGCATGTAGGCCACCTGCGTTCCGCCGTGATCGGCGCGGCGATGGTGGAGATCCTGGAGTTCACCGGCGAGAAGGTGGTCCGCCGCCATCACATCGGCGACTGGGGCACCCAGTTCGGCATGCTCATCCAGTACCTGCTGGAGCACCCGCACGAGCTGGACCACAAGGCGGAGGACGGCGGTGAGGTCTCCGGTGAGGAGGCCATGTCCAACCTGAACCGCCTCTACAAGGCCTCGCGCACGCTCTTCGACTCCGACGAGGAGTTCAAGACGCGGGCCCGGGCCCGGGTGGTGGACCTCCAGGCGGGCGAGCCGGAGACCCTTGCCCTGTGGCAGCGGTTCGTGGACGAGTCGAAGATCTACTTCTACTCCGTCTTCAACAAGCTGGACATGGACATCCAGGACCCCGACGTCATCGGCGAGTCCGGCTACAACGACATGCTGGTGGAGACCTGCAAGCTGCTGGAGGACTCGGGCGTGGCCGTCCGTTCCAACGGCGCGCTCTGCGTGTTCTTCGACGACGTCAAGGGTCCGGACGGCAACCCGACCCCGCTGATCGTCCAGAAGTCCGACGGCGGTTTCGGCTACGCGGCGACCGACCTCTCGGCGATCCGCGACCGGGTGGGCACGCTGGGCGCGACCGAGCTGATCTACGTGGTCGACGCGCGGCAGTCCCTGCACTTCAAGATGGTCTTCGAGACGGCTCGCCGGGCGGGCTGGCTGAACAGCGAGGCCGAGGCCGAGGTCAAGGCCGTGCAGCTGGCCTTCGGCACCGTGCTGGGCAAGGACGGCAAGCCGTTCAAGACCCGTGAGGGCGAGACGGTGCGGCTGGTGGACCTGCTGGACGAGGCCGTCGAGCGGGCGACCGCGGTGGTCCGCGAGAAGGCGGAGAAGATCGGCCTGACCGAGGCGGAGATCGTCGAGAACGGCCAGTACGTGGGCATCGGCGCCGTGAAGTACGCGGACCTGTCCACCTCGGCCTCGCGCGACTACAAGTTCGACCTGGACCAGATGGTCTCGCTGACCGGTGACACGTCCGTGTACCTCCAGTACGCGTACGCCCGTATCAAGTCGATCCTGCGCAAGGCGGGCGACCGCAAGCCGGTGGCGCACCCGGAGCTGGAGCTGGCGCCGGCCGAGCGCGCGCTGGGTCTGCACCTGGACCACTTCGGCGAGCTCATCGGCGAGGCGGCCGCGGACCACGCCCCGCACAAGGTGGCGGCGTACCTCTACCAGCTGTCCTCGCTGTTCGCGACGTTCTACGAGCAGTGCCCGGTCGTGAAGCCCGAGCCCGAGCTGGTCGTCGGCGAGAACCGCCTGTTCCTGTGCGAGCTGACCGCCCGCACCCTCAGCAAGGGCATGTCCCTCCTGGGCATCCGCACCCCCGAGAAGCTCTGACACCGGCTCTGCCCCCAGGGCTACGGCGCACCGGCGGCCCCCGTCTCCCCCATCGGGAGGCGGGGGCCGCCGCGTTCCCCACGACCGCCCGACCCCGGTTCACCCGTACGGTCCGATTCCGGCCATGTCTGCCGGGTAGGGGACGGGCCGTCCATCCCCTTCCCACCCCCCACGGAGGGCCCCGTGCCCGACATGAACGGCCCCTACAAGCCCGGCACCCCCTGCTGGATCGACCTGATGGTTCCCGACCAGCAGGCCGCCATCGACTTCTACGCCGACCTGTTCGGCTGGCAGGGCGAGATCGGCCCGCCCGAGACCGGCGGGTACTCCGTCTGCACCCTCAAGGGCAAGCCCGTCGCCGGGATCATGAAGGCGATGAACCCGGACGGCACGACCCCCGATCCGATGCCCCCGACCGTGTGGACCACGTACCTGGCCACGGACTCCCTCGACTCCACCCTCAAGTCCGTCACCGACGCGGGCGGCACGGTCATGATGGGCGCGATGGAGGTCATGGACCTGGGGCGGATGGCCGTCATCGTCGACCCGACCGGCGCCGTCGTCGGCCTGTGGCAGGCGGGCACCTTCGACGGAGCGGGCATCGTCAACGAGCACGGCGCCCTCATCTGGAACGAGCTGAGCACCGGTGACGTCCCCGCCGCGTCCGCGTTCTACAGCTCCGTCCTGCCGGTCACCACGACCCTGTCCGAGATGCCGGAGGCCGCCGGGTACACGGAGTTCCAGGTCGGCGGCCGCGCGGTGGCCGGAATGATGGACCTCGGCAACCTCCCGCCGGGCACCCCGCCGAACTGGATCCCGTACTTCAGCGCCGACGACGTCGACGAGATCCAGGCCGCCGCCACCCGCGCCGGCGCCTCCGTCATGGCCCCGGCCTTCGACATGGCGGCCGGCCGCATGGCCGTCCTGGCCGACCCGCAGGGCGCCGCCTTCGCGGTGATCAAGGCCCGCCCGGAGATCGTCGACTGACGGACACGCACCCGAGTACGCCAAGTACGCGGCGGGGCCCGCAGGGAACGTTTCCCCTGCGGGCCCCGCCCTTTGATTGTCCGTACCGGGCTTTGCTTCCGGACAACCCGCACTCCCCGTGCACCGCCGAGAAGGCGCTCGAGGCGGCCGGGTCCATCGGCTACCCGGTGGTGCTCAAGCCGCGCGGCATGGGCGCCGGCATCGGTGTCGTCCTCGCCGCGGACGCCGCGGAGGTCTGGGCCACCCTCACGGAGTGGACCGCTCGCTGATCAGCGCGGCCAGGCCGTCCAGGATGCGGTCCAGGCCGAAGCGGAACTGGAAGTCCGGCTCGTCCGCGCCCGTGAACGCGTCGGATTCCAGCAGGCGCGTCACCGCCGGGTGGGTCTCCGGGGCGGTCATCAGCCGCAGGGTGCGTACGTACCGGCCCAGTACCTGGTCCGGTGAGACGCCGGACTTCACGATGGCGGCGATCATGTCCGCGACCATCGTCGCCTCGTTGCGGACCAGACCGCCGATGAGGATGATCGCCGAGACCTTCTCGCCCTCCCTCAGGGCGGTCCCGGCCATCGCCGCGAGCCCGCGTTCCATCCAGGCGAGCTGGTTCGGGCTGACCGGCGCGCCGGTGAGCGGGATGCGCACGATCCAGGAGTTCGCCATCAGGACGGACCGCTGCGCGTACGCCCACTCCGACAGCAGCTCCCGCCAGCCCCGCCCCTCCCCGCCGGACGGTTCCGGCGGGGTGCCCACGCCGGCATCGGCCATCAGGATGTAGAGCTCTTCCTTCGCCGTGACGTACCGGTAGAGGGACATCGTCGAGGCGCCCAGCTCCTTGGCCACCCGGCCCATGGAGACGGCGTCCATCCCCTCCGTGGCGGCCAGCGCCACCGCCGCGTCCACGATCCGCTGGAGCGTGAGGGTGGGGCGCGGGCCCTTGCCGGGACGTTCGCGCAAGCCCCAGGCCATGGCCAGGCTCGCCGGGAGCCCGGTGCCGTCGTCTTCTTCTTCCGCCATCGCCGCTCCCTCCCCTCGTCATGAGTCGTTGACGCACATCCTAGTTCTGTGTATTACTTACGCAATGGCGCGTAACCCATACGCAGAACGCAGATCGGAGTCCGCCGTGGACGACCTCGGCATCCACGCCACCGCCCTGACCAAGTCCTACGGCGCCCTGCGCGTCCTCGACGGCATCGACCTCGCCGTCCCGCGCGGCAGCGTCCTCGCCCTCCTCGGCCCCAACGGCGCCGGGAAGACCACCACCGTCCGGATCCTCGCCACCCTCACCGAGCCCGACTCCGGCACCGCGCGGGTCGCGGGCCACGACACCGCGTCCGCGCGGGCCCTCGTACGCCGCTCCATCAGCCTCACCGGGCAGTCCGCGGCCGTCGACGGGCTCCAGACCGGCGCCGAGACCCTCCGCATGATGGGCCGGCTCCGCGGCATGCGGCCGCACGCCGCCCGGGCCCGCGCCGACGAACTCCTCGACCGCTTCGGGCTCACCGAGGCCGGCGGACGCACCGCGAAGAGCTACTCGGGCGGCATGCGCCGACGCCTCGACCTCGCCGCGAGCCTGGTCTCCCGGCCCGAAGTGATCTTCCTGGACGAGCCGACCTCCGGGCTCGACCCGCGCAGCCGCCAGGACCTGTGGGAACTCGTACGGGAACTGCGCGCCGACGGCACGAGCGTGCTGCTCACCACCCAGTACCTGGAGGAGGCCGACCGGCTCGCCGACCGCGTGGCCGTCCTGGCCGGCGGGCGGATCGCCGCCGAAGGCACCCCCGCGGAGCTCAAGTCCCGCGTGTCGGGCCACCGCCTCGACCTGACCCTCGCCAGCCGGGCCGCCTACGACGCCCTGAGCCCGCGCGCGCTCCGCCTCTCGGCGGGGGAACCGACGGCCGTGGCGGAAGGCCTCACCCTCGCACCGCAGGAGCTCGGCCTCAGCCTGCCCACCGACGGCAGCGCCGCCCACGTCCGGTCCCTGCTCGACGAACTCGACCCGGACCGCACGGCCGTGGACCGCTTCTCGGTCCGCGGCGCCACCCTCGACGACGTGTTCCTCACCCTGACGGGAGCCGCACCGTGACAACCTCCGCACCCACCGCAGCCGCAACGGCCGCAACGGCCATCGCGACCCGCCCCGGGATCATCGTGGCGGCCCACACCCTCACCGGGCGCAGCCTGCGCATCAGCAGCCGCCAACCGGACGTCCTGATCACGGCGTTGATGCTGCCGGTCATGCTGATGCTCATCTTCGTCTACTTCTTCGGCGGAGCCATCGACACCGGGACGACCTACGTGACCTACGTGGTCCCGGGAGCGATGCTGCTCTGCGCCGGCTTCGGCGCGGCGAGCACCGCCGTCAGCGTCGCCACCGACATGAAGGAAGGCGTGATCGACCGCTTCCGGTCCCTGGACATCGGCGGCGTCCCGATCCTGGCCGGGCACGTCGCGGCCTCGGTCCTGCGCAACCTCGTGTCCACCGGCCTGGTCCTGACCGTCGCCCTCGCCATCGGCTTCCGCCCCCAGGCCTCCCTGCGCGGCTACCTGGCCGCGGCCGCGCTCCTGGTCGCGTACATCACCGCGATCTCGTGGCTGGCCGCAACGCTCGGGCTGCTCGCCAGCACACCGGAGGCGGCGGGCGGCTTCACGTTCCTGATGATGTTCCTGCCGTACCCGTCCAGCGCGTTCGTCCCCATCGACACCATGCCCGGCTGGCTCCACGGCTTCGCCGACCACCAGCCGCTGACCCCGGTGATCGAGTCCCTCCGGTCCCTGCTCCTGGCCCAGCCGGCGGGCGACGCCCCCTGGGTGGCCCTGGCCTGGTGCGCGGCCATCGGCGCGGTGTCCGTGACCCTGGCGGCCTTCGTCTTCGACCGCCGGACACGGTAGGTGCGGTAGGTGCGGTTGGTGCGGTAGGCACCACCGAGGCCCGTCCGTGGGCACGGACGGGCCTCGACAGCAGGCTCCGTACGTCAGTGAGTCAGCGGATACGAGTGCCGACCCGTCGCCGCGTCGATCTCCGAGTGGGCCTTCTGCAACATCTGGGACGCGATGTCCATGAGCGCGCGAGCGCCCGCGATCTCTTCCCCGACCCTCAACTGCTCAGGATCGGAAGGATGACGCATGGCGTAGCCGTGCGCCCGTACCTCGGAGCCGTCCCCGAGTCTGACCAGGGCCGCCGCACTGGTGCGGTGGCCCTCCTCGGTGAATTCGAGCTCCACATGCCACCCGACGAGCGTGGACATGATCCATCACCTCCAGGGGGTCACCCTGCTCCCAGGATGCGCCCCACCGCAGGCGTACGCGAACGGGAGCGGCCGGGTCCGGGTGACAAGCTGGGCCTCATGCCGACGCCCCCCGCGCACCCGCCCGGTACCCAAGGTCCCGACGCCGTCCACGGCGATCTCCTCGCGGCGAAGGCCCTCGTCTACGATCCCTGCGGATTCACCGTCTCGCAGCCGGTCCCCGAGCCCGAGAGCGCCGATTACGCCGCCCACGCGTTCACCCTCGACGGGCTCCGCGTCCGGTTCCGCGCGGCCAGGACGACGCCCACCAAGGCCGGCCAGTTCGTCACCCTCTGGCAGCGGTCCGCCCCGGGCGGGCCCATCCGGCCCTTCGACACCGCCGACCCCGTCGACCTCTTCGTGGTCGGCTCCCACGAAGGCGACCACTTCGGCCAGTTCGTGTTCTCCCCGGAGGCGCTGCGGCGCCGCGGTGTCGTATCGGCGCAGGGCTCGGGCGGGAAGCGGGCCTTCCGCGTCTACCCGCCCTGGGTGACCACCACCAACCGCCAGGCCGGCACCGCCCAGGCCTGGCAGCTGGCCCACTTCCTGCACCTGCCCGCGCCCGCGCGCCCGGCCCCGGGCGGGCCTGTCGACCTGGCCCGCGCCCGGGAGCTCTACCTCTCCCCCGCCGGCTAGGCCGTCTCTTTCGGATCTTGTCGGTCAGGTCCGCGTCGTCCGGTGCCGTGCCTCGCCGTGCTGCCGGGGCTCCCGCGTACTGGACGTACTCGGGCGCCCCGGCAGCGCGGCGAGGTGCGGTGCCGGGCGGCGCGGGCCCGGCAAGATCCGAAAGAGACGGCCTAGGACCAGCCCCACCCGCCCACCGCGGTCGGCGTCAGCGCTCCGCCCGCAGCCAGCCCGCGACCTCCGTCGCCCAGTACGTCAGGATCGTGTCCGCGCCCGCCCGCTTGATGCCGAGCAGGGTCTCCAGGATCGCCCGGTCGCGCTCGATCCAGCCCTTCTCCGCCGCCGCCTCGATCATCGCGAACTCGCCGCTGATCTGGTACGCCGCCACCGGTACGTCCACCGACTGCGCGACCCGGTACAGGATGTCCAGGTAGGGGCCGGCCGGCTTGACCATCACCATGTCGGCGCCCTCCTCCAGGTCGAGGGCGAGCTCGCGCAGCGACTCCCGGGCGTTCGCCGGGTCCTGCTGGTAGCTCTTGCGGTCGCCCTGGAGCGAGGAGGCGACGGCCTCGCGGAAGGGACCGTAGAAGGCTGACGAGTACTTCGCCGTGTACGCGAGGATCGAGACGTCCTCGTGGCCCGTCTCGTCCAGCGCGTCGCGGATGACGCCGACCTGGCCGTCCATCATCCCGCTCGGCCCCACCACGTGGACGCCCGCGTCGGCCTGGACCTGCGCCATCTCCGCGTAGCGCTCCAGCGTCGCGTCGTTGTCCACGCGGCCGTTCTCGTCCAGCACCCCGCAGTGCCCGTGGTCGGTGTACTCGTCCAGGCACAGGTCGGACATGATCACCAGATCGTCGCCCACCTCCGCCTTCACGTCGCGGATCGCGACCTGGAGGATCCCGTCCGGCTCGGTGCCCGCCGTGCCCCGCGCGTCCTTGTTCTCGTCGGCCGGAACACCGAAGAGCATGATCCCCGAGACCCCCGCCTCGACCGCCTCCACCGCGGCCTTCCGCAGCGTGTCCCGGGTGTGCTGGACCACGCCCGGCATCGCCGAGATGGCGAGCGGCTCGCTGATGCCCTCCCGGACGAACGCCGGGAGGATCAGGTCCGAGGGGTGCAGCCGGTACTCCGCGACCATCCGCCGCATCGCCGGGGTGGTGCGCAGCCTGCGGGGCCGCGAGCCGGGGAAGGATCCGTACGTGCTCATCTTCTAGTCGCCTCTTCGAGCTTCGACAGCAGTCGGGACCAGCCTAGAGCCCGGCCCCGGCAGGGCGGTTGCGCACCTCCCAGGCCCACAGGGCGTTCGCCCGGTGGTCGGGCGAGAAGAGCGGGCCGATCTCCTGCACCCTCTCGTACGCCCGCTGGGTGTCCGGATGGTCCCGCAGGGCCAGGCCGTAGGCGCCGATCATCCGTGTCAGCCAGTCGTCCACGTCCAGGAGCGACAGCAGCAGCTCCGTGGCGTCGGCCGTGCGGTCGCCGGACTCCGCCATGCTGTCCGCGGCCGCTTGCCGCATCGGGCTCCGCGGGTCCCGGACCAGGTCGCGGACCACGCCCCGCAGGGCGTCCACGTCCTCACCCTCCCCCACCCTCAGCAGGCCCTGCACCGCCCCGAACCGCACCGCGTCGTCGGGGTCGCCCGCCAGGACGCGCAGGGCCTCGCGCTCCGCGGCCGCCCCGATCCACAGGCACTCCACCGCCTGTACGCGCACCCGGGGATCGGGATGGCCGGCGCACCGCAGGGCGATGGCTCCCAGCCGCGGGTGTTCCACGTCGCCCGCGTTGAGGGCCATCAGCACGGCCTCCAGCACCACCGGATCCGTCTCCAGGTCGGCCCAGCCCGCGAGGATCTCCAGGTCCTCCTCGTGGTGCGGGTACGCAGCCACGTGCTGCATGCTCCACAGCCAGTCCGCGGCGAACAACCGCAGACCGGCGGACGGATGGCCGCGCAGGGCGGTCACCGTCTCCCGGGTGCCCCCGGCGAAGCGCTCGCCCAGCAGGGACCGGGACGCTGCCCAGTCCACGTGGAAGGGGTCCGGGTGCCGCACGGCACGCTCCACCAGCTCCTCCGGCGGCGTCATGATGCCGAACACCCGCTCCAGGGTGGTCAGTACGGCGCCGTGCCCCGCACGCACCGTCAGCCCGCCGAGCGCGATCTGCTCGACCTGGCACCACTCTTCCTCGACCGACGAGACGTCCGCCGGCCCCGCCGCCCCCGTCAGCCGCCGCAGCTCCGCCTCCGCGCCCGCCCCGTACCAGCGCCGGGCCGCGTCCAGCAGCCGTGCCCGCTCCGCCTCCGGCAGCCGCTCCCCCGGATCGGGCAGGTCCCGGGACCACAGCAGCGCGCCGACCATCGCCCGGGAGCCGCTCTCGACGGCCCGCAGCAGCGGGGTCGTACCGTCGGGCAGCACCCGGTCCGGGTCCGCACCGGCCTCCACCAGCACCCCGGCGGCCTCGTACGCGAACGCCGCCACGGCCGCGCACAGCGGCGGCAGTCCGTCGCCGTCCGGGGCCTCCGGATCCGCGCCGCCCTCCAGCAGCGTTCGTACCGCCTCCGTGTCGCCCGCCCGTACCGCTTCCCCCAGTGCCGTCATGCCCGGAACATGCCACAGGGCCGGGGAACACACCACGCGATTAAGGGTGCGCTACGAAGGGTCGGGTTCGCGGTCGGGCCGGTTCCGCCACTTCCACCGCCACAGCCCGTCCGCCCGGTAGTCGTGCTCGTACTCGGGGCCCAGCGGCCCGACCTTCGCATAGGCCTCCGGGGTGCGCGGGTCGTCCCGTACCGCCAGGCACTGGGCCGCGCCCAGCCGGACCTCCTGATCGTCCGAGTCGAGGCACCGCACCAGCAGCTCGGCGACCTCCGGCACACCGCGGGTGACGGACCCGAGGCCGCGCAGGGTCCGGCGCACGACCTCCGGGTCCGGATCCCCCAGCAGGTCCGGCAGCAGCGCCAGGTCCTCAGCCTCCGGATCCTCGCCGGCCAGCACCCCTGCGGCCTCGGCCCGCACCTCGCCGTTCTCGTCGCGGCACAGCACCCGCAGCGCCCGCCGCACCTCCGGGGACAGCACCCGCGTCGCGGCCTCGGACGGCCACCAGTTGAAGAGGCCCGGCACCCGGCGCCGCACCCCCGGGTCGGGATGCCCGGCGCGCCGCAGGCCGATGGCCTCCCGGGCGGGCACCTCCGCCTCGCCCAGGGCCTCCAGAACCCCGCCCAGTACGTCCGCGTCGGTCTCCTCGGCCTCCCACTCGACGAGGATCCGGTTGCTCTCCTTCTCGTACCAGCCCGCGTGCGCGGTCTCGGGCCACCCCCACATCCGGCGCCGGACCACGTCGACCACGAAGGCCCGGCGCAGCGGATCCGGATCGTGCCGGAAGGCCACCGCCTGGCCCCAAGTCTGCGCGCTGACACGGCTGTTCAGGACGTACAGCGCCGCGTTCCGGTCCACGTGGTCCGCCCTCGGGGACCGGACCCCGCGGGCCACCAGCTCCGCCACCGGCGCCAGGATGCGGAACGCCCACTCCAGATCGGTCAGGACCGCGCCGTGTCCGGCCCGTACGCGCCGCCCTCCGAGGGTGATCTCGGGGACGGTCTCGTACTCCGAGTCCGTCACCCACGCGACGTCCGCCGGGCCCGCCACCCCCGTCAGCCGCCGCAGCTCCGCCTCCGCGCCCTCCTCGTACCACCGCCGGGCCGCGTCCAGCAGCCGGCCGTGCTCCGCCTCGGGCAGCCGCCGGCGGGCGTCGTGGCCGAGCAGCGCCGTCACCATCGCCGGGGAGCCACCCTCGACGGCCCGCAGCAGCGGGGTCGACCCGTCGGGCAGCACCCGGTCGGGGTCCGCGCCGGCCTCCACCAGCGCCTCGGCCGCCTCCTGGTCGTACGCCGCCACGGCCGCGCACAGCGCGGCCACCGCCTCATCGGGATCCGTGGGTTCCGTCACGGCCCGAACATGCCACAGGGCCCGGATGCACACCGCACCCGGGCCCTGCCACGTAACACCGCTAAGGCGGCCGCTAAGGCGGCCATCAGGTCGTACGGCGCCTGCGCGCCCCCGGCCGCCGCTCGCTCGGCCGGTACACGTTCTCCCCGGCCTCCTTCGCGGCCTCGCGGCGCGCTGCCCCGTACTCCGCCAGGGCCTCCGCCAGCTTGCCCACGCTCGGCTCCGGCGACAGCACGTCGACGCGGAGCCCGTGCTCCTCCGCCGTCTTGGCCGTGGCCGGGCCGATGCACGCGATGACGGTGACGTTGTGCGGCTTGCCGGCGATGCCGACGAGGTTGCGCACGGTGCTCGACGACGTGAAGAGAACGGCGTCGAAGCCGCCGCCCTTGATCGCCTCACGCGTGTCCTGCGGCGGCGGCGAAGCGCGCACGGTCCGGTAGGCGGTGACGTCGTCGACCTCCCACCCGAGCTCGATCAGCCCGGCGACCAGGGTCTCGGTGGCGATGTCGGCGCGCGGCAGGAAGACGCGGTCGATCGGGTCGAAGACCGGGTCGTACGGCGGCCAGTCCTCCAGCAGTCCGGCCGCGGACTGCTCGCCGCTGGGCACGAGGTCGGGCTTGACGCCGAACTCCACCAGCGCGGCGGCGGTCTGCTCGCCGACGGCGGCGACCTTGATGCCGGCGAAGGCACGGGCGTCGAGCCCGTACTCCTCGAACTTCTCGCGCACGGCCTTGACCGCGTTCACCGAGGTGAAGGCGATCCACTCGTAGCGGCCCGTCACGAGCCCCTTGACCGCCCGCTCCATCTGCTGCGGGGTGCGCGGCGGCTCCACGGCGATGGTCGGCACCTCGTGCGGCACCGCGCCGTACGAACGGAGCTGGTCGGAGAGCGAGGCTGCCTGTTCCTTGGTGCGCGGGACGAGCACGCGCCAGCCGAACAGCGGCTTCGACTCGAACCAGGACAGTTCCTCGCGGCGCGCGACGGCGCCGTGCTCCCCGACCACGGCTATGACGGACCGCGCGCCTTCCGGCGAGGGGAGGATCTTGCCCTGCTTGAACACCTGGGCGATGGTCCCGAGCGTCGCGCTCCACGTCCGCTGGCGGGTCGTCGTACCGGCCACGGTCACGGTGAGCGGGGTGTCGGGCTTGCGCCCGGCACCGATCAGCTCGGCCGCCGCCGCCGAGACGGTCTCCAGCGTCGCGGAGACGACGAGGATGCCGTCGCTGGCGCCCACCTCGGTCCAGCAGCGCGCGGAGGCGGTCCGCGCGTTCACGAACCGCACGTCCGCACCCTGCTTGCCGGCCAGCGGAACACCGGCGTACGCGGGCACGCCGACGGCGGTCGCGACGCCGGGGACGACCTCGAAGGGGATGCCGCCGGTGGCGCAGGCGAGCATCTCCTCGGCCGCGTTCCCGTCGAGCCCGGGGTCGCCGGTGACGGCACGGACGACCCGCCTGCCGGAGCGCGCGGCCTCCATGACAAGATTGGCGGCATCCCGGATGACCGGGACTCCGGCGGCTGCTGACTTCTCGTCAGCAATCGTCAGCTGTGGCGTGTCCACCCCCGCGCGCGCATGCGTACGTACGACCTCGAGCACCTCGGGCTCCGCGATCAGTACGTCCGCGGCGGCCAGGGCCTCCACGGCGCGAAGCGTCAGCAGTCCCGGATCGCCGGGGCCGGCACCGAGGAAGGTGACGTGCCCCTGGGCGGCGGCGGACGCAAACGCGGAGGTGGTTGGGCTTGTGGGGTTCAAAGCGACCGCTCCCCCATCAGACCGGCTGCGCCCTTGGCCAGCATCTCGTCCGCGAGTTCGCGGCCGAGCGCCATGGCCTCGTCGTACGACTGGGGCACGGGACCGGTGGTGGACAGCTGCACCAGCGTGGAACCGTCGAGGGTTCCCACGACTCCCCGCAGGCGCATCTCATTGACAATCTGCCCGTCGGCCAACAGGTCGGCGAGCGCGCCCACGGGGGCACTGCAGCCGGCCTCCAGGGCACCGAGCAGGGCGCGTTCGGCGGTCACGGCGGCCCGGGTGTACGGGTCGTCGAGCTCGGCGAGCGCGGAAATCAGGTCCGTGTCGGACGCCAGGCACTCCACGGCCAGGGCACCCTGGCCCGGTGCGGGCAGCATGTTGTCCACGGAGATCAGGTCGGTGGCCTCGTCGCCGCGGCCGATCCGGTTGAGCCCGGCGGCGGCGAGCACGACCGCATCGAGCTCGCCGTCCCGCACGAACCCGATCCGGGTATCGACGTTCCCGCGGATGGCGACGGTCTCGATGACCTTCCCCAGCGACTTGGCATAGGCATGCAGCTGCGACCTGCGCCGCGGCGAGCCGGTGCCGATGCGCGCACCGTCGGGCAGCTGCTCGAAGGTCAGGCCGTCGCGGGCGACGAGCGCGTCGCGCGGGTCCTCGCGCTGCGGCATGGCCGCGATGACGAGGTCGTCGGGCTGCGTGGTGGGCAGGTCCTTCAGCGAGTGCACGGCGAAGTCGACTTCACCGCGCACCAGGGCCTCGCGCAGGGCGGTGACGAAGACGCCGGTGCCGCCGATCTGCGAGAGGCTCTCGCGGGACACGTCACCGTAGGTCGTGATCTCCACGAGCTCGACGGGCCGGCCGGTGATCGCCCGTACCGCCTCGGCGACATGCCCGGACTGGGACATGGCCAGCTTGCTGCGCCGCGTGCCGAGCCGGAGCGGCTGGTCGAGACGTGGATTCATGATGCCCGTCCTGAGTCGTGGTTCTTGTCAGCCTCGTCGGCCCGGCTGACGGAGGCCACCGTCTGCGGGTCGAGATCGAAGAGTTCGCGCAGCGCCTCGGCGTACCCGGCGCCGCCGGGCTCGCTCGCGAGCTGCTTGACGCGCACGGTGGGCGCGTGGAGGAGCTTGTCGACGACGCGCCGCACGGTCTGAGTGACCTCGGCCCGCTGCCGCTCGTCGA
Organism: Streptomyces tatrensis; assembly: GCF_049310065.1. Taxonomy (NCBI): domain Bacteria; kingdom Bacillati; phylum Actinomycetota; class Actinomycetes; order Kitasatosporales; family Streptomycetaceae; genus Streptomyces; species Streptomyces tatrensis. The sequence continues at coordinate 5,482,195 of NZ_JBMDLB010000011.1, read as the reverse complement.
GATCGGGCACCCGCCCGTCGAGCCGTGCCACTTCCATGGCGACGACCTCGGCGGCCATGGCGCGCAGGGCGACCACGGTGGGCGTGATGTGCGCGGCCCGCTGAGCGGCCCCGAAGGCGGCCACTTCCGCGGCCACTATCGCGCGTACGGCGTCGACATCGGCGGCCATGGGCGCATCGGCGCTCGCCTCTGCCAGCGACTCGATGTCGACGAGCCGGACCCCCGGGATCCGGTGCACGGCGGCGTCGATGTCACGCGGCATGGCCAGGTCGAGCAGCGCGAGCCGTACGGGCGCGCCGTCCTGGCTCCGTACGGTCTTACGAGGCTGCCGCTGTGCGGCGGCCTCGCCCTGGTCGGCCCAGGTCCCGTGCAGCTCGAGCGACCCGGCGTCCACCCCGGCCAGCGCGGCCCGCCCATCGGCGGTCCGCCCCGGATCGGAAGCCAGCGCCTCGAGCCCCACAGGACACCCGTCCCGCTCCTCGACGACCACCTTGCTCCGCACGGCCCCGGCATCGGCGAGCCTGCGCCCACCGGCAGAAGCAGCGGCAAGCCGCGCGACGAGCTCGGCGTCAGCCAAGTCCAGGCGCACGGGCGACTGCGCCTCAGCCAAATCCAGCCCCGCCGGCGTCGCAGCACCATCCAGCCCCGCCGACGTCGCAGCACCATCCAGCCCCGCCGGCGTTTGAGGCGCAGGGGTCCGGGGACTGGTCCCCGGCAACGGCGCCGCACCCGGCATCGGGTCCGGGGCAAAGCCCCGGGGAACGGTGGAAGGGCGGGTAGGGGACAGCCCCGCAGGGCTCTCCTCCATGGCCGCACCCACGTCATCCCCGGTCAGCACCAGCCCAGTGGCCCCCGTACAGGACACGACGACATCAACCCGAGCCAGCTCACCCGCAACCGCGGACATCGCAATGGCCGAAGCCGCAACCCCGGTGCCCGAGGCAACCAGAATCTCGGCCAACCGCTCCGCCCGCTCGGCGGTCCGGTTGGCGACCACGACCTCGGCGACACCGACCCGCGCCAACGTCGCCGCAGCCAGCGAAGACATCGACCCGGCCCCGATGACGAGCGCCCGCTTCCCCGCGGCCCACTCCTCCACCGGCACCCGCACGGCGAGCTGCTCCAGCCCGAAGGTCACCAGCGACTGCCCCGCCCGGTCGATCCCGGTCTCGGAGTGCGCCCGCTTCCCGACCCGCAACGCCTGCTGGAACAAATCATTGATCAGCCGCCCCGCGGTGTGGAGCTCCTGCCCCAGCGCCAGCGCGTCCTTGATCTGCCCGAGGATCTGCCCCTCGCCGACGACCATCGAGTCCAGCCCGCAAGCCACCGAGAACAGGTGGTGGACGGCCCGGTCCTCGTAGTGCACGTACAGATAAGGAGTGAGCTCCTCCAGCGCGACACCACTGTGCTGCGCCAGCAGCGTCGACAGCTCGGCGACACCCGCGTGGAACTTGTCCACGTCGGCGTACAGCTCGATCCGGTTGCAGGTGGCGAGGACCGCCGCCTCCGCCGCCGGCTCCGCGGCCAGCGTGTCGTGCAGCAGTTTGACCTTGGCATCGGCGGCCAGCGAAGCGCGCTCCAGCACGCTCACGGGCGCGCTGCGATGGCTCAGCCCAACGACGAGCAGACTCATGCCGGCATCACCGCCGGGACGTCCCCTTCGGGGCCGCCCTTGCGTGCGACGGCGGCGGCGCGCCCGGCGGGCGGCACGACGGCGGCGGCCGGGGCCGCCCCGGTGCCGGTGCCCGCGGCGGGGCCGCCGGCGGCGGCCTGGGCCGCGGCTTCCTCGCCGGCCTTGCGCTGCTCGTGGAAGGCCAGGATCTGGAGCTCGATCGACAGGTCGACCTTGCGCACGTCGACGCCCTCGGGCACGGACAGCACGGTGGGCGCGAAGTTCAGAATGGAAGTCACCCCGGCGGCGATGAGCCGCTCGCTGACCTGCTGGGCGGCCCCCGCCGGGGTCGCGATGACCCCGATCGAGACGCCGTTCTCCTCGATGATCTTCTCCAGCTCATCGGTGTGCTGCACGGGCATGCCCGCCACCGGCTTGCCGGCCATGGCCGGGTCGGCGTCGATGAGCGCGGCCACGCGGAAACCGCGCGAGGCGAAGCCGCCGTAGTTGGCCAGGGCGGCGCCGAGGTTACCGATGCCGACGATGACGACCGGCCAGTCCTGGGTCAGCCCGAGCTCGCGGGAGATCTGGTAGACGAGGTACTCCACGTCGTAGCCGACCCCGCGGGTCCCGTAGGAGCCGAGGTAGGAGAAGTCCTTGCGGAGCTTCGCGGAGTTGACTCCGGCGGCCGCGGCCAGCTCCTCGGAGGACACCGTGGGCACCGATCGCTCGGAGAGCGCGGTGAGGGCACGCAAGTACAGCGGAAGCCGGGCGACAGTGGCCTCGGGAATACCTCGGCTGCGGGTCGCCGGTCGGTGAGTTCGGCCAGTTGCCACGATGCTCCTGCGGGATGAGCGGGGCTGCAGGTGGCCACTTGTCCCAGGACCACCCCGTCGAATGCAGGCTATGTCTTTGTGAACGCGTGCACAAAGATTGTGTCCGCTTTGTCCGAGCAAAGTGACCGGGGTCACGCGCCTTGGGCATACGAGCCGGGAACGGATCACACGCCGAACCCGTTCAATTCCCGAAGGGGGCAAAACGGTACACACTCCTCACCAATACGCCCCCGAGACCCCATAAATCGCCCATGATGGTAACCGCCCGACGGCTCAAGCCTGCAATGCCCGTCGGAGCCGGTCAGGGTTCACCCTCCAGAAGGTGTGCTGCTCGCCGTCCACCAGCACGACCGGAATCTGCTCCCAGTGCAGGCGGTACAACTCCTCGTCCTGCGAAATATCCTTCTTCTCCCACTGTGCGCCCGTCTCGGCGCACACCTTCTCGACCACTTCCTGGGCGTCGTCACAGAGATGACACCCCGGCTTCCCGATGAGCGTGACCACCCGCTCCTCGGGACGCTTCTTCTGAGCACGGCGCAGCAAGGGACTCATGCCCCCATTCTCCCGCGCCGGAAGCTCGGTCACTCACTCGAGTGAGGTTCCAGTGTTCTAAGGATCGATGCGAGCTCGGGCTCTACGTTGGCGTGATGACGGCAACGACGGCAGCGGTGGCGGAGGGGACCAAGGTTGCCCGGTTCACCTACCGGCAAGTGTCCCTCAGCAACAGCTGATCCGGGACTTCGGAAAGTCCCGTGCAAGGGCGCAGAAGGACATCAAGGACCGGCTGCCGGTGTGGCAGCGGGCCGGCCTGCCCCGATGGAAGAAGAAGCGCGATGCGGATCCGAGCCTGAGCTACACCAAGCGCGGGTTCCGGATCAAAGATGGCCGCCTGCATCTGGCGGGCGGGATCGTACTGACGGTGGTGTGGTCGCGCGATCTCCCAGGTGATCCGTCGTCGGTGCGCGTGTACCGGGACAGCATCGGCCACTGGTACTGCTCGTTCGTCGTACCCACAACCACTGACTCCCTGCCCACCACCGGGCGAGTGATCGGAATCGACTGGGGAGTGACCGAGACCGCTACGACCACTTGTGACGGCCACGATCTGCCGCACCCGCAATACGGCAGGAGGACTGCCGCAAGGTTGGCCCGATATCAGCGGGTGGTGGCCCGCCGCCATTCCCCGAAGGGCAAGAAGCAGTCCAGGGGCTACCGGGAGGCGCGACGCCAGGCGGCGAAATTGCACAAGAAGGTCGCACGTCAGCGGCAGGACACCGTTCGCAAGTGGGCCAAGCGTGTGGTCCGCGACCACGATGCCCTGGCCGTCGAGGACTTCCGCCCCAAGTTTCTCGCCAAGTCGACCATGGCCAGGAAGGCCGCTGACGCCGCCATCGGCGCCACCAAGACGGCTCTGATCGAGATGGGCCGCAAGCACGGCCGTGCCGTGCACCTGGTCCACCCCGCGTACACCACGATGGATTGCGCGCAGTGCGGAGCGAGAGCCAAGCACACACTGCCGCTGGGTATGCGCACCTACACCTGCAACGCGTGCGGAGCCGTGTCCCCACGGGACAAGAATTCCGCACGCGTCATGCTCATCCGGGCAGGTCTGAACCCGGCCGGCGCCGAGAGCGGAAGACCTGAAGAACCGCCGGTTCGTCAGGCAGCTTGAGCCGAGAATCCCCACATAGCCCAGGAGGTGCGGGAGTCCCGTTCACCTCCCAGGAGGGGAGCATTCAAACCACCGATTCCCATCGGTTCGGGAACTCCCGAACACAGTGGCTATGCTCGCGTCATGGCCGCTCTGGGATGGCTCACCCCCCGTAGGCGCTCCGCCACCGCGCGGAGCGTGCTGGCAGGCGAGGCCTCGGCCGAGGCCGCCCGCAAGACCGCGCTGGCTGACGAACCACAGGTCGGCCCGGACTTCCCCGGAACCACGGAAGCGGAACGCGCGGCGGAGGCGGAGCCCAAGGCTCCGCAGGAGCCCGCCGAGCCCGTCGCACCCGAGTTCCCCGTCGCCGGCGACGACCTGGCCGCCGCCTTCTTCGACCTCGACAACACCGTCATGCAGGGCGCCGCGATCTTCCACTTCGGCCGCGGCCTCTACAAGCGGGAGTTCTTCCGCCGCCGCGAGCTCGCCCGCTTCGCCTGGCAGCAGGCCTGGTTCCGGCTCGCCGGGGTCGAGGACCCCGAGCACATGCAGGACGCCCGCGACAGCGCGCTGTCCATCGTCAAGGGACACAAGGTCTCCGAACTGATGTCCATCGGCGAGGAGATCTACGACGAGTACATGGCGACCCGGATCTGGCCGGGCACCCGCGCCCTGGCCCAGGCCCACCTCGACGCCGGCCAGAAGGTCTGGCTCGTCACGGCCGCCCCCGTCGAGACCGCCACGATCATCGCCCGCCGCCTCGGCCTGACCGGAGCCCTCGGCACCGTCGCCGAGTCCGTGGACGGCATCTACACCGGCCGGCTGGTCGGCGAGCCGCTGCACGGCCCCGCCAAGGCGGAGGCGGTCCGCGCCCTGGCCGCCGCCGAGGGACTGGACCTCGAACGCTGCGCGGCGTACAGCGATTCGCACAACGACATTCCGATGCTGTCGCTGGTCGGACATCCGTACGCGATCAATCCCGACACAAAACTGCGCAAGCATGCCCGCGCCAACGACTGGCGCCTGCGCGACTATCGGACCGGCCGCAAGGCCGTGAAGATCGGCGTCCCGGCCGCCGCGGGCGTCGGCGCGATCGCGGGCGGCACGGCCGCAGCGATCGCCCTGCAGCGCCGCCGCAAGTAGCGGCCGCGGGGCCCCGCCCGGCCTCCCGCCCCACCACACCCGGCGCCCGCCCGTGCCCGGGACATTCGCTCACCTCTACCCGCGCCCCCGGCGCGGCACTCCGCCCTGCCCCACTCGGTCGCGAGCCACCGTGGAAGCAGGCATTCCGCGCATCCAAGTGATCAAGAATCGATCACCATCCGTGCCTGAATATGCCCTCGACACGCAACAGAAGTGTCGTAACCGGTGATTTGAGCAACTGGGTGTAGCGCTGCCTGTACGAAGCGTTATTCTCCTCAAACGCATGCCACCGCCATCTGTCGCCACGACGGGTGAACGGTCCCGCACTGCACGTGATGGAAGCTCTGCCTCTGGGAGTCCCGTGTACCCACCTGTCGGGGTTGACGCCTCGGGCCTGGCTACGCTGCGCGCAACGGTCCTCGACCAGCTGCGCGGCTTCGTCCCCACCGCGTACACCGTCCCCGCATTCGCCACCGCGGTCCCCGCCGGACTCGGCCCGGCCGGTCCTTGCTATGCCCTGACCGACGGCGGGGCAACGGTGGGCAGACGCGGTCGCGCCGGCGGCTCGTCCGCCGGGGGCGCTGCCGCCGGGACCACCGCGCCCGCCGCCCGCCGTCCCACCGCGGACAGCGACCAGGCCCGCATGATGGACCTGGTCGAACGCGCCCAGGCCGGCGAGGCCGAGGCCTTCGGTCGCCTGTACGACCAGTACAGCGACACCGTCTACCGCTACATCTATTACCGCGTCGGCGGCAAAGCGACCGCGGAGGATCTCACCAGCGAGACCTTCCTGCGCGCGCTGCGCCGTATCTCCACCTTCACCTGGCAGGGCCGCGACTTCGGCGCCTGGCTCGTGACGATCGCCCGCAACCTGGTCGCCGACCACTTCAAGTCGAGCCGCTTCCGCCTGGAAGTCACCACCGGCGAAATGCTCGACGCCAACGAGGTGGAACGGTCCCCCGAGGACTCCGTCCTGGAGTCCCTCTCCAACGCGGCCCTGCTGGAAGCCGTACGGAAACTCAATCCGCAGCAGCAGGAGTGCGTGACCCTGCGCTTCCTGCAGGGCCTCTCGGTCGCCGAGACGGCCAGGGTGATGGGGAAGAACGAGGGTGCCATCAAGACCCTCCAGTACCGGGCGGTCCGCACCCTGGCCCGCCTGCTTCCCGACGACGCCCGCTGACGCCGCCCTCCTCTCACATTTCGGTACCCCTCCCTGATGACCTTGTTGAAACCGATGCCACCAACGGAGCGGACGACCCCGATGCCACCGACGACACCGTCGAATCCAACGACGCTGTGGTCCGATCATCCTTCGTCCGTAACCCAAGTGCCGCGCCGCTCGTTGTGGGGAATGCAGGCTCCCTGTGGACAAGCCCTGACCGAAGCCGCTCACTCGAAAGTGTGGATGTGCTCAAGGAAGGCAACCTTCCGGACACCTTGGGGAGTCGATCGTCATGACGAGAGGAGGTGCCGCCAGTGATCGCGAACGTGACTCCGCACCGGCGGGCGAACGCCTTCGCCCAGGCCCTGGAGGAGCGGACCCCGTCCGACCTTTCGGAACCGGACCCGGCGGCCGAGCAGTCCGAGGCACCTGCCGAACCTGCCGACCACGACCGGTTGTTGGCCCTGGCGAGCGTGCTCGGCGAAAGAATGCCGCGCCCGGTGCTGGACCCCGAGGTCAAAGTGGTGCAACGAGCCCAGCTCATTGCCGCCATGGAAGCCAAGGTGATGGAAGAGAGGGCCGGGGGCGGCGTGGCCGCCGACCCTCAAGTGCCCGAACAGCGGACCGGCCGCGGCGCCCACCGGGCGACCTCGCTCCGGAAATTGCGGCCCCGCTCCCGCTGGTCCAAGGGCATCGCGGCAGGCGGTCTCACCGTAGGTGTGGCCGCGGGGGCCTTCAGCGGAGTGGCCGCTGCCAGCACGGACGCCCTGCCGGGTGACCACCTGTACCCCGTGAAGCGGGGCATGGAGGACATCCGGCTCGGGATGGCCGACGACGATTCGGACCGGGGCGAGCTCTATCTCGACCAGGCCTCGCACCGCCTGTCGGAAGCCCGCCGGCTCATGGAGCGCGGCCGTCTCGGCGCGCTCGACCACGAGTCCCTCGGCGAGATCCGCCGGGCCCTCGCGGGCATGAAGCACGATGCCTCGGAGGGCCACCGGCTCCTCCAGGCCGCCTACGAACGGGACGGCTCGCTCGGCCCGATCCAGGCGCTGTCCTCGTTCTCCCGTTCGCACCGGGACGCGTGGGCCAAGCTCCGGGGCAACCTCCCGGCGCAGCTCACGGACGTGGGCGGTGAGGTGGAGTCGGTCTTCCAGGCCATAGACCAAGACGTGGCGCCGCTCCAGAGTCTGCTTCCGAAGCCTCCGGAACAGACCCGCGGCTCCGGACCTTCCACGAAGCCGAGCGCCCCGGCGGGCAAGCAGCAGGCGACGCCCGCTCCGGGCGCCCCGTCCGCGGCCCCCACGCCGTCGGCCTCGGGTTCCCCGAAGGCTCCGCCTCCGGGCGGCGGCGGTCTCCTGGGCGGCACGGGCGACCTCCTGAACCCGCCTACGAGCGGCCAGTCCACCCCGTCCGAAACCGGCGAGGCCCCGCCCCCCGCCCACCCGGACATCACCCTCCCGCCCCTCCTCCCCGGCCTCCTCCCAGGCCTGGGCATCAGCGCGGAGGACGCGGACTAGCGCCGGACAACGAAAAAGCCGGTGGGGCTGGAACATCCAGCCCCACCGGCTTTTCGTCGTACTCGGTGCGTCAGAAGCCTGGCCGGCCAGAAGCCCGGCCGGTCAGAAGAAGACGGACCTCCGCTGCACCAGCAGCTTGTACAGCGTGTGCTGGATCTGCTCCCGCACCTGATCCGTCAGGTTGAACATCAGCATCGGATCCTCGGCGGCCTCGGCCGCGTACCCGTCCGTCGGGATCGGCTCCCCGAACTGGATCGTCCACTTCGTCGGCAGCGGCACCGCACCCAACGGCCCCAGCAGCGGAAACGTCGGCGTGATCGGGAAGTACGGGATCCCCAGCAGCCGCGCCAGCGTCTTCGAGTTGCCGATCATGGGGTAGATCTCCTCCGCCCCCACGATCGAGCAGGGCACGATCGGCGTCCCCGCCCGCAGCGCGGTCGACACGAACCCGCCCCGCCCGAACCGCTGGAGCTTGTACCGCTCGCCGAACGGCTTCCCTATCCCCTTGAAGCCCTCGGGCATCACGCCCACCAGCTCCCCGGCCTCCAGCAGCCGCTGCGCGTCCTCCGCGCACGCCAGCGTGTGCCCGGCCTTGCGGGCCAGCTCGTTCACCACGGGCAGCATGAACACCAGGTCCGCCGCCAGCAGCCGCAGGTGCCGCTGCGCCGGGTGCTGGTCGTGCACGGCGACCTGGAGCATCAGGCCGTCCAGGGGCAACGTCCCGGAGTGGTTCGCCACGATCAGCGCGCCGCCCTCCTTGGGGATGTTCTCGATGCCCTTGACCTCGACCCGGAAGTACTTGTCGTACAGCGGCCGCATCAGGGACATCAGGACCTGGTCCGTCAGCTCCTTGTCGTAGCCGAAGTCGTCGACCTCGTACTCCCCGGTGATCCGGCGCCGCAGGAACGCCAGCCCGTCGGCGATCCGCCGGTCCCAGCCGTCCCCCGCCGCCGGCTCCGGTACGGCCTCCACCACCGGCTCCGGCGCCGGTTCGGCGGCGGGTGCGAGCGGCGCCTCCGGCGCGACCCGTACCCGCCGGGCGGGCGAGGACCGCCGTCGCGGCCGGTCCTCGTCGAACGGAATGACCTTGGCGTCCGCCACTATCGCTTCGCTCCATCCATGTCCACGTCCAGCAACCCGGCCACCCGGTCCACGGCCCGCCCCACCCGCTCCGGCGGCAGCAGCCCGCCGCCCCGGCTCCGCGTGAAGTCGGCGAAGGTCTCGGCGGTCGTATACATCGGCTCGAATCCCAGGGCCTCGCGCATCTGCGTGGTCTCCACGACCCGCCCGTGCGTGAGGAGCCTTATCTGCTCGGGCGAGAAGTCCGTCGCCCCGACCGCCCGCAGCGCCGAGCCGAGCCAGGTCACCGCGGGCAGCAGCAGCGGCACCGTCGGCCGCCCCAGCCGCCGCGCGCACTGCGACAGCAGCAGCACCCCGTCGCCGGCGATGTTGAAGGTCCCGCTGAGCCCACCGGGCCCGCTGGTCTGCGAGGCCAGGCGCAGCACGTCCAGTACGTCGTCCTCGTGCACGAACTGCAACCGCGGGTCGTAGCCCAGCACGGTCGGGATCAGCGGCATCGAGAAGTACTCGGCGAGCGCCGAGTCGGCGAAGGGCCCCAGGATGTTCGCGAACCGCAGCACGCACACCGCGACGTCGGGCCGCCTGCGCGCGAAGCCCCGTACGTACCCCTCGACCTCGGTGGCGTCCTTCGCGAAGCCGGCCGCGGGCAGCGACTTCGGCTGCGTGGTCTCGGTGAAGACGGCCGGATCCCGCGAGGTGCCCCCGTACACACTGGTACTGGACTTCACCACGAGCCGCCGTACCGTCGGGGACTTCTGGCAGGCTCCCAGGAGCTGCATCGTCCCAATGACGTTGGTTTCCTTGACGGTGCTGTACGAGCCGGAGCCCGCACCCGTCGCCGCTCCCCCGGTGACCGCGAGATGGACCACCGTGTCGACGGCGTTCTCCGCGAGTACCCGGGCGATGGCCGACTGTCTGATGTCCGCACGGACGAACTCGGCCGAGCCGAGCCGGTGCGGCGGGGTCACCGCGTCGACCGCGATCACCCGCTCCACTTCCGGGTCCCGCTGGATCCGCCGCACGAAGCGGCCTCCCAGTTGCCGGGCAGCCCCGGTGACCAGCACGACCTTCCCCACGAGCTCAGCGCCTCCCTCGAAGAAGTCCCCCGGCTGCACCACAGCCCCTCCACCAGAATGGTGGAGGGGCTGCGGAAAACACGTACAGCTGCCGTTTACTTCTTGTTACGGCGCTGGACGCGGGTGCGCTTGAGCAGCTTGCGGTGCTTCTTCTTAGCCATCCGCTTGCGCCGCTTCTTGATAACAGAGCCCACGACTACCCTCGCTCACTTCTCTTCATTCGGTGCGGGGCGTCGGGGCCCACACGACCTACGTCGGCCTAGCCTACCCGCCCGAGCTCTGAGCTTGTAATCCGCGTGCCCCCGAGGGGTAACCGCGGGCTCCCGACCCTCGCCCTCAGGCCGATTCCACCCCCACGAAGGACTCGCGGAGGTACTCGTGCACCGCGTTTTCCGGGACCCGGAAGGACCGGCCCACCCGGATTGCGGGCAGATGTCCGTTGTGCACCAAGCGGTACACGGTCATCTTCGACACTCGCATCACCGAGGCGACCTCCGCCACGGTCAGGAACTGAACCTCACTGAGAGGCCTCTCGCCAGCAGCCATGACACACCTTGACCTTCCGCGCATGACGGGCACCGGCTTCCCCTCCGGTTACGCCCCGTCGTCGCACGCTCACTCACCAGAGTAGGGGCGTGTGATACGAGTGGGGAAGAGGAGCTACGTCCACTCCTGCCGACCCGACAGACTTGCCCGATTGAGTACATAGCGAGTGAGCGGTCGGTAGTAGTCCGCGCGCACCGCGTCATCAAGCGGAACCGCCACCGACACCTGACCCTCCACTTCCCCCACGAACAGCGCGGGATCATCGGTATCGGCCAGCCCGATCGCCTCCACACCGAGCTGACCTGCACCGCAGACCCACCCGTGGTCCCCCACCACCAGCTCCGGCAACGGCCCGCCGGCCTCCGCCAGCGCCCCGAGCGCGATCCGAACCGGCAGTGGCGAATGGGAGTGCGCGCCGGTGTCACTCCCGTCCGGCCGCACGCCGTCTTCCCGCACCAGTGCGACCCCCCGTACGTAATCGATGCGGTGCGCGCGTACGCCGAACCGGGTCTGCACGTCGACGCGTACCCCCCGCGCCGGGGTGAGGACATCACATCCCGCCGCCGACAACGCCCCCGCCAAGGTGGCGTAGAACCCCAGGAGCCGGTGCGGGTGACCGGTCCCGAACAGCACCGGGGCCCGCGCCCGCGCCGCCGCACGCAGCCGCTCCGCGAAGGCCTCCAGCCCCGCCACCGTCAGCTCGGGATCGATCACGTCCGGCCCGCTGACGTGCGCGGGATCCGCCGAGACCCCGCACTTCTGCGCCATCAGCCGCAGCAGATCACCCTCGCCCCAGCCCCACGCGGGATCCAGTCCCAGCAGCACCCGCGGATCCCGCGCCGCGAACAGCCGGTAACTGCGCAGGCTTTCCTCCCGAGAGGTCGCGACGGGCCCGGCCAGTCGGGCGGCCAGCAGATGCGCACGCAGCGCGCCGGTACTCAACACCCTCCCGATGCTCCCCCACCCACCCTGACGGATCGCCAGTTCCGGCCAATCCCGCACCCGTTGGCGTAACCGACCAAGCCGGACCCGGCCCTGCGGGGCGGAGTTCCCCTACCCGCCCTTCGCCCGTTCCCCGGGCTCTGCCCGGACCCGGTCCTCAAACGCCGGACGGGCTGGATACATCCAGCCCCGCCGGATACATCCAGCCTCGCCGGCGTTTGAGGCGCGGGGTCTGGGGCGGAGCCCCAGGGGGTCCGGGCGCAGCCCGGGGCCCGACGGGTCAGGGCGCAGCCCTGGGAACGGTGGAAGGGCGGGTAGGGGACGGCCCCGCAGGGCTCAGGCCAGCAACCCGCGCAGCGGGAACACCGCCCGCCGGGTGGCCAGTACGGCCTGGTCGATCCGATCCGCAGGGTCGTAACCACCCTCCCAGTCCCGAAAGCCCGGCACCCGCCCATCCGTCATCCGCCCGGGCGCCACCTCCCGCGTCCGCGCATACACCGCATCCCGCCAAGACCCCGGCACAGCCGTCTCCGGCGGGATCGGCCGGTGCCCGGCAATGGCCACCAGGTGCGTCCAGGACCGCGGCACCACATCCACGACGGCGTACCCGCCGCCCCCGAGCGCCAGCCACCGCCCGCCCTCGACCCACGCGTGCGCCAGCTCGTGACAGGCCTCCATCACCGCCCGCTGCGCGTCCAGCGACACCGCCAAATGGGCCAGCGGGTCCTCGAAGTGCGTATCGGCCCCGTGCTGCGTCACCAGCACCTGCGGCCGGAAGTCCTCCACCAGCTCCGGCACCACCGCGTGGAAGGCCCGCAGCCACCCCTCGTCCCCGGTCCCGGCGGGCAGCGCGATGTTCACCGCCGACCCCTCCGCCGCCGGCCCGCCCGTCTCCTCCGGCCAGCCCGTCTGCGGGAACAGCGTCCGCGGATGCTCGTGCATCGAGACCGTCAGCACCCGCGGGTCGTCCCAGAACGCCGCCTGGACCCCGTCCCCGTGGTGCACGTCCACATCCACATAGGCGACCCGCTCGGCCCCCAGCTCCAGCAGCCGCGCGATCGCCAGCGCCGCGTCGTTGTAGATGCAGAACCCCGCCGCCCCGCCCGGCATCGCATGGTGCAGCCCGCCGGCGAAGTTCACGGCGTGCTCGGCCTCCCCGCGCCAGATCGCCTCGGCCGCCGCCACGGACTGCCCGGCGATCAGCGCGGACGCCTCGTGCATCCCGCGGAACGCCGGATCGTCCGCCGTCCCCAGCCCGTACGAGCCGTCGGCGGCCCCGGGGTCGGCGGACACCTCGCGCACCGCCGCGACGTACTCCTCGCGGTGCACCAGCCGCAGCGTCGAATCCCCGGCCGGCCGGCCCGGCCGTACCTCCAGTTCCCGGTCGAGCCCGAAGGCCCGTACCAGGCCCATGGTCAGCTCCAGGCGCACCGGGTCCATCGGATGGCCCGGCCCGAAGTCATACTTCGTTACCGCCTCGTCCCACATCAACAGCCCGGTCACCGGTTCGCCGCTCATGCCGGACACCGTATCGGGCGGGCTCCGCAGCGAACGAGCGGGCATGGAAAAGAGTGACGAGCACCAGCACCATCGGCACCAGCATCGCCCCCCGGTAGCTCCAGGCGTCCCCGATCCCGCCCACGAGCGGCGCCCCGATCAGGAAGCCGACGTAGTTGAAGATGTTGAGCCGCGCGATGGCGGTGTCGGAGGATCCCGGGAACAGCCGGCCCGCCGCGGCGAAGGTCTGCGGCACGATCACGCACAGCCCGAACCCCAGCAGCGTGAAGCCGAGCATCCCCACCCAGGCCCCGGGCGCCGCCGCGACCACGGCGAACCCGGCCGCCGCGACGACCGTCCCGATCCGTACGACGGCCACGGCCCCGAAGCGCCGCACCCCGAGGTCTCCGACGGCCCGCCCGATCAGGGTGGTCACCATGTAGACGTTGTAGGGGACGGTGGCGAGCTGCTCGGAGCTGCCGAGCACGTCCTGGAGGTACTTGGCGCTCCAGTTCGACACCGTCGAGTCGCCGATGTACGCACACGCCATCACCAGGCAGAGCGGCAGCAGCAGCTTGAAGCCGCCCGGCCCCAGCCCCTTGGCCTCGGCGGCGCCGGCCTTGGTCTTGCCGTCCTGGTCCACGTAGAACCGGCTGGCGAGGAGCGCGAGCGGCAGCAGCACCGCCACGGCGGGCAGATAGGAACTGAACAGCGAGAGGTGCCAGTGCGCCCCCGCCCACGCGGCGGAGGCCCCCAGGATCCCCCCGAGGCTGTAGGACGCGTGGAAGCCGAGCATGATGCTCCGCCCGTACGCGCCCTGCAGGCTCACCCCGAGCATGTTCATAGAGGCGTCGAGCGCCCCCACGAACAGCCCGAACGCCCCGAGGGCCAGCGCCACGTGCCACATCTCGCTGCCGGCGCCGACCCCGAGCAGTGCGAGCAGCACGAGCGGCTGCGCCCACCGCAGTACGGTGCTGGGCGCGACCCGCTTCACCAGGTGCTCGGTGACCACGCTCGACACACCGGCGAGGATCGGCACGGCGGCCAGGAAGACGGGCAGCAGTGCGTCGGATATCCCGTACCGGCCCTGAATGGCGGGGATCCGCGTCACGAGCAGGGCGAAGGCCACGCCCTGCACGAAGAAACTGAAGCCCAACGCCCCGCGCCCGCGGCTCAGCCGCACGTCTGCCGTCATGGCGGCTCAGCGTAGGCGGCGGTCCTACCGGTGGGTAGAGCGATCACATATCGATTGGGTCAGTGCGAGAACCCGCCGCTGTAACCGGTGTATCCGGAGCCGGCGCCCTCCGCCAGGCCCAGCAACCCGGCCAGCTGGTTCATGTCGCCGAAGTATCCGGTGGCGCCGGGCAGCCGGTCGGCGGGCACCATCGCGGTGTACCCGAGCACGTCCATCCCCGCGGCCAGCGCGGCCTGGACACCCAGCGGGCTGTCCTCGACGACCACGCACCGCGCCGGGGCCACGCCCATCTGATCCGCGGCGTGCAGGAAGAGATCGGGGGCGGGCTTGCCCTTCCCCACGTCCTCGGAGCTGAAGATCCACTCCTCCTCGAACCATTCGTCGAGCCCGGTCGCCCGGTGCCCCACCCGGATCCGCTCGTGGCTCCCGGAGGACGCGAGGCAGTACGCGGTCCCGCTCTCGACCAGAGCCGCCAGCACCCCCTCGACCCCGGGCACAGGCTTGAGCTCCCGCTCGAAGGCCGCGAAGGTGCGGGCGTGCAGCGTGTGGTCGAAGTCGGCCGGCAGGTCCTGCCCGGTCCGTTCCCGCACGAGGTCGTGGACCCGGTGGACCGCGGCCCCCATGTAGTCGCGGAGCGACTCCTCGTACGAGGTCGGGTGCCCCAGCTCGGTCAGGTACCCGGCGAGGATGCTGTTGGCGAGCGGCTCACTGTCCACCAGCACGCCGTCGTTGTCGAAGATGACGAGGTCGTAGCCCATGCGACAACCCTACGAGCCGTCAGGCCCAATCCATCCGGACCCCATGCCGGGCATCCGCAGGACATCCAAAGATCCTGCGCTCGCGTCCCCTTCACCCATTCCGGTGACACGAACCGGTCCCCCGCCCCACCGGCAATAGCCGTTCTACTCTCAGCTCGTGACCGCCCGCTGGACCGTTGAGGCCGAACCCGAGGTCCGCGACTGGCTGAGCACCCTCCCGCCGGCGACACGTACCACCGCGGCTTTGAGGAGCAGGAGTGAGCAAGGGCTACCACAGCAAGTGGGACATCCCGGATGCCCATCGCGCCGATCCCGAGTACATCGCGGCAGGGGCCGCCATCGCGCTAGGGCAAGCCGTCTACGACAGGCGCACCGCTCTCGGGCTGAGCCAGCACCAGTTGGCCGAGCGAGCCGGGCTCTCCGAATCCGAAGTCGAGCGTATCGAAGGCGGAGGCGTAACCCCCGGCCTCGGTCTCCTGCATTCTCTGGCCAGGGCCCTCGACGCCAAGATCGATCTCTCGATCGATGCGGACGACACGCAGGTCAACTTCATCGCTCACGCCGCCTGAGCCAACAAGGACGAGACCTAGGAGGTTGGACGCAGAGTCGGCCTCCGATCAGCCGCCGCCGCTTCGCCCCCGTAAACGCAGAAAAGCCCCGCACCGAACCCCAAAGGGTCGGTGCGGGGCTTTCCCACAATGATTGTTCGGCGGCGTCCTACTCTCCCACAGGGTCCCCCCTGCAGTACCATCGGCGCTGAAAGGCTTAGCTTCCGGGTTCGGAATGTAAACCGGGCGTTTCCCTAACGCTATGACCACCGAAACACTATGAAGTTAACCAAACCGGATATGACACAGTTCGTTACTTCAGAACTAACACAGTGGACGCGAGCAACTGAGGACAAGCCCTCGGCCTATTAGTACCAGTCAGCTCCACCCGTTACCGGGCTTCCACATCTGGCCTATCAACCCAGTCGTCTACTGGGAGCCTTACCCTCTCAAGGAGGTGGGAATACTCATCTTGAAGCAGGCTTCCCGCTTAGATGCTTTCAGCGGTTATCCCTCCCGAACGTAGCCAACCAGCCATGCCCTTGGCAGGACAACTGGCACACCAGAGGTTCGTCCGTCCCGGTCCTCTCGTACTAGGGACAGCCCTTCTCAATATTCCTACGCGCACAGCGGATAGGGACCGAACTGTCTCACGACGTTCTAAACCCAGCTCGCGTACCGCTTTAATGGGCGAACAGCCCAACCCTTGGGACCGACTCCAGCCCCAGGATGCGACGAGCCGACATCGAGGTGCCAAACCATCCCGTCGATATGGACTCTTGGGGAAGATCAGCCTGTTATCCCCGGGGTACCTTTTATCCGTTGAGCGACGGCGCTTCCACAAGCCACCGCCGGATCACTAGTCCCGACTTTCGTCCCTGCTCGACCCGTCGGTCTCACAGTCAAGCTCCCTTGTGCACTTACACTCAACACCTGATTGCCAACCAGGCTGAGGGAACCTTTGGGCGCCTCCGTTACTTTTTGGGAGGCAACCGCCCCAGTTAAACTACCCATCAGACACTGTCCCTGATCCGGATCACGGACCGAGGTTAGACATCCAGCACGACCAGAGTGGTATTTCAACGACGACTCCACAACCACTGGCGTGGCCGCTTCAAAGTCTCCCACCTATCCTACACAAGCCGAACCGAACACCAATATCAAACTATAGTAAAGGTCCCGGGGTCTTTCCGTCCTGCTGCGCGAAACGAGCATCTTTACTCGTAGTGCAATTTCACCGGGCCTATGGTTGAGACAGTCGAGAAGTCGTTACGCCATTCGTGCAGGTCGGAACTTACCCGACAAGGAATTTCGCTACCTTAGGATGGTTATAGTTACCACCGCCGTTTACTGGCGCTTAAGTTCTCAGCTTCGCCACACCGAAATGTGACTAACCGGTCCCCTTAACGTTCCAGCACCGGGCAGGCGTCAGTCCGTATACATCGCCTTACGGCTTCGCACGGACCTGTGTTTTTAGTAAACAGTCGCTTCTCGCTGGTCTCTGCGGCCACCCCCAGCTCACGGAGTAAATCCGATCACCAGTGATGGCCCCCCTTCTCCCGAAGTTACGGGGGCATTTTGCCGAGTTCCTTAACCATAGTTCACCCGAACGCCTCGGTATTCTCTACCTGACCACCTGAGTCGGTTTAGGGTACGGGCCGCCATGAAACTCGCTAGAGGCTTTTCTCGACAGCATAGGATCATCCACTTCACCACAATCGGCTCGGCATCAGGTCTCAGCCTTATATGAGGGACGGATTTGCCTACCCCTCGGCCTACACCCTTACCCCGGGACTACCACCGCCCGGGCTGGACTACCTTCCTGCGTCACCCCATCGCTTACCTACTACAAGTCTGGGTCACCGGCTCCACCACTTTCCTTTCCCCGAAGGGTCCGGAACGGCTTCACGGGCTTAGCATCGCCTGATTCGATATTGGGCGTTTCAAAGCGGGTACCGGAATATCAACCGGTTGTCCATCGACTACGCCTGTCGGCCTCGCCTTAGGTCCCGACTTACCCTGGGCAGATCAGCTTGACCCAGGAACCCTTAGTCAATCGGCGCACACGTTTCTCACGTGTGTATCGCTACTCATGCCTGCATTCTCACTCGTGAACCGTCCACAACTAGCTTCCGCTGCTGCTTCACCCGGCACACGACGCTCCCCTACCCATCACAGCGGGCGTTGGCCCTATTGCTGCAATGACACGACTTCGGCGGTACGCTTGAGCCCCGCTACATTGTCGGCGCGGAATCACTTGACCAGTGAGCTATTACGCACTCTTTCAAGGGTGGCTGCTTCTAAGCCAACCTCCTGGTTGTCTCTGCGACTCCACATCCTTTCCCACTTAGCGTACGCTTAGGGGCCTTAGTCGATGCTCTGGGCTGTTTCCCTCTCGACCATGGAGCTTATCCCCCACAGTCTCACTGCCACGCTCTCACTTACCGGCATTCGGAGTTTGGCTAAGGTCAGTAACCCGGTAGGGCCCATCGCCTATCCAGTGCTCTACCTCCGGCAAGAAACACGTGACGCTGCACCTAAATGCATTTCGGGGAGAACCAGCTATCACGGAGTTTGATTGGCCTTTCACCCCTAACCACAGGTCATCCCCCAGGTTTTCAACCCTGGTGGGTTCGGTCCTCCACGAAGTCTTACCTCCGCTTCAACCTGCCCATGGCTAGATCACTCCGCTTCGGGTCTAGAGCGTGCAACTCAATCGCCCTATTCGGACTCGCTTTCGCTACGGCTTCCCCACACGGGTTAACCTCGCTACACACCGCTAACTCGCAGGCTCATTCTTCAAAAGGCACGCAGTCACGACCGTTATTCCGAAGAATAACGGCGACGCTCCCACGGCTTGTAGGCACACGGTTTCAGGTACTATTTCACTCCGCTCCCGCGGTACTTTTCACCATTCCCTCACGGTACTATCCGCTATCGGTCACCAGGGAATATTTAGGCTTAGCGGGTGGTCCCGCCAGATTCACACGGGATTTCTCGGGCCCCGTGCTACTTGGGAGATTCTTAAGCAAGCCGCTGATGTTTCGTCTACGGGGGTCTTACCCTCTACGCCGGACCTTTCGCATGTCCTTCGACTACATCAACGGTTTCTGACTCGCCGACCGGCCGGCAGACCGATCAAAAGAATTCCCACAACCCCGCATGCGCAACCCCTGCCGGGTATCACACGCATACGGTTTGGCCTCATCCGGTTTCGCTCGCCACTACTCCCGGAATCACGGTTGTTTTCTCTTCCTGCGGGTACTGAGATGTTTCACTTCCCCGCGTTCCCTCCACACTGCCTATGTGTTCAGCAGTGGGTGACAGCCCATGACGACTGCCGGGTTTCCCCATTCGGACACCCCCGGATCAAAGCTCAGTTGGCAGCTCCCCGGGGCCTATCGCGGCCTCTCACGTCCTTCATCGGTTCCTGGTGCCAAGGCATCCACCGTGCGCCCTTAAAAACTTGGCCTACAGATGCTCGCGTCCACTGTGTAGTTCTCAAGCAACGACCAGTCACCCATCACCCTCATCCGCAGACGAAGTTCACTGGGGCCGGCATCACGAAGATAAAGCCTTTCGGCCGTACCCTCAGATACCCAACAACGTGCCAAGCACGATCCCCGCCACTCTTCCTGTTTTCCACGCCGAAGCAGTACTTACAGAAGGTTTTGGAAACCGTGCCAACTAATCAACGTTCCACCCTGAGCTGACCGTGCAGAACGTTTGTCTGCAATCGGTACTGTGCTCCTTAGAAAGGAGGTGATCCAGCCGCACCTTCCGGTACGGCTACCTTGTTACGACTTCGTCCCAATCGCCAGTCCCACCTTCGACAGCTCCCTCCCTTACGGGTTGGGCCACCGGCTTCGGGTGTTACCGACTTTCGTGACGTGACGGGCGGTGTGTACAAGGCCCGGGAACGTATTCACCGCAGCAATGCTGATCTGCGATTACTAGCAACTCCGACTTCATGGGGTCGAGTTGCAGACCCCAATCCGAACTGAGACCGGCTTTTTGAGATTCGCTCCACCTCACGGTATCGCAGCTCATTGTACCGGCCATTGTAGCACGTGTGCAGCCCAAGACATAAGGGGCATGATGACTTGACGTCGTCCCCACCTTCCTCCGAGTTGACCCCGGCGGTCTCCTGTGAGTCCCCATCACCCCGAAGGGCATGCTGGCAACACAGGACAAGGGTTGCGCTCGTTGCGGGACTTAACCCAACATCTCACGACACGAGCTGACGACAGCCATGCACCACCTGTATACCGACCACAAGGGGGGCACTATCTCTAATGCTTTCCGGTATATGTCAAGCCTTGGTAAGGTTCTTCGCGTTGCGTCGAATTAAGCCACATGCTCCGCTGCTTGTGCGGGCCCCCGTCAATTCCTTTGAGTTTTAGCCTTGCGGCCGTACTCCCCAGGCGGGGAACTTAATGCGTTAGCTGCGGCACCGACGACGTGGAATGTCGCCAACACCTAGTTCCCAACGTTTACGGCGTGGACTACCAGGGTATCTAATCCTGTTCGCTCCCCACGCTTTCGCTCCTCAGCGTCAGTAATGGCCCAGAGATCCGCCTTCGCCACCGGTGTTCCTCCTGATATCTGCGCATTTCACCGCTACACCAGGAATTCCGATCTCCCCTACCACACTCTAGCTAGCCCGTATCGAATGCAGACCCGAGGTTAAGCCTCGGGCTTTCACATCCGACGTGACAAGCCGCCTACGAGCTCTTTACGCCCAATAATTCCGGACAACGCTTGCGCCCTACGTATTACCGCGGCTGCTGGCACGTAGTTAGCCGGCGCTTCTTCTGCAGGTACCGTCACTTTCGCTTCTTCCCTGCTGAAAGAGGTTTACAACCCGAAGGCCGTCATCCCTCACGCGGCGTCGCTGCATCAGGCTTTCGCCCATTGTGCAATATTCCCCACTGCTGCCTCCCGTAGGAGTCTGGGCCGTGTCTCAGTCCCAGTGTGGCCGGTCGCCCTCTCAGGCCGGCTACCCGTCGTCGCCTTGGTGGGCCATTACCCCACCAACAAGCTGATAGGCCGCGGGCTCATCCTTCACCGCCGGAGCTTTTAACCCCCGCCCATGCAGGCAGGAGTGTTATCCGGTATTAGACCCCGTTTCCAGGGCTTGTCCCAGAGTGAAGGGCAGATTGCCCACGTGTTACTCACCCGTTCGCCACTAATCCACCCCGAAGGGCTTCATCGTTCGACTTGCATGTGTTAAGCACGCCGCCAGCGTTCGTCCTGAGCCAGGATCAAACTCTCCATGAATGTTTACCGGTAATCCGGTGCACACGCACTTAGAGCGGGACAGTCATGTCGGAATAAGACCGACCGTCCACTGCGTCCTCGCTGTGTAATTGCCTGCAAGTGTCGTGGCCGAAGCCAGTGACCTCACAGGTCTTTTTCAAAGGAACCTCATCCACCGAAATGGACGGGGTATCAACTTTTTGGCGTTGATTTTTGGCACGCTGTTGAGTTCTCAAGGAACGGGCGCTTCCTTTGTACTCACCCTCTCGGGCTTTCCTCCGGGCTTTCGTTCTGTTCTTGCGTTTCAGACTCTATCAGAGTCTGTCTCGCTTGTTTTCCGCCTTCCAGGTCATCCGCTTTCGCGTTTTCCCTTTCCGGCGATTCCGACTCTATCAGATCCTTTCGGGCCTGACTCCCAGTCAGCGGGGTTTGCCGTTCGGACTGTTGGGCCCTTGCGACGAGTGAGACAGTAGCGGATTCCTTGCCCCCGAACCTAATCGGCGGCCGCGTCCGTGGACGCGGATTCCTCATTCGCAAATACGCATGAAAACGGGACGACAAAGTGAGTCGCTCGTTCGAATGTGTAGTGCGGGATGGCTGTCCGGGGACCGACCGGGGTCGGATGCTCACTTCGGACAACTCGAAGGACCTTACGGATCGGGCACACCTGTGTCAACCCCGGGCTGACTCGCCCCGCGGGGGCCGGAAACCTCACGCCCTCCTCACCCCTCAGGGTCTAGCCTCTCCTTCATGACTACGCGTGCGCTCACGCTCGACCTTCGCTGGTGGGCCGCCTGACGGCGGCCGACCATCCACACGAGCACGCACGCGCTCGACGGCCGCCGATCTCGGCGGCCGTTCCTGTTTCTCCCCTCCCGGGAGTGGCTCGGTCGCCCGACGCGGTGGCGTCGACGCCCACACCGACACGAGCAGGGAGCAGGGACATGACGAGGATCTTCAGTGGGGTCAAGCCGACGGGGCATCTGACGCTGGGGAACTACCTGGGGGCCGTACGGCAGTGGGTCGCCGCCGAGCAGGAGCCCGACGAGGCGCTGTTCTGCGTGGTCGATCTGCACGCGCTGACCGTCGAGCACGATCCGGCCCGGGTGCGCCGGCTCAGTCGGCAGGCGGCGACGCTGTTGCTCGCCGCCGGGCTGACTCCCGAGAAGTGCACGCTGTTCGTGCAGAGCCACGTGGACGAGCACGCCCGGCTCTCGTACCTGCTGGAGTGCACGGCTTCGGACGGGGAGCTGCGGCGGATGGTGCAGTACAAGGAGAAGGCGGCGAAGGCGCAGGCCTCGGGCGACGGCGTACGGCTGTCGCTGCTCACCTATCCCGTGCTGATGGCCGCCGACATCTTGGCGTACCGGACCGGTGAGGTGCCGGTCGGGGAGGACCAGCGGCAGCACGTCGAGCTGACCCGGGATCTGGCGGTGCGGTTCAACCAGCGGTACGGGTACACCTTCACCGTGCCCAGGGCCACGCATCCGGTGGTGGCGGCGCGGGTCATGGACCTGCAGGACCCGCGGTCGAAGATGGGGAAGTCGGGGGACACGGGTCCCGGGGTGGTGTTCATCCTCGACGAGCCCGAGGCGGTGCGGAAGAAGGTGATGCGGGCCGTCACCGACAGCGGAAGCAGCGGTGGGGACGGCGGGGTCGTCTACGACCCGGCCGGGCGTCCCGGGGTCGCGAACCTGCTGGACATGCTCGCGGCCTGCACCGGGGGTGAGCCGGCCGCGCTCGCCGACGGGTACACCGGCTACGGGGCGCTCAAGCGGGACGTGGCCGACGCCGTCGTGGAGCTGCTGCGGCCGGTCCGCGAACGGCACGCGGAGCTGGCGGCCGACCCGGGGACGGTGGAGGCGGTGCTGCGCGCGGGTGCCGGGCGGGCCCGGGCGATCGCCCGGCCCGTGGTCGACTCGGCGTACCGGGCCATCGGGCTGCTGGAGCCCTGAGGGGTGGGGGCGGGCCGGCGGTTACGGGGCTGCGCGCGCAGCCCCGTAACGGTCGGCGGGTGTCAGCTGTTGCCGGAGGCGAGCTCGCGGCTGCGGTCGCGGGCCGCTTCGAGGGCCGCGATCAGGGCCGCTCGTACGCCGTGCTTCTCCAGCTCCACGATCGCGTTGATGGTGGTGCCGGCCGGGGAGGTGACGGCCTCGCGGAGCTTGACCGGGTGCTCGCCGCTGTCGCGGAGCATGACGGCGGCGCCGACGGCGGCCTGCACGATGAGGTCGTGGGCCTGGGCGCGGGGCAGTCCGAGGAGGATGCCGGCGTCGGTCATGGCCTCGACGAGGTAGTAGAAGTAGGCGGGGCCGGAGCCGGACAGGGCGGTGGCCGCGTCCTGCTGGGACTCCGGGACGCGCAGGGTCTTGCCGACGCCGCCGAAGATCTCCTCGGTGTGCGCGAGGTGCGCGGCGGTGGCGTGGCTGCCGGCCGAGATGACGGACATGGCCTCGTCGACGAGGGCGGGGGTGTTCGTCATGACGCGGACGACGGGGGTGCCCTGGGCGAGGCGCTCCTCGAAGAAGGAGGTCGGGATGCCGGCCGCGCCGCTGATGACCAGGCGGTCGGCGGGGACGTGCGGGGCGAGCTCTTCGAGGAGCTTGCCCATGTCCTGGGGCTTCACGGTGAGGATGAGGGTGTCGGCGCGCTTGGCGGCCTCGGCGTTGGTGACGGCCTCGACGCCGTAGCGGGTGCGCAGTTCCTCGGCGCGTTCCGGGCGGCGGGCGGTGACGAGGAGCTTGGAGGCGGGCCAGCCGCCGCGGATCATCCCGCTGAGCAGGGCCTCGCCGATCTTGCCGGTACCGAGGACTGCGACTGTCTGGGTCATGCCCGATTCACCTCGTCGAACTGTTCGTGCACGCGTGCATGGTCGGCGTTCTGGGTTCTGCGTTCTGCGTTCTGCGTTCTCATCCTTGCACTCGTGCACGGAAGCGCGACGGGCTGTCCGGACTGCGGTCAGGGCGTCCTGCGGCGGAGGGTGGCGGCGCCGAGGGTGAGGACCAGGAGGGCGCATCCGGCGACGACGACGGCGTCGCGGACGAAGTCGGCGGTCATGTCGGTGTGGGTGAGGACCTGGCTCATGCCGTCGACGGCGTAGGACATGGGCAGGACGTTCGAGATCGCTTCGAGGACGGGCTGCATGGTGTCGCGGGCGGCGAAGAGGCCGCACAGGAGGAGCTGGGGGAAGATCACCGCCGGCATGAACTGGACGGCCTGGAACTCGGACGCCGCGAACGCGGAGACGAAGAGGCCGAGTGCGGTGCCGAGCAGGGCGTCGAGCAGGGCGACGAGCAGCAGCAGCCACGGGGAGCCGACGACGTCGAGGCCGAGGACCCAGAGGGCGACGCCGGTGGCGAGCAGGGACTGGACGACCGCCATGGCGCCGAAGGCGAGGGCGTAGCCGGCGATGAGGTCGCCCTTGCCGAGCGGCATGGCGAGGAGGCGTTCGAGGGTGCCGGAGGTGCGTTCGCGCAGGGTCGCGATGGAGGTGATCAGGAACATCGTGATGAGGGGGAAGATCCCGAGGAGGGACGCGCCGATGCTGTTGAAGGTGCGCGGGCTGCCGTCGAAGACGTAGCGGAGCAGGACCAGCATCAGTACGGGGACCAGGAGCATCAGCGCGATGGAGCGCGGGTCGTGGCGGAGCTGGCGCAGGACGCGGGCGGCGGTGGCGACGGTGCGGGCGGTGCTCATCGGGTGCTCCCGTGGGGGGCGGTGGCTGCGGTTGCCGCCTGGGCTTCGGCGTTGGCGGCGTCGACGAGGTGGAGGAAGCCCTCTTCGACGGTGTCGGTGTGGGTACGGGTGCGCAGTGCCTCGGGGGTGTCCTGCGCGAGGAGGCGGCCCTCGCGCATGAGGAGGAGGTCGTGGCAGCGCTCGGCTTCGTCCATGACGTGGGAGGAGACGAGGAGGGTGGCGCCGCGGGTGGCGGTGATCTCGTGGAAGAGGTTCCACAGGTCGCGGCGCAGGACCGGGTCGAGGCCGACGGTCGGCTCGTCGAGGACGAGTAGCTCGGGGCTGCCGAGGAGGGCGACCGCGAGGGAGACCCTGCTGCGCTGGCCGCCGGAGAGGTTTCCGGCGAGGGCGGTGGTGTGGGTGGTGAGGTCCACGTCGGCGATGGCCCGGGTGACGGTGTCGCGGCGGCGCTCGGCGGCGGCGCGGCCGGGGTCGAGGATCGCGGCGAAGTAGTCGAGGTTCTGCCGGACGGTGAGGTCGTCGTAGACGGAGGGCGCCTGGGTGACGTAGCCGATGCGGGAGCGGAGTCCGGGGTGGCCGGCGGGGTGGCCGAGGACGTCGAGGGTGCCGGTGACGTGGGCCTGGGTTCCGACGACGGCGCGCATCAGGGTCGACTTTCCGCAGCCGGAGGGGCCGAGGAGGCCGGTGATGCGGCCGCGCGGGACCTCGAAGGAGAGGGCGTCGAGGACGGTGCGGGGGCTGCGGCCGGTGCCGCGGCGGACGGTGAGGCCGTCGGCGCGGACGGCGGCGGCCGCTGGTTTATTCATCATGTGATGAATAATGCTCCCGGCGGTGCCGCGGCGCAAGGGTCGCGGGGGCGGGCCCTGCCTGGCGGGGCGGGGGCGGGGGCCGGGCCGGGCCCGGCCTGGGCCCCGGGGATCGGGGATCGGGGGCAGGCCCGGGGGCCGGGGCCAGGGGCCGGGGGCTGGGGCCAGGGGCCGGGGGCCGGGGCCAGGGGCCGGGGGCCGGGGCCAGGGGCCAGGGGCCGGGGCCAGGGGCCAGGGGCCGGGGCCAGGGGCCAGGGGCCGGGGCCAGGGGCCAGGGGCCGGGGCCAGGGGCCAGGGGCCGGGGCCAGGGGCCAGGGGCCGGGGCCAGGGGCCAGTGCTGGGGACCGGGGCCGGGGCTGGGGCCGTGAGCCAGAGCTGAGGGCCGGGCCAGGAGTCACGGCTGGGGCCAGGGCTGGGAGCCAGCGCTGGGGGCCAGGGCCAGAGGCCGGGGCCGGGGCCAGGGGCCTGAGGGGCCTCGGGGCGGGGGGCTCGGGTTACTTCTTGCGCTTGGGGCGGCGGGCGGCCGGGTTGCCTGTGCGGGAGCCTCGGCGGCGGGCGAATTCGGCCGTGGCGCGCTCGTACTCGGCGCGGCGCAGTTTTTCGCCGGGGGCCTCTACGAAGCAGCGCAGGAAGTACGCGATGAGGCTGCCGATGAAACCGATCGCCTTCAGGCCCTTGAGAGCGGTCTCGTCGGAGGACGGGGGCTGCCGGCGGCTGAAGGAGTCCCAGGTCTTGACGAAGGCGATGGAGCTGGCGATCGCGAAGAGGATGACGACCGAGATGCTGAGGAAGGCGCCGACGTTGCCGATCTCCAGGCCCTCGTAGGCGAACCGGAGCAGGAAGGCACTGATGACGGCGAGGGTCAGCGCGATGAGGGCCGCGCCGACGCGGCGTGCGCCGTAGCCGCCGTCGTGGTTCACCCACGTGGTGCCGAAGAACCGGATCGGCTCGGGCTCGGGGCCGGTGGGAACCGCGGGGGCCGGCTCGGCGGGGGTCTGGTCTCGCTGGTCGTCGCTCACACCAGCGATTATCCCCCGCCGGGCGGGGTCGGCCCCGGGTGTCTCACGGGGCGGGCCGTGGGGTGGCCCGGATGGCCTCAGCCGCAGCGGCTGGTGATGTAGCCGTCGCTGCCCGTCTTCACGTAGGCGTCGGAGATGAACTCGCCGTTGCCGATGTTGTCCCAGATGTCGACGTGCCGTACGGGCCCGAAACCGTCGTTCCCTCGCACTGGCAGCGAATCCCGACGTACGCGTCGAGCGCCAGGACTCGGATGACCCCGTAATTGGTGCCGGGGCCTCTTCGGACGTTCACGCGGTATCCGGGCGCGACCGGGAACGTCGGGAAACCCGACCCCGCAGCGGCCTCACCCGCCCCCGCGAGCATGACCGCCGGGACTGCGGCGATTACGGAACTTCCCAGGCCGAGCATGCGGCGCCTGCTGATCGTCTTCTTCTCCACCTCTGTGTCGTCAGCCGCAGCGGCTGGTGATGTAGCCGTCGCTGCCCGTCTTTACGTAGGCGTCGGAGATGAACTCGCCGTTGCCGATGTTGTCCCAGATGGACGTGGTTCCGTACGGGCCGGTGACGGTCGTTCCCTCGCACTGGC
Source organism: Streptomyces tatrensis (assembly GCF_049310065.1). NCBI lineage: Bacteria > Bacillati > Actinomycetota > Actinomycetes > Kitasatosporales > Streptomycetaceae > Streptomyces > Streptomyces tatrensis. Next base: position 5,455,266 of record NZ_JBMDLB010000011.1, on the reverse strand, counting down.
AGCGAATGCCGACGGAGGCTCCGAGCGGCAGGACCCGCAGGACCGCGTAACTGGTGCCGGGACCCCTGCGGACGTTCACGCGGTATCCGGGCGCGACCGGGAACGTCGGGAATCCCGACCCCGAGGTCAGGCTGTCGACTTGGCTTGAATCGCTCTCAACGGACATGCAAAAACTCCCCCCTTGGATGTTGCCGTGCGCAACCCGCGCAGGGTAGCAAGACCTTGGAGATTCGCACGGGCCATCGACTAGGCTCCGGCGGGGGTGGTGAGCGGTGCGTTCAGCGCGGGCGGACTACGCGGGTTTTCCGGAGTACGCCGGGCAGTACCGGCTTGAGTCCGTGCTCGGTTCGGGCGGCATGGGCGTCGTCCACCTGGCCACCTCCGAGTCGGGGCTGAAACTCGCCGTCAAGATCGTGCATCCGCAGCACGCCGTGGACCCGGAGTTCCGGGCGCGGTTCCGGCAGGAGGTCGCGGCCGCGCGGCGGGTGAGCGGAGCGTTCACCGCGCCCGTCGTGGACGCGGACCCCGATGCCGAACGGCCTTGGATGGCCACGCTGTTCATCGACGCCCCGACGCTCTCCGAGCGGGTACGGGACGAAGTGCTGGAGGCCCGGGAACTGGCGCGGCTCGCCGCCGGGCTGGCGGAGGCCCTGCGGGACATCCACCGGGCGGGAGTCGTGCACCGGGATCTGAAGCCCAGCAACGTGCTGATGGCCCCGGACGGGGTGCGGGTCATCGACTTCGGGATCTCGCGGCCGGCCGACAGCGATCTGCGGACCGAGACGGGGAAGCTGATCGGGACCCCGCCGTTCATGGCGCCGGAGCAGTTCCAGCGGCCGCGGGAGGTGGGGACCGCGGCCGATGTCTTCGCCCTGGGCGCGGTGCTCGTGTACGCGGCGACCGGGCGGGGGCCCTTCGACTCCGACAGCCATTACCTCGTGGCGTACCAGGTGGTGCACAGCGAGCCCGACCTGACCGGCCTGCCGGAGCGGCTCGTGCCGCTGGTCGCGCAGTGCCTGGCGAAGGATCCGGCGGAGCGGCCGAGTGCGGACGCGCTGATCGTGGCGCTGCGGGCGGTGGCGTACCCGACGGATCTGGACACCCAGTCCTTCATCCCGCGGCCGCGGCAGCCCGTGGCCGACGAGGAGGTCACGCACCGGCGGGAGCGGGTCGCCACCCCGGCCGAGTCCGCCCCCATCCGCGGCCGGCGGACCCGGGTAGCCGTCGCGGCGGGGATCGGGCTGCTGCTGGCAGGTGGGGCCGTGGGCGGCTACCTGTGGTCCGGGCCCGGGGACAAGGCCCCGAAGCAGCTCACCGCCCCGGGGGTACCCGGACCTCGGCCGTCCTCGTCGTGGTCGGTGGCATTGGGAGAGCGCGGCTCGGCATGCTCCTGGCAGGCCGCGGCCCTGTACTGCTCGGGGCCAGGATCGACGGTGGCCCGGCTCGACCCCGCGAACGGGTCCGCGCTGTGGACCGTACGCACGAAGACCGCACCGGACACCCGAACTGCGAACGACGACGCCCCCCTGTTCGGGGGTGGGCTCATGTTCGTGATGACGCAGGGCGACGAGCTGCTCCAGGCGCGGGATGTCACGACCGGGGCCGAGCGCTGGAAGCGAAAGCTCCCGGGAGGTTCGCACGTCGTGACCGTAGGGGCGACCGTACTGATCGCCGCGACGAGCGGAACGCTCACGGGGCTGGACGCGACAACTGGTGCCGCACGGTGGACCAAGCCCCTGGGCGGGCCGGGTGCCGTCTGGTCGGGCGGGCCCGAGGCGCCCGGTGGACCGCTGCTGTATGGGGCGGCACCGACTGCCGACGGCAAGTCGACCCGGCTTTTGGCGGTGGACCCGGAGCGCGGGACGGTGCGGTGGCAGACGCGGGCCGCCGGGCTGTTGCAGCCCGTCGGAGTGGTGGACAGCGCCATGTACTTGCTGGACGGCGATGTGGACGGCAGTACCAGGGCGGTCGTACGGGTGGACCTGGGCACCCGCGCGGTGACGCGAGTACGGCTTGTGACGCCGCTCTACCAGGCGCAAGGGACGGTGGGGCCGGACGGAGTCGTCTACGTCTTCGGCGCCCCCGGCGCGCTGGCAGCGGTCGGCCCGGCCAAGGAGGAGTGGCGGATGGAGACCGGCTTGGCGGGTGCCTCCCGGCCGGTGTTCGCCGACGGGCGCGTCTTCCTGACCGCTCCGGACGGGCGGCTGCTGGCGTTCGACGCGGCCGGGGGACGGCCCGCGGGCCAGACCAAGCCGCGGATGGGCACCGGGAAGGACACCTTCACGGCGAGTCTGCCCGCGCCCGTCGTCGGGGACGGGCGGGTGTACGCGTCCGCGCCGGACGGGAGCGTGTTCGCGGTGGCGGCGGGGGATCCCGCGGGGTGGTGACACCCGCTCCCCAGGGAGCGCGGGCGGCCCCGTCCGACAGGGGTCGGACGGGGCCGGGACCGGCTGGGTACGGGCGGGGTCAGCGCTCCAGGAGGCTGACGTCGCGGACCGCGCCCTTGTCGGCGCTGGTGGCCATCGCCGCGTAGGCGCGCAGGGCCGCGGAGACCTTGCGCTCGCGGTTCTTCGGGGCGTACACGCCGCCCAGGGCCGCGTGGCGGGCGGCCAGCGTGGCCTCGTCGACGAGGAGCTCGATGGAGCGGTTCGGGATGTCGATGCGGATGCGGTCGCCGTCCTCCACCACCGCGATGGAGCCGCCCGAGGCCGCCTCCGGGGAAGCGTGGCCGATGGAGAGGCCCGAGGTGCCGCCGGAGAAGCGGCCGTCCGTGACCAGGGCGCAGACCTTGCCGAGGCCGCGGCCCTTGAGGAACGACGTCGGGTAGAGCATCTCCTGCATGCCGGGACCGCCGCGCGGGCCCTCGTAGCGGATGACGACCACGTCGCCGGCCTTGATCTCCTTGCGGAGGATCTTGTCGACGGCCTCGTCCTGCGATTCGCAGACCACGGCCGGGCCCTCGAAGGTCCAGATCGACTCGTCGACGCCGGCGGTCTTCACGACGCAGCCGTCGAGCGCGATGTTGCCGCGCAGGACGGCGAGGCCGCCGTCCTTGGAGTACGCGTGCTGGACGGAGCGGATGCAGCCGCCCTCGGCGTCGAGGTCGAGGGTGTCCCAGCGCTCGGACTGGGAGAAGGCGGACGCGGAGCGCTGGCAGCCGGGGCCCGCGTGCCACAGCTCCATGACCTCGTCGGGGGCCGTGCCGGAGCGGGCGTCCCACTTCGCGAGCCAGTCCTCCAGGTTGGCGGAGTGGACCGTGGTGACGTCCTTGTTGAGCAGGCCGCCGCGGTGGAGCTCGCCGAGCAGGGCGGGGATGCCGCCGGCCCGGTGGATGTCCTCCATGTAGTACGTGCCGCCGGGCGCCACGTTCGGCGCGACCTTGGCCAGGCACGGGACCCGGCGGGAGATCTCGTCGATGTCCGTGAGGTCGTACTTCAGTCCGGCTTCCTGCGCGGCGGCGAGGAGGTGCAGGATCGTGTTCGTCGAACCGCCCATGGCGATGTCGAGGGCCATGGCGTTCTCGAAGGCCTGGCGGGTCGCGATGTTGCGGGGCAGGACCGACTCGTCGTCCTGCTCGTAGTAGCGCTTGGTGATCTCGACGATCGTGCGGCCGGCGTCCTCGTACAGGGCGCGGCGGGCGGTGTGCGTCGCGAGGACCGAGCCGTTGCCGGGGAGGGCCAGGCCGATGGCCTCGGCGAGGCAGTTCATCGAGTTGGCGGTGAACATGCCGGAACAGCTGCCGCAGGTGGGACAGGCGTTCTCCTCGATGCGCAGGACGTCCTCGTCGGACACGCTGTCGTTGGAGGCGTCCACCATCGCGTCGATCAGGTCGAGCTTGCGGACGGTGCCGTCGACGAGGGTGGCCTGACCGGCCTCCATCGGGCCGCCGGAGACGAAGACGACCGGGATGTTGAGGCGCATGGCGGCCATCAGCATGCCGGGGGTGATCTTGTCGCAGTTGGAGATGCAGATCAGCGCGTCGGCGCAGTGCGCCTCGACCATGTACTCGACCGAGTCCGCGATCAGGTCGCGGGAGGGGAGGGAGTACAGCATGCCGCCGTGGCCCATGGCGATGCCGTCGTCGACCGCGATGGTGTTGAACTCGCGGGGGACGGCGCCGGCGGCCAGGATCGCGTCGGAGACGATGCGGCCGACGGGGGCCAGGTGGGTGTGGCCGGGGACGAACTCCGTGAAGGAGTTGGCGACCGCGATGATCGGCTTCCCGATGTCCGCGCTCGCTACGCCCGAGGCGCGCATCAGGGCACGTGCGCCTGCCATGTTGCGGCCGTGGGTGACGGTGCGGGACCTCAGCTCGGGCATCGGGTTCTCTCCCCATGTGTGCGGTGACGCGAGCGCCTGCCGCGACTGTGGATATGGCTCGGTTACGAGGCTACGCCCCCTGCCCGGGATCCGGACGGGCTGTCCGGATCCCGGGACGGGGGGTTCAGTAATTGGGCACGGGTGCGGAGGTTACCGGGTTGCGGGCGGTGGCTGCGTACGCGGGCTCGGGCGTGGGCTCGGGCTCGGGCGTGGGCTCGGAGACTACGGGGCTGCGTGCGCGGGCGCCGTCATTCCTCGGTGAGGTAGCGCTGGAGGGTGGGGGCCACCAGCTCGATGATGGTCTCCGGGTCCGCCGATGCGAGGGGCTCGACCTGGACGACGTAGCGCAGGATCGCGATGCCGACCATGTGGGAGGCGGCGAGCTCGGCGCGGAAGGTCGGGTCGGGGACGTTGAGGTCGGCCGCGATCCGCTCCAGGAGGCGGTGCAGGATCAGCCGGCGGAGCACCTTCGCGGCGGCCTCGTGGGTGAGGGCCGAGCGGATCACGGCGAGCAGCGGGGTCCGGGTGACCGGGTTCTCCCAGACGCCGAGGAAGTAGCGGGCCAGGCGCTCGCCGATGCCGTCGGGGCCCTCTCCGAGGATCTTGGGGAGGACGAGGGCGGGCTCCATGCTGAGCTCGATCGCGGCGGCGAAAAGGTCGTCCTTGCTGCCGAAGTAGTGGTGCACCAGGGCCGGGTCCACGCCGGCGGCCTTGGCGATCCCGCGCACCGAGGTCTTGTCGTAGCCGCGCGCGGCGAACTCGGCGCGGGCCGCGAGGCGGATCCGCTCCTGCGTACCGGGCCCGTCGTCGGCCTCGTCCTGGCGGGGACGACCGGGACCGCGGCGGGGCTTCGCGGGGGCGTTCGCCGGGGCGGGGGTGGGGGCCCGGTCCGGGGCCGGGGCGGGGGCAGAGTCCGGGGCCGGGGCAGGCGCGGGGGCCGCGTCCGGGGTGGGGGCCGAGGCCAAGGCCGAGTCCGGAGCCGGGGCAGAGGCCGCGTCCGAGCCCGAGGCTGATGCCGGGACCGAGGCCGGGGCCGAGTCCGAGGCCGGAGCCGGGCCAGAGGCCGAGGCCGAAGCTGAAGCCGAGTTTGGGGCCGTGCCCGGGGCTGAGGTCGAGGCAAAGTCCGGAGGCGAGGCCGGAGCCGGGTCCAAGGCCGGAGCCGGGTCCAAGGCGGAGTCCGGGGCCGGGGCGGAGTCCGGGGCCGGGGCGGAGTCCGGGGCCGGGGCGGAGTCCGGGGCCGGGGCGGGCGCAGGCGCGGGGGCCCGGTCTGGGTCCGGTAGGGAGGCGGTCACGGGTGGGGGGTTCCGGGTAGGGGGCCGGGGGCTGTTGCGAGGTGGAGGCGGGTGAAGGCGAGGGCTTCGGCGAGGTCGGCCTCGCGCTCGGCGGAGGACATCGCGCGGCGGGTGTTGACCTCGATGACGACGTGTCCGTCGAAGGAGGTGGCGGCGAGCCGCTCCAGCAGTTCGGCGCAGGGCTGGTTGCCGCGGCCGGGGACGAGGTGCTCGTCCTTCGCGGAACCGTTTCCGTCGGCGAGGTGGATGTGGGCGAGGCGGTCGCCCATCCGGTCGATCATCGCGGTCGCGTCGGTGCGGGCGGTCGCGGTGTGCGAGAGGTCGACCGTGAAGTGGCGGTAGTCGTCCTTGGTGACGTCCCACTCGGGCGCGTAGGCGAGCATCTCGCGGTCGCGGTAGCGCCAGGGGTACATGTTCTCGACGGCGAAGCGGATGTCGGTCTCGTCCGCCATCCGCCAGATTCCGGTGACGAAGTCGCGGGAGTACTGGCGCTGCCAGCGGAACGGGGGATGCACGACGACCGTGCTCGCGCCGAGCTTCTCGGCTGCCGCCTGGGCGCGCTGGAGTTTGGTCCACGGGTCGGTGGACCAGACGCGCTGCGTGATGAGGAGGCAGGGGGCGTGGATGGCCAGGATCGGGACCTGGTGGTGGTCGGAGAGGCGGCGCAGGGCGTCGATGTCCTGGCTGACGGGGTCCGTCCAGACCATGACCTCGACGCCGTCGTAGCCGAGGCGCGCGGCGATCTCGAAGGCGGTCGCCGTTGACTCCGGGTAGACGGAGGCGGTGGAGAGGGCGACTTTCGCGGTCGGGATCCGGACTGGTTCTGCCACGGGGACAGGGTATCGGGGTCGTGGTGGGCCCGGGCCGCCCTGGCCCTACCGGGCCGTGGGCGCCACTGGGCCGCCCCCCTACGAAGCCCCGGCCCGCGCCCGGGCCCAGGAGGCGCCCCGGACCGACCGGGCCCTGGGCGCCCGCCCACGAAGCCAGGGCCTGACCAGGCCCTGGGGCGGCCGCCCCTGCTGGATGGCCCTGCGGGGCGGAGATCCCCTACCCGCCCTTCCACCGTTCCCAGGGCCGGCCCTGACCCGGTCCTCAAACGCCGGACGGGCTGAAGTGCTCCTGGGGCTCCGCCCCAGACCCCGGTCCTCAAACGCCGGACGGCTGAAAGAACAAACCCCGGCGGCCCCCGGGGGCTCCGCGCCCCAGGCGCGGGCACCGGGCACCTGGCACCTGGCACCTGGCACCTGGCACCGGACATCGGGCACCTGGCACCTGGCACCTGGCACCTGGCACCGGACATCGGGCACCTGGCACCTGGCACCGGACATCGGGCACCTGGCACCGGACACCGAGCACCGAGCACCAGGCACCTAGCACCGGGCGCCTGACTCGGGCGGCTGGTGGGAACCGTTCCGGGCGGGCTGAGAGGGAAAGGCCCCAGGCAGGGCCCGGGCCCGGACCCGGGCATCGAACGCCGGGCAGCTCAAGTACGCGCTGCAACACCCCCGGCAGGGCCGGATGCGTCCGGAGCTCGGCGGGGTCGGGGGACGGGGGCGGGGTGGGGTGTCGGCCTGGACGTAGAGCGTGATTTGTGGCGCGGAAGCAAGCCGCGCCCTGTCGGAGTAGAGCAGAGGGCGCCTAAATCATGCAGTCCAGGCCGACACCCCACCCCGCCCCCGGCACCGGCCCCACCCGCAGCCACCCCCACGTACAAACCGAGGCCGGCCACACCCCAGCCCCGCCGGCGTTTGAGGCGCAGGGGTCCGGGGACTGGTCCCCGTGCAGCGGCGCCGCGCGGGCGGTCACACCCCGACGGGGGTGGACCTCCCGAGGTGGTCCAGCCGACGGAGGATGACGCCTTCGCGAAGGGCCCAGGGGCAGACTTCCAGGGACTCGACACCGAGGAGATCCATCGCGCCCTCCGCCACCAGCGCTCCGGCCAGAAGCTGGTTGGAGCGGCCCTCCGAGACTCCGGGGAGGGCCGACCGCTGGGCGGTGGTCATCGCCGCCAGTCGCGGGACCCACTCCTCCAGGGACTTCCGCGTCAGGTCCCGCTGGACGTAGAGGCCGTCCGCGGAGCGAGCCGCGCCCGCGATCCGCGCCAGCTGCTTGAAGGTCTTCGACGTGGCCACCACCCGGTCCGGCGCCCCGAAGCGGCTGAACTCGCCGACCGTACGGGCGATCTGGGCCCGTACGTGGCGCCGCAGGGCCCGGACGTCCGCCTGGTCCGGCGGGTCACCCGGAAGCCAGCCCGCCGTCAGGCGGCCTGCGCCCAGCGGGAGCGAGACCGCCGCGTCCGGGTCCTCGTCGATGCCGTACGCGATCTCCAGCGAGCCCCCGCCGATGTCGAGGAGCAGCAGCTTGCCCGACGACCAGCCGAACCAGCGCCGCGCCGCGAGGAACGTCAGGCGGGCCTCGTCGTCGCCGCTGAGGACGGGAAGGTCCACGCCGGTCTCCGCCTTGACCCGGGCCAGGACCTCGTCGGCGTTCCTGGCCTCCCGTACCGCGCTCGTCGCGAAGGGGAGGACGTCCTCGCACCCCTTGTCCTCCGCGGCCTGCACCGCGTCCCCGATGACGGAAACCAGCCGCTCGACGCCCTCGGGCGTCACCGCGCCGTGTTCGTCGAGCAGCTCCGCCAGCCGCAGCTCCACCTTGTGCGAGTGCGCGGGCAGCGGGCGCGCGCCGGGGTGCGCGTCCACCACCAGCAGATGGATCGTGTTCGAACCCACATCAAGGACACCGAGTCTCATGAGGGGAAACGCTACTGGTCCAAAGGCCTAAGGGTGGAGTAAGGGGCGCTTAGGCTGGGGTTTGTGCCAAATACGAAGAAGGCCAACAAGCCCAAGACCAAGGTCGGCAAGGCCGCCAAGGGTGCCAAGGGTGCCAAGCCCGCCGAGGCGGACGAGAAGGGGCTCGACTTCCCGCGGGCCTGGGTGGAGTTCCCGGACCCCGCCGACGAGGAGCAGGTCTTCCGCTGTGACCTGACCTGGCTCACTTCCCGCTGGACCTGCATCTTCGGCAGCGGCTGCCAGGGCATTCAGGCCGGCCGCGCGGACGACGGCTGCTGCACCCTCGGCGCGCACTTCTCCGACGAGGACGACGAGAAGCGGGTCGCGGAGAACGTGGCGCGGCTGACGCCGGAGCTGTGGCAGTTCCACGACGTCGGCAGCGAGACCGGGTGGACGCAGCACGACGACGACGGGGAGAAGCAGACCCGTCGCTGGGACGGTGCCTGCATCTTCCTGAACCGGCCCGGTTTCCCGGCCGGGGCCGGCTGTTCCCTGCACATCCTGGCGGTGCGCGGCGGCCAGGAGCCGCTGGAGACCAAGCCGGACGTGTGCTGGCAGCTCCCCGTCCGGCGGACCTACGACTGGATCGACCGGCCCGACGACACCCGCATCCTCCAGGTGTCGATCGGCGAGTACGACCGGCGCGGCTGGGGGCCGGGCGGCCACGACCTGCACTGGTGGTGCACCTCTGCCACCTCCGCGCACGGCGCCGGCAAGCCGGTGTACGTGTCGTACCGCGCCGAGCTGACGGAGCTGATGGGCAAGGAGGCCTACGAGGAGCTCGTACGGCTCTGCGAGGCGCGGCTCGCCTCGCTGCTGCCGATGGCCCCGCACCCGGCCGACCCCGCCCCCACCCCCGCGCCGTAGGCGGCAGGGCTACGAGGCCGGGACCGGGGTCGGCTCCGGCTCCGGTGTGGCTCCGTCCGAGGGGCTCGGCGTCGGGGTCGGCGTCGGGGTGGGCGTGGGCGTCGGAGTGGGGGTCGGCGTCGGGTCGGGCGGGCTGGGTGTCGGAGTGGGCGTCGGAGTCGGCGTGGGCTCCGGGTCGGGCGGGGTGGGTGCCGGGCGGCCCCGGCCCCGGATGGAGATCACCGCGCCGCCCGGGTCCACCCCGACCCGGGCGCTCCAGGCCCCTACGGGCTGGGCTCCGGAGTCCACGGTGATCCGTAGGGTGACCGATTCTCCTGGTGCCAGCCGGCCCGAGGTCGTACTGGCGCGGAGCCACGGGGCGTCGGACCACAGCCGCCAGTCGACCGGTGCCCCGCCCGAGGCGGTGAGGGTGAGCAGCGTGGTCGCTCCGCGGGTGGAGGCGGCCGCGGTCAGCCGGCCCGGGGCGCCGGGGGCGCCGGGTGTGGAGCTCGGCGGCGCTCCGCTGCTGATGACCTCCACGGAGACGTCGGGGGCGGCTGCGGACGGGGCGAAGCCGGGGCCGTCGGTGGTGACGGCGGCGTTGCCCGCGTTCTCGTACGCCGTCAGCGGGCGGCCGTCGGTACGGGCCAGCGGGAGCTCGGCCTCGCTCGCCGAGATGCGCGTGGAGCCGTTGCCCACGGGTTCCCCGGTGCTCGGGGCGCCCCGGTAGGCCGCCCACAGCGCCAGCACGGGGGCCGCGACGACGGTGGCGACGACCGTGGTGGTCACGGCGCGGGCGCGCAGCCGCTCGCGGCGGGCAGCCCGGTCCTTGGGGTCCATCGGGAAGCCGGTGCGGTCGAAGCGCGGGCCGGTCCCGGCGCCCCGGCGGCCGCCGGAGCGGAGCATCGCGGCGTGCACGGCGGTGCGCGGGGCCGGGACCAGCGGGAGGGCGGCGGTGTTGACGCCGCCCGAGCCGGGCCAGGGGCCGCCGGCGCCCACGCGTTCGGCGGCTCGGCGGCAGCGCGGGCAGTCGTCCACGTGGCGCACGAGTTCGGCGCGCAGGGAGGAGGAGAGGAGCAGGTTCCCGTCTCCTCCGCCCTCCCCGTCGTCTCCGGTGAGCCGGGACACGGTCGGGCAGTTGCCCGTCTCGACGACGGCGAGGGCGGCGCGGGTGCGCTCCACCTCGCAGGCGGCGCCGGTGAGCAGCTCGCGGGCGGCGGCCGGGGGCGTACCGAGGACGGCGGCGAGTTCGGGGACGCCGAGGCGGTGGCGGACGGCGAGTTCGAGTGCCTCGCGCTGCTCGGGGGTGGTTCCGGCGGCCTCCGGCCAGGCGAGGCGGGCGAGCTCGGTGCGGCGGTAGGCGTACACGTCAAGACCGCCGTGACCGGCGGGGCCCGCAGAGCCTGCGGAGCCCGCGTGTCCGGCCCCCGCGGCGTTCGCGGCCGCGTTCGCGTCGGCGCTCGCGGGATCCGGCGCACGGCCGGCGGCCGTGTGCTCCGGTGCACGCCGGGCGGAATGCGCTCCCCCGTAGCCGTAGCGCGTACGCCGCCGCTCGGCCAGCCTGCGCAGGCAGGCCCAGCGCGCGAGGGCGTACAGCCAGGCCCGCCGGTCCCCCTCGTCGGGGCAGCGGCCGGGATGCCGGTCGGCCACGGCGAGGACGTCGCCGAGCACGTCGGTGGCGCTGTCGTGGTCGCACAGGACCGAGAGGCAGTACGTGAACAGCCCGTCCAGGTAGGGCTCGTACCGGAACGGTGGCGGCTGCTCCACCCTGGTCCCCTCGGGGGGCGTGCGCCCGTGCGCCCGGTGTGCGCCGGTGCGCGGTGCGGGGTGTCCCTGGTTGCTGCTGGTCACTTGGTGACCGTAGGCGGCGCGCCGGTGGCGCTCCGGAAGCCTTCACCACTTTTAGCCCTTACGGGTGAACAGATCGACGCCGTGCTGACGGCGCCCCTGACGGTGCACGCCACGGCGTGCACGCGGGGCCGACCACGGGGCCGACCGCAGGGCCGGCCTCGGACCAGCCACCGACCGGCCGCGGGACGCCTGCGGGACCGTCGCGGAGCCCGTCCGGCGCGGGCTGTCGGTGGCGGCGGCTACCGTGGGCCGCATGGCTGCCCGTACATCTCGTTCATCCGCCAAGGACCGGCCGTCCTACCGCTGTACCGAGTGCGGGTACTCCACCGCCAAGTGGCTCGGCCGGTGCCCCGAGTGCCAGGCCTGGGGCACGGTCGAGGAGCTCGGCGGCGCCCCCGCCGTGCGCACCACCGCGGCCGGCCGGGTCACCACGGCCGCCGTGCCGATCGGGCAGGTCGACGTGCGGACGGCGACCGCGCGCAGCACGGGCGTCAGCGAGCTGGACCGGGTGCTGGGCGGCGGGCTGGTGCCCGGCGCGGTCGTCCTGCTCGCGGGCGAGCCGGGCGTCGGCAAGTCCACGCTGCTGCTCGACGTCGCGGCGAAGGCCGCCTCCGACGAGCACCGCACGCTGTACGTCACGGGCGAGGAGTCGGCGAGCCAGGTGCGGCTGCGGGCCGACCGGATCAACGCGCTCAGCGAGCACCTCTACCTGGCCGCCGAGACCGATCTGTCCGCCGTGCTCGGGCACCTCGACGCCGTGAAGCCCTCGCTGCTGATCATGGACTCCGTACAGACGGTCGCCTCCCCCGAGATCGACGGCGCACCCGGCGGCATGGCGCAGGTCCGGGAGGTCGCCGGGGCGCTGATCCGCGCCTCCAAGGAGCGCGGGATGTCCACGCTGCTGGTCGGCCACGTCACCAAGGACGGGGCGATCGCCGGTCCCCGGCTGCTGGAGCACCTGGTCGACGTGGTCCTGAGCTTCGAGGGCGACCGGCACGCGCGGCTGCGCCTCGTACGCGGCGTGAAGAACCGGTACGGCACCACGGACGAGGTCGGCTGCTTCGAGCTCACCGACGAGGGCATCAACGGGCTCGCCGACCCGAGCGGGCTGTTCCTGACCCGCCGCGCCGAGGCCGTCCCCGGCACCTGCCTGACGGTGACCCTGGAGGGCAAGCGCCCGCTGGTCGCCGAGGTGCAGGCGCTGACGGTGGACTCGCAGATCCCCTCCCCGCGCCGCACCACCTCCGGGCTGGAGACCTCGCGCGTCTCGATGATGCTGGCGGTGCTGGAGCAGCGCGGGCGGATCACGGCACTCGGCAAGCGGGACATCTACACCGCCACCGTGGGCGGGGTGAAGCTCACCGAGCCGGCCGCCGACCTGGCCGTCGCGCTGGCCCTGGCCTCGGCCGCCAGCGACGTACCGCTCCCGAAGAACCTGGTGGCCATCGGGGAGGTCGGCCTCGCGGGCGAGGTCCGGCGCGTGACGGGGGTGCAGCGGCGGCTCGCGGAGGCGTACCGCCTCGGCTTCACGCACGCGCTGGTGCCGTCGGACCCGGGGAAGGTGCCGGCGGGCATGAAGGTGACCGAGGTCGCCGACATGGGCGACGCCCTACGGGTCCTGCCGCGCGGGCGGTCGCGTACGCCGGCGAAGGAGCAGCCCGCGGGCTAGCACCGGGTGGGCCGCCCCGTCCGGGACCGGCGAACAGCAGGTCGGCGGACCCCGACGGAGTGCTCCCCGGCCCGGCCGCGCCAAGGCACGACGGGCGCCGGGGCCGCGCCGGTAGACTTCGGGATGGTCCGCCCGGCCGTACGCAGGCGGTACATCCCGCGACCGGAGGAGTGCAGTGGCAGCCAAGGACGGGGCAGCAGCATCCGGAAAGTCGGGCGCGAGCTCCAAGCAGGACGCCATGATGCGCGCCTCGCTGAGCGCGGTCGCACCTGGTCAGCCCCTGCGCGACGGGCTCGAACGGATCGTTCGCGGCAACACCGGAGGGCTCATCGTCCTCGGTATGGACAAGTCGGTCGAGGCCATGTGCACGGGCGGTTTCGTCCTGGACGTGGAGTTCACCGCGACCCGGCTGCGCGAGCTGTGCAAGCTCGACGGCGCGCTGATCCTGGACAAGGACATCACCAAGATCCTGCGCGCGGGCGTCCAGCTGGTGCCCGACGCGTCGATCCACACGGAAGAGACGGGCACCCGGCACCGGACCGCGGACCGGGTCTCGAAGCAGTGCGGTTTCCCGGTGGTGTCGGTCTCGCAGTCGATGCGGCTGATCGCGCTGTACGTGGACGGCGAGCGGCGCGTGCTGGAGGAGTCCGGGGCGATCCTGTCGCGGGCGAACCAGGCGCTGGCCACGCTGGAGCGGTACAAGCTCCGCCTGGACGAGGTCGCCGGGACGCTGTCCGCGCTGGAGATCGAGGACCTGGTGACGGTCCGCGACGTCACGGCGGTGGCGCAGCGGCTGGAGATGGTGCGGCGCATCGCGACGGAGATCGCGGAGTACGTGGTGGAGCTCGGCACGGACGGCCGGCTGCTCTCGCTCCAGCTCGACGAGCTGACGGTCGGGATCGAGCAGGAGCGGGAGCTCGTCATCCGGGACTACGTGCCGGAGCCGACGGCGAAGCGTTCCCGCACGGTGGAGGAAGCGCTGCCCGCGCTGGACGCGCTGACGCATCCGGAGCTGCTGGAGCTGGCGATCGTGGCGAAGGCCCTGGGGTACACGGGGTCGCCCGAGACCCTGGACTCCGCGGTGTCCCCGCGCGGGTACCGGCTGCTGGCGAAGATTCCGCGGCTGCCGGGGGCGATCATCGAGCGGCTCGTGGAGCACTTCGGCGGGCTGCAGAAGCTGCTCGCCGCCTCGGTGGACGACCTCCAGACGGTCGACGGCGTCGGCGAAGCCCGTGCCCGGAGCGTCCGCGAGGGCCTGTCCCGCCTGGCGGAGTCCTCCATCCTGGAGCGGTACGTCTAGGCTCCGCCGCGGCTCCGGGGTCTGCGGCTGAGCGCCGCTCCCGGGGCGCCGCCCCGGACCCCGCTCCTCAAACGCCGGAGGGGCTGAAATTGCCCTGCGGGCAACCCCAGCCCCGCCCGGGGCCCATCGTGCGCTGCGCGGCACTGGATTTGCCCTTCGGGCAATCCCGCCCCGTCCGGGGCCCGTCGTGCGCCGCGCTGAGCTGGGATCGCGCTGCGGGCCATGCGGCCGGCGTCAGCCCAAAACCAGCCCCGCCGGCGTTTGAGGCGCGGGGGTCCGGGGGCGGAGCCCCGCGGCAACGGCGCCGCGCCGACTACTCCGGCTTCAGGACGAACGAAGTCCGAGCCACCGGCATGCCGGGGGACTTGACCTCCACCACGTACGTGTCCGCCGCCGCCACCCCCGCCGGAGGCGACTGGCACTGGGTCGCCTCGCTGAAGCGGCGGTCCCACTCCAGGGATTGCAGGGTCTCGCCCTGCGACGGCACCCGGTAGAAGACGTTGCCCGCCCCCGCCGGGCAGTCCGCGGAGGACCAGACCGGCTTGGCGTTGCTCGCCTGAGTGATCGTCAATACCGCCTGCTTCGGGCCGAGGTCAACCTTGCAGGTCGTGCCCGAGACGTTGCGCGCGACGAGTTCGAGGCGCGGCTTCTCGCTCGCCTCGTACTCGTTCTTCACGCTCTTGACCTCCCACTGCAGCGCACTGGGCGCGCACGTGGGCAGCGGCGAGTCCGCCGGGACGGCCTGGCCCGCGCCGGAGCCGCCGGAGCCGTCCGTCCCGCCCTGGCCGGCGGTGCCGGGATCGGCGCCCGGTTCGCCGTTCTTGCCCGTGCCGGGGCTCGCGCCGGGGTCGGAGCCCGTGCCGGTGCCGGCGCTCGTACCGGCGCCGCCGGAGCCCGACTCCCCGCGCCCGCCCGGGGCCTGACTGATCGCCGGACCGGAGCCCGAGGGGCCGGGGGTGATCTGGGTGACGGGACCGGAGCCGCCCTGGCCCTTGCCGTTGGTACTCGACTTGCCCGCACCGGAACTGACGGTCCATACGGCGAGCATCGCGAGGAGCGCGGCAACGGACGCCAGCACGGCCCTCCGTCGCCAGTAGATGGAGGAGGGGAGCGGCCCGACCGGATTGCGCAGAGATCCCACGGACGGAACCTTACGAGAGTTCCCGGTGCGATCAGTGCCCCACATGCCGCGCACTCGGCTTGTTTTGCCGATGATCATCCTGCGGGGTGATCCGGGGCGCCGGAAATCGGCCCGGAGACTGATGAAGACGTTATTCCGATTTAGGTACCTTCAGTCACCATGGACAGCTCCGGCCTCTACCTCGACGTGACCGATTTCGCCCACTCGACCCCCGCCTGGGTGCAATCGGCGTTCGAGTTCTGGACCGAGTACGGGCTGCTCGTGTTCGGCGCCCTCTTCATAGCCGTGTGGTGGCGATCACGTGGCGCCCGCGACCCCCGCACGGTGGCGCTGGCGGTGCTCGCCCCCTTCGTCACCGCCCTGGCCTACGTCGCCTCCGAGCTGGTGAAGTCCAGCGTCGACGAGGAGCGCCCCTGCCGGGCCGTGGCCGGGGCGGCGGCCTCGCTGATCAAGTGCCCGGCCACCGGCGACTGGTCCTTCCCCAGCAACCACGCCAGCATCGCGGGCGCCGCGGCCGTGGCCCTGGCCATCGCAGCGCGCAAACTCGTGCTGCTGACCGTTCCGCTGGCCCTGCTGATGGCCTTCTCCCGCGTCTTCGTCGGTGTCCACTACCCGCACGACGTGGCCATGGGCCTGCTGCTGGGCGCGAGCCTCGCCGCCCTCGCCGCCCTCGCGCTCGCCGGCCCCGCGACCAGGGTCGTTGCCGCCGTGCGGACGAGCGGCGGCCGCACGGCCGTCCTGATCACCGGCCCGGATCCCGCCCGCTGACACCGGCCCCGGTCCCGGCCCCGGCCCCGCACCGGTCCCGACCCCGGTGCGCCCGCCAGGGATCGACACGGCACCCGGCGGGCCCGAAACGTGCCAGGATGCCGTCTGCCATGACTGCAACCATTCCCACCACCGCGCTGCACTCCCCCGTCATCGCGTGGTTCGAAGCACACGCCCGCGACCTGCCCTGGCGCCGCCCCGAGGCCGGCCCCTGGGGGGTGATGGTCAGCGAGTTCATGCTCCAGCAGACCCCCGTCAACCGGGTCCTGCCGGTCTACGAGCAGTGGCTCGCCCGCTGGCCCCGGCCCGCCGACCTCGCCGCCGACGCCCCGGGCGAGGCCGTCCGCGCCTGGGGCCGCCTCGGATATCCGCGCCGGGCCCTGCGCCTGCACGGCGCGGCCGTCGCCATAACGGAGCGGCACGGGGGCGACGTACCGCGCGAGCACGCGCAGTTGCTGGCCCTGCCCGGGATCGGTGAGTACACGGCGGCCGCCGTGGCCTCCTTCGCGTACGGGCAGCGGCACGCGGTCCTCGACACCAACGTGCGCCGGGTCTTCGCGCGCACCGCGACCGGGGTCGAGTACCCGCCGAACGCCACGACCGCCGCCGAGCGCCGCCTGGCGCGGGCCCTGCTGCCCGGGGACGAGGACACCGCGGCCCGCTGGGCGGCGGCCTCCATGGAGCTCGGGGCACTGGTGTGCACGGCCAAGAGCCCGGACTGCGGGAGCTGTCCGGTGGCCGGGCTGTGCGCCTGGCGGCTGGCCGGGAAGCCCCCTCACGAGGGACCGCCGCGGCGCGGGCAGACGTACGCCGGGACGGACCGCCAGGTGCGCGGCAAACTCCTCGCGGTGCTGCGCGAGGCGGTCGGCGCCGTGCCGCAGTCCCTCCTCGACACCGTCTGGGAGGAGCCCGTACAGCGGGCCCGCGCACTCGACGGGCTGGTCTCGGACGGGCTCGTGGAGCCGCTGCCCGGGCTCATGTACCGGCTTCCGGCCGCCCCCGCGAAGGCCGCCACCGACACCGCACCCACCGCTCCCTGAAGCTGACTCAGGGATTCCGCTTGCCCGGAGAAACCGCAGCTCACGGGCGCCGTTACACAACCTATGGGTGTCCGTGCGCCCACCGAAGGCTGACCCGCACAGGGCCGTGACAACGCCTCCGTACCGTCGAATCCGTAAGGCAGCGGATGAGCGGTTGGTCGGAACGGAGGCGGTCTGAGATGGCGCACGGCGAGGTACTCGAATTCGAAGAGTACGTACGCACCCGGCAGGACGCGCTGCTGCGCAGTGCCCGTCGCCTGGTTCCGGACCCGACCGACGCACAGGACCTCCTGCAGACCGCGCTCGTCCGCACCTACGGCCGCTGGGACGGCATCGCCGACAAGTCCCTTGCCGACGCGTACCTGCGCCGTGTCATGATCAACACCCGTACCGAATGGTGGCGGGCCCGCAAGCTCGAAGAGGTTCCCACCGAACAGCTCCCCGACGCCTCCGTCGAGGACGGTTCGGACCAGCGTGCCGACCGCGCCCTGCTCATGGACATCCTCAAGGTGCTCGCGCCCAAGCAGCGCAGTGTGGTGGTGCTGCGACACTGGGAGCAGATGAGCACCGAGGAGACGGCCGCGGCGCTCGGCATGTCGGCGGGAACCGTGAAGAGCACTCTGCACCGCGCACTGGCCCGACTCCGGCAGGAACTGGAGAGCCGGGACCTGGACCTGCGCGCGCTGGAGCGCGGTGACCACACGATCCGGTACGAGGGGCGTGAGCGGTGCGCGGCCTGACTGGCCCAAGACTGAGCGGCAAGAGCTCGGTGGTACTGATGTCGGCGGGGACGGTCGTCCTCGCCGGCACCGTGCTGTTCGCGGTCGGATGCTCGACGGGGGGCACCGGCCTGCGGGACGGCGGCCCGGCCCGTACCGAGTCGGTGGCCAAGACCGGCGGCCCCTCCTCGGCACCCTCCGAACTCTCGGCGGGCGCGGCCACCCCCCTCGTCCCTCAGGCCTCCGGCAAGCCGGCCGCCAAGGTCGACCCGATCGCCCTGATCAAGGCGGACCCCAAGATCAGCTCCGAGATCAAGCGGGACCTGAAGCCCTGCTCGGGCAACGAGTACCCGGTGGACGTCAGCTACGGGAAGGTCACCGGCGGCCCGGCGGTCGACATCGTGGTCAACGTCCTGTCCTGCGCCGACGCGCTCGGCCGCGGGTCGTTCGTTTACCGCGCGGACGGGGGCTCGTACGAGAATGTGTTCTCGGACGAGCAGCCGCCCGTCTACGCCGAGATCGACCGGGGCGACCTGGTCGTCACCAAGCCGGTCTACGGGAAGAGCGACGCGCTCTCCTATCCCTCGGGCGAGGACCTGATCACGTACCGCTGGAACGGCGAGCGGTTCACCGAGCAGGACCGGGTGCACACCGACTACAGCAGCGTGGTCGACGGCGGGACGGCCCCCGCCCCGGCCGTCAGCCCGAAGAGCTGAGCAACCCGTAGAGCTGGGCAACCCGAAGAACTGAGCAACCCGAAGAACTGAGCAACGAGTACCGAGGCGAGGCGAGGCTCCCCATGGCCGAGACCCATGTGCTGTTCGTGGAGGACGACGACGTCATCCGTGAGGCCACGACCCTGGCGCTGGAACGCGACGGGTTCGTGGTCACCGCCATGCCCGACGGGCTGTCCGGTCTGGAGTCCTTCCGGGCCGACCGGCCCGACATCGCGCTGCTCGACGTGATGGTCCCGGGGATGGACGGCGTGAGCCTGTGCCGCCGCATCCGCGACGAGTCCACCGTTCCCGTCATCATGCTGTCGGCGCGCGCCGACTCCATCGACGTGGTGCTGGGCCTGGAGGCGGGCGCCGACGACTACGTCACCAAGCCCTTCGACGGCTCCGTCCTCGTCGCCCGCATCCGCGCGGTGCTGCGCCGCTTCGGCCACGCCGGCGGCCCGCAGGGCGGGTCCGAGGAGGACGCCTCCGGCGAGCGCGGAGTCCTGCTCTTCGGCGACCTGGAGGTCGACACCGAGGGCATGGAGGTGCGCAAGGCGGGCGTCTCGGTGGCCCTGACCCCCACCGAGATGCGGCTGCTGCTGGAGTTCTCCACCTCCCCCGGCACGGTGCTCTCGCGCGACCGGCTGCTGGAGCGGGTGTGGGACTACGACTGGGGCGGCGACACCCGCGTCGTGGACGTCCACGTCCAGCGGCTGCGCACCAAGATCGGGCAGGACCGGATCGAAACGGTCCGGGGATTCGGATACAAGCTCAAGGCCTGATGCCTTGAGGAGAACGAGCACGGGGGACGAGCGCGTGGACGAAAGACGAGCGCGGGGATGAAAGCTGAATGAGCCGGTTCACCCTGCGGACCGGGATCCGCTGGAAGATCACGCTCGCCATCGCGTCCGTGGGCGCGCTGACCGCCATCGCACTGAGCCTGGTGGTGCACAGCGCTGCCCGTGCGTCGATGCTGGAGAGCGCGCGCGAGGTGCAGCTCGACCGGGTGCAGTTCATCTCCCGCAACGCCGAGGCCGGCCGCAAGCCCCCCATGGGCGCCAAGCTCAACGACCCCGACCTGCCCGCCGAGCTCCGCGAGAAGGCCCGGTCCGGGCGGCGCGGCACCTACGTCCAGGACAGCCCGAACGCGGGCCCCGAGGTCTGGGCGGCCGTACCGCTGGGCAACGGGCAGGTGCTGTCGCTGCACACGCAGTTCCGGGAGAGCGCCAACATGGTGCGCGACCTGGACCGGGCCCTGCTCATCGGCTTCCTCCCCGTGGTGATCGGCGCCTCGGCGCTCGGCGTGCTGATCGGCGGCCAGATCTCCAGCCGGCTGCGCAAGGCCGCGGCAGCCGCGCAGCGGGTGGCGCACGGGGATCCCGGGGTACGGGTGCGGGACGCGGTCGGGGGCGTCGTACGCGACGAGACCGACGACTTCGCGCGGGCGGTCGACGCGATGGCCGACGCGCTCCAGCAGCGGCTGGAGGCCGAGCGGCGGGTGACCGCCGATATCGCGCACGAGCTGCGCACGCCGGTGACGGGCCTGCTCACGGCCGCGGAACTGCTGCCGCCGGGCCGGCCGACCGAGCTCGTACGGGACCGCGCGCAGGCGCTGCGGGCCCTGGTCGAGGACGTGCTGGAGGTGGCCCGGCTGGACAGCGCGTCCGAGCGGGCGGAGCTCCAGGAGGTGGCGCTGGGCGAGTTCGTGAGCCGCCGGGTCACCTCGCTGATGCCGGAGGCGAGCATCAGGATCGTGGCGGACGAGATCGTCAGCACCGACCCGCGCCGCCTGGAGCGGATCCTCGGCAACCTCCTCGCGAACGCCGCGCGGTACGGGCGGGCGCCGGTCCAGGTCGATGTCGAAGGCCGGGTCGTGCGGGTCCGGGACCACGGGCCGGGCTTCCCCGAGGCCCTGCTCAAGGAGGGCCCGAGCCGGTTCCGGACCGGGTCCACGGACCGGGCCGGGGTGGGGCACGGGCTGGGGCTGACCATCGCGGAGGGGCAGGCGCGGGTGCTGGGCGCCCGGCTGACGTTCCGCAACGTGGCGGCCCCCGGCGGATTCGTCCACGCAGGCGCGGCGGCCGGGGCGGTCGCGGTGCTGTGGCTGCCGGAGCGCGCGCCGACGGCGACGGGGAGCTTCCCCATCGTCCGCCGGGAGGACTGAGCGACGGGGCGACGGGGCGACCGGGTAACCGAGGGACCGGGTGACCGGGCGGGTCCGGGAGCGATCGGTGTCGTATCGCGACCCTCGGCTGTTCGATTGAGAACGCCGATGTTTTAGCATCCGAACCATGACTGACGGTACGGATCGCCCGCAGAGCCCCCAGCCCGAGCCCGCCCCGGAGAGCGGCGGCTACGGGTTCCCGCCGGGGATACCCGCGCCGGGCGGCTACGGGTTCCCGCCCGGCCGACCCGAACAGCCCGACCCGGCCGGACAGACCGGACAGCCGGGGCAGCCCGCGCCGGGCGACGGCCACGGCTACGGATACCCGCAGGGCGGCGGGTACGGATACCCGCAGGGCGGTGGCTACGGCTACCCGCCGAGCCCGCCCGAGGCCGGCGTCTTCGGCCCCCCGATGCCGTTCCCCGAGGAGCCCGGCCCGAACGGGCCGAACGGGCCGAACGGACCGAACGGACCGCACGGCTCTCTCGGCCCGAACGGCCCCGGCCTGGACCTGCCGCCCGTGGCCCTCGGCGAGCAGCCCGACTGGCAGGCGATGGCCGACCGGACGGCCTCCGAGCGACGCAAGAAGCGGCTGTGGATGGTGGGCGGAGCGGTGACCGTTCTGCTGCTGCTCGCCGGCGGCGGAACGTTCTTCGTGCTGCGGGACGGCCTGCCGGGCACGAAGGACAAGGCCGACGACGCCCCCTCCGCGTCGGCGTCCCCGTCCGGGTCGCCGGGCCCCGACAACTCCCCGTCGAAGAGCTACTCCCCCACCGTGTCGAGCGACGTCTCCCTGCTCAGGGACAGCGTCGGCAGCACCAGCGTCCGCATGGGCCCCGACGTCTCGGTGCCCAAGGCGAAGACGCGCTACGAGCTGACCTTCAGGGGCACTCCGAACTCGTACGCCCAGGCCACCGAGCAGGGCGTGGATCCGACCAAGAGCTTCACCCTCGCGGCCCGCGTCAAGAACAACTCCACGGCGAAGGGCATGCACGTCGTGATGAGCCAGGGCACCTCGGATTCGTTCGCCCTGGAGCTCGGCGCCGACGAGGTGAACGGCCAGCAGGCCTGGGTGTTCCGCGTGCGGACCAACGACAAGGGCGCCACGCCCACGATCGTGACGGTCGCCGCCGAGGGGAAGAAGACGGTCAAGGACTGGACGATGCTGACGGCCGTCCACGACGCCGAGAAGAAGATGATCTCCCTCTACGTGGAGGGAGAGAAGGCCGGCGAGGCCCCGATCCCGGGGATCGGGAAGAGCACCGGTCCGCTGAACTTCGGCCGGGCCCGCCACCAGGACGCGTGGGCCGGCGCGTTCAAGGGCGTGATGAACGACATCCGGATCTACGAATCGGCCTTCACGCCCGAGCAGGCCGCCGCCTACCGCAAGGGTGAGCTGGACCCCGCGGGCCGCGCGACCGCGACCCACGCCTGGGTGATCGGCTGATCGGCTGATCGGCTGATCGGCTGATCAGACGGTGACGCCGACCTTGCGCAGGAAGGACACCGGGTTCACGGCCGAGCCGTAGTTCGGGGTGGTCCGGATCTCGAAGTGGAGGTGCGGGCCGCTCGAATTGCCGGTGTTGCCGGAGAGGGCGATCTGCTCGCCCTTGGTGACCTTCTCGCCGACCGTGACCTGGATCTTCGAGAGGTGCGCGTACTGGGAGTACGTGTTGTTCGCGTGCTTGATCACGATGGCGTTGCCGTAGGCCGGGCCGTCGCCGCCGCCGTTCGGGCCGGCCTTGACCACGGTGCCCGCCGAAACGGCGTCGACCGGGGTGCCGACCGGGACGGCGAAGTCCTGGCCGGAGTGCTTGTGCGACCACATGGTGCCGCCCTTGCCGAAGGTCGCGGAGAGCGTGTACTTCGACACCGGCTTCTCCCACAGGGCGGCCTGCGCCTTGAGGGCCGCGGCCTGGGCGGCGGCCTGCTCGGAGACCAGCTGGACGGTGCCCGTCAGCTCGGCCTGGGGCACCTCGTCGGCGAAGGCGGCGGTCGTTCCGGCACCGAGGGCCAGGGCCGCGCCGAGGGCGGTGGCGCCGATGGCGATACGGGTACGACGGGTGCTGACGCGCTTCGCGGACATGAAGGAAACCTCCGGGCCGGGGACGGGGACGGTGTTGCGGGTCCTGCAGAGTGCTGCGGGCAAGAAAGGACCCGGCACGCTGAGCAGGTGCCGGGCTTGCTTGCTCATCCTTGGTAACCCGGGCACCCCGGCTTCCCCAAACGTCCCCGTTACTACCCGGGCTCGTAGACGCAGAGGGGGCTGTCAGCCCTGTTGACCGCCTACTTACTGGCCCAGCGGTGGGGCAAAACGGACATTGATCTCTACGAATGTTCCTAGTAGGTCCGATTTGCCCTGTGCGGCTTGTCACCGGTTCGGGACCTCTGCCGATCTCCGCCGGGACCAAAGCCCTGCGACCGGCGTCACACCGGAGCTACGCTCCGCCCCGTGGACGCATCCGTGGTGGGGATCCGGCTGGCCTCGGGGGTAGTGAACTGCTCGCAGGGGAGTGCAAGCAGGCTCGCGTTAGCTCGATTGGGTGGTTGTCGGATTGGCAGCTTGCGAGGGGTCGCACCTGGTCGGGTAGCGTCGCTGGTGCGATCTGGGACGCCGGGTGCGGTGCCAGCGTGCGGGGCCCCTGCTCCACCGGAGTGATGGTTCAGGGCCTCCCCGTCGCCCTTGGCCGCGTCCACTTGGCCAGGTCGTGAGGGAACCGGACCTCCCGGAACGGACCACGCACACGATGCGTGTCGCCGACCGGGCCGCGAAAGCCGGAACCCAGTGCGCCCAAGACCGTTCGGGGCGTGCCACTGCGCAGAACTCGCTTCTGCACAGCGAAAAGGAACGGTAGTGTCCCCCCTCGTGTAAGGGGGGAGTGGGCGGGCGTGGAGCTCGCGGACCGCCTCGTGCGGATCTCCTCCGGGACGCCTCCCAGCGGAAGCTGGGAGCGTCTCCCTGCGCGAGAAGCGCGCCCTGTCCCGAGGATGACCTGCGCAATCCCGCCTACAAACCGCCGCGCCGACCCTGCGTGCCCCCGCGAGCGGCCGCCGCCACCGGGCATCGAGGAGGTCATCACGGCCGCCACCCTCCATGCGCTGGGCGACGTCGTCGCGCAGGACCCTCGGTCGAGTGGGCCCGCCCGCCCTCGCTGCCGAACTACGTGAGGCCGCGCCCACGAGGGCCCCCGGGCGGGGTGGGCCGGCTCCGGCAAGACCACCCTGATCCAGTGGCTGGCCGTCTCCACCGCCCGCGACGAGCCTGCGGGCGGCCTGGTCCCCTTCGTACTGCCCCTGCGGAACCTGACCCTCTACGGGGAGCGGCTGCCCGCCCCCGAGGACTTCATGGTCGCCACCGCACTGAAGGGCCGGGCCCCCGAGGGGTGGGAGAGCCGGGTGCTGAGCATGGGGCGGGGCCTGGTCCTGGTGGACGGCATCGACGAGATCCCGGAGGGGGAGCGGGACCGCGCCCGCGACTGGCTCACCGATCTGCTCACCGCCTACCCCGGCAACCGCTGGCTGGTCACCTCCCGGCCCTCGGCGGTCCGGCAGGACTGGCTGGCCTCCGAGGACTTCGCCGAGCTGACCCTGTCCCCCATGAACCGGGCCGACGTGGCCGGCTTCGTCACCCGCTGGCACCACGCGGCCGAGGCCGGCGAGGAACTCCGCGACCAGCTGCTGGCTTCCCTGGCCACCAAGCCGGAGCTGGCCCGGCTCGCCACCAACCCGCTGCTGTGCGGGCTGATCTGCGCCCTGCACCGCGAACGGCACGGCTTCCTGCCCTCGGGCCGCAAGGAGCTCTACACGGCCGCCCTGTCGATGCTGCTGCACCGCCGCGACCGCGAACGCGAGCTGCGCCTGCCGGAACTCCCCGAGGAGCCGCAGCTCCAGCTCCTCCAGCGGCTCGCGTACTGGCTCATCCGCAACGGCCGCACCGAGATCGGCCGGGACCGGACCACGGCCCTGATCGCCGCCGCACTGCCCGCCGTACCGGCGGCGCAGGCACTGGGCGACGCCCCGGCCGTCCTACGGCACCTCCTGGACCGGACCGGCCTCCTGCGGGCCCCCACCGAGGACACCTTGGAGTTCGTCCACCGCACCTTCCAGGACTTCCTGGGAGCCCGGGCGGCCCTGGACGAGGGCAGCCTGGGCGAACTGACCCGGCACGCGGACGACGACCAGTGGGAGGACGTCATCCGCATGGCCGTCGCCCAGGGCCGCCCCCGCGAACGCGCGGCGATCATCCGCGACCTGCTGGTCCGGGACACGGACCGGGCCGTCCTGCTGGCCCTGGCGTCGCTGGAGTACGCGGCCGAGCTCGAACCGGAGCTCCGCGAGGACGTCCGGACGGCCGCCCGCCGTCTCGTTCCGCCCTCGGACGAGAACGCCGCCGAAGCGCTCGGCCGGGTCGGGCCGCTCGTCCTGGACCTGCTGCCCCGCGGCGAGGACGCCCGGGGCGACGATGCCCGCCTTTCGGTGAGGGCGGCCCTGGCGGCGGGATCCGACGAAGCCATCGGCTACCTCGCCGGATACTGCCGGGACCCCGACGAACGGGTCCGGGAGCTGCTGGTCCGCGCGTGGAGCCGATTCGATACCCGCCGGTACGCCGCCCAGGTGCTCGCGCACATGGACCCGCCGCCCAGAAACGTCTTCGTCGACTCGGACGACCAGTTGGCGGCGCTGACCTCCTTCACCGGCCCGCCCGACCTGTACATCGGCAGCAAGGTCAGCCGCAAGGCCCTGACCGCTTTCCTGTCCCGCCAGCCGGTGTCGGGGCTGACCCTGTGGTACTTCGCCGGCGGTACGGACGTGGACTTCCTGCGCGGCCACACCTCACTGCGGCGCCTCGTCGTCAACGGCTGGTCCGAGCTGCGGGATCTGGGTCCGCTGCACGGGCTTCCCCTGGAAGAGGTCTCCCTCTACCTCAACCGCGCCCTCCCCATCGCCTCCTGGCCCCGGCTGCGCACGCTCACCCTGTCTGCCGAGGACGGTGTGTGGTCCTTCACCGACGTCTCCCCCGAAGCCCCGCTGGAAGCGATCGAGCTGGAGGAAGCGGACCCGGACCTCGTCGGTCTGGGCCGGCTCACGGGCCTGCGACGGCTGGAGCTGGGTCGCGACTGGCGTCCCGGCAGTACGACGGCGTGGGCGGAGCTCTCGGCTCTGAAGAACCTGCGGGAGATCGCCGTGTCCTGCGCCGTCCTGTCCGGCCTCGCCGAGCACGCGGAGCTGCCCTCGCTGCGGACCGTGCTGTTCTACGACGACGACGAGCCGTGGGAGGAGGGCATCGAGGAGCGGCTGCTCCGCCGTTTCCCGCACGCGGAGCTGGAGATGGTGCCGCAGGTGTACGAGCAGTGACGCAGTGACGGCCGGCCGCCCACGGCAAAGGGGCGGCCCCGGAACCTTTCGGTCCCGGGGCCGCCCCTTCGTACCGCTGTGAGCGGCTAGCGCTTACGCACCCTTGGTGAGGTCCGGGCCGGAGCCCGACGCCTCGATGGGGGGAAGGTCCGAGATCGGAGTCTTCTCCTCACCGCGGAAGGTGAACTTGGCTTCGTCGCCCTCACCCTCCTTGCCGACGACCACGATGTGACCGGGGCGCAGCTCGCCGAAGAGGATCTTCTCCGACAGGGTGTCCTCGATCTCGCGCTGGATCGTGCGGCGCAGCGGGCGGGCACCCATGATCGGGTCGTAGCCGCGCTTGGCCAGCAGTGCCTTCGCTTCCGTGCTGAGCTCGATGCCCATGTCACGGTCCTTCAGGCGGTCATCGACCTTGGCGATCATCAGGTCGACGATCTGGACGATGTCTTCCTCGGTGAGCTGGTGGAAGACGACCGTGTCGTCGACGCGGTTGAGGAACTCGGGCCGGAAGTGCTGCTTGAGCTCTTCGTTGACCTTCGCCTTCATCCGGTCGTATCCGGTCTTGGTGTCTCCCTGGGCCGCGAAGCCGAGGTTGAAGCCCTTCGAGATGTCCCGCGTACCCAGGTTGGTCGTCATGATGATGACCGTGTTCTTGAAGTCCACGACCCGGCCCTGGGAGTCGGTCAGACGACCGTCTTCCAGGATCTGGAGAAGGGAATTGAAGATATCCGGGTGCGCCTTCTCGACCTCGTCGAAGAGGACGACGGAGAACGGCTTCCGGCGGACCTTCTCGGTCAGCTGGCCGCCCTCTTCGTAGCCCACGTAGCCGGGGGGCGACCCGAAGAGACGGGAAACCGTGTGCTTCTCGCTGAACTCCGACATGTCGAGGGAGATCAGCGCGTCCTCGTCGCCGAAGAGGAATTCGGCGAGCGCCTTGGAGAGCTCGGTCTTACCGACGCCGGACGGGCCGGCGAAGATGAACGAGCCACCCGGGCGCTTCGGGTCCTTCAGACCCGCACGGGTACGGCGGATCGCCTTGGAGAGCGCCTTGATGGCGTCCTTCTGGCCGATGACGCGACGGTGGAGCTCGTCCTCCATGCGCAGGAGCCGCGAGGACTCCTCCTCGGTCAGCTTGAACACCGGAATGCCGGTCGCGGTCGCCAGGACTTCGGCGATGAGCTCGCCGTCGACCTCGGCGACGACGTCCATGTCGCCGGCCTTCCATTCCTTCTCGCGCTTGGCCTTCGCCGCCAGCAGCTGCTTCTCCGAATCACGGAGGGAAGCCGCCTTCTCGAAGTCCTGGGAGTCGATGGCCGACTCCTTGTCGCGACGCACGTTCGCGATCTTCTCGTCGAACTCGCGGAGGTCCGGCGGCGCGGTCATCCGGCGGATGCGCATCCGGGAGCCGGCCTCGTCGATCAGGTCGATCGCCTTGTCCGGGAGGAAGCGGTCCGAGATGTACCGGTCGGCCAGGGTGGCCGCCTGCACGAGGGCCTCGTCCGTGATGGAGACGCGGTGGTGGGCCTCGTAGCGGTCGCGCAGGCCCTTGAGGATCTCGATGGTGTGCTGGAGGGAAGGCTCCGCCACCTGGATCGGCTGGAAGCGTCGCTCGAGAGCGGCGTCCTTCTCAAGGTGCTTGCGGTACTCGTCCAGCGTCGTGGCACCGATGGTCTGGAGCTCACCACGGGCCAGCATGGGCTTCAGGATGCTGGCGGCGTCGATCGCGCCCTCGGCGGCACCCGCACCCACGAGGGTGTGGAGCTCGTCGATGAACAGGATGATGTCGCCGCGGGTGCGGATCTCCTTGAGCACCTTCTTGAGGCGCTCTTCGAAGTCACCGCGGTAGCGGGAACCGGCAACCAGGGCACCCAGGTCAAGCGTGTAGAGGTGCTTGTCCTTGAGGGTCTCGGGGACCTCGCCCTTGACGATCGCCTGGGCCAGGCCCTCGACGACGGCGGTCTTGCCGACGCCGGGCTCGCCGATGAGGACCGGGTTGTTCTTGGTCCGGCGGGAGAGCACCTGCATGACCCGCTCGATCTCCTTCTCGCGCCCGATGACCGGGTCGAGCTTGGATTCGCGAGCGGCCTGCGTGAGGTTGCGGCCGAACTGGTCCAGGACGAGCGAGGTCGAGGGCGTGCCCTCGGCCGGGCCGCCGGCCGTGGCCGACTCCTTGCCTCCGCCGGAGTAGCCGGAGAGCAGCTGGATGACCTGCTGCCGGACTCGGTTGAGATCGGCGCCCAGCTTCACCAGGACCTGGGCGGCGACGCCCTCGCCCTCGCGAATGAGGCCGAGCAGGATGTGCTCGGTGCCGATGTAGTTGTGGCCGAGCTGGAGGGCCTCTCGGAGCGAAAGCTCCAGGACCTTCTTCGCCCGCGGGGTGAAGGGGATGTGGCCGGAAGGGGCCTGCTGCCCCTGTCCGATGATCTCCTCAACCTGCTGGCGAACAGCCTCGAGCGAAATCCCGAGGCTCTCCAAGGCCTTAGCGGCGACACCCTCACCCTCGTGGATCAAGCCCAGGAGGATGTGCTCGGTGCCGATGTAGTTGTGGTTGAGCATCCGGGCTTCTTCCTGAGCCAGGACGACAACCCGCCGCGCGCGGTCGGTGAACCTCTCGAACATCGTTTATCGCTCCTCAGAGCGGTCGGGCAGTTCGGGGTCGGTCCCCGCCCTGTCCTTCCGCATGCTAGTCCCGCGGGGCGGGACAGCTCATTCCAACTGCCGACATCCGTCCGCGGCTCACCCTCACGTCCGTGGGAAAACCCGGCTGTAAGTGCCGACAACTGCTCCAACCCGATGGTGCGAGACGATGTTCCCGCAGGCCAGGCAGATACCCGTCACACGTGTACGCCGATGGCGAACGCAAGCCGGTCTCGGACCCTGCAAATCAGCGTGTCGCCCCGATCCACTAGGAATGTCTTACCCGTAAGAGCGGACGATTCACGCTGGTGGAGGACTGTTCCCTCCGCTACGGGCGAACACGCTTCCGTCCTGAATGTGAGACTCCGGCTCCTCGGGCGTTTACGCTCCGCATTGGGACGAGTGCACTGCGTCACGCCGCGCATCCCTCCCGCGTAACTCCCGAGCGTTTCCGCAGTTGCTCCGGGCATGGCCCTCACCGCGCCGCCCCCCACCGTCCCGCTCCCCCGCGCCCCGATCGGGGCGCCCGCCGCCGAAGCGGCCGGAGGCACCGATGCGTCCGCGGACTGGTACGCCCGCGTGCTCGGCTGGCCCGTGGCCGGCGGACCGCCCGCGCAGCTGGTGACCGGCGTGCGGTTCGACGTACTGGAGCTGCCGGCCGATGCCGGTGCCGCGGTGCTGCGCGGACCCTGCGGCAGCGCCACGGGTCCGGTGGCGCTCATGGGACGCAGGATGCGGTTCCTGGTGGCCCCGGGGAGCGCCGATGAGCTGGAGGGGCTGCTCGACTGGCTGGAGTGGGGCGGGGTGGCCCTGGATCTCGCCGCCCTGGGTACGGGTGGCCGGATCACCGCTCCGGCGCCGCCGGGACACCTGGTGGGGCCCGGGGAAAGCCCTCGGGGGGCCGCCGTGTGGCTGCGGCCCCCCGAGCAGGGGTGTGAGGCACTGCTGCCCGCCCTGCCCGTTGCGGGGCGGGGCTCCGGGCCCGGTCGTGGCGGGGACGCCGCCGGGCCCGGTCTCGTACGCCTGGTCGCGGCGGCGGCGACGGAATGCCACCGGGCGCGGCTGCGTACGGCCTGTGCGGATCGCATCGCCGCCGCGACTGTGACCGGAGGTCAGTCGCGGTTCTCGTAAGCCTCGCGGATGTCCTGCGGGACGCGGCCGCGGTCGTTGACGCTCATGCCCTTGGCCTTGGCCCAGGCACGGATCTCGGCCGTGTCCGGGTTGCCGGGCGCCGCTGCGGCGCGGCCGCCCTTGCTACGACCCGCCGCGGCACGGCCACCGGTGCGGCGACCGCCCTTGGTGAACGGGTCGAGGAGGCCGCGGAGCTTTTCAGCGTTGGCGGTGGTGAGGTCGATCTCGTAGGTCTTGCCATCCAGCGCGAACGTCACCGTCTCGTCCGCCTCGCCGCCGTCGAGGTCGTCGACAAGAAGGACCTGAACCTTCTGTGCCACCGGGATTTCCTTTCATCGAAAAGCAGTACGCGGAAAGGAAACCGCTTTTGCCTGGAAAACACAAACCCCCCGTCACGGGTTCGGGTCCGCAACGGGTCGGGAAACGTGCGCGATTCGGACATAGGGCACGGAGCCGGGGCTCCCGTGAAATCCCCGCGGTGATCGATCAGAGGTGCAGAAGCATCCGGCTGTTGCCCAAGGTGTTCGGCTTCACTCGTTCGAGACCGAGGAACTCGGCGACACCCTCGTCATAGGAACGCAGCAGCTCCATGTACACATCGGTCTCGACCGGGGTCTCGCCGATCTCGGTGAAGCCGTGCTTCGCGAAGAAGTCCACTTCGAAGGTCAGGCAGAAAACCCGGCTGACGCCCACCCTCCGGGCGGTCTCCAGCAACTTGTCGAGCACGAGATGCCCGACTCCCCCGCCCTTCAAGTCGCGGTCGACGGCAAGAGTGCGGACTTCGGCCAGGTCTTCCCACATCACGTGGAGCGCACCGCAGCCGACGACTTGGCCATCGGAGTCGCGTTCGGCGACCCAGAACTCCTGGATGTCCTCATAAAGGACGACCGGCGCTTTGTCCAGCAGGATCCGCTGCTGAACGTACTGGTCGAGCAGGCGGCGCAGCGCGGGAACATCACTGGTGCGCGCTCGGCGGATCGTCACTGTTTTTGCATGTGCAGCGGAAAACTCACCCATGCCCGGACGTTATCGCCCCGGCGCGGTGCCCGGTGCCGCGGAGTCGCCTTCGGCATCGGGCGGCGACGGCGGGGACGGCGGGGAGTCGGCGGCCTCCGCGGACGCTTCGGGTTCCGCGGGCTGCACGATGCGCACGGCGTCCCTGAGTGCCTCGCGCTGTTCCGCCGACATCATGCCGAAGAAGGCCACGAGGGCGGCTGCGGGGTTGTCGCTCGTCGACCAGGCTTCGTTCATCAGTGCGGCCGAGTAAGCGGCCCGGGTGGAGACCGCCGTATATCGATAGGCGCGGCCTTCGGCCTCGCGGCGGACCCAGCCCTTCTGGTGGAGATTGTCCATAACGGTCATGACCGTGGTGTACGCGATGGACCGTTCCTGCTGGAGGTCTTCCAGGACTTCACGAACGGTGACCGGGCGGTTCCACTGCCACACCCGCGTCATGACTGCGTCTTCGAGTTCTCCCAAGGGGCGAGGCACACCAGCACGATAGTGCGGGTTGTGGTGAATTGCGCGGCTATCCGGGCGGCAAGGCGCAACAAAATACGGGCGTACGGCTGGGAAGCCGTACGCCCGTCCCCTGTCGAGGGGGCCTACTTCTGGGGCTGGGACTGCTGGGCGGCCTCGGCGCGGGCGAGCACGGCGTCGACGGCCGCGTCCTCCTTGCCCTTGTTGGCACCGCCCTGGCTCTTCACGATCGTCACGACGAGCGCGATGAAGAACACGGCCATCACGAAGGGGGGCACGAGCGCGGAAACGTAGTCCATGCCCCCAGCCTAGCTACCCTGCCGCGCGCCCGGCCTCCGGGGGCGGGCTGGGCTTGCGGCGCGGCGGGAAGACCTCGCCCGGGGTCGGGACGGGCCGTGCGGGGCGGTCGTCGGGGCGCGGTTCGGTCTTCGGGCGCGCGGGGTCGTTCTCCTTCTCGGAGCCGCCCTTGCCGGCGCCGCCCGTGTCGGTGCCGCCCGCGAGGGTCAGCAGCCGGGTGCGCGGTGCGGGCGCCGTGGACAGCCTGCGGCGTACGGAGCGCTCCGCGATGGTCTGGGCGCGCTCCAGCAGCGCGGCGGCGACCGGGTTGGCGCGCAGCGCCCGCAGGGCGGCGAGGTCGTCCGGGACCGGTTCGTAGCCGGCGGCCAGGGCGTCCTGCAGCAGCTCCAGATAGCCGGAGAGGCTTCCGGGCAGCGCGGCTCTGTACCGCGCCAGGTCGGCCAGGAGGAACGCTCTGAGCCTCCCCGCCTCCTGGACCGCGTCGTCCACCGACGCCGCGAGGCGCAGGCAGTCCTGGACCTCGACGGCCGTCAGTGGGGCCGTCGAGGACTGAAGGGCGTGAGCGAGCGAGCGCCTGAGCACGTGAAGCTCATCGGCGCCGAACGCCATGCCGCCGCGGGATCCGTAGGGCGTGGGCATGGGCCGAAGATACGCGCTAATCGGACAAAATCCCTTGAGTGGACACGTACAGGGCGCGTGTCGGGACGGGGCTAGTCCGACTGCTTGACCACGCGCAGGAAATCGGCCCAGGCGGCCTGGGTGGTGGCGAGGACCAGGTGGGCCGGGTCGGCGCGGTCCGCCACCCGGACCAGGGTGCCGGGGGCGGCGCTGACGTAGACGCAGTTGTCCCCCTCACCGCAGAACGAGGACTTCTGCCAGGCGGGCCGAGCGGTCATCGCATTCTTCTTTCGTGGATGCTCCCTGGCTCAGCCAGGAGAGGAGACGAATCCTTGGATCGTAGGCACGGAACGCCGGAGGTCTCTACGGTTTGCCAGTGCCGCTCAGGTGGTGTGTCGGTGGGCCTTCGGGCCGAACGGTGTAGGCGTAGCCGTCGGCTCGTTGGAGGAGCCGGAAGTACTTGTAGCGAACGCCCTGGACGAGGCCTTGTGCCGTCCTGATGTTGAAGTTCCCGTTGGAGCGGACCGCGATGCGGCCGATGTGGGTACCGGCCTTCTTGCCCGTGGAAACGACGGCGCGGGCGAGGTCTCCGGTCTGGTAGCCGAAGAACTGCTTCTGCCTGGGCAGACGCAGGCGGGGGAAGCCGTACTTGTCGGCGCGGGTACGCGCGTAGGTACCGCGCCCGGTAGCGGCGACCGCGAGGACACGGGCCGGCGTACGGGTGATGGTGTCGAGTTCGCCTACGCACAGGGCGTCGAGGGTGTGGGTCTTCGGGGTACCGGTCCGCTGCCGGTTCCATTTCGTGCGGCCACCCGATGCGGTGTACACGGTGGGGAAGGCAGCGCCAAGAGCGCGCCACAGTGCCCAGCGGGTGACGTTGACGGCTGCCGCATCGCGGAGCGGGGCTTTGGCCTGGGCGAGAATCCGAGCCAACAGGCGCGGGGACTTCCTGAGGAAGTCTTCGACCGACTGGTTGGACTTCTTCTCGTTGCAGGGAATGCAGGCGGTGCACAGGTTGGAAACACGGTCGCTGCCGCCGCGTGAGCGGGGCTGTATGTGGTCGATGTTGAGTGGTACTCCGGTGCCGCCGCAGTAGGCGCAGGCCCTCTCCCACTTGGCCAGGAGGTATTCGCGGACTTCTGTGCCGTGCAGGGTCCCCTGCTGGTACTCGGCTCCTTCCAGCGGTCCGTCGTTGGCTATGGCGTGAGTGTCGAACGCGACCCGCTCCACGTGCACCGAGCGGACGGGTGCCCAGCGTGCGAGCCGTGTGGTCCACGACATCGTGGTGTCCACACGGTGGCGCAGCGACGGGGCGAGCCACCCCTTGGGACGGGTGCGATTGGAGAAGCGCGGCGCGCGGTAGCGCATGTTGCGGGTACGCCTGCCACGCCGGTGGGCGGCACGAGCGGTGAGCTTGTCCCGGATCATGCTGCCCCGGTGGGCGAGCTCGACCGCGTACAGGCCGCGGCGCTCACCATCCTTCGCGGTGAACACGGCGATACCGGTGTGCTTGGACCCGGGGTCGATCCCGAGTTCCACACCGTCCACCTGCGATCCGGAGACCGTGCGGTCCTTGAGCCGGATCACGAACGGTGTGTGCCGGGCCACGACCGCCCGGCCCTGACGGAGGAGCTTGCGAGCCCTGGCGGAGCTGGTGGGTTGGAGCGGTGAGCCGTGCCGGTCCAGGACGAACACGGCAGGATGGCCCTCACGGGCCTTCTCCCCAACCAGATGGTCGGGGGTGACGCGCCCGGCGCCAGGTGAAGCGTCGGGCATCTCCCCTCGCACATGTACCGCGCCGGGTGCCTTACGGCGTTCGGGTCCCGTTTCGTCCCCGATCCGGGGGGTGTCTGCTGACTCGAATTCGAGAGCAGGCTGCTGAGGAAGCACAGCTTGGTCGGTCTTCTGTCCTACGCGGTACGTAGCCAACTTCGTTCACCTCCGCATACGCGTTGGCTGGTGCTGGTAACGATGGCCTCAGTCTGTGCGGCTGAGGCCCCCTCCCTCCAGGAGGGGGATCCCGGTACGGCGTCTCCTCCGGTCACGGGCGCCTGGGCGCCGTGGACGAGCTTCAGGTATTTCTCGGGCGACCGTATCTCCGGAGTGGCCCCGCCCCGGCCATTTCCGGGGAATTTCCCGCGCCGGACATAAGCGTGCGGTAGGGGGAGCCTGAGCGGCCGGGGCCGCAGGACGGACGAAGGCCCCCGCCCTCGGGGGCGGGGGCCTCGCGTCAGGCGGTCCCGGCCCGGTCAGCCGAAGGCGGGCGCGTTGCGCTCGTAGACCAGCCGCAGGCCGATCAGGGTGAGCCAGGGCTCGTGGTCGTCGATGGCCTCGGCCTCGCCGAGGACGATCGGGGCCAGACCGCCCGTGGCGATGACGCGGACGTCGTCCGGGACGCCGTTCGGGCCGGCCAGCTCCTTGGCCATGCGGCCCACGATCCCGTCGACCTGGCCGGCGAACCCGTAGACCACGCCCGACTGCATCGCCTCGACCGTGGACTTGCCGATGACGTTGCGCGGGCGGGCCAGCTCGATCTTGCGGAGCTGGGCGCCCCGGACGCCGAGGGCCTCCATGGAGATCTCGATGCCCGGGGAGATGACCCCGCCGACGTACTCGCCCTTGGCGGAGACCGCGTCGAAGGTGGTCGCCGTGCCGAAGTCGACGACGATCGCGGGGCCGCCGTAGAGCTCGGCGGCGGCGACCGCGTTGACGATGCGGTCCGCGCCGACCTCCTTCGGGTTGTCCATCAGGATCGGTACGCCCGTCTTGGTGCCGGGCTCCACGATCACCGCCGGAACGTCGCCGTAGTAGCGCCGGGTCACCTCGCGGAGCTCGTGCAGCACCGCCGGCACCGTCGAGCAGATCGCGATGCCGTGGATGCCGTCGCCCAGTTCGTTGCCGAGCATCGGGTGCATGCCCATCAGGCCCTGCATCAGCACGGCCATCTCGTCGGCCGTGCGGCGCGGGTCGGTCGAGACGCGCCAGTGCTCGACGATCTCGTCACCGTCGAACAGGCCAAGGACCGTATGGGAGTTGCCCACGTCGATGGTGAGGAGCATCGGTTACACCGCCTCGCGCAGATCGAGGCCGATGTCCAGGATCGGGGAGGAGTGGGTGAGACCGCCGACGGCGAGGTAGTCGACGCCGGTCTCGGCGTAGGCGCGGGCGTTGTGCATGGTGAGGCGGCCCGAGGACTCCAGGACCGCGCGGCCGTGGACCAGCGCCACCGCTTCCTCGGTCTCGATGGGCGTGAAGTTGTCGAGCAGGATCAGGTCCGCGCCCGCGTCCAGGGCCTCGCGGACCTGCTGGAGGGTGTCCACCTCCACCTCGATGGGAAGGTCGGGGAACTGCTCGCGCACGGCCTTGAACGCCTCGCGGACCCCGCCCGCGGCGATCACGTGGTTGTCCTTCACCAGCGCCGCGTCGGACAGCGACATGCGGTGGTTGACGCCGCCGCCGCAGCGGACCGCGTACTTCTCCAGGCAGCGCAGGCCCGGGGTGGTCTTGCGGGTGTCGCGGACCTTGGCCTTGGTGCCCTCCAGCTCGTCGGCCCAGGCGCGGGTGGCCGTGGCGATGCCCGACATCAGGCAGAGCAGGTTCAGCGCGCTGCGCTCGCCGGTGAGCAGGTCCCGGGTGCGGGCCCGTACGGACAGCAGCACCTGGCCGGCCTCGACGCGGTCGCCGTCCTCGACGTGCCGCTCGACCTCGAAGGTGTCGGTGCAGACCACGGACAGGACGGCCTCGGCGACGCGCAGGCCGGCGACCGTGCCGGCCTCGCGCGCGGTGAAGTCGGCCGTGGCGACGGCGTCCTCGGGGACGGTGGCCACGGTGGTGACGTCGACCCCGCCGTCGAGGTCCTCGGAGATCGCCATGTGCGCGATGTCCTCGACCTCGATCGGGTCCAGGCCGGCGTCCACGAGCAGCTGGGCGAGCGCCGGGTCCAGGCCGGTCTCCTCGCCCTCGCCGCAGGCGCAGTCGTCGCCGCAGCCGCCGCCCTCGCTCTGGTCGAGGATCGGGAGCTCCTCGTGCGGGTGGGTGTGGTCGTTCTCGTGCTCGTGCGTGCTCACGGTTACCGCTCCAGGCTGTCGGTGCTGCGGGTACTGATGCTGTCGCTGCTGCTGCTGTTGCTGCTCAAGGGGACGCGTACGGACGGGAAGTCCGCCGAGTCCGTGGAGGTGACGACCAGGGCGCGCCGCTCGGTCTGCGACAGGCGCACGACCAGGTGGCGCCGCCACTCGGCGTCGTCCCGGTCGGGGTGGTCCTCGCGCCAGTGGCAGCCGCGGGTCTCCGCGCGCCGCTGGGCGGCGGCGACCAGTACCCGGGCCACGCACAGGAGGTTGGTGGCCTCCCAGGTCTCGGTGCCGGGGACGGCCGTCTTGCCCCGGGTCTCCAGCTCCGTCAGCGCCGTCGCGTACAGGGCTTCGAGCGCGGCGGCGGCCCGGCGCAGGGACTCGGCGGAGCGGAGCACGCCCGCGCCGTCGGTCATGATGCGCTGGATCTCGTAGCGCGCCTCGGCGGGCTGGAGGGGGCCGGTGGCCGGGACGGGGATGCCGGGGCCGGTGCCCACGGGCGGGTTCCCGATGATGTCGTCGGCGATGCGCTCGGCGAAGACCAGGCCCTCCAGCAGGGAGTTGGAGGCCAGCCGGTTCGCGCCGTGCACTCCGGTGCAGGCGACCTCGCCGCAGGCGTACAGCCCGGGGACGGTGGTGCGGCCGTGCAGGTCGGTCCGTACGCCGCCGGAGGCGTAGTGCGCGGCCGGGGCGACCGGGATGGGCTCGGTGACCGGGTCGATGCCGTGCGAGCGGCAGGCGGCGAGGATGGTGGGGAAGCGCTGCTCCCACATCTCGGCGCCGAAGTGCCGGGCGTCCAGGTACATGTGCTGCGTGCCCTGCTCCTGCATGCGGCGCATGATGCCCTTGGCGACGATGTCGCGGGGCGCGAGCTCGGCGAGCTCGTGCTGGCCGGTCATGAAGCGGACCCCGTCGGCGTCGACGAGGTACGCGCCCTCGCCGCGGACGGCCTCCGACACCAGGGGCTGCTGGCCCTCGGCGTCGGCGCCGAGGAAGAGCACGGTGGGGTGGAACTGCACGAATTCGAGGTCGGAGACCTCGGCGCCGGCGCGCAGCGCGAGGGCCACCCCGTCGCCGGTGGACACCGACGGGTTGGTGGTCGCGGAGAAGACCTGGCCCATGCCGCCGGTCGCGAGGATCACGGCGGGCGCGTGGACGGCGCCGACCCCGTCGTGCTGGCCCTCGCCCATGACGTGCAGGGTGACGCCCGCGGTACGGCCCTCGGCGTCCAGGAGCAGGTCCAGGACCAGGGCGTTCTCGACGGTCTCGATGCCGGCGTCCTGGACGGCCTCGACGAGCGCCCGGGAGATCTCGGCGCCGGTGGCGTCGCCGCCGGCGTGCGCGATGCGGCGGCGGTGGTGGCCGCCCTCGCGGGTCAGCTCGATCTCGCCGGTCTCGGCGGAGGTGTCGAAGACGGCGCCGGTCGCGATGAGGCGGCGTACGGCGTCGGGCCCCTCGGTGACCAGGAGCCGGACGGCGGCCTCGTCGCACAGGCCCGCGCCCGCGACGAGGGTGTCGTCGAGGTGCTGCTCGGGGGTGTCCCCGTCGCCGAGGGCGGCGGCGATGCCGCCCTGGGCCCAGCGGGTGGAGCCGTCGTCGAGCCGGGCCTTGGTGACCACGACGGTACGGCGGCCGGCGGCGGCGCAGCGCAGTGCGGCGGTCAGTCCGGCGACGCCGGAGCCGACGACCACGACATCGGCGTCCACGGACCAGCCGGGCGCCGGGGCGTGGAGCCGTATGCCGGTGCTGGTGCCCGCTGTTGCGGGGCCTCTGCCTGGGGTGCTCACGGTTGTGCTCCGAACTCCAATGGGATGTTGTCGATCAGCCGGGTCGCGCCCACTTTCGCGGCGACGGCCAGCACGGCCTGACCGGTGAAGCCGTGGCCGGCCTCGGTGAAGTCCTGGGGGTCCACCAGCGCCAGGTAGTCCAGGACGAGCGGCGGATCGTGCCGGCCCGCCTCCTCCAGGACGTGGCGCGCGGCGGCCCGTACGGCCTCCGGCAGCCCGGCGCCCGCCGCGGCGACGGCGTGGGCGTCGGCGGAGGCGCGGATCTCGCCGAGCCGGGCCAGGCCGGTGGCCCGCTCGTCGCCGGCCGGCGGGGCCTGCGCCTCGGCGCGGGCGCGCAGCGCGGACTGCGCGGCGAGGCGGTCGCGGCCGGCGAACAGGGCGCGGGAGAGGGCGAGGGCGGTGCCGCGTTCCTTGGCGGAGAGGTAGCGGTTGCGGGAGGAGAGCGCGAGCCCGTCCGTCTCGCGGACGGTCGGTACGCCGACCACCTCGACGGGGAAGTTCAGGTCGGTCACCATGCGCCGGATCAGGGCCAGTTGCTGCGCGTCCTTCTGGCCGAAGAAGGCCAGGTCGGGGCGGGTGAGGTGGAGCAGCTTGGCGACGACGGTCAGCATGCCGTCGAAGTGGCCGGGGCGGGTGGCGCCTTCGAGGCGGCCGCCCATCGGGCCGGCGGTGATCCGGACCTGGGGGTCGCCGCCGGGGTAGACCTCGTCGACGGCCGGGGCGAACACGGCGTCGGCGCCGGCCGCTTCGGCGATCGCCAGGTCGGCGTCGAGGGTGCGGGGGTAGCGGTCGAGGTCCTCGTTCGCCCCGAACTGCAGGGGGTTGACGAAGACGGTGACCACGACCTGGCCGGTGGGGCCGACGTGTTCGCGGGCGGTGCGGACCAGGGTGGCGTGGCCCTCGTGGAGGGCGCCCATGGTCATGACGACGGCGCGGCGGCCGTCGGTGGCGGCGGTCGCCACGGCGGCCGTCGCCGTGGCGGCGGCCGCCGTGGCGCGGGGCAGGCGGTGCAGTGCGTCCGCGGTGTCGAGGAGGATCACAGGTCGCCGCCGCCTTCGTTTCCCTCGGGGGCGGGGCGGCCGGGGTCGATGCCGTTCGCGCCGTCGGCGAGCACGCCGAGGAGGTCCTCGGCCAGCTCGGGCTTGAGCAGGCCGTGCGCGATGGCCCGGTCGGCGGTCGTACGGGCCATCGCGAGGTACCCGGCGACCGTGCCCGGGGCGTGCTTGCGCAGCTCCGAGACGTGCGCGGCGACCGTACCGGCGTCACCGCGGGCCACCGGGCCGGTCAGGGCGGCGTCACCGGAGCGCAGGGCGTTGTCGAGGGCCGCGCCGAGGAGCGGGCCGAGCATCCGGGCGGGGTGTTCGACGCCCGCCTTGCCCAACAGCTCCATCGACTGGGCGACCAGGGTGACCAGGTGGTTCGCGCCGAGGGCCAGGGCCGCGTGGTAGAGCGGGCGGTTCGCCTCGGCGATCCACTCGGGCTCCCCGCCCATCTCGATGACCAGGGCCTCCGCGGCGAGCCGCAGCTCGTCGGGGGCGGTCACGCCGAAGGAGCAGCCCGCGAGGCGCTGCACGTCGACCTCGGTGCCGGTGAAGGTCATCGCGGGGTGCAGGGCCAGCGGGAGCGCGCCCGCGCGGCGCGCGGGGTCCAGCACGGAGACCCCGTACCGCCCGGAGGTGTGCACGAGGAGCTGCCCGGGGCGGACCGCGCCGGTCTCGGCGAGGCCCTCCACCAGGGACGGCAGTGCGTCGTCGGGGACGGTCAGCAGCACGAGGTCGGAGACCTGGAGGACCTGCGCCGGGGACACCACGGGCACGTCGGGCAGCATCCGCGCGGCGCGGCGGCGCGAGGCGTCGGAGACACCGGACACGGCGACGGGCCGGTGCCCGGTCTGCTGCAGGGCGCGGGCCAGCGCCGGGCCGACCCTGCCGGCTCCGACGACACCGACGGAGAGCCGGGCGGGGCGCTCCGCCTGGGGGGCTGTGTTCACGCGGGGGAGGCCTTCCGTTCCGTTCCGGTCCGCGGGGGGTACCGGACGATACGTCGCCATGCTAGCTCCTGGTGTGCGGGCCGGTCGGCGATGATCGGGGCATGAACCAGGACACGGAGCGAACGGCGACCACGGGGGCGGGCTCGGGGCCGGGCACGGGGGCGGGGACGCAGTCGGGCTCGGGGACGGACACGGGTTCGGAGCCCGGCTCCGGTACGGGGACACAGCCGGTCGCAGGGCCGGGCTCCGGATCCGGAGCCGGCCAAGGGGCGGGAAGGAGCACGGGCGTGCAGCGGATCGCGGAACCCGATGCGGCGGCGGAGCAGGTCGCGGGCACGGAGCGGATCGCGGAACCGGACGCGGCAGCCGAACGGGCCGCGGGCGCGCACCCGGCCCCGGCCCCGGCCCCACAGCGGGGCACGGACGAGGCCGGGGAACGAGCGACCGTCCGGGTGACGGGGGCGGGCGCGGGCGCCGAACTGGCCCCGGGGCGGGCCCCGGACGAGGCCGGCGCGCCGGGCGGAGATGACGTAGCGGAGCAGGTCGCGGACCCAGCGGCGGCCCAGGAGGCAGAACCGGTGGCGGCGGAGCGCGCGGTCCAGGCTGCGGGCGCGGTGACGCGGCAAAGCGCGGGCGAGGGTGCGGCACAGGCCGCGGACCCGACGGCGGCACAGGGCGCGGACTCGGCGGCGGCACAAGCCGCGGAGCAGGCGGCGGAGCAGGCCGCCGACGATGTCGCGGCACGGATCGTGGTCGCGGGGCGGGCCGCCTCGCGGAAGCTGTCGGACAGCCTGCGGGAGGCGACGGTCGGGGAGCTGCTCGCGGAGCTGGGCGGGATGGCCCCGGACCCCGACGAGCCGGGCGACATCTACGGCAACGGGATCGTGGAGCGGCTGGAGCGGCGGGTCGCGGAGCTGCTCGGCACCGAGGACGCGGCGTTCTTCCCGACCGGGACCATGGCCCAGCAGATCGCGCTGCGCTGCTGGGCCGGCCGGACCGGGAACCCGGTGGTCGCCCTGCACCCGATGAGCCACCCGGAGCGCTGGGAGGGCGGCGCGCTGTCCGTCGTCTCGGGGCTGCGGACCGTCTACCCGACGGGCGAACCCCGCCAGCCGACCGCGTCGGAGCTCGCCGAGCTGCCGGAGCCGTTCGGGACGCTGATGCTGGAACTTCCGCTCCGCGACGCGGGCTTCCTGCTCCCGACCTGGGCGGAACTGTCGGCGCTGGTGGACACCGCCCGGGAACGGGACGCGGTGGTCCACTTCGACGGGGCCCGGCTGTGGGAGTCGACGGTCCACTTCGGCCGGTCGCTGCCGGAGATCGCGGCGCTGGCGGACTCGGTGTACGTCTCCTTCTACAAGTCCCTCGGGGGCCTCAGCGGGGCCGCCCTCGCCGGCTCCGCGTCGCTCGTGGCGGAGGCGCGGGTGTGGCGGCACCGGTACGGGGGCCAGATCTTCCGCCAGTTCCCGGCCGCCCTGTCCGCCCTGGCCGGGCTGGAACGGGAACTGCCGCAGCTGCCCTCCTACGTGGCCAAGGCGCGGGAGGTGGCCTCCGCGATGTCCTCGGCGTTCGCCGCGGCTCCGGAGGTGCCCTGGTTCCGGGTCCACCCGGAGGTCCCGCACACCCACCAGTTCCAGGTGTGGCTCCCGTACGACGCGGACCGCCTCACGGAGGCGGGCCTGCGCCTCGCGGAGGAGACGGGCACGGTCCTCTTCCGCCGCTGGTCCCCCGACGGCCCGCCGGGCCTCTCGATGACGGAGGTCGAAGTCACCCGCCCCGGCCTGTCCTGGACGGACACCGAAGTCACCACGGCGATCGCAGACTTCGTGGCCCGCCTGTAGCCCGGACGGGCGGGGCGGTCGAGCCGACGGGACCGGGGCGGCCTGCGCCGAGGCGAGCCGGGCCTGGGCCGGGCCGGCAGGAGGCCCAGGCCCGGCCGGGATGAGGCTAGGCCGGGGCAGGCAGAGCCTGCGAGTGGGCAAGAAGGGCGGGGACAGAGCCCGTGGGCCGCGCGCCGGGCCGTCAGGCGGTCGGGGGTGGGTCGGCAGGCGGTGCCAGGCCGACGCCAGGGGTGACCTGGGCCCGGCCGA
The DNA here is from genome assembly GCF_049310065.1 of Streptomyces tatrensis. Classification (NCBI taxonomy): domain Bacteria; kingdom Bacillati; phylum Actinomycetota; class Actinomycetes; order Kitasatosporales; family Streptomycetaceae; genus Streptomyces; species Streptomyces tatrensis. The sequence goes on along the minus strand of NZ_JBMDLB010000011.1, from coordinate 5,413,194 downwards.
GCCGGGGAGTGAGCAGGAGCGCGGGGAGGGGACCCGCAGCCCGTGCGTCGGAGCGTCAGGCGGTCGGAGGGCGGGTCCACAGGCGGTGGAGGGCCGAACGCCAGGAGTGGCCTGGGCCCGCAAAGCCGGGGCCGGGGCCGAAGCCGAGGCCGGACTGAAACCGACTGGCCGAGTCGGCCGGCCGTAGCCGGGCCTTGGAGTGGGCGGGAGCGGCGGGGAGAGTACCCGTGGGCCGCGCGCCGGGGCGTCAGGCGGTCGGGGGGCGGGTCAGTAGGCGGTGGAGGGCCGAGCGCCAGGGGTGGCGGGCCGAGTCACCGTCGAGGACGGCCCGGAACTGTTCGTAGCTGCGGGCCTCGCGCAGGACGGCCACGTCGTCGCGGCCCGGCGGCGGGGGCATCGGGGTGCCGTGCTGTGAGGCGCGGTAGATGTCGACGAGGTACTGCTCGATCGCGGTCATGCATCCACCCTGAACCCGTATGCGGGCGCTCCGCGCGGTGATTGACGGACACCGTCAATCCGCCCGCGGGGGTGGCGGCTCCGGCCGGTTGGATCCCCCTGCCCCCGCCGGGGAGGCTGCGCCGCCGCTGCGCGGGGCGGAGTCCCCTACCCGCCCTGCCACCGTTCCCAGGGCCGGCCCTGACCCGCGCCTCAAACGCCGGCGGGGCTGAGGAGGTACCGGGCTCTGGCTCTGCCCGGACCCGGTCCTCAGGCGCCGGATGGCTGGGGGTACCGCTGGGCTCCGTTCGGGCCCCCTTCAAACACCGGCGCCGGCTAGAGGCACCACCGAGCTCCGGACCGCCCCCTCAACCGCAGGCCGGGGGCTGGAGGCACCGCGGGGCCCCGACCACCCCCTCAACCGCGGGCCGGGGGCCGGAGGCACCGCGGGGCCCCGACCACCCCCTCAACCGCGGGCCGGGGGCTGGAGGGTGTACCGGGCGGCACCCGAACCCTTCTTGGGCTCCGCCCAGACCCAGGTCCGCAAACGCCGGGCGGCTGAGAACCCCCAGATCCCGATCTCCAGCACCTGACGGGTGGGGCCGGTTTCCGGGTGCGCAGGCACTGCTGCGGCTGCGGCGATGGCGCCGTGACCCCAGCCCGTCCGGCGGTTGAGGACCGGGTCAGGGCAGAGCCCTGGGAACGGTCGAAGGGCGGGTAGGGGACTCCGCCACCACCACGAGGGTGTCCAGCGCCGCGCCGTTACTCAGACGGGCTGAGCGGCCCTGCTTCAGGCCGCCGCCGGGTCCCCCGCAGGCGCCGCCCGCACGCTCCCTGCGGCCTGCTCGGGCTGCGCTGCCGGCATGGCCCCACCGTGCTGCGCGGCCTCGGCGGCGGTGTAGGAGGAGGCGAAGGTGAACGCGCGCGGGGACGGCCCGTGCGCCCGTAGGTCCGCCAGCTGCTCCAGCGCCTCACCGACGGTCGGGAGGTGCCCGGCGGGAACCCACCAGAGCACCATGTGCGCCTCGACGTGCCGTTCGAACCATTCGCGGCGCCGCCGCATCACCTCCAGGTGCCCGCTGCGGTAGGCGAAGTCCCACAGGGCTTCCTGGGTCTCCCACACCGACAGGTTGACGATGACGTTCTCGCCCGCCGGCCGCAGGCCGGTGGCGTCGCCCGCTCCCTCGTCCACGAGCCGCCACACGAAGCCGGGCGCGCCGTCGGCGGCTGCGTTGACCGGGTCGAGCATCTCGACGAAGGGCGCCATGCGCGGGTCGTCGAGCGGGTGGCTGAGCGTGGAGACGTTGAGCTGGGCGAGATGGGCGGCATGCGCGGATGCGGTCATGGCCTCATCCCAGCACGACCCGCATTTCTATGTCAACGATCATTGTCTTTAGAAGCCTCGATCACCACGCAGCACTCTCCCGGCCGGGCGTCCATGCGGGCGCGTACGGGACCGTCCGCACCGAGCAGCCCCTCCAGCAGGGCGAGATTCATGCCGCAGACGAGCGGCGGGAAGCGTTCGGCGACGGCATGGAAGGGGCAGTTGCGCATACGAACGACGGGCGCGGCCGCCCCGTCCACCCCCTCGGCGTCTTCCAGATGGGGTTCGTAGCCGCGGGCGGCCAGCATCTCCACCGCCTCCGCAAGGCCTCCACAGGGCGCCGCCGAGCCGCGCAGGGCCTCACCCCGGCGGTGAGCGGCCGCACGGAGCCCGGCGTCCAGCCCCGCCTGCTCAGCGGCCTCGGCGAGCAGCTCGGCGACCGTGCGGTAGTCGCGGGCGGGCAGCGACACGGACCACTCGGCCGGAGCCCGCGTGTACACCTTGGCGGGACGGCCCGCCCCCGGCCCCGAACGGCCCGTCAGGCGCCGGCTGCCGCTCTCCAACAGCCCGGCCTCAACCAGCCTGTCCAGGTGGTGCGCGGCAAGCGTGCGCGCCACCCCGGCCGCCTCGGCGGCCTCGTTGCGGCCGACCTCACGGCCCTGCGCCACCACGAACTCGTACAGGCGGCGCCGCACCGGATCCTGCAGCACCGCGATCACATTGATGTCCTCCACCCGGCCATTCTAGGAACAACACAGATTGGAGATAGAAGGCTGAAATCCACCCCACCCGCAGGCCTGGACGCGGCCCCCGCACCGAGGCCGGGGACGGGGGCGGGGTGGGGTGTCGGCCTGGACGTAAAGCGTGATGTGTGACGCACAAAAGGCCCGCGCTGTCGAAGCAGAACACAGGGCGCCTAAATCATGCAGTCCAGGCCGACACCCCACCCCGGCACCGGCCCACCGCAGCCACCCCGCACCCCGCACCCCGCATCGGCCGGGTGGCCGAACGAAGCGTGGCCTGGCAGGCACAGGGGCCGCGCAGCGGCAGAATGATCCGATGAGCGTCACCATCGACATCACCGGGCTCCCCGCGGAGCGGATCGGCTTCGCGCCGTCCCCGCTCGCAGAGCTCTGCATGGCGTTGCACGCGCTCTCCCAGCCCGGCCATCACCCCGGGCTCGCCTCCTGGACCTCCACCACCGCGGCCGCCCTCGAACCCGACCTCGCGGACCGGCTGCTGGAGGGCGATTTCATGTGGCGCAGCTCCTTCGCCGATCTGTTCATGGCCTTCGCCGGGATCCCCGGCGGCTCCGGCCTGCCCGCCGCCACCCTGGCGGCCGAGCTCGACGTCCTCGACCGGCTGGACGACGAGCGGTTCGTGACGGCCGCCCTGGAGCACTGCCGGCTGGCCCTCTACAACGACGACAGCGGGCCGTCCCCGCTCGCGGATCCGCTCGCCCGGGCCAAGGCCCTGGAGACGGCCTCCGCGCGCGGGCCGCAGCAGCTGGCCTTCGCCGTGCGGGTGCTCGACGACACCGCCGGCGTGCGGGTCTGGCTGCGCCGGCTCCTGGAGGACTGCGACGAGGCCTTCTTCGCGGAGACCTGGCGCCGGGTCGAGCCCCGTCAGAGCGCGGACGCCCGGCACAAGAAGGAGGTGCTGCGGCGCAAGGGGCTGCCCGCCGTGCTGAAGGAGGTCTCCTCGGCGCTGAGCGTCGACGAGCGGCTGACCACGGTCACGGTGGACAAGATGGTCCACGGGTCCACGACCGCGACCGACCCCCGAATAGGTGACGGCCTGCTGTTCGTGCCCACGAACTTCGGCTGGCCCCACCTGCTGGTACTGCACGCCCCCGGCTGGCGCCCGGTGATCCACTACCCGCTCGGCTCGCCCGAACTGGCCTCCTCCCCGGGGTCGGTGGAGCTGCTGCAGCGGCGCATGGAGGCACTGGCCCATCCGATGCGGATGCTGCTGTGCCGCAACCTGGCGCGCGCTCCGTACACGACCGGCGAGTTGGCGGCCGCGCACGGGATCACCGCCCCGGAGGTCTCCCGCCATCTGGCGGTGCTGAAGAAGGCCGGACTGATCCAGACCCGCCGCCAAGGACGGTACGTCCAGCACCAGCTGGACCTGGCGACGGTCGCGCGGATCGGCTCCGACTTCATCGAGGGCATCCTGCGGTAGCTCTGCGGCAGCCCCACGGCGGCCCCGCGTGAGCGGAGAGCGCAGAGCGGGCACTGGCCTGTTTTCGACGGCTCAGATACTCCGATATACGGATTTCACAAACCGGAATCAGTGAAAAGTCTGGCCATGGCCGCCACTTGGTGTCTAACGTGCGTCCACCGCTCCCCCTTACTCGGCGCAACGCACCTGACCTGCGTCCGCATCCGCGTATCAGCACCCCTGCACGCCTGCACACCTGCACTCCCGCACGTCATAGCCCCAACGCCGTACAGCCTTACGCCACACGCCATACGCATGCGCACGCGCATCTGCCGTGGAAGGACTTTCATGCCCTCACGCCGTATAGCCGCAGCCACCGCCGCCCTGGCGGCCGCGGCCCTCGTCTCCCCGCTGCTCCTCGCCGGACCCGCCGGAGCAACCGGCAGCCCCGCGAGCGACGCCGCCCGGGGTGACGCGCTGGCCCGAAAGCTGGTCAAGGACTCCACCGGCAAGGGTGCCAACAACCACCTGAAGGTCTTCCAGGCCATCGCCGACTACAACAAGGGCAACCGCGTCGCGGGTTCGAAGGGCCACGTCCAGTCGGCCCAGTACGTCGAGCTCGTCATGCGCGCGGCCGGGTACGAGGTCACCAAGAACGAGTTCGACTTCGTGTTCGTCGAGACGGTCGCCGAGACCCTGAAGGTCAACGGCCCGGCCGGCCGCGACGTCCCGATCAAGCTGATGACGTACACCGCCAGCGGCCCGGCGAACGGCGTGACCGCGCAGATCGCCGTCACCCCGGTCGACGCCGACGGCACCAACGGCTGCGAGGCCACCGACTTCGCCGCGGGCGCCTTCACCGGCAAGGTCGCGCTGATCAAGCGCGGCGGCTGCGCCTTCGCGGTCAAGCAGCAGAACGCGGCGACGGCCGGTGCGGTCGGCGCGGTGATCTACAACAACGCCGAGGGCGCCCTGAACGGCACCATAGGTTCGGCCGACGCGGGCAAGATCCCGACCGGCGGCGTCACCCTGGCCGAGGGTCAGCGGCTCGCCGCCGACGCCGCCGCGGGACCGGTCGAGGTCACCCTCGACATCCGCGAGTTCCGGGAGAACCGCAAGACGTACAACGTCATCGCGGAGACGCGGGGCGGCGACGAGAACAACACCGTCTTCCTCGGCGCGCACCTCGACTCCGTCGCGGCGGGCCCGGGCATCAACGACAACGGCTCCGGCTCGGCCGGCATCCTCCAGGTCGCGCAGCAGCTCGCGCACAGCCAGGGCAAGATCAAGAACAAGGTCAAGTTCGCCTGGTGGTCGGCGGAGGAGTACGGCCTGCTCGGCTCCGAGGCGTACGTCGCCGGGCTGACGGAGGAGCAGAAGAAGCAGATCAAGCTCTACCTGAACTTCGACATGATCGGCTCGCCGAACGCCGCGTACTTCGTCTACGACGGCGACGACTCGGACAAGGTCGGCGCGGGCCCCGGCCCCGAGGGCTCGGCCCAGCTGGAGAAGGGGATCAACGACTTCCTCGACTCCAAGAACATCCCGCGCGAGGGCACCGACTTCTCGGGCCGCTCGGACTACGGCCCGTTCATCGAGGTCGGCATCCCCTCGGGCGGTACGTTCACGGGCGCCGAGGGCATCAAGACGGCGGAGCAGGCCGCGAAGTTCGGTGGACAGGCCGGGGTCGCGTACGACGTGAACTACCACGGCAAGGGCGACACGATCGCGAACATCGACCAGAAGGCGCTCGACATCAACGTCGACGTCATCGCGGACGCGGTGGGGCACTACGCGTACGACCTCGCGCCGCTGGGGCGGCCGGTCGTCTCCGAGCCGACCAACGGTGGCGGTAGTGGGGGTGGCCTCCACGAGGGCCACGACCACGTCGGCGACACGGAGTAGTCCGGACGGGGGCGGGTCGGGGACCGGTGCGGCCGCTGCGCGGCGCCGAGTCCCCTACCCGCCCTTCGCCCGTTCCCCGGGCTCCGCCCGGACCCCTTTGCCGCGTGCGGCGCCGTTCCCGGGGGCCAGCCCCCGGACCCCCGCTCCTCAAACGCCGGAGGGGCTGGATATTGCCTGGTAGGGGCTGGATTGCCCGGAGGGGCTGGATTTTGCCCGCAGGGCAATTCCAGCCCCTCCGGCGTTTGAGGAGCGGGGTCTGGGGCGGAGCCCCAGGGAACGGCGGAAGGGCGGGTAGGGGACGGGCCCCGCGCAGCGGCGGCCGCTACCCCGGCCAGGGGGCCACCCCGGCCGGCTGGATCAGCCAGCCGAAGTCGCCGAGCCCGCCGCGGGCGGTGAGTTCCGCGGCCTCCCCGGCACGGGACAGCGCGCGCACGTACGCCGCCGGGTCCGTGGAGGCCAGCGCCAGCGGGGGCCGGGCCCCCGAGACGCCGAGCGCGGCCAGCGCGTCGCGCTGCGTCAGCAGCACCGCCCCCGGCCCCGCACACGCGTCGAGCGCCACGTGCGCGGTGACGTCGCAGCTCCCGTCCGGGACGGGGGCGGTCTCCCGCCCGGCGCGGAATCCGGTCAGCGTCCCGAAGGGCGGCCGGGCGTCCCGCGTGTGGGCGTAGTCCACGGCGACCGCGAGGCCCCGCTCCACCGTCGCGACGGCTCCCGCCCAGGCTTCGTCGCGCGACCGGCCGATCTCCGCCCGGCCCGCGCCCGCCTCCGCGCCCGCCTCCGGCCACCACCGCTCCAGCCAAGCCCGGTCCGGACCGTCCAAGGCGCCGCCTGGGCTCTCCGTGCCGTCCCGCGCGACCTCCACGTAGCGGCCGTCCTCCGCGAGGTCCAGCGGTACGTTGTCGAGCCACTCGTTGGCGAAGAGCAGCCCCCGGATCCCCCGGGGCGGCTCGCCCACCCAGCGGATCCGCCCGTCGAGCCCGGCGGGCCGCCCCGCGCGCTCCACCCCGTACGGCCGCACCCGCGCGGCGGTCTCCGGCGGCAGCGCCGCCAGCACCCCGGCCAGCAGTTCCCCGCGTCCGGCCCCTACGTCGACCAGGTCCAGCTCCTCCGGGCGGCCGAGCTCCCCGTCCACCCACAGGAGCAGCCGGGCCACGGCCCCCGCGTAGAGCGGCGAAGCGTGCACGGAGGTGCGGAAATGCCCTGCGGGGCCGGGCCCACCAGGGCGTACGTAGAAGCCGTCGGGACCGTACAGCGCCCGCTCCATCGCCGTCCGCCAGCGGACCGGACCGGCCTGCGGACCCGGCTGCCGATCCGACTGTGCCCTGCCTTCACCCTGAGTACTCATCGCTGAAAGGTTATGGTCGCCTCCACCTCCGGTAGTACTCGCGTCCCGCTCGGATCGCCCCTCTGGTTGACTCCAGCACCTATCTGCTGTCCCTACTCTGGGTTACGTGCAGAGCCTCTACGATTTCCTCCGCAGACACCCGACGGGCGTCGACAGCTTCTGGGCTGTCCTCTTCTTCGGGTTCTCGATGGCCATCGTCGCCTCGGAGCACCAGGGCACCGGCTCCGCACTGCTCGCCACGCCCTGCGTGGTCGCGCTGAGCACCGCCGTCGGCCTGCGCCGCAAGCGGACCGTGCCGGCGTTCTGGCTCACCGTCGCCACCGGCCTGTACCAGCTGGCCATCGGCGCGGAGGTGAGCTTCTACGACTTCGCGATGCTCGTCGTCCTCTTCACCGTCGCCGCCGCCGACGTGCCGCGCTGGGTCTCGCGCGCCGCGCTCGGCTGGGGTCTGCTCGCGTCCCCGCTGTACTTCGCGCGCATCGGCGTGGACAAGAACTCCTCCACCACCGACAGCGTGCTCTTCGTCGTGTTCATGATGATCCCGTTCGCCCTCGCCTGGGTGACCGGCGACTCCCTGCGCACCCGCCGGGCCTATTACGCCCAGCTCGTCGAACGCAACCAGCGCCTGGAGCAGGAGCGCGCGGCCCAGGCCAAGGTGGCCGTCGCCGCCGAGCGGGCCCGGATCGCCCGCGAACTGCACGACGTCGTCGCGCACAACGTCTCGGTGATGGTGGTCCAGGCCGACGGCGCCGCCTACGTGATGGACGCGGCGCCCGAGCAGGCCAAGGAGGCCCTGCAGACCATCTCCGGCACCGGGCGCCTGGCCCTCGCCGAGATGCGCCGGCTGCTGGGCGTCCTGCGCACCGGCGAGCCGCAGGAGTCCGAGGACTACGTGCCGCAGCCCGACGTGGAGCAGATCGAGGTACTGGTCGAGCAGGTACGGGCGGCCGGGCTCGCGGTGGACTTCGAGGTCGAGGGCGCCCCGCGCAAGCTGCCCAGCGGCGTGGAGCTGACGGCGTACCGGATCGTCCAGGAGGCGCTGACCAACACGCGCAAGCACGGCGGCCCCGACGCGAAGGCCAGCGTGCGGCTCGTCTACTTCGACGACGGGCTCGGCCTGCTCGTCGAGGACGACGGCCGGGGCGCGGCCCACGAGCTGTACACGGACGGCGGCGCGGACGGCGCCGGACACGGGCTGATCGGCATGCGCGAACGCATCGGTATGGTCGGAGGCACCCTCGACGCGGGCCCCCGGCCCGGTGGCGGCTTCCGGATCAGCGCCCTGCTCCCCCTGAAGAAAAGGTGACCATGTCCTTCCCCACCGGCCCCTCCATCCGCGTGATGCTGGTCGACGACCAAGTACTGCTGCGCACCGGTTTCCGGATGGTGCTCGCCGCACAGCCCGACATGGAGGTCGTCGCCGAGGCCGGCGACGGCCTGGAGGCGCTGGAGGTGCTGCGCGCCACCAAGGTGGACGTGGTGCTGATGGACGTCCGCATGCCCCGCCTCGACGGGGTCGAGGCGACGCGCCGCATCTGCGAGCCGGAGGAGCACCCCAAGGTCATCATCCTGACCACCTTCGACCTCGACGAGTACGCCTTCTCGGGCCTGAAGGCGGGCGCGAGCGGGTTCATGCTCAAGGACGTCCCGCCGGGCGAACTGCTGGCCGCGATCCGCTCGGTGCACAGCGGCGACGCGGTCGTCGCCCCGTCCACGACGCGCCGGCTGCTGGACCGCTTCGCGCCGATGCTGCCGTCGACCTCGGCGGAACCGCGGAACAAGGACGTCGAGCGGCTGACGGAGCGCGAGCGCGAGGTCATGCTGCTGGTCGCCCAGGGCCTGTCGAACGGCGAGATCGCCGCCCGCCTGGTCCTCTCGGAGGCCACGGTCAAGACCCACGTGGGCCGCATCCTGACCAAGCTGAACCTGCGCGACCGGGTGCAGGTCGTGGTCCTGGCGTACGAGACCGGGCTGGTCCGTGCGGGCGGCGGCGGGACCCTGTAGACAGTGCGACGCACCTCGAAGCCGCCCCTGGCAGGGGACGGCTCCCCATCCATGTCCAGCCCCGTACCCGGGGCCCGGCGCCGCAGGCGGTGGCCCCTCGTCACCGTGCTGGGGGCGGCCGTCCTGGCCCTGGCGATCCTGCTCGCGGGCGGCTGCCGGTCCGACGGACCGGACTGGGGGGCCGAGCTGGACACGGGCCCGGATCCGGACCTGGGGGTCACCGAGGCCCGGACCTACTCGGTGTGGCACTGGAACGTGGCCGGGAGCGCCATCCACCACGGCCGGACCGACACCGGCCTGATCGAGAACGCCGCCCGGTCCATCACGGCGGCGCGGCCCGACTTCATGTCCTTCAACGAGATCTGCCAGGGCCAGTACGAGGCCCTGGTGAAGCGGCTCGCCAAGACCGAGGGGTGGAAGGAGCCGTACGCCCACGCCCGGTTCACCCTGACCAGGGCCCCCGGCACCGGCATCTGCGAGGGCGGCGGCTTCGGGAACGCGCTGCTCAGCAGCCACGAGCTCGGACCGTCCAAGGACTACGTCCTGCCCAAGGACTACACCAAGGCCGAGAAGGCCCGGCTGACGGCCGCGGGCCGGGGCGTCGAGGACCGCAAAATGCTCTGCGCACCGCTGCGGGACCAGCCGCGGATGAAGTTCTGCACGGTCCACATCACCGGATCGAACCGTCCCATGCCCACCGGGGGCGGCGGCTCCGAGGAGAAGAAGATCAACGCGCAGCAGCTGACCGCGGTGGGCCGGGTGCTCGACTCCTTCGCCAAGGCCAGGCAGGTGTACCTCGTCGCGGGCGACTTCAACGCCCAGCCCGACCTCGACAAGTACGCCCGCCTGAAGCCCCTGATGAAGAAGCACACCGAGCTCGACGACTCCGACCCCGCCCACTGCCCGGGCTACGGCTCGTGGACGGCGCTGCCCCCGCGCGAGGTCAACGGGCCCCCCGCGTGCGGTCCGCACGCGAAGATCGACCTGATCCTCGCCCGCGGCGACCTGCCCGGGGGCACCTATTCGGCGCGGGTGCGGAACATCCCGGACGACTGCGAGGCCGTCGGGCCGGACGACCTGATCGCCCGGCCGGTGAAGCGGGTCAACTGCTCCGACCACCGCATCCTGACGGGCCGCGCCACGCTCCGGGTCCCCACGGGCTGAGCCCGCGGGGCCGGCGGCGGGGCCGTCACGGCCTCAGGTCATCCAGCGGTCCGGGCGGGCCGCGGCCCGGGAGGTGCGGGAGCGGGCCGCCTGGGCGTGAAGCAGTTCGGCGGCCTGGGGCGCGCCGCGCAGGCGGGCCGTGACCGTGCCGTTCGCGCCGGTGTCCACATGGACGTCGGCCAGGCCGCGGGCGCGCTGCCAGGGGCCCTGGGAGTGGCGCACGCTCTGCACCTTGGCGTGCGGGACGATCTCCGTACGCCGGCACAGGCGGCCGTGCCGGGCGGCGAACACGTCCGCGGAGACGGCCAGGCCGTACCCCTTCCACCACACCGGCACCACCCAGCGCGATCCGCTCCGGGGCGAGGGCTCGAAGACGAGGCCCCCGAGGTCGACCCCGGGCAGCACCCGCGCGACGACGGCGTGGGCGTCGGCCCGGGTGGCCACCGGGACCAGGACGTTGTTCTTCGAGCCGGCCACCGCCAGCTCCACCCGGACCCAGCCGCGCCGGCGCCACAGCAGCGGCTCGACGATCCGTACGGTCTGTACCCGGCCCGGCGGCACCGTCTCGTGGGCGCGGTCGAGCATCCCGTGGTCGAGCCGGAGCCCGTCCGGGGACTCGGCGACCCGCCAGTCGTACTCGGCGAGGAACCGGCCGGCGCTGCCCGCCCACATCGCGCCCAGGACCGGGAGCAGGGCGACGATGGCCACCCACGGGCTAGAGCTGAACCACCACACCAGCGAGGGGCCGATGATCCCGCCGGCGAGGATCGCCCAGGTGGTCAGGGTGAGCAGCAGGGACACCGCCAGATCGCGCGGCGCCACACGGAGCAGCTCCCGCTCGGGGGCCTCCCCCAGGAGCGGTGCCTCGGCCGGGGTGAAGCCGGCCGCGCGGGCCAGCAGCTCGGCGCGGAGCGAGACGGCGTCCTTCTCCGCGAGGAAGGCCAGCTCGTCCTTGGCCTCGGTCCCGATGACGTCGAGCCGCAGCTTGGCGACGCCCGCGATGCGGCCCAGGAGGGGGCGGGTGACGTCGACCGCCTGGATCCGGTCGAGGCGGATGTGCGCGGTGCGGCGGAAGAGGAGCCCGCTGCGGATGCGCAGTTCGGTGTCGGTGACGGCGTAGTGCGTGAACCACCAGCTGAGGAAGCCGTACGCGCCGAAGACGAGGACCAGCGCGAAGAGCGCGAGGACGCGCAGGGCGGTGGAGACGGCCGTCACCCACTCGGCGAGGTTCTCGCCCTGCTGGGCGATGATGCCGATGGTCGCGGCGATCGGCACCCAGGCCCGGCGCAACGGGGTGAGGAAGTGCAGCCGCCGCTCCTGCCCGGTCCCGGCTCCCGCTCCCGCTCCCGCCGACGGCGACGGCGACACCGACGGCGTCACAGTCCCGCCGACCTTGCCTCGCCGAGCTCCGTCAGCCGGTCGCGCAGCCGTTCCGCCTCCTCGGGCGCGAGTCCGGGGATCGTGGCGTCGGTCGCCGCCGCGGCCGTGTGGAGCTGCACGGTGGCCAGACCGTACCGGCGCTCCAGGGGGCCCGAGGTCACCTCCACCAGCTGCATCCGCCCGTACGGGACCACGGTCTGCTCGCGCCACATCACGCCCCGGCTGATCAGCAGGTCGTCCGCGCGCTCCGCGTACCGCCAGGAGCGCCAGTTCCGCCCCAGCATCACCCAGCCCCAGGCCAGCACCACCAGCCAGAACCCGCCGACCGCCGCCCACCCCGGTCCGACGGCCAGCCCCAGTACGAGGGCCGTCACCACCGCGAAGAGGGACATCCACAGCGCCAGCAGGAGCCTGCGCAGCGTCAGCAGTTCTCCCCGCAGCCCCACCCACTCGGGCAGACCCGTCCCACCCTCTGTCCCCGTGTCCATCCCCCCACCCTAGGGGCGTGCCCCTCGGATCGGGCCGGGCCCGCACCGCCCGCCGGCCGCCGCGCCCCGATCCGCAATCCGGACCGAGCTACGGGTCACCCCCGCAGGCTGAGACAATGCCGCCATGACGGAGACCACGGTCGGCATCGGCGGCGCGGCGGAGAGCACCGACATGGTGCTCAACATCGGCCCCCAGCACCCTTCCACGCACGGCGTGCTGCGCCTGCGCCTCGTCCTGGACGGCGAGCGCATCGTGAGCGCCGAGCCGGTGGTCGGCTACATGCACCGCGGCGCCGAGAAGCTCTTCGAGGCCCGCGACTACCGCCAGATCGTGATGCTCGCGAACCGCCACGACTGGCTGTCCGCGTTCTCCAACGAGCTGGGCGTGGTCATGGCCGTCGAGCGGATGCTCGGCATGGAGGTGCCCGAGCGGGCCGTGTGGATGCGGACCCTGCTCGCCGAGCTGAACCGGGTCCTGAACCACCTGATGTTCCTCGGCTCGTACCCCCTGGAGCTGGGCGGCATCACCCCGATCTTCCACGCGTTCCGCGAGCGCGAGGAGCTCCAGGCCGTCATGGAGGAGATCTCCGGCGGCCGCATGCACTACATGTTCAACCGCGTCGGCGGCCTCAAGGAGGACCTCCCGGCCGGCTGGCTGGGCCGGGCCCGCGCCGCCATCGCCGACGTCAACACGCGCATGCACGTCTACGACGACCTGGTGCGCGGCAACGAGATCTTCCGCGCCCGCACCCGCGGCGTCGGCGTCCTGTCCGCCGAGGCCGTCCACGCGTACGGGGTCTCCGGCCCGATCGCCCGCGCCTCCGGCGTCGACTTCGACCTGCGCCGCGACGAGCCGTACCTCGCCTACGGCGAGCTCCAGGACGTCCTGAAGGTCGTCACCCGCACCGAGGGCGACTGCCTGGCCCGCTTCGAGGTCCTGCTGGAGCAGACCCACAACGCCCTGGACATCGCGGTCGCCTGCCTGGACCGGATGGCGGAGCTGGCCCCCGGCCCGATCAACCAGCGGCTGCCCAAGGTGCTGAAGGCGCCCGAGGGCGAGACGTACGCGTGGACCGAGAACCCGCTCGGGATCAACGGCTACTACCTGGTCTCCAAGGGCGAGAAGACCCCCTACCGGCTGAAGCTGCGCTCGGCGTCGTACAACAACATCCAGGCGCTGGCGGTCCTGCTCCCCGGGCAGCTCGTCGCGGACATGGTCGCGATCCTCGGCTCGCTGTTCTTCGTCGTCGGCGACATCGACAAGTGACCGGCACGTACGCCGCCTACCTGCGGCGGCTCGGCATCGAGGAGCCCGGCGCGCCGTCCGTGGAGGGGCTGTTCGCCCTCCAGCGGGCGCACCTGGAGCGCGTCCCGTACGAGAACGTCGACATCCAGCTCGGCCGCGCCCCCGGCATCGACCCCGAGCTGTCGGCACGCCGCTTCGCCGCCGGTCGCGGCGGCTACTGCTTCCACCTCAACGGGGCCTTCGCGGCGCTCCTCGACCACCTCGGCTACGAGGTGAACCGCCATGTGGGCGGCGTGTACAAGGAGTCCCAGTCCGAAGACGCCGCACAGGGCGTGAGCGGCGACCACCTGGCACTCACCGTCCGCGTGCCGGGGGCCGGGGGCAGCTCCTTCTACGTGGACGCCGGGCTCGGCGACGGCCCGTACGAGCCGCTGCCGCTGCGCGAAGGCTCGTACCGCCAGGGGGCCTTCACCTACTCCCTGGAGCGGCTGCCCGCGGTGGGCTGGCTCTACCGCCACCCGGGCAGCTCCGCCCCGCTCGCGAACTTCCGCGCGGAGCCCGCCGGGCCGGCCGCGGCGGCCGGCTTCGAGGCCGAGCACGTCCGGCTGTCGACCTCCGCGGACTCCGGTTTCGTACGGACCTTCGCGGCCCTGCGGCGCGACGCGGACGGCATCGACGCCCTGCGGGGCCGGGTGCTGAGCCGCATCGACCCGGTGCGGGGGAACACGGAGCGCGTGCTCGACGGCCCTGAGGAGTTCTACGCCGCGCTGGAGGGGGTCTTCGGCCGTGCGCTCGACGACCTGACCCCGACCGACCGCGCGGCCCTGTGGACCCGGGTGGAGCGGGCCCACGAGAGCTGGGCGGCCGCCCGGGGCCGCTGACCCGAGGCCGGCCGGGCGGGCCGATGTCCGTGGGGCAGGGCAGACTTGGGGGATGTCCCTCTCACCCCGCCGGGCCTGCCCCTCCTGCGGCCGCGACTGCGCCGTCACCGCCGGGCGGATCGCCCGCCACGACCCGCCCGCCGGGCGGGGCCGCGGGGACCTCGTCTCCTGCCCCGGCTCCCGCGCCCGCGTCACCCTCGGCGCCTCCGCCCCCACGCTGGACGGCTTCACCCTGTCCCCGCTGCCGGGCCAACTCCCGCTGTTCTAAGGCCTGCGGGGCCCGGAGCAGGGGGTTAGCACCCCCAACTCGTTGAGGACAGCCGGATGTCGGGAGCCGCGGAGGCTCCGTAGTTTCGGGGTATGACGACGACCCAGCAGAAGCAGAGCAACCGGCAGCGGCTGCGCCGCGGCGCCGCCGCCGTGGTCCTCGCGGCCGTCCTCGGCGGGCTCGCCGCACCCGTGGCGCTCGCCGCCCCGGTGGGGAGTCCCGCGCCGGTCGCGTCCGCCGCGACCGTACAGACCGGCCGCGGGCACCTGATCTCCCTCACTCCCCTGGAGCGGCTCGCCCCCGCGGACGTCACCGGCCGCCTGTCCGACTTCGGCTTCGACGCCTCCACCGTCCGGTACGGCGTCGCCGCCTACCGGCTCACCTACGCCACCGTCGACCCGCAGGGCCGCCCGACCACCGCCACCGGCCTGTTCGTCCTCCCCCGAGGGGGACCGCACCGGCTCGACCTGGTCTCCGACACCCACGGCACGGTCGCCAACCGCGACGACGCCCCGTCCGGCGGCGCGGGCTACAACCGGCTCATCCCCTACCTGCACGCCTCCGCGGGCCGTGCCGTCGCCGCCCCGGACTATCTGGGCCTGGGGGGCGGGCCCGGCGCCCATCCGTACATGGACACCCGGTCCTCGGTCACCGCCTCCGTCGACATGCTGGAGGCGGCCCGGACCGCCGCGGACCGGCTGGGGCGCCCGGTCACCCGGGACGTGTACGCCACTGGCTTCTCCCAGGGCGCCCAGGTGGCGATGGCCCTGGGCCGCGAACTGTCCCGCCCGGGCTCCGGCTTCCGGCTGCGCGCGCTGGCCCCGATCGCCGGACCGTACGACCTGGACGGCTCCGAGCTGCCCGGCATCACCGACGGCCGGGTCGCACCGCGCACCGCCGTCTTCTACCTCTCCTACTTCCTCACCGCGCAGAACCGGCTGCACCCGCTCTACGCGGACCCGGCCGAGGTGTTCCGCGCACCTTATGCACAGGCTGTGGAAAGTCTGTTCGACGGGAACCACCGGGAGGAGGACATCGTGGCCGCGCTCCCCGCAACGCCGGAGGAGCTGCTCACCCCGGAGTGGTACGAGAACGTCCGCGCCCCGCGCGGGGCCCTGAAGGCGGCCGTGCGCGCCAACGACGACGCCTGCGCCTGGAAGCCCGCCGTGCCGGTCCGCCTCTACGCAGGCTCCGCCGACACCGACGTCCCGTTCGGCAACACCCGTGCCTGCGCCGCCGATCTGGCCCGCCACGGGGTCCGGGCGAAGGTCGTCGACCAAGGGGCGGACGCCGATCACTTCGTCTCGGCGATCCGCTCGGCGCCCCAGGCGGCTCGCTGGTTCGACTCACTGGGCCGCGGGACGGGACCGCGCCAGGAGACCGCGGTGCGCTAGGAACTCCCGGTGCGCCAGGAGCCCCCAGTACGCCAGGAGCTCGCGGTGTTCTAGGAGCTCGCCGCGCGCAGCTGGACCACGTCGATCGGCTCGGTCTCGTCGTGCGCGGTGAGGTCGATGACCTGGCCCACGGCGCGCTGCTCGTCGGTGGGCGCCTCGACGGTGCCGGCCAGGGCCGCCGGCGCCGCCCCGACCCGGGCGGACTCCGCCTGGTGGACGGCGAGGGCCTCCGCGCCGACGACGTCGGCGAGATCCTCGTTCTGGACGGACTCGATGACCGCGCGGGCCTGCGCGGCCGTCTTCGTACCGAAGAAGTCGAAGCCGCCCTCGACGCGCGAGGTCGGCCGCCGGTGCGCTGCGTACGGGGCCACCGCGGCGGCGAGCCGGCGCGCGGGGACGGCGGCCGCCGGACCCACGGGCACCGGGCCGGCGAGCACGGGGCGGGAGTGCGACTCCAGCGCGGCGGGCTTCGCCAGGGTGGTGGGGCCGGCCGGGGCTGCCGGGGCAGCGGGGGCGGCGGAAGCCGCCGGGAGGGCGCGGGCGCCCGGGGCCGCCTTGGCCGCCGGGAGCGCGGCCGGGCCGCGCCGGGGCTCCGGGGCGGGCCCGTCGCCGTCGGCGGCCTTCGCCACCTTGTCGGCCAGCGCCGCGAGCGCGGCGTGGGCGCGGGCGAAGCCCACCGAGGTGGCGGCGCCGGCGCTGGTGCGCTCCTCGGAGACCGCGGGAAGTTCCTTCTGCCCCGCGGCTGCGGAAGCGGCCCGGGCCGCCGGGGCCGCGGCCTCGATGGCCAGCAGCCGGCGTCCCTCCAGGGCGCTCGCCCGCTCGGTCTCCGCGGTGGCGTAGCGGCGCAGCAGCGCCGCGTGCTCCCCGCGCAGGCCCGCGAGTTCGACCCGCTTGGCGCGCAGTTTGGCGTCGAGCTTGCCGCGCAGCACCCGGGCCTCTTCGAGGTCGGATTCGAGCTCGGCTATCCGCTCGTCGGTGCGCCACTCGTCCTTGACCCGTTCGCGCCCGAGCTCGCTGACCCGGCGGCCGGCCGACAGGTCCCACGAGCGCATGACGACGGCGCCGGCCAGCCCGACGGCCGCGGTGAGCGCCACGAGCAGGCGCAGCGCCATCGGTTCCGCGAGCAGCCAGGCGGCTCCGGCGCCGGCTACGGACACACCGGCGACGGCCGTCGGCGTGAGCAGCCGGTGAAGGGGTTCGGGATTGCGGTGGCGTCCACGGGGCATGGCCTGAAATTTACAGGGAGTGGACGGGGTGTGGGGTAGCCGCCCGGGAATCTGTTCCCGAGCAGTTACCGCACCCGGCGCACGAAAGGCGCAACTCCTACTTCTTCAGAAGGCCCTTGGACTCCAGATAGGCCTTGGCGACATCCGCCGGCTTGGCGCGCTCGGCGTCGACCTTGCGGTTCAGCTCGACCAGGTCGGCCGTGGTGAGCGCCTTGGTGATCTTGTCGAGGGCGGCCGCGATCTCGGGGGCGCCGGCGTCCTTGGCGTTGACCACCGGGAGCACGTTGTCGGCGTTCTGGAGCTTCTTGTCGTCCTCCAGCAGGACCAGGCCGAAGCTGTCGAGGGTGGCGTCCGTGGTGGTGGTCAGGACGAGCTGGTCGGCGCCGTCCTTCACCGCCTGCTTGGCCTGCGGGGTTCCGACGCCCTTGGGGTCAATACCGGAAACGTCGATTCCGTATGTCGTCTTCAATCCGGGTGCGCAGAAGGGCCGCACCGCGCATTCGTCACCGGCCGCGATCTTCACCTTCAGACCGGACTTGCCCAGATCGGAAAGGGTCTTGAGATTGTTCTTCGTGGCGAATTCCTTACTGACCGCGAAGGCGTTCTGGTCGACCGCCGAGCCCGCGGGCAGCGCCTTCAGCCCCAGCGGGCCCGCCAGCTTCTCCAGGGCCGCGACCGTCGCCGCCACGTCGCTCGACGCGACCGGCTTGTCCGTCGGCGCCTTGGAGCCGTTCACCTTGGCGTTGAGGAACTCCGCGAGGGTCGCCGCGTACTCCGGGACGACGTCGATCTCGCCCTTCTCCAGCGAGGGTTCGTACAGCTCGCGGTTGTTGACCGTGGTGATCGACGTCTCGTAGCCCGCGTCCCCCAGGACCTGCGCGTACAGCTCGGCCAGCACGTTGGACTCGGTGAAGCCGGCGGCGCCGATCACCAGCTTGCCGCCCTTGGCGCCCTCGGACGACCCGGAAGCGGCGGCGGAGGAGCCCCCGTCCTTGGTCTTCTCCAGGCTGTCGCCGCCGCACGCGGCGAGCGATGCGGTCAGGGCGACCGCGCCCAGGGCCGCGCCGAGGGCGCGCGTGGACTTGCTCATCTCAATCTCCTTCAAGGGGTGGGCCAACAAGGGGTGGGCCGGCGTGTCGGGGCCCGCTCAGCGGGTGGTCGCGCGGGTGGCCGCGCCCGGCAGCAGCCGGTCGGCCGCCACCAGCGCGCCCTCCACGAGCAGGGCCAGCGCCGCGACCAGCAGGGCGCCCGCGACGACCTGCGGGGTGTTGTACGTGTTGAAGCCGGCGGTGATGATCCGGCCGAGCCCGCCCTGGCCGACCATCGCGGCGATCGTGGCCGTGGCGATGACCTGCACGGCTCCCGAGCGCAGCCCGGTCATCACCAGTCCGCGCGCGAGCGGCAGTTCCACCCGCCAGAAGAGCTGGCGGCCGGACATGCCCATGCCCCGCGCGGCCTCCACCACCGAGCGGTCGACCTCGCGCATGCCGACGTAGGCGTTGGTCAGCAGCGGCGGGATGGCGAAGAGGACGAGCGCGGCGATGGTGGGCACGTACCCGGCATTGCGCAGCGGGGAGACCATGAACAGCGCCAGCACCGCGAAGACCGGGACGGCCCGCCCGATGTTGGAGACGTTGACGGCGAGGCCGCCGCCCTTGCCGAGGTGGCCGAGCCACAGTCCGACCGGGAGGGCGAGCGCGCAGGCCAGCGCCAGGGCGACCCCGCTGACGTACGCGTGCTCGCCGAGCCGGTGCCACACCCCGCTCTCCCCGGCCCAGTTGGCCCCGTCGGCCAGCCAGTCCCAGGCCTGTCCCAGTACTCCCATCAGACGGCTCCCGCGCTGACCTCGGTGGCGCGCACGGCGCGCGTCCTACGGGTGGCCCGGGTCGCGCGGGTCCACGGCGTCAGCAGCCGCTGGACGCCGAGCAGGGCCAGGTCCGCCACGAGCGCGAGGAGCACGCACAGCACCGAGGCGGTGAGCACCTGGGCCTTGAACGAGCTGTTCACGGCGGGTGCGATGAGATTGCCGAGGCCGCCCTTGCCCACGATGGAGCCGACGGTCGTCAGCGCGACCGTGGAGACGGTCGCGATCCGTACGCCGGCCAGCAGGGCGGGCAGCGCCAGCGGCAGCTCGACCTGCCACAGCAGCCTGCCCGGGCCGTACCCCATCCCGCGCGCGGCTTCCCGTACGTCCTCGGGTACGGCTTCGAGACCGGCCAGCACGTTGCGCACGAGGATGGTCAGCGAATACAGCACCAGGCCGGTCACCACCAGCGCCGCCGAGAGCCCGAAGACCGGCAGGAGCAGGGAGAACATGGCCAGCGAGGGGACCGTGTAGAGCAGGGTGGTGAGGCCCAGGACGGGGGCCGCCCAGTGGCGGCCGCGGCGGGCCAGCAGTGCCAGCGGGACCGACACGGCGATGCCGATCAGCACCGAGACGCCGGTGATCCACACGTGCTCGAGGGTGGCGTCGGTGAGCTCCTGGGAGCGGGACGTGACGTACTCCCAGCAGATCCAGTCGTTCGCCACCAGGCAGCTCTGCCCGGCCATCGCCCCTCACCCCCCGTCACCGATCGTACGTAGGAGCGACCATAACCCCCGGCACGGACAATGGCCGGAATCCTTCGCACGCGGGCAACACGCCCTTCACAAACGGACCCCGCGGGTAGGGAAAGATGGCCGTGTGATCCGATTCGAGCAAGTGACCAAGCGCTACCCCGACGGGACCACGGCGGTCGCGGACCTGTCCTTCGAGGTCGCCGAGGGCGAACTGGTCACCCTGGTGGGCCCGTCCGGCTGCGGCAAGACGACCACCATGAAGATGGTCAACCGGCTCATCGAGCCGACCTCCGGCCGGATCCTCCTGAACGGCGAGGACATCGCGGAGGCCGACCCGGTCGAACTGCGCCGCCGCATCGGCTACGTCATCCAGCAGGTCGGGCTGTTCCCGCACAAGACGGTGCTGGAGAACACGGCCACCGTGCCGCAGCTCATCGGCACCCCCAAGGCCAAGGCCCGCGCGCGGGCCGCGGAACTCCTCGACCTGGTCGGCCTGGACCCGGCCGTCTACGGCGGCCGCTACCCGGAGCAGCTCTCCGGCGGGCAGCGCCAGCGCGTCGGCGTGGCCCGGGCGCTCGCCGCGGACCCGCCGGTGCTGCTGATGGACGAGCCGTTCGGCGCGGTGGACCCGGTGGTGCGCGAGCGGCTGCAGAACGAGTTCCTGACGCTCCAGCAGACCGTGCGCAAGACCATCCTGCTGGTCACGCACGACCTGGAGGAGGCGGTCCGGCTCGGGGACCGCATCGCGGTCTACGGAGCGGGCACCATCGAGCAGTTCGCCAGCCCGGCGCAGGTACTGGGCGCCCCGGCGACCGACTACGTGGCCGGGTTCGTCGGCTCCGACCGCGGGCTGAAGCGCCTCGCCGTCACCGCCGTGGCGGAAGCCGACCTGACCGACCTGGGCGACCCCTCCCACCTGGCCTCCGCCGACGGAAAGGCCCCCACCGCCGGAGTGGCGCTGGGGGCCAGTCTGCGCGAGGCGCTCGCGCTGCTGCTCCAGGAGGACTCGGGGCGGATCGGGGTCACGCATCCCGAATCCGGCGAGCTGATCGGCGTACTCACCCCGGAGGGGGTGCACCGGGCCCTGCGCCGCGCCCGGTTGCAGGAGGCCTGAGCCCCCTCGGCACGTGTTACGCCTGGATCCTGCCGCTCATCCACACCAGCATCGGCGGGATCTCGCGGCGCCAGGTGTTGAAGTTGTGGCCGCCGCTGTCGAGGATGATCGAGGAGACCCGGTCCGGGCCCTTGACCAGCTTGATGAACTTCTTCGTGCCGGCGAGGTTCGGCTCGCCCTTCTCGCTGCTGGTGACCAGGAACGACGTACCGGACGGCTGCTTCGCCTTCAGCGACTCCAGCACGTTCGCGCGCGCCTTCAGCTTGTCGTCCCCGTGGAAGAGGTCACCGGTCGTCGGGTCGTCCGCGGCCTCGTAGTACGCGGACAGCCCCGCGGCGGCACCGAAGGTCTTCGGGTAGTGCGCGGCGATCTTCAGCGCGCAGTAACCGCCCGTGGAATTGCCGATGAAGCCCATGTTCTCGGGCTTCTTGCCGACCCGGAAGGTGCTCTGGATGGCGCGGGGAAGGTCCTGGCCGTAGAAGGTCTCGGTCTGCGGGCCACCGGGTATGTCCACGCACTCGGTGTCGCGCGAACCGGGGGTCGGACGGAGCATGACCAGGATCATCGGCTTCATCTTGCCCGTCTTGGCCTGCCTGAAGGCCGTCATCGGGTAGTCCAGCCCTTTGATCAGGTTCTCCGCCATCCCCGGGTAACCCGTGAGGACGATGGAGGCCGGGAAGTTCTGTTCCTTGTGCTGCGGCTGGAAGTACTCCGGCGGCAGCCACACGAAGCCCATCGTCGTTATCTTCGACTGCTGGCCGGTTATCGCCACTTTCAGGATCTGCCCGCCGACGGGCGGCTTGGCCCCGCCGGGCACGTCGAGCTGCTGCTTGTCGACGACCTTGATGTCGGCACTGCTCATCGAATGGTCGACGACCTTGCCGATCGAGGTCTCCTGGCCGAACAGGTCGGCCCAGGACCCGTAGAACAGGAACGACTTGTTCGCGCCGAGACCGATCGCCGCGAACAGGGCCAGCTGCGTCGCCAGCAGGAGGCCGATCCGGCCGAGGACCGAGCGCCAGGAGCGGCCCGAGAGCTTCGGCCAGAACCACACCGTGGCCGCGAACAGCAGCACACCGACAAGGACGGCCAGCGCCAGAACCGTATTACTGGTGAGACCCATGAGCAGTCAGTCGACTTTCTATGGCAGGACTAGATTTTTTCTCGAGGATGAGTGAACCCGCTCCCCTTCGATGTCGTCCTAGTGGACGCACCACCCAACGAAGGCCCCAGCGGCCTTCGGCCACATGATCTCTCGCGGAGCAACGGGAAGCGATGTCTAGCAGGATAGATGGCGATAAGTCGGGACAGGTTCCGAAGCCTGTCAGCCGAATCCTCCGAGGCCCACGACCGGAGTCCGTCCCCGGGATCGTGGGCACCGCCGTCACGGTCGTCGGCCTGCTGGACATCGCCGCGGGAGTCTTCCCGCGGTTCCGGCACAGCCGCATCCACGCGGTCACCGAGGTGCTGCCCGGCTCCGTCGGTCCCTTCGCCGCAGCCCTGGCCATCAGCGCCGGCGTCCTGCTGCTGCTGCTCGCCCACGGGCTCAAGCGCCGCAAGCGCCGCGCCTGGCGGGCCGCGGTCGTGCTGCTGCCGGCGGGCGCCGTCGCGCAGTTCACGTACCGCCACTCGGTCCTCGGCGTGGTCATCGCGGCGGTGCTCCTGGCGCTCCTGCTGCGCCACCAGAGTGAATTCAAGGCGCTGCCCGACCCGCGCAGCCGCTGGAAGGCGCTCGCCAACTTCGTGCTGATGAGCGCGGGCTCCATCGGCCTCGGTCTGGTCATCGTCAACTCGCACCCCGGCCGCGTTGTAGGCAATCCGGGTGTTTACGAACAGATCAGCCACGTCGTCTACGGGCTCTTCGGCTTCGAGGGTCCCGTCGACTACGCCGGCCGGGTGTCCTGGACCGTCGGCTACTCGCTGGGCGCCCTCGGCATGCTGACCGCCGTCACCACCATCTACCTGGCCTTCCGCCCCGAGCACCCGGCCGCCCGGCTCACCGCCGACGACGAGGTCAAGCTGCGCGAGCTGCTGACCCGGCACGGCGGCCGCGACTCGCTCGGCCACTTCGCGCTCCGCCGCGACAAGGCCGTCGTCTTCTCCCCCAGCGGCAAGGCCGCCGTCACCTACCGCGTGGTCTCCGGCGTGATGCTCGCCTCCGGCGACCCCGTCGGCGACGTCGAGGCCTGGCCCGGCGCCATCGAACGGTTCATGGAGGAGGCCAAGACCCACTCCTGGACCCCCGCCGTCATGGGCTGCAGCGAGACCGGCGGCGAGGTCTGGACCCGCGAGACCGGTCTGGACGCCCTGGAGCTCGGGGACGAGGCGATCGTCGACGTCAAGGACTTCTCCCTCGCCGGCCGCGCGATGCGCAACGTCCGGCAGATGGTGAAGCGCATCGAGCGCAACGGCTACACCACCAAGGTCCGCCGGGTCAGCGAGCTGACCGCGACCGAGCTGGAGCAGGTGCGCGGCGCCGCCGACGCCTGGCGCGGCACCGACACGGAACGCGGCTTCTCCATGGCACTGGGCCGCGTCGGCGACCCCGGCGACGGCGACTGCTACATCGCCACCGCCCACCGCGTCGAGGAGGGCGACACCTCCCCCTTCGGCGACCTCAAAGCCGTCCTGCACTTCGTCCCCTGGGGCAAGGACGGCATGTCGCTGGAGCTGATGCGCCGCGACCGCGCCGCCGACCCCGGCATGAACGAGCTGCTGATCGTCGCCTCCCTGGAGGCCTCCCCGGCGCTCGGCATCGAGAAGGTCTCCCTGAACTTCGCGATGTTCCGCTCGGCCCTGGCCCGCGGCGAGAAGATCGGCGCCGGCCCGGTCCTGCGGATGTGGCGCAGCCTGCTGGTGTTCCTCTCGCGCTGGTTCCAGATCGAGTCGCTGTACAAGTTCAACGCGAAGTTCCGGCCCCGCTGGGAGCCCCGCTTCGTGGTCTTCCGCACCACCCGCGACCTGCCCCGCATCGGCTTCGCCGCGATGCAGGCCGAGGGCTTCGTCACGCTGGCCCTGCCCCGCCTGTTCGCCGGCCGCCGGCGCCCCAAGCCGGTCCGCACCTGCGCCCACCACCGCGTACAGACCCCGACGGTCGTTCCCGCCCAGCCGGAACGCGAAATCCAGGCAGCCTGAACCCGGGCCCTACCCTGGGAACCATGAACACGAACCGCGGCCCCGCCCCCAGGGGCCTGGTGACAGGCCTCCCCGACTGGGACCGCTGCGCGGTCATGGGCGTCGTCAACGTCACCCCCGACTCCTTCTCAGACGGCGGCCGCTGGTTCGACACCACCGCCGCCGTCAAGCGCGGCCTCGACCTCGCCGCCCAGGGCGCCGACCTCGTGGACGTCGGCGGCGAGTCCACCCGCCCCGGCGCCTCCCGCGTCGACGAGGAGGAGGAGCTGCGCCGGGTCGTCCCCGTCGTCCGGGGCCTGGCCTCCGAAGGAGTCGTCGTCTCCGTCGACACCATGCGCGCCTCCGTCGCCGCGCAGGCCGTCGCCGCCGGCGCCACCCTGGTCAACGACGTCAGCGGCGGCCTCGCCGACCCCGGCATGATCCCGGCCGTCGCCGCCGCGGAGGTGCCCTTCGTCGTCATGCACTGGCGCGGATTCAGCGACGGCATGAACAGCCTCGCCGTCTACGAGGACGTCCTCGCCGAGGTCACCGCCGAACTGCGCACCCGCATCGACGCCGTCGTCACCGGCGGCATCGCCCCCGAACGGCTCCTCGTCGACCCCGGTCTGGGCTTCGCCAAGAACGCCGAGCACGACCTGGCCCTGGTCGCCCACCTCGGAGAGCTGCGCGCCCTCGGTTTCCCGCTGCTGGTGGCCGCCTCGCGGAAGCGTTTCCTCGGCCGGGTGCTGGCCGGCGCCGACGACGCCTCCCCGCCGCCCGCCCGCGAACGCGACGCCGCCACCGCCGCCGTCTCCGCCCTCGCCGCCTCCCAGGGCGCCTGGGCCGTACGGGTCCACGAGGTACGGGCGAGCGCCGACGCGGTTCGGGTGGCCCGCGCCGTGGAAGGGGCACTGCGTACGTCCCGTAGCAACGAGGAAGGGGCACGGTGAGCCGTACCGACATCGAATCCGTCGAAGAGGTCAACACGGCCTTCTACGAGGCCATGGAGCGGGGGGACTTCGACGCGCTGTCGGCGCTCTGGCTCGAAGACGAGATCTCCTGCGTGCACCCGGGCTGGCCGGTGCTGTCGGGACGCGGCGAAGTGCTGCGCTCCTACGCGCTGATCATGTCGCACACCGAGTACATCCAGTTCTTCCTCACCGACACCAAGGTCACCGTCATAGGCGACACCGCCCTGGTGACCTGCACCGAGAACATCCTCAGCGGCGGACCCGCCGAGGACGGCGGTGAACTGGGCCCGCTCGTGGGCCAGCTCGTCGTCGCCACGAATGTGTTCCGACGCACACCGGAGGGCTGGCGGCTCTGGTCGCACCACGGTTCTCCCGTGCTCACGGACTCCGACGAGGACGAGGACGAAGACCCCTCCTGACCCCCTGCGTCGGGCTCCGAGGTATTTCGCAGGTAAATTCGAAGATGGACGACGCCGACCGCACTCGGCTACGGCCATGGATCCGGGGAGTCCCGGACCGGAAGCACCTACGAAAAGCAGGAGTGATTCGCGTGGATCGTGTCGCGCTGCGCGGCCTCAAGGCTCGCGGGCACCATGGCGTCTTCCCCGGGAACGCGAGGAAGGCCAGACCTTCATCGTCGACCTGGTGCTCCACCTCGACACCCGTCCCGCGGCGGCGGGCGACGACCTGGCTAAGACCGTGCACTACGGGGTAGTCGCGGAAGAAGTCGTCGGCGTGGTCCAGGGCGAGCCCGTGGACCTGATCGAGACCCTCGCCGAGCGGATCGCCCAGCAGTGCCTCAAGCACGAGGCGGTCGCCCAGGTGGAGGTCGTCGTCCACAAACCGGACGCGCCGATCACCGTCCCCTTCGACGACGTGACCATCACGATCACCCGGAGCCGCGCGTGAACAACGGAATGAACGCCCAGAGCGACCCCACGGTCCAGCCCGTACCCGCCTCCGTGGTCGAGGCCGTCGACGCGGCAGACGTCACCCTGTCCAACCCCAAGTGGGCCGTCGTCGCGCTCGGCGCGAACCTGGGCAACCGCCTGGAGACCCTCCAGGGCGCCATCGACGCCCTCGGCGACACTCCGGGTCTGCGGGTCAAGGCCGTCTCCCCCGTCTACGAGACGGAGCCGTGGGGCGTGGAGCCCGGCTCGCAGCCCGCGTACTTCAACGCGGTCATCTCGGTGAAGACCACCCTGCCCCCCAGCTCGCTGCTGGAGCGCGGCCACGCCATCGAAGAAGCCTTCGACCGCGTCCGCGAGGAGCGCTGGGGGCCCCGGACGATCGACGTCGACATCATCGCCTACGCCGACGTGGTCTCCGCCGACCCCGACCTCACCCTCCCGCACCCGCGCGCCCACCAGCGCGCCTTCGTGCTGGCCCCCTGGAACGACATCGACCCCGAAGCGCAGATCCCGGGCCACGGGCCCGTCGCCGCGCTCCTGGCGGCGGTCGGCCTGTCCGGACTCACCCAGCGCACGGACCTGGAACTGCGCCTCCCCGAATAGGATCACCGGATACGCACGCGCGGAGAGCGGGCGCTGGGGAATGGCGGGAGAGGCGTACGTGAAGCAACTGAGGCCGGCGGTCCTGGCGGGCATTTTCGCGATCGCGGCAGTGCTGTCCTGGGCCGGAGCCCGGCTGTGGAACGCGTACGGCACGCTCCCCGGCGTCCCCGTGGCCGCGCCCATCGTGCTCGGCGCCATCGCGGTGGTCCTGCTGGCGACGGCCCTGTCGCTGCGCTCCCGCCTGAAGGCCCAGCGCGAGCGCGTGCCCGGCGCCAAGGGCGTGGAGCCGCTGATGGCGGCCCGCGCGGTGGTCTTCGGCCAGGCCAGCGCCCTGGTGGCGGCCCTGGTAGCGGGCGCCTACGGCGGCGTCGGCGTCTTCCTCTTGACCACCGCCATGGACGTCCCCGCCCGCCGCGACCAGACCTGGTACGCCGGCTTCTCGGTCCTGGCGGGCGCGGCGGTCATCGCAGCGGCCCTCTTCCTGGAACACGTCCTGAAACTCCCGGACGACGAGGACCCCGCACCCGAGGCCCCGGCGCGCGCCTAAGCCGCCGGGCAGGCCGCGCCCACCACACCGTAGGCGCGGCCGTCGAGGTCGAACTCTCCGAGCGGGGTCATGCCCAGCCCGTCGACGTGCACCGTCCACGAGGCCCGGTTCGTCATCTCGATGAAGGCCACCATCACCTCGGCCCGCCCCGAGGCGGCCTCCAGCGCGGTGGTGAACAGCCCCCGGGCGATCCCCCGGCCCCGGTACGCGGCCGCGACCACGACGGGCCCGTAGAGCAGCCAGCGCAGGGACCCGAGCGGCTTCCCGTCCCACAGCAGGGAATCCTGGGCCCGGAGCAGCGCCCGCACGGGCGCCGGCGGCCCCGGCACGCTCTCCGCCGGCACGAGCCCGAGCAGCCCGGCGATCTCCCCGCCGTCGTCCGCGACGAGCAGCCCCCCGCCCTCGGCCATCACCCGCAGCGCATCCACATCGAGGGCCCCCTGCACGAACCCCTGCCGGGACCGCTCCTCCTCGCTCAGCGCATCGTGGTGATTGGCGGCGAAGATCCCCGCCATGGCCGGTGCGTCCGCCTCAACGGCAACCCTGTATTCCATGGCCCCGATGCTTCCACCCACCCACGACGGCCGCATCCGCTCACCCCCGTGCCCGGACCAGGTGCCCGCTCACCAGGAAGCCCGGGTGGGGATCGAGCCGGTAGGTGTAGAGGGTGAACGGCTTCGCGCCGATGGCAGCGTGCGGCCGGACCTCGGAGACCGTCGCCGACTGCCGCTCCACGAGGTGCATGGGGTGCTGTTCCGCTACGAAGGTGCCGCGCCTCTGCCAGCGGTCGGTGACCACCAGCCGCGATGCCCTCCCGCTCAGCGGTGTGAAGCGAGCCCCGATGATCACAGCTAGCTCCGCCAGGAACGGCACGTTGGCGCTGGTAACCGTCCGCCCATCCCAGTGCTTGTGGCGGAAGCCATCGCCGTCTGCGTAGCCGTCCAGGAAGCCTTCGAAGGTGGCGAGGTCTTTCAGCACGACGCGAGGAAACCTCTGCCGCAGGTGGTGCGCATCTCCCCCCACGTACTGCCGCAGGACGTCGGCAAGGTACGAAGAGACCACGCGCACGCGGAACCCCGGAGCGTCGCGCTGGAGGAAGCCGGACGGCCTTGTCACGGCTTCCAGCCTGGCGGGGAGACCAGTCGCTGCGGTCAGACACTCCGCGTACTTGGCCGCGAAGCCCTGATCGTTCACGACCAGGGACACATAGTTCTTGCCGACCGTTCCGTCGGCGCAGGTGGCACCCACCAGGTAACCGAACGCGTAGCCGGGCCCGATCGTCAGGCGCATGCGGCACAGCTTGCGCGGCGGAGTCCATACCACGACGCTGCCCATCGCGTAGCGGGCCGGAATCCACCCGTCATGGGTACCCAGCAACTGGTCCGGCGCCACGGTGAACGTCTGACCGTCCGTGACCACGTCGACGACCTCGCGGGCTTTCACGGCCGTCACCCCCAGAACGGCCGTGTGCACGGTCCTGTCACCGTCCAACGTCCAGAGCCGGTCGCCCACGCCGATGGATCTCGCCTGAGCGGACCCATCGGCTCCATTCACGATCTGCTTGCTCGGCAGCCCACCCATCCCGCCCCCTGATCAGTGCGTGAATCACCTGATCGACGACGTTATGGGGCGGGTCTGACAATCCGGCTAGCGGGCGATGATCAGGCTCATCGCCTCGTTGCGGGTCGCGGGGTCGCGGAGCTGGCCGCGGACGGCCGAGGTGATGGTCTTCGCGCCCGGCTTGCGGACGCCGCGCATGGTCATGCACATGTGCTCGCACTCGATGACCACGATGACCCCGCGCGGGTCCAGGATCTCCATCAGGGAGTCCGCGATCTGCGTGGTCAGCCGCTCCTGCACCTGGGGGCGACGCGCGAAGACGTCCACCAGCCGGGCCAGCTTCGACAGACCAGTGATCTTGCCATCGACGGACGGAATGTACCCAACATGGGCAACTCCGACGAATGGCACCAAATGATGTTCACAGCTGCTCATGACCTCGATGTCCTTCACCAGGACCATCTCGTCGTGGCCGAGGTCGAACGTCGTGGTCAGCACCTCTTCGGGCTTCTGCCACAGACCCCCGAATATCTCCCTGTACGCCCGCGCCACCCGGGCCGGCGTCTCCAGGAGCCCCTCGCGGTCCGGGTCCTCGCCGACCGCGATCAGGAGCTCGCGGACCGCCGCCTCGGCGCGCTTCTCGTCGAACTCGCCGATCGTGCCCTCGCCACCGGTCAGGGTCACTGGGTCGGTCATCTCTTCCTCGTTCCTGTGTGCACGGTGCCCGGCACGTGAAAGTGCCGCGCCCCCCAGGCTAGAACCTGGGGGGCGCGGCTTCCATTCCGGGAGGTACTAGGCCTCCGGGAGCTCCTCCGGGGAGGGCTCCGGGGACTTCTCCACGGACACGGCCGAGGCCGCGGACGTGCCGTTCGCCGCGTTCGTCAGCTGGAGCTCCTTGGGAGAGAGCACCGGCGGACGGGTGGACGGCGTGCGGTGCGAGGAGCCGGTCCACGCCGGGCGGGCCGGGCGCTTCACGATCGTCGAGAAGACCTCGGCGATCTGCTCCTTGTTGAGCGTCTCCTTCTCGAGGAGGGCGAGGACGAGGTTGTCGAGGACGTCGCGGTTCTCGACCAGGATTTCCCAGGCCTCGTTGTGCGCGGTCTCGATGAGCTTCTTGACCTCTTCGTCGACCAGCGCGGCGACCTCTTCCGAGTAGTCCCTCGGGTGCGACATCTCGCGGCCCAGGAACGGCTCGGTGGCGTCTCCGCCGAACTTGATCGCGCCGAGACGCTCGGTCATGCCGTACTGCGTGACCATCGCGCGGGCCGTTGCCGTGGCCTTCTCGATGTCGTTCGCCGCGCCCGTGGTCGGGTCGTGGAAGACCAGTTCCTCGGCCGCGCGCCCGCCCAGCATGTACGCGAGCTGGTCGAGCATCTCGTTGCGCGTGGTCGAGTACCTGTCCTCGTCGGGCAGGACCATGGTGTAACCCAGGGCCCGGCCGCGGGACAGGATCGTGATCTTGTGCACCGGGTCGGAGTTCGGGGAAGCCGCCGCGACCAGGGCGTGTCCGCCCTCGTGGTACGCGGTGATCTTCTTTTCCCGGTCCGACATGATCCGGGTCCGCTTCTGCGGACCCGCCACGACGCGGTCGATCGCCTCGTCCAGCGCGTGGTTGTCGATCAGCTTCCCGTCCGAGCGGGCCGTGAGCAGCGCGGCCTCGTTCAGGACGTTGGCGAGATCGGCACCCGTGAAGCCGGGCGTACGACGGGCGACAGCGCCCAGGTCCACGTCCGGTGCGGTCGGCTTGCCCTTCTGGTGGACCTTGAGGATCTCCAGACGGCCCTGCATGTCCGGACGGTCGACCGCGATCTGGCGGTCGAAGCGGCCGGGGCGCAGGAGGGCCGGGTCGAGGATGTCGGGACGGTTCGTGGCGGCGATCAGGATGACCCCGCCCTTCACGTCGAAGCCGTCCATCTCGACGAGCAGCTGGTTGAGGGTCTGCTCGCGCTCGTCGTGACCGCCGCCCAGGCCCGCACCGCGGTGCCGGCCGACGGCGTCGATCTCGTCGACGAAGACGATCGCCGGGGCGTTGGCCTTGGCCTGCTCGAACAGGTCGCGGACACGCGAGGCACCGACACCGACGAACATCTCGACGAAGTCGGATCCGGAGATCGAGTAGAAGGGGACACCGGCCTCGCCCGCGACGGCACGCGCGAGCAGGGTCTTACCGGTGCCGGGCGGGCCGTAGAGCAGCACGCCCTTGGGGATCTTGGCGCCGACGGCCTGGAACTTGGCCGGCTCCTGGAGGAACTCCTTGATCTCGTGGAGTTCCTCGACGGCCTCGTCCGCGCCCGCGACATCGGCGAACGTCGTCTTCGGCGTGTCCTTGGTGATGAGCTTGGCCTTGGACTTCCCGAACTGCATGACCCGGGAACCACCGCCCTGCATCTGGTTCATCAGGAACAGGAAGACGACGACGATGAGGACGAACGGCAGCAGCGAGAGCAGCACGCTCAGGAACGGGCTGGTCTTGTCCGGCGTGACGGAGTATCCGTCAGGGATCTGACCGGCTTCGAACTTGGTCTGGAGGTTCTGGGCGAGCTGTACGCCCTGGTCCCCGATGTAGTTGGCCTGGAACTTGGTGCCGTCGTTGTCGCCGAGCTTCTGGTCCTTCTTCAGCTCGATCTTGATCATCTGGCTGTCACCGGTGGTGAGCTTGGCGCTGTCCACCTGGCCACTGTTGATCGCCTTGATGACCTCGCTGGTCTCCACCGACTTGTAGCCGCCGCCGGAGCCGACGACGTTCATCAACACGACCACGGCGAGGACGGCCAGCACGATCCACATAACCGGCCCACGGAAGTATCGCTTCACGTCCATCCATACGGGGCGCTAGGCACCCCGTCCCTCCTGCCCGTAGGTAAATGCTGCTGTGAGTAAAGACTGTTCGTCGGAATGTACCCCTGCATTGTCACCCGCGGCCTCATGGGACGGCTGACAGACCCGCCTTTCCATGCTCCAACGGCGGGAAACGCTCCAGGGTTCCCCTGTCGGGCTCTGGATCAGCCGCCGTAGACGTGGGGAGCGAGGGTGCCGACGAACGGCAGGTTGCGGTACTTCTCGGCGTAGTCGAGGCCGTAGCCGACGACGAACTCGTTCGGGATGTCGAAGCCGACCCACTTCACGTCGATCGCGACCTTGGCGGCGTCGGGCTTGCGCAGCAGCGTGACGACCTCCAGGGAGGCCGGCTGGCGGGAGCCGAGGTTCGACAGCAGCCACGACAGGGTCAGGCCCGAGTCGATGATGTCCTCGACGATCAGGACGTGCTTGTCCTTGATGTCGGTGTCCAGGTCCTTGAGGATCCGCACCACGCCCGAGGACTGGGTCCCGGCGCCGTACGAGGACACCGCCATCCAGTCCATGGTGAGCGGGGTGGACAAGGCGCGCGCCAGGTCCGCCATCACCATCACCGCGCCCTTGAGGACGCCGACGATGAGCAGGTCCTTGCCCGCGTACTCCGCGTCGATCTTCGCGGCCAGCTCTGCCAGCTTCGCGTCGATCTCTTCCTTGGTGATGAGCACCGACTGGAGGTCGTTGCCCATGTCCTTCTCGTCCACCCGCATCACTTTCGTTGTCGGCTGGGGCTCCGGGGGGTGACCCCGGAGGTCTCAGCCGTGTTTCAGCACCAATCAGCCCTGCCGGATGACCAGTCTGCCACCCTGCCGCTGGGCCTCGACCCGGCCGGGCAGGTTGATGGCTCCCTGACCGCGCCATCCGGTGATGAGCCGGTCGACTTCCTCGATGTGGCGGGCGAAGAGGGAGCCTGCGGGGGAACCGGCGGCGACGACGGCCCGGCGCAGCACGCGGCGGCGGACCGCGGGGGGCAGCGCGTAGAGCTTGGCGCACTCCAGGCGGCCGTCTTCGTCGCGTACGCCGCTCTCGGCGTCGGCGGCCCAGGCGTCCAGGGCGTCGGCGTCGTCGCGGGAGAGCTGGGCGGTGCGGGCGAGCGCCTCCACGACCCCCTTGCCGAGCGCCTTCTCCAGGGCGGGCAGGCCCTCGTGGCGCAGCCGTGAGCGGGTGTAGGCGGGGTCGATGTTGTGCGGGTCGTCCCAGACGGCGAGGGACTGGACCATGCAGGCCTTGCGGGCGGTCTGCCGGTCGACCTGGAGGAAGGGCCGCCGGTAGCGGTGGCCGCGGCCCCGGGCGCCGGGCTCCCCGGAGCCTCCCGGGCCTCCGGACACTTCGGGCATGCCGGAGAGCGAGCGGATGCCGGAGCCGCGGGCGAGGCCCAGCAGGACGGTTTCGGCTTGATCGTCGCGGGTGTGGCCGAGCAGTACGGCGACGGCGCCCAGCCGGTCGGCGGCCTCGTTCAGGGCCGCGTAGCGGGCGTCGCGGGCGGCGGCTTCGGGGCCTCCGTCGCGGCCGACGCGCACGGCGACGGACTCGACGGGGTCGAGGCGCAGCGCGGTCATGCGGGAGACGACCTCGGCGGCGCGCAGGGCGGAGCCGTCCTGGAGGCCGTGGTCGACGGTGATGCCGCCGGCCCGGATTCCGAGTTTGGGGGCCTCGAAGGCGAGGGCGGAGGCGAGGGCCATGGAGTCCGCGCCGCCGGAGCAGGCCACGAGGACGAGCGGGGCGGTGTCGGGGAGGGGGTCGTGGGGGGCGGCACCGGCCGAGGATCCGACGGTGCGGCCGGGGCGGCCGACCCGGGGTGCGGGGGTGGTGGCGGGACGGTCGGTGAGGTCGGTGAGGTCGGTGAGGACGTCGTGGAGTACGCGGCGGACCGCCAGGCGTATCGCCGCGACCGCAGGATGGGGACCCATGTCCGGTGCCCTTCGGTGGAGTTCGGTGCCTCGGAGGCGCTGGGGAGGCTTGGGGAGGTGGTGTGCCGGTGTGCTGCCCGGCGCCCCCCGCGGGCGGAGGGGCTGTCACTCAGAGTGCGTCGATGGTGACAGAACCGAGCCGTTCCCCGAGCATCGCACGCCCTTCCACGCCCCACGGTCCCTCGGACGGGTGACGCTGCTTCCCCCAGAGGGACATCTTCACGCCTCTTGGGTCACACCTCTTCGCTCGCCTCGCTCTGCTCGCTCCCCTTGCGGTGGACCCGGGCCACCCAGTCCGCGGGGCAGGCGATCTCGGCCTTGGTCGGCAGTGTGTTCGGGGAGGTCCAGACCCGGTTGAAGCCGTCCATGCCGACCTGGCCGACGACGGCGCGCACGAAGCGTTCGCCGTCGCGGTACTGGCGCAGCTTCGCGTCGAGGCCGAGGAGTTTGCGCAGCGCGGCGTCGAGCCGGCCCGCGCCGCTGGCCCTGCGCTGCTGGAACTTCTCGCGGATCTCGGCGACCGAGGGGACGACCTCGGGGCCGACCCCGTCCATGACGAAGTCGGCGTGGCCCTCCAGCAGGGACATGACGGCGGTGAGCCGGGCCAGTACCTCGCGCTGTTCGGGGGTCTGGACGAGCTCGACGAGGGAGCGGCCCTCGTCTCCGGTTTCCGCGTCGGGGCGGGCGCCGGCGAAGGACTGGGCGGCTTCGCGCAGTCGCTCCAGGACGGTCATCGGGTCCACTTCGGTGGCGCCGAGGAACGTCTGGATTTCGCCCTCCAGGTGTTCGCGGAGCCACGGGACGGCCGTGAACTGGGTACGGTGCGTCTCCTCGTGCAGGCAGACCCAGAGCCGGAAGTCGTGCGGGTCCACCTCCAGCTCCCGCTCGACGTGGACGATGTTCGGCGCGACGAGGAGCAGCCGGCCGCCCGTGGCCGAGCCCGGGAGGTCGAGGCCGGCGGGCGCGAAGGTCTCGTACTGGCCGAGCACGCGGGAGGCCAGGAAGCTGAGCAGCATGCCCAGCTCGACGCCGGTGACCTTGCCGCCGACCGCGCCGAGCACGGCGCCGCCGGGGGTGCCGGAGCGGCGGTCCTGCATCTTGCCGAGGAGGGGGGACAGGAGCTCGCGGAAGCCCGCCACGTTGGCCTTGACCCAGCCGGCCCGGTCCACGACGAGGACGGGGGTGTCGGCCGGGGTCATGCCTTCGGGCATCATCCGCGTGAACTCGCGCACGTGCCGTTCCGAGGTCTTGGCGTGTCTGCGCAGTTCGGCGACGACGGCCCGTGCCTCGTCCCGGCCCACCTCCGGACCGGGCCGCACGAGCCTGGTCGCGGTCGCCACCGCGAGGTTCCAGTCGACCATCTCCGCACCGCCGAAGCTCGTCATGCGTCAACCGTACGTGGACCTGCGCGCGGGCGGGATCCCCAGGAAGCGGACGGGATCGTCAGGAAGCCGTGGCCACGGCGGCGGCGAGCTTGTCGAGGCCCTTCTCGGCGGGGCCGGGCTCCGGGGTGTTCGCGGTCAGGAACGCGAAGGCGAGCAGTCGGCCGGTGGGGTCGACGACGGTGCCGGCGAGGGAGTTCACGCCGCTCAGGGTGCCCGTCTTGGCCCGCAGCAGGCCGGCTGCCGGGGAGCCGCCGGAGTTGCGGGTGCGCAGGGTGCCGGTGAATCCGGCGACGGGCAGTCCGGTCAGGACGGGCCGCAGTTCGGGGCGCTGGGGGTCGGCGGCCTTGGCGAGGAGGGCGGTGAGCAGGCCGGCGCTGACCCGGTCGGCGCGATTGAGTCCGCTGCCGTCGGCGAAGCGGGAGCCGGCGGTGTCGACTCCGAGGGCGGCGATCTTGGCGCCGACGGCTCCGGCGACGCCGTCGAAGCTGGCGGGTGCTCCGGAGGCGAGGGCGGTCTGGCGGGCCAGGGCTTCGGCGATGTCGTTGTCGCTGTGGGTCAGCATCCGCTCGACGAGCCCGGCGAGCGGCGGCGAGAGGGTGGTGGCGAGCGGGACGGCCCCGGTGGCGGCCTTGGCCCTGGCGGGTTCGCCGGTGACCTTGACCCCGCGTTCCCGGAGCAGGGCGGCGAAGGCCCGGGCGGTGTCGCGGGAGGGGTCCTGGCTGCGCTTGACGGGGCCGGAGAAGGAGTTGTCGGGGCGGCCTTCGTCGGCGGTCAGGGCCGTGACGGGCGCGAGGTTGGGGTTCTCGCCGATCGGGTGCACGACGGGGCCGGTGTAGAGCGAGTCGTCGTAGCCGAGGGCCACGGAGGCGGTGTCGGCGGCCTTGAGGGCCTGCGCGGTGTCCGCGGCGAGGGCGACGAGGCTGCCGCCGGAGCCGGCGGGGGCCTTCTTCTTGGCGGTGAGCGAGGGGTCGCCGCCGCCGACCAGGATGATCCGGCCGGGTGCGGAGCCGGGGGTCACGGTGGTGCGGATCCGGTGGTCGGGGCCGAGGGCCGCGAGGGAGGCCGCCGCGGTGACGATCTTGATGGTGGAGGCGGGGGTCATGGCCTGCCGGGCCCCGGCTTCGTAGAGGACCCGCCCGGTGGCGGTGTCGATCACGGAGGCGCCGCGGGCGGTGCCGAGGGCGGGGTCGGCGAGCAGCGGCCGCAGGGCGGCGGCGAGGGCGCCGGGGTCCACGGCTCCGGCCCGGTCGCCGGAGCCGGCTCCGGCCGGGCGCACGCCGGCGAGCACTCCGGGGGCGCTGGGGGCCGCCTGCGGGAGCGCCGCGGGGGCGTCCGTACCGTGATCTGCGCCACCCGTACGGCCCCAGGAGGCGGCCTTGTCCCGCTCGGCCTTACGCTGGCCGGAGTCCCAGGGACCCGCGGCGGCCACCGTCGCGGCCGACAGGGCGAGGCCGGCGACGGCCGACACCGCGATGAGCTGCCAGGTCTTGACCACCAATGGCACCTCGGACCAGCCCCTTTCGCGATCACACATATGCGTGAGGGACACTTAACCATTGCGTCTTGCCGCGAGCATGGCACCCCACCCGGCAGGGCCGGGTCGGCCACGCACGCAGGCGAATCAACGCAGTCTCGAAGCAATCAAGCTGCTGAAGCTGATCATGGAGGAGCAGGACGTGGAGTTCGACGTCACCATCGAGATCCCCAAGGGTTCGCGGAACAAGTACGAGGTGGACCACGAGACCGGCCGGATCCGTCTGGACCGTCGTCTCTTCACCTCGACCAGCTACCCGGCCGACTACGGCTTCGTCGAGAACACCCTCGGCGAGGACGGCGACCCGCTGGACGCGCTGGTCATCCTTGACGAGCCGACCTTCCCGGGCTGCCTGATCAAGTGCCGCGCGATCGGCATGTTCAACATGACGGACGAGGCGGGCGGCGACGCGAAGCTGCTGTGCGTGCCGGCATCCGACCCGCGTGTGGAGCACCTGCGCGACATCCACCACGTGTCCGAGTTCGACCGCCTGGAGATCCAGCACTTCTTCGAGGTCTACAAGGACCTGGAGCCGGGCAAGTCGGTCGAGGGCGCGAACTGGGTCGGCCGCGTTGAGGCCGAGGCCGAGATCGAGGCCTCGTACAAGCGCCTCGAGGCCCAGGGCGGCCAGCACTGAGCTCCGCTCGGTGAGGGGCTGACGGGATGCCCCGTCGGCCCCCTGTGACACCGCGGGCGGTACCCCCTTGAACGGGGTGCCGCCCGTCGTCGTGTCCGGGTGCGGGTGCGGGGTGCGGGTGCCGGGTGCGGGTGCGTGTCCCAGGGGCTCCGCCCCCGGACCCCCGCGCCTCAAACGCCGGCGAGGCTGGATTTGGCCGGCCCCGGCTCGGATCTGGCCCACCCGGCCCGGATTTGGTCGGCCCGGCCCGGATTTGGTCAGCCCGGCTCGGATCTGGTCAGCCCGGCTCGTATCTGGCCCGCCCGGCTCGGATCTGGCCCGCCCGGCTCGGATCTGGCCCGCCCGGCTGGAAAGGCGCCTGCGGCTGAAAGTTCAGCTGCGGGGCAGATTCCTGTTTCGCCGTGGATGGAACGGTTCCGCATACTGATACCGGCTGGCTCGGGGACTGGAGGACGCGTGGCGGAGGGCGAGGGATCCGGGTCCGAGGACCGGAAGCCGAAGTCGGACGAGGCGCGCAGCGCGTTCTCCGTGCCGGACGGGGTCGGGGTGGACCCCGAGGCGACCGAGGAGGACCAGCCGACCTCGGAGTTCGCCGTCCCCGACGGGCTCGCGTCGGTCGCCGTGGAGCCGGAGGGCTCCGCGTTCGCCACGCCGCACACCTACAGCGCCGCCCACTCCCCGCCGGCCTACACCGGTTCTCCGGGCTTCCCCGTCACCCGGTTGAAGGAGTCCCCCTGGCAGGACCGCATGCGCACGGTGCTGCGCATGCCGGTCGACGTGCGGCCGGTGCCGGAGCCCTCGCAGCGGCTGGCCGCGGAGACCGGGCCGGCCGTGGGGCGCGTGCTCGACCTGACGCTGCGCATCGGCGAGCTGCTGCTCTCGGGCGGCGAGGGCGCCGAGGACGTGGAGGCCGCGATGTTCGCCGTGGCCCGCAGCTACGGCCTGGACCGCTGCGAGCCCACCGTCACCTTCACCCTGCTGTCGATCACCCACCAGCCCTCCCTGGTGGACGACCCCGTGTCGGCGAACCGCACCGTCCGCCGCCGCGGCACGGACTACACCCGGCTCTCGGCCGTGTTCAGCCTCGTCAACGACATCACCGCGCACGAGGTCGACATCTCGCTGGAGGACGCGTACCGCCGGCTCGCCGAGATCCGCCGCAACCGGCACCCGTACCCCGGCTGGGTGCTCACGGGAGCCGCCGGCCTGCTCGCCGGCGCGGCCTCCACGCTGGTCGGCGGTGGCGTGCTGGTGTTCTTCGCAGCCGCACTCGGGGCGGTGCTCGGAGACCGGCTGGCCTGGCTGTGCGCCGGGCGCGGGCTGCCGGAGTTCTACCAGTTCGTGGTCGCGGCGATGCCGCCGGCCGCGATGGGCGTGGCGCTGAAGATGACCGACCTCGACCTGCGCTCCTCGGCCGTCATCACCGGCGGGCTGTTCGCCCTGCTCCCGGGGCGTGCCCTGGTGGCGGCCGTGCAGGACGGTCTGACCGGCTACTACATCACCGCGTCCGCCCGGCTGCTGGAGGTGATGTACCTCTTCATCGGCATCATCATGGGCGTCCTGGTGGTGCTCTACGTCGGCGTCCAGTTCGGCTCCAATCCGCAGCCGGAGGACGTGCTGCAGATCGAGCAGCGGCCGCTGCTCCAGATCGCCGCCTCGATGGTTCTGGTGTTCACGTTCGCGATCCTGCTCCAGCAGGAACGTTCCACCGTGTCGTTCGTGACGCTGAACGGCGGGATCGCCTGGGTGATCTACGGGGCCCTGCACTACGCCGCCAACATGCCGGCGGTGCCGTCCACCGCGATCGCCGCCGGACTGGTCGGCCTCTTCGGGCAGCTCCTCGCCCGGCACCGGTTCTCCTCGGCCCTCCCCTTCGTCACGGCCGCCATCGGCCCGCTGCTGCCCGGCTCGGCCACGTACTACGGGCTGCTGCTGATCGCCGAGAACCGGCTGAACGAGGGGCTGGGCTCGCTGACGAACGCCGCGGCCATCGCGCTGGCCATCGCGATCGGCGTCAACCTCGGCTCGGAGACGTCCCGCCTGTTCATGCGCATCCCCGGCGCGGCCAGTGCGGCCAAGCGCGGCGCGGCGAAGCGCACCCGCGGCTTCTAGAACGCCGATGCCCCGCCGACCGGGGTGCCGGTCGGCGGGGCATCGTACGGGGCTTCGGGCGGGCCCTAGCGCTTCGCGTGGCGGCCGCTGCGCTGGCCCGGGGCCTGCGGGTCCTCGCCGGAGCCGGGCTCGGTGCCGCCGGCCGCCGCCGCCTTCTTCTGCTTGCGGGACTTGAGCACCTCGAAGACCACCGGGATGACCGAGATCAGGACGATGCCGATGAAGATCGGCTCGACGTTGTTCTTGATGACCTCGAACTGGCCGAGCTGGTAGCCCAGGATCGTGACGCCCGCGCCCCACAGGATGCCACCGATGACGTTGAACGTCAGGAAGGTGCGGTACTTCATCGCGGTGGCGCCCGCGACCATCGGCGCGAAGGTGCGGATGATCGGCACGAAGCGCGCGAGCACGATGGCCTTGGGGCCGTGCTTCTCCATGAACTCGTGCGCCGCGTCGAGGTTCTCGCGCTTGAAGAGCTTGGAGTTCGGCTTGTTGAAGATCTTCGGGCCGAAGACCTTGCCGATCATGTATCCGACCTGGTCACCGATGATCGCGGCGATCACGATCAGGGTGCACACCAGCCACAGCGGCTCCTTGACGGCGCCGCTCGCGACGAACAGGCCCATCGTGAAGAGCAAGGAGTCGCCGGGCAGGAAGGCGAAGAGCCCCGATTCGGCGAACACGATGATCAGGGTGCCGACCAGGCCGAATTGCCCGATCAGGTACTCCGGGGAGATCCACTCGGGGCCGAGCGCAAGCGTATTCACGGGTTCCGGGCTCTCCTGGATCAGGTGGGGGGTGTCCGTCCAATTATGAACGCACACCGCCCCCGCCTGGTTCCAGGGGACCGGCGCTACGACTTGCGGACCGCGTTGGCCAGGATCGCGTCCCGTACGAACACCGCGAGCCCGGGCCGCACGGCCTCGTAGTACGCCGTGAACCGCTCGTCCGCGACGTACATCTCGCCGAGGCCGGTGTGGATCTCGTACGTGCAGAAGTAGTAGCTGCCGTTGATCCAGCCGCGGTGCTCCTCGGCCAGGTCCATGGCCTCCTCGGACTCCGCGGACGTCCCGGCGTCCAGGAGGGCGGCGAACCGCCGGTTGATGTCCTCGGCCAGGGCCTGGATCCGCAGCCAGTCCTCCTTGGTGTACGAGGCGGTCCGGCGGGCGGACTCCCGGTACGTGTCGCCCCAGCGGCGCTCGGCCTCCTCGGCGTGCTCCTCGGGATCGAAATCCCCGAAGACCTCGAACTTCTCCTCGGGCGTGAGGTTGATGCCCATCTTCTTCGCCTCCATGGCGTGCTCGACGGCCGCGGCCATCTGCTGGAGCCGGGCGATCCGGTCGGTCAGGAGGGCGTGCTGCCGGCGCAGGTGCTCCCCCGGGTCCGATTCCGGGTCGTCCAGCAGGACCGCGACCTCTTCGAGCGGAAAGCCGAGCTCCCGGTAGAACAGGACCCGCTGCAGCCGGTCGAGGTCGGCGTCGTCGTACCGCCGGTGTCCCGCCTGGCTGCGGCCGCTCGGGGAGAGCAGCCCGATCTCGTCGTAGTGGTGCAGCGTGCGCACCGTGACTCCGGCGAATCCGGCGACCTGGCCCACGGAGTAGCCCATCGCTTTCCGCTCCTCTTCTCGGGTACGCGGCCAGCCTGGTCCCTCACGCCGCGTGAGGTGCAAGTCCCGGTGCCGGGGGCGTCACGGAGTCGGGGCGAGGACCGGAACGCCGCGGCCAGGCCGTCTCCGAAAGGGGCTGCCTAGCCCATGGCGCGGGTGCCGTCGATGGACTCGCGGATGATGTCGGCGTGGCCCGCGTGCCGGGCGAACTCCTCCACCAGGTGCAGGAGCACCCAGCGCATCGAGACCTTCGCGTCCGCCGGGAATCACGGGGCCGGAGGCAGCGGGAAGCTGTTGTCGAGGCTGGGGACCGCGGCGATGAACGCCTCGGTCTCCTGCCTGATCCCGTCCCAGTACGCCAGCACCGAAGGCATGGACTCGCCCTCGACCAGCCGGAAGCCGTCGGCCCAGTCGCCCTCCGGGTACTCGGTCGCGCCCTGCGCCATCCGCAGCCAGCCCTCCTCGCAGTTCGCCGCGTGCTTGAGCAGCCCGGACAGGGAGAGCTCGCTGACGCTGGGCTTGCTCGCCGCCTGCTCCTCGGTCAGCCCCTGCGCGGCCTCGCGCAGCGCCGCGCGCTGGGCCTCGACGAAGGCGAGGAGCGTGCCGCGCTCGTCACCGGGGACCTCCATGGAAATCTGAGCCATGACCTGACCGCCTTCTGTTCCGTGTGTCCTGCGTGTCTCTCCTGCTGACAAGAACCACGTTACGAAGCCTTGCGGTCAGTTTCTGTCCGCAATCACGGGAATCACTGGTTTTCCTGCCGGACCGGCGGAAGTTCCTTCTGCGGCTTGGGCAGCAGGGCCTTCTTCAGGTCCTGGGCGCCCTTCTCGTCGAGGCCGTACATCGCCTCGTAGATGTTGCGGACGGCCGGTCCCGAGGCTCCGGAGCCGGTGCCGCCCTGGGAGATGGTCATGACGATCGCGTAGTCCTCGGTGTAGGAGGCGAACCACGAGGTGGTCTGCTTGCCCTGGACCTCGGCCGTACCGGTCTTCGCGTGCATCGGGATCTGCTTCTGCGGCCAGCCGCCGAACCGCCAGGCCGCGCTGCCGGTGGTGGCCACGTCGGCGAGGGCGCCGTCGATGTCCTTGCGGAGCTTGGCGTTCATGGGGAGCTTGCCCTGCACCTTCGGGGCGATCTCCTTGACCGAGGCGCCGTCGGCGCTGACCACGGCCTTGCCGATGCTGGGCTGGTGCAGGGTGCCGCCGTTGGCGATGGCGGCGTAGACGGAGGCCATCTGGATCGGGGTGACGAGGGTGTCGCCCTGGCCGATGGAGTAGTTGATCGCGTCGCCCTCGCGGAGCTGGTTGCCCTGGCGGCAGTTCTCGTAGGCGATCTTCTCG
Organism: Streptomyces tatrensis; assembly: GCF_049310065.1. Classification (NCBI taxonomy): domain Bacteria; kingdom Bacillati; phylum Actinomycetota; class Actinomycetes; order Kitasatosporales; family Streptomycetaceae; genus Streptomyces; species Streptomyces tatrensis. Next base: position 5,371,215 of record NZ_JBMDLB010000011.1, on the reverse strand, counting down.
GCGTACGAGCCGTTCTTCTTGCCGTCGCGGCACCAGGCGGCCTTGTTCGCCTCGAAGAAGTCCTTCTTCCACTGGCGGTCGGGGACCCGGCCCGGGACCTCGCTGGGCAGGTCGATGCCGGTGCGCTTGCCGAGGCCGAACTCGTGGGCGGTCTTGAAGAACCAGTCGCCGGGCTTGGCCTTGGGCTTGATGCCGCCGTCCTTCTTCCACTCCTTGTCGGCGATGGCGTAGTAGACGGTGTCGCAGGAGACTTCCAGGGCCTTGCCGATGGTGATGTCGCCGTAGCCCTGGGACTCGAAGTTGGTGAAGACCTGGCTGCCGACCGAGTACGAGCTCGGGCAGCCGTAGAGCCGGTTGAAGGGGTAGCCGGCGTTGACCGCGGCCGTCGAGGAGACCACCTTGAAGATCGAGCCGGGGGCCGCCTGGCCCTGGATGGCGCGGTTCAGCAGCGGGTAGTTCGATTCCTTGTCGGTGAGGGAGGCGTAGTCCTTCGCGGAGATCCCGCCGACCCAGGCGTTCGGGTCGTACGTCGGGTTGGAGGCCATCGCGACGACCCGGCCGGTCTTGGACTCCATGACCACGACGGCGCCCGAGTCGGCCTCGTAATGGCGGCCCGTGTTGTTCTTGTCGATGCCCTTGCGGGCCTCGATCATCGCGTTGTTCAGCTCGCGCTCGGCCACGGCCTGCACGCGCGAGTCGATCGAGGTCACGACGTTGGCGCCCGGCTGGGGCTTGTCGCTCGTGCCCTCGCCGAGGATCCGGCCGAGGTTGTCCACCTCGTAGCGGGTGATGCCCGCCTTGCCGCGCAGGTCCTTGTCGTAGGTGCGCTCCAGGCCGCTGCGGCCCACCTGGTCGGAGCGCAGGTACGGGGAGTCGGAGCCCTTCGCCTTGGTGATCTCCTCGTCGGTGACCGGGGAGAGGTAGCCGAGCACCTGGGAGGTGTTGGCGCCGTCGGGGCCGGCGTAGCGGCGCAGGGCGGTGGGCTCGGCGGTGATGCCGGGGAACTGCTCGGCGTGCTCCCGGATCTCCAGGACCTGGTCGGTCGTCGCCTCGTCGGTGATGGGGATCGGCTGGTACGGGGAGCCGTTCCAGCAGGGCTTGGGGGTCTTGGAGTCGCACAGCCGGACGCCGTTGACCACTTCCTCCGCGTCGAGGCCCAGCACCCCGGCGAGCTCGGTGAGGACGCCCTTGCCGCGGTCCTTCATCTTGGAGAGCTCGGTGCGGCTGGCGGAGACGACCATGCGGGTCTCGTTGTCGGCGAGCGGGATCCCGCGGGAGTCGAGGATCGAGCCGCGCACGGCGGGCTGGACGACCTGCTGGGTGTGGTTGTTCTTCGCCTCGTCCGTGTACTCCTGGCCGTTGCGTATCTGCAGGTACCACAGACGCCCGCCGAGGGTCAGCAGCAGCGAGAACACCACGATCTGGATCATGACGAGCCGGTTCTGGACCCGGGGTGTGCGCCCGGTCTCCGGTATGTTGCTCAACTCGGCTCTCCCCCGGACTGGTCCTCGCCTGACCCGCCCGAGTCTAGATCCCCCGCACGGATAAGCCTTGATCCCTAATTCAAGCGTGTTCGATCTTGGGATCGAACGCGCCGGCGACGCGGGCCAGGAGGGCGAAGACGACCTGCTGGCGCCATAGGCATCCGGGACGGCCATCTTGGCTATTACGCCACATGCCGGGCATCTGCACATCTAGCCTGGGCGGCGGGAGGTGACGATGATGCAGGCTACCGAGACGCGAAGGGTCCGAGGGAAGAACAAGGCCCCGAAGTGGACCAAGCCCGACGCTGGGATCGTGTCGGTGATGGTACTGCCGCTGGCCGTCACCGACCCTGTCGAACTGGCTCGGCTAGTGCTGCGGCCGGAAAGGTTTGCCGGGTCGCGGTGTTCGGTGCGGTGCATCGCAAGGCGGAGGACCGCGGTTCGTACTGGACGTACTTCCGTGGTCCGACAACGCGGCGAGGTGCCGTGCCGGGCGCCGTGACCCGGTGAACCTTTCCGGTCACAGCACTAGACAGCTTGTACCGGGCGATGTGGTCGCTCAAGCGCGCCGTCCAGCACGACGCCCGCGCCAAGGTGGACGCCTACTGGGCCGCGTGCCACGAACGGGAGCAGCAGGGGGCGAAGGCCGTACGGCAGCGCCTCGGCCTGTCCCGCGAGGGCCTGGAACGCTGCGCGTACAAGCATGTGGAGGACTCCGGGCACCTCAAGCACCACGCCAGCAAAGCTCTGGCCATGCACATGGCCGATGAGGTGTGGAACGGGGTGCAGCGGCACCTCTTCCCCGACACCACCGGCCAACGTTTCGGCCGTCCGAAAGTCGGTGACTGGCACGACTTCATCCGGATCCCCGGACGCGCCCGCTCCCACACGACCGAGAGCAAGTGGGAGACCTTCCGACTGGTCGGCACCCTCCACGGCCACTCCGCGGGCTACACCTCAGGCGGCCGGTACGCGCTGACGCAGCCCCGCCGGATACCCAAGCCCACCGTGACCAAAGTCCGTGTCGCCACCGGAAAGCTGACCACCGGGGGCAAGCCCGGCACCCGGAAGGCGACGTGGTGGGACCACTCCGGCCCCCTCGCCGTCGTCTTCACCGGAGGACCCGACAGCAGGCGCGGCGACCTCGTGCTCCCCGTACGCATCCCGCAGCGGCCCGGCCAATGGGCGCGGATGCAGCACTTCCTCTCCCACCCCGGCCGCTGGCACAAGGTGGACCTCGTCCGCCGCCGCAAGGCAGGCGCACCGGGCGGCTGGGTCTATGAAGCGCACCTGATGGTCTTCGGTCCCGACCTCTCCATCGTCTCCTTCCCCGCCAGCCTCACCGGCGGCGAGCCGGAGTCCACCGAGATCACACTCACCGAAGCCGAGCAGCGGCTGTTGGAGAAGCAGGCGAAGAAGCGGCGGGGCCGGGCGCGGGCGCTGGAACGCTCCCGCAGGGCCATGAACGCCACGCAGTACGGGGTGTCGAAGCGGCAGGACAAACGAGCCGCCAGGCGTGATGAGAAGGGCCTACGACCCAAGGCCGTGACCATACCGGGCGGTGCCCGCGCCGCACGGTCCGACGGGGTGCCGCAGCAGGCGTTCCGCCGCGACCGGCTCTCCGCCACCTACCGCGAGCAACGGGCCCGCCAGGCCGAACACGCCGCCGGAATCGCCGAACACCGCCGCCACCGCGCCCGCCTGTTGGCCCGAGAGATCATCGCCGTCCACGGCCCCGTACTCGTCGTCGAGGACTGTGACATCCGCACGTGGTTCCGGCTGTGGGGCAAGCGGCTCTCGCAGACCACGCCCGGCATACTGATCTCCGCGCTCAAGGCGGAGTGTGAGGCCGCCGGCGGCCGGCTGGTCCGGGCCTCTACCTGGTCAACGGCCCTGTCGCAGCACTGTCTGTGCGGTGAACGCGTCTCCAAGACGCTGCGGGACCGTGAGCACACGTGCACGGCGGGCGGCCTCACCGGCAGGCGGGACCTCGTCTCCGCCGCGCTCGCCGCGTTCGTCCGCTTCACCGACGTGGACGACCACAAGACCGCGTACCTGGACACCACCATGTCCCGGCACGCGCAGGTCACCTATGCGCAAGCGCTGGAAGAAGCGCTGCGGGAGTCAACCACACCGAGCCCGAAACCGCTCCGGCGGCCGGGTCGCGTGGCAGTCCCACGGCAACGCCGTGAGACCTCTGCTCCCCGAACCGCCGGACAGCGGCACCGAGCAACCCCGGATGAGTCACGCTTGCGTGGCCACGCCGGAACGCCCGGTACCCGCCCCGGCTGCAATTCGCAGCTCACCCTTTGGTGACGCACGGATCAAGTCTTAGAACGGGAACTGCGTCCGGCCGTGCTGGACCGAGATCCATTTCTGGGTGGTGAAGGCCTCCACGGTGGCCTCGCCGTTGAGGCGGCCCATGCCGGAGGCCTTCTCCCCGCCGAACGCCGCGAGCGGCTCGTCGCCGATGGTGGAGTCGTTGACGTGGATCATGCCGGTCTCGATGCGCTGCGCGAAGCGGACCCCGCGCTCCACGTCCCGGGTGTGGACGGCGCCGCTGAGTCCGTACGGGGTCGCGTTGGTGAGGCGGACCGCATCGTCCTCGCCGTCGAAGACGACGAGGAGGGCGACGGGGCCGAAGATCTCCTGGCCGAGCAGCGGGGAGTCCTCGGGGAGCCCGGCGAGCACGGTCGGCTCGACCAGGTTGCCGCGCGTGGAGCCGCGTACGAGCGCCTGCGCGCCGGAATCGACGGCGCGGTCGACGAGCGCGGTGAGGGCGTCGGCCTGGAAGGAGTTGATCAGCGGGCCGATGTGGGTGTCGGCGTCGTGCGGGTCGCCGGTCTTCAGGGCGCGCACGCGGGTGGTGAACTTCTCGGTGAACTCCTCGGCGACCGAGGCGTCGACCAGGATCCGGTTAGCGGCCATGCAGACCTGGCCCTGGTAGACGAAGCGGCTGAAGACGGCCGCGTCCACCGCGTAGTCGAGGTCGGCGTCGTCGAGGACGACCAGCGCGCTGTTGCCGCTCAGTTCCAGGACGGTCCGCTTGAAGTGGCGGGCGGCGACCGCGCCGACGTGCCGGCCGACCCGGTCGGAGCCGGCGAAGGAGATGACCTTGGGGACGGGGTGGGTCAGGAGCGCGTCGCCTATTTCGGCTATGTCGGTGACCAGGACGTTGAGCAGGCCGGCCGGCAGGCCCGCCTCCTCGAAGATCTTGGCGATGACCCCGCCGCCGACGACGGGCGCGTTCTGGTTCGGCTTGATGACCACGGCGTTGCCGAGCGCCAGGGCCGGGGCGACCGACTTCAGGGTGACCAGGAAGGGGAAGTTGAAGGGGCTGATCACGGCGACGACCCCGACGGGCAGGCGCTGGACCCGGTTCTCCTTGCCCTCGACCGGCGAGGGCAGGATGCGTCCCTCGGGGCGGACGGCCAGCTGCATGGCCTCGCGGATGAATTCCTTGGCGAGGTGGACCTCGTACTCGGCCTTGGGACGGGTCCCGCCGAGCTCGTCGATCATCGCCTCGACGATCTCCTTCTCGCGCTCCTCGGTGATCCGCAGGGCGCGTTCCAGGACGGCTCGTCTGGTGTAGGGGCTGGTGGCGGCCCAGTCCTTCTGGGCCCGCTCGGCGGCCCGGTAGGCCTGGTCGACCTGCTCGACGGTGGCCACGGTGATGGCCGCGAGCTTCTCCCCGTTGTACGGGTTGACGTCGATGATGTCCCACGACCCGGTCCCGGCCAGCCATTCGCCGTCGATGTACTGGTGAGCCAGGTCCTCGAATATGGACATGCCATCCCTTACGTCGAACGCGCGTCCTTGCGCTGCACCGGAGACCCAGGGGTCATCTGGGTCATCGTCATGCTCCGATCAGACGTCATGGTCTGATCAGGCGTCATAGTACGTGTGAATCAAGACAGTTGGAGCAGACCGCGCAGGAGATCCCGGGTCTTGTCGGGGTCCGGGCAGTCGTTCTGGAGGCGCAGCATCGCCCGCTCGTACTGCCCCACTTCCTCGTCTTTGTCGAGGTAGAGGGCGCTGGTGAGCTGTTCCAGATAGACGACGTCCTGGAGGTCGGACTCGGGGAAGCGCAGCAGGGTGAAGGCACCGCTCTCGCCGGCGTGACCGCCGAAGGAGAAGGGCATGACCTGCAGGTGCACGTTCGGCCGCTGCGAGATCTCGATGAGGTGCTCCAGCTGACCGCGCATCACGTCCCGGTCGCCGTACGGGCGGCGCAGCGCGGCCTCGTCGAGGACGGCGTGGAAGACGGGGGCGTTCTCGGAGACCAGTACCTTCTGGCGCTCCAGGCGCAGCGCGACCCGGCGGTCGATCTCGGCGTGGCCGGCGCCGGGCATGCCGCGGCTGACCACGGCCTGGGCGTAGGCCTCGGTCTGCAACAGGCCGTGCACGAACTGGACTTCGTAGATGCGGATGAGGGAGGCGGCGCCTTCCAGACCCACGTACGTCTGGAACCAGCCCGGCAGGACATCGCCGTAGCTGTGCCACCAGCCGGCCACGTTGGCCTCGCGGACCAGTCCCAGGAGGGACTCCCGCTCCGCGCCGTCCGTGACTCCGTAGAGCGTGAGGAGGTCCTCTACGTCTCTGGCCTTGAAGCTCACCCTTCCCAACTCCAAGCGGCTGATCTTCGATTCGGATGCGCGGATCGAGTAACCGGCCGCCTCACGGGTGATGCCGCGGGATTCTCGGAGTCGCCTGAGCTGGGAGCCCAGGAGGATGCGGCGCACCACAGAACCACTGGCTTCTGCGGTCACGAGTCCTGCCCCTCCCCATGCCGTGGATGGATACGTACGCCGAACGCGCGTGTGGCCGCGTCCGACTGCGTCGCAGGGGCCCCCGTGCCCCTCAAAGCCCGCAGTCTGCCACCAAAACGCATCTGTCCGTACTCGTTCTGTAACGGATTTGGCCGCGCTGTAAAAGAAGTCCGTAAGTATGCGTAGGAAGAAATGAGCAAGAACCGTCACGGGACCGGACAGGTCCGGCGCGTGCACGTGCATCTGCCCTTGCATCCGGCTCGGTCATTCGGAACCATGGTCCCGCGCACCTGCGTGCCCCGCAGTTCTTTCGAATCCCGGGAGTGCCTCGCATGGGGACGAATGGATCGACCATGCTCGAGCCGTTACGGCAGGGGCTTCCCCCGGTCGACCCCACGGCTGTCTCCGGGTCCGCGTCCTGCGCCCTTCCCGCCCGCCTCGAAGCGGTCCGCGGTGCACGCACCTTCACCCGTTCCACCCTTTCCCAGTGGGGCCTCGACGACCGGTTCGACGACGTGGCACTGGTCGTCTCCGAACTCGTCACCAACGCGCTGCGCCATGCCCTCCCGGACGATTGCCCGCCCGCCCCGGGCGAGAGCGAGCCGCCGGTACGCCTGCACCTGATGCGGTGGAGCACCCGACTGGTGTGCGCGGTGCGGGACCCCAGCGAGGACCGGCCCGGCGGGAGCTTCGCGCCGGAGGCGACGGAGCGCAACTGCGACCTGGAGTCGGGGCGCGGGCTCTTCCTCGTCGACTCCTACAGCGACAGCTGGGGCTGGCATCCGCTCGCGGGGCGGCTGACCGGCAAGGTGGTCTGGGCGCTGTTCACGCTCCAGGACTAGAACCACCGCACAATCACCATAAATATGACAAGCGGCCGGGATTGATCATGGCGATCAATCCCGGCCGCTGCACGTGCATGGCTGATCTTGAGCTGGTCTTCAGCCGATCAGGTGGTCGAACTCGCCGTCCTTGACACCCAGCAGCAGCGCTTCTATCTCGGCCGGCGTGTACACGAGTGCCGGTCCGTCCGGAAACCGCGAGTTGCGCATGGCAACGTCGCCTCCGGGCAGTTTCGCGAACTCCACACAGGAACCTTGCGAGTTGCTGTGTCTGCTCTTCTGCCAGGTCACCCCGTCAAGCTCTGCAGCTGCCATCCCGTTGTACGCGTGGTCCACAGGAAGCCCCCGATAGTGCAGATGTCAACTGCACCGGATCATAGCTGTGTTCATGAACGCCTGCATGGGCAGATGCACGTGCACGAACGGAGGGCACGGCACCACTAAGGGTGACGACCTTCCCCGGCACCTTCCCCGGACCTGGGGCGCGGCGGGGTCCGCAGGGCGGCGGAGACCTCCTCCAGGGAGTCCAGCAGCTGCCGCGCCGCGCCGCGCAGCACGCCCGGGTCGGGGGCGTCCCCGTCGGCCAGGGCCGTGCGGACCCCCTCCCAGTCGGGCACCCGGCGCTCCCGCACCGCCTTGGCGCCCGCCTCCGTCGCCTCGCGCAGGGCACGGGCCAGCTCGGCCGCGCCCGGGACCGGGGGCCGGGAGCGGTCCGGGAAGTGCGCCTCCAGCAGCATCGCGTGGCGGCCCATCGCGGCCAGGGCCCGGCCCGCGTCCTCGGCGGCCGCCCCGGAGATCCCGCGGTGGCGCACCGGCTCCCCCGCGGCCCGGCCCACCGCGTCCTGCCAGGCGACCCGGGCGTCGCGCACCGCCAGCAGGGCTTCGCGCACGTCCTGGCGGCGGGCTCCGGCCGGGTCGGCGTACTGCTCGAGCACGGCTGCCGCGTACCGCCCGTTGGCCTCCACCCAGTCCGCCAGCCGGGTCCGCAGTCGCGGGGTCTCCCAGGCCGGGTAGACGGCGTAGGCGATCATCGCGAGGACCCCGCCGACCAGGGTGAGGGTGACGCGGTCCGGCACGGTCTGGTCCCAGCGCAGGCCGCCCATGCCGAGCAGGAACACCACGTAGGCGGAGACGAAGACCATCGATACGGCGTACCCGGTGCGCATGAAGGTGTACATCAGGCCCGCGCTGACGACGGCGAGCAGCCCGGACACGTACATCCCCGGGTGCGCGAGCTGGACCACGGCCGTGGCGAGGGCGACCCCGACCAGGGTGCCGCCGAAGCGGGCGACGGCGCGGGTGTAGGTCTGCGTGAAATCGGGCCGCATGACCATGACGGAGGTCATCGGGGCCCAGTAGGCGTGCCCGAGGGGCAGCGCGTGGCCGATGCCGTAGCCGGCGCAGGCCACGGCGGTGACCCGCACGGCGTGCCGCAGGATCGGCGACCCGGGGCGCAGTTCGGCCCGTACGGAGGCCAGCACCATCGGCGCGAGCGCCCGCAGGGTGGGCCGCAGCATCGATTCGTCGGGATCGGCGGTGCGGCCGGAGCCGCCCGGCTCGGCGGTGTCGAGTACGCCGTCCAGCAGGGCGGCGAGCCGGTGCGCGGCGCGCAGCGCGGGGCCCTGGAGCAGGTCGGCGGTGTCGGGGGCCTTGAGCACGGCCAGGGCCGGCCCGGGCACCCGTACCGCCTCACCGCGCCGGATCGCGGACGCGGCGGCGTCCAGCACCGACCCGGCCGCGGCGAGCAGTTCCCGTGCCCGGTCCCGCGCCGGGCCCTCGGCCGGGGCCCCGACCGCCGGGTCGGCCAGCAGGGCCAGCACCGGCCGGATCCGCTCCGCGATCCCCCGTGGGCCGTGCAGCTCGGCGGGGCGGCGGCGGGCCTGGCGCACCGTCACCGTCGCGGCGTCGCGCGCCCTCATCAGCGGCTGCGGGTCGAAGGAGGCGACCGGGTCCTGGCGCAGGCGGCGCGCGTAGTCGGCCTCGGCGGCCAGCGCGTCGGCCAGGGCGTCGCGCTGGGCGCCCCAGCGCCGGATGGGGAAGAGGACGATGAGCAGGGCCTGCACCACCCCGCCGGCGGCGATCATCGCGGCGTGCCCGGCGGCCTGGGGCACGGAGGTGGGCAGGGTGACGGTGACCAGCATGATCGCGACGTTGCCGGAGGCGATCATGCCGGCGGTGGGGCCGGCCGCCCACATCAGGCCCGCCGCGAAGCTCCACACGGCGAACAGCAGCATGAAGGCCAGGGTGTGCGAGGACCCTACGAGGTAGCCGATGAAGGTGGACACGGCCAGGGTCAGCCCGGCGGCGAGCGCGAGGACGGGCCGGGGGCGCCAGCTCTTCTGGAAGGTGGCGACGGCCGCCATGTACGCGCCGAAGGCGGAACTGGCGGCGGAGCCGGGGCCGAGGAAGGCGAGGCCGGCGCCGATGACGATGGCGAGACCGACGGCGGCGCGGAGCGCGACGAGGGGTTGCAGCCGGGTCCGCTCGACCCGCAGCCCGGACCGGGCGGTGTCCTTCAGCGCCCGGACCCAGCTCATGGCCCCGAGCGTAGCCCCGGCGGCGCCGGAACCCGGGAGCCCGCGCCCGACCGGCCTTCTGCACCGGAACCCGTCCCCGTGCACGCCCCGCTGCGCGGGTCCGGGCCCCGCAGCAACCGTTGCCGCTGCGCGGGGCGAAGTTCCCCTACCCGCCCTTCGCCCGTTCCCCGGGCTCTGCCCGGACCCGGTCCTCAAACGCCGGACGGGCTGGATACATCCAGCCCCGCCGGATACATCCAGCCTCGCCGGCGTTTGAGGCGCGGGGTCTGGGGCGGAGCCCCAGGGGGTCCGGGCGCAGCCCGGGGAACGGTGGAAGGGCGGGTAGGGGACAGCCCCGCAGGGCAGCCGGGGCCCGCGGCCAAGGGCGGCGGGCCCGCAGGGGGCCGGGGTGGGTTACTGGTGGAGGGAGCGGCGGCCGGCGTTCGCCATGTGGGCGCGGTTGGCGGCGGCCGTGCCGTCCTCCCAGCCCGCGAGGTCGGTCGCTCCGCGCAGCCGGGTCGTCGTGGTGCGGGGGAACATCTCCTCGGCCCGCGAGGTGACGGCCACGTCCCGGGCGACCAGGGCCGGCAGGTTGTCGGGGGCCTCGGCCACGGTGTCGGCCACCGTGTGCTCCGCCGTCTCGGCGAGGCGCTGGCCGAGCCGGCTCGCGTAGGCCAGCAGGAAGGACTGCCGGAAGGTCTTGGTGCGCTTGCGCCCGCCCGCCCGCTGCCCGGCCTCCGCACGGGTCATCGCGGCGGTCCCCTGGACCAGCAGGGAGGTGTACAGCAGCTCCACCGCCTCCAGGTCGCTCTCGAAGCCGACGACGGTGGAGAACTCGTAGGCGCTGTTCCACACGGACCGGCAGCGGTTCGCGCTCGCCACCGCGTCGAGCAGCACCGCCTTCGCCTCCTCGTACGGCGCCTCGACGCCGATCCGGCAGGCGCCGGGTATCTGCGCCGCGCCGGACTTCACCGCGAGCAGCGCCGCGTCCACGGTGTGCCGGGCCATGAGTTCCTGCGCCTTGGCGCTGAGCGCCTCCGCCTCCTCCGGGAAGGTGGTCGCCTCGGCCTTCGCGAGCAGCGCCCGGATCCGGCCGAGCATGCGGGGCTCGATGTGCGCGTGCTCGAGTACGTCGGCGGGGTCCCCCGGCAGCGGTCCGACCGGCTCGATGGACGGCAGCCGGATCAGCAGCCGGAACACCTCCAGGACGGACCCGGCCAGGCTGAAGCGGTCGGTGCGCTCCCGCTGGACCAGCCGCTCCCCGTACGCGGTGTCGTCCCCCCACCACACCTCGGCCTCCGTCCACCGCTCGGGCAGCCGCGCGTACCGCCGGGCCTCGGCGGCGATCAGGTCCTCGGTGATCCGCAGGTGCGGCTGCTCCAGGTCCCGGCGTACGAGCCGCAGCACGTCGGCCGGCCGCCACCCGCGCTCCCAGGCCTGGCGCACGTACTCCTCCCCGCGCGCGAGCAGCGCCTGCCCGACCCCGCCCCACCGGTCCCCCTCGGCGACGAGCACCGACGCCCCGGCGTCCAGGCCCGCGTCGTCCTGGTTGTACAGCGCGGCCTCGCAGGCCCGGTCAACGATGTCTCTCACCCGTTCAGCTTGGCATGCCCGCCTCCCGGCTCCGTCCCGGCCCGATCCGGCCGTCCAGCGTGGGCGCAGCCAACCCAGCCGTCCGGCGTTTGAGGACCGGGGTCCGGGGCGGAGCCCCGGGGAACGGGGGAAGGGTGGGTAGGGGACAGCCGCCCGCAGGGCCCGCCCGCCCCCGCGCGGCACGCACCGGCACTGTCAGACCCCGGTGGGACACTCGCACCCATGACCGAGCAAACCCCCCGGTGGGCCCTGGCCGAGGACGGCGACGGCCGCTGGCATGCCGCCCCCCTGGACGGTCCGACGGGCGGAGCCCGTGTCACGGTCACCGACCCCGCCGAGGCGATCCGTGCCGCCCCCGCCGGCACCCGCTGGGTCTGGCGGTCCACCGCCGCCGTCTACCCCCGACTCCTCGCCGCCGGCGCCCGCGTAGACCGCTGCCACGACATCGAGGACGCCGAGCTGCTCCTGCTCGCCCACGAGGGCCGCCTCGGCGAACCCCGCTCGGCGGCCGCCGCCTGGGCCCGCCTGACGAACGCCCCCGTACCGCCCGATCCCCCGCAGCGCGCGGCGGAGCCCGGCAGCCAGCACTCGCTCTTCGACCCCCAGCCCGCCCCCGTACCGCTCGACGCCCTCGTCGCCGTCCATGCCGACCAGGCGAAACGGCTCGAAGCCACCGCCCACCCCGACCGGATGCGGCTGCTCGTGGCCTCCGAGTCGGCGGCCTTCCTCGTGGCCGCCGAGATGAACCGCGCGGGCCTGCCCTGGCGGGCCGACGTCCACCGGGCCCTGCTCACCGAGCTGCTCGGCGAGCGGTACGCCGGCCGCGGCCAGCCCCGCCGGCTCGCGGAGCTGGCCGACGAGGTCTCGGCCGCGTTCGGGCGGCGCGTACGGCCCGAGCTGGCCGCCGATGTCATCAAGGCCTTCGCGGAGGCCGGGATCAAGCTCAAGTCCACCCGCCGCTGGGAGATCCAGGACCTGGAACACCCGGCCGTGGAGCCCCTGCTCGCGTTCAAGAAGCTGTACCGGATCTACACCGCCCACGGCTGGTCCTGGCTCGCGGACTGGGTCCACGACGGCCGCTTCCGCCCCGAGTTCATCCCCGGCGGCACCTACACCGGCCGCTGGGTCACCAACGGCGGCGGGGCCCTGCAGATCCCCAAGGTGATCCGCCGGGCGGTCGTCGCCGACCCCGGCTGGCGGCTCGTGGTGGCCGACGCCGACCAGATGGAGCCCCGGGTGCTCGCCGCGATCTCCCGCGACCCCGCCTTCATGGAGGTGGCCGGCCGCCCCGAGGACCTGTACACGTCCATCTCCCGCCAGGGCTTCTCCGGCGACCGCGACATGGCGAAGATCGCCGTCCTCGGCGCGGTGTACGGGCAGACCTCCGGGGACGGCCTGAAGAACCTGGCCGCGCTGCGCCGCCGCTTCCCCCGGGCCGTGGCCTACGTGGACGACGCCGCGAAGGCGGGCGAGGAGGGGCGGCTCGTACGGACCTGGCTGGGCCGGACCTGCCCGCCCGCGGCCGATCCGGAGGAGGCCGAGGAGGCCCCCGACGGCTGGGTCCCGAGCTACGCCTCCACCGACGCCCGGGCGCGCGGCCGCTTCACCCGCAACTTCGTCGTGCAGGGCAGCGCCGCGGACTGGGCGCTGCTCCTGCTCGCCGCCCTGCGCCGGTCCCTCGCGGAGGCGGGGATGCGGGCCGAGCTGGTCTTCTTCCAGCACGACGAGGTCATCGTCCACTGCCCCGAGGAGGAGGCGCAGGCCGTGGCCGCGGCGATCCGCGAGGCGGGCGACCTGGCCGGCCGCATCACCTTCGGCGAGACCCCCGTCCGCTTCCCCTTCACCACGGCCGTCGTGGAGTGCTACGCGGACGCGAAGTGACGTAGGGGGAGCGGCCGGCCTGCTGGTTCCTTCTACTGCCCGTACTCCGAGGACCACTTCGGGCTCGACACGATCTCCTTCATCCGCGCCACCGTCAGCACCGGCTCCTTGCGAGTCGCCGCCGACCCCTGGGTCTCGGCGTTGAACGCGGACAGGATCAGCCGGGTCCCGTTCGGCCGCAGCGCCTCGGCACTCCACCAGAGCATGCCGGGCACGCCCTTGTCCCCGTCCCGCTTCCGGGTCAGGACCTTCGTTCCGTCCGGCAGCGTCTCGGCGCCGGTGAACAGGTCCGCCCATGTCCCGGGGTGCTCCGGGTTGTCCGGCTGGATCTGGAGGCTGACCAGGGACTTGCCCTTGCCCTCGTCGAACACCAGGTAGCCCAGATCCGCGTCCTCCTCGTCCCGGCTCACGACCGGGATCCCGTCCGTGCGCAGCAGCTCCTCCAGGATGTCCACCGCCTTCGCCCCCTGGCGGGCGGCCGGACGCGGATCGGCCTGACCGGCGGCCGGCAGGTCGTTCAGGGCCGGATGCCACAGCGGGGACGTCACGAGCGCCTTGAGCTGCGCGATCGTGAGCGGCGGGGTCGGACGGCTGACGGGCGAGTCCTTCTCCGTCGCCGCGTTCTCCTCGTGGGCGTCCACGATGAACCCCTGGGGGGTCACCACGATGGCGCGCCAGGACTTGACGTTCGCCCGGTGGTCGGGGAACACGTAGCCCTTGTAGAGGTGCAGCCGCGAACCGTCCGCGAGCGTCTCCGAGGTGCAACTGTCGTACTTCGTCGTGGTCTTCGAGGGGCACTTGAGCATGTCGTCGGCCATCTCGCCCTTCGGGTCGATCCGGCCCAGGCCGAAGCCGATACGGCCCTTGCCCTCGCCGTCATCGAAGGCCCCGGTCACCATCGGGCCCAGCTCGTGGCCCGTTCCCCTCGCCTCGACGTCGCTGAGCGTGCCCTGCGGCAGGAGCTGCTTGAGGACCCCGGTCAGCTGCTCGGCGGAGACGGCCCCGGTGCCGACCCGGCTCTTGCCCCCACCGTTGCCCCGCAACAGCGGCCCCAACGCGGGCGGTTCCTGCGAGGACGCCACGTTCCCGCCGCCGCCCCCGCCGCCACCCGGCCCGAGCAGCCCGTTCGCGTAGGCCCCGGCGGTACCGATCAGTGCCAGGGCGAGCGCCGAGCCGCCGGCCATGGCGGCCCGTCGACGGGCCACCATCCGCCGCCCGCGCCGCTCCCCGGCGTCCACGAGGTCGCGGCCCTCGGCCGTGAAGCCGTCACCCGTACGCCGGAGGGCTTCGCCGAGCTCATCTTCAAAGGGCATGCGGAATCAGACCTTCCGTCCAAAGGGGTCATGGAATGAGGAGAAGGGAAGAAGGGAAGAGATGTGCACCCAGGAGGGCGGGGTGCTCAGCGCCCCGCGAACTCCGCGAGCGAGCCGCCCAGTTGCTCCCGCAGCCGGGTCAGCGCTCGCGAACTGCGGGTCCGTACCGCCGCCGAGCTCACGTTCATCGCGTCGGCGGTCTCCTCGACGCTGCGGTCCTCCCAGTACCGCAGCACCAGGACCGCCCGGTCCTTCGGCGCCAGCCGCCCCAGCGCCTCCAGCAGCGTGAGCCGCAGCGCGGGATCGCCGCCGGCCGGCGCGCCCGCGTCGGGGAACTCCCCGACCGGGCGCTCCCCCGCCGACCGGCGGCGCTGGTACGTCAGGAAGGCGCGCACCAGCACGGTTTGCGCGTACGCCGCCGGATTGTCTATCCGGGCGACGCGCCCCCAGAGCAGGTACATCCGCCCGAGGGTCTCCTGGACGAGGTCCTCCGCGAGGTGGGTGTCACCGCTCGTCAGCAGGCAGGCCGACCGGTACAAATGCGCCGATCTGCCCGTCGCGAACTCACGGAACCCATCTCTGCGTCCGTACCCCATCCGCTCCCCCTCGCGTCCGTCTCACCCCAATGACGCGACGGGGGCCTGGAATGTTTCAGTCGATCTCAAACTGATGCGGACCCGCTCGCCGCCCCGCTCTCGGACCCGGTCGCGGACCCGCTCTCGGAGAGGTCGTGGAAGTACATGTGGAACTCCTCCCGGACGAACCCCTCCGCCTCGTACAGCCCCTGCGCGACGAGGTTGTCGTACGCCGTCTCCAGCTGCACGCCCGAGACCCCGGCCTCCCGCGCCCTGCGCAGCACCTCGCGCAGCAGCGCGCGGCCCGCGCCCGTACGGCGGCCGGCGGGGGCCACGTACAGGTCGCCCAGCAGCCACGCGGGCTTCATGGCCAGCGAGGAGAACATCGGGTAGACCTGCGTGAAGCCGACCGTGCCCGCGCCGGGGACCTCGGCGAGCAGGATGAAGGAGTCCCCGCCCGCCAGCCGCTCCGCCAGGAAGGCGCGCGGCCGCTCCGGGTCCTCGACCTCCACCTCGTAGAACTCCAGGTAGCCGCGGAAGAGCTCGGCGGCGGTGTCCAGATCCGCCTCGCCCGCCTCCCGCAGGACCACCTTGCCCGCCTCTCCTGTCGCCAGGAGTTCGCCCTGCGTCGTCCGACCGTTCATATCGCTCTCCCTCGTCCACTCCCACGCGCCGATTCCATTGTGCGCGGGGGGTCCCAATCCACCTGCGTCGCCCTACGCTACGGCCGGGCCGGCAGGGGACCGGTCCCGCAACGGGGGGCCGCACATGACACCGCTCGGCATGCTCGTCATCTTCTGCGTCGTGATCGTCCTGCTGGTTCCGGTCTGGCTGATCACCACCTACAACGGACTCGTCCGGCGCCGCAACCAGGTCGACAACGCCTGGGCCCAGGTCGACGTCCAGCTCAAGCGGCGCTACGACCTGATCCCCAACCTCGTCGAGACCGTGAAGGCCTACGCCGCCCACGAGCGCGGCACCTTCGAGGCCGTCGTCCGGGCCCGCGAAGCGGCCGTCGCCGCGAGCGGCCCCGCCGACAAGGAACGGGCCGAGGCCGTCCTGCGCACCGGCCTGACCGGGCTGTTCGCCCTCGCCGAGGCCTATCCGGCGCTGCGCGCCACCGGCAACTTCGACTCCCTGCAGCAGGAGCTGGCGACCACCGAGGACCGCGCCGCGTACGCCCGGCAGTACTACAACGACGCCGTACTGGCCTACAACACCGCCGTCTCCGCCTTCCCGGCCCTGCTGGTCTCCGGGCCGCTCGGCTTCCGCGTCCGCGCGTTCTTCGGTGCGGGAGAGGGCGAAACCGGCCCGGTCCAGGTCCGGTTCTAGGTGACCTGGACCTGGACCTGGTTCGTCGGGGTGGCCACCCTGGCGAGCGCCCTGCTGTGGCTGTCCGCCGTCGGCTGGGCGGTGGTCGCCACCCGGCCCGCAAGCGTGGCCGCCGACGGGCCGACGATGGAGCTGCGGCCGGAGCCGCCCGCGCTGGTGGAGTTCCTGACCGGCGGCTGGGAGCCCGGCCGCGGCGCCCCGCGCGCCACGCTCCTGGACCTGGCCGCGCGCGGGTTCCTCGCCCTGGAGCAGACCGGCCCCGATCCGCGCGACACCCTCGTCCGCATCCGGCCGGCGCGCAAGGAGCCCGCCGAGGACCTGCTGCCCTACGAGGCCCTGGTGCTGGCCCGGGTCACCGCCCTGGCCTCCGCCGGGGTGCTGCCCGCCGGCGCCCTGGCCCGGGGCACCGGGGACGAGGACCGGCGCTGGTGGCGGGCCTTCGGCCGGGCCGTGGCCGCCGACGCCCGGGACCGCGGACTGGCCCGGGAGCGCTACCCGGCGCGGCTGAAGGCCTGGCTGACGCTGGCGGCGGTGCCTCCGGCGGCCCTGGCGGCCGTCCTGTTCCTGTCCCTGGCCGGGGTCGGGGGCTGGTTCATGTCCCTGGCCGTCGCCCTGGTCGTGTGGTTCCTCGGCTCCGTGCTGGTCGCCCGCCTCACCGGGGAGCGCGAGACGCCCGCCGGTGTCGAGGCCTGCGCCCACTGGCTCGGCGTACGGGAGTGGCTGGCCCGCGACGAGTCCTTCCCCGGGCTGCCCCCGGCAGCGGTGGCCCTCTGGGACCGCTACCTCGCCTACGGCGCCGCCACCGGCGTGGCCCGCTCCGCGCTCGCCGTGCTCCCGCTCGGCCCGCGCGACGAGCGCCGCGCCTGGTCCACGTACGGCGGCACCTGGCACGAGGTCCGGCTGCGCTACGCCCCCGCACCGGCCCGCGCCCTGCGCCCGCCGCGGGACAGCGTGCGGCTCGCCCTGCGGCGGGCCGGGTCGGCCTCGATCGTGCTGCTGCTGGTGGCCTGGTGGCACACGCACCCGCCGACCGAGCTCCGGCTCCCGGTCCCGAGCGTCCCGCTGCTGGTCGCGGAGCTGGTCCTGCTCATCGGCGTGCTCATGGGCGCCCGCTGGCTGTGGACCGGCCGGCGGCCCGTGATCCCGCTCGCGGCGTACGTGTACGGCGGCCTCCTCTGCTTCGTCGGCTCCACCTGGGGACTCCAGGCCTCCGGGCAGTGGGCGGTGCCGCCGCAGGCGGTGTGGGCGCAGCTGCCTCCGGTGCTGATCGCCGGTCCCGCGCTGCTCGGGTACCTCTTCCTCCTCGCCGCCTCCCTGCTGGACCTGTCCCGGCGGGCCTGGAGCGAAGGCGAGGTGGTGCGGCTGCGCACCGGGAAGGAGGTCCGCCACCTGGCGCTCGACCCGGGCGGACGGACCGCGGTCACGGCCTGGCCCGTACGGCCCGAGCTGTACGGGGCGCTGCGCGAGGGGGCGGTCGTACGGGTGCTGCGGGGCCCGGTGCTCGGGCACGTCTACGAGGTCGTGCTGGTGACGCCGTCACCGCAGGGCGAGCTGTTCCCGGCGGGGTACGCGCAGGACGGTGATGACGACGAGGGCGATGACGGGTACGGCTACGAGTCCTCGGACGAGGGGGCGGCCGGAGCGGGGCCCGGGGCCCCGTGGGCCGGGGTGGCCGCACTGTTCGCGCGGGGCGACCCGAAGGAGTTCCTCCCGCTCGCCGAGGCCGCCCGGATCCTCCGGACGGAGCTGCGCGAGTCCGAGCACTCCCCCCAGCTCGGAATCCGGACCTACGACACCCCGGACGGCGAGGGGTTCCTGCTCATGCAGACGGCTTCGAACGCCCTGGGCCGTCGGCTGCTCGCCACGCACAGGCGCCGGGCGACCCCGGTCGGCGCGGGAGCGGCCGACGAGGCGTACCTGCGGGGCCGCCGCCTGGTCCTGCGCCGCGGCGAGCACGTGCTGATGCTGCAACTCCCGTACGGCGCCGACCATTCGGCGCTGCCGGCCCTGGCCGAGGCGGCGGCCGACCGGATGGTCAGTGGTCCTCGTCCCCGGTGACGGGCTGGGCCGGCAGGGTGTAGACGTGCTGCGGGGTCACGATCTTGGTGATGGCCTCGCCGAACAGCGTGCTCGGCTCCTCGCCCTCGGCGGATATGTCGGTGTTGAGCAGCACCACCAGGGTGGCCTTCGACTGCGCGTCGTAGACGGCGAGGGTCTGGTAGCCCGGGATGGAGCCGTTGTGCCCGATCCACCCCTGGACGTTGAAGATCCCCAGTCCGTAGCCGGTGCCCGGCAGGGCCTGTACGACATCGAGGCGCTCGGCCTGGGTGGCGGGGGTGAGCAGCTCGCCCGTGGCCAGCACCTTGGCCCATCTCCGCAGGTCCGGGAGGTCGGAGATCATCGCTCCGGCGGCCCAGCCCCAGGAGGGGTCCCAGTCGGCCGCGTCCTCGGTCTTCCCCGAGGCCGTCTGGTCCGTGTAGCCCTGGGAGTGCGGGGTCGGGAACTCGGCGCCGGTCGGGAAGAGGGTGTTCTTCAGCCCGGCGGGCTGGATGACCTCCTCGGTGATGTAGTCGGCGAGCGTCTGCCCGCTGATCTTCTCCACGACGAGCCCGATGAGGATCAGGTTGGTGTTGCAGTAGTAGAACTCCGCGTTCGGCTCGAAGAGGACCGGGTGCTTGAAGGAGTAGTCGAGCAGTTCCTGCGGGGTGAAGGGCCGCCTGGGATCGCTGGTCAGCGCCTTGAAGAAGTCCTCGTCGGCCGAGTAGTTGAACAGTCCACTGCGCATGCCGGCCAGCTCGCGCAGCGTGATGCGGTCGCCGTTGGGGACGCCGTCGATGTACTTGCCGATGGGGTCGTCCAGCCCGATCTTGCCGTCGTCGACCAGCTTCAGCATCGCGGTCACGGTGAAGGTCTTGGTCTCGCTGCCGATCCGCATGTTGAGGCCGTCGGTCATGGGCGCCCCGGTGGCCTTGTCCGCCACGCCGAAGGCCCGTAGGTACTCTCCCTTGCCCGGCGCCGACAGGGCCACTTGCACCCCGGGCACCTTGGCCTCGTCCATCACCTTCCGGATGGCGTCGTCCAACTGCCGTGCCACGGCGGGGGTGAGCTGCGGAAAATCGTCGGAGACGGCCGGACTGCTCGCCGCCGGTGGTGTCGGTGCGTCCACCGCGTACCCGACACCGGCCCCCACGGGCACCATCAGGAGCCCCACTGCGGCCGCTCCCACAGCCGCCTTGCGCAACCGTGTCGTGCTCACCCGTCCAACGTAGCCCCGGGCCGGGGGCCGGGCGACCGGAAGGGCCGGTACGGGCTCGATGGGCTCGATGGGCTCGCTGAGCCCGGTGGTCACGCCTGCGCCGGCCCGAGGTAATACGGCCGGTTGTGAGCGGCGACCGGCGGTGACTGGTAGGTCCACGCCCCGGCCGCCGGGGTGTCGCCGATCAGCCGGGTGAGGTCCTGGCCGGCCTCCACGGCGGTGTCGTGGACGGTGAGCCGTACCCGGGAGCTGGTGGACGGGCCGAGGGTGTACTGGCGGTAGGGCTGGTAGACGTTCATCGGCCCGGCCAGGGCCCGGCCCGCTTCGTCGGTGCCGTAGCCGGTGATCGGGGTGTTGTTCGCCGGGGTGTGGTCCAGCCCCGTCAGGTCGGCGGTGAAGGAGAGCAGGTCGGCCTCGTGGCGGGTGATGCTCGACGCGTCCGGGCCGGGGGAAGCCTTCTTGCACCGCACGGACCAGGCGTCCCCGCCCGGCCCGTTGAGCGAGGGCATCGTCGTCTCGAACCAGCCGGGGTACTTGGGTTCCGCGTACAGCTTGCGCCCCGCGTCGATGGCGAAGGGGTTGTCGCACAGCACGTGGATGCGCGCGATGCCGAGCAGTTTGGTCTGGTCGTAGCCGTGGGCGTACTCCTCGTACGTCAGGCGGGGCAGCCGGCCGCCCGCCGCCGTGGGGAAGGCGACGATGTTGCACTCGATCTCCTGCGTGACGCCTCCGCCGAAGGCGTACTGGGCGAAGTACAGCTGGTAGTTCAGGGATACGAGGGCGCGTCCCTCGAACTCCGCCGCGGTCAGGGCCGGGTGGTGCTTGGCCAGCAGCTCGCGCACCGGCTCCGGCTCGACCAGGAAGTCCAGCCCGATGTGGTGCAGGGCCCCGTAGTGGAAGGGGAGCTGGAAGGGGGCCGCGACGGGCGGCAGGGGCAGCGGATCGGGGGTCATGAGGCAGCTCCGGGGGTGAGGGGGGTTGCGGGGATGAGGGGGGTTGCGGGTGCCGGCGGAGTGACGGATGCCGGCGGACCGGCCGGGGCGGTACGCGGATCGGGTGCGCGGCCCGTGAGGGTGACGGGCCGGTCGCGGGCCGCGAGGTCCCGTTCGATCCGTTCGGCACTGCGCAGGGCGAGGGCCGCCATCGTCAGGGTGGGGTTGGAGGTGGCGACCGACGGCATGCTGCCGCAGCCGACGGCGTACAGGCCCGGGTGGTCCCAGCAGCGCTGCCACTCGTCGACCACGGAGGAGGCCGGCGACCCGCCCATGACGTGGGTGCCCGCGGCGTGCCCGGCGCCCCGGTAGGCGTACGGCCGCCCGTCGTGGACGAAGTGGCCCGGCCACCCCGGTCCGGGGGCGTGGTCGGTGTGGTCCTCGGCGCCGAGCAGCGCGAAGATCTGGTCGGAGACCGCCCTGGCCGCCGCCATCCCGTTCTTGACGTGCTCCGAGAGGCCGTACGTCACCACGGGGCGGGGCAGCCCCAGCGCATCGCGCCGCTCGGGGTCGAGGGTGATCCGGTTGGCCGGGTCGGCGCTCTGCTCCATCTCGAACTGCAGCGAGAACTGCCGCCCGACCCGGTCCCCCAGGGCCCTGCGCAGTTCCGCTCCGAACAGCCCGCGCCCGTCCTCGCCGCCGGTCCGCAGCAGCTCGGCCACGTCCGCGTCGACCGGCCCCTTCGCCCACACCCAGCCCCAGTTCCCGATCTCGACGCGGAACGGGGCACGGGAGCGGCGGGCCGGGCCGAACCGGAAGCCCTCGAGACCCGAGGTGGAGCCGGGACCGCGATAGGGCCCGACCGGTTCGGGCATCAGCCCCCAGGTGAGCAGGACCGGATGGTCCATCAGGTTGCGGCCGACCTGGTCGCTGCGGTTGGCCAGGTCCGAGAGCAGCAGCAGCCGGGCGTTCTCGATGGCGTGCGCGGCCAGTACGACGACGTCCGCCGCGACCCGGGCCGTCACCGCACCCGCCCCTTCCCCCTCGGCGGCGTACGCGAGGTATTCGACGCCGGTGGCACGGCCGTTGCCGTCGACGAGGACCCGGCTGACCACGGCACGGTCGACCAGCCGTACGGTCGGCCCCCACTGGCCCTGGGTCTTCAGCGGCGTGTACTTGGCGTGCGACGGGCAGATGGGGATGCAGCTGGCGCTGCCCGCGCAGCGGCTGCCCGCCTCCGGCCGGCCCCCCGCGCCGGCGGGCACGTACCCCGCCCCGGCGTCGTACGAGGGATTCGGCTCGCCGTTGCGGCCGTGCGGCGTGCCGGTCACCCGCAACTCGACCGGTACGCGGGCGGCCGGGTCCTTGACCCACCGCCCGTCGAGCCGCTCGGCCATGACCCGGTCCAGGTGGCCGGCGGGCAGGGAGCGCATGGGGAAGACGTAGCCGTCCGGAAACGGCAGACCGACGTGGGCCCGCTGCTCCTCGACGTCGGCGGCCACCCCGATCTCCCGTTCCGCGGCCCGGTAGTAGGGCTCCAGTCGGTCGTATCCGAGCGGCCAGCTGCGGCCGTAGCCGAAGTCCTCGGTCCGGAAGTCCTCGGGGTGCATCCGCGGCGTCAGCCCGGTCCAGACGTTCCCCGTGCCGCCGTTGACCCGTACGTACCCGCTGCCGTACGGCAGTTCACCGCGCTGGACCAGATGTCCGCCGGCCCGGTAGCCGCCGCCGGCCCGGCCCGTGACGTCGGTGACCTCGGGCCAGGGCGCGGCCGGCTGGGCCCGGTAGGGGGAGCCGGGCACCTTGGCCACCGCCGAGCGGTACGTCTCCAGTGCCGCGCGGTGGCCCTGCTCCGGATCGGCCGCACGCATTCCGGCCTCCAGCACCAGGACCCGCCGGCCCTGCTCACCCAGCGCTTTCGCCACCAGCGACCCGGCGATGCCCGCGCCCACCACGATCACGTCGTAGCGCGGCCCGTCAGGCGGCCCGTCCTGCCGCCCGCCCTGACGCCCGTCCGGTGTCCCGTCCGCCCTCACCGGGCCTCCTCCGCGTTGCGGGAAGGCACGGCGGGCGGCTCGGCCCAGGACCCGAAACCCGGCCGGGCGGTACCGGGCGCGTCCCCGCCGAACGTCTGCCACACCAGACCCCCGGCGTACGCCCGCGACGACACCACGAACGGTTCCGCGCCTCCGATTCCCGGCCAACAGCCGGTGTACCAAAGGTGCGTGACCGCCCTGGCCGCCTCCAGCAGCCCCTCGTCCCGCACAGCGTCCGAACCGCCGGCCTGCTCCAGCGCTTCGGCGAGCCGGCCGAGAACCGGGGCCTCGATCTGCCCCGCCACGACGGCCGCGTAGTCCTCCGCCAGCCCCAGGGCCTCCAGCTCGGCAGCACCGAACCCGGTCAACACGGCGGACACGGCAACGAACTCACCGACCGGGTCCACTACTTCCCTACGCACGTCCGCCACACGCCTTTCTCCCCGCCCGCCCGGCCGCCCGGCAGTCCGTCGTCGTCCAAGCCCGGCTCCGGAGGCGGCACACGGCTGTGATCCATGCCCCGCCCCAGCCGGGCCAAGCGCTCGGATCCGGACAAACTCCACGGCCACGGCAAGCGGGGCGACCCGCCCGGAAACCCGCGGCTCCAGCCCGCCCGTACGGGCACACGCCCGGGGGAAGGCCTCGCGGCGCGGGGCATGCGGACAGGCGGAACGCCGCCGGGTCAGCGCCGCTCTCGCGGGCCGGGGCGTCGGCCGTTCACGGCCTGGCGGCCGTCGGGAGGCAGGCGCTGACCAGGAATCCGCCGTCCTCCGTCGGGCGGGCCTCGAAGGCGCCGCCGAGGAGTTGGGCCCGCTCGCGCAGGCCGACCAGGCCGTGGCCGCCGTGGGGGAGGTGCGGGCGCTGGACCGTGGGGTCGGGCGGACCGCTGCGGATCTCCACGCGCAGCCCGTCGGCCTCCTGGCGGACGGCTATCCGGACCGGGGCGCCGGGTGCGTGCTTGCGTACGTTGGTGAGCATCTCCTGCACCGTCCGGAACGCGGCCCGCTCCACGGACTCCGGGAACCGGCCCGTGAACCCGTCGGCTACGTCCCACTCGACGGTGAGCCCGCTGTCCTCGATCAGCCGGGGGATGTCGGAGAGGCGGGGCTGCCGGCCGAGCTGTTCGCAGTTCCCGCCCGCGGCACGCAGTACGCCCACCATCTGGCGCAATTCGTTCAGGGTCCGGACGGACAGCTCGCGGATCGTCGCCGCGGCGTCGCGGGCCGCCGGGTCGCCGGGTCGCCGGGTCGCGGGGTCGCGGGCCACCACCCGGCACGAGCCGGGCCATCGCGGCGGAGACGGCCCAGCAGCCCGAGGCGACCAGTTGGAGCGCCCGGACGAGGTCGATGGGCTCCATGTCCCTCGTCAGCACGCCCTGGGCACCGGACCGCAGCGCCAGATCCACGTCGGCTGCGGCCCCCGTCGCCAGCAGTGCGACCTTGGGCGAGGCGGGCACCGCCCGGAGGTGCTCCACCACCGTGCGCAGCTCTGCGGAGGGGATGTCGGCGGTGTCGATCAGCACCAGATCGATCCGGTCACCCGCGGACCTCTCCAACGCCCGGTAGCCGGCCCGCTCCCCCACGACCTCGAGATCGTCGACCTGGTCGACGGCCTCCCGGATGCTGCGCCTCAGTGGAAGGGAGTCAGAAATGACAATCAACGAACTCTTGTACACAATGCCCCGTTTTGTCGCGCTCAAGCAAAAGTCGCGGCGCATGGTCAGTTGCGCCACACGAGCGAGCCTAGGCAGCGACAGGGCCCACCACATCACCTGCCCGAACGATCCGACCCCCGCCGCCCGGCGAGTTTACGTACATTGCGTTCACGCCCACAGAAGCCCTCGCAGAGGCACCCGGCACCACACACCGGAGCGATCGGCCCGACACCCGTCAACGGAAGATCGCGTACCGGATGCCTGCGCACACGGGCTGCGCGATGCGCGACAACTCACCCAGGCACAGCCTCGTTACGGAAGGGCGTGCGCTCCCATCAGCGTCAACGGTGTGCGCCGGACAGCCAGTACCCCCACACCACGAAGCGAGCCGCACATGACCCTCCAGCCCTCGCCCGACGACCCCGCAGGGGAAGCCAAGCGCCGCCGCGCCGGCCTGGCCGCCTTCCTGATCGCCACGGCCCTGTCCTTCGCGTTCTTCGCCTTCTTCCCGGGCCTCCCCCACGTCATCGACTGGGGCGCGATCGTCACCTCGCTCGCCGTGGGCGGCCTGGCCCGCTGGGCATGGCAGTCCCACCTGTCGAGGAAACACGCCTCCCACTCGCGGAGCTGATCGCTCGCCACGCCCCCGAAGCATCGCCGGTCCGGCGTTCGCGGGCATGAAAAAGCCCCAGGTCACGGCGAGTGAGTCCTGGGGCTAATCCGAGCCGCCTTCGGGATTCGAACCCGAGACCTACGCATTACGAGGCCCCACAAGATCATCCCGAACCGTGCCGAGCCGTGCTGCTGAATCCCATATCCCTAGGTCGGCACGTTGCGTCCACGGCCCCGCGTGCCACCCCATCCATCTCATGCCAACCAGTCCGCTCACGCATCGCTCACGCAAGTGGGGCTGCCCCCGGCTGACGACAACGCGCTCAAGCGCGGTGGCACCCAGCAGGAGGTCAGATCCGGCCGAGGTCGAACTCCACCGGGAAAGGAGCCGAGACCTTGACGACATCGGTGAACACGTCCCCGTCTCGGTAGGCCCTGGTCGCGGGGTCGAGAACATAGGTGTACACCAAAGGGACACCGGTCGCGGCCTGCTCGACCCGCCAGTAGAAAGCGATGCCGGACTTGGCGTACTGGTCCGTTTTCACGATCCGATCGGTTGTCTCCGATCCCGGTGAGACAACCTCTACGACGAGCAGCACGTGCTCAGGACGGGTGGGCGTGATGTCGATCGTGTCTGCGCGATACACAACGACATCCGGACGACGATTGGTGAGCGGGACGTCCTGAAGCCGGACGTCGAAGTCTGTATCAGCATTCCAGTCCGGCCCTGCAGCCGCCTCCAAGGCATTCGCCAAGATCCGAGCGAGTCGATTGTGCCGCTTGGACGCACTGGGACTCACCACAACCATCCCGTCCACGATCTCGATCCCCGCACATTGCTCCTCGGACCAGGAGTCGTACTGCTCCGCCGTGATCTGCTCGTGCATCCACGCAGGGGCTGCCGTCTCGGCAGTCATGACGCACCTCCCGGACACCATGCGCGCGGGCCCGATCCCGCTGAGTTCAGCGTACTGTCTCAGCTCGGCCGGCACTCTGGACGCCAGAGAGGACAGCGATCCGAGATCACGTACCAGAACGCCGGCGTCACGTCCCGAGGTCATCGACTGGGGCGCCCTCATCACCTCCCTCACCGTCGGCGCCCTGGCCCGCTGGGCCTGCCAGTCCCACATGACGAGAAGGCGCGCCTCCTCCAGGTAAGGCCGCACAGCAGCCCCTCGATGGCGCTCGCGGCAGTGTGGGCGGGCACAGCCGGAGCAGTCCCGCTCTCACCAGTCGAGCCGGACACCGTCATAGCAGGAGAACCGGGCGGAGTGGCAGGCATCGCAGTGTGTGTACCAGGGGGCGCAGGGTTCGCCACAGGAGGCACAGCTGCCGTGCGTGGCCAGTGGCCGGGAAGTGGCGACCAGTTGGTTGATCCGTTCGGCGGCCGCCTGCTCGCCAACCGCCACTTCCTCGGCACTCAGCCCGCCACATTCGCGGCCGAAGGCCAGGACGGCCGTACGCAGGTCCCGCATGGTCGCGGCGTACTCCTCGGCGTGGGACAAGGACATCCGCTCGATGCTTGTGCGTGGACGGATCAGATGGTGCAGGGCGGCACCATTCAGGACCGCCCGGCAAACGGCCGGGTAGGCCGGGCGGTCGGCGTCGATGGGCAGGGTGATCAGGATCCAGACGGTGTGGCCGTCGCGCGGCCAGCGACCGCTGACGTCCGGCGGAGCCCCGACGGCCTGGCGTGCCACCAGTAGCTTGGTGTGAATCTCGTTCACGGGCATCGGCCGCAGCCATGAGCGCTCCTGCGCGGCCGTACGAGCGGCAGCGGTCCAGCCGGCCAGAGCGTGCGGGATCTCTCCGGGCTCCTCCGGTTGTCCGAGGTCGGTCCAGGTGGGGCGCAGCTGAGCCGTCGTGACGCGCAAGCTACCGGGCCGCGCTCCATTGGCTGCCTGAACGGCCTGGTCCAGGAGCCGGGCCCTGGCGGTGAGGCCGGGCAGTCGGCTGCGATAGCCGCCCACGAGCCCTTCCCCCGCGTCATGGCCCCGCCGCCCGGCCCGGCCCGCGATCTGGCCGGCCTCCCAGATCAGCAACTCCCGGCGGGATCTGCCGTCGTACTTGCCCGTTTCCGCGAATGCCACAGCACGCAGCGGAAGGTTGACTCCGTGCCCGATCACATCCGTGGTGACGATCACTTCGACCTCGCCCTCGGACAGGCGCCGGATCTGCTCGCGGCGGGCCGCGGGCGGCATCGTGCCGTAGAGGACCGTCGCCGAGCGGCCCGCCTCGAGCAGTTCGCGGTGCAGAGCGAGAACGGCTCTGCGGGAGAAGGCCACCACCGCGCTTGCCTGCGGAAGGGTCGCAGCACGGAACTCCTCCGTCCGGCTCAGCGTGCCGTGCCGGGTGTGGCGAACCACCGTGATGTCCGTGCCGGGGGCGAAAAGCTTGCGCAGCA
This sequence comes from Streptomyces tatrensis, assembly GCF_049310065.1. NCBI lineage: Bacteria > Bacillati > Actinomycetota > Actinomycetes > Kitasatosporales > Streptomycetaceae > Streptomyces > Streptomyces tatrensis. Next base: position 5,344,019 of record NZ_JBMDLB010000011.1, on the reverse strand, counting down.
GGTCTTCGGCTTCCGGTGCGGCACAGACGTGCACGTCTGTGTGGGATCCGCTCAGCAGCAGGCGGGTCCAGGCGTGGCCGCGGTCTTCGTCAGCCAGCCAGTGCGCCTCGTCAACGACCAGGAAGTCGCCGGCGGTGGGCGCCGCTTCAGCCGTGCAGCACAGCACCGGCGCGTCCGGGTTGACGTACTCCTCACCCGTGCGCAGACCAACCCGCTCCGCACCGAGCCGAGTGCGCAGCCGTTCGTAGATCTCGAAGGCAAGCATGCGCAGCGGCGCTGCGTACACGCCGGTCCCTCCGGCCTCGGCGCGGGCGACCAGCAGAGCGATGGCATCGTGTGTTTTACCGGAGTTGGTGGGGCCCAGGTGGAGGGTCACTCTTGGGTCGGCTGTCCTCTCCGGGATACGGGCGCGGGCACGCGCGGCGGCTGCGCTCTCGCGCTGCTCGCGCAGCAGCTTCGCGGCCTGTTCAGCCTTCCGGGCCGCCTCCCGCTCCTCCTTCCGGCGCTGCGCAGCCCGGTGTTCACGCCCCGCCATGACTCCCGTGGGGGTGGGAACCGTGGTCGAGCCATCGGCCACGCTCTGCTCGAGTAGATCGGCGGGGACGCCGCGGTCGCGGTACTCGTCCGGGATCTGCTCCACGGCGCACCCCAGCCGTGCCGCCGCGTCGGAGGGAGCGACCAGCTCGGGCACCGGGCGGCTACGCCGGGCCCTGCGCAGCGCGGCCGTGAACTCGCGGGCAGCTTCTTCGTGCTCCTCGAGGGTGACAGGGTCCGTGTGCGAGCCCAGCACGTCCGTCAGCCTCTCCTCCGCAGCGCGCCTCGCCAGATGGGCGGCCTCGGCCTGACTGATCTTCGTCCGTTCGTCGGACGGCTGTACGGAACGCGACCAGTGGGACCACGCGGCAGCTCTCGTCCAAGGGTCACGCATCTTGATCAACGACTGGGCACGCAGACGAGAGCGGTAGCTCTCAGCCCGGCGGTCGACGCCAGAGGCCAGTCCGGCCAGGAAAGGGCCGGGCAGCCGGGTACCGAGCAGCTCGGGACGGAGCACAGGCAACTGGCGGGCGTCGGCGGCCGAGTACTGCCAGACCTCGGCGTGATAGCGGTTGGTGTACGACCGGACCGGGCGGATGACCCCGGCGCGCGCCAGCTGGTCGAAACGGTGCCTGCTGACCCCCGCGAGCTCAGCGGCCTCCACGGCGTGCACCATGCGCGTGAACTCGGCGAGTTCACCGGGGCTCGCGCGCCACCGGGCCACCTCACCCGCTCTGACGTACAGCTCATCTCCGCTCCAGCATGTACGGATCAGGCCGTGTTCGATCCCCAGAGTGAACTCGTCCCTCCGCAGGCCAAGTTCCCGGCGTGCCGCTTCGAGCGTGAGGTGCTTTGCTGTCGTACCGGCCATGATGCGCCTCCCCTGTCGTCACCATCCTTCACACGGTGACACGAGGGTCTGACAATCGGTGATCACCTCCTTACCAAGGGCAACCACCGGGCGGCTTCACGCATCTGACGAACCTCACCGGAGTACCGGGCCGGAAGCCGGATCCGCCGGAGCGCCGCCCCATGCGCCGACCGACCCTGGAAATAGCAAAAGCCCCAGGTCACGGCGAGTGAGTCCATCTAGACTGGTGCCAGACCGTGCCGCAGAATGCTGTTTCCCCAGGTCATCAAGGTGTGGTCGGCCCTTGCATGCCGATCAATCCACCCCATGCCAGCCCGTCCGCTCACGCAGCGCTCACGCAAGAGATCAGCATCCGGGGGCGGCGGTTACGGGTGGTCAGCATGCCAATCTGCTGATCACTCTTCGTAGTGGACTGTCTCTCGGGGCGGAACCCCGAGTCGACGACAGGCGTTCCGTTCGGCAGACACACTCCGCCGGAAGGGACACCGACGGGCAAGCTCTTCACAGCCCGGATCATTACGCGGACACCGACAACAAGATCTACCGCACTTCCCCCGGCAAGACGCACACCGAGTGCGAGATCCACCCGATGCGCGACAACGCGCCCCAGACCCTGCCCCGTTACGGCAAGGCGTGCACGCACCTCAACATCAACGGCGTGCGCCGGGTCAGCCAGTGCCACCACATCACGAAGTGAGCCGGACATGACCACCCAGCCCACCCCCGAAGACCCCGTCTGGGAAGCCAAACGCCGCCGCGCCGGCGTCGTCGTCTCCCTCGCCGTCGGCGGGCTTGCCCGCTGGGCATGGCGATCCCACATGACAAGGAAGCACACCGCTCTGGAGTAAGGCCTCACCGTCCGCGTTGCGGTCTCTTCGATTGTGGGGACCACGCCCATAGGTTCACCTCCCCGCGACGCAGTCGTCACACGAAGGGACAGTCACCCGCTGAGCACGTCGACATCCAGTTGGTGCACCGGACCGGGGTCTTAAGGCCGAAGCCGTATGCTCCTCCGGGCCGAGGGGCTGTCGTCCAGCATCGCGTCGTCCACGGAGAGGGGTTGTCGGGGAACGGGCCGCATCAGCGGGATGACCTTCCGGTCGGACAAGGCCGCGGCCCACTGCCGCATGTCCGGTCGCGTGCCGGCCGCCCCTGCCGCCTGCGTGAGGAGACGTGTGACGGCACTCAGCTGCCGGTCGTTCAGCACCCCCGGTACGGGGAACCACGCCTCGCCCGGGCGCGCATAGGCGTTGCGGGCCAGGACACGCACGACCAACAGCGCCATCTTGTAACGGTCGCTGTCCAACGTCGGACGGCTCTGCGACACCAACGGGTCGTCCCAGTCGGGAGTGTCCGCCTGAGGCAGCACCGGATTGCCACCCATCCTGCGGACTCCGTCACAGTCGATCAGGTGGACCGCGGGCACGGGTGCGATGCTCCACAGCAGGTTGGCATGGGAGATGTCCCCGAACACCAGGCCCCAGTCGTGCAGGCGATCCAGGAGAGCGACGTAGGCCCGGACGAGTTCGAGGCGCTCCTCCGGGGTCGGCTGAGGCACGGACTGAAAAGCCGGCTTCGGCGGGCGCAGAAGGTACTGCGCCTCGGTGAGCCGAGCATTCCCCCCAGAGGTCCGCCAGGTGAAGGCGTCAGGCACTCTGTTCATGAGGAACCCGGTCGCCCGGCCACCCTCGGTCACCCGGCACAGCGGCCAGGCGGCCTGAGAGTCCAGCATCGCGCGGTCTGCGGGAGACAGCCTCAGCCGCTCTCCCACCAGGGCGAAAAGGGCGTGCGAGTCAGGGCTGCCGTTATAGAACTCCTTGAAGAGCAGTCCCGGTTCGTCGAGCAATTCATGGATGTGTCCCTGCCCACCAGTAGCCAGCTTGGCTCCCAACCGTAGGCTGCGCCGTTCCACGTCAGCGCCCGAGGCCGCCCCGCCGCGTGCCGTCACGGCCGTACCTCCCAGAGGCAGATGACGCTACGGTCGTCGTCATAGCTCTTCGCCCGCACCTGGGACTGCCAGAGAAACTCGGTGAGGCCGGGGATCCGTCCGAATGCCCACTCCTGTGCGAGGAACCCCTGGACCTGAGGGTCGTTCATGGGGCCGGAGAGGCCGTCGGTGCAAATCATCAGTACGTCGCCCGGTTCCGTTTTCAGCAGTTGAACCTCGACCTTCGGGTCTTCGCTCGGAAGGGCTGCGGTCCTGGTGTCGATCACACCGTCAGGGGAAAGGCCCCCAACCGGCCCTTCCAGGTTCTGCCAAGACTCGGTGCGGGCCCGGAAGAAGCCTCCGTCGCCGACCGCGAAGAAGACCCGCTCTCGGTGCTCGGGCGAAGTGGGGACCAGCAGACAACGGAGCGTCGTGGCATAGGCCTTGGGTGAACCCGGGTCGGCGTACCTGACGAGATCTCTACTCACCTGCGCTACCACCCGCCCCAGCTCACGGTCGAGCGCCTCCCTGTCCTCGGCGCGCAGAGCCGCCCAGAGGACAGCCTGGGATTTCTCGACCTCCAGAGAAGCCAGCCGGCAGGCCCGGTGTGATCCCAGATGCGATTTGGCCGCGGAACCCACCCCGTCCGCCACGGCGAGGAACAGCAGCTCATCCCGGCCCTCGCCGATCCGGGACAGCGACATCGCGTCCTGGCGTTGCTCGCCCTGGTACCGATGCGAGTCCCCCTTGACCGAAACTCCGCGAACGACCAGCGAGCCGTAGTGCGCGCCGTCCAGAGCGATGTCCGGGATGACCACGTCAGTACGTGTCTTCTCGGTGAGGGGAAGCCGGAGCGGATCGGGGCTGTAGCCAGGGGGACGTGATCCGATGAACGGAAGATCTCGAAAGCCGGCCGGTGGCTCTTCCGCGGCGACCGGCACCGTCTCCTTCGGCGCGGCCTCCTCGATGGACGCCGCCTCGACCTCCGCCTCCCCAGAATTCGCCAGGGCCAGTGCTTCCTCGATGTGGCTTTCGACGCCGTCCACGATGTCTGCCGTGCGCTCGCTCATCTACCTGACTCTCAGACGGTCTCAAGTGGGATCGAGGTGAATCCAGGCACCGAGTCCGCGACCTGGATACCGGCACCCTGTCCGCCAGGCACCATACTGTTCGCCGACCGTACGATGGACCTGGTCAACGCCGTGGCGAATTCCTTCAACGCCGTGGCCGGAGAGACCGAGGCGTCCTGCTGGATGAATGCCTTGAAATTGGCCACCTGGGTGATCGTGGCCCGGTCGCAGTCCCCGATACCGAAGGCAACGATGGTGGGGCGAATCTTGGCACTGGCCCCTGCCAACGCCTCGTATTCGTGCATCCACATGTCGGTCGGTACGCCGTCCGAGAGGAAGAAGACCACCGGCCGGTAGACCTGGTGGCCCTGCGCCTTCAGCTGCGCGACATCCTGCTCGATCGTCACCCGCAGCGTACGGAACGCCTCCCCGAAGTTGGTCATCCCGCTGACCTCAAGAGCCGGCAGCTCCGTGAGGTCACTGATGTCGGCCAAGGGCTGGAGAACCCTGGCCTCGCTGGAGAACCCGATCAGGCAGAACCGGGTCTTGTCCGACACTGTCGGGTTGGAACTGATCTCCTCGTACAGCCCGGGCAAGGCGTTGTTGATCGCGTCGATGGGGTCACCGCCCATGGAGGTCGACTCGTCACAGACCATGTAAAAGGGAAGGAGCTGCATTATTTCCTCCAGTATCGGGTTCTCGTCACGAGGCGCGGGTGTAGAAGTAGATCTCCAACTCGGCACTGCCACTCGGACCGCTCAGGTTGTGGAAGTCCCGGGTTGTGGTCTGCGTGAACATCTCCGGTCTGGCCGCCGCCAGCAGCCGGTTCACGGAATGGGCGTACACCTGCCCGGCCGCAGCGTTACCGCCCCCGCCGAAGGTCAGCACCATGGCCGCCTCCCGCCCCTCGTGCGTACTGGTGACGGCGCGGATCTGCGTGATGAGGGCCTCCTGGTCATCGGGGTCTCCGCTCACGCTCACCTCCACGCCCTTCTTCTCCACGGCGCGGGGCCCGGCTGGTTTCACGGACACGGTGGGACTTGGCACGGCGGATTGTGCGGCAGGTCGCGATTTCGCGAGGTCAGGCTGGTTTCCCAGCGCGACGAGAGCGAAGACCAACAGCATGTCGGCGAAAAGCCAGCCCGCGATCGCGGCAGGGCTGAGGAGTCCACTGCCCGCTTCGGGCCGCTTCATCGGACGGGTTCCTTCTGCAGGTGGACTCCCGGAGTCTGATGCGGCGCCTGGTCCGCGACCGTGTCCGTCGGCGGAACCACGTCGCTCGTCAGTTGAGAAGTACTCCGAACCTCGAAGGCCGTGACTCCGGCGGCGAATTCCATGGCGCTGGCCTGCGCCAGGTCGGCTCCTCTTCTGACATCCGTGGCGATGCCATCGAGGCGGCCGACCGATTCGCGGAGCGCATTCAGCGCCTGCCCGGTGATATCGGCAACGAGTTCCGTGCCCGTGGTGAAACCCCGTTGGGCCGCCGCGAGGTCGGACACGGCGTCTTCGATCCGCTCGCCGGCCAGCTCCAACTTCGTAGCGACCGAGCCCGCAAGCTTCGCCACGCTCTCGCGGGTATCCGCTCCGACCCCTGCGACCGTCACCGCGGTCGCGGCGACCTGCTCCACGTTCTCCCGGACCACGCCCTCAATCCGCGCACCGATCTGCTCCAGCTGCGTACCGACCGCCTCCGCGAGCTTCTCCATACCCTCGCGGGTGTCCGCTCCGGCCCCTGCGACCGTCACCGCGGTCGCGGCGACCTGCTCCGCGTTCTCCCGGACCACATCCTCAACCCGCGTCACCGCCGCAATCAGCGGGCCCATGAGCCCCTCAAGGCTGGTCATGTTCTGGGTCGCCGCCTCGGTCGCGGCGACGACCGACTCGGCTGCTTCCCGCAGAGTTTCCTGCGTTTCCAGTGTGCGAGTGGTCAGCTTCCCGAGGCGCCGAGCAGCTTGGGAAAGTTCGGCGGCGAACCGCTGTGGGGACGACAGCCGGTGGGAGTTGAGTACCAACTGAATACGCGTCAACAGCGGAAGGAGCTCCGTGAGAACGTTCTGCACCCGCTGCTCGGCAGCCTCCACCCGGCCTGCGGCCCTGGCCCGCTTGACCGCGTGCACCACGGAGATGACGAGCAATCCGGCGATCGCCACGGTCGCGGCAGTGGCGACGTGGCCGAACGTCAGCCATCCGGCGAGCCTGCCCTCGAAGCCGCCCTGCCACAACTGCAGGAATGGGCGACCCGCCTGGTCAGGATCCGCGCGGATCAGCTCGCCATACGCGGCGCTGGCCCGCCCCAGCCCGAACCAGGTGATCAACAACGGGATGAACACCATGACGCCCAGAACAATTTCGAGGATCACCAGCCATCGGGTTCCAGGCTTCGCGTCGCCGGCGGTCAGGCTCTCCTGCCGGGCGTATGCGGCAACCAGATCCAGCTCCGTCCAAGGGTCGAGCGACCCCTTTCCTGCCAACGCATCAGCCAGGGCGTCCAGTTCACCCTTGCGCGAACTGAGCTCAGGCGCCTCAGCCCAGGACCGCAAGTGGGCGGACAACACGTCCTGGTTCAGCAATTGGGCGTTGGCCACAGATTCGGCTCTTCCTGGAGGTCAGCGGGACAACTCTGGAGCGGGCACATGCTATGTCGACAGAAGTGTGAATCAGATGGACAGTTCAGCCTTTGGACAGCCAACACGGCGGCAAAAATGCACATTTTCGGTCATTGCGGCAAGAGAATTAGACTTCGCCCCTACACGCGTATCCGGCGGGCAGGGGTCCGTCCTCTAGAATCGGCGCCCCGGTGGAGCGGCCCGACGCAGCCTCACCACCCCACCGTTCACCACGATCACCGGCGGTCACCACATGACTCACCAGTTGCCGCCGCACGCGCCTGCCCCACGAGGGATTTCCGATTGGCAGGCCGCAGAGACCAATGCCCTCGCCTGGCTCCGCTGGTTGGGACACAGCGGAGCGGCATCCACCTCCGGCGGCGCCGACGGCGGCCTTGACGTACTGGGCGACGGCTCCTTCGCCCAGGTCAAGTTCTACGGCAAAGCCATCAGCGTCCAACCGTTGCGGGAACTGTACGGCGCCAGGGCCGGGCGCCGAGGCCGGCTGTATTTCTTCATCAACTCCGGCTACAGCCAACCGGCCCTGGACTACGCCGAGCAGGTAGGTGTCGCGGCCTTCACCTACGCAGTCGACACCGGGCGGCTAACCCCCGTCAGTTCCACCGCACACACGGTCTACGAGGAGGCAGCGCGCCGCGCCGCCCCCACCTCCCCCGCCACTCCTCCCGCAATGCCTCCCGCCCCTTCGGCGCGCCTGCTCCCGCCCTCCGCACCGGCACAGTCACGACGGTCCATCCCGCTGGCCCCACGCCCCATCGCGCCCGCCACCCCCACCCCGGCCCCACGGCGCACCATCCCCTTGCCGAAGTCCGGCACTCCCCCACACTCCCCCGAACAGGCTCAGTTCCGAGCGCAAGAGGCCATCCCCGGGAAACTTCCTGCTCAGCAGACGCGAAAGAGCATCCGGCTACGGCCGTAGTCCGTGATCGATGAGCACCGGGCTCCCGTGAGCGCCACGAGAGATCACCCAGCCGATGCCGGTCCGTCCCGCCGGCCGACCGCTCGACCCACGGGCCGACCGGGAGGACGAGGCGGTACCCGCGCGCGACGGCGGCGCAAGGTCCGGGAAATAGCAAAACCCCCAGGTCACGGCGAGTGAGTCCTGAGGGTTCTACAGAGCCGCCTTCGGGATTCGAACCCGAGACCTACGCATTACGAGTGCGTTGCTCTGGCCAGCTGAGCTAAGGCGGCACCGCTGGGAAGACAAGAATTTCCCTGGTGGGAGGCCCTCATCAGCAGCGGCGCCAAGTCTACAGGGTTAAACGGGGTGCCTCGGACCGGGGCCTCGGGCGGCCCCGGCGGCCGGGGTCAGCACTTCTTTCCGTCCTTCGGAGCCGTGCCTTCCAGGAGGTACTGGTTGATCGCCGAGTCGATGCAGTCGCTGCCCCGGCCGTACGCCGTGTGGCCGTCGCCGTCGTAGGTCAGCAGGACGCCCGAGTCGAGCTGGCTCGCCAGGGCCTCGGCCCACTTGTACGGGGTCGCGGGGTCGCGGGTGGTGCCGACCACCACGATCGGCGGGGCGCCCTTCGCGTGCAGGGCCCCGGCCGTGCCGGTGGCCTTCGCCGGCCAGTACGCGCAGTTCAGCGAGGCCCAGGCCAGGCCCGCGCCGAAGACCGGGGAGGCCTTCTCGAAGGACGGCAGCGCCTTCTCGACCGCCTCCGGCCCGGCGAAGGCCGGGGGCTGGTCGAGGCAGTTGACGGCCGCGTTCGCCGACATGAGGTTGGCGTACTTGCCGTCCTGCTCGCGCTCGTAGTAGCTGTCGGCGAGGGCCAGCAGCCCGTTGCCGTCGTCGCCGTTGATCGCGGCCCCGAGCGCCTCGCGCAGCTGCGGCCAGGCGTTCTCGTCGTACAGGGCGGCGATCACCCCGGTCGTCGCCAGCGACTCGCCGAGCGCGGTGCGCGACCGGTCGGTCGTGGGGACCGGCTGGGCGTCGACCTTGCGGAAGAACTCCTTCAGGCGTTCCGCGATCTGCTCCGGGCTGCCCTGGCCGAGCGGGCAGTCGGTCTGCTTCGCGCAGTCCGCGGCGAAGGCGCGGAAGGCGGTCTCGAAGCCCTCCGTCTGATCCCGGTTCAGTTCGATCGCGGGCCGGGAGGGGTCCATCGCCCCGTCCAGGACCAGCCGGCCGGTCCTGGACGGGAAGAGCTCGGCGTACGTCGCCCCGAGGAAGGTGCCGTACGAGGCTCCGACGTACGTCAGCTTCTCGTCGCCCAGCGCCGCACGCAGCACGTCCATGTCGCGGGCCGCGTCGATCGTGGACACGTGCGGCAGGACCCGCTGCGAGTGCGTCTGGCAGGCGGCCGCGAACTCCTTGAAGGCGGCCACCAGCAGGGCCTGCTCCGCCGGCGTGTCCGGCGTCTGGTCCACCTGGGTGTACTTGTCCATGGCCGGGCCGTTCAGGCATTCCACGGGGCTGCTGCGGTCCACGCCGCGCGGGTCGAAGGAGACCATGTCGTACGCGGCACGCACCGGGGCCGGGTATCCGATGCCCGCGTACGCCTGGAGGTACCCGATGCCGGAGCCGCCGGGGCCGCCCGGGTTCACCACCAGCGAGCCGAGCCGCTTGGCGGGGTCGGTGGCCTTGCGGCGGGCCACCGCGATGTCGATATCCCCGGCGGCCCCGGCCTCGGGCTTCTCGTAGTCCAGCGGGACCTTCAGGGTGGTGCAGTCGAAGCCGGGCACACCGCACTCGCGCCAGCTCAGCTTCTGGTCGTAGTACGGGCGCAGCGCGGCCGGCACGGCGGTCGGCGCGGCCGACGGCGTCTCGGAGGCCCCGCCGGACGACGCGGCGGCGCGGGGTGTCCCCGAACCGCCCGAGGTGCACCCGGAGAGCAGTAGCCCCGCGGCGGCGATCACGGTCCCGGTGGTGCGCAGCAGGCGACTGGTGTCCATTCCCGGAGCCTACGGCCTGCGGGCCTGCCCGGGGCGGTGGCACCCGCGCCGGGCGGCGGGCGCCCGCCCGGGCGCGGGGCGCCGCCCCGCACGGACCGGCGGCGTCTGCGGCCCGCCACGCGGACCCCTCGAACGGGTGAGGCGGTCAACCGGAGTCGCAGGCCCGGGGAGGGCCGCGCGCGTCAGCCCGCGCGCAGCGACATCGTCATCGCCTCGACCGCGAGCAGCGGGGCGACGTTGCGGTCGAGCGCCCGCCGGCACGCGATGATCGCCTCAATGCGCCGCAGCGTGCGCTCGGGTCCCGACTCCCGGGCGATCCGGTCCAGGTCTTGGCGTATCTCCTCGTTCGCGATGGCCAGCGAGGAGCCGAGCTGGAGGGCCAGCACGTCCCGGTAGAAGCCGGTGAGGTCGGTCAGAGCCAGGTCGAGGCTGTCGCGCTGCGTGCGCGTACGCCGGCGCTTCTGCCGGTCCTCCAGCTCCTTCATCACGCCCGCCGTACCGCGCGGCATCCGCCCGCCCGTACCCGCTCCGGCGCCGAGCGCGGCCCGCAGCTCCTCGGTCTCCTTGGTGTCGACCTCTTCCGCCACCTGCTTGGCGTCCTCGGCGGCGGCGTCCACCAGCTCCTGCGCCGCCTTCAGGCAGTCGCCCACGTCGCTCACGCGCATCGGCAGCCTCAGCACGGTGGCGCGCCGTGAGCGGGCCGCCCCGTCGGTGGCGAGCCGGCGGGCCCGGCCGATGTGCCCCTGGGTCGCGCGGGCGGCGGCCTGCGCGACGTCCGGCTCGATGCCGTCGCGCCGCACGAGCACCTCCGCGACGGCGGACACCGGCGGGGTGCGCAGCGACAGGTGGCGGCAGCGGGAGCGGATGGTGGGCAGCACGTCCTCCAGGGAGGGGGCGCACAGCAGCCACACGGTCCGCGGAGCGGGCTCCTCCACGGCCTTGAGCAGTACGTTGCCCGCGCCCTCCGTCAGCCGGTCGGCGTCCTCCAGGACGATGACCTGCCAGCGTCCGACGGCCGGGGAGAGCTGCGCCCGGCGCACCAGCGCCCTGGTGTCCTTCACGCCGATGGACAGCTGATCGGTACGGACGATCTCCACGTCGGCGTGCGTACCGATCACGGTGGTGTGGCAGCCGTCGCAGAACCCGCAGCCCGGCTCACCGCCGAGGGCGCGGTCCGGGCTGGTGCACTGGAGCGCGGCCGCGAAGGCGCGGGCGGCGGTGGCCCGCCCGGAGCCGGGCGGGCCCGTGAACAGCCAGGCGTGCGTCATCTTGGAGGCGGCCGGCGGCGGGGTGCCCGCCTCGATGGCGGTGACCAGGCCGTCGGCGTCGACCGCGGCGGCGGCCAGCTGCGTCTGGACCCGCTCCTGTCCCACCAGGTCGTCCCATACGGGCATCCCGCCCACCACCTTTCGCCTCGCGTACCGTCCGTGCCGTCTGCTCACCCAGTGTGGCGGGTCCCACTGACAATCCCCGTCAGCCGGTCCCCACGACGGCCACCACCGTCACCGTCGCCGTCAGCGGCGGCGCGGCCCCCGGCCCTGCTCGTCCTCGTCGTCCCGGCGCGGTCCCAGCAGCTCGTCGGCCAGGGTCGGCAGATCGTCCAGCGGGGTCTCCTCCGCCCAGTCCGAGCGGGGCCGGCGCGGCCGTCCGTCCTCGGCGAGGAGCGGCAGTTCACGGGTCGCGTCGTTGCCCGAGTCGCGGAAGATGCCCGGCGGAACCCGGTCGGCCGGGTTCTCCTCGGGCCGCTGCGCCGTCGGACGCGACGCGGAGTACGAGGCCCTGGGCGCGGCCGGCCGCGTCGCCGCAGCCTCACCGGAGCCCGAGCCGGCCGCCGTGCCGGAGCCCGACCCCGAGCCTGCGGGGCGTACGGGCGGCAGGACCGCCGTCTCGTCCGCCGGACCCGTCGCGCGGACGGGCGGCAGCACCGCCGTCTCGTCGGCGGGACCCGCCGCCGGAGCGGCCTTCGGGACCGGGACCGTCTGGGTGACGTCGTCCGGCCGCGTGACCCGCTTGACGATCGGAGTCTCGATCGTGACGGCCTCGTCGTGGTGCGGATCCTTGCGCAGGTCCGCCTTGGGAGCGGGAGCCGCAGGTGCCGCCGGGGCCGCAGGAGCAGCCGGCGCCACGGGTGCGGCCGCCGCCACGGACTCCGAAGCGGCCGCGACCGAGGCAGCGGCCGCAGCAGCCGCAGCGGACTTCGCCGCCGCCTCCGCCGCCGAGGCCTCGGCCAGCCGTCGTGCCTCCTCGGCCTTCAGCAGGGCCTCCTCGGCCCGCCGCTGCTTCTCCAGCCGGCGCTCCTCGGCCTCGGCGTGCAGCCGGGCCTCCTCCTCCGCCTGCTTGCGCAGTCGCTCGGCCTCCACCGCGCGGGCCTTCGCCTCGGCTTCCAGCCGCAGCCGCTCGGCCTCGGCCCGCTCGCGGGCCTCCTCCTCGGCGCGCAGTCGCTCCTCGCGCTCCTTGCGGGCGGCCTCGGCCTCGGCCGCGAGCCGGGCCTCCTCCGCCTCGCGGGCCCTGCGGGCCTCTTCCTCGGCGGCCAGCCGGGCTTCCTCGACCTTGCGCGCCGCCTCTTCCTCGGCCTTGCGCTTGGCCTCCTCGAGGGCGAGCCGGCGGGCCTCCGCCTGCGCGGCCACCTCGGCCTCCGACAGCGGGAGCATCCGGTCCAGGCGGTGGCGCACGACGGTGCTGACCGACTCCGGGTCCTGGCCCGCGTCGACCACCAGGTAGCGCCCGGGGTCGGCCGCGGCCAGGGTCAGGAATCCGGACCGCACCCGCTGGTGGAACTCCGCGGGCTCCGATTCCAGCCGGTCCGGCGCCTCCGTGAACCGCTCCCGGGCCGTCTCCGGCGACACGTCGAGCAGCACGGTCAGGTTCGGTACGAGGCCGCTCGTGGCCCAGCGTGAGATGCGGGCGATCTCGGTCGGGGACAGGTCCCGGCCGGCGCCCTGGTAGGCCACCGAGGAGTCGATGTAGCGGTCGGTGATGACCACCGCGCCGCGCTCCAGGGCGGGCCGTACGACGGTGTCCACGTGCTCGGCCCGGTCGGCCGCGTACAGCAGGGCCTCGGCGCGGTTCGACAGACCGGCGGAAGAGACGTCGAGCAGGATCGAGCGCAGCCGCTTGCCGACCGGGGTGGCCCCGGGCTCGCGCGTGACGACGACCTCGTGGCCCTTGGCCCGTATCCAGTCGGCCATCGCCTCCACCTGGGTGGACTTGCCGGCGCCGTCGCCGCCCTCCAGGGCGATGAAGAACCCGGCGTCGGACGCGGCCTGCACCGGCTCCCCGCCGCGCAGCGCCTCGCGCAGGTCGCGGCGCAGCGGTACGCCGCTGCGGTCGTCGGCCTTGGCCAGGACGATGGCGGCGACCGGCAGCAGCAGGGCGCCGACCAGCATCAGCGTGAAGGCCGCGCCGCCGTGCGCGAAGACGACCTCGCCGGCCACCACCCGGTGCGGTCCGATCAGGGCGGCCAGCAGCGGGGCGGCCACGGCGCCGACGGCCACGGAGACCCGGACGGCGGCCTGCAGGTGCTCGGTGACCCGGGCCCTGCGGAACTCCTCGGTCTCCTGGTCGAGCAGCGTGTGCCCGGTGTTCGCGGCGACGCCCGCGGCGCCGCCGGCGAGCAGCGCGAGGAACACCACCGTCGAGGTGTCCGGAACCAGCCCGGTCAGCAGCAGCGCCAGCCCGGCCACGCCGACGGACAGCGCCAGCAGGCGCCGCCGGGACAGGGCGGGGAGGACCTTGCCGGCCTGGGTGGCGCGGATGCCCAGCGCGGTGCCGCCGAGCAGGGCCAGTACGAACAGCGAGAACGCGGCCGCTCCGCCCCCCAGGTCGGTGGCGTGCAGCACGGCCACGGCGGCGGCGGAGGCAACGGCTCCGGCGACGGCGGAGCAGACGAGGACGAGCAGCGGGATGGCCCCCGTACGCCCCTTCTCCGGCCGGTCCCCCGTCTTGGGGGCGCGCAGGCCCTCCAGCGGGGAGCGCGGACGCGGGGTCTTCGTGCCGGGCAGCATCAGCGGGAGCAGCAGCGACACGGACGCCGCGAAGAGACCGGAGGCCACGTACGAGCCGAGGGCCGCCTGGTTCTCGGCGAACCAGCCGATGCCGAGGCCGAGGGCCTTGCCGATCAGGGTCGCGGCAAGCAGCGCGGCCGCGGCGATCGGCAGGGCCGCGAAGGCGGTGCGCAGGTTCAGCCGGCGCAGTGCGTCGAGGTGGTCGGGCAGCGGCCGTACGGTCGCCCCCTCGGGCGGCGGCGTCGGCAGCAGGCCGGGCGCGGCGCTGTCCTTGGCCAGCCCCCACAGCCGCTCGGCGGCGCCGGAGACGAAGACGGTGGCGAGCAGGGCGGTCAGCGCGTGCGGGCCGATCCAGTCGAGCCACAGCGGGGCCACCACGAAGAGGCCGAGCCGCAGCCCGTCGGCGCCGATCATCGTCCAGCGGCGGTCCAGCTTGCCGCCGGGGGCGGTGAGCTTGGCCAGGGGGCCGAGGAGGACCGCGCCGAACAGGACGGTGGACACCACGCGGACGCCGAAGACGGCTGCGACGGCGAGGGCCCAGCCGGTGTAGCCACCGCCGAAGGGCTCCTGCTCCACGGCCGTCTGGAAGACCAGCAGCACCAGGACCAGCAGGGCGAGGGCATCGCCGATGCCGCTCACCAACTGCGCGCTCCACAGCCTGCGCAGCCCGGGGGTGCGCAGCAGGGCGCGCACCGCCCGCTCGCGGGAGTCCGCGGCGAGGGCTTCGTCGTAGGTGGGGGCGGTGTCGGTGGTGGTGGCGGTCACGACCGTTGGCTGCTCGGCTCGCGTCATCCGCCCAGCCTATCCGCTGCGCTGGGCGGGTGCGGAGGGCTGTGGACAAGGTCCGGTGTGACCCCCGACCCACCCGTCCGGGGGTCCGCTCCCGGGCCCGTGACGCCGCTGCGCGGGGCTTCTCCCCGCCCCACCCTTCCACCGTTCCCCGGGCTGCGCCCGGACCGCTGATCCCGGGCTGCGCCCGAGCCCCTGGGGCTCTGCCCCAGACCCCGGTCCTCAAACGCCGGACGGCTGAAAAACAGGGCCCGTGCGCATCGCACGGGCCCTGTCGGTGACTATTCGGTGACTACTCGTCCGCCGCAGTGGCCGCCGTCTTCTTCGCGACGGTCTTCTTCGCCGTGGTCGCCTTCTTGGCGGTCGTCGTCTTCTTGGCCGCCGTCGTCTTCTTCGCGGCAGCGGTCTTCGTCGCCGTCGCCTTCTTCGCCGGGGCCTTCTTCGCGGGCGCCTTCTTGGCCGTCTTCTTGACCGGTCCCTTGGCGCGCTTCTCCGCGAGGAGCTCGTAGCCGCGCTCCGGCGTGATCGTCTCGACGTCGTCGTCCCGGCGCAGGGTCGCGTTCGTCTCGCCGTCCGTCACGTACGGACCGAACCGGCCGTCCTTGACGACCACGGGCTTCTCGCTCACCGGGTCGGTGCCCAGCTCCTTCAGCGGCGGCTTCGCGGCCGCGCGCCCCCGCTGCTTCGGCTGCGCGTAGATCGCGAGCGCCTGCTCCAGGGTGATGGCGAAGAGCTGGTCCTCGGTCTCCAGCGACCGCGAGTCCGTGCCCTTCTTCAGGTACGGGCCGTAGCGGCCGTTCTGCGCGGTGATCTCCGCACCCTCCGCGTCCACGCCCACGACGCGGGGAAGGGACATCAGGCGCAGGGCGTCCTCGAGCGTGACCGTGTCCAGGCTCATCGACTGGAACAGCGAGGCCGTCCGCGGCTTCACCGCGTTCTTGCCCGTCTTCGGCGTGCCCTCGGGCAGGATCTCCGTCACGTACGGCCCGTAGCGACCGTCCTTCGCGACGATTTCGTTCCCGCTGATCGGGTCCTTGCCCAGCTCGAACTCGCCGCTCGGCTTCGCGAAGAGCTCCTCCGCGTACTCGACCGTGAGCTCGTCGGGGGCCATCTCCTCCGGGACGTCCGCCCGCTGGTGGCCCTCGGAGTCCTTCTCACCGCGCTCCACGTACGGCCCGTAGCGGCCGACGCGCAGCACGATGCCCTCGCCGACGGGGAAGGAGGAGATCTCCCGGGCGTCGATCGCGCCCAGATCGGTCACGAGCTCCTTCAGACCGCCGAGCGCGTCACCGTCGGCCGGCACGACCTCGGTCGCGTCCTCCGCACCGAAGTAGAAGCGCTTGAGCCACGGCACGGACTGGGCCTCGCCCCGCGCGATGCGGTCGAGGTCGTCCTCCATCTTGGCGGTGAAGTCGTAGTCGACGAGCCGCCCGAAGTGCGTCTCCAGCAGGTTGACCACGGCGAACGACAGGAAGGACGGCACGAGCGCCGTGCCCTTCTTGAAGACGTACCCGCGGTCCAGGATCGTGCCGATGATCGACGCGTACGTCGACGGGCGGCCGATCTCCCGCTCTTCCAGCTCCTTGACCAGCGAGGCCTCGGTGAAGCGGGCCGGCGGCTTGGTCGAGTGGCCGTCGACCGTGATCTCCTCGGCCGACAGCGCGTCGCCCTCGGCGACCTGCGGGAGGCGCTTCTCACGGTCGTCGAGCTCGGCGTTCGGGTCGTCCGCGCCCTCCACGTAGGCCTTCATGAAGCCGTGGAAGGTGATCGTCTTGCCGGACGCCGAGAACTCGGCGTCGCGGCCGTCGGCCGACCGGCCGCCGATCTTGACGGTCACCGAGTTGCCGACCGCGTCCTTCATCTGGGAGGCGACGGTGCGCTTCCAGATGAGCTCGTACAGGCGGAACTGGTCGCCGGTCAGACCGGTCTCGGCCGGGGTGCGGAAACGATCACCCGAAGGACGGATCGCCTCGTGCGCCTCCTGCGCGTTCTTGACCTTGCCCGCGTAGACGCGGGGCTTCTCCGGCAGGTACTCGGCGCCGTAGAGCTGCGTGACCTGCGCACGGGCCGCCGACACCGCGGTGTCGGACAGCGTCGTGGAGTCGGTACGCATGTAGGTGATGAAGCCGTTCTCGTACAGCTTCTGCGCCACCTGCATCGTCGCCTTCGCACCGAAGCCGAGCTTGCGCGAGGCCTCCTGCTGGAGCGTCGTCGTGCGGAACGGGGCGTACGGGGAGCGGCGGTACGGCTTGGACTCGACCGACCTGACGGCGAACGAGGTCTCGGCCAGCGCGGCGGCCAGCGCCCGCGCGTTCGTCTCGTCGAGGTGCAGCACCTCGCTCTTGAGCTGCCCGGTCGAGCCGAAGTCGCGGCCCTGCGCCACGCGCTTGCCGTCCACCGTGTTCAGGCGGGCGACCAGCGTGGAGGGGTCGGAGGCGTCACCGACGCGGCCGGTGGCGAAGGTGCCGGTCAGGTCCCAGTACTCGGCCGAGCGGAAGGCGATGCGCTCGCGCTCCTTCTCGACCACCATGCGGGTGGCCACCGACTGGACGCGGCCCGCCGACAGCTTCGGCATGACCTTCTTCCACAGGACCGGCGAGACCTCGTAGCCGTAGAGGCGGTCGAGGATGCGGCGGGTCTCCTGTGCGTCGACCATGCGCTGGTTGAGCTCGCGCGGGTTGGCGACGGCGTCGCGGATCGCGTCTTTGGTGATCTCGTGGAAGACCATCCGGTGGACGGGGACCTTGGGCTTGAGGACTTCCTGCAGGTGCCACGCGATGGCTTCGCCCTCGCGGTCCTCATCGGTGGCGAGGAAGAGTTCGTCGGACTCGGCCAGCAGCTCCTTGAGCTTCCTGACCTGGGCCTTCTTATCGGCGTTGACGACGTAGATCGGCGCGAAGTCGTGCTCGACGTCCACACCGAGGCGACGGACCTCGCCCGTGTACTTGTCGGGAACCTCGGCCGCGCCGCTGGGGAGGTCGCGGATGTGCCCGACGCTCGCCTCGACGACGTATCCGGGGCCGAGGTAGCCCTTGATCGTCTTCGCCTTGGCAGGGGACTCGACGATGACGAGTCGGCGGCCGCCCTTTGCGGTCTCGCTAGTCGGGGACAACTTGGCTCTTCTCTCCGGTCGGCACTCGGTCGCAGTACGGCGACGCTGCGGAGTGTGACGGTACAACCCGCCCCCGTGTCAAACGGCAGAAGCCCGCAACGGCCACTCGAACGGTAACCCGACAAGTGCCATTTCTGCCGCCCGGATGCCGCGGCAGGCCCTCCGCACTCACCGGGCAGAGTGGCCGAAGGGCCGTCTGGCCCCGCCCCGGGACCCCACTTCACGTCGCTCTTTACGATCCTGCGCACATTCCGGACGAGCGGAGGAAACTCGGCGCGTCGCCGGGCCTGAGCGACATCCGGCCGATTCCCCGGCCCCGATCCCCGAGCCCCACCCCGCCGGACCGATCCACCCCTGACCACCAGGGCCGACACCGCCCCCGGGACCCGAATGCCGCACGGCCCGAATGCCGGGCGCCCGGGATGCCGCGGAGCCCCCGGTCCCGTGACCTTCGCCTCAGCGGGCCCCCGCGCTCACAGCCGTCCGAGGCACCAGACCCCGAGGGCCAGCGACACCCCGCCGGCGAACAGCGCCAGCGGTACGGCCACGACGGGGCGCACGCCCTCGGCCACCGGCGCGCCGCGTAGGGCGCGCGCCCCCGTCCAGGCCAGCAGAGCGGCCCCGAACAGCAGGAACACGGCCGCTGCGAAGATCGCCGGACCGTGCTCCATGCCGTTCACCTCATCCCCCGGGCCGCTCCCGGGATCCCCCCGGATCCCGCTGAGCGCAGGATTTCAGCCGGGGGGATACGACAGGCGAACCCTGGGTTACATCCCGGCGCCGACTGCCCGGGACCTGCCCGGGGGCCTGCCCGGGACCTGCCCGGGGCCTGCCCTGGGCCTGCCCTGGGCCTGCCCGCGACTCCGGGGCGGGCCGACGCACAGCGGCCGCCGGCCCTACTCCCCCGGGGCGCCCGCTCCGGCTTCCGCTCCCTCTTGCGCCCCGGTCAGCGGCTCCAGGAACCCCTGCTCCACCAGCATCCGGATCGCCTCGGGCGTCCGGTCCCGCAGAACCACCGGGTCCTCCTCCACCAACTGGGCGATGGCGTCCAGAATCCGCCCCGCGCTCAGTGATCCGTCACACACCCCGGCGAAGCCGGCGCCGACCGTGTCGACCTTGGTGGCGCGCCGCATGCCCCGGTTCTGCCGGAGCACGACGTGCTCCGGATCCTCCGCGCCGGGCGCGCCGACCTGCTCCTGCACGACCTCCGCGGTCAGCCGGAAGTAGCCCGCGAGCAGGGCCGCGTCATCGTGGTCGCGCAGGTAGTCCTGGCGCGCGAAGTGCTCGAGCACGGCCTCCCCGAGCGGCTGTTCCACCGAGTGCGGCCACTCCTCGACCACAATCGACGGCTCGGCCGCGTCGCTGCGCCGCAGCGTGATCCAGCCGAAGCCGACCGCCTTGGTCTTGCGGGCTTCGAACTCGTCCAGCCAGTCCTCGTACCGCTGTTCGTACTCGGCGGGGTCGGTGCGGTGATCACCCGCGTCGCGCAGCCACAGCTCCGCGTACTGCGTCACGTCCTGCACGTCGCGCTGCACGATCCAGGCGTCGCAGCCGCGCGGCACCCAGGCCCGTACCCGGTCGTGCCAGTCCTCGCCGTCCACGTGCTGCCAGTTGCCCAGGAACTGCGCGAATCCGCCCGGGTTGAGCCGGGCTCCGGCCTCCTGGACCAGGGTCCGGCACAGGTCGTCGCCGCCCATCCCGCCGTCCCGGTACGTCAGTCGGGCCCCGGGGGAGATCACGAAGGGCGGATTCGACACGATCAGGTCGTACGTGGCCCCGCCGACCGGCTCGAACAGCGACCCGGCGAGCAGTTCCGCCTCGGGGGCCCCCGACAGCGCCAGCGTCAGCCGGGTGAACTCCAGGGCCCGCGGGTTGACATCGGTCGCCGTGACCCGGGTCGCGTGCTGGGCCGCGTGCAGCGCCTGGATCCCGGATCCGGTGCCGACGTCGAGGGCCGAGCCGACCGGCGTGCGGACGGTGATCCCGGCCAGCGTCGTGGAGGCGCCGCCGACGCCGAGGACCACGCCCTCCTCGCGGCTGCCGATGCCGCCGGCCCCGCCGACGGCGCAGCCGAGGTCGGAGACGATGAACCAGTCCTCGCCGTCCGGACCCCCGTACGGCCGCACGTCCACGGTGGCGTGCACTTCATCGCCCTCCCGCCGCAGCCAGCCGTCGGCCAGCGCCGCGTCGGCGGGCAGGGCGGCCGCGGCGTGCACGTACGGCACCGGCTGCCGCAGCAGGAAGAGCCGGGTCAGGCTCGCGAGCGGCCCGTCACCGTGGCTCCGCGTGGCGCGCAGGGCGGGGACCGTCTCGCTGCGGGCCAGCGCGGCGTACGCCGGGGCACCGAGCAGGTCGAGCAGTCCGTCGGCGGTGAAGCCGGCGGCGAGCAACGCGGCGCGCAGCTCGGCCGCGCGGGCCGACGAGGGGAGGCGGGCGGGCAGACCGGGAGGAAGGCTGGTGGTACTCACCCGCCCATTGTGGCCGCTGCCGCCGTCATTGCCCGCGCCACACGGCCTTCGGCGTGGGAGCCCGTCGCTCCCGCGAGCTCCCGCCCGGGGGCCGAACCCCGGCACGGGCCCCGACCGGGCGCAGCACCGTACGACGGGATCGGTCCGCGGCTTCGTCCCCGAAGCCGTCCGCGGCCTCGTCCGCGGCTTCGTCCCCGGACCTGTCCCCCGGCCCCTGTCTGCACACATGCGCCGGGGCGGCCGGGTTCCCGAAGGATCCCGGCCGCCCCGGTGGGTGCGGCGCCGCCGGCGAGCCGGCCGCGCGCGCGGCACGTCCTAAGACTGCGCCGGCGACGGAGTCGTCACCTGGCAGCCCTTCTGACTGTTCATCGCCTTGTCGAGCCCGCCCGCCTTGAGCTGGTCGAGGGCTTCCTTGCCGCCCTTGGTCGCTTCCTCCAGGCCGCCCGCGACCTCCTTGAGGCCCTCGGCGAACTTGCCCTGGTCCTTGGCGTCGAGGGCGTCCATCTTCGTCTTCAGGGCGGTGTAGCCCGCCGACGTCGACTCGAAGCCCATGACCGCGGCGGCCTGGGTCTTCTCCCCGTCCTTGACGGGCGGAACTCCCGCGTTCGTGAGGGCCGTACCCATCGCCTTGTACGACTCGGACATGGTCCCGAAGGCCGCCGAGTCGGTCGACTGGACCTCCTCGGGCTTGCTGCTCTCGGTCGCCACCCGCTTGATGTCGGCGTTCGCCTGCTCGATCTTCGTGAGCTCGGGCTGCCAGCTGTCGCAGACCTTCTTGGCCCAGGCGTCGGTCTTCTTGTCGCCGTCGTCCCCGCCGCAGCCGGACAGGACGAGCATCAGCACCGCAGCGCCCGATACCGCGGCCGCAAGCTTCTTGTTCACCGGATTGGTCCCTTCGAAGGCTCTCGGCCCGGAAGATACACGCCCACCATCCGGGAAACGCAAAGGCGGACGGACGGCGCGTCAGTCCGCGCCCCCCGTCCGCCGTTCGGGCGTACGGTCGAGTCGAGCCGGTTCGAAGCGGCTCGAGCCGGTTCAGACCCGCGACGGCCGTCTCAGGAAGAGACCGCCGCTGCCGGGTCGCCCTGCTGGCCCACCCGCTCGGCGGGCGCGCCCTCGCTCTCCCCGTCGTCGCCCACGGCGATGCCGCGGCGCTTGGAGATGTACACCGCGCCGACGATGACGCCGATCGAGAGGATCGCGACGATCGCCCGCACGGTCGGGCTGGCGTCGTCGCCGTAGCTGAACTGCACGATCGCGGGGGCGATCAGCAGCGCCACCAGGTTCATGACCTTGAGCAGCGGGTTGATGGCGGGACCGGCGGTGTCCTTGAACGGGTCGCCGACGGTGTCGCCGATGACGACGGCCTCGTGGGCCGCGCTGCCCTTGCCGCCGTGGTGCCCGTCCTCGACGAGCTTCTTCGCGTTGTCCCACGCGCCACCGGAGTTGGCGAGGAAGACCGCCATCAGGGTGCCGGTGCCGATCGCGCCGGCGAGGAAGGACCCGAGGGCTCCGACGCCGAGCGTGAACCCGACGGCGATCGGGGTGAGGACGGCGAGCAGCCCGGGCGTGGCGAGTTCGCGCAGCGCGTCCTTGGTGCAGATGTCCACGACGCGCCCGTACTCGGGCTTCTCGGTGTAGTCCATGATCCCGGGGTGCTCCCGGAACTGGCGGCGCACCTCGTAGACCACCGCACCCGCCGAGCGGGACACGGCGTTGATGGCGAGGCCGGAGAACAGGAACACGACGGCCGCGCCCAGGATCAGCCCGACCAGGTTGTTGGGCTGCGCGATGTCCAGGCTGAGGTTCATCTCCCCGGCCGTCTTGGCTCCGACCTCCTTGACCGCGTTCGCGATGGCGTCGTTGTACGAGCCGAAGAGCGCGGCCGCGGCGAGCACGGCCGTGGCGATCGCGATGCCCTTGGTGATGGCCTTGGTGGTGTTGCCCACCGCGTCCAGGTCGGTCAGCACCTGCGCGCCGGCGCCCTCGACGTCCCCGGACATCTCCGCGATGCCCTGGGCGTTGTCGGAGACCGGGCCGAAGGTGTCCATGGCGACGATGACGCCGACGGTGGTGAGCAGGCCGGTGCCGGCCAGGGCCACGGCGAAGAGCGCCAGCATGATCGAGGTGCCGCCGAGCAGGAACGCCCCGTACACGCCGAGGCCGATGAGCAGCGCCGTGTAGACGGCGGACTCCAGACCGATGGAGATGCCGGCGAGGATGACGGTGGCCGCGCCGGTCAGGGAGGACTTGCCGATGTCCCGGACGGGACGGCGGCTGGTCTCGGTGAAGTAGCCGGTGAGCTGCTGGATCAGGGCCGCGAGCACGATGCCGATGGCGACCGCGACCAGCGCCAGGATTCGCGGGTCGCCGGAGTGCCCGGAGATCGCGGCGTCCTCGACGCCGTTGAGCTCCTTGTAGGTGCCCGGCAGGTACGCGTAGACGGCGATGCCGACGAGGACCAGCGAGATGGCCGCGGAGATGAAGAATCCGCGGTTGATGGCGGTCATTCCGCTGCGGTCGGTACGCCGCGGGGAGACCGCGAAGATGCCGATCATGGCGGTGACGACCCCGATGGCGGGGACGATCAGCGGGAAGGCCAGGCCCAGGTCGCCGAAGGCGGCCTTGCCGAGGATGAGGGCCGCCACGAGGGTGACGGCGTACGACTCGAAGAGGTCGGCGGCCATTCCCGCGCAGTCTCCGACGTTGTCGCCCACGTTGTCGGCGATGGTCGCGGCATTGCGCGGGTCGTCCTCCGGAATGCCCTGCTCGACCTTGCCGACCAGGTCGGCGCCGACGTCGGCGGCCTTGGTGAAGATGCCGCCTCCGACACGCATGAACATCGCGATGAGCGCGGCACCGAGGCCGAAGCCCTCCAGGACCTTGGGCGCGTCGGCGGCGTAGACGAGCACGACGCAGGACGCGCCGAGCAGGCCGAGGCCGACGGTGAACATGCCCACCACGCCGCCGGTGCGGAACGCGATCCGCATGGCCTTGTGGGAGACCTCGGTCAGGTCCTTGGCGGGCTCGCCCTCGGCGGGGGTGGCCTCGCGCGCGGCGGCGGCGACGCGGACGTTGGCACGGACCGCGAGGCGCATGCCGATGTAGCCGGTGGCGGCCGAGAAGATGGCGCCGACGAGGAAGAAGGCGGAACGTCCCGCCCGCTGCGTCCAGTCGTCGGCGGGGAGCAGGAACAGCAGGAAGAACACGACGACGGCGAAGACGCCGAGCGTGCGGAGCTGCCGGCCGAGGTAGGCGTTGGCGCCTTCCTGGATAGCGGCGGCGATCTCCTTCATCTTGTCGGTTCCCTCGTCGGCGGCGAGGACCTGGCGGACCAGGATCTGCGCGACGACGAGTGCGGCGATGGCAACGGCCGCAATGATGATCACGATGAGCCGATTGTCATCCGTGAGTACTGCGGATGCCAGGTCAGTGGTGCGACCGGGCGCGATAGGGGTGAAGAGCCCCGTCATTCGTCCTCCTTGACGTGATGAGCTCAAGATGTGGACGGATTGTAGGGAGCGGGACCCGATCAAAACAGTGCGCAGGAAACGGAATTGGCCCGCACTTGCTCCTCACCAATAGATCTGGTCACTCCATTACCCTCGAAAGCGGTAACGGGGCAAAAGCATTGACGCTTGATCAGCGATCCGGAAAACCGCGAGAGAACCAGCGGAGAACGATCACGAAATGGATCTACGGGCACACGAAAGGCCCTGCTCGGCAGGGCCAGAATAAGATCAGAAGATACGTCGGCACGCGCGGCGGAACATCATCGGCGCCCACTCCCCCGGCGCCTCGGACGCCTTACCGGCACCCACCCGGTCCCCCGTCGCCGAAGGCCAGGACTCCGAGAACCGACCGCCGCGAAGCCCCGCGGGGGCAGGAAACCGGCCGGGAACCACGAAACCCCCGGGACGGGACGAGAACCCGCCGGGCAGCAAGAAGACCCGCCAGACGGCGCGAGGGTCACCCGGCGGGCAGCACGAAACCCCGGGTCGGGACACGGCCCCCAGGCCTCCCGGGCAGCACGAAAACCCGCCGGGCGGCACGAGGGCCACCCGGCGGGCACGAAGCGGTGGGGCGACCGGGCCGCGGCCGGCCACGGCCGGCTGAACCGGCTCCGGCCGGCTACGGCAGTTCGGAGGTCCCCGAGACGGGCCAGCTCATCCGGATGGTCCCGCCGTTCTCCCCGCTGATGACGTCGACGTCATCGACCAGGCCGCTGATCACGGCAAGGCCCATCTCGTCCTCGCCCTCGATGTCGGGGTCCAGAACGGCGTCGATTCCGGGCACGGCGGCAGACGGACCACCGGCCGGTCCGGGTACTTCGTCGCTGACCGCGATGGAGAACACCTTCTCCTCCTCGGTCAGCACCACCCGGACGGGCGCGGTCAGCCCGTTGGTGCGATGCAGTCCGACGGCACGCGAACAGGCCTCGCCCACGGCGAGGCGGACCTCGTCGAGGACGGCTTCCTCCACACCGGCCCGCCGCGCCACGGCGGCCGCGACCAGGCGGGCCGTCCGGACGTGTTCGGGCTGGGCGCTGAAGCGCAGTTCAACGGTGGCCATGCGCGTCCCCCTCGGACTACGGGCGTGCCTTACAGGGGCCCGGACCGCTTGTGGCCCGGTACCCCCCGCTCCATCTTCGGCCGTTTCGCCGCCGAGCGCCGTCAGTCGGTGGCGTTGACGGCGTCTTCCACCGAGTTGTGGATCGGAAACACCTTGGTGAGACCGGTGATTCGGAAGATCTTCAGGATGCGCTCCTGGTTGCACACCAGACGCAGCGAGCCCTCGTGCGCGCGAACGCGCTTGAGGCCTCCCACGAGCACACCAAGCCCGGTGGAGTCGAGGAAGTCCACTCGCTCCATGTCGACAACCAAGTGGTAGCTGCCGTCGTTCACCAACTCGACCAACTGCTCGCGCAGCTTGGGCGCGGTATACACATCAATCTCGCCACCGACCTCCACGACCGTACGGTCGCCGACAGTGCGAGTCGACAGGGACAGGTCCACGGATCCTCCAGCACCTTGCTATCGAGCGGCGCCCCCCAGGGGCCTCCCCACCCGAAGGTAGGCGAGGGATTGGCTGCCGCGATGGCATTCAATCACTTACCGGCAGGCGTGCACGACGCCTTCGGACCATTGTCCCGCACGCCGGTGACACACTCGCTTCCAATGGCCAACACTCACCGTCCCGGTCCGCCCACGGCACCCGAGGACGTCAGACCCACCCCCGGCACGGTCCTGGACCGGCTGTCACGGGGGCCTTCCCGGGCTGCGCGCATCACCCATACGGAGCACTTGCCCCCTCGGGAGGGTCGTCATGCGGTCTGGCCCGATCGCATCCGAACTGATGTCGTAGCCGCGATTGCCGCCGCCGGGATCGACCATCCGTGGGAACACCAGGCCGCGGCCGCCGAGCACGCCCTCGACGGGGAGTCCGTGGTCGTCGCCACGGGCACCGCCTCGGGCAAATCGCTGGCCTACCTCGCGCCCGTGCTCTCCGCCCTCGCCGACGGGGCCGAGGCGCCCAACGGCCGGGGCGCGACCGCCCTGTACCTGGCCCCGACCAAGGCCCTGGCCGCCGACCAGCGCCGCGCCGTACGGGAACTGGCCGGCCCCCTCGGCAACGCCGTACGGCCCGCCGTGTACGACGGGGACACCCCGGTCGAGGAGCGCGAGTGGGTGCGCCAGTACGCCAACTACGTCCTGACCAACCCCGACATGCTGCACCGCGGGATCCTCCCGGCCCACCCGCGCTGGTCCTCCTTCCTGCGGTCCCTGCGCTACGTCGTCATCGACGAGTGCCACACCTACCGGGGCGTCTTCGGCTCCCACGTCGCCCAGGTCCTGCGGCGGCTGCGCCGGCTGTGCGCCCGCTACGGCTCGGATCCCGTGTTCCTGCTGGCCTCCGCCACCGCGAGCGACCCGGCGACCGCCGCCTCCCGGCTGACCGGCCTGCCGGTGGTGGAGGTCTCCGACGACGCCTCCCCGCGCGGCGAGGTCGTCTTCGCCCTGTGGGAGCCGCCCCTGACCGACCTCAAGGGCGAGCGGGGCGCACCCGTACGGCGTACGGCCACCGCCGAGACCGCCGACCTCCTCACCGACCTGGTCGTCCAGGGCGTCCGCACGCTCGCCTTCGTCCGCTCCCGGCGCGGCGCCGAGCTGATCGCGGTCATCGCCCAAGAGAAGCTCGCCGCCGTGGACCGCTCGCTGCCCCGGCGGGTCGCGGCCTACCGCGGCGGCTACCTGCCCGAGGAGCGCCGGGCCCTGGAGCGGGCCCTGCACTCCGGGGACCTGCTCGGGCTGGCCGCGACGACCGCCCTGGAGCTGGGCGTGGACGTCTCCGGCCTCGACGCCGTCCTGATCACCGGCTACCCGGGCACCCGAGCCTCCCTGTGGCAGCAGGCCGGCCGGGCCGGACGCTCGGGCCAGGGCGCGCTGGCCGTCCTGATCGCCCGCGACGACCCGCTGGACACCTACCTGGTCCACCACCCCGAGGCCCTCTTCCAGCAGCCGGTGGAGGCCACGGTCCTGGACCCCGACAACCCGTACGTCCTGGCCCCGCACCTGTGCGCGGCCGCGGCCGAGCTGCCGCTCACGGAGCCCGACCTCGACCTCTTCGGCCCGGCCGCGCGCGACCTCCTCCCCCAGCTCGAAGCGGCGAAACTGCTGCGCCGCCGGGCCACCGCCTGGCACTGGACCCGCCGGGAACGGGCCTCGGACCTCACCGACATCCGGGGCGGCGGCGGGCGCCCGGTCCAGATCGTCGAGGCCGCCACGGGCAGGCTGCTGGGCACGGTCGACGAGGAGGCCTCCCACACCGCCGTCCACGACGGGGCGGTCCACCTCCACCAGGGCCGCACGTACCTCGTGAAGCACCTGGACCTGGAGGACTCCGTCGCGCTGGTCGAGGAGGCGAATCCGCCGTTCTCCACCACGGCCCGCGATACGACCGCCATCTCCGTCCTGGAGACCGAGACGGAGATCCCCTGGGGCCGGGGCAGACTCTGCTTCGGCTCCGTGGAGGTCACCAACCAGGTCGTCTCCTACCTGCGCCGCAAACTGATCACCGGCGAGGTGCTCGGCGAGGCCAAGCTGGACCTCCCGCCCCGCACCCTGCGCACCCGGGCCGTGTGGTGGACGGTCACCGAGGACCAGCTCGACGAGGCCCGGATCAACCCGGAGATCCTCGGCGGCGCCCTGCACGCCGCCGAGCACGCCTCCATCGGCCTGCTCCCGCTCTTCGCCACCTGCGACCGCTGGGACATCGGCGGGGTCTCCGTCCCGCTGCATCCCGACACCCTCCTCCCGACGGTCTTCGTCTACGACGGCCACCCGGGCGGAGCGGGCTTCGCCGAGCGCGCCTTCCACACGGCCCGCGCCTGGCTGACGGCGACCCGGGACGCGATCGCCGCCTGCGAGTGCGAGGCCGGCTGCCCGTCCTGCATCCAGTCCCCCAAATGCGGCAACGGCAACGACCCCCTGCACAAGCGCGGCGCCGTCCGCCTCCTCACCCACCTCCTCTCGGAATCCCCGACTCCCGACCCGCCTGAGCCCGCCTGAGCCCCTCAGGAGCACCCCCACCGGGCCCGGGCCCATCCGGACGCGCCCCGGCCCGTAGCCGCCGGTCCAGGGGCAGCGAGCAGCAACTCAGGCTTCGCGGGACCTCCGGCGATTGGCTTGATATCGCCCTTGGCACCACCCAGACCCCGCCGGCCCACCGAAACCGCCGGCCAGTACCCCGAACCACGCCCGGCCACCCCGGCCCGTCCCCGAACCACGCCCGGCCCCACCGGGCCCTCCGGGACCACACCCGGCCCCACCCGCCCCTCCCGGGAGGGGCTCCCGGGCAACCGCGGCCCGCGGTCCATGGCCCGGCACGGCCGCAGTCCCGGGGGTCCCCCCGGCCCCCGGGACCCGGCCCCCGGGGCCGAGGGCCGAGGGCCGGGGGCCGAGGGCCGAGGGCCGGGGGCCGGAGGACCGGGGGAACTGGGAACCGGGGGACCCGAAGGCCGGGGGGCCGGAGGACGGGGCCGGAGGACCGGGGGGCCGGAGGACGGGGCCGGAGGACCGGGGGGCCGGAGGACCGGGGCCGGAGGACCGGGGGAACCTC
Source organism: Streptomyces tatrensis (assembly GCF_049310065.1). Taxonomy (NCBI): domain Bacteria; kingdom Bacillati; phylum Actinomycetota; class Actinomycetes; order Kitasatosporales; family Streptomycetaceae; genus Streptomyces; species Streptomyces tatrensis. The sequence continues at coordinate 5,315,610 of NZ_JBMDLB010000011.1, read as the reverse complement.
GGGACCTGGGACCGGGGGACCCCGCCGGTGGAGGCCCCCTCACTGGGGCTCCCCAGGCAGTGGCGGGCCCGCGCGGGAGCTCAGCTCCGGGCCGAAGGGGCCCGTCGGGGCGCGGGCGGTGACCTCCGCGACCTCTCCCGTCACGGTGCACCCGGTGACCCGCGCGCCCTGCGCCACCGCCACCCGTACCGCCGTGGCGCAGGCGGCCGCCGGGCCGTGGGCCCAGCTCGCCGCCGCCGCCAGGGCGGCCAGGTCGGCCGCCGCCGCGGCACGGTGCCGGGAGACCACCGCCTGCCCGAGCAGGAGCACCCCGCCGAACACCGCCACCAGCACGGTCGCCACCACGACCGCCCACACCGTGGCCGACCCCCGGTCCCGCGCGCCCGCACACGCCCCGGTCACGGCGGCGGCCCCACGGTGTCCTCTGCCAGGGCGGCGGCCAGGGCGGTGAGGCGGACCGGGAGCGCGGCCGGTCCCGGAGCGGGAGCCGAGACGCGGACCCGCCACAGGTCACCCGTCCGCGAGAGCTCCACCCGGGCCCCGGGCGGGGCGGCGGCCACGGCTGCCGCCACCGCCGCGCCCGCCGGCTCCGACCTGGCCGCCGCCCGGGCGCCGGCCCGAGCGGCGTCCACACACCGGATCTGCGCGGCTGCCGCCATCAGCGCCCACACCAGCAGTGCCGCGAACAGCACCAGCGCCGGAATCACCAGGGCCGCCTCCGCCGTCACATATCCGCGGTCAGAACGGCGCATCGAGCGCCTTCCCGATGGTCGACTGAAGTGCAGTCGAGACCAGTTCACTCGTCACCACCTTGTACAGAACGGCCGCGAACGCACACGCCGCGATCGTGCCCATGGCGTATTCGGATGTCGACATTCCTGCGTCGCCCCCACGCCCCTTCAGTCCCACCAGTCCCGCCATTGCCGCCCGCACGCGAATCCAGATGATCGACATGACAACCTCCCGTTGATTCAGCTTTTTGACGTGATCTCAGATCCCGGATTTCGGATCTTGGATGTCAGATGGTCATTTCAGGTGGCCTATTCGGTCGGCCATTCAGACGGCTCTTCAGATGCCCCCTCAAGCAGTCGTTCCGGTGGCCCTTCAGTCGGCCCTTCAGCCGGCGGAGAGGAGGCCGGAGGCCATGCCGATCACCACCGGTGCCACGCCCAGCGCGAGGAAGGCGGGGAGGAAGCACAGGCCCACCGGTGCGGTGACGAGGACCGCCGCCCGCTGCGCCCGGGCTCCCGCCCGGCGGGCGCGGTCCGCCCGGAGTGCCGACGCGAGGCGGGACACCGGTTCCGCGGCGGGCGCCCCGGTACGTGCGGAGCGCTCCAGGCATTCGGCCAGGGCCCGCGCCCCCGGTATCTCCGCCAACCTCCCCCACGCGGCGCCCGGTTCCCCGCCGAGCCGCAGCTCCGCACCGGCCATCGCCAGCCGTTCGCCCACCGGGCCGCCCAGCGACTCCCCCACCGCCTCGGCGGCGTCCACCGGCCCGGCTCCGGCAGCCAGGCACGCGGCCAACAGGTCTGCGGCGAACGGCAGCTGACGCTCCGCCTCCCCGAGGTCCACCCCCGTCGCCGGCCGTCGTCGCGCGAGCCACCTGCGCAGTGCGAAGCCCGCCGCGCAGCCGGTCACCGCGCCCGCGAGTCCGCCGATCAGCAGCCAGGCCGCCGCCAGCGCTCCGGCCGGCCCGGCCCAGGCCGTCACCACCGCCCGCAGCCGGGGCCCGGCCGGCCTCCGCCTGCGCGCGGCCTCCACCGGGAGCAGCCGGGTGAGCCGGCGCCGGGCCGCCCGCGCCCGGATGCGCGCGGCCACCGCCGACGCCGCCCACAGCGCCGCCGCCGCGAGGCACAGGGCCGTCCCCAGCCTGTGGATGGCGAAGCCGTCCATCACCGCTCCCCCACCCGTACGATCCGCCGGCACCACAGCAGCCCCAGCCCCTCCAGCACCGAGCCCGCCAGCAGGCAGCCCCACCCCACCGGCGTGTGCAGGAGCACCCGCAGCGGATCGGCCCCCAGCCCGGTGCCGATCAGCAGACCGACCCCCGGGAGCAGGGCGAGCACCGCCGTCGTCGATCTCGCTCCCGTGAGCTGGGCGCGCAGTGACTCCTCCCGGTCCCGCTCGGCCCGCAGGGCCCCTTCCAGCCGGTCCAGTCCGGCGGCCAGCCCGGCGCCGCCGTCCACCGAGACCCGCCAGCAGGCCGCCATCGCCGCCAGCCCCTCCGCGCCGGGCTCCCGCGCCGCCTGCCGCAGTGCTGCGGCCACATCCCCTCCGAAGGCGGCGGCCGCCAGGACCCCGACCTCCGCGGCTCCCGGCCCGCCGGGGCCGGACACCGTCCGGCGCATCGCCTCGGTCAGCGCCGGGCCGGGCTGCGCACCGGCGCGCAGCTCGCCCACCACCGCGCCGCACAGGGCCACCACTTCGGCGGCCCGCGCCGTCCGGGCCCGAGCCCGCTCCCCGGCCCGCAGCCACCGGCGCACCAGCGGCACGGCCGCCGCCCCCGCGAGCAGCGGGATCACCGACCCGCCCAGCAGTGCGAGCGCCAGCCCGGCCCCGAGGCAGGCCCACTCCCGGCCGCGCGCGGCCCGGACCCGCACTCCGGCCGCCAGCCGCTCCCAGGGCGCCGGTCCGGCCGGTACCGGCGGCCCGGCCCCGGCCAGCACCGCCCTGGCCCGCCGGGGCACCCGGTCGGCCCCGGCCAGCGCCCAGGCGGCCGCTCCGGCGCACAGCACCCCGGCGAACACCGGCAGCGCCGCCACCGCCCCGGCGCTCACCGGGCACCCGCGAGCAGCGGGCGCAGCCGCTCCCAGCCCCGGTCCCGTACGAACCCCCGGGCGCCCCAGCGCAGCGCCGGCACGGTGACCACGAGCCCGGCCGGGTCCCGCTCCAGGACGTGCACCTCGGCGACCCGGCGCCGGCCGGCCCGGTCCCGTACGAGGTGGACCACCAGGGTCAGGGCAGCCGCCAACTGGCTGTGCAGGGCGGCCCGGTCCAGCCCGGCGGCCGTCCCGAGGGCCTCCAGCCGGGCCGGCACGTGAGCGGCGGCATTCGCGTGGACCGTGCCGCAGCCGCCTTCGTGACCCGTGTTGAGGGCGGCCAGCAGGTCCGCGACCTCGGCGCCCCGGACCTCGCCGACGACGAGCCGGTCCGGCCTCATCCGCAGGGCCTGGCGGACCAGGTCGGCGAGGGTGACCTGGCCGGCGCCCTCCTGGTTGGCCGGCCGGGTCTCCAGCCGCACCACGTGCGGATGGTCGGGCCGCAGCTCGGCCGAGTCCTCGGCGAGCACGATCCGCTCCCCGGGGCCGACCAGCCCGAGCAGGGCGCTGAGCAGGGTGGTCTTGCCGGTGCCGGTCCCGCCCGAGACCAGGAAGGACAGCCGGGCCCGCACCATGTCCCGCAGCAGCCGCTGCCCGCCGGGCGGCAGCGTCCCCGCCGCGACCAGCTCCTCCAGCGTGAAGGCGCGCGGCCGCACCACCCGCAGGGACAGGCAGGCCGAGCCGACGGCCACCGGAGGCAGTACGGCGTGCAACCGGGTGCCGTCGGGCATCCGGGCGTCGACCCAGGGCCGGGCGTCATCGAGCCGGCGCCCGGCGACGGCTGCGAGCCGCTGAGCGAGCCTGCGCACGGCGGCGGCGTCGGCGAAGGTCACCCCGGTCAGCTCCAGCCCACCTCCGCGGTCCACCCACACCCGGTCGGGGGCCGCCACCAGGACGTCGGTGACCTCGGGGTCGGCGAGGAGCGCCTCCAGCGGGCCGGCGCCGACCAGTTCGGACCTCAGTTCCGCGGCGACGCCGAGCACTTCCGCGTCACCCAGCAGCCGGCCCTGGGCCCGCAGGGCCGCGGCCACCCGCGCCGGGGTGGGCTCCGCCCCGCTCTCGGCGAGGCTCTGGCGCACCGCGTCGAGGAGTACGGCGCTCATGCCGACACCCCCTGGGCGGAGCCGAGCGCGCGCTGCCAGAAGCCGTCGCAGAAGCGGGCCAGAGCGCCCCGACCGTGCGCCCCCGGGGGCTCCCCCTCGGCCACCCGGCCCGGAAGCCCCACCTCGACCGGCACTTCACCGGCCAGCGGCACCCCCAGCAGTCCGGCGACGGCCTCGGCGTCGAGTCCGCCGGGCGCGGGGCCCCGTACGACCACGCGGACGTCGCGGGCCACCATCCGGACTCCGGCGGACACCCGGCCGGCGGCGGCCACCGCCCGCAACTCGCCCCGCACCACCATCAGCACCAGGTCCAGCTGCGCGAGCACCTCGGCCACGGCTTCGTCGACCCGCCGCGGCAGGTCGACCACGACGACCCCGCCCCGGCGCCGCGCGGCGGCCACCACCGAGCGCATCGCGGCGGGCGGCACCACCACCCGCTCCCCGCGGTCCCAGCTGAGCACCCGCAGGGCGTGCAGCTCGGGCAGGGATTCGGCGAGGGCTCCGGCGCCGACCCGGCCGCGCGAGGCGGCGAAGTCGGGCCAGCGCAGTCCTTCGGCGGCTTCGCCTCCGAGGAGGACGTCCATACCGCCGCCGAGGGGGTCGCCGTCGATGAGGATGGTCCGCTCGCCGGCCCGGGCGGCCCGCAGGGCCAGGGCGCAGGCGAGGGTGGAGGCTCCGGCTCCGCCGCTGCCCCCGATCACCCCGACCGTGAGGGCGGGCCGCCCGGCCCCCTCCACCACATCGGCGATCCGGTCGACGAGCCTGCTCTCGGCGTCGGGGAGGGTCAGCACCTCCTCGGCGCCGATCTCCAGCGCCCGCTGCCACACGTGGGGGTCGTCCAGATCCCGGCCGACGAGGAAGACCCCGTCCCGCCGGGGTGCGCCGCGCACCCGCCGGGCGGCGTCGTCGCCGACCAGCACGAGCGGCGCCGATTCCCAGCCGACCCCCGCGACGCCCGCAGCACCCGCGACGCCCGCGGCCCCCGAGGCGCCCCCGCCACTCCCGTCGCCGTCCGCACGATCGGCTCCGCTTTGCTCGGGCACCGCATGGTGCACATGCGGCTCGGCCCCCGCGGCGGCGCACAGCCGCAGCAGGTCGTCGAGCAGCAGGGGGTCCTCGGTGATGATCAGCGGCCGTCCACCGGCGGGTACGGGCCCGCCCGCCCCGGGATTCGGCCTGTCCCCGCCCGCCACCGCGAGTTCCCGGACTTCACACGACTTCGATCCAGCCACGATCTCCGCCTCCTTCTCACCGCAAATCCAGCGCCGCGGACTTCGCGGCCGGAATCACCGTGACGGGATCGGGAAAAAGAAGTGGATCTTGCTCTAAAACCGTGGACAGCCGCCCCATTGTGAATAACTCACTCACCCCAACAGGTGAGTTCCAGAGCGCATCGGAACGACTACACAGCGTGACGAGTTGGAGGGGGTGAGGGCCTTCGACGCGCGGGCCCCTCGAAGACGAGGAGGTCCGAGGAATGATCACTTGGGGTCGAAAGCAGGGACGCAAACCGCGTCCGGACATGCGACGACCCCCGCCGGGGGGGAGAGCGGGGGTCGTCCCCACGGTCCGACTCGGGGGGGGGGAGGAGCCAGACCGGGTTAGCACGGTCGCGAACGATCCGTGACTTCCATGGTGTACCCGAGAGCCTTCTCAGGCAAACCCACGCGCCGCACTTTACGCCGAATGGTGGGCGCATATGCTCGGGTCGTGGAAAATCAGCCCTTGCCGCACTCCTTGCCTCGCACCGCAGCCTTCTTCGACCTGGACAAGACGGTCATTGCGAAGTCGAGCACTCTGACGTTCAGCAAGTCCTTCTACCAGGGCGGCCTGATCAACCGAAGGGCCGTGCTGCGCACCGCCTACACGCAGTTCATCTATCTGGCCGGCGGCGCCGACCACGATCAGATGGAACGGATGCGGGAGTACCTGTCCGCCCTCTGCAAGGGGTGGAACGTGCAACAGGTCCGGGAGATCGTCGCCGAGACCCTGCACGACCTCATCGACCCGCTGATCTACGACGAGGCCGCCTCCCTCATCGAGGCCCACCACACCGCGGGCCGCGACGTGGTGATCGTGTCCACCTCCGGAGCCGAGGTCGTCGAGCCCATCGGCGAGATGCTCGGCGCCGACCGGGTCGTCGCCACGCGGATGGTCGTGGGCGAGGACGGCTGTTTCACCGGCGAGATCGAGTACTACGCCTACGGCCCCACCAAGGCGGAGGCCGTACGGGAACTCGCGGAGTCCGAGGGGTACGACCTCTCGCGCTGCTACGCGTACAGCGACTCGGTCACCGACGTCCCGATGCTCGAGGCGGTCGGGCACCCGCACGCGGTCAACCCCGACCGGGCACTGCGGCGGGAGGCGGTGGCGCGCGAGTGGCCGGTGCTGGTGTTCAACCGGCCCGTCCGGCTGAAGCAGCGGCTGCCGGGACTGTCGATGCCGACGCGGCCGGCGCTGGTCGCCGCAGCAGCGGTGGGCGCGGCCGCGGCCACCGCCGGGCTGGTCTGGTACGCGAGCCGGCGGCGCGCTCTGGCCGCCGCCGCACCCCGCTGACCTGCGCGAACACCGGATGTCCGATACATCCGGAATCGCACCGGAAAGCAAAGAAATGCGGCCAGGGGTTTCGCTCCGCACCGAAGCGGAGTACAAATGAAGCAACGGCCCGCGAGACCAAAGAATATCCGAGAGGATCATCTTTAAAACGCAGTAAGGCCCACGGACCGAAGCATGAACGCCGAGCACCCACGCGACGTCGACCCGTCGATTACGGGCCAGCCGCACCAGGTTACGGGCAAAGTTCCCGACCTGATGGGCAATCATCGAGGACGCTTGGTAACTGGGCGTAAGTGCCAGCGGCGACACCAGAGCATTACGGTGTCGCCGCAACCCATGTCCGGATCCGTCAGGCCGCGCCGCGCTGGAGCGCCTCGCAGACCGCCGTGGACTCGCGGACCCCGAGCTCGACCGCCCGGCCGCAGTGCGCGATCCAGGCCGACATTCCCTCCGCCGTCCCGGAGACGTAGCCCTTGAAGGCCTCCACGTAGGCCTCCCGGCCCTGCTCCGCGTGGCCGACCTCCGCCGGGCAGATCGCCTTCGGGTCCAGCCCGCTGTTGATCAGTACGATCCGCTCCGCGGTACGCGCCACCAGGCCGTTGTACGAACCGAACGGACGCAGCGCGAGCAGCTCGCCGTGCACCACCGCCGCCGTGATCAGCGCCGGAGCGGAACCGCCCGCGATGATCAGGCCGGAGAGCCCGTCCAGCCGGCCCGCCACCTCCTGCGCGTCGGGCAGGGGCAGGTCGATCAGCGGCTCGTCCACCGGCTCGCCGGCCAGCCGGGGCCGGCCCACCACGTCGCCGTCGGCCGTGGAGCCCGAGGCCACCAGGTGGAGCCGCGCCAGGACCCGTAGCGGCGACTGGCGCCAGATGCTCAGCAGCTGGCCCGCCTCCGCCGTCAGGCGCAGGGCGGCGCCCACCGTGCGCGCCTGCGGCTCCGAGCCGAAGTCGCTCCGGCGGCGGACCTCCTCCAGCGCCCAGTCGGCCCCGGACAGCGCGGCGCTGCCGCGGGCCGCGCGCAGTGCGGCCTCCGAGGTGATCTCCCCGGCACGGCGGCGCATGACGCGGTGGCCGTAGACCCGGTCCACGGCCTTGCGTACGGAATCCACGGACTCGGCGACGCCCGGCAGACCGGCCAGCGGGGCGAGCGGATCGGCGGCGGCGGCTCCAGAAGAGGCCGAGGCGGCGGAAGCAGAGGCGCTACTCATAAGTAAGGAGCCTACGCACTGCTCCCCCATAGCACCGACCCCTCCTTGGAGTGGTCTTCTTCACTCAGGCATACAACACACAGCCACCGACCCACTACCCTTCGTGAACATGAAGATCGCTTTCGTGGGGAAGGGCGGCAGCGGCAAGACCACGCTGTCCTCCCTTTTCATCCGCCACCTCGCCTCCAATGAAGCCCGTGTTGTCGCGGTGGACGCCGACATCAACCAGCACCTGGGCACCGCGCTCGGACTCAGCGAGGACGACGCGGCCTCGCTGCCCGCGCTGGGCGCGCACCTGCCCCTCATCAAGGACTACCTGCGGGGCTCCAACCCGCGCATCGCCTCCGCCGACACGATGATCAAGACGACTCCGCCCGGCACCGGTTCCCGGCTGCTGCGTGTCGACGAGGACAACCCCGTCTACGACGCCTGCGCGCGCACCCTCACCCTCGACGGCGAGCCCGTGCGGCTGATGGCGACGGGGCCGTTCACCGAGTCCGACCTGGGCGTGGCCTGCTACCACTCCAAGGTCGGCGCGGTCGAGCTCTGCCTCAACCACCTCGCCGACGGCCCGGACGAGTACGTGGTCGTCGACATGACGGCCGGTTCGGACTCCTTCGCCTCCGGCATGTTCACCCGCTTCGACGTGACCTTCCTGGTCGCCGAACCGACCCGCAAGGGCATCTCCGTCTACCGCCAGTACAAGGAGTACGCGCGGGACTTCGGGATCACGCTCAAGGTCGTCGGCAACAAGGTGCAGGGGCCGGAGGACATCGAGTTCCTCCAGGACGAGGCAGGCGAGGACCTGCTGGTCACCGTCGGGCAGTCGGACTGGGTACGGGCGATGGAGAAGGGCCGCCCGGCCGCCTTCGAGCTGCTGGAGGCCACCAACCGGCTGGCCCTGCAGGCGCTCCAGGACGCCGCGGACGACTCCTACGCGCACCGCGACTGGGAGCGGTACACCGAGCAGATGGTCCACTTCCACCTGCGCAACGCGGAGAGCTGGGGCAACGCGAAGACCGGGATCGACCTGGCGGCACAGGTCGACCCCGGTTTCGTCCTGCGGGAGCTGCTCACTCCTCGTTCTGACTCGCTCCTGCCGGCTCCTCAGCCGGCTTGACCCCGGCGGGGGCGGCCGGCTTGGCCGGCGGCCCCGCCGTCAGGAAGGTGTTCCAGCCCGCCTTGGGCGCCTCGCCGACGTCCAGGGTGCGCATCCATTCCAGGGCCTTCGGGTCCTGGGCGTCCAGCCAGTCCACCAACTCGCGGAAGGGCACGCAGCGGACCTCCTTCTGCGTGCACATGGTCTTGATGGAGTCCTCGACGGCACGCATGTAGGTGCCGCCGTTCCAGGATTCGAAGTGGTTGCCGATGATCAGCGGCGCGCGGTTGCCCTGATAGGTCCGCTCGAAGGCCTTGACCAGGCCGTCACGCATCTGCTCGCCCCAGTACGCGTGCTGGGAGGGGTCGCCCTGCGTGGTCGTACCGGACTGGTTGACCAGGTAGTTGTAGTCCATGCTGAGCGTCTCGAAGGCGCGGCCCGGCATGGGGACCAGCTGGAGCGGGATGTCCCAGAGGCCGTCCGTCTTCTTCGGCCAGATCTGCTTGCTGATGCCGCTGGAGTCGTAGCGGAAGCCGCCCATCTCCTTCGCCGCCAGCATGAAGTTCTTCTGGCCTTCGAGGCAGGGGGTGCGGGCCCCGATCATCTCCTTGTCGTAGTCGAACGGGAGCGCCTCCATGCCCTTGAGGGCGGGCGAGTTCGTCTTCCAGTTCTTGACGAACGACTTCGCCTGGTTGATCTCGCTCTTCCACTCCCCCACGGACCAGGTCCCGACGCCGCCCTCGGGTCCGCAGAAGTGGCCGTTGAAGTGGGTGCCGATCTCGTTGCCCTCCAGCCAGGCCCCGCGCACCTGCTCGGCGGTGTCCTTGATGCCCTGGGGGTCGCCGAAGCCGATGTCGGAACGGCCCGCGGAGTGCTGGGGCGCCGTATAGAGGGAACGCTTCTCCTCCGGGAGCATGTACACGCCGCTGAGGAAGTACGTCATACGGGCGTTGTACTTCTTGCCCACCTCGCGGAAGTGCGAGAAGAGCTTCTGGCTGTCCTCTCCCGCACCGTCCCACGAATAGACGACGAACTGCGGCGGCTTCTCGCCGGGCTTCAGCTTCTCCGCCTTCCGTACGTTCGGCTGCAGGCCCGTGTACGAGGTCGAGCCGTCCCCGATGAGCCGCTTGACGCTGCCCGGGGCCGGGCCTTCCGGCGCGGCCGCGCCCTTCTTGGCCGCCTGGGCTCCGGGGGCCGGACGGCCGGCGGGCTCCGAGGTGCTGCACCCGGCCACTGCCAGGACCAGCGCGGTGGCGACCAGACCGCCGCCGATCCCCTTCGACGCGGCCTTCTTCGCGGCGCCCCTCTTCGTGGCGCCCCTCTTCGTCGTGGCAGTCATCCGCCGCACCTCTTCCCTCGCAGTTCCGTCGCAGGACTTCCGCGCCGCAACGTCCCATGCGGTCCGTTTTAAGGAAGGTGTGACAAGCCGGACTAAATGCCTATTCACTCGTGGGCGCTAATTTCTAGGCCATTTGCCCGTATTACCTACCACTAGTCTTTACTCTCCATTACCGTTCGTTTACCGAGTGTTGATAATCCCGCCGCTTCACCCCTCCCCCGAGGAGACGGGACCTATGACGAGCACCCCCACCACCACCTCCCCTCCGCCCGCCGGGAGAGCCTCCTCCTCCGACCTCTCCGCCGACCTCTCCGCCTCCATCGCCGTCTTCCTGATCGCCCTGCCGCTCTCCCTCGGCATCGCCCTGGCCACCGGAGCCCCGCTCCAGGCGGGGCTCGTCGCGGCGGCGGTCGGCGGGATCGTGGCCGGACGCCTCGGCGGAGCACCCCTCCAGGTGAGCGGCCCCGCGGCCGGACTCACCGTCGTCACCGCCGAGTTGATCCAGCACTACGGCTGGCGCACCACCTGCGCCATCACGGTCCTCGCGGGCTGCTGCCAGCTCGGCCTCGCCGCGCTGCGGACCGCCCGGTCCGCGCTGATGGTCAGCCCGGCCATCGTCCACGGCATGCTCGCGGGCATCGGCGTGACGATCGCCCTGGCGCAGCTGCACATCGTGCTCGGCGGCACCCCGCAGAGCTCCGCCGTGGCCAATGTCCAGGGACTTCCCGCCCAGTTGGCCGACCTGCACCCCGTCGCGCTCGGGATCAGCGTGCTCACGCTGGTCGTGCTGCTCGGCTGGCCCCGGCTGCCCGGCCGGGTCGGCAAGGCGCTGCGCAAGGTGCCGGCCGCGCTCGCCGCCGTCGCCACCGCGACGGCCTTCGCGGCCCTCGCCGGGCTCTCCCTGCCCCGCGTCGACCTGCCGTCCTGGCGCAGCCACGCGCTGCCCGAGCTGCCCGAGGGTCCGGTGCTCGGCATCATCGCCGCGGTGCTGACCATCACCCTGGTCGGCAGTGTGGAGTCGCTGCTCTCGGCGGTGGCCACCGACAAGCTGATCGCCTCCGAGCGGACCACGGGCAAGCGTCCCGCCCGGGCCGACCTGAACCGCGAACTGCGCGGCCAGGGCGCGGCGAACATCGTCTCGGGCGCCCTGGGCGGACTGCCCATCACGGGCGTCGCGGTCCGCAGCGTGGCCAACGTCAAGTCCGGCGCCGTGAGCCGGAGGTCGTCCATGCTGCACGGCTTCTGGGTCCTGCTCGCCGCCGGACTGCTCGTGCCGGTCCTCGACCTGATCCCGCTCGCCGCGCTCGCCGCACTGGTGATGGCGGTCGGCGTGCAGATGGTGAGCGCCACGCACCTGCGCACCGTCACCCGGCACCGCGAGTTCCTCGTCTACGCCACGACCATCGTGGCCGTGGTGCTCGGCGGAGTCCTGGAGGGCGTCGCCATCGGCATCGCGATGGCCGTCGCCCTGGCCCTGCACCGTCTGGCCCGGACCCGGATCACCGTCGAGCAGCTCGACAGCGGGGTCCACCGGGTGTGGGCGCGTGGGCAGTTGACCTTCCTCGCCGTACCGCGGCTGAGCCGGGTGCTCAACCAGATCCCGGGCAACGGCCACGCCGTCATCGAGCTGGACGGCTCGTTCATGGACCACGCCGCCTACGAGACCCTCCAGGACTGGCGGAACTCCCATCTGGCGCACGGGGGCTCGCTGGAGGTCACCGGCCGGCCCGGGGCCAGGATCTCCGGATCCGACCAGCAGGACCAGCCGGACCAGCCGACGCGGGCCGAGTGGGCCCGGCTCGCGGAGCGGGCCCATCGGGGTGCGCAGCGCGGGGACCACCAGTGCTGCCGTCCCTGGACGCCGTGGCAGAACCACTGCGACCACCGCGCCACGGGTTCCAGTACGGCCCCGGAGGCCGACGCGAGTACGGCCGCGCTCTCCCTGCCCCTCGCGGTCACCACGCCGGTGGCGGCCCGCGGACGCGGCGCCGGTCAACTGGCCAACGGCATCAGCGCCTTCCAGCGGGACACGGCTCCGCACGTCCGCGAGGAGCTGGCCCGGCTGGCCCGGGAGGGGCAGCGGCCCTCGCAGCTCTTCCTCACCTGCGCGGACTCCCGCCTGGTGACCAGCATGATCACGGCCAGCGGCCCCGGGGACCTGTTCACGGTGCGCAACGTCGGCAATCTCGTCCCGCTCCCGGGGGCCGAGTCCACGGACGATTCGGTCGCGGCGGCCATCGAGTACGCCGTGGACGTCCTGAAGGTGGACAGCATCACCGTGTGCGGGCATTCGGGGTGCGGGGCCATGCAGGCGCTGCTCAGCTCGGCGCCCGGGGTGCCGATGACCCCGCTGCGGCGGTGGCTGCGGCACGGGCTGCCGAGCCTGGAGCGGATGGCCAGCCGCCATCACGCCTGGGCGCGGATCTCCGGGCGGCTGCCGGCCGACGCCGTGGAGCAGCTGTGCCTGACCAATGTGGTGCAGCAGCTGGAGCACCTGAGGGCGCACGAATCGGTGGCCCGGCGGCTCGCCGAGGGCACGCTGGAGCTGCACGGGATGTACTTCCACGTCGGCGAGGCGCAGGCCTACCTGCTGTCGGAGGGGGAGGACTTCTTCGACTGCCGGGTCTTCGACACCGTCGCCTCGGGCGCGCTGCGCGCCTGAACGGCCAAGCGGCTGAACCGCCAGGCGACTCACCGGCCAAGCGGCTCAGCAGCCGAGCGGCCGAACGGGTAGACCCCCTCCGAGCGGGAGCCTTGAACCGATACCCTCCCGTATCCGTGCCACTCAGTGGCCCCTTCCCGCACCCTGCGGCGGGAGGGGGCCACTCGCGCGTGGGCCCGGCCGGGGTAATAGGTCTACACCAATTCACGGCAACCTCTTGTCACCCGGGCCATTGACTGATGAGCTATGCCCGGGGACACAACCGGGGACACAACGGACACCCTGGGAAAGGGAGATGCGTCGTGAGCAATGAAAGCCTGGCCAATCTGCTCAAGGAGGAGCGGCGGTTCGCACCGCCCGCCGATCTGGCCGCCGCCGCCAATGTGACTGAGGCTGCGTACGCACAGGCCGACGCGGACCGGCTGGGCTTCTGGGCCGAGCAGGCGCGTCGGCTGAGCTGGGACACCGAGCCCACCGAGACGCTCGACTGGAGCAACCCGCCCTTCGCGAAGTGGTTCGCGGACGGCAAGCTGAACGTCGCGTACAACTGCGTGGACCGCCACGTCGAGGCCGGCAACGGCGACCGCGTCGCCATCCACTTCGAGGGCGAGCCCGGCGACAGCCGCTCGATCACCTACGCCGAGCTCAAGGACGAGGTCTCCAAGGCCGCCAACGCCCTGACCGAGCTGGGCGTCGAGGCCGGCGACCGCGTCGCCGTCTACCTGCCGATGATCCCCGAGGCCGTCGTCGCGATGCTCGCGTGCGCCCGCGTCGGCGCCGCGCACTCCGTGGTCTTCGGCGGTTTCTCCGCCGACGCCGTCGCCTCCCGCATCCAGGACGCCGACGCGAAGCTGGTCATCACCTCCGACGGCGGCTACCGCCGGGGCAAGCCCTCCGCCCTGAAGCCCGCCATCGACGAGGCCGTCGCCAAGTGCCCGCAGGTCGAGCATGTGCTCGTGGTGCGCCGCACCGGCCAGGACACCGCCTTCACCGAGGGCCGGGACGTCTGGTGGCACGAGATCGTCGAGCGCCAGAGCGCCGAGCACGCGCCGCAGGCCTTCGACGCCGAGCACCCGCTCTTCATCCTCTACACCTCGGGGACCACGGGTAAGCCCAAGGGCATCCTGCACACCTCCGGCGGCTACCTCACGCAGGCCTCGTACACCCACCACGCGGTGTTCGACCTGAAGCCGGAGAGCGACGTCTACTGGTGCACCGCCGACATCGGCTGGGTGACCGGGCACTCCTACATCGTCTACGGGCCGCTCGCCAACGGCGCCACCCAGGTGATGTACGAGGGCACGCCGGACACCCCGCACCAGGGCCGGTTCTGGGAGGTCGTGCAGAAGTACGGCGTCACCATCCTCTACACCGCGCCGACCGCGATCCGTACGTTCATGAAGTGGGGCGACGACATCCCCGCGAAGTTCGACCTCTCGAGCCTGCGCGTCCTGGGCTCGGTCGGCGAGCCGATCAACCCCGAGGCCTGGATCTGGTACCGCAAGCACATCGGCGGCGACCGCTGCCCGATCGTGGACACGTGGTGGCAGACCGAGACCGGCGCGATGATGATCTCCCCGCTGCCCGGCGTCACGGAGACCAAGCCCGGTTCGGCCCAGCGCGCGCTGCCCGGAATCGCCGCCACCGTCGTGGACGACGAGGCGAACGAGGTCCCGAACGGCGGAGGCGGCTACCTGGTCCTCACCGAGCCGTGGCCCTCCATGCTGCGCACCATCTGGGGCGACGACCAGCGCTACATCGACACGTACTGGTCTCGCTTCGAGGGCAAGTACTTCGCGGGCGACGGCGCCAAGAAGGACGAGGACGGCGACATCTGGCTCCTCGGCCGCGTCGACGACGTCATGCTGGTCTCCGGCCACAACATCTCGACCACCGAGGTGGAGTCGGCGCTCGTCTCGCACCCCTCGGTCGCCGAGGCGGCGGTCGTCGGCGCGGCCGACGAGACCACCGGCCAGGCCATCGTGGCCTTCGTCATCCTGCGCGGCAGCGCCTCCGAGACGGACACGCTGGTCGCGGAGCTCCGCAACCACGTGGGTGCCACCCTCGGCCCGATCGCCAAGCCGAAGCGGATCCTGCCGGTGCAGGAGCTGCCGAAGACCCGTTCGGGCAAGATCATGCGCCGTCTGCTGCGCGACGTGGCCGAGAACCGCGCGGTCGGTGACGTCACCACGCTCGCGGACTCCTCCGTCATGGACCTGATCCAGAGCAAGCTGCCGGCCGCCGGCAGCGAGGACTGAGGCAGCGTCCGGCGGTAGCCGTACGACACGGTGAAAGGGGCATCCGGCGCGGCGCGCCGGATGCCCCTTTCGCACATAAAGTGACGATCACCGGATACGCCCATGCGTACACCCTGTAAAGTATTAGACGATTAAAGAATTACTCCACAGGGTGCGCCGGGAAGTCTGGTCGGCAACGTGCTTCGCCATGCCGTCCAACCCACCCCGGAGGTGCCTCCCGTGGCCGCGCCCACCCCCACCGACAGCCAGAACCGCAAGCTCCTCGGCCGCCTCTCGCTGCCCGAGCGCCGCTTCGTGGCCGACGCCCTGCGCGCCGAGACGGTCGGCGGCGTCCTCCTCCTCGTGGCCGCGATCGCCGCACTCATCTGGGCGAACGTGCCCGCCATCTCGGCGAGCTACGACAGCGTCCGCTCCTTCCACATCGGGCCCGCCTCCCTCGGCCTGGACCTTTCGCTCCAGCACTGGGCGGCCGACGGCCTGCTCGCCATCTTCTTCTTCGTCGCCGGCATCGAGCTCAAGCGCGAGCTCGTCGCGGGCGACCTGCGCGACGCCAAGGCGGCCGCGCTCCCGGTGATCGCCGCGATCTGCGGCATGGCCGTGCCCGCGCTGGTCTACGTACTGACCAACGTGCTCGGCAACGGCTCGACGGACGGCTGGGCGGTCCCGACCGCCACCGACATCGCCTTCGCCCTCGCCGTCCTCGCCGTCATCGGCACCTCGCTGCCGTCCGCCCTGCGCGCGTTCCTGCTGACCCTGGCCGTCGTCGACGACCTGTTCGCCATCATGATCATCGCGGTGTTCTTCACCAGCGAGATCAACTTCCTGGCGCTCGGCGGCGCGGTCGCCGGCCTGGTCCTCTTCTGGTTCCTGCTCCGCGTGAACGTGCGCGGCTGGTACGTCTACGTCCCGCTCGCCCTGGTCATCTGGGGCCTGATGTACAACAGCGGCGTCCACGCCACCATCGCCGGCGTCGCCATGGGCCTGATGCTGCGCTGCCACCGCAAGGAGGGCGAGGAGCACTCCCCCGGCGAGCACATCGAGCACATGGTCCGGCCGCTCTCGGCCGGTCTGGCCGTCCCGCTCTTCGCCCTGTTCTCGGCCGGCGTCTCCCTCTCCGACGAGTCCATCGGCCAGGTCTTCACCCGGCCCGAGCCCCTCGGCGTGGTCCTCGGCCTCGTCGTCGGCAAGACGCTCGGCATCTTCGGCGGCACCTGGCTCGCCGCCCGCTTCACCAAGGCGGAACTCAACGACGACCTGGCCTGGCCGGACGTCTTCGCCGTCGCCTCGCTCGCCGGCATCGGCTTCACCGTCTCGCTGCTGATCGGGGAACTGGCCTTCACGGACGACCCCGTCCTCACCGACGAGATCAAGGCCGCCGTGCTGATCGGCTCGCTCATCGCCGCCGTCATCGCGTGCGTCCTGCTGAAGATGCGCAACCGGAAGTACAAGGCGCTCATCGAGGACGAGGAGCGCGATGACGACCTCGACGGCATCCCCGACATCTACGAGCAGGACAAGCCGGACTACCACCTGCGGATGGCGAAGATCTACGAGGCCAAGGCCGCGGAGCACCTGCGCAGGGCGGAGGAGGCCGCGATCGCCGCGGCCGAAGCTCCGGGCGGGTCCAGCGCCGACGACGGCCGTCCGGCATGATCTGACCTGACGACAGGACAGCCGTCGCAGTCGGACGACAGAGGGAGAGAGCGATGAGCGCAGTGGACCAAGGGGCCCCAGGAGCCGAGCGCACACTCGGCCAGCTGGTCGCCTCGGCCACCGCCGAGATGTCCGCCCTGGTGCACGACGAGATCGCCCTCGCCAAGGTGGAGATCAAGCAGGACGTCAAGCGCGCGGGCATCGGCAGCGGCGCCGCCATCGTCGCCGGCGTGCTCCTCCTCTTCTCGCTGCCGGTGCTGAGCTTCGCCGCGGCGTACGGGATCCACAACCTCGGGCTCGGGCTGGCCTGGTCCTTCCTGATCGTCGGGGTGGCGTTCTGGCTGCTCGCGGGCGTGATCGGGCTGATCGCCATGGCGAAGTTCAAGAAGATCAAGCCGCCGGTGAAGACCATCGCCTCGGTCAAGGAGACGGCGGCCCTCGTCGGCACCGTCAAGCCCCACGCCCGGTCGGTCAGTGACAACGCCGTGGGTGTGGCACGCTCGTCTTCATGACAGCCCCCTCGTCCGATTCCGGCACGTTCGCCACGCCCCCCACCGCCGCCACGGCGGTCCGGATCGCCATCCCCGGCGGGCGCGAAGTGACGCACCGGGACGTCGCGGCCAACGGGGCGCGGTTCCACGTCGCCGAGCTGGGTGACGGGCCGCTGGTGCTGCTCCTGCACGGCTTCCCGCAGTTCTGGTGGACGTGGCGGCACCAGATGACCGCGCTGGCCGACGCGGGCTACCGGGCGGTCGCGATGGACCTGCGCGGCGTGGGCGGCAGCGACCGCACCCCGCGCGGCTACGACCCGGCCAACCTGGCGCTCGACATCACCGGGGTCGTACGGTCCCTCGGCGAGCCCGACGCCGCCCTCGTCGGGCACGATCTGGGCGGCTACCTCGCCTGGACGGCGGCGGTGATGCGACCCAAGCTGGTGCGCCGGCTGGTCGTGTCCTCGATGCCGCACCCGCGCCGGTGGCGCTCCGCGATGCTGTCCGACTTCGGACAGACCCGCGCCAGTTCGCACATCTGGGGCTTCCAGCGGCCGTTCGTGCCCGAGCGTCAGCTCGTCGCCGACGACGGGGCGCTCGTCGGCGAACTGATCCGCGACTGGTCGGGCCCCCGGCTCCCCGAGGAGGACGACATCGCGGTGTACCAGCGCGCGATGTGCATCCCCTCCACCGCACACTGCTCGGTCGAGCCGTACCGCTGGATGATGCGGTCCATGGCCCGGCCCGACGGCCTGCAGTTCAACCGGCGCATGAAGCGGCCGGTGCGGGTGCCGACGCTGCACCTGCACGGCTCGCTCGATCCGGTGATGCGCACGCGGAGCGCCGCGGGGTCCGGGCAGTACGTCGAAGCCCCGTACCGCTGGCGGCTCTTCGACGGGCTCGGGCACTTCCCGCACGAGGAGGACCCGGTGGCGTTCTCGACCGAGCTGGTCAACTGGCTGAAGGATCCCGAGCCGGACCGCTGAGCGGACAGTCGCTTATATGACAAGCATTCAATTGCCTGGCGCATAGGCCAATTGGCCGCCCCGAAGGCGATTACCGACCTTGGGCCCCGGGCACAGCTCGGAGTATGAGCTGGACGCACGACTACGGTGACACCGCACACGAACGCCGCTCGACGGTCACGCCGGGCACGCACAGGGGGCAGGGCCGCGAAGGCCACGACGACCCCAGACTCGGGATTCCGCGCATCCTGCGCCGACGGGCCCGCTGGGTCTCCGCCCGGCTCAGGCACCAGCGTACGTAGGCAGGGCCCGGGCAGGCTTTCCGCCCGGGCAGGGGTTCCGGGGCCCGACAGGGCCGCGGAACCCCACACACGCTCCCGTAGGGCTCAGAGGGCGCAGCCCTGGCTGTCGACCCGCCGGTTCGCCGTCTGGCCGATCCGGATGTCGTCGCGGATCTCGTCCGTGGTCAGGGCGTAACCGGTGTTGGGGTCGTCGAGGGACTTCGCGAAGACCACTCCGTACACCTTGCCCTCGGGCGTCAGCAGCGGGCCGCCGGAGTTGCCCTGGCGGACCGTCGCGTACAGGGAGTAGACGTCCCGTCGCACGGTTCCGCGGTGGTAGATGTCCGGGCCGTTGGCGTTGATCCGGCCGCGGACGCGCGCCGCGCGGACGTCGTAGGCGCCGTTCTCCGGGAAGCCCGCGACGATGGCGTCGCTGCCGCCCGCCGCGTCCTTGTCGGTGAACTCCAGCGCAGGCGCCTTCAGCTTGGGCACGTCCAGGACGGCGATGTCGCGCTCCCAGTCGTAGAGCACGACCTTGCCGTCGTAGAGCTTGCCCTCGCCGCCGACCTGCACGGTCGGTTCGCCGACCCCGCCGACCACGTGCGCGTTGGTCATCACCTTGCCCGGCGCGAAGACGAAGCCGGTGCCCTCCAGCACCTTGCTGCACGCGGGAGCCGTGCCGACGACCTTCACGATCGACCGCTTGGCGTACTCGGCCACGGGGCTGCGCGCGAGCAGCGGGTCCGGCGGCTGGACCTCGGTGATCGGCTCGTTGGAGAACGGGCTGAAGACCTGCGGGAAGCCGTTGCGGGCCAGGGTGGAACTGAAGTCCGAGAACCAGGTGTTCGCCTGCTCCGGGAGCACCCGGGAGACACCGAGGAGCACCTTGGAGTTGCGGACTTCCTTGCCCAGCGTGGGAAGTGACGTACCGGCGAGCGCGGACCCGATCAGCCAGGCCACCAGCAGCATCGCGACCACGTTCACCAGGGCGCCGCCCGTCGCGTCGAGCGCGCGGGCGGGGGACCATGTGATGTGGCGCCGGAGCTTGTTGCCCAGGTGGGTGGTCAGCGCCTGGCCGATCGAGGCACAGATGATGATCACGACCACGGCGATGACGACGACCGTGGTGGACACCTGGGTGCCGTTGTCGGTGACCCGGTCCCAGATCAGGGGCAGCAGGGACACGGCGACGAGACCACCGCCGAGGAAGCCGATCACCGACAGGATGCCGACGACGAACCCCTGCCGGTAGCCGACGATCGCGAACCATACGGCGGCGAGCAGCAACAAGATGTCCAGCACGTTCACAGGGGTCACCGTCTCATGCGCGCCAGTCGAGCGGGACTTCCCGGGACCGGTCCCAGGGGCGTTCCCAGCCGGCGAAGTGCAGGATCCGGTCGATCACTCCGGCGGTGAAACCCCAGACCAGAGCCGATTCCACGGTGAAGGCCGGGCCCTGGAAGCCGCCGGGGTGCACGACGGTGACCCGGTGTCCGGGGTCCGTGAGATCGGCCACGGGCACGGTGAAGACCCGGGCGGTCTCGGCCGGGTCGACCACGCCGACCGGGCTGGGGTCGCGCCACCAGCCGAGCACCGGGGTCACGACGAACTCGCTGACCGGGATGTAGAGGGGCGGCAGCACCCCGAAGAGCTGGACCCCGGCCGGATCCAGACCGGTCTCCTCCTCGGCCTCGCGCAGCGCGGCGCGCAGCGGGCCGGTGGTGTGCGGGTCGCCGTCCTCGGGGTCGAGGGCGCCGCCGGGGAAGGAGGGCTGGCCGGGGTGCGAGCGCAGGGTGCCGGCGCGCTCCATCAGCAGCAGCTCGGGGCCCCGGGGGCCCTCGCCGAAGAGGATCAGTACGGCGGACTGGCGGCCGCGGCCGTCCTCCGGCGGCAGGAACCGGCTGAGCTGGGTGGGCCGGACCGTCCGGGCCGCCTCGACGACGGGGTCCAGCCAGTCGGGCAGGCCGTGGGTGCGGAGCTCGATGCTTCCGCGCTGGCCGCTCTTGGTGTCGTACGGGGCCCCGTACGCGGCGGCTGCGCCGGGCAAGGTGGCGCCCGCCCTGCGGTTCTGCGTGGCCTCTGTCATAGGCACCCCTGTCCGTGCTTCTGCGTTTCCCCACACCGCCAAACGCGGTTCGGGTAGCGATTCGTTCCTTGCAGGTGCGGGTCCGTTGCCGGGGGCCGGCCCCCGGACCCCCGCTCCTCAAACGCCGGAGGGGCTGGATTTAGCCGGGGCCGGACGGGATGTGGCTGGGCTCACTCACTGGGCGGAGGAGCCGCCCAGTGGGAGCGCCGGCAGGCCCGGGTAGTCCGGGGGCGGGGTCAGGCGCTGGCCGGGCTGGCCGCCCTTCTCGTACTTCAGGAGCTTCGCCGCCTTCTCCGGGTCGGTCTCGCCCTCCCCGTAGGACGGGCAGAGCGGTGCGATCGGGCAGGCCCCGCAGGCGGGCTTGCGGGAGTGGCAGATCCGGCGGCCGTGGAAGACGACGCGGTGCGAGAGCATCGTCCACTCGCTCTTCGGGAAGATCGCGCAGATCTCCGCCTCGACCTTCTCCGGGTCCTCCTGCTCGGTCCACTTCCAGCGCCGCACCAGCCGGCCGAAGTGCGTGTCGACCGTGATGCCGGGGACTCCGAACGCATTGCCGAGGACGACGTTGGCCGTCTTGCGGCCGACCCCCGGGAGCGTCACCAGGTCCTCGATCCGGCCCGGCACCTCGCCGCCGAAGTTGTCGCGCAGCGCCTGCGAGAGGCCGAGCAGGGACTTGGCCTTCGCCCGGAAGAACCCGGTCGGCCGGATGATCTCCTCCAGCGCCTCCGGATCGGCTGCGGCCATGTCCTCGGGGGTCGGGTACGCCGCGAAGAGGGCCGGGGTCGTCTGGTTCACGCGCAGGTCGGTGGTCTGCGCGGACAGGACCGTGGCGACCAGCAGCTCGAAGGAGTTGCGGAAGTCGAGCTCCGGGTGCGCGTACGGATAGACCTCCGCCAGCTCGCGGTTGATCCTGCGTGCCCGCCGCACCATCGCCAGATGGCTCTCCGGCTTCGCCCCGGCCTTCTTGACCTTGCTCTCTGCCATCCCCGAAGGCTACGCCGCGCGGCCCTCCGCCCGTGGCCGGACGTGATCTCCGCCCGCCGGGGGTTTCTTGGCCGAAGTTTTGCCCTGGAACGGGGGTGACTGCTCCGGGAGGGCTCCCACCAGGACGTGTTCGCCCACGGCTGAATTTGGTGTGGCCGTCACTCCCCCGGACCCCTTGGCCTGTGCTCTCACCGGCCTGTTGGACTCCCCGCAGGTCCGGGACACGGGGGCGACGACCGTCCCGGACCTCAGGTAACACCACCCCGATCGGCCTCTCGCCGCACAGCACACCCGTACGTCCGGCATCCTTGTGATGAACGTGATTGATCGCACTGTTTGAGCCGTCCGGCAAAATGGGGGAGCGATCCCCTGGCTGGTCGACATAGGAGAGAGACTCGTGGACGACGTACTGCGGCGTGCCCCGCTCTTCGCGGCGCTCGATGACGAGCAGGCCGCGGAGCTCCGCGCCTCCATGGGCGAGGTGACCCTCGCACGTGGTGACGCCCTGTTCCACGAGGGCGACCCCGGTGACCGGCTCTACGTCGTCACCGAGGGCAAGGTGAAGCTTCACCGCACCTCCCCCGACGGACGCGAGAACATGCTGGCCGTCCTCGGCCCCGGAGAGCTGATCGGCGAGCTGTCGCTGTTCGACCCGGGCCCGCGCACCGCCACCGCCACCGCGCT
Organism: Streptomyces tatrensis; assembly: GCF_049310065.1. Taxonomy (NCBI): domain Bacteria; kingdom Bacillati; phylum Actinomycetota; class Actinomycetes; order Kitasatosporales; family Streptomycetaceae; genus Streptomyces; species Streptomyces tatrensis. Next base: position 5,293,420 of record NZ_JBMDLB010000011.1, on the reverse strand, counting down.
GACCGAGGTCAAGCTGCTGGGTCTGGGTCACGGAGACCTCCAGCCCTGGCTCAACGCCCGGCCCGAGGTGGCGACCGCGCTGCTGCGCGCCGTCGCGCGGCGCCTGCGCAAGACCAACGACCAGATGTCCGACCTGGTCTTCTCCGACGTTCCGGGCCGTGTGGCCCGCGCGCTCCTCGACCTGTCGCGCCGCTTCGGCGTGCAGTCGGAGGAGGGCATCCACGTCGTGCACGACCTCACGCAGGAGGAGCTGGCCCAGCTCGTCGGCGCGTCGCGCGAGACCGTGAACAAGGCGCTGGCCGACTTCGCGGGACGCGGATGGCTCCGCCTCGAGGCCCGCGCGGTGATCCTGCTGGACGTGGAGCGGCTCGCGAAGCGGTCCCGCTGACGCTGGTCTTAGGTGGTTGAGGGGTCCTGCCCGGTCGGGCGGGGCCCCTTTTCGTGTGCCTGCGGCGCCGTTCCGGGGGCTCTGCCCCCGCGCCCCCGCGCCTCAAACGCCGGCGGGGCTGGATTGTGCACAGTGGCCCCATGGAGCACAGAGGCCTCGACGCGTACGGGTACTTCGAGCGCGAAGGCTCGCTCGGGCAGCTGCAGGACGGGTTCCGGGGGCTCGTCGCCGCCGTGCGGGAGCGGATCGGGGAGGCGTACGGGCGACGGCTGCACAGCGCCTACCTGTACGGGTCCGTGCCGCGCGGGACGGCCCGGCCCGGGCACTCCGACCTCGACCTGCTGATCGCCCTGCACCACGCGCCCGGCGCCGAGGACCGCGACACCACCGAGGCGCTGGCGCGCGGCATCGACGAGGAGTTCGCCGAGATCGACGGGGTCGGGATCCTGCTGTACGGCAAGGACCGGCTGCTGAGCGAGCAGGAACGTTACGACCTGGGCTGGTTCCTCGCCTGCCTGTGCACCCCGCTGCTCGGTGCGGACCTGGCCGAGCACCTGCCCCGCTACCGGCCGGACAGCCTGCTCGCCCGCGAGTCCAACGGCGACCTCGCCGAGCTGCTGCCCAAGGTGCGCGAGCGGATCCGGGAGGCAGCCACGCCCGGGGAGTACCGGAAGCTGTGCCGGGGCGTCTCGCGGCACCTCGTGCGGACCGGGTTCACCCTCGTCATGCCGCGGTGGGGCGGCTGGACCAGCGACCTCACCGAGTCGGCGGAGGTGTTCGGGCAGTACTACCCCGAGCGCGCCGACCAGATGCGCGCCGCGGCGGCCGCAGCACTGGACCCGGTCGCGGACCCGGCCGTGCTGCGCGCCTACGTCGAGGACCTCGGGCCGTGGCTCGCCGACGAGTACACGGCCCGGCACGGGACGAAGGCGCCCCGCCCTGCGGGCTAGGGCCTGTCGTCGGCCCGCTCAGTCCGGAGCCCCGGGGATCAGCCCGTGCTCCGTCAGGTACTCCAGCTGCGCGCGTACGGACCATTCCGCGGCCGGCCACAGCGAGCGGTCCACGTCCGCGTAGACGTGGGCGACGACCGCCTCGGGGGTGGTCAGGCCGTTCTCGACCGCCGTCTCGATCTGCGCGAGGCGGTGGGCCCGGTGGGCGAGGTAGAACTCCACCGCGCCCTGCGCGTCGTCCAGGACCGGCCCGTGCCCCGGGAGCACCGTGTGGACCCCGTCGTCGACCGTCAGAGAGCGCAGCCGGCGCAGGGAGTCCAGGTAGTCGCCCAGGCGCCCGTCGGGGTGCGCGACGACGGTGGTGCCGCGCCCCAGGATCGTGTCACCGGTCAGGACCGCCCGGTCGGCCGGCAGGTGGAAGCAGAGCGAGTCCGCGGTGTGGCCGGGCGTCGGCACCACGCGCAGCTCCAGGCCGCCCGTGCGGATGACGTCCCCGGCGGCCAGGCCCTCGTCGCCCAGGCGCAGGGCCGGGTCCAGGGCGCGGACCTTCGTCCGGGTCAGCTCGGCGAAGCGGGCCGCGCCCTCCGCGTGGTCGGGGTGTCCGTGGGTGAGGAGGGTGAGGGCGACCCGCTTGCCCGCCTCCTCGGCGGCGGCGACGACCGCGCGCAGGTGTACGTCGTCCAGCGGGCCGGGGTCGATCACCACGGCCAGGTCGGAGCCGGGCTCGGAGACGAGCCAGGTGTTGGTGCCGTCGAGGGTCATCGGGGAGGCGTTCGGGGCCAGGACGTTCACCGCGCGGGCGGTGGCGGGTCCGGAGACGACGATTCCGCGGGGCTGGCCGGGCAGGGCGGCGGCATCGGTCATGCGGGGGCTCCTCCGGTGTCCGCCGGGCCGGAGCTCGCCGGGCCGGAGCTCGCCGGGCCGGGGGCGAGGCGGACGCGCTTGGTGAACTCGTCGTGGCCCGGCCAGCTGAGCACGAGCTCCCCGTCCGTGAGGGTGGCCTTGGCGAGGACCGGGGTCAGGTCCTGGGCCCCGGCCGCCGCGAGGGCCTCGGCGGGGCTCCCGTACGGCTCCAGGGAGCGCAGGGTGGTGATGGTGGGCGGCATCATCAGCAGCTCGCCCTTGTCGTAGCCGGCGGCGGCGTCGGCGGGGCGGGTCCAGACCGTGCGGTCGGCCTCGGTGGAGGCGTTGCGCGTGCGCTGGCCTTCGGGGAGGGCCGCGACGAAGAACCAGGTGTCGTACCGGCGCGGCTCGAACTCCGGGGTGATCCAGCGGGCCCACGCGCCGAGCAGGTCGGAGCGCAGGACCAGGCCCCGGCGGTCGAGGAACTCGGCGAAGGACAGCTCACGGGCCACCAGGGCCGCGCGGGCGGCCTCCCAGTCCTCGCCGGTGGTGTCGCCGACGACGGTGTCCGCGGACTCTCCCGCGAGCAGGACCCCGGCCTCCTCGAAGGTCTCGCGGACCGCTGCGCAGACGATCGCCTGGGCGGTGGCGGGGTCCGTGCCCATGCGCTGCGCCCACTCGGCGCGGGTCGGGCCGGCCCAGCCGATGAGGTGGTCCTCGTCCCGGGGGTCCACGCCGCCGCCGGGATACGCGTAGGCGCCTCCGGCGAAGGCCATCTCGGCGCGGCGGCGCAGCATGTGCACGGCGGGGCCCTCGGGGGTGTCGCGCAGCAGCATCACCGTGGCGGCGCGCCTCGGTTCCACCGGGGTGAGGGCGCCGTCCGCGAGTGCGCGGATCCGGTCGGGCCACTCCGGCGGGTACCACTGACCTCCGGCGGAGGTCTCTTGCTGACCGTACTGACCATTCGGCATGGCGGGATGCTACGGGCATCCGGGCCGATGTTCGAGGGTTGACCTCCGCACACCGCTGCGCAGGGGCCACCGCGGGCTGCGGATGCGCCGCTGCGCGGGGCGAGGTACCCGCTGCGGCCCTTGCCGCTGCGCGGGGCAAAGTTCCCCTACCCGCCCTTCCACCGTTCCCCGGGCTGCGCCCGGACCCCTGGGGCTCCGCCCCAGACCCCGGTCCTCAAACGCCGGACGGCTGGAAAGACGCCGGAGGGGCTGGATATGTATCCAGCCCCTCCGGGCGTGAGAACGCCGAGGTCAGGCTCCGGGGACCAGTTCGACCTGGATCTCGATCTCGACCGGGGCGTCCAGCGGGAGGACCGCCACGCCGACCGCGCTGCGGGCGTGGACGCCCTTGTCGCCGAGGACGGCACCCAGCAGCTCGCTCGCGCCGTTCAACACGCCCGGCTGGGCCGTGAAGTCGGGTGCGGAGGCGATGAAGCCCACCACCTTCACGACGCGCGCGATCTTGTCGAGGTCGCCGACGACGGACTTCACCGCGGCCAGCGCGTTCAGCGCGCAGGTCGCGGCCAGTTCCTTGGCCTGCTCCGCCGAGACCTCGGCGCCGACCTTGCCGGTGACCGGCAGGTTGCCCTTGACCATCGGGAGCTGCCCCGCGGTGTACACGTAGGCACCCGACCGCACGGCCGGCTGGTACGTGGCCAGCGGCGGGACGACCTCGGGGAGGGTCAGGCCGAGTTCGGCCAGCTTCGCCTCGACGACTCCGCTCATGCCGCCTTCTCCCGCTTCAGGTAGGCCACGAGCTGCTCGGGGTTGTTCGGGCCGGGAACGACCTGGACGAGCTCCCAGCCGTCCTCGCCCCAGGTGTCCAGGATCTGCTTGGTGGCGTGGACCAGCAGCGGGACGGTCGCGTATTCGAACTTCTTGGTCATGGGAGCGAGCGTAGTGCCTGCCGTGCGGGGCCCCGGCACCACCGCCGCCGCCGGGGAGGAATTAGGCTCGGGCCCTGTGAGCAGGCTCCAGGTGGTCAGCGGCAAGGGCGGCACCGGCAAGACCACGGTCGCCGCGGCACTCGCGCTCGCCCTCGCACGCGAGGGCAGGCGGACACTTCTCGTGGAGGTCGAGGGCAGGCAGGGCCTCGCCCAGGTCTTCGGGGCGGAGGCGCTCCCCTACGAGGACCGGAAGATCGCCGTCGCCTCGGGCGGCGGGGAGGTCTACGCGCTCGCCATCGACGCGGAGCGGGCGCTCCTCGACTACCTCCAGATGTTCTACAAGCTCGGCTCGGCCGGCCGCGCCCTCAAGAAGCTCGGCGCCATCGACTTCGCGACGACCATCGCGCCGGGGCTGCGGGACGTGCTCCTGACGGGCAAGGCGTGCGAGGCGGTCCGGCGCAAGGACAAGGCCGGCCGGTTCGTCTACGACCACGTGATCATGGACGCTCCGCCGACCGGGCGGATCACCCGCTTCCTGAACGTCAACGACGAGGTGGCGGGCCTGGCCCGGTTCGGGCCGATCCACAACCAGGCGCAGGCCGTCATGAAGGTGCTCAAGTCCCCCGAGACGGCCGTGCACCTGGTCACCCTGCTGGAGGAGATGCCGGTGCAGGAGACCGCCGACGGGATCGCCGAACTCCAGCAGGCGGGCCTGCCGGTGGGGCGGGTCGTCGTCAACATGGTCCGGCCGCACCACCTCGACGAGGACGCCCTGCGCGCCGCCGCCGGCGAGCGGCGCTCCGACGTCTCCAGGGCGCTGTCCCGGGCCGGCCTCGGCAGTGCCCGGCGCGGCGGGGTGGCCGAACGGCTGGTGGACCCGCTGCTCGCGCAGGCCGCCGAGCACGCGAGCCGGGTGGAGCTGGAGCGCGCCCAGCGCGCGGTACTGGCGGGACTGGACGTGCCGGCGTACGAACTCCCCATGCTCGGCGCGGGGATGGACCTGGCCGGGCTCTACGGGCTCGCCGCGGAGCTGCGCAAGCAAGTGGGCGGGGAATGAACGGGGCCGGGACGATGGAAGCGATGACGGAGGCGAAGATGGACGCTCCCCCGCGGCTGGACGTCGACCGGCTGCTCGACGATCCGCAGACCCGGATCATCGTGTGCTGCGGGGCGGGCGGGGTCGGCAAGACCACGACCGCCGCGGCGCTCGGGGTACGGGCGGCCGAGCGCGGGCGCAAGGTGGTCGTCCTGACCATCGACCCGGCGCGCAGGCTGGCCCAGTCGATGGGGATCGACTCGCTCGACAACACCCCGCGCAAGGTGACCGGGGTGTCCGAGAACGGGAACGGCGGCGAACTGCACGCCATGATGCTCGACATGAAGCGGACCTTCGACGAGATCGTCGAGGGCCACTCCGACCCCGAGCGGGCCGAGGCCATCCTCGCCAACCCCTTCTACCAGTCCCTGTCGGCCGGCTTCGCGGGCACGCAGGAGTACATGGCGATGGAGAAGCTGGGGCAGCTGCGGGCCCGGGACGACTGGGACCTGATCGTGGTGGACACCCCGCCGAGCCGGTCCGCGCTGGACTTCCTGGACGCGCCGGGGCGGCTGGGGTCCTTCCTGGACGGGAAGTTCATCCGGGTGCTGATGGCTCCGGCGAAGGTGGGCGGCCGGGCGGGGATGAAGTTCCTCAATGTCGGCATGTCGATGATGACGGGCACGCTGAGCAAGCTGATGGGCGCCTCGCTGCTGAAGGACGTACAGACCTTCGTGGCCGCCATGGACACGATGTTCGGCGGTTTCCGCACCCGCGCGGACGCGACCTTCCAGCTCCTCCAGGCTCCCGGCACGGCGTTCCTCGTGGTCTCCGCGCCCGAACCGGACGCGCTGCGCGAGGCCGCGTACTTCGTGGAGCGGCTGGCCGCGGAGCGGATGCCGCTGGCCGGGCTCGTACTGAACCGGGTGCACGGCAGCGGCGCCGAACAGCTGTCGGCGGAGCGGGCGTTGGCCGCTGCGGAGAATCTTGAAGAAGGCCGCATTGTGGATCAGGAGTCCGGGAAAGCTGGACTTCGTGACTCCACGGCCTCCGTCTCCGACACCGCCCCCGACACCGCCCCGGGCTCCGGCCCCGACACCCGCACCGCGCGAGAGACCGGCGCCGACGCCGTAGACGTCGACCTGGACGCCGCAGTAGACGCCGCCGTGGAGGCCGGCGTGCACGCCGGCACGGACGCCGACGTGGATGTGATCACGGCAGGACTGCTCCGCCTGCACGCGGAGCGCATGCAGGTCATCGCGCGCGAACAGCGCACGCGTGACCGCTTCACCTCGCTGCACCCCGAGGTGGCGGTGGCCGAAGTGGCCGCCCTGCCCGGCGACGTACACGACCTCGCCGGGCTGCGGGCCATCGGAGAGCGACTCGCGGCCGGGGTTCCGGCCGGAGCGTAGGCGTTCCTACGACGTGGTGCCCAGGTGGTCTACCCGGCTGCCAGGTACGTCTCGTACGGAACGTCGATCTCCTCATCGGCATCCATGGTGAGGATGCCCGTACTGCGCTCGTACTCCGTGCGTGCGGTTTCGAGCAGTCGCCTCCACGAGGTGACGGTGGGACGCCGGCGCAACAGCGCACGTCGTTCCCGCTCGGTCATTCCGCCCCACACTCCGAACTCGACACGATTGTCGAGCGCGTCGGCCAGGCACTCGGTCCGCACCGGACATCCGGTACACACCGCCTTGGCCCTGTTCTGTGCCGCTCCTTGAACGAACAGTTCATCCGGATCGGTAGTGCGGCAGGCTGCCTGCGCACTCCAGTCGGTAACCCAGCCCATCCCGGCGCCGTCCTCTCCCGAATCGAGGCTCCCCCACGGCGGTAGCGGCATATTCACCGCTGCCAGTTGAGGACGTTACGGAAGGTGGGCACAGTGCAACACCCCCGACGGGCCCAATCTTGAATGGTCCGAACGGACTATGGGTAAGCGGCAGATCACCCGACGGAGTGATCCTGCGACATGCCCGACCATTCCGGCGATTTGGGTGAAATCGACGGGGCATGCTGATCACAGGGGGCGAGATTCGGACATGCGTCCACCCCATTCGGGAAGGGTGAAAAACAAGCCGGGGGGTTGATGTCCCACCGCACTGCTGTGACAGTTGAGGACAGCTTAGGCCAAGGCATTCGCGCGTGTCCGGCGAATGAGAACGTAGGCTGCCCTCTATGGGAAAGAAGCGCTCGGGCGGCGGGCTCACGGGGCCACAGCAGGCCGCCAAGTTCCTCGGTGTGTCCGTTCTCTCCGGAGTTGTGCTGGCGGGGATCGCGATCCCGGGTGCCGGCGCCCTGGGGCTCGCGGCCAAGGGCACGGTCGAGGGGTTCGATGAGATCCCGGCCAATCTCAAGACACCACCGTTGAGCCAGCGCACCACGATTCTGGACGCGGAGGGTGGCTTGATCGCCACGGTCTATTCGCGTGACCGGCAGGTGGTCCCGATCACGGCCATCTCCCCGTACATGCAGAAGGCCATCGTCGCGATCGAGGACTCGCGTTTCTACGAGCACGGCGCGATCGACCTCAAGGGCATCCTGCGTGCGGTCAACCGCAATGCCCAGGAGGGCGGCGCCGCGCAGGGCGCGTCGACGCTGACCCAGCAGTACGTGAAGAACGTCTTCGTCGAAGAGGCCGGCGACGACGAGACGAAGGTGCGCGAGGCCCAGGAGAAGAGCCTCGGACGCAAGATCCGCGAGCTGAAGTACTCGATCCAGGTCGAGGAGGAGCTCGGGAAGCAGAAGATCCTCGAGAACTACCTCAACATCACGTACTTCGGCCAGCAGGCGTACGGAATCGAATCCGCCGCCCACCGCTACTTCAGCAAGGCCGCCAAGGACCTGACCCTGGAAGAGTCGGCGCTGCTGGCGGGCGTGGTCCAGTCGCCGAGCCGGTACGACCCGCTGAACGACTCGCAGGAGGCGATGAAGCGCCGCAACATCGTCCTCCAGCGCATGGCGGACGTGAAGGACATCTCCCAGGCCGAGGCGGACGCGGCGAAGGCGAAGCCGGTCCAGCTGAAGGTGACCAAGCCGAAGAACGGCTGCATCACCGCCGTGAAGGGCGCGGGCTTCTTCTGCGACTTCGTGCGCAACACCTTCCTCGACGACACCGCCTTCGGGAAGACCCGCGAGGAGCGGGCGAAGGTCTGGAACCAGGGCGGCCTGACGGTCCGCACCACCCTGGACCCGCAGTCGCAGGACTCCGTCAACGAGTCCATCAAGGACCACGTGGACCAGGACGACAAGGTCGCCACGGCCGTCACCCTCGTCCAGCCCGGCACCGGGCGGGTCCTCGCCATGGGGCAGTCCAAGCCGTACGGCTTCGGCAAGAACGAGACCCAGATCAACTTCTCGGTGGACAAGAAGATGGGCGGCTCGAACTTCGGCTTCCCGACCGGCTCCACCTTCAAGGCGTTCGTCGCGGCCGCGGCCCTCGAGGGCGGACTGCCGCCGACGAAGATCTACCAGTCCCCGTACGACATGGACTACCCGAGCCCGGTGCGGACCTGCGGCGACAAGCCCTGGGTCAACACCGACCGGGCCAAGGTGGAGAACGAGACCGAGTCCGAGGTCGGCCCGTACGGGATGAAGGAGGCGATGGCCAAGTCGGTCAACACCTACTTCGTGGAGATGATCTCCGAGGTGGGCCTGTGCCCCGTGACCGAGATGACCACCAAGCTCGGCGTGATCCCGGCCAACGGCGCCAAGCTCCCCGAGGTCCCCGCCATCGCGCTCGGCAGTGAGGGCATGTCCCCGCTGACCATGGCCAACGCCTACGCCACCTTCGCCAACCGCGGCGTGTACTGCACCCCGGTCACCATCGAGTCGATCACCGACTCGCACGGCAAGGCGCTGACGGTCCCGAAGTCCAAGTGCGGCCGCGCGATGAGCGAGAGGACCGCCGACACCATCAACACGCTGCTGCTCGGCGTGGTCGACTCCGGTACGGGTCAGCAGTCGGGTCTGAAGGACCGGGAGAGCGCGGGCAAGACGGGTACCACCGACAGCCGTTACAACGCCTGGTTCGTCGGCTACACCCCGAACATGTCCGGCGCGACCTGGGTCGGCTCCGGCGGCGCCAAGCAGGTGTCGATGGAGAACATCACCATCGGCGGCCAGTACTACGACAAGGTCTTCGGTGGTGGCCTGCCCGGCCCGATCTGGAAGCAGGCCGTCTCCGGCGCGCTCTCCGGCCGCGAGGCCCCGGGCTTCGTCACGGTGCACATCCCCGACACCCCGAGCCCGGCCCCCGGCGGCAAGCCCAACAAGCCGGGTAAGCCCGGCAAGCCGGGTCGCGGGGACGGCAAGCCCGGTGACGGGCGTCCCGGCGGGCAGACGACCGGCGGAACCACCGGCGGAACCGACGGCGGCACGGGCGGGACCGACCCGCTCGGCGGGATCACGCTCCCGCCGGGCATCATCGGCGGCCGCGACTAGCAGATGTCCGCGGCGGTGGCCTCTCCGAATCCGATGGCGCGGACGATGGAGAGGCCGGCCTCCAGGATCTCGGCACGCCGGTCCGGCGTGCTCCTCGTGCCGTTGCCGCCCGGACCGCGGCGCGGGGTGCTGTGAGCGGTCATCGGACCGGCTCTCGGTCGTGGCTGACGGTCAGTTCAGGGCTGCCTCGGTCCAGGTTCGAAGGGCAGCGGCGGACATCCCGCGGACCTCTGCGACGGCCTCCCCCACGTGGTGCGGACCGCCCAGGCCGGCGAACTTCTCCCGCATCAGGCGAGCGTGATGCCGACGGGTGTGGGGACCCGCGGCGCCGAGGGGGATCATGCGCTCCCTGGTCGCGGTGCGGCCGTCGGAGAGGTGTACGGTCACGCGGGCCCCGGTGAGCTTCGACGCACGGGTGAAGTCGGCCGAGCCCCCGGGGCGTCGTACGGCGGCGGCCAGTTCGATCAGCTCAGGGCCGCCGAAAGCGTGGAGCCAGGCCCCGGCGTCGGAGCCGGCCTGGCGGACCGCCTCTCCGAAGGGCGCCTCCGAGGTGAGCAGGGCCCGGGTCATGGCGGGGTCGTGGACGAGCCGGACGCGCCGGGCGGTCTGCCAGCGCGATTCCTCGTCGCGGCGGGGCGCGGTGAAGTCGGCGACGGTCAGTTCGCCCGTCAGGAGGGCGGTCGCGACGGTGTACGGGGTGTGCAGGACGAGCGCGCCGAGGGGCGCTCCGGGGCCGTCTGCGTAGCGTTCCGCCGTGCGTTGGGCGGCGAGCGTGTAAAGGGAGGTCTCGACGACGATCTCGGCGATCTCGGCGGTGTCAGCGGTGTCTGCGGTGTCAGCGGTGTCTCCGGTGTCTGCGGTGTCTGCGGTGCTGTCGGGGCGGCCGATCGAGAGCTCGCGGTGCAGGTCGAGCGCGCAGTCGATGGCTGCGTCGGCCCCGGGCCCGCCCGGGTGCATCTTGAACGACAGGGTGTCGGTGTGCCAGCGCTCGCCCAAGCGGTCGGTGACGGCGCTGACGAGGGGCACGGTGGCGAAGCGCGCGAGGAAGCCGTCGGGGTGTTCGAGCAGGTCGGCAGGCCCCTGGAACCCGGCGGTCGCCGCGTCGCAGGCGTCCATGGCGGTGCGCACGGGGGAGAAGGCGTTGAACAGGCGGGCGTCGCTGGCCAGGAAGGCACGCATGAGGGGCCACGGGGGCATGGCGAGGGCCAGACCCAGGGCGTTGGTCCACGTATCGGCGTCGGCGCCCTCGCAGTGCAGCCGGCCGGCGGTGGCTCCGACGAGGTGCGTGTGCAGGGCGCTCTGTCCGCGCAGCGGGCCCAGGGTCGCCGCGGCGGTGACGCGGGCGGCGCATTCGTTGGCCGCGACGATCGCGGTGAGGAGGGCGGCACCGTCCAGGCCGTGGTGGTACGCGTACGCGAGGGGGACGGCGACGGTGGAGTTGGACAGGTGCCCGGCGTAGGCGGTGTCATCGAGGTTGAGCCAGGACCCGAGGCCGGCCAGGACGCACGCCGAGGTGCGCGGGTCGGCCTGGAACGGGGGGCCGAACGCCTGGATCATGCGCCGGCCCAGGGGCTGCTCGGCGCCCGCCCGGATGGAGGCGAGCTGGGAGAGGAGTTGGCTGGCGGCGAGGGAGAGCAGCCGGTCGGGCACGTCCTGGGGGCTGAGTGCGGCGGCCCATCGCGCGAGTGAGGCCAGCGCGGCGGGGTGCTCCGGATCGGCTCCCTGATGGGTGGGGGAAGCGGTGGTGTCCTCGGGGGGCGGTGTGCCGCGCGTGCCGTCTCGGGCGGTCATGCGGCGGCTGCCGTCCCGGTGACCGGCGCGCCCCACACGGGGATCATCGCGGGCAGGACCTGCAGGGTCATCGCCGGTCCGGCGGCGGGCTGGAGCTCTCCGTCGTACTCGAAGCACAGGGGCCTGCCGTCCAGGCGTTCGACCCGGATGGTGCGGCCCCGTGCGTAGACGGCGTTCTGGCGGTCCAGGTGCGCGCCGGTCAGGGTCAGTGCCGCCACCTCGGTGGGATGCACATCGGATCCGAGGACGCAGACGTCGAGGAGCCCGTCATCGGGTACCGACCAGGGCAGGACGAGGTACTGGCCGCCGCGGATCCGTCCGCCGCCGACGTTGGCGAAGACGGTGTCGCCCTCGTGCATGACCGCGCCGTCGACGGTGACGCGGCCGGGGTAGGCGGTGAACGTCTCCGCGGTCTCGGCCAGGGCGCGTTCGTAGCGGGCGGGCCCGGTCACGGGTATGCCCCGGGCGGTCTCCAGGGCCTGAGCGATGACGCCGCTGCACGCGCCGAGGAAGACGAGGGCGCCGGTCTCGACGAGGAGCGCGAGGTCGATGCGGCGCTCCGTGCTCGCGGAGGGTCCGCTGAGTGCGGTGCGGACGGCGTCCTGCCAGGGGAGGCCGCCCCAGAGCATCCGGTAGCCGGAGTTGCCCGTGCCCGCCGGGACGATGGCGAGAGCGGCGGTGGCGGGCCGACGACCACCGGCCATCCCCGCGATCACTTCGCCCACGGTGCCGTCGCCGCCGATCGCGACGACCAGGTCCGGGGCTGCTGCCCGTGGTTGCCGCAGCGCCTCGCTCACGACGTCGCGGGCGCTTCCCCGGCGCGTCGTGATGTGAATGTCGACCCGTTCGAGGCGTTCTCGGCACAGCGCGGTGACTTCCGCCAGTAACCCGGGGTGCATGGTGTCGGCCGTCGGGTTGGCGACGATGAGGGCTCTGCGGGGGCGGGTCGCGTGTGGTGCGGTGGCCGGCGCCTGGGGGTCGTTGGGCATGTCGTCCTCACACGTGGGCGGGAAGGAAAGTCTGGCCGGAGGCCGACAGTTGATCTTCTTTCCTTGCGACCGTAACCACGTGACCGACGGTCGGTCAATGCGCGGCGCCAGCATCAGCTCGGTGTCAGAACCGGGTCAGAGCCAACTGCGACGATCGAACCTCGGCGCCCCGTTCTCGCGTGCCGGACAGCACTGGGACTCATCCGGAAAGGCCAACCATGCTCTCGGACGGAACAACAGAGGAGACATCCTCCGTACGTTCTGCCTCTTCTGGCCGCGCGGCAGAAGAACGCCAGGCACCCCTGCGCAGCTACAAGCTCTACGTCGCCGGCAAGGACATCGAAGGCGACGGATGGGTCTACACGGTGAGCGGCAGATCCCTCCTGGAGGACGTGTTCACCAGCGTGACGCTCAAGCGGACCCTGGAGCAGGACGCCGAATCGGACGCGGCCCAGCACCCCTACGTCGTGGGACGCTGCGCGATCGCCGGCGACGACGCCATCGACCTGGCGAGCGAGGCCGCCGCGGCCGCCGCACCCGGCTGGGCCGCCTTCCCGCTGGAACGCCGCATGCGTCTGGGCCACCGCTTCCGCGAGGAGCTCGAACGACGCCGGGACGAGTTCATCGAGATGCTGATCGCGGAGGCCCACCCCGCCAAGCTCGCCCGCTGGGAGCACAGCTCCCTGCTCCAGATATTCAGCGAGGAAAGCCTCGGCTGGTACCAGGAGCAGATGCACAAGGAGTTCCAGCACGGGGACCGCCGGCTGATCGTGCGCCGCCAGCCCGACGGTGTCGTCGCCTTCAACCCCCCGCAGAACGCCCCGCTCCCCAGCGCGGCTCTCGGAGTGCTGTGCCTCATGTCCGGCAACGCCGTCGTCATGCGCGCCCCGCGCAGCATCGCCCTCAGCACCATGTGGCTGATGCGGGACGTGGTCGCCCCGATCCTCGAGGAGCTGGACGCCCCGCCCGGCACGCTCAACGCCCTGTGCTCCAACCCCAAGCAGACGCTGGACCGCTGGATCGACAGCCCCCTGATCGACGACATCTTCTACATCGGGGGCAGCCAGGAGGGCCTGCGCTTCGAGCAGCAGTGCGTCGCGAAGGGCAAGAAGGCCATCCTCGAGCTGGCCGGCAACGACAGCGTCGTCGTCTGGTCCGACGCCGACATCCCGAAGGCCGTCGAGGCCATCACCGAGGCCTTCTACGGCTCGGGCCAGATCTGCATGGTCCCCAACGGCGTGCTGGTGCACCCCGCCGTCGCCGACGAGCTGCTGGCCGAGCTCAAGGAGCAGGTCAAGCGGATACGTCCCGGCTATCCGGAAGAGGAGGACGTCCTGCTCTCGCCGGTTCGGCGCAGCGAGCGGTTCTTCCGCCTCCTCAACCAGGCCCTGGACCAGGGCGGGGAGCTCGTCACCGGCGGGCGCCGCATGGAGGTCGACGGCACCCCCTCGGACACCGGTGTGTTCCTGCAGCCCACGGTCGTACGGGTCGACGGCCTGGCACGCGCCCGCGAGTTCGACATCGTCCGCGAGGAAACGTTCTTCCCACTGATTCCCGTCATCGTCGCCGAACCCGCCGCCGACCAGGAACTCCTCGCCCGGTTCGTCGACTTCACCAATTCCAACCCCTACGGACTGCGCAACTCGCTGTGGGCCCGGTCCGAGGACGTCATCGACACCTTCGTACGCCAGGTCACCAACGGCGGCGTCCTGAAGATCAACGACTCCCACATGGGGTGCGTCCCCTACCTGCCCACGCACGGCGGTACCGGCCTGACCGGCGGAGCCTTCGGCGAGGCCAACTACCCGATGCTCAAGACCTCCCACCTGCAGGGCGTGAGCATCGCCCGCGGCGTCAGCCCCTACGAGGCGGTCTTCGGCGCCTGAGCGCCCCGCCCCCGAAACTCTCTCTCCCACCGGAGGTAACCGTGCGCTCCCTCGACCGAGCCCGCACCGTCTGCGAGCAATACCACCCCGGGCTCCTCAAAGCCCTGGAGGAGATCCCCTTCGACGAACGGGAGAAGCCCGGCAGCACCGCCATCGACCTCTTCCGCGCCCACGGCGGCGTCGGACTGCTCATCCCCGCCGAGTTCGGCGGCAACGGGGCGTCCCCCCTCGAGGCCGTCCAAGTACAGGAAGCCCTGGGCGCGGTGGCACCGTCGCTGGCCGCCGCCACGACCATGCACCACTTCACCGCCGCCATGCTCTACGCACTGGCCGACCAGCCGGACAGGCTGACGCCCGCTCAGGTGGACCTCCTGCACCGGATCGTGCCCGAGCAGAAGCTCATGGCCTCCGGCTGGGCCGAGGGCCGCACCCAGCAGAACATCCTCGCCCCGACCGTGGCCGCGGTGCCCGTCGAGGGCGGATACCGTCTGCAGGGCTCCAAGAAGCCCTGCAGCCTCTCGTCCTCGATGGACCTGCTGACGGCCAGCATCTCCGTGCCCGGCGCCGACGGAGCCCCCGAGCTCGCTCTCGCCATCGTGCCGGCGGACTCGCCCGGCCTGAGCGTGCACCCCTTCTGGGGCACCGACCTGCTGGCCGGGGCCGAGAGCGACGAGGTCCGCCTGGAAGACGTGTTCGTACCGGACGAGCTGGTGGTACGGACCTCCGCCGACGACCCGACCAGGCTGGACGACCTGCAGACGGCCGGGTTCATCTGGTTCGTCCTGCTCATCTCCGCCGGATACACGGGAGCCACCGCCGCCCTCGTCGAAGAGGTGGTCACGCACGAGCGGGGCAACCCCACCGAACGCGCGGCCCTCGCGATCAGTCACGAGGCAGCCGTCGCCCTGCTCGAAGGCGCCGCGCGCGCCGTGCAGGGCGGAGTCGAAGGCGAAGAGGCGGTGGCCGGCGCCCTGATCGCCCGCTACACCGTCCAGGACGCCCTGATTGCCAACGCCAACCGGGCGCTGGAGCTCCTCGGCGGCATGGACTTCATCAAGGGATCCCCGAACGCCACCCTCGCCGCTTCGGTGCGTCCCCTGGCCTTCCACCCGCCGGCCAGGCCCGCCGCGGCCGAACCGCTCCTCAACTACTTCGCGGGCGGGGCCCTTGAGCTGGCCTGAGGCGCGCCGCCGCGTCCTCGCCCCGGCTGCCGCCGGCCCCCGCGATTCCTGCCCCAGCCCTGCACCACTTGGGAGTGACAACTCGTGACCGTGATCCAGGAAGCCCGGCCCGGCGCCGTGGCGCCGAACACGGAGGCAGAGATCCTCCGGCTCTACCGGGCACACCTCAGCAAGGGCCGGGCGACGCTCGCCGAGCTCTTCGGCAGCCACATGGAGGTGGAATCCGAGGGAGCCTGGCTGACCACCAGCGACGGCGAGCGCTTCCTCAACGCGGGCGGCTACGGGGTCTTCATCATGGGCGCCCGCCACCCCCGGGTCGTGGAGGCCGTTCAGCGCCAGCTGCACACCCACCCCGCCGCGACCCGCATCCTCCTCGAGCCGACCGCCGCCCGCGCCGCCGAGGCACTCGTGTCGGTCATGCCCGAGGGCCTGGACCGCGTGCACTTCGCCCTGTCGGGCTCCGAGGCCGTGGAAACCGGTCTCAAGCTCGCCCGCGCCAACGGCTTCAAGCGGACCGTCTCCATGCGCGGCGGCTACCACGGCAAGACCCTCGGCGCACTGTCCGCCACCGCCAAGGAGGTCTACCAGCAGCCCTTCCGGCCGCTCATACCCGACTTCCTGCACCTGCCGTTCGGCGACGCGGACGCGCTGGAGGCCGAGCTCGCGGCCCATCCCGGCGAGGTCTGCGTCATCCTCGAACCCGTCCAGGGCGAGGGCGGCGTGATCATCCCGCCGAAGGGCTACCTCAAGCGCGTCGAGGAACTGGTCCGCGAGTACGAGGGCTTCCTCATCCTCGATGAGATCCAGTCCGGCCTCGGCCGGCTCGGCGAGTGGTGGGGCGCGGACATCGAAGGCGTCGTCCCCGACGTCATACTGACGGGCAAGGCCCTGGGCGGCGGTGTACTGCCGGTCTCCGCCGCGATCGCCACCCGCAAGGCGTTCCGTCCCTTCGACAAGGACCCCTTCCTCCACACCGCGACGTTCTCGGGACAGCCGCTGCTCATGGCCGCCGTCCAGGCGTCCATCGAGACGATCAAGGAAGAGCGGCTCGTCACCAAGGCCGTCGACCTCGGCGGCGCCCTGCTGCCCAAGCTCACCGAGATCGCCCGCCGCAACATCCCCG
Source organism: Streptomyces tatrensis (assembly GCF_049310065.1). Classification (NCBI taxonomy): domain Bacteria; kingdom Bacillati; phylum Actinomycetota; class Actinomycetes; order Kitasatosporales; family Streptomycetaceae; genus Streptomyces; species Streptomyces tatrensis. The sequence continues at coordinate 5,276,893 of NZ_JBMDLB010000011.1, read as the reverse complement.
ACCAACTGGTGGAGGTACGCGGCCGCGGCCTGCTGATCGGCGTCGAGCTGGTCGAGGCCGGGCTCGCCGGCGAGCTGCTGATCGAGCTGTTCAACCACGGCATCGTCGCCAACCACTCGATGAACGGCAGTGCGGTGGTGCGCTTCACGCCGCCGGCCACCCTGACCGACACCGAAGTGCAGTTTCTCCTCGATTCCTTCGACAAGGCCACCCGTGACCTCATACGGGGCGCGGCCACGATGCCGGAAGGCGGTAACTGACCGTGCGACACGTAGAGCTCAAGGTTCTGGTTCCCTCCCAGGACGCCCGGACCGTCTTCGACTCGGTCATCAAGTGGGAGAAGTACCCCGACCTGGCACCCCACGTGCACGCCACCACCGTGCACAGCACGCTGCCGGCCGCCGAGTGCAGTTCGAGCTGGGAACTGCACTTCCGCAGCGGTCTGCTGCGCTGGACCGAGAAGGACGAGTTCTCCGTCCAGGACCTGACCGCCCGCTTCGAGCAGACCGACGGCGACTTCGACAGCTTCGTCGGCCTGTGGACGCTGCGCCAGGACGGTGCGGACGTCACCGTCGACTTCGAGGCCGACTTCGACTTCGGCATCCCCAGCCTCGAGGGGATCCTCGACCCCATCGCCGAGCGCGTCATCAAGGAGAGCGTGGCCTGGGCCGTGACCGGCCTGTTCCCCGGCTCCAAGCTGCTCGGCGACGCCAACCTCAGCGACGCCCGCCCAGAGAACGTCGCGGCGTGACCCGCCGTCCCGACAGGAGCTGAACCGTGGATCAGGCCAATCCGTTCGAGACCCCGCGCACCTACTCGCTCCACCGGGCCGAGTACCTCGTCGGCCTGGCCGTCACCACCGGTCTGATGATCGCCCACCTGGGCGACATCCGATGGGTGCCGGCCGTCGTGCTGTTCTTCTACATCGATCTGATCGGGTACCTCCCCGGCGCCATCGCCTTCCGGCGGAGCGGCGGCCGCCCGATATCCAAGACGTACTACGTGCTCTACAACGTGATGCACAGCCTCATCACCCAGGCCGCGGTCGTGGCCCTGTGGTGCTGGCTGATCGGGCCGGAGTGGGCGCTGCTGGTGATTCCCTTCCACCTCTTCGGTGACCGGGGCCTCTTCGGCAACTTCATGAAGTCCTTCGCCCTGCCCTTCGAGCCCGTGCGCCAGCCCGGCTACCTGAGCCTCCTGGACGACCTCGGCATCAAGCACCCCAAGCCCGTGGGCCACGTCTCGGACCCCGCGCCCGTCGGGCACGTCCCCGCCGCGCGGACCTCCGTCCGAAGCGAGCCCGTCCGTCAGGAGGCGACGCGATGAGCACCGCGCTCCGCCCGCGCACCGGGCTGTCGGCCGGGCACCGCAGTCCCGACGGACGCCTGCGTCGGCGCCGGGCCCTGTACCACCTCACCGCCCCGGTGGCGGTGCTGACCGTCAGCCACGGAGGCGTCCTGCACGGGACCACCGTGAGCACGGTGACCACCGTGTCCCGGGAGCCGCTCCTGCTCGGCACCTGTCTCAGGAGTGGGTCGCAGTTCGCCGAACTGGCCGCGGCGGCGGGCCGCTACGCGGTCAACGTCCTCACCGGGGCGCAGGCCGATCTGGCCCGGTACTTCGCCGACAGCTCGCGCCCCGGCGGGGCGGAGCAGTTCGCGGGACTGGGATGGGAGCCCGACCCGTACGCCCAGGCGCCCCTCCTCGAAGGCGCGCTGGCCCACTACACCTGCCGGCTCTACGGATCGAGCGCGCTGGGCGACCACGAGGTACTGATCGGCCACGTGACGCACGCCGCCGTCTGTGAGGGCACCCCCCTCCTCAGTTACGCCGGCGGGCTGTTCAGCGGCCCGCCCACCCCTGTCCGGGACCCCGGGCCGGGCAGTCACACCAGGAAGGAGACCACGGCATGACCGACTCCGTGGCGCCCGAAGCCGACTGGGACAAGGCACCCGGTCTGCTCGACGGAGCGAAGGAACTCACCCTCGGGCCCGAGGAGTGCGACCTCTCCTACTGGTTCACCTCCGTGGCCCAGGGGACCCTGCGGGACCGCGGCGACACCGGACACCACGCCGACGCCGTCGTTCCCGAATTCCTCAAGGAGCCCGGCCCGCTGAGGGAAGCCCTCACCTTGGAGTTCGGCTTCCGCGCCCTGTCCGAGGAGATGGCCACCCGCATCCTCGGCCGCTACGTCACCATCGCCCCGGGCATACCGGAGATGGAGTTCTACGCGACCCAGCTCATCGATGAGGCCCGTCACGCCCGGGTGTTCCGCAACCACCTCGTCGAACTCGGCCACCCCGCCGGCAGCCTGCTGCGGGACGTGGACGAGATGGCCGCCGACTACCGGCGCCGCGTCCTGGAGCCGGTGAAGGAGTTCACCGACGAGATCGTGACCGGGCAGTCCGACTTCATCGGCGGGGTCGCCGTGTTCGCCATCGTCATCGAAGGCGTACTCGCCCCCGCGGCCGAGCTGAGCGAGCGCAAGTGGACGCCGCTGTCGCCCGCCACCGGAGAGATCTCCCGCGGCACCGCCATCGACGAGATCCGGCACCTGACCGTGGCCAGCACGATCCTGCGCGACCACGTCGTCAAACACCCCGAGTACGAGCCGAGGCTGCTGGAGATCCTGCGGGCGGGCGTCCGGCTCTGGGACGAACTCCCGGACCGCGAGTACGTCCTGCCCCGCGAGGAACTGTTCCAGAAGGGCATGCGGGAGCACGCCGACCTGATCGGCGACTACGAACTGTGGCCCGGCGTGCGCATGCTGGACACCACCCCCGAGCAGCGTTACGCCATGGCCGAGCAGTGGACCGACGAGATGGCCGAGGCCCGCATGGCCTACATGGGCCTGCCCCTCGACGTCCTGGCCGGCGGCCAGGGGAGCACGGGATGACCACCGCCGCCCGGTGGGCACCCGCGGGGCGCACGGCGGTCATCGCCGGCATCGGGTCGTACGTGCCGCCGGACGTGGTGACCAACCAGGACCTGACCCGGCGGCTCGACACCACGGACGAATGGATCCGCAGCCGCACCGGAATCGCCACGCGCCACGTGGTCTCCGCCGGCACCGCGACCTCCGACCTGGCCTTCGAGGCCGGGCAGCGGGCCCTGAAGTCCGCGGGCAGCGCCGACGTCGACGCGGTGGTGCTCGCCACCACGACACCGGACCACTCCTGCCCCGCCACCGCACCGGCCGTGGCCGCCCGCCTCGGTCTGACCGGCGTGCCGGCCTTCGACGTGGCGGCCGTGTGCACCGGCTTCCTCTACGGCCTGGCCTCCGCCTCCGGGCTGATCGCGGCGGGCATCGCGGACCGGGTGCTGCTGGTGGCCGCCGATGCCTTCACCACCATCATCAACCCCGACGACCGCACCACCGCCGTGATCTTCGCCGACGGGGCGGGCGCCGTCGTACTGCGCGCCGGACGCCCGGACGAACCCGGCGCGATAGGGCCCCTGGTCCTGGGCAGCGACGGCAGTCTCGGCGACCTCATCCAAGTGCCGGCCGGCGGCTCGCGGCAACGCTCCTCGGACCGGAGCGCCTCCCTGGAGGACCACTACTTCCAGATGCGGGGACGCGACACCTACCGCCACGCGGTCGAACGGATGACCGCGGCCTCCCTGGAGGCGGTTCAGCGCCGCGGATGGACCATGGCCGACATCGACCGGTTCGCCGCGCACCAGGCGAACGCCCGCATCCTCACCGCGGTCTCGGACCGCCTGGAGGTCCCGGTCGAGCGGCAACTGTCCAACATCGAGCACGTGGGCAACACCGGCGGCGCCTCGATCCCGCTGCTGCTGTCCCAGGCGGCACAGGACGGCCGTCTGGCCGCCGGGCACAAGGTCCTGCTCACCGCGTTCGGCGGCGGCCTGGCCTGGGGCGCGACAGCCCTGCACTGGCCTGAACTCACCGCGTTCTGAGGCCCCCCTTTTGAGAAGACCGCCGCCGGACCGCGGCCCCGTACGACGCAACGAAATCCACGCGCAAGCCTGCGCACGACCGAAGGAAGAACCATGTTCGAGCAGTTCAAGAGCCTCCTCGTCGACAAGCTGAAGGTCTCGCCCGAGCTCATCACGCCCGAAGCCACCCGGGAGGAGATCGAACTCGACTCCCTGGCCGTCGTGGAGCTGTCCCTCATGCTCGAATCCGAGCTGGGCCTCACCATCAGCGACGACGAGCTGCTGGAAGCGCCCACCGTCGGCGACATGGTGGCGCTCATGGAGCAGCGGGGCGCGAAGATCTGATGGCAGGCATCGATGTCGCCGTCACTGGTCTCGGCCTCGTCACCCCCGCCGGCATCGGGGTCGGGCCGAGCTGGGCGACGGTCCGCTCAGGGCGCTCCACAGCCGCCTTCGACCCCGTGCTGGAGTCGAACCCGGTCAAGATCTCGTGCCGCGTTCCCGGGTTCGATGCCGATGCCCTGCTGGGAGCCCGGCGCGCCCTGCGCCTGGACCCGTTCGTACAGTTCGCCCTGGTCGCCGCCCGCGAGGCGCTGGCCGACGCGGGGCTGGATCCGAAGACCTGGGACGGCGCCCGGGTCGGGGTGGTGCTGGGCAACGGTGACGGGGGCCCCACCACGGTGGAAGCCCAGCACCGGGTGCTCCTCGAGCAGGGCGCCGGCCGGGTCTCCCCCCTCCTGCTGCCCATGCAGCTGCCCAACATGCTCGCCGGCCAAGCGGCCATCGAGTTCGGGGCGACCGGCCCCAACCTCGTGGTGGCCACGGCGTGCGCGTCCGGCACGACGGCGGTGGGCGTCGCACGAGACCTCCTGGCCCTCGACCGCTGCGACGTGGTCCTGACCGGCGGCAGCGAGGCCCTGATCACGCCACTGGCGATGGCGGGCTTCGCGCAGATGGGCGCCCTGTCCCGGCGCGAGGACGACCCCTCGTCCGCCTCGCGTCCCTTCGACGCGGACAGGGACGGGTTCGTCGCCGGTGAGGGCGCCGGCATCCTGGTCCTCGAAAGGCTTGCGGACGCCCGTGCCCGCGGTGCCCGGATCCGGGCGCGCGTCGTGGGCTACGGGGCGTCCGCCGACGCCCACCACATGACGTCGCCCCATCCGACGGGCGCCGGGATCGAGTCGGCCGTGCGCGCCGCCCTTCGCGACGCGGGCGCCGGCCGGGGAGACGTGCAGCACGTCAACGCGCACGGCACGTCGACGCCCCTGAACGACCTGGCCGAGGCCGCCATGCTGAAGCGGACGCTGACGGGCGACCCGCTGGTCACCTCCACCAAGGGCGTGACGGGGCACCTCCTGGGAGCCGCGGGGGCCGTGGAGGCCGTCTTCACCGTCCTGTCGGTGGAGCAAGGGCTCGTACCGCCCACCGCCAACCTGTCCACGCTGGACCCCCGCATGGACATCAAGGTCGCCGAGACCGAGACGGCGATGCCCATCGAACTGGCGCTGAGCAACTCCTGCGGCTTCGGCGGACAGAACGCCGTTCTCGCCATCGCCTCCGCCTGACCCGCCGATTCCATCCGGGGCAGCCGACCCGACGCCGGGTCGGCTGCCCCTCCCCGTACCCCTGGACACCAAGGAGATTGCCGTGCACGACGTACGCGAGCTCATCGCGCTCGGACCCGAGGCCGTACGGCAACTGGCACGGCGCAGCCACCCTCTCGACCTCGATGCCCTGGAGGCCGCCGGCCGCAGGCGGACGGCCGCCGAAGAGCAGGTGAGCCGGCTGCGAGCACAGCTGAAGGCCGCGTCGCGCACGGGGACGGGCACCCGTACCGGAGCTCCGAGCGAGGAGGAGCGCGCGGCTGCGCGCGCCCTGCGCGAACGCGTGCAGGACGCCGAAACGGAGGCGCGGGAGGCGAATGCCGAGCTGAGCCGGTGGCTGCAGACGATCCCCAACCTTCCGCTGGACCTCGTACCCGACGGCCGGTCCGAGAAGGAGGCCGTGGAGATCCGCCGGGGCGGGCCCCCTGTCGTCCCCGCCCGGGGCGACGTGCCCCACCACGCCGACATCGGCGAGCGACTCGGACTCTTCGACAGCACGCGCTCCACTCGTCTGTCGGGCGCCCGGTTCCACGTCAGCCGCGGGGCGGGGGCCCGCCTGGAACGAGCACTCGCCGCCTTCCTGCTCGACCTGCACACCGAAGAGCACGGCTACACCGAGTACTCCGTCCCCTTCCTCGTCAACCGCGAGACCATGACGGGCACCGGTCAGCTTCCGAAGTTCGAGGAAGACCTCTTCGCCACGCGGGTCGGCGACCGCGAGCTCTTCCTCATCCCCACCGCCGAAGTGCCCCTGACGAATCTCTTCGCGGGCGAGGTGCTCACCTCCGCCGAGCTGCCGCTCGCCCTCACCGCCCACACCCCGTGCTTCCGCTCCGAGGCCGGCGCCTACGGCCGCGACACCCGCGGTCTGCTGCGGCTGCACCAGTTCGAAAAGGTGGAACTGGTGCGCATCTGCGCACTGGAGGACGCCCCGAGCCAGTTCGACCTGATGGTCGGACACGTCGAGAAGTGCCTGCAGAAGCTCGAGCTGTCCTACCGCGTGGTACTGCTCCCCGCGGGCGACATGGGCTTCTCCGCACGGATGACGTACGACCTCGAGGTGTGGCTGCCCGGCAGCGGGGCCTTCCGGGAGATTTCCTCCGTCTCGGACTGCGGCGCCTTCCAGGCCCGCCGTGCGGGCATCCGCCACCGCTCCGGTGCCGGACGAAACGTTCCCGCCGCGACGCTGAACGGGTCTGCCCTGCCGATAGGCCGCACGGTGGCAGCTCTCCTCGAACAGGGCGCGCGTCCCGACGGCAGCGTCGTCCTGCCGGACGCCCTCGTCCCCTACACCGGGTTCCAGAAGATCCTGCCCGCAGGGCGTACCGCCTGAGACCACGCATCGGGCCCATCCGCCGGCAACAACGGCGGATGGGCCCGAATGCGTATGCGCTGACGCGCCTACGGGCGCACGGACGGCGGCGTCACCACGAGGGGCCTCGTCACGCCGGCTGGAACTGCGCGGCGCCGCTGACCAGGGTGAGAGAGGGATCGTGGGACAGGATCGCGTGCTCCACACTGCGCAGCGAGGGAGAGGGCAGCACGCCGATCTCCTCGGAAAGTCGCTGCCACATGCGCCGGTAGGTGTCCAGTGCGTCGGCCTGACGGCCGGACCGGTACAGGGCGATCATGAGCTGTTCGCAGAACCGCTCGCGCAGGGAATTGCTGATGTGCGCGTCGTAGAGCTCGGCGAGGATGTTCGCGTGGTGCCCGGCCCTGAGCTCGGCGTCGAACAGCAACTCTCTGGCCCGCAAGTGGTGTTCTTCGTACAGGGCGCTGGTGAGCCGGCACACCGACCCGCCGGGCAGGCCTCCGAACATGGGACCGCGCCACATGGACAGCGCGGAGCGCAGCAGGCCGGCCGCCTCGGCCGGACAGGTGGAGACGACCGCCTCGGCACGGCGGACCTTCCGGAGGAACTGAGCGGCGTCGAGCTCCTCCTCGTCGACTGCCAGCCGGTAGCCGGACGGGTGCATGGTCAGACGCGATGCGGAACGCTCGGGCTCCATGGATCTCAGACGGCGACGCAGCCGGCTGATGTGTGCCTGGAGTGCGTTTTCCCGGTTTGTGGGGGCCGATTCGCCCCACATCTCATCAATGAGCGTTTCGCCGGAGACGGCCTGGCCCTCGCTGACCAGCAGGACCTGAACGAGCGTGCGCTGCAGATCTCCGGGGATCTCAACCTGACCCGTTCCGGTGTGCACTTCTAACGCCCCGAGAATCGAAAAACTCAGCACATTCTGCTCCCTTGCTATGTATTCGGTGGAAATGAATACAGACGTGGTCTCGTAATTCGAGACTAGCTAGCGTGGAGGCGTGAAACTGGCCAAGGCCACCCATCACACTGATGGCCGAAAATGACCGATGCATACGCTTCCCCCGTTGCGTCGGATGGTTTCGACAGTGCTGCCGTTGCGTAAAGTGGCACCACAACCATTTGACGCTTGCAGATCTTGTCACATGCGTGTTCGTACTTGAAGTTCTTTTATCTCCTTGACCTATATATTTCAGTGTGGTTCCGACGTTGAGCGGTCCGGCAATTCACCCATAATGTTCCCTGCCGTTGCCGGGCGGACCGTCGCTTGTCGCTTGTCGCCGCAAGGGGCATCGGGTACCACGCGCCTGCTCCACCATGCCGCCCGGGACGAGGGCGGCGCCCGCGACGCGGGGCCGGGCATCCACGTCACGACGGATGCCCGGCCCTGGTGTCATCGCTGGATCACAGGAGGTCCTTGTAGGTCCCCCAGTCGGTGGCGGTCGACATCTTCGCCGGCGTGCCGAAGGTGCCGTCGCCCTTGCCGGGCCACTGCCACAGCTGGCCACTGCTGTCGACGCCGGCCATGTCGCCGAAGCGGTCGCCGTTGAAGTCACCGGCGAACGACTTGGTGACCGTGCCGAAGCCGTTCGGCGGCCAGGCCTGCATGGCGCCCGAGGCGTAGCTGACGTCGCGCGCGAGGGGGCCCGGGTTCAGCTCCAAGAGCGTCGCAGAGGGCCTCGCGATGTCCATGCGGCCGTCACCGGTCACGTCCAGCGGGGAGAAGTCGGTCTCCATGCGCCCTACGCCGAGATACTCGAAGCCGAGACTCGCGCCCAGAGTGGCGTTGATCCCGCCGTTCCCGTCGCCGGGGTACCACCAGATGGCGTCGTCGGCGTAGTTGCCCTGCTCCGAGCCCTGGCCGCAGGCAGCCGCGATGTCCGTCTTTCCGTCGATGTTGAAGTCGGCGGCGAAGGCGACCCGACACGGCTCGTGGATGCCTGGGTTGATGGCGGCCTGGCTCTTGTACCGGTTGTCCATCAGCGGTTGAACCGTCGTGCCGACCCCGCTGTTACCGTCTCCGGCCCACCACCACAGACGGAAGCTGCTGTCAAAGCCCCCGACGTCACCGAACCCGTCCCCGTTGAAGTCGCCGGTGAAGATGCTGATGTACGCGCTGCCGCGGCCGTCGGTCCACAGCATCCGCTTGCTCCCGAGGGTGCCGTTGCCGATGCCCGGGTGGAGGGCGAGATTGCCGTCCGTCTGGAGGGCCACGACATCGGACACTCCGTCGGAGTTGAAGTCCTGCGGCGGGGTGATACCGGGTGTGACGGGATGGACACCGCAGGCCGGCAGCCCGGGGTAGGGCTCCGCACCCGCACCGGTGATCTTGTCGGCCGGTACGTAACCCCAGCCCTGCCAGTTGGTCCAGCCCGACGAGGTATCGCCCTTGACGTAGTACCAGATGCGGTTCCCCGCGCCGTTCATGTCACCGCTGCGCCAGCACACGAAGCTGTGCGGGCCCACCAGCAGCTGCCCGGTCGTCTGCGCCGCGGTGTACGGCTCGACCTTCACGTCGGACGCCAGGCTGTCGCAGTTCATCGCCTTGGCGAACGTCTTGCCGTCGGGGTCCGTGTAGCTCACGTCCTTGATCAGGAAGCACTCGCCGTTGTTCTTGATCTCCACGGTGAACTTCGCGTAGGCCAAGAGGAATTGCCGGGTGCTGTCAACCTTGGCACTCTCGGCGGTGGCGGAGGTCCGTATCCCCAGGTCCACAAGACTCGTACCACTCTGCGCGGCAGCCTGCGCCGCGCTCGTCGCGCCCAGAGTCATCGTGCCCCTGGGGCAGGAGTAGGAGGAGTTCTTCGTCTTCCACAACGGCTGGTTGTTCCACGTCGTCGTGGCACCGGCGCGGCCCGTCTCCCACAGTTCCACAGGTTCGAGGGAACAGTCCCCGGTGGCCCCCGCGAGATCCTTGAGCGTCAACGACGCGTTCAGCACCTGCCGTCCGGCCAGGTAAGGAACGTCCACCTGGAAGAACGAGCGTGTACGCGTGAACTTGCCATCGGATCCCTTGTAGTTCCCCATCCAGAGACGTTCGGTGTCCCAGTGGTGCCACGTGGGCGAGGACTCGTGCACCCCGTATGCGCCGGGTAGTTCTGTACTGAACGACGGGTCCACGTAGACCGGGTAGGTGGTACCGGTGCCGGTCAGCAGCTTCTGGTCGGGGACGACCGTGAGGCTTTCGCCCGCGACCGTGGTCTCCATGGCCGCCTGCTTCTTCTTCCCGTCCTTACCGCTGTCCCACATCAGGGGTGCCGGCCCGTAGAACGTCCCACGGCCCTTGGCATCGGCCGGCTCCAGGCCCTGCTTCGCGTCGGTGGCCGCCTTCAGGCCCTGCTTCGCGTCGGCGGTCACCTTCAGGCCGTTCGCCTTGATGCCGTACGTGAGTTTCCTCAACGCGGGGTTCTTCGCGGCCTTGGCATCCTTGACCACCAGCAGCTGCTGGAAGCCCTTCGCATCGACCTCGACCTGAAGGTCGACTCCGGGCATCACCTCGGGGTACGTCGCCACCGCGCCGGCCAGCTTCGGCTTGGGCAGCTTGCCCGGCCAGCTGTACTCCAGCACGTGCGTGTCGTCGTTGAGCCGGACCAGCGGGCCCGTGCCACCATTGGAGAGCTCGATGCCCGCCGCCGCGGCCTTGGGCGTCACGCCGTTCTTGCCGACCACCAGATCGGTGTCGATCGCGACCCACTTGCCGCTCTGACGTACCCGTACCGGCGACAGGTGCGTCTCCACGGTCAGCGTGCCGGACGGATTCGCGTACACCTCGGAGGTCTCGGTCCGACCCTCCACGATCTCCTCCGGCTTTCCGGAGGATTTCGCCTTCGCCAGCGCCGACACCTTGGCGCCTGCGGCTGCCTCACCGGAGTCCGGCTCGGGGACCGTCGCGGCTATGCCCAGCCCTGTCCCCAGGACGGAAAGGGCCACGAGCAGACCGAGGGCGAGCACGGAACTTCGACTGCGCCCCCGCAATGTGTCATTCCTCATCAGCATGGAAACTTCTCCGGATCTGTCAGTACCACGGGCAGCGGGGAAGCCCCGGGAAGGGATGCGGGACGCCGGACGGGGTCAGGAGTTTGCTGGACTCCATGGCCCCCCAGCCCTCGAAGGCAGTGAAGGGCGCAACCGCCGTGTCACCCTTCGTGTAGTACCAGACGGTGTTTCCGCCGGAATGCGCCTCACCTCGCGTCCAGCACACGAAGGTGCTCAGCGTGGAGGTCTTCTTTCCGGTGAGCGGGCTGTCGTAGGACGCGCGCCCGTAAACGTCTCCGGCGAGGTTCTCGCACTTGACGTCGGTGCGGAAGACGTTGCCCAGCTTGTCCTGCTGAAGAACGTTCTCCTCCAGCGCGCAGGTGGCGGCGTGAGCGGTGCCCGTGTTCAGGCCGCTGGTCAGTATGGGGAGGGCGAGGGCCGCCACGGTGAGGCCGCGGGCGGTACGGCCGACGCGACCGAGGCGGCCGAGGCGGGACACGTACTGCGGTCGACTGTTGTCACTGGTTGCACGCATGTGTACGGGCCCCTATCCCCATGTGCATTTCTTTAGCCCTGGGAAGGGCGCCTTGGTGGTGCCGAGCATATTCGCCGGCATATAACCCCAGGCCTGCTGGCCCGGGTTGTTCACGACTACGTCGCCCTTGGTGTAATACCAGACGCTGTTCTTACCGGGGTGCGGAGCCCCGATCTTCCAGCAGACGAACCAGCTCGTGGTTTTCGTCATTCTCCCGGTGACAGGAGATCCGGTGAAGGACTGAGATGTCACGTCTCCGGGTGTGTTGGTGCAGTAGAGGTCGATGGGCCAAGCCATCCCTCCCCAGTCGCCCTGCGGCGAATTCTCGCGGATTGCACATCCGGGTTCGGCGGAGACAGCGGGTGTGCTTCCGACCATTCCCCATGCGCCGGCCAAGGCGAATGCGGGCAGGTAGAACCACAGCCGGGGCTTTCTTGTTCTCATCCAGGCTCCCTGTGAGGCAGACCTCCACAGGGTGCCGGAAGCCCCTGACGTGCCCCTGACGGAGTGGTGACGTCCGCCCCTACGAGCGGCTAGGGGCCCTCATCGGGCTCAACTGACCTGCACCGAACCACGATCAGACGACTTCGCGATCGCCCCGGGCCAGCCCTCAGTAGCCCGCCGATGCCAGGTCCGGGTCACCGAGTGTCCGATGCGCCATTTCGAGCACGCTACGGCTGATGGACGCGGTGTCGATGGGCGCCCCGTCGGCGATCAGGTCGTCCAGCAAGCCGTCGGCGGCGTGGTAGACCATGCAGAACGCTCGTTCGGGGTTGGTGCTTCGGAAGGCCCCGGCGACCGCGCCGCGCCTGACGAACTCGCAGATCAGCTCCACTACCCGGGCGTTGGACTCCTTGCACAGTTCCAGCGCCTTCGCGTTGGCCGATCCGTAGACCAGCCGATGCAGTTCCGCGTTCTCGATGGCGTGCTCGAGGAGCCTCTGCAACAGTTCGTCCATGGTGGGCCACCAGGCGTTCCCCTGCGCCAGGATCTCCTGAGTGGTGTCATAGAACGCGTTGACGTACTCCTCCCAGAGGGCGCCGAGGACGTGGTCCTTGGTCTGGAAGTACATGTAGAAGCTGCCCTTGCCCATGCCCGCGGCCGTCGTGATGTCCGCAATGGTGGCGTCGGCGAAACCGGTCGTGCCGAACACCTCACGGCCGGCTCTCAGGATGTCGGCCCTCCGCGCCTCGGCGGTCTTGACGACACGCTTTCCCTTCTTCGGGGTCGCGGGCTGAGCCATCTCTGCAGCGCTCCTTGCTTGTGGTGTAGACCTCGAGGCTACATGACTGACCGCCAGTCGGTCGCCGGACCGACTGTCGGTCAGTTATGGTTCGTCATGTCCCGGCCCCTGGGCCCCCCTTGCTGCCGCGCACCGAGCAGCGGGCCGCCACTCCACACCCCGCACGAGCGTGAGGACGGCATGACACGTACGATCCCGGACGTCACTCGAGGCAAAGGTCTCCTGCTGACCATCATCTGCATCGGCGTCTTCATGGCGTACCTCGACTCCACGATCGTGAACGTGGCGCTGCCCGAGATCCAGCACGACCTTTCGGCGGACATGACCCAACTCCAGTGGGTCATCAACGCCTACGCGCTCGTCGTCGCCTGTCTCCTGCTCACGGCGGGCACGCTCGGCGACATATTCGGACGCAAGCGCATCTTCCTCGGCGGTCTGGTCGGGTTCCTCGTCACGTCCGTGCTGTGCGCGATGGCGCCGAACTACGAGTTCCTGCTGGTCGCCCGCGCACTGCAGGGCGCTGCGGGGTCCATCATGATCCCGGTCTCGCTGGCCATCGTGTCCACCCTTTATCCCGAGCCCGCCGCACGGGCCCGTGCGATCGGTATCTGGGCCGGCATCGGAGGACTCGCCCTGGCGACGGGGCCGGTGCTCGGCGGCGTACTGGTGGACGCGTTCGGCTGGCAGTCGATCTTCTGGGTCAACCTGCCCTTCGGACTGCTCGCCTTGGCAGTCCTCCCCGGCAAGCTGACCGAGAGCAAGGCGCCGACCCGCCGTCGTGCCGACGTCTTCGGGCAGGTCCTGTTCATCGTGGCCATGGCCAGCCTCGTCTACGGTCTGATCGAGGCCAGCGCCCGGGGCTGGAGCGACTCGGTCATCGTCGGTTCCTTCGGTGTCGCCGTCGTCGCCCTGGTCGCGTTCGTTGTCTGGGAGCTGCGCCGGGAGGACCCGATGCTGCCGATGAACCTGTTCCGCAGCCCTGTCTTCGCCGTCGCGGCCGCGATCAACTTCCTTGGCCTGTACGGCCTGTTCGGCGGCATCTTCCTGCTGACCTTCTACCTCCAGGAAGTCAACGGCCTGTCGACCACCGGGGCCGGCGCCCGGTTCCTGGCCCTCAACGTGTCGATCATGGTGTTCTCGTACATCGCCAGTGTGGTCGCCGCCAAGTTCGGCCCGAAGCTTCCGATCCTCATCGGATCGGTGGCCAGCACCGTCAGCCTCTTCGAGCTCGCCCAGTTGGAGCCCGGCAGTGGATTCGGCTCCTACTGGTGGGCCATGGCGCTGCTCGGAGCGGGAGTTTCCCTCGTAGGAGCGCCGGCGACCGTCACGCTGATTTCCTCGGTCCGCCCGGAGCAGGCCGGTGCCGCAACAGGTGTTTCCAGTACGTTCCGCCAGGTCGGCAGTGTGTTCGGCGTCGCGCTGACCGGCACGCTGCTGACCCAGCACCTGCGCGACGCGGTCCCGGACGCGCTGAAGGGCGTGGACCTGGATCCGGCCGCGCGCAGCGAGGCAGTGGATGTTCTGTCCTCGGGCGATCTGAGCGTCATCGCCGGGCTGCCCGCCGCGGCCCAGGGCCCCGTGCGGGATGCGGTGGCCCCCATCTTCACGGACGGATTGCAGATCGGCTTCACCGCGGCTGCCCTCGGCCACATCATCGGAGGCCTGCTGGCCCTCGTGATCCTGCCCGGCCGCAAGAAGACGGCCGCAGCCAGGGCCGCGGCAGCCGTCGCCCCCGCGCCGGCGTCCGATGCCCCCCGCGCCGCCTCGGACGCCACCTCGGTATGACCGCGGCAGTCACCGCAACCCAGCGAGTCACCGCCCTCCCCCTCACTCCTCCCCCCTCCCCCCAGAAGCGCACTCGCGGCACCCGCACCTCTCACCGGAGCTCCCATGGAAACCAAAGAACTCTTTCACGCCTACAAGGAACTGCTCTCCGCGGCTGAGTGCATAACCGACGAATCGCTTCTCGCCGAGTCCGATCGCGCGCGAGTCGATTGGACACTGGCCCACATCTCATTAAGCGATCGGGCTCTGGTCGGCGCGGGACGTGCTGTCCTTGCCCGTCAGGAGGCCCGCTTGGACAACGCCCAGGCCATGTCGAAGTCCGAGATCGGCCGGATCATCTGTTCAACGACCCATGGGGAACGGGCGGAGATGGTTCGCCAGTACGCGATGGAGCTGGTCGACCTGCTGAACCTCTGTCCTGATGAGGCGGCGGACGCGACCGTGCGAGCGTGCCTCGTCGACCGTGGAGGAGCCGTGATCTTCGACGCAGACCTGAAGTGGGGCGATCTGATCCGCATGCGTGCCCAGGAGCACATCCCCGGGCACACGGCGGCTCTGCGTTCATGGGCACTCGCGCAGATCCGCGTCTAGCCTTCGTCTAGCTTCGGGCTTTCACGAAGCGGACTGTCGGTAGGTGACCAGGTAAGCGAAAAGTGCTCCTGACGCGTAAATAACAGCAGTTCAGGATGGGTGTGGGCGGGGCTGGGCGCCCGGGCCCCGGCGCGGGTGGATGGTCAGGGCGTACTCGATGATGCGTACCAGGTGACCTTGCGGTGCGCTGAACTTGGAGACGGAGTCGAAGGCCGCGTCGATCAGTGCCATCAGCCGCATCTGCGGGTTTCCGCTCTGGTTGACGCCGCCCTTGCGGGTGAAGCCGAACTCGGCGGCGGTGCGCGGGGTGTCGGGCACATCCAGCACGGTGCCGTCCCAGGCCGCCGGCCGCAGCCCGGAGGCGAACGTGCCCGCCACGAAGGGGGGACGCTTCCCGTGTCAGCACCGCCGATCGGCCAGCGGGCCCGGCCCCGGCCGGCGCACCCACGCAAATGATCCGCCCTGGCAGACCTGTTCAGCAGGTCTGCCAGGGCGGATCACACGGCCAGAGAGCGGGGGTCCTCCCTGGAATTCAAAGTGCGGAGAGGGCAGGATTCGAACCTGCGCGGATCCAAAGGACCCGACCTTTGAGCCGAAGCTCAGGCCCCCGATAAACCACTCCGGGCACCTCTCCCAAACCACCCGACCAAACGGGCAGGTTCCGCGGAGAGGGCAGGATTCGAACCTGCGCGGGCCCAAAGGACCCGACCATCGAGCCGAAGCTCAGGCCCCCGATAAACCACTCCGGGCACCTCTCCCAAACCACCCGACCAAACGGGCAGGTTCCGCGGAGAGGGCAGGATTCGAACCTGCGCGGGCCCAAAGGACCCGACCATCGAGCCGAAGCTCAGGCCCCCGATAAACCACTCCGGGCACCTCTCCAAGATCCGACCGGTGTCGACCCGGCCGTTCCTGAGAACAACAATGACAGATGGTTCTGATACGGGTCTGACGCGGAGCTGACGTGCCTCCGACATCCCACGGGAACCCCCTTTCGGTGCCGAGCGGTCCGATGCTCTAATTCCATCGGCCCAGTCCCACCGAGAGGGAGCACGAACGTGTCCGTGATTGAATCGGACAGCCCGGTATTCCGGGCCGTCCAGAAGTACAGTCAGTCCGAAAATCCCAGTTCATTTCTCGCGCTGAACGAGGGCAACGAAACGTTCGGCGTCCCCGAAGCCGACGGGGTGATCTCCTACCGGCGAGCGGGCCGATACGCCGTTCAGTTCGGCGGACCCTTCGTCGAGCCGGCCTCGTACGACACGCTCCTGGAGCGCTTCCGCGCGTACGTCCACGGCGAAGGCCTCAGCCTCGTCGGCGTACAGCTCCAGCGTGACGACGCCGAGGCCTACGCCCGCCAGGGCTTCACGGTCAATCAGATCGGGGCTTCCTGGGCGGTGCGCATACCGGACCTCACCCTGCGGGGCACCCGGTTCATGCAGTTGCGCAACAAGGTCTCCCGAGCGCACCGCAACGGCCTGAAGATCCAGGAGGTCCAGGCGTCGGACTGGCAGGACGGCCTGGCGGGGATCGACCGTGCGTGGCTCGGGGCGAAGGGCGAAGGCACCCGCCCCCTGGAATTCCTGGTGGGCCAGATCGGCGGCACGATGCAGGCGCACCGCCGGCTCTTCGTCGGGACCATCGACGACGCACCGGTCGCGTACATCTCCTACTCGCCCGTGTACGGCTCGCGCGCCGGCTGGATGCACGACCTGAGCCGGCGCATCCCGGAGGGTTCTCCCGGGCTGATGGAGGCGATCAACGCCCACGCGCTCGAGGTGTTCCGAGGTGAGGGGGTGGAGTGGCTGCACTTCGGCTTCACGCCCTTCACGGGTCTGGACGCGAGCCACGAGGTTCCCGGTCACAGTCCGGCGTTCCAGTGGCTGATGCACTTCCTGTGGGCCGAGGGCGCCGCTCTCTACCCCGCGCAGACACAGCTGGCCTACAAGCAGAAGTGGGCTGCCGACGTCCTCATCCCCGAGTACGTCGCCTTCGAGAGTCAGGCCTCGCTGGCCGGCTTCGCCCATATCTTCCGCGCCAGCAACGCCTTCTGACCATCCGTAGAAGCACTTTTCCCCGCATTCGGCCCACGAAAGGAAGACCGTGTCCTACGCATCTCTCAGCACCGACCAGCTTCGACAGTCGATGGTCGAGCACCTCATGCGGATCATGGGATGCCCCGACGACGAGGCGCTCGCGCGCGACGCCGACTCCATCCTGCTGACCCTGGACCACCGGCTGACCGATGAAGCGGCAGCGGCCTGACCCGTACTGCCCCACCCCGGTCAGCCGGGTATCAGAACCGCATCAGCGCGGTAGGCGAGGCTGGGTGGCACGCCAGCTCGGAACCAGGCGCAACGCACCGCACTGCCACGGCACAAGTGCGGGCAAGGCCACGAAGCCACCTTGTGGCTCCTGCCTCTCACCCTGCGCAGCCTCCTGATCGTGGGACGGCTGCCGTGCCACCGCCTCACCACCGGGCACATCAGCCCAAGGAGTGCACCCGTATGTCATCGCCGCACGTTTCTTCCCAGAACGACGTGGTCGAGTCGCTCGACGCACGCCGCGCGACTCCGGCTCCACAGACCGCAGGAGCCTCCGCAACGTTCTCCGAGCTTCTGAAGCGAGTGAAGGCCGAGGGCCTGCTGGACTTCGACCCGCGCTACTACACAGGCCGTCTGGCGCTCAACACCCTGCTCCTGGCCGCCGGCTTCACGGCGTTCTTCCTGCTCGGCGACTCCTGGTGGCAGCTGGTCGTGGCCGCGTGGATGGGCCTGTGCGGGACGCAGAGCGCCTACATGTTCCACGACGCCGGCCACAAGGCGATGTTCCGCGACAAGCGGGTCGCCACGGCCGTGGGCTACATCCACGCCAACCTGATCAACGGGTCGAGTTACGGGTGGTGGGTCAACCACCACAACCGGCACCACAGCAACCCGAACCACCTGGACATGGACCCCGACATCGGACGCCGCACCGCGATCTTCGATCTCAAGCAGTACGCCAGCCGCCGGGGAATCAAGCGCTTCATCGTCCGGTACCAGAGCGTCCTGTTCTTCGTCCTGCTGGTCCTCGAAGCCCTCAAGATGAGCAGGACCGCCATCAAGGCGATCTCCCAGGGTCAGACCAAGCGCCCGGTGCTCGAGGCTTCGCTCATCGTGCTGCGTGCGGCGATCTACCTGACGCTGGCCTTCACCGTGCTCTCCCCGCTGCTCGCCGTCGTCTTCATCGTCGTCCAGCAGTTCACCCAGGGCCTCTACTTCGGAATGATCTTCGCCCCGAACCACAAGGGCATGGAGATCCGCGACGGCGAGGAGGAGACCCTGGACTGGCTGGAGCGCCAGGTGCTCACCTCGCGCAACATCCGGCCTTCTTGGATCATCGACTTCATGTACGGCGGTCTCAACTACCAGGTCGAGCACCACCTCTTTCCCTCGATGGCGCAGAAGAACCTGCCCCGCGCCCGGGAGTTGACCCGCGAGTACTGCGCGGAGCGAGGCGTCCCCTATCACGAGGTGGGCTTCTGGGCCTCGTACCGCGAGGTGGCCGGCTTCCTCCACGAGGTGAGCGCACCCGTGCGCCGGGGCGAGGTCGAGCAGACGCTGGAGCGGCGCGCCGCCTCACACGCCGCCTGACACGCCGCCGAGGGACCGACCTCCCGGCAGACCCGACAGCGGACAGACCGGTCGGCGACCGCGGCCCGAGCCGGGCGGGTCGCCGGCCTGCCGTCGCCACGACGCGACGCGACGCGACGCGATTCGGCGAAGAAGAAGCGAAAGACTAGGAGTTGTCCCCCCGATGCTTAAGACTGCCGCGCCACAGAGGAGCAGCGCGGGCGGAGCCGCCACAGCGGCGATCGGCGATCGACTGGACCGCATGCCGATCACCTCCACACACCGTCAGCTCACCGCGGTGGTCGGAATCGGCCTGTTGTTCGACACGTTCGAAAACAACCTCTCCGGCACGATCTCCAAGGTCCTCCAGAACGACTTCGCCTTCAACGGCACGACCCTGAAACTCGTCCTGGCTTCCGCCTTCGTCGGCCAGTTCGTCGGCTCGCTGGCGCTCGGCAGGGTCGCGGACCGGTTCGGCCGGCGCCGGGCGTTCCTGATCAACCTCGCTCTCTACTCGGGCTTCTCGTTCCTGGCGGCCTTCTCACCCAACGCGGCGTGGCTCATCGCGGCCCGGTTCCTGGCAGGCATCGGCATCGGAGCCGAGCAGACCCTCTCCGACTGCTACCTCGCGGACGTGCTTCCGGCGTCGAAGCGGGGGCGCTACACCGCCTGGGCCTACACGATCGCCTTCTGCGGGGTTCCAGCAGTCGGTTTCGCGGCACTGTGGCTCGTGCCACTGAGTCCGCTGGGCATCGACGGATGGCGCTGGCTCTTCATACTGGGCTCGCTGGGCTCCGCCGTGGTCTGGATTCTGCGCCGCCGGCTGATCGAGTCACCGCGCTGGCTCGCCGCGAACGGCCGGTTGGACGAAGCCGAACTGCTGGTCGCGCGGATGGAGTCGCAAGCCGAGGGTTCAGCCGGCCGGCAGCCCCTCCAGAGCCCGATGCCGACCGCGACGCCCACCGCACCCGTACCCGCCCGTGTACCCGCCCCCGTACCCGCCCGTGCCGAGCAACGGCCGCTCCTGCGGACCATCTTCACGAAGCGCTACCGCCGCCGCACGACGATGCTGTGGATCTTCAGCATCCTCTCCGTTTTCGGCTACTACGGCTTCGGCGCACTGGCCCCGCAGATCCTGGCGGCCAAAGGCTACGGCGTGGTCACCGGGCTCGGCTTCATCGCCCTCTCCTTCCTCGGCTACCCCATCGGTTCCGCCCTCTCGCTCCCCATCATCGACCGGTACGAGCGCAAGACCCTGGTCAGCATCGTCGCCGCGGCCATGGTGGCGACGGGCATGGGCTTCGCCTACGCGAACTCCGCGGTGCTCGTCGTCGCGTTCGGGTTCGGCTACACGCTCTGCAGCAACGTCTTCTCCAACGTCTCGCACGTGTACCTGGCCGAGCAGTACCCCACCGCCTTCCGGGCGACTGCTTCAGGAGCGGCGTACTCCCTGTCGAAGCTCAGCGCCGCCGCGCTGCCCTTCATCCTGCTTCCCGTCCTCGACGCATACGGCCCCGGCATGCTCTTCCTGGTCATCGCCGCGGCCATGGCACTGCTCGCGGCGACGGTGCTGCTCCTGGGAGACCGGACCACCGGAGCCCCGGTGGACATGGAGCGCTGACGCGCACCCGCCCTGCAAGCCGGAAAGGAAACTCCATGACGTTCGTGGTCGGTCAGCCCTGCGTCGATGTGAAGGACAGGTCCTGCATCGAGGAATGCCCGGTGGACTGCATCTACGAGGGCACGCGTGCCTTGTACATCCACCCTGAGGAGTGCGTGGACTGCGGGGCGTGCGAACCGGTCTGCCCGGTCGAGGCGATCTTCTACGAGGAAGACGTGCCGGAGCAGTGGCGGACGGCGAACGCGGAGTTCTTCACCGCCCTCGGATCTCCCGGAGGCGCCGCTTCGTTGCGGGAGGTCCACGACGACCCGCCCCTGGTGGCCGCACTGCCCCGGGGCGGTGCGGCCTGAGAGACCTACGGCCTGGAGCCCGGCGGGCCGGCAACGGTCGGGGGCGCGGTCCACGAACGCGGGACGGTCGGCGCGGGCACGCGGCGGTGGACGGCATGGGTGAGTTGCCTGCGTGTCGCGACAACAGTGCTACCGGGTTCCACCTCACGAAGAGGACAGAACCCGGGCACTGATCACGACACCACACAGGCCCCTAGGACAGGTGCTTCTTGACGGCGGCGGCGACGCGCCCGCCCTCCGCCAGACCCGCGACCTTCGGGTTCACGATCTTCATCACGGCGCCCATGGCCCGCGGCCCCTCGGCGCCCGCCGCCTTGGCCTCCTCGACGGCCTGCGCCACGATCGCCTCGAGCTCGGCCTCGCCGAGCTGCTTGGGGAGGTAGGTGTCGAGGAACTCGCCCTCGGCGGTCTCCCGCGCGGCCTGCTCGGGACGGCCACCCTGCGCGAAGGCGTCCGCGGCCTCGCGGCGCTTCTTCGCCTCCTTGGCGATCACCTTGAGGACTTCCTCGTCGGAGAGCACCCGGGCTTCCTTGCCCGCGACTTCCTGGTTGGTGATGGCGGAAAGGGTCAGGCGCAGCGTGGACGAGGCGAGCTCGTTGCGCGCGCGGATGGCGGTGGTGAGGTCTTCCTGGAGCTTGGCCTTGAGCGTGGTCATGTCCCGAGTCTGCCAGGTACGGGGGCCCGGGCGCCCGCCGGTTTCCCGGCGGGGTTGCCGGGTCTGCGAACATATGGGCATGCGTGCGCGTTACGGAGTACCTCTGAAGGTCACCGCCGGGATCGCCGCGGCGGGGGCCGCCGGTCTGGCCTATGCCGCCGGTTTCGAAGCCCGTTCCTTCCGGCTGCGCCGGGTCACGGTCCCCGTGCTCCCGCAGGGGATGCGCCCGTTGCGCGTCCTGCAGGTCTCGGACATCCACATGGTCGGCGGACAGCGCAAGAAGCGCGCCTGGCTGCAGTCCCTCGCCGGGCTGCGCCCCGACTTCGTGGTGAACACGGGCGACAACCTCTCCGACACGGAGGGCGTGCCGGAAGTCCTCGACGCGCTCGGCCCGCTGATGGACTTCCCCGGTGTGTACGTCTTCGGGTCGAACGACTACTACGGCCCCCGGCTGCGCAATCCCGGCCGCTACCTGCTGGAGAAGACGCAGGGCAGGCACGGCCTCAACGGCAACGCGCCGGTCGTCGGAGCCGTCCACAACCCGTGGGAGGGAATGCGGGACGCCTTCGACGCGGCCGGCTGGCTCAACCTCACCAACACCCGGGGCCGGCTCAAGCTCGACGGGCTGGAGCTCGCCTTCACCGGCCTGGACGACCCGCACATCAAGCGCGACCGGTACGCGAAGGTCGCGGGCGGCCCGGATGCGGACGCGGACTTCTCGATGGCCGTGGTGCACGCCCCGTACCTGCGCGTCCTCGAAGCCTTCACCGCCGACCGGTACCCGCTGATCCTGGCCGGCCACACGCACGGCGGGCAGCTGTGCATCCCCTTCTACGGCGCGCTCGTCACCAACTGCGACCTGGACACCAAGCGGGTGAAGGGCCTCTCGACGCACGAGACGCAGGGGCAGCGCGCGTACCTCCACGTATCGGCGGGCTGCGGGACCAACCGCTTCACCCCGGTGCGCTTCGCGTGCCCGCCCGAGGCGACACTGCTGACACTGATCCCGAAGGCGTAACGCGGTCCGGCCCGGTCCTCCGGGTACGTTGACAGGATGATCACACCCGGATCCGCCGCACTCCGCCTTCCGACCGTCGCCTTCCGCGGGCTGATCGCGGCCGCGGCCGTCACCGGCCTGGTCATCGAGTGCGTGTACGGCAGCGTGCCCGTGGTCCTGAGCTTCTTCACGATCTGGACGAACATCCTGGTCGCGATCGTCTACGGGCTCTCCGCCTTCCGCGTCCAGCGCCGCGAGCCGGACGTGGCCCCCTTCTGGCGCGGCGGGGTCCTCCTCTTCATCCTCATCACCGGGCTGGTCTTCCACCTGCTCCTCGCCAACCCGTCGAGCCCCTTCAACGTGGTCGAGGACCTGGACAAGCTGACCGGCGCGAAGTCCGTGGCCAACCAGCTCCTCCACACGGTCACCCCCATCGGCGCCGTCCTGGACTTCCTCTTCCTGACGGCCCCCCGCACCCTGCGCCCGCGCTACGCCGCGCAGTGGCTGGCGTACCCCCTGGTCTACGTGGTCTTCGCGCTGATCCGCGGCGCCCTCCTCTCCCCCGGCGTCCCGAGCCGGTACACGTACCCCTTCATCGACGCCGCCCAGTACGGCTACGCGCGGGTCGCACTGAACGCGGTGGTCCTGGGACTCGCCTTCTACGCCCTCGGCCTCGCCCTGGTCACGGCGGACCGCTACCGCCCGCCGCGCGAAAACCGGATTTCGTCTCCGGCCGAGGGTCCGCTAAAGTAATCGATGTCGCCAGGGCAGCAGTGCTGCAAGGGTGGACATCGGGGTGTAGCGCAGCTTGGCAGCGCGCTTCGTTCGGGACGAAGAGGTCGTGGGTTCAAATCCCGCCACCCCGACTTCGTAAGACCAGGTCAAGGGCTTGATCCGCATCGCGGGTCAGGCCCTTCCTGCGTTTCCGGTGATCGTTTGGGAGAAATCTGGGAGAAGATCTTGGTCGGGTTCTCCCAGGGCATGCTCGCCGTACAGGCATGACATGTGCCGCGCACGACGAGCCGCGCCTGGGCGTTCGCGGACCCAGCAGCCGGCCGCCCCTGAGGACAGCTCGTGGATGAACACTTCGAAACCGAGGACGCCGGCGCTTCGGAGACTGCGGGACCCCCTCTGCGATCCGCGGCACCGTGATGGAGGCCTGGCGGCCGTGCAGTCAGAAGGAATGCTCCGATCCCTGCCGCACAACGGCCGCCAAGAACTCGCCTTCGCCGGCGCGCGGTCAGGCGGCGAGGCGGTCGCACTCCTCGCACACCATGGCCCACAGGACGAGGGGCTCGATCAGGTCGGCGCAGGCGGTCTCTGTCTCCCCGCGATACGGCATGTACTCCTTGGTGAGGTACTGGGGGATGCCGAGGTCCACGCGGAGGCGTTTCAACACGGCCTGTTCGACCTGGTAGGCGTCGGCACCGGTAGCGAAGTCCATGGTTCGTACGGCATGCCATCCGCCAGACTGGAAGGCGGCGAGGCGCTTGGTGCCGGTGTTGGTGATGCCGACCTTCACGGCGTTCAGGCCCTGATGGTGAAGGACGTAGACGAGAGCGGGGGCGTCCATCTTGAAGCCTTTGTTCGTGCAATACACGCACCCGGAGCCGTTGCGGACGTTGCCGTACATGGGCGTGCTGACACGGTCACAGGTCGAGCATCGGGAGGACCAGCCGACGCCGCTACCGGGATAGTCGGTCAGCGGCTGGAATCCGCTGGCAAGCATCGCGGACACGGCCACCTCCGCTAGGAGGGCGCGGCGCTTTGCACCTCCCTGGACGTATCCGCACTGCTCGCAGGCTCCGTGACCGCGCTGGACGGTGACGACACGGGGATAGCCGATGTGGCCGCACCGGTTGCACCGGCAGCGCCAGGGTGCCGACGAGTTCCCCGGGTACGGGTCGATCGGGGTGACGTCGGCTCCTCGCATGACGCCCTCGGCCTCCTCGGGGGTGATCGGCCGATTGGAAGCGCAGCACGGGCCGCCCCTTCCCTTCGTCTTGCGGGCCAGATAGAGCGTCTGCGACGTCTTCTGTCCGCACACGGTGCACAGGCACGACCAGTGCGCATCGACGCCGCCGGGGAAGGGCTCCGTGGGTTCGAGGCCCTGGGCGCGCATCTCGTCGGCGGCCTTGTCGGCGTCGGTACGGCGGGCGTCGATGGTACGTACGTGGCCGCAGAAGCGGCAGCCGTGACCAGCACGTATGGCCATGAGGGAGGGCGACGGCTCCTTGCCGCACACGGTGCAGCGGCACAGCCAGGAGGCGCCGACACGGCCGGGGTAGGGCACTTGGGGTTCCAGGCCCACATCACGCACCTCTCCGGCGGCCTGTTCGGGGTCGACGAGCCGCGAGGCCGCCGCTGCGGCAACGGCGCACACCTTGCAGGCCGCGACCTTGCTACGGCGCGCGTCCCCGAGACGGGTACGGCTCTCGGTGCCGCATGGGATGTGCCGGGACAGCCATGGATCGTTGGTGGTACCCGGGTAGGGCTCCAGCGGCTCCCTGCCGAGGGCGCGCAGTTCGGCAGCGCTCTCGGCCGCGCGCTGGGCCCTTCGCTCTGCGGCCTGCTCCGGGGTGATCCGCAGATTCCCGTTGGGGTGCGGTGAGGGATGGCAGATGGGGCACTTTCCCATACCCTGCCGGAGCAGATACCGGCTGGTGCGGACTTCAGTGCCGCACGGGATATGTCGGCAATGCCACGAGTCCCGCGCTTCGCCCGGGTAGGGGTCGATGGGCTCGTACCCGTGGGCGCGCATGTCGGCTTCAGCCGTGTTCGGGTCGACGAGGGCCGCCTTGGCGGACCTGGCCATGCCGCACGTGGGGCAGCCGCGACCGGCGCGAATGAGCTTGAACGTCAGCGTCTCCGCTATATGGCCGCAGTCGGTGAACTGGCACCGCCAGGGCAGTTTGGTACCCGGGTAGGCGTCGAGAGGTTCGATCCCCCGGGACTCCAAATAGGCAATGGCATCGGCTTCGGTGATACGGCGCGGCACTGCGGGCGGCTCCTCGGCGGTGGGGGTACCGCCCGTATCCTGCCGTACCTCCTACACTCCATGCCTGGCCAACTTGCCTATTACGCGCGGATAGGACCCTGTGCGTTGCGGGTCATGATGGGTCAATGACGACATGGTTCCGCAGCTACTGGGACGAGGAAGAAACCTGGTTCTACCTCGAGGTCGGTGACGACGACTGCGTGAGCCGGCAGGTCGAACTGCAAGGGGCTGAGCTGCGGCCTGTTGCCGCTGCCCGGGACACCGACTCCGACGCGCGGTACGGGATCACCGCCGAGTCCCCCGTGTCCGAGTGGAAGGGCTACCTGCCAGAACGGCTGACCGCCGCGCAGTTCGAGGACATCTGGGTCACAGCGCGGCGGCACCTCGAAGCACTCATCACCTGAAACTGGGATGTCCCTTGTGGGATGCGAGCAGGGGCTGGGTTCCATGGCGAGTCCAGCCCCTGCATCAGATATCGGCTACTCCCTCGCCCGCAGCAACCGGTTAAGGATTGCAACCGGCGAGCTCGCACTCATCACGCGCCGCGCGTCCAAAGCCGCCTCCCACTGAGCGGTGAGCCCCGCGAGGAGGCGCCGGCGCATGCCGGGGGTGACGTGGGCGTAGCGGGCCGAGACCGAGCCGTCGATGTGGCCCATGCGCTCGTCCATGAGGACCTTCTCCGTCCCCAGGTCCTCCATGACCGTGCGGTGGGAATGGCGGAGGCCGTGCGGGGTGAGGCCCTTCGCAATCGGAGTCCAGCAGGCGTCCGCGCGGCCCTGGGCGTTGCGGCCCCGTACGGGAATGCCAGGCCAAGGGTCGCCGAGCAGCGGGACCGGACGGGCCTCCTGCGGGGCCTTCTTCGGGTACCAGCCGGTGGCGGCTGGCTGGAACAGCCAGGTGGCGAAGCCGTTGCGCCGCCAGTGGGCGGCGTGCTCGCTCGGCACCCCGCCACGCACGAAGCCGAGCTCGCCGATGGCGAGTTCCACGCGGACTCGGGTGGCCTCCCGGACTCGGTCAGGGTGGTTGAGCACGTTGGAGACCGTGCCGGTGGAGACCTCAGCGCGGCGGGCGACGTCCACGAGCTTCGCCCCCTGATGGCCGCCCGTGCGGGCGGTGCCCTGGCCCTGGAAGACGTACGTCCTCCCGTGGCAGGAGCAAGGGCTCGGCTTCGTACGGGCGATGTGGTTGGCCACCAGGGCGGACAGCCAGTCCGGTGCGTCGATGGTGCGATAGCTGTCGTCCTTGGGCGGGCAGCGGACCAGTTCGCCGGAGTCGAGCTCGTACAGCTGCCACTCGACCCGGACCGAGCCCCGGCGTGCGAACTCAGTCTCCAGGCCGACGATTTCGCCCCAACGCATGCCGGTGTACGCCTTGAGGAGCACGGCGACGAACTCGTCGTCGCGACCTGAGAGCAGCGCTGCCCGCTCGGCTACGAGTAGGACGCCGAGCGCGTCGGTGACCACCTTTTCCGGCCCACGGTCGCGGGAGCGGCCGGCGCGCTTGCCCCGCCCACGCCGCTTCGTCGCGGGGTTGGACGTGATGAGCCCTTCGTCCACCGCGTCGGCAAGGATGAGGTGGAGGGTCGCGCGCCAGGTCTTGACACTCGACGCCGCGTACTCGGCCTTCTCCGCCTTCTCCCACCGGTCGACATCGGATCGTAGGACGCCTCCGAGAGCCATCTCCCCGAACTCGGGGAGCAGGTGCTGCTCGATGTGGCGCCGATAGTTCTGCATGGTGGAGGCGGCCAAGTCCTGGTCGTCGTACCAGCGACTCGCGTAGTCACCGAAGGTCTCCTGTCCCCGTGCCGGGTCGCGCCATTCACCGCGTCGGACGGTCACCTCCTCGGCATCCGCCGCCTGCTTCGCCTCCCGCTTGGTGGCGAACTTGACCACCGCGCCCGTGGTGTCCTGGACGGTGCCGTACTTACCGTCGGCCAGCTTGTACCGGCCTCGCCAATAGGTGCTGCGCTTCTCCGCGTAGCCCACGTATCCCCCTTTCCGCCGTGGGTCGGCCTAGGCGGCGGTCCCGTAGCGGGCTTGGGCATCGAGAAGCCGCCGGGGTGGCCGGGCCTTCAGCTGTGTTCCCGGCAGAGACGTGCCGACGCGGGGAACGGAACGGGCCTGCGGAGAGTGAGCCGTATGCGCGGGAACAGTCGCCTCGGCGGGGTGGGCCGCCCCTGCGGGCCGCTCCTCGTGAAGGCTGATGATCTCGGCAAGGTGATCCGAGGTGAAGCGGTAGGCGCCGCCGACGTACGTGAACGGGATGAGGCGGCGACGGGCACGGTCACGGACCCACCAGGCGGAGCAGCCGAGGGCGGTGGCGATTTCGTCAGGTCCGAACAGGCGCGGCAGGACGTGGTCGGCCGGCGGCTTGCGCTTCGTCATCGGGCACCGCCTCGGGTGGGGCGGGCATGGGAGCAATGGCGCAACGAGGGTTGGCTTGGGCGCACGGGGACTCCTTCCCGCTGGAGCTGGCACTCCTGTAGCGGGATCGTGTGATGGGTGGTCATGAAGGGTGTGGCTTTGCCCCGGCTCGCGGCGCGCTAACACCGCGGGTGAGCCGGGACGGAGAGTGCTACTGGACGTCGTCGAGGAACTGGAGGTCCTCGGGGAGAGCCGGCGGCTCGATGCCTCGCGCGCGAAGCTTGCGGCGGTAATCGCGGAGATCGATGACACTGTCCTTGGCGTACGCCTGGATGGCCTCGCGCATGCTCCTGCCGTTCAGGCGCTGATTGCGGTACAGGCCGTGCTGCTGGGTCTCCTCGGCGAGCTGGATAGCCTTCTGCACCTGGTTGACGGCCTGCGCGTGGATGCGCAGCTCGAAGATGATCTCGTTGGCGGTGCCGGGGTTCGGGTCGCTGCCCAGGAGGGTCTCGCCGCTGATCCAGGCGATGGCGTCCCAGATCGGGAGCTCCTCCCCGGGGACGACCTCGACCGCGCCGGCCATGCCGACGGGCAGCATGAGCATGATCGGCGGGATCTCCAGGGCCTTGGCGAGGACCAGCAGTTCCGCGAGCTCCACGCCGGACCGGCGCCCGTTCTCCAGATTGGCGATCGAGGTCCGCGGGACCGGGTATCCGAGCTTGCCGCAGGCGTCCGCGAGGGCCTGAGCGCTCAGCCCCCGGTCCTTCCGATAGTGGCGCACCGCGTCGGCCACGTGCTGCGTGAGGCGCCCCTGCCAGTCGTTCTGCGTCATACCACCACGTTAACTTGGCGATCGCACAGACTCAACCCCATCTTGCGTATCCACAGCACAATTATTGTGCGCAGAAGATTCAAAGTTGGGGCTTGACTGTGCGGCCAGTACACACGATGCTTCTGGTCCCGGACGTGGCCCGCCGCGCCCGGAAATGGGAGCGGCCCCCGGTGTTAGCGCACCGGAGGCCACGAACGGCTCCCTGAATGACCACCCATCAAGACGATCAACCGGGAGTGCGGCCTGCCAGGGCCGTATGCACTCCGGGGAGGGAATCCATGCCCAACCCTACGGCCATCGGGCCCACAGGCACACCCCTGTCCGCACAGCTCGCCCAGCCGTCCACCCTCGCGGCGGCCGGGTCGATGAACGTGCCGCGCAACGAGGCAGCCGAGATGGCGGTACTCGGCGCATGCATCTACCAGAGCGAGGCCATCGACCGCCTCCGCCAGATCCTGGAGCCGGGCGACTTCTACCACCCCGCCCACACCACCATCTGGCATGCCCTGGTGGAGCTGCGCCGACAGCAGGCACCGACCGACCCCATCGCACTCGGCCACCGGCTCCAGCGCACCGGGGACCTGAACCGCGTCGGCGGAGCCACGTACCTGCACACCCTCGCTTCGTCCGCAGCGGTCGGGTCGGGCGCCGAGTACTACGCCGACATCGTCCGGCAGCAGGCCGACCTGCGCGCCATGCAGGCCATGGCGGTCCGCGTCCTGCAAGGAGCCACCTCGGAAGGCGCGGACCCCGAAGAGGTCAGGACCCTGCTGAACGCCTCCCTGCAAGAGGTCACGGACCGATCCCGCCGCAGCTCCGGCGGACGCCTGCAGCGCTACGCCCTCGACGGCTGGGCCTTCGTCACCGACACGGCCACCGACACCGAGCCGATCTGGGGCGCACCGGGGAAGGCGGCCTGGGCAGCCGGCGAGAGCCTGATGCTGGTCGGCCCGCCCGGGGTGGGGAAGTCCACCATCGCCCAGCAGGTCGTCCTGGCCCGCATCGGCCTGATCGCCCAGGTGCTGGACATGCCCGTGCAGGAGGGCAAGAAGGTCCTCTACATCGCCGCGGACCGGCCCAGCCAGCTGGCCCGCGCCTTCAGCCGGATCATCCGGCCGGTGGACGAGAAGATCCTTCGCCAGCGCCTTGTCTTCTGGTCCGGGCCGCTGCCCGCGTCCCTGATCGCCGAGCCGCACCTGCTCGCCGAGCTCGCGGCCGAGCACGGTGCCGACACCGTGGTCATCGACAGCCTCAAGGACGTCGTCGGCAAGCTGACCGACGACGAGGCCGGGCTCGCCTACAACAACGCCCGCCAGCAGCTCCTTCGCGACGGCGTCCAGCTGATGGAACTGCACCACCAGCGCAAGCAGGGACAGGACGCCTCACGCAACCAGCGCCCCATCCTGGACCAGGTCTACGGCTCCGCCTGGTTCACCGCCGGCGCCGGTAGTGTCCTGTTCCTCGCAGGTGCGGCGGGCGACCCGATCGTCCACCTCCACCACCTCAAGACGGTCAACGACGAGATCGGGCCCCTGCCCATCACCCACGACCACACCCGAGGCACCTCCCGCGTCGAGACCCACCTCGACCCCCTCACCCTGCTCCGCCAGGCCGGTACGCGCGGCCTGACCGCCCGCCAGCTCGCCGAGCAGATCACCGGCGAGACCAGCCCCAGCCAGGCGGACATCGCCAAGGCCAGGCGCCGCCTGGAGAACCTCGCCACGAGCGGCCACGCAGCCCAGGAGACCGGCGCGGGAGGCGGCTCCGGCGGGGGCCAGGCCACCCGCTGGACCGCCGCCCCCACCCGCCACATGACCGTCGTCTCCTGACCCCGGGGCGCGTACGCGGACCCGTACGCGCCCGACCGGCCAGAACACGCCTACGCAGCGCCTACACCGCATTCGTATTTCACGAAACCGCAGGTCAGACGCGTACGGCCGAACGAACGACTCGTCCGCCCCAAAGCGCTTACGTGCTTCCCCCTCTTTAGGGAGGGGGAAGCGTAAGCGCCCCCAGCACCCGCCCGTCTGCACAGGCACCTGCCTCTCCCCCAGCCCACCCGCGTGGGCCCCTGGTGAAGGCCGCCCAGACGTAGGCCCGGTCCGTGATCGCCTCCTCACCATCCTTCGGAGTAGCCCCGTCCATGCCGCCTGCCATAGCCGACCCGCTCGCCACCGCTGCACTCCCGTTCGCCGGTGATCTGCTCCTGCCTCTGTCCGTCCTGGCCGCCGCCTGCGCACTGGTGGTGGGCCTGATCGCCCGACGCAACGAACGCCGCCCCCACGATCGGACACGGCGCCTCTCGGCCGCAGCCGTTACAGCCGCTGCAGCGGCGCTCGTGTGCACCGCCTACAGCGCGGACACCAGCTGGCGGTTCGCCGCCCACTACCTCGACATGCGCAACACCACCGAGCGCACCGTGATGTTCGCCGCCGCGGAACTGGCCCTGTTCGCACTGGCACTGATGGCTCGCCAGAACCTGCACGGACCGAGGCAGGCAGCCGGCCTGCCGGGAATCCTGGTCTTGGTGATCACCGCAATACAGACCATCCCCGCCTATGCCGAGTCCGGCCCGGTCGGCGGCACCGTGCGTGCCTTCACCGGCCCGGTGATGGCCGCCGTGCTGTGGCATCTGGCCATGGGCATCGAGCTCCGCCAGCGCACCCCCAACGCCGCATCCCGTGGACTCGCCGCGGTCCTCGCACGGCAGGCCCGTGAGCGGCTGCTCGCCGGTCTGGGGATCGTCGAGCAGGACCAGGGTGCCGCCCAGATCATTCGCGACCGGGCCATGGAGCGGGCCGTCACCCTGGCTGCCCGCCTCGCCGAGATGCCGCCCGAGCAGCGCACCACGCGGGCGGGCCGGCGCACTGTGCGCCGCCTGTCCAAGGCTCTCGCCCGCTCCGGCATCGACGTCGACCTGGGCCGCAACGAGCAGCTGCTGCGCCAGCTCGCGACCCGCCGCCAGGCAGCCGCGCTGGCCACCATCGACCTGCCCGGTCGCTGGCCCACGCCCGCCGGGCAGCCCGTCGGCCCGCCCGCAGCGCCGCCCGACCATTCCCGGGCGGGCGCCGACGGGCGGGCGGAAGGCGACAGGCGGGCAGGAGACCGACCCCGCCCGCACCCGTCAGCCCCGGGCGATGAGGAACCCCACCCGGGCGCCCGCTCACAGTCCGCCCGCCCGAATTCCACTGCCCGCTCCGACCCGGAGCCGATAGCCCGCCCGCAAGGGACGGCTGCGCCGCCCACGGGCAGCGGCTCCGGTACCCCACCGGGCAAGCGCTCTACCTCGAAGCCGAAGCGGCCGAGCCGCAAACCCCGCGCCTCCAACGACGTCCTTCGCGACTACGCGCACCGTCTCCATGACGAGCAAGGCCGACTGTCCCGCGACTTTCTGGAGCAGGTCGTACGCGGCGACGGATACAGCGTCGCCAGCGACGACGCCGGTGCCATCGTCCGCGCGGTCAAGGCCGAACTGAGCGCCTCCCGCCCCAGCTGACGGCCACCCCGACAGGAGACCCATGCACGCCCCGAACCACGAACCCGTCACGCCCCAGCAGCAGTCGTCCACCACCCCAGCTTCAGGCGCAGCAAGTTGTCGGGTAAGGAGTCCTTACCCGGCCTCCGCCCCAGGGGAGGCGGAGGCATCCGGCGCTGAGGGGGCGCCGGAGGTGGCCGGCCCGGGGGAGCCGACCACGCGAGGAGCCACACAGACACCTACCCCGCGCCGCCGTCTGCGTGAAACCACACTGCGCGAGCGCCGTGTCCATCCGCGCTACAGCGACGACGAGTTCGCCCTCCTCGCCAAGGCCGCAGATCTGAGCCGCATGCAGGTGGGTGGCTACGTCGCCGAAACGTCACTCGCTGGCGCTCGCGCCGTGGACCCCACCGCAGCGGTCGCCGACTACCGCGCCATGGTCAAGGCGCTGATGGCCGCGAACAGCCAGCTCGCCAAGATCGGCAACAACCTGAACCAGCTCACGTGGCACCTCAACAAGGACGGCGCGTGGCCCGCGCCGGACATCGTGTGGCGGCTGCTGGATCGGGTCGAGGCGTCGATCACCGACGTGGACGTGGCCGTCGCCCAGGTGACCTCAGGACGGTGACCACGTGATACCGAAGATCATCCTCGGCAAGGGCGAGCGCGCCACACGCCGTCTGATCGGCTACCTGTACGGGCCGGGCAGCGCCAACGAGCACACCGACCCGCACCTGGTGGCGTCCTGGAACGGCTTCGCCCCCGACCCCGGCCGCAGCCCCCACCGCAACCCGAAGCACGTCGAGGACCAGCTCGCCGCGCAGCTCGACCAGCCCGTGAAGATGCTCGGCGACAAGGCCCCGACAACTACGGTGTGGCACTGCCCAGTACGTGCCGCACCTGAGGACCCGATCCTGACCGACGCCCAGTGGGCGGACATCGCCCGCCGGATCGTGGCCGCCGCCGGCATCGCCCCCGAAGGCGACGAGGAAGCGTGCCGCTGGGTGACGGTACGCCACGCCGACGACCACATCCACATCGCCGCCACGCTCGTACGCCAGGACGGCCGCCGCCCCCGCCGTGACCACGACATCCGCGCCGTCCAGCGCGAAGCCCGGAAGATCGAAGCCGACCTCGGCCTCCGACGGCTCAAGCCCGGCGACGGCACCGCCGCCAAACGCCCCACCAGCAAGGAACACTTCAAGGCCAAGCACCAGGGCCAGAACACCACGGCCCGCGAGGTCCTGCGCATGCGCGTACGCCGCGCGGTGGCCGCCGCTTCCAACGAGGCCGAGTTCTTCGCCCTGCTGGAAGCGACCGGCGTCACGGCTCGGCCCAAGACCGGACCGTCCGGCGACGTCCTCGGCTACAGCGTCGCCCTGCCCGGCGACGTCAACAAGAAGGGCGAGCCGGTGTGGTTCTCCGGCTCCACTCTCGCCGGCGACCTCTCCCTGCCCAAGATCCGCCGGCGCCTCGACGACTCCGGACCCAACCCGGTCACCACCCAGCCGACCAACCCGTGGCACCAGGCCACCGCCGCCACCGAGCGCATCCCCGATCACCTCACCCGCGGAGACGACCACGTGGCCCAAGGCCAGCTGGTCGCGCTCGGCGGAGTACTGGATCTGCTGCCGCTCACCGCACCTGCCGCCGTGAGGACCGACCTCGAACGTGCCGCCGCCGCATTCGAGCGCGCCACACGCTCACGCATCACCGCCGACATCGACAGCGCCCGCGTCCTGCGGCGCAGCATCCAGACGATCCTGCGCAACCCCGCTACGACAGGCGACGGGGCCGGCCTGGCGATGCTGCTGGACACCGTACTCATCGCCGTGGCCTTCGCCATGCACTGGCACCGCAAGCACCAGCACGCCCAACAGGAAGCGGCAGCCGAGCAGACCCTCGTCCACCTCCAGACCGCGTATGCACACGTCGCCGTTCCAGTTCTGAACGACCTCGCCCACCGCGCCCCCGGCATGCAGACCAGGCAGCGCTACGCCCACCACCTCCACCAGGCCGCTCCCGAACACGCCCAACACATCCTGCAGGACCCCGCCTGGGACGCCCTTACCGCCGTCCTCGCCCAGGCAGAAGCCGCCGGCCACAACGCGGCCACCGTCCTCGACCAGGCCCTCGGCCAGCGCACCCTGGACGAAGCCCGCAACCCCGCCCGCGCGCTGACCTGGCGCATCCAGCGCCTCGGCCAACGCCACGTACCCGGCCCGCGCGCCCAGGCAGCCAGGGCCCGCAGCACCGCACGACGCCCCAACGCCCTCGTCCACCCGACGGGAGGCACGCCAGCCGTTATGCAGCAGCCGCCACACGTGCGGCGTCGTTGATCGGCTGACCTGCAACTGCCGATGCGTTCTGGGACAGGTGGGCAGTATGGGCCTGGGGCACGCTTCAGCTCCAGGCGGCGGTCTCGGCCGCCCGTCCGAGGCGGAGGACCGGATCGGGTACGCGAAGGATGCCGCCGAGCGGATGGATGCGTACGCGGGGGCGCCGGAGTACGACCGGCACTCGCTGACGTTCTCCGCCGGGAACGTGCAGATCCACGCGATCAGCGTCGCACTGGAGATGGGCGCCATCGCGGAGGAGCCGCGGCACGTTTCCGGCTGCCGTGCTCGAACTCCTCACGCACACGCCTGCCCGGCCGAGCCCGGTCGGCGGCGCAGTCGCCGAGCTCGCGCCTGGCGGGATGCCGGTCGTTGCGCGACCGGGTGCGGTGGAGGCGACGTTGACATCGCCTGGGTGAACCACCGCGTGTTTGGGATGCGACGCGGGTGCGCAGCGCTCAACCTGGGTCTGGGCCTCCGGGCCACGGCGCCTGACGAGAGGGAGATGGAAGCGTGGTAACAGCTGGAGAAGCGGGCAAGGTCGGCGTAGCTGACAGGCTCGGCATCGAGCCCCAGATGGTGGTGCAGGAACTGGGATGGGCTGAAGACATCGATGATGACGTCCGCGCCGCCGTGCAGGAGCAATCAGGGAGCAAACTCCTGGATGCGGACGCAGACGGAGTGATGGACGTAGTCCTTCTGTGGTGGCGGGAGAGCGATGGCGATCTGACCGACGCCCTCGTCGACGCGATCGGGCCGCTCGCCGACGACGGCGTCATCTGGGTGATCACCCCGAAGACAGGCCGAGCCGGCTACATCGAGCCGAGCGACATTGCCGAGGCGGCCACTACCGCAGGCCTTGCCCAGATCCTCAACACCGGCGTCGGCGAGGATTGGGCGGGTAGCAAATTGGTGTCTCCGAAATCCCCCAAGACAAAGCGATGAGCTGCCTGGCCACCAGCACACGCCCTGCCAGCCCTGCTCGACGGGAAGCCTGACGGAGGACCCCGGCGGTGACCGCCGGGGTCCTCCGTCATTCAAGATCGATCTCAGCGCCAACGGCTGTACCAGTCGCAGGGCCGGTCCCGGGGCGGGCGACGTGTCGGGGACCGAGTCGGCGTCGCAGTTCAAGGTTCTCGCTCTGAGCGGCTTCCAGGGCCTGTCGCAGGGCCTGGACTTCGTCGCGGTGCCGTTGCTTGAGCTTGGCGAGCTGGGCAGTCAGAGTGCGGACGCTGCTGCTGGGTGAGTCGTCAGGCGGCTGCGTGGTCGGCCGTGGCGGGTGGTTTTGCTGCTGGGTGCGGAGCTGCTCGACACGCTGGCGGACTTCGGTGTTCCGGTAGAGGAAGACGCCCACGCCGCCAGTGTCGATCATCGTGTCCCCACTTGCTCGTTGCAGTGCTGGCCTGGGCATCGGGGCCGTTCTCGCGCATCCACGTTATGCAGACCTGCCGCCCGGATACGGCCGAGCATTGCGCCCGGCCGGGCAATGGCCGGACCTCTCATCAGCGTCTCCGACGGCACCCCTCGGGCCCGGTGACACCACCCCCCAGGTCATCCGTTCGACAGGGGGACACAGTCATGCCGGGCCCGGAGGCCAGCGGCCCTCTTGCAGGACCGCGAAAAACATAATTCGGGGGGAGGAATCCTTCAGCCACGCGTCACAGAGGAGTCGCCGCGGTCGGCATGGCACCAGGAGCCGGGCAAAGGCCGCAAGGAGCAGGAAGGCCTGCGGCGCCGGGCCCGTCGTCACAAGTCTCGGCGCACTTCATGGACCTGTCGGTCCGTCGAGGAGATAGGGCGCGGCGAAGTCCCGGTAGGCGTCCCTTCGATCGGAGGGCAGGTCCTTCCAGCCGGTGATCCGGCCTCGGCACAGGAGTGT
Source organism: Streptomyces tatrensis (assembly GCF_049310065.1). Taxonomy (NCBI): domain Bacteria; kingdom Bacillati; phylum Actinomycetota; class Actinomycetes; order Kitasatosporales; family Streptomycetaceae; genus Streptomyces; species Streptomyces tatrensis. Next base: position 5,240,825 of record NZ_JBMDLB010000011.1, on the reverse strand, counting down.
CCCGCAGCGACACCGAGCCGGGAAGTGCTCGATGGTGTAGTTGCGCATCGCGTAGTCGAAGTTGATCTCCTGGCCGGTCGCGATGGGGAGGCGGGCGAGCAGGTCATGAGCCCCGGACGCGTTAAGCCCGATGCCGCAGTTCGGGTCGCAGGAGTGGTTCACCTTTGGCACCAGACCGCCGTGCCGCACGAAGCGATTCCAGCTGATTTGCGAGGCGTGGGCATCGTTGCGGTCGAGCTCGGCCACGATGACACCGGCCAGAACCAGCTCTCCTGCCCGGAAAGGCCGTGTGGCGAACACCCCTGCCCCTTTGCCCACGGATTCCCGGAGCTCGGCCCCCGGGCCCCGGACCGCCGCAGCCAGCGCAGCCGGCAGCGGGGCGGCAGAGTCTTCACGGTTCATGAAAAGGCCCTTCGGTCGGTCCGGCGGAATACTGCGCGGGGCCGGAGCGTCAGGTCGAGCCGCCGGGCGACACCGGAGCTTTACCAGAGTGCTGGTAGGCGACACACAACCGCACCGGCCTCCCGCACGCCAGGCGGATTCCGGCCTGAGCAGTCCAAGCCGCCCGGGAAGCTCCCGGGCCTGCGGGCCGTTCCCGTCCCGCGGCTATGCGAATCCCGTAGATCGAGACCCCGAGTGGACGTACCACCGTTCGGGTGGCCAGGACGGCGAGCCGGGCCGGGCTACCCGCAGGTGCCAGGCGTCACGCGGCTTCGCTGTCGAGGCCGTCGCGGAGTTTGGCGAAGTCAACGTCCAGGTGCGGCTCGTACACGTCGGGGATGATGCCGAGTGCATGCGTGGAGTATTCCCCGAACCGGTTGATGTTCTCCGTGATGTACGGGGAGATCTCCGCCCGGGCTCGATCTTCCATCCCTCGGCTTGCAGTTCACGCACGATCACGGCGATGTCCGTGGCCTGATGGAAAATAACGGCGTTCGTGAGCAGGGCGTTGAATTTCATCGCCTTCCCCTGCTCGGCGGGTCGTTGTCGGCGACTCCAGGCAGAAGCGACATACTCAGGACAGGCCCCGACACACGGTGATATTGGACGTGCTTGGCCGAGCAGCATCATCCCGGCCGGTGAGTGGGCCTTCAGGGCTTCAAGATCATCCCATGGCCTCCTTTGGGCTTACCTGGGTCATGGCCGCAGTACAGCCAGCAGGTGCCGTCGACCCAGTGGTTGCCGTCGTCGGTGGCCGCCGGGCCGGGCAGGCCGCCGCGCGCGAACTCGGCGATGCGGGGATCCCTGGGTGGCGCGGCAGGCCCAGCTCGGGCAGCACCAGCTCACGTCTCCTGTCCACTGACAGCGTCAGGTGGGGTCGCACGCGCCGGGGCTCCGTGGGCTGTGTCCGGCTCAAGGGCGTCGACCGGTGTCCACTCGTGCTCCAGGATCGAGTAGGTGATCGAGTCTCGCCAGGCTCCGTGAACGAAGACGTGATCGCGGATCCGCCCGTCCTCGGTCATGCCCGCTCGCAGGAGGGTGCGCGCGGATGCCTCGTTGAGTGGCGAACGCGCAGCCCACATGCGGTGCAGGCCCAGGACCTTGAAGCCGAGCGTGCACAGCAGCTGGACGGTCTCCGTGCCGAGGCCCTTGCCCCACTCCGCCGGGTTCAAGGCGAAGCCGATGGTGGCCGCCTGATGCGGTTCGGTCGCCAAGCGCGCGTAGCCGATCAGCCGGTGTTCACCGAGCGGGGTGATGGCAAGGCAGTACTCGGTTCGCGGGGTGTCCTTCGCGGAGGCGATGGACCGGTCGGTGATCGCCTGGACCTGGTCGCGGGTGCGGGGCTCGAAGCTGAGGTGCCGGGTGGCCTCGGGGTCACCGTAGATGGCCAGGATGGCGGCGGTGTCCTCGGGTTCGACTTCGCGTAGCGCCAGGCGGGGGCCGGCCAGGTTGACTGGGGTCATGCCTTCGGAGCCTACCTGCGGAGTCACCGGACGAGGACGGACGTCGGGGTGGCCGTGAATGCTTCGATCTCCTCGCGCAGGCTGGCCGCTGCACCACGGCTTCGTCGACCTTCGGCCTGCAATGCGGCGTGGACCCGCTGGGCGCTGCTGGTGATGCCGAAGTTCCGCTGCTCGATGGGGAGGTCGAGCACGGGCTGTACCGCCTCGGTGGCGCCTTCGATCTCGCCGCGGGCGATGCGGGCGAGGGCGAGGTCGGTCTGCGCGCCGGCCTCGTCACCGAAGGCCCATTCGTCTTCCGGGGCTGTGCGGTACGCGGCGACGGCGGCCTCCGACTGGCTCTCGCCGAGTGCGGGGTCCTCGCCGAGGTGCACGGTGGCCTCGGCGACGTAATACAGCTGGCGGGGCACCGGGAAGGTCATGATGCCGCCGAAGGCGTCGAGGTCGTCGGGTTCGACAGCTGTGCGGGCTTCCTCGGCCTGCTGGATGGCGGTACGCGTGGCCTCGCCGTCGCCGAGGAGGGCGTGGGCGCGGGCGGAGAGGCAGGCCAGCCAGACGCTGGTGGTGCCGCGGACGTTGCTTGCCGTGCTCTGGCCGAGGGTGGCGTAGTCGGCGGCTTCGGAGGGGCGCCCGGCCCAGTAGGAGATGAGGGACTGCAGGGAGCGGACCCAGGCGCGCATGGCGTGGTGGTCGGCGTTGTCGGCGCAGACGAAGGCGGTGCGGGCCTGCATCATCGCGGCGCTGGGGTTGCCCAGGTCGTGGCTGGCTTTGGCGAGCATGCCGGAGGTGATGCCGGCGAGCAGGTAGAGCTCCCGGGCCTGCAGGGGTTTGACCCGGCCGTGCTCCAGCAGGCGGAAGGTGAGGTCCTGGATCTCGACCAGGTCGCCGAGCAGGGTCGGCAATGCCAGCCTCGGGTAGGCGACGGTCAGCCGTCGTACTTCGTCCTGGATCTGGCCGAGGGTCTCCGGGCCGATGCTGCTGCCCTCCGCGAGTGCGGTGAACCTGAGCGCACGACGAGCCGCCATCGCGACCTGCCTTTCCAATTCGGTGGTGCCCGCGTCGAGGCGGGACTCGCTGCTGAACGGGCCACCAGCAGGCAGCGCCGCTGCCTGCTCGGTTGGGAGAAGGACAGGCACTGGCCGTGGCGGCAGGATGACGAGCGGGGGAGCGACTGCAGGCATGTGCGCTGAAGCGGCCGGCGCGGGAGAGAGAAGGAGATCGACGCTGACGCCGAACATGGCCTCCAGCACTCGGCACTGGTCCGGGTAGGGGCGGGTCTTGACCGCGCCTCCGTACCAGCGCTCGAACTGCCGCTTGGAGACCGACAGGCCTTGAAGCCGGGGGTCGTTCTCCTCATGGGCGGCCGTGTTCGCGGTCGCTTCGAACCGGAGCCGGAAGGTCTCGTAGACCTGCCAGTGCCTCTGCAGCGTCAAGACCCTTAAGAGCGTGGGAGTTTCAGCCACAGCAGATCCTCTCCGTCCCCGTTCGCCTGGTCTGACGATAGCCATGGCTGGTCGGCGGGAAACCCGTTCGGAGGCTCTGCGGCTCAGATGACGGCAGCCATGACGGCAGTCATGACGCATGACGTCATCGTCCGGCGCGCCACCCCCTCGACAAGGGCGGTCTCATGACGGCGGTGACGTCGTATCCATGCCCCAGCGCCCGCCGCCATGCTGAACGCACTTCGCTTTGTGTGTGGCTCTGACCGCGAAGCGTGAGATCGGCAGCTGCGTCAGCAGCCCGGCTCGATCAACCCATCCAGCACCACGCGCACACCTGTCCGCTGCTCGGCGGGCCGGGAACGGGAGGGAACCGATGGAAACTCTGACCGCTCTGGCAGGGCAGATCGCCCAGCTGGACACCGTAGACACCGCCCGGCTGGAGCGGATGCGCCACGAGGCCCTCACAGCCCAGGCGCCCTGGAAGGCGGAGTACAGCGCCTACCAGTCCGGCGGCTGGTGGACGACCTCGCTGATGAACGCCTCGGGTGACGCCGCCGACGTGACGATCGGCGACTGCGCCGCCAGGCCGACGGGCCTGCTGGCGCAGATGCCGGCCACTGCCGCGCTGCTGGCCGAGCTGGGTCTGAACTACATGTGGGTGCGGCTCGCCCGGCTTGAGCCCAACGCCTTCCTGTGGGAGCACCGCGACTACGGCGATCTCGACCAGGTGGAGCGGCACCGGTTGCACATCCCGCTGCACACCAACACCTCGGCGTTCCTGGTCACCGGCGGCACCAAGGTGCACATGGCCGGCGGGCGGATCTGGCGGCTGACACCGACGTACGCCCACGGGGTGTGCAACCTGCTCGGCCCCGACCGGATCCACCTGATCGCCGACGTGTACGCCGGCGACTCCTACCAGCGCCTGGCCCGGCACCCCGCGCTCCACTCGACCGCCGCCGAGCCGCTGCCCACTGCGAACCAGGTGATCCTCGCGGAGCGGCTGCGGGCCGCACGCGCGATGGCAGATCTGGGTTACATGGACGCAGCCGAGCGAATGCTGCTGCGGCTCTTCTACACGTACGCCTTGCCCGAGGGCACGGTCTACGACCTGATCGCCGAACTGCACACCTCGCTCGGCGACGAAGAGGCGGCGACGCGCTGGGCCTCGGCCAAGCGGCGCCTCCTCGCCCTCACGGCCTGACCACCTGCAAGTCCAACCCGCCGGAATTCGAACGGAGGACGCGCATGCCCACCCTGCACCTCGCCGAACTTACCCACGCCAACCGCCCGGCCCAGCTCCCGCTGCTGTCCAGGCTCGCCGACACCCTTGCCACGTCCCGGGCCGTCACCCACCTGATGGTCCGCGGCTCGCTGGCCCATGGCACCGCAGACCGTCTCTCGGACCTCGACTTCGTCGTCGGCGTCCACGACGCCGATCTGCCCGCGTTCGTCGCGGCTCTCGACGATCTGATGTCCACCGAGGCCGGCGCCTTATTGCCCGGCTGGCGCGACACGATCGTCGCCGACCTCGGCGGCGTCGGGATGGTCTTCCTCGTCCCGGACGACGGACACCTGCACCAGATCGACCTGTACCTCGCACCCGCTTCGCGCATCCCCCGCCTGGAGGCGACGGTCGCCACCGCCTCCCTTCTCGACCGCATGGCCGCACCGGCCACAGCCGACGAGGCCGCGGCGGCCGCGCGCTTCGCGGCCGAGTTCCTCGCCCGGCCCCGTACCTGCACCGAGCTGCTGATCGAGCACCTGGTGCTGGCCGTGCTGCTGCACAAGCGCATCAAGCGCGGCCAGCGATTCATCGCCTACTCCGAATGGCACCGCCTCCACACCGCAACGAAGGACCTGATCAAGACTGCGCTGGCCCCCACCTCGCGGTTCTGGGGCTGGTACCAGCTCCGTGAGGAGATCGCCCTCACCCCGATCGGGCGGGCCTGCCTGGACGACCTGGACGCCGCGATCAGCGGGCCGGCTGTCCCCCTGGCCACCGACGTCGACGCGGCCATCGATCGGATGCTCACCCTGGTCGAACGGGCCTGCCCCGAGGCGCTGAACGGCCTGGGGACCGCCATCACCGCCTACCGCACCTACCAGGAGCTGGTGTGAACGCACTCCACCTCGCGGGCCCGGCCGCCACCCGGGCCCGCGAGGGCCTGAACGCTGTGTTCTTCGGCGGGGTGGTCCCCGCCTCCGCCGAGGAAGAGGCGTTGGCGGAGGAGATCGGTCGGGCCCTGGCCCAGGCCGGCTATGCGCTCCTGCACGGCGGCTACAACGGCCTGATGGAAGCCGCCGCCTGTGGGGCGGCGTCCCAGGAAGCCGCCGTGACCGCAGTGACCCTGCTCAGCAAGCACGACGCATGGGGACCGTTCAACCCGCACACCACCGCGTCTGTCCACCTGCTCGACGTCGGCGCCCGCCTCAATCACTACCTGGACAACGCCGACCTCGTCGTCGCGATGGGTGGAGGCGTCGGCACCCTGCACGAGCTGACCGCCGCCCTCTACTACGCCACCACCATCCGGCCCGTACCGGTCTGCCTTGCCGGACCGGCCTCCTTGCGCCTGCTCGCCTTCCTACGCGAAGAGAGGTGGTTGTTCGAGACCCCGACCCGCCCCCTCGGCTTTCTGTCGACCGCCAAGTCCGTCGACAACTTCCGCTCCGTCCTCGCCACGCTCGACTCAGCACCGATCGGAGGAGCATGACCACGACCACACAGCTGACCGGCCTCGCCGCCCGGCTCGCCGACACCGCTTGCGTCCGCGCCCCGTTCCACCTCTCCAACGGCACTCTGCTCGACGGCTACTTCGACGAGTACCGCCTGGCCGCCGACCCCGCACTCCTGCGCGACACCGCCGCCGCCATGGCTACCCTGGTCCCCGACGACGCGCAGCTGCTGGCCGGCATCGAACTCGGCGGCGTCCCCCTCGTCGTCGCCCTGTCCGCAGCCACCGGACTGCCTGCCGTCTTCCTCCGCCGTCACCCCAAGGGCTACGGCTCCCGCCAGCAGATCGAAGGCGCCGCGCTCGACGGCCGCCGCACCGTACTCGTCGATGACGTGGTCCGCTCCGGAGGCCAGCTGCTCGCCATGGCGCACACCTTGCGGATCGCCGGGGCACCGGTCACCGACGCGCTGTGCGTACTGGAGCGTCCCCTCGGCGGCAGAATGCTGCTCGCCGAGCACCATGTCACCCTCCACACCCTGCTCACCGAGACCGACCTGCCCTCGCCCCAGACAGGTGGTGCGCCGTGAGGCGGGCCGTGCTCTTCGACCTCGACGGTGTCCTCATCGACAGCCGGGCCGCCCAACTCGCCACCCTGGCAGGCTTTGCGACCTCCAGCCTCGGCCGTCGCATCACGGTCTCCGACCTTCCCCCTGAGGCAGCGACCACCCCGCGCGCCCAGGTACTCGCCGAACTCGGCCTTGCCGGAACGATCAACGAGGACGGCTGGGACGCAGCGTCGGCCACTGCCACCCTCACCACCGAAGTGTTCCCCTTCGTCGCCGACACCCTCGCAGCGCTCCGCGCTGCGGACATCGCCACCGGCATCGTGACCCTGCGAAGCCGCCAGCGGGTCAACTGGCTTCTACCGCCTGCCGTCCTCGACCTGATCGACACCGTCGTCTGCTACGAGGACGCGCCGCCCAAACCGGCACCGGACAGTGTCCTGCTCGCACTCGAACAGCTTGGCGTATCCCCCAGCGGCGCCGTGTTCGTGGGCGACATGGAGTCCGACGTACACGCGGCCGGAGCAGCGGGTGTGACCGCAGTCGGCGCAGGATGGGGCTTCGCCGGCGCCGATGCCCTCACCCGTGCCGGAGCCAACCTCGTGCTCCGCCATCCCGAAGACGTCGCCGAAGTGCTGCTCCTTCTGATGGGAACCGGCCAGCAGGCCACGTACTCCAAGCGATCATGACTCCGCTCCCGCTACTCTTGGTGGTGCAGTTACAGCGGACCGTTCCGTCCATGTCGGCTGCACCACCTGTGAGCAACGGATCAGGAGTCATGGTCTACACCGTGGGGGCGCGAGCTATCTGCGTCGAGCTGGAGAACTGAGAACCTCAGTCCCTGTTCTCGGCCCGGCTCGGCGTGTGATCGACCCCCACCTCTCCACGACTCTTCCGTGAGGGCCATAACGCCATGCGCTCGACGCAGATCCGCTCCACCTTCCTGGACTACTTCACCTCCCGCGGCCACCGCCAGGTCCTGTCCAGCCCCCTCATCCCCTCCGACCCGACCCTGCTGCTGGCCAATGCCGGCATGAACCAGTTCAAGCCCTACTTCCTGGGCGAGGTCACCCCGGAGAACCGCCGCGCCACCACCATCCAGAAGTGCGCCCGCACCTCCGACATCGACAACGTCGGCCGCACCAACCGGCACGCCACGTTCTTCGAGATGATGGGCAACTTCTCCTTCGGCGACTACTTCAAGGCCGACGCCATCGCCTACGCCTGGGAACTCCTCACCCAGGGCTACAACCTGGAGAAGGACCGGCTCTGGATCACCGTCTACGAGGACGACGACGAGGCCGAACAGCTCTGGCGCAAGATCGGCGTCCCCGCAGAGCGCATCCAGCGCCTGGGCATGGAGGACAACTACTGGTCCATGGGCGTCCCCGGCCCCTGCGGACCCTGCTCGGAGGTCAACTACGACCGCGGGCCGGCCTTCGGCCGCGAGGGCGGACCCGCCGTCGACGGCGAGCGCTACGTGGAGATCTGGAACCTCGTCTTCATGCAGTACCAGCGCGGCGAGGGCGACAAGAAGGGCAACTTCCCGATCCTGGGCGAGCTCGCCCAGCAGAGCATCGACACCGGCCTCGGCCTCGACCGCCTCGCCGCGATCCTCCAGGACGTCGAGAACGTCTGCACGACCGACCTGCTCATGCCCACCCTGAACACCGTCCAGGAGCTCGCCGGCCGCGCCTACCCCGGCACCCCCGACGAGAAGGTCTCCTTCCAGGTCGTCACCGAGCACGCCCGCTCGATCGCCTACCTGATCGCCGATGGCGTCCTGCCCGCCAAGGACGGCCGGGGCTACGTCCTGCGCCGCCTCATGCGCCGCGCGATCCGGCACGCCCGCCTGCTCGGCATCGACCAGCCCGTCCTCGCCCCCACCACCGCCAGCGTGATCGCCAACCTCGGCGACGTCTGGCCCGAACTCACCGACCAGGCCAACCTCATCGAGCAGGTCGTCACCGCCGAGGAGGAGTCCTTCACCCGCACCCTCGCGCAGGGCACCCGGCTGCTGAACGCCGCGATCACCCGCACCCGGGAGAGCCGCTCCGGCTCACTGCCGGGCGAGACCGCCTTCGAACTCGCCGACACCTTCGGCTTCCCCCTGGAGCTGACCGTCGAGGCCGCCCACGACGCCGGCCTGACCGTCGACGAAGACCGCTTCGCCACGCTGCTGGACGAGCAGAAGAAGCGCGCCAAGACCGGCGGCAAGGCCAAGACCGCCGACGCCCTGCGCCGCCAGGACACCTACCGGGAGCTGTCCGCCCACCTGCCGCGCACCGACTTCCTCGGCTACGAGCACCTCACCGCCGAGGTCACCGTGCTCGGCCTGATCTCCGGCGGTGCCGTCACCACCAGCGCTCCCGAGGGCTCCGACGTCGAATTCGTCCTCGACCGCTCGCCGTTCTACGCCGAAGCCGGCGGCCAGATCGGCGACACCGGCACCCTGCGCACCGAAGACGGCACCCTGCTGCGGATCACGGACACCCGGTACGGCCTGGAGGGCTTCCGCGTCCACAGCGCCCGCGTCGTCGAAGGCGAGCTCCTCACCGGGGCGAGGGGCGAAGCCGCTGTAGACGCCGACCGCCGCAAGGGCCTCATGCGCTCCCACTCGGCCACCCACATCCTGCACGCCGTCGTACGCGCCACCCTCGGCGAGCACGCCCGACAGCAGGGCTCACTCGTCGAATCCGACCGCCTCCGATTCGACTTCGCCCACTTCTCCGCCGTCACCCCCGAGCAGCTCGCCCGGATCGAAGCCGCCGTGAACGGCCACGTCCTCGACGACCCTGCCGTCCGCGCCTGGCACGCCGACCGGGCCGAAGCCGAGGCCGCCGGCGCCATCGCCCTCTTCGGGGAGAAGTACGGCGACACCGTCCGCATCGTCGACATCGGCGACTTCTCCCGCGAACTGTGCGGCGGCACCCATGTCGCCCACGGCTCCCAGGTCGGCGCCTTCCGCCTGCTCAGCGAGGGCTCGATCGGCTCCAACCTCCGCCGCATCGAAGCCCTGACCGGCCACGGCGCCCTCCGCCACCACGACGTCGAACGCCGCATCCTCGAAGAGGTCTCCTCCCTCCTCGGTACCCGCCCGAAGCAGGCCGCCGAGACCCTCCATAAGCGCCTTGGCACCTTGGCCGCCGCGGAGAAGGAAGTCTCCCGCCGGCGCGAGGCCGACTTGCGGAGCCAGGCGGAACAGCTCGCCTCCTCCTCCCGCCAGGTGCCCGGGGGCCGGATCGTCTCGCAGCGGGTCTCAGGACTCGGCGCGAGCGACCTGCGCAGCCTGGCCACCAGCACCGCCGACCGCCTCAGCAGCGACCGCGCGGTGGTCGTCCTCGGCACCGAGCACGACGGCAAGGCCCTCCTCGTCGCCGCAATCACCCCCGGCGTCCTCGGCTCAGGAACCTCGGCCAGCCAGATCCTCGCCTCGGCCGCCCGCACCGTAGGCGGCGGAGCAGGCGGCACTGGCCCGATCGCCAATGCCGGAGGCCGCCGCGTCGAAGCCCTCGACGAAGCCCTCAGCATCGCTGTCCAGGAAGCGACCCGCGCCCTCGACCAGTAGGCCGCAGACGCGGGAGGCGCGCTGCAAGCGAGGCCCCAGCCGGGGTCACCGCCTGCAGCGTGCCTCCCGCTGGCCCTGTTCACGACTTACGACAGCACCCGGATCGCGGTCCTGTTCGGCCGTCGGGCAGCCGGCGGCGATCCCGAGCCTGGCATCGAAGAGCTAGAGGGGTACGCGGCCGGGCAGCCGCGGCGAGTCACCATGTGTGACGACTGCCTTCCTGATAGTGATGTTCGGCGGCCCGAGGGCGGCCACGTCGACACCCACAGCAAGTTCAGGCCGCTGCAGGCGGAAGCGGCACGCCCGGCCAGCCCACGATCACAGGCACGCACGACCGCTGGATCTCAACGAGGAGATGGTCTGTCATGGCTTCGACATCCAAGGTGTTCGGGGAGCTTGAACTCGCATTCACCGATCAATTCACATGGTGCTGGGACGACAAGGACACAGGAGGCGACCTGTCCGGGAGCTTTTGGCACCCCGTCGCACCGGCAGGCTTCAAAGCCTTGGGCACCATCGCGATCTCGGCCTGGCGTGCGGCCAATCTGAAGACGGACCGCGGCGGCTACGAGATCAAGGACTATGTGGTGGCCCTCTGTGTGAAGGACGCCGGCAAGACACCGGCCGGTGAGAAGCCGGCACTCGCACGGCCGACGGGCTACGAGAACGTGTGGACGGACCACGGCAGCGGCGGCAAGTACAACGGGGCCGTGTGGCGCCCGATCCCGCCCGCGGGATACGTCGCGATGGGCTTCGTAAGCCCGGTGAACACCTACGAGCAGCCATCTCTGGACGCGGTGGTGTGCGTGCGCGAGGACCTCACCTTCTGCGCCAACGTGACTGCGGGGTACCACGACAAGGGGACTGGCGCCAAGAAGGACCTGAGCCTCTGGAAGAACACTGTGCCCCCGCAGTACGTCGACAACACCCCAGGCGCCACCAGGGTGTTGATCGCGCCCAACACCTTCGCCGCCCATGGATCCTTTGCCCAGCCGGAGATCCTGCCCGAAATGCGCGTGCTGTGCCTGCCGATGCCCGTCGAGAAGCCCAAGCAGCCGGCCTTCCCCGAGCTGACGAGCAAGGACACGCCACCGCAGCAGACGCCGGAGATGGCGGCCAACGCCGTGTGGGTGCCGTTCACCGCCATCAACGACACCGACAAGCCGATCTCGTGGAAGGTGGCGAACTCACCGTTCTACAAGATCGAACGTAAGGCGTCGTGGGCTCTGGTCCTCCACTACAACAACACCAGCGAGTTCCCGCAGAAGAAGACCAAGACCCTGATCACGGGTGTCGAGAAGGAGCAGTCCTCTGCCTTCAGCATCAACACCGGCGTCTCGATCACCACGACTCTGGGCGTCAGCACTCCCGTAACCTCAGCCGAGGTCAGCACCACCTACAGCCTGGAGCTGGGCTTCTCCAACTCGACATCGTTGAAAGAGCTCGAATCCCAGTCCGTCAGCTGGGAGTTGTACGTACTCCCCTATACGGCCGGCGCGATCTGGGCTGCCACCAGCACTCTCCAGGTCGTACGGGCCGACGGAACCCGCGTCGGCCCGCCGCTAACCTTCAAGGCCGACAGCTCCCACGTCGACCAGTACCCGGACAAGGCGCCCATCGCCAGCTGACCACACCTACGAACACAGCGATTCACCGCTGTCACCGGCGCCGAGGCGCTGACCGCCCGGCCTGCCGCCGTCAGGACGCGCTCTACACCCCCATGCGCGCACAGCCAGTCGAGTGGGTCAGCTGGTGCGCCGCCGTTTGGGCGGCTGTCTGAACTCGTGAACATCTCGATTCTTCCGGGAACGCGGACAGCTGCCCAAGCTGACGGACAAGTGCTGCTCGTTCTCGCGTGGACAGAATCACTCCCGCCATCACGATCAACGCGCCGGCAGGTCCTTCAAGAGAACCACGCTGTCGTAGTTGGTCACATCCCACCGCCACATACCCACCGGCACGTAGCCCCGCCTGCGGTACCAGCCGACGAGATCAGCCGCCTGGCACGACGTGTCGATGACGACCCGCGAGCCTCCGCGCGCTGCGACCCGTGCTTCAGCAACCGACAAGAGCCGCTGCCCCAGCCCAGTACCCCTCTGAGACGGATCCACCGCCAGCTGCCAGAAAGACCCCGCACCAGCCGGCGCAGGGTAGCCCTCCGGGGCCACGTACGGAGCCGCAACGGTGACCGTGCCCACCAGCGACTGCCCCCGAAGCGCCAGCCAGCACTCGCCGCTCCGCAGGCGGTGAGCCGTGTCCTGCGGAGACTGGTACGAGGCGAAGAAGATCCGTCCCGCGGCAGCATGATCGGCGTACGCCCGGTGAAGCAGACAAGTCAGTTCCTGCACCGAATCTTCCTCAGCAAAGAGCCTGATCACGGCTTCGCCGGACGACGCCCAGTTCGCAGCCTTCACTGGTTCAGTCACGGCGACGACCTCCAAACCACCGATCCGCTGAAGCGGCTCTGACCTGGACGCTTCATCCACGTGGGGTGGGCGCCTGCCAGCCTCAGCTTGCGCCAACCGCCACCGGGACGCTCGTCGAGCGAGGTGGGCGGCGCCAATCTGCGAGCCGCTTCATGTTTCCGGCTCCTTGCCATCGCCGTGGACACTTTGGGCTTCGCGCGACCACCGCACTCATGGGGATGGCCCAGGTCGGCGCGCCACTGGTCAGCCGGAAGTTGCAATCACGCGGCAAGAACCGCGCTGACTCCCAGAAGGGCCTCAAGCTCCGCAACGGCTTCGTCCTCGCCGGTGGCGTGGACGGTGGTGATTCCCAGCTCTGCGGCAGGCGGAAGGTTCACCGCGTGATCATCCACGAACACGCACCGCTCAGCGGGCAGGCCGATGCGGTCCAGGGTCAGCCGGTAGATCGCCGGATCAGGTTTGGCCATGCCGACCAGCTCGGAGACGACGTGCACATCGAACAGGTCCCAGATTCCGACGCGCTCGTACGGGCGTGCTCGTACGGGTTGAACGGGTCCAGGCCGAAGCTGTTGGACAGCAGGGCGACCCGATGACCAGCCGCCCGTGCCGCACGGGCGAGGGCAGCCATCCGGCGAGCCGCGGGCACCCCGGCCCACGCCCGGCCCATCAGGTTCACCGGGTCCACGTGCGCACCCAGCAGAGCGGCGGTCCCCTCGTTCCACTCCGCCTGCCCTATCTCCCCAACCTCCAGGGCTGCGTACAGACGCCGGCCCTCCGGGTGGTCGTTGAGGGTGCTGCACCACGCCTCCGGGGCCAGCCCTTCAGAAACACACCACGCACGGTGGACAGCGAGGGGGTTGGCTGTGAGCACTCCGGCGAAGTCGAGGATCAGCCCGCGAGGGGCGTTCCCGTTGGCGGTGTCAGCGCTGCGCGGCATCCTGTGACCGTCCTTCCGCCATTTGCTGCTTGAGCCACCTCAGAGTTGCTCGGGGTGATTCCCCACGTGGTCTGTCGAGGCGACCTCGGGCCTTGACGGGGTTGTTGGCGGGGCAGCGAGGATTCAAGCCAAGTTGGGCTTGATGCGGACGACGTGACGGTATGTGCTGGAGTGGTGACGCATTGATCCAATACGTTCGCTTGTACCTGGCTGCAGACGAGATCACAGGAGGATGGATGAGCAACATCGAGGACCCCAAGGTGCTGGTGGTGGACCCCGGATCGGGGTGGGTCAAGGCCGGTTTCGCCGGTGACGACGCTCCGGCGGCCGTGGTGCCGAACGTGATCGCCAAGCCCGATAACGGACAGGCGGGCGCTGTCGGGAGCGATGGCTACGTCGGCGCCCAGGCCGTCGCCAAGGGCTCGGAGGCCACGCTGCAACATCCCGTGCAGCACGGAGTGGTGACCGACTGGGCCGCGCTGGAGCGGGTCTTGGCGCACACCTTCCGCGAGGAACTGCGAGTGAAGCCGGCCGAGTACTCGGTGCTGCTTGCACACGCACCGGGCGCGTCCCGCGAGGAGCGGGAGAAGCTTCTGGAGCTTTTGTTCGATCGCTTCGAGGTCCGGGCAGCGCAAATCGTGCCCACCAACGTGCTCGCCCTGCACGATTACGGCCGCGCGACGGGCCTGGTGGTGGACATCGGCGACGACCTGACGTCTGCGGCGGCCATCCACGAGGGCCAGATGCAGGAGAGGTCCCTGTTCCGTTCCGAGGTGGCCGGCCGCCAGGTGACCACGGCGATGCGCCACAGGCTGGCCGCGGAGGGCCACCGCCTCCCCCACGATGCAACGCAGACGCTTGCGCGGCAGATCAAGGAGACGATCGGCTACATCGCGGAGGACTTCGAAACCGAAGGCTATCGCGCCGAAGAGGACGTCTCGGCCAGCTATCGGTTGCCCGATGGCACTTCCATCAGCGTCGGCCGGGCCCGCTATGAAGCTCCGGAGGCGATGTTCAAACCCGCCGAAATTCTCAATCTGGAATGCCGCCTCGACGGCTTGGCCGAACTCGTTAAGAAGTCGGTGGACTGCACTGACCTTGACCTGCGCACTGCCATGGTCTCGAACATCGCCTTTGTCGGCGGCGGCAGCCTCTTGGAGGGCCTGTCGGAACGCCTGAGCCTAGAGCTCTCCCACCTGATGGCCCACGTCAATGTGAACGTGTACGCGCGGCCGGAGCGCAGGTACTCCGCATGGATGGGGGGCTCGGCCCTGGCCAGCACGAGTGACACCTCGTGGATTACCAGGAGCGCCTACGACGAGAAGGGCAGCGCCGTCCTCGGCTGACCCCGACACCATCAGCTCGCCCCGTTGCCAAGGACCCCGGTGACCTCTGCCGGCTGTTCAAGCCGGCACCGGCCCGCACACTGCTCACCGGGCACCCCGCCGAGCACCCACTGCCGTGCTCGCCCAACCTCCCCACTCCGTTGAGAATCGGAGCGACTGGGGCGACGAGCCCCCACCCGCGGCCTCTCCTGATACCGCGCTCCCGACACCGAGCTCGGCCCGGACAGGAGAGGCCACCGGCTGTGGGTCAGAGAGTGTCTTCGGCCTTGATGGCGCCGCCCTGGACGACGAACTCCTGGTCCGAGGAGGTGCTGCACTGCGACACGCGCACCTTGTCGTCGTTGTTGCGGGTCGGTCCCATGTCCAGGCAGACCTCACGGTTCGTGCCGATCGTGTCCCTGAAGACGAAGCGGCCGTCGCGTACAACCCACAGCTGGTGGCGCAGGTACGCACTGGTGGCGCACGGCTTCAGTGTGACGCTGCTGCCGTCTGCGAGGGAGTCGAGGGTCAGGCACATCTCCTGGCTGGTCCCGAAGGTGTCACCTCTGATGATCTTTCCCTGGTCGATGACGAAGCGCTGGTTGACGTCACCCGGGGCGCAGTCCCAGATCCGGATGCTGCTCCCCTCGGTGCGGGAATCGGAGGACATGCACATCGGCTGGGGCGGCGCGGTCAGCACGTTCAGCGTGCCGTCGGCGGTCAGCGCAACGCCGACAGCTGCGTCGGTGTAACTGAGCCTGCCGGAACCGGGATTCAGGGCGGTGTTCGCCGGGGCAGTGCGCGCCACCGTCACCTGCGGTGAGAACCGCATGTAGTCGTTGGTCTGCCAGCCGCTGACCCCACCATTGGCTCCGAAGCCGTCGCAGGTCAGAGTGGTGTCGGAGTTGCTGCGCACGCAGTTCCGCAGGACCAGGTTGTTGCTGGTCCAGTTGGATCCGGGGACGCCGTACTCGCTGGGTACGGTGCTCTGCGCGGGGAAGGTGGTGTTGGCGGGGGCGGTGAAGGTCATCTGGACCCCGTTCGCCGGCACCGTCGAGCTCCCCCCGGTGTTCTGGAAGGTCCAGGGCACCGCTCCGGTCCCGCCACGGGCGATGGTCACCTGCGTGGGTACATCCCGGCCGACCAGGGGCTGTGCGGCGGCCGGCGAAGCGGCGAGGACTCCCATGGTGAGGGCGGCGAGGACGCTTCCCGTCAGACCGGCCAGTCGGGTCGTCGAGCGATTCACGGACACGTCTCCGTTCCTTGCGACGCAGGTGGACGCGGGCGTCGAAGGGCCCGTGACGAGGCCGCCCTGCGAAGATCACGATCAACCTAGACGGCCGCTGCGGGGGCGAGAAGTGAAGCCGCGCACGGTTCACCCGTCTGCGCCGCCCTGACCCCATTCCTCCGGTCGCAGGGTCCAAGAGTCGGACAGGACACCTCCTGTGACGCGACTCCACCGCTGGTTGCAGTTCTGGTTGCATTCGCCTCCGTCCGGAGCCGTCCGGACGGAGGCCGTCAGAACGATCCACCGCAGGTCAGGACGGGTACGACCTGCTCCGGACCCCCGTACGAACATTTGGAAAGCGTGTTGGGACAATCTCTGCGGAGATCCCGCCGCACGCTCCGTTGGCCATCGCTTTGATGGCCAACGGGCCGGCAGAAGGTCTTCTCATCAGCTGGCGGTCGAGGCCGCAGCCACATCTCGCAGCGTTTCCCTCGGATGCTGGCCGGGCGGGACCAGCAGCAACCCGTCGACCACCATGGCCTCGGTCAGCAGATGGCCGTTGGGCCCGTCAGCGCGCACGATCCGGAGCCTCCGCTTCTCTGCGAAGACGTACAGCTGCGCAGCGGCGAAGATGCGAAGAAACTCCTGTGCGGTACCGACGGGATCACCAAAGCGGTCGACCCGGCCCAGGAATTCCCCCACCAGGTCGCGGAAGGCTCCACCGTGCTCCTGGGCCGCCTCGACCATCGCATCGGCCTCCGGCCCTCCGGTGAAGGCGGTGCGGGCCATCAGGAACTCGCGCGCTTCAATCGCCGACATCCGCCTCGGGTCATAGGACATCGTGATCCCGGTCTCCGTTTTCTGGAGCACCGCGGGCCTGGCACCGGACAGTTCCACCTGCTCGAAGGCAGCGTGCAGGCGCTCCGTGGAAGAACCGTCGATCCCCAGCAGCGGAGGCACCTCAGGAGCCACATCAGCTTGCGTCATGCGAAGTCCTCTTTCGGCTGGTGAGTTGCCGTGCTCGGCGCACAGCCGGTATCAGCGGGCACCACGCCTCAGACACCTCCCGCAGTTCGCCGGTAACGCGATCACCACCCTCAAGAAGCACGCCTCGATCAGACGCTCGACCTTGGCGACTGGGAGAAACCTGGGAGATGATCTTGCTTCAAGGGGGCTGCAAGACCCACTCAGACCATGCGACACCAACGCTCTGACCTGCACATATTCCAAACATGCAGCGTCGGCGCACGGCCGTACTTCGTTCGGGACGAAGAGGTCGTGGGTTCAAATCCCGCCACCCCGACTTCGTAAGACCAGGTCAAGGGCTTGATCCGCATCGCGGGTCAGGCCCTTCCTGCGTCTCCGGAGACTGTTCTCCGCGCACCCGTTTGTTGGTTCGGGTGTGCTCGCCGAACCTGAGGTCCGTGCCCGTGTCCGCCCGGCGATGATCTCCGCCGCCACGGGGGCCGTTGCGCTCGTGATCGCGCCGCTCGACCGTGAGCACGGACTGGGACATCTGGTCGCCGCGGTGATCCTCGCCGGGGTCTTCCAGATCGTGCTCGGGGCGCTCGGAGTGGCCAGGCTCATCCGGTTCGTGCCGCGGTCGGTGATGGTCGGGTTCGTCAACTCCCTCGCCATCCTCGTCTTCGTGGGGACGCGTCCTCCGTCGCTGCGTTCGACGCCGTCGGGGAGGGGTAC
This sequence comes from Streptomyces tatrensis, assembly GCF_049310065.1. NCBI lineage: Bacteria > Bacillati > Actinomycetota > Actinomycetes > Kitasatosporales > Streptomycetaceae > Streptomyces > Streptomyces tatrensis. The sequence continues at coordinate 5,223,059 of NZ_JBMDLB010000011.1, read as the reverse complement.
CGGCGGCGCGGCAAGAGCGTCGGGATCACCGGGCTGAACGAGCACAGCGCCGGGATGCACGGGAATCCGAGCGGCGGACTGTCAGCGGGTCACTGACCTGCGGATCCCTGCTGCCGCGTCCACGGGTCCGGGCCCGGGTCGCCGCCTTCGGCGCGGAGCGCGAGGCGGTCGACGTAGTGCTGCCAGCCCTCCGCGTGGGCCTCGCACGCCTCCGAGGAGGGCAGGCCGCTGTGGATCAGGTGGAGCACGGTGCCGACGCCCTGGGCGGTGGGTTCGAGGGTGATCTCCACCGTGGTGGAGCCGGGCGCGACGGGTGCGGCGCCGCCCTTCTCCCAGCCCCAGGTGAAGGCGAGCCGCTCGGGCGGGTCGACGTTGAGGAAGCGGCCGGACGCCACGTCCTCGCCGGTGATCCGGGTGCGGTACGAGCCACCGGGCTCGAAGGAGAACGTACCCTCCGCGCCCATCCAGGACAGCCACTTCTCCCGGTCGGTGAGGTAGGCGAAGAGGGTTTCGGGGCGGGCCGCGATGCGGCGCTCCAGGGTGACGGTGTCCATCGGCGTCGAGGGGGTCGACGGAGTCGCGGGGGTCGCGGGAGTCGTCATGAGGGACATTCTTCCGCGGCGAGGAGGCTGCTGCCCGGTGGGCTGCGGCCGCAGAGACAGGCGCAGGCACAGACGTGAGGCCCGCTGCTCGGCAGCGGGCCTCGGGGGTGCTTCAGCAGGGTCAGCCGGTGATCTCGATCTTCCCGTTGGGGGAAGGCGTCTCCGGTGTGGCGGGGGCCTTCGGGGTGCCCGCGGTGAAGCCCTTCAGGAGCTCGGCCAGGTCCACGCCGGTGGTGGAGCTCAGGAGTTCCATGCCCTGGGCGACGTTGTCGGTGACCGTACGGGAGAGCTTGCTCGCGCCGTCGGTGGAGATGACGGTCATCTTGTCGATGGCGGAGAGCGGTTCTGCCGCCTTGGCCACGACCTGCGGGAGTGCCTCGACCATCATCTGGATCATGGCCGCGTCGCCGTACGTCTCGAAGGCCTCCGCCTTCTTCTGCATGGCCTCGGCCTCGGCCGAACCCTTGGCCAGGATGGCCGCGGCCTCCGCGTCGCCTTCCAGGCGCACGGCCTCGGCGATGGCGGCACGGCGGGCGCGCTCGGCCTCGCCGCGCTTGGCGCCCTCGATGGCCTCGGCCTCGGCCAGGGCGGAGCGGCGCTGCTTCTCGCCCTCACCCGTGAGGCGGGCGCGCTCGGCCTCGCCCTGTGCGGCGGCGATCGCCGCGAGGCGCTCGGCCTCGGCCTGCTTGACGCGGGCCACGCGCTTGGCCTCCGCCTCCTGCTCGGCCTCGTAGCGGCGGGCGTCGGCGGGCTTGCGGACCTGGGTGTCGAGCTGGCGGTCGGTCAGGGCGGCCTGCCGCTCGGCGACCTTCTCCTGCTCGGCGAGGATCTGCTGCTGACGGTCGGCCTCGGCCAGCGGACCGGCGGCGTTGGCCTGGGCGGCCGCCGCGTCGGTCTCGGCCTTGATCTCCGCCTGGCGCAGGTACAGGGTGCGCTCGGCGACCGCGATCTCCTCCTCCGCCTTCAGGCGCGCCTGCTCGGCGGCACGGCGGGAGTTGGCCTCGGCGATGTCGGCTTCCTGCTTGGCGCGGGCGGCCTCGGGACGGCCGAGGTCTTCGAGGTAGGAGCCCTCGGTGGTGATGTCCTGGATCTGGAAGGCGTCCAGGACCAGGCCCTGCCCGGACAGGCTGGCCTCCGCCTCCTCGGCGACCTGCCCCGCGAAGGCGGCACGGTCACGGATGATGTCCTCCACCGACATGCGGCCGACGATGGCGCGCAGGGCGCCCGACAGGACTTCCTGGGTGAAGCCGACGATGCCGTCCTGCTGCTGGAGGAAACGCTGGGCGGCGGCCCTGATGGCGTCCTCGTTGCCGCCGACCTTGACGATCGCGACGCCTTCGAGGTTCGCCTTGATTCCGCGCAGGGTGACCGCGCCGCGGACGGCGACGGGGATGTGGCGGCTGGAGAGGTCCAGGGTGTAGCGCTGCTGCACGAAGGGGACGACGAAGACTCCGCCACCGACCACGACCTTCTGGCCGCTGTTGTCGGTCGATATCCGACCGGTCTCCGGGTCGGTGGAGCTCTTGCCGCGCCGGCCGGTGATCAGGAACGCCTCGCTGGGCCCGGCGACCTTGTAGCGCGTGACGACGACCAGGGCGAGTAGGACGAGGAGTACGAAGACTCCTACGACCGCGATGACGACTGGACTCATGTCGGATCTCCCCTGCCTCCCCCGTGGGGGCAGATCGGTGATGGGTGGGGTGGTGCACGTGGTGCGCTTGGTGCGCGTGGTGCGCGTGGTGGGTGGGGTGGACCGTCGGGTGCGGGTCGGTTTTCTCAGTGCTCGACGGCGCGGACGCTGACGGAGGTCGACGACGGCGTCGCCGTCACCCACACCTCCGCGCCGCGGGCCAACGGGCCCTCGGCGGTGGCCGCGTACTTCACGGGCTGGCCGGCCAGGCGCAGGAGGACCTCGCCGTAGCCGGAGGCCGGGATCGCGGTGACCACGGTCCCGGTCGAGCCGATGAGGGAGTCCTGGTGCGGGGCGGACCCGCTGCGGTCGCGCATCAGGGCGCGGCTCAGGCGGTACGTCGCCCAGCCCGCGCCGGCTCCCGCGAGGGCGCCCGCGGCGGTCGCCGGGCCCGGACCGAGCCCCGTGGTCCCGAGCACGATCGCCCCCGTGAAGCCGAGCATCGACACGAAGCCCGCGAGCACCGGAAAGGACAGCCAGCCGTCGAACAGTCCGCTGAGCGCACCGTCGAAGACGCCTTCCAGGATGCCGTCGAGGAGCAGGGAGAAGGCCAGCAGTGCGATCCCCGCAATGCCGAGACCAAGAAAGAACCCCATGAACGCACCTCCCCGCCCGGGTGGCGTTTCCGCCGGACAGCAGCATCGTTTCATCCGGGGGGCGCTCTGCGCATTGCCTGGTGTCGGCAATCTTTACGTCTCTTTAACGCACGGGAGGGTAGGTCACGCGTCGCCGGCCGGCCAGCCCAGCAGGCGGGCGCCGATCACCGCCGTCTGGAGCGTGTACCGGTTCAGCGGGTCGGCGGGGTCGGCCCGGGTGAGGGTGTGGATGCGGTCCAGCCGGTACGTCAGCGCGCGCACGCTGAGCGAGAGGCGTCGGGCCGCCTCGGTGGACACGCAGCCGCTGTCGAAGTACGCGGTGAGCGTGTCCAGGAGCGGCTGGGCGCCGCCGCGGGACGTGCGCAGGGGGCCGAGGGTGCTCTCGACCAGATCGGCCATGGCCTGCCGGTCCCGGGTCAGCACCGGGAAGACGAGCAGGTCGACGGCGTGGAGCACCGGTCCGTCCAGCTCCATCCGCCGGGCCAGGTCGAGCGCGCCCAGGGCCTCCTCGTAGGAGTGGACGACCCCGCCCGCGCCCGGGTGCGAGCGGCCGATCCCGACCCGGCCGCCGTCGGTGGCGGCGTGCGCCCGCTTCGCGAAGTACTCCAGGACCTCGGGCTGGTCCCCCGGTGCCACACAGATCAGCCGGCCGTCCTTCGTGGTCAGCAGGATCTGCCGGCCCGGGAAGCGGGCGAGGACCGCCGACTCGATGCCGCGTGCCATGGGGTAGCCGTCGCCGTACGTCTCGGGGCCGGTGGCCACGGCGACGCCGTGCGACTGGGAGAGGCGCAGCCCGAAGCGCCCGGCGCGCTCCGCGAGCCGGCCCAGGTCGCTGCCGCCGTAGAGGAGGTCGTCGATGAACTCGCGGCGTGCCGCCTCCTCCTGGCGGACGGCCTGGTGCTGGGCGCGTTCGTAGCCCTCGACGAAGGCGTCCACCACCTGCTCGACGGCCGCCAGGAGCGGACCGGCCGCGGGGAGGGGCCGTACGAGCTGCGCCGCGGCCAGGTGATCGCGGATCAGCGTGCGGAGCGGGAGCCCGGCCTCCGCCGCCCGCTCGCCCTCCGCACGACGGGACTCCAGCTCCGCGCGGGTCAGGCGGCGGCCCGTGGCACAGGCGTCGACGAGCAGGTCGGCGTACCCCGAGAGGTGGCTCGCCGGTGCTTGTGGTCCCGCCACGGTGTTTCCCCGATCCCCGATGCGTGCTGTCCCGCTGCGCCGTGTCCCGACGCGTTCTGTCCCGACGCGTTCTGTCCCGACGCGCCCGTGACGCGTCCTTGGTACGGGGACAAGGGTGACACGGAGGCATCCGGGCGGCCGCGGATCACACGGGTCGCCGATCACACGGTCGTGAGGGCCGCCGCGCCGAAGGAGACGTCGAAGCGGTCGCACCAGATGGTGATGCTGCCGTAGTCGGACGGGTTCACGTCGGCCGGGATCGCGTAGTTCTGGTCGCCCTTGTTGCCCTTGAGCTTGCCCAGGCTGACGTACTTGCCGTCGTCGAAGACCCGCCAGCCGGCCGTGCCCTCCTTCACCGGGGCGTCCGTCAGCCAGACCCGCAGGTCGGGGCCGTTGCTGGTGTCGAGGTTCTCCAGGCGCAGGGTGTGGGAGCCGTCCGGGAGCCGGATGAGCTTCGCGGTGCCGGTGGTGGTGTGCTCGTGGCTGATCAGCGCGCCCTGGGCGAGGGTCCGCGGGGGGACGGGCGCGGTGCTCGGCGCCGTTCCTGCGGTGGGCGAGCCGGTGGGTGCGGGCGCGGAGGGGGCCGCCGCCGGGAGGGACTCGTGGACCGTGGCGTCCTGCCAGAGCTTCCACGGCTGGAACCAGTACAGGCCGAGGCCCAGCAACAGGGCTGCCGGGAGGGCGAGTACGGCCAGGAGGCGGCGTCCGCGCCGCTTCTTCGCCGGGTGCTGCGGCTGGTTCGGCGTCGGCTCCTGCGTCGGGTTCTGCGTCACTCGGCGTGCCTTCCTCGCGTTCGGCCGGCCGGCCGGCCGTCATGGGCATTCAACGCGCTGGCGCGGGCGGGGACCAGGCCCGACCGGATGACGAAAGCCTTACGTCGTCCAGCGGGCCGGGGTGGCTACGCCGGTCAGCCGGGGCCGGCGGGCGGGGCGGGGCAGTACAGGCCGGGGCAGGGCAGGGCAGGCCGGGGCAGGGCAGGGCAGGCCGGGGCAGGGCAGGCCGGGCCGGGCCGGGCCGGGCAGAGCCGGGCCCGCAGGGTCAGGCCGGGCGGGCCGGGCAAGGGCGGCAGGGTCAGGTAGGGGGCCCAGCGGGGCGGGGCACGGCCGGGCGCGACAGGGCCGGTGTAGGCCGGGGCCGGGCAGGCCGGGGCAGGGCAGGTCGGGTAGGTCGCGGCGGTGCTGGGCGGGGCCGGGTAGGGGGTGGGGGGCTGTTGGTGGGGAGGTGGGGGTCCGTCGGTGGGGTGGGGGAACTGTGGGGGGTTGGCGTGCGACCAACTTCGCGTAGGGACGGGGCCGGTGACAGGGGAGGGGCGTGGGATGGGCGGGCTGGACGTGCGGATGGAGGGGGTGGGCTGCCGGCACGGGCGGGTCGAGGCCGTGGTCGGCGTCGACCTGGTGATCGCCGCCGGCGAGCGCGTCGCGCTGACCGGCACCAACGGATCGGGCAAGACCACCCTGCTGCGCGCCGTGCTCGGACTGCACCCTCAGGTCAGCGGGCAGATCCTGGTCGGAGGCCGCGCGGGCGATCCCGCCTGGCGGCGGCGGGCGTGCGCGTGGATCCCGCAGAAGCCCGCCGCCGGACGCTTCCCTCTGCTGGGCGGCGAACTCCTCGCCAGCGGCGGGGACGCCCGCGCCGCCGCCGAGGCCGCCGACCGGCTGGGGGTGGGGCCGCTGACCGGGCGGCCGTTGCACACCCTGTCCGGCGGGCAGTTGCAGCGCATGTACCTGGCCCGGGCGATCGGCTGCGTGGCCGCGGGGGCCGGCGTACTGCTCGCCGACGAGCCGACCGCCGCCCTGGACTTCGCCGGGCAGGACGAGGCCGCCGACGTACTGGCCGCGCTGCCCGTGACGCTCGTCGTCGTCACGCACGACCGGGCCCTCGCGGAACGCTGCGACCGGGTCCTGGAGATGGCCGCCGGCCGGCTGCGGGAGGTCCGGTGAGCGCCACCCTCGCGGCCGCCTCCCTCGCGAGCGCCGACCTCGGCACCCTGCTGCAACTGGCCCCCGTACAGCGGGCCGGCTTCGCCCTGCTGCTGGCCGCCGTCGGGCTGCCCGTGATCGGTGTGGTCATCGTCGGGCTGGACATCATGCCGGTGCGCTTCGCGATGATGCACGTCGCGCTGCTGGGCATCGCCGTCGGGCTGCTCACCGGGCTGGACCCGATGCTGTGCGCGCTGGTGGCCTGCGCCCTGGCCGGGGCCGGGGTCGCCCCGCTGGCCCGGACCCCGGACGGGCTGTCCGGGGCGATGGGGCTGCTGATGAGCCTCGCGATCGCCGCCGCGCTCCTGCTCCTCGCGGTCTCCGGGGTGAACGCCTCGGGCGCGTTCGCGCTGCTGTGGGGCTCGATCCTGTCCGTCGGCGGCGCCGATCTCGTGGTGCTCGGCGTGCTGGCCGTCCTCGTGCCCGGCCTGTTCTGGTGGCGGCGGCGCGAGGTGGCGCTGCTGCTGTACGACCGTGAGCTCGCGCAGTGTTCGGGCGTGCCGGTGCGGGCGCTGACGACCGTACTGCTGGTGCTCGTCGCGGTCGCGGTCGCCGGAGCCATCAAGCTGACCGGCGCCCTGCTGGTCGACGCGCTGACCCTGTTGCCCGCCCTGGCCGCGCGCCGGCTGGGGACCTCGCTGAAATCGATCACCGGGTGGGCGGTGGCCATCGGTGTCTTCGTGAACCTGACCGGCTTCCTCATCGCCCTCCGGCTGGACTGGCCCCCCGGGCCCGTCCTCGTCCTGACCGCGGGGGCGCTCGTCCTCGCGGTGCACCTCGTACCCGAACGGAGAATCCGCTCATGGCGCCGCGAACCCGCGTCCGCAGCACTTCCCTCCTCGCACTGACCGCGGCACTGGGCCTGGCACTTGCCCTGGTGACCGGCTGCGGCGACAGCGACAGTGACAGCAATGGCGATGCCGGTGGGCCCGGCGGTGACACCGCCAAGGGCGGCAAGCCGGTCGTCGTCGTGACGACCACCTGGGAGGGCGCCTTCGCCAAGGCCGCCGGCGCGCAGGACGTCAAGGTGATCGTGCCGCAGTCCGTGCACCACGCCCCGGACTACGACCCCAAGCCCTCCGACCTCGCCGCCGTCGCCGGGGCCGACTTCGTGCTGTACGCGCCGTTCGAGCCGTACGCCGCGAAGATCAAGGAGGCCGCCGGGTCGAAGGCGGAGCTGGTGGAGGTGAACCTCGACAACGACGCCGACAAGGTCAAGGCCGAAGTCGCCCGGCTGGGCGTGCTGTTCGGCACGCAGGCCGCCGCCGCGCAGTGGGCCGCGGACTTCGACGCCGAGTACGGGCGGGTCGCGAAGGACGTCCGGGCCGCCTGGCCCGGCGGGAAGAGCCCGTCGGTCGTGAGCCAGGTGTTCACCGCCTGGTCCGCGAAGCTGGCGGGCGCCACCACGGTGGGCACCTACGGCCCCGAGGCGGTGACCCCGGCGCAGCTGGCCGAGCTGTCGGCGAAGAAGCCCGCGCTGGTACTGGACAACGCGCACATGTCGACCGGGACCGTCCTGCCCGACTCCGGCGCGCAGCAGGTGAAGATCGTCAACTACCCCGGGAACGACCTGGACTTGCTGCCGGTCTACCGCAATGCGGGGGCCGAGCTGAAGAAGGCCATGGGCAAGGCCGCCTAGGGCCTGTCGTCACACTCCCGTCGTCGCCCGAAGGGCGGCCTCGCGGCGTCTGGTGCGTGCTCTCGGCGTGCCGGGCGGAAGCCCGTGTACTGGACGTACTTGGCTTTCGCCCGGTGCGGCGAGAGCGCGTGCCAGGCGTCGCGAGGCAGACGGGAGTGTGACGACAGGCCCTAGGGGCGCGAGCAGGGCGGGGCGGGGCGGTCCCTTCAGGGCCGCCCCGCCTTCGTCTACGCGCGCACCCCGGCCGGCGTCCCGGCGGCGAGTGCGGCGGTAGCGCCGGTAGCAGCGGCCTCGGCGGCTCCGCGGGCCCGTGCGCGCAGCTCCACGCGGTCGGGTTTGCCGGCCGGGGTGAGCGGGAGCTCCGGCAGGAGCAGCAGGTGCTCGGGGTGCTTGCGGCGCTCCAGGCCGCGGAGCGTGAGGTGTCCGGCCAGGGAGTCGAGGGTGGGGAGCCGCGCGCCGCGGGGGACGACGCAGGCGGCGAGGCGCTCGCCCATCACCTCGTCCGGGATCCCGACGCAGACGACGTCGCGGACGAGGGGATCCGAGGAGAGCTCCCGTTCCACCTCGGCGGGGCTGATGTTGGCGCCGCCGCGGATGACGATGTCCTTGAGCCGGCCGACGACGTGGAGGACCCCGTCCCCGTCGATGAAGCCGAGGTCGCCGGTACGGACCCAGCCCTCGGGCGTGCGGTAACGGGCGTCCAGGTCGGGGGAGGCGACGTAGCACATGGGGGTCATGGGGCCGCACGCGATGATCTCCCCGATCGCGCCGTCGGGGAGCCGCTCGTGCGTCTCGGTGTCGGCGATGCGGATGTCGGCGACCCGGGGGTCGGGGCGGCCGGCGGCGATGCCCGTGCCCTCGGACTCCGGGGCCGCCGCGCCCAGTCCGGTGTGGCAGTTGACCCCGTCGGCCGAGCCGTAGAGGTTGACGACCGGGCAGCCGAAGGCGCGGCTCGCGCTCGCGGCCGTGGTCTCGTCGAGGGGGGCGCCGCCGAGGACGAGGGCGGTGGGGGCGGGGAGCGGGACGGTCCCGGCCCCGGCTTCGTCCCCGGTTGCTTCCGCGTCCGCTTCCGCCTCCAGCCGGTCGAGCATCATGCGGATCATCGTGGGGACCCCGAGGACGTGCGTGGGCCGGTGCTCGCGCACCGCCGCGAGGGCCGCCTCCGGCGTGAAGTGGTCGAGGACGATCAGGGTTCCGCCGTGCCGGGCGAGGGTGACCGCGGTACCGCTGGAGCCGAAGGCGGACGCGAGCGGTACGAGGAACAGGCAGCGCGGCGGTGTCCCGTCGGGCATCAGGGAGGCGAGGAAGTTGCCCCGGCCGCCGGCGAGGGCGTTGTGGGAGTAGGCGATCATCTTCGGCTCCGCCTCCGAGCCCGAGGACACCAGGATGCGGGCGGCGCTGTCGGGGTGGGGCCGGGCGGGTACGAAGGCGGCCGGGTCGGAGCGCAGCAGCTCCGCGAGCCGAATCGTTCCTTCAGGGTGTGAGCGGCTGGAGCCCGTGCCCGCCGCCCCGCCGACCGCGATGACATGGCGCAGCGCGGGCAGTTCGGCGGCCAGGTCCCGCAGTTCGGCGGCGTGCCGGTGGCCCCGGTGCTCCACGGCGGCGATCACCGCGACGGCCTCGGCGCGGCGCAGCAGGCTGCGGGCCTCCTGGCCGCCCCGGCCCACAGGGAAGGGCAGGGCCACCGCTCCGAGGGCGGCCAGGGCCAGGTCGGCGATGACCGCGTGGCGGCCGTTGGGGAGTTGGACGCCGACCACGTCGCCGGGGCGTACGCCGAGCTCCGCGAGGCCGGTGGCCAGACATCGCACCTTGCGGTCGAGCGCGGTGTAACAGAGCTTGCCCTTGGCGTCGATGACCGCGGTGTGGTGCAGGTCGGCGATCTGGCGGGCCCGGAAGAGGCTGTAGAGGTCGAGGTCGGGACAGGTTCCGTCGACCGCCCACGAGCGGCGCAGGCCCACGGGCAGCAGATCGTGCAGTGCGACGGTCATACGAAGCTCCAGGGGTCGGGAACGGCGGGGGCACCGTGCGCGTCGCGGCTGATCGAGCCGGCGAAGCGCGGGTCGTGGTGCAGGTCGGCAAGGTCGGTGGTGACGGCGGTCGCGGCGAGGCCGCGCGCCCGCAGTGCCCGTAGGGCGTCCTCGGTGGGCAGTTCCGCGAACCCCCGCGTGCCGGTGACGACCGCCGCCGCCGCGCGGGCGTCCGCGTCGGCCGGGGCGATCCAGCCGTCCGCGGTGCGCAGGGGCGTACGGAATCCCGCGGGCCGGCGGCCCCGCTCCCCGTGCCGGGCGCGGTGCAGGGCCGGGGCGGTGAGCAGGTCGGCGGCGCCGAGCAGCGAGGAGTCCGCGCGGACCCCGCGTCCGGTGCGCTCGCGCAGCAGCAGCCCCGCGAGGACGGCCTCGGCGCCGAGCAGCCCGCCCAGCACGTCGAGCAGGGTCATCAGGGAGGGCGCCGGCACCTCGCCCTCGGGCCGGGCGGCCTCGCCGACGCCGGTGCGGGCCTGGACCATGAAGTCCGTGCCCATCGGCGGATCGGCGATCCGGCCCGTGCCCCAGCCGCCGGTGTACGCGTACACGAGCGCGGGGTTCGCCCGCGCGAGGTCGGCGGAGTCCAGGCCCAGCTCGGCGGCCTTCCCCGGGGCCCAGTTGTGCAGGAACACGTCGGCTCCGGCGGCCAGTTCGGCCAGCCGCAGCCGGTCGCCGGGCGACTTGATGTCGATCTCCACGGCACGCTTGCCCCGGTTCAGGGCCAGCCAGCGGGCGGAGACGCCCGAGCAGGCGGGCGGCATGCCGCGCAGCGGGTCACCGCCCGGCGGCTCGATCCGGACCACCTCGGCGCCGAGCAGCCCCAGCAGGTGGGCGGCGAGCGGCGCCTGGACGCGACGGCCGGCCTCCAGGACGGTCAGGCCGGCGAGGGGGCCGGGGGGCGCCGCCTTCGCCCGGACATGGCCGCCGGGGCCGTACGGGGCCAGGGTCCAGGGGGCGGCTCCGTCGTGCTCGGCGGCCCGCTCGGCCAGGCTCCGCAGCCGGCAGACCTCGGCTCCCGAGGCGGCCGCCGCGTCGTGGATCCGCTGCCAGCCGTGGGCCCGGGTGGTGGCGTGCAGTGCTTCGGGGAAGGGGGCGCACGCGGTGGCGTACCGGAACTGGAAGGGCCGCCAGCCGGCCCGTACCGCGTCGGAGGGGGCCTCCAGAGCCCGCCAGAAGCCGGCCCAGGCACCCGGATCCAGGGTCTCCAGCTCGAAGAGCGTGCCGTCGCCGGCGGTGAAGGGCGGCCCCCCGGGAGCCAGTTCGGCGGCTTCTCCCTCGTCGGCGCCGCTCGCGGCGAGGTACTGGGACACGACCAGCAGCCCGGCCCGGTCCACGTACGTGTGCGGCTGCGCGGCGGCGCCCTCGCACCCCCTGGCCCGGGCCAGCAGGGCCGCGAGCAGGCCCTGCGTGGTGAGGACGGCCGTCGCGGCGGTGGCGTAGTCGACGGCGAGCCCCCGCGGCAGGCCGTCGCGGCGGCCGTGCACGGCCATGATCCCGGCCGCGGCCTGCACGGTCGCCTCGTCGGTGACGCCCCGCAGGGCCGCCTCCGGCGAGGACCAGGCGAGGGTGGCGGTGGCGGTCGGGGCCTCGTCGGGGAGGCCAGGCCCGTAGGAACCCCCGAAGGCGTCCCCGTACGAGCCCCCGAAAGCCTCGTCCGCCAAGGTGACGCGGGCCGCTCCGCTGTCGCCCCCCGCAGCCTGCGGCCCGGTGTCCGAGGCGACGGCTCCCAGCGCCCTCAGGTGCTCGGCAACCGGGCCGGTGAGCGCGGGCGGTCCCGAGGTGGTGAAGCGCAGCCCGTCGAGCGGCCGAGCGGTCTGGGTGACGGCGGGTGACGCCATGCCTCTCCTCTTCTCCCGGCCCGGCGATCGGCCGGCGCCGCTGGTGATCCCGTACGCGGGAACCAAGGGGCGGGCCCGCCCGACCAGTTCCACGGGGAGGCAGTCGGACTGCCGTTCCCACGGGTTCCCGGCGGGCTGGAGGAAAGTGGTGGAGGACCGAGTGGCGGAGAGCGGAGGCAGCACGGCGCACGGCCTGGGCGAACTCGCGAGTGGAGACGCGGAGTTGAAGGACCGGGTGGCCGAGTTCGTACGGGAGCGGGTGATGCCCCGCGAGCCCGTCCTCGACGCGGGCGGTCCCGCCGCGGCGGCGGCCCTGCGGGAGCTCCAGGCCGGGGCGAAGGAGGCGGGCCTCTGGGCCCTGCCGCTCCCCGCGGAACTGGGCGGCCGGGGACTGGATCTGGCGCGCTACGCACGGCTCGCCGAGGCCGAGGGGGCGAGCGACCACGGACCGGCGGCACTGGGGTCGGCGCCGCTGCTCGACGCGACGATGCTGTGGCGGCACGGCGGCGACCGGGTGCGCGCGCTGTACCCGCGGCGGCTGACGGCCGGCGAGCTGCGCGCCTGCTACGCCATGACCGACCCGGAGACCCCGGGCACCGACCCGTACCTCACCTCCACGCACGCGGCGGAACAGGCGGACGGGAGCTGGACCCTGAGCGGCCGCAAGTGGTTCACCTCGCACGCCGCCGAGGCCGACCTGGTCACCGTACTGGCCCGCACCGACGGGCGGCCGGGAGACCGTACGGGGCTGTCGCTGCTCGTCGTCCCCACCTCGGCGCCGGGCTTCCGGGTGGTGCGGGAGCTGCCGGTGCTGGGAGCGGCCGGCCAGTGGGAGATCGAGTTCGACCGGGTGCGCGTGGACGCCGACCACCTCCTCGGCGAACGCGGCCTGGCCCTCGCCATCGCCGCGGAACGGCTCCAGCTGGGCCGCACCCTGCGCTGTCTGCGCTGGCTCGGCCAGGCCCAGCGCGCCTTCGACCTCATGTGCGAGCGCGTGAACTCCCGTACCGGGTCGCGCGGTCCGCTCGGAAGCCACCAGCTGGTGCAGAGCCACGTCTTCGAGTCGCTCCTCGCGCTGCGCACCACCCGGCCGCTCGTCCACGAGGCCGTGGCCCGGATCGGCGCCGGACGGGACGCGCACGTGGAGGTGGGCCTGGCGAAGGTGGCCGCGGCCCGCACGCTCCAGCAGGTGACCGACGCGGCCATCCAGATCCACGGCGCGGCCGGCCTGGGCCCCGACACCCCCCTCCCCGCCCTCTACCGCTCGGGCCGCACGGCCCGGATCCTGGACGGCCCGGACGAACTGCACATCACGGGGGTGGCGCGCAGGGTGCTGGGCGAGTACGGAGGTGTCCTCCCGGTGCGGTCGTCACCCGGGTCCGAGCGACGTCAGCCGTGACAGCTCAGCCGGACGCCGCCGGCAGGCAGACCGTCACCCGTATGCCGGCCATCCGCCCCTCCTCGGGGTGTCCACAGAATGCTGCCGTCCGGCGGACGGCATCGCACCCGGGCAGCCGCATCGTGGCCCGCGTCGTGGACCCGCGTCCCGGATGCGGGCGGTCAGACGGTGCGGAGGTCTGCCGGCCCGGCCAGTCCGGCCAGTCCCAGCGCCAGGAAGAAGTCGCCCCACACCAGTTCGTGGCGGGCGGCGAGCCCCTTGTCCGCGTCGTAGCAGCCGTTCAGCAGTCGGCCCCGGATGACATGACGGTCGACCAGGTGCTCCAGGATCTCCACCGCACGCTGCCGGTACGCCTCGGCCCGGGGCCCGGGCAGCAGGGACAGCTTCAGGAGCGCCACGGCCGTGATGGCCGCGGCGGAGGTGTCCACCGGCCCGTCCGACCCGTCCGACCCGTCCGCAGCCGGTACGAGGGGTGCGCCCGGCCCCGTCCACGCGGCGGCGAGACGGTCCGCCAGGGCCTGCGGGTGCCCCGGCAGGTGCTCCGCGACGGCGGGCCGGTGCAGTGCGTCGGCCAGCGCGAGCAGCAGCCAGGCCGGGCCCCGGCTCCAGCCCGGCGCCGGCTCCGCGCACGCCAGCCAGCCCCGCTCCGCCTCGTAGGACCAGGCCGGTACGAGGTCACGGGCGCGGCCTGCCTCCGTCCCGGAAGCGGGGAGGCACAGGGTCAGGTGGCGCCGGAGGTGCGAGGCCGCTGCCGCGGGGCTGACGGTGGCGAGCAGGGGGACCGTGCCCGGCAGGCCGTCCACCCGGGCCAGCAGTCGGGGGCCGCCGAACGCCGATCCCCAGGGCAGCAGCCCGAGTTCCCCGTCCATCGCGGCCGAGCAGGCACCGGCCGCCCGCGCCCGCAGCTCCTGCGCCCCGGTGTCCTCGGCGGCCAGGGCGGTCCCGTACCAGAGGATCAGCCCGCGCGTGGAGGTGTCGGCCTCCACCCAGCCGGCCAGCCGCGCGGTGCAGGCGGAGGCGGCGGCCCGGTCGCCTTCGGATCCCGTGTGGCGAGCCCTCAGCCAGAGCAGCCCCGCCCAGAACCCACCGGCCCAGGAACCCCGGCCGGTCGTCGTCCACCGCCCCGTGTCCGGTTCCGCGTACAGCGGGAACCGGCCCTCGGGGACAGCGTCCGCCGTGACGGCCACCTGCTCGAGGACCTCCGCCAACGCCCGCGCCGCCCATGCGTGCACCACCCGCACACCTGTCAACGGGCCCTCACGCCCTCACTCCCTCACTCGTCTCCCGCTCACGGTCCGAGATCACCGCCCACGTCACCCCGACCGCGCACGCCAGCGCGAACTCGGCCGCCACCAGCAGCCAGCCCGTCCCGTAGCGGCCGGCGTTCGCGAGGGGGCCGAAGAGGAGGGGGCCGACGGCGAAGCCGGTGAAGAAGCCGGCGGCCACGAGGGCGGAGTCCTGCCCGGCCCGGCCGGGGGCGGAGCGCTGCATCACCAGGACCATCGAGACGGCGTTGGCAGATACCGCGAACACCCCGACGGCCACCGCGGCCACCCAGACCAGCGGCCGTACGGTCTCCGCCGCGACCAGCAGGACGGCCGCCCCCACCGCTCCGGCGGCCAGGGCTCCCGGCAGCCGCTCGGCACGCCCCGGCCGGGCCGCCTTCGACCAGCCGATCCGCCCCGCGATGCCCGCGACTCCGAGCACCGCGACCAGCGCGCCCGCCGCGGTGGGACCCAGGCCGAGCCGTTGTGCGCCGAAGAGGGCCGCGTACGTGTTGACCGAGGCGATCCCGCAGCCCAGGAACAGGGAGAACACCGCCAGCCAGGCGATGTCACCGCGCGGGACGAGCGAGCCACGCGGTCCGGCCGGGGCCGCCCGCTGGTCGGCGGGCAGGGCGCGCAGCGCCCACAGCGCCGCCAGCGCGGCGGTGGCGGCGGCCGTCCACACCGCCCCGCGCCAGCCGATCCCGCCGGCCAGGGCCGTGAGCGGCAGCCCGGCGGCGAAGGCACCCAGCTGGACGCCCGACTGCTTCATGCCGGTCACCGGCCCCCGGCGGCCGGGCGGCACGGCGGCGAGGATGGCCTTGTTGGTCGCCGGGTTGGCCAGGGCCTGGGGCAGTCCGCCCAGCCCGACGGCGGCGAGCAGGAACCCGGGGCCGGGCGCGGCCCCGATCAGCGCGAGCGCCGCCGCGGACACCGACAGCAGGAGTACGAGGGAACGGCGCGGCCCGATCCGGTCCACCAGCCTGCCGCCGAGCGGCGACAGCAGGGCCGCCGTACCGAACCCGACCGTGGTGGTCCAGCCGAGCAGGGCGGGTGAGACCCCCAACTCCCCCACCAGACGCGGACCGAGCGCTCCGAGGAGGAACAGCTGGAGCATCGAGAAGGCCATGGCGCCGGTGAGCAGCGCCGTGAGCCCGCCCGGCGCGCCGCCCGTCGGTCCACCTGTCAGGCCGCCCTTCGGGCCCGCGGCCGCTCCGGGTGTCTTCACCGACCGGCTCCGGTCCGCCACCGCTCGCCCACCCCGTTCCCGCTGCTCGCCCTCAGTCCCCGGCCAGTCCCCTGTCAGTCCCCGGCCGTCACTTCAGGGACAGGAGTCGGATCAGTGAACGCCCTGGTTCCCAGGGCCTGTTGTGGCGTGCGCCACAATGCGGCGAGGCGCGATTTCCGGACGATGAGAAAACCTGATGCCCTCTGTCGCCCCCGCCCGGCCGGTGCAACGATGGCCGCGCCATGACACCGGGTCGATGTTGCCGAGCCGTACGGGCCGCGATGTTCGCGGCCACCTGCGTGCTGCTCTCGTCCCTCGGGCACACCCTCATGTCGGGAACCGCAGTCCCCTGGTGGGGGATGGCCGCGGCCTTCGCCGGAACCTCGGCGACCGGCTGGTTCCTCGCCGGTCGGGAGCGCGGCCTCTCGGCCGTCGTCTCCGCGACCGTAGGAGTCCAGGCCGCCCTGCACGGCGGGTTCTCGCTCGCCCAGGCCGCGGCGGCGCGACCGCGAGAACCGGTCGCCTCCTTAGCTTCCTTGAGCACCTTGGGCTCTCTGACCTCCCTGGGCCGCCGCTGGGTCCAGTACGTGCTCTGCTCCCCCTCCGTGCTCCGCCCGCAGGCGGCTCCGTCGCCGGGCGCCGGCAGCACGACCCGGCACGTCATGCAGGACGTGCACGGCCTGGCCGGGACGCACGGGATGCACACCATGCACGGGATGACCGACGGCTCCGCGTCCGTGGTGGCGGCGCTGCCGGCACCGCTGCCACTGCCGACCGCTCACGCCATGGGTTCCATGTCACCGGCGGGCATGCTCGCGGGCCACCTCCTGGCGGCCCTGGTCTGCGGCCTCTGGCTCGCGTACGGGGAACGCGGCGCCTTCCGCGTCCTGCGCAGCGTCGCCGCCCGGTTCCTCGTACCGCTGCGCCTGTTCTTCCGGCTCCCCGCGCCCGCACACCGGCCCCGCGTCCGCCTTCCCCGGAACCACCGGACCCGGACGCCCCGCCGGCTGCTGCTCGCCGACGCCCTCACCTCACGGGGTCCACCTCACGGGATCGCTGTCGTCTGACAGCCGGCTCCCCGACGCGCCACGGGCCCAGCACCCGTACCCGTACCGCGCCTCGGGCATCGGTCATGCCGTCCGGCAGGCCGTACCACCCGTTCACCGGCCTCGCGATGCCCGCGCACCGGGCGCCGGGCACCCCCGGGCGCGCCATGCAGTGCGGTGTTTGCGGTCACCGTGGCCACTCCGGCCACACCTGCCACCGCAGGCACGGCAGGCACGACGCCGCTCGTGCTGCCCGCACGCTCCTCACCGCCCGCGACGCGGCATCGAATCCGGCCGGATTCCCAGAAGGACACCAGGCGATGACCACTGCCCTGCTCACCCGTCCGACCGCCGCCACCACCTCCGCCGGCATCCCCACGCCCACCGCCCCCGCCCGCCGCGCCGCCGGTCCCGACGAGGCCGTCACCCTCCTCGCGCTGGCCGCCCGTGACGGCGACCCCGTCGCGGTGGACCAGTTCGTGCGCGCCCTGCAGCGCGACGTGCGCCGCTACGTCGCCTACCTCAGCGCCGACCCGCAGTCCGCCGAGGACCTGACCCAGGAGACCTTCCTGCGCGCCCTCGGCAGCCTGCACCGCTTCGAGGGCCGCTCCTCCGCCCGCACCTGGCTGCTCTCCATCGCGCGGCGCACCGTGGTGGACAGCCTGCGCCACAAGGCGGCCCGCCCCAAGATCGCCGACAGAGACGACTGGCAGGCCGCGGCCGAGCAGAGCCAGCCCCGCGGCGTACCCGGCTTCGAGGACGGGGTCGCGCTCGCGGAGCTCCTGGCGGCGATCCCCGCCGAACGCCGCGAGGTCTTCGTCCTCACCCAGCTCATGGGTCTCCCGTACGCGGAGGCGGCGCTCCTGCTCGGCTGTCCGATAGGCACCGTCCGCTCCCGCGTGGCCCGGGCCCGCTCGTCCCTGATCGACCTGCTGACGGACACGGACGCGGACACGGACCCGGCCGCGGCCTGACCCGGAACGCACGGACGGGGGCCGGACCGCGCTCACGCGGTCCGGCCCCCGTCCGGCGGGAATCCGAGGACGCCCCTCAGGCCAGGAGCTTCTCCTTGGCCTTGTCGAACTCCTCCTGGGTCAGGTGCCCCTTCTCCTTGAGGGAGGACAGCTTCGCGAGTTCCTCCGCCGGGCTGCTGCGGGGACCCGCGGCCTTCTGGACGTAGTCCTGGAAGGCCTTCTCGTTGTCCTGCGCCTGCTTCACGTCGCGCCGGCTCATGCTCTTGCCGCGGACGATGAGGTAGATGAGGACGCCGATGTAGGGCAGCAGGAGCACCAGGATCAGCCAGCCGGCCTTGCCCCAGCCGTGCAGCTCGTGGTCCCTGAAGATGTCAGTGATCACCTTGAACAGCAGGAAGAACCACATGACCCACAGGAAGAGCCACAGCATGGTCCAGAACAGGTTGAGCAGTGGATAGTCGTCCACGCGTCACTCCGATCACATAAGGGACAGACCAATTCATACCGTCTGATTGCGCGATCCGCACGCGGAGTAGCCGGTCCACCCGCACCGCGGGACCATGAGCCCATGCAGGAGCACGGCGAACCGATGGAGGAGCGCCCCCTGGCCGGGATCAGCCCCCCGGGCCGCGTCGCCGGCCCCGGCGAGGGCATCGGCCAGGACGAGCTGGCGCTCGCCGCCCGCAATCACGGCCTCCCGCTCGAAGCCCTGCGGTACGAGGTCACCCCGGCCGGGCTGCACTACGTGCTCGTGCACTACGACATCCCCGACACGGGCGGCACCGACGCGGGCGCGGACGCGGATTGGCGCCTCACCCTGCGCGGATGCCTGCGCACCCCCCTGGAGCTGAGCCTGCGCGACCTCCGGTCCCTGCCCTCCGTGACCCGCCGGGTCACCATGGAGTGCGCCGGCAACGGGCGGGCGAGGCTGTCACCGCGTCCGGTCAGCCAGCCCTGGCTGGTGGAGGCGGTGGGGACGGCCGACTGGACGGGGGTCCCGCTGCGCGCGGTGCTCGCGCGGGCCGGGGTGGCTCCGGGCGCCGTGGAGGCGGTGTTCACGGGCGCCGACCACGGGGTGGAGCGGGGCGTCGAGCAGGACTACCGGCGCAGCCTGCCGCTGCCCGTCGACGAGGACGTGCTGCTCGCCCACACGATGAACGGCGGGCCCCTGCCGCCCCAGCACGGGCATCCGCTGCGGCTGATCGTCCCGGGCTGGTACGGGATGGCCCACGTAAAGTGGCTGCGCGACATCGAGCTCGTCGACACGGCGTTCGGCGGCTACCAACAGGCCACCGCCTACCGGTACAAACAGAGCGCCGAGGAGGCCGGCGAGCCCGTCACCCGGATCGCCCCGCGCGCCCTGCTGATCCCGCCCGGATTCCCCGACTTCATGTCCCGCACCCGCGTCGTGCGCCCCGGCCCCGTGCGGCTCGCCGGGCGCGCCTGGTCGGGCCACGGGCCGGTCGTGCGCGTGGAGTTGAGCACCGACGGGGGCGCCGGCTGGGCCGACGCCGAGGTGCTGCCGCGGGGCGGGCACCCGTACGCCTGGCAGGGCTGGCACGCCGACTGGACCGCGGTCCCGGGCAGCCACACCCTCCTGGTCCGCGCGACCGACGCCTCGGGGCGCACACAGCCGGTGGAACAGCCCTGGAACCGCGGCGGCTTCGGCAACAACCAGGTCCAGGCGGTCGCCGTCACGTGCACCCGGAGCACGGTCCGCTGAAGCCCGGCGTCCGCCAACCCCTTGCCACGGCCCTCCCCTTCCCCCGAAACTGACACATCGTCAGATCATTGCGAGGGAACGAGGGAAGGAACCGGGGATGCAGACCATCTGGCTCGGCGGGCCCGAATGGGTCGCCGTTCTGCGGATCGGGCTCGGGCTGTGGTGGCTGGAGAGCTGGCGGCACAAGGACAAGAAGGACTGGTTCGGCGGAGGCGGCATCCGCTGGGCCGCCGGCGTGGCCGAGAAGCACCGCTGGGGGTTCGTCACGCGCGGCTTCGACATCGTCGTGAAGCCCTACCCGCGCTTCATGGCCTACCTCGTCGCCTACGCCGAACTGGCCCTGGGCCTCGGCCTCATCGTCGGGTTCCTGACCCCGATAGCCCTGCTCGCCGGGCTGCTGCTCAACCTCGTCTACCTGATCCTGATGATCCACGACTGGGGCGAGCAGGGGCAGAACCTGATGATGGCCCTGATCTCCGCGGTCGCCTTCTTCGCGATGGGCTGGCAGGTCTGGTCCCTGGACAACGCCCTGGGGCTCTTCTGACCCGGCCGGTCACCCCGCCCCCGCCCCCTCAGCCCCGCCGGTCGAGCGGGTTGGCCGCGATGCGCTCCTTCGCGCCGCTCGCCACGTAGGCCGCCGCCGCGCACTGCGGCTTGCGCGCGGCCTGGTCGGCGACCAGCGCGAAGAAGGCGTCGCCGAAGCCGAGGCGCGGGTGCTCCGCGAGCAGGGCGGCCGTGAAGACGGGGTCGGCGTCGCCGACGCCGACCCCGGAGACGTCCGCGGTCGTACCGATCTGGAGCAGGTGGCTCTCCACGTCCTCGGCGGCCGTGACGTCCTCGCGCATGTGCCGCACGATGATCTCCTCGGCGCGCGCCCGCCGCTCCACCGGCCAGCCCAGCCCCGCCGTCAGCACGCGCGCGACGTGGCCGCCCGCCTCCTCGAAGGGCAGGGTGTGGCTGTCGAAGGGCGCGGTCAGCCCGAGATCGTGCACCAGCGCGCTGACGTAGAAGAGTTCGCGGTCGTACGAGAGCCCGTGCCGGTCCGCGTACTCGGCCCCGAAGGCGTACGAGCGGACGGAGTGGTTCAGCAGCGCCGCGTCCGTGTACTCGGAGGCGACCTCCAGCGCCGCGCGGGCCGACGGAGTGTCAAGAGTCCATGTCACAAGGGTCATGGACGGTCAGCGTAGGCGGGGGACGAAGTCCACCTCCGAGGGGCCCTCCTCCCCCGGCCAGGCCAGCAGCCGGGCCGGAGCCGCCGGGGTCTCGGCGAGGACGGTGCCGTGCGAGACGACGTAGCGGGGGCGGACCTGGCGGCGGACGGCCTCGGTGGGCGATTGCGCCGGCAGCAGCACGAAGGAGGCCGGGTTGCCCTGGCGGACCCCGTACTCCGACGGCGAGAGGCCGAGGACGCGCGCCGCGCGCTCGGTCACCATCTCGAAGGCCACCGGGATCTCGTCCGCTCCGGTGAGCTGGGCGGCGTAGATCCCGACGAGGGCGGTCTGCAGCGGGTTTCCGGTGCCGAGCGCGTTCCAGGGGTCCATCACGTCGTCGTGGCCGAAGGCCACGTTGACCCCCGCCGCCAGCATCTCCTTGACCTGGGTGAGGCCGCGCCGCTTGGGGTAGGCGTCGAAGCGGCCCTGGAGGTTGAGGTTGGCGAAGGGGTTCGAGACCAGGTTGATCCCGGAGCGGGAGAGCAGGCGCTGGAGTTTGAAGCTGTACGCGCCGCCGTAGGAGCCCATCGCCGTGGTGTGCGAGGCCGTCACGTGCCCGCGCAGCCCCGAGCGCAGGGCGTGCGCGGCCAGCACCTCCACGAACCGCGACTGTTCGTCGTCGATCTCGTCGCAGTGCGCGTCCACGCGCAGTCCCTGCTCCTCGGCGAGCCGGAAGGCGACGCCCAGCGAGGCCACCCCGTCCTCCCGGGTGTCCTCGAAGTGCGGGATCGCGCCGACCACGTCGGCCCCGCGCCGGACCGCCTCGCGCAGCAGCGCCTCGCCGCCGGGGAAGGAGACGATGCCCTCCTGCGGGAAGGCGACGATCTGCAGGGTCATCACGTCCCGGACCCGGTCGCGCACCTCCAGCAGCGCGTCGAGCGCGGTCAGCGCCGGGTCGGTGACATCGCAGTGCGTGCGCACGTGCAGCACGCCCTGCGCCGCCTGCCAGCGCAGCACCTCGGTGGCCCGCGCGATCACGTCCTCGCGGGTCAGGGTCTTCTTGCGCTCGCTCCAGCAGGCGATGCCCTCCCAGAGCGTCCCGGAGACGTTGGGGCGCGGGTCGCCGGCCGTCAGGGCCGTGTCCAGGTGGATGTGCGGCTCGACGAAGGGCGCGCTGAGCAGGCCGCCGTGCGCCTCGATCAGCACCCCCGTCGCCGGCGGCTCCTTCTGGTCGTCGTACGGGAGCACGCGCGCGATCCGCCCGTCCTCCGCGACCTCGACGTCGTGCAGACCTTCGCTGTGCAGCAGCCGGGCGCCCCGGACGATCATCCGCATCGCGTCAGCCTACGGCTCAACCCCGCTTCGCCTGGGCCTTCTGCTGCATGCCCCGGGTCTTCGCGGAGACCGACTGCACATCGCGGACGGCGGCCTTGGCGCGCGCCTCGGCCGCCGTGTTCTTCGCCATCGCCCGCTCCGAGTCCTGGTGGGACGGCTTGCCGGTACGTGCCTTCTTCGCCATGACCGCCACTCCTCTACGCAGCCTCGTACGCGGGACCGCGTACCCACACCACCCTGCGCCCGTTCGGCCCCGTCGGCATCTCGGGGGCCGGGCCGCGGCCGATCCGGTTACATGGGGTGCATGACTGACGCCACCGCCGACACCGCCGACACCAACGAAGCCGCCACGAACGGCGCCGCCGTGCCCGACTGGGAGAAGCGCTTCCGGGCCCCGCGCGTGGGACTGCCCGAGTGGGCCGAGGACGCGCCCGACCGCTCGCTCTTCGTCTCCAACGCCACCGGGACCTACGAGCTGTACGCCTGGGACCGTGCCACCGGCGCCCAGCGGCAGGCCACCGCCCGGCCCAACGGGACCACCGACGGCACCCTCTCCCCCGACGGCGCATGGGTCTGGTGGTTCTCCGACACCGACGGCGACGAGTTCGGCACCTGGGTCCGCCAGCCCTTCGCGGGCGGCCCC
The DNA here is from genome assembly GCF_049310065.1 of Streptomyces tatrensis. NCBI lineage: Bacteria > Bacillati > Actinomycetota > Actinomycetes > Kitasatosporales > Streptomycetaceae > Streptomyces > Streptomyces tatrensis. The sequence continues at coordinate 5,200,751 of NZ_JBMDLB010000011.1, read as the reverse complement.
GACGAGCCGGCCACCCCCGGGCTGGAGGCCTCGTACCCCGCCGGGCTGGCCATCGGACGGGACGGGACGGCCGTCGTGGGACGCTCCACCGACGAGGACGGGACCACCATCCACGTGGTCCGGCCCGACGGGTCGGAGCCGGCCGTCGTCTACCGGCACCGCGAATCGGCCGGTGTCGGCGACCTGTCCCGGGACGGGACCCTGCTCGCCGTCGAACACACCGAGCACGGCGACGCGATGCACTCGGCCCTGCGCGTGATCACCCTGGACGGCGAGGCGGTGGCCGAGCTGGACGACTCCAAGGGCGGCACGGAGGAGCTTGGCCTCATGGTGCTCGGCTTCGCGCCCGTCGCCGGGGACACCCGGCTGCTCGTCGGCCACCAGCGGCGCGGCCGGTGGGAGCCGATGGTGTGGGACGTGGCCGCGGGCACCGAGGAGGGGCTGGCCGTCGACCTGCCGGGCGACGTCGGCGCCGAGTGGTACCCCGACGGGTCCGCGCTGCTGATCGAGCACGGCTACGAGGCGCGCAGCGAGCTGTTCCGCTTCGACCTGGCCGCGCGGGAACTCGTACGGCTGGACACGCCGCCGGGGACGGTGTCGGGGGCGACGGCGCGGCCCGACGGGTCGGTGGAGTACCAGTGGTCCTCCGCGGCCGAGCCCTCCGTCATCCGCTCGACCGCGGGCGGGGTCGTGCTCGACCCGCCCGGTTTCCGCCCGCCGGGCTCCGTACCGGTCGAGGACGTGTGGGTGGAAGGGCCGGGCGGGCGGATCCACGCGCTCGCCCAGCGGCCCGTCGGCCACGGCGAGGGCCCCTTCCCCACGATCTTCGAGATCCACGGCGGGCCCACCTGGCACGACAGCGACGCCTTCGCCGCGACCCCGGCGGCCTGGCTCGACCACGGTTTCGCCGTCGTGCGGGTCAACTACCGCGGTTCGACCGGCTACGGACGCGAGTGGACCGACGCCCTCAAGCACCGGATCGGCCTGATCGAGCTGGAGGACGTCGAAGCCGTACGGGAGTGGGCGGTGGACTCCGGGCTCGCGGACCCGGCGCGCCTGGTGCTGTCCGGCGGCTCCTGGGGCGGCTACCTGACGCTGCTGGGCCTCGGCACCCGGCCCGAGGCCTGGGCGGTGGGGCTGGCGGCCGTACCGGTCGCCGACTACGTGACGGCGTACCACGACGAGATGGAGGCGCTGAAGTCCCTGGACCGCACCCTCTTCGGCGGCACCCCGGAGGAGGTCCCGGAGCGCTTCGAGGCCTCCTCCCCGCTGACGTACGTGGACGCGGTGAAGGCGCCCGTGCACATCGCGGCCGGCCTCAACGACCCGCGCTGCCCCATCCAGCAGATCGAGAACTACGTGGACCGGCTGGCGGCGCGCGGGGCGGAGCACGAGGTGTACCGCTACGACGCCGGGCACGGCTCGCTCGTCGTGGAGGAGCGGATCAAGCAGGTCCGGATGGAGATCGACTTCGCGCTGAAGCACCTGCCGCGCTAGGCCCGGACTAGGCCCGCGCCGGGCCCCGCGGCATCCCCCGCGGCGGCCCCGGCACCGGTGAGCCGGTGCACCCCCCGTACGGTGGTGGGGTGCACCGGTTTCTCCTGACCCCGCGCTGGTGGGGGATCAACGTCTTCGTCGCGCTCGGCGTCCCCTTCTGCCTGTTCATGGGGACCTGGCAGCTCGGCCGGTTCGAGGACCGCGTCGACACCCACAAGGAGGCGAACAGCGCACGCCCCGCCGACCAGGCGGCCGCGCCGCTGGAGTCGCTGCTCCCGGTGGACAAGCGGACCTCCGGACGGCTCGCCTCGGTCTCCGGGGAGTACGCCGACCAGCTCCTCGTCCCCGAGCGGCGGCTCGACGGGAAGTCCGGCTTCTACGTCCTGACCCTGCTCAAGACCGACACCGGCAAGGCCGTGCCCGTGGTCCGCGGCTGGCTGCCCGGAGCCGCCGACGCGGGCCGGGCCCCGGCCCCGCCGGCCGGCCGGGTCGAGGTGACGGGCGCGCTCCAGGCCTCGGAGAACTCCACCAGCAAGGGCGTCCACTCCGCGGGCGGGCTGCCGGCCGGGCAGCTCGGCGTCATCGGAGCCGCCTCGCTCGTCAACATCGTGCCGTACGGCCTCTACGACGCCTGGCTGACCGTGCAGAGCCCCGCCGACGGGATGACCCCGGTACCGGCGCAGGCTCCGGCCAACACCGGGCTGGACCTGAAGGCCTTCCAGAACCTCGGCTACACCGGCGAGTGGTTCGTCTTCGCCGCGTTCGTGCTCTTCATGTGGTTCCGCCTGTACCGGCGCGAGGTGGAGACCCTGCGCGACGCGGAGGCGGGCCTCCTCGACGGGGCCCAGACCCCTGCGGCGGAGCCGGCCCCGGCCGGGGCCGGCTCGGCGTAGCGTCCGGGACTTCGCCCCGGGCCGTGACCCTGGTCGCACCCCGGGCCGTGCCCCTGCGCCTGCTCGCGCCCCGGTCTACCCGACCGGGATGACGCCCGTCCGGTAGACCGTTCCTCCGCACGCCTCGGCGATGGTCGTCTGCGTCGCCGGGCCGTCCGCGCCCGACACGCTGGGCGTGTGGGAGACCACGGCACCGAGCGGCGGATTCTCCGCCTGGGTCTGGCCCGTGTCGGTGCCCGGCTCGGCATCCGTGGTGTCCCCGGAGCCGCCCTCCGGCGTCTCCGCGTCTCCGGAGCCGTTCGCCCCGGGGCAGCCGCCCTCCGGCGGCACCCACGCGAAGCGGACCTCGTACGACGCGTTCGGCGCGAGCACCATCCGCTCGGTCTCCACCGACGGGTCGGGCAGCAGCCCGGTCGCCGGATCGCCCGTGACGTGGCTGACGACCGCCACCGCGGCTCCGCCGTCGCTCGCCGGGACCGCCGTCAGCGTCTCCGGGCCGCGGACGGTACAGCCGCGCGAGGACACGTTGGTGACCTTGAAACTGCCGTAGACCTTGCCGCCGGCCGACGGGGCCCGGGTGCTGCCCTCCACGCCGACCTGGCTCCGGGTGCAGGTGGGCGCGTCCGAGGACGGGGGCGGCGGGTTCGGACCGCCGCCGACGGTGCCGGGGGTGGAGGGGGAGCGGGGCGGGGTGACGTCCGTACCGCCGGTGCTCGGGAAGCTGCCGTCGGGCGAGGTCGGCGAGGCGCTGGCGCCGCCGTTCTCCGCGTCCTTGTCCTTGCCGTCCTTGCCGTCCTTGTCCTTGCCGGAGGACCGCTTGGGCTTCGGACGCTTGCCGGAGCCGTTCTGCTGCAGGTCGGACCCGTCCGACGAGTTTCCGCCCGTCTGGCCGTGGCCCGCCGTGAGAGAACGGTCGGAGTTCCCGCCCACGGCGGAGGTCACGTACAGGCCGATCGGGACCGAGCCGCCCAGCACCACCACGGCCGCAGCCGCGGCGACGAGGATCCGCCGGTTGCGGACCCGGCGCGCGGGGACCGCTCGCCGCAGCCGCTCCAGCGCGTCACCGGAGGGTTCGAGCCTCAGGACGGCCCCGTGGAACAGATCGCGCAGCGCGTCTTCCTCGTCCACGGGACCGGAGGCAAGGGGTTCGGCCGGGGAACCGGCAGGTTCGGCCGCGCCCGGCTTGCCCGGCTTGCCCGGCTTGCCCGGCGTGCCCGGCGTGCCGACCACGAGTTCCAGCAGGGCCTCCGGGCCTCCGGAGGGGGATTCGCCGGACGGGTCGGGCAGGCCTGGCAGGCCCTCGTCCTCGTTCGTCTTACGGTCCTGGTTCATGCTTGCGCAGCCTCCATCGCCACCCGCAGCGCGGCAATGCCCCGCGATCCGTACGCCTTGACCGAACCGAGCGATATGCCGAGGACCTCGGCGACCTGGCTTTCCGTCATGTCAGAGAAGTAGCGCAACGACAGCACCTCGCGCTGGCGTCGCTGGAGCCCGCGCATCGCCTTGATGAGATCGTCCCGTTCCAGCAGTTCGTACGCGCCTTCCTCGGCGCTCGCCATGTCCGGCATCGGCTTCGACAGAAGCTTCAGGCCGAGGATGCGGCGGCGCAGGGCGGAGCGCGAAAGGTTGACGACGGTCTGGCGCAGGTAGGCCAGCGTCTTTTCCCGGTCCCGGACCTTGTTGCGGGCCGCGTGGACGCGGATGAAGGCCTCCTGGACGACGTCCTCGCAGGAGGCGGTGTCGTCGAGGAGCAGCGCGGCGAGGCCCAGCAGCGAGCGGTAGTGGGCCTGGTAGGTCTCGGTGAGGTGGTCGACGGTGGTCCCCGCGACCACTTCGGCCACCGGGGCCGCTTCGGCCACTGCGGTCGCCTCGACCGCTTCGGCCACCTCGGCCACCTCGGTCACCTCGGCCTTTTCGGCCGTCTCAGCGCTGTCGCGCGGCCCGGGGACCCGGCCTTCCTTGGCCGGTGCGGACGCGCGGGCGCCGGGCGCGGTGGGCACCCCGGGCAGCACGGGGGCCCCGGACGCCGTCGCGGCGGGCGGGACGGGAACGATCACCGGGAACCCGCCGGGCGTGCGGGAGCGCAGGCGCGACGGGATCGGGAGCGGCCCGGTGCGCGCCGGGACGACGGGGAGTTCGAGCAATGCTTCTGCCACGCCAGTTGGACACGCGTCCCCCCGTCAGGGTTGTACGCGCACGGCAGATTCATCGGCGGGATTCTCATCGTCTTCTTGCGTAGCCGCTCACCCGGACGCGCATCGTCGTACGACGACAGCCGTCGGGCCATCCACTCGATCAAGGGATTAACGATGATCCTACAAAGTGAAAGAGCCAAAATCAGCCGCGATGAGCTCCGCAGTTTGTGTGGCATTGAGCGCAGCACCCTGACGGAGGTTGTCCGCGCAGACGAAGAACTCCAGCGCACGCAGGTCGTCGAGCGAGCGCCGCACCCGCCCCACCCAGGCCGGATCCGTTCCCGCGGCGTCCGAAGGGGTCGGGAACTCCCCCGCGGCCGGGTCGTCCACGAGGACCACCCCGGGCGCCGATTCCAGGATCTCCCGGGCGTGCGCCGCCTCGACGGCGCCCTCGAACCGGGCCCGTACGGTCAGTGAGTGGCCGGTCAGTACGGGTACCTGTACGCAGGTCACGGACACCGGCAGCTCCGCCAGGTCCAGGATCCGGCGCACTTGCGCCCGTACGGCCAGCTCGTGCGAGGACCAGCCGTCCTCGCGCAGCTCACCGGACCACGGCACCACGTTGAGCGCGAGCGGACCCGCGAAGGGCCCGATGTCCTCACCCACGGCCCGGCGCACGTCCCCGGGGTGCTCCCCCAGGGAGCTGCCGGCGACGAGGGACAGCTGGCGGCGCAGTGCCTCCGAGCCGGCCCGGCCGGCCGCGCTCGCGGCCTGGTAGGTGGAGACGGCCAGCTCGGCCAGTGCGTACTCGGCGTGCAGCGCGCCCAGCGCCGCGATCATCGCGGCGGTCACGCAGTCGGGTCCGGCGACGATCCCGCGCGGCCGGATCCGGGCCGCGTGCCCGTTCACCTCGGGCACCACGAGCGGTACGTCGGGGTCCTCGCGGAAGGCCGCGGACTGGTCCACCACGACGGCCCCGCGCGCGGTGACGACGGGGGCCCACCGGGCCGAGACCTCGGCCGGGGTCAGGAAGAGCGCGATGTCGCCCGCGCCGATGCCGTCGAAGGCGTCTTCGGTGAGGGCGAGCACCTCGGTCTCCGTACCGCGCACGGTCAGCCTGCGGCCGGCCGAGCGCGAGGAGGCGATCAGGCGTACGTCGCCCCAGACGTCGGCCCGCTGGGACAGCATCTGGAGCAGAACGGCGCCGACGGCGCCGGTCGCCCCGACCACGGCGAGTGCCGGAGCCGGGGCGGACCGGGCCGCGGGCGTGTTCAACGTCCGGTGCCTCCGTAGACGACGGCTTCGTCGCCGCTGTCGTTGTCGAGTCCGAAGGCCGTGTGCACGGCGCGGACGGCCTCGTTGACGTCGTCCTGGCGGGTCACGACCGAGATGCGGATCTCCGAGGTGGAGATGAGCTCGATGTTGACGCCCGCGTCGGACAGCGCCTGGAAGAACGAGGCGGTGACGCCCGGGTTGGTCTTCATGCCCGCGCCGACCAGGGAGATCTTGCCGATCTGGTCGTCGTAGCGCAGGGACTCGAAGCCGATGGTGGCCTTCGCCTTCTCCAGGGCGTCGATGGCCTTGTGGCCCTCGGCCTTGGGGAGGGTGAAGGAGATGTCCGTCAGACCCGTGGAGGCGGCGGACACGTTCTGCACGATCATGTCGATGTTGATCTCGGCGTCCGCGATGGCGCGGAAGATGGCCGCGGCCTCACCCGGCTTGTCCGGGACGCCGACGACCGTGATCTTGGCTTCGGAGACGTCGTGAGCGACTCCGGAGATGATGGCGTGCTCCACCGGCTCGTCCCCTTGCGGATTCTCGTTGCTGACCCAGGTGCCCGGCAGTCCCGAGAAGGACGAGCGGACGTGGATCGGGATGTTGTAGCGGCGCGCGTACTCGACGCAGCGGTGCAGCAGCACCTTGGAGCCGGAGGCCGCGAGCTCCAGCATGTCCTCGGAGTTGATCCAGTCGATCTTCTTGGCCCTCTTCACGACGCGGGGATCCGCGGTGAAGACGCCGTCGACGTCGGTGTAGATCTCGCAGACCTCGGCGTCCAGCGCCGCGGCGAGCGCGACGGCGGTCGTGTCCGAGCCGCCCCTGCCGAGGGTGGTGATGTCCTTGCTGTCTGCCGACACACCCTGGAAGCCGGCGACGATGGCGATGTTGCCCTCGTCCAGCGCGGTGCGGATACGGCCCGGCGTGACATCGATGATGCGCGCTTTGTTGTGGACCGAGTCGGTGATGACGCCTGCCTGGCTACCGGTGAACGACTGGGCCTCGTGGCCCAGGTTTTTGATCGCCATGGCCAGCAGGGCCATGGCGATCCGCTCTCCGGCGGTCAGCAGCATGTCGAATTCGCGTCCGGCAGGCATCGGGGACACCTGCTCGGCGAGATCGATCAGCTCGTCCGTCGTGTCGCCCATCGCGGAAACCACGACGACCACTTGGTGGCCGTTCTTCTTGGCATCCACGATCCGCTTGGCAACACGCTTGATGCCTTCGGCATCGGCTACGGAGGAGCCTCCGTACTTCTGCACGACAAGGCCCACGTGCGCTCCTCGCTCAGTCCGTCTCATTGCTGGTGCAGTCTAACGAGCGGCCGCGATACGACCGCCTCGTACCACATCATGAGACGAAAAGATCACAGCACAAGTTCCCTCACCGGGGCTTTTACTTCCGACCGAGACCGCCGAGCTCCTCGGCCATGACCTGCCCGGCCACCTCCGCGAGCTCGTCCTCCGCGAGGTCCTCGTCCGTGTCCAGCCCGTCCAGGGCGGCCAGCGGCTGATCGAGGCGGACGTGTGCGATCAGCGACTGGAGGGCGCGCAGCGTGGCCGACGCCGTCGGTCCCCAGTTGGTGAAGTACGAGAACTGCCACCACCACAGCGCCTCGGTGATCCGGCCCGACTGGTGGTGGATGAGGCCGTGCCGCAGGTCGGCGACCACGTCCGCCAGGTCGTCGGAGATCCGGTGCGGGACCGGGGCCTTGCGCGGCTCGTAGGGGTCGAAGACCTCCGAGTAGACGTCGACCGGCTCCAGCATCACCGCGAACCGCTCGCGCAGGTCGTCCACGTCCGGCTCCGGGCCCAGGTCGGGCTCGTAGCGTTCGTCGGGCAGGACGTCCTGGTAGGCACCGAGCCGGCCGCCCGCCAGCAGCAGCTGGGACACCTCCAGGAGGAGGAAGGGCACCGCGCTGTCCGGGTCCTCGCCCTTGGCCACCTCGGTGACCGCGACGATGAAGGACTCGATCTGATCCGCGATCGAAGCCGCGAAGTCGTCCGGATCCTGTCCCAGGGCGTGCAGCGTTGCGTCAGACATCGAGAAGTCGCCTTCCTTCAAAGGCCCGCCCGAGCGTGACCTCGTCCGCGTACTCCAGATCTCCCCCGACGGGGAGTCCGCTGGCCAGGCGGGTGACCTTCAGGCCCATGGGCTTCATCATGCGGGCGAGGTAGGTGGCGGTCGCCTCGCCCTCCAGGTTCGGGTCGGTCGCGATGATCAGCTCGGTGACCGAACCGTCCGCGAGCCGCGCCAGCAGCTCCCGGATGCGCAGATCGTCCGGGCCGACGCCCTCGATCGGGCTGATCGCCCCGCCGAGGACGTGGTACCGGCCCCGGAACTCGCGGGTCCGCTCGATCGCGACGACGTCCTTCGACTCCTCGACCACACAGATGACCGTCAGATCGCGGCGCGGATCGCGGCAGATGTTGCACCGCTCCTCCTGAGCCACGTTCCCGCACACCGCGCAGAACCGGACCTTGTCCTTGACCTCCAGCAGCGCGTGCGCGAGGCGGCGGACATCGGTGGGCTCGGCCTGCAGGATGTGGAAGGCGATCCGCTGCGCGCTCTTGGGCCCGACGCCGGGCAGCCTGCCCAGTTCGTCGATCAGGTCCTGGACCACGCCTTCGTACAACGGAATGCCTTCTTTCGGTTCTGACGTTCGTAACGGGGTTCGTAGCGGGGAGGGGCCGGCCGGGTTCTAGAACGGAAGGCCGGGGATGCCGCTGCCGCCGCCCAGGCCCTGGGCCAGCGGGCCCAGCTTCTGCTGCTGGAGCGTCTGCGCGTTCTCGTTGGCCGCCTGGACCGCCGCGACCACCAGGTCCGCGAGCGTCTCGGTGTCCTCGGGGTCCACGGCCTTCGGGTCGATCACCAGCGCGCGCAGTTCACCGGAACCGGTGACGGTCGCCTTCACCAGGCCGCCGCCGGCCTGGCCCTCGACCTCGGCCTGCGCCAGCTCCTCCTGCGCCACGGCAAGGTCCTGCTGCATCTTCTGGGCCTGCTGGAGCAGCTGCTGCATGTTGGGCTGACCACCACCGGGAATCACAGGTCACTCACTCCGTAGCGTCGGGCCAAGCGCCGGCGGCTTGGTCAATCCGAGCCTACGTGCTCCCCGGGCGCCGCGCCCTACGCCGTGAGGACCAACTCTTTCGAGTGAGAGACGGGGCGTGCGCGTACCTGATGACGCCCCCCTTGCGGGCGGAAATCCCGGGAATCGTCGCCCACCGCGTCTCATTCGAAGGTAGGAAGAGCATGCGCACCATTGCGCACACGCGCACCACCACACGTTCAGCGCAGGCAGAGGGAGTGCCCGGGTGAGTCAGCCGGAGATGCAGCCCGAGGGGCCACCCCGGGATCCCGCTGAGGACGGCGACCTTACCGGCCGGCCGTTCCCTCTCGGGGACTGGGGCGAGCCCGCGGAGCGGCTCGACGAGCTCTACCGACGGGTCGAGGCCGACGCGCTGCGCACCGCCGAGTGGTACCTGTCGGACCGGGCGTGGAAGCGCCGGGGGGCGCGGATCCTGCGGATCGGGGCCGCCGTCGGCGCGGTCACGGGCGCCGCGATGCCACTGCTGGAGCTGACCGGCTCGGTGCCCGGGGCGGCCTCGTACGGCTATCTCGCGCTGCTCCTGGGCGCGGCCTGCCTGGCCTGCGACCGGTTCTTCGGCCTGACCTCGGGCTGGATGCGGGACGTGGCCACGGCGCAGGCCGTGCAGCGGCGACTGCAGACCCTGCAGTTCGACTGGGCCACGGAGAACGTGCGCGAGATCCTGGGCCCCACCGAGGGCACCGCCAGCGAGGCCGCGGAGCGATGTCTGACCGTGCTGCGCCGGTTCTCGGAGGACGTGACCGAGCTCGTACGGTCGGAGACCGCGGAGTGGATGGTCGAGTTCAGCTCCGGCCCGGCCCCGCTGGTCATGCACTCCCTGGGCGCGGGCGGATCCCGCTCGGACGCGTACGTCCCGCCGACCCGCTTCCCGCTCCCGCCGGGCACCCGCCCGAACATGCCCCGCCAGCGGCCGCCGGAGCAGCCGCGCTGACGGGGCGGGGCCGGCTCCGCGCGGCGGCGCCGGCCCCGTTCCGTACCGATCGTCCGCGTCAGCTGAAGATGATCATCGAGCCCTGACCGAGGCTCCTGGTCGCAGCCGCGTGCAGGCCCAGCCATACGTGCCGCTCCCGCGCGAAGGGGCTGTCGTCGTACGGGATCGGCCCGGCGGGCTCCTCCAGCGACGTCGGCCGCCTCGGGGGCGCCGGAGCGAGCGGCGGGTTGCGGGGGTCTATCCCGATCGCGGGAGCCACCAGCGCCAGCTCTCGCAGCAGGCCCTGCGCGGACCCCAGGGGCCCGCCACCGGCCAGCAGCTCCTCGTTGGCCAGCGGGTACGCGAAGTCCACGGGGACGTAGGCCCCCGCGTGGTCGTAGTGCCACACCAGGTGCGACTGCTGGGCCGTCGGCTCGAACATCTCCAGCAGTTGCTCGTAGTCCCCGCCCAGCTCGTCCACCGGTGTCACCGGCAGCCCGCAGATCTGGAGCAGGTACGCCCGCCGCAGGAAGTGCAGGGCGTCGTAGTCGAAACCGGCCACCGGGGCGACGTCCCCGGAAAGCCCCGGCATGTACGCGAACACCGGCACGGACGGCAGTCCGGCCTCACTCAGCGCCTTGTCGTACGAGGCGATCTCTTCCGCGAAGGGGTTGTCGGGGCTGTGGCACAGCACGTCGACAAGGGGGACCAGCCACAGGTCACAGGCCACTCGGCCTCCGATCAGTCGTTGTCGCCGATCGGGCCAGCGTAGTGCGCCGGACACGCTCAGCGAAGGGGTGAGCAGAACCTTGGGCCGCGAACCGCGCCGGACCCGGGCCGGATCCGGGCCCCATGCGGGCCGGACCGGCGCCGGACCGGCGCAGGATCCGCGTCTACGGCTCCCCCGGACCCACCCTCCAGACCCACACGTCGCGCACCTGCTCCGGCTCCCGGCCCAGCAGCCCGGTGATCAGTCCCCGCAGCTCCGCGTCCCGGTCCTGGCGGGGCAGGACCACCGCACCGGCCTTCCAGTACTCCAGGTCCTGGCGGGCCTGCGTCCGCCAGCCGGCGTCGACCACGGGCGGCTCGGCGCCGTAGCGGACGTCGCGCAGGAGGTTCGAGAGGTGCCGCGGGGTGGCCCCGTAGATGCCGATCCGGTCGGGTCCCCACGGGCCGTTGAAGTAGCCGCCGGCCAGCCGGAAGCCGAAGTCCGCCTCCACCTGCCAGTGCAGCGCGTCCGCCTGGCCCGGGTCCGGCAGCGGTACCGGAACGAGTGCCTCCCCGTCCTTGACGTAGCCCTTCCAGTCCCCGGAGGTGATGAAGGCGGGCACCGGCGCGCGGTCCCGTACGGTCAGCGGCAGTGGCAGGACCGGGATCAGCGCGGCCGCCGCCCCCAGCAGGCCCAGCGTGCGCAGCTCGCGCGAGCGCAGCCGCAGGATCCGGTCGAGCGCGAGGGCGAGCAGGATGCCCAGGATGGGCGCGCACACCATCGCCACGCGCCCCTCGATCACCGACTCGAAGAGCGGCAGCTTGATCATCAGGCGCCAGGGGCCCGGCAGCACGATCTCCGTGCGGGGTACGGGCACCCACGGCCCGAGGGACAGCAGGAGCGCGGTGAAGCCGGTGATCGCGAGGGCCCGTACGGCCCTGCCCCGCCACAGCCACACGCACACGGCCACGCCGAAGGCGAGCAGGGGCCAACCGTAGAAGGCGTTCTGCTCGGTGGTGTTCAGGGAGAGCTTGCCGGCCGTCTCGGGGTCGCCGAAGAGGGAGCGGGCGGCGAACTCGATCAGGGCGCGCGGGCTGTTCCCGGCGTTGTCCCCGTGCAGGACCGAGTGGTAGCTCTGCGGGCCGAAGAACTGCCAGTACAGCGGGACGGCCACCAGCGGCAGGCACACGCCGAGCGCCACGACCAGGCCGGAGCCCAGCGGCCGCGCGGCGGCGAGGGCGCGGCGGGGGGCGACGAGGAGGTAGGCCAGGCAGAAGACCAGCATGCCCAGCGCGGCGATCAGCAGCGGCTCCTCGCCGATGAAGATCTGGTACGTCGCGAAGAGCCCGAGGAGTACCCCGTCACGCGTCACACTGCGACCGTCACGGGTCTCGCACAGGCGCAGGGCCCGGTCGATGATCAGCGGGATCATGAAGAGGACGACGAAGTTCGGATGGCCGTTGGCGTGCGAGACCATCGGCGGCGCGAAGGCGGCGAGCGCCCCGCCCGCGGCGGCAGCCCAGCGGCTGCGCACGAACCGGCGGCGGATCAGCCAGTACCAGGTCCAGGCGCTGGCGGCCATGCCGAGCGTGAGGACCAGCGCGAAGGTGACGGTCTCGCCGAACAGCAGCGTGACCGGGATCAGCGGGACGTTCAGGCCGAGCATCGTGGCGTTGGCCATCAGGTTCACGCCGTCGGGCATGCCCTGGGAGAGGGTGAAGAGCGGGTTGCGGAAGTGGGTGATGTTGTCGGTGGTGACGCCGACGAACCACTCCCACTGGTTCTGGTCCTGGAGCGCGTCCGCGAGGTAGGCGCCGTCGAGGTCCGCCCACAGGCCCTGGAAGACGTAGAGGGAGAGCGCGATGAAGGCGGCGGCCACGGCGAGGCCGCCGGCGTTGAGGCGGAACAGGTCGCCTAGGGCGCGGCGGCGATCGGGGCGCGGGGCCGGGGCCGGCACCTGAACCGCGGCCTTGGCAGGGGCCGGGGAGCGCGGGAGTTCGACCTCGGCCACGTGCCAGCCCTGGCGGCGGACCCAGCGCAGGACCTCGGCGTCGATGGCCGGTCCGTCGATGGTCGAGGCGCCGAAGGCGGCGCGGGCCCGGTCGCCGTCGAAGAGGGCGAAGGCGCAGGTGTCGGCACGGAATCCCGGTATGCCGGGGATGCCGAGGGTGCGGACCAGGCGGCCGCGGGAGCGGCCGAGGACCACGGCGGGGAGTGCGTCGGCGTCCGTGCCGTGCGTGGCGTCTGTGCCGTCCGTGCCGTCCGTGGCCGGGGCCAGGAGTTCTTCAAGGCGGGCCAGCTCGTCGAGCGGGGTGCTGAGCGCGGCGTCGGTGAGGAGCACCCGGTCGCCGGCGGAGGCGAGCACTCCGGCGCGGAGGGCGGCGCCCTTGCCGGTGCCGCCGGTGTCAGTGCTGTCGGCGCCTTCGCCGAGGCGGATCAGCCGGATCCGGGGTTCCGCGGCGGCGGCCGGCGGCGGGGCAGCGGCGTCGCCGGTGACCACGATGAGTTCCCAGGCGCCGGGCCCCGTGCCGCAGTGGGCGTCGAGGTGCGCGCGCAGGGTGGTGAGGGTCTGCTCCGGTACGGGACCGGGGACGGGGACGACGACGGACAGCCCGACGGCACCGAGCCAGCGCGCACCGGCGGGGGTCGTCGGGGCCGCGGGGGCCGTGGGGGCCTGCTTCTCCTGGTCGGCGCTCACTGCGCCCTCGCCGCTCATGCTCCGGCCACCTTCAGGCCCGCGGCCCAGTCGAGTCCGTGCTGGTTGTACGCGTGCACGAGGCGTCGTACCTCCTCGGCGTCCGCGCGGGTCACCGCGTCCATCAGTTCGTTGTGGCCGGCCCACAGCTCGAAGCGCCGGTCCGGCTCCGCCTTCAGGTAGGGCACGGCGAATACCCAGCACTGCACCCGGATCCGGTGCAGGAATTCGGAGATGTAGATGTTGCCGACCAGCCCGCTCAGCTCCCTCCAGAAGCGCAGGTCATAGCCGATCAGCACGTCGAGCGAGCCGTTCAGCGCTGCCCGCTGCGCCTCCTCCGCGCGGCGGCGCACCGAGACCAGCCGTTCCCCGGAGCCGGGGGCGGTGCCGCGTTCCACGAGCCTGCGGAAGATGCCTTCCACGATCAACGTACGAGCCTCGATCATGCCCCGGAAATCGTCCACGGTGAAGACTCGGACGCGGAAGCCTCGGTGCTGGACGGAGTCGAGCAGGCCTTGGGCGGAGAGATCGACGAGCGCCTCGCGCACGGGGGTCGCCGAGACTTCGTACTGCTCGGCGATCTGTTTGACGGTGAACTCGCTGCCGGCCGCCAGGCGCCCCGCGAGCACCTCGTCACGCAGCGCGTCCGCGATCTGCTGGCGAAGTGTGTTGCGGGTGACAGCGCCGCTGCCTGGCATAGGGGTCCGTCTCCATCTGTGGGCTTCGGACACCTTAGGCCAGGCAGCACGGCCGAAACCGATCGGTTTGTGGCCGGTATGTGGATTTAGTGCCCGTTATCCGGACGGCCCTCTCTTCTCGTCTTGATCATTTGACCCTGCGCGGGCCCCTCCCAGAACACCCGCGCAGGGTCGTCCTCGCTGCTCGGAGCCTGTTCACAGGCTGCCCGCGGCCCGTCCGGGACCCACCCCCGGCCTCGGTCCCGGGGGTTGCCCGTCAGGCCCGGTGAAGCCCGGTCAGGCGTCGACCAGAGCTCGGTCAGGCCGAAACGTGCCGGTCGGCGACGGTCAGCGCGTCGTCCAGCAGGGCCAGGCCCTCCTTCGCGTCCGCTTCCGTGATGTTGCACGGGGGGACGACGTGGGTGCGGTTCATGTTGACGAACGGCCACAGCCCGGACGCCTTGCAGGCCGCAGCGAACTCGGCCATCGGCGCGTTGTCGGCGCCCGCGGCGTTGTAGGGGACGAGCGGCTCGCGCGTCTCCTTGTCCCGTACGAGTTCCAGGGCCCAGAAGGTGCCCAGACCGCGCACCTCCCCGACCGAGGGGTGGCGCTCCGCGATCTCGGCGAGGGCCGGGCCGATCACGTTCTCGCCGAGGTGGGCGGAGTGCTCGACGATGCCCTCCTCCTCCATGGCGTTCATCGTCGCGACGGCGGCGGCGCAGGCGAGGGGGTGACCGGAGTAGGTCAGCCCGCCCGGGTAGGGGCGCGTGGCGAAGGTCTCGGCGATCGCGCCGGAGATCGCGACGCCGCCGAGCGGGACGTAGCCGCTGTTGACGCCCTTGGCGAAGGTGATCAGGTCCGGGGTGACGTCGAAGTGCTCGGCGGCGAACCACTTGCCGGTCCGGCCGAAGCCCGACATGACCTCGTCCAGGATGAAGACGATCCCGTAGCGGTCGCAGAGCTCGCGCACGCCGGCCAGGTAGCCGGGGGGCGGGGTCATGATCCCGGCCGTGCCGGGGACCGACTCCAGGATGATCGCGGCGATCGTCGCCGGGCCCTCGAAGGCGATGGTGTCCGCGAGGTGGGTGAGGGCGCGGGCGCACTCCTCGGCCTCGGTCGTCGCGTGGAAGGGCGAGCGGTAGAGGAACGGTCCCCAGAAGTGCACGACGCCGGCGGCGGCCGTGTCCGAGGGCCAGCGGCGCGGGTCGCCGGTCAGGTTGATCGCGGCAGAAGTGGCGCCGTGGTACGAGCGGTAGGTGGACATCACCTTCTGCCGGCCGGTGTGCAGCCGGGCCATGCGGACGGCGTTCTCCACGGCCTCGGCGCCGCCGTTGGTGAAGAAGATCTTGTCGAGGTCGCCGGGGGTCCGCTGCGCGATGAGGCGTGCGGCCTCGGAGCGGACGTCCACGGCGAAACCGGGGGCCAGGGTGCAGAGCCTGGCGGCCTGCTCCTGGATGGCGGCGACGACCTTGGGGTGCTGGTGACCGATGTTGGTGTTGACCAGCTGGGAGGCGAAGTCGAGGTAGCGCTTGCCGCCGTAGTCCCAGAAGTGCGACCCCTCGGCTTTGGCCACGGCGAGCGGGTCGATCAGGGCCTGGGCGGACCAGGAGTGGAAGACGTGAGCGCGGTCGGCGGCCTTGACGGTGGCGCCCGAGGTGACGTGAGGGGTCATGGCCGCAACCGTAGAAGTGTGCAGGTGGGGAGGGATATCGGCGGTCTGTATGCGGGTGGGGGGCGGGTCTCGGCAGTCTGTCTGGGGAAGGATTGACAGCAAGCTGTCATCATGGCAGCCTACTGTCATAGAGGGAGACACCAGACGCACGGCGACGGCGACACCAGAGGGCGAGCACGATGAGCGAGACGAAGACGCAGGCGGAGACGCAGAACCAGGCGCAGACCCGGACGGAGTCCCAGGCGGGGGCCCAGGCGGAGTCCCGCCCCACGGTTCACGTGGCGGTGTACGACACGTACGCCGACTGGGAGACGGGCCACACCACGGCGCACCTGACCCAGCACGGCTACGAGGTCCGCACGGTCGGCATCGCCGCCGGAGGGCCCGTCACCACGATGGGCGGCCTCCGCATCCAGCCCGACCTGGCCCTGGCGGACCTGCGCCCCGAGGACTCCGCCCTCCTCATCCTGACCGGCGCTGGACTGTGGGACACGGGCGACGAGCTGGCCCCCTTCGCGGCGAAGGGGGAGGAGTTCCTGGCGGCGGGCGTCCCGGTCGCCGCGATCTGCGGAGCCACGGCCGGCCTGGCGCGCGCCGGAGTCCTGGACGGACGTACGCACACCAGCGCGGCCCCCTTCTACCTCGGCGGCCAGCCGGGCTACGGGGGCGCCGAGCGCTACGTCGAGGCCGACGCGGTCACCGACGGCGACCTGATCACGGCGGGCCCCACGGAACCGGTGGCGTTCGCCCGCGAGGTCTTCGCCCGCCTCGGGGTGTACGAGCCGCACGTGCTCGACGCCTGGTACCGCCTGTTCCACGACTCGGACGCGAGCGCGTACCCGGTCCTGATGGCGGCGGACCCGAACCATGCCTGACCGGCCCGCACCGCGCCCCCGGGGTACGGAGCCGCCGCAGCCGTCCGCCGGGGAACTCCCGGAGGCCGCCGGCGCGGCCCCGGCGGCGCGCGGCAGGGGATCGCGGGAGAACCCCCTCCCCCTCCGCACCCGGCAGGACCTCCTGAGCCGCACCGCCCTCGGGGTGTTCCGGCTCAACGGCCAGCTCCTCTCCGTCTCGGAGGAGCTGGCCCGCCCGGCGGGACTGACCGCAGCCTGGTGGCAGGTGCTCGGAGCCGTACTGCGCGAGCCGCTCCCCGTCGCCGGCATCGCCCGGGCCATGGGCATCACCCGGCAGAGCGTGCAGCGCATCGCCGATCTGCTGGCCGACAAGGGCCTCGCCGAGTACGTCCCGAACCCGGCCCACCGCCGGGCGAAGCTGCTGCGCCCCACGGATGCCGGCCGCGCCGCCGTCGCCCGGATCGGCCCGGGCCACGCGTCCCTGGCCGCCCGCCTCACGGAGGCCCTCGGCGAGGACGGCTTCGCCGAAACGGTCCGCGTCCTGGAACGCCTGTCGGCCGCCCTGGACACCCTGCCGCCGCCATCCGACGCCCCGGCCGGCTAGGACGCCTAGGACGCCTAGGACGCCTAGGACGCCTGAGCCTGCATGGTGCGGGGATCGACGGCCCAGTGGTTGGTCGGCAGGACGCGGTCCGCGAACGTCACGTCGCGTTCGCCGAGGAACCGGAAGCCGAGGGAGCGGCAGATGCCGTTCGACGCGCCATTGCTCCGTGCGGGAAACGCGTGCACGAGGCCCCAACGGTCCTCGTCCCGTGCCTGTGCGAGCAGGGTGCGGACGGCACGTTTGCCCAGTCCACGCCCCTGGTGTTCCGGCAGGACCATCCATCCGATCTCCGACACCGGCCCGTCCTCGGAGTCGTGGGACCACAGGGTCACCGTTCCCGCCACGACGTCGGGCGCGGCCGGGTCGGGGACGATCATCTTGATCCAGTCGAGATCCGCGGCCGCCCTGTGGACGTCTCGCCGGACCTTGTCCTCCATGCCTTCGCGCGGAAGCGGTCCGCCGAGGTCGGCCATCATGACGGGATCGCACCGCATCCTGACGTACGCATCGACATCGACGAGTTCGACGTTGCGCAACTGCACTGGCTGCTCCTCCTTGGATCGCCCTACCGCCCCGGCCGGTTCCGCGGGGGACGGTTCCGCGTCTGCCCCGGAATGCCAACACGCCCCGCCCGTACGCCTGGTGGAATCCCCGTCCCGAGCGTGTCCCGGACCCCGGCAGCACCGTCCCCGCGGCCGGTCCGAGGCAATCCCACCCCCGCAACCGGCATCGCGCCCGGCCGCACTATTGTCGGGCTCCGGCGAGTCCCAGGGGGAGGACCACCTGTCATGGAGCAACTGCACCCGCGCGACGCGGAGCACATCGGTCCGTACCGCCTGCTCGCCCGCCTCGGCACCGGCGGAATGGGCCAGGTCTACCTCGGCCGCGCCGAGGACCACGACCCCGGCGCGGGTACGGGTACCGGTACACGCGTGGGGACCGGCGCGGGCGCGGGCATCGGCACCCGGACCCGCCCCCGCACGGGCACCCGCACCGCCGCCGTCAAGCTGATCCACCCCCACCTCGCCGCCCACCCCGACTTCCGCACCCGCTTCCGCCG
The DNA here is from genome assembly GCF_049310065.1 of Streptomyces tatrensis. Taxonomy (NCBI): domain Bacteria; kingdom Bacillati; phylum Actinomycetota; class Actinomycetes; order Kitasatosporales; family Streptomycetaceae; genus Streptomyces; species Streptomyces tatrensis. The sequence goes on along the minus strand of NZ_JBMDLB010000011.1, from coordinate 5,182,661 downwards.
CGAGGCCGACGCCGCACGCCTCGTCGGCGGGAACTGGACCGTCGCCGTCCTCGACGCCGACCCCGACGCGGAGATCCCCTGGCTGGCCACCGCCTACATCGCCGGGCCGAGCCTGCGCCAAGCCGTGGGCCGCGACTTCGGCCCGCTGCCGGCCGGCTCCGTACGGATCCTGGGCGAGGGGCTCTCGTACGCCCTCCAGGACATCCACCGCGCCGGCCTCGTCCACCGCGACCTGAAGCCCGGCAACATCCTGCTCACCGCCGACGGCCCCCGCGTCATCGACTTCGGCATCGCCCGCGCCCTGGGGGCCACCGCCGACCCCTCCCTGACGCAGACCGGCGAACTCCTCGGCTCCCCCGGCTTCCTCGCCCCCGAGCAGATCAACGGCACCCCCGTGACCGCGGCCTGCGACGTGTTCGGCCTCGGCTCGGTACTGGCCTACGCCGCCACCGGGCGGCTGCCCTTCGGGGACCCGGACCAGCCCGGAGGCATCGCCGCGCTCCTGATGCGCGTCACCGAAGCGGAACCGGACCTGGCCGGCGTACCGGCCGAACTGCGCGGCGTCGTCAGCGATTGCCTGCACAAGGAACCGGCCGCCCGGCCCACCCCCGCCGAGCTCCTCGAACGGCTCGCCGCGGGACGGCAGGACACCCCGGAGTCCTGGCTGCCCGCGCCCCTCGTCGCGCGGCTCGGGCAGCACGCCATCGCCCTGCTGGACCGCGTCGACGCAGGCCCGGACCGGCCCGAGCCCCCGACCGTGCCCGCCCAGCGCACCGCGGCGGACCCGGGCCCGGCCATGCCTGCCCCCGCGCCCGCGCCCGCGCCGACGCTCACCCCCGTGCCCGTGACGGACTCCGGCCCTGGGCCTGGCCCCGGGCCTGGCCCTGGCCCCGGCCGTGCCCGCTCCCGGACCTCGGCCGTCTCCACGGCCCTGCTCCTCGCCGTCGCCGCGGTCGTCGCCGTCGCGGCGGGCGGCACGGTGTACACCGTCATGAGCGGATCCGGCGACGGTTCGCCCCGCTCCGGCTCCGGCGCCGCCCCGGCCGGCTCCTCCGGCCCGCGGGCCACCGTGGACGGGGCCGAGAGCGGCACAGGATCCGGAACCGGAACGGGAAACGGCTCCGCTCCTGCCCCTTCCGTCACTCCGGCCACACTCCCCGAGGCCTACGCCGGCAGCTGGCGGAGCACCTACGGGGACCAGAGCTGGCAGCTCACCCTCACCCCCGGAACCACCGGCTCCATCGTCATGTCCCTGACCCTCCAGGCCCCCGGACTCAGCTGCGCCTGGACCGCGCCGCTGCGCTCCGCCACCACCGACACCGTCGGGCTCGACCCCTCCACGGTGATCTCCGGTGCGCCGCCGTCGTGTTCGCCGGGCGGCCGGAGCACCCTGCGGCTGCTCCCCAACGGGAACCTGGTGCGGGAGCTCGACGGCAGCACGGCGCTCCCGCTCACGTACCGGCGGCGCTGATTATGTCGAAGTCAATAAGCCTGTAGGCAAAGCTTGTTGCCTTCCACGGTCCCCCCGCACACTGCGGCACATGGAGCCGTTGAAGGTAGTGGCACGACTGTGGGAGCGGATCGAGGCACGCGACTGGGACGGAGTGGCCCTGCTGATCACCGAGGACGCGGTGATCGAATGGCCCGTGAGCAGCGAACGCATCGTCGGTCGCGACAACTTCATCGCCGTCATCAGTGATGACGACTATGCGGACGAGAGATCCGTCGACGTGCTCCGGATCCTCGCGGACGGCGATCTCGTCGTGACCGAGGTGGAGATACCCCAGGACCACGTCGTCTACCGCGCCGTCTCCCTGTGGACCGTACGGGACGGGCGGGTCGCCGGCGCCCGGGAGTACTGGACCAGCCCCGGACAGGACCCGGCCCCGCGCTGGCGCGCCGGTTTCGTCGAACCGCTCGTGGACCCGCTCGCCGACTCCCTGACGGCGGCGGACTAGGCCCCGGGATCCGTCTCAGAAGGACAGGTCCAGCAGCCGCCGCAACCGCACCTCGGTCACGCTCACGCCCTCCGGAGCGCCGAAGGCCTCGATCATCACGCTGTTGCCGATGTCGGTCACCTCCAGGGCCAGGTGATCCGCCCCCACGCGCAGGTCGAGCCGTACCACGGGCTTGCCGTTGAAGTCGGGCATGCGGTGGATCCGCGCCGCCGGGTACTTCAGGCCGATCAGCTTGTTCCGCAGCTCCTCGTAGGTGCCCGTGCCCGTGTTCGTCTCCGAGAACGCCCGGCTGATGCGCGGCTGGTGCCACTGGGCCACGCACTCCTCCGTCGAATCCAGGGGCACCGGGTCGACCAGGACCGGCTGGACGGAGTCGGGCATCGGCTCCACCGCGGTGGGGGCGGCCACTCCGTCGGGGGTTTCGGAGAGGTCCGGGGCGCAGCTCTGCCAGATGAGGTCCGCCATTTCGAGGAACCGGACCTCGGCGTCCGCGTCGCTCACCGCGACGGCGGCGACCGCGGAGGTCTGAACGACCGCCGAGGTCTGAGCGACCGCGGAGGTCTGAGCGGCGGTGGCGTTCTGCGTGCCGAGGCCGGCCAGGACGACGACTCCGCTGAGTGCGGCCACCAGCAGGGACTTCGGGAGAAGAGTTGATCTCATGTCCGTACGATGCGGCCGACCGGCCACCCGCCACATGAGTACCCGTACTCAACCCGCCCGAGCACCAGCTCAGCCGCGAACCGCCCTCTGAGTAGCCCCTGTCATACCTGAGAGCTACTTGGGAAGTGGGCTCTCCGGTGGGACGCCGACCAGGGCTCCCGATTCCTAAGTTCGTGACCAGAGAACAACGCACCAACGCACCAACACCCCTCTGGCACGAGCGAAGGAACGGACTCATGAGCCGCCGACCGCGACCCACCGCACGTCCCGACGGCCGCGGCAGCGGCCGTCTGCGCCGCACGCTGCTGGCCGGGCTCGTGGCCGCGGCCGTGGTGTTCCCCGTGTCCGCCGCCGCTTCCCCTGACGTCCCCGCGCCGGCCCCTGCGGTCCTCGGCGAAGGCGCCGCCCTCCCCGACCGGTACGCCGCCCACCTCGCCAACCTCGCCGAGGCGGCCCGTACGGCCGAGGGTGCCGGCCGCCACGGCCGCGCGGCGAAACTCCGGGCCATGGAGGCGGGCGGCGATGCGCGGTTCCTCGTCTTCGACGGGCGCGGCAAGGGCCGCGCGATAGAGGTGTTCGGCGATCTGGAGACCGCCGACCGGGTCGCCGTCCTGGTTCCCGGGTCGGACACGACGCTGGACACCTACCAGAGGTTCCGCGACGGGGCCGTCGCCCTTCAGCAGCGCCTGCGCGCCGAGCACCCCCGCTCCGCCGTGGCCGCCTGGCTCGGGTACGACACCCCCGGCACGGTCAGCCCGGCCGTCCTGACCACCGGCCGCGCCGACGAGGCCGCCGCCGAACTCGGCCCTTTCCTGCCCCGGTTGGCCCGGCTGGCCGCCCCGGGGGCCCACCTCTCGCTCCTGTGCCACTCCTACGGATCCGTCGTCTGCGCCCGTACGGTGACGGGTCCCGAGGTCACCGACATCGCACTGTTCGGCAGTCCGGGCACGGGGGCCGGTTCCGCCGCGGACCTGCCGACCCGGGCCCGGGTCTGGGCCGGCCGGGGCGGCGACGACTGGATCTCCGGTGTCCCGCACGTGCGCGTCGGCGGGATCGGCTTCGCCGCCGATCCCGTGGACCCGGCCTTCGGCGCCCTGCCCTTCGCGGCCGGCTCCGGCGGCCACAGCGACTACCTCAAGCCGGGCACCGAGTCCCTGAACGGCCTGGCCGGGATCGTGCTCGGCTCCTCCCCGGCGGCCCGGCCCGTCCCGGGCTCCGCTCCCGACGCCTCCGCCTCGTCCCTCACCGCCTTCACCGCCCCCACCGCCCTCCTCGCCCCGTCCGCCCCCACTGCTCCGGAGGTCTCCCGTGCGCGTGCGTGAACCGCAGACCCGCTGGTCCGTTCTCGCGGACCGCATCGACGCCGGAACCCCCGCCCACCGGGACCGGGCCGTGGACGCGCTCCGGGCCTTCGCCATCCTCGGCGTGGTGCTGGGCCACTGGCTGGTCACCGCACTGACCAGTGCCGACGGCGGCCTCAGCACCACCAGCCCGCTGGCCCACATGAGCGGACTGGCCCCGGTCTCCTGGGTGTTCCAGACCCTGGCCGTCTTCTTCCTGGTCGGCGGCCACGTCGCGGCCCAGGGGTACGAGTCGGCGCGCGACCGCGGAATCCCGTACGGGCAGTGGGTCCGCCGGCGTCTCGGCAGGCTGCTCCGGCCGGTCGCCGCCGTCCTGGTCCTCTGGAGCGTCGCCGCCGGCGGCATGCTGCTCGGCGGCGTCGGGACGGACACCGTCCGGACGCTGCTGAGGCTCGTCCTGTCCCCCCTGTGGTTCCTCCTCGTCTTCGCCGCGCTCACCGCCGCGACCCCGCTCGTCGCCCGGCTGAGCCCGCTGTGGCCGCTGGCCGTGGTGGCCTCCGTCGATGTCTGGCGCTTCGGATTCGGCGGGCCCGAGTGGATCGGCTGGGTCAATGTGGCCGCCGGCTGGCTCGTGCCCTACACCCTGGGCGCCGCCTGGTCCCGGGGTGCCTTCGCCCGGCGCACCCCGGCCGCCCTCCTGCTGGGCGGCGGGATCGCCGCCACGGCCGCACTGATCCTCTGGGGCGGGTACCCCGCTTCGATGGTCGGCGTCCCCGGAGCCGCGATCTCGAATCTGAACCCGCCGACCCTGGCCGCCGTGGCGTTCGGCCTGGCCCAGTGCGGGCTGGCGCTGCTGCTGCGGGAGCCGCTGGCCCGGGCGATGAGCCGGCCCCGGGCCTGGGCGAAGGTGGCGCTGGTGAACCTGTCCGCCATGACGATCTTCCTGTGGCACCAGACCGCGATGATGGCCGTCACCGCCCTGGGACTGCTGGTCTCCACCGATCTGCCCGGCCTGCACACCGTGCCCGCTTCCGCGGAGTGGATAGCCGTCCGGCTGCTCTGGTTGCCCGTGTTCGCGGCCGCGCTGGTGGTCTGCTGGGCCGCCTTCCACACCTACGAGCAGGTCGGCGACCGCCCCGGTCGCCGGAGCCGGCGCGGCTCCTCCGGGACGCCGGCCGTCCCCTCGCTGATCGTCGCCTCGTCCGCCGCCCTGACCCGGGGGACCGCCTCCCCCGAAGCCCGCACCGACTCAACTCCGGCCGGTGAAAGCACAGTCACCGGGCCGGTGGCTCCCGCCAAGGAGACCCTCCATGCCTAGGCTGGACCACGTGAACGAGCAGAGCGAGCCCCCGACCCCTGGCACGGGCACGGGTCCGGCCCAGAACGCGGCCGTGGCCGCGACCGCGGGCGGCGGAGAGCCGGGGGCCTCCCCCGTCAAGGCATCCGCCGTGTTGGGGAGCGTGGCACGGGGGCTCCTGGACCTGAGGGCCGATCCCCTCCCGAGGATGTCGAAACCGCGCTGGCTGGCCTGGCTCCCGCACGTGGTGCTCCTCTATCTGGCGTTGGCCTTCTTCTCCGTCACCACGGAGCAGCTCAGCAACCACTACGAGGTCCACGGCTCCATCAGGCCGCTGCTGGCGGCCATGGTCGGCGGGTCCATCGTCATCGCGATGCGCTGGCCCATGGCCGGGTACTGGCTCGGCCTGACCGCGGCCGGACTGATCGCCGGGCAGATCCACGGGCACGTCGGGCAGGGCCAGAGCTGGCCGTGGATGCCCGCCGGGCTGTTCGCCTTCGCCCCGGTGCTGCTGCTGGTGGCCCTGCGGGTGCCGCCCCGGGTGACCGCCGGCGCGGTCACCGTCGTCGTCGCCTGCACCGGGATCGCCGAGGGCCTCTTCAGGCCCGAGCACAGCGGCACCGGCACCCCCGGGGCGATCCTCCTGTTCGCCTTCACCGGCCTCCTCGGCTACGCCCTGCGCGCGACCCGGCTGGCCCGCACGCAGCTCGTGCAGCAGGAGACCCTCACCGAAGAGGAGCGCGCCCGGCGCACCCTGCTGGAGGAGCGCAGCCGGATCGCCCGCGAGCTGCACGACGTCGTCGCGCACCACATGTCGGTGATCTCCATCCAGGCCCAGGTGGCCCCCTATCTCGTGGAGAACCCGTCGGAGGAGCTCAAGGAGAACCTGGCCGGGATCCGGGCGAATGCCGTGGAGGCCCTGACGGAACTGCGCCGCGTCCTGGGGGTGCTGCGTTCCGAGCACCCCGACGAGGCCGCCGGTCCGCACCACCCGCAGCCCACCCTGGCCGAGTTGGACGGCCTCGTGGACAACGTGCGGGCCGCCGGGCTCGATGTCACCACCGAGATCGCGGGGATCCGCCGCCCATTGTCCCCCGGGGTGGAGCTCACCGCGTACCGGATCGTGCAGGAGGCGCTGAGCAACTGCCTGCGCCACGCACCCGGCTCCCGCGTGGAGGTCGGCGTCGCCTACGGGCCCCGCGATGTGCACCTGTGCGTCGCGAACACCGCTCCCACCCGGCCGGCCCCGCCCACCATGGGAGGGGGGCACGGGCTGCTGGGGATGCGGGAGCGAGCGGGCATGCTGGGGGGCGAGCTGGCCGCCGGCCCCCGCCCCGACGGAGGGTACGAGGTGAGCGCCGTGCTGCCGATGGATCCCGTGTCCCCGGGCGGCGGGCCCTTCCCCGCCCCGGAGACGACGAAGAAGGACTGAGGACTCATGACCGCTGCCCCGATCAAGGTGATGATCGCCGACGACCAGATGATGGTCCGCCAGGGCTTCACCGTGCTCCTCGACGCCCAGCCCGACATCGAGGTCGTCGGCCAGGCCGTCGACGGCGCCGAGGCCGTGGCCAAGGTCGCCGAACTGTCGCCGGACGTGGTCCTGATGGACATCCGGATGCCCGGGATGGGCGGCATCGAGGCCACCTCCCTCATCACCGCTGCCCCGGGCTCCGCGGTGAAGGTGCTGGTGCTGACCACCTTCGACCTCGACGAGTACGTGTACGAGGCGCTGCGCGCGGGCGCCTCAGGGTTCCTCCTCAAGGACGCCTCCGCGGATCAACTGGCGGAGGCGGTCCGCGTGATCGCGGCCGGGGAGGCGCTGCTCGCGCCGAACATCACCAAGCGGCTGATCACCGAGTTCTCCCGGCTGGGGGCTCCGAGGGCGCCTTCGAAGGCGCGGATCGACGAGCTGACGGAGCGGGAGACGGAGGTCCTGTCGCTGGTCGCCCAGGGCATGTCCAACGCGGAGATCGCCGAGCACCTGATCCTGGCCGAGCAGACGGTCAAGACGCACGTGGGCCGGATCCTGGTGAAGCTGGGCCTGCGGGACCGCACGCAGGCGGCGGTGTTCGCGTACGAGACGGGCCTGATCCGTCCGACGGGCTACTGAAACGGCCCCGGTAGTACTTGAGGGGGACCCCGGGAAATCCCCTTCAGCGGCGACGCGGACCAGGCCAGGGCCCACCTACCGTGGGGAGCATGACCGAGACGACCCCCGGGGCGACCCCCCGGGCACCCGAGATCCGGCTGGCTTCGGGCTTCATCCAGAGCCTGCGCCAGGCTCTGATCACCGACGCCTTCGCCTACCGACCCCTGCCCCCGATGCGCACGGACGGGCCGATCACCCGGCGGCTCCCGAAGCGGATACGCGTGGAGGCCGCACACCTGCCGCACGCTGCCGTCTGCGTGATCGCGTTCTTCGTGGTGGTCTTCGCCTCGATCACCACCGGACTGCCCCAGGCCGGTGCCCTGGTGATGGGGCTGCTCGCGGCCACCCCGATCGCGATGACCCTGGTGCGGCCGCTGGGGGCGTTCTGGGTCGCCGTGGCGGTCACCATGGTCTTCTCGGTCGTCAGCGGCTCCGATCCCAACTGGCCCTGGATCCCCGCCACCTTCTTCTCCTACCTCGCGACGGTGACGCTGGTGGCGATGCGGACCACTCCGCGGACGGCCGGCTGGATGTGGGTGGTCACGCTGGCCATCGGCATCGGGACGTCCATCGTGCTCGGCCACGGCCAGACCATCAACGTCGGCCCGATGGCCTTCGCCTCGGCGCTCGCCCTGCTGGCGGTGAGCATCCGCAACATCCGCAAGCAGGCGGAGCAGGAGGTCACCGCGCAGCAGGAGGTCACCGCCGTCGAGCGGGACCGGCGCACCCTGCTGGAGGAGCGGACCACGATCGCGCGGGAGCTCCACGACGTGGTCGCCCACCACATGTCGGTGGTGGCCATCCAGGCGGAGGCAGCTCCCTACCGGGTGAAGAATCCGCCGCCGGAGCTGGAGGCCGCGTTCGTCACCATCCGGGAGAACGCGGTGGCGGCCCTGACCGAGCTGCGCCGGGTGCTGGGTGTCGTCCGCTCCGCGGACTACGAGGCGCCGGACGCCCCGCAGCCGACGCTGGCCTCGCTGGACGGGCTGCTGGCCAATGTGCGGGAGGCCGGGCTGAGCGTGGACAAGACCGTGACGGGCGCCGTGCGCGAACTGCCTCCGGGCGTGGAGCTCTCGGCCTACCGGATCATCCAGGAGGCCCTGAGCAACACCCTGCGGCACGCACCGGGCGCAGCCGCCGGGGTCGAGATCTCGTACGTGCTGGGCGGGCTGGGCCTGCGCATCGTCAACGAGGCCGGCACCGGAGATGTGAGGCCCTCCCCGGGGGCCGGGCAGGGGGTCACCGGGATGCGCGAGCGGGTGGCCATGCTGGAAGGGGAGATGACCGCCGGGGAGCGGGCGTCCGGAGGGTTCGAGGTGGCGGTGTTCATACCCGTCGCCACCAGCCGACCGGAGCCGGCGAAGGATCCGGCATGACGATCAGAGTGCTCATCGTCGACGACCAGATGATGGTCCGTGAGGGCTTCTCCGTCCTGCTGAACGCGATGGACGGCATCGAAGTGGCCGGGGAGGCGGTGAACGGGCGGGAGGCCATTGCCCAAGTGGCGGCGCTGAAGCCGGATGTGGTGCTGATGGACATCCGGATGCCGGAGATGAACGGCCTGGAGGCGACGCGGGAGATCGTGGCCGCCGACACGGACGCGAAGGTGCTGGTCCTGACGACCTTCGACCTCGACGAGTACGTGTACCAGGCGCTGCGGGCCGGAGCCTCCGGGTTCCTCCTCAAGGACGCCTCGGCCCGTCAACTGGCAGACGGGGTGCGGGTGGTGGCCGCCGGGGAGGCCCTCTTGGCCCCTTCCGTGACCAAGCGGCTGATCACGGAGTTCTCGAAGTTGTCGGAGACCCGGCCGCAGGTGGGTTCCGCGGGGGTCACGGAGCTGACGGAGCGGGAGACCGAGGTACTGGTGCTGATCGCCCAGGGGCTATCCAACGCGGAGATAGCGGATCGCCTGATCATCGCCGAGTCCACCATCAAGACGCACGTGAGCCGGATCCTGGTGAAGCTGGGCCTGCGGGACCGCACGCAGGCGGCGGTGTTCGCGTACGAGACCCGGCTGGTGACCCCCGCTTAGGCCACTCCGAAAAGTTGTCCACAGCTGTGGACAACTTTTCGGACAAGAGTGGATCAAGGGTCCAGCCGAGGGTCGGCGCGGCCCCGGCCACTCCCCGGCCAGCCGGCGGCGTTCGCCTGCACGGGTTCCGCGCGCTTCCCCAACTCCTCGGCGCCCAGGCGCAGTACAGACGACACGATGAAGAGGGCGGCCGGCCTCGGCTCCGACTCCACGGCGGGCCCCGGATCGCCGAGACGGCGGCGTTCTTCGAGTTCACGCAAGCGGAACTCCTGGGCCTGATGGACCGCAGTGCCGCCATGGCGGCTGATGGGCCATCCGCCTAACGTGGACCGGGGGGCCTCCAACCCGACACGGGACACGGAAACCGGACTCAGGAGCAGAACCTCATGGCCGACAGCCCCGTCCGCACCCCCGCCATCGTCCTCGTCCACGGCTTCTGGGGCGGCGCCGCCCACTGGGCCGAGGTCATCGGCGAGCTCCACCGCCGCGGATACACCGACCTGCACGCCGTCGAGAACCCGCTGACCTCCCTGGCCGACGACGCCGAGCGGACCCGCAAGATGGTCCGGCAGATCGACGGGCCGGTGCTCCTCGTGGGCCACTCGTACGGCGGAGCAGTCATCACCGAAGCCGGGGACCTGCCCAACGTCACCGGCCTGGTCTACGTCGCCGCCTTCGCGCCCGACGCGGGCGAGAGCCCCGGCGGGATCAGCCAGGAGAAGCCGCCGGCGGCGTTCGAGAACATCGCCCCCGACTCCGACGGCTATCTCTGGATCAAGCAGGACAAGTTCCACGAGAGCTTCGCCCAGGACCTCACCCCCGAAGAAGCCCTGGTCATGGCCGTGACCCAGAAGGCTCCCCTCGCCTCCACCTTCGGCGACGCCGTCACCGCGCCCGCCTGGCGCGCGAAGCCGTCCTGGTACCAGGTCTCCACCGCCGACCGCATGATCCACCCCGACAACGAGCGCCGCATGGCCGCCCGCATGAACCCCCGCAAGACCGTCGAGCTCGACGCGAGCCACGCGTCCCTCGCCTCCCGGCCCGGGCCGGTCTGCGACCTCATCGAGGCGGCTGCCTCCGCCTGAGTGCGCCCCGCCGCCACAGCCTCCGGGCCCGGCCCAGTTGCCGGGCGCCCGGCGCCCACACCACCGCTCCGGGCCCCGGGGCACCGGCCAGCCACACGAACCGCTCCGGCGGCGGGCCGCAGGCGTCCGCCTTGGGCGCCGGCGCCCAAGGCCCCAGGGACCCCAGGGGCCCCAGAGCCAGTACCCGGCCCGCTCCGGCGCCGCCCAGGGCGAGCAGCGGTGGCAGGCCTCGCCCGCGCACCACCTCGACGTCGTACCGGGTCCAGAGCAGCCCCGGGGCGCGCAGGAGGCCCCGCACGCGCCGGACCACGTACAGCTCCCGGAGTCCGACGAGCACCGGCAGGCACAGCAGCCCCAGCAACACCACGCGCAAGGGCGCGGGGCGGGTGACGAGTGCCCCGATCACCGCGGGCCAGCAGAGCGCGGGCAGCACGCAGAGCAGCAGGGCATCCCGCCGCCAGTCGCCGAGCGCATCCCGAACGGCCGCCTCCCCGGGCGGCCCGACGCCGCCCGGGCCGTCCGCCGGACCCGGCACGGGCACAGGTGCCTCACCCACGTCCACGCTCCCGGCCATGGCCCCGCCCTCCCCGCCCCTCGTCAGCGCTGCAGCGGCAGTGTCAGCCCCCACGCCCCGGGGTGCAAGGTCCACGTACGGCGGCGGACCGGACCGGTGATTCCGACGTCCGACCGGTAGCGGAAATCCTCCCCGGACACCGTCACGGCCGACGCCCGCGCCCGCACCACCCGACCGGAACCAGAACCGGGAGCAGAGCCGGAGTCCGAGCCTGGATCCGAGCCGGGCCCACGACCAGCACCGAGACCGGAGCCAAGGCCGGAACCGGAGCCGAAGCCGGACGTCGTCACCGCCCCCATCCGGACCAGCACGTCCGCCAGCCCGTCGCCCTCCCGGGCCGACACGGTGACGCCCTCCACCAGCCGGTCCACGTCCGCCAGGACCACCCCGTCGGCCTCCACCCGCAGCCGGTGGCCCCCGCCGGATCCGGTGACGGAGGTAACCCCCGCCGGCGGGCGGACGAACGTACGGACCAGCGAGCGGTACGCGTTCCACACCGACGGCCCGGCCGGCCGCGGCACGCCCCCGGACCCCGCCCGGGACCCGGCCTGGGCCCCCACGGGCGGCGGCGGGATGCCGATCCCGCCCAGCACGACCCCGTCGCTGTCGTCGACCAGCAGGTCCCGCATGCCGACGGCCCCGTCCAGGACCGCCCGCGCGGCCGACACGGCCGACAGCGGCACGCCGAGCTGCAGCGCCAGTACCAGCGACCCCGCCGGCCCCACCGGAATCAGCGAAACGGCCCCGGCGGACAGCGCCCGCTCACGGTGCAGCAGCCCGACGGCCCGTACGAGCGCGCGGTCGTCGCCCACGATCACCGGCTGCCGATGACCCCGGCGGGCGAGGGCCCGCGCAAACTCCTCCTGTGAGTCCGGGAGACAAATTTTTGCCGCCGCCCCCGCTGACAACACATCTTTCGCGATTCGCACGGACTCGCCGTCAAGACGGCGGGCGACCGGGTCGACGAGCACGAGCAGGCCGCCTACCGGCGCGCCCGCATGGCTCATGGTGGGCTCTGGAGCCGACACCTCGGTCCTTCCTCGGGTAGCATCTTTGTGCAAGAGGCCCTTGCGCTATTGCGCCAGGGCCTTCGTCTATTCCGGGGTACCGGTCCGACGGCTCAGCCTGCGGTGTACATCGTCGTACGCCCCCTGACCTTGGACATGCCCCATCCGGAAGAGGTGTACGCCTGTGCCCGCTCTTGTGCTGCTCGGAGCTCAGTGGGGTGACGAGGGCAAGGGAAAGGCCACCGACCTGCTCGGTGGATCCGTTGACTATGTAGTGCGTTACCAGGGCGGCAACAACGCCGGCCACACGGTCGTCGTGGGCGACCAGAAGTACGCACTGCACCTTCTCCCTTCCGGCATCCTCTCCCCCGGATGCACCCCGGTCATCGGCAACGGTGTCGTCATCGACCCGGCCGTCCTGCTCTCCGAGCTGCGCGGCCTGAACGAGCGCGGCATCGACACCTCGAAGCTGCTGGTCAGCGGCAACGCGCACGTGATCACGCCGTACAACGTCACCCTCGACAAGGTCGGCGAGCGCTTCCTCGGCAAGCGCAAGATCGGTACGACCGGCCGCGGCATCGGACCGACCTACGCGGACAAGATCAACCGCGTCGGCATCCGGATCCAGGACCTCTACGACGAGTCGATCCTCACCCAGAAGGTCGAAGCGGCGCTCGAGGGCAAGAACCAGCTCCTCACGAAGCTGTACAACCGCCGCGCGATCGAGTCGGCGCAGATCGTCGAAGAGCTGCTCGGCTACGCGGAGCAGATCAAGCAGTACGTCGCCGACACCACCCTGATCATCAACAAGGCGCTCGACCAGGACAAGGTCGTGCTCTTCGAGGGCGGCCAGGGCACCCTGCTCGACGTCGACCACGGCACGTACCCCTTCGTCACCTCCTCGAACCCGACCGCCGGTGGCGCCTGCACCGGTGCGGGCGTCGGACCGACGAAGATCAGCCGCGTCATCGGCATCCTGAAGGCGTACACGACCCGCGTCGGCGCCGGCCCGTTCCCGACCGAGCTGTTCGACGCGGACGGCGAGGCCCTGCGCCGCATCGGTGGCGAGCGCGGTGTGACCACCGGCCGTGACCGCCGCTGCGGCTGGTTCGACGCTCCGATCGCGCGCTACGCGACCCGCGTCAACGGCCTGACGGACTTCTTCCTCACCAAGCTGGACGTGCTGACCGGCTGGGAAGAGATCCCGGTCTGCGTCGCGTACGAGATCGACGGCAAGCGCGTCGAGGAGCTCCCGTACTCGCAGACGGACTTCCACCACGCGAAGCCGATCTACGAAAACTTCCCCGGCTGGTCCGAGGACATCACCAAGGCCAAGACCTTCGCGGACCTCCCGAAGAACGCCCAGGCGTACGTCAAGGCCCTCGAGGAGATGTCGGGCGCCCCGATCTCCGCGATCGGCGTCGGCCCCGGCCGCACCGAGACGATCGAGATCAACTCGTTCCTGTAGGCCGTACGGCGGTACCTGCACCAACCCGAAGGGGCGGCCCGACACGGCCGCCCCTTCGGCGTACCCGGGCAGCTACCAGGCCAGCTGCGAGATCTCCTCCGCCACCACCGCGCACGCGTCCGCCGCCGGGTCGATGAGCGGGAAGTGGCCGACCCCGTCCAGCAGGGTCAGCCCCACCATCTCCCCCGCCAGCGCGGCCGCCGCCACGTAGGCCTCCGCCACCGCCTCCGGGACCACGATGTCGCTCCGCCCCTGGACCACCGCCGTGGCGATGCCCGTCGGGAGCAGCGCCGCCGGGTCGGCGTACGGGCGGCGTTCCGCGAAGGCGGACGCCCCGCCCAGGAGCTGCGCCGACGCTCCGCCGCACACCCCGAGCTCCTCCGCCACGGTGAAGTCCGCGATCGGGGCCAGCGCCACCACGCCGCGCAGCAGCGGCGGCGAAGGCAGCCTCCAGCCGGCCGGGGCGTCGTACGCGAGCACGTGACGGGCAGCGGCCCACAGCGCGAGGTGGCCTCCGGCCGAGTGGCCGGTCAGCACCGTGCGGCGCGGGTCCGCCTCCGGCAGGCTGCCGGCGGCCAGCCCGGGCAGGGCGCCGAGGGCGGCGGCCACGTCGTCGAAGGTCTCGGGCCAGCGGCCCGCCACGGGGCCCTCGGCGTCCTGGTGGGGGAGAGAGCTTCCCCGCCGGTACTCGACATTGGCGACGGCGAAACCCCGGCGGGCCAGGAAGTCCACGAAGGGGGTGATGTGCTGCCGGTCGTACGGGCCGCGCCAGGCCCCGCCGTGCAGGACGACGACCAGCGGCGCGGAACGCGCGATGCCCGGCTGCGCCGACTCCCCGCGCGGGGCGTAGAAGTCGACGATCTGGTCGGGGTGTTCACCGTAGGCGGCCGTCGCGTCGGGAGCTACGGGCGGATGGGAGAAGGCCGAGGCGGCCTCGGCGGCGTCCCGTTCGACTGCGGGGTCCGTCATCGGCTCAACCTCCGGTAACGCATGGGACAAGGGGGACTGATGTTCCGGTGATCCGGCAGAGCGGGACCGTATCAGGCCTGAACGGCCCCCTCCGTGGCGGGCCGAGCAGATACCGGCGCGGGCGGGGCCGTAGCCCCGCCCGCGCGGTGATGTGACGTTTCGCTACCGGTTCACCCGAAAATGTGACCCAGTGTGCGGGCCGCACGCTCCGCGTCGGCGAAGCCGACGTACAGCGGGGTGAATCCGAAGCGCAGGACATCGGGGGCGCGGAAGTCCCCGATCACCCCCCGCGAGATGAGCTCGCGCATGACCGCGTCCGCGTTCTCCGTGCGCAGCGACACCTGACTGGCGCGCTGTTCGTGCCCGGTCGGGGTGACCAGCTCGACCTTGCCCGCCGGGACGTACGCCGCCACGCAGTCGAGGAAGAAGTCGGTCAGCGCGAGGGACTTCGCGCGGACGTCCTCGACCGCGACCCCGTCCCACGCGTCGAGGGCGGCCTCCAGCGCGAGCATCGACAGGATGTCCGGGGTGCCGACGCGTGCCCGCACCACGCCCTGCGCCGCTTCGTAGGAGGGGGTCATCGCGAACGGGTCCGCGTGGCCGTTCCAGCCCGGCAGCGGGGAGTCGAAGGCGGACTGGTGGCGGGCGGCGACGTACAGGTACGCGGGAGCGCCGGGGCCTCCGTTGAGGTACTTGTACGTACAGCCGACCGCGAGGTCCACCCCGTGCGCGTCGAGGCCGACGGGCAGCGCCCCGGCGGTGTGGCACAGGTCCCAGACGACGAGCGCCCCGGCGGCGTGCGCGGCCGCGGTGAGGCCGGGGAGGTCGTGCAGGCGGCCGGTGCGGTAGTCGGCGTGGTTGAGGAGGACCACGGCGGTGTCCGGACCCATCGCCGCCCCGGCGGCGGCCGGGTCGACCGGGACGACGCGCAGGCCCGTCATCCGGGCCGCCGACTCGGCGATGTAGCCGTCGGTGGGGAAGGTGGCTGCGTCCACGAGCAGCTCGGTCCGGCCGGGCGCGGCCAGCCGGGCCGCGGCGACCAGGGCCTTGAAGAGGTTGACGCTGGTGGAGTCGCCGACGACCACCTGGCCGGCGGCGGCGCCGACCAGCGGGGCTATCCGGTCGCCGATCCGCTCCGGGGCGTTCCACCAGTTGGCTTCGCCCTCGGTCCAGGAACGGATCAGGCGGGCGC
This sequence comes from Streptomyces tatrensis, assembly GCF_049310065.1. Taxonomy (NCBI): domain Bacteria; kingdom Bacillati; phylum Actinomycetota; class Actinomycetes; order Kitasatosporales; family Streptomycetaceae; genus Streptomyces; species Streptomyces tatrensis. The sequence goes on along the minus strand of NZ_JBMDLB010000011.1, from coordinate 5,166,966 downwards.
CCCACTGCTCCGTGACGACCTCGGCGAGCCGGGCGGCCACCCCTGCGGGGAGCGCGCCGAGGCTGTTGCCGTCGAGGTAGACCACGCCCTCGGGGAGGGAGAAGCGGTCGCGGAGCTTGCCGAGGGGGTCGGCCGCGTCCAGTGCTTCGGCGCGGGCCGCCAGGTCGACGCTCGGGGTCGTGCCGGTGGTCTGCTCAGACATGACTGCGCGCCGTCCAGAGTTCCGGGAAGACGTTCTTCTGGGCGCGCTTCTCCAGCCAGGTCACGCCGGCCGAGCCGCCCGTGCCCGTCTTCGCGCCCATCGCGCGCCGGGTGGCGACCAGGTGGTCGTTGCGCCAGCGCCAGACCAGCTCGGCGACGTCGGTGAGGACCTCGCCGAGGCGGTGCAGGTCGGGGTGGGCGTCCGGGGCCGCGTACAGGGCCGTCCAGACGGCTTCGACCTCGGGCGAGGGCTCGTAGCGCTGGGAGAGGTCGCGGTCGAGGACCGACGCCGGGACCGCGAGGCCGCGGCGGGCGAGGAGGCTCAGCACCTCGTCGTAGAGGCTGGGCTCCTGGAGGGCCTTCTCCAGCTCCGCGTGGACGCGCGGGGCGCCGCGGTGCGGGACCAGCATGGAGGCGGCCTTGTCGCCGAGCAGGAACTCCATCCGGCGGTACATCGCCGACTGGAAGCCGGAGCCCTCGCCGAGGGCGGCGCGGTACGCGTTGAACTGGCCCGGCGTCAGCTGGGCGAGGGGGCGCCAGGAGGAATTGAGGGCCTCCAGCTCGCGGAGGGATCGTTTCAGCGCGTCCATCGCGACGGGGAGCTCGTCCTCGCGGAGCGCCTGCGCGGCGGTCTCCCACTCGTGGACGATGACCGTGAACCACAGCTCCATGACCTGGGTGGTGACCAGGAAGACCATCTCGCCCGGGTCGTCCGAGCGCAGGTGCTGGAGGTGGGTGAGGACGTCCGCCTGGACGTAGTCCTCGTAGGGGGTCGTGCCGGCGAAGTCGAGGTTCGGGGTGTCCGAACCGCCGTCTCCGGAGGCATCAAGGGCGTGCGACATCGCTGTCTCCTCGATACGTGCTTCCGGGTAGCGGTCCGCTCCTTCCGGTGAGGTGAGTGGAGCTCCGGTCCCCTGTCCGCATCATAAGACCGTCGTGCCGCAGGGCTTCAATAGTCAGTGGCGCACGTCACGTCCCGCGACCGGGCGGGCCCCGTGCGGGAACCCGCCCGTGCCGGGCGCCGAAGGCGCCGGTCTCAGGCCTCGGACATCAGGCCCCAGACCGCAGAGCTCGGACCGCGGAGCTCAGACCGCGAGGACGTCCGCGGCCGTCTCGGAGGAGTCGCGCAGGAAGGTCGAGCAGCGCTCGTACTCCTCCTTCTCGTCGATCGCACCGGCCGCGCGGGCCAGCGCGTTCAGGGCGCGCAGGAAGCCGCGGTTCGGCTCGTGCTCCCACGGCACCGGGCCGTGGCCCTTCCAGCCGGCGCGGCGCAGCGCGTCCAGACCGCGGTGGTAGCCCGTACGGGCGTACGCGTACGACTCGACCGTGCGGCCGGCCGCGAAGGCCTCGTCGGCGAGGAGGGCCCAGGCGAGGGAGGAGGTCGGGTGCGCGGCGGCCACCTCGACGGCGGGGGTGCCCGCGGTGATGGCCGCGATGCCCGGCTCGTCGGGGAGGTGGGTGGGGGCGGGGCCCCCGAGAAGGTTCTGGTGAAGAGACATGACCCCAGTCTGGGGGATGGGGGATGCGGACACGCGGGAAGGGCCCGGCCCCGCCGTCCGCAGACGGTGGAGCCGGGCCCTTCCGAAAAGCCGCTGCCGCGCGAGCCGCTGCGTGAGCTGCCGCACGAGCCGGTGTGACTACTTGAGCTTGGTGCCCGTGGAGCGCAGGTTCGCGCAGGCCTCGGTGACGCGCGCGGCCATGCCGGCCTCGGCGGCCTTGCCCCACGTGCGGGGGTCGTACTTCGACTTGGTGCCGACCTCGCCGTCGACCTTCAGGACCGCGTCGTAGTTGCGGAACATGTGGTCCACGACCGGGCGGGTGAAGGCGTACTGGGTGTCGGTGTCGAGGTTCATCTTCACGACGCCGTTCTCCAGCGCGGTGGCGATCTCCTCGGCCGTGGAGCCCGAGCCGCCGTGGAAGACGAAGTCGAACGGGGAGGACTTGCCGTACTTCTCGCCGACGCCGGCCTGGAGGTCCTTGAGGAGCTCGGGGCGCAGGACGACGTTGCCCGGCTTGTAGACGCCGTGCACGTTGCCGAAGGAGGCGGCCAGCAGGTAGCGGCCCTTCTCGCCCAGGCCCAGGGCCTCGGCGGTGCGCAGCGCGTCGTCGACGGTGGTGTACAGCTCGTCGTTGATCTCGTGGCTGACGCCGTCTTCCTCGCCACCGGTCGGGGTGATCTCGACCTCGAGGATGATCTTCGCGGCGGCGGCCTTGGCGAGCAGCTCCTGGCCGATGGCCAGGTTGTCGGCCAGGGTCTCGGCGGAACCGTCCCACATGTGCGACTGGAAGAGCGGGTTGAGGCCGCGGGCCACGCGCTCCGCGGAGATCTCGATCAGCGGGCGGACGTAGGTGTCCAGCTTGTCCTTGGGGCAGTGGTCCGTGTGCAGCGCGACGGTGATGTCGTACTTGGCGGCCACGATGTGCGCGAACTCGGCCAGGGCGGCGGCGCCGGTGACCATGTCCTTGTTGTACTGGCCACCCAGGAACTCCGCACCACCGGTGGAGATCTGGATGATGCCGTCGCTCTCGGCCTCCGCGAAGCCGCGCAGTGCAGCGTGCAGGGTCTGGGTCGAGGTCACGTTGATCGCCGGGTAGGCAAACTTGCCTGCCTTCGCCCGGTCGAGCATCTCGTTGTAGACCTCGGGGGTTGCGATGGGCATCTGTCCGCTCCTTGGATGTGCGGGGAGTGTGCTTATTGCGGGCCCTGACCTGGGGGCGACGTTGCCGTCGTCCCCATCTTTCCAGACTCGGGGGCACACTCCACCTCCGCGACGGCGCCGTGTGGGCCGATCCGAGCGGAGTGTTTCACGTGAAACACTCCGCCCGACTGAAAAGCCGCAGGTCAGGGCCTACTTACGGACTTTCGGGGACCTAAGTCACCAGTTGTACGGAAGCACGACCCGCTGTCCGAGGGTTAGGACAAACCGAGGTCATCGAGCTGGTAGCCCGTGAGGTAGGGCAGGCCCGCGGCCGCGATGGCACCGGCCGCGCCGCGGTCGACGATCGTCGCGACGGCGACGACCTCGCCACCGGCCTCGCGGACCGCCTCGACGGCGGTCAGCGGGGAACCGCCGGTGGTCGAGGTGTCCTCGACCACCAGGCAGCGCTTGCCCTTCACGTCGGTGCCCTCGATGCGGCGCTGCATGCCGTGCGCCTTCTGCGCCTTGCGGACGACGAAGGCGTCCAGGCGCGCGCCACGCGCGGCGGAGGCGTGCAGCATCGAGGTGGCGACCGGGTCGGCGCCGAGCGTCAGGCCGCCGACGCAGTCGAACTCCAGGTCGGCGGTGAGGTCGAGCATGACCTGGCCGACCAGCGGGGCGGCTTCGCCGTCCAGGGTGATCCGGCGGAGGTCGATGTAGTAGTCGGCCTCGCGGCCGGAGGAGAGGATCACCTTGCCGTGCACGACGGCCTTGTCCTTGATCTGCTGCAGAAGCGCATCGCGTACGTCACTCATGGCCCCGAGCTTAATTGGGCACTACCCGAGCCGCCGCCACGTCCACGTCGTGGAGATCTCCAGCGGGTCCACGGGGGTGACCAACCGCGGGAGGCTGTTCAGTCCGTTCGGCGGGCCCGACTGGGGTTCCACGCAGACGGCCTCGGGCTGCTCGTCGTAGACGACCACCCATTCGGAGCGGCTGGTGACCTTCAGCTCCAGGGCGTCGGGCCACGTGAGGGTGACGTCGACCCCGTACGGCATGCCGAAGCAGTCGTCCCAGGGGCCGGGCTTGGGGTCGACGCGGTTGCCGGTGGGGAGGTGGTCGGCTCCGCGCTCCTCCTGCCAGGCGGCCTCGAAGTCGATGCGTACGTCGGATCCGCCGGGGGCGAGGTTGCGCAGGAACCAGGGGTGCCAGCCGGCCTGCGCCGGGAAGGAGTCCTGGTAGGTCTCGATGCCCATCGTCAGGGTCAGCGCGTTCTCGCCGAGTTCGAAGATCTGGGTGACCAGGCCCTCGTAGGGCCACGGGTCGGCGAGCGGGTACGTGAAGGCGGCCTCGGTGGCGGTGGCCCGGGCGCGGCGCCAGGCGGCGTCGCGGCCGAAGCCGTGGATGGCGTGCGGCGGGTGGTTGAGCGGCAGCTGGTGCAGGGTCGCGCCGTCCTGGAACTGCCCGTCCCTGGTCCGGCCGCACCACGGGACCATGGGGAAGGACCCGTAGTGCTCTCCCTGCCGGAGCAGCTCCGTCCCGTCGATGCGCAGACTGCTGATCCGGCAGCCGTTCCCCTGGTCGATGGTCACCTCGGCGCCGCCGGCGCGCAGTTGCGTACTCATGCCATGACCTTAGCCAGCCCGGCGGGGTGATCAGGGCCGCGCCGGGAAGCTGGCGCGTTCCCCGGGTCAGCGGCGGCGGCGCAGGGCGCGGCCCAGGAGGACCGCCGAGGCCAGCGCCACGGCGGCGGCCGGGGCGATCCAGCGGAGGCTGGCGTTCGCGGAGGCGGCGGTGGGGGCCGGGACCGGGGCGTAGCGGCCGCGCGGGGGCGCGTGGTCGACCTCCTCCGCGCTGCGGCCGATCATCGTGCGGCGGGCGTGCGCGGCCTCGGCCGGCGGGCGCGGGGGGCCGCCGAGGTCCCCGAGGTCGGCCATGCCCTCGGAGGTGCCCTCCAGGAACGGGTCCAGGGACGGGGGCGGCACCTCGGTGTCGAACACGGACGCGGTGACCTCGGTGAACCCCGGGCCGGGATCCTCGTGGCCGTCCTGGGCGTCGCGGTCCTCGTGGCCGTCCTGGTCCTCTCGGCCGTCCTGGTCCTCGTGGGCGTCGTGGTTCGAGCCGCCGTCGACCGCGAGGGCCGCGAGGTGTCCGGCCGCGCGGTCCAGGAGGCGGTGTGCGGCCGTGGCGGCCGCGTCGGGGGCGAAGGCGGCGGCGCGGCCGTCGGCGGCGGATTCGGCGGTGAACTCCAGCCGGGTGCCGCCGTCCGCCCCGGTCAGGCGCAGCGCGAGGGTGAGCTTCACGGTCCCGCTCCCCCGCACCTCGGTGCCCTCTCCGGCGAGGGTGAAGCGGTCCGGGTCCTGCTCGGTGACGGAGAGGGTGCCGCGGTAGGTGACGGTGTGCCCGCCGACCCGCACCTTCAGCCGGCCGGACAGCGGCCCGGCCTCGGTATCGGCGTCCTGCTGGAGCCCCGGCACGCATCGCGCCAGCCGGGCGGGGTCGCGCAGCACGGCGCGGACGTCGGCGGAGGGGACCGGTACGAACACCTGATGCTCCATGCGGACGAGCCTACCGACGCGACCGCCATGCCACGAGTACCCCGGCCACGCGTAACCCACCTACGAGCACCCCACCTACGAGCACCGCGCCCGCGAGCGCCCGGCTACGAGTACCGCGGATGCGGCAGCGTCGAAGGCGGCAGGCCCGTCACCCGGGTGCGCTCCGTGTCCCGCGCCGCGTCGGCCAGGGACTGCGTGGACAGGGAGCGCAGGGCGGGCGTCTCCCGGTCCACCCGCAGCCGGGGCACGCCCTCGCGGGCCGCCAGGACGAAGCCCCAGTCCTGCGGGAGCTTCGCGGCGGACGCGGAGTCCGCGCCGAGCGCCCGGTCGGGGCCGGCGGCGAAGCCCGAGAGGCGGCCGCCCGCGCTGTAGGGGGCGGTGCGCAGGCCGGCCGCGCGCAGGGTGGCCTCGACGGTCCAGTAGGTACGGGGCCTGGTGCCCGGCGGCCCCGCGTGGACGGCGAGCCGCCCGCCGGGGCGCAGGGCCCGCGCCGCCAGCCCGTAGAACTCCTGCGAGTACAGCTTCGTGCTGGGGGTGATCCCGGGGTCGGGCAGGTCGGAGACGATGACGTCGAAGCGGGCCCGGGCGGCGGGTGCGCGCAGCCAGCGGAAGGCGTCCTCGGTGACGACGCCGATGCGCGGGTCTTCGTACGCCCGCCCGTTCAGCGCGGAGAGCATCGGGTCGGTCCGGGCGAGCCGCACGACTCCGGGGTCGAGCTCGACGACGGTGACGGAGGCGACGTCGCGGTAGCGCAGCACCTCGCGGGCGGCGAGGCCGTCGCCGCCGCCGAGGACCAGGACGCGGGTGTGCGGGCCGGTCATCGCGGGGTGCACGAGGGCCTCGTGGTAGCGGTACTCGTCGTAGCCGCTGACCCGCAGGCGGCCGTCGAGGAAGAGGTCGAGGGAGCGCGGGGAGCCGGTCGGGGGTCCGGTGAGGACGAGTTCCTGGACTCCGGTCTGGACGGCGACGCGGACCTCGCCGCCGTAGACGGCGCGGCGGGCGACGCGTTCGAAGTCGTCGGCGAGGACGGTGGCGCAGCCCAGGACGGTGAGGACGGTGACGTTGACGGCGACGAGCAGCCAGCGGGCGCGGCGGCTCAGGTCCCCGCGGAACAGCCACAGGACGAGGCCGCCGCCGGCGATGACGTTGACAGTGCCGGTGAACATGGCGCCGGTGAGCTGGCCGAGGACGGGCAGCAGCAGGAAGGGGAAGGCGAGGCCGCCGACGAGGGCGCCGACGTAGTCGGCGGCGAACAGGTCGGCGACGGCGCCGCCCGCGTCCTGTCTGCGGATGCGCTGGATGAGGACCATCAGGAGCGGGATCTCGGCGCCGATGAGGACGCCGATGGCGAAGGAGAAGGCGACGAGCGCCGGCCGGGACTCCCCCAGCCAGGCGAAACTGGCGTACAGCGCCATGGCGGAGAGCCCGCCGAGCAGGGCGAGGCCCGCTTCCACGAGGGCGAAGCCGAAGGCGGGGCGGCGGCGCAGGGCCTTGGCGAGCAGGGATCCGACGCCCATGGCGAAGACCATGACGGACAGCACGACCGACGCCTGGGTGACGGAGTCGCCGATGAGGTACGAGCCGAGGGCGAGCAGCTCCAGTTCGTATACGAGCCCGCAGGCGGCGCAGACGAACACGGTGGCCAGGACGAGGAGTCGGCCGGTCCTGGGCCGTACGGGCAGGGCGGCCGGGACCCGGGCCACACCACGCGGCTCCGGAGCCGGGAGGCGGCGCCACCGGGTGCGGAGCACCCCGCGCGGGGTGGAACGGTCGATCATGAAGCGAACCGTACGTCACCGCCTGCTCGCATCCGGTCACCCACATGGGTGTAAGTGGCGCACTGGTTCGGGCAGTTGGCGTAACCGCTCGGCAACTCCGCGACCCCGCGACCCCGCGCCCCCCGGATCGGCGCCGGCGGCCCCGGGGTCGCGCGCGCCCGGGTCGGCCGGACGCGCGCCCCCGGGCGGCACGGGCCCGGCAGGATCCGAAGGAGACGGCTTAGATCAGCACCGGCGACTCCGCGGCCACCTGGGCGGCGGCCGACGCGCCCGCGCCCGCGCCGCCACCCGCTCCGGCCGTCCGTACGCCGACCCGGGTGCGGGTGGCCACCAACTGGCCTTCCTGCGGGTACGCGTGCCAGGTCCGCCAGCGCACCTGGCCCTCGTAGCGCTGCGCGAGCATGGCGGTGAAGGCGTGCGGGCTGCCGGGGAAGGTGCCGGCGAGCCCGTTCGGGTGGTCCGCGACCAGCGCGAGCAGTTCCTGCGCCCGCCCGGCGAAGGAGCCGCGCGAGAGGTTCTCGACCCGCGCGGCGAACTCGTACTCCCAGTCGCCGACGCGCTTGGCCACGCCGAGCGGAAGCGGGGTGCTGCTGCCGGGCATACAGGCGACGGTCTCGGAGCAGAGCACGTCGCCCTCCTCCAGGAGCACCTGGTGGGAGGCCCCGAGCAGGCGCAACTCCACTTTCGCGCCACCCAGTTCGAGGTTCAGTACGGCCAGGGCGGGCAGCCGCTCCCGACCCAGGGCCCAGGCGAGGTCGGCGGCACGCGTGTCGGTATAGGTGGTCTGGAGGGTCGTGAGCATGAGTCGGCTCCGCAAACGCGCGAGGGAGATGGGCCGGGGCCCGCCAGCGGTAGTCAACGGGTGGGGGACACCGGCACGGGTCCACAGGAAGTCCAGGGAGGTCCGAGGACTGGTCTACTCAACCGAGGGAATCATGAAAGGCACGGCACTCACAGCGTTTTTACCCAAGTTGCAGGGGTTTACATCCCCTCGGGGGCTACCCAGTTCACGTGTTCAACGACATGCCGCCCGTACGCCGTAATGCGCGGGCGTGACGTCCGAACAAGAAGACGCCCGACGGAAGTTGTGCCCGGCGGGCGCCTCACGTATGCGGGACGCGGCAGGAAGGTGTTCCGACGGCTGAAGCCATGGATCCCATGGCTCCATGCTGCCCCGTGTCAGCTGGAACCGCATCCTCCGCCGCCGCAGGACGAGGACGAACCGCAGCTGGACGAGGAGGAGCCGCAGCTCGACGACGAGGAGCCGCACGAGGAGGAGTGGCCCGAGGAGCCGCTCCCGGCCCACCAGCCCGCACCGCCACCGGCGGCACTGCCGCCCCCGCGGCCACCGCGGCCACCGCGGCCCCCGCCGCCACGTCCGGCCTTGACCGCCACCACGACGATCACCACGACCACCGCCACGAAGATCACTATTCCGAGGATCATCCCCCGACCCCTCTCTGCTCCCCCGGTTCCCCGGGGTGCGGGATCCCCTTCGTCCCGCGTGCTGGGGGGATGCCCGCGCCGTACGCGACCCAAAGCACACTTGAGCAAGTCCAGAGCTTCCCCGCAGGATGGCGCCCATGAGCGATCCCGAACGCACCAATCGCCCCGCCCGCCCCTTCCTCAACCGCAAGCTGGCGGCCTTCGGCACCACGATCTTCGCGGAGATGTCCGCCCTGGCCACCGCCACGGGATCGATCAACCTCGGCCAGGGCTTCCCCGACACCGACGGCCCCGCCGAGATCGCCGAGGCGGCCGCGCGCGCGATCCGCGACGGCCGGGGCAACCAGTACCCGCCGGGCCCCGGGGTCCCGGAGCTGCGTACGGCGATCGCCGCCCACCAGCAGCGCTTCTACGGCCTGGCCTACGACCCCGACACCGAGGTGCTCGTCACCGCCGGGGCCACCGAGGCCATCGCCGCCTCCCTCCTGGCCCTGCTGGAGCCGGGCGACGAGGTCATCGCCCTGGAGCCGTTCTACGACTCCTACGCCGCCTGCATCGCGATGGCCGGGGCCGTCCGGGTGCCGCTGACCCTGCGCGCCCCCGATTTCCGCCTCGACGTGGACGCGCTGCGCGCGGCGGTCACCCCGCGCACCCGCCTCCTGCTCCTGAACACCCCGCACAATCCGACGGGCACCGTCCTGACCCCCGCCGAACTGGCCGCGGTCGCGGAGCTGGCCGTCTCCCGCGATCTGCTGGTCATCACGGACGAGGTGTACGAGCACCTGGTCTTCGAGGGCGCGCACACCCCGCTGGCCGGCCTGCCGGGCATGCGCGAGCGCACGGTCACCATCTCCTCCGCGGGCAAGACCTTCTCCTTCACGGGCTGGAAGGTCGGCTGGGTGACGGGGACGCCCGAGCTGGTCACGGCGGTCCGCTCGGCGAAGCAGTTCCTGACGTACGTGTCCTCGGGCCCGTTCCAGTACGCGATCGCCGAGGCCCTCGCCCTCCCCGACGCGTACTACGACTCCTTCCGCGCGGACCTGGCCGCCAAGCGGGACCTCCTCTCCGACGGCCTCGCGGCGGCCGGCTTCGAAGTCTTCCGCCCGCAGGGCACCTACTTCGTCACCACCGACATCACCCCGCTCGGCGAACACGACGGCCTCGCCTTCTGCCGGGCCCTGCCGGAACGCTGCGGGGTGGTCGCCATCCCGAACCAGGTGTTCTACGACGACAAGGCCGCCGGCGCCAGCCACGTCCGCTGGGCCTTCTGCAAGCGCACCGACGTCCTGGAGGAGGCGGTGGAGCGGCTTCGGCGATGGTGAGTGCCCCTGCCGCTGCCCGCCGATAACCCCATAAACGCAGGTGACCCCGGCGGTGGTTGCACACCCCGGGGCCTCCTCGCCTATCTACTGTCCCTGCCGGACGGCGCCCGTGAGGATGTCCGTACCCTTGCCGACAAGAACCCCGGCCTCGGCCGCAGAGGCGTTTCCAAGACCCTCGACGAGCTGGTCGAGATCGGCTACTACGTCCGCCGCACGGTCCGAGACCAGGACAGCGGCCAGGTCCGCACCGAGACGTACGTCTTCGACACCCCGCAGGCCACCGGAGCGGCCCCACTTCCCGCACCGGCGGGAACCGGCGAAGCGGAGGACGGGAAGGCGGGAACGTTCCCCAAGGGGAACAAGAACTCGGAGGAAGAACCCACCCACCCCGTCCCGGCGGTTGCGGACGAGCCGCCCGCTGGGCGGGCGGAGGGAGCGACTCCAGACGAGCCCACCCCTGCCCCAAGCTGGCTCTGAGCGTCGCAGACGCCCTCGCCCTCACACCGCTGGCCACACTGTGGCTGGACGCCGGGGTGTCCGAGCCATGTGGCAGCTCTGCGGTCGGCGCTGCATGCTCGGCCGACGACCGCCGCGGTCGGGGCCTGACCCCTTCGCCTTCCGTGGGCACCCCAGGCCAGGTAACAGAGCTCCCTGTCGGGTCTGAACCACCGACCTGCGCATTCACGAGGCCCCACAAGATCATCCCGACTGCTGCCGGGCGTGCCAATGAATCCTGTTTTGCCAGGTCAGCGATCCAGCGCACCTTCGGTGCGCGCCCGGGGCGTGGTAGATCCCCTGGCGCGCGCCGGGGCGGTTCACGGTCCACACCCGCGAACACCTCGACGCCGTCGCCGCCCAGCTCAACGGCCGCCCACGCAAACGCTCGGCTGGGAAACTCCAGCCGAGCGCCTGCACAAACTGACCGCCACCTGATCAAACCAACCACGTGTTGCGACGATCCCTAGAAACCGCCAAGGTCGGCGGGCCCTGACATATGCTCCTCGCTCCCCATCCTCCCCACATATTTCAAGATCCAAGGAAGTGAAGCGAAGAGCAACCATGGCCGTTTTCAATGACCCTCATCAACGATAGATATCCTCGAACCGTTTATGCGTCACGCCGACGCATGGACGCAGCCGCCCAGGCGGTGAAAACGGCAGACCACCCCAGGAGAGCCAACACCGCGCCGACCCATTTTCCGGTGTTGTCGGCCGTACCCAGGAGGATCGTCACCGCTCCTCCGAAGCTGTAGTCGGAGAACGCCGACGGGAGCACTTGGGCCGGGATCGCCATCAGGACGATCGTCACCACGATCAGCAAGCCCAGGATCGCGAAGATCGCTCCGGCGGAGCTGCGGAGCAGGCATCCGAGGCTGACGGCCGAAACGCTCACGGCGGCCGTGGCGACCACCGCACCGGCCAGGCTCAGCAGACTGGTCGAGTTCGTGAAGGGTGTCCACAGCGGACCGGGCGTGAGGGCCAGCCAGCTGGCCACTGCCGTCAACAGGAGCGTGGCGCCGACCAGCACGGTAGCGGCACCCGCGACCACGGTGAGCTTGGCGGCCAGTACGGGTGTGCGCCGGGGTGCGGCGGCGAACACGACGCGGATCGTGCCGTTGCCGAAGTCGCTCGCGCCTGCCACCGCGCTCATGGCGGCCACCAGGAATATGGAGAGCTGCATGCCCAGGAGGGACGTGGTGATGAAGTCCGGCAGTGCGTCGGTCGCGGACCGGGCGGCATCGGACTTGGTGGTCATCGCTACGGAGATACTGATCCCGGCGGTGCATATGACCGTCAGGATCAACAACACGACCAGTGATCGCGCCGTCCTCAGTTTGATCAGTTCACCGCGTACAAGACCGGCGAAGGAGAGCTGGTGGGGCGGCGGAACATGCCTCTGCGCAGGGGCACCGACATCTGTTGCCGTAGTCATCGTGCGGCTCATCTCATTTCCATCTTCACGGCGTCCGCCGCGTCGGATCGGGATTGCTGGGGGGCGCTGACGTCGCGCCCGCGAAACGTCACCGAGTTGGCGGTGAGTTCTATGTACGCCTCCTCTAGCGAAGCCCGCAGGGGGACCAGCTCGTGCAATCTGATGCTGCGCGACGCGGCCAGATCGCCCAGTTCCACCGCGGTCAGTCCGTCCACCCGGAACGACCCGTCCGGCTCACTCGACATGTTCCCGCCAGCGGAACGCACCAGCCGACCGAGTTCCTCGTCCTGTGGAGTGCGTACAAGAACACCCTGGGACTTGCTGCGGTGGATCAATGAGCTAACGGCTTCGTCGGCGATCAGCCGCCCCTGACCGATAACGACCACATGGTGCGCGGTCAGGGCCATCTCGTTCATCAGGTGCGAGCTCAGCAGCACCGCTCGTCCTTCGGCCGCCAACGTCTTGACCAGGTTGCGCATCCAGAGGATGCCGTCTGGGTCCAGCCCATTGATGGGTTCGTCGAACATCAGGCTCGACGGGTCCGCCAGCAGGGCTGTTGCGACGCCGAGGCGTTGGGTCATCCCCAGCGAGAAGCCACCGACGCGGCGGTCCGCGACCTCACCGAGGCCGACCATGTCCAGCACCTCGCGAACCCGCGATGCGCCGATCCCCGCCGTCGCCCCGACGGCCTGCAGATGGCGGAACGCGGAGCGACCCGGATGCCCCGATTTGGCGTCGATCAACGCCCCGAGGGCACCCATCGGATTGCGGTGCTGCGCGAAGGGAACGCCATCCACGAGGATGGCCCCGCTGTCGGGCCGCGTCAGTCCCAGGATCATGCGCATGGTGGTGGACTTCCCGGACCCATTGGGCCCCAGGAACCCGGTGACGATCCCTGGCCGTACCGTGAAGGAGAGGTCGTCGACAACCGGCTTCCCGCCGTACTTCTTGGTGACTCCGGCTACTTCGATCACGCCTTCTCCTCGTTTCCGTGAACGGTCGATCCGCTCGTCGTCGCTTCAATGAATTGGTCCATCAGCGCCGGCCTGCTTACCGGCACCCACAGTCGGACGGCTCGCGAGTCGTACACCCCCAGGCACACCGCCCCGACCGATAGCCGGCCGGTCACGGGTAGCTGGTAGGAGTCGGCGAAGTACACCGAGTCCCACGGAACGACGTAGTGGGTGACCCAGAGGAAACCCCGGCGAAAGTGGAGCACGGCGTTCTCCGGGTCGAGCGCCGCCGTTGCCCAGCAGTAGTTGACCGCGGCCAGCAGCATGATCGCCACGGCGGCCATCAGGGCGACCGCCCTGACCGGGGACATGGCGGTCGCTGCCGACGAGGTCATGGCGAGCGTTGCCGCAGCCACCCCGATCAGGCCCCATCGGAGGGGGCGGCTCACCTTGGGGGGCCGGTCCGCCGCAGCGGCGTACGCCGGAAAGTGGCTCCGGATGCTGTCTCGCACGCGTTCGAGGCGCGCCGCCGGGAAGACGATGTTCGCGCCGATCCGTTCACCGGACTGCCGGGACACGAAGGCCAGCCGCGCGTACCCCGTGACACACATCAGAGGATTCCGCTGGATCCTGACCCCGCCGACCTGAGATCTGGGCATCTGCCGCGACTCCGCGGAGATGAGGCCACCGGACATGGCGAATACCCCGGCCCTGATGCGGACTTCGAACGACCGGTAACGCAGCCAGGCGACGAGCATCCCGAATGCCATCGCCACCGACCCGAACACGGCCACGGCGGCCACCACCAGCACCCACAACGGCCCCGGTATGTCCGGGATCGCCGGAAGGACCGGGGAAAGCGGCAAGAGTGCGGCGGCGTTCTCGTAGAGCCCCATCAGGAATGGAAACAGCAGCACGAACTGCCCGTAGGTAACCGAGATCAGGAGATAGTCGCGTATGCGGATCCGATAGATCAGGTCGCCCGAGTCCGTCGGGTGGGACCCGACCCGACTCGCCAGGGCTGATGCGCACTCGGCCTCCGCGGATCCGCTCCGGTCCTCGGCAACCGTGTCGACCACACGACTACGAGTACCGGGTACCGGCGTGTCGCGGGACGGACGAACCCGGCCGGCTTCGAAGTGGTCCTCGATCTCGGCAGCGACGGCCTGCGGGACCGCCTCGATCGCCAAGTTGGCCTTCGACTCCGTGCCGATGCCGATCAACACTCGCGAACAGCCCAGAAGTCGCGCCACCGCCGATCGGGAGACTTGGACGGAGACCACCTCCGACCAGGCGAGCGAGGTGGAACGCCGCACCCAGAAACCCCTGTCGTAGCTGATCCCGCCGCTATCCACGGAGAACCTGGTTGTCCACCAGTCCACTCCCAGACTGAGCACGGTGATGCCGACTACCAGCCCGTAGACCGTGTCCACCGGGATTCCGAACACGTCCGGCCACCTGGTCCGGATCGACAACCACGCGATGGCAGTGGGGACGATCGTGGTCGCGTGCTCAGCCACACGGATCGCGAACATGGCCGGACTGTTGCGGTGCTTGTGGAGTGTCCCCGTCATGGGGAGTGCTCGCGGATGATCTGCTCGAACCGATTGGCCTCGGCCTGTGACAGCGGCCCGATGGACCGTGACTCGACGATCGTTGCCGTCCTGACGGTGAACAGATTGAACCATCGCAGAATTGGACCTTGACGGGTCTCGCAATACAGGATGCGAGACAGCGGATATACCTGGCGTCGCTTCCACAGGCGGCCCCGCTCGACGATGACGCAATCAACTGTCAGCGTGTACCGGGAGTACCGGTAACGGAGCGGAATCAACACGAGGGCGTCGAGCAACGCGAAGGCCAGAGCTGCCGCCGCCAGGAAGTAGATCCATCTGCGCCACTCTGGTGGAAGCGGTGAAAATTGGGACAGGATGGCGGCGAGGACGATCACGATGACCATGCCGACCGCGTTTTCTACCTGCCAGAAGAGCACAGACCGCTTGTCCAGTTGCCGCGCGGCGGCATCCGGTCCCACGGCAGCCAAGGTGTCCTTTTCAGACTCAGCTGGCGTCCGCGGGCTCATGACGTCCGACGCGTCGAGCCCTGGGACCCGCCTGTCTCGGCCTTCCTTCTGGCCTGTCGTGCACTTACCCACATCCAGAGCAACATCACCAGGGCCGCCGCCGACACCAGGTAGTGCCGACCCAGCTCAAGCCGGCCCTGCATGATCAGCACCACGACGACAACGGTCCACAGGCAGGGCACCACGGCGCCCAGCCAGACCGGGCCTCTACGCGCCATGATCAGGTGCAAGCCCAGCACCGCCAGGACCGCCGCGGTCACCGCGAGAAGGGCAGGATTTTGGAACATCAAAGCCTCCGTTCGAGCTTGATTGAGCGACGGCATGCAACCGTTCAGCCGGTCAACGGAGAGTCACAGTCATCGAATTGATTGTGACTCTCCGTTGCGAAAATGAAGGCCATCGAGGGTGATTTGACACCTCAATGCCTCACGCAGGGCCAGAATACTGGATCTCTGCCTTGATCTCCGAATACCGGCTGAACGTTTTCCCTCTACCGTCCGGGCGTCAAATTATCAGCTGAATTGACGAACGTTCCTTGCCGAGCTGCCGCCATTGACATTCGCATCATGCGGCCGTCGTTTGGTCGTCCCTTGAGAGTCCCCCAACGGCAACGACTTGAGCTCGGCGGTCATCCGCAGCAACTGTTCCGAGATTTCGAGTGCTTTCCGGCCTGCGCCGGTGAGGCGGAATCCTCGCACCTCTCGCTCGAAAAGCTCCAGCCGGCAGACCTTCTCCACCTCTCGAATGTGGTACACCACAGTGGACTTGCCGTACTTAAGTCTCCTGGCGGTTTCTGTAATGCTGCCGGTTGAGGCGGCGACCACAAAGGTATACAGCATGACTGTATTCACGTACATTTCCCCCGTGCGATTATTAGGTCCCACTAAAGCCGCGATCCCCAAATGATCACGGCATAATTGGTCGGGTGTGGTCTAGGCACCCGACTCGAACAAACAGCATCTTCGCCAGTCAGGAGCGCCAGAGTGCGGCGACCCGCTGACCGACCGATTCTTGTTTCAACAGCACCGCGACCGATCGGTCCACCCCCCGGTGGGATCCGTCCGGTCGCGAGTCTTTCGGCGGCGATTGGAATAGATGCCTGGGCAGCGTACCGGAAGACGGGCCAATGGGCTGGGCCGTAGATCCAGGGGCATTGCGCAATTCGGGCTTGCCGGATATATCCGTGACGTGCCGTCACGTGACGGTCGGTAGGGGTCTGGGGCAGAACGCAATGCAGGCACGCACCTGCCTGGCGAAAACCGCCCCGGACGGCGAACCGGCCACTCGGGTGACCCAGGGTGTAGCGGACGTGGCGGCCGTGGAAGGAGCCGCGGACGATGTGGGGCTGACGCCGGCGTCTGCGGAAGAACCGGCGGGTCTCGGCGGCGAGTTCGGCCTGGCTCCCGACTCGGTGGCCTTTGGGCAGGCTGCGCTTGAGGTCAGCGTTGACCAGCTCGTCGGGGCTCAGCTCCGGCGAGTACGGGGGCAGGAAGTGCAGCTCGATGGCGTCGGGATGGGCGGCGAGCCAGGTGCGCGGACCGTCTTCGAGCGGTGGGCGGAGTGCCCGTCGACCACGGGGTGGACCTTGTGGTCGAAGTGCCCGACCAGCCGCTCCAGGAAGCGGCACATCAAGGTGGCGTCGAAGGTCTCGGTGAAGACCATGAAGTGCATCCGGCCCGTGGTGCTGATCGCGGACATTGCGTTCATCGAGAACCGGTTGCCCGTGCGCCGCACGATGGGGGTGCGCCCCAGGTGCAGCTTCGCGATCAGGCCACCGACTAGGCTCCGCGTCCACAACTGCCCTACCAGGCCCACTTCGCACGGCCGGTAGTCGAGTACAGCCTGGCGCACGGCGGCCTGCTTGGCCTCGCCCAGCACCTAATGGACCACCGCCGGACGGCCCTTCGGCCGCGAGAGCGGTGCGTCTCGGCCCCGCCCTGCCGCCAACGCGGCCACCGCCCGCAACCGCAGAACCTCCTGCGCCGACGGCGACAGATGCCGCGCATCCCCCACCAGATCACTCACACCCAGCCCAACTACCCAGAATCACAAGCGTTTCGGATCTATAGCGGACGTTTTGCTCCCCTTCGACTAGATGTGCCCGCTGCCCTTACCAGCCCCCATGAACCGATGGCAAGAGGTGCAGGACAATTTCGCCCTTAATGGATCGGGTGATCATCTCGGTGTTAGCTTCCAACTCCCAGTCAGGGATTCCACGTTCGTGACTGATTCTGACGACAATGCACCCGCCTCGGGCAGCGTAGAAGCGTCATATAATTTTGGAGGTATAGGAAAATGGGTTGGCTTAAGCTGGCATGGGAAATCATCAAGGCCGGCAGCAAGTACGGCTCCAAGTTTGCCAAGTGGGTGTGGGCCAACAAGGTCACGATCCTGAAGTGGTCGAACGCGGGATACACCGTTGGGCAGATCGTCTACATGATCGCCCAGATCCTCGGCATGGCCTAAGAATCATTTAGTGCCCCAAGGGCACTAATTGCGCAACCGTTCAGCCGGCATTCGGAGAGTCACAGTCATCGAGTTGACTGTGACTCTCCGTTGTTAAATGAAGGCTGTCACCCAACTCGAAATTGCTTGCGCTCTTTGTGCGCACGGCGCGATGGCCTCGGGTTGAGGTACCCCAGCCACTCCTCGCGAGTGAAGCCGCGGGATTCAAGGGCGGGCATGCACGGCTCCGTTGCTTGTCATCGAAAGCCAGGTGCAGGAGAAGCCCTCGGGCAGCAATCGCCGCGCCCACGAGACCTGGCTATGCCTGACGGCAGCGTCCTGCTCGACAGCGCCCGTCGGGAGGCTCGCCTTTCGGCGCAGAGGGGTAGAGGGGTAGAGGGGTAGAGGGGTAGAGGGGTAGAGCTTGGTACTGCGGCGTGCGGGAAGCGGTCAAGTGCGACCCGCGCACATCCAGTCTTGTCTCCGGTACCGAGCAGATCCGTCAACTCGCGGGTGTCTGACATCCGCAGCCGTCCCGTCGCCGTCACGGGGTGGCGTCCCGTCCCGCCCACTCGGTGAGTCCGCGCAACTGCGCCACCGTCGTCGACGCCTCGGCCGGTTGGCGCAGTTCGTCGTCCTGGGGCAGTGCGACGGGCAGTTGCGGCTCGGCGCGGGCCGAGCCGCACAGCGCGCGGCCGGTCACCCGCCGTTCCATGATTGCGTCGAGAGCCTGCCCGTCGTAGGCGGCTTCTCCTCGACGTGCCCGGCCCGCAAAGTGCTGCAACGCCGCCCCGTCCAGGACCTCCACGCCCTGCTCGGCGGCCGTCATCGCCCAGAACTTCGCCAAACCCCAGCGAGTACGGTCCGTCATCACGGCCGGATGCTGCTCCGCGACCCTGTCGACCGCGGCGAGGGAATCCTGGAGTGAGGGGCCGAGTGGGTCCGCCAACCGGGCGGTGTGCAGATAGCGCAGCAGCGTGCGCAGCGTGTCCAGGGCGTCGGAGCGTTCCGCCCCGGGAAGCTCGGTGACGTTCTGGGGCCACGCGGTCGACCAGCAGCCCACGCGCGGCCTCGAACTCCTCCTCGGCCTCGGGTTCGAACCTCATCCGCATGCGACTCGTCCCACCTGTTCGCAGCAGTCCTTGCGATGACAAGCCACCGCCGGATCGCGGCCAGGAACTCGGCCGAGAATCAGCCGGCGTTCGCCTCGGGCTCCGGACGCGGAAGTTCGTCGAGGTCGAGGGTGAAGGTGCGGCCGTCGGCCAGGGGGATGGGGAGCTTGCCCGTGCCGTACTTATGCGTGTGTGCCGCGATGTAACCGGTGTCGGTCGGCTGGGTGTGGAGGACGACTTCCTGGGCGTAGGGGTCCACCACCAGGTAGATCGGAATGCCGTAGCGGCCGTACTTCGCGGTGCAGTCGTCGTAGTCCTTGCGTGCGGAGGAGGTCGAGACGACCTCCGAGATCAGCAGGACGTCTTCGAAGCTGTAGCGCTTGCCCTCCCGGCGGGCATCCTCGCGAAGGATCGCCAGATCGGGGGCGGAGTTCTCGTCGGCGGGGAAGTCGATGTAGACGTCGGAGGTGACCTTCGCGTGACGGCCGAGGGCGAGAGCGGAGTCGATCTGCATCGATCGGATGGTGCTGGAATACTCTTCGCTCTGCGGGGTCATGATCACCTTTCCGTCGGCCCCGAACAGAACCGTGTACCCCTTGGGGAACTCGGTGTGCACGATCGCGTCGACGCTCATGGACGGCTCCTTCCCGCGTGTGGTCAGCATACGACGGACAGTGCCCCGCAACGGAGCCCTGTGCTACGCCTGTGAGCTCGGTCCGGGCAGATTCTGCGGCCGCCCCGGCTCGGGCTTGCCGCGCGGCACGCGAATAGGCGTACGAACAAGGAGTCGGCTGGGTGACGGGGACGCCCCAGCTGGTCACGGCGGTCCGCTCGGCGAAGCAGTTCCTGACGTACGTGTCCTCGGGCCCGTTCCAGTACGCGATCGCCGAGGCCCTCGCCCTCCCCGACGCGTACTACGACTCCTTCCGCGCGGACCTGGCCGCCAAGCGCGACCTCCTCTCCGACGGCCTCGCGGCGGCCGGCTTCGAGGTCTTCCGCCCGCAGGGCACCTACTTCGTCACCACCGACATCACCCCGCTCGGCGAACACGACGGCCTCGCCTTCTGCCGGGCCCTGCCGGAGCGCTGCGGGGTGGTGGCCATCCCGAACCAGGTGTTCTACGACGACAAGGCCGCCGGCGCCAGCCACGTCCGCTGGGCCTTCTGCAAGCGCACCGACGTCCTGGAGGAGGCGGTGGAGCGGCTTCGGCGGCTCTGAGAGGCCGATCCCGGGGGCTCGGCGGTCTTGTCGTCGTAGGGTTTCCCCATGCGTGGCGACTCCGGCCGCGAGCCCCCAGGAAGTCGGGACCCATGGCGACGGAAACGCTGTCGAACGGCGCACGGCCAGGGCGACGCACCGGCCGCACCGGCCGGGCCGGTCGCGCCCGCCTGACCGGCCGGATCCCGGGCGCCGTCCTCGCGCTCGGGGTGTACGCGGCCCTGCGCGGGGGCGGGGTGCTCGCGGTCGCCGTGGCGGCCTGGTGGAGCGGGCGCAGCCCCGTCCGGGTGCTCGGGGAGTCCTGGGACTCCGTCTGGTACCTGCGGATCGCCGAGCACGGCTACGGGCGGACCCAGATCTATCCCGGCATCGGGTCCGTGCAGAGCGACTCCGCGTTCTTCCCGCTCTACCCCGTCCTGATCCGCTGCGCCTCCGCCGTGCTGCCCGGCTCGCTGACCGTCGCCGCGCTCGCCGTCGCCTGGATCGCCGCGGGCGCGGCGGCCGTCGGGGTGTACCGGGTCGGGGCGCACCTGCTGGGGGCCCGAGCCGGGCTGCTGCTCGTCGCGCTGTGGGCCGCGGTGCCGCACGCCCTCATGCTGACCCTCGCCTACACCGAGGCGCTGCTGGCCGCCTTCGCCGCCTGGGCCCTGTACGCCCTGCTGCGCGGCCGCTGGGGCTGGGCGGCGGGGCTCGCCGTGCTCGCGGGGCTGACCCGGCCCACCGGGATCGCGGTCGCCGCCGCCGTGATGGCCGCCGCCGCGTACGAGATCTGGCGGCGGCGGGGCCGCGCACCCGCGGCGGTGTGGGCCGCCGGGCTGGCCGCTCCCGCGGGCTGGGCCTCGTACGTCCTGCTCGTCGGCGTGCGCCGGGGGGATCCGCTCGGCGGCTACTTCGCCGTCCAGAGCGGCTGGGGCTCGCGCTTCGACTTCGGCGCGGGGGCGCTGGCCTCCGCCCGGCACGCGGTGTCCGGCATCGGTCGGGTGGAGCTCGCCACTACGGTGACGGTGGTCCTACTGACGGCCGCGCTGGTGCTCGCCGGGCTGCTGGCGGCCGACCGCCGGATCCCGCTGCCGCTGCTCGTGTACACGGGCGTGCTGCTGGTCATGACCTACGGCGGCGCGGGCTTCTTCGAATCGAAGCCGCGCTTCCTGCTGCCCGCGTTCACGCTGCTGCTGCCGGCGGCGGCCCTCATGGTGAAAGCCCGGCCGCGCACCGCGGTCGTGGTGACCGGGGTGCTGGCCGGGCTCTCGTACGGATACGGGCCGTACCTGCTGCTCGCGTCCGGGGTGGCGCCGTGAGGGGTCGGACCGGGACCTAGTTGGTCTCGGTCTTGCCGCCCTCGCCGTCGGCGTCGCCCTCGTCGGGCTTCTCGTCGGCGGAGTCGACTTCCTTCTCCAGGCCGAACTGCTCGACGAGCCACTTGTCGAATTCGATCGACGCGCGGACCCAGCTGACCGTGGAGGACACGAAGTGCTCCAGGTTCACGCCGGTGCCGATCAGCATCTGCGCCTCGCCGATCAGGCGGACGGAGCCGTCGTCGTGGGTGTGGCTGTAGACCTTGGGCCACAGCGTGCGGCGGTTCCAGTCGTCGATGGACTCCAGGAGCTGCGCCTTCTCCTCGATCGCGTGCGGGCGGTCGTAGAAGGTCCGCACGGAGAAGACCTGCTGCTCGTCCTCGCCGCGGAACATGAAGTACGTGCGGAAGTCCTCCCACGGCGCCGCGAGGTCACCCTCGTCGTCGACGACGTACTTGAGCTCCATCTGCTCCAGGAGCTGCTTGACCAGTTCCTGGTCGGGGACGACGGGGCCCGCCGGTCCTGTGGCCTGCGGATCGGGCTGCTGCCCTCCGAAGTTCGGAATCGAGGCCGGGTCGATGCTCACCGTGTGACTTCCCTTCGTGCGGATGCGGCCATCCTCCCCCATCGCGCCCACCCCGTGTCCACCCCGGGAGCTACGATCCGCTCCGGGCGGACAGGCGTAGGGCGCCCATAAGGGGGATGGATGGCCATTCAAGGGAGTTTGCGCAGCCTGGGCGGGCCCTGAGGGGTCCGGGGCCGCGACGGTCGGGGGTGGGCCCCGGCCCGGCACGAGCGGGCTGCGGTGGGCCGCTGCGCGGGGCGGAGTCCCCTACCCGCCCTTCGCCCGTTCCCCGGGCTTCGCCCGGACCCCCGCTCCTCGAACGCCGGAGGGGCTGGATTTGACCGGTGCGGGATGGATGGCGCGGAGCGCCATTCCAGCCTCGCCGGCGTTTGAGGCGCGGGGTCCGGGGCGGAGCCCGGGGAGGGGTCCGGGCGCAGCCCGGGGAACGGCGGAAGGGCGGGTAGGGGACTTCGCCCCGCTCAGCGGCACCGGTCGGGTGGACGGACGGGGACCGCGGGTGCGGTCCCGGTCCGGTTCGAGGCCGGCGACGTGTGATCCGGGGCGGGCTGCCCTACAGCGCCTTGCCCACCAGCAGGTCGTCGCCCGCCACGGCGACGCGGACGGTGTCGCCGTCGCGGATCTCGCCCGCGAGGATCTCCTTGGCCAGGCGGTCGCCGATGGCCGTCTGGATCAGGCGGCGCAGGGGGCGGGCGCCGTACGCCGGGTCGTTGCCCTTCTCCGCCAGCCAGGCCAGGGCCTCGGGGGTGACGTCGAGGCCCAGGCGCCGGTCGGCCAGGCGCTTGGCCAGGCGGCCGATCTGGAGCTCGGCGATGTGGGCCAGCTCGGCCCCGCTCAGGGCGGAGAAGACCACCAGGTCGTCGAGGCGGTTGAGGAACTCCGGCTTGAAGGTGGCCCGCACCACGTCCAGGACCCGGGCCTTCTTCTCGTCCACAGCTGTGGACGGATCCATGAGGAACTGCGATCCCAGGTTCGAGGTCAGGATCAGGATGGTGTTGCGGAAGTCCACCGTGCGGCCCTGGCCGTCCGTGAGGCGGCCGTCGTCGAGGACCTGGAGCAGGACGTCGAAGACCTCGGGGTGGGCCTTCTCGACCTCGTCCAGGAGGACGACGGAGTACGGGCGGCGGCGGACGGCCTCCGTCAGCTGGCCGCCCTCCTCGTAGCCCACGTAGCCGGGCGGGGCGCCGACGAGACGGGCCACGCTGTGCTTTTCGCCGTACTCCGACATGTCGATGCGGATCATGGCCCGCTCGTCGTCGAAGAGGAAGTCCGCGAGGGCCTTGGCCAGCTCCGTCTTGCCCACGCCCGTCGGGCCGAGGAAGAGGAACGAGCCGGTCGGCCGGTCCGGGTCCGCGATGCCCGCGCGGGTGCGGCGCACGGCGTCGGAGACGGCGCGCACGGCCTCGCCCTGGCCGATCAGGCGCCGGCCCAGCTCGTCCTCCATGCGGAGCAGCTTCTGGGTCTCGCCCTCCAGCAGGCGGCCGGCCGGGATGCCCGTCCAGGCGCCGACCACGTCCGCGATGTCGTCCGGGCCGACCTCGTCCTTGACCATGGTGTCCTTCGAGACTTCGGCCTCGGCCTCGGTGGCCTCCGCGAGCTCGTGCTCCAGGGCCGGGATCTCTCCGTAGAGGAGCTTGGAGGCGGTGTCGAAGTCCCCGTCGCGCTGGGCGCGCTCGGCCTGGCCGCGCAGGTCGTCCAGGCGCTCCTTGAGCTCGCCGACCCGGTTGAGGGACTGCTTCTCCTTCTCCCAGCGGGCGGTGAGGCCCCGCAGGTCCTCCTCCTTGTCCGCGAGGTCCTTGCGGATCTTCTCCAGGCGTTCGCGCGAGGCCGGGTCGGACTCGTTGTTCAGGGCCAGCTCCTCCATGCGCAGGCGGTCGACCGAGCGCTGGAGCTCGTCGATCTCCAGCGGGGAGGAATCGATCTCCATGCGCAGCCGGGACATGGACTCGTCGACGAGGTCGATGGCCTTGTCGGGGAGGAACCGGGAGGTGATGTAGCGGTCGGAGAGGGTGGCCGCGGCCACGAGGGCGCTGTCGTTGATGACGACCTTGTGGTGGGCCTCGTAGCGGCCCTTGAGCCCGCGCAGGATCGCGATGGTGTCCTCGACGCTCGGCTCCGCCACCAGCACCTGCTGGAAGCGCCGCTCCAGCGCAGGGTCCTTCTCGATCCGCTCGCGGTACTCGTCGAGGGTGGTCGCGCCGACCATGCGCAGCTCACCGCGGGCCAGCATGGGCTTGAGCATGTTGCCCGCGTCCATGGAGGAGTCCCCGCCGGCGCCCGCGCCGACGACCGTGTGCAGCTCGTCGATGAAGGTGATGATCTGGCCGTCGCTGGACTTGATCTCCGCAAGGACGGTCTTGAGCCGCTCCTCGAACTCGCCGCGGTACTTGGCACCGGCCACCATCGCGCCGAGGTCCAGGGAGACCAGCCGCTTGTTCTTCAGGGACTCGGGGACGTCGCCCTTGACGATGCGCTGGGCCAGGCCCTCGACGACGGCGGTCTTGCCGACGCCGGGCTCGCCGATGAGCACCGGGTTGTTCTTCGTACGGCGCGAGAGCACCTGCACGACGCGGCGGATCTCGTGGTCGCGGCCGATGACCGGGTCGAGCTTGCCCTCGCGGGCGGCCGCCGTGAAGTCGGTGCCGAACTTCTCCAGGGCCTTGTACTGGCCCTCGGGGTCGGGGGTGGTCACCCGCCGCCCTCCTCTTGAGTTCTCGAAGGCGGCGAGCAGCTTCTTGGCGGTCGCGCCCTGTGCGGAAAGGAGCTCACCGGCCGCGCCGCCCTTGGCGGCGATGGCGATGAGCAGGTGTTCGGTGGAGAGGTACTCGTCGCCGAGCTTCCCGGCCTGCGCGTCGGCCTCCGCCAGTACGGCGAGGAGCTCGCGGGTGGGCTGCGGGGGCGCGACCGTGGAGCCCGTGACGCTGGGCAGGGCGGCGAGCAGCCGGTCCGCTCCGGCGCGTACGGCGGCCTGGTCGGCGTCGGTCGCGGCGAGCAGGTCGGTGATGTTCTCGTTGTCCTCGCCGGCGAGCAGCGCCAGCAGCAGGTGTGCGGGCGTCAGGTCCGCGTGCCCGTCCTTGACGGCCCTGGTGGTGGCCGCGTTCAGCGCGTCCCGGCTCCTGTTGGTCAGCTCGGCATCCACGTGTGCCTTCTCCCTTCCCTACTCCGTGTGTCCCTACTCCGTGTGCTTTACATGAGTAACCTGCACAAAGTTGAGTCTATTCCACTCAAGGTGGGGGGACGTACCCTTCGCGCATGTCGACTCCCAGCCCGGCCGGCACGGCCCGCACCGCTCATGACGTACTCAACCCGACGCCGGAGTACCTCGCCTTCTGGCGGGAGCGGCACCTCTGCACGCTGACCACGCTCCGGCCCGACGGCAGCCCTCACGTGGTCGCGGTGGGCGTGACCTACGACCCGGAAGCCGGACTGGCGCGGGTGATCACCAACAAGGGCAGCAAGAAGGTCCGCAACGTGCTGGCGTCGCAGGGCGGCCCGCAGGGCGGGGCCCGGGTGGCGGTGTGCCAGCTGGAGGGGCGGCGCTGGGCGACCCTGGAGGGCCGCGCGGTGGTCCGTACGGACGAGGCCTCGGTCGCGGAGGCGGTACGGCGCTACGCGGAGCGGTACGGGCGGACGCCCTCGCCGAACCCGGACCGGGTGGTCGTGGAGATCACTCTGGACCGGGCCATGGGGCGCGCGTAGCCGGCGGCCCGACCGGCGGCTGCCGTGTCCGGTTCCACGATGTCCGGTTCAACCACTGGACACGGACATCACAGCGACGCCATCGTGGTCAGGTCCACGATGGCGTCGCTGTGTGGGGGTAGCGCCTGAGCGATCTGCGACGACAGGGGAATCGCTTCAGGCACTGCGGGGGGTGGCGGCGGATTCGGGCTCGAAAAGTTGATGATCACGCTGGTCCAGATTGACGAAGACCATGCCGTACCGGATCTCGCAGCGGACGGGCTGCGGAGCGCCTCGGGGACGGCGCAGACAGCGGTAGGCGCGGACGTCCTCGTCCTCTTCCCGCACCACGATGATCGGCTGGCCGAAGAGGGTGACCTTCAGCGAGTCGCCGGCGTAGGGGATGGCACTGGTGAGATCGATGAATTGCCAGCCGGAGCGGTAGGCCGATGCCATCTCACGGCGGAATCCGTGGTCGTCGGGGGTCATCAGGAAACCCGCGCAGGGATGGTTTCCCAGCCGAAGTCGTTCTCGGCCTTCTTCTCGACGGGCGAACTCGCACTGGTATCCGTGCTTCCCGTGTCCCCGTTGACGGCGACGACTGCCCCAAAGATCGCGACGACGGAGAAAACAACGGCAAGCGCCGAGCGAAGCATTCTCTTATACATGGTCGGCTTCGTCCTCACTTGATGGAATCTTCTCCCCCGCACTGACAGACGATGGCTCATTCAGGCACGTCAGTGCCACAGGGACGATGCATCATGTTCTTACATGTTCAGGACCCTGGGGGGTGGAGATTTGCCGCAAAGTACAACAAACCTGACGCATCACCACCCCGTCACGGAGATGTGCGTCGAGGGAACCCGGCTCTACGCAGCGGCCCTGAGCGCCGGCCGCATCGCCCGCGGCGAAGTCAAGAACGCCCCCTGCCTGCTCGAATTCGCTCTGCTGCGCCCCGACCCGGACGACGCGAACCAACTGCGCGCGGTTCCCCCGTCCATCGCACTCGCCCAACGGCTCCACCCGATCGAGCGCGAGATCCAGGACCGCAGGCGAACCGCCGTGGATCTCACCGACGCCTTCGAGCCCTTCCTCGCCCTCAGCGCCCAGAGCCCCGCCAACACCCACGCCATCACGGTGCTGGAGGGACTCGACCAGATCAACGCCGCCATCGACCTGGCCACCGCCGAGTGTCACACCGAGGCCCTGACCGTCCAGCCGGGTGGCGCCCGGCCGACGTTCAGTCTCAGCCAGTCCCTCGAGCGCGCCTCGCCGATGATCGACCGCGGGGTGAAGATCCGTACGCTCTACCAGCACACCGTGCGGCACAGCCAGGGCACGCTCGCCTACGTGGACAGGATCTCCACGGGCAAGGTGGAGATCCGCACACTGGAGGAGCTGATCGAGCGTCTCATGATCTTCGACCGGACGGTGGCCTTCATCCCCGCGAGTCACGACCGGCGGGTGGCCCTGGAACTGCGGCACCCCGGGCTGATCGAGTACCTCATCAAGGTCTTCGAGCAGCTGTGGCGCAGGGCCGTACCGCTGAACGACAAGGTCACGTACACGCACAGCCCGGACGGGATCTCCGGAGTGCAGCGCACCATCGCCCACCTCCTCATCGAGGGGCACGTCGACGAGGCCATCGCCCGGCGGCTGGGCATGAACGTGCGCACCTGCCGCGCGCACATCGCCAAACTGGCCACCTCCCTGGGCAGCGGCAGCAGGGCCCAGCTGGGCTACCTCATCGCCGAATCCGGCATCCTGCACGACTCGGGCCCCGGAGACGCCGAGGGGCCGGCGGAGCCGCGCTGACGGACGCGGACGCGAAGTGGGCGGATGCCGGGCCGGATGCGGTCGGCGG
Organism: Streptomyces tatrensis; assembly: GCF_049310065.1. Lineage (NCBI taxonomy): Bacteria > Bacillati > Actinomycetota > Actinomycetes > Kitasatosporales > Streptomycetaceae > Streptomyces > Streptomyces tatrensis. The sequence continues at coordinate 5,139,859 of NZ_JBMDLB010000011.1, read as the reverse complement.
ACACGCGCAGAGGCCCCGCCCAGGCCCTTCGGAAGGGTCCGGGCGGGGCCCGCGTACGTGGTGCCTGCCGACGTCCTACCGGCGTACGGGTCCTGGTAGGGGCCCGCTCAGTCCAGCGGGCGCTTCGGCGCCGGCCGCCAGACGACCAGGGCACTGCCCGGCTGCGGAGCCTGGTACGGGACCAGGTCGCGCCGGTACGAGGCGTGCACCTGGGCCTCGCGCTGCCGCAGGACGGCGGCGGCGCCGTCGACGGCCGTCGAGAGCTCGGCCACGCGCTGCTGGAGCGCGGCGACCTGGTTCTCCAGCTCGATGATCCGCTTGATGCCCGCCAGGTTGATGCCCTCTTCCTGGGACAGCGCCTGCACCGTGCGGAGCAGCTCGATGTCACGGGCCGAGTAGCGCCGGCCGCGTCCGGCCGTACGGCCCGGGGAGACCAGGCCGAGGCGGTCGTACTGGCGCAGGGTCTGCGGATGCAGGCCAGAGAGCTGGGCGGCCACCGAGATCACGTAGACCGGGGTCTCATCGGTGAGCTGGTAGTGGCTCCTACGGCGGCCGTCCATGTCATGCTCCCTTCGCGGACTCGAACAACGCGGAACGCGGGTCCTCGGACTCCGTCGCCTCGCGGTACAGCTCCATGGCCTCGCGGGCCTTGTCGTTCAGCTCGGTCGGGACCGCGACCTCCACCGTCACCAGCAGGTCGCCGCGGGTGCCGTCCTTGCGGACCGCTCCCTTGCCGCGGGCCCGCATCGTGCGGCCGCCCGGGGTGCCCGGGGGCAGCTTCAGCGTCACCGAGGGGCCGTTCAAGGTCGGGACCTTGATGTCGGCTCCCAGCGCCGCCTCCGCGAAGGTCACCGGAACGGTCACCGTGAGGTTGTCGTCCTTGCGGCCGAAGACCGGGTGCGCGTCCACGTGCACGACCACGTACAGATCGCCGGCCGGGCCGCCGCGCTCGCCCGGAGCTCCCTTGCCGCGCAGCCGGATCCGCTGGGAGTCGGAGACCCCCGCCGGGATCCGGACCTGCATGGTCCGGGAACTGCGGGCCCGCCCGCTGCCCTTGCAGATGTCGCAGGGGGTCTCGGCGATGAGGCCTCGGCCCTTGCAGTCCGCGCAGGGGTCGGTCAGCGAGAAGCCGCCGCCGCTGCCGCGCGAGACCTGGCCGGTGCCGACGCAGGTCGGGCACACGCGGGGCGTGCCGTTCTTGTCGCCGGTGCCCGAACAGGCCTTGCAGGGAGACTGCGAGGACATCCGGAGCGGGACCGTGGCCCCGTCCACCGCCTCCGTGAAGGAGAGGGTGACCTCCGATTCGATGTCCTGGCCGCGGCGCGGCTGGGTACGGGTGCCCGTACCCGCGCCGGCGCCGCCGCGGTTGAAGAGGCCGCCGAAGACGTCGCCCAGACCGCCGCCGCCGAAACCGCCGGCCGCGCCGCCCTGCTGCTGGCCTCCGAAGAGGTCGCCGAGGTCGAAGTTGAACGAGCCGCCGCCCCCGCCCGGACCGGGGCGGAAGCCCCCGTTGCCGAACAGGGCGCGGGCCTCGTCGTACTCCTTGCGCTTCTTGGCGTCGCCGAGGATGTCGTTCGCCTCGGAGATCTCCTTGAAGCGCTCCTCGGCCGAGGCGTCGCCCTTGTTGGCGTCCGGGTGGAACTCGCGGGCAAGCTTCCGGTACGCCTTCTTGATCTCGGCCTCGGTGGCGTCCTTCGGGACACCGAGGACCTTGTAGTAGTCCTTCTCGACGAAGTCCTTCGTGCTCATCCCCGGTGTCCCTCCTCTCGCACTTCTTCTTGTCCTACACGTCGTGCGAAGGGCTCAGCAGCTTCAGCCCTTGTCGGGGGCATCCGCGTCCTTGCCCGACGGGTCCGACGAGTCCGACGCGGCTTCCGCCGCCTCGGACTTCGGCGCCGCGCCCGGCTGGGGCTCGGCCACCGCGACCCGCGCGGGACGGATCGTACGCTCGCCGATGCGGTACCCCGGCTGCAGGATCGCCACGCAGGTGTCCTCGGTGACGTCCGGCGCGTACGAGTGCATCAGGGCCTCGTGGATCGTCGGGTCGAAGGGCTCGCCCTCCTTGCCGAACTGCTGCAGGCCCATCTTCGCCGCGGCGGTCTCCAGCGATTCGGCCACCGACTTGAAGCCGCCGACCAGCTCGCCATGTTCCCGCGCCCGGCCGATGTCGTCCAGGGTCGGGAGGAGTTCCGTCAGGAGGGACGCGACCGCGATCTCCTTGACGGCGATCCGGTCCCGCTCCACCCGGCGGCGGTAGTTCTGGTACTCCGCCTGGAGCCGCTGGAGGTCCCCGGTGCGCTCGCCGAGCGCGGTACGGGCCTGGTCCAGCTGAGCCAGGAGAGCGACATCCGGTGCTGCTGCGGAGTCCCCGGCCGGGGCCGCGGCCTCCTCCTTGGAGGAAGCTGCGGCCTTCGACTCGGCGGCGTCGTCGTCAGGCGCGGCGTCGGCGGGGACTTCGGGCTTCTCGTCGAAGCCCGGGGTCTCCTCCGACATCAGGCAGCGCCGCCCTTCGGCTTCTCGTCGTCCACGATCTCGGCGTCGACGACGTCGTCGTTGGCGTCGGCCTGGCCGGCGTCACCGGTCGGCGCGCCACCGGCGGCCTGGGCACCGGCGTCGGCGTAGATCGCCTGGCCGAGCTTCTGGCTGACGGCGCCGAGCTTCTCGGTCGCGGTGCGGATCTCGGCGGCGTCCTCGCCCTTGAGCTTTTCCTTCAGCTCGGCGATGGAGGCCTCGACCTCGTCCTTGACGTCGGCCGGGACCTTGTCCTCGTTGTCCTTGACGAACTTCTCCGTCTGGTAGACGAGCTGCTCGCCCTGGTTGCGGGACTCGGCCGCCTCCTTGCGACGGGAGTCCTCGTCCGCGTACTGCTCGGCCTCCTGGCGCATGCGGTCGACCTCGTCCTTGGCGAGGGAAGAGCCGCCGGTGACGGTCATCTTCTGCTCCTTGCCAGTGCCCAGGTCCTTGGCAGTGACGTGCATGATGCCGTTCGCGTCGATGTCGAAGGAGACCTCGATCTGCGGGACGCCACGCGGGGCCGGCGGCAGGCCGGTCAGCTCGAACATGCCGAGCTTCTTGTTGTACGCCGCGATCTCGCGCTCGCCCTGGTAGACCTGGATCTGCACGGACGGCTGGTTGTCCTCGGCCGTCGTGAAGATCTCGGACCGCTTGGTCGGGATCGTGGTGTTGCGCTCGATGAGCTTGGTCATGATGCCGCCCTTGGTTTCGATACCAAGAGACAGCGGGGTCACGTCGAGGAGCAGGACGTCCTTGACCTCACCCTTGAGAACGCCCGCCTGGAGGGTCGCGCCGAGGGCGACGACCTCGTCCGGGTTGACGCCCTTGTTGGCGTCCTGACCGCCGGTGAGCTCCTTGACGAGCTCGGCGACGGCCGGCATGCGGGTGGAGCCGCCGACCAGGACCACGTGGTCGATCTCGGACAGGTTGATGCCCGCGTCCTTGATGACGTTGTGGAACGGGGCCTTGCAGCGGTCGAGCAGGTCCGCGGTGAGCTGCTGGAACTGCGAGCGCGTGAGCTTCTCGTCCAGGTGCAGCGGGCCCTCGGCGGAAGCCGTGATGTAGGGCAGGTTGATCGAGGTCTCCGTGGAGGAGGACAGCTCGATCTTCGCCTTCTCGGCGGCCTCGCGCAGGCGCTGGAGCGCCATCTTGTCCTTGGACAGGTCGACGCCGTGGCCGTTCTGGAACTGCTTCACCAGGTAGTCGACGACGCGCTGGTCCCAGTCGTCGCCACCGAGGTGGTTGTCACCGTTGGTCGCCTTGACCTCGACGACGCCGTCGCCGATCTCGAGGAGCGACACGTCGAAGGTGCCGCCACCGAGGTCGAAGACGAGAATGGTCTGGTCGTCCTTGTCGAGGCCGTAGGCCAGGGCGGCGGCAGTCGGCTCGTTGACAATACGCAGGACGTTCAGGCCCGCGATCTCGCCGGCCTCCTTCGTCGCCTGGCGCTCGGAGTCGTTGAAGTAGGCCGGGACGGTGATGACCGCGTCCGTGACCTTCTCGCCCAGGTACGCCTCGGCGTCGCGCTTCAGCTTCTGCAGGATGAAGGCGCTCATCTGCTGCGGGTTGAAGTCCTTGCCATCCAGGTTGATCTTCCAGTCAGTGCCCATGTGGCGCTTGACGGAGCGGATGGTCCGGTCCACGTTCGTGACCGCCTGGCGCTTGGCCACCTCGCCGACGAGGACCTCGCCGTTCTTGGCGAAGGCGACGACGGACGGCGTGGTCCTGGCGCCCTCGGCGTTGGTGATGACGGTGGGCTCGCCGCCTTCCAGAACGCTGACGACGGAGTTAGTGGTGCCCAGGTCGATGCCGACCGCACGTGCCATTTTGATTCCTCCAGCTGACTTGAGTGGAACAGACTCAAGAGTGCCGCACCGCTCCGTCGGTGTCAACAGAGGTGAGTCGAGGGGACTCAATCTTTAGGCCACCCTTACGCGCAATCATGCGGCGCTCCACGCACTCGGAGTTCCGTGCACGCGACGTCCGGGCCGCACCTCGCCGCGCCGACAGGCCGCCGCAGGCAAAATCCAGCCCCGCCGGCGTTTGAGGCGCGGGGTCCGGGGCGGAGCCCCTGCGGCGGAGCCGCACCCGAACGGGGCACCACGGCCGCGCGGCACCCCACCGCCGCCGGAGGCTTGCGGCACGGTGCAGACATGCCTCTGCTGCTACGCCTCCCCGCCCGGCCAGGGCCATGGCCGGCCAGGCCATCGGCCAAGCGGGTGCTCGACCTCGCCGGAGCGGTGCTCCTGATCGGGGTGCTCCTCGTACCGCTGCTGCTGATCGCCGCCCTGCTGTACGCGACCCAGGGCGCGGGCGTCCTCGTGAGCGAGCCGGCTGCGGGCCTGGCCGGGCGGCCCTACCGGGCGTGGCGGCTGCGGGTGGGCAAGGGGCGGGCCGGGGCGGCGCTGGAGCGGTGCTCGCTGGACCGGCTGCCGCAGCTGCTCAACGTGGTGCGGGGCGAGATGTCGCTGGTCGGGCCGCGCCCCGGACACAGCGCGTCGGACCGGCCCGAGCGGCTCCTCGTACGGCCCGGGATGACCGGGCTGTGGCAGGTGAGCGCACGTTCGGACCTGCCGTGGGAGGAGATGGACCTGCTGGACCGGCACTATGTGGAGAACCACTGGCTTGGAATGGACCTGGCGATCCTCGCGCAGACCCCGCGGGCGGCCTGGCGGCACGGACGGCTCTGAGGCGGGGCCGTGCGGCGGCCGGACGGGGACGCGGCGCGGACGCGGCCCGCTCACCGCGGGGGCGAGCGACGCAGATCACCGCGCGCTCGGCTACATTGCGGCGTCGGGACTGGGTAACCTCAAGCCTTGACTGGATAAGTTACCGCTTAGTAAGTGCCGCCCGAGGAGCCCTCCCATGCAACTCGCCGCGATCATCGTGTCGCTGGTCCTGACCGTGGTCGGCGTCGCGCTGCTCGCCCGAGCCGTGGCGCAGATCTACCGCTTCGTGAAGCTCGGACAGCCCGTACCGGCAGGCAGCCGTACGGACGACCCGAAATCCCGAACGATCACCCTTGCCCGGGAGTTCCTCGGCCACAGCCGGATGAACCGCTGGGGCCTCGTCGGCTTCGCGCACTGGTTCGTCGCGATCGGCTTCCTGACGCTGCCGCCGACGCTGGTGCAGGCGTACGGCCAGCTCTTCCGGGCCGACTGGGTGCTGCCGATCATCGGCGGCTTCCTGCCGTTCGAGCTCTACATCGAGTTCATCGGCCTGATGACCGTGGTCGGCATCCTCGTCCTGATGGGGATCCGCCTCGCGTCGCTGCCCTCGCGGGCCGGCCGCAAGTCGCGCTTCGCGGGCTCGAAGGCCTGGCAGGCGTACTTCGTCGAGTACATCATCCTGACCATCGGCCTCGCGATCCTGTGCCTGCGCGGCCTCGAAGGCGCGATCCACCACGTGGACTCGTACGAGCCGGCGTACTTCGTCTCGTACCCGCTGGTGCTGGCCTTCAAGGGCATGTCGCTCGGCGCGCTGCAGAACGCCATCTACTTCACCGCGATGATCAAGATCGGCACCTCGCTGATCTGGATGATCGTGGTCTCGCTGAACACCAACATGGGTGTCGCCTGGCACCGCTTCCTCGGCTTCCCGAACATCTGGTTCAAGCGCAACGCCGACGGCGCGGTCGCACTGGGCGCGCTCCAGCCCATGACCAGCGGTGGCAAGGTCATCGACTTCGAAGACCCGGGCGAGGACGACGTCTTCGGCGTCTCGCAGGTCGAGCAGTTCTCGTGGAAGGGCATCCTCGACTTCTCCACGTGTACGGAGTGCGGCCGCTGCCAGTCGCAGTGCCCGGCCTGGAACACGGGCAAGCCCCTCTCCCCCAAGCTCCTGATCATGTCGCTGCGCGACCACGCGCACGCCAAGGCCCCGTACCTGCTGGCCGGCGGCGGCAAGGACATGGAGGGCAACGAGAAGGCGACGCCGGAGCAGCTCGCCAACGTCCCGGCGGCGGCTCTGGCCGAGGCGGAGCGCCCGCTGATCGGCACCGCCGAGGAGAACGGGGTCATCGACCCCGACGTGCTGTGGTCCTGCACGAGCTGCGGCGCGTGCGTCGAGCAGTGCCCGGTGGACATCGAGCACATCGACCACATCGTCGACATGCGGCGCTACCAGGTGATGATCGAGTCGGCCTTCCCCTCCGAGGCGGGCACGATGCTCAAGAACCTGGAGAAGAAGGGCAACCCCTGGGGCCTCGCGAAGAAGCAGCGCGTCGAGTGGACCAAGGAGGTGGACTTCGAGGTCCCGATCATCGGCAAGGACGCGGAGGACCTCTCCGAGTTCGACTACCTCTACTGGGTCGGCTGCGCCGGCGCCCTCGAGGACCGGGCGAAGAAGACCACGAAGGCCTTCGCCGAGCTGCTGAACATCGCGGGCGTCAAGTTCGCGATCATGGGCGGCGACGAGAAGTGCACGGGCGACTCCCCGCGCCGCCTGGGCAACGAGCCGCTCTTCCAGCAGCTCGCGCAGGAGAACGTCGCGATGCTGAACATGGCGTTCGGCGAGGACGACGAGGACGAGTCGACCAAGAAGCCGAAGTCGGCGAAGCGGATCGTCTCCACCTGCCCGCACTGCTTCAACACCATCGCGAACGAGTACCCGCAGCTGGGCGGCGAGTACGAGGTCATCCACCACACGCAGCTGCTGCAGCACCTGATCGACGAGGGCCGCCTCACGCCGGTGACCCCGGTCGACGGGCTGATCACGTACCACGACCCGTGCTACCTGGGCCGCCACAACAAGGTCTACACGCCGCCGCGCGAGATCATGTCGGCCGTGCCGGGCCTGCGCCAGCAGGAGATGCACCGCCACAAGGAGCGGGGCTTCTGCTGTGGCGCGGGTGGCGCGCGGATGTGGATGGAGGAGCGGATCGGCAAGCGCATCAACAACGAGCGCGTCGAGGAGGCCCTGTCCCTGAACCCGGACATCGTCTCCACCGCCTGCCCCTTCTGCCTCGTCATGCTCACCGACTCGATCAACGGCAAGAAGAACGACGGCCAGGCGAAGGAACACGTCACGGTGGTGGACGTGGCGCAGCTGCTGCTGGACTCGGTGAAGACACCGGAGCCGGTGGAGGAGCCGGAGCCGGAGGCGGTGGCGGAGCCGGTGGTTGAGGCGAAGCCGGTGGCTGAGGCGAAGCCGGTGGCTGAGGCCAAGCCGGTGGCTGAGGCCAAGCCGGTGGCTGAGGCCAAGCCGGTGGCTGAGGCCAAGCCGGTGGCTGAGGCCAAGCCGGTGGCTGAGGCCAAGCCGGTGGCTGAGGCCAAGCCGGTGGCTGAGGCCAAGCCGGAGCCGGTGGTCGAGGCGAAGCCGGTGGTCGAGGCGAAGCCGGTGGTCGAGGCGGCGAAGCCCGAGCCGGTCGCTGAGGCCAAGGCGCCCGCGCCGAAGGCGGAGGCCGAGGCGAAGCCGGAGCCGGAGGCCCAGCCGGCGGCGGAGGCCAAGGCCGAGGCCGAGACGCCCGAGCCGAAGGCGGAGACCCCGGCGGAGCCGGAGACCGACGCCGAGGCGAAGTAGCCCGCGCGGCACGGAACACGTACGCCGGAACGGCCCGTCCCCTGTGGGGGCGGGCCGTTCCGGGTTACGGGGCCGGGGTCCGGGGCGCAGCCCCGGTTTCGGGAAGGGGCGGGGTGGGGGAAAGCTCCCCACCCCGGCGGAACGCGGACGGCGGGGTCAGGACCGCTCGCTCCGGCTGCGACGCAGCATCGCGAAGCCCAGCCCGGCCGCACCCACCGCGGCCATGCCCCCGCCGGCGGCCAGCAGCAGCGGGGTCTGCGACGCGTCGGCCTCCGCCGCCACCGGGACCATGCCTTCGGCGCCCGCCTTCACTCCGCCCTTGGGCACGACCCGCTCGACGGCCTTCTTCTCGACCTTGCCGACGGGCTTGACCGGCTTGACGGACTTGGCGTCCTTCGCCCCGCCCTTGACGTCCTTGGCGACCTTGTAGGTCTCGATCAGCTTGCCGCTGCCGAACTCGTAGACCCAGCTGTTCCCACCGCTCTTGCCGTCGATGACGACGAACTTCACGCGCTTGCCGTCCTGGACGAGCTTGTACGTCCAGCCGTCGTTCGTCGCGGTCGGGTGCTTCAGGTCGATCGTGCCGAGGAGGTTCCCGTTCGGCATCGAGAGCTCGACGCGCTTGCCGTTCGGGCCGTCGATCAGCCGCGCGTTGCGCCCGTCGGGCATGGCGACCTGAACGGAGTTCTCCTCCACCGGCTTCGGCTTCTCCACCGGCTTCGGCTTCTCGACCGGCTTGGTCGCGCCCTCGACCCACGAGGTGACGGTGCCGTTCGGCTGGAGGGCCACGTGCAGCCCGTTGTTCTGCCCGTAGGCGGGCTTGCCGTCCTTGCTGACCAGGGTGTCCAGCTTGGTGCCGCCGGCGAAGATGTCGGCCTCGAAGTGACCGTCGCCGAACTTGTAGATCTTGGCGACCGATCCGTCGGCCAGCTTCACGGTCGTGACGTAGTCCCGGACCGAAGGCGTCACGGGCGGAGTGGTCGGCGGAGTGGTGGGCGGCACGGTCGGTTCCACCTGCGGCACCCGCGGGTCCACCGGATCCTGCGGGCCCTGCGGGTCCACGGACGGCTGCTCGACGCCGGGCAGGACCTGCTGGTCCCCTGCCCCTGCCCCTACCCCTACCCCCGCCCCCACCGCCGCGGAATCCGCGAAGGCGGACCCCACCGGAAGGGCGAGGACGGCGGCCGCACCGGCCACGACGGCGGCGGTACGGAGGGTGGTGCGACGGTGCGGGCTTCGCATGACGGGGCTCTTCTCGTGCTCGTTCGTGCTTCGTGGCGGTGACTACGTCTACGAAGCTACGGAGCCGGTATGTCCGTATTCCGTCGGAGATGTAACAGGAATCAGCAGACTGCCGCGCAGCCACGTAACCCACCCGGAACTCGCCCCGGATCCGCCCCGCACCCACCCCGAGCTCACCCCGAGAAGGCCCTCCAGGTACCCCCTAGGGGATGTCACAGCTCAGCCGCAAAGGGGACTTCTTCCCCCGGCCCGGCCACCCGGCCGCCCGGGAGCGGGTACTTTCGATCACGTGGCTGGATTCAGGATCGGACGCGGCCGGGACAACAACCGCACCCCGCAACAACCCCCGCGGCAGCAGCCGTACGGCTCGCAGCAGGCGCCCCAGGCGCCGCCGCCGTACGGCCAGCAGCCCTACGCACCCCAGCAGTGGCCCCAGCAGGCCGCTCCCGGGGGCCACGGCGAGCCCGAATACTTCGACCCGCACGGCGGCAACGCCGGCCAGGGCCAAGGCCAGGGATACGGCTACGGCCATCCCCCCGGCCCGGGCCAGGGCCAGGGAGCCGGCGGTCCGAGCGACTCTCCGGGCTACACCCAGGCCTTCTCCATCGGCGAGGACCCGTACGCGTACACCCAGGGCGGGACCTACCAGGCGGGCGCGGCCCAGGCCGCCGCCCCCGTCGGTCCGCGGCTGCCGTGGAAGGAACTGCTCCGGGGCATCGTGACGCGCCCGGGCCAGACCTTCCTGCAGATGCGCGACTACGCCGTCTGGGGGCCGGCGCTGATCGTGACGTTCCTCTACGGGCTGCTCGCGGTCTTCGGCCTCGACGACACCCGCAACGACGTCATCAACGCCACCCTCCCCAACGCCTTCCCGATCGTGCTCTCGGCGGGCGTGGCCTTCGTCATCTGCGGCCTGATCCTCGGCGCCGTCACCCACACGCTGGCCCGCCAGCTGGGCGGCGACGGGGCGTGGCAGCCCACGGTGGGCCTGTCGATGCTGGTCATGAGCCTGACGGACGTACCGCGCCTGCTGTTCGCCATGTTCCTCGGCGGCGACAACATGCTCGTCCAGATCCTGGGCTGGGCCACCTGGGTGGCGGCCGGCGCACTCTTCACCGCCCTGATCAGCAAATCGCACGACCTGCCGTGGCCGAAGGCCCTGGGCGCGTCGGCGATCCAGCTGATCGCCCTGCTGTCGATCATCAAACTGGGCACGATCTAACGCACGCCCGCCCGCCCGCACACGCACACACGCACAAACACGGAGGGGCCCGCCGCGCACCGCGCGACGGGCCCCTCTTCCACATGACGGATGGATCTCAGGCGTCGAGAACCTGTCCCTCACGCTTCACGACGGGCGGTTCGACCGACCAGGGGAAGTTGACCCACTCGTCGGTCTTCTTCCACACGTACTCGCACTTCACGAGCGAGTGGGACTTCTCGTAGATCACGGCGGACCGGACCTCGGCGACGTGCCCGAGACAGAAGTCGTGGACGAGCTTGAGCGTCTTCCCCGTATCGGCGACGTCGTCGGCGATCAGCACCTTCTTGGCGGTGAAGTCGATCGCCTCGGGCACGGGAGCCAGCATGACCGGCATCTCCAGGGTGGTGCCCACCCCGGTGTAGAACTCGACGTTCACGAGATGGATGTTCTTGCAGTCGAGCGCGTACGCCAGCCCGCCGGCGACGAACACTCCGCCGCGGGCGATGCTCAGGATGATGTCGGGCTCGTAGCCGTCGTCGGCGATGGTCTGCGCCAGCTCACGCACGGCCCGCCCGAATCCCTCGTAATCAAGGTTCTCGCGCACTCCGCCACTCACTCCGTCACTCACTCCGTCGCTCATGCCTCGTGCCTCACCTGGGTCCGGTGGAAGTTCTGGAAGGACCGCGAGGCCGTCGGGCCGCGCTGGCCCTGGTACCGCGATCCGTACCGCTCGCTCCCGTACGGGAACTCAGCGGGCGAGCTGAGCCGGAACAGACACAGCTGTCCGATCTTCATACCCGGCCAGAGCTTGATCGGCAGAGTGGCGAGGTTCGACAGCTCCAGCGTCACGTGCCCGGAGAACCCCGGGTCGATGAACCCGGCGGTCGAGTGGGTCACCAGCCCCAGCCGGCCAAGACTGGACTTCCCCTCCAGTCTGGAGGCGATGTCGTCGGGCAGCGAGATGACCTCGTAGGTCGACGCGAGTACGAACTCGCCCGGGTGGAGGATGAACGCCTCGTCACCGTCCGGCTCGACCATCCGGGTCAGATCGCTCTGCTCGGTGGCGGGGTCGATGTGGGCGTAGCGGTGATTCTCGAAGACCCGGAAGAACCGGTCGAGACGCACATCGATGCTGGAGGGCTGCACCATCGACTCGTCGAACGGGTCGATGCGAACCCGTCCGCTGTCGATCTCGGCCCGGATGTCTTTATCAGAGAGAAGCACGGACCCGAGGATACGCAGAGCGCGCGGGCCGCCCCAATCGAGGCGGAACCCCGCGCGCCGGTGTCTACCGCTTCGGCGCCGCTCCCACGGGCACGGCATGCCGCAGCCGCGCACAGCGCGGACACCGCAGGAGCCGCCCCGGCCCGATCCGGCCGGCACCGAGGTGCTGCAGCGGGAACGAAGCGGTGCTGAATACGTGCCCTTCGGCACAACGGACGACGGTGTGCTCCATCGAGTCCCTTTCCCCAACCAGCCGTACTGCGATGAATCGCCACATTAGGGGATGAACAAGACCCACTCCAGCCGCCGCTCCGCACACACAAGGTACGCCCCAACTCCCGCCCCCACGACCCTCCGTGCACCCCGCACGCGACACCACTCCCGGGACGAATTCACCAGGGGTAGATCATGGGGTAGGGTGAGAAACGATAGCGCTCCAGGCAACTGGATCACTGCGCGGATGTAGTTTAATGGTAGAACATGAGCTTCCCAAGCTTATAGCGCGGGTTCGATTCCCGTCATCCGCTCTTGCAAGAAGGCCCAGGTCGGCGACCTGGGCCTTCTTCGTTGTCTAGACCTATCCGGCCTTGCCGTGCCCTCCGCGTGCCCCAACTCACCTAAATGCCCTGGCCGGAGGCCCTTTCGTGCACCACTTGCACCACACGAGCGGGAGCGCGTCTCGCATCGCGAGACCCATTCCGCGTGACCCGCACCACAATCCGGCGTCGGTGCGGTAATTCGCTTTCCCAAAGCGCCGGTTGGCGTAGCGCTCGGTTCAGCCGCAGCAGTCGCAGCCCCACCACTCACCTGCACAAGTACGGGCGCACCGTTTACGAGCAAGGTGACGAGACCGGGGAGCAAGCGGACCGGCAGTGCCCTGGAGGGCGAGGAGCCGGGGCGGACCGGAAGTCCAGTCCGCCCCGGCTCGCGTGCTCCGTCAGACGCCGAAGTCGGCGACGATCCCGGTCAGGCCGGAGGCGTAGCCCTGGCCGACTGCGCGGAACTTCCACTCGTCGCCGTTACGGTAGAGCTCACCGAAGATCATCGCGGTCTCGGTGGCCGCGTCCTCGGAGAGGTCGTAGCGGGCGAGTTCGGCGCCGCCGGCCTGATTGACGACGCGGATGAAGGCGTTGCGGACCTGGCCGAAGCTGTGGCCGCGGGTCTCCGCGTCGTGGATGGAGACCGGGAAGACGATCTTCTGGATGTCCGCCGGGACGGCGGCCAGGTCGACCTTGACGACCTCGTCGTCGCCCTCGCCCTCACCGGTGAGGTTGTCTCCGGTGTGCTCGACGGAGCCGTCGGGGCTCTTCAGGTTGTTGTAGAAGACGAAGTGCCCGCTGGAGGGCACCTTGCCGGACTCCCCCACCAGCAGGGCGCTGGCGTCGAGGTCGTAGTCGGTGCCGGTGGTCGTGCGGACGTCCCAGCCCAGACCGACCAGTACCGCGGTCAGGCCCGGTGCCTCCTTGCTCAGCGAGACATTGCCGCCCTTGGACAGGCTCACACCCATGTCGTATCCCTCTCGTGGCCGAAGCCGGTAGCCGAGTAGCCGCCCTCACCCTCACCGGCCGCCTCGGGGAAATTCCTCCCGCCCCGCCGGGGACTTTACCTACCCTTTACGATGAGATCGGGGACACTCCCCCACAACCATCCGCGGACCGGAGACGGTGCCGCCGAGCGAAAGAAGGAGCGGCAGACCCGCAATGGGTGAACCTCCTAGTCCGAGCCGTGCCACGTCTTGCCCGCAGATGTTCGAGCCGGGAGCGGGGGTGGCACGGTGACCGAAGTGCTGCTGCTGCTTCTCGCGCTGGTCCTGACGCTGGCGTGCGCGGTGTTCGTCGCCGCCGAGTTTTCTCTCACCACCGTCGAGCGCAGTGAGCTGGAGCGTGCCGCCGCTGCCGGTGAGCGGGGTGCCGAGGGCGCGCTGAAGGCCGCCAAGCGCCTCACCTTCCAGCTGTCCGGTGCCCAGCTGGGCATCACCGTGACCTCGCTGGTGATCGGCATGCTCGCCGAGCCGTCCGTGTCCGCGCTGCTGCGCGGCCCGCTCCAGGCCATCGGCCTTCCGGCGGGCGCGGTGTCGACCACCGCCACCCTGCTGGGCGTCGCGATCTCCACCGTCGTCCTGATGGTGGTCGGTGAGCTGGTGCCGAAGAACTGGGCGATCTCCCGGCCGCTGGCCGTGGCCAAGGTCGTCGCCGGTCCGCAGCGCGCCTTCACTGCCGCCTTCGGTCCGCTGATCCGGCATCTGAACAACACCGCGAACCGGCTCGTACGGCGCTTCGGCCTGGAGCCCGCCGAGGAGCTGGCCTCCGCCCGTACCCCGGAGGAGCTCGTGGCGCTGGCCCGGCACTCGGCCCGCGCCGGGGCGATCGACGCGGACTCCGCCGAGTTGTTCGTCCGTACCCTGCACCTGGCCGAGCTGACCGCCGAGAACGTCATGACACCGCGCGTGGAGGTCCAGGCCCTGGAGCTCCACGCGACCGCGGCCGATGCCGCCAACCTGACCCTGGCCACGGGCCTGTCCCGCTTCCCGGTCTACCGCGACACGCTCGATGATGTCGTCGGCACCGTCCACATCCGCGACGTCCTCGACCTCGACGAGGACGACCGCCTGGTGACGACCGTCGCGGACCTGATGAGCTCCGCGCTGATGGCGCCGCACTCGCTGCCCGTCGACATCCTCCTCGGCAGGCTACGCAAGGCCCACACCATGGCCGTGATCATCGACGAGTACGGCGGCACTGCCGGTGTCGCCACCGTCGAGGACATCGTCGAGGAGGTCGTCGGCTCGGTTCGCGACGAGCACGACCCCTTCGAAGCACCCGACCTCATCGAAGGCCCCGAACTGGACGGCCGCAGGGTCTGGGAGGCCGACGGCAGCGTCCGCGTCGACGAGCTGGAGGAACTCGGACTGACCGCGCCCGAAGGCCCGTACGAGACCCTCGCCGGGCTGATCGCCACCCGCCTGGAACGCATCCCCGTCGAGGGCGACACCGTGGAGCTGGACGGCTGGGAGCTGTCCGTCCTCGACATCGACCACCACCGCGCCGACCGCGTGTCGATCACCGCGCCCGCGCAGAGCGCCACCGATGAGGAGCAGGCCCGATGACCGTAATCCAGCTGCTGATCGGTGCGTTCACCCTGATCACCAACGCCTTCTTCGTCGGCGCCGAGTTCGCCCTGATCTCGGTGCGGCGCAGTCAGATCGAACCGGCCGCGCTCAAGGGCGAGAGGCGGGCGAAGACCGTCCTGTGGGGGCTTGAGCACCTCTCGGCGATGATGGCCACCGCCCAGCTCGGCATCACCGTCTCCTCCCTGGTGCTCGGCGCGGTCGCCGAGCCGGCCATCGCGCACCTGCTGGAGCCTCCGTTCCACGCCATCGGGGTGCCGGAAGGCCTGATCCACCCGATCGCCTTCGTCATCGCGCTCACCCTGGCCACCTACCTGCACATGCTCGTCGGCGAGATGATCCCCAAGAACATCGCGCTCGCCGCCCCCGCGCCGACCGCGCTGCTCCTCGGGCCGCCGCTGGTCGCGCTCACCAGGGCCCTGCGGCCGTTCGTCTTCGGCATCAACGCCTTCGCCAACACCCTGCTGCGGCTGCTGAAGGTGGAACCGAAGGACGAGGTGGGGTCCGTCTTCACCGACGAGGAACTCGCGCGCCTCGTCAAGGACTCCAGCGCCGCAGGTTTCCTCGCCCCCGAGGGCAGCGAACGCCTCCGGGACGCCCTGGAACTCGGCACCCGCCCGGTCGGCGAGGTGATGGTCCCCCTCGACAAGGTGGTCACCGTCCCCTGCGACATCACCCCCCGACGCCTGGAACGGACAGCGGCCGACCACGGCTACTCCCGCCTCCCCGTCATCGGTCCGCAGGGCAAGGTGATCCTGGGCTACCTGCACATCAAGGACGCCTTGGCCGCCGGCGACCGCGCCGCCCCCTTCCCGCGCAGCGCGATGCGCCCCGTCATCACGGTGGCCCTCGACACCCCGCTCGACGACACCATGACCGCGATGCGCGACGCCGGCACCCACCTGGCGGCCGTCGCCGCGGCCACCGGCACGGTGATCGGCTTCGTCACGATGGAGGACCTCCTGGAGGAACTCGTCGGCGCCGCCCACGACGACGACGTCTGATCCCTGGTTTCGCACATACCGATGGCCGGCACCCACGGCGGGTGCCGGCCATCGGCGCGGCGGCGCGGCGGCAGCCGGAATTCCGGGGCCGTGGCCAGTTCGCCGCACCTATGCTGCGGCCGTGACCACACTCCCCAAGCTTCCCCGCCGCCCTCTCATAGCGGCGGTCCTGCTGATCGTCGTAGTCAGCGCCTCGGTCACGTCGTGGCGCTGGTGGGAGCGGCGCCAGGCCGGCGAGTTCACCCGCAATCCGTACTACTGCGAACTCGTCGCCCCCGAGACCATCCACCGGCTCCTGCCGACCGCCTACGGCGGGCGCGAGGACCTGGGGACGTGCACCTGGGCCGCCCCACGTGAGAAGGGCGTATACCGGGCCAACGTCCACCTGCGGGCGTCACGGCTCACGGTCGAGGTGGCCCGCGAGAACTACCGCGAACAGCGCAGCGGCAAGGAACTCGGCTGGGAGAAAGGCACCCAGGAGGACCTGCCCGGCGTCGGCGAGGAGGCCTTCCTCCGCTTCGGGCCGACGGACCCCGGCAAGAACATCACCGCGCAGGTCGTCTTCCGCCGCAGCAACATGCTGATCACCCTTACGTACGCCCGCAGCGACGACGACCGCGAAGCCGTCCGCACCGGAGCCATCGACGCCGCCCGCGACGTGATCGCCCAACTGCGGCCGTGAGCCGCCGTGCCACCACGTGCGAATCGTGCGGCCCTTGCCCCGGTCCCTCCGCTCAGGCTTCCCGTTGTAGCTGTGCCTTGGTGATCGCCCGTTGCCTGGCCACACGAACCCGCGCGTCGATGCCGCCAGCGACCTCCTGCTGACGTTCATCGTCGGAGTGCTGGTAGATCATCGCAGCCTTCTCCGAGGACTGGCCGGCGCGGACCATCGTGTCCTTGAGGGTCGCACCGGACTGGGTGGAGAGGGTGTGGCCGGTGTGGCGCAGGTCGTAGAAGCGGAAGTCCTTCGGGAGGCCGACCTTCGCTCGGGCCTTGGCCCACTTACGGCCGAAGGACGTGCGCCGGAACGGCGCTCCCTTCTCTCCTACGAACAGCAGGCCGTCGGGCTCCTTCTCCGCGAACCAGTCCAGGTGCCGCTTGACCTCCATGGAGAGGAAGGCCGGCAGGTGGATGGTGCGGACGCCCGCCGCCGACTTGGTGTCGCCCTCGACGCGGCGGCCGGTGTTCAGCTCCGGAGCCGCCTCCGTGATGCGTACGGCGAGGGGGTCCAGGGTGACCGAGGTACGGCGGAGGGCTGCCTGCTCCTCCGGGCGCATCGGGCCGTAGGCGCAGAAGTAGACCATCAGCCGCCAGCGCGGGCCCATGGCCTCGGCGAGGGCGTCGACCTGGGCGACGGTCGCGGTCGAGCGCTCCTTGGCCTGTTCGCTGCCCGCGCCCCTGATGCGGCACGGGTTGCGGCGGATCAGCTCGTCGTCGGTCGCCGTCTCCATGATGGCCTTCAGCAGCCGGTATGACTTCGCGACGGTCGTGGCGCCGGTGGCGGCCAGCCGCTCGGCCCGCCAGGTCCGTACGGCCGGCGGGGTGATCTCGTCCAGGTCGAGGTCGCCGAAACCGGGGAGTACGTGCAGGCGCAGGAGCCGGCGGTACAGCTCGTCCGTGGTGGCGGCCAGGCCCCGCTCGTCCACCCACTTGAGCGCGTACTCCTCAAAGTTGACCTTGCCAACGTCGGGGTCGGTCCAGTGGTTGCGCTGGATGTCCGCCTTGGTGAGGGTGAGCCAGTCCTGTGCGTCCGTCTTCGTCGCGAAGGTCTCCGGGGCGGTGCGCCGACTGCCGTCGGGTGCCCAGTAGCGCGCCTGCCAACGGCCGGACGGGAGCTGGCGGGTGGTGCCGAATTCGCGCCGCCGCTGCGGCTTGCGGGCCGCCATCAGGCCGCCCTCCCGAAGCGGGAACGGGCGTCTCGGAGGGTGGGGACGGTGCTCGCGTCGATGTACGCGGCCAGGACGCTGTCGGCGATGCGGACGTGCTTGCCGAACTTGGCGTAGCCGATGCGACGTTCCTGGATGAGGCGCCGGATGAAGCGGACGCCGGTGCCGAGGCGTTCGGCGGCCTGTTCCACGGTGAGGAAGGTGTCGGGGGTGGTCACCTCCTTCGCGGTGCGGGGGCGCTGGGTGGAGGTGTGGGGTATCGCCTGGTGGCGCAAGCAGTGCTCCGGTTTCTGGCCGCGGGCTGGAGCAGGGGCGGCAACCCCCAGAGCCGGGCCGGCGTGTCGTACAGGGATGGGATGGGCGGTACTGCGGCTGCGAGCTGGGGGTTTGCGAGCCCAGGGCAGCGGGGTGGCGAAGGCGGCTACGCGCCGGCGGGCGGCCCGTACCGTTCCGCGTTGATCTTCATCACCTCGGCGGCGATGGCGTTGGAGACCATCGCGTCGGCCTCGGTGCTGATCTCCGGATGGTCCTTCAGGTAAGCGGAGAGTTCGTCCCGCGCCTGGGTGGCTTCGGAGCTGGCGCGCGCGGAGGCGCGGTAGGTGGCGACCACGTTGTCGATGAGCTCCATGGCGCGGCCCATCGCCGCCAGGCTCGGTGGCCCGACGAAGTTGCTGAGCGGGACGCCGAAGATCTCGGCGAAGCCGATGGCCTCGTCGAGGTTGATCCGGCGCTTGCGATTCTCGATGCGCCAGACCGCGGACGGGTTCATGTCGAAGCCCGACTCGTTCAGCAGGTCGGACAGTGCGGTGGTGCTCCAACCGCGCTTCTCCCGCTCCAGCTTGATCCGCACGGCGGCGTTCTCCTCGCCGCTGAGCAGCACCCCCTCGGGGGTGTCGCTCTCGTCGTCCGGCATCACCCCTCCCTTCTGTCGCTGTGGCGGCCACGGTTTTGCGGCATGCCAAAACCATACATCATCTTCTGCGGTTCGCATAGACCTCTGCCAACCGCATAATGTGTGGTACAGTTCGATCATCCCCAGAAGACCGCAGCGATCCCCTGGAGTCCGCGACCCCATACCCAGACATGCAAAAAGCCCCCCGGTGGTCCAACACCGAGGGGCCCAAAGCGCAAACCTCACGCCGCCCATCCCTGAACGACTGACCTGCGAGGCCGGGATTGCCGTCCCATGTGGCCCGCACGTAGAGGAGCTTCTTGTCCAGTATGGACGACCCCCTGCCGAACCCGCCACACCTCGCCACGACCGACATGACCGCCGTCCCGCCGTACGACTCGGACGCGGAGGCCGCGGTGCTGGGCGCCTGCATGTTCAGCGCCGAGATCATCGACGCGGTCCGCAACCTCCTTGAGGGGCCGGACTTCTACCGCCCCGCGCACGAGACGGTGTGGCGGGCGATCCTGGCCCTGCGCAGCGAGGACAAGCCGACCGACCCGATCGTGCTCGCCGACCGGCTGCGGGAGCAGGACGACCTGAATCGCATCGGAGGCGCGTCCTACCTCCACCAACTCGCGCAGGCCACACCTTCGGTCGGCGGCGCGATCCACTACGCCGGGATCGTACGGAGGAAGGCGGACCTGCGGCGCCTGCGCGCCTCCGGCATGCGCACCGTGCAGCGGACCATGGAGCCGGGCGCCGACCCCGACTCGATCCGCAGCGAGGTCGCGGCCGAGGTCCGCGCCGAGGGCGAGCGCGCCCTGGCGTCCGGACAGGGGCGGCTGTCCCGGTTCATCACCGACGGATGGAGCTTCGTCACCGAATCCGGCGCCGACACCGACCCGCTGTGGGGCACCCGCGAGCAGACCGCCTGGTCCTCTGGGGAGAGCCTGATGATCGTCGGCGCTCCCGGCGTCGGCAAGACGACCCTCGCGCACCAGGTGATCTTCGCCCGCCTGGGCCTGGCCGACAGCGTCCTGGACATGCCGGTCGCCCCGGGCAAGCGGGTGCTGTACCTGGCGCTGGACCGGTACAAGCAGATCGCCCGCGCCCTGGCCCGCCGCATCCAGCCCGAGCACGAGACACGGTTGCGCGACGGGCTGGCCGTCTGGCAGGGCCCGCTGCCCGCGACCCTCGACAAGGAGCCCGACCTCCTGGCCGACCTCGCCAATGCCCACGGGGCCGACACGATCGTGATCGACAGCCTGAAGGACGCGGTGAGCACCCTGGTCGACGACGCCCTCGGCGTCGCGTACAACAACGCCCGTCAACGGGCCATGCGCGAAGGGGTCGAGGTCCTGGAACTGCACCACCAGCGCAAGGCCGGCGAGGGCACACCGCGCGCCCAGAAGCCCACCCTGGACCGGGTGTACGGCTCCACGCACATCGTCTCCGGCGCGGGCAGCGTCCTGTACGTGGGCGGAGAGGCCGGCGACCTCGCCGTCACGCTCCACCACCTCAAGACCCCCACCGGAGAGATCGGCCCGCTCCAGGTGATCCACGACCACGAGCGCGGCACCACCAGCGTCGACCCCGCGCTGGACCCCGTCGAGATCCTCCGCAAGCGGCCCGACGGACTGACCGTCCGCGAACTCGCCCTCATCCAGAGCGGCGAGAACAACCCCGACCGCGCCGCCACCGAGAAGGCCCGCCGCACCCTGGACCGCCTCGTCAAGACCGGACTCGCGGTCAAGGCCGAAGGCGCCGCAGGCGGCAGCGGAGGCGGCCAACAGGCCCGCTACCGCGCCTCCGTCAGGCACATCAGCGCCGTCTCCTAGCTCTGCCGCCGGGGTCTGCGAACCGTGCACGGGGGCGTACACGCGCCCTCGGGGCACGCCCCCGCCCACACGGTCTCGCCGACGTACACGCTTCACACAAAACCGCAGGTCAGACGATCACGCGCCCGTACACGCCGTACACGTGCCAGAGCGTTCACGCGCGAGCCCCCCCTTTAGAAGGGGGCTCGCGTGTACGCCCCCTCCGTGAACGCCGTGATCGCCTCCACAGAAACCCACATGGAGAACCCTTCTGAGCACCAACACCACGCCCGTCTCCCACCCCCACCCCACCACCCAGGCTGCAGGGAAGTACGTCCTCGTCGTAGCAGGCGCATTCATCCTCGTGCTGACCGCTGCCGCGTTCTGGCTCTCGTACGCGCACCTGGCCGAGGTCGCCGGACGCCATGGGCTGGCGTTCTCCCCAATCCGCCAGTGGGCCTGGCCAGCGACCCTGGACACCTTCATCGTCATCGGCGAGCTGCTCATGCTCCACGCCGGCCTTCGCCGGGAGCCGGACGGCTGGGCGATCGCGCTGACCGCTGCCGGGTCGGTGGGTTCCATCGCGCTCAACGTGGCCGGTGTCAGCGGCAGCGGGGACACCCCGGTCCCCGTCCTCGACTACGTGGTCGCCGCCGTCCCGCCGACTGCTGCGCTGCTCGCCTTCGGCGTCCTGATGCGTCAGGTGCACGGCCTCGTCGCAATGCCGGATCCGGGTGCCAGCAGCCCGCCCGAGGGCTCCCTCCCCGACGCCACAAGCTCTGTGGTCAACCGCGACAACCCCGTGGTGGACTCCGGAACCGCACCCCTACCGGAGTCCCACTCGTCCACTCCCAGCGGCCTCCGCCACGGTGAGAGCACTCCCACGGAACAAGCGGCCGTCAGCACAGTGGCGCAAGGCGTCGAGCAAGTGGCGGAATCCCGGACCCCGCCGAAAAAGCGCGCCGGTCGCAAAGCCACCGTCCCGCTCGACGAGCTCCTCGTCATCGCGCGCAACTCCCCGACCGGACGCAATGGCCGCGCCTCCAGCCGCCACATCGAGAAAGCCGTACGCGCACACGGACTGCCCATCGGCCGGGACCGCCGGGACGAACTCACCCTTCAGGTACAGGCCGAGCTCGACGAGGCAACCAGCACCACCTGAGGCATACCCGACTGGCCCCGAGCCAGCCGGTCCGACCACCTCCACGACAGGAGCAGCACCCGCACATGCACGAAAACGAGAAGCCCACTCATCGGCCAGCAGCCGACCCCCACCCCAGCAAACAGCGCAGCAAGTTGGAGGTTCGGACACTCCCCCGTCGGGGGTGCGTCCGAACCGGAGCCCGCCCCGGGGGTGGCGGGTCCCGTCCCGCGCCAGGGGGCACGGGACGGGAAGGCTACGGCCGAGGGCGGACCGCAGCCTGCCAGGCGCCGGGGCAAGCCCCGTACCCGCGCCAAGAAGCGGCGCCCTGCACTGAGCGTCCGCCTCAGTGCCGCCGAGCGCGCGCTCGTCTCCGCCGGCGCCGATGCCGTCGGCATGAGCGACGCCGGCTTCCTCGCTCACAGCGGACTCGCCGCCGCCCGCGACCTGAACCGCACCGCTGCCGTCATCGCCACCGAGCAGGAGGTCCTCACCACCCTGTTCGCCCTGCGCCGCCAACTCGGCATCGCGAACAACAACCTCAACCAGACGACCAAAGCCCTGCACCTGGGCGTCGCCCCGGAAGGGCTCGACGACACCATCGCCGCCGTCCTCCGCGCCGTCGAGGACATCCGCCAGGTCACCACCCGCATGATCAACCCCGAAGGAACCCAGGCCGCTTGATCCCCTCCATCCACAAACAGGGCGGCGACACCGCCAGTCTGATCGCCTACCTCTTCGGCGCCGGCCGGAGCGAAGAGCACATCGACCCGCACCTGGTCGCCTCCTTCGACGGCCTCGCCCCCGACCCCGGCCGCGATCCGGGCGCCACCGAGGGTGATCTCCAGCAGCTCCTCGACGAACCCCTCCACCTGCTCCCCGCCGGCACCCGCCCGGACAAGCACGTCTGGCACGCCTCCGTCCGCGCCGCCCCCGGCGACCGCACCCTCACCGACACCGAGTGGGCCGACATCGCCCGCCGGGTCATCGTCGCCACCGGCATCGACCCCGGCGACGGCGCGGGCTGCCGCTGGGCGGCCGTCCGCCATGCCGACGACCACATCCACCTCATCGCCACCCTTGTACGCGAAGACGGCCGCAAGCCCGACCACCACCGCTCCGGGAAGCGCGCCCAGGCGGAATGCCGTCGCATCGAGGTCGACTACGACCTCTACCGCGTGGCTCCCGGCGACGGCACCGCCGCCAAGCGCCCCACCAGCGCCGAACAGCACAAGGCCCAGCGCCGGGGCCGGGACCGTACCGCCCGCGAGGAACTGCGCGAGACGGTCCGGCGCGCCGCCGCCGGCACCGCCTCGGAGACGGAGTTCTTCGACCGCCTCGCCACCGCCGGCCTCCTCATCAAGCTCCGCACCGCCCCCTCCGGCGACACCCTCGGCTACACCGTCGCCCTGCCCGAGGACCGCAACAAGGACGGGGCGCCCATCCACTACTCGGGGTCCAAGCTCGCGCCCGACCTCTCGCTTCCCCGCCTCCACGAACGCTGGACCGGAGCCCCGACCCAGGCGACCGCACCCCAGGCGAGCAGTCCGGCCGCCGCGCGCCGCCGAGCCACGGGTGCCGTCTGGCAGGCCGTCCTGCTCGTCGACCAAGGCGACGACGCCACCGTGGCTGCGCTGATTGCCGGCGGTGGAGAAGTCCTCGACGCCCTGGCCAAGACCTCGGCAGCCCACACCCGACACCAGCTGCGCGACGCGGCAGCGGCCTTCGAGCGGGCGGCCCGCTCCCACATCCGCGCCGAACGCGGCCAGGACCAGGCCCTGCGCCAAGCCGCCCGGGAACTCGTACGCGGAGGGCCGGCCCTCGGCCGAGGCGAAGACGCGGCCACGGGCGCGATGCTGATCGACATGGTGTTCTTCCTGGCCACCGCAGCCTCTGCCTGGCACGCGAAGAAGGGCCACGCCCAGCAAGCAGTCGCCGCACTCCAAGCCGCACAGCACCTCCGTGCCGCCTACCAAGCTGCTGCCGCCCACCCCATGGCCGTGCTCCAGGAGCACGGACGTCACATGCCCCGGCCCCTGGAGCTACACCTCGCGTCGGTGCTGCGCGACGCGCTCCCGAACCTGGCCGAGCAGGTCCTGGCAGAGCCCGGCTGGCCGGCCCTGGCCGCCACCCTCGCCGACGTCCAGGCCGCCGGCCACGAGCCTGCCGAACGGCTCACCGAAGCAATCGGAAGCAGGGAGTTGGGCAGCGCGACCTCCGTCAGCGACGTCCTCGTCTGGCGGCTCCGACACCTCGCGCAGCTACCCGCCGACCCCGGAACCGCACGCCCCCAGACCGCCCACACCCGCAGCGCCCCGACCCCGCCAATCACCACGAAAACGGCCACCAAGGACATCGGCGACGGCGCTCACCGACGCTGATCCAGCCCATCACGGACGCCTTATATCCGACGATCCGCGATTACCGAATTCCGGAATTCTCCGGAGCATTGAAGACATCCCCACCACTCGCACCGTAAGGACCTCCGCACCCCCGAGACCGAACTCTGAGCCGAAACCGCCACCCCTGCCCCGTCCCCCGGCCGAGCAGGCCGTACACCACTGCGATCGCCGCTGACCGGTGAAAGCGCGGCGCAACATAGCCGACGATCCCCGGTCAGCCAAACCGGGGATTCTCCAGACACTGGATACATCGCCCTTCCCGCACACCTTCGAGGAGCTCTCGCATGCCCGAAACCGAAATCCGACCCGCCGTCGTCGCCCTCCTCTGCGACTCGAACTTCAAATATCGGCGCGACACCAAAACTTGGTCCCACTACGACGGCCGCCCCTTCACCAAGGAGGAGCAGGCCACCGCCTTGGACGCCACCCGCGCCGAGTTCGAAGAGTTCGCGGCACAGCACACTCGCTACATGGAGTACCGGCGGACGACGGAAGAGGCCCCGGAAGCCTTCCAGCAGTTCCTCGCCCCGTTCATGGAGCGACTCACCACGAAGAACCTCGGCAATGCCGTCGAGCTCATGACCAAGGACGAAAGGTCCGAGTTCGACCGGCTGTTTGCCCTCATGATCGAGCGCCCTCGCCGCTTCACCGCGTACACCTTCTGAGCAACGCCGTCGGGGCCAACGCAACTCAGCGTTGGCCCCGGCGGCATGTCCGCATAGTCGTACGGCTAGGCCACAACCCCAGCCCCGAGCGTGCCGGCGCCGATGGCGCCCCGCAGGACGTGGACGATCTCCTCGGGCTTGAGGTCGATGCCGTCGAGCCCCTCCACGGTCAGCGGGATCTCTTCCAGCGCGTATTCGCCCCGGCCCTCGGCACTGAACTCGGGGCCGGTGCGGTCTTCGAAGGACCACGTCGCGATACGGGCGAGGTAGAAGAGCTGACGCTCCTTGTCGGATTCCATGGTGTGGAGGAGGCGGACGATGTCGGCCTTCCCCGCGATCTCCTCGTGGATCTCGCGGTGGAGGGCGGCCTCCCGGGACTCGTCGCTCTCCTCGACCCCGCCGCCGGGCAGCACCCAGTACTCGGGAACGTCCGGCTTGGTGCGGCGGATGACCAGCATCGTGTCGTCCGCGGTGACGAGGACGGCTCGGACTCGTTCGATCATTCGGCTTTGTCTCCTTGCTTGTTGACGTCTTAGTGCAGCAGCCAGCCGCCGTCGACGTGGACGGATTGCCCGGTGATGAACGACGCGGACGGGCCCACGAGGAACGCGACCAGTGCTGCGACGTCTTCGGGGCGTCCGCGTCGCGGGACGCACTGGCGGTTGATCTGGTCTTCCGGGCGGGCGCGGTGGTGGGCGGGGATGACGGTCTCGGCGTCGACCTGGATGGCGCCGGGGAGGACCGTGTTCACGCAGATCCCGTGCGGGCCCAGCTCGCGGGCCAGAGAGCGGGTCAGGCCCAGGAGGCCCGCCTTCGCCGTGCTGTAGGCGACGAGGTTGGTGCGGCCGGCGCGGGCGTTGACGCTGCCGATGTTCACGATCCGGCCCCAGCGGCGTTCGATCATGCCGGGGGTCAGGGCGTGGCAGGTGCGGTAGTGGGCGGTGAGGTTCACGTCGAGGGAGTAGTTCCAGGCGGTCTCGTCGGTGTCCTGCCAGGGGACGCGAGGGTAGGAACCGGCGTTGTTCACGAGGATGTCGACGGGGCCAATCTCGGCGCGGACGAGGTCGGCCATGGTCTGCACGGCGGTGGGGTCGGTCAGGTCGGCGTTCACCGCGATGCCGGGGCTGCCGTCGCGCTCGAAGGCGGCGAGGAGGGCGTGGGCTTCGGGGTCCTGGCCGAGGTGGTTGACGGCGACGGTGGCTCCGGCTGCCGCGAGGGCCCGTCCGATCTCGGCGCCGATGCCGGTGGCTCCGCCGGTGACGAGGGCGTTGCGGCCCTGGAGGGGTCGGGCGTGGAGGGGTGCCTCAAGCAGGGGCAGGGACATTGCGGCTCCGTTCGCGGGGGTCAGGGTGAGGGGCCGGTGCCGTGGTGAAGAAGGTGTCGAGGCCGGTGGTCGGGTCTTGGCTCTCGGCGAGCTTGATGAGGACGAGCAGCAGGTCGTGGCCGCTGAGCCGCGTCGGTGGGATGACGCCGAGGATCCGCAGGGCGAGGAAGCCGCAGAGGTCGGCCATGCCGATCCCGCCCTGCTCGCAGAGCCCGTGCAGCGCTCCTGTGATGGCTGCGTGGCGGCCGGGGCCGGTGTTCCAGGAGTAGCGGAGGTCGATGTGCCGGGTCGTGGGGTGCAGTTCCAGGTGGTCGATGCTCGGGGTGGTCTGGGCGGGCAGGGCCAGGCGGAGGGTGCGGGCGTACACGTCGCTCTGGTAGCGGGGGACGAGCCAGCCACCCATGGCCATGAGGTACCAGAGCAGGTTGGCGGCTTCGCCGGCGGCGGTGTTGCGGCCGGCGAATTCGAAGTCGAGCCAGCAGAGCGGGTCGGCGATGTTGGGCTCGGTGGGGTCGCCCTGAGTCAGTCCTGCCAGCCATCGGCGGTCGGGAGCCAGGGCGTGGCGGGCACTGTCGATGATGGCGGCGACATCCAGTGTGAGCGGTCGTCCGTTGGCGGTGACGGTGTAGCCGGCCAGTTCCTGGAGGGTGAGGGTCGCGGCGGTGTGCGGGAGGTCGACCGGCAGGTCCCGTTGCAGGTACCAGCGGTCGAGCCGGCCGCCGGGCCGGATCCGGTCGAGATAGAGGTCGGGCACGCACTCGGCAAGCGGGACCACCCTCCCGGTATCGGCCGCCGCGCTCCGCAGGTCGTGGCAGACACCGTCCATGAGCAGTCCCAAACGGGGCAGGACAGAGGGGTCCCGGTCGGCCAGGCTGATCACGTCGCCGAGCAGCAACTCGCAGCGCCCGCTGGCGAAGACATCCTCGTACGCGAGCAGATGGCGGTCCGGGAGTGCCGGACGGCCGAGCAGGGTCGGCACCTGGAAGCGGGAGACGAGCTGGGACCAGCCCCTGGCCTCGGCTTCGGCCGCCTCCCTGGTCGCGACCTCCTTGCGGAAGGCGAGCCCCGCCGCCCTCCTCGGAAGGCTGGCCGCGCTCACGCTGCCTCCCCCGGCAGGGTAGCCAGCCAGCCCCGCAGGACAGCCAGGGCCAGTTCCTCTGCGGCGGCCCGCTCGGTGCGGGCCGCCGCGACCACGCTGGTGTCCTGCCGGCCTACTTCGACGAGCAGGCGCAGAGCATCACTGTCGGAGGGGCATTCGATCCCGCTGAACCGGAGCTGGATCTTCGCCAGGAGCGCGGTGACCTTGTACAGGTCGCGAAGGTCGGGCGACCCCTTCAGGAGCTGGCGGCGGATCTCGATGGCGGCCTGGATGCCGTCGCGCAGGCTCGCGTCGATGTCGGTGGCCGCGTCCGGGGCAGGCAGGGCCAGGCCGCGGGCGCACCACAAGGGGATGAGGCCACCGCTGCCGATGAGCGCGAGGACGTGCAGGAGCCGGGAGGTGACAGCGCCGGCCCAGCACTCCGCGCGGGTCAGCACGGTCAGGCCGAGCTTGACCCCGCCGAGATCGTCCTCCAGGTCGGCCAGCACGGTACGCATCCCCACAAGGGACTCGGCGTCGGCGACGACGAACACGTCGAGGTCGCTCCAGCCGTGCTGGTACTTGCCGCGGGCTCCGCTCCCCGTGACGGCCAGGAGGTCGATCAGGGGGTGCGGCCCGGTCAGGCGGTCGAGGAGTTCGGAGAGGTAGGACTCCAGGTGCACGGGCAGGCCCAGGGCGTTGACCGGCATCGTGCTGGGCTGATGCTCGGGCCACTGCCGGGTCAGCGCCATACGGTCCAGCCGCCGCTCCAGCTCCAGGCGGCCTCCGCCGTTGCCGACGACCTCCTGCGCGATGGAGCGGATCTTGTCGGCGCCCCGTGCGCTCTTGATGAGGTCGCGGTCGAGGACGTCCTGGGCTCCTGCCGTCCCGCGCTGTGTACGGACGGCAGGGGAGGTGTCCAGGTAGGTGATGGTGAGCTGGGGGCCGAGCATCCTGGCGAGCTCGACCGCCGAGTCGAAGTCGTGCAGTGACTCGATGCTGACGGAGTCGAGGAAGTGGTGGGCTTCGCAGTAGCGGTCCAGGGCGTCCACGATCAGCTCGGCCTGCACGACCGGGCTGAGCCGGTACGGGTCGGCGATGGCCGCCCGGGCGGCCGCGTTCTCGATCAGGTAGCCGATCTTGAGGCGGGCGTGCCCGTGGTGCGTACGCAGGTACTCGCCGGCCGTGCTCTTGCCGCTCTCCGACATCCCACCGAGCGCGGTCACGTGCACACCCGGCATCGCCCGGCCGGGAATGGCGGGGTGGAGAGGGGCCAGGAGCCGGCGGGCCTCGTCCTGGATGGTGACGGTCGGCCGGTCACCGATATGGATCGTCTCGCCGAACCGGCCGTCCTTGACGAGCCGGGCGACCTGCTCGTGGAGGTGGCGCTGGTAGGCCTTGTAGACGTCCGTGACGGTGGCCTCGTGGGACAGGCTCCGGCGGGTCCCTTCCTCCACGTCCTTGCAGTGCAGGAGCAGGAGGGAGCCCTCGCCGCCTTCGGCGGCACGGAGATGAGCCTCGTATGGGGCCAGGAGGAAGCGGACGCGGTCGGCGGCCTGCGGGGCGGCCAGGTTCTCCCGCACGGCGACGGTGGCGGCGACGGATGCCTCCAGCATCGGGATCCCCCGGTCCAGGAACCGCACCGGCGCGGAGAACGGGTGCCGGGAGCGCTCCAGATAGGAGGCGGCGAGGACATCGGCGACCTCCTGGACCGGACCGGTCTCGAACCACCAGCGGCCCATGCCGTCGGCCTTGATGGCCGCCCAGCGGGGGTCGTAGTGGTCCAGCGGTCCCGCCGAGGTGGCCGCGGAGCCCATGCGGCGGGCGAGGATCCCGATTTGCTTGGTCTTCCCAGTGTTGTCTGGGCCGCTGAACGCGACCGAGAGGGGTACGGGGTACGTATCGCTGGTGAGCGGGCTGGTCATCGGCTTCCCTTCACAGGTGTGGCTGAGCACGTGTGCCGGCGAAGGTGCTGTCAGCACCTGCCGTGAGGGGCGATCTGCGCGATCGGATTCGGGACGCTCTATCCGGTGGCGTCGTCCGGGCCTCTGTCGTCGACGCTGAGCGAGGGGTGCGCCATGGCCACCTGCGCAGCCGCGTACTCGCCCTGGGCGAGCAGGCCGACCATCGCGAGCCCTGCGGCCGTACCGAGTGCCCACACCCAGGTCAGGGCCGTTCCGGGCGGGTCGGATAACGCGGGGCGGCTCACGCGGACGCCGCCTTCGGGTCCTCCGAGCGCAGGGCGATGGCCCGCTCCAACTGGAGGCTCAGCAGCAGGACCCGTCCGGGGTCCATGTCGAGCGTCGCGGTGGTCTTCGTCCCGTCGAGGAAGCAGACCTCGACGGACAGGGCCGCGTTCCCGGTCCGGCGGTCGTAACGGGGGTCCTTGTCGAGGAGGGCGAGGCCCCGGACGATCGGGGTCGTCGTGCGAGTGCTGGGGTCCTGTTCGGTCGTCGTCACCGGTGGTTCCTCTCACGCGTCCGGGCAGGCGCCAACAGGCCCTGAGCAGGGCCTGTTCGAGCCAATCGGAGATCCAGGGGGTGATGTTCAGTCAACGGCGATCCACAGCCCGGGGACAGAGCCCAGGATGTAGTCCTGCGTAATCCCGCGTAATCCAGGTGGGGAGGGTGACGGGGTGCCGAAGAACCCGGCCGTCGCGGATCTGATCAAGCAGGCATGCCAGGAACGAGGCTGGGGACCCTCCGAGTTGGCGCGCGCCCTCGGCCTTGCGGAGAGCGGGAACCCGCGCCGCCTCCAGCGCCAGCACGCACGCCGCTGGATAGAGGGCGAGCGGACACCGGATCACTGGTGGCCGTACATCGCCCAGGTGTTGGCCCTGAACCCGGAAGCGATCAACCTTCCAGAGGCCGTGCCGGTGGCACTCCACGCCGATACCGTTGCATCAGTCCTACACCTGGGAAGGAGCGACGTGGACCGCCGAAACTTCATCCTCGCGTCCAGCGGATACGCCCTGTCCGCCCTCGGACTGCCCGACATGGACAGCATCACCCGCCGGACCACGACCGCTCCCCCAGGCGCCGTCCGGGTGGGCCGGGGTGAGGTGGCAGCCGTACGCCACATGGTGAAGGCCCTGGGTGACTCGGCCTCCGAACTCGGCGGCGGCCACGCCCGCCACCTGGCCGTCCGCTACCTCACCCAGGACGTCGCACCCTGGCTGGAGGGCCGCTTCACCGAGGCCACCGGCCGCGACCTGTTCGCCGCCACCTCCCAGCTCGTCCACCTCGCCGGCTGGATGGCCCAGGACGAAGGCGACACCCCCGAACTGCGCGGGCTCGCCCAGGGCTACTACGCACACGCCTTCCGCCTGGCCGCCGAGGCTGGCGACCCGGAGCTGTCCGCCACGGCCCTCCGCGGCCTCGCCGTGCAGTGCGTCGACCTCGGCTATCGGGCGGAAGCCGTCCAGCTCGGCGAAGCCTGCGTGGACTACGGCCGGCACCTCGACAACCCGCGAGCCGTCGCCTACTACGAGGCCACCCTCGCCAACGCCGCCGCCCAGGACGACGACCGCCGCATGGCCGCCAAGCACCTCGCCATGTCCGAGGCGGCCATCGGCAAACCGACAGCCGCGGGCGGAGACTCCTGGGCAGCGCACTACTCCCCCGGCCGCTGGGCCCACGAGTCCGGCATGATCCTCTCCCGCCTCGGCGACCTCAACGCAGCCGAAGAACACCTCCACCTCGCCCTCGACATCCACGGCCTCGACCGCCGCCGCACCCGAGCCATCGTCCTCGCCGACCTCGGCGGCGTCCGCCTGCGCCAAGGCGACGTCGACGGAGCCATGGCCACCTGGCGCGACTTCCTCGACTGCGCCGACGGCATCCGCTCCGTGAAGGTCCAGGCCGCCCTCCAGGACATGCGCGTCCGCCTGCGCCGGCACAACGGAGTCCCGGAAGCCGAGGAGCTTCGCGATCGAGCAGCTCGCCTAACTGGCTGACGGACTAATGGAGCGCGCGACGGTCCAGCGCGTTGCCCGGGTGGTCTACTGCAGGTGCTCGGCGCGACCGGCGTTGATCACGAACGCGATGTCCTCGGGCCAGTCGTCGGAGTGGTTCCCCACGAAGTGCCTCTCCAAGGGCTCCTGCCGGTCTCCGGTCGCACGGAACGTCACCTGGGACTCGATGCCCCCGCCGAGGTTCCGGTACATCACCTCGATGGCCCGATCAGCTTCCGGGAAGGGTGACGACCCGGACCCGGGCCCGCACTGCCCCCACAAGATCACTCACACACCATCAACGAGCTTGAACTCAAAGCGTTTCGGATCGACAGGTTAGGCGCGATTGGGACTAAGGGACCACGCATGAAGAAATTGTCCCCATAAACGGAATTACATGCTCCGACAGCTCCAACCCCCAGGAATGATCACGCTGCCCCAACGGGTGGACTGCCTAATGGAGTTGAAAGATCTCTGGCATGAAACCCCGGACCTCTAAGCCCTCTCACAGGAATAGGGATTTCATCGGGAAGTTCATCTGTGGTTATCTGTGACCGCACCGGGGGGGCGCGTGCGTTTCTGCTTCCCCCTGCGCCGGTTGGAGGGCGGGCCCACTCTCCGACTGCCAGCCGCTGTGGACATAGCAGCGGAGACCAGCGAAAACTGTGGGGAAGTAAATGCAGCGAAAGACGGCAATACGAGGCGCGGTACTCCTGCTCGGGGCTGCGACCCTGCTGGGGGCGACCCCTGCGATGGCCGCAGATCTGAACTCGTATTCCTGGGGCACCTACCAGCAGGCCCACGCCTACAGCTACGGCACCAACACCAGCGTGGCGATCAAGGACACCCGCGCCGACGAGCGCACCGTTTACACGGAGTACTACCGCTCCGTTGACAACACCATGCGCACCCTGCACAACAAGAGCGGTAACGGCACCACGGTCTACAGTGCCTCGGGTAGCACCATCTGGAAGCTCCGCGCCTGCCAGAGCATCGAGTGGTCGCCGGACAGTTGCGGCAGCTGGGCGTCCAGCCGCTAAGACTGTGTTCGGCGGGTGTGACCACCGCCGGGCCATGTGAAACATGAATGGGGTCACTGCCAGATTCACTACTCGGCAGTGACCCCTTTTTCATTTCAGTGAGGGAAGTATGGAACCAACAACCAGTCAGGCACAGCGCACCCACGGGCGCGCAGCGAACAGCACGGCACTCGAACTCAGGTCGCTGCATTACTCGATCGGCGACCGTGTCCTTTTCGACGGCCTCGACCTGACCCTGTTGGCCGGCGAGTCCGCCGCCGTCATGGGCCCCAGCGGCAGCGGGAAGAGCACCCTGCTCTCGTGCGCGCTGGGACTCGTCAAGGCGGATGGGATCGTGCGGATCGCGGGCACCGACCTCACCCGGCTCAGCCGTCGCGGACTTGCTGAGCACCGGCGGACGGCGATCGGTGTCGTCTTCCAGTTCGGTGAGCTGCTGCCTGAGTTGAGTCCGCTGGAGAACGTCGCCCTCGCAGCCCTGCTGTCCGGAACCTCGCGACGAATCGCCTACGACGAGGCGGCAGCACTGCTCGACGAACTCGGCGTCCCGGTGTCCGATACCCCCACCGCCTCCCTCTCTGGCGGCGAGCGCCAGCGCACCGCCGTCGCCCGCGCTCTCATCAACAAGCCCTCACTCCTGCTCGCCGACGAACCCACCGGGGCCCTCGACGAGGCGAACCGGGAGAGCGTCGCCGACATGCTGTTCTCCCTGCCCAAGCAACGGAACTGCGCGCTGCTGACCGTGACCCACGACCCCCAAGTGGCCGCACGGGCGGACCGGACCTGGCAGCTCGCCGACGGTGTCCTGGTCGAACGGACCGCATCATGACGCCGGTGCGCAGCGGCGCCGTCGTGTGGTGGCAGCTCATACGCATCGGCTCCGCCGCACGGCGTTCCGGTAGCCACATCCGTGCCGTCGCCCTCGCGTGCGCCGCTCTCGCACTGAGCATCACAGCCACAGCAGCGGTCCTCGCCTTCGCCGCGTACGACGGCCGGGACACCCGGGCAGAGGCTCGCGGTCCTGTGTTCACCCAGTCCGCCACAGCCCCGGAAACCAGGGGGCTGTGGAGCGAACAGACAGACGAGCTCTCCGGCCGCATTCCGTTCTCCGTGGTGTACATCGAGCCCATTACTGAGGACTCGCCGCTTCCCCCCGGACTCTCTCAGTGGCCCGGGCCCGGCGAAGTGGTCATGTCGGAGGCGCTCAGCAAAGCGGGTACCTCAGACGAGATCGACAGCCGGTACGGAGCCGTCGTAGGAGTCATCGGCGCCGCGGGCCTCACCTCCCCGGGGGAACTGCTGGCTTACGCCCGCCCGCCCGCAGGCATGGCGGATCCCAGCCAGATGCAACCGATCTCCGGCTACGGCGGCACCGGCCCCTTCCCCCTCGGTGACGCTACCGCCCCCGAGCCGATCTTCATGATCCTCAATGTCTTGCTCTTGATGGCGGCGCTGCCCTCCGGGGCTCTCGCCGTGGCTGCAGCCCGCACCGGCTCCGACGCGCGCGACCAGCGCACGGCGCTGCTGACTGCCCTCGGCGGTGGCCAAAGGGCCCGGGCCGCTCTCAACGTCGGCGAGGCCTTGCTGCCCACCACGATTGGTGTGCTCATCGCCGCGGTGGCGAACATCACCGTGATGAGCACGGACCTCACCCTCCCGATCGTCGACTTCACCCTCGCCGCCGTCGACGCCCGGCATGCATGGTCGTCGCTACTGCTTGCGCCGGTCCTCGGCGGCCTCCTCGTGCTGCTCGCCGTGGTACTGCTGCACCCGCCGCAGCGCGGACGTGGCCACGAGACCAGGCCACGTCAGGCATCCTCACGGCTGCCGCGCTGGTGGCCGTACCTCTTCCCCGTCATGATCCTGATCGCGATCCGCGGGCCCGAGTGGACCAGCAGTCCGATGATCCGTCAGACGATCTATGTTGTCGGGCTCATGGGGACCTTGGCCACTCTGCCCTCGGTCATCGCCCTGCTCACTGCGGTCGCCGGGCGCGGCCTCGCCCGAGCGGGCCGCCGGACCGGACGCTCCGGCGCGCTCCTGGCGGGCCGTTGGATGATGGCCTGGCCCGGAGCCGTAGCACGGCTCACCGCCGGGGTGGTGATCGCCTTCGTCGTTATCGGCCAGACCCAGCTGTGGTACGCCCGCACGGCAGGACCCGCAGTGCTCGCCGAGCAGACCGAGGCGCGCATCGGCAGCAGCGTGCTGATCGTCGGGATACCCGAGGGAGTCACCTCGACGAAGCCCTTCCTCGACGCCCTACCCGACCGGGTAGGAGACCTCCGCGTGAGCGCCGACCACAGGAAGGGGACCTTGGAGGTCACCGGGCGTTGCGAGACCCTCCAAAAACTGTCCCTCCCGTGCTCGGACGCCGGCACAACGATCAACCCCCGCGACCCTGGCCATGACATCCGCATTCAGGAGATGTCCAACTGGCTGGGCGGAGTCAACGGCTTCTCGGTCCGTGCCGCGGAGGTACCGGCCGGGCAGTCGATGCTCCTGGTGAGTACCGATGGCAGGGACCTCCCCATCCCTGCGGTGAAACAGGCCGCCAACTCCCACCTCGGCCTGGCCCCGCATGTCGGCACCATCGGTGGTGAGTGGCTGGGCGGGTCGAAGGATCTCGCCAGGAAGAGCCTGTGGCTGCTGCTCTTCGGTGCCTTCGGCGTCGCGGTCGTCGCGATCTCCATCACAGTCGGAAACCTCGCGGAGTTCATGCGCTTCGCGCGCCGCATCACCGCACTGAGCGTCCTCACGGGCAGCCGGACCATTTACTTCAGCGCGGCATTCTTCTCCCTCTTCATTCCGCTCGTCACGGCCGCGCTGCTGGGCCTCCTCACGCATGTATGGCTCGCGTCACCGCTCACCTCGGGCACCCACCGGAACGAGTTCTTCGAAGTCTCATGGCCGCTGTTGCTCGGCGTCGTCGGCGGTGCCGGTGCCATGGCGCTGCTGGTCTGGCTGTGGGGAGCGAGTGCTGCTTCACGGCAGGCAAGTACGTGGCGCCCGAGTGCCGACTGAACCAACCCCGGCCACGAGCTGTACGGGTGCCGATCCGGCCGCGCCCGCACCCGTACAGGGCCCTGTAGTTCCGGCTCGGTGAGGTTTCGACAAGGAGCTCTGCTACCTGACCTGGGGTGCCCACGGCAGGCGAGGGGTCAAGGTCGGACTGTGGCGGTCGTAGGCCGACCGGGCAGCGCTGACCGCAGAGCTGCCACACGGTCGGCGACCGTCTCCTTGCCGGGTGCGGCCTCGTCGACATGGGCCGCCGCCCCCGCGCAGATGCCGGTCTGCCGGCCTCGCGGTAGGGGATCGCGGAGATCACCCCCACCCCGTCCGCCTGACGCTTGCGAGCGCAATCCCCATGCTCGGCGGCCTGTCAGCGACGGCAACTCGTAGGCGATCCGGACGACTCGCGGCCCCTGTGGGACGCCAACGCGAAGGCCGTGCCCCAACCGTGCCCTTAGTGAGGGTCAACAGCGGTCAGAACCGGTTTAAGCAAGGGCTCAGGAAGGGGCCCGATCGCCCCTGTTTACGCAGGTCAAGGCCATACGGATGCGTTCCGCGCCGTAGATTCCCAAGCTTATAGCGCGGGTTCGATTCCCGTCATCCGCTCTTCTACGAAGCCCCAGGTCAGCGACCTGGGGCTTCTGTTTTGCCCAGACCTGTTAAGGAGCTCCGCACCGCTTGCGCACCAGTAGGTCGGGGCCCGTGTCGGACCGTGGTCTGATGCCGGGCCAGGGGAATGGGCCTCGTCGGGCCTGGGGCCGATGTCGGGAAGCAGACCGTACTCCGACGCGGCGAGGCCCTCGCTGGCGGGATCGTTCGGGCATGACGACCACACGGAGCACATCCCCCGTAGGCGACTTCGCGTCCCCGGCGAAGGCCCGACTGCTGCCGATGGAGTGGTCCGGCTTCCCCGGGCGTTGGGCGGGCGGGGTCTCTCTAGTCACCGGGCCGCTGCTTCTCGGTACGGGAGTCCTGTTGAGACTGCCGTTCCACTTCTTCTTCCCCGAGCAGCTCGCCGCCCGCGTCGAGCACCCCGGTCTGATCGCGGCCTCATACGGCGCCTTCGCCGCCGGAACCGTGCTGCTGTGGCCCGCCGTTGCCGCACTCGCATCTCGGATCGGCCGTCGCAGCCCCGGACTGGCCCTGTGGGGCGGGATCTTCGCCGTTCTCGGCCTCTTCGCCCGGACGTTCCACGCCGGTGTGGACCACCTCGCCTTCCAGCTCGCCGACCGGCAGGGGGCAGAGGCCGCCACCCGGTTCGTCGGCGAGACGTACGGCGCCTTCCACATCTTCAGCGCCCTCAACCTCGCGATCATGGGCGGCTGGCTGCTCCTGGCCGTCGGAGCCTGGCGGGCCCGGATACTCGGCCCGGTACGCGCCCTCGCCCTCGCGGCGGCCGCCGCGCTACCGCTCGGCGTACTCAAGGGCACCACCCCGCTGTCGGTCGCGGCCGTAGCCGGACTCTGCCTCGCCCTCGTCCCGCTGGGCATCACCGTGCTGCGCGACGGCCGGGCACCGCGCCGCGCCGTCGTACTGCGCTGGAGCACCGCGATCACGGTCACCGTCGCGCTCATGACCGTGATCGGTCAGGCCGGTTGACGATGTACGGTCGGGCCATGCGTCTCCCCCGGCGACCGTGCGACGGCCATCTGCTGGCACTCGATCTGGCCGCCGCGCTCCTGATCACCACCGCGTACACCGGATTCGCCCGAATGACCGATAGCGACGCCCAGCCCGCCTACACCGGACCGGTGTGGGCGGGCGTGCTCGTGGCCGCGGTGGTCGGCCTCCCGGTCGCGGCCCGGCGGCGGTGGCCCGTACCGGCCGTCTTCACGGCGCTCGCCGGCCTCGTCGCCGCCACGCTCCTGGACATCACGCGCGAGCCGTATCTCGCCCTCGGTCTCATCCTCTACGCGGTCGCTCTCACCCAGCCCCCGCGCCGCTCCGTGCCCGTACTCTCCGTCGCACTCGCTGCCTCGGCAGCCGCCGTCCTCACCGGAGAGGCCGTGGTCACCCCGGCCGAGACCTGGAGCGGGGCGGCCGGCGTGGCCGCCATCGTCTGGCTGGTCCTCGGCGGCGGCTGGGCGGCGGGCTTCGCGGTGCGCGGCCGCCGGGCCCGGGAAGCGGACCGCGCCGCCCGCCGTACCGAGCGTGCCATCGTCGAGGAACGGCTCAGGATCGCACGCGAGTTGCACGACATCGTGTCGCACAGCCTCAGCCTGATCGCCGTGAAGGCCGGCGTCGCCGGGCATGTCGCCGGACGACGGCCCGAGGAAGCCGTGGACGCGCTGCGCGTCATCGAGCAGACCAGCCGGGCCGCCATGACCGAGATGCGGCGCACCCTCGGTGTGCTGCGCGCCGAGGCCCCGCTGGGCCCGGCACCGGGTATCGAGGCCCTCCCTCAGCTGGCGGACCAGGCCCGACGGGCCGGCGTGGACGTCGACCTCACGGTCCGGGTCCCGGACGGAGGCCTGCCGGCGGGAATCGCCCTGGCCGTTCATCGCATCGTCCAGGAGTCCCTCACCAACACGGTGAAGCACGCGGCCCCCGCACGCTGCCGGGTGACGGTCGAGGCGGACCCGCGCGAGGTACGGATCGACGTCACGGACGACGGCGGAGGCATCGGAGGACGGGCCGGCGCCCGCGGGTTGCCCGCAGGACACGGCCTGGTCGGCATGCGGGAGCGCGCGATGATGTACGGCGGGACGTTCAGCGCGGGCGCGCGCCCCGAAGGGGGCTTCGCGGTATCCGCCCGCCTGCCGCAGGACGGCACGAGGAGGACCGAATGACCGATGCGACGCGCGTACTCGTCGTCGACGACCAGGTGTTGCTGCGGGGCTCCTTCCGGATCCTCGTCGAGAACGAGCCCGGTCTCAGCGCCGTCGGAGAGGCCGGTGACGGAGCCGAGGCCGTGGAAATGGCGCGCCTGCACCGGCCGGACGTGGTCCTGATGGACGTCCGGATGCCTGTCATGGACGGCATCGAGGCGACCCGGCGGATCTACGCCTCCCCGGAGACCGCTGGGGTACGGGTGCTGATCCTGACCACCTTCGACCTCGACGAGTACGTCTACGCGGCCCTGCGGGCGGGCGCGGCGGGCTTCCTCCTCAAGGACGCCCCGCCGGCGGAGGTGCTCTCCGCGATCCGGGTCGTCGCCGCGGGCGACTCCCTGCTGGCCCCGTCGGTGACCCGTCGCCTGATCGAGGAGTTCACCCGCCGCCCGGAACCGGGGCCCGGCCGGGGCACGGTCCCGATAGCGGGGGTCACCGAGCGGGAACGCGAGGTGTTGGAGTTGATCGCATGTGGCCTGTCGAACGACGAGATCACGGCGCGCCTGCACCTGAGCATGGGCACGGTGAAGACCCATATCGGCCGTCTCCTGGCCAAGCTCTCCGCCCGGGACCGGGCCCAGCTGGTCATCGCAGCGTACGAATCGGGAGTCGTGTCGGTCTCCGGCGGCACGCCGGGAGCACCCTGAGCCGGCCCGTGCCCCATCCGTGCCCTTCGGACCGGTGAAGAGCGGTCAACAGAGGTACAGACGGACCCTCGAAACGACCCCCTTGGCAGACTGTTTCTGCAGCTCAGAAGCCATATGGACGCCCTGCGTGCCATAGATTCCCAAGCTTATAGCGCGGGTTCGATTCCCGTCATCCACTCTTCCAAGAAGGCCCAGGTCAGCGACCTGGGCCTTCTTCGTTGTCCAGACCTTTCGGGCTTGCCGCGCCATTCGACTGCACCAGCACTGCCCGGGACCTCAGCCCGAATTCTCATCGCCAGAGCGGCAGTTGCCGCTCCGCATGCGCTTGCTCGGACCACAGCCCGGACATCGGTGCAGTGACCAGTGCGGTCACCGATCGGTTAGTCGGCGGGCGGATGTTCGCCGCCCGCCGACTGCGCATGGAATCGAGAGCGACGTGCCATCTGCTGTGCTGCCCCACGGTGGCGATGTTCCTGGACGGGCGGTGCCGGACGGCGCCCGTGTGGCCGAGTTGCTGCGGCTGCACGACGAGCCGTGTCTGCACCTGGACGAAACGTTGGTGCACCGGATCCTCGTCGACCACATCGACGAGCTGACGGCCCGCACCGAGAAGATTCTGACCGGTGTCACGGACGCGGACGCCGCTTCCCGCCCGGAGTCCTTCGGCGGGAAGGACTTGTTCTATTTCGACGGTGTCCCCGGCGATCTGAGGGTCATGCCCTACAGCGACGGGCAGCAGATGACCGTCAAGGTGATCGGCACCAACGAGGCGCGGACCGAGGTCCCCGACAAGATCTCCGTCGGCAAGTGCCTGCTCATCCATCCGCAAGACCACTACGTGATGGGCGTTCTCGACGTGGCGGCCCTATCGAGTCTGCGCACGGCCATCGGGATCCTCCTGGGCCGGCAAGCCGCCTTCACCGGCGAGGCACCGGCTCCGCGGCTGGGCATCGTCGGAGCGGGTCGCGTCGGGTTCTACACGGCCCTCGCCTTCCAGCGCGCCGGCCTGATCGACAGCTGCGCGGTGTTCGATCCGGCCCCCGGGGCCGTCGAGCGGATGCGGGAGCTGTGCCGGCTGGAGTCGGGGCCGGCCGTCGTGCCGTGTTCCTCGCTCGCGGAGTTGCTCTCGCGCTGTGACACGGTCGTCCTGGCGACCGATGCCCGGCGGCCGGTGCTGGGCCGTGCCGACATCGATACGTACGGTCTGCGTTTCGTGGCCAGCGTGGGCGCCGATGCCGACAATCTCCGCGAGCTCGACGACGACGTTCCCACCGCCCCTGTTTCCTTCCTCGTCGGCAGCCCCCTGTGCTTCTGCCTCGGCGATCTCAAGCGCTGGCAGCAGCGCGACCTGCTGCGTCCGGACGGGGTCACGTACCTCCACCAGGCTCTGGGCTCGCCGCGGGCGAGCGCAGGCGCGACCTGCTACATCTCCACCGGCTTCCCGATGCTGGACCATGCCGCGGCGACCCTCGCGTACGAGATCGCCACCGCCCACGGGCTGGGCCGGTCCCTCACTCCCCCGCTGCGCACTGCCCGCTGAGCAGGTCGCACACCTCTGCCCCGCCCTTCCCCCGATTCCCCGGAGCAGCAGAACGATGACAGCACGGACTCCCGCCGCACCCCTGCTCGACCGCGGCCAGGTCATCACCCACAAGAACGTCAAGTACGCGCTCAGCGCCCGCGACACCTTCGAGGCCGAGGTCGAGCCGGGAGAGGTCTTCGAGGTCGACACCGAACTCAACATCGGCGGCCACCTGATCACCCACCCCGACGACCGGCTCACCGAGGCCGACATCAACGTCCCCTACGTCAACCCCGCCACCGGCCCCATCCGCGTCAACGGCGCCCGCCCCGGCGACACCCTGCACGTCCGCGTCCTCGACGTCGGCGTGCGCGGACTCGGCTACACCGCCCTGTGGCCGAAGTTCAGCATCTTCGGCGACCCGCTCGCCGAGCGGCCCGCCGACATCCAGGCCCGCGTGGTCCGCGTCGAGGACGGCCTGATCCACTGGAGCGACACCCTCACCCTCGACGCCCATCCCATGATCGGACTGGTCGGAGTCGCCCCCGCCGCCGGAGAGGTGATGACCCTGGACAACGGGCCGCACGGCGGAAACCTCGACATCCAGGAAGTCACCAACGGCAGCACCATCAGCTTCCGCGTCCACCACGACGGCGCCTACCTCTACTTCGGCGACGTGCACGCCCTCCAGGGCGACGGCGAGAGCAGCGGCATGGGAGCCGTCGAGATCCGCGGCCGCCTGCGCATCCAGGTCGACGTCGCGCCCCCCACACCCCGGCTGCACTGGCCCCGCATCGAGACCGCCACCCACATCGCCACCACCGGGTGCGCACGCCCGGTCGACGACGCGATGCGGACCGCGTTCGCCGAGATGATCCACTGGCTCCAGGCCGGCTACGGGCTCACCAGCACGGAGGCCCAACTCCTCCTCGGCCCTACCGCGCAGGCCCGCTGCACGCAGATGGTCAACCCGCACTACACCTACATCTGCAAGATCGACAAGCGCTACCTCCCCGAGCCCCGCAATTGACCGCCCACGCGCCGTAGATTCCCAGGCTTATCGCGCGGGTTCGATTCCCGTCATCCACTCTTCAACGAAGCCCCAGGTCAGCGACCTGGGGCGTCGTCATTGTCTAGACCTCTTCCTTCTGGCGCTCGTGGCCCGAGTGTTGGTAGATCAGCGCGGCCTTCCTCGAGGACTGAACGACTTCC
Source organism: Streptomyces tatrensis (assembly GCF_049310065.1). NCBI lineage: Bacteria > Bacillati > Actinomycetota > Actinomycetes > Kitasatosporales > Streptomycetaceae > Streptomyces > Streptomyces tatrensis. The sequence goes on along the minus strand of NZ_JBMDLB010000011.1, from coordinate 5,098,609 downwards.
GCATGCCGGCCCTCACCCGCGCCTTGGCCCGCTTCCGCCCGAAGGTCGCACGCCGGAACGGCGCCCGCCGGCGGTCAGGCGTTCCTGACCGTGGCGGTGATCGCGTCGACTGCGTGGAGAGCCGTCGCGATGCTGGTGAGTGTGGGGCTGGACGCGTTGCCGAACGGGTGCAGGCCGTTGCCGCCCAGGAAGAGGTTGTCGAAGTCCCAGACCCGGGACTCGGGGTCGACGACGCTGCTCTGCCGGTCGGTGCCCATGCGTGTGGTACCGGCCGCCTGCCCTCCGATGCCCGGGGTCATCAACTTCGGTGACGAGTCGGTCAGGTAGTCGCCGAGGGCCCGGGCCACGTCCTGCATGTGCTGCACCATCCGCTGCGCGCTGGCGCTCTCCTCCTCACCGAGCGTGAAGTGGAACGTGGGTTGCGGCATGCCGTAGGAGTCCTGGACGGTCGGGCTGAAGGACACCCGATTCTCCTCACGCGGCCGGCAGATGCCGTACCAGCGAAGGTCGACGACGATCCGGCCGTCGGCGCGTTCGTTGAGGCTTCCGTACGAGTGGGCCACACGCTGGATCTGTCCCTGCCAGGGCTGGTCCTCAGTGGGCGGGATGAAGAGGTTGGGCGGGGCTTCGCCCGGCGGGATCGGAAGCGGGTCGTGCGTACTCGCGCTCTGGTATGCCCGGACGCGCTCCAGCGCATCGCCGGTCAGCAGCCCCGGAAGCCCGTCGATGATCTCCTTTTTCAGTAGCACCTGGCAGAAGGCCACCGGCGAGTCGGTCAGGTAGCGGCCGAGGACCGGCAGATGGTCGTCGAGGCCCGAGGCAGACAGCAGCTGCGGGGTGAGCACCGCGCCGCCGGCGACGATGTACGCCTTGGCGACGATATCCACCTCCTCCCCGGTATCCAGGTTGCGCACCTCGACACCGACCACGCGCCGGCGCCCACCGTCCTCCTCGATGCTGAGCTTCTTGCACAGGTGTTGGGAGAGCAAGGTGAAGCCGCCGGCGGCAGGCTGGAAGGCGGGGTCGCTCAGCGGCCCCAGCAGCGTGTCGGCGCCGGCCCAGTTGATCCCCCCGCTGTCCGTGACGCCTGCCGCCAGCGGGAGTTCGGTCACCGTGTCGTGACCGGCTGCCCGCAGCGTCTTCCTGACCGCCTGGTGGGGTACGGAGTCCTTGAACGCGCCGAGCGAGAGCCCGAGCAGATCGCCGGCCTTCTTGTACCTGATCTCCATCGCCGCCACGTCGATGGGGTATTGCTCGCCGTCCCAGGTGAGCTCCAGCTCCGGAGCGAACTGCGGCACCCCGCAGGCCCAGACCGTCCCCATGCCGCCGACCGCGCGCGTGGCCGCCGCCCCGGCAAGGTTGCTCTGCGGATCCTGCTCCGGGTTTGTGGCCGAGAAGAACGCGTTGGACGGAAGCGGGCCGCCCGGGACCGACAGGCTGCTCAGGCTCCTTTTGACCACGCTCGAGAACAGGTCGAGGTCCTTCTGGAACTCCGCCCCGTTGCGGAGGTTCGCCCCGTACCTGGCGGACCCCTGCTCACCAGCGTCGATCATCAGCACGTCCAGGCCCTCATCAAGCACGAGCTGACGCGCCAACGCGGAACCGACCGGACCTGAGCCGACGATGAGAACGTCCGGCCTGTAACTGGTCATGAAGAAGCCCTCCAGGGGATGGGATCTGAAGCACTCACGCTCTCAAGGTCACACCACCCGCACCTCGGAAATCGATCAGAAGAACCCGTCCAGGCGAAACAGGACCGAAAACAAGCGGTGGCGCCGACGGTGGGCCGCTGGGGATCCGCCTTCTAGCGCCGCGTTCGTGCCGGGCACTGCTCAGCCTTCTTGACGACCCCGAGCTTGAGGACCTTCACGTTCCTCACTCCGGCGCAGGCGCCTGGTCGCAGACCTTCCACTGGGCGGGCCAGAGCACCTCGCGACCGCGCCCGGACGCGTCCGTGGGCTCGACCTCGGTCTCGGGGTCGATGCTGCTGATGGCGCTCACCAGGCCCTTGCCCCGGAAGTCGGGCAGCAGCGCGCTGTCGGCGTACGCGACGCCTCCTACAGTCAGCAGGGACGTCCGGGCCAGCCGGTAGGAGGCATCGGGCGCCGCCGATCTCCGCCAGAGCGGCGTTACGGACGGCCCGCGCGGCCGGTGCCGTCGGGCGGGCCGTCCGGGCGGGTCAGCCCGTGCGGTACATCACGGGGATGGCGACGCTCGCCGCCCCCTTCAGATCACCGTCCTGGCGTGCGACAGCCGAACATTGCGCGGCACCTCGCCGCCTCCGCGTGAACACCTTGGGGGGAACCTGCTGTCCCAGACGGCTTCGTGGTCCTGGCAACTCACTGTGATCAATAGCCTCATGGCGCAGTGGCCGCCCAGGAGGGTACAGAACTCATGTCGTCCGACGGATTCTCATTCACCACACCATGGCCGCTACGGGCGAACCCGCACACGGAGCAGGCGCGGGACGAGGCGATCGACTGGATGAAACGGTTCGGCCTGCTGCAAGGTGCCCTGGCGGAGGAAGACTTCGTCAACTGGCGGTTGGCCGAGGTTGCGGGGTTCTTCTACCCGCAGGCGAGCGCCGGGCAGTGCGCCATCGCCGCGCAGATGATGGGCTGGTACTTCCTGCCGTTCGACGACCAACTCGACGGTGATCTCGGCCGCAGTCCACAGCGCGTGGCGGACGTCTGCCGCGCATTGGTCGGCGTCGTGCACGGCGGATCGGTCCCGCGACGGGACGCCTCACCAACGATTGTGGCCTTCGTGGACCTGTGGGACCGGATGGTGCGGGGCGCGTCGCCCACGCTGCTGGGGCGCGTGCGTCACCACTGGACGTCGTACTTCTCCTCCCAGGTGACCGAGGCGCTCGATCGCAGCAACGGCTACACCTACACCGACCTGGGCGAGTACTTCCGGCTGCGGACGGCGACGACGTGCGCGTACGGGCAGAACGACCTGGGCGAGCACTGGGGTGGCATCGAGGTGCCGGCGGTGCTGTGGCACCACCCGGTGCTCGCGCGGATGCGGCAGCTCAGCGCGGATGTCGTCGCGTTGTGCAACGACGCCCTGTCGACGGCGCACGAGGACGTGACCGGCTTGCACAATGCCGTCCACATCATCGAGCGCGGGCACGGCTGCACGCGCCGCGAGGCACTGGACCGGGCGTCCGCCCTGGCCCAGGCGAAGGTCGACGAACTCGCGGTCCTGGAGCAGGAGGACCTGACGCGCCTGCTGCGCCACTTGAATGCCGCTGACGCGGCGGCGGTGCTCGGCTACGCGGACATCCTGCACGACTGGATCTGCGGCGACTACGAGTGGGAACACATCTCGACCCGCGGCCAGTCCTTCCGCACCGTGCCCGACTGGGCGACGTCCCTGCTCGCGCCGGCAGACAGCTGAGGAGAATGACCATGCGCGCCATCAACCGGGCACCCGGCGCACTCCCCGTACTGGGCCACCTGCGGCAGCTGCTCCAGGACCCGACCGGCTTCCTGTCCTCCCTGCCCGCCCATGGCGACCTGGTCGAGATCCGGCTGGGCAGCCGACCCACGTACGTGGTGTGCGGCCCGGACCTGGCCTCCCGGGTCCTCGTCAAGGAGCACCGTCGGTTCGACAAGGGCGGCCCGTTCTTCGACAACATCGCCCTGTTCTTCGGGGACGGGCTGGCCACCTGTCCCAACGCCAAGCACACCCGCCTCCGGCGGCTGACCCAGCCGGCCTTCCATGCCCACCAACTCGCCGACTACAGCAGCCTGCTGGCGCGCGAGAGCGACATCGTCCTCGGATCCTGGCAAGAGGGCCAGGTCATGGACACCTACCCGGTGATGCAGGAGCTCGCGCTGCGGATCACCGTGTCCACCATGTTCGCCTCCTGGTTCACCGGCGCCGACGCCGAGCCGGAAGCGGTCGGCGAAACGCTGGGGCACGTCAACACGCTCGTCGCCGGCGCCTTCCTGCGCATGGTGGCCCCCTCCGTCGCACGGCTCCCGCTTCCCGCCAACCGCCGCTTCGACCAGGCCCGCACCACCCTGTACGCGAAGATCGACGCCACCATCGACGCCTATCGCCGGGACGACCGCGACCACGGCGACCTGCTGTCCATGCTCATCGCCCCGGACGGCACGGACGACGCCCTGTCGGACCGTGAGGTGCGCGAGCAGGTCATGACGATGTTCATCGCCGGGATCGGCACCACCGCCTCCATGCTGGGCTGGGCCCTGCACTACCTGTCCCGCAACCCCGATCTGGACGCCCTCGTCGCCGCCGAGGTCCACCGCACCTGCGGCACGGAGCCAGTCGGGCACCACCACCTGGCCGGTCTGCCGACCCTGGCGGCCGTCGTCACCGAGACCTTCCGGATCCGCCCGGCCGCCTGGATGTTCAGCCGGGTCGCGGTGTCGGACGCGGACCTGGGCGGCTACCGGATCCCGGCCGGAGCGGACGTCCTCATCAGCCCGTACGTCCTGCACCACCGCCCCGACCTCTTCCCCGACCCGGAACGCTTCGACCACACCCGCTGGGACGGCCACGGCCGCGATGCCGCCCAGGCCGAACGTGCCGGGACGCTCATCCCGTTCGGCACCGGCCCGCGCAAGTGCGTCGGGCGGGAGTTCGCCCTGATGAACATCACCCTCGCCCTGGCCGCGATCCTACGAACCTGGAGGTTGACGCCCGCCACACCCGCGCCGGTCGGCATCTGCGGCCGCGCCATCATCGAGCCCCGAGGTCTCGCACTGCGTCTGCACCACAGGCCCGCTCCGTCCGGCCCGCGGCAGGCCGAGAACGCCGACGAGGTCCGGCAGGCAGCACCCGCCGCCCCGGCCCGCCCCTCCTGACCACCCCGCCCCTTCGGCTCCGACCACGAGGCCGAAGCACGTGGAGTTCGACCGAACACCGCGCACGCTCCATGCAAGAAAGAGACGACCCCATGCTCGGACAGCTTCAGCGCACCAACCTCAACCACGTCTTCGACACCCTGGACCTCACGCGCGACGGTTTCCTCACCGTCGACGACTTCACCACCCTCGCCCAGCGCATGCGCGGCCTGCGTCCCGCCATGGACGGTCGGCTCGCCGCTGACATCGACGAAGCGTTCACCTCCTGGTGGGAGGTCTTCCGCAGCGCAGCCGACAAGGACGGGGACGGCAAGATCACCCGGGACGAGTTCCTCACGGCGGTCGAGGAGGGCCTCCAGAACGACCCTGCCTACGCCGACCGCATGGCCCGCGTCTGCGAAGTGACCTTCGCCGCGGCCGACACCAACGAGGACGGCCAGCTGAGCGCCTCGGAGGTCCAGCAGATCTACCGCGCCTACGGAGTCGACGAGAAGATCAGCGCGGAGACCTTCGCCCGCCTCGACCGTGACGGCAACGGCTGGATCAGTGTCGAGGAGTTCGTCCAGGCATCCCGCGACGTCTACCTGAGCAACGACGCCGACGCCCCCGGCACCGCACTGTTCGGCGCTACCAGCTGACCCGGACGCATCCGCTCCCCCGACCCGTCAGGGGTGACAGTCCGCTGCTGCTCACCTCTGGCGGGCGGGAATGTCTGACCGGCGCCGATCGCACCCGCAACTCAGCCTCTCGGCCACCGCGCCTAACCCCTGAACGGGCGCACCGCAAGGCCCTGGCGACGACCCCGTTCCAGGCCGTGCCCCAGCCGTGCCCCAACGGGCGGTGAACAGCGGTCAGAACCGGCGCGCAAAGGCCGTAGCGGCAGAGGCCGCCGGGGAGTAAAGCCGCAGCTCGGAGGCCATATGGATCACCCGCGTGCCGTAGATTCCCAAGCTTATAGCGCGGGTTCGATTCCCGTCATCCGCTCTTGCAAGAAGGCCCAGGTCAGCGACCTGGGCCTTCTTCGTTGTCTAGACCTCTAAGAGCCCGCGTGCCATTCGCGTGCCACAAGCCCCCTCACGGGGCGCCAGGTTGATCGCTGATTCGCCAGGCCCGCGATAGGGCGCCTACGTCACACACTGGGCGTCTGCGTCAGCCGTCGGACAGGACCGTCGCCACCGACTGGAACCACGCTCCGTACGAGAACGGCTCGGGCGGGTTGACCTCCATGCCGAGTTCCGCGGCGGCCAGGGCGTAGTCGCCTTCGTCCATCGGGAGGGCGATCAGTTCGTGGAGCTCACCGACGAGGTGGGCGACAAGTTGGGGGTCGGTGGTGGCGGCGTAGTCCGCGACCGCTGCCTCGTGGTCGGGGAACTCGTCGACGATGTCCTGCGAGAACCAGCCCCCCAGCAGCTGCGCAGTCTCCGGGAACCGTGCGTGCCACTCCCAGTGGGTCTGCGGGGTCGCCGGCGGCGGCACCTCGCCGTCCTCGACGCTCTGCTTGAGATGGTCGGCGAGCAGGAGGAGCCAGTCACCGATCGCGGACTCGGGAACTCCGATGTCGGGGACGGCGTAGAACTCGCCGAGGTCGATCCGCAGGCGCCCCGGGGGATTGCGGCCGTACTCGCGCAGCTGGCGCTCCGCCTCCGCGATGGCCCAGGGCCGGGTGTGCCAGGTGTGGCGCAGATAGGCGTCCAGAGCGCCGCTGCGCTGGTCCGCCGTGTCATCGGCGGGCTGGCCGAGGTAGGCGCGTAGCACCTGATCGAGCTCGCCGTAGCGCCGGTCGTGTTCGAGGGGCTTCATGGACACGGTCGGTTGCCTCTACAGGTAGAACGGGACAGTGGTCTGGACGACGAATCCGTACGGGCTGACGGGCTCACGGCGCAGGACGACGCGGGCGGCGCGGACGTCGATGGGTTCCTGTCCGGCGAGCAGCATCGCCTCCAGCTGCACCCGGCCGACGGGCTCCTCACGGGAAGGCCAGGCCGCCTCGATGGTAAGGCGGGCCCGCGTTCCCTGGGCGAGCCAGCGGTGGATGACCTGCTCGTTGGCGGTCACCACGTGCTGGGTGGCCCACTGGGCGGTCTCCCGGTCGGGGTAGGTGGCGGATCGGGTCAGCATCGGATCATCCTCACTGCGCGTTGAACGACCAGAAGACGCCGACCTCGTCCGCGGACACCGCGATCAGGCCGAGATCCATCATGTAGCCGGTGAAGGGGTGGCCGCCTTCGAGGTCCCGCGCCAGGAAGTCCGGCGCGTCGCAGGTGCGGGCGAGGTCGGAGGAGGACCAGAACACCGCATCGGGGCCGAACCGGTCCAGCAGGGTCCGGGCGTCCGCCAGCACCGTGTCGCGGTCCTCCCGCGACCGGACCGGGGAGCCCTCGAAGAACCACTCCTGCGTCAGCGAGGCGAGCAGCTCGACGGCGGCACCCGCCGTGATCGGGCGGACCCCGGCGCGCAGGTTCTCGGCGGTCAGCGCATGGAACGGGTAGGAGGGGTGACCGGCCTCCCATCCGACCTTCCACGTCTCCGATTCCCGGACGGACCAGCCCCGTGGGTCGGCGACCGACCGCTCCATGACGGCGAGGACGTCCTCGGCCCAGTCCTCGTGCAGCCGGGGGCCGCTCCTGGCGAAAGTGTGGACGTCCTCCAGGAGCCGTAGCAGCGCGGCTTCCCAGATGTTGCTGTCGAGGGCGTTCATCAGGGTCCCTGGAGATCTTTCGGTCGGGGCGAGGGCATAGACGTGTAGATGATGTACGGGGGATCGAGGCTGGAATCGTACTTGAGGACGGTCTTGACGTATTTGACGTCGACCGCCTTCGCGTCGAGGCCGCGGTCCTTGTAACCCGTCCCCGGGATCGTGCCCGGGGACCCGTCCTGGTTGGGCGTGGGCTGCTTGGAGACGTAGCTGCCGCTGACCTCGCCATTGGCCGTCGGGCTCTCGAAGGCCATGTTCTTGCCCTCCGGCGGGTTGGAGGCGATCCAGGCGTCGATCTCGGCCTGCTTCAGCCGGAGGTTCTGCTCGGTGAGTCGCTGTGCGTCCGCCATCGTCTTGAAGCTCGACGAACCGCCGATGCTGGGCTTGGCGCCCTCGGGCCAGGTATTGGACGGGTCGGACTGGTCGCGCAGCCGCTGGGCGAGCTGCTCGTCGGTCTTGCCCACGTGCTTGTCCAGGGTGTGGCCGCCGCCGAGGTACTCGTTGGCCGCGAGGTCGAAGGCCATGTTGCCGTTCGAGCCCTGGACGGTCCACTGCTGCTCGTGCTTGAAGTCGTTGAGCGACCGGGCGCCGAAGCCGTGGGCGCGGGCGACGCCGGCCTCGAACTTCGGGGCGCTCATGTGTGCTTCGTCCAGGGGCGCTTGGAGGGCGTCCATGCGCGTGGTGAGGCCGTCGACGATGCCGGTGTACTTGTCCACGATCCGGTTGAGTTTGGCCTTGTCCAGCTTCAGGACCGTGTTGACGTCGAACTTCAGCAGGAGTCCGGTGGCCCCGCCGATCCCGCCGGCCACGCTGGTGACGGCGCCCGCGATGGTCTTGAGGCTGGGCTTCTCCTTGGCCTTTTCGATGTCGTCGAGGATGCTCGTCGCGGCCTCCCTCATGGCCCGCTTCAGCTCTTCGAAGACATCGTGGTTCAGCTCGACGGCGGCTTCCGCGTACTCGCGCAGGCAGTCGCTGATCTTGATCGCCACGTCCTTGAGCACGGTCATCACCGGCTCACTGCCCGTGGGCACCCGTGCCCCGTGCGGACCGCTGCTGTGCCCCCACTGGTAGCCGAGCCGGGACTGGCCCCAGTCCGTCCCGCCCCACAGCGCACTGCAGAACGTCCGCATGGCGGCTTCCCAGTCGGCCTTCTGGTGGTTGGTGATCGAGCCGATGGCCATGGTCAGGTTGTCCGCAGCGGTGGTCACGACGGTCGAGACGTTCATCCAGCTGTGGCAGTGCGAGTTGAGGTAGTGCTGCTGCGGGAAGGGGTGTACGTCCGCCACCTTGCCGACTCGGAAGACGTGCTTCGCGACGGGCTGCAGGACGTCCCGGACGATCTCCGGTATGCCCTCCATTGCGCCGCGTATCAGGTCGTCACCGCCGTCGTCGTCACCCCACTTGATGTCGGGGACGCTGCCGAACATGGGCTCCCTGTCGATCACCGTGGGCAGGGGGCGCTGCTCCGCGGCCTGCCCGGGCTTGGGGTGGGCCGCCGCATCGGCCTTGGTGTAGGCGTTGGCGGTCTCGGTGAACCCCACCGCCACGCCGCCGACGCTGACCACGCTCTTGCCCCACACCTCCAGCCAGCGATTGCCTATCTTCTTGTAGGCCTGCGCGAACTTCTCGCCCTCGGTGCCCGCCCCGCCGGCGTCCGGGTACTTCTGCAGCTCCTGCAGGAGCGTGTTCGAGCCGCGCATCATGCCGTCCTGCTGCCCGGCGACCCTGCCGGAGACGGTCCACAGGCTCGACGGCTTGACGTCGATGTTGCCGCCTCCGGCGGGCGGCTGCGCCGGGGTGGGTCCGGCCATCAGGCGCCGCCTCCCCAGCCCTGCAGCACGGACTTGTTCGCCGCCGCGTAGTTGAGGTGCCCCTTGACCACGACCTCGTGCAGCCACGCCTGCGCGGCCTTGAGATCCTGGGCCGAGCGGTCCCACTTGTCCAGCTCGTCGATGAAGGCCTCCCGTGCCTCACCGTCCCAGCTCAGAACGGCCTTCTTGGCCCGCTCGTACAGCACGTCCAGCTTCTCGTTGAGGTCCTTGAGGATCGCCTCCAGGTCCCCCGAGAGGCGCTGCAGGGCGGCGAAATCGACAGTTATCCGATCGTCGTCCGACATGGTGGTGCTGATCCCCCTGCTTTCAGATGTCCTGGAGACGGCTCTTCGGGACCGGGGCCGGGACCGGGGCCGCGGCCCCCTGGTCCGGTACGGTCAACGCCTCGGCGGCCCGGGACACGTCCTCCCGGCTCTGCACCCGCTTGAACGCGGCCAGGACCTCCAGCTCCTGGGCCGTGAAGCCGTCACGGGAGGCCCGGGTGGCTTCTTCAAGGAGGGAGAGCACCTGCCGGATCCGCACGGCGTCCTCGGCGGCTCCCCGGTGCAGAGCGCGATAGGCCGTGGCCGTGGGCCCTTGCCAACCTGCCGCGATGTTGTCGACCACCCTGTCCATATCGCGGATTTGCCGCTCCAGATGACCCTGCATCTGATCGAGATCGTCAGCGAGGCTGGTGAGGCCGTCCTCCGAGACCTTGAGGTCGCCGTCCTGCATGTCCACCCCTCTTAGGCGCTACTGTGCCAAAGAGGCACGTATGCCTAAGAGTTTCGCAGCGGCCTTCGGGTTCTTCTGCGTCGGGCTGTCGCCGATGGCCCTTCGCCTCCTGCGGCGACGCCGCGAGCGACCGCTTCGACGCCTCGTGCGAGATCGCCTTCCCGGTGTTCAGGTCCGGCCTGCTCGCCGAGCTGCTCGTACCGATCGCCGCCCGGGGTCTGCCCTGGCAGCGGCGGCACGCCCTCGACGCCTTCGCCACGCCTCTCGGCTGTACGGCTGGGCCGGCAGAGCCAATCTTGCCTGGGATGCGCGCTACGAGGAGCTGTATAGCGCAGAGGGGGGGTGGGGGGGCGGGGGCCGTGTACCGCAGTGACCAGGGATGCGGCTATGCCTCGCTGATGGTCATGACGGGCCCGCACCGAGGTGCCATCTGGGAGGATCTGAGACCAGCAGATCGAGGGATCGAGCCGACCGGACACGATTTCTCGCACTGGTACCTGAGCCGGCTCGACCGTACCGAGCAACAGCTCGAGACCTGACTGGGTGAGGACGATGCAGTACTGCGAGCGCCATGAAATGCACAACTGCGCAGACTGCGCTCCCCGCGTACCGCGCAGCGGCGCGCCCACCAGCGAATGGGACGGCTGGCCGACGGCTACGATCATCATCCACACCAGCGGCAAGGCCCACCTTCCTGGCTGCATGCACATCGTCCCGGCCGACATCCAGCCACCCCGCTACGGCTGGGTCCCCGCACCGTCCCCCGGGGCATGGCGACGTCTCGCGCCCTCCAACCCTCTCCGCGCCACCCAGGGCAACGCCGAGCGGGTGGCTGTGAGCCGCTGCGAGAGCTGCGACGCGACGCAATAGGGACGCTTACTCCCGGGCCGCGGTGACCCGGTACGGCGGCGCGATGCGTGACCCCGTGCCCCTACCGTGCCCTTCAGGGCGGTGAACAGCGGGCGGCCCGCGATGGGGGCCTACGTCACACGCTGGGGCGTCACCTCCTCCGAGCGGCCCCACCGGGAGCCGGAAGTCGTGGCACCAGCTTGTGGACGGTGGCTGCCGTGGTCCCGCCCTTGTGCCGGTCCGGCTGCGTGCGCCGGCGGCGGACATCGGCGTCGATGTTGTCGGCGAGCGCGCGCTGATGCTCCTTGGGGAGTGCTGGTAGATCAGCTGCGCCCGCTCCGAGGACTGGCCCGCGCGGACCATGAGGTCCTTCAGCTTGGCGCCGGTGTCCGCCGCGAGGGTGTTTCCGGTGTGGCGCAGGTCGTAGAAGCGGAACTCCGCCGACATGCCCATCGCGTCGCGAACCTTGCGCCGCTTGCGGCCGAAGGCGGTGCCGCGCAGGGCAGCGCCCTCCTCTCCCACGAACACCAGGCCCTCGGGTCCGGGCTGGGCGTACCAGTCCAGGTACCGGCGTACGTCGAGGATGACGAAGCCTGGCAGCATGATCTCCCGCTTGCCCGCCCGGGATTTGGGGTCGCCGATCACCCTGCGTCCGGTGTTCAGCTCCGGAGCCGCACGTCGGACGCGCACGGATCCGGTGTCGAGGCCGATGTCGCCACGGCGCAGCTCGGCCAGCTCCTCGGGTCTCATGGAGGCGAAGGCGCCCAGCAGCAGCATCAGTCGCCAGCGGATACCGATGGCCTGGGCGAGCGCGAAGACCTGGGCGATGGTGGCCACGGGCCGCTCGTCCGCGTCCTCGCGTCCCGCACCGCGGATGGAGCAGGGGTTCCGGCGGATCAACTCGTCCTCGACGGCTGTCTGCATGACGGCTTTCAGTAGCCGGTAGGACTTCGCCGTGGTGGTCGCACCGGTCGCCGTACGCCGTTCCGCGCACCAAGTCCGCGCCTTGGCAGGGCTGATGGCGTTGACGTACTGGCCGCCGAAGGCCCAGCGACCGCTGGGCCATCACCCGGTTCACCTCCGGGACAACAGGGCATCCGCCCCAATGACAGGGGCATTCCCCACCCCCGTGTGGTCTATGTGTGCACTGCGGCTTACTCCTTGAGCACACCTTCCGCCTGTTCAAGCAGACCGCCGACCTGCGGACCTGCCGACCTGTGGACCTGTGGACCTGTGGACCTGGCTGATCATCGCCGCCCACACCCGGCGGCGTGCTCCGGGGCGCCCCCGACCGTGCGGGGTGTCCACGCCGGGGCCCAAGCGGCTGCCAAGAAAGCACCGACGTCATTTAGTTGGGAAACCACGTGCCGGAGAATGCGTTTGCCCAGCTCAGAAGCCATATGTGGCGCGTGGGGGAGGACACATGGATGCTGGGCCAACTTCCTCCGGGAGGCCTGGCGAAGATCGTCTGATCGTTAAAGTCCAGCGATATGGCCCTTCCCTCAGCAGCGCCGCCGGTGACGGCGCCATCCCCCGAACCCGTCCCTCCCGCGATCCGTATCCGGAACCTGCGGATGCGCTACGGATCACGCGATGTGCTCCACGGAGTGAACCTGGACGTCCGGCGCGGGGAGGTGCTCGCGCTGCTGGGACCCAACGGGGCCGGCAAGAGCACCACCATCGAGATCCTCGAGGGGTTCCGCCGCCGTTCCAGCGGGGACGTCAGCGTGCTGGGGACCGATCCCGAGCACGCCGACGACGCCTGGCGGGCCCGGCTGGGCATCGTCATGCAGTCCTGGCGCGACCATGCCCGCTGGCGCGTGGGGGAGCTGGTCGAGCACTTCGCGCGGTACTACCCCGACCCCCGCGACCCGGCCGAGCTGCTGGAGACCGTCGGGCTGACCGAACAGGCCGGACAGGAATGCCAGAAACTCTCCGGCGGCCAACGGCGGCGCCTGGACGTGGCGCTGGGCATCATCGGCCGACCCGAACTGCTCTTCCTCGACGAGCCGACCACCGGATTCGACCCGGAGGCGCGCCGCGACTTCCATACCCTGGTGGAACGGCTCACCGCGGTCGAAGGCATGACGGTGCTGCTCACCACCCATGACCTGGCCGAGGCCGAACGCCTGGCCGACAGTATCGCGGTGCTGGTCTCGGGCCGGCTCATCGCCGCGGGGTCCATCGACCAACTGGCCGCGCAGATCCAGGCCGATGCCGAGGTGCGCTGGTCCGAGGCCGGTCAGCGGCGCCAGCAGCACACCAAGGACCCCTCCGCTGTGGTGTGGGACCTCCACGCCCGGCTCGGCGGCCCCATCCCTGACCTGGAGGTGCGCCGGCCCACGCTGGAAGACACCTATCTGGGCATGCTCCACCAGGAGGAAGCGTGATCAGCCGACAGTCCCTGGCCGTTGGGCTGCACCGGGGGACGACCGAACTGCGCCAGACCGCGCGCACCCCTCGCGAGTACCTCGGCCATCTGGGCAACCCGGTGATGTTCCTGCTCACCGCGTCGTTCCAGACCGGGAACATCCCGGGCAGCCCGGTGCCGTCCTCCCGTATGGTGATCGCCGGGAGCGTCGCCGCACTCCTGGTGATGATCGCGATGGTGTGGCTGCCGCAGCAACTGGCCACAGAACGCGAGGACGGCACGCTGCTGCGGCTGCGCGGCGTGCCCGGCGGCATGGCCGCCCACCTGGTGGGCAAGACCGTGATGGTCCTCGCGATCGCCGTGCTGAGCACCGTGCTGCTGCTGGTCGGCGGCGCGCTCACCTCCGGCTCCGGGTTCCCCCAGCGCCTGGACCAGTGGGGCACCCTGCTGTGGGTCATCACCCTGGGCCTGGTCGCGCTGTCCCTGCTGGGTGCGGCGATCGGCGCGGTGCTGCCCAACCCGCGCCAGGCCCTGGCCGGGGTGATGATCCCGATGCTCGGGCTGCTGTTCATCTCGGGGATCTTCTTCCCGGTCACGAGCATGCCGCAGTGGCTGCAGATCACCGGCCAGGTCTTCCCGCTGAAGTGGATCGCCCAGGGCATCCGCTCCGCCCTGCTGCCCGACAGTGCGCTGGTGGCCGAGACCGGCCAGAGCTGGCAGCACTGGCAGACCCTCGGCGTGCTCGGCGCCTGGACGCTGCTCGGGCTGCTGCTCGCCCCGCGGCTGCTGCTGAAGTCCTCCCGCCGGGAGTCCGGCAGCCGCCTGGCGGCCCGCCGTGAACTCGTCGGCCAACGTTCCTACTGAGGGGTGACCCCATGGCCTCCACACACAACACCAGCGTCATGTACCCGATCCAGCCCACCAACACCGGGCAGATCCTTCCCTTCGCCCGGCTGCTGCAACGCCGCGGCGCCGGCCGGCTGTGGCTGGGGCAGTCCCTGCGCCTGGACACCCACCAGCTCTTCGCGACCCTGGCCGGCATGGGCTACCGCATCCCGATGGGCAGCGGCGTCACCCTCGCACCCCTGCGCCACCCCTACGACGCCGCCGTGCAGGCCCGCTCGGTGGCCGCTCTCACCGGTGCCCCGTACGTGGCCGGCATCGGCCCGGCCGCCCCGGAGTTCCAGGACTCCCTGCTGCCCGAGCCCTACGCCAAGCCCCTCACCGCGATGCGGGAGTACATGACCTCCATGCGCGAGCTGCTCGACGGCCAGCTCGCCCGCCGCGATGGCGAGTACCACTCCATCGACGCCCAGCTCATCGCCCTGGACGCCCCGCCGGTCGAACTCGGCCTGGGGGTGCTGCGGCCGCGGATGGCCGCCATGGCCGGCGCGGTCGCCGACGTGGCCGTGACCTGGATGACCCCGGCCGACTACATCGCCGACACCCTGGTGCCCGCCCTGGCCGAGGGCGCCGCCGAAGTGGACCGCACGCCGCCGCGGGTGGCCACCGTGGTCCATGTCGCCGTCGCCCGCCCCGGCCGCGACATCCGCCTGGCCGCCCGCCGTGGCGCCGGCGCCCACCTCAGCGCCGCCCACTACACCGACATGCTGCGCCGCGCCGGCGTCCCGGCCTACGCGCACGACCCGGACGCGGGCGCGGACGCCCTGGTCGAGGCCGGAGTGTTCGTCGCCGGAACGCCCGACGAGATCGCCGCCGAACTCCACCGCTACCGCAAGAGCGGCGTCGACGAAGTCGTGCTCAATCCCGCCGGCGTGATGCATATCGAAGGGCTGGGCGCCGTCATGACCGACCTCCAGGACATCTTCGCCGCCCTGGACCGCCTCCATGGCTGAGACCGCCGCACCCCCGGCCGAGGCACCGGCTCCGCCCTTCGGCGCGGGCAAGGTGCTCTTCGTGGGCACCGGCTCCATCGGGGTGATGTTCATGCCGATGTGGCTCAACTGGCTGCGCACCGCCTATCCGGACACCGAAGTGCGCACCATGCTCACCCGGTCCGCGCAGCGGTTCGTCACCCGCGACGCGCTGACCGCGTTCGCGGGCGGGACGGTCCTGCAGGACGTCTGGCCGGACGAGCCGGAAGAAGGCGCCACCCACGTCGAGCTCGCCCAGTGGCCGGACGCGATCGTCATCCACCCGGCGACCTTCCACTTCGTCAGCCGCCTGGCCCTGGGCGTCGCCGACACCCCGCTGCTGCTGGCCCTGCAGTGCACCCAGGCGCCCATCGCCCTCGCCCCCGCGCTGCCGCCCGGCGGCGCGGAATCGTTCGCCTACCGCCAGCACGTCGCGGCACTGGCGGCGCGCCCCAATGTGACCGTGGTGCCCCCGCAGCCGGGTTACAGCGTGACGACCGGCCGCCCGGGCGCCACCGTCGCCACCCCCCTGCCCGCGATCATCCCCGCCCTGGAACGGCTCCGGGCCCGGCTGGCCGCCGTCCCCTCCCCCAACACGGAGCAGCAATGACGCCGACGACCGCGCCGGCGGTGGAGGAGTTCGCCACCGGCTTCCTGCGCACCGCCATCCACGCCGACGGCCCGGAGTTTGTGTGGATCCGCCGCCCGGGCGCCGACCGCCCCACCCCGCTGGGCGCGCCGAGCGCGCCGGTCCGTGCCGCGCTCAGCGCGCTGCGCCCGGACGGGCTACGGCTGGCGCTCCCGGAGGCGGTGGGTGACGCTCTGCATTACCAACTGCCGGGCCCGGTCCCGGTGGCCACGCTTTGCGTGGGCCGCGACCCGCGCCAGCGCCCCGACCTGGTGGCCGGGGCGCTGGCCGGGACGGGTGCGGCGCTGCGCTTGCTGCACACCGCGGTCCCGGCGTCTTTGGCGACCGCCGGGCCGCCGGGCCCGGCCCGGCTGGCCACGTGGATGCGCGACGGGCACGGGCCGCGGGCCGCGACGGGCTTCCACTCCATCGTCCGCCGCCAGTTCGGCACGGCCCGGTGGAACCGGGTGCAGGGCTGGTGCCAGGCCCTGGCCACCGACCTGGCCGGTGACGTCTTCCTGCACGGCGCCCCCAGCCTGGGCTCGGTCATCGTGGGCCACGCGCCGGACGGCGGCTGCCTGCTGGCCGGCGAGGATACCGCCCGCGGGCCGGCCGACTTCGATGTCGGCTGGCTGCTGGGGGAGTTCGTCGAATGGCGGATGGCCCTGCTGCGCCGGACGCCGGGCGTGGACCTGGATCCGGGCGACTTCCACGCCGCTCTGGCCGCCCTGGCCCGGGGGTACGACGTGCCGGCCGATCCGGTGGTGGCCGGGCGGGCGGCGGTCTTGCGGGTGTTCACCCATGCCCATGACTTCGCCGCGTACATGGGCTGGCATCCCGAGCTGCTCGAGTACGCGGTGAAGGTCGCGGAGCTGATCGACGACGAGGGTGCGCAGGCCCGGCCCGAGGCGCTGGCGCGGGTGTAGAGGAGTGCCGGACATGCCGGTGCCCCGGGCAGCGATCGCTGCCCGGGGCACCGGGGTCATCCGCGGATCATGTCGCGCTCAGCTGCACCGGCCCGATGGCCGGGCGCGTGATTCATCTTCCAGCGCGTGTAGGTACGCCGAGGGATTCCCAGGATCTCGCAGTACCTCGAGACATTGATCCTGGCATCCTCTCGGATGGCCTCGAGGTCTGAAAAGGGACCGTTCGGTACTCGCCCGACTTCCGCCGCACCCGCAGCTGGACGTATGCCTCGCCCAGTGCGGTCTTCAGTTCCGTGATTTCGGAAAGGAGATCGCGTTCACGCTGGGCGTTCCGTGACGTTCCGCCTTCGAGGCCGGTGCGTCCGCCCTCGAGGAACTGACGTTTCCAATTGCCTACGGACTGTTCGGATACGCTGGCACGGCGGGCGGCCTCGGCGATCGTCTGAGTGCCTGACAGCACCCCGAGGACAATATTCAGTTTATCGGCAGCTGGCATTACCGGAGGGCGTGACATCGCCTCTCGTCTCCAATTCATAACGCGCGGGACGCATGCATGGACCTACGTCCCGCAGCAGATCTGGCGGGGCGCCGGGCGGAGCGGAGGTCATCTCGTTCCGCCGGGCGCATCCCGCGTGAGCTGCAGCTCCTGCGAGTCCAGGTCCAAGCCAAACGGACTGAAAACCCAGCTCAAACAGTCCTGAGGCGGTTCACGAACATTCGCGGGAACCGGAATGCCGGCGGCGGACAGCGTCCGGGCAGGCGGGTGCGGCTCTGTTTTTTGGTGGCTCCACTTTGTTTCCCCCTCGGAAAGGCGGGTCAGGCCTTTCTCGTGAACTCGCGTCGGTCGTGCCGGTTTCCGGCAGCGGTAAGGCGTCCCACCCGGACTGCGAAAAGCTTTCCGCGCCCGCAGTGAATGACTTCCAACAACAAGATCATATCTCTGGCGCATTACGCGGGGCAACAAACTTGGGCCATATTTGAGGTTGCATGTTCCGGACATATCGCATCATAGGGGATGTGATGTTTCCGTCTCCGGAGTCCGCCGTCGAGGGGTTCGGATGAGGCCGGGGCCGGACGGGATCCGCCTGTGGGCGGCAAGCACGTGGGCGCTCATCACCTACGTCGAAGAACACGCTTGACCTCACGGCCGGTCAGGGCTGCGTCGCGGAGTCCGCGAGCTCGACTCCGCCGACCGCGCGCAGCCCGGAGGCCAAACGGTCCGCGTCCCCGACGATGACGCCGGCGAACGCCTCGGGAGCGAAGAAGTCCCGGGCCACTTGGGCGACCTGGCCGCGGGTGACGCTCCGCAGCAGTTCGGGAAAGGCCGTCACCCGCTCCGGTTCGTGCCCCAGGCACACCGCGGTGGCCACGCTGGAGGCGAACCCGGCCTGGGACGCCAGGGTGAGCATCGCCATGCCGACGGTGTACTCGCGCGCCGCGTCGACCTCCGCCGCCGACGGCGGCTCAGTTGCCAGGCGCCCCAGTTCGGCCCGGATTTCCTGGTAGGCCTGGACCGTTGCCTGCGTGGCGGTGTCCGCGTCGACCGTGAGCACCAGCTGGTCCAGGTGGTCCTCGAACCCCGCCTCCGCGCGGTAGGCCAGCCCCTTCTCCTCCCGGATGTTGGTCACCAGCCGGGAGGAGAAATAGCCGCCGAACACCAACGTGGCCAAGCTCAGGGCCGGGAAGCGGTCATCGGTGCGCGCGACCGCCGGGCGCACCAGCTTGATCTGGGACTGGACCGCGTCGGCCCGTGGCACCAGTGTGACCCGCCCACCGCGCAGCGGCGACAGCATGAGGGGCGGCACCGCCGGCCCGGTGTCGCTCCAGGACGCGGTGGCCGCGGCCACCAGCGCCACTGCGCGGTCCGGATCGAGGTCGCCCACCAGCACCAGCACCGTGCCGCGCGGGCGCAGTCGCTCCTGGTGCAGGGACCGGACCGAGTCGGCGGTGACGGCGGCGACCGGCGCGGGAAAGGGCACCTCCTGCAGGCCGGGCAGCGTGCCGTAGCAGTGCGTCACCAAGGCTTCTTGTGCGACCACTGGTGGCTGCGCGCGGATCATCGCGATCTGCCGCACCATCCGCTCGCGCACCGGTGTGATCTTCGCTTCGTCCGTGCCCGGGTGGGTGACCGCGTCGGCCAGCGCGTCCACCAGGGTGTCCAGCGCGCGGCCGGGTGCGGACCCCGACACCTGCAGCCACTGCGAGGAGCGGTGGGCGGCCAGGGTGACGCCGTGCCGGGCCATCGCGGCCTCCCGGCCCCCGTTCCCGCCGCGCCCGCCCCGGAACAGGACGGTGGCCAGGACTTCGGCGGTGGCCGCGTGCGCGAAGGTGGCGCCGGCGAAGGGCACCGACATCCGCAGCTCGACCATCGGGATGGACGGCTGGCGGGCGGCGATCACCCGCAGGCCGTTGGGCAGCACGGTGTCGGCCAGCGCCGGAAGGCGGTGGCCGCGGCGGGCCTCCAGCGGCGGCAGCGGGCGCGGCCCGGCCGCGGTGCGGCCGATCTGCGCTGCGCTGCGGTGGGCGCGGGCGGGTTCCCCCGTGGGGGAGGGCACCAAGGAGGTGACGGTCACGGATCAGCTTCCTGACAGGCTCGGCGGGCGGGCGGGCAACGCGGCGGGGTGCAGGCTCAGCACGGCGCGGGCGTCCGGCCGCAGTGACGCGGCGGCATGCGCCAGGTCCTGCGCGCTCACGCGGGCGAGCCGGCCGGGCAGTTCGTCCACGAGTTCGGCCTTGCCGAAGAGCACCTCCTGGGCCCCCAGCGCGCGGGTGCGGGCCAGCAACATGTCGTACTTGCGGTGCATGCCCACGCTGCTGAGCGCCGTGGCCCGCGCCAGCTCCGCCTCTGTGGGGCCGTCCGCTGCCAGTGCCGCCAGTTCGTGGTCCACCACCTCCAGCAGTTGGTCGGTCGCGGTCTCTTGCGGATGCGTGGCCACGCACAGGAACGTTTCAGGGTCCCGGGCCTCCAGCGCGCCGAACAGTCCGCAGCCTGTGCTCACATCGGTCACCAGCGGGGCGGCGCCGTGGATCAGCCGGCGCCGGAGCCGGGAGGACTCGCCGGAGCCGGTGAGCACCACGCACAGCACCATGTGTGCCAGGTAGGCGTCCAGGTCGATGCGCGGGTCCGGCATGCGGTAGCCGATCGCGGTGGCCGGCATCGGCGCATGCGGGTCGGCATGGTCGCCGCGCAGTTCGCGGTCCGGCGCCGGCTCACTCAGGTCCACCGGCGCCGGAAGGACCCGCGCCGGGACGTCGTGGAAGTGCCGGTGGACCAGCTCGGCGGTCCGGCCCGGGGCTATGTCGCCCGCGATGGTCAATACCGCATTGCCCGGTGCGTAGTGGGTGTCGAAGAACGCGGCGCATTCCTCGACCGTGGACTGCCCCAGGTCGGTGAAATCCCCGTATCCGTTGTGCGCATTGGGATAGGTCTGGAAGAGCAGGCCGGGCAGCACGGTCCACGGGAAGCCGCCATAGGGTTTGTTCAGCACATTGAGGCGGATCTCCTCCTTGACCACGTTCACCTGGGTGCGCAGGTTCTCGTCGGTCAGTTTCGGTGCGCGCATCCGGTCGGCTTCGAGGAACAAAATGCGTTCCAGTGCCGCGGACGGAACCACCTGGTAGAAATCCGTGTAGTCCTGGTGCGTCGATCCATTGGCGGTGCCGCCGGCCGCCTGCACATGCCCGAAGTGCTCGAGGCGGTCCACGCTCTCGCTGCCCTGGAACATCAAATGCTCGAAGAGGTGGGCGAAGCCGCTACGTCCCTGGGGCTCGGACCGGAACCCGACGTCGTAGTGCACGCTGACGCCGACCGCCGGAACACCGGAAATCGGATACAGGACGACCCGCAGGCCATTGGGCAGCGTGAAACGGTGCAGGTTCGCAAGCGACATACCGGGTACCTTAGGGGATCGCGGTGGCGGCAAGAAGGCCCCAGAAAACGCGTTACTTTGGCCCAACAAGCCCGCCTCATAGCGCTGCTGACCCCGTGTCTCCCCGGCTCGGCAGCCCGCCCCCACCTAACAATGCCGCGATAGTGAGCCATCGGTTGTCGGCGCTGACGAACGATCCCTACGCTCCGTGATCGTGATTACAGATCAAGAATCGAAGTCCCTCCCGACCCGCGTCCGCTTCGACCCGGTCGGCCTGGACAAGGCCCCCGAAGTCGAGGCGTTCCTCGGCCGGCTCGGACTGGGCAGCTTCGACGCGGACACCGTCGTCGCCCACATCGGCCGCAACGACAACTGGGCCGGCACCACCACCACCGGCGCCAAGGTCTTCGTCAAGCGGGTCGGCGGCGGCGACCCGGCCGACGTCCTGCGGCGCTTCCACCGCATCATGGCCTTCGAAACGATCGCGTCACGCCTGAGCGGCAGCGAACTGCAGGGCCCCGAACTGCTCGGCTCCGACGAGGAACACCGCCTGGTGGCCTTCACGCGTCTGGAGGACGCCCAGTCCGGCTTCGAACTGTCGGCCGACGACGCCTTCGACGACGCTCTGTGCCGCCGGAGCGGCCGCATCCTGGGCCTCCTGCACACTCTGCCGGTCGAGCCCGGCATCCTGGACAATGACCCCCACCCGTCCCCGTCGATGGACCACTTCGACGCCTTGGCGCTGCCCGTCTTCATCCACTCGGCCTTCGCCGAGATCGAATCGTGGTCCCTGCTCCAGCCGGACGCCGAACTGACCGCCGCCCTGCACGAGCTGCGCCGCCGCGAAGCGGCCGCGCCCCAGGTGCCCGCGCACTGCGACATCCGCCTGGACCAGTACCTGCTGGCCGACCGCGACCTCTACCTGACCGACTGGGAGGAGTTCCGCTTCGGCGACGCCGCCCGCGACATCGGCGGATTCGTCGGCGAATGGCTCTACCGGGTGATCCAGGGCATCCCCAAATCCATCAGCGAGGACCCCGACTACGCCTTCGGCCGCGAAGCCACCCACGACGACATCCTCGCCCACGGTGCCCGCGAGATCGACCGCCTGCGCCCGCGCATCGAGGCCTTCTGGGCCGGGTACCGCGAAACGCGCCCCACCGTCGAGGACGGCTTCACCATCCGCGTCGCGGCCTTCGTCGGCTGGCACATGATCGACCGCATGCTCGCCGGCGCCAAATTCGGCACCCGGCTGTCGGCCAGCGACCGCGCGGCCTCCGGCATCGGACGCACCGTCCTGCTGGCCCCGCAGAACTTCACCTCCGTCCTCGGTCTGGAAGGCACCTCATGACCACCGCCCTTGGCCTCATCGCCCCCGAGCTCTCGGCCGCCCTGGCCCGGACCGAGGTCGCCGACGGCGGCCTGACCGCCGTCGTCGGCGACCAAGACCTGGACGCCAAGACCCCCGGCGCCCTCGCCAAACAGCTCGGCGGCGTCTTTTACCAGGACCTGCACGCCGGCATGGAGGACCAGGACGACACCACCCGGCAGCGCAGCCTGCGCGACGACGCCTTCGACCAGCAGCTCTTCGCCGCGATGCCGCACCGCACCACCCTCGTCCCGGCTACCGTGCTCGGCGACGGCCCCACCCCGGACAGCGTGATCGTCAACCTCGACGGCCTGCGCGTCCACGTCCCCCGCGACAGCATCACCGATCGCCGCCCGGACGCCGCCTCCGCGCAGGTGACCTTGCGCATCCCGGCCCCGCGTCCCTCCTTGTCGACGGGCTTCTTCCTCACCGACGGCTCCCGCGGACGCGTCACCGGCTCCCCGATGCTGCGCCTGTACTTCCACCTGACCCACGCCGCGGCGGCCCCCGAGGCCTGGGGCACGGTGCTGTCGCAGCTGGAGGCGCTGCAGCTGAGGTACCGGGCCAAGGTCACCTCGTCGCTGAAGCATTTCCCGCGCCGCGACGCGCTGGTGGTGTACCTCGGCTCGGACGCCTGGCACGCGGCCGCCGACATCGCCGCGTCCGTCCAGGGCCTGCCCGGCCTGGGCACCACCACCTCCCCATTCGTCCGCCGGATCGCCGACGGGGTGGGGGCCGCGTGGGAGCCGGACGACCCGCGGCCGGGCAAGCGCAACCTGAGCTTCGGCGAACACCGCTGCCAGGTGCTGGCCGAGGCCCTGGTGGGACACGCCGTGCGGGCCGACGGCGGCTCCCGCGAGGCCGTCGTAGCCGAGGCGTACCTCAATGCCGGCGCGGACCCGCTGATGCCGGCCCGGAACCTGAACTCTCCCGTCCTGCCAGGAATCGGCCTGGCCTGACCCCTGGTCGGTGAGCCGATGGAAACCAGCACATCCCCCGCACCCCCCGTGCCCCCGGCGCTGTCGGCCGAGGACAAGGCCAGACTCGTCCTGCGCGTGCTGTCGGGCCACGAAACCGTCGCCGAAGTCGCCGGGCGGTACACCCACCTGTCCGAACAGTGCCTTCAGGGCTGGCGGGAGGCGTTCCTCGAAGGCGGGCTGCACGGACTGCAAGGGACCGCAGCCCACCGGCCGCCGGCGCGCGAGAGCCAGCTCGAGGCCGAGGCGGCCGAGCTGAAAACCGCGTTGGGCGAGGTCTGCCTCGAACTGAACGTCTGGCAGGCCATCAGGGCCCACCTGCGGCGCAGTCCCGAGCCCCGGTGACCGCCGCCCGCGCACCCCAGGCAGGAAGCCTCCACCCCTCCCGGTGGGGCTTCCTGCATTTTCCGGGGGTAATTTCCTCGGCTCCCGCCGTCCCCATCTTTGAAGGAGCAAGGTGGTGAGCCAATTCCTGTGGAATGGGCGATGAACGTGCAGGTCGCGCGGGCGGAGACAAAGTGTCCAGTAATTTTTTCGTAGCGCTCACGCCGATGGATGCGGTCGAATAGGTGCAGAGCGGGAAAGGCCCCGCTTCGCACCTCACTCAGTGAAGGAACGTCATGAACACTGCAGACCAGCTCCTCGCCGGCTACACCGCCTACACCAACGCCGAGGACTTCGGCGCCAGTGCGGACGCTCAGGCCCCGGCGGCGACGCCCACCATCACGACTGTCTCCTCCCCTGAGTGCATCTACTTCTCCCTCGGTATGTCCGCGGGCGGCATCGCCAGCACCAAGGCGTGGGGCTGCTGACCCGTCGCCACGGATTGACCCAGTGGGTGTCCGCCCAAAAAGGCGGACACCCACTTTTTCGTTATCCGCAACCGGGAGAGAACGGCGTCCCAAACTTTCCCGCCCAGATATGTGCGCAACGAGGTTGGGGTCCGCGGGAAAAAGTGCAGGTCACGGCGGCGGGATTGCCAAATATCGATAAGATTTCCGTGGTCGCGGAGCCAGGAATGTGGTCGAATTGATCTCGGGCAGGAAAGATCCCGCCCTTCCTGTTGGATTTCAGTGAAGGAATCTCATGAACACTGCGGACCAGCTCCTCGCCGGATACACCGCCTACACCAACGCCGAGGAGTTCGGCGCCGGCGTCTCGGCTGACGCCCCGGCCATCACCCCGACCATCCTCAGCTTCATCGGTGGCTCCAGCGGCGGCTGCGGCGCGGCTGTCAGCGCCATCTCCGGCGCCGGCGTCTCCGCCACGGCGCACTGGGGCTGCTGAACCGCCTACCTGCTTGCAGGTAGCACCTCACCGCTGGGCGCCTGTCCCCCTTCCAGGCGCCCAGCGGTATCTCTATGTCCGCTCCCCGTCCGCGCCGCCGTCGGCCGGCGCGCCGGCTCCGGCCCGGCGGGCGGCTCCGGCCAGTGCCTCCAGCGCGGCCAGGTGCGCGGCGAGCGCGGTGCGGCCGGTCAAGGTGAGCGCCACCCAGGTGCGCGGCCGCTTGCCGAAATAGCCCTTGCGGACGCTGACGTAGCCGGCCTTCTCCAGGGCGGCGACCGTCTTGCTCATCACCGAATCGGTGATCCCGCAGTAGTCGCGCACTGTGCCGAACTCGGCCTCCGCACAGCTGGACAGGAACGCGGCCACCGTCAGCCGGGTCGGGTGGTGGATTTCCTTGTCCAGGCCGGGCAGGTCCGCGTCGGTCACGACGCCTCCCGGGCACGCGTGCGCCGGCGGCCGGCCTGCACCCAGGACGCCGCGCCGGCCACCACGCCGAACCCGACGAACCATCCGGCCGTGCCGTAGAAGACCGCCGCCAGGAGGCCCGCGGCGAAGGGGATCAAGGGCAGGCCCCACGTGCGCCACGAGGCCCCCCGCTCGCGCCTGGCGAACCACGGGGCGACCCCGGAGGTGTGCAGCATCATCCAGGTCACCACGAGGAAGCCGACCGAGCACACCAGCGCGGCCGCCAGGAACCCGCCCTGCCACTGGGGCCACACCCGCGCCAGGCCGAAGCCGCTGATACCGGCGGCGAGCAGCAGGCCGTGGGTGGCGGGGTACCAGCCCGGCACCGCCCGCGGTTGCCGGGCCGCGCTCTCGGCGGCCCGCGCGCTGCGCAGCGCCGCCGCGGCGGACTCGGCGCTCGGCTGCATCGCTCCTGAGGTGTTCATGGGTTCTCCGGCTTCCGTACGAACGAGGGACGCGTATAGATGCCAGACTGGCATGTACTTTCCAGACTGGCAAGTACATTCCGGCAGGCGTCGGGATGCGCAAGAGCCCCACTGGGGCCAGGACCGGGACCGGGACCGGGACTCGGTGGGGCTCTCGCCAACAGCGCAGACGAAGGTCACGCACCCTGGGCGAGCTTCGCCTCCCGCGCCAGCTCAGTGGCGGCCGTCAGGCTCAGCCCCGGCAGCTCCTGGCGCAGGGCCCGTATCGCCGCCACCTCGTGGCTGACCGGGTCCACACCGTCGCGCTCCAAGATTCCCCGGGCCCACCGCACCCGCGGTTCCCCGCCCCGCTCGGCCAGCCCGTCCAAGATCTGCGCGGCCCGCCGCAGCCCGGCAACCTCGTCACCGGGGGCACCCGACAATGCCCGGCGCAGCGCATCCCGTGCGTCATCGAGATCGCTGAGCGCAATCAGGTGCACTTCCTTCTTGCTGAACATGTCCGTTCCTTCTCTCTCTCGCCGACCGTCCGCAATCGCCATCCGGCAAAAGGGCCGGATGACTGATCTCCCGGTCACGCTACAGGCCGCCCCAGGCACCCTCTCCGCCACCCGGAAGCATCCCGCCCGCGATACCAAACCTTGCCGCCCCCGAAGCTGCGCCAAACTATTGACGCCCCGGCGTATTGCCGCAGATCGTCCCGGCAGGCCAAGGATAGGAGTTACTTTGCCGCACACACGTGTGGTGGACTGGCTCAGGCTCAAGCGCGGGACAATGCAAACGGCCATTGTCATGGAGAGGCAGAGGAATTCGTGAATTACGAGAAGGACCCACGGCCGCGCACACTCCCGTCCTGGAAGGAGGGTCTCACACTGGCTGCCGCCGTCGTTATCGGCATAGCGTCCCTAGCCGTGAAAGCGCGCCTCCCGGTGACCTTGGGACTCCGCCATAGGTCCGCTATCTCGGACCGCAGGACACTGCACCGCTGAATACGATGTCTTCTCACACGAGGTGGAACAAGCGAATGTCCGTCGCCCGCAATAAACCTGCGCCCGGCCTGCGGCTGGGCGCCGACCTCATCAGCAGCGCCCGCCTCCAGCTGGCCATCGCAGCCCTGCTGGCGCTGATATCCACCGCCGCGACCCTGGCCGTGCCCCTGATGGTCAGGGACCTCGTGGAAGCCCTGTCCGGAACCGGCGGACTCATCTGGCCGGTCATCTTGATGACCGCCGTCGCTCTCGTCGGCGCCCTCACCGCCACCGTCTCGGGCTACCTGCTCGCCCGCATCGGCGAAAAGATGATCCTGCGCCTGCGCTCGCGCGTCATGGACCACACCATGCGCCTCCCGCTGCGCGAAGTGCGCACCCAGGGCCCGGGCAACCTCGTCGCCCGCGTTACCTCCGACGCCATGATGCTCCGCTCCGTCATCGACGTCGGGGCGATCCAGCTGCCCCTGTCCACCATCACCGTGGTGGCCACCCTGGTCGTCATGAGCATCCTGGACTGGGTCCTGGTGCTCATCACCGTGGGATCCTTCGCGCTGGCCGGCGCCGTCATCGGCCTGGTCATCGTCCGCGTACGCCGCAGCATCGATGCCCAGCAGACCGCCCTGGGCGAGCTCGCCCAGCGCTTCACCGCCACCCTGGCCTCCCTGCCCACCATCAAGGCCTACCGCGCCGAGGACCGCGCCACCGAGGCCCTGACCCAAGACGCCTCCGATCTGACCGACTCCACCCTCCACAGCGCCCGCCTGCAGTCCCTCATCGGCCCCGTCATGGGCCTGGGACAGCAGATCGCGCTGGTCAGCATCATCCTCGGCGGCGGCGCCCGCATGGCCTCCGGCGACCTGGCCATGCCGGACTTCATCGCCTTCCTCCTCTTCCTGCTCCAACTCGTCGCCCCGGTAGCCGTCGTCGCCTCCAGCATCAGTCAGCTCCAGGCCGGCCTCGCCGCCCGCTCACGCTTCGACGAGCTGCTCTCCCTGCCCCAGGAAGCCGCCGGCACGGCCACCACCAGCCCCGTCCCCGTCCAGGGCGCCCCCGGCGTCGAGTTCACCGGCGTGGCCTTCGCCTACGACGACGAGCCCATCCTGGGAAATCTGACTTTCGCCGCCCCCCGCCGCGGCCTGACCGCCCTCGTCGGGCACTCCGGCGCCGGAAAGTCCACCGTGCTGACCCTGATCGAACGCTTCATGCACCCCGACCAGGGCACGATCCGCGTGCTGGGCCACGACGTGCACGACTGGCCGCTGGACGACCTGCGCCGCCGCGTTGCCTACGTCGACCAGACCTTCACCCTGCTCGAGGGCACCGTCCGCGACAACCTGCTGCTGGGCAGCGACACCCCCCTCGATGACCCCGCCCTCCTGGGCGCCCTCGACGCGGTGGCGCTGCGGGACGAGGTCCTGCGGCTCCCCGACGGCCTGGACACCGTCCTCGGGCGCGCCACCGACCTCTCCGGCGGACAGCGCCAACGCCTGGCCCTGGCCCGCGTACTGCTCACCGACGCCGACGTGGTCCTGCTGGACGAACCCACCTCCCAGCTGGACAGCATCAACGAACAGCGCCTGCGCGATCTGGTCACCCAGCTCGCCCAGAACCGGGCCGTGGTGGTCGTGGCACACCGGCTGTCCACCGTCCAGCACGCCGACCACGTCCTCATCATGGAGTCCGGCCACGCACTGGATGCCGGAACGCACCAGGAACTACTGGCACGCTGCCCGCAGTACCAAGACCTCGTCCGCAACCAGCAGTGGTCGGCGGACGCGCACGACGTCCTGCAGGACGTCCTCGCCTAACGGCGTGGTGTACGCGAGAGCGGCGACGGCCGGGCCGTGACGTGACGTGAAGAGAGCCGTACGGGTTTGTTGTTGTACGGTCCCGACCGGTCCAGAGACGCGTGCCACAACGTGCCAGTGGCCGCGGTAAACGCCGGTCGCTCAGGGGCCGGACGAGTCGCCCACAGAGGCCGCACAGTTGCGCGTTTTCGCAGGTCAGGCGCGGTACACACGTTCAAGTGCCGGGTGATTCCCAAGCTTGTAGCGCGGGTTCGATTCCCGTCATCCGCTCCACAGCAAAGCCCCAGGTCAGCAACCTGGGGCTTTCGCGTTGCCCAGCCCTGTTCAGGAGTCCCGCACCACTTGTGCACCATCTTGACGGCGACGAGGTCGCGGGCCTTCGGCCGTTCTCACGTCATTGCAGGCGGAGACAAGAACGCGTACATGGCCTGACCGTCCGCCCGGGCGTCCTCGTCGGCCAGTTGACGCCAAGCTGCATGCTGCGGATCGTTCAAGGCCTTCGCGAACGCGAGCTTCTTACGGTCGCCCTTGTCGAGTTGATCTCTGAGTTGCAGCGGATTGGCGGGCAACGAGAGCAAGAACGCCAGATCGCGGTAGTGGCGCTCCGGTGAAGCGGTCTTGATGCTCACCGCCGCAGCCTCCGCCACGATCGCCCCCCAACAGGCTGGGGGCATCGGATCCGGCCGTTCCGCGGCCCCAGTTGCACACTCACAGCCTCGGTTCTCCGCGCAGCCTGCCGGCCGCCCGGCACCTCCAGCGTGCGGCCGGGTGGCGTCGTTGTGAGGTCTGCACGGGGGCCGAGGTTGGCAGGCGCCAGCAGATCCACCACCAACCGCTGCGGCTCCACACCGCGCTGATAGCGGTGCAACAGGTTGCCCTGCGGCGACATGCCGGCGGGGGAGAATCCGAGCCGTTCCAGCGCCGCGACCAAACGGCGCAAGCTCTGCTGGTCCGACTGCACGTCAGCCAGGACATCCAGGTCGGCGCTCGCCGCCGGTGGGGTCCGACCGTGCTCCAGGCCGTGGAGGAGCACCATCTGCCCACCGATCAGCGACCAGGCATTCGGCACCTGCTCCGAAAGGTCGAACAACACGCCCCACAACTCCACCAGCGGACCGGTGAACAGGCCCGACTCCAGTCGTACGCCGGGCAGATCAGCCGCCGTGATCACACCTTCCGAGGCTGCGCGTAGCGAGTCAGCAGGGACTCGAGCAACCCAGATGCGGCAGCGTCGGCTCGGCTCTCATGGCGGTCCAGCAAGTCGGCCGCCACCACGGAGGCGGGGACGTCATGGCCCTGCCCTGGGGCTTCAGACCTTGAGGTCAAGAACGGCCACATCTCCGACGGGGGGATTCGGACCGAGACATTGCCCCGCTCTTCATCACGGACCATGCCGAACGCGGCTTCCAGCTTTTCGACCCGGTCGGGATGTACGTAGATCTCCGCACGGCCGAGGGAGATGTAGTCCGCCCCTGCCCGCGCCGCAGCACTCGCTCCCCCCCGCACCACATCCTGAGCGGCGAGCAGAACTGGCAGTACGCCTGAATGAACGCGGTACGAGCGAACCTCGGCACGGGCGGCCAGGAGCTCCCGGACCAGAGCTGGAGACAGTTGCCCGTGGGCAAGGAGGTTCCGCAACCGCGTCCTCACCCGGGACTTCTCTGCATCGGACAGGCCCACCGGCTGATGGCCGTCCAGCACCGCCAGAACGCCCCATGCATTGCGCGCCGACAGCGGTCTTCGCGAACGACGGCCCCGGTCCTTGCGATCCCGGACGCTATCCCCGGCGACCAGCCAACGGCCACCGACCCGCTGCCCTTGCAGCTTTTTGTCATGCAGCAACTGACGGACGCGCGAATCATCCACCCCGAGCAGGGCCGCAGCCGCTTTCACCGACAGCAGTTCCATGACCATCCCCTTGCGCCTCCTCTCACAGATTCGGGAGAGAACACGCAAGCAGTCTTCCACCCAGACCCCCTTGCGTCAAGCCTCACGTTTCCAGGAGGCAAGGCGCAACCATCGCGGCAGGGACGTGCCGCACGACCCGGGCCAACGGACGCATTCCCCATCCGTGCCCTTCGGAGCGGCGAACAGCGGTCAATACAGGTACGGGCGGACCCTCGCGGCAGCTCCCCTGGCAGGGCGTTTCCGCAGGTCAAATGCCCTACCGATGCCCCGCACGTCAGCCGAGCAGGTCTGGAGCGTGCGGCGGCTACGACCGGGTGCCGGTGCGCTCCGACAAGCGGGTGGACAGGACCTGGCCCAGCACCAACACACTCAGGCCGAACATCAGGATGCCCAGGGGTACATGGAGCGACGGCATGTGCGCGATGCCGAGCACCACCTGCACCGAAGCGAGTACGAGGAAGCCGGACGCGTACAGGATGGGGCGGGGTGACCCGCCGCCCGGCCGCCACGCCAGGATCGCGGCGAGCACGTACAGCATCGACGCCCCGTACATCACCTTCGATCCGGCGTCGTGCAGTACATGGCCGTGGGACGAGGACAGCAGCATTCCGGCGGTGACCGCCTGGAAGAAGAGGGCCAACGTCTGCAGGGCTATCGCGACCTGCGGGAACGTGACTCTGCCCCGTACTGCCGTCGTCTGTGTGGCCATGACGCGGTCCCCTCTTCTGCCTCGCGGCGGTGGATCAGTAGTGTCTCGGTGGTCCGACGACGCAGCTCCTCGAAATGTGAGGCGAAGCGCCGGCCTCACACTCCGGTGCGGTGTTTCGTCGAAGTGTCGAGAGCGGAATCGGACGAGAAGAAGAGGGAGCGGTCGCGACCATGAGCACCCCATCCGAGCCAGGGCACGAACGGTCCGAGCCGGGTCTGAGCGCTGTCGTCGACGAGCGGCGACAGCTGATCAATCTCGCCTACCGGCTGCTCGGTTCGCTGGCCGAGGCCGAGGACGCCGTGCAGGAGACCTACACCCGCTGGTACGCGATGTCGCGCCAACGGCAGGAGGCCATCGAGTCTCCCGGTGCCTGGCTGACGACGGTGGCCAGCCGCATCTGCCTGGACATGCTCGGCTCGGCTCGGGCCCGTCGCGAGCGCTACGTCGGCGCATGGATACCCGAGCCGCTGCCCGACCGTACGGAGTGGTTCAGCGGCCCGGCGAGCGGCGGCGGGACCGAGCCGGCCGACCCCGCCGACCGGGTCACCCTGGACGAGTCGGTGAACATGGCCTTCCTCGTCGTGCTGGAGTCGATGACCCCGGCCGAACGCGTGGCGTTCATCCTGCACGACGTCTTCCGGTACCCCTTCGCCGAGGTCGCCGAGATCGTCGGCCGGACGCCCGCGGCCTGCCGGCAGCTGGCGTCCTCGGCCCGTCGGCGTATCGGCGCCGCGCAGGCTCCGGCCGCTGCGACGACCGGGCAGGCCGGTCTGGTGCGGGGTTTCAAGGAAGCGTGGGAGGCCAAGGACATCAAGGCCCTCGTCGACCTTCTCGACCCCGGCGCCACAATGACCGCCGACGGCGGCGGCCTGGTCGGCACCGTCCTGCGCCCGGTCGAGGGCAGCGAGCGCATCGCCCAGTACCTGATCCACATCGCCGACAAGGCCCTTGGGCTGACGCTCCTGGAGCGGACGGTCAACGGCCGACCCGGCCTGGTCGCCCAACAGGACGGCGTCACCGTCACCGTGGCGGCGTTCAGCCTCACCGGCGGCCGCATCACTCACATCTGGGCGGTCCGCAACCCTGAGAAACTCCGTCCGTGGACCGACTCCTCCTGAGGCACCAACACGAGGGGCGTGCCCCGACCGTGCCCTTAAGGGCGGTCAACAGCGGTCGGAACCAGAGCACGGGGAGGCCCCGGCAGAAGCCCAGCAGGGCTGATTTCGCAGTTCAGGAGCCATGCGAGACCGTTCCGCGCATGGATTCCCAAGCTTATAGACCGGGTTCGATTCCCGTCATCCGCTCCACAGCAAAGCCCCAGGTCAGCGACCTGGGGCTTGCGCGTTGCCCAGACCTTTCCCATTGGCCCCGTGCCATGCGCGCCCTAACCGCCCTTGCTGAGCGTCAGGTTGGGCTGAGAGTTGTACGCAGCAGGTCGAGGACG
This sequence comes from Streptomyces tatrensis, assembly GCF_049310065.1. Lineage (NCBI taxonomy): Bacteria > Bacillati > Actinomycetota > Actinomycetes > Kitasatosporales > Streptomycetaceae > Streptomyces > Streptomyces tatrensis. The sequence goes on along the minus strand of NZ_JBMDLB010000011.1, from coordinate 5,066,635 downwards.
ACAGTGGCTGCGGGGCTGCGAGGGCCGTCCGTCCGCCAGGCCAGAGCGACCCGGCCGCGTAGCTGCGGCTCGGCGATCTCCAGCGTCCGTAGCCCGAAGGCCGCCGCCGCGCCGGCCGGGAGGGCCGGAACCACCGCCACGCCGAGACCGCGGGCGGCGAGCTGTGCGAGGAACAGCGGAGCTGCTGCCTCGAAGGCGATGCGGGGCTGGAAACCGGCCTCCGCGCAGGCCCGGTCGAGTGCTCCGCGGATGCCCGTGCCACGCGGCAGACTGATCAGCGGACGATCGCGGAGCTCGGCCAATGGAATGCTCGCGCGGTCCGGGGGCGTGAGCGCGAGGTCGTCCGGGGCGACGGCCGCGACCAGGGGTACGTCGACGAGGACGTGGAGGGAGACGCCGGGCGGGGGCTCCTCGTCCGCGAGTCCGATCACGGCGATGTCGAGTTCCCCGCGGTGCAGCGCGGCGAGCATCCGCTCCGAGGTGTCCTCGGTAAGGGCGATCTCGACCTTTGGATGGTCCTCGTGGAAGTCGGCCAGGACGGACGCCAGGTCGAACTCATGGGCTGCCGCGGCTGCGCCCGAGACGAGGCCGAGGGTGACTTGCCCGCGCAGCAGCCCGGTGAACTCCTCCGCGGTCTGCCGCACCGCTTCGACGGCGGTCAGCGCGGCCCTCGCGTACGGCAGTACGGCCTCACCCATCTCCGTCAGGGTCACCGACCGGCCGGAGCGGTCGAGCAGCTGGTGCCCGAGTTCCCTTTCGAGCCGGCGGACTTGGGCACTCACCCCCGGCTGCGCCAGGTGCAGACGGGCGGCGGCACGGGTGAAGTTGGCTTCCTCCGCGACGGTGACGAAGTACCGCAGCTGACGAATGTCCATAACGGATCATTCTAGTTGCGAGACATGCAAACTCTTGGACTTATGGTGGGCCGACCGAGAGCCTTGAAGCCATGGGAAACACGACGCACCGGAGAACGACGGCGGACGTCCGAGCCGCGATCGCAGCCGAACGCCGGGAGCTGGCAGCTGTGCTGGACGGCTTGTCGGCCGAGGCGTGGGACGCGCCCACCCTGTGCGGCGGGTGGCGGGTCAGGGAAGTCGCGGCCCACATGACGATGGGGTTCCGGTACTCGCTCCCCAGGATGGCGCGGGAACTGATCAGAGCGCGGGGCAGCCTCCACCGGATGACCGATCGATGCGCCCACAAGGACGCGGCGGCCCATTCGACGCGTGAGCTCGCCGCATTCCTTGACGCCAACGCGGACCACCCCTGGAAGCCGCCGGTCGGCGGGATCGAGGCTGCCTTGGGACACGACGTGATCCACGGCCTGGACATCACCGTCGCGCTCGGCCTCGGCCGCCGGGTTCCCGAGGACCGTGTGCGCATCCTCCTCGACAGCGTCGACGCCAGGACCCTCAAGTTCTTCGGAGCCGACCTCGGCGGCATCGAACTCCGCGCCGACGACCTCGACTGGTCCTTCGGCACCGGCACACCCCTGTACGGCGCCGCACAGGATCTCCTCCTGCTCGCATACGGCCGACGGCTCCCACCGGGACACCTCCGCGGCGAACCGGGCGACCGCTTCCTCGCTGCTCAGGCGTGACGAACATGCGCATCACACTCGCCCCCTGGGCGGTCCGCGCAGGCACCGTTCCGGCTCGCGTGTCCGATGTGCACAAGATATTACAGATGAGCGCTATTCGGGCATCAGGTTAGAGATAGGGACGTATCGCCATGTCACGGACGTAACGCACCTGCGGCTTCTGGCACCTTGTTACGCGAAGTGCGGAGCCGACGGAATGGGGACACCGGGATGATGCGCGACCGTCGGACCGTCGGGTGGGGTCGCCGTGGTGGGGCGAAAATCGTCGCAGGTGTGGCCGTGGGTGCCCTCGCCCTTCTTTGTGGATGCGATGTGCTCACGCCCTACAAGCCACCGCGGCCGCCCGCCAAGGGGGCCCTCACCTTCTACGTGAGTCCGGACGGCGACGACGATCACGACGGGCTGTCCGAGGCGACCGCGTGGCGCACCCTCGGCAAGGCCGACCAGGTGCCGTTCCGGCCGGGAGACCGTCTCCGGCTCAAAGGCGGCGCGCGCTTCCCGGGTGGGCTGACCATCGGCACGGGTGATGCGGGCAGCGCGCCGAGGCCTGTCGTGATCGATTCGTACGGCACCGGTCGGGCCGTCATCGCGCCGCGGGGCTCAGCGGGAATCGCCGTGTACAACACCGCCGGCGTGGAGATCCGGAACCTGGCGATCGTCGGCGATGCCAAGGCGCAGGGCGTTGCGGACGGCATCAGCTTCTTCAACGACCGCCCGGGCGGGAAGCGCATGGGCCACGTGCGGATCTCCGGCGTCGACGTGTCCCGGTTCCAGAACGGCATTCGCCTCGGAGCGGGCCCGAAGTCCTCCGGGTTCAGCGACGTCCAGATCAGCGATTCGGCAGTGCACCACAACCAGGACGCCGGGCTGGTCACCTACGGGCCGCATTTCAAGGCCAAGGATCCCGGCTACGCGCACGAGAAGCTCACGATCACGCGCGTCAGGGCGTACAGCAATCCCGGAGACCCGACGGCGGACGACCGCAACACCGGCAGCGGCATCGTTCTCGGCAGCGTCCGGGACTCGACCGTTCAGCAGTCGGTCTCGTACGACAACGGGGCGAAATCCTCGGCCCTGGCCAAGGAGGGGCCGGAGGGGATCTGGACCTACGACTCGACCCGCGTGACCATCCAGAACAACAAGGCCTATCGCAACCGCACCGGATCCCGCGTCGACGGCGGGGGTTTCGGCCTGGACAACAACGTGTCGTCCTCGGTGCTCCAGTACAACCTGTCCTACGGCAACGACGGCGCGGGCTTCCTCGTGTATTCGGGTGACCCGACCAACGCGCACAAGGACAACGTCGTGCGGTTCAACTACAGCTGGGACGACGCCAGAAAGCTGTCCTGGTACGGCGGCATCGTGGCCTTCGGCGACCTCCTGCGGAATCTGGACATCTACCACAACACCGTGATCATGCGGTCGAGCGGCACCGACCGGCCTCCCGCCCTGCGACTCCGGAACGGAATGAGCGGAGTCGGCGTCCGCAACAACATCTTCGTCACCAACGGTGCTCCCGTGGTGGATTCGGACACCAACTACACGCAGGGCCTCGTCCGTCTGCAGGGCAACGACTACTTCAGCACGGGCGACTGGAAGGTGCAGTGGGGCAAGACCGGGTACTCCGACCTGGATGCCTGGCGAAATCGGGCCGGACAGGAACTGCTCGGCACCGTCCCTACGGGCAGCGACGCCGACCCGTGTCTCGCGGGCACGGTGGCCCCGGTCACCGATTCGGCCGGGGCCACCCCTCTCGTCTCGCAATGCGCCGACCAACTGGACGGCACCGTCGCGCTGCCGTCGGTCGGCGTCAACCCGGGCCGGGTCGACTACTTCGGGGCACGGCTGAGCACGGCGCCCTCCGCAGGTGCCGCACAGCCGCGCGGCGAGGACTGAGCAAGGGCGCCGCCGCGCTGGGGTGCGGGGACAGTGGCAGGGGCGGGCCTGCCCAGTGTCCGGACGTTCCAGCCGGCGGAGCGCCACAGACCCGCGTCGAGGTTGTTGCGGGCGTCGACCAGACGCGGTGCGCACACCACGCGTGCCAGCTTCACCGGGTCGACTTCCCGGTACTGGCTCCACTCGGTCAGGTGCAGCACGACATCCGCTCCCCGGCACGCGGTCAGCACGTCCGCCTCGTAGCGCAGTTCGGGGTGGGCCACGTGGGCGTTGTAGATCCCCTCGGGGTCGTGGACCCGTACCTCACCGCCCTCGCGGTGGATCGCCGCCGCCACGGCAAGGGCCGGCGAATCGCGGACGTCATCGCTGTTCGGCTTGAAGGTGGCGCCCAGGACCGCGATCCGGTGGCCGGAGAACGCACCGCCGACCAGGTCACGGGCGATGTCGACGGTCCGTCGCCGCTGGCGCAGGTTGATGTCGTCGACCTGGCGCAGGAAGCCCACCGCCTCCTCGACGCCGAGTTCCCGGGCCCGTGCGGTGAACGCCCGGATGTCCTTGGGCAGGCAGCCGCCGCCGAAGCCGAGACCGGCGTTGAGGAAGCGGCGCCCGATGCGGGTGTCGTGGCCGAGCGCGTCGGCGAGGGTGCTCACATCGGCACCGGCCGCGTCGCAGACCTCCGCCATCGCATTGATGAACGAGATCTTGGTCGCGAGGAAGGAGTTCGCCGCGACCTTGACCAGCTCGGCGGTGGCGGGGTCGGTGCTGATGTACGGGATGCCGGCGGCCAGCATGGGGGCATAGACCTCGCGAAGGGTCCGGTCCGCGCGCGGTGAGGTGACGCCCGCCACGAGCCGGTCGGGCCGCAGCGTGTCCTCGACCGCGAACCCCTCGCGCAGGAACTCCGGGTTCCAGGCGACCTCCACGTCCGCACCTGCCGGGAGGAGCCCCCTCAGCCGGCTCGCGATGCGGGGTGTGGTGCCCACCGGGACGGTGGACTTGCCCACGATCAGGCAGGGACCGGTCAGGTGGGGGGCCAGTCCGTCGATGACGGCGTCGACGTAGCGCAGGTCGGCGGCATCCGAGCCGGCCTGCTGCGGGGTGCCCACGCAGACGAAGTGCACCTCGCCGAAGGCGGCCGCCTCGCTGAGGGAGGTGGAGAACCGCAGGCGCCCGGAGTCGAGGGCGCGGGTCAGTACGTCCTCGAGGCCGGGCTCGAAGAAGGGGGGTCTGCCCTCGGCGAGGGCTCTGATCTTTTCGACATCGACGTCGACGCCGAGGACCTCGTGTCCGATGTCCGCCATGCACGCCGCGCGCACGGCTCCGAGGTATCCCGTACCAATGACGGTCAAGCGCATGCGCATCTCCTGTCTGACGAACTGCTGTGAGGGGGGCGGGCGGGATGGAGCGGGGAGACGGGCTCGGACGCGTCAGCCCGTGTAGCCCGAGGGGTTGAGTTCCTGGAAGCGCCACGCGTCGCGGCACATCGCGGCGAGATCCCGGGTCGCGGCCCAGTTCCAGGCTTGGGCCACCGCGGTGGGATCGGCCACGAGCTCGGTCACGTCTCCCGGGCGGCGCCCGGTCACCTCGTAGGGGATCGGCCTGCCGGAGGCCCGCTCGAAGGCGGCGACGAGGTCGAGGACGGAGGACCCCACCCCGGTACCGAGGTTGAAGACGCGCATGCCGTTCTCGTCCCCGAGGTGCTCCAGTGCGCGCCGGTGGCCCTCGGCCACGTCCATGACGTGGATGTAGTCGCGGATGCCGGTCCCGTCGGGGGTGGGGTAGTCGTCGCCGAAGACACTGAGCCGTTCGCGGCGGCCGACGGCGACCTGCGCCAGGTACGGCATGACGTTGTTGGGCACGCCCCGGGGGTCCTCGCCCAGCAGTCCGGACGGGTGCGCGCCGACCGGGTTGAAGTACCGCAGGGCCAGCACGCTGAGCTCGGGCAGGCGGCGGCAGGTGTCGGCCAGTACTTGCTCGCAGAGCCACTTCGTCGAGGCGTACGGGTTGGTCGGGGCCGCCGGATCCCCTTCCGTCAGGGGCACCTTGGTGGCGTCCCCGTAGATCGAGCAGGACGAGGAGAACACCAGCTGGTGCACTCCGTGCGCGTGCATGGCCGACAGCAGGGCCGTCGTGCCGCCGACGTTGATGTCGTAGTAGGTGATCGGGATCTCCACGGACTCGCCCACCGCCTTCTTCGCGGCGAAGTGGATCACTGCGTCGATCGGGTGTGACGCGAATACGGCGTCCAGCGCGCGCCGGTCCCGCATGTCGGCCCGGTACACGGCGGCGATCGGGCGTCCGGCGATCTTCGCGACGCGCTCCAGGGACTCGGGTGAGCTGTTCGAATGGTCGTCGACGACGACCACCTCGTAGCCGTTCTCGAGGAGGTCGACGCAGGTATGGCTGCCGATGAAGCCGGCGCCGCCGGTGACCAGGACCGTCGTGGGCATGGGGTGGGGGATCCCTTCTCCGTGATCGTCGATCGTCTGTGGGGGTGAGGTGGGGTGAAGTGGGGGGTGGACGGCCGGTCCGGCGCCGGTGTCACCAGCCGAAGATGCCTGCCGCGTAGACGGGGAACAGGCCGATGGCCAGGGCGAGCGGCAGCAGCGTGAGGGTTCCGGCGAGCAGGGGCAGCCGGGCCGTCACCACGGCCTTGTGCTTGGGCACTCCCGAAGCCCGGGCCATCTCCGCGATGTGCAGGCCGGCGATGGTGAGGGTGACCAGCGCGTACGAGAGCGAGCCGAGGATGCACAGGAAGACGTATCCCGCGGCGGGACCGGTGAGCTCGCCGGTCACAGCCGCGCAGGAGAGGGTGGTGGTGATGATCAGGTAGGGCGCCACGAGCCGCAGCGGCAGGCGCTCGAGCCCGTCCGTCGACTTGGGGGTCACCTTGAAGACCACCGGCCGGGGGCGCAGCTTCTGCACCAGGGCCGCGCCCACCCCCCAGGCGACGAAGGGCCAGCGGGCGAGCCCGAAGAGCCAGCTCTCCCAGCTCAGGACCGGGGCCTTCGCCGGGCGGAGCAGGCCGCGCCGGCGCACGAGCACGGTCAGGAGCATCAGCCATACGGACATCGCCCAGAAGTGGCCGAGGAACGAGAAGTAGTTCACGTTGATCCACGGCAGACCGGTGACGGCCGCCACGGGAGGCAGAGCCAGCCCCATGGTCGCGGTCACGGCGAGCAACGGGTAGTACGACAGGGCGAACGCGAACCGCAGGCGCAGCCAGCCGCGCATGCGGCCCAGGTGGCGCGGCAGCATCCCGAAGAGCATCACCGCGAGACTGCGGGACCACTGGAACTCCTGGGTGGCCATGGCGGCGAAGGTGACGGGGCCGTCGCCGCGTGCATGGGCGTCGATGGCGAACGACCCCTGCCAGCCGGCCGAGTTCATCAGGAAGGTGGTCGAGAAGTCCTCGGCGAGTTCGGGCCCGATGCCGCCGATGTCCCGCACCGCCTCCGTACGCACCGCGTAGTGCGAGCCGATGCACAGGGGCCCCAGACCGGCCGAGTGGCCCAGCTGGACCGCCCCGTGGAAGACGGCCTCACGGTGCAGCCGGCCCCGGGCGGACCAGGAGACTTCGGCGTTGGCATCGCACACGCTCGGGGCGGCGACGTAGCCGATCGCCGGATCGGAGAACGGCCGCACCATCTCGGTCAGGTACGTCCGGCTCGGCACGTGGTCGCAGTCCAGTTGGGCGACGACGTCGTAGTCCCGGTAGCCCCAGTGGTCGTAGAAGAAGGCGAGGTTGCCCTCCTTGCAGCGGGTGCGGCGCGGCCATGTGAGCCGGTGGTAGTCCGGGCGGTCCTTGCGGCAGGAGACACGCACGCCGTTCGCCTCGCACCAGTCCAGGACGTCACCGGAAGGGTCCTCGTCGCACAGCCATACGTCGTAGGGGTGCAGGTAGTCCTGGTGGAGCATCGCCTCCAGGGTGGTGCGGGCGATGTCCCAGTGTTCCGACGGAGCGCGGGTGACGACGAACGCCGCACGTACCAACGGGACTTCGATCTGCGAGTCGAAGCGGCGCAGGCGGACGACAGCGACCAGGAAGTGCACGGGCAGCAGCGCCAGGTAGAACAGCAGCGCGCTGTTGACGGCCAGGCCCACCCAGCCGATCCGGTGCTCGGGACGCAGCCACCAGACCCAGAACCAGACGAGGCAAGCCACCCACCCCAGGGTGAGCGCCGCCACCTTGACCCGGTCGGCCGTTTCGAACTGGCGGACGAAGCTCGTGGGGCGGGTCTCCAGAGCGCGGCGCGGATGGGCGAACACGGGCCCGTCGGGAGGAATCTCGGCGACGCGCCCCCGGGAGAGCTCGCGGATCTGGTCCTCGAGCGTGGTCTCCGCTCCGGACGGGCCGGGGATGCGCCCGTCGGTCGCGGCGGCCTCGCGTACGGGCCCTGGCTTGGTCGGGGTCATATGAGCGTGCTCCGAGATGGTCTTGATGTGGCGGCGCGAGAGCCTCACGGCCGCAGTGGAGAGAAGGGGCCCGGCGGGGAGGGTCGTGCGATGACGCCGCTCCCCGCCGGAGGGGCTGGTCCGGGGCTGGTCCGGGTCTGGTCCGGGTCTGGTCCGGGGCTGGTCCGGGGCTGGTCCGGGCTCGTTCAGGCCTGCGCGGGGACGGATTCCGCAGCGACGGACACGGCGCCGGCGTACCTCCTCGGGGGCGGCATCCCCTCTTCCTGACCACCGCGGATCGCGGCGGCGCCGGCCGAGAGGTCGGCGGGGCGGGAGGCGAACCAGTCGCTCGTCCTGCGCAGCCCCTCCTCGATGTCCACCTCGGGCGACCAGCCGAGGGTGTCCCGCGCCCGGGAGATGACCGGGCGCCTGCGGGTCGGGTCGTCGACGGGCAGCGGGTGGTACTGGATCTCCGACGGCGAGCCGGTGAGTTCCAGCACCATCTCGGCGAGCTCGGTGACCGTTCGTTCGACCGGATTCCCCAGGTTGAAGGGTCCGGCCTCGGAGGAGTCGAGCAGGGCGATGAGACCGCGGACCAGGTCGTCGACGTAGCAGAAACTCCGGGTCTGCTTTCCGTCGCCGTAAATGGTCAGGGGCTCGCCCGTGAGGGCCTGGGTGATGAAGCTGGAAACCACCCGTCCGTCGTGCGGGCGCATGCGCGGACCGTAGGTGTTGAAGATCCGCGCGATACCGACATTCAGACCGTGGGTGCGGCGGTATGCGACCGAGATCGCCTCGGCAAATCGTTTCGCTTCGTCGTACACGCTGCGCGGTCCGACAGAATTGACGTTGCCCCAGTAGTCCTCGTCCTGCGGATGGACCAGGGGGTCGCCATAGACCTCACTCGTCGACGCGAGGATGAACCGGGCACGGTGGCGCAGCGCGAGACGGAGGGCGTTTTCCGTCCCCCTGCTGCCGACGGCGAGCGTCTCCAGCGGCTGGCGGAGGTAGTCGGGCGGTGACGCGGGGCTTGCCAGGTGGGCGACGGCGTCGACGCGGCCCGGGACCTCCACGGTGGCGCTGACATCCGCACGGATGAATTCGAATGCCGGATCGGGGAGCAGGTGGGCGATGTTCCTGGGCTCGCCTGTCGAGAAATTGTCCAGGCACACTACGGAGTCCCCACGCCTGAGCAGGGCCTCGCAGAGATGTGACCCGAGGAATCCACCGCCACCGGTGACGGCAACGCGCATACGGTTCTCCAGGAATCGGGAGCGGAGAGCCTCATGTCGCATTCCTGGTGCAGCCGGGCCACATGCACGGGCGGCCGGAAGCGAACGGGCTCGGGGGGAACTCAGGCAAAGAATATGGACATAGGTAAGGCATTTTTGTGCAGCGCAAATCCGCGCTACGCCGATTGGCCGCCAGGTCCGATGCGCCACATGCCGTCGGCCCAAGGCGCCCTTGCCCTCGCGCCACGATCAGCGCACGTTTCCGCCTCACTCGCCCGTGTGAGCCGCCGCCGCGCGCGTCAACGGCCGGAGGGCGCGAGGCCGCGCACACGACGCTCCCGGCCCCTTGCTCGGTCAACGGGTGCGGATACGCCGACGGGGCGGACGCAACGTGCTGCTGCGCCCGCCCCGTCGCCCGCATCGGTGAAGCCCTCGGGGCGCGCTCTTCTGCGACCGGAGGGAACTGCCATCAAGCCGTTCGGTTCGATGCAGGTCCGGGGATCACGGTTCGTGGATCATCGATGTCAACTCTGACCTTGAACCCCGAGGTTGAGCCAAAGGTGGCCACGTCTCCGGACAGCTGGATCCGATCAAATGGGTTGGATTCCGTGAAGAAGATCGCCCAGATCAGCTCACGGTCAACGGTCAACCGCGCGATGAACCCCTCCGATCCGTACGAGCCCTCGCCGCCCCAAAGCAGCCCTCTACTCCCCAGGTCCACTGCCGCCAGCCCATCGACCGAGGACACCCACGACGGGTCGCTCTCCAGGAGCTCATCCAAGTCGAACGGGGCGAGCACCCTCAAACCGCCCGGCTCGTCGGAGTCGAGGTCGACATCGCAGGAGTGCCCGTCTGCACAATGCAGGGCGTCCCTGATGGGAAGCTCAAAATCGGCCCATAGGCGTTCGATCGCGGTCATTTTGTCTTGCACTCTCCGTTGCGCACGTGCTGTGGCCCCTCCTGCAGGTCGTGACGGCGCCGGTGGTCTCGTCGTGCTGGGTGACCATGCGCCCGAGCGCGTCCCGCCCCGTCGAACTCCAGCACTCGGGGCGAATCAATATCTGTCCCGGCGGTCTGAGAATTTGACGGGCGTCGCTAGGAGAGTTTTTACCGCAGCGCAGGGGTTGAATTTATTCTGCCCCTGCGTTCCACTGCGACGTGCTACTGTCGATCTCGGTTGCAGTTTTGGTTCCCAAAAACTTAAGGCGTCTCCAGTCGGCCTCCGCGTCGCATGGTGGTGCTTCATATTTCCGGTCATTTTCCGGGCGGGGCATCATCGCGGCGACACGGTCTCCGCACAGTGCGGACGCCGGGTACTGCCCCAAGGAGATATGACATGGCTGCTGGCACCGTGAAGTGGTTCAACGCGGCAAAGGGTTTCGGCTTCATCGAGCAGGATGGTGGCGGCGACGACGTCTTCGCCCACTTCTCGAACATCGCCGCCCAGGGCTTCCGCGAGCTGACCGAGGGCCAGAAGGTCGTCTTCGACATCGCGCCGGGCCCGAAGGGTCCGACGGCGGAGAACATCGTTCCCGCCTGACGCCGACTCGCGTTTCGCAGCTGGGGCCCGCATCCCTCGGGGTGCGGGCCCCAGCTGCACATATCCCCCGCGGTGGGTCCACCCGCGGGACCACGTACGGGATGCCTCCTCGGAGCCGTACCCGAGCTCATTTCTCCAGTTTCGCGTCCGCATGACGCCACACTCCTTGCAGTGACCGTACCCGCGCACATTTCTCGCGGGCCGGATCTGCCTCCGCATTCCATTCGGTCCGTTCTCGCAATTCTCTGCGCTGCTCTTCTGCTGCGGGAATTCCTTGATACGTGCCGTATCAAGGAAGGTTTTGAATGAACCCCACACGCAAGAACGAGCGATCGTCCCGTACCCGCAGCCGCACCGGCGGCCCTGCTTTCGGCAACGGCAACGGCAACGGCGCCGGTTCGGAGCGGGGCAGCCGATTCGGCTCCTCGGGCTCCCCGGCTCGGAGCCGTTCCGCAGGTCCGAGCCGCTCGGGCGGCTCAGGCCGCCGGCCCGCCGCGATTCAGGGTGAGTTCGCGCCGCCGAAGACGATCACGCCCGCGCTGGCCGCCGTCGAAGCCTTCGCCGATCTCGACATGCCGACCGAGCTGCTGACCGCCCTCGGAGCGCAGGGCGTGAGCGTGCCCTTCCCGATCCAGGGCGCCACCCTGCCCAACACCCTCGTGGGCCGTGACGTCCTCGGCCGTGGCCGCACCGGCTCCGGAAAGACCCTCGCGTTCGGCCTCGCCCTGCTGGCCCGCACCGCCGGGCAGCGTGCCGAGCCCCACCAGCCGCTCGCGCTGATCCTCGTACCCACCCGCGAACTGGCGCAGCAGGTGACCGACGCGCTCACCCCGTACGCCCGCTCGGTGAAGCTCCGCCTGGCCACCGTCGTCGGCGGCATGCCCATCGGCCGCCAGGCGAGCGCCCTGCGCGGCGGCGCCGAAGTCGTGGTCGCCACCCCCGGGCGTCTGAAGGACCTCATCGACCGCGGCGACTGCCGGCTGAACCAGGTCGCGATCACCGTCCTCGACGAGGCCGACCAGATGGCCGACATGGGCTTCATGCCCCAGGTCACCGCCCTCCTCGACCAGGTGCGCCCCGAGGGCCAGCGGATGCTCTTCTCCGCCACCCTCGACCGCAACGTCGACCTGCTGGTGCGCCGCTACCTGACCGACCCGGTCGTGCACTCCGTCGATCCCTCGCAGGGCGCGGTGACCACGATGGAGCACCACGTCCTGTACGTCCACGGCGCCGACAAGCAGCGGACGACGACGGAGATCGCCGCCCGCGACGGCCGCGTGATCATGTTCCTCGACACCAAGCACGCCGTGGACCGCCTCACCCAGGACCTCCTCGACAGCGGGGTCCGCGCCGCGGCCCTGCACGGCGGCAAGTCCCAGCCGCAACGGACCCGGACCCTGGCCCAGTTCAAGACCGGACACGTCACCGTCCTGGTCGCCACGAACGTCGCCGCCCGTGGAATCCACGTCGACAACCTCGACCTCGTCGTCAACGTGGACCCGCCGACCGACCACAAGGACTACCTCCACCGCGGCGGCCGTACCGCCCGCGCCGGCGAGTCCGGCAGCGTCGTCACCCTGGTCACCCCCAACCAGCGCCGCGAGATGACCCGCCTCATGCAGGCCGCCGGGATCGTCCCGCAGACCACCCAGGTCCGCTCCGGCGACGAGTCCCTCAACCGGATCACCGGCGCCCAGGCCCCCTCCGGAATCCCCGTCACCATCACCGCGCCCGTCGTCGAACGCGCCAAGCGCGGTACGGCCTCCCGCGGCAGGCGGCGGCCCGTTTCGGGCGCACGGCGCGCGGGTGTGCGGCAGTCCTCCTTCGACGCGGCGGCCTGACCACCACGTGATCAGAAGACTGACCTATCGCTTCAGGAGGCACGTCGTGACGCTGGTCCGGATGCGGCCCCGCTCCGCCAGAGCCAACCCGGCGCCCCGGACGGTGGACGACCCCATCGAGGCGACAGGCCCGCAGGTCTGTGACGAGTACGGCCTCGCCCGCTGACCCGCCCCACCACGACAGAACCGTCCCCCCGCTCCTTCTTCCTGTGAGGCAACATGCGCTGTGTCATCGCCCGCTTCCCGTTCGAGCTGACCAAGAGCGGCGTCCTGGAATCGATGAAGGACATCAAGCCCGAAGAGGTCGTCGGCGACTCCGTGATCATCGGCCGCCGGGTCTACCCCGTGAAGCAGGTCGGCCAGGTCCTCACCCGCCAGGACAGGCGTGACTTCAGCATCGGTGAAGTCCTGCGGGCCATGACCCAGCTCGGCTTCACCTGCCGCGGACTCCCCCGGCCCGCCGCGCCCGCGCCCGCGCGCGCCCTCAGTCGGATCCAGCACGCATCCGCGATGCTCGGCGCACCTGCGGCGGTCTGACCGACTCGACGACTCGACCGGTGCGAGCCGGCACCCGGACGGGGAGGAGGGCCCGACCGGCACACGCCGGTCGGGCCCTCCCGCGTACACAGCGGCTCCTTACGTGGCCACCCGGGCCAATGGCGCCGATTTCCTCATTCTCGACCGCATGAAAATCTATCGCGGCCGGAGCAGACATTGGGTGGTGGCGTGGTGCTGGCTTCTCTCGTAGCCCAGGCCGCCGCCGAGATCCCCCTGCGCTCCGGCCCGCGTTGGCCAGACAGCAATCAAAGGGGCACCTTGCAGCAGCTCAAGCTCGGAATCATGTCGCAGACCCGCAAAGAGAACGAACACCGTCTGCCGATCCACCCGGCGCACTTCGAACGCATCGATGCCGACCTTCAGCCCAGCATCTACCTGCAGACCGGTTACGGCGAACACTTCGGCGTTTCGGACGATCAGCTCGCACCGTGGGTCGCCGGTTTCCGCTCACGCGAGGAGCTGATCGCGGAGTGCGACGTCATCCTGCTGGCGAAACCGCTGCACGAGGACCTGGAGGACCTGCGGGACGGGCAGGTGCTGTGGGGGTGGCCGCACTGCGTGCAGGACGAGAAGGTCACGCAGGCCGCCATCGACCGCAGGCTCACGGTGATCGCCTTCGAGGCGATGAACCACTGGACCCGGGACGGGGGATTCAGCCTCCACGTCTTCCACAAGAACAACGAGCTGGCCGGGTACTCGTCGGTGCTGCACTCCATGCAGCTGACCGGGGCGACCGGTGACTACGGGCGCCGGCGGCGTGCGGTGGTGATCGGCTTCGGCGCCACCGCCCGTGGCGCGGTGACCGCGCTCAGCGCGCTGGGCGTTCACGATGTGGATGTGCTGACCGCCCGCGGCATCGCCGCCGTCAGCTCACCGATCCACTCCGCGCGGATCGTGCACTTCGATCACGACGCGGCCGACGACACCCTCGATCCGCGGCGCAGCATCGTGGTCACCGAGGACGGCCCGGAGCCGCTGGCCGACTTCCTCGCCGGGCACGACATCATCGTCAACTGCGTGCTCCAGGACACCGCGGCGCCGCTGATGTTCCTGATAGAGGAGGACCTGCCGAAGCTCGCGCCCGGCACCCTCGTCATCGACGTCTCCTGCGACGAGGGCATGGGTTTCGCCTGGGCCCGGGCCACCACCTTCGACGCGCCGATGTTCACCGTCGGCGACCAGGTCCACTACTACGCCGTGGACCACAGCCCGTCCTACCTGTGGGACGCCGCCACCTGGGAGAACAGCGAGGCGCTGATTCCGTTCCTGCGGTCGGTGCTCGAAGGGCCGACCGGCTGGGACGGTGACCACACCATCCGCCGAGCGATCGAGATCCGCGGCGGCACCGTCCAGAATCCGGCAGTCCTGGCCTTCCAGCAGCGCGCCGCACAGTACCCGCACGCGCTGCTCTCAGCCGATGGCGCCTAACGGGCGACACCGATTACCTCTTCGCCGGCCGAACGAAAATCTATCGCGGCTGGAGTAGACATTGGGTTGCGGCGTGGCTATGGTTTCTCTCGTAGCCCAGAGAGACAGCAAGGCCTGGCAGAGACGAACTGCCGGGCAGTGGTGCCCGCGGTACGAGTCATCGCAGTTCAGCAGTTCAGCAGAGCGGTGCGGGCGTGGAGTGTCGAAGCCAGAGCGGTTGCAGGACGGCGACGGGACTGACGACCGGACCGGGCGGCCCGCAGTGATCAGGGGCAGCCGAGAGAAGTACCGCGGTCGACGCAGTGGCAGTACCCGTGAATGCAGTGCGCAGTAGCAAGAAGTTGATCACCGAGGGAAGAACGGAGGAGCCGAGCACCATCAGGATCGCCCGGGTGGAAGCCTGAGCCCGGGTACCGCAGGACATCGATAGCGAGGTGGTCTCCGGTCAAGCAATCGCGATCCCCGCACCCCCGGCAGCATCTCGGCCGGGTCGGCGGAATCACAGGGTCGGCGCAGTATCAGGGCCGACAGATGGTGTAGTAGTTCCTTCGGGGCCCTGGTGCCATAGGCGCCAGGGCCCCTCCACGCGTTCCACGAGAGAGGTTCAATGACAGCAGACGACTCGTTCGGCCGTCTCGACGACGACGACTACCCCGCCTACACCATGGGCCGGGCCGCGGACATGCTCGGCACCACGCAGGGATTCCTCCGGGCACTGGGCGAAGCCCGCCTCATCACGCCGCTCCGCTCCGCCGGCGGACACCGCCGCTACTCCCGCTACCAGCTGCGCATCGCTGCCCGAGCCCGCGAACTCGTCGACCAGGGAACCCCCATCGAGTCGGCCTGCCGCATCGTCATTCTCGAGGACCAGCTCGAAGAAGCCCAGCGCATCAACGCCGAGTACCGCCGCGCCGCGGAAGCGTCCACACCGTCGGACCCGGCCTGAGTGGACTGCGCCGCGGTTCGCCCGCGCACCGGGGCGGGAGCATAGGCATGGGCCTTCTGGACCACTACTTCGGCACCCGGCGTCCCGACGGGGGTGTCGCACCGCGTACGCCCCCGGAGGTCCGGTCGGCGCTCCTGGCGCTCAACGGGCCGGGCGTCCCCTTCGCCGTACGCAACGGGACCCCGCAGGAGGGCGACCTCGTGGCCGAGTGCCGGCTCCCCGAGCTGCGCGTGCGGCTCTGGACCCGAATGCGCCTGGACGCGGCGCAGCACGAGGTGCGGGCCGTCGACGAGCAGTGGGAGGTCTCGCTGAGCGAGCACGTCCTCGGGCAGCGCTCCCGCGGGCCGGCGAACGCGGTGTACCGGGTGTGGGGGAAGGAAACGGGGCCCGACGGGCGCGAGCGCAGGGTCGAGACGCTCCGCTTCGAGACCCGGGAGATGAAGGACCCCCTGCGCCAGGCTGTCCTCGACGCCGGCTGGACCTGGCGCGGAGTGCTGTTCCGGCTCTGACGGGCCATGGCCGGTCGACCAGTCAGCCAGTCAGCCAGTCAGCCAGTCAGCCAGGATCGGAGAAACCCCTCCGCCCCGCGTGCTGGGGGTAGCCCCACCGCGGGTCGGGGGGTGACCGGCCTGTGGGCCGCGCCCCGGATTCATACGCTCGTATACATGTTGAAGCGGACAGCACACGCAGTCATCGCCGGCGCCCTCGCGCTGAGCACCGCCGCAGCCGCCCTCGCGGTCCCCGCGTACGCGGCCTCCGCCGCCGGGGGCACCGCCTTCGCGGCCGACCGTACCGGCGGCCCCCGTGGCGGGACCGTCGTCCGGACCGACAAGGGGGTCGTACGCGGGACGCTCACCGGCAGCGCGCGCACCTTCCGGGGCATTCCCTACGCGGCGCCCCCCACCGGGGCTCGTCGCTGGGCGGCCCCTGCGCCCGCCGAGCGGTGGGAGGGCGTCCGGGACGCCACCGGGCCGGGGGCCGCCTGCCCCCAGACCGGGTTCCTCTCCCCCGTCGGCCCCGCGTCCGACGAGGAGGACTGCCTCTTCGTCAACGTGACCACCCCGCGGGCCCCTTCCGTCCGCCCCCGCCCCGTGATGCTGTACCTGCACGGAGGCGACCACACGGACGGCGCCGGGGCCATGTACGGGGCCGAACGGCTCGCCGCCCTGGGCGACGTGGTGGTCGTCACCGTCAACTACCGGCTCGGCGCCCTCGGTTACCTGGCCCATCCGGACCTGGAAGCGGGCCGCGGCGAGTCCGGGAACTACGGCTTCCTGGACCAGCAGGCCGCCCTGCGCTGGGTGCAGCGCAACGCCCGCGCGTTCGGCGGGGACCCGGACCGGGTCACCCTCTTCGGCCAGTCCGCCGGCGGCTACAGCACCTGCGCCCACCTCGCCGCCCCGTCCTCCGCGGGCCTCTTCGACCGGGTCATCCTGCAGAGCTCGCCCTGCACGGGGCCCGACGGCAGCCGCGACCGCACCGAGGCCCTGGCCGACGGTACGGACGCTGCCGAGGCGATCGACGCCGGGGCCGAGGTCGCCGACTGGCGCACCGCCGCACCCGAGCACCTCGTCAACCCCTTCGGCGAGGGCCCCGAGTACACGCCGGTCTACGGGGGCGGGCTGCTGCCCCGTACCCCCGGCGAGGCGTTCGCCTCGGGGCGGTTCAACAAGGTCCCGGTGCTGCAGGGCATCAACCGCGACGAGGAGCGGGCGCGGGTCTACGGCCTCGAGCTGGCCAAGAAGCGGGACACGCACGATCCGGACGCCCGGCTCGACGAGACGGACCGGCTGGAGGTGCTGGAGGACACCTTCGGCAAGGAGCGGGCCGCCGTCGTCGCGGCGCAGTACCCCGCCTCCGCCTACGGGGGCTCCCCCGGCCTCGCCCTCGCGGCGGCCCTGACCGACGGGAACTGGGCCCGGCACTCCGTCGAGACCGGCCGGGCGCTGTCCCGCCACGTGCCCACGTACACCTACGAGTTCGCCGAGCGCACCACACCCTGGTACTCCGACCCGCAGTTCCCGAAGCCCGGCTTCGAGACGGGCGCCGGCCACACCTTCGAACTGCCCTACCTCTTCGAGGCCGACGCCTACGAGAAGCTCACCCCGCGGCAGCAGGGGCTCTCCGCCGAAATGATCGCCGTCTGGGCGGACTTCGCCCGCACCGGCACGGCCGGCTGGAAGGCCACCACGCCCTCGGCCCCGAACGCCCAGTCCCTGGCCTCCGGCCCCGGCGGGATCCACCCCGTGGACTTCGCCGGGGACCACCGGTACGCGTTCTGGAAATCCCTCGAGCCGCGCCAACCGGCCACCGGGATCAACACCTTGTTGCAAAATGGTGTGGATCAGCAACCCGCGGAGTAGGTGCCGCGGCCGTGACGGGGGGACGGTTCGGGTGGGCATAGCCATCTTCGACGCGATGGGGCTGGCCCGTAAGAACGGGAAGCGGCACAAGGAGCTGGTCCGGCGGCAGGAGCGGCTCACCGAGTGCCTCGTGGCCGAGTCCGCGGCGCAGGAGCGGGCACGGCGCAGGGCTTACGGCAAGGCGCTCGTGCCGTTCGCCGATGTGTTCTCCCGCCTGAAGAACGTGGACCTCGCCGAGCTGGTGGCCACCGCCGAGCCCGCCGGGGCGGGACTGCCGGATGTGGAAGTACGCCGTATCCAGCTGGACGCGGTGAACGCGATCGCCACGCTGGCGGGCGGTGTCGCCGTCGGAGCCGGAGCGGGGGCGCTGACGTTCGCCGCGGTGGGGGCGTTCGCCGCCGCGTCCACGGGTACGGCCATCTCCGCCCTGTCCGGAGCGGCCGCGACGAGTGCCACGCTCGCCTGGCTGGGCGGCGGCTCGCTGGCGGCGGGCGGCGGCGGGGTGGCGGCGGGTACGGCGGTGCTCACGGGCATCGTGGCACTTCCCGTCCTGCTGGCGCTGGGCGGCTTCTTCGAGTGGAAGGGCCGCAACGACCTGCGCGAGCAGCGCGTCGCCGCCGCCGAGCTCAAGAAGCTCGCCGCCGAACTCCGTACCGAGGAAGCGCGCGGCGCCGCCTCCGCCAAGCGCAGCCGCCAGGTCCGGCAGCTGCTGAACCGGCTCCGCAAGGAGATGCGGCGCAGGCTGCCCGCCTTTCGGGACCTGGTGGACGGCCAGGACGACTACGCCGCCTACTCGGCCGCGCAGCGTGCCGAGGTGGCCGTGCTCGTCGGGCTGGCCGGTGCCGTGGTCGCCGTCATGGGCACTCCGCTCACCGACGAGGACGGCCAGGTCACCGACTTGTCGAAGCGCGTGGTGAAGGACACCCGTGCGCGGGTCGGGGCCCTCGTGGCCACCCTGTGAGTGACCGGCCGGTCAACGACCAGCCCGTGAGCGACCGCCCCGCGAGCCGCCGGCCGCCGGGGCCGGACCCCGGCCACGCGCTGCCCGGTGGCGTCGACGCCGCCGCCTGGGCGCTGGCCGACGGTGCGACCCGGCGCCTGGCGCTCGCCACCCTGGAAACGCTGCGGGTCAGGGAGACGGCGGGCGCCCTGGCCGCGCGCTACGTGAACACCGGCAACGAGCAGCGCGCGGGGCACCTCTTCGAGCTGATGCACGCGCTGTCCTTCAACCTGTCCGCCATCGGCGAGGGCTCTTCGGCGCGTGCGGTCGTCACCGAGTGGGCCCGGGGCGGTTCGCAGACCGACCCGTCCGACCTGAATCTGCTCCACGGAGGCCGCCTGGTGGGGCAGGTGCAGGCAAAGCTCTACCAGAACGCCCCCTCCACGGCGGAGCAGCTCGCCCGGCCGCACTACGACGGGATGGGGCGGCTGGTGGCCTCCGACCGGCTGTCCGCCGTCGAGGACCTCCTGGACAAGCGGCTCACCATGCCCCCGGAGGGGCTGCGGTACGAGAACTACCGGGACGCCCGCGCCCACGTGAGCGACCACGTCGAGTACGGCGGCGCGCGGAGCGAGGGCGTCACCCTCGACGAAGCCCACCGGGCGGCCCGGGACCCGCGCCTGTGGGCGGACCGGCAGTTCGCGCGCGCCGGGGCGCGGCAGCTGGCGGGCGCCGCCGGGCCCGCGGCCGTGCTGGGCGGGATCGCCGCCGGGGTGGGCGCGGTGGTCCGCGAGACGGCCAGGGTGCGGGCCGGCGAGACCTCGGCGGCCGTAGCCGCCTTCACCGCGGTCGGCTCCGCTGTCCGCGGGGCGGCCCGCTCCGGTGGGACGGCCGCGCTCGGCGAGGCCGTCCGGATCTCCGCCGCTGCCGGCGTGCTGCCGGCCGTGCTGGGTGGCGGGACGCTCCCGGGAGCCACCGCGCAGGCCGCGTTCGCCGTGGCGGAGGCCGGGCTGGACCTCGCGCGGGGGCGGTGCGACGCCCGGCAGTTCGCCGCGCGCGCCGCGAACGCGGCCGTTTCGACCGGCCTCGCCTGGGGCTGCGGTGTCGTCGGCCAGACGCTCCTGCCCGTGCCCGTGGTCGGCGCGCTGGTGGGAGGGGTGGTGGGCCAGGCGGCCGCCGCCGTCGTCGTCCAGGGGCTGCAGATCGCCGTGATCGCGGCCCGCGCGGATGCCGCGGCGGAGGCCCGGGTCCGCCTCCTGGAACAGGAAGCCGCCACGGCGGTCCT
The DNA here is from genome assembly GCF_049310065.1 of Streptomyces tatrensis. Classification (NCBI taxonomy): domain Bacteria; kingdom Bacillati; phylum Actinomycetota; class Actinomycetes; order Kitasatosporales; family Streptomycetaceae; genus Streptomyces; species Streptomyces tatrensis. Next base: position 5,046,611 of record NZ_JBMDLB010000011.1, on the reverse strand, counting down.
CATGGCCGACGCCCTGCGCCGTGCGACCGAGCGGCTGGCCGGGGAACGGAACGCCTACGTCGCCCGCGAGGTGCTCCCCCGGTTCGGCCGCGTACAGGCCGCACTGGCCTGCGACCGCCCCGCCCGGGCGGTCGCTGAACTGGCCGCCCTCACGCGGCAGTTCGGCGGGCAGCCGGTCTACGGGACGCAGGAGGAGTTCGACGCGTGGATGCTCGACGAGTCGGCCCCGCTCACCCTGGACCCCAACTGGTGAGTACCCGTACGCCTGCGGGTCACCACTCCGCGATCAGCGGCGCCTCGGGGGTGTGTTGCCGCCAGGCTTCCGTGAGGCGGGCGAGGCGGGGGCGGGGCGGCGATGCCGCGTACCGTTGCGATCTTGTCTTCGGTGACTTCGAAGGCCACGGCGCCCATGACCTGGTCGCCGAGGACGAAGAGGACGGCGGGGGCGCCGTTGACGCGTGCGTAGTGGAGGGCGAGCGCGCCGCCGGCGAGGCGCCGTTTCGCGGGGGTGGGCTTGAAGCCGCCCCGCATGATGGTGGCGACGCGCTGCGGAGTGTCGTAGCGCAGCAGCTTCTCGGCCAGGCCGGCGCCGTCGGAGATCGCGATCACGTCGTCGGTGAGCAGTGCCACCAGCCGTTCGGTACGGCCCGAGGTGGCGGCGGCCAGGAACTCCTCGACGATCCTGCGGGCGGACGCCGGGTCGACTTCGCCGGCGCCGCGGCGGCGGTCGGCGCTGACGCGGGTCCGGGCGCGGTGCAGGTGCTGCTGGCTCGCGGACTCGGAGATGTCGAGGATCTCGGCGATCTCCGCGTGGCCGTACGAGAACGCCTCGCGCAGGATGTAGACGGCCCGCTCGACGGGTGACAGGCGCTCCATGACGGTCAGCACGGCCAGGGAGACCGATTCGCGCTGCTCGAAGGTGTCGGCCGGGCCGAGCATCGGGTCGCCGTCGAGGAGCAGTTCGGGGAACCAGGCCCCGGCGGTGCGTTCGCGGCGGGCCTGCGCCGAGCGGAGCCGGTCGAGGCACAGGTTGGTGACGACCTTGGTCAGCCAGGCTTCGGGCACCCTGATCTGCCGCCGGTCGGCGGCCTGCCAGTGCAAGAAGGCGTCCTGCACGGCGTCTTGGGCGTCGGCGGCGGAGCCCAGCAGGCGGTAGGCCAGTGAGGCCAGCCGGTTCCGGCTGGCCTCGAACCGGCTGGTGTCGAAGCGGTCGACGCCCGTGCTGTCCATGTGGATCACCCTAGGCCGTCTCTTTCGGATCTTGTCGGTCAGGCCCGCGTCGTCCGGTGCCGTGCCTCGGCGCACAGAGGGCGACATGCACCGAACCTATGGACGCCGCCCCGCCGCCACCCTCCTTTGTTGGGTCATACGGGGGACCCGGGCGGACCCCGACACCCTCATGGCACCACCGATCGCGAACATGGCGCCACAAAGGCCTCGCCGTGGTGCCACTGATGTGCCATCATGACACCACGGCGGCGCGGTCCGCGGTCCGCGGGTTCCACGGAGTCACCATCGGAGGGGTTGGATCATGGAGACAGTGCAGAGCCGGACGCACGCGGCAGCCGGGGCCTTCACCGCCTTCTCCCGCTTCGTGCTCTGCGGCGGAGGGGTCGGGGTCGCCTCCAGCTTCGCCGTCGCGGCCCTCGGCTCCTGGGTTCCCTGGATCCTGGCCAACGCCCTGGTCACCGTGGTCTCCACGCTCCTCGCCACCGAGCTGCACGCCCGCTTCACCTTCGGCGCGGGCGGGCGGGCGACCTGGCGCCAGCACGCGCAGTCGGCCGGATCCGCGGCGGCCGCGTACGCGGTGACCTGCGCGGCGATGCTCGTCCTGCGGCAGCTCGACGCCTCGCCCGGCGCCCTGCGCGAACAGGTCGTCTACCTGTCCGCCTCCGCGCTCGCCGGTGCCGCGCGGTTCGCGGTGCTGCGCCTCGTCGTCTTCGCGCAGCACCGCTCGCAGACCGCACCCGCCGTACGCACCACCCGGGCCGTACCCGCGACGGTGGCCCGCGCCACGGCCCCGGCCGGCCCCGCGGACCTCTGCCGCGCGGCCTGACCCCGATCCGCAGATCCGCAGATCCGCAGATCCGCCGGGGCCTCAGGGCCTCAGGGCCTCAGGGCCTCAGCACTTCAGGGCGTGACGATCGGGAACGCCGGGTCGGGCTTCGTCACGTAGGAGAACAGGCGGCTGAGGAGGGCCGGGGACCCGCTGGTGGAGATCGTGTCCGGGGCCTGGCCCGCCAGGACGGCCAGCAGTTGGGGCTTGGTGAGCGTGAGGGTCAGGCCCGCCGGGGTGCGGGGATCGATGACCGTGCGGTGGGTGAGGGCGCCGTTGTGCAGGGTGAGGCGGTGGCGGCGGTCCTCGTCGGTGAGGACGAGGTCGATGGTGAGGTCCTCGTCCCAGGCCCGGGGGCCGTCGATGCGGACCGCGATCGAGTCGAGGAGCATGTCGGTGGTCAGCGCCATCGCCATCTCGGGGTTGGCGGTGTCGAGCAGGGCCGCGTTCTCGCCCTGGCGCAGCTCCATGGCGGAGGTGAGGTAGAAGTTCCGCCAGGTGCCGTTCTCCGCGCCCTGGCCGAGCCGGTCGTAGACGGCCGCGAGGTCCTCCTTGGCGTCCGCACGGCCGGGCTCGGCGAAGATCAGGTGGTTCAGGAGGGTGGCCGCGAAGCGGAGGTCGCCGGAGTCGGCGTAGGCGCGGGCCTTCGTCAGGGTCTCCTCGGGGCCGCCCATGGAATCGACGTAGCGCTTGGCGATCTCGACGGGCGGGTGTTCCCACAGGGTCGCGGCGTTGCCGTTGAACCAGCCGAGGTAACGCTGGTAGATCGCCTTGACGTTGTGCGAGAGGGAGCCGTAATAGCCGCGCGCGTGCCAGGAGTTCTCCAGGGCGGGCGGCAGCTGCAGCTCCTCGGCGATCTCGGGTCCCGTGAGGCCGTCGTTGAGCAGGCGCAGGGTCTGGTCGTGCATGTACGCGTACAGGTCGCGCTGGGCGGAGAGGAACGCGACGACGTTCTCCCGGCCCCAGGTGGGCCAGTGGTGGGAGGCGAAGGCCACGTCGTAGCCGTCGCCGAAGTACTCGATCGCCTCGTCGAGGTAGCGCGACCAGATGCGGGAGTCGCGCACGACGGCGCCGCGCAGGGTCAGGATGTTGTGCATGTTGTGCGTGGCGTTCTCCGCCAGGCACAGCGCCCGCCTGTCCGGGAAGAGGAAGTTCATCTCGGCCGGCGCCTCGGTGCCGGGGGTGAGCTGGAAGACGATCCGTACGCCGTCGACCGTCTCCTCCTGCCCAGTGGAGGTGATGTCCACGGTGGGCGGGATGAGGGTGATGGTGCCGGTGGAGGTGGTCATGCCCAGGCCGGCGCCGATCTGGCCGTCGGGGGCCTTGGGCAGCCGGTCCCCGTACATGAAGACGGCGCGGCGGGTCATGGCGTTACCGGCGTACACGTTCTCGCTGACCGCGTGCTCCAGGAAGCCCTCGGGGGCGAGGATCGGCACGCCCTCCTCCGCGCCGCGCGGGAGCACGCCGCGGGCGCCGGCGAAGTGGTCGCCGTGCGAGTGCGTGTAGATCATGCCGGTGACCGGGCGGTCGCCCCGGTGCTCGCGGTACAGCGCGAGCGCGGCGGCGGCGGTCTCGGCGGAGATGAGCGGGTCGATGACGACGACCCCGCGGTCGCCCTCGACGAGGGTCATGTTCGAGAGGTCGAGGCCCCGCACCTGGTAGATGCCTTCGGCGACCTCGTAGAGGCCCTGTTTGGAGCTGAGCTGCGCCTGCCGCCACAGGCTGGGGTTCGCGGTGGCGGGGCAGTCGGCCTTCAGGAAGCCGTATGCGTCGTTGTCCCATACGGTGCGGCCTTCGGCGCCCTTGACCACGGCGGGCACGAGTGCGCCGATGAATCCGCGGTCGGCGTTCTCGAAGTCGGTCACGTCGTCAAACGGGAGGGCTTCGAAGGGGAGGTTGGCCATCTGTCGCTCCATTCAGCGGGGGTCGACGCCGGGCATCGCCCCATCTGAACATCGGAGCCGGTTGGGTGCACTTTGGGATGGTTTGGGGAAGGGGATGGTTTAGGAGGACGGCGCCTCAGCCGGGCTGCGCGAACTGTTCGGTACCGACCACCCGGAGGAGGTTCAGGCGTTCCGCCGCGTCGGTGCCGGGCGGGGGCGTCAGGAGCAGGAGGCGCTGGTCGCCCTCCGGGGCGAGGAGCACCTGGCAGTCGAGGTCGACGGGGCCGACGACCGGGTGGATCACCCGCATGCGGCTGTGGCGGCGGACGGCGACCTCGTGCAGTTCCCACAGGGCGGTGAACTCCTCGCTGGCCGCACGCAGGCGCTCCACCAGACGGGTGGCGGCCGGGTCCGAGGAGCGCCGGCCGACGGCCGCCCGCAGGTCCGCCACGTGGAGCCGGCTGTACTGCTCGTGTTCCCCGGCCGGGTACGCGTCCCGCGCGGACGGGTCGGCGAACCAGCGCCAGACGACGTTGCGGCCATGTTCGGAGACCGTGCACACGCCGCCCAGGAGGTTGCGGGCCATCTCGTTCTGGGCCAGTACGTCGCCCAGGTCGCTGAGGACCTGCGCCGGGGTTCCGGGCAACGCCTCGAGCAGGTGCAGCAGGCCCGCGCCGACCTGGTCGCCGGCGACCCGCGCGGCGGGCGGGCGGTGTCCGGCGAGCAGGTGGAGGTGGCCCTGCGCATCGTCGCCGAGGCGCAGGGCGCGGGCGAGGGCGGACAGGATCTGCGGCGAGGGCTGCGGGCCGCGGGCCTGCTCCAGCCGGATGTAGTAGTCGGCCGACATGCCCGCGAGCTGGGCGACTTCCTCGCGCCGCAGCCCGGGCGTACGCCGCCGGGGCCCGACGGTGAGGCCCGCATCCTCGGGGCGCACCCGCTCGCGCGATCGGCGGAGGAAGTCGGCGAGCTCACGGCGGTCGATCGTCATGTGGATCATCATGCCGGCCCCCTCCGGAGCGGCCCGGCCCGCGGCAGTTCCGCGCCCGCGCATCCAGCAGGTCGGCGCCCGCGCATCCAGCAGTTCCGCGCCCGCGTATCCAGGGATCGGCGGTCCCAGGTTCGAGGGGTCTCTCCCTCCCCCGGCCGCGCGGCGGCAGTGTGGGCGGAGCCGGAGGGGAGACGCCCCCGGCGCCCCGCACGCCAGGAGGAGCAGCCATGTCCACGACCCTCGCCCCCGCCATCGTGAGCGCCACCGTGCGCGTCGCCGACGCCGAGGTCTCCTACGAGCGCACCGGCACGGGCCCCGCGCTCGTCCTCGTCCACGGCACCGGCTCGGGCGGCTCCGCCGTGAACTGGGGGCAGACCCGGCCCCGTTTCACCGCCGACCACACGGTGATCACCCCCGACCTCTCCGGCAGCGACCGCACCACCGACGACGGGGGCCCGTTGACCGTGGAAGGGCTGGCCGCGCAGGTCATCGCCGTCATCGAGGACGCGGGCACCGGGCCGGTGGACCTGCTCGGCTTCTCCATGGGCGCGCCGGTGTCCGCCGCCGTCGCCGCACTGCGCCCCGATCTCGTGCGCCGGCTGATCCTGGTCTCCGGCTGGGCCCACACCGAGGGGGACGAGTACCTGCGCAACCTCTTCACCCTGTGGCAGCAGCTCGGCGCCTCGGACCCGGCCGCCTTCGGCCGCGCGGTCACCATGACCGGCTTCAGCCGGGGCTTCCTCAACGCGATGGGCCGCGAGCAGGTGGAGCTGTTCCTCATCCCGAACCTGCCGCCCACCCCCGGCACCCTGCGCCACGTCGACCTCGACACCCGCATCGACATCCGCGCCCTGCTGCCGCGCATCGAGGCCGAGACGCTCGTCATCGGCGCCACCCTGGACATCACCGTCCCGGTGGAGAACAGCCGCGCACTGCACGCCGCGATCGCGCACAGCACGTACGCCGAGATCGAGGCCGGGCACGTCGCCTTCTTCGAGAAGGAGGACGAATTCGTGGAGCTGGTCGGCCGGTTCACCCGCGGGGGCGGGGCGTAGCCGCAGGACCGCGGTCAGCGCAGGTCGAGCCGCATCAGGACCCGGGGATGACCGGCCAGCACCGAGGTGGTGTCGGCGGCGTGGGTGAAGCCGGCGCGTTCGAAGTTCTTGCGGATCCCGGCGTACGCCATCGTGAGGTCGACCCTGGCATCACCGTTGTCGAGCGGGTACGCCTCGATCGCCGGTGCGCCGTGGGACCGGGCGAAGTCGACGGCACCGGCGATGAGGGCGTGCGAGACCCCCTTCTTCCGGTGACCGGGGCGTACCCGGATGCACCACAGCGACCAGACCGGCAGGTCGTCCACGTACGGGATCTTCCGGCTGCGCGCGAAGGAGGTGTCCGAGCGCGGTGCCACGGCGGCCCAGCCGACCGGCTCGTCGCCGTCGTAGGCGAGCACTCCCGGCGGGGTCCCGGCCCCGCACAGTCCGGCGACGTGCTCACCGCGGGCCGGTCCGCGGAGCTCGTTGTTGAGCTTGGACGGGATCCGGTAGCTCAGGCACCAGCAGACGTTGGCATCGGGCGACTTCGGACCGATCAGGGTGCGGACGTCCTCGAAGACCGAAGCCGGGCGGATTTCGATGGCCATGGGGCCACGATGTCACGCCGGGGTCGCTCCCGTGAGGGTGTCGACCAAGGCCTGGGCGAGGACGGTCGCGGCGCCGATCCGCGTGTCCTCCCGCTCGTCGCCGGTGACCTTGCCGATCACCGCGTCCCGTACCGACCGGGAGATGTCCAGGGCCCCGTACAGCTCGGGGAAGGACAGCGCCATCAGGCACACGCCGACGTTGGCGGAGAGGATCGACTGTCCGGCCAGCGCCGGGGCGGTCCGCAGCCGGCCGGCGTCGCGGCACCGCTCCACGGCCGCCAGGAGCAGGGCCTGGGCCTCCCCGATCGCCTGCGGCTTGGCCGCTCCCGCCGGGGTGAACATCAGCCGGTAGAGGTGCGGGTTGCCGAGCGCGAACGCCACGTGGCTGTCCCAGGCCGTACGCAGGTCCGCCACCGGGTCGTCGGTCCGCGGATTGCGGCGCTTGTTGGCGAGGAACCGCTCGAAGCCGATGTCGGCCACCGCGGTGAGGAGCCCCTCCTTGTCGCCGAACTGGCGGTAGATCTCGGGCATGCCGACCTTGGCCCGGTCGCAGATGGCACGGGTGGAGATCGCCGGTGCGTCCTTGGTGGCGAGCAGCTCGGCGGTGGCTTCCAGGATGCGCTCTCGGGCCGTTGACATGGCGTCGATGGTAGCAGCGCTAACAGTGGTGACCTGGGGGTCGATGCGGCTCCATCAGGGCATCACAGAGTTTCGTAAGCACCGATTACGTGATGTGTTAGCGTTGCAAACATCATTCTGTGAGCGACGTCCGGAAGGACCCACGGAGGCGTCATGGAAACCACGGACACCGCAGACACCACGGACACCACGGACACCACAGACACCACGGAGACCTATGGACACCGGCTGGACCCGGACCCTAATTCCGCGCCCCTGGAGCCCGTCGCGCGGCTGATCGTGATCGTGCTCTTCGAGGGCGTAGACCTGCTGGACGTCACCGGGCCGCCCGAGGTGTTCTCCCTGGTTCCGCGGGAGACGGACGACGCGGCCGGCTACCGGGTGGTCCTGGCCGCCCGGACGCTCGACCCCGTCACCACCTCGGCCGGGGTGCGCATCCTGCCGGACCTGACCTTCGCCGAGGCGGCCGCGCGGAGCATCGACACGCTCCTGGTCCCCGGCGCCGTCGAGCTGGACGCCGAGCGCCGCGTCCGCGCCCTCACCGACCCCGAGGTGGTCGACCGGGTGCGGACGCTCGCCGCGCACGCGCGCCGGGTCGTGTCCGTCTGCGTGGGGGCGCACCTGCTGGCCGCGGCCGGACTGCTCGACGGCAAGCGGGCCACCACGCACTGGTCCACCGCGGAGCAGCTCGCCGCCGACCACCCGGAGGTCGAGGTGGACGCCGACCCGGTCTTCATCCGGCAGGGCGAGGTGTGGACCGGCGCCGGCATCAGCGCCTGCCTGGACCTCTCGCTCGCCCTGGTGGCCGAGGACTTCGGCGAGGGCGTCGCCCTGCGCGTGGCCCGGCAGCTGGTGATGTACCTGAAGCGGCCGAGCGGGCAGAGCCAGTTCAGCGTGCCCCTGGAGCCCGTCTCCGCGACGCGGCGCGGCGAGGACCTGCGGCACTTCGTCCGGCGGCGCCTGGGCGGCCGGCTCAGCCTGGCCGACATCGCCGCGTACGCGCACGTCAGCGAGCGGCAGTTGGCCCGGATCTTCAAGTCCGAGCTGGGCATGACCCCGGCCGCCTACATCGAGTCGGCCCGCGTGGAGCTGGCGCGGGGCCGGCTCGAGGCCACCGATGCCACGCTCGAACGCATCGCCTCCACCTGCGGGTTCGGCACCGCCGACACCCTCGTACGGGCGTTCCGCCGCACGCTCGGCACCACGCCGACGGAGTACCGGCTCCGCTTCCGGACCGGCTGAGCGGCCCGCCGGCGTTACGCGGCCCCGCGCGCGGCCGGGTCGAGGGAGTCGACGTCCTCGAAGAAGCTGAGCATCCGGGCGTTGACCAGCTCGGGGTGGTCGATCTGCGGGCCGTGCCCGGTCGCGGAGACGATCTCGGCGCGGGCTCCGGGGATCACCCGCGGCACCCGCTCCAGCTGGCGCTTCGGGTGCACGAGCAGGCTCCGCTTGCCCATGATCAGGTAGAACGGCGTGCGGATCGTGCCCAGTTCCGCGTCGGACAGCGGCAGCGGCGCGGGGCGCCGGATCCGGAAGGCGCGGACGCTCCTCTGGATCATCGTGCGCAGTTCGGGGTCGATCAGGACCGGCTGCTCCAGCCACTTGGCCAAGGCGGGGCGCATCGCCTTGGGAGCGTAGGTCGCGAAGAGACTGGCGAAGATCCACACGAAGAAGCGCAGGCCCACCTTCTCCAGGCCGCCCGGATCCAGGGCGGTGACCGAGGCGAGGCGGCCGGGGCGCAGGTGCACCTGGTTGATGACGAGCCAGCCGCCGTAGGAGGAGCCGACCAGGTGGACGTGGTCCAGGCCCAGCGCGTCGAGGGCCTCGTCCATCCACTGGGCCGCGCGCTCGGGCTGCCACATCACCTCGCGCTGGACGCTGCGGCCCGGGTCTCCGGGGGTGTCCAGGGCGTAGACGGGCCGGTCGGCGCTGAGGGCGACGGTGCTGGGGTACCACTGGGCCGAGCAGCCGCCCGAACCGTGGATCAGGACGATCGGCGTACGGGACTCCGCCGCCGGGTTCGCGGGGCCGTACCGGTAGACGTGCGTGGTCCCGAAGCTCGTCTCCACGTCCGTCTCGGAGCGGGCGGGCGCGCCCTTCGCGTAGAGGGCGTCGCACGCGGCGAAGTAGCGGTCGCGCAGCTCGTCGCTCACGTAGTGGCCGATGTCGCGGCGTACACGGGGCTTGTTGTCGGGCACGGGGGCACCTCCTGGAGGACCGGGAATCCGTTCTTCGTGATACGACCGTACCATGATGTTGATACGGCGGTACCATGAAAACGAGCCGCGGGCTCATCACCGACGAACATCCACGGGCACCGACGGGCGGAGACACCAGCACATGCCGAAACGCGTGGACCACGAGGAACGGCGCACCCAGATCGCCGAGGCACTCATCCGCGTCGCCGGACGGCGCGGACTGCACGCGGTCGGCATGCGCGACGTGGCGGCCGAGGCCGGGGTCTCCCTGCGCCTGGTCCAGTACTACTTCCAGACCAAGGAGAGGCTGCTCTTCTACGGGCTCCAGCACCTGACCGACCGCTTCACCGCCCGGGTCGGCACCCGCCTGGCCGCCGCCGGCCCCACTCCCGGCCCGCGCGCCACGATCGAGGCGCTGCTGCTGGCCTCCCTGCCGACCGACGAGGAGAGCCGCACCTTCCACCTCCTCTACAGCTCCTACTCGATCCTGTCCGTGACCGACGAGGCCCTCGCCGCCCAGCCCTTCATCGACAACCCCGACGCCGCCGAGAACGCGGTGGCCGGGCTGATCGGCCAGGCCCAGGAAGCGGGCCTGGCCGACCCGGAGGCCGACGCGCGCACGGAGGCGATCAGCCTGCTCGCCATGGCGGCGGCCATGGGCACCAGCATCCTGGTGGGGCAGCGGGGACCCGAGTCGGCCGTCGCGGTACTGCGTCACCACCTGGACCGGATCTTCAGGACGGGCAAACCGAGTCCCGGAGCGGACGCTCCCCCGTCGTCAGGTACGCGGTGACCGTGCGGTCGGAGCAGGCGCTGCCGTTGCCCAGGTAGACCCCGTGGCCGCCGTGGTCGACGGTGAGCAGCCGGGCGCGCGGGCCGAGGGCCTCGCGCATCTTCAGGGAGGCGGCGTACGGGGTCGCCGGGTCGCGGAGGTTCTGGACCATCAGGATGTTCGAGGGGCCCCGGTCGGTGATGCGGGTGGGGCGCTCGGCGGGGGCGTCCTTCCAGAAGGCGCACGGGGTGACGTTCGCGGGCATCCCGGCGGTCAGGGGGTGCGCGGCCCGGTCGGCGGCCACCGCCCGCTCGTACCCGGAGACGTTCTTCGGCCAGGCCACGTCGTTGCAGATGACCCCGACCATCAGCGCGGCGTCCGAGTCGGGCAGCACCCCGGCGAGCTCCCTGGGCAGCTCCGGGACGGCCTTGGGATCCTGGGCCGCGCGGACCAGGCGGGCGAAGGCGGGGAACTGGGCGTCGCCGTAGAGGGCGAGCTGCATGGCCTGGCGCAGCATCGTGCCGGTCAGCGGCAGCCTGGGCACGTCGGAGGGCTTGGGGGAACGGTCCAGCTCGGCGGCCAGCGCCAGGAACAACGGGCGTACGTCGTCCGGGTGTTCGGCGAGCCGCAGCCCCTCCCCCGCCCGCGCCGGGTCCGCCGCCCAGGCCGCGAAGTCGGGGAAGCGGTCGTCGGCGCCCTGCGCCATGTTCGCGAGCCAGCCCCGCGCGACCCGCTTCGGGTCGGGGTCCCCGCTGCTGTCCAGCACCAGGCGGTCGGTGCGTCCCGGGAACTTCTGCGCGTACACCGCCGTCACGTAGGTCCCGTAGGAGACGGCCCAGACCGACAGCTTCCGCTCGCCGAGGGCCTCCCGGAAGCGGTCCATGTCGCGCGCCTGGTTGGCGGTGGTGAAACTGCGCAGCACGGCCCCGCCGTTCGCGGCGCAGGCCTCGGCCACCCGGCGGGAGCGCTCGGCGTTCTCCGCGATCCCCCCGTCGGCGCCGGGCCAGGAGCGCAGGGTCGTCAGGCGCCGGTCGGCCGGGTCCAGGCCGCACGCGGCGGTGACGCTGCGGCCGACCCCGCGCGGGTCGAGCGCGACGATGTCGTACGCGCCGGCCAACTGCCCCGCCAGCGCGGCCCCCTTCTGCGAGAGCCGCTGCACGCCCGAGCCACCCGGCCCGCCGGGGACCACGACCAGCGTCCCGCGCCGGGCGGCGGGGCGGGTGCTGGGCAGCCGGGACACGGCGAGGTCGACCTGCGGGCCGGCGGGGTCGGCGTAGTCGAGGGGGACGGACAGCTTCGCGCACTGCTGGCCGTCGAGGTGGCCGGTGTGGGTGCACGCCGCCCAGGCGAGGGCCGGCGCGGCGGCGCGGCTGGTGGTGGCAGCGGTGGCGGTGGCGCCGGCGGTGCCGGTCAGCGTGGCCGCCACGGCGGTGGCGGCCAGGGCGACGAGTGCGGTCTTGCCGCGGTAAGTGGTCATGAAACGAGGATGGTTGAGCGGCTGCCGCCCTCACATCCGGCAGCCGGGACAACCGTCCGGGGGCTAGCCCCCGGTCAGACCACCACGACCGTGACCGCCGCCGCACCCATGAGCACGGCGGCGGAGTGGATGGCCGCGTGGCCGTAGTCACCCGACCAGAGGTGACGGGCCAGACCGCCGATGGCGGTCAGGCCCGCGATGATGCCGATCTGCGCGAGCAGAGTGACGGCGGTGAAGGGAGTCAGCAGCAGGATCACCGAGTTGAGCCAGAACGGGGCCGCGCCCGTCCAGCCCCGCCACTCCCGCACGTCGCGCCACTGCTGCCTGTTCGGCAGGTGCGGCAGATGCGACCGGTGCAGCAGGTGCGGCCGGTGCAGCGCCTCCCGGCGGCCTTTGGGTCTTCGGTGGTCCCCGAGCTCTCGGGTCGCCGTCGTCACCGCGCCGTCACCAGCCTCTCAGTCACTTGCACGCAAGACGTCAACTCGCAGGCTGTACAGCCTCCTTGGGAGTCCGGGCGGGGGCAAGGGCCCGTTCGGCAAGAAATCCGAAAGCCAGGCCGAAAGTGGTCCACATCGCGGCCTGAATGGCGAGCGAGGCGAGCCGGAACTGCCAGACGAGCGCTGCCGGGAAGCCTTCCGGGACCTCGTTGATGCCGGGCAGGAACGCGTAGGCGATGCCGACGGCCACCACGAAGGCGAGCGAGGCGGCGACCGAGGCGTTCCAGTTGCCCAGGCGCGGCGCGAGGCGCCGGCCCAGGATCAGCGCGGCCGCCGCGAGCAGCAGGCCGAGCGCGAGCATCAGGACGTAGAGGGTGGTCCGCTGGGCCGAGGTCTCGGGGTCCCCGACGGCCGGCGGGTTGGCGGGGTACTTGAAGAACGGCACCAGGGTGACGGTGACGAACAGACCGCCGGAGACGAACAGCGCCGTGGCCCGGGGGCCGAAGCGGCCGATCCGGCCCAGGGCGTAGCAGTAGACGAGCGCGGCGATGCCGCCGAGCGCGATCCCGTAGAGCAGTGTTCCGGTGCCCAGTCCGGCCGTGGCCTGGAGGGCCCGGCTGACCGGGGCGGCCTCGCCGCCGTGGTCGTGGGATCCGGCTTCCTCGATGGCGATCGCCGCGTCGACCTGGGATTCACCGAGGAAGTACGCGACGAGGAACGCGGCGACTCCGGCCAGCAGGCCGGCGAGCATGCCCCTGACGAGGAGCGCGCGGGGGGAAATGGGGTTCATGGAGTTTTCGGTCCCTTGCGGATCGGTGGATCAGTGGCAGGGGAAGCCGAGGAGGTGGCGACCGTCGTGCATCCACTCGTGGATGGTGTCGCCTTCGAAGATCGCGGTGGCGCCCTGCTCGGCGCCGACGAGGTAGAGCAGGACCAGCATCAGAACGCCCACGAACAGCGCCCAAGGGGCCAGGGTGGTGAGGGAGATGGGTGCGACGGCCAGGGGGGTGGCAGTCGTGGGCACGGCAGAGTCGGCCATGGCAGGAGCCTCCAGAGGGAACACGCGTCCCGGTCAGTGGTGCTTGCGACGACGGTGGCGGGTCTGACTTTCCTCCCCCTCCGGGAGGATTCACAGTGGCGCGACCGTGCCGGATTTTCAACCGGACTTCCGTCATACCGTCGTCTTGTCGTCCGCCACCGTACCGCTCTTTATGGCGGCCTTACAGGGTCGTCTCAGGAGGGCTCCGCCTCACCGTCGCCCTGCCGCCAACTCACCGTCGTCCCGCCCCCGCCCCCGCCTCCCGTCGTCCCGCCGTCGTCCCGCCGGTCGACGGCATCGGCCGATGCCGTCGGTCGATGGCATCGGCAGATGGCGCCAATCGACGGGGTCAGCCGATGGGGTCAGCCGATGGCGTCGACCACCTCGCCGAGGTCGACGAACTTGAAGCCGGTCGCCTCGCGGTCGCCGTCACCGGGGGTCTCCCGGCCGTCCTGGACGACGAGCAGGCCGCGGGGGTAGCGCGTGCCGAGGGGGGCGTTGAGGGCCGCGGCGCCGTCGCAGACCTCGGAGCCGTCGAGGGCGGCGGAGGCCGCGGTGATGCGGAAGGCGCCCTCGAACTCGTTGCGGTCCTCGCGCTCGCGGTCGTAGGCGACGAAGGTGTCGTCACCCTGGCTGGAGGCGAGCAGGTAGCCGTCGCCACCGGCTTCGGTGACCAGGGTCAGGCCCTCGACGTCGGCCTTCAGGCGCTTGCCGCCGTAGCCGGGATCGGCGCCGGGCGCGCACTCCTCGGTCCCCTCGTCGTAGGTGCCGGGGACGCCGTACTCGCGCACCTTGTCGATCAGCTTCGGCGTGCCGGTGAGGCCCGCGTCGATGCGCCAGATGCCGACGTCCTCCTGCCCCGCGTACAGGGTGCCGTCCGCGGGGTCGACGACCATGCCCTCGACCTGCGCCAGCTCGCCCGGCTCGGCGCAGGGCGTCCAGGCGGCGCCGTTCGGCAGGCGGAAGGAGGACGGCAGGTCGAGCGTGCGCACCTGGCGGTAGCCGACCGTGCCGGCGGGGGTGGCGACCAGCTCGAGCAGGGCGATCCGGGTGCGGTTGCGCTGACTGACCACCGCGTAGGACCGGCCGGACTTCCGGTCCGTCCAGGTGGCCAGGCCGTACGCGGACTTCTGCTCGTTGATCTCGGCCTGGTCGGCGGAGAAGACCGGGCGCGCCGCCGGGTCGGTGACGTCGGTGAGCGGACCGCCGGGGCGGTTGCGGTCGATCCGGTAGATCCGCAGGCGGTCGTTGCCCCGGTCGCTGACCACCGCGACGTCGGCGCGAGCGCCGCCCAGACGCAGGCCGTTGACCAGGTCGACGTTGTTGAAACGGCCGGGAGCGTCGTCGGCGCCCGGTCCGGCCGGGGCGGCGATCGACTGCACCTGGCGCGCCTCCAGGTCGTAAACGCGCAGGCCGCCCTGCTTGGCCGTCGCGATCACCAGGCTGCGGCCCGGGTCGGCGGCGTTGCGCCAGATCGCCGGGTCGTCCGCGTTGGCGTCGCCGCCGGCCTCGTCGTCGTACAGCGGCGCGGTCTCGGCCTTGGGTCGGATGCTGCCGATCGAGGAGGCTTGAGCCGGGAGCGCGACGGACGCGGCGAGTGCGGTGCAGAGCACGAGTACGGAGGCGCGGGCGGAGGCGCGGACGGCCGAACGTATGGTCAATGTTCTTCCTTCATAAGGGTTTTGCCCTGAGAGAAAGACGCTCGCCCGAGCGATTGTCATGTCCGCGCCGGAGAGATGGCCGATGGTTGAACGCGGTGCGAAACCCCGGGACAATCGGCCGGTGCACCCCACCACCGTACGAGTCCGCCTCGTGACACCCCCGCTGGACGAGGCCGGGCGCCTGCACCGCTTCCCGTACGGGGATCCGTGCCCGGGGCACGAGGGGCTGCGCGGCCAGGACCACGGCGCCTGGGCCGGGCGGGCCATGGACGAAGTGGCCGGGGAGGACCCCGAGGGGCTGCGGCGGTGGATGACCGACACCGCGTACGCGCCGCCGGGCGGCGGGGAGTCCGTGGAGGCGCTGATCGCGCGGGTCGGCGCACACCTGGGCGCGCTGGCGCCGGGGACGCACCGGGCGGTCGTCGGGCAGGGCGTCGTACGGGCGGCCGTGGTGTGCGCCCTGGAGCTGCCCGCGGCGGCCTTCTGGCGGCTCGACGTACGCCCGGAGTCGGTGACGACCCTGACGGGGCGCT
Source organism: Streptomyces tatrensis (assembly GCF_049310065.1). Taxonomy (NCBI): domain Bacteria; kingdom Bacillati; phylum Actinomycetota; class Actinomycetes; order Kitasatosporales; family Streptomycetaceae; genus Streptomyces; species Streptomyces tatrensis. The sequence goes on along the minus strand of NZ_JBMDLB010000011.1, from coordinate 5,031,286 downwards.
CCGGACGCTGGAACCTGCTCGTGGGACAGCCGCAGGAGCGACCTGAGCAGTCCTAGGACGCGGAACGACCCGATCAGCCCTAGGACGCGGAACGGCCCGGACCCCGCGACGCGGTCCGGGCCGAACTACCTGCGGAGCGGAGCGGGCGCTACGCCACGATCCAGTCGCTCGTCGCGATCACCGGCTGCACGCCGTCGCGGTGCACGGTGCCCTCGATGAGGCCGTACATGCGGTCGGCCGCGAAGTAGACCTCGTTGTCGTTCTTGAGGCCGAAGGGCTCCAGGTCGACGAGGAAGTGGTGCTTGTTGGGGAGGTTGAGGCGCACCTCGTTGACCTTGGGGCAGTTGTCGAGCACGCGCTCGGCCATCTGGTTCAGGGTCTGCTGCAGGGAGTACGAGTAGGTCTCCGCGAAGGCTTCCAGCATGTTCTTGCGGACCTTCTTGTACGACTGGTCCCAGTCGTACTCGGCGTCGTCGGCGGCGAGCGCCGAGTGCGCCCAGCGCGCGGTGACCTTGGTCGCCAGGATGCGGTCGTACGCCTCCTGCAGCGTCGTGTACTTGTCCTTGATGAAGCCGTGGAACTCGGAGTTGGTCGAGTTCATCACGGTCAGGTCCTTCAGACCCGAGATCACCTGGAGACCGGTGGTCTCGCTGTACGTGATCTGCGCGGTGCGCACCTCGGTGCCCTTGAGGGCGAACGAGTGCTGCTCCTTGCGCGTCGGGACCGGGATCCGCTCCCAGGCGTACTCCTCGACGCGGATCTGCGCCTCGCGGATGGGCTGCTGGGAGGAGACGAAGTGCTTGGCGAGCAGGATGCCGAAGGCCTCGGGGGAGGCGACGCCGTGCTCCTTGGAGAAGGCGTACACCGTGTTCTTGGTGGTGTCCGTGGGCAGGCAGTTGGCGTTGTCACCGGTGAGGTGGACGTCGCGGAACTCGCCGCGCAGCGCGACGGAGACGTTGAGGTCGCGGATCTCGTGCCAGGAACCGTCGCTGCCCTTGCGGGTGACCTTGACGATGCGGTTCTCGGCCTTGCCGTACTGGTTCTGGGCGAGGATGTGCTTGCTCATGCGCTGTCTTCCTTCGGGTACTCGGGAACACGGAGTCCGGTCGTCTGGATCCCGTACGCCCGGCGTCCGGCGGACGCGCAGCCCGCCCCCCGCCGTTCGGTCACGCCGATTCCCCGCGTGGACCGCCCCGGGACTGACGTGCATCCCGGTCCGTAGGTGCCTGTTGATTCCAGCACGTCTCCATGCTGTTCGTAAGGGAGCGAATCCTCCGAGAACAGGCACCCACGGCTTGGGCAACCGTACGATCTGCGCAGGTCAGACCGTGTGCGCGTCGGCCACCGTCAGGGCCTCGTCGATGATCCGCAGGCCCTTGTCCACATCCTCGGCGGACACGTTGCAGGGCGGCGCGACGTGGATGCGGTTCCCGGCGAGCAGCGGCCACAGGCCGGCCTTCTTCAGGGCCGCCCCGAACTCGGCCATCGGCGCGTTGTCGGCGCCGGCGGCGTTGTACGGGACCAGCGGCTCGCGCGTCTCCTTGTTCCGTACGAGTTCCAGGGCCCAGAACGTGCCCAGACCCCGGACCTCCCCGACGGACGGGTGGCGTTCGGCGATGGCGGCGAGGCCCGGCCCGAGCAGCTCCGCGCCGGTGCGGGCGGACTGCTCGACGATGCCCTCCTCCTCCATGACGTTGATCGTCGCGACGGCGGCGGCGCAGGCCAGCACGTGCCCGGAGTACGTCAGCCCGCCCGGGTAGGGCCGGCGGGCGAAGGTCTCCGCGATGGCGGCCGAGATGGCGACCCCGCCGAGGGGGACGTATCCGCTGGTCACGCCCTTGGCGAAGCAGATCAGGTCGGGGGTCACATCCCAGTGCTCGGAGGCGAACCACTTACCCGTGCGGCCGAAGCCGACCATGATCTCGTCGAGGATGAAGACGATGCCGAAGCGGTCGCAGAGCGCGCGGACACCGGCCAGGTAGCCGTCGGGGTGCACGAGCACGCCGGGGGCGCCACCGACGGTCTCCAGGATGATCGCGGCGATGGACTGCGGGCCCTCGAAGACGATGGTGTCCTCCAGGTGGCGCAGCGCGCGCTCGCACTCCTCGGCGGGGTCGGCCGCGTAGAAGGGCGAGCGGTAGGCGAAGGGGCCCCAGAAGTGCACGACGCCGGCGGTGGCGGTGTCGTTGCCGAAGCGGCGCGCGTCCCCGGTGAGGTTGATCGCGGTGGAGGTGGCGCCGTGGTACGAGCGGTACGCGGAGAGCACCTTGGGCCGGCCGGTGTGCACCCGGGCCATGCGGACGGCGTTCTCGACGGCCTCGGCGCCCGCGTTGGTGAAGAAGATCTTGTCGAGGTCGCCCGGGGTGCGCTCGGCGATCAGCCGGGCGGCCTCGGAGCGCACGTCGACGGCGAAGCCGGGCGCGACGGTGCAGAGCTTGCCGGCCTGCTCGGCGATGGCCGCGGCCACCTTCGGGTGCTGGTAGCCGATGTTCGTGTAGACGAGGGCGCTGGAGAAGTCGAGGAAGCGGTTGCCGTCGTAGTCCCAGAAGTAGGAACCCTCGGCACCGGCCACGGCGAGCGGGTCGATGAGCTCTTGGGCCGACCATGAGTGGAAGACGTGACTGCGGTCGTCGGCCTTCACGGTGGCCTTTGCGGAGGTTGCCTGAGTGGCGGCGTCGCGTGCGTCGGCTTCTGCGTTCATATTCCGAGGGTAGTTGTCCACGATGTGGAATCCGGTGGGGATGGCCGGGAGCCGCGGGGGCGGGTCGGGGCAGGCCCGGGCGGGTGCGCCGGCGGTGCGTCGGCGGGTGCGTCAGGTGTGCCTCAGCGGTGCGTCAGACGACGTGCCGGCCGCCGTCGACGGTGAGCACGTCGCCGGTCGTGTAGGCGGCGTCGACCAGGTAGAGCGCGGCCTCGGCCACGTCCTCCGGAGTGCCCACGCGGCGCAGCGGGGTGTTCTCCGTGATCCACTCCCGCGAGCTCTCCCACACCTGGTCCTCGCCCTCGTACCAGGGGGTGTCGATCAGGCCGGGCGCGATCGCGTTCACCCGGACGGCGGGTCCGAGCTGGGAGGCCAGCAACCGGGTCATGTGGTTGACCGCGGCCTTGCTGACGGCGTAGGGGATGGAGCTGCCGAGCGCGCGGGTCGCGGAGACCGAGGAGATGTTGATGATCGAGCCCGCGCCGGATTCGCGCAGATGGGGGGTGGCGGCGGTGATCATCTGCCAGGTGCCGACGACGTTGACCTCGAAGATCTCGCGCCAGGCGTCGGCGTCGGCCGCGTCCAGGTCGCCCAGCGGGATGAACCGGGTGACGCCCGCGTTGTTGACCAGGATGTCGAGCCGTCCGTACGCGTCGATCGCCGCCTTGACGATCCGCCGCGCGTCGTCGGCGTCCGCGACGTCGCCCCGGACGTGAAGTGCTCTCCCGGCTGAGGCCGGGAGATTCCTGCTTACCTCGCGGCAGCGGGCTTGACGCGCTTGGCGCGCCTGACGACTGCCCTTCCGGCAGCCGGGATGAGCGCGAGGCCCATCCGGTACAGGTGTAAGACGTTGCGGGCCGCGTTGTGGTCGGCGTTGCCCGACCAGCCGCAGTCCGGGTTCTTGCACACGAACACGGCCTGGGACTCCCTACTGCCGGGCGTAGTGCGGCCGCAGACGGAGCAGCGCCGGGAGGTGCCAGGGGCGGGAACCTTGACCAAGGTGCCGCCGTACCGGGCAGTCTTATACGCCAGCATGGCGACCGTCCGACCCCATGCCTCCCCGCTGATGGAGCGGTTCAGCCCGGATTTCTGGGCGACGTTCTTCCCCGGCGCCTCGATGGTTCCCTTGGCGGACTTGACCATGTTCGTGATGGTGAGTGCTTCGACCACGACCGTGCCGTAGGTGCGGGCGATGGTGGTGGTCGTCTGGTGCTGCCAGTCCAGGGCTCTGCGCTTGGCTTTCGCGCGGAGTCCTGCGATCTGGTCGTAGGTGCGGTGCAGCCGGCGGCTGGTGCGCTCGCCGGGCTTGCGGTGTGCCTTGCGCTGGGCGGCGCGCTGCTCCAGACGCAGGAGGTTCGCCTGCTCCTTGCTGGTCAGCCACTCGTCGTGTTCGTAAGTTGCGCCATCTGAGAGGGCGATGGGGACGGTGACGCCCACGTCGATGCCGATGTCCGGCCCCTGGTGGCGGTCGGGCTTGGCCTCCAGGGTCTGGATGCGGAAGGCGATGTGCCAGCCCAGCGCGTCCTTGACCAGACGGGCCCCGGTGATCCGGTTCTCCTCGTTGGCGTGCTTGCCAACGGGTATGTCTTTGGTCCACCGGAAACGGACCCGACCCACCTTGGAGATATTGGCCATGCCCCAGCGGCGATGCACTCGCGTGATGTTCAGGTCACGGCCCTGCGGAATGTCCACGGACATCACCGTGCGGAACCGGCCCTTGAAATTGGGGGCGTCGGCGTGGCCGTCCCAGCAGTTCTTCCATGCCTGGAAATACGTCTTGAGTACTGCTTGCGCTGCCTGGGCCGGAAGAACAGCAAGAAAGTCAATTTCCTCGCGGCCCTGCCGGATCGCAGCATCCGCATTCGCCAGAGTCCGCTTATCCTTCGGCATCATCTGCCACCAGGCGTGCAGACAGTTCCACACAGTGCGGGCCGCGTGCGCCTGACCGTCAGCCTTCAACACCTCGGCAGGCGACAGCGCGAGCCGGGCACGGTGCCCGAACTGCCGCTTGACCATGATGCCTTGACTCACGATCCGGAACATAACAGGGGTTTACGTCACCGCGCTGGAACCTTCATCCCGATGTCAGAACCAGTCGCCACGTTTTCTACAACCTGCACGTTCACTTGGTTTTCGTCACCAAGTACAGGCGGAAAGCGTTCGTTCAACGGGGAACAAGACCACGTGCACCTGCTCGTGCACTACCCACCGAAAGCCCAGCTCGCAAGAACCAGCAGCGCCCCCTCTGACCGTCACGACACAAGCGCAGAGCACTCCGGCGCGCCGCGCCTCCGGCCCAAGGATGGCCTTTCCCCCAGCCGGGAAGGGCGCAGCACTGGCCAAGATCAGAGGTAGATAGCGTCGGGCAGTTCGGCGGCGAGCGCCTTGCCCGCGCTCTCGCTGCGCGCCGAATTCAGGACCACGCGGATGCCGGCCGCGGCCAGCCTGCGGGCGATGCCGGCGCCGATGCCGGAGGAGGACCCGGTGATCAGGGCGACACGACTCTCGGACATGGCATTTCCTCCTGGCAGGGCCGGCTTTCCGCGTGCGGACGCCCGGAGCATAACGCGAATACCACATCCCGGAAAAGAATTTCCAATATACGGAATTCGATCTTCCGCCCTCAGGGTCGATACCGCCACACATCGTGCATATCCACACACATCCACTTACTCTGAGCGAACGCCACGTCCACCCGCGTTAGGGACCCGTCAAGGCCGCGCCAAGGGGCGTATGGGCCCCGTCAAGGAAGCCTGTGAGGACCCGAAAAGGCGTTCCACTCAGAGGTGTCCGAAAAACGCCCGCCCTCGAACCCTCCGGGAGCTCACGATGGCCGATCTGGCCTTCGTCGTCACCACGATCGCGGTCTTCGCGCTGGTCGTCCTCGTCGCCAAGGGGGTGGCCAAGCTTTGAACGCCGAAAACGTTGTCGGCCTGCTGGTCGCCGTCGCGCTGTTGGGTTACCTCGTCGTCGCCCTCGTCTTCCCGGAGAGGTTCTAGCGCCGATGAGTCCCGTCCTCGCCGGGGTGCTCCAGTTGCTCGCGCTCTTCGCGGCCCTGGCCCTCGCCTATCGCCCCCTGGGCGATTACATGGCCCGCGTCTACTCCTCGAAGAAGCACTACGCCCCCGAGAAGTGGATCTACAAGGCCGTCGGCGCCAACCCCAACGCCGAGATGCGCTGGCCGGCGTACCTGCGCTCGGTCCTCGCCTTCTCCGCGGTGAGCGTCCTCTTCCTCTACCTGCTCCAGCGCCTGCAGGGCCACCTGCCCGGCTCGCTCGGCTTCGTCTCCATCAAGCCGGACCAGGCCTTCAACACCGCCGCCTCCTTCGTGTCGAACACGAACTGGCAGTCGTACGCCGGTGAGCAGGCCATGGGCCCGCTCGTGCAGACCGGCGGCCTCGCGGTGCAGAACTTCCTCTCCGCCGCCGTGGGCATGGCCGTCGCGGTGGCCCTCGTACGGGGCTTCGCGCGCTCCCGCACCGGCGAGCTCGGCAACTTCTGGTCGGACCTGGTCCGCGGCACCGTCCGCATCCTGCTCCCGCTGTCGCTGGTCGCCGCGGTCGTGCTCGTGGCCTGCGGGGTCATCCAGAACTTCTCCGGCATCCACGAGGTCGGGCAGTTTGTAAATGGACACAGCCTGGGGACGAAGCAGCAGTGGAACGGCGGGGCGGTCGCCTCGCAGGAGGCCATCAAGGAGCTGGGCACCAACGGCGGCGGCTACTTCAACGCCAACTCCGCCCACCCCTTCGAGAACCCGACCCCCTTCTCGAACCTCTTCGAGATCTTCCTGATCCTCCTCATCCCCTTCTCCCTCACCCGCACCTTCGGGCGCATGATCGGCTCGGTCCGCCAGGGCTACGCGATCCTCGCCACGATGGTCACCATCTGGCTCGGTTTCACCGCCCTGATGATGTGGACGGAGTTCGGCCACCACGGCCCGGCGCTCCAGGCCGCGGGCGGTGCGATGGAGGGCAAGGAGGCCCGCTTCGGGATCGGCGCGTCCGCGATCTTCTCGGTCGCCACGACGCTGACCTCGACCGGCGCGGTCAACTCCTTCCACTCCTCCTACACCGGCCTCGGCGGCGGGATCCAGCTGCTGGGCATGCAGCTCGGCGAGATCGCGCCCGGCGGCGTCGGCTCCGGGCTCTACGGCATGCTGATCATGGCGATCATCGCGGTGTTCATCGCCGGCCTGATGGTCGGCCGCACCCCCGAGTACCTGGGCAAGAAGATCGGCACCCGCCAGATCAAGTTCGCGGCCTGCTACATCCTCATCACCCCGGCCGTGGTGCTCGGCTTCACGGCCCTGGCGATGGCCCTGCCCACCCCCGGACACTCCATGTCCAACGGCGGCGCTCACGGATTCTCCGAGATCCTCTACGCCTACACCTCGGCCGGAAACAACAACGGCTCGGCCTTCGCGGGGCTGAACGCCAACACCCAGTGGTTCAACACGACCACCGGCCTGGCGATGCTCCTCGGCCGCTTCCTGCCGATGGTCTTCGTCCTGGCCCTGGCCGGCTCGCTCGCCGAACAGCAGCCGGTCCCGGCCACCGCGGGCACCCTGCGCACCGAGAAGCCGCTGTTCACCTTCCTGCTCGTCGGCACGATCATCATCGTCACGGGCCTCACCTACTTCCCGGCCCTGGCGCTGGGCCCGCTCGCCGAAGGGCTCGCCTCATGAGCACCGTCACCCCCACCCGCGCCCCGCACGGGGACCTGCCCAGCGGTCACAAGCCCGAGAAGGCCAAGATCGGCGGCGGCATCTTCGACCCGAAGCAGCTGCTCAAGTCCTTCCCGGACGCGGTGAAGAAGCTCGACCCCCGGGTGATGGTCAAGTCGCCGGTCATGTTCGTGGTGCTGATCGGTTCCGTACTGACCACCGCGCTGGCGATCTCCGACCCGGGCAACCTCTTCGGCTGGGCGATCACCGTCTGGCTGTGGCTGACCACCATCTTCGCCAACCTCGCCGAAGCGGTGGCCGAGGGCCGCGGGAAGGCCCAGGCCGACACCCTGCGCAAGGCCAAGACCGACACCGTCGCCCGCCGCCTGAACGGCGCCGTCGAGGAACAGGTCCCGGGCACGGACCTCCGTATCGGCGACCTCGTGGTCTGTGAGGCCGGGGACGTCATCCCCGGTGACGGCGACGTGGTCGAAGGCGTCGCGTCCGTGGACGAGTCCGCCATCACCGGCGAATCCGCCCCGGTCATCCGCGAGTCGGGCGGCGACCGCTCCGCCGTCACCGGCGGCACCAAGGTGCTGTCCGACCGGATCGTCATCAAGATCACGACGAAGCCCGGCGAGACCTTCATCGACCGCATGATCAACCTGGTCGAGGGCGCCTCCCGGCAGAAGACGCCGAACGAGATCGCGCTCAACATCCTCCTCGCGTCCCTCACCATCGTCTTCCTGCTCGCCGTCGTCACCCTCCAGCCGTTCGCGATGTACGCGCACGCCAAGCAGTCGATGATCGTGCTGACCGCGCTGCTGGTCTGCCTCATCCCGACCACCATCGGCGCCCTGCTCTCCGCCATCGGCATCGCGGGCATGGACCGCCTGGTCCAGCGCAACGTCCTGGCCATGTCGGGGCGCGCGGTGGAAGCCGCCGGCGACGTCTCGACCCTGCTCCTCGACAAGACCGGCACCATCACCCTCGGCAACCGCCAGGCCTCCGAGTTCGTCCCCGTCACCGGCGCCATCGCCGCCGAGCTGGCCGACGCCGCCCAGCTCTCCTCGCTGGCCGACGAGACCCCCGAGGGCCGCTCCATCGTGGTCCTCGCGAAGGAGAAGTACGGCCTGCGCGAACGCCACCAGGGCGAACTGGTGGGCGCCGAATGGATCCCCTTCACCGCGCAGACCCGCATGTCGGGCGTGGACGTGGACGGCCGCAAGGTCCGTAAGGGCGCCGCCAATTCGATCATCGCCTGGGTCGGCGAACAGGGCGGTACGGTCGCCCCCGACGCGGGAGCCAGGGTCGACGAGATCTCCGGCGCCGGCGGCACGCCGCTGCTGGTGGCCGTGGAGGACGAGAAGGGCGCGCGCGTCCTCGGCGTCATCCACCTCAAGGACGTGGTCAAGGAGGGCATGCGCGAACGCTTCGACGAGCTGCGGCGCATGGGCATCAAGACCATCATGATCACCGGCGACAACCCGCTGACCGCCAAGGCCATCGCCGAGGAGGCGGGCGTCGACGACTTCCTCGCCGAGGCCACCCCCGAGGACAAGATGGCCCTCATCAAGCGGGAGCAGGCCGGCGGCAAGCTCGTCGCGATGACGGGCGACGGTACGAACGACGCCCCGGCCCTCGCCCAGGCGGACGTCGGCGTCGCGATGAACACCGGCACCTCGGCCGCCAAGGAGGCCGGGAACATGGTGGACCTGGACTCCAACCCCACCAAACTCATCGAGATCGTGGAGATCGGCAAGCAGTTGCTGATCACCCGCGGCGCGCTGACCACCTTCTCCATCGCCAACGACGTCGCGAAGTACTTCGCGATCATCCCGGCCATGTTCGCGGCGGTCTACCCGGGCCTCGACAAGCTCAACGTCATGGGCCTGCACTCCCCCGACTCCGCGATCCTCTCCGCCGTCATCTTCAACGCGCTGGTGATCATCGCCCTGGTCCCGCTCGCCCTGAAGGGCGTCCAGTACCGGCCCACCAGCGCCGACAAGATGCTCCGCCGCAACCTCACGCTCTACGGACTCGGCGGCCTCGTCGCCCCGTTCATCGGCATCAAGCTCATCGACATGGTCGTCTCCCTCATCCCCGGCCTGCGCTGAACCAGGGCTCTGCTGACTTAGGAACGTAGTGACCTCATGAACAACTCCGTAGGCAACACCGCCCGCCTGCTCGGCGCCGGGCTGCGCGCCCTCCTCGTCCTCACCGTGCTGTGCGGGGTCCTCTACCCGCTCGCCATCACCGGCATCGCCCAGGCCGCCTTCGGCCGCCAGGCCAACGGCTCCGAGATCAAGGACGCGAGCGGCAAGGTCGTCGGCTCCTCCCTGATCGGCCAGTCGTACGGGGACGACCTGCGCTGGTTCCAGGGCCGCCCGGCGGCGGGACTCGGCAAGAACACCGTCAACACGCAGTACGAGCTGCTGGTCTCCGGCGCCACCAACAAGGCGGCGGACAGCCCGGACCTGCTGAAGTCGGTGCAGGAGGCCAAGGCCAAGGTCCTGCTCGACAACACCGTCCCGGGCTACGCCCCGCGGCTCGCCCAGATCCCGGCGGACGCGGTGACCTCCTCGGGCTCCGGCCTGGACCCGGACATCTCCCCGGCCTACGCGGAGCTCCAGACGGCCCGCGTCGCCCAGCGCAACGGGCTCCCGGTGGCGGAGGTCGCGAAGCTGGTGAAGGCCCACACCGAGGGCCGCACCCTCGGCTTCATGGGCGACCCGCGCGTCAACGTCCTGGAACTGAACACGGCCCTGCGGGACCTCAAGCGGTGAGGGCCTGAACGCACGGAAGGCTTCGGCACCGAAGCGCGCGGAGATGTCACCGAGGGCCACCGGCGGTACGGGCCCTCGGTGACACCGTCCACTTCGGCCGCGGTCTGTCAGCCGCGGCCTTCGCACGGTACGGACGCGGAGCCAGGCAAGGCCTCCTGCATCCACTGCCGGGCCGAAGCCGCGTCCTCCCCCGTGTACTGCTGCACGGGCTCGTCCCGGAACCGGGAGATGCTGACCAGCACGCGCGCGCCGACGGCCGGGACACCGCCGTCGCCATCACCCAGGGTGTAGCTCAGCGTCCGCTCGCCGCCCTGTGGTTTCAGGTACAGCTCCACATCCAGCACGACCCGCAGCCCGCCGTCCTCGGACGGCTCGACCTGCCTGACTGTGCCTTCGGCGATCACCCGGGCGCAGGACACGATGCCGGTCGTCGTGAGCTTCGCGGTGTGCCCCCCTCCCGCAGCACTCCTGGCGAGTCCCAGCCCGCCAAGCAAGGCCGCCGCCGCCGTCACTGCCGCCAGCCCGAGCATCAGCTTCCTCCGGGGGCGCTTTCCCGATGGGACGGCGACCTCACCCGTGCTCGATCCCGACTCCGCCGGCAGTGCCCCGCCATCAGCGATCCGAGCCAACTGCGTCCGCAGCAGGCTCACATCCGCGAGCGCCGCCTCGTAGCGTTCGACCGCGCCCGGGTCCTGCCGCAAACCGGCCGGCGCCGACGCACCCGTGATGGCCAGCATCAACGGATCATCGTCGGGGACGACCGCCTCGTCCGCTTCCGACGCCTCGTATTCGTTCACCGTCAGATCCCCTCGCTCTGATGGAGCTGCCGGCGCAGAGCGCCCACAGCCGTGTGCAGGCGGCTCTTGACCGTGCCCTCCGGGATGCCGAGATGAGCGGCGATCTGCCCCACCGAAAGATCCGCGTAGAAGCGCAGCGCCAGGAGCTGACGCTGGACCGGGGGCAGGCCTTCCAACCCCTCGCCCACCGCCGAAGTCAGCGGGTGCGCCTCCTCGCCGCCATGCCGGTCCACGGACCGCTGCGCGACGAGCCGTTCACTCAACTGCTGCTGCCTCCGGCGGGACCGGTGCCAGTCCACCGCCACGTGGGACGCGACGACCGCCGTCCACGCCCCCACGTCCCGGGGTGCCTCTCGGCCGCCGGCCTCACGCTCCAGCAGCCGCAGGCGCACCTGCTGCACGCCGTCCTCCAGGTCTGAGGGCGGAACACCCCCGAGCGTCAGGATCGCGCGGACTCTTCCCACCAGCCCCGCATCGAGCGGGTCTTCCTCCTTGAACCGGGCTCTCCACCGCAGCAATGCCCACCTCCCCTTCTGCGGTTCCTAGGACGGAGAACCATCGCAGAACGTTCGGGCTTCGCCCAGGTTCTTTCAGGCGGGCCGAGCGGTGACGGTGACCGGCTGGCTGTAGGCGTCGAGGGTGCCCGTGGTGGAGGAATGGCCGCCGGGGTCCTGGTCCCGCCTCGTCCTTTTGGCCGGAAGACGGTGACGGCGACGGTCCCGGTCGGCCCCCGGCGGCCCTGAAATCCCGGTGCCGGGCCTCGGGCTCGGCTGGCAGACTCCCCGCATGGACGACGCCACCGGCCTGGGGGAACCCCGCCACTCCGTACGCGAGATGACCGAGCCCGACATCGACGCCGTCGCCGCCGTGCGCGTGAGCGGCTGGCGGCACGCCTACGCCGGGCTGATGCCGCAGTCCTACCTGGACGGCCTCAGCGTCGCCGAGTACGCCGAGCAGCGGCGCGCGGCCTTCGCCGATCCGGGCAACGCCGTGACCAACCTCGTGGCCGAGGGCCCCGACGGGGCGGTCCTCGGATGGGCCGCCTTCGGCCCCGCGCAGGGCGCGGATCCCGAGGGCACGGCGCCGGACGAGGGCGAGCTGTACGCCCTGTACGCGCGGCCCGACGTCATCGGCACCGGCGTCGGCCGCGCTCTGCTGACCGAGGTGCTGCGCCGGGCGCCCTACCCCGCGGTACGGCTGTGGGTGCTCGAAGGCAACGCCCGGGCACGCCGTTTCTACGAGCTCGCGGGCTTCCGCCCCGACGGCGGTGTCCTCGTCGACGAGGCGGACGGCTTCCCGGTGCCCGAGGTCCGCTACCGGTGGGCCGCCCCCTCGGACTGAGCGACCCGCCGCGCTACCCCCCGCCGCGCCCGCTCACGGCAGCCGTTCCGCCAGCGCCCGGGCCATCGCGACGGTCGGGACGGCCTCCCGCGTACGCCGGTACGGGGTCAGGTCGCGCAGCAGCCGGCCGAGTGCCTCCCGTACCGCACGCGACTGCACCGCCGGGGCCGCGGTGAGGAACGCCCGCCAGTGTTCGCAGGCCCGGGTGAGGTGCCCGAGGCGCAGCAGGGTTTCGGCGAGTGCGGCGTGCGTGAGCGCGGTGGCCCGGTGCTGGCCGGCCGCGCGGCCGCGCAGGGACCGCTCCAGGGCGTCGGCCGCGGCCGGGAACTCGCCGAGGGCGAGGTGGGTGCGGGCCCGGGCGAAGTCGAGATCGGCCCGGGCGTACGAGTCGAACGGCCCGTCGGGCGGCTGCACCGCGTGCTGCCCGTGCAACCGGTCGGCGGTGGCCAGATCCGCTGCGGCGGCGGCCCGTTGACCGGCGTGGGCGTGCGCGGCCGCGCGCTGGACCAGGAGGAACGCCAGCGTGCCGGGTTCCCCGTCGGCGGGCGCGGTCTCCACCGCCGTCCGGGCGAGCCGTACCGCGTGCGCGGGCTGCCCGAGCCGGCCGGCGTGCGCGCTCATCGCGCGCAGGGTGATGGCGTACATCCGCCGGTCGTCGGCCTGCCGGGCCAGCCCGAGGGCGATGCCGTGGTACTCCTGCGCGAGCCCGTGGTACCCGGAGTCCGCCGTCATCTCGCCCAGGAGGTACGTGAGTTGGGCGTACCCGCGCCACACGTCCGCCGACCCGCGACCGCGGCCCGAGACCTCCCGGCCGCGTAGGGCGGGCCCCGGGCCGTCCGCGTGGCGGGCCGCGAAGGCGCCCGCGTCCTGGGCCAGCCAGGCGGCCAGGGCCGCGCGGGTGTGGACGCCGCCGTGGGTGAGGTAGAGGCCCGAGAAGCTCCCCGCGAGGGCCCTCAACTGCTCCGCGTGCGCCGCGAGATGCCGCCGCGCGGCGAGCTCGGCGATGCCGGTACCCGTGCTCGCGTCCCTGCCCGTACCTGTGCCCGTACCCCTGCTCGCGCCTATGCCCGTACCCCTGCTCGCGTCTCCGTCCGCACCCCTGCTCGCGTCTCCGTCCGTACCCCTGCTCGCGTCTCCGTCCGTACCCCTGCCCGCGTCTCCGTCCGTACCCCTGCCCGTACGTGCGCCCTCGCCGCGGCCGCCCTCGGCCGGGTCCGGGTCCCACACCGGGGCCGGGACCGGCACCGGCTGGTACGGGCTGCGCAGGAGCGCCGCCCTGCCGTGCGGGTCCACGTCCGCCCTGGCCTGCAGCGCGAGCCGGAGCAGCCCCTCGCCCCCGGCGGCCCCGGGCGCCGTCACCGCCCCCGGGCCGGGCCGTACGCCGGGGCCCACGGAGCCCGCGCCGAGGCCCGCCTCCGCCACCGTGACCAGCCGCCCGCACCGCTCCGTCAGCGCCGCCGCTATCAGCTCGGGCACGGGCCGGCGCGGCCGGGTGCCCGACAGCCAGTGCGCGACGGCGGTCCGGTCGTAGCGCAGGGCCAGCCCGTGCAGGGTCCCCAGCGCGTTGACGGCCCGCGCCAGCTCCGCCCCGCTCCACCCGGCCTCGGCCAGCAGGTCCCCCAGCCAGGCATTGGCCACCCGCCGCCCGCTCACGGGGTCCGCCCGCGGCGGGAGTCCGTATTCAACGCTTTCACCCCTGCACCCCCCGCATTCCCTTCTCCCGGTCCGCTCCCTGGTGTTCGCTGGAGCCGTCCCCATCGGATTCCACGGACCGGAGAAGCATGTCTGCCTCGGAAACGGCCAATCCCCCCGCCCCCGCCGCGTACGCGTACCCGTTCCCCTATCGGATTTCCGGTGTCGGTGCCCAGATCGGCGAGGTCATATCCGTCGAGGAATGGGCCCGGCTCGCGCACATACCGCACCGCAAACGGGCCGGTGAGGAAGTCAGTGGCGCCGATATCGAGCGCATACTCGGCGTCACTTCCAAGAGCTGGGACCGGGAGCGCTTCGCCTCGCTCGACACCGTCGCCGACGTCGCCCGCGCGGCCCTGCGCTCCGCCCTCGCCGAGCCCGAGGACATCGACGCCGTGTTCGTCGCCACGTGCACCCCGTACGAGATCATGCTCGACCAGGACGCCTTCAACCTGCTGCGCCGCCTGCGCATCCCGGACAGCGTGCCGCCCTTCCAGCTCGGCGCCGGCTGCGGCGGGCTCTCCCGTGTCGCCGCGCACCTGGCCCGGACGGGGGCCCGCCGGGCGCTGGTGATCTCGTACAACGCCGCGAGCCCCATCGGAATCGACGAGAACGGCGTCATTTCCCAGTACAGCGGCGCGGACGGGGAGCATCCCTTCGCGCACACCCTGTGGTGTTCCGGGGCACTGTTCTCCGACGCGGCGACCGCGCTCGTATTCGAGCGGGACGAGGGTTTCGAGGGCGGGCTCGGTTTCTATTCGCGCGATTCCCTCGATTTCGGGGGCGAGCCCGGATTCAGCGATCCGCTCATCCATTACCCCGGTGGCGGCGCCACCCACCCGCCGGGCTTTCCGGGGTCCGCCGAGCTCTCCGCGTTCGGACTCAACGGACCGGAACTGGCCCGCTATTACTCGCGCGGCATGATGCTGAACCAGGAGACCATGGACGCCCACCGTCCCGGTTTCGTGGACGAGGTCCGGCGGATCTACACGCACCAGGCCGGACCGGCCCTGGTCGAGAACTACCACCAGCTCGCCAGCCTGGACACGCGGAAGGCCCCGGCGCACGCCCGCGAACTCGGCAACCTCGTCACCTCCGCGACCCCGGTGCTCTTCTACACCGACGTGATCAACGGCCTGGTCGGCGCGGGCGACACCGTCTGCTTCTCCGTCATCGGCGCCGGCCCCGAGCGCGGGGCCTTCCTCGCACGGGTCGCCATCCCGGGCGAGGTCACCGTCACCGCACCGCTGCCACCGGTCCCGGCCGCCGCCGAGACCGCCGGGGCAGTCGGGGCCGTCGGGGCCGTCGGGGCAACCGGAGCCACCGCGCCCGCCCGGGCCGTCGAGCCCGCCCTGGCGCCCGGAGCACCGGGAAGCACCGCCACCGCGTAGCCGCACGCGCCCACCTCCTTCGAAACGAGTCCGCCGTGCACATCGCCCTCGCCGGGGGCGCCAGCCCCACCGGCATCCGGCTCGCCGCCGAGCTGCTCGGCCGCGGCCACCACCTGACCCTGCTCACCGCCACCGACGTACGGCAGAGCAGGCTCCTGCTGGCCCGTCAGCTCGCGCTGATCGGGCTGTATCCCGAGTACGTGGACCTCCTCGCGGCCCGGCTCGACGCGCGCCGGGGCGCCGAGGTCCTGGCCGGCGCCGCACCCGCGCCTCCGGTTCCCCCGGCCCGGACCGGCCGCTTCGACGCCGTCTGGTGCGTGGAGCAGCCCGCCGCCACCGCGGCCGCGCTGCTGCCGCTCGCCTCCGGAGGGGAGGGGCGTACGGCATTCCACCTGGTCACCGTCGGAGACGCCGGTCCGGCCGGGCGTACGGTCGCCGCCGCGGCCGTACGGGACGGGTTCCCGGCCGGGGTGCACTGCCTGGCCCCGACCGTCAGCGACCTGGCCGACCATCCGGAGCTGCCCCGGCCGGCCTTCACCCGGCTCGCGGTCGCCGAGTCCGTACGGCCGGCTCCGGCGGGGGCTCCGGAGCCGGGGGCCCCGGCGGCGGTCGGCCTGCTGCCGCTGACCCCCGCCGCCCGCGCCCTGGCGGAGGCCGCCGAGGAACCGGGCTGGTCGGGGCTGCGCCACATCGGCTGGGTGCCCGCCCACCCCACCGAGGCCTCGGAGCTGACCCGGGCGGTCGGCCCGGAGCTGGCCCCGGGGCTGCTCCGGCGCCTGTCGGGGCTCCAGCCCGCGGCCGCCACGACCGTGCTGGACGGCCCGCCGCTCGGCGCCGGGTACCTCACCCGGGCTGCGGCGCCCGTCCTGCCTCCCGTACGGCGGCCCGCCCGGCAGCCGGCCCGGACGCCGGAGCCGGTGTGAGCGCGAGCGCGGCGGGGGCCGCGGCCGGGCGGTCCGAAACGGACCGGATCGAAACGGAGCGGGTCGGAGCCGACCTGATCGACACGGACCGGATCGGAGCCGACCGGATCGGAGCGTTCGGAAGGCAAGGAGACCCCATGGCCAGGGCATATGCGTACGGATCATTCATGATCCAAGGACAAGCCGCCCGGCCCACCCCCGCAACTCAGGCCGACGGACCGGCACATCGGTCCGCTTGACAGGTTTTCGCATGTGGCAGAACGTGCCGCCGACCCGACACGCCCAAGGTCCGCCCTTGACCTTCTCACCCGTTCGGGCGCACGCCCCCCACGCCCGGTCCGGCCCCGACCCACCGCCCGCCATCTGCGAAGACGCGTCCGGAGGGAGGGCCACGCGGCAATGACTTGCCGTCAGTTATCCGTGTTCCGCGCCCTGCCGGGGGCGCGGAAGGGTCCACTGCTCTCGGGACCGGCCGCCCGAGCCGGACCAGGAGGGATTCCCATGCCCCGCGCCAAGTGGGTGATCGGCGTACTGACGGTGGCTCTGCTGTGCACCGGCCTCGGGGTGTTGCGCACCACCGAAGGCGGCCGGCCGACCGCCCCGACCGCGGGCGACGCCCTGCCCTCGCGGATCCTGGGGCTGTCCGGCCCGCGCCGGCTGGCCCGGCAGCTGGAGCACTCCGGCGGACACACCACCGGCAAGGGCTCCCGGCGTCCCGGGCGGTCGGCCGTCACGGCCCTTCCGGCCTCGCTGCCGCTGCGCCTGCTCGTCCCGGCCCTCGGAACGGACGTACCGCTGACGGGCGGCACCCCGCCGGGCGGGAGGGACGCGGGGCCGGGAGACCCGTACACGCAGGACCTCGAACCCGGGGCCGCCGACGCCAAGCCCCCCGTCCCGGACAGCGCCGTGTGGGACTCGGCGGGTCCGGCCCCGGGCGCGGCCGGCACCGCCGTGGTCTGCGCGGACCTCCCCCGGCTCGGCGAACTCCGGCGCGGGCAGACGATCGAGGTCGCGCGCGCCGACCGGCGTACGGCCGTGTTCACCGTGACCCGGGTCTCCCCCGGGGTCCCCGGACGGAGCGAGCCGTCGGGCCGGGCCCAACTCCGTCTGGTCAGCGGCGAGACGGCCGTACTGGCCCGTCTCACCGGACACCGGCGCACCGTGCGCTGACCGGCGGCGGCCCCCGAAACCGACACCCCCTGCGGCCACCTGACGGGTCGTGGGGGGTGTCTTCGTCCCCCGGTCGAGGGACGCAGGCGCCCCGGCGGAGAGTCTGCCCGCGTGTCGGGGCACACCCTCCGCATGAGCGGGACACGGCGTGCGCGGACAGCACCGGACAGGGCCCTGATGACGGCCCTGACGGTGCTCTGCGCCGTGCTGCTGTGCCTGTTCGGCTTCGGCGGATCCGGCCCGTCCGGCACGACGGCCGAGGGCCCCCGCCCCGCCCCCACCGCCCCGGCCGAACCCACCGAGGCACCGGCCGATCCGGCCGGCGATCCGGAAGTGCGCGTGGCGGTACGGGTTCCCGCGCGCGGGGTCCCCGGCGTACGGGGACTGCAGCGGCCGGTGTTTCACGTGAAACCTCCCCGGTCCGGCCCCACGAAGCCGGTCGCTCCCCCGACGGGGGCGATCGCATCGGCGACCTCCCTGCGGGCGGTACGGAGTGTGGTCCTGCGCTGCTGACCGGACCGAGAGGCCGAGCAGCAGCGCCGCGCGCCCTTGGCGCGCGTCCCCCCACGCCCCCGAACACCGTGAGGTTCCGCCATGCCCTTCGACCCGTACCTCGCCCTGAACGCCATGCTCCGCGCCGAGGCCGCCCGCTTCTCCCCGCCGGCCCCGCCCGCACGCCAGCAGGAACCCGAGCCCGCCAAGACCGCCCAGGGCACCGCCGAGGCCCCGGCCGGAGACGACACGGCCGCGTAGGGCGTCGCGCAGGGGCATCACGACATGAGGAGGCACCGGTTCCCGCACCCTCGGCAACGGAGAGTGGTCACGTGAGGTTCGACCACGGGGCACGGGAACCGGCGCCTCATTCAGTCTCGGCCACGGACCCGCCCCATCACCTCGGCCTTTTGTCCGCATTTGCCCTGCCGAAAGTACCGCTCGGGCCGAGTTGTCCCCAGTGACGCACGCCAGAGCCCCGGCCCCCGCACGCGGCGGGTGGCCGGGGCTCCGGCGTACACGGGCGGCCCGGACGGCCCGGACGGCCTAAGAGGCGTTGCGCGAGTGGTAGCGGTAGAAGGCCGCCATGCCGACGCCCGCGCCGACGAGCAGGCCCAGGCCCGAACTCTTCAGGATGGATTCGCCGGCGAGGCTGTACAGGTAGCCGAAGGAGATGCCGGCGAAGACCGCGTACGCGGCCGCGCGCGGCTCCGCCGCCAGCCGCGGGCCGATCCGGGCCAGGGCCACCAGGCAGGCGGCGAAGATCGCGCCGCACAGGATCCCGTAGAAGACGTTGCCCGCGTCGACGGGCCCCATCTGACGTTTCATGAAGGCGGCGTAGACGCCGTAGACCAGCCCCATGAGCAGCGGTCGCGCGAGGGCCGACCTGCTCGTGTGGGCCGCCGTACCGGACGCCGGCTGCCGGTGCCCCCGGGGGGCGGTGGGTGCCGCATGTGCCATGACGGGCTCCTCTCTCCCATCATCCAGGGCACACCCGCAACCCGGGACCGGCAACCGGAGCAAGCGGCGGCCAAGTGGCGGCTATGCGGCGGGAGCTGCCCGGACCGCCACCGCGTCGATCTCGAAGAGCATGTCCGGCAGGGCGAGCGCGGCCACGCCGATCAGCGTCTGGGCGGGCAGTTCGGTGCCCCAGGCGGCGTGCAGGTGCCGCAGCAGCACCTCCAGCTTCTCCTGGTCGTGCCCGACGACGTACGTCCCGATCCGGACCACGTCGCCGAGGCCCAGGCCCACGGCCTCCAGGGCGGTGCGGAGGTTGGCGAAGGCCTGCCCGACCTGGGCGTCGAACGCGTCGGAGACGACGTGGCCGGCCGGGTCGGAGCCGTACTGGCCGGCTATGAAGACCTGCTCCCCGGGCGCGGAGACGACGTGGCCGTAGCCGTAGCCGGTGGGGTCGTGGAGTTCTGCCGGGTTGGTGATGCTGCGCGTCATTCCAAGCTCCTGGGTCAGTTGTCCGAGGTGAGGGGCGGTGCGGAAGCCGCGGCCCGCGCCCGGCCTAGGCCGTCGCGAGCCAGGCGCGGAGCCGCTCGGGGGCCTCGGGGGCCTGCCGTTCGGCCTGCTGCCGGATCTCGTCGAGGGTCTGGGCGGCCAGTGCACGGCGCCAGGCCAAGTCGGCCCGGCCCATCGCGTGCGCGATGGCGCAGTCCGCCGCGGGCGGCTCCTCGCCGCCGCCGGGGCCCTGCCGGCGGATCTCCGCACACCGGAAGGCCCCGTCCGGCCCTTCGACAGCGGCGACCACGTCCATGAGCGAGATGGAGTCGAGCGGGCGCGCGAGGCGGAAGCCGCCCCGCGGACCGGGCGTGGAGGTGACGATGCCCGCCCGGGCCAGGGCCTGGAGCTGCTTGTTGAGGTACGCGGCGGGCAGTTCGTGCCAGGCCGCCAGCCGGGCCGCCGAGACCGCCCGGCCGTCACCGCTCCAGGCCAGGTTGAGGCAGCTGTGCAGGGCCCACTCGACGCCCTCGCTCATCTTCATAATCTGGATATTAGATATCCAGATTAAGATCGGCAAGGGAGGTGCGACCGGCCCGCACCACCCGGCCGCAGCAACCCGGCTCGCGCCGCGCGCCCGGCCCCCTTTCCCTGGTGACGTGCGGACCTTCCTCTCGGCGGTACTCATCGCGCTCGTGGCCCTGCTGGTGCCCGCGAGCGCCGTCGCGTACTGGGCCGATCACGAACTCGGCAGCGCCGACCGCTACACCGCGGCCATGTCCCCGCTCGCCTCGGATCCCGCCGTGCAGAACCTCGTCGTCACCCAGGCCGGCCGGGCCCTCTCCGGGCAGATCGACGCCGGCCCCTTCCAGGAGGGGGTCGACGCCCTGCTCGGCGAGGCCCTGCACTCCTTCGTCGGCACACCGGCCTACCGAACCGCCTGGGACGCCGCGAACCGCGCCGCCCACGGCGCCTTCCTCCAGGCACTGACCACCGGCGACGGCAACGCCGTGACCGTCGACCTCGCGCCCGTGATCGCCCAGGTCAAGGGCGATCTCGTCGAGAACGGGGTGCCGTTCGCCGACCGCATCCCCGAGACCCACCTCTCGGTGAAGGTCATGGAGTACGACAACCTCGGCGCGCTCCGGAAGGGCTTCCGCATGCTGCAGATCGCCGGTGTCTGGCTCCCCGTGCTCACCGTGGTGCTGGCCGCCACGGCCATCGCCGTCGGCGTCCGGCGCCGCCGGGCCGTCGTGGCCACCGGGCTGGGGCTGGCCGTCGGCGCCGTCCTGCTGTGGGCGGCCGTGGTGCTGTGCCGCCGCCTCACCCTGGACGACCTGCCCGCCGACATCGACCGGGCCGCCGCCGAAGCGGTGTACGACGCGCTCACCGCGTTCCTGCGGACCACTGCCTGGGTGGTGCTGGCCGTCGGGCTGGCCGCCGCGCTGGCCGCCTGGCTGACCGGCCGACTGCGCCGCACCCCATAAGCTCGGAACGGGCGGATTGGCACGCAAATCCGTAGAAGAATCCATAGAGCAGCGCAGAAGAACCGATTCACGAGCGGCGGCACGGAAGCGGGAATGAGCACCGAACGCACCGAAGACATACCGTCCGGGCGGACCGGACGGACCGGACGGACCGATCGCACCGGTCGGGCCGATCGCAGCGGACGGGCCGGGCAGGCGGCCGGACGGTTCGGCCCGCTGGCCCCGCCCGCCTGGCTGCTGAAGGGGCTGCGGCCGAGTTCCGCGCCGATCCCCTGGGCCGCCGCGCTGCGCGCGGCCGTCGCCCTGGCCCTGCCACTGGCGGTCGGCTTCGCCGTCGACGAACCCGAGTACGGCGCGCTCGTCTCGATGGGCGCCCTGTCCGGGGTCATCGGCGACACCGCGGACGCCTACCGGATGCGGATCCTGAACATCGCCGTGCCCCAGCTCTTCGGGGCCGTGGGCGTCGCGCTGGGCACCCTGGTCTTCGGGCACGGCTGGGTCGCGGTCGGCGTCCTCACCCTGATCGCCCTGGTCTCCGGGATGATCTCCTCCATCGGCACGGTGGCCTCCGTCTCGGGGCTGCTGCTCCTGCTGAACGCCGTCGTCGGCGCGGGCCTGCCGATGCCCAGTCCCTGGTGGACGGCCCCCCTGCTGCTGAGCGCCGGCGGGCTGCTCGTCCTGCTGCTGACCCTGCTGGGCTGGCCGCTGCGCGGCCGGCAGCCGGAGCGGGCCGCCGTCGCCGCCGCCTACCGGGCCCTGGCCGACACCCTGGAGGCCGCGGGCGGACCGGGCCCCGCGTACGAGGCGCGCCGCCAGCAGGTCACCCAGTCCCTGAACCACGCCTACGACCTGGTGCTGGGCCGCCGGACCCGGGTGCACGGCCACAGTCCCTCGCTCGTGCGGATGCTGGCCCAGCTGAACGTGCTGATCCCCCTCGTCGAGGCCGCGCCCGCCGCACACCTGCGCCGCAGGCCCCTCTCCCCCGCGATCCCGGCGGCCGTACGGGACCTGGCGACGGCCGTCGAGGAGGGCCGCACGGACACCCCCGTACTGGACCTGCCCGCGCCGGACGGCCAGTCCGAGCGGGCCATCGACGCGGCCCTGCGGCACGCCGCGACGATCGTGCCGCTGGCCGAGCCGGACATGCACAACGTCGACGACCGGCTCGGCCGGCCCGCCGCACTGCGGGTCCGGGCCCGCCGGGTGGTCCGCGACATGATGTTCTCCGAGGCCTCCTGGCGGTACGGGCTGCGGCTCGCGCTGTGCATCGGGCTGGCGCAGTCGCTCGTATCGGTGGTGGAGATCGAGCGCTCCTACTGGGTCGCCCTCACGGTCACCTTCGTCCTCAAGCCCGACTTCGGCTCGGTCTTCTCCCGGGCGGTGCTGCGCGCCGTGGGCACCGCGGGCGGGCTCGTCGTCGCGGCGGCGGTGCTCTCGGAGGTGCCGCGCGGCTGGTGGGACGTACCCGTCATGGTGGTCCTGGCAGCCCTCATCCCCGTCTTCTCGGTGAAGGGCTACGCCTTCCAGACCGCGGCGATCACCCCGGTCATCCTGCTCCTCTCCGACCTGCTCAACCACCAGGGCTTCGACCTGGTCCGGCCCCGGCTGCTCGACAGCCTGATCGGCTGCGCCATCACCCTGATCGCCGGGTACATGCTCTGGCCCGAGAGCTGGCACACCCGGATCGGCGACCGGCTCGCCGACGCGGTGGACGACGCCGCCCGGTACGTGGAGCGCGCCTTCGGCAGCCACCCCGACACCGAAGCCGGACTCCGGGCGGCCCGCACCGCCCGGCTCCAGGCCCGCCGCCGCATCTACCGCGACCTGTCGGGCGTGCGCAACGAGTTCCAGCGGGCGCTGACCGAGCCGCCGCCCACCGGGGAACGGGCCGCCGCCTGGTGGCCGCTGGTGGTCGCCGTCGAGCGGATCGTCGACGCGACGACGGCCGCCCGGGTCCGCGTCAACCACGGCGCACACCCCCCGGGCCCCGAGGAGGTCGAAGCGATCGCCGCAGACCTCCGAGCCCTGGCCCACGGCGTCCGCCGAGTCGACACCCCCACCCTGCTCCGCCCCACCCCACCCCCCGAGGTCGACGAATCCTCCGTCCTCTCCCCGGTCCGCCAGGAACTGGCAGCAGCCAGAGCCATCGCAACCCCCACCCACGACTAGCCCGAGCCCCAAGCCAAGCCCGAACCCAGGCCCACCGGCCCCTACCTAGCCCCGCCAGCTGATCTCCAGCCCCACCGGCCCACATCCAGCCCCGCCAGCTGATCTCCAGCCCCACCGGCCCACATCCAGCCCCGCCGGCGTTTGAGGCGCGGGGGTCCGGGGGCTGGCCCCCGGCAACGGCGCCGCACTCGTCCACCGGGCCGAGCCCCATTCCAGCCCCGCCGGCGTTTGAGGCGCGGGGGTCCGGGGGCTGGCCCCCGGCAACGGCGCCGCACTCGTCCACCGGGCCGAGCCCCATTCCAGCCCCGCCGGCGTTTGAGGCGCGGGGTCCCGGGGGCGGAGCCCCAGGCGGCGGCGCCGCGCCGTCCCCCCAATGGCTCCGCCCCCGGGCCCGCCCCGCCTCCACGAGGGAGCATCGGGACATGAGCCTCCGCCGGCGCAGCCGGGCGATCCTCCTCACGGCTGCCACGGCCACCCTGGCGGCCATGACGGGCTGCGCAGACGTGGAGGGCCTCCAGGACGACGGCGACCTCGGCACGGCCCACGCCCCCCGCACCCTGTGGAAGGACATCCGCCCCGACCCCCCGGCCCCCGGCCAGCAGCCCGGCACGGCCACCGCCGTCCCCGGTCTCGCCAAGGTCCCCGAGCTGTCCATGCGGGGCGTGAACGCCGTGGACGTCGTACGGGCCGACATCACCGCCGCCACCACCGCGGACGCCGGCACCGGCCGGCTCGTCGACCCCCGGGCGATCCAGCGCATCGCGCTCTGCACACAGGCTGTGGACGGCGGCCCCGACTGCCCCGTCCGCCCCGCGGTCCTGGCCGATGTGACGGGCAACGGCACACCGGAGCTGATCACCGCCCTGGACATCGACGGCCGGGTCAGCGAACTGCGCGTCTACACCGTCCAGGACGACGGGACCATCGCCCGCATCCTGTCCCGGCGCGCGGTCCTGGAGGGCGTGGAGGTCGCCGCCGAGCACCTGGCGGTCCGCGAGCCGACCTCGAACCCGAAGAAGGTCTCCATCTCCGACTATGTGTGGGACCCGGATGCCGGGATCATGAACCTCGACCAGCTCACCCTCGACGAGTGCCCGAACCAGGACAACGCCTCCCCCTGCCCGGCCCCCGGCACAGCCACGGCCACGCCCACGCCCACGGCCACGGCCACGGGCTGAGGAGGCCGGCACCCCGATGCTCCGGACGAGCAGCCTGCGCTGGAAGATCGCCATGACCACCACCGCGGTGTGCTGCGCCGTCGCGGCCGTGCTCGGCATCCTCGTGCACAACGTGGTCGCCCGCCAGCTCGTCGGCGAGGTCCGCAAGGACGTGGACCGGGAGCTGGACTACGCCCTGAGCCAGTACGAGTACGGCACCGCGCACGGCGACGGGAACAGCGCCCTCGACCCGCCCGGCCTCCCGGCCCCGCTGCGCGAGCTGGTCGCGCGCGGGCTGACGGGCAGCATGACCGGCACCCAGGACGGCAAGCCCGTCATGTGGGCGGCCGGCCCCGCCGACGGCAGACCCCTCGCCGTCTGGGTCCCCTACGAGAGCACCCGCACCCGGCTCCGGGAGACCGACGCGGCCATCCTGGTCTCCGCCGTCCTCGCCGCCGGGCTGGTGGCCCTCGCCGGTCTCTTCCTCGCCAACCGCATCAGCAGCCGGCTGGCCACCACGGCCGCCGTGGCCCGCCGGATCAGCGCCGGGGACCTCGACGCACGCGTCGGTTTCCCGGCCGGCGGGGAGGGGCCGCGCCCGCGCTCCCGCGACGAGGTGCGGGACGTGGCGCAGGCCCTCGACTCGATGGCAGCCTCGCTCCAGGCCCGGCTGGAGGCGGAGAAGCGGTTCACTGCGGACGTCGCGCACGAGCTGCGCACCCCGCTCACCGGATCCCTGGCCGCCGCCGCGCTGCTGCCCGAGGGCCGGCCCAAGGAGATGATCAACGACCGCCTCAAGGCCCTGCACCTGCTCACCGAGGACCTGCTGGAGATCTCCCGGCTGGACTCGGGCGTCGAACGGGCCGACCTGGCCCGGGTGGAGCTCGGCCGCGCGGTGGAGCGGGCCGCGGCCAGCATCCGGCTGCCCGTCGCGGTACGGATCGAGCGGGACGCGGTGGTGCTCACCGACCGGCGCCGCCTCGACCGGATCCTGGCCAACCTGCTGGTCAACGCCCACAAGCACGGGCAGCCGCCGGTCGAAGTGACCGTCACCGGCCCGCTGGTGACCGTACGGGACCACGGGCCCGGCTATCCGGCCGAGCTGATCGAGCAGGGCCCGCGGCGCTTCCGCACCGGGGATCCGGGGCGCGGACGGGGACACGGGCTCGGCCTGACCATCGCCGCCGGGCAGGCGGAGGTGCTGGAGATCGAGCTGCGCTTCTCCAACGCCCCCGACGGGGGCGCCGTGACCACGCTCCTGCTGCCCGTCGGGCGCCTGCCGGACGGAAGTTGAGCGGGGGCGGTGGATGTTTCACGTGAAACATCCACCGCCCCCGCACGGATCAACTCACCTCGGCCCAGACGTCAGACGTCAGACGCCGATGTTCTTGCCGTCCTTGCGCCAGACCGAGACGACCGACGGACGGACGATCTTGCCCGGACCGTCGGGCCACACCGACTGCGGCTTCTCGACGGACGCGCCGTCGATCTCGCCCGGGTGCTGCACGGCGACCAGGACGCGCTTGTCCTGGATGATCGGGCCGCAGGTCTCGGCACCGCGCGGAACGGTCAGGAACTGCTTCAGCTCACCGCGGCGGTCACCGGCGGTCGCGACACCGAACAGGCCGTCGTGCGAGCCGAGCTGGTTGCCGTCCGTGGAGATCCACAGGTTGCCGTGCGGGTCGAACGCCACGTTGTCCGGGCAGGAGATCGGGCTGACCTTGTCCTTCGGGAAGCCCGCGAAGTAGGTCGCCGGGTCGTTCGGGTCACCCGCGACCAGGAAGAGGCGCCAGGCGAAGCCGTCGCCGGCCGCGTCGTCGAAGTTCTCGGCGAGCTCCAGGATCTGGCCGTGCTTGTTCAGGTTGCGCGGGTTGGCCTCGGTCGCGCCTTCCTTGCCCGGCTTGCCGCGGTCCGTGTTGTTCGTCAGCGCGATGTAGACGCGGCCGGTGCGCGGGGACGGCTCGACGTCCTCGGGACGGTCCATCTTGGTCGCGCCGACCTTGTCACCGGCGAGGCGCGTGAAGACGGACACCTCTTCGGCGGTCATGCCCTCGACGTGCGAGACGTTCCCGGAGGGGGAGGAGGTGAGGATCTTGATCCAGACACCGGAACCGTCGAACTCGCCGTCGGTGGGGAGCTTGCCCGAGCCGTCGACCTCGGCGGCAGGGGTGTCGCCGGTGAGCTTGGCGACGTAGAGGGTGCCCTCGTCGAGCAGCGTGAGGTTGTGCTCCTTCGCCGCGCGCGAGTCGCCCTTCTTCATCTGCTTCGACGAGACGAACTTGTAGAAGTAGTCGAAGCGCTCGTCGTCGCCCATGTAGACGACGGGGCGGCCGTCCTCGGTCAGGCGGGGCTGCGCGGCCTCGTGCTTGAAGCGGCCGAGCGCGGTGCGCTTGCGCGGGACGGAGTTCACGTCGTACGGGTCCAGCTCGACGACCCAGCCGTGGCGGTGGGACTCGTTGGGCTCCTGCGCGACGTCGAAGCGCTTGTCGAACCGCTCCCACTTGCGCTCGGTGGCGCCGGCGGTCACGCCGTAGCGCTTCAGGCGGGCGGCCTGGGTGGGCTCGGTGACCAGACCGGCGTTGCCGAAGTACTGGTTGAAGTTCTCCTCGCCGTGGAGGGTGGTGCCCCACGGGGTGGTGCCGCCGGCGCAGTTGTTCAGGGTGCCGAGCACCTTGGTGCCGGAGGCGTCAACCGAGGTCTTCACCAGCTCGGAGCCGGCGGCCGGACCGGTCAGCTTGAACTCGCTGGTGGCGGTCAGGCGGCGGTTGAGGCGGTGGCGGTTGACGGCGGTCAGCTTGCCGCTGCGGTGGTCCTCCTGGACCACGACCACGGACAGGCCGTGCGCGGCCCAGGCGATCTCGACCTGCTCGCGGGTCGGGTTGGCCGCGTCGTACGCCTTGAACATGAGCTGCTCGTCCGTGTACTCGTGGTTGGCCACGAGCAGCTGCTGGCGCTCGTAGGCGCCGCCGAACGGGAGCAGGCTCAGGAAGTCGTTGTTGTAGCCGAACTGACCGGCCTGGGCGGCGGCGGTCTGGTTGTCCGGGTTGAAGCCCGGCGCGCCCTTGACGATCGGGTCGCCCCAACGGATGACCACGTTGTGCTCGTGGCCCTCGGGGACGGTGACCTGGTCGGCGGTGTTCGGCGCGACCGGCTTGAAGCGCAGACCGCGGGCACCCTCGGCGTTGACCCCGCCAGCGCCGGCGCTCTGCGCCTCGACCGTCGGGTCCGCGGAGGCGGAGGAGCCGTTGCCGCTCAGCGTGATGGCGGTACCGGCGGCCGAGGCGACCGTGACGACGGCGGCGGAGCGGAGCATCGCGCGGCGGGAGTAGGCACGGGCTATGACGTCACCGGCGTACTCGTTGTCGCTGGTGTTCGGCACCTCGTGGAAGCAGGCGTCGCCGCAGCGGTAGCGGCAGGTGAGAGCGGAACGGCCGCCCCCGTGAGAGTTGCCGATGAGCGGCAGGAGCTTGCGCACGAGTGTCCTCCGTAGATGCACGGTCCCCGACAACGTGTCGGAACAATCCGTCGGTGACGCTATGGGCGGGTTGCGCCGAAGCGGCAGCCGCTGGGTGAACGCCCGGTGAATCCGGCACGTCGGGGCGGCAGTTCGGGGGCGGAACGGGTGTGTTTGAGCAGCGGGCGCCACGAAAGGTGCCCCTCCCGAAGTTCCAGCCAAGGGGCCGATAACCTTACGTGTCCACTCTGGGCAGGGATCTACCGCGCAGCACGGACAAATGATGCACGCACTCATGCGAAAGGCCTGGCCCATGGGTATTCGGAGCTTGTTGCGCAAGGTGTTCGGACGGACCTCTGAATCGGTTCCGGAGACGACCGGCACCACTTCGGCGGCCCTCCCGAGCCAGACCGAACGCACCCCCCTGGACGCGGCGGCCGAGCTGGTCGCCGCCTCCTTCGACAACCCCACTGTTCCCCCGCAGTCCACCCCCCGGGACCTCGAACCGGGCACGGTGCTCACCGCCCCGGCCCCGGCCCCCACCCCGGACCCCACGGTCCCGGAGGCCCGCCGCTCCCCCAGCGGCGGTTCGTCGGCGACCCCTGCGGCCCCGTCCGCAACGAAGGCCCCGGCCCCCACCGAAGCGGAGCCCGCAGCCGCCGAAGCGGAACCGGCAGCCGAAGAGGAAACCCCGGCAGCCGAAGCTGCGACCGAGCCCGAGATCGCGGCCGAAGCCGAGGTTGCGGCCGAAGCCGCAGCCGAGGCCGAGGTCGTGGCCGAGGCTGAGGTTGTCGCCGAGGCTGAGGTCGTGGCCGAGGCTGAGGTCGTGGCCGAGGCTGAGGTCGTGGCCGAGGCTGAGGTCGTGGCCGAGGCTGAGGTCGTGGCCGAGGCTGAGGTCGTGGCCGAGGCTGAGGTCGTGGCCGAGGCTGAGGTCGTGGCCGAGGCTGAGGTCGTGGCCGAGGCTGAGGTCGTGGCCGAGGCAGCAACTGAGCCCGAGGCCGCAGTCGAGACTGTGGCCGAGGCCGAGGTTGAGCCCGAGGCCGCAGCCGAGGCCGAGGTTGTAGCCGAGCCCGCAGCCGCAGCAGAGACTGTCGCCGAGCCCGCAGCCGCAGCAGAGACTGTCGCCGAGGCCGAACAGGCCGCCGAAGCAACGCCGGAGCCGCTCGCGGCCGAGGCGGACGCCACCGCGCCCGAGGCCGCAGCCGAGCCCGAGGCCGCCGCCGAGGTGGCGGAGGCCGAAGCCGAGCCGCTCGCCGCTCCGGCGGCCGAGGCGGAGCCCGAGGCCGAAGCGGCCGCTGTCGCCGCCCCGGCGGAGCAGGCCGAAGCCGCCGAGGCCGAGCCCCTCACCGCCGAGGCGGAGGCCGACCCGGCCCCGGCCGCGGCGCCCGAGGAGGAGCCCGCCGCCGAGGCGCACACCGAGCCGCAGGCCGACGTAGCGGCCCCGGAAGCGGACACCGCGCCGGAGCCGGAGCCCGTGGCGGCCGACGCCGAGGCGCCGCAGGCGCAGGACACCGCCGAGGCGGAGCCCGTGGCGGCCGAGGCCGAGGACGAGGACGAGCTCCTCACCGCCGATGCCGCCGAAGGCGGCCCCGCGCACACCCTCGCCGCCCTCAAGCGGCAGGCGCCCCCGCTGGCGGCCGCGTACAAGGCCGCCGGACAGGCCCTGAGCACCAAGGGCAAGGCCGGCGCCCGCGCCACCGTGTTCCTCGTGCTCGACCGGTCGGGCTCGATGCGCCCGTTCTACAAGGACGGCAGCGTCCAGCACCTCGCCGACCACGCCCTCGCCCTCGCCGCGCACCTCGACGAGAACGCCACCGTCCACACGGTGTTCTTCTCCACGGACGTGGACGGCACCGCCGACCTCACCCTCGACGGCCACGACGAGACCTGGGTCGAGGCCCGCCATGCGGAGCTCGGCCGCATGGGCCGCACGAGCTACCACGTGGCCGTGGAGGCCGTCCTGGAGCGTTACCAGAAGGACGGCGGCGAGGGCCCGGCCCTGGTCGTGTTCCAGACGGACGGCGCGCCCGACAACGTCCGCCCCGCCCGCCAGGCGATCGCCGACGCCGCCACCGCGGCCCCCGGCGTCCACTGGCAGTTCGTCGCCTTCGGCGAGCACGAGTCCAAGGCCTTCGACTTCCTGCGCAAGCTGGACGCCGACAACGCCGGCTTCTTCCACGCCGGCCCCGCACCGGCCGAACTGACCTCGGCGGCCCTCCTCAAGGGCCTGCTGGAGAAGTTCTAGGAGCAACGCGAGAAGGGCCCGGGATCCGCTACGGATCCCGGGCCCTTCTCGCGTACTACGGCTACGGCCTACGGCCCAAGGCCTACGGCCTACTGGTGCGGCTTGACGGCCTTGTCGACCGGCTCGCTCGTCTTCGTCTCCACCGGCTTGCGCAGCGCGATGTTCAGCTCGCGCAGGCGGGACTCCTCCAGGATGGTGGGCGCGCCCATCATCAGGTCCTGCGCGTTGCCGTTGAGCGGGAAGGCGATGGTCTCGCGGATGTTCGGCTCGTCGGCGAGCAGCATGACGATGCGGTCGACGCCCGGGGCGATGCCGCCGTGCGGCGGGGCGCCGAGGCGGAAGGCGCGCAGCATGCCCGCGAACTCGCGCTCGACGGTCTCGGCCTCGTAACCGGCGATCTCGAAGGCCTTCAGCATGACCTCGGGCTCGTGGTTGCGGATGGCGCCGGAGGACAGCTCGATGCCGTTGCAGACGATGTCGTACTGCCAGGCCAGGATGTCGAGCGGGTCCTTCTCCTCCAGGTCCTTCATGCCGCCCTGCGGCATGGAGAACGGGTTGTGGGAGAAGTCGATCTTGCCGGTCTCCTCGTCCGCCTCGAACATCGGGAAGTCGACGATCCAGCAGAAGCGGAACACGTCCTCCTCGAACTGTCCGGCGCGCTTGGAGGCCTCGACGCGGACGCCCGCCATGATCTTGGAGACCTCGTCGAACTCGCCCGCGCCGAAGAACACGGCGTGACCGGCGGCGAGGCCCAGGCGCTCGGTGAGGACCTTGACGTTCTCCTCGGTGAGGAACTTGGCGATCGGGCCGGTCAGGCCGCCGTCCTCGCCCACGCGGACCCAGGCCAGGCCCTTGGCGCCCAGCGAGATCGCGTACTCGCCGAGGCCGTCGAAGAACTTGCGCGGCTGGGCGGCGGTGTCCGGGACGGCCAGCGCGCGCACGTGCTTGCCGGCGAACGCCTTGAACTCCGAGCCCTCGAACACGTCGGTGATGTCGACGAGCTCCAGCTTGGAACGCAGGTCGGGCTTGTCGTTGCCGTACTTCATCATCGACTCGCGGAAGGGGATCCGCGGGAACGGCGAGGTGACCGGGCGGCCCTTGCCGAACTCGGTGAAGATCTCCGTCATCAGCCGCTCGATGGGCTGGAAGACGTCCTCCTGCTCGACGAAGGACATCTCGACGTCGAGCTGGTAGAACTCGCCCGGCGAGCGGTCGGCGCGGGCGTCCTCGTCGCGGAAGCAGGGCGCGATCTGGAAGTACCGGTCGAAGCCGGAGATCATCAGCAGCTGCTTGAACTGCTGCGGCGCCTGCGGGAGCGCGTAGAACTTGCCCGGGTTCAGGCGGGACGGGACGACGAAGTCACGGGCGCCCTCGGGGGAGGTCGCGGTGAGGATCGGGGTCGCCATCTCGTTGAAGCCGAGGGCCACCATCTTGGAGCGGATGGAGGCGATGACGGCCGAGCGCAGCATGATGTTGCGGTGCATGCGCTCGCGGCGCAGGTCGAGGAAGCGGTACTCCAGACGGCGCTCCTCGTTCACCCCGTCGTCGGTGTTGATGGTGAAGGGCAGCGGGGCGGCGGCGCCGAGCACCTCGACCGCGGTGACCTCGACCTCGATGTCGCCGGTGGCGAGCTCGGGGTTGACGTTGTCCGCGCCGCGGGAGACGACCTTGCCGTCGATGCGGACGACGGTCTCCTTCGTGACGCTGCTGAGCGCCTCGTTGGCGGCCGTGCCGGGGCGGGCGACGAGCTGCGTGATGCCGTAGTGGTCACGCAGATCGATGAAGAGGATGCCGCCCAGGTCTCGACGATTGTGCAGCCAGCCGCTCAGCCGGACGTCGGAGGCGACGTCGGAGGCACGAAGCTCGCCGCACGTGTGGGACCTGTACCGATGCATCAGTCATCCAGTTCTACGTGATACCAGGGTGGATTCAACCGTCCCAAGGTTACCGTCCGGGACCGAAGCCCGTGCGGGCCCGCCCGCCGGGCTGGTGACCGGGGTGGTGAACAGGCACGTCAAGCGGATGACCTGTAAAGATGGCCGGGTGCGCACAGAGGACGTCCTGGCCGCCATCGCGACCGGTTTGTGGCGATGGGACAACGCGTCCGGGACGGTCACCCTCGACAGCGAGGCCGCCCGGCTGCTCGGGCTGCCCGCCGAACCCGTCGCGCTGCCCGAGGTCGCCGTGCGCTCGCGCTTCCACCCCGTGGACTGGAACGAGATCAACGGCATCGTGAACCTCGCGGTCGCCGAGGGCACCCTCGCCGAGGCCCGGCTGCGGATCATGGACGAGGACGGGCGCGTGCTGCGCACCGTGCGCAGCCGCTCGAAGCCCCTGGAGAACCGCGCCCCGGACGGCCGCGTCGACTACGAGCTGATCGGCACCATCCAGGAGATAGCCGAGGCCCAGCCCGGCACCACGGCCGTGCACACCCCGATCACCGGCGACTGGCGCCGCTCGCGCGAGGCGTTCCTGCTCGACGCGGGGCGGGCGCTGGCCGAGGCCCGCTCCACCGCCGAGGTGCTGCGGGTGGCGGCCTCGCTGTCGATGCCCGGGTTCATCCCCGACGGTCTGGCCGTCTTCGGAGTGTCCGGCGACCGGCTGTCGATCATCGGGCACCACGGGCACGATCCCGGGGACGAGGGCCCCTTCGCGGAGATGCCGCTGGAAACCGACTACCCGGCCGCGGAGGTCGTCCGTACCGGGCGGGCGATCTACCTCCCGAGCCCCGACGACTACAAGCGGCGCTTCCCGGCCACCTGGCCGCTCGCCCAGCGCTTCGACCGGATCTCCTGGGCCTTCCTGCCGCTGATCGTCGCCGGCCGGACCATGGGCGCCTGGATGGCCGCCTTCAAGCACCCGGTGTCCTTCTCCCCCGACGAACGCTCCGTGCTGACGACGGTGGCCCGGATGCTCGCGCAGGCCCTCCAGCGTGCCGGGGTGGCCGAATCCGAGCGGGAGCTCACCACGGGCCTGCAGCGGTCGATGATGCCGCAGCTCGGCCCCGAGATCCCCGGCATGACCCTCGCCGCGCGCTACGTGCCGACCGGCGGCGGGCTCCAGGTCGGCGGCGACTGGTACGACATGATCCCGCTGCCGTCGGGACGGTTCGCGCTGGTCATCGGCGACGTCCAGGGCCACGACGTGCGGGCGGCCGGGCTCATGGGCCAGCTCCGGATCGCGGTGCGCGCGTACGCCTCCGAGGGCCACCGGCCCGACGCGGTGCTCTCGCGCGCCTCCCGCTTCCTGGCGGGCCTGTGCTCGGAACAGGAGCAGGACACCGGGTCGGACACGGGCCGCCCCGGTACGGGCGGCGTCGGGGGCGGCGGCAGCGGCGCGGACTCCGACTTCCAGAGCCCGCGCTTCGCGACCTGCCTCTACGTGGAGTGCGATCCGCAGACCGGCCTGCTGGAGGTGGCCCGCGCCGGGCACCCCGACCCGGCGGTGCGGATGGCCGACGGCACGGTCCTGATGCGGCCCACGGCGGGCGGGCTGCCGCTCGGCATCGTGCCGGACACCGACTACCCGACGACGCGGTTCACCCTGGAACCCGGCGAGACGATGATGCTCTGCACCGACGGGCTCATCGAGACGGGCGGGCACGACCTCGACACGGGCTGGGCCCGGCTGCGGGCCATCCTGGAGTCGCAGACCCCGGACCCCGAGACGCACGGTTCCCAGGACATGGACCCCCGCCACCTGGAGCGGCTGGCCGACCTGCTGGTCCAGGCGGTGCACGGCCCCTCCTCGCACCACACCACCGGTCCGCTGGCCGACCGGCGCGAGGACGACATCGCCGTCGTCCTGCTCTGCCGCGAGGGCGAGGGCTGCGGCTGCGAGACCCCGCTGCTGCACCCGTCGCGGCCGGCCCGGCGCACCATGACGACCGTCGCCCAGGCGGAGCCGGAGCGGGTCGCGGGGGTCCGCCAGCAGATCCGCGAGCTGCTGCACGACTGGGCGGACCCGGAGCAGGTCGACGCGGCGGTGCTGATGGTCTCCGAGATGCTGACGAACGTACTGGTCCACACGGACGGGGACGCGCTGCTGATCGCCGAGGCGGTGGGCGAGCTCGGCTCGCGCCGGCTGCGGGTGGAGGTGGCGGACGCCTCCGACGAGCTGCCGCACAAGCGGCACCCGGGAGAGATGGCGTCGAGCGGGCGGGGCGTCCTGCTGCTGGAGATGCTGGCGGACGACTGGGGCGTCGACCCGCGCGGCGAGGGCAAGTCCACGTGGTTCGTACTGAACGAACGTTCCAAACCCGAACCCGACCCGCTGGACTGACCTCCGGGCGGCGGGGCCCGGCCGTGTTTGGATGAGCCGTGCCGACAACTCCCCTGCTGCCCGAGCCCGTACGCCGCCTCGCCGCCTGGTGCGTCGTCGTCCTCCTCGCCACCGCCGTCCTCGCCCTCGTCGTGTGGCTGTGCACCGTCTTCCGGACGGTGGTCACGCCCGTCCTGCTCGCCGTGCTCGGCACCGCCCTGCTCGGGCCGATGCACGGGCGGCTGGTCCGCATGAAGGTCAACCGCTCGCTCGCCGCGGCCCTCACCTGCCTGACCGTGGCCGCCGTGGTCGGCGGGGCCGGCTACGTCGTCGTCCTCGCGCTCATCGAGACCGGCGACCAGATCATCGACTCCCTGCGGAAGGCCGGCACCGACCTCGCGAAGCACTTCGGGGCGCTCGGCACCTCCCTGGAGGACGTCGCGAAGAACTCCAAGGACCTGCTCACCAAGTTCGGCGGAACGGCCGCCTCGGGCGTGGTCACCGGTCTCAGCGTGGTCGCGACGATGATGGCGACGGCCCTGCTCGCCATGGTCCTGATCTTCTTCTTCCTCCGCGATTCCGACCGGGCCGTGAGCACCCTGCGCTCGATGGCGCCGCAGCGCTCGGGCGACCTGATGGAGGCCATGGGGCGGCGCGCGTACGGGGCCGTCGAGGGCTTCATGCGCGGGACCACCTTCGTGGCCCTGGTCGACGCCATCCTGATCGGCGCGGGTCTGCTGATCCTGCAGGTCCCCGGAGCGGTGGGGCTGGCCGCCCTGGTGTTCGTGACCGCCTACATCCCCTACCTCGGCGCCTTCCTCTCCGGCGCCGTGGCGGTCCTCGTCGCCCTCGCCGACCGCGGCTGGGTGATCGGCCTGTGGGCCCTGGGCGTGGTGCTGGCCGTCCAGATGATCGAGGGGTACATCCTCCAGCCCATGGTGCAGAGCCGCACCGTGCAGATGCACCCGGCGGTGGTCATGCTGGCGATCACGGCCGGAGCGAGCGTCGCCGGCATCCTCGGAATGCTCCTGGCCGTACCACTGACCGCGGCCTTCTTCGGCGTGGTCTCGGAACTGAAGTCCCGCTACGCGACGCAGGCCTGATGGCCGGTCAGCGGGTGAAGGAGTCCGCCTCGCCCGGCTCGGTCTCCAGGGCCCGGCGGTCGAACATCAGCATGCCGAGGTAGAACAGGCCGCCGAGCAGGAGGAGGCCCACCACGATCACCACGGAGACGAAGGCCTCCTTCGGGGTCACCAGGACGAACAGCGCGACGAGCGTCCACAGCAGTGCGCAGATGGCGACCGGCAGTTCGAAGCGTCCCAGGTCGAAGGCGCCCTTCTTGCGGCTCAGGCGTCCGCGCACCGCCAGGTAGAGCACGATGGTCGCGCCGTAGGTGACCGCGGGGAGGATGGTCGAGGCCGTGATCAGCTCCAGCAGCGCGGCTCCCGGCAGTGCGACCATCAGGACGACCCCCAGGGCGAAGACCAGCACGGTCGCCGGGATCGGCGTCCGCGTGCGGGGGTTGACCCGCCGCATCAGCTGGTGGGCGGGGAAGCGCGCGTCGCGCGACATCGCGAAGACGAGCCGCGAGCACGAGACCATCACCACGATCCCGGCGCCGAAGAACGCGATGGTGATCGCGACCAACAGCGTCCTCTCCATCACCGGACCGAGCTGGTCACGCATGATCGCCGCGACCGGTGAGCCCTCGGCGCTGATGCGGGGGATGTCCTCGATCGCGACCGTGAGCGTGATCAGGAACAGCATGCCAAGAACCCCGGCCGCCACGACCGACCCCACGATCGCGCGCGGAACGGTGCGGAACGGGTCCTTGGCCTCCTCGGCCAGTTCGCCGCCGAGTCGAAGCCGACGAGGGTCGCGAGCCCCATGATCATCGCAAGCATCAGCCCGCCGCCGACCGCGAAATAGTCCGGGGTGTTCTCGACGACACCACGCGAGGTGAGGTTGCCGACCGCGCCGTCGCCCGTGACGGCCACCGCGATGACGAGCCCGATCGCCACCACCACGACGAGCGCCAGCTCGAGCCCCACCGCGACCGTGTTGATCAGACTGACGAGACGCGTGGAAGCCACGGCCAGCACGGTCTGGACGAGCAGCACCACCAGGGTGATCAGGCGCGCGGCGCCCTCGTCCGGCGCCATGCCGGCGAGCGGCATGAACGCCTGGCCGGCGAGCGCGTTGTCGACCGCCACCACGCCGATCGCCAGGTAGCAGAAGGTCAGCCAGCCGAACCACCAGCCGATCTTCGGGCTGGCCAGCCGCGAGGCCCACTGGTACGAGGAACCGCTGAGCGGGATGCGGGCCGCGAACTGGGCGACCACCAACGCCACCAGGGTCTGTCCCACCGCAGCGACGATCCACAACCAGATCCCGACCGGCCCGGCGGTCAGCAGGACTTCGTCGAACGTCGCGAAGATGCCGACCGCCACCGAGATGAACGCGAACGAGATCGCGAACACCTGGAAGGAGCCGAGCGTCCGCTTCAGCTCCTGCCGGTAGCCGCCGGCTTCGACGGATCCCGCATCACTCCGGGCACCGGACGATGGCTCCACCACCGCGGCCACCTCCTCGAAGGGTCCGTCCGAAGGTCCGTCCGAAGGTCCGTCCGAAGGTCCGTCCGAAGGTCCGTCCGAAGGTCCGGCTTCCTCGCGGGGCGTCGGACTCCAGCCAACCGCTCGAGGGTGGACATCCGTGGAGGCACAACCGCCGTCACCTCGTCTTTACGTGGTGCAGAGCAGTCGACGGCTCGTCGATGAAGGGTCCCCCGGCAAGATTCGGAAGGGACGACCTACGCCCTGGGCCGCCGGAACCAGGCCGCGCTCTCCTTCTTCAGGCAGCAGGACAGCACCACGGCGGTGAAGGCCAAGCTCGGCCCGGACGTCCCGTCTCCGTAGATCAACCCGAACAGGGCATTCGCGCCGATGAGTGCCGCGATCACGATGGCGGTGATACGGACGCCGTTCCCACCCTTGCGGAACCTGAGGCCGGTCACCAGGCAGGCGACGGCGGTGAGCAGGGTGATCAGACCGACGACCAGGAGAACCCCGGCGGTGAGCCCCGCCTCGCCGGTCTCGTCCGCGACCGTCCCGGCGGAGGTGAGCACGAGGATGGAGAGCCCGATCACGAAGTTCAGGCCCGCCCCGGCGAACATCGCGATCCGCGCGGTCTTCACCGCCTTCGGCATCTCCTGCGGGACGTACGCGCCGCCGGCCCCCACGGGGTACGGGCCGGCGTGGCGCGTCGGAGGGTAGGGAGGGGGTTCGGTGTTCAACTCGGTCTCTTTCGCTGGGCTGATCGGCTGTGCTGCGCGTATGCCACGGATAAGCCAACAGCCTCCCGTCGCCGCCCCGGCCCGCCGAAGGTCCTGATGATCAATCCGATCGCCCCAGCGCTGTTTCGGAGGCGTACGAGGAGACCAGGCGCGCGAGGTGCCGGCCCGCCAGGAGGAGGGGGGTGCGGCTCCGGGTGACCTGGGAGGTCATCTCGGCGCCCTCCAGGGTGTTGATCACGGTGACCGCCAGGTCGCGCGCCTGTGCCTCCGGGTGGCCGCAGGCCAGGAGCTTCGCGGCGACGAGCTGCTGCCAGTTCGCGAAGGCCTGGGCGCAGGCCGCCTGGAGCTCCGGCAGGCGGCCGACCGATTCCAGCGCCGTGGGCGTCACCGGGCAGCCGTCGCGCCAGTCGGATGCTTCGAGCGCCTCGGCGAGCAGCTCCGCGACGGCCTCTACGGCGCGCACCGGGTCCGCGTGGGCGGACAGCGCGGAGCGGAGCATCTCGGCGAACTCCTCGTCGCCGAAGTGGATCGCGGCGACCGCGAGCTCCTGCTTGCCGCCGGGGAAGAAGTGGTACAGCGAGCCGAGGGTGGCCTCCGCCTCGCGGACGAGCTGCTTGACCGGCGCGTTCTCGTACCCGCCGTGCTGGAGCAGGCGCGAGGCGGTGCGGACCAGCCGCTCCCGCGTCCCGAGTCCGTCCGCCGCGGCCGTCTTCACCTCTGCTGCTGCCATGGGAGGAACCTTACCGCCGATTCTAGATAGAGCGTTCGTTCTAGTGCGTGCTACGTTCGTTCCTGAGCGCTGGATAGAGCGTTCGCTCTAGAGACTCGTCACAGACATCGACCCGAGGAGAGCTCTGCCATGAACCAGCCGACGCACCAGACCCCCCACCAGGTCACCGTCATCGGACTCGGCCCCATGGGCCGGGCCATGGCCGCCGCCTACCTGGACGCCGGGTACGAGGTCACCGTCTGGAACCGCAGCCCCGGCAAGGACACCGAGCTCGTGGCCCGCGGCGCGCGGCGGGCCGCCGGCGCCGCCGACGCGGTCGCCGCGAGCGGGCTGACCGTGCTCAGCCTCATCGACGTGGACGCCATGTACACGGCCCTGGCCGGCGCCGACCTCGGCGGCCGGGTCCTAGCCAACCTGTCCTCCGACGTACCCGACAAGGCCCGGGCGGCCGCCCGCTGGGCGCAGGAGCGCGGGGCCTCGTACCTCACGGGCGGGGTGAACGTACCGCCCACCGGCATCGGCCAGGAGGGCTCGTCGATGTTCGTCAGCGGCCCCGAGGACGTCTACGCCGCCCACCGCGCGGCGCTCGACCTGCTCGCCGCCACCGACTACCGGGGTGCCGACGCCGGGTATGCGCAGCTGTACTACCAGCTCAACATGATCATGTTCTGGACCGCGTACACCGGCTGGTACCAGGCCCTCGCCGTGGCGAAGGCCAACGGCCTGACGGCCGCGGACATCGTGCCCTACGCCGGCTACACGGCCGACACCATGCGCGGCTTCTACGAGGGGGGCGCCCCGCTGATCGACGCGGACGCACACGAGGGCACGTACGAGCGCCTCGCCATGTGCGCGGCGAGCGTGGAGCACATCCTCCACACCGCCGCCGACTCCGGCGTGGACACCGCGATCCTGGCCGCGCACGCCGACCTGTACCGCCGCGGAGTCGCCGCGGGCTTCGGCGCCGACAGCAGCTCACGGCTGATCGGACTGCTGGGTGCGGACGCGCCCCGGAACCGGTAGGAGCGCCACCCGTTTTCCTTTCGGAGGAATCAATGGTGACAACTCATCGGTAATGTGGGAAGTCACCAATGCTTCGACCCATATCGAAAGGTTAAGCTGAAGTAAATTCTTGACGTTCCCTGTTGCGGAAGATGTAGATTACTTGACTCCACTTTGCACTTTCTGCCAACTCGACGAACGGGACCAGTTCGACAAGGAAACAGAATGGATTCGTCAGGGATTACCTCGCATATTCGATCTCTCCGATCGGGAACTCCAGGTGTTCCATTTGCTGGCGTGGGGCCCCTCGAATGACGAGCTCGCGGAGCGTGTCGAGACGGCTGTCCGCACGGTGAAATTCCATCTGGAGAACATCCGCGGCAAACTGGGCGGCCTGTCCCGCACCCAGACGTGCATCCTCGCGGTACATCACCGAATAGCCACCTGCTCCACCGGGCACGGATGCGGAGTTACTCACGGCACGGAAGGCCCTCTTACATAGCGGCCGTTCGTGTCGTACGGCCACGCGTTTGACCGGCAGGCACCCAGCCCCTTGATCTGCTGCATCATCGCGGGTGCGAGTGCGCCGGGACCGGCGCAGCCCTCGTGCCCGCGGCCTATTTCGTGGCCCACTTCATGGTTGATGATGAGTGCCCGGTACTCCTCGACCGGCCCGTCGAACTGCGGGGAACCCTGCACCCAGCGCTTCAGGTTGACCACGACCGTGTGTCCGGTCCGGCAGTTCACATTGCCGCGGCTCTCCGGCGTGGTCACGTCGCACAGACGGTCGGTGGTCCCGGGCGTGGCCACTTTGACCGTGAAGTCCACGGGCCCCGAGGAAACGAGCTGGAATCCGTACGCGTTGTTCCTCGTCCAGCCGCGCGGATGCCCGAGGACGTCGGCCACTGCTCGCGCGGTCTGCGGCCCGCTCAACTGGATCCCGTCCTCGATCTCCACCCGGTAGCGCCGTATCCGCCCCTGCCCCTGGGCCTTGCCCTGGGCCTGCGCGACCTTGAAGGTGCCCGGGCCGGTATCCGGCACGGCGGTGCCGGGAGTTGCCGACGGAGAAGGTGACGGCGGCGGCGAGGCCGAGGCCGAGGGGGACGGTGAAGCAGAGGGCGACGGTAAGGCCGTGGGTGTGGGCGCCGGGCTCCCGCTCGGCTCCACCAGCGCCTGCTGCACCGGCGGTTCGGACGGTGTCGGCCGGAGCACGATGACCGCCCCCGCCCCGGCGCAGGCCGCCGCCGCCACGACTGCGGCCGCCACGGCGTGTTTCCTCCTACGGCGCCGTAATGCGACAGGGGTCGGCCGGGCTGCTCGCTTCCCCACGGGTCAGGACGCGGCGATCAGGGAGGCGGCGAGCTTGATGCGTTCGTCGAGCTGCTTCTTCGCCCGGTCCAGGGTCTCGGCGTTCTGCTCGACCAGCCGCTTCTGGTAGGCGGTCTCCACCGTGTACCAGATGCCCACCAGGTTGGTCTCCTTCTTGCACTGCACGTCCTGCTTGGCGATGGCGATCGCCTTCGGGCCGCTGAAGTTGGAGTCGTCGATGCCGGGTGGCGGGCCCATCGGGCTGTCCACGGTGTACCCGGCCTTCCCCATGCACTCGCTCCACGACTTGATGGCCTTGCGCACCCGGCTGTCCTCCTGGGAGCGGGCGTAGCCGTCGAAGCGGAAGTTCTGCGAGACCATGATGTCCACCGAGTCCTTGGACGGCGCGTACAGCTTGAGGAAGCTTTCGCGCCGGCAGCCGCCGGCCGGAACCTTCTGCCCGCCGACGACCGTGGCCGCCACATCGGACTTCTCCGCTTCTTCCTGGTTCATCGGGACCGGCAGGGAGGGGTCTACCTCCAAACCGCCCAGCACCAGCTTCTCGTTGGGCCCCATGGGTTTCTGCGGCGGCTTCTGGGTGCGGCCGATCTCCGGGTTCGTGTAGCCGTACTGGGCCGCCTCGGCGGCATCGGAGAGTCCGTACCGTCGGCCTTCGTCGCCGGTGGCCGCCGAGCCGGCCGACCGCCGCAGCTCGTAGCGGAACCCGTAGCGCCGCATGCACTGGTCGACGAGTACGTCCTGCGCCTCGTCGAGCAGCCCGCTCTGCTGGGCGTTAGGCTCGTAGGAGGCCAGGGGGAAGGCGAGGGTCTTGCTTTCGAGCAGCACCGGCACGGCGCCGATCGGGGGTTCCTCGCCGGAGTCGCCGCCGCCCGACTGTGAGCACCCGGTCAGAAGGAGTGTCAGCACGGCTGCGGACACCGTCAGGGCAGTAGGTACGGGACGCGGCGCGAACATAAGACTCCGATGCGGGGACGGCTAGGATGCGGAGCACGGCAGCTCCGCGCGGCGTATACGCGCGGAGCTGCCGTGTCGCTTGCGAGGTCTAGGCGGATGTGCCTAGGCGATGTAGGCGGAGGAGATGGTGTTCTTGAAGGTCGAGCTGGCGTTGCCCTTGTAGCCGGCCGGGATGAAACCGTCGGTGCCCCCACCGTTCCAGTCGGTGTGCACGCTCCACCGCAAGGAGTCCTGGTTCGAGTAGGACTCGGTGTTGTCGTTCGTGGTGGATCCGGCGCAGCTCTGCGAACCCTTGAAGTAGTCGTCGGCGAAGTTCGTGTCGGAGACATAGAGGTCGAAGACCGAGTTCTGCTGGTTCTGGAAGCAGAACAGGCCGAACTCCCCGGACGTGAGCCAGCCGTCCTTGCCGGCGGCCGAGGCCGTACCGGCGCTGACGCCGATGGTGCCGAGAATCAGGCCGGCAGCCGCGACGGCACGCAGGGAATTACGAAGCTTCATCAGTCATCTCTTTCATTAAAGGCGTTGTGACTTTCGATGGTCTAGGTCTAGGCCAATTGCAGGCCGCTCCCTGACCGTCAACGAGTGGATCACGCCATGGCGGGCCTTTACAACTGTCCTTGAGCACAGGTGCGCGATCACGCCATGGCGTGATTCCCACCTGTACTCGAGTACAGGTAATGCGATCGCGTTTGTCACTTAGGGTGTCGGTGATACGCGACGCCTCAGGAGGACTGCTGTGCCATTCCGACGAGCCCGATTTGTGGCCGCCCCAGCTTTGCTTTCGACCGTTCTCCTGCTGTCCGGCTGCTCGGGTTCGCCCTCCGCTTCGCCCTCCGTTTCGGCCTCCACTTCTGCTCCGCAATCCGGGCAGTCCAAGGGAGCGGTCGATCCGAAGCAGGCCGACTTTTTCCAGTGCCTCAAGGAAAAGGGGCTGCCGATGAAGGAAACGGATTCCGGTATTCCGGTCGTGGATTCGAGCAAGGCGGATCTGACCAAGGTCAAGGAAGCCGAAGCCGCCTGCGAGAGCCGCCGGTCGGTTCCGCCGGTGACCGCCGAAGAGCTCACCGCGGCGAAGACGTTCACCGCTTGCATGCGGGCGAACGGGGTGGCGAACTTCCCCGATCCCGATCCGAAGACTGCCCAGCACGACATGGAAGAGCTCGGCCTGAAGGAGTCACCGGAGGGGGGCAACGCCTTGAAGAAGTGCGGTGGCCGGCCCCAGTCGGTGACCAGCGGGCAGGGCGCCACCGGATGACGGGGGACACGGGGGCCACAGGGCCCATGGCGGCGATAGGCCCCGCAGAGCCCGCCGGGGAGTCCGAAGGCGCTGAGCCCTCCGCCGGTCTGTCCCGGCGCCGCACGTGGGTGGCGGCCGTGGCCGTGGGGGCCGTACTGCTGTCCGCCGCCGGTGTCGCC
This sequence comes from Streptomyces tatrensis, assembly GCF_049310065.1. Classification (NCBI taxonomy): domain Bacteria; kingdom Bacillati; phylum Actinomycetota; class Actinomycetes; order Kitasatosporales; family Streptomycetaceae; genus Streptomyces; species Streptomyces tatrensis. The sequence continues at coordinate 4,988,389 of NZ_JBMDLB010000011.1, read as the reverse complement.
GCCTCGCTGGTGATCAAGTCGCCGGCACAGACCGCTGCCGAGGCCGGTCCGCCGCCGTTGGACGTGCTCGTCGCGCGGGTGGAGAAGCGGGTGTTGCGTGACACCGTGATCGTGCGCGGGACGGTCACCTCCGCCCAGGCCGTTCAGGTCACCCCGACGGTGGCGGGCGGGGAGGGTTCCGGTCCTCCCGTGGTCACCAAGGTCGCCGTTCGTCCAGGCGATCCCGTCCTGGCGGGCAAGGTGTTCCTGGAGGTGTCCGGCCGCCCCGTCTTCGCGCTCCCGGGCGCACTGCCGGTGTACCGGGACCTGAAGCCGGGTGCCACCGGTGATGATGTGAAGCAGCTCCAGAAGGCCCTCGCAGGGCTCGGCCACGGCACGGGATCCGACCGGTCGGGCACCTTCGGCGCGGGTACGAAGGCGGCGCTGGCCTCCTTCTACAAGTCGATCGGCTACGACCCGCTGCCCGCCGTCGCCGACCGGGGTGAGGCCGTGAAGTCCGCCGAGGACGCGGTCACTTCGGCCGAGCGTTCCGTGGAGGACGCCAAGGCCGCTGCGAAGGCCGCGAACACGGGTTCCTCGGGCGGTACGGGGAGTACGGGTTCCTCGGGCGCTGAGGGCTCCAAGGGCACCTCGGGTTCGGGGAGTACCGGTGGCAAGGGGTCCGGTCAGGACGCTGCCCGGTCCGTGGCCCGTGCACAGGAGGACCTGGCCAAGGCCCGCGAGCGCCTCACCGAGGCCCGTGCGGCGGCCGGTCCCATGGTTCCGGCCGGCGAGGTCGTGTTCCTGGAGTCCTTCCCCGCGCGTGCGGACACGGTCAGCGTCCGCCCGGGCTCGCCGGTCAGCGGCGCCGCGATGACCCTGTCCGCGGGCGCGCTCGTCGTACGCGGTCAGCTTGCCGAACATCAGAAGGGCCTGGTCCGGGCCGGGCAGAAGGTCGAGATCCTCTCCGAGACCAGCGGGGTCACGGTGGCCGCCGAGGTGCTGTCGGTCGCGGACACCGCGTCGGCGCCACCCGCCGCGCCGAACGGCGGCCAGGGGGACGGGCAGGGCCAGCAGGCTCCCGCTCCCGGCGGTCCGAGCGGGTACGAGATGCTCGTACGCCCCCTCGCCGCGCTGGACTCCAAACTCGCGGGCCAGGACGTACGGCTGACCGTGGAGGCCGCCGCGACCGACGGGAACGCGCTGGTCGTTCCGGTGACCGCTGTCTCCGCGGGAACCGACGGCCGTACGAGCGTCACCGTCGTGGACGGCACGGGAACCCAGCGCCGCGTCGAGGTCCGGCCCGGCACGACCGGCGACGGCTACGTGGAGATCCGGCCCACCGGGGATGGCGTGATCGCGGATGGCGACTCGGTCGTCATCGGAGTCAACCCGGGCGTCGCGAACAAGCAGACCGGCGACAAGCCCAACGGCGGCAAGAGCGGCGGCAGTTCATGACCGTGGCCGAGGTAGTGGCCGAGGTCGTGCCGCCCGTGATCGAGTTCCGGCAGGTGGGCCTCACCTACCCGGGCCCGCCTCCGGTGGCCGCCTTCAAGCCGTGTGATCTCACCATCCAGCGCGGCGAGTTCGTCACCGTCGTCGGACCCTCCGGCTCCGGCAAATCGACGTTCCTCAACATCGCCGGCCTGCTCGACGCACCCACCACCGGCCACTACCTCATCGACGGCATCGACACCGGCGCCCTCGGCGACAACGACCGGACCGCGCTGCGCGGGCGCCGCATCGGATTCGTCTTCCAGTCCTTCCACCTCCTGCCCCACCGCTCGGCCCTGGAAAACGTCGCCCTCGCCATGCTCTACAACAGCGTCCCCCGCAAACAGCGCCCCGCCCGCGCCCGCGAAGCCCTCACCCGCGTCGGACTCGCCCACCGCCTCGACGCACTCCCCTCCCGCCTCTCCGGCGGCGAACGCCAACGCGTCGCCATCGCCCGAGCCCTGGTCGCCCGCCCCTCGCTCCTGCTGTGCGACGAACCCACCGGAAACCTCGACTCCGCCAACGCCGACACCGTCCTGGCCCTCCTCGACGAACTCCACGCCGACGGAATGACCGTCCTGGTCATCACCCACGACCAGGAAGTCGCCGCACACGGCGGCCGAACCGTCACCATCCGCGACGGCATCCTGCGCGAACAGGCCCCCGCATGAACCTCCCCCAACTCCGCCAACTCGCACGGCGCCGACGCCCCACCCGCGCCGCTGTCCGTATCGAACCCTCCCGCTTCACCGCCCGCGACAACGTCTCCGAAGCCTTCGCCGGAATCCTGCAACGCCCGGCCCGCTCGGCGCTGACCGCACTAGGAACCGTCCTCGGCGTCGGCACCTTCGTCGCCGTCCTCGGCCTCACCGCCACCACCTCCTCCCAGATCGACGCCCGCTTCAACCTCCTCACCGCCACCGAAGTGACCATCGAGGACATCGCCCAGGAGAAGGACAACTTCGCCGGACCCGGATTCCCCGCCGACGCCGACGAACGCGTCGAGCGGCTGGGCGGAGTCCAGCACGCCGGCGTCTTCTACACCGTGCGCCTCGACGACACCGCGGGCGGCGTCCGCTCGGCCCCCGTCGGCGGCACCACCAGCGAGGGCGACAGCACAGGCGTGATCGCCGCGTCACCCGGCGCCCTACGAGCCGCCGCCCCGACCATGGCGCAGGGCCGCCTCTACGACGAGTACCACTCCAGCACCAAGCAACGCGTGGCCGTCCTCGGCTCGTCCGTCGCCGCACGCCTCGGCATCACCACCCTCGACACCCGCCCCGCCGTCTTCATCGGCGACGAGCCCTTCGCCGTGATCGGAATCATCAACGACGTCCAGCGCAAGCCAGACCTCCTCCTCACCGTCACCGTCCCCCGCACCACCGCCGAGGACATCTGGGGCCCGCCCGAGAGCGACGGCACCAGCATGCTGATCGCCACCGACATCGGCGCCGCCCAGCAAGTCGCCCACCTCGCCCCCACCGCCCTGCGCCCCGACCACCCCGAATACCTGAAAGCCGTACCACCACCCGACCCCCGCACCCTGCGCTCCGGAGTCACCTCCGACCTTCAGCAGCTCTTCCTCATCCTGGCCGGGATCTGCCTGATCATCGGAGCCGTAGGCATCGCCAACACCACCCTCGTCGCCGTCCTCGAACGCACCGGCGAAATCGGCCTACGCCGCGCACTCGGCGCCCGCGGCCGCCACATCACCACCCAATTCCTCGCCGAATCAGGCACCCTCGGCGCCCTCGGCGGACTCGTCGGCACCTCCCTGGGCACCCTCACCGTCCTCACCATCGCCGTCCTGCGCGACTGGACCCCCGTCATCCACCCCACCACCGTCGCCACCGCCCCCCTCCTCGGCCTCCTCACCGGACTCCTCGCCGGCCTCTACCCCGCCTGGCGCGCCGCCCGCATCGAACCCGCAGAAGCACTGAGACGCTGAGGCGCTGAGGCGCCGACGGGGGCACTACACGGCGAAGCCCCAGGCCAATGGCCTGGGGCTTCGCCGTACGGGGCCGGGGCCGGGGCCCGGGTTCAGTCCTCCGCGGCCTCGCCCGTGCCGCGGTGGCCGAGGCCGGTGCGGGCCGTGGTGGGGATGCGGCCCAGCCGGCCCGCCTGGAAGTCGTCGAACGCCTGCTGCAGCTCGTGCTTGCTGTTCATCACGAACGGCCCGTAGTGCGCCATCGGCTCCCGGATCGGCTGCCCGCCGAGCAGGACGATCTCCAGCGCGGGGGCGTTGGAGTCCTGGCCCTCGTCGGCCCGCAGGGTCAGCGAGCCGCCCTCGCCGAAGACCGCGGTCTGCCCGGTGTGGATCGGCCGCCGGTCCTCGCCGACCGAGCCGCGCCCCGCCAGTACGTACGCCAGGGCGTTGAAGTCCTCGCGCCACGGGAGGGTGATCTGCGCGCCGGGCGCGACCGTCGCGTGGATCATCGTGATCGGGGTGTGGGTGATGCCGGGGCCCTGGTGGCCGTCCAACTCACCGGCGATCACGCGGAGCAGGGCGCCGCCGTCCGGGGTGGAAAGCAGCTGGACCTGGCCGCCGCCGATGTCCTGGTAGCGCGGGGGCATCATCTTGTCGGAGGCGGGGAGGTTCACCCACAGCTGGAGGCCGTGGAAGAGCCCGCCGGACACCACGAGCGACTCCGGCGGTGCCTCGATGTGCAGCAGGCCGCTGCCCGCGGTCATCCACTGGGTGTCGCCGCCGTTGATGACTCCGCCGCCGCCGTTGCTGTCCTGGTGGACGAAGGTTCCGTCGATCAGGTAGGTGACGGTCTCGAAGCCGCGGTGGGGGTGCCACGGGGTGCCCTTGAGTGAAACCAGTTGGGGGACTGAAAAACTCGCTAGAGTCCCCCCATGAACAGACCAGGGGTGGTGACCGGCATGGACATCCATGCAGGGGTCTATGGGCGTCAGTCCGTGGGGCGGGCCAACAAGTCCGAGGTCAGTACCGTCACGCAGCGCGCGGCGGGTGTCGCCGAGGCGAAGCGTCGTGGCGCGGTCAGCATCACCGAGTACGAGGACCTCGGCATATCCGCGTTCACGGGCGACGAGCGCCCGGACTATGACCGGTTGATCAAGGACTGCCATGCGGGCCGGATCAACCTGATCACCGTCTACTACATCAGCCGCCTGTCCCGGATGGATCCGCTGGACGCCATCCCCATCGTCACGGAGCTGCTCAACCTCGGCGTGACGATCGTGAGCCTCACCGAGGGCGAGTTCCGCAAGGGCAACCTGATGGACCTGATCCATCTCATCCTGCGGCTCGACGCGGCCCACAGCGAGAGCAAGAACAAGAGCGACGCCGTACGGGCCGCCAAGAAGGCAGCGGCTGAACTCGGCGGCTACCTGGGCGGCAAGCCGCCGTACGGCTTCCGCATGGTCCCGGTGACGCGCCTGACGTCCGAGGGCAAGCCCGTGGTAATCCAGGTGCTGGAGCACGAGCCCGACGAGGTGCTGGTGATCCAGGACATGTGGGCGAGGATCAAGAAGCACAAGGACATGCCCTACAAGCCGGGGGCCGGGCGCCGGCACCCGGGATCGCTGACGGGTATCTGCGCCCAGATGACGGCGGACGGGGTACCGACCAAGGGCCAGAAGGTCGGCAAGAAGACGAAGGACAGCGTCTGGGACCCGAAGACGGCGATGCGCATCCTCCGCGACCCGCGTATCGCGGGCTACGCGGCAACGCCGGTCTACAAGCGCCGCGAGGACGGCAAACTGACCAGCACCATCGAGAGCTACCGCATCGAGCGCGACCCCGAGACCATGGAACCGGTCGCGGTCTACCTGCCGATCATCCCGCCCGACGACTGGCACGAACTCCAGGAGTGGCTCGACGGCCGGGGTCAGGGCAAGGGCCTGTCGCGCGGGCACGCCGTTCTCTCCGCCATGGACGTCCTGTTCTGCGACTGCGACGCGGTCATGACGTCGCACCGCGCGACCACCCCGGCCAAGGCCGCGTACCGGTGCCGCCGCCGGAAGGCCCTGCCGGGCCAGCACGAGGGCGAGTGCACCATCAGCATGAAGTCCCTGGACCTGTACGTGGCCCGGCGGATCTTCGGCCTCATCCAAACGGCAGAGGACGATCCCGAGACGGCGGTGATCCTCGCGGAGGCCGCCCGTAGGTACGCGGCTCAGACCGAGCAGCCCGAGATCGTGGGAGAACGCCGCAGCCTCGTCGCCGAGCGCGCCGACGCCAAGCACGCGTTGGAGGAGCTGTACGACAACGATGAGGCCGGCGACTACGCCGACCCGGTCGGCCGGCGGCGCTTCCGCGAGCGCCGCGAGCGGCTCCTCGGTCGCATGGAACGAGCGGAGGCACGTCTCATCGAACTGGAGGAGGCAGCGACGCCCACGCTCCCGATCCACCTGTGGCTGCCGGTCGGCGCGGGAGACGTCGACCCCGTGGGCCAGGGGTCCTGGTGGGAGGCCGCGACGACCCCGGAACGCCGGGACTTCGTCAAGCTCTTCGTGCAGCGGATCACGGTCGCCAAGGCAGCCGGCGCGGGGAAGTCGTCCCCGGTCGAGCAGCGGACGGTCATCGAATTCGTACGGGCGGAACAGGCCGAGGAGGGGGAAGGCCAAGCCAGGGAGTCGGCATCTCCGGGGTGCGCGGAGCAGTTCGCAGTAGCGGTCTAATCCGCTGATGGGCCAGTGAAGACGGGGCAACATACACCCAGATCCCCGGTTCACCTAACCGGGGATTTTCCAGATCATTGAAGTAATCCTGACGGCACGAGGGCAGGCACACTCCTGCTCGCGCGCCGGCCTACCTTCAAGCAACCTGGAGCCGTCGCTTGCACAACCCTGCCCCTGGGGTCACCCCGCCCACCCCTCCCCCTGTCGCCCCCGAATATTCCGGCCATCACGGCCGCTTCCCGGCCTCCGCGCATGACCATCCCCGTTCGCATGCCACTCGTCGTCGTCAACGGAACGCCCTTCCGCACACACGCACGGAGTCCGGCACGACTGAGCAAGTGGCGGGCGAGTTCGACTTCGGCCGAGTCATCGACGGCAAGCTGCTCTCCCAGCCGGTCTGGTGCCTGCTCACCGCGTCGGACCAAACCACGGAGTACGTCGCCGGCATCTTCGGCGTCGAACCACAGCGGCGCCTGGTCAATGGATCGGAGCACCTTGAGGTCGTATCGGAGGAGGCCAGCCTCCGAATCGTCCTCGACGGGCCGGGGAACCTGACGACGCAGATGAAGTCGTGGGACTCCCGCGGCCTCGCGCACCACTGCAACGGGTGCACGTTCTTGTCGCCTGCGCCCAGGGCTGGTCGGCTCTGTGGGTGCCCACAGCTCATGTCAGAGCGCAAGGCGCGGGCCAGGCGCGGCCAGGGGCCTCAGCCCGTCACCACGCTCTCGTTCCGGCTGTTCGATGCCCCTGGCCTCGGCTTGTTCCGCTTCAGGTCCTCATCGTGGCGCTTCGCCGAAACGGTGGGCGGGATCCGCGCTCAGCTCACCAATGTGGCTGGCCCTTCCCTCTGCGACCTGGCCATTGAGGTAGTCGAGTTCACCACCAGCAACGGCCGCCAGGTCTGCTACCAGAAGCCGGTCGTCAGGGTGCTCGGCCGTTGGGTGCCCAACGCGACCACAGACTCGGACACCGACCTCGCGGGACAGACTCCGGCCTGACCGTCTCCTTGGCCGGCGGTGCGAGTCCGCCCCCTCTCCACTGATCCGTCATCACCGCACGAACCCACCCGGCGCAATGGCCCCTGCCCGCGCCAGACAGGAGCACTATGGATGACACTTCCCCCACCCCTGCCTCGGCGAACAAACCCGCCTCGACCGCGTTCGTCATACCCGGCCAAACATTTCTACTGCTCGACGGGGAACACGACGGTCCCCGATCCCTCGGTCCCCAAGGTAGTGCCCTCACCCACGGCGCGGGCGGTCCCCAGAGCCCCGGTCCCGGAGACCATCACGGTCCCCACGCCTCGGGTCCCCGGCAGACGACAGCAGAGGACCGGTCCCCGAACCAGGCGGTCCCCACGCCTCGGGCCACCGGCTCCGTCCCCGAAACTCTGGAGAACCAGCAGGTCGGAGCCGTGGGGACCGGTCCCCACGGTCCCGTAACCGGTGAGCCTGCTCCTGCGGTCCCCGGACCGGGGACCAACTGACAGCATCTGGTCCCCGTACGGCGGGGTTACAGAAGGGGAGCGGTCCCACCACTACCCGGGTCCCCGCGCAGGGGACCGGTCCCCAAAACTCTGGGGGACCGGCAGATGGCGCGGGCCAAGACGGCAGTGAAGGCGCACAGCTCCTGGACGAGCTGCGGGCAGCGATCGGCCGGTACGTGGTGCTGCCCAGCCCGGAGGCGTTGACCTCGGTCACCTTGTGGGTGGCTGCCACCCACATCCAGCCGGCGCTCCAGCACGCGCCCCGCCTGGCGGTGGTCGGGCCGACCAAGGGGTGCGGCAAGTCACGCCTCTTGGACGTCCTCCACGAGACCGTCCATCAGCCGATGATGACGGTGAACACGTCTCCGGCCGTCATTTTCCGGATCATCGGCAAGAACCCGCCGACGCTGCTGGTCGACGAGGCCGACACCATCTTCGGGCCCAAGGCAGGCGACAAAGAGGATTTGCGCGGCCTGTTGAACGCCGGGCACCAGCGCAATCGGCCCGCCTGGCGCGTCGCGGGCCCGGACCACAAACCTACCGCGTTTCACACCTTCGCCATGGCCGCATTGGCGGGTATCGGAGACCTACCGGACACGATCATGGACCGGTCGGTCGTGATCCGCATGCAGAAGCGCAAGCCCGGCGAACAGGTCTCACCGTTCCGTTCGCGTGACGCCGTCCCCGAGTTGAACGCACTGCGCCAGCACCTGGCCGCGTGGCTGACCCCGCTACGCACCACCGCCTCGGGCCTGGTGCCTCCGATGCCGGTCGAAGACCGTGCTGCGGACACCTGGGAACCCCTGATCATCGTCGCGGACATGGCCGGTGGGCATTGGCCCGCCCTGGCCCGCGCGGCATGCCTGGGCATGACACGGCACGAGGTGGGCCAGGACGCCGAAACCACGCTAAAAACAAGGCTGTTGCGCGACATCCGGCGCATCTACGCCGATCGCAGTAACCCAGCCGCCCTACCCACCGTCGACCTGCTCGCCGAGTTGGTCCAGGACCTCGACGCGCCCTGGGCGGAGTACGGCACAAAGGGCCTGAGCTCCTACCACCTGGGCCATCTACTGAGGGACTTCGGGATCAGTTCGGCCAACCAACGCTTCGAGAACGGCAGGCAGGCCAAGGGCTACATCCGCAACCAGTTCCTGGATGCGTGGGCCCGGTACTGCCCCGAGCCCATCGCCCCCGCCGAGCCCGCACCGAACACGTCTGGCCCCGCGCAGCCGGCCCCGCCGGTCGCGAACCCCACACCCATGCAGACGCCACGCGTGCCCCCTGCCCGACCGATGCCGCCCCCACCGCCCGGTCTGCCGGGCGGCCCAAAGCGAGCCCGCTGACCCGGACCCTGGGTCCGTCTCACTCCGTCGCATCCGTCCCCGCGCAGATCAGCGCGGGGACGGCGTTCCCTCTCGGGACGGAGAGCTCCGTACCTGAACCCCAATCCGTACCTGCCCTGACCAGCCACGGGACGCATGCAACGCACGCGACGCGTCCCACCCACCAAGCCGTCCGGAGTCCCTCGCAATGCGCGATCAGCCAGCTCTCACCACCTCCCGCGAACAGCAGCAAGCGACCTCGACCCCAGCCACCAACCGGGCAGCAAGGTATGGCGTTGGACCGTCCAAGGGCCGGTCCAACACTGCCTCCGCCCCAGGGGTGGCGGAGGGGCTCCGGCGCGAGGGCGCACCGGAGCAGGAGGGGCCGAACGTCTGCGTCGACGTGCCTGCCGTCGTGCCCGCTGTGCGTGCCGCTGACGCTGCCGCGCTGTACCGCGTCGCCCACCGACGCGCCCGTCAGGAAGTCCAGCGCACCCAGCGTGTCGACGTCCGCTACAGCCACGCCGAAAAGACCGCGATCCACGCAGAGGCCCGTCGCCTGAACCTGGCCGGCGCGCACTTGGTCGGTGCGATCGTCATGGCCTACCTCGACGGCGCCTTCGAGATGCCGGACAAGCGCACGTCCCACGATGACCTGATCGACGAACTCGCCGCCCTGCGTACGGAGATCGCCCCGATCGGCCACAACGTCAACCAGATCGCCAAGAAGCTCAACTCCGGCGGAAATCCACACCCAGTGGACAGCGCCGTCCTGGCCCAGGCGGAACGCCTCCTCGGCCTCGCCCATACGACAGCCGACGTCATCGTTGCCGCTATGACGAAGACGGCTGTCGCGAAGAGGGTGGCCTGATTGATCGCGAAGATCGGCAAGCGCGGCGCCGACACCCGAGGCGTCCTGACCTACCTGTACGGGCCCGGCCGCGCCAATGAACACACCGACCCCCACCTCGTCGCCTCCTTCGACGGCTTCGCCCCCGACCCCGGCCGAGACGAGACCGCCACCCTCGCCCAGCTCGCCGCCCTCCTGGACCTGCGCGTCCTACAGGCCGGCGACCGGGCCCCCAACAAACACGTGTGGCACTGCTCGGTCCGGGCCGCACCCGAAGACCGCATCCTCTCCGACGACGACTGGGCCACCATCGCCCGCCGGGTCCTGAACGCCACCGGCATCGCACCCGCCGGCGACCCCGACGCCTGCCACTGGGCCGCCATCCGCCACGCCGACGACCACATCCACATCGTCGCCACCAAGATGCGGGGCGATCTGCGCCCGCCCCGGAACTGGAACGACTACCTGCACGCCGACAAAGAACTCGCCGCCATCGAGAAGGAATACGGCCTGCGGCAAGTCCTGCGCGGAGACCGCACAGCCGCCAAACGCCCCACCCACGCCGAAAAGGAGAAAGCCCACCGCACCGGGCATTCCGCCACACCCCGCGAACGCCTGCGCACCACCGTCCGCACCGCCATCGGCGCCGCCACCACGACCGAAGAGTTCTTCGCCATCCTCGGCGGCACGAACGTCCTGGTGGACATCCAGCACTTCCCTTCCGGTGACATCCGCGGATACAAAGTCGCCATCCCCGGCGACGTCAACAAAGACGGACAGCCCGTCTGGTTCTCCGGCTCCAAGCTGGCGCCAGACCTCTCCTACCCCAAGATCGCCGAACGCCTCGCGAAGAGCACACAGCAGGCGGGCCAGCAGCCGACCATCCGGCCTTCGGCCTGGAAGCGGGCCACAGAAGCTGTCGGCCAGATCCCCGACCTCCTCGACCACAGCGAGGATGCGACTGGGCAGGCGACGTCGCGGTCCTCGCCGAAACTCTCGACATCCTCCCCCTGGCCGCACCCCACCACCTGCAACGCCAACTTGTAGAGGCAGCAGCTGCGTTCGAGCGTGCCAGCCGCTCCCGTATCCGTGCCCAACACCAGCAGGCCCACGCCACACGATCGGCGATCAAGGCGATCGTCCGCGAGCCCGCACCGAAGGACGGGGCAGCACTCGCGATGCTCCTGGACGCCGCACTCCTGGCGGTCGTCGCCGCCCGGCACTGGCACCACACCCGCCACCACGACCAGCAAGCCGAAGCCGCCGGCCAGAGCGCCGAGCACCTGCGCGCCGCCTACCAGGCGGCTTCCGCCCAGCCGATCGCGGTGATCCGCCAGCGCGGCCTGCACCTGACTGTCGCGCAACACCAGCAGCAGGCCGGCACCCTGCGCCAGGCACTGCCCGAGCTCGCCGAACAGGTCCTGGCCGAACCCGGCTGGCCCGCCCTGGCCGCCACCCTCGCCGACACCCAGAACGCAGGCCACGACCCGGTCACCCTCCTGGCCGAAGCCACCCGCCGCAGGGAGCTGGACAGCGCCACCTCCGTCAGTGACGTCCTCACCTGGCGCCTGCGCCGCCTCGCCGACCTGCCCGCCGCGCCGGAAAGCGCCCAGGCCACGCCCGCCCGAGGCAAGCACGGCACCCCCACCCCGACGCCTGCACAGCCTGCGAACACGGCAGCGACCGACCGCACGCGTCGGCGCTGACCGCAGCAAGCGCGGCGAAAAGTAGCCGACGATCCCCGGTTAGCCAAACCGGGGATTCTCCAGACCATTGAAGTACCGCCCCGCCGCCACCAAGCCATGCGGCACCCACACAACAAGGAGAACCTTCTGAAGATCCACCCCTTCGCCGACAGCCTCCCCATGCTCCCCGAGGACGAACTCCACGACCTCGCCGAATCGATCAAGGCCGAAGGCCAGCACAAGGACATCGTCCTCGACCGTGACGGCGTCGTCATCGACGGCCGCAACCGCCTCGCCGCCTGCAAACTCGCCGGAATCGAACCCCGCTTCACCACCTACAACGGCGACGACCCCATCCGCGTGATCGTCTCGCACAACGTGCACCGCCGGCACATCAGCAAGGGCCAGCAAGCCATGATCACCGTGATGGCGTGTTCATTTTCGGGACACTCCCTGCGCGAGTAGGCCAAGCTCCACGCCATCAGCCGCAGCCGCCTCTCCGCCGCCAACGTCGTCTACAAGCACGCCTCCGACCTCGCCAAGCGGGTCCAGGCCGGGACGCTCGGGCTCGACGCCGCCCACGCCGAAGCCCTCCAGCGCAAAGCCCAGGCCGAAGTCTCCGCCGCCCAGTACGAGCACCTGCGCAAGCACGCACCCGACCTCGCCGACCAGGTCGCCGAAGAGCTCATCACCCTCGACGATGCCACCCGGGCACTCGACCAGCGGCTCGAAGAAGAACGCCTCCGCCGGCGCGTGAAGGAAATCGACGCCATCCGAGCCGCTGACGGAGACACCGCACCCGCCCACACCCACCTCGCCGAGCAGGGCGACATCACCTGGGAGGAAGCCCACCAGCGCGCCGAACAGCACCACACCCGACGCCAGGAGAGCATCCACCACACCCAGCAGGTCCTCCAGGTCCTCGCCGACAACTGGACCGCCATCCAGAACCTCCAAGCCCAGGCTGGCAGCCCCTACGCGAAGGAAATCCTCGACGGCATCACACCCGAAGCCCGCACCCTCGCCCAACACCTAACCGCCCGGTCCTGACGCCGTGAACGCCTGTGGGGCCGACGCCGAACGCGTCGGCCCCACAGGGGCTTGTACCGCCCAGGCCAGCACAGGGGTTAGGCAGTGATCTCTGCCGGGGCTGTGGCCGGGGGGCGGATGCCAGTCAACTCTTCGGCGCGGTCCAGAAGGAGCGGCGCGAGCTTGGGATAGAAGCCTCGCGCGACGGCCTGGAGTATCTCCGCGAGTGCGGCCAGTTCGCCGATGCGGCCAGCGGGAGTGCCTAGGACGTTCGCGAAGTGGCTGCGGATGCGGGTGGCGACGAGGGGGACCCGGAGGCTGTGCGCGTGGAGGAGGCCGGGGTCGTAGCCCACGGGGACGCGGCCCCAGCGCTCCCAGTCCAGGAGGGTCAGCGGCATTCCGGTGAGGTTGCCCCAGTGCAGGTCACCGTGGCCGGTGACGCGCTCGATCTTGGCCGGGGTGGGGATGCCGAGGTACTGGGGGAAGGCCCGCTCGATCCAGTCATCCCGCACCGTCTCCTTGGCGCCCTCCACTTCCGCCAGGCGGTCGAGGGAGTGGCGCAGAGCCGCCCACCATTCGTCAGGCAGGGCAGGGTTGCGGACCAGCTCCGGAGTCCGGGGTGACACGACGGGGTGCGGGACCAGGTCCAAGACTTCCGCCTCGAAGGCGTACTCGCCCTCGGTCCAGTCGTAGGTTCCGTGGACAGCCGGACGCGGTACGTCGCGGGGCACTAGGAGGTCGGCGCCGACGATTCCTTGCCCGTGCTTGCGTCCGGCGTTCTTGACCAGGCTCCGGCTGACGCGCAGCCAGTAGGGGCCCGAGCGGCGGCCTAGGGTGAAGCCCGCGAAGCCCCACGCCAGCGGCCCAGAGCAGACCAGGCCGACCGCTTCCGCCGCACGTGTGTGCGCGGCCGTCATCAGCGTCCCGGTGGCCTCATCCGGTGGCAAGTTCATCGGTCACTCTCCTGAGGTGTTCACGGGTGAGGGGCGCGGCCAGGGCTTTGGCGGCATCGTCCCAGTGTTCGCGGCTGCTGGACGAGGTCAGCACGACATCCAGGGCCGGGCAGGAGGCAGCAGCCAGCAGGCCGGCGGCGCCAGGCGAGAGGCCGGGGCGGATCAAGTCCACCAGTTCGGGTGTCATGGCGTCGAGGAGTTCGCCGCCGTGCAGGGGCGCGGAGCCGAAGGTGAGCATCCCGGCGTCCCGGGCCTGGACCAGGGGCCCGCCGCCGTTGAGGGCCTGCGTGATCGGCGCGTCCGTGATCAGGCTCACGGGCATCTGTAGGCCGATGAGGTGGTGCCCCTCGGAACCTGCCGCCTCACGGGCGAGAGTCGTCAACTCGGGAACGCTGAAAACGCCTTCCCGAAGACCGGACCAGGTGGCCACCCCGTATCCGCCGATCCGGCGGAGCTGCACCAGCCCTTCCAGGACTCGGAACACTTCTCTCAGGCGCCAGTGCATCACCGCCCGGCCCCCGTCGTGAATGGCACGCTCAGGGTTGTGGACGAACAGCAGGTCCACACGTCCGAGTTGGGAGACTGCCTCTTCCACCTGATGGCAGATGAACCGGGGGTCGAGGCTGTGTCCTGCGGCGGCATCCTCTTCGGGAAGGACATCCAGAGCCAGGGCGGTACGGGCCTGAGCCCGGGAGAAGAACCCCGCCTTGGTCGCCACCCGAGTTGCCCCCGGATGCTCCCGCAGGACCGGCCCGAGGTGGTGTTGCGCCGTCCCCTCGGCGTAGTTCGGCGCGGTGTCGATCCACGGGGTTCCCGCCCGCAGAGCCGTTCGAGCCGCCTCGGTAACATCCCGGACCCGGTAGGTCCCCAGAGCCAGGGCCGCCGTCACAGGGCAGTCCCCACGACGGCGACGGCCTGGCCCTCGATGAGGACCGAGACCAGCGCGGCCACATCCTTCACTTCCAGACCCGCGCAGTTCGCGAGATCGCCCAGCGTGGCCGGGGCGCCGAGCAGCAGGAGGTGAAGGGCCGGCGCGGCCGCATCGGCGAAGTCCCATGCAGTACCGGCCGCCGAGAACGTAACCGTGCTGTGCCCGCTGTTCTCCACCACGCGCGCCCTCGGAGCGGTCAGCCGCACGGAGATCTCCGGCCGCGCGGGGAGAGCATCCACGTACGGCAGCGAGGGGATGGCGTGGCCCAGGTCGGTCGTGTCGATCGACTCCGCCCAGCGTTCCACCAGGCGGGGGTCCGCCAGCTCATCCAGCACTTCACGGCGCAGCGCGGCGATGAAGTCCGACTGGTCCGGCAGGGAGGCGAACCGCGGAATGTCCTTGCGTAGGGCGAGGGAGGAGCGGAGCTGATCGATGACCCAGAGCATGAGGTCCGCGCCCGTGTGCGGGACCATGCCGAAGGTGAGGTGGAGGGATTCCGTCCCTTGGTCGGCGGTGACCGCGTGCCACCAGCCGCGCGGCAGATAGAGCACGTCACCAGGCGCGAGGACGATGTCCGCCATCGGGTCACCCTCGGGCGTCTCCGGCGACTCCACGTCCCGGAAGGTGGGCGCCTCACGGGTGGACCCGTACAGGCGCCATCGCTTGGAGCCGTGCAACTGGATCACGACGACATCGTGATCGTCCCAGTGCAGGCCGAAGCCCTCCCGATCGGTCCACGACGCGTACACGTTGGCCTGCACGGAAGTTCCGAGGAAGCGTTCCAGGCCCTCGGCAGCCATGCCCACGGGCGGATGGATCTTCTCGACCGCATCCAGGACCAGCGACGCGTCGTCCTTGAGCTGGGTGTGCAGTTCGGCCGGCTGAATGCGGGACCAGGTCACCGCGCGCCGGTTCGTCGTCGGAACCGCGTAGCGGTGAACCGGGACCATCTCGCCATCCACCGACAGCCGCAGCCGGGGCGGCTCCAGGCGCTGAGTGGCGATGATCCGGTTGAGGTCGTCCCAGGAGAAGAGGTCCGCCACATCGGCGGCGCCGGGAATGTGCGCGTAGGAGCGGTGGTACGTCTGGGCGAGGAACGTGTCCCCGCCCAGACGCCCCGCCCACGAAGCAGAATCAAGCATCGTGGGCAGCCCCGTTAGTCGTTGCCGTCGGAACGTCCGCTACTGACGTCGGACTCCTGCTCGGCGCGGGTGCGAGCGGCCGCGATCTTCCGCTTCGCGACGAGCAGGCCACCCCCCTCGGGGGCAACGGAACCCTGGTTCTCTTCCACCATCGAACTTTCCTTTCTCTGGGGAACTCCCACCGGAGGACCCGGCGGGAAGACTGGAGTCGGGCGAGCCGAAGAGCCGCTATGACGTGGCGTAGATGCCAGCGGCGTACAGGCCGACAGAGCCGATGAGCATGGCCAGGTACAAAGGGCCGGCGAATCGCCCGAACCGGCGCAGGACCCAATGACCTAAGCCGTGCACTACGCCGCGCCCGAATGGACAACCGCCGGGCGAAGGGACCGCGCCGACACCGTCCGCCGACCCGTACACCGCGCACATTCGCAAGGCGGGTACCGGCCCGGGTCGTAGAGGATCGCCACTGGCTCGCCCTCACGCACCACGGTTTCGCTCTCCCAGGTCCGACCGCTGTCCCGGGAGACGCGCATCGTCATCAGCGCACGCGGTTTCTCGCCGTCAAAGCTCGGGACCAGCGACCCCCCGGACGAGGAGGTCACCAGATCTGTCTTCTCAGCCATGCCGCTTGCCTCTCTCTCGGAGCCGCCGGGGCCCGGATTGGTGCGGTGAGCGCGCATGAAAAGGATTGCTCTGGAGCCAGGCTCAGCCGATGACCGGCGGGTATTACCTAGGCGGTAATACGCTTCCTCGTTAGGTGATTTGAGGATCTTCCCGGCTACGCTCCCGACGAAGGCTGTGCCCCGATGACGCATCCCGGCCCCACCCAAGGCCACCTGCTGTCCGCCGAGCTGCTTGCGCGCGATGACCTCCGCCTGGCGCTGGTAGAGCACGACTTCGCCGCCGCCTTTCGGCTCGTCAAGAAGTACGGCGGCTTGTCTCAGAACCGGATCGCATCAGCCTGCCAACTCACACCAGGCAAGGTCTCCACGATCATGTCCGGCAGCCAGAAGGTCGCGTCGTTCGACGTGATCGCGCGCATCGCGGACGGCTTGGGCATCCCTGGCCATCTCGTCGGCTTAGCGGCACGGCCCTGGGAGGGACAGCGTTCCGGGCCGCCGGAGACCTCCCACGACTCCCCGCCCGCCGATGATGTGCCCTGGCACCCGGAGGTGACGACTGCCCTTGCCGCGCAACTCACCGGAACCGATCTCGCCATGGACAGACGCACCGCCACACGACTCCTCACCGCAGCCGCACTGACCGGGACGACCCTGCTCGACCCCCTCGAAGGATGGTTGGCCGCACCAGCCCGAGCAGAAGAACGACGCCGACCAGGCCGACTCGGCATCCACGACGTTGGCCAGCTTGAACAGACCGCAGTCGCCTTCCGCCGCTGGGACCATCAGTTCGGCGGGGGCCTTCGCTCCAAAGCCGTTCTGGGCCAGCTCAACGACACCGCCGCCGCACTCGAAGACCACCAGTCACCCGAGGTCGAGAAGCGGCTCTACCGCGTCATGGCCCAGCTCTCAGGGACCGCCGCCACCATGGCTTGGGACTCCGGCCACCAGCGACGCGCACAGGACTACTACCGGCTCGCCCTCCGCGCGGCCCATGCAGGCGACGACATCCCCTTCGGCGCCAACGTGCTGGCCGGCATGGCCCGCCAGATGCTCTATACCGACCGCCCCACCGACGCGCTAGAACTGATCCGCCTGGCACAGGACGGAAGCCGAGGCCTCAGCGGCCCACGAGTGCGGGCCATGCTGCACACCCGGGAAGCATGGGCATACGCGGCCATGGGCCGGGCAGCAGCGTTCCGACGCGCGACCGGACAGGCCGAGGACGAGCTAGCGTCAGCCGGACCCCAGAAGGACGAGCCGTACTGGATTAGCTACTTCGATCAGGCCGAACTGTCCGGGGTAACCGGCGGACGGCTTCTCGACCTGGCCCGCACCGACCCGCACAGCCACGCGGACTCCGCCGCCGAGCACATCCGGACAGCGCTGCAAGCACGCGGCACGGAGGCCGGCCGATCTCACGCACTCGACCAGATCGGGCTTGCCGAGACACGGTTTCTCGCGGGCGACCTCACCGGCGCCGTGGAGGAAACTCAACGAGCGGTCGCGGCTGCATCCCTCACTCAGTCCAGTCGAGTCCGGACGCAGTTGGGGGCTCTGTACCAGTACACCGTGGGCCGCTCCGAGAGCAGGGCCGTACGAGAGACCCGCGATAGCATCCGCGAGCTACTGGCGAACTGACACGAAGGGGGACGGCATGACCGTGATTGCAGTGACCGGACACATGGACCTCACCGACGAGAGCGTGCCGCTGGTCCGCGAAGCGCTCGTGACACTGATCAGTCCATACACCGAGGACGGGCTGACCGGGGTTTCCTGCATCGCCAAGGGTGCGGACGCGCTGTTCGCCGACACGGTTCTGTCGCTCGGGGGCCGGCTGGTCGTTGTCGTGCCGTCCCAGGACTACCGGGAGGCCAAGGTCAAGGCCGACTACGCGGCCGAGTTTGACCGCCTCCACCAGGCCGCTGCCGAGGTCGCCGTGATGCCGTACGCCGAGGCCAACCGGGAAGCGTACGAGGCTGCGAACAGCGAGCTCCTCCGGCGTGCGGACAGGCTCGTTGCCGTGTGGGACGGTCAACCAGGCAATGGCCGGGGCGGTACCGCCGACACAGTGGCGGAGGCCCGAACGAACGGACTGCCGGTTGACGTCGTCTGGCCCAATGGTGCCGCCAGAAAGGGCTGATCCTTTCCGCCCCGCAGCCCCGCCCCGGAGTGCTCCGGGGCGGGGCCGTGCCGTGTGGGGTGTCAGCCGATGTCGATGCGCTCGCGGTCGCCGTACTGCCAGACGTTGACGAGGCCGCCGGTGCCGCCAACCTTCACGTCGACGTCATCGCCGGCACCCCGGGTACCGGTGGCGTGGATGTGCTGGTCCACGGGCTTGTTGCAGTCGACGGTGATCCACGTGTACCCGCCGGAGGCGGGGCCGTGGCCGACGGCGGCCTTCTCGTTGAAGATGAGGCCCGGGTTGCAGTCGGCGAAGAAGTCACCGTCCAGGACGTAGCCGGTGGGGCCGCTGTCGGTGACGGTGCCGTTGAACGTGACCGAGAAGATGACGTTCCCGAAGGGATCGTGCTCCCGGTACGTCGCGTACACGTTCTGGGTGGAGGCCTGGGCGGGTGTCGCGGCGGCCAGCGGCACGGCCAGGGCGGCGAGCCCTGCCGCGGTGGTGGCCAGTCGGCGCAGGCGCGGCTTGATTTCGACAGACATGACAGCTCCACTCTTCGCGATCACTCGAGTACGGTGCGCTGCCAGAGTGTTGTGTGTGGCGAGTGTTACGGAAGACGCTTTTCGGACTGCGGAATCTCGGCCATGTCCGGGTCGGACCGCTCGAACAGACGGCCCCGATCCCTCGCCCACCCGCCGTCAGCGTACGGATGGGTGAAGGCGAGAACCGGGGCGCCCGGGGGACATCGACGTGTATCACGTAGGACACGTCGTGGCCGGCGGTGGCTTCGTCGCCGATCTTCTTGGCTCAAGCTTCGAACTCGTCGGGGCGCTTGGTGGCGATGATGAGCCGGTTGCCCTCGTCCAGGATGATTCTCGGTCTCCTTCGGGGGTGGCGTGTGCCCGATTCTGCCGGGCTCCTAGGGCTTTCCACCCGGTATCGCCGAGGGCGAAGAGGCAGCCGGCCTGAGCGAGACAGGTCCGCGGGCGTACCGGCGATACAGGCTTGAGAGGGGAGGCGAGGGGGCCGGACCCCTTCCGTCGACGCACGGGCAGTGCAGGGTCTTCCCCGGGCCAAGGTCAACAGCGGCGCTATCCGGCCATCCCCCGAAGATCCCTGGTCCGCCCCTGTTCCTGCCGGTAGGTTTGCTCACGAAACGTAACCGTTCCCGCACGTAGAGTGTGGGGCCGGAAGGGGATCTGCCATGTCCGACGCGTCCTACCCGGAATTGTTCACCCTGCGGAACTTCGAGGGGACCTCATCGCAGGTCAAGCCCGGCAAGTACCCGACGATGCAGCCCGTCCGTGACATCGGCGACAACGCGGTCAACTCGATCAAGGTCCCCGCCGGGTTCCGCGTCCGCCTCTACCAGTACGAGGACTTCGGCGGCTGCCGCCTGACCCTGACCGAGGACACGCAGCGCGTCGACTTCAACCAGACCACGTCCTCCATCCAGATCGAGAAGATCGGCGACGTCTCCGGCACGGAGGGAGTCAACCTGTTCTCCCAGATCAACTTCGGCGGCAGCGGCGGCCCGCTCCAGTACAACGTGCCCAACCTCAGCGAGGGCGGCCTCGGCGAGGACATCGGCAACGACAACCTCAGCTCCCTGCGCATCCCGGCTGGGTACAAGGTCACCCTCTGGTCGGAGACCAACTACCAGGGCGAGAAGCTGGTGCTGACCGAGGACACGATGCACCTCAGCTTCCGCGACACGACCTCATCCCTCGTCGTGGAAGAAATCTGACCCCAGCACTGACGGAGGCCCCGCACCACCCTCAGGTAGCGGGGCTGAGTCATGTAGACCGCCGCTAGTCTTCTTTAGCAGGTCTACGTACCACCGGAGACGAGGAACGACAGTCGGGCTTCGACGATCGCCCGGAGCAGCCGGTTCCCGCCGGGCGGCAGTGTGTCTTCTTGCGGACACCATCGCCGATTGCCATCCGCTCTACAGCGAAGCCGCAGGTCAGCGACCTGCGGCTTGCTTGTTGCCTACGCCTTTCGCAGCGCGCCTTGCCCTCCGAATGCCCCATCTGAGGCAGACGCCATGCACCAGGGGCTGGTAGGGCACGGGTGGACGATGCGACTCGCCACGCAGCTCTGCGCCGCGGTCAGATACCTCCGGCCGGGATCGTGCCCAGGCGGCCCGCCTGGAAGTCGTCGAAGGCCTGGGACAGCTCGGCGTGGCTGTTCATGACGAACGGGCCGTAGTGCGCCATGGGTTCGCGGATGGGTAGGCCGCCGAGCAGGACTACCTCGAAGTTCGCACTGCGCGTGTCCTGCGACGCGTCGGCGCGGATCGTCAGGGAGTCACCGCCGCCGAAGACTACCGACTGGCCCATCTTGAACGGGCGGCGCTCGACTCCGGCCGCGCCGCTGCCCGCGAGGCCGTAGGCGAGGGCGTTGAACTCGGGCCGCCAGGGCAGGGTGACCTCGGCGCCGGGGTACACCGACGCGTGGATCATCGTGATCGGCGTGTGCGTGGCGCCGGGGCCGGCGTGGCCCGCGATGTCGCCCGCGATCAGGCGGATCAGAGCGCCGCCGTCCTGCGAGGCGAGCATCTTCACGGTGCCGCCGCGGATGTCCTGGTACTTCGGCGCGATCATCTTGTCCTTGGCGGGCAGGTTCACCCACAACTGCAGCCCGTGGAAGAGGCCGCCGGACGCGACGAGCGACTCCGGTGGAGTCTCGATGTGCAGGAGGCCGGAGCCCGCCGTCATCCACTGGGTGTCGCCGTCGGTGATGACGCCGCCGCCGCCGTGCGAGTCCCGGTGGATGAAGGTGCCGTCGATGATGTACGTGACAGTCTCGAAGCCGCGGTGCGGGTGCCAAGGGGTCCCCTTCGGCTCCCCGGCTCCGTAGTCCACCTCGCCCATCTGGTCCATCATGATGAACGGGTCCAGGTGCTGGTAGTTGATGCCCGCGAACGCGCGGCGCACCGGGAATCCCTCACCCTCGAAGCCGGACGGGGCGTCCACGACGGCCAGGACGGGACGGGCCTGAGCGCCTTCGGCGGAAGCGGTGACGCGCGGCAACGCGAGCGGGTTCTCTACGGTCACGGCAGGCATGGATCGACTCCTTCAGTCTCGGGTGGTTCCGGCGTTTGCGCTGGTCAGCGACTGTGCGTGGGGGCAGGGAAGCCGATCGCGGCTACACTCCCCCAACTGGTAGAGTCCTTGGGCTCGCCCGGCGCGTACTCCACCTCGCCCATCTGGTCCATCATGATGAACGGGTCGAGGTACTGGTAGTTGATCCCGGCGAACGCACGGCGCACCGGGAACCCCTCGCCCTCGAAGCCACCCGGGGCGGTCGTGACGGCCAGCACCTTGCGGGCGGTCGTCTCCTGGGCCGGCTCCCCGACGCGCGGGAGCGTCAACGGGTTCTCCACAGTCACTGCAGGCATGGTCGGAACCTCCTTCTGGCGTCGAGTTTAGTTGAAACCCGAACTTTCTGCCACCCGACAGAACAGAGAAGACCCCGGGGGAATTCCCCCGGGGTCCACGGCTCCTACAGCTTGCTCCTCCGGCGTTCCGTCTGCAGCCCGTCAGCAGCCCGTCAGCAGTGCCGCAGCCCGTAAGCGCCGGGATCGGCGTCGAACACCGCCGAGGTGTCCACGACCGACGCGGGCACCTGGCCCCACGCCGACCGCAGGTCACCGCGCACGCGGTACCACCTGCTGCCGGCGTCCCCCGTCGTCCAGCAGACGAACCCGTGCGGGCTGGTGACCAGGGTGTCCACGGGCCGCCCGGGTGCCCCGAACACGTCCGTGGGCACGGCGTGGCCGCAGATCAGCACCCCGCCCTGGACCCCGCACCCCGCGGCCTGCGCCGGCGCCGCTGCCAGGACCCCCGTACCCAGCATCAGCACCCCCGCGACCGCCAGGGAGCCGGCCCTGCCCGGTGTCCGCATCAGCAGTGCCGCATGCCGTACGCGCCGGGGTTGGCGTCGAAGGCCGACGACGTGTAGACCACGGAGGCCGGGACCATCCCGAAGTTCCTGTTCACGTCGCCGTACGCGCCGTACCAGGTCTTGTTGCCGCCGTCGTGGGCCTCGCCCGTCGTCCAACAGTCGAAGGTGCTCGGGTTGCTGGTGAGCGTGTTCACCCACGGAGCGCTGAAGCTCGCCCACCGGAACATGTCGACGTTCGCCGTGTTGCCGCAGTAGAGCTTGCCTCCGCTGACCCCGCACCAGGCGGCCTGCGCCGGCGCCGCCGTCAGGACCCCCGTACCCAGCGCCAGCGCCCCCACCGCAGCAACCGTGGCGAGCTTGGTCCGAATCGATGTACGCGACATCGCAGCCTCCTCCGAATGGGCCGGGGACCCCCGATTGGTCTCCCCCGCAGCACTGATACTCGGGATCCGCCGCCGCCGCCGCGATCCTTTCGGGTACCGCCGAAACCTGCGCTCGGCCGCCGCCGTGGAGGAGGTGCGGACCGCCGCCCGGGTCCGCCCCGGCAGCGCGTCCAGCGCGCCGTCCGCCCGGTCCGGGGAGAGCGATCGCTCCCGGGACAACCAGGGGCCCCGGACGGGCGTCTTCATGATCGTTACGTACGGACCGACGCACGCCGCACGACAGGAGCCCGATCAGTGACCACCCCGGCGAACGAGGCCGACGGCGCGCAGCCCAGCGCGGAGATGGGCACCGGGCACGGGAAGCCGCGGGCCGCGCTCGCCGCACTGGGCTGGTCCGGCGCCGTCACGGCCGTGGTCGTGGCCCTCGGGTACGCCTCCTACCGGTGGGCGGCCACCGTCAGCCCGCTGCAACCGCTCCCCGGCTCGCCGTGGCCCTATCTCGCCACCTGGGGCGTCCTCTGCCTGGCCTGCTGCCTGCTGCTGCGCTGGTCGACGGGGTTCGGGGGCGTGGAGGGCGGCGCCAAGGCGGTCGGCGCCCTGGCCTTCGCGGGCATCCGCATCTCCCTGGCCCACCGCCCCGACCCCGCCCTCCTGTGGACGTACGGCGCCCTTGCCCTCGCGCTGATCGCGGCGGCGGCAGTCTTCTGGCGGCTCCGCCACCGCTCCTGACGTTCAGCCGCCGCTGTGGAGGAGGTCCACGCCCAGCGCCGTCGCGGAGTGCAGGACCGCCTTGCCGTCCCGCGCCGTGGTGATCAGGCCCGCCGCGCGCAGGGTCCGGGTGTGCTCCGAGACCGACGGGAGGCTGATGGCGAGGTCGCGGGCCAGCTCGGACGTGGTCCGCTGCTGGATCAGCAACTGGAGGACGGCCGCCCGGGTCCGCCCCAGCAGCGCGTCCAGCGCGCCGTCCGCCCGGTCCGGGGAGACCAGGGGCAGGGGGGTCAGCGCCGGGTAGAGGAGTACGTACGTCCCGTCCGGGGTGTCGTCCAGCAGCGGGCGGCCCGTCCAGAACGGCGAGGGCATCAGCACCAGCCCGCGCCCGCCGAGCCGGACCTCGTAGTCCGGCGGCCGGCCCACCTCGAAGACCAGACCCGACCAGTCGGCCGCCGGGTGCGTGCTCGCCAGGCAGGCCTTGATCCCGTGCGCGGCCAGCAGCCGGGTCCGCCAGGCCACGTCCGCCTGGAAGGACTGCCGGATCCGCGGCCAGTGCGGGGCTATGAGGACGTCGTACGCGGACCGGATCGCGGAGTCGAGCTGGTCCCAGGCCTCCCGGTCCTGCCCCCACAGGGCGCGCAGCCAGGACGGGGACCCGGGCGCACGGGTGGCCGCGCGGGCCAGCCCCTCCGGCGTGAGGAAGGGGACCCGGTCCCGGATGACGCTGAGGCCCTCCTCCAGGCTCCGGGCGTACGGCTCCACGAAGTGGGGGTTGTCGCCGTCGGGGCGCAGGAGATCGAACAGCGGCCGCACCCGCCCCGGCAGCTCCCGCGCGGCGAGGCTCCGCCAACGGCCGAAAACCGCCTGCTGATCCGTACGCTGCGCCGCGACGAGCGCGAGTGCCAGCTCCACCAGGGGCAGCGGCTCGCTCGCGAAGGTGACGTTGAGCAGGTCCTCGGCCTCGAAGTGCACGCGCAGCATGTCCGCCCCCGGGCCTCGTGTGCCTAGCCGTACATGCGGCGCATGGCGAAGTCGACCATCTGCTCGACCGCCTTCGCGTCGAAGACCATCCGGTGGTCGCCCTCCATGTCGAGGACGAAGCCGTAGCCGGTGGGCAGCAGGTCGATCACCTCGGCGCCGGTGATCACGAAGTACTTGGACTCCTTGCCGGCGTACCGGCGCAGCTCCTTGAGCGTGGTGAACATCGGGATGACCGGCTGCTGCGTGTTGTGCAGCGCGAGGAATCCCGGGGTGTCGCCGCGCGGGCAGTAGACCTTCGAGGAGGCGAAGATCTGCTGGAAGTCCTCGGCGGACAGCGACCCGGTCGTGAAGGCGCGTACCGCGTCCGCGAGGGAGGGCGGCGAGGGCTCCGGGTACAGCGGCTGCTGAGGCTGCTGCTGCGCGTAGCCCTGCTGGGGCTGGGCGTAGCCGCCCTGCTGCCCCGCGCTCACGTTCTGGTCATAGCCGTACATGGCCCGAAGCCTACCGAGGCGGTGGCCCGCCGGGACGACGAGTTCCGGTCAGTGGGACTTCAGCCCCGTAACGAAGCCCGCCCACGCGGTGGCCCCGATCATGAGGACGGGCCCGCCCTTCACCTTGGAATCCCGGACGGGGACCGTCCCGGTGAGCCCGTCGGCGACCTCGACGCAGTTGCCGCCGTCGCCGTTGCTGTGGGTGCTCTTACGCCAGCGGGCCGCACCAGGGAACGCCTCGGCCACCTCGACGCACTCGCCGCCGGTGCCGTTGCTAAAGCTGCTCTTGCGCCAGCAGGCGGACGTCAAGTCAATCTCGGTGCTTGCCATTTCTGAAGTCCTCTGCAGCTGCGTCGATCCTCGCCAGGGACGCCTCAGGTGACAGCGCGGCAGCCCTGAGCAGATCGTACGACCTGCGGTAGTCCTTCACGAGGGCCGGAAAGTCGATGAGTTGCCCACTGTGCAGGCTCTCGGTGTACACCACGGGGGGCGCATCCCCGAAGGTCATCAGCCTGGCCATTCCCATCATGAACGGGTGCGCAGCAGCGGTTTCCGGAACGATCTGCAGAATGGAACGCGTGGTTCGGACCACGTTCCCGATGTGCTCGAACAGCTCGGCCATCGCCTCCGGGGGCAGCACCGAACGCCGGAGCAGCGACTCATCCAGGATCCCCCAGTACTCCGGGGGGCTCTCCCCGGAGAAAAGGCGGGCCCGCGCCATACGCGCGGTTACCTTCTCCTCGATTTCGCCCTCAAGGGCTCGGGGCATTGCGGCCCGCGTGAGCGCCCGCGCGTAAGCGGCTGTCTGCAACAGCCCCGGTACCAGCATCGGCGCCCAGTCCTCGATCGTCTGGGCTCCCGGCTCCATCTCGGCGACGTCCGCGAAGTACTCCGCGTGCCCGGACTGCTTCGACTTGCGCGCATCTTCACAGCGCCGCTCGAAAAACCCGTCCGTCCCCAGCTTCCCGTCCACGTGCCGGGCCAGATCCAGCGGCATCCGGCGCTCGCCGTGCTCGATCTGGCTCAGGAACGGCACCCCCCGGAAGCTGCCCTCCGCCAGCTGTTCCAGCGTGAGACCAGCGGATTCCCGTTTGTAGCGCAGCTCGGCCCCATAGAAGGAGGGGACGTTCGCCGAAGCGTCGGGGTCCTTACGAGCGGGCACAACCCACCACCGCCATTTGCCACTTGTCCAGCGGAACTCGAAACCCTTCCAACGGTACGCCGGGCCGCGCCACGCTGTGAGCAGTTCGTCACTCCCCGCTGCGAAAGGCCGGCTCCGTCATGAGCGACCACCCCCACGACCACGAGGCGACCCAGACCCTGGACAACCTCCGAGCCGCACTCGCCACGCACGGCATCACGCTCCCCTCCCTGGACCTCCACCTCCTCTCCTACGCCGGGCGGTACGCCTCCCCACCCCTCATCGCCCTCGGCAACTGCAACCCCGCCACCGCGCAGCGCCTCGCCGAAGCCCTGGCCGGGCGCCCATGAACAGCCTCACGCTCCGACTCCTGGTCACCCCCGGCGCCATCCCCCTGGCCCGCCACGCAGTGCGGGAGCACCTGGGGAGCCACACCGCCGAGCTCTGCGTCAGCGAGCTGCTGACCAACGCCCTCACCCACCTGGGCGAAGGCACGCCCGTCACGCTGCGGATCACCGGAAGGGCAGCCCGTACGCGGGTCGAGCTCACCGACCCCGACCCGCACGCATGGCCCGTACGGCGGGAAGCGACGCCAGACGAGGAATCCGGCCGCGGCCTAGCCCTGCTCGACGCGCTCGCGCTGCAATGGGGCGTCATCCGGGGACCCGGGAGCAAGACCGTCTGGTGCGAGCTCGAACTTGACCCTGGTCACAGTCACCACGGAAGGGTTGCCGTTATTACCCGTGGGTAGCATCATTACGTTACCGATTGGTATGCACGAGGAACCACTCTCACCGAGCCTTAACGGAGCCGTCGCCATGGGGCACTACAAGTCGAATCTCCGCGACATCGAGTTCAACCTCTTCGAGGTACTCGGCCGCGACAACGTGTACGGCACTGGCCCGTTCGGTGAGATGGACACCGAGACCGCCAAGACGATCCTCAGCGAGATCGCCAAGCTCTCCGAGAACGAGCTGGCCGCCTCCTTCGAGGACGCCGACCGCAACCCGCCGGTCTTCGACCCGGCGACGAACACCGCGCCCGTCCCGGCATCCTTCAAGAAGAGCTACAAGGCCTTCATGGACTCCGAGTACTGGCGCCTGGGCCTGCCCGAGGAGATCGGCGGCACCACCTCGCCCCGCTCCCTGATCTGGGCCTTCGCCGAGACGATCCTGGGCGCGAACCCGGCCGTGTGGATGTACTCCTCCGGCCCGGCGTTCGCCGGCGTCCTCTTCGAAGAGGGCAACGAGGTCCAGAAGAAGATCGCCGCGCTCGCCGTCGAGAAGCGCTGGGGCTCCACCATGGTCCTCACCGAGCCGGACGCCGGCTCGGACGTCGGCGCGGGCCGCACCAAGGCGGTCCAGCAGGACGACGGCTCCTGGCACATCGAGGGCGTGAAGCGCTTCATCACCTCGGGTGAGCACGACATGGAGGAGAACATCCTCCACTACGTCCTCGCGCGCCCCGAGGGCCACGGCCCGGGCACGAAGGGGCTGTCCCTCTTCCTCGTCCCGAAGTTCCACTTCGACTGGGAGACCGGCGAGCTGGGCGAGCGCAACGGCGTCTACGCGACGAACGTCGAGCACAAGATGGGCCTCAAGGCCTCCAACACGTGCGAGATGACCTTCGGCGACCAGCACCCCGCCAAGGGCTGGCTGATCGGTGACAAGCACGACGGCATCCGCCAGATGTTCATGATCATCGAGTTCGCCCGGATGATGGTCGGCACGAAGGCCATCGCGACCCTGTCGACCGGCTACCTGAACGCGCTGGAGTACGCCAAGGAGCGCGTGCAGGGTCCGGACCTGGCCGAATTCATGGACAAGGCCGCCCCCAAGGTCACCATCACGCACCACCCCGACGTGCGCCGCTCGCTCATGACGCAGAAGGCGTACGCCGAGGGCATGCGCGCCCTGGTCCTGTACACCGCCTCGATCCAGGACGAGATCCAGGTCAAGCAGGCCGCCGGCGAGGACGCCGCGTCCCTGGTCGGGCTGAACGACCTGCTCCTGCCGATCGTGAAGGGCTACGGCTCCGAGCGGTCCTACGAGCAGCTCGCGCAGTCGCTCCAGACCTTCGGCGGCTCGGGCTACCTGCAGGAATACCCGATCGAGCAGTACATCCGCGACGCCAAGATCGACACCCTCTACGAGGGCACCACGGCCATCCAGGGCCAGGACTTCTTCTTCCGGAAGATCGTCCGCGACCAGGGTGCTTCCCTCAACGTCCTCTCCGAGACGATGAAGAAGTTCCTGGCCGAGGGCCCCGGCGGCGAGGACCTCGCCCCGGCCCGCGACGCGCTCGCGAAGGCGGCCGTCGACCTGGAGGCCATCGTCGGCCAGATGATCGTCGACCTCACCGCCACCGGCGAGGACGTCAAGAACATCTACAAGGTCGGCCAGAACACCACCCGCCTGCTGATGGCCTCCGGTGACGTGGTCGTCGGCTACCTGCTCCTCAAGGGCGCGGCCGTCGCCGCCGAGAAGCTGCCGGCCGCCTCCGCCAAGGACGTGCCGTTCTACACCGGCAAGATCGCGGCGGCGAAGTTCTTCGCCTCCCAGATCCTGCCGGGCGTCTCGGTGGCGCGCGCGCTCGCCGAGTCCGTCGACAACACCCTGATGGAGCTCGACGAGGCCGCCTTCTAAGGGCCCGTCCACTCCTCCCCCCGAGCTGTACGCGGTGTACGTACGCGCAGACGGCCGGGCCCTCCGCACGGGGGCCCGGCCGTCGGCGTGCGCGCGGCCGAGGCTCCGGCTCCGGGTCCCCCGCGCAGTCCCGTACCGCCTGTGGGCTGCGGGGTTCCCGGGATGTCGGTGGTTCGTGGGACGCTCGTGGGTATGAGTCCACAGGAGCAGCAGCGCGGCAGCAGGGGGTACTCGGTCCCGACCGGGCGGCCCTATGCCCTCAAGGAGCTGCAGTCCGCCGTGGGCAGCCTCGGAGACCACCTCAAGGAGCTCTACGAGGGCGCCCACCCCACCGAGTACGAATCGGTGGCCGACGCCCTCTACACCGCCTTCCAGACCGCCGCCGGGCTCGCGCCCGCCAAGAGCTACACCGGCTGCCCGGAGCACCCCAACGGCGCGCTGGACCCCGAGGCGCCCGACGGCTGGGGGCGCTGCCTGATCTGCAACGACCGGCGCCGCCTCGGACTGCGCGCGCAGGGCGTCCGGGCCGCGTCCGCCGGAACCCCGCCCGTCGGCGAGCAGCGCCGGCTCGGCTATCCCGTGCCCGAGCCCCCGTACACGCTCCAGGCGCTGCAGACCCGCCTGCGCACGGTCGAGGAGCGGCGCTTCCACCTGAGCCTGTCCTCGCCCCCCGACGACTTCGTCGCCATGGCCGACGACCTGCACCGGGCCTTCATCGTGGCCCGCGAGCTGTCCCGGCCGCGCAACGCCTCCGGGTGCTCCGAGCACCCCGGCGCACCCATCGACCCCGACGCCC
The DNA here is from genome assembly GCF_049310065.1 of Streptomyces tatrensis. Taxonomy (NCBI): domain Bacteria; kingdom Bacillati; phylum Actinomycetota; class Actinomycetes; order Kitasatosporales; family Streptomycetaceae; genus Streptomyces; species Streptomyces tatrensis. The sequence goes on along the minus strand of NZ_JBMDLB010000011.1, from coordinate 4,959,066 downwards.
CTCCCGGTGAGGCCTGTATCTTCTGCGCCGGACGCAAGAGGCGCGCGCAGCGCTCCGCGCAGACCCCGGAAATGCTCCCGCGCATCCGCCGGGGCGAGCGCAGGCAGCTGCAGCGCCGCTTCGACCGTCCGCCGGGCTGACAAGCACCGGGGGCCCGGGACACACACCCCGCGGCCCTTGCTCCGGCCATCCGCCGCAGTCCGGCCATGACGAACACGACCGTCGTTAAGGTGAACTACATGAGCTCTCCCGCCGCCCGCTTCGACCGCGGCCACACCGACGACCTGATGACCTTCCTGGCGGCGAGTCCGTCGCAGTACCACGCCGTGGCCAACGCGGCCGAGCGGCTGGAGAAGGCCGGATTCAGGCAGTTGGCCGAGACCGACGCTTGGGACGCGAGCACGGGAGGCAAGTTCGTACTCCGCGGGGGCGCGATCATCGCCTGGTACGTGCCCGAAGGCGCCGCCGCGCACACCCCGTTCCGGATCATCGGCGCGCACACCGACTCCCCCAACCTCCGGGTCAAGCCGCTGCCCGACACCGGCGCCCAGGGCTGGCGCCAGATCGCCGTGGAGATCTACGGCGGCACCCTGCTGAACACCTGGCTCGACCGCGACCTGGGCCTGGCCGGACGCCTGACCCTGCTCGACGGCACCGAACGGCTCGTCAACATCGACCGTGCGCTGATGCGCGTACCCCAACTCGCCGTGCACCTGGACCGGTCGGTGAACACCGACGGGCTCAAGCTGGACAAGCAGCGGCACATGCAGCCGATCTGGGGTCTCGGCGACGTCCACGAGGGCGACCTGATCGCCTTCCTGGAGGACGAGGAGGGCCTGGAGCGCGGCTCCGTGGCCGGCTGGGACCTGATGGTCCATTCGATCGAGCCCCCGGCCTACCTGGGCCGCGACCGCGAGCTCCTCGCGGGCCCGCGCATGGACAACCTGCTGTCGGTCCACGCGGGCGTCGCGGCGCTCGTCGCGGCCTCCACCGCGGGCAAGCTCGACCACATCCCCGTCCTGGCCGCCTTCGACCACGAGGAGAACGGCTCGCAGTCGGACACCGGCGCGGACGGGCCGCTGCTGGGCAACGTGCTGGAACGTTCAGTCTTCTCGCGCGGCGGCTCCTACGAGGACCGCGCGCGGGCCTTCGCCGGCGCCATCTGCCTCTCCTCGGACACCGGCCACGCCGTGCACCCCAACTACGCGGAGCGGCACGACCCGACGCACCACCCGCGCGCCAACGGCGGCCCGATCCTGAAGGTCAACGTCAACCAGCGCTACGCCACCGACGGCAGCGGCCGCGCGGTGTTCGTGAGCGCCTGCGAACGCGCCGGCGTCCCGTGGCAGACCTTCGTCTCCAACAACTCGATGCCGTGCGGCACGACGATCGGCCCGATCACCGCCGCCCGCCACGGCATCCAGACGGTCGACATCGGCGTGGCCATCCTGTCGATGCACAGCGCCCGCGAACTGTGCGGCGCGGACGACCCGTACCTCCTGGCCAACGTGATGCTGGCGTTCCTGGCGAACTGACCGGCTTCCGCAGCGGCAGCAGCACAGCTGGAACCAGAGGGCCCTGCCCCGCGTACTGCGGGGCAGGGCCCTCTGTTCAACTGGGCAACTAACTCAGTAATGTACTTAGTTATGGATCTCACTATTATCAAGCACGCAGTTGAAGCTGGTGATGGAGTCGTGCGGCTTTCCATGGGCTTCGTCAAGAAGCATGCCGCTCCCGACCGCACTCGACTGAGTGCCGAATTGTGCGCAGATATCAGCAAAGAGCTGGACAAACTAGACCTTTACACCCTCCCGAAGCGGCTCCCGACATCCGAGAACACCTTTGTTCTCTTCGTCAACAAGGAGAGCCCCCTCGGTCACATCGTTGGCGTTGCCTCTGCCCTGGCTGCGCTCGATGCCATCAACGCCAACCCCCTCCCACACCTGTTCGATAACTACCCCTTGGCCAAATCTGGACTGCTGTGAGTTGGCCAGTAAACGATGGGCTTCGAAGGGGGTGCGCGGTAAGTTCGTCTGACTACCCCTCAGGAGCGCCTGAAAGGTAGTATTCCGCGCCGTTCCTGACGTACGCGCCTTAATTGGCCCTGCCTAATGGAGTTGTGAGATGGGCATCTGCAACCGCACCGGCACCCAGGAGATAGGTCAGCACAACTTCGCGGGCCACGACGCGATAGCCATCTCTGGCCGCAGTCCCTGGATGGCTGCGGCCAGGGCCCACGCATCGCATGGCCACCTGGATGACTTCAATCAGGAGCACGAGGCCCTTTTCGCACGCAGAGGCATCCCCCTCGATGACCCCCCACATCCGCGACGGCTCGCGGCCAACTGGGGGCGCCCCATTTGCAGATCACCTCACCACCGCAGCTTCATCCCGGAGTTCCTGAGCAATCTCGCCGAGATGCACGGCATCACCATCAGCACCATCGGGGCTCGCTTGAAACCCGGCGAACTGGTCGACGCGATCGTCGCCCCGCTGGACATCCAGTACAAGGCCGCGGACCTCACCGGTATCGCGCTGATCTGCGGGGACAGCTCCGAGCCCCCGCGCACCGAACTCACCGGCGCCACAGCGCCCTTGCCTGTCGACGCCCATCAGATGCGCCACCTGATGTACACCGCCAAGTTGCTTGCCCACCTCGCGCGCGACCTCCACTTCCCCAACCCGCACCGGAACGGATTGGGCAAGGTGTTCGACGAACTGCTCCCGGGAGCCATCCACTTCCAGATCTGATACATCATCACAGCCGGATGCGACGTGCCTGCTCGGGCACGTCGCATCCGGCTGTCCACCCATACCCATCCCGCCACGGAGGGACCTACCGATGTCCGCTTACACGCATCAGTCACTCACAGTCACCTGGGGTTCGGAGCAGGTACTGGTGTCCAACCTCGGACAGAGCCTGCCGATACCGCCCACCGATGACGTCGTGGACCGGGTCGTCGAGACTGGCCGAGCCAACCCCTCAACGCTCTTGACAGAGGGCGCCTGGCGTGCTGTCGGGCAGGCAGCGACGGATGTGGAGGGCGTCGCCGTCCAACTGCACCCCACACGACACGACCCCGGCGGGGTTCTGATGGTCGAGAACGTCGAGGGCGCCACCCTGCGTTCGCTCGTCACCCGGGTCTACCTGAGCGAGCTGTTCCCCGGCATCCAGCCACGTACCGGAATGGAAGCCTCCGAGATCCCGGACCCGCAGATCCAGGGAGTCACGGAGGACGGCCGCCCGTGTGCCACGGTCGGCTACCACTTCAAGAACCTCACCCACCTGCGCGATCACGTCTGGCAGACGATCCACGGAACGCTGTCCCTGAACAACTACGTGACCTCGATCCTTGCCCGCACCATCACCCGGAACCTGATCGTCCACCCAGTGGAGATCTCCTTCGAGGACGGTACGGAGTCCTTCCACGTGCTGGGGGTACGGGACGGCATCACCCGCCTCACCAGCGCCTGGTCCGTCCTCGCCGGCCCCGGGGCCGAAAGCAACGAGGTGGCGGACCTGGCCGTGACCGCGCTCTTCGGCGAGGCCGATGCCCCCCTCCCGGCCGGCGTACCCGTCGGCCGGCACCTGGCGGCCCTTCGCGAGAACTGGCGGCACTCCCTGCGCGAGGAGTACACGCAGGCCATGGAGGCGGCGGAGCCCGACCGCCGCGGAGTCCAGATCGGCCAGACGTTCATCGCGCCCGCCCAGATCGCGGTCGGCATCGAAGGACACCCGGGCCACCTGCTCGCTGCCGAGGACCTCTTCGACGACGCGATCCGGAGCGTACTGGCAAGCGTCCACGTGGAGTTCAAGCCGTGGACCGATGCCGCCCAGAACGTCGAGGTCATGACGCGGGCCCTCAAGCGGGTCATCCAGCAGGGCGAATCCCTGATCCCGCAGGACGACCTGCAGGCCGTCTACGGCCTCTCCGTCGGCCGGTCGGCGTCGGCCGATCTCCCCCAGCTTTTCCCCAGCAAGAACCCGCCGCCGGGCACCCCGCTGTGGCGAAGCGTCTACGTGGTGCACGCCTTGACCCGGCCGGAACTCCTGGAACGCCTCAAGGACCAGGCCAAGGCCATCAAGGGCGGCAAGCGCATGGCCCTGAAGGGATTCGCCGACCTCCTGGGGCCCATCGTCGATCTGCCCTGGCGCAGCCACAAGAAGCTCGTGACCAAGCAGGCCCGCAACGCCTGGGGCAACGGCGGCGTCCTCACCCCCGACGTCATCCGCGAATGGGACCCGGTCCCCACCAGCGACTTCACCACCCTGGTGGCGCCCGCGATGGCCGGCGACGTCAACGCGCGCTGCACCCTGGCCGTGGCCGGCGGCATCGCGCTCATCGCCGACAAGCTGCTGACCCGCAACGTCGGTTCCGCCGAGCATGCGGACAAGGAGAAGGGCGGTGTGCCCTTCCGTGCCGATGTCAGCCAGATCATCGAAGGGCTGTCCCAGGAGGGAAACGAGCTCGGCCTGTGGATCCTCGCCCGTGTCGCGAACGGATTCCGGTCCAACGCGCTGCCGGAGAACGCGGTGACGATGCGCGCCCTCACGCGCAAGCCGAGCTCCGAGGAGCAGAGCGGCGGCAGCCCGTACATCCACTTCAACGTGGACCTGGCCGAGGCGGACAAGACGGCCCGTGACGCCGACGGCGTGCCCCAGCCCCTGTACCAGTGGGACGTCGTCTACGCGGCGGACCCCGAGCGGGCCCGGACGAAGACCCAGCCCAGCTCCGGGTCCGCGGAATCGGCGCCCGTGCCGAACCCCCGGTCCGAAGCCTCCGGCGACGACGCCGAGGACGGTGACCGGCCCGAGATCCCAGCGGTCGTGGCCTCGGTGGACACCCGCCCCGCGAGCCAGCGCGCCGCTGACCACCGTGTGGTGCTGCGGCAGAGCGTCACCGCCGCCCTGGACGCCATGGACCGGCTCCACCAGCTCGAACCGGAGGTCGCCGGGCACACCCCGATCGTCCCGCTGACCGTCCTCGACGAGCTCCACATGCACCTCATCGGCCTGCAGACGGACATCGAGAACCTCCGCCGGCGGATCATGCAGGAGGAGGAGACCGAAGCGGAGGCCGAGGGGGACGAGGAGCCGCGCGGCGCGTTCGCGTAGCGACCACGGCGGGCGGCTCCCCTCCCATAACCAGGGGAGCCGCTACGCCGCGTCCATGCCCGCCAGGACCAGCGGCAAGCGGGTCGCGCCGCCGGGGGTGATGGCGACCGGCACGCCCCAGTCCTGCTGGTGGACGTGGCAGGCGGGGTACTCGTTCTCGGGGTCGTCGTCGCAGGAGGCGGCCATCGCGGAGACGTGCAGGACGCCCCCGGTCAGGTCCGGGTTCAGCTCGAGCTCCCGGAACAGGTCGGTCCCGGCCCCCTCCCCCGCCGTCAGCAGCTCGGGCGGCGTCGAGGAGACCAGCAGGCGGGTCGAGGGGCCGTAGCGGGTGTCGAGCTTCTGGCCGCTCGGCGCCTGGAAGACGATGTCGAGCCGGAGCGTGCCGGGGGCCACGTCGGTGGCGGCCCGCTGCGTGCGGTGGGCGACCGCGTCGACCCGTACGGCCTCCTCGGGAAGCCGCAGCCGGGTCAGCCGGTGCCGGGCCGACTCCACGACCACGATGTCGTCCCCGACGAGCACGGCGTCGCTGGGCTCGCGCAGATCGGTGGCGAGGGTGGTGACCTGCCCGTTCGCCGGGTCGTACCGCCGCAGGGCGTGGTTGTACGTGTCGCACACCGCGACCGACCCGTCGGGCAGCGCGGTGACGCCGAGCGGGTGCTGGAGCAGCGCCTGGGCGGCGTCGCCGTCCCGGTGCCCGAAGTCGAAGAGGCCGGACCCGACGGCGGTACGGATCACGTACCCGCCCTCGTCGCCCACCGCGACGTACCTGAGCGAACTGGTCTCGGAGTCGGCGATCCACAGCCGGTCCTCCGTGGCCGCGAGCCCGGACGGCTGCGCGAACCAGGCCTCGGCGGCCGGCCCGTCGTGCAGCCCCTCGTTGGTCGTCCCGGCGGCGACGGCCACGGTGCCGCTCTCGGGGTCCCAGGTCCACAGCTGGTGGACGCCCGCCATGGCGATCCACACCTTGCCCTGCCACCAGGCCACGTCCCACGGGGAGGACAGGTCGACTTCGAGGGCCGGCCCCGAGGTCGGCGACCCCTGCCACCACTGCCGCCCGGTCCCGGCGACGGTCTCCACGGCCCCGGTCGCGGGGTCGAACCGCCGCAGCGCGTGATTGACGGTGTCGGCGACCACCACGGACCCGTCGGGCAGCAGCGCCAGCCCCTGGGGCTCGCTGAAGGCCTCCGGCCCGAACCCGCGCTCCCCGCCGCCGACGCGCCGTACGACGCTCTCCCCGTCGGGGGCCAGCTCCACCAGCTGGTGCCGGGTCGTATCGGAGACGAGCAGGTTCCCGGAGGGCAGCACGAGCGCCTTCCCGGGGAACCGCAGGTCCCCCGCCACCGGCTCGGGCGCCACGTACGGCCCGTCCCCGCGCCGCAGCGTCCCCTTGGCCTCGTGCTCGGCCTCCAGCTCCTCCACGAGCTTCGCGATGGCGTGCGCGTGCCCCTCGCCGGCGTGCTGCGCGACGACGTACCCCTCGGGGTCGATCACCACGAGCGTGGGCCAGGCGCGGACGGCGTACTGCTTCCAGGTCGCGAGCTCGGGATCGTCGAGCACGGGGTGGTGCACCCCGTACCGCTCGACGGCGTCGACGACGGCGGAGTGCTCGGCCTCGTGCACGAACTTCGGCGAGTGCACCCCGACGATCACGACGGTGTCGCGGTGCTTCTCCTCCAGCTCGCGCAACTCGTCGAGCACGTGCAGGCAGTTCACGCAGCAGAAGGTCCAGAAATCTACAACAACGCACTTACCTCGCAGATCCGCGAGGGTGAGCGCTTTGCCGCCGGTGTTGAGCCAGCCACCCTTGCCGATCAGCTCGGGGGCACGGACACGGGCACGTCGGCGGGGCGCGGGCGCGGGGGTGGGCGCCGGGGCAGCATCGTTCATCCTTCAAGCTTGCCATCCGCCTGTGAACCCAGGATCACGCCCGTACGAAGCGCCTGCTCAGGGTGCATGCGTCCGCGTTGCCGGTCGGCGCGGAGTTTCACTGGCAGTCTTGCCGAGGTGCTCAGATAGGAGTGTCGGTTCCCGCCGGCTCTGCCCAATGGATCTGGATGCGTTGCTCGGGGATGATGCGCTGTCCACGCACTCCCTTACTCACCTCAACGCGGTCTATGGCGAGCGACAGCCGTTCACGCCGGTCTTCGTTGGTCGCGTCCGTCCACGCCTCGCGCAGGGCGACGCCATCGAGCATTGGAGACACGTCCACGGACGGTGTGGGGAGCCTGTGGAGATCGCCACGGAGGCCGTCGATACGTCCCCTCAGGCGCCCTGAAAGCCGGTTGTAACGTTCCACCGCTGCCGCACCACTGAACTCACCACGTACGTAGCGTGCATCCTCCAGATCGGCCAGGCGGGCTTCCTCGTCCTGGATCTCCGCAGTGAGCGCATCACGTTTCGCGAAGGTCTCCGGATCCACACGGTGCACCCAGCGATCCGCGATCGCGACAAGCAGCGGATCGTCCGGTTCGAGCGCCGGGAGCTTGGTGAGGAACTGTTCGGTCACGTACTGGTCCACCGCCTCCGCCACAGCTGACGCTCCGATGCACTGGTTGCCCGCTCGACGCGCCATGCACTGATAGCTGCCGCCCACACGGTGCATCCGGCGACCGCAGCCGGGAACCGCGCAGTAGACAAGTCCGGTAAGCAACGCCGTCCCCTCGGGCTTCGGGCGCCGCTTTCCCGCGTGGACGAACGTTCTGGATTCCAGCGTTTGGATGATCCGTTCACGCTCTCCGACCGTGATGATCCCCTCGCCGATCTCAACCGTGTCGAGTGTCTCGGGATTTCGGTACGGAAAGACCCTGCCCGTGTACTTCCGCTCGCCGTCGTCCGTCTCAACCGTCTCGGTTTCCGGCATCAGACCGGCGAAGGCCGGTGAACGCAGGAGCTGCATGACGCTCGCCGCGTTCCACTGCCCTCCCCTGGGCGAGAGGATCTCGTGCTCGTTGAGGAGCCGGGCGATCTTGACCAACGATGTCCCGGCCAGCGCTTCGTCCGCGATCAGGCGGGCATAGACGGCGCGCTCCGAGTCGTGCACGAGCTTCTTGGCCTTCGGATCGATGAGCAGCCCGTACGGAGGCTGTCCGCCGATCCACTGCCCCTTGCTGCGGAGGTAGCGCTTCGCGTGCCCGACACGCGTACCGAGATTCTTCGATTCGGACTGGGCGAGTTCAGCGAGCATCGCGACGACCATGCGCGCCGAGTCGTTCGAGGTGTCGAGACCGTCCAGGACTGAGACGAAACGGCCGCCAGCCTTCTCGATCTCATCCAACACCTTGCCCACCTGGCCGATGCCCTTGCGTGAAAGTCGGTCCAGCTTCCAGACGATCAGCGTGCCGACGACGCCCGCCGTGACTGCCGCCAGCGCGGCATCGAAGCCTTTGCGCTCAACGGTCTTGTAGCCGGAGCGCCCTCTGTCTATGTGGACCTTGCGGACGGTCAGTCCGTTGCGTTCCGCCCAGGCACGGCAGTCGGCTTCCTGCCGTTCGATTGCGGTCTCCCCATGTGCACTCCTCGGGGTGACGACGCTGGGCGGGCAGGCAGCGAAGGAGGCGTCCCCGGATGACGGCCGCCCGGAAGTACGGGACGGGAATCGATCCCGAGCACGCGCTGAAGTACGCCGTGCAGCGGTTCCGCGGGGAGCGGGCCGAGGTGCTGGAAGGGGTCATCGACCACGTGCCGGCCGACTGGGGCCACGAACGTGCCCGGAGCGTCCTGCGGGGCCAGCTGTCGGATGTCGTCGAGTCCTTAGGGTGCATGGCCGGCTCCGGCGACCTCGACCTGCCGGGATCGCTGAACTGGTACGTCCCGGACCTCGCCGTGGTCGCCTGCGCACTGACGCGGGGAGCCGGGGCCTTGCTCCCTGACCAGACCCTCCTGGTCGTCGAGGTCACGTCGGAGGCGAGCGGCGAGACCGACCGCGTCGTGAAGCGCAAGCGCTACGCCGAGTACGGGGCCCCGCTCTACCTCCTCGTCGACCGGATGGAGAAGACGGTCACCCTGTTCGCCGGGCCCGGGCGGCTCGGCTACACCGAGGTCGACGGGCCCCATCCCTTCGGGACCTCGGTCCGGCTCCCGGAGCCGTTCGGGATCGAACTCGACACCAGCGGGCTTTAGCCGCCGATACGTCCCGAGGCGTCCCCCGTGCCCACCCCCTGCACGGCTCTGACCAGGTACGCAGGGCAGCACGGGATGAGTAGACGTACTCAGGTGGCGGGACCCGGCAGCTTCGAGACTGGCAGCAGAACGAACGAAGCGGAACGGAACTGGACGGGGCGGGGAACGAAATGGCGCGGCGCTGGTCGAAGTCTGAGGTGTGGGTGCCCGGTACGTACCTGGCGCTGGTGGTCGCGATGCTGGTCTACCTCGCGGTCGGCAGCCGGATGGGGGGACGTCGGGATGTTCGGAGCCCTGCCGATCCTGGCCACGGCGCCGGTCAGCATGCTGCTGCTGTCGTCCTTCGGACCCGCGGCGGACGCCCTGGACGAGACGCCCCCGGCGGAGGGGCCCGTCTACGAGGGCTCGCAGCCGCCTCCCGAGCCGCTGCACACCGAGTTTCCGCCGGAGTCCGCCCCGCGCCCCGCGGACTGGGTGGCACCGGACACGTCCTACGACGGCAAGTTCGACATGGGGACCGAGTTCGGCCTCTACGGCGCGATCCTGGTCAGCGCCCTGATCAACGCCACGGCACTCTGGGCCCTGCTCCGCTACGCGGCGCGGACGTACGTCCCCAGGAGCGCACTGGCCTAGATCACGCTCCGAAGCTGTGGAGGGAGCGGACCAGGGCGGTGACGAAGGTGTTCTGGACCTCGGTGGGGAGGAGGTCCAGGGAGAGGTACGGGTTGAGGTCCTCCAGTTCGACCAGGAGGAGCTCGCCCGAGGGGGCGCGGCAGGCGTCCACGCGCTGGATGCCGTGGGTGAGGGTGTTCCAGTCGATGAAGGTGCGGGCGAAGGCCAGGTCCGCCGGGGTGGGCTCGTACGGGACCAGCTCCCAGCGGCGGGCCGGGTCGGGGGCGTAGAGGGCGTACTGGAAGGTGTCGTCCACGAAGTAGAAGGAGACTTCGTACGCGAAGTCGATGCGCGGCTGGATCAGGAACTCCCCCGGGGCGCAGTCCGGGTGCGGGGTGAAGGTGAGGCCTATCGAGTCCGCTCCTTGTTTCGGCTTCACCGCGTAGGTGGGCGAGGACGGGAGGAGGTGCAGGTGCGCCGGGTCGTCGATCGTGGGGATGACCGGGTGGCCGGAGGCGGTCAGGTCGACCAGGTACTGCTTGCCCGCCATGTCGCCGCGGCCCGTCAGGGGGTTGTAGACGCGGGTGCCGGCGGCGAGGGCGGCCGCGCGGAAGGAGTCGTAGGCCTGCTGGTGGTGGATGACCGGGCCGCTGTTGCGGACGACGACCGTGTCGAAGGCCGGGAGGAGGGCCTCCGCGTCCAGGGGGTGGCAGAGAGCGAGGGGGAAGTGCTCGCGCAGGCGTGCGGTGAGGAGGACGTCCTCGTCGCCGTAGCGGCGGCCGCGCGCCGGGTACGCAAGGTCGGTCACGTAGAGGAGTGGCATGACCGGAACCTATCGCGGGCAGCGATGAGGGCGTGAAATACCTGGTACGGGACAAAATGCTGGCCATCGGGGACGACTACTGGATCGAGGACGAGGACGGCCGGCACGCCTTCCTCGTGGACGGGAAGGCGCTGCGGTTCCGGGACACCCTGGAGCTGAAGGACCCCGACGGGCGGATCCTCATCACGCTGCGGGAGAAGCTCTTCGCGCTGCGCGACGCGATGACCCTGGAGCGCGACGAGCGGCGGCTCGCGGTGATCCGGAAGAAGCGGTTCTCGCTGCTGCGCAACCACTACCTGGTCACGCTCAACGAGGGCACCGAGCTCGATGTCAGCGGGCGGGTCCTGGACCGGGAGTTCAAGGTCGAGTACGAGGGGGAGCTGCTCGCCCTGATCTCCCGGCAGTGGTACCGGATCCGCGAGACGTACGCCGTGGACGTGGTCCGCGAGGACGCCGACGCCTCGCTGCTGATCGCCGTCGCGGTGTGCGTGATCCGGATGGCGGAGAAGGAGCGGGAGGGCCCGGGCGAGGAGCCGTAGCCCCGCTCGGGCGGGCAGCCCCGCTCAGTCGCAGTCGCCGGTGCCGCAGTCCTTGAGCGGGCCGGCGCCGGGGATGGCCGTCAGGACCTCGCGCAGGGCTGCGCGCCGGGGTTCGGGGAGGCTCTCGTCGTACGTGACCTTCAGCCGGGTCCCGGAGCCGAGGGGCGTCTCGTGGACGCCGGTCACGCCGTACTCCCAGAGCGTCCCCTCGTGGAGGCCTTCCTGCGTGTACAGGCGGCCCTCGACGTCGACGGAGTACGCGTACGAGGGCCGCAGCCAGACGTCGTACGCCAGCGAGCCCACGCCGTTGACCACCGCCGCGGTCACCAGCAGGGCGGCGACGGCGTACACGCCGGCGAGGACCCGGCGGCGGCGGGGATCCGCGGTGGCGGCCAGCAGCAGGACGATCGCCGAAGGGATCACCGCGACCAGGCCGAGCACGGCCAGCAGGGTCCCGAGGAGGAGACCGAAGCCACCGAGGACGAGGCACAGGACGCGGAAGGCTTCGCGTTCCCGGACGAAGAGGGGCAGGGCGATGACGGCGAGGGGGAGGAGCAGGACGATGCCGGACGGGGACGCCGACCCCCAGGCCGTGATGACGGCCATGACGAGGGTGGCGAAGCCCGCGAGCGAGCGCTGGAGCCAGTGGGGCCGCTCCACGGGCCCCGGCGGCGTCGGCCCCGCTTGCATCGGCCCCGCCGGCGCCGGCCCCGCTTGCGTCGGCTCCGCTTGCGCCGGCTCCGCATGTACCGGACCCGATTCCCCCGGCTCCACCATCGCGTTCACGTCCGTCATGGCCCGCACCCCGTCTCCGTACCCGTACCCGTGCTCGCCCCCGGCCCCGGCCCCGGCCCCGGCCCCGGCCCCGGCCCCGGCCCCCGATGGCTCCGGCCGAGTAAAGCACGCAGGTCCGGCGGGGTCAGCGGCGCAGGCGGCGGTCCTTCAGGGCCGGGAACTGCTCGCGGGTCTCGGCGACCTTCTTCGGGTCGAGGTCCACCGTCAGGATCTCCTCCCCCGGGCCCGCCTCCGCGAGGACCTCGCCCCACGGGTCCACGACCAGGCTGTGGCCGGCCTGTTCCACGCCCCCGTTGGTGCCGGCCGTCCCGCACGCCAGGACGTACGCCTGGTCCTCGACGGCACGCGCCCGGTTCAGCAGCGTCCAGTGGCCCCGGCGGCGGGCCGGCCAGCCCGCGGAGACGACCAGCGTCGTCGCCCCGGCGTCGACCAGGCCGCGGAACAGCTCCGGGAAGCGCAGGTCGTAGCAGGTGGCCAGGCCCAGGGTCTGCTCCGGCAGGGCGACCGTGGTCAGGGACTCGCCCGCGGACATCAGGACGGCCTCGCCCTGGTCGAAGCCGAAGCGGTGGATCTTGCGGTACGTGGCGGCGAGCTCGCCCGCCGGGGAGAGGACGAGCGCGGTGTTGTAGAGCGAGCCGTCGCCCGCGCGCTCCACGAAGGAGCCGGCGTGCAGCCAGACCCCGGCATCGCGGGCCGCCGCGGCCATGGCCCCGTAGGTCGGTCCGTCCAGCGGCTCGGCCTCTGTCTCGAACTGCTCGTAGGCGAAGGCGCCCACCGTCCACAACTCGGGCAGGACCACGAGGTCCGAGCCGGACTGCTCGCGCACGAGGTCGGCGGCCCGGGAGCGGCGGGAAACCACCGACTCCCCCTCATTCACCGCGATTTGGATCAGGGAAGCGCGCACAGTACCACCGTCCTGGCTTTCAAGCCGTCAACTCGGGCCTACGATCGTCACACGAAAGCACTGCCGGGGTGCTCACCGGCAGCGTAGTTTTGAAGCCATTGCACAAGCTTCCAGAACCCGCCACATGCGCCAACGCGCCAACAGGCCAATGAACAGCACGCGAGGGGTCCCGTTGACCGTCCATCCGCATCCCAGCCTTCAGCCCTATGCCGACGCGTGGACCCACTCCATCGAGGCGATATCCGAGCTGGTCCTTCCGTTGACGGAAGGCGAGTGGAGCCGGGCGACGCCCTGCCCGAACTGGTCCGTGCGCGATGTCGTGTCCCACGTCATCGGGATCGAGTGCGAGCAGCTGGGCGACCCGCGTCCGATCCACACCCTGCCGCGGGACCTGCGGCACGTGGTCGACGAGTTCTCCCGGTACATGGAGGTGCAGGTCGACGTGCGGCGCCACCACACGGCGCCCGAGATGACCTCCGAGCTGGAGTACACGATCATCCGCCGCTCCCGCCAGCTGCGGAACGAGAAGCGGGGACCGGACGCCATGATCCGCGGCCCGCTGGGCGAGCCGGCGACGCTGGAGCACTCGCTGCGGCTGCGCGCCTTCGACGTGTGGATCCACGAGCAGGACCTGCGGGCGGCCCTGGGGGCGCCGGGGAACTGGGACTCGCCCGGGGCCTACGTGGCCAGGGACGTACTGCTCGCCGGACTGCCGAAGGTGGTCGCGAAGAAGGCGGGCGCGCCCGCGAACTCGGCCGTCGTCATCGACGTGCACGGGGCGCTGGAGTTCATGCGGACCGTACGGGTCGACGCGGAGGGCCGCGGCACCATCGACAAGGCCCCCTCGCTGGGGCCCGCGGTGACGCTGACCCTGGACTGGGAGACGTACGTACGCCTCGCGGCCGGCCGGGTGCGTCCGCACACCGTGGCCGACCGGGTGAAGGTGGAGGGCGACCCGGCGCTGGCCGAGGCGATCCTGACCAACTTCTCCGTGACTCCTTAGGTTCGGAGAACCCTGGGTGTGGTCGATGATGTCGTCCGCCGCCGTGCCGGCGGCGGACCGGTTCGATTGGTTCGCCGACGTGGTGGCGCAGGAGTTGGTGTCCACGGCGATCAAGAGTGAGCACGCCCTGGACTTCCGGGCGGAGGCCGCCGTGCTGGACCTGGGCTCCGTCCAGGTGAAGCAGCTCGGCTACGCCCCGCTGCACTCCCGGCGCACGGCGGCGCACGTGCGCCGCAGCGATCCCGAGCAGTACCAGCTGGGGCTGGTGACCAGTGGGACCACGTGGGTCGCGCAGAACCGGCACGACTCGGGGCCCTTCTCGGGGGACCTGGTGCTGTGGGACACCTCCCGCCCCTTCGAGTCGGGTGTCCTCGGCACCCAGCCGCTCCACGTCGTGCTCCTCTCGCTGCCCCGCACGGCGCTCCCCCTGCGGTCGGACCGGGTGGAGCGGCTGCTCGCCGAGCGGATACCCGCCGACCGGGGCATGGGGGCGATCCTCGCGCAGTACATGCGCTCCCTGGCCGCGCACGGGGAGGAGTGCGCGCCCGCCGAGCTGGAGCAGTTGGGCTCCGTCGCCCTCGACCTGGCCGGAGCCTGCCTCGCGGGGCAGATCGGCGCCGAGGACGAGCTGTCCGAGGAGAGCCGGACCCGGGCGCTGCTGGCACGGATCGACACCTTCATCGGTCACAACCTCGGCGATCCCGAGCTGAGCCCCTCGGCGGTCGCCGCCCGGCACAGCATGTCGCTGCGCCGGCTCCAGCTGCTCTTCCGGGAGCGCGGGGAGAGCGTCGCGGCCACGATCCGGCGGCGCCGGCTGCAGCACTGCCGCGAGGACCTCGCCGATCCCGGGCAGCTCGCCGTCCCCGTCCACACCGTCGCGCTGCGCTGGGGATTCACCAACGCCTCGGTGTTCAGCCGCCTGTTCCGCGATACGTACGGGGCCAGCCCCAGCGAGTTCCGCCGCGTGGCGGCGGAGGAGACCGCGGCGGGCACCGGGGGCGGCGGCACGGCCTAGCTGCACAGCTGCACAGGTCCCTGACTGCCCGGCTGCCCGGCTGCCCGGCCTGCCGTCAAACCCGCTGCGCGGATTGTCAACGGTCCCTGCGCGCAGTGCACACGCGGCCGCGCGGAGCCCTCATAGGCTCGGCACGCGTTGGCCGGTACCCGACTCCGTGGAGCGGGCGGTCGGACGGGTGGGAAAGGACGGGGGTCTGTCCCACCGCGAGCCGTCCCGTCCTCCTCGGTGCGGGGGCCGACGCGCATGCCCGGCCGGTACCGGACGTCACCGGGCCGACCGCGGGTCGGCAGGGATGCCGACGGGGGGGTGCCGACGGGGGGTGCCGGCCCCGGCGGCGGCCACGGCGGTGGCGGCCGGAACCGGGGCCGGCGGGACCGCGGACTGCGGGACGGCGGACTACGCGGCGGCGGACTACGGGGCGGCGGACTCCGCGAGTGCCGGGGACACCGGAGGCGCCGGAGGCGTCTGCGGTGCCGGGACCCGTTCGCGTTCGCGGGCCAGGGCCCGGCCGCGCAGGCGCAGGATCTGGGCGATGCCCAGGAGTTCCAGGACGAAGACCGACGAGAACGCGATGCGGTAGTTGTCCCCGGTGGCGTCGAGCAGCAGGCCCACCACCAGCAGGGTCGTCATCGAGGCGATGAAACCGCCCATGTTGGTGATTCCGGAGGCGGTGCCCTGACGTTCCGCCGGGTTGGCGGGGCGGGCGAAGTCGAAGCCGATCATCGACGCCGGCCCGCACGTGCCCAGCACCAGGCAGAGCGCGATCAGCAGCCACATCGGCGCGTGGTCCCCGGGGTAGGCCAGGACCGAGCCCCACAGGAGGGCGGTCAGGGCGACCGTGCCCAGGGCGAGCGGGATCCGGGAGGACTGCCTGCGGCCGACGACCTGGCCGTAGACCAGGCCGAGCGCCATGTTCGAGGCGACGACCAGCGTGAGCAGCCCGCCCGCGGTGGTCCGGGACAGCCCCTGGGCCTCCACGAGGAAGGGCATCCCCCACAGCAGCAGGAACACCATCGCCGGGAACTGCGTCGTGAAGTGCACCCACAGCCCGAGCTTGGTGCCCGGCTCCCGCCAGGAGTCGGCGATCTGGCGCCGTACGAAGCCACCCGCGCCGGAGGCTGCCGGGGGCGCGGGCTCGTGCCCCTCCGGGTGGTCGCGCAGGAACAGCACGAGCGGGACCAGGACCACCAGCCCCGCCACCGCACTGCCCGCGAACGCCGGCACCCAGCCGACCCCGTGCAGCACGGGAGCCAGCACCAGCGTGGAGATCAGGTTGCCGGCCATCCCGACCAGCCCGGCCAGCTGCGCCATCAGCGGGCCCCGGCGGGCCGGGAACCAGCGGGTGCCGAGCCGCAGTACGGAGATGAAGGTCATGGCGTCCCCGCAGCCCAGCAGGGCGCGGGCCGCCAGGGCCATCCCGTAGGAGGGGGAGAGCGCGAAGCCGATCTGGCCGGCGGTGAAGAGCACGGCGCCGAGGGTGAGCACCTTCTTGGTGCCGAGGCGGTCCACCATCAGGCCGACGGGTATCTGCATGCCGGCGTAGACGAGGAGCTGGAGCAGGGAGAACGTGGACAGCGCCGAGGCGTTCACGTGGAAGCGGTCGGCGGCCTCCAGCCCGGCGACGCCGAGGCTCGTGCGGAAGATGACCGCCACGAAGTAGACGGCGACGCCGATCGACCAGACGAGCACCGCCTTGCGGCCGCCCGGCGGGTCCTTGAAGGCGACAGGGGAAGCGGCGGGGGCGGCGACGGACGCAGAGCTCATCGGGTGGTCCCCCGCACCAGTTCCCCGACCCGGCTCACGTGGGCCCGTACCGCCGCGGCGGCCGTGTCGGCGTCTCCCGCGCGCAGGGCGTCGAGGATCTCCCGGTGCTCGGCCAGCGTCCGCTCCACCCGCTCGGGGTGCGCGTGCAGCAGGGCCACGCCCATGCGGAGCTGGCGGTCGCGCAGTTGGTCGTAGAGGCGGCAGAGGATCTGGTTGCCGGCGCTGCGCACGATCTCCGCGTGGAAGGCCCGGTCGGCGGCCATCATCGCCCCGAGCTCGCCCGCGTCGCCGAGCCGGCGCTGCTCCTCGACCAGCTCCGCGAGCCGCTCCAGCAGCCCGGCCGGGGCGGGCACGGCCTGGCGGACGGTGAACTCCTCGACCAGCAGCCGGGTTTCGATGACGTCGGCGATCTCCTGGGCGGAGACGGCGAGGACGAGGGCGCCCTTCTTCGGGTACAGCTTCAGCAGCCCCTCGGTCTCCAGCCGCAGCAGCGCCTCGCGGACCGGCGTGCGCGAGACCCCGACGGCCTCCGCGAGCTCGCCCTCGGTCAGCAGCACCCCGCCCTCGTAGCGGCGGTCGAGCACGGCCTGCTTGACGTGTCGGTAGACGCGTTCGGCAGCGGTCACGGTGGCTCCGGCGGTACGAGCGGGTGGCATGCGCACAGCATAGATACAACAGAGGTGCAACTTGGGCGGTGTCCAGTATGTGGACCGCAACTCGATCCACCCTCACCGCACCGTGACGTCCAGCACGAACTCGTCGTACGCGGCCTCGTCCGGATACGGCGGCCGGACCTGCGCGAAGCGGATCCGGGCCCGGCCCGCCACCCGCCCCCGTACGAGGTACAGCCGCTCCACCGTCGCCCCGGGCAGCGGCGGCTCCGCCGCAGCGGCCGGTGGCTCCGGCGGCCCCGGCGGATCCTCCGCCACCGAGACGGCGTCCGCGTCGCCCGTCACCCGCCAGGTCCAGACGTAGCCGCGCGCACCGCGCCCGGTGAGCCGCAGCTCGTACGCCCCACCGGGCGCGAGCACCACCTCACGCACCTCCACGCGGACTCCTCTCCTGTGGCGTCATGCGGCGTCCCGCGGCGTCCCGTCACGGCCTACGCCGGGCCGATCACCGCCCCCTCGTGCCAGCCGGCGCCGTCGCGCCAGTAGTGCTGCAGCAGCCGGTCGGTGCGCAGGACGACCACCTCCAGGTTGAACCCGAAGCTGCCCTGGAGCATCCCGGTGACCGCCAGCACGCCGTGGCCGAAGACGGCGGAGCGCTGCCAGGCGGCGCCGCCCGCGTTGCCGCGCCACCAGTGCTCGACGCGGCCGTCCGCGCCCGTCACGCACAGCTCGTAGTTCCCGGCGGTGTCCTCGTCGGCCGCCCCGTACTGCGCCTCGATCAGGCAGGGCGCGGAGGTGATGCCGGAGCCGAAGATCTCGCCGGGGCGCCAGACGAACCCGTTCGGGTCGTCGCGCCACCACAGCTGCATCCGGCCGTCGGTGCGGGTGGCGACCAGGTCGAGGTGGCGGGCGCGGGTCTGCACCAGGGCCGGGCCGAAGTGCGCGATGCCGGAGGCGAAGCGGCCGCCGTCGTTCCAGGTCCAGGGGGCGCCGTTGATCCGCCACCAGTGGTTGAGTCTGCCGTCGGTCGTGCGGACGACCACCTCGAAGTTGCCGGGCACCCCGTAGTCGCTCTGGATGAAGGCCGGGGTCGAGCCGACCGCCGCGTCGCCGGGGCCGAAGGCGCCGCCGTCGCGCCAGGCGGCGGCGAAGTGCTCGTAGTACCAGTGGCGGAGCCGGCCGCCGGTGGTGACGTGCAGGGACTCCATGTTCCGGTTGTACGTGGTCCCCGTGAAGGCGGGCTGGCCGGAGGCGTCGGAGGCGAAGCTCTGGGCGCGGTTCCAGGAGAAGGGGGCCTCGCCCTCGCGCCACCAGTGGCTCAGGGAACCCCCGGCGGCTCCGCCCAGGGCGGCCAGCTCGAAGTTGCGGTGGGCCCGGCCGTTCCCGCTCTCGTAGACGTTGCCGGTGTGCAGGCGGCGCTTGGTCCACGGGTCGATGTTGGTGTCCTGCAGACCGCACTTCGCCCAGTCGTCGATCCGCGCCTCGCCGTACGCGATCCGGCCGTAGCCGCCCACGTGGTGGCCGGTCCCCCAGGAGTTCTTGAACAGCCAGCAGCCGGCCGCGTCGTCGTAGCCGGTGATCAGGACGCAGTGGCCGCCCGCCAGGCGGTCGCTGGTGCGGTGGTAGACGCCGGAGCCCAGGCCGAAGAAGTCCTCGTACACGTCGAAGCAGGCGGTCAGCGGGCCCACCGTGTCCAGCCAGACCTTCTGCTGCTCCACGTCGCCGAGCCGTACGTGCCCCCCGGTGATGCGGACGGTCCGCCCCGAGCGGTCCCAGCTCGGGGTGTACTCCGCCCGCCAGGCCTCCCGGCGGTCGACGGGGGTACCGGGCGGCGGCGGCGAGTACGGCCAGCAGCCCGGGTCCGCGAGTCCGCCGTTGGCCCGGATCCAGTCGAGGGCGGCCTCCGGGCTGCCCGTCTGCCCGCAGGGGGCCTTCATCCCGTCGTGCGCGTCCCCCTCGGACCGCTCGGCCCACACGTGGTGCTCGATGCGGGCCATCGACTCCACCAGGCCGGCCGCCCCGAACGCCCAGGAGGCGCTGCACGGCCCCTGGTCCTTCACCTTGGTGAGCCAGGGCCGGCCCCACCGGCTGCGCCAGTCCACGGCGGAGGGACGGGCGGCGGCCAGGGGGCTGCTCCCGGGGAGCAGGCCGTGCGCCGTCCTGCGCCGGGTGAGGTGCGGATTGCCGCTGACCCGGCCCACGAGGCTCCGCAGGTCCACCGGCGGCGCGGCCCCGGCGGGCGTCAGCTCGACGGCCGCCGCCGTACTCGCCCCCAGGCCCAGGGCGCGCCGCGGTACGGGATCCCCGTCGGCGAGGTGCTCGCTCACGGACCACCGCGCCCCGCACGCCGCGAGCAGGACCCGCAGCTCCCCCGCCGTCTGGACACGCCCCTCCGACTGCTCCGGCATTCCGGCCCCCCAACGCACCGTACGGATCCGAGCCCCGGGAGCGTCCCCCTGGGCGGGGGGCACGTCAAGGGGGTCCGCCAGGTCGCGCGGCGGCACGGCGGGGGCGCTGGCCGCTCGGTGAACGGGGGCCGGGGCGCCCCGATCTCTTCGGCCAAGGGAGACGGGGCCGCGCCCACGGGCGAGCCGTTCAGGTCAGCGGCTTGTGCCGTCTGTCCACGCCGAGATCTCCGCGGCACCCCGCCGAACAGGTTCTTCCCGGTCCCGGACGAGATTCCCGCAGGCCGCAGCGACGTCCGGCAGGCCTTCCGGTCCCTCGCGGGCGTCATGCACCCCGGTCTGCAGCCAGTCGGCCTGGTTGTCGTCGGCCTCGACAACCGCGAGGGCGATGAGCCTCACCGCGGCAGCCGTTCCGATTCGAGCCAGGGCCTCCGCCGTCTGCCGCGTCACCGCGGTGTTCTCGCCATCCAGCAGGAGCCCCACCAGCGCTTGCGCAGCTTCAGGAACATCGGCGAAGGAAGCGAGGTCGCGCCCGGCGCGAGCACGCTGCGTCCACGAAGGAGACGAGGCCTCAGCCAAGGCCGACTCCAACCCACCCGTCATCTCTGGCACGACCAGACAGTCTCATGCCCCGTGAAGAAGGCAGCAGCGGGAGGGCCGGGGGTGCCCCGGCCTCTTCGGTCGGGGATACGGGGCTGCGGCGGCTCGGCGGAGCCGGGCAGCATGAGGGCGTGGCCGATCTTCTGTGGGACGACGTGAGGTGCTTCTTCGACCCTGACCTCATGGGGGCGCTGCCGGACGTCCGTGTCCCGGATGGGTCGGTGGAGGGCTGGCAGGCAGTCCTCGATCTTGTCGAGGAGAGGGGCTGGAAGTGCCGGTACTCCGAAGGCGAGGCGGTGCTGCCGGTACCTCGCGCGCAGGCCGTGCTGTCCCGCGCGGCGGACGCCGAGTGTCCTGAACTGCGGGTCTGGCCGGCTCCCGATGTGCTGGCGATCTTCCGCTTCGAGGACGACGGGGTCATCGACTTCGACGTCGACCTGCGGGAGTTGCAGGGGCAGGAACGACTAGACGTGTTCTGCGGCTTCCTGCGGGAGATCGGGCGGCGCCTGGGCAAGCCGGTCCTGATGCATCCGGAGGGTGACCACGGCCATCCGGTGCTCGGCTTCGACGTCGAGCTCGATCGGGTCGTGCTCCTGGCCGAGCCGCTGGTCATGTGACTGCGGCTGTCGGCCGGGGTTCCCGGCCGCGACCGCCCCGGCGGGGCGCTGCCGCTGTGGGCGGGCAGCGCCGGGGCCGGGGGTGCGGCGGGTGCTACTGGACGGGCAGCGGGACCGGGAGGGGCGGGGCCGGGACCGGGAGGGCCGGGACCGGGAGCGGGGGCAGGCCCGGGAGGCCGAGGCCGGTGAGCAGGGCGACCAGGGCGGCGACCAGGTCGGTCACCACGTCCGTGGCCTTGGCCTTGGCGTCGGTGGAGCAGCCGCAGGGGCCGGCGGCCTTGGTGAGGCCGTCGACGGAGCCCTTGAGCTTGTCGATGGCACCCGTGGCCAGGTCGAGCGGGCCGGCGGCGGCGGGCTTGGCCTTGTGGGCGGAGACGGGCAGGGCCACGGGCAGCGCGGGCGCCGCCACCGGCAGCTTCGGGGCCTCGACGGGAAGCTTGGGGGCTTCCACCGGGAGCTTCGGGGCCTCCACGGGAAGCTTGGGAGCCTCGACCGGCAGCGCCGGGGTCTCCACCGGCAACTTCGGCGCCTCCACAGGCAGCTTCGGAGCCTCGACCGGCAGCGCCGGGGTCTCCACCGGCAACTTCGGCGCCTCCACAGGCAGCTTCGGAGCTTCGACCGGGAGCTTCGGGGCCTCCACCGGGAGCTTCGGCGGGTCCACCGGGAGCTTCGGCGGGTCCACCGGGAGGGCCGGGGCGTCCACCGGCGGGACCGGTACCGGCAGGGCCGGGGCGGCGGGCAGGCTCTTCTTCAGCTCCTCGATCGCGGCGGCGATCTTCTCCTTGAAGGCGGCCAGGTCCGCGTCCGGGATCTTGCCGTCGGGGGACTTCAGGACGGCCGCCAGCAGATCGGTGATGGGTTTGAGCAGCCCGCCGACCCCGCCCAGCGACTGCACCTGCGCGAGCAGGGCCTCCGTACCGGGGATGGCCTTCCCGGCGGGTGCTGCCGCCACGAACGCGGCGGCCTGCGGCTTCGCGGACGACTCCGCCGCCGACGCCAGACCGGGGGACGCGGTCAGGAGGGTCAGGCAGAGGGCGGCGGGGACGGTGTAACGCGTGATGCGGTGCAACGAATCTCTCCTGTCGAGGAGCCCCGACATGGGACGTGCCGGGACGTGACGTGACGTGGGACGCGACATGGGACGTGTCCCAGCCCACTCACCGACACCCCGTCAGCCCCCGCAACCCGAGCCCCCGCACCGCCCGTGCGGACACGCCGTGCAACCGGCCTACGTACGCCCTTGACCTGCGCCTACGCCGTCACCCTCGGGCGATGCCCCGTCAGGCGGGTCCCTCCCAGCGGATCTCGCCGTCCTCGACCCGGTCCGTGGCGGCGAGTCCGACCCGCGCGGCGACGGCCGCGGACGCGGTGTGGTCGGGGTGGACGTGCGCGATGAGCTGGTGCACCTCGGCCTGCGCCCCGAGCCACTCGGCCATGGCCCGGGTCGCCTCGGTAGCGATGCCGCGGCCCTGCCAGGGCGTGCCGACGACCCAGGCGATCTCGGCGGCCTCCCCGGACACGGTCGCCTGGACCGTGCCGGTCAGGCAGTCCTCGGCGTCGAGCCGGACCACCCAGTTGCACCAGGTGACGGCGGGGTCCGGCGAACCGGCGACCAGTCGTTCGTAGCGCGTGCGCAGCTCCGCCGCGGTGAGCGGAGCCCCGCCGATGAAGCGGTGCAGCTCCGGGTCGCCCAGTACGGCGGCCATCTCCTCCGCGTGCGCGACCTCCAGCGGCAGCAGGGTCAGCCGCCCGGTCCGGATGATCATCCCGCCTGCGTCGCGAACGCGGTCCACGCGGCACCACTCATCTCGATGACCGGCCCGTCGGCCCGCTTGCTGTCCCGGACGGCAACGGTACCCACCACATTGGTCGCCACCTCGACGCACTCCGAATCGGCCTGGTCGTCGCTGTAGCTGGACTTCACGAACTCGAACTGGCTCACGGGCTTACGTACCTTTGCTGATGGCGTCGATCAGGTTCACGGAGTCATGCGGCGAGAGACTCAGACGGGACACCCGTGCGAAGGCCCGACTGAACGCCTCGTTGCCTTCCGACCCCTCCACCCAAACCTTAGCCGCGGCAGTCTCGGCGTAAGCGACGTCCAAGGCTCCTGGTTCCGCGAACGAAACGATGTTGAACGCGCCCGAGGCGCCGTGGTGCCCTCCCGCCCGAAAGGGCAACACCTGCACGTGGACGTGGGGGAGCCTGGCCATCTCGGCCAGGTGCTGGAGCTGCCCGCGCATCACCTCGGGACTACCGATCTGCTGGCGCAATGCGGCCTCCCACACCACGGCGTGGAATTCGAGTGGTTGCTCGCCCCAGAGCCGCGCTTGCCGCTTGACCCGAGACGTAACCAACACCTCGATCTCGTCGGGGTGCGACCAGTTGGACGTGACCCCCAGCGCCCGCATGTACTCGGGGGTCTGGAGCAGTCCGGGGACAAGGGCCAGCTGCCACGTACGGATCCGCGTGGCGACCTGCTCCATCGCGATGTACTCGCCCAGGTTGCCGACGAGGTGCATGTGCTGCCACCACCCCTTGGCCTTGCGCCGCTCCCGGTCCAGCTTGGCCAGCGCCAGCAACCCGGCGACGGCCGACTCGTCCGTCTCCCCGTAGAGCTTGCACAGGGCGAGGATGTCCGGGTCCCGGAACGGAACCCAGCCTCGCTCCATCTTGGCGACCTTGGCCGCCGTCGCACTCAGCACCTGCGCCGCTTGCGGCTGCGTCAGGCCCGCGGCGTCCCGCAGGCGCAACAGCTCCCCGCCCAGCCGACGTGCAAGCACCGTGGATACCCGGTTGTCCGTGGGCACTTGATCCACCTCCTCGTACCCGAGGCAGTCTTCCGCGCCCGGACCGAACCGCACAACTACTCCTTGGGGATAGATATCTCCGGAAGAGGTTGCACCCATCCACGCGCTCACTCTACGGTCAGTAACGAACTACTCACCGCACAGAGTCAGTTGGCGGAAGCGCACCGGGCTGTCCACAAGACGGCACCGGCATGCCACCGCCCGTACCGGAGGTGCAGCATGGACCGTCACGACGTACGGAACTACCCGCCCCGCCAGGACTCCGTACCCACCGCCCGCCGGCACACCGCGTGGCTCGCCGTGGCGTGGGGGCGGCCCGAGCTCGCGGCGGACGCGGCGTTGCTGACCAGCGAGTTGACCACCAACGCCCTGCTGCACGGCTCGGTCTGGGACCGGTACTTCCGGGTCGAGGTCAGCCTCACCGGAGCAGTGCTCCGCATCGAGGTCACCGATCCGAAAGGAGAGCGCCGCCCCGAACCGCGAGCGGCCGTCGCCGACCACGACCAGTTCGGGCGGGGGCTGCACATCGTCAAGGCCCTCTCCGCGCACTGGGGGTGCACGGACCGGATCGTCGGCAAGACCGTGTGGGCGGAGCTGACCCACGGCTGAGGGCACCCGGCCCCCGTTAGGGTGATCCACATGGATGGGTGGACGGCGCCGAGTTCCATCGAGCGCGAGCTGTACGAGGCCAAGGCGCGCGGGGACTGGCCGGGGTACCTGGACGCCCTCGCACGCAGCGAGCTCTTCCTGCCGCAGTCCCGCGCGCAGGTCGACGCCGAGCCCACGATGGCCCGCTTCCACCCCACCCCCGACCGGCGCTGCCTCGTCGTCCACACCCGCGGCATGCTGCCCGTCCCGGACCCGGACACCGTGTACCTGCCCAGGTCGCTCGCCTGGTTCGCGAACGCCTGGGACTCCGCCGACCCGCCCCACCTCGCCGTGAACCCCGGCTCCCCCGCCGAGGCCTACCTCACGACCACCCCCGCCGACCTCGCCCGCTGGCGCGCCCACTGGGACGCCGCGGCCCCGGTCTGGGGCCTCGCCCCCAAAGCCGTGCACGCCCTGCACGTCGGCGGCCCGCTCCACGGACCGGTCGCGCACGGGCTGGCCGTCGGAGCCCATCTCGCCGTCACCAACGGAGAGTTCTGGAACGCGCTGGCCTACCACGGCAACGGCTACACCCGGGAACGCGAACGCCTGCGCCGGGACTGGGACGTCACCGACTCCGCCGGCTGGCACCAGGTCCTGCGCGGCCTGCTCTCCGCCGGGATGGTCAGCCCCGTCTGGGAGTTCGCGCTGCGTGTGCGCCGGATCCTCGCCTCCGACTTCGCCGGCCCCGTGGACCCGGAGCACTGGCGGCACGCCGCGGCCACCGCCCTGCGCCGCAACGCCGAACGGGAGGCCGAACCGCAGCTCACCCCCGAGGGCGTCACCCTCGCCGCGCCCCGGCCGACCGCCGAGGTGGAGGGCGAGATCGCGGGCGTACAGCGGCTGATCGGCCGGATCGCCCGCTACGAGCAGCGCTTCCGCGCCGACGGGCTGCTCCCCGAGGACGGCTGGGTCCGCTCCGTCGAGGGCTGGGACCACGGCCGGGCCTCGCAGCTGGCCCGCTGGGGGCTCGGCGCCCGCTACGGCACCCTCGCCGAGGCCGAACGCGGCGTACTGGCCGCCGGGTCCGCGGCGCGAGCGGCCTACCGCTCGTGGGAGGAGTTCTCCGCCGGGTACGCGCTGGCGCGGTGCCTGCACTTCGACGAGGAGGAGTTCGGCGAGTGGTACGCGAGCTCCCTGGCCACCCACCTCACCCTGACCACCGACCCGGCGAGCCCCTGGCGCAACATCCCCTGGCGGGCATCCGAAGGAGCCGCATGACGCAGCAAGGGATCATCCCGATCGAGCGCATGGACGGCGCATCCGCGGCGCGGGCCGCGGACGCGTTCGGGCTGGTCTACGCCGAGGCGTTCGCGGAGCCTCCGCACCTCGAGACCGAGGAGGAGATCACCGCCGCCGCCCGCCGCTTCCCCGACCGGACGTGCAGGCCCGCCTTCCGCGCGGCCTTGGCCCGTACCCCCGGCGGCGAGCCGGCCGGCATGGCCTACGGCTGGACGCTGCAGCCCGACGCGGTGTGGTGGGACGAACTCACCGAGCCCGTGTCCGCCGCCATGCGGCGCGAGGACGGCCGCCGCACCTTCGGGCTCATCGAGCTGGCCGTGCGCGCGCCGTGGCGCGGACAGGGTGTCGCACGGCGGCTGCACGCGGCGCTGCTCGACGGCATCACGGCCGAGCGGGTGCTGCTGAAGGTCCACCAGGAGGCCGGGACCGCCTCGGCGGCCTACCGGGCGTGGGGGTACCGCAAGATCGGCGAGGCCCGGCCCCCGGGCGCGGACGCGGGCTCCGAACCGGACGCGGACGCGGACCTCCGCGACGTGATGCTGCTCGATCTGCGGCGCTGAAGCCGACGGCGCCTACGCCCCAAGCTCCATGGCGGCCTTGTCGGACTCGCTGCGCAGCACGCAGAACTCGTTGCCCTCGGGATCGGCGAGGACCGCCCAGCCCGAGCCGTCGGGCTCGCGCCGGTCGGCGACCAGGACGGCGCCGAGGTCCAGGAGCCGGTCCACCTCCTGCTCCCGCGAGACTTCGGGGCGCAGGCACAGGTGGATCCGGTTCTTGACCGTCTTGGGCTCGGGCACTTCGTTGAAGTACAGCGCCGGGCCCTCCGCCGGCAGCACCTGGGTCGCCGGGTCGCCCGGCCTGGCGTCCGGATCCAGCGGGCGGCCCGTCACACCGCTCCAGAAGCGGGCCAGCCCATAGGCATCCGCACAGTCGATCGCCACGTTCTGCACTACCGAAACCATGCGCCCAGCTTTGTCGATCACCGCTCAGGACGCCACCGGCTTGTGGCTCTCCTCACGGCTCCGCGGGAGCCGGGCGAGGGTGACCGCGCGGAGCAGCCATTCCACCGGGCCGTACCGGTACCTGGCCATCAGGTGCTTGCTGAGGATGAGTTGGGACCCGTAGAGGACGAGCGCGCCGAGTTCGACGACGGCCGCGCCGAGGCGGTCGTAGAGGGCGAGGCCGTAGGCGGTGAAGACGAGGGCCATGACCAGGGACTGGGTCAGGTAGTTCGTCAGGGCCATCCGGCCGGCGGGGGCGAGGAGCACCGCCGTGCGCCCGCCCCGGGCCGTCCTGAAGAAGAGGAGCATCCCGCAGACGTACGCGGCGGTGAGCGCGGGGGCCGTGACCATGCCCACGACCGAACCGAGCAGGGTCCACCGGGGACCGAGCACACCGCCGGCGGCCAGGGCCATGAAGACGCTGCCGGGCAGGCCCAGGGCGACGCCGAGCACGCAGATGCGGCGCATCCGGGCCGCGTACCGTCCCGTGTCGGCGAGGAGGCGGCGCTTGCCGCAGTACAGGCCGGTCAGGAAGGCGCCCAGGACGAAGCCGCCCATCAGCAGTACGGCGAGGAACGCGTCGGGCAGCTGGCCGATGTTGGCCCGCACGACGGAGGCCGGGTCACCGCGGTACTCGGCGACCAGTGCCGCGAACTCCGGCGGGAGTTGGCCCAGTTCGGTCGCCTCGGCGTCCGACATGAACAGGGAGCCCAGGCCCAGGAGGAGCAGGAAGCCGCTCGCGCAGCCGTACACGACCCGGGCCGCGCGCAGGGCCTTCCGCGGCGTGCAGTTCCGTGCGGCGATCAGGACCAGGCCGAGCAGCGCGTAGGTCACGAGGATGTCGCCGGTGTACAGCAGTACGGCGTGCAGGAGGCCCAGGACGAGCAGGCCGAGCGAGCGGCGCAGCATCCGGGGGACGGGGCTCGCGCCGTCGCGGGCGGCGGAATCCTGCTGGAGGGTGAAGCTGTAGCCGAAGAGGAACGAGAACATCAGGTAGAACTTGCCGACCACCAGGGCCTGTACGACCCCGTCGACGGTCCGGTCGAGCGTCGTCGCGTCCGGGTCGACGGTGCCGCCCGGGGCGTACGGGCTCGCCATCATCAGCACGTTGACCAGCAGGATGCCCAGGAGCGCGAAACCGCGCAGGGCGTCGACCTCCGGTATCCGTGCGGGCCGGTCCGTCCGTTCGTGCGCAGCAGCCGTTGCGGGCACCGCTTCCCCCAAGTGGTCGTGGGCGTGTCAGGCTCCTGCCCCCGGTTGCCGGACGGCGGCCGGCGCCTCGGCGGGGGCCGGGGCCGTTCGGTCGTCCAGGTGGTCGGGCCGGGGCGAGGAGCGCTTGGCTTCCGTGACGACCGTAGCCCGGCGGCGGGTCAGGGCGACGCCCAGGAGGACGACGGCCGTGCCGGCGATCACGCGCGGGCCGATCTCCTCTCCCAGTACGACCGCTCCCAGCACCACCGAGACCACCGGCAGGAGGTAGCCGACGGTCGCGGCGTTGGTCGCGCCCTCGTCGGCGATGATCCGGTAGGTGAGGTAGAAGGTGACGCCGGTGGCGAAGACGCCGAGGACCACGACGGCCAACAGGGGTACCAGGGGCACCGCTTGGAGCCGTACGGCGCTCAGGCCCGGTCCGCCGACGGGCAGTGCCAGCGTCGTGAGCCCGGTGGCCGCGAGGAGTTGGGCGGTGGCGAGCGAGAGGGTGGGCACACCCTTGCCGACGAGGTGACGGCCCATGTAGGTGAAGGCGAAGGCGTAGCTCGCGGCGGCCCCCAGGATGGCGAGCGCTCCCCAGCCCACGTGCCCGGACCCCGACCGCTGCCACGGGGCGAAGATCAGCGCGGTTCCGGCGAGCCCGACCAGCAGACCGGCCACCCGGATCGCGCGGGGGCGGCGCTCGGCGCGGGTGACGAGCCCGATCAGCAGCGACCACAGCGGGGTCGTCGCGTTCAGCACGCCCGCGAGCCCCGAGTCGACGCTCTGCTGGCCCACGCCGAACAGGGCGAACGGGAGCGCGTTGCAGAAGAAGGCCGCCACCAGGACGTGGCCCCACACCGCCCGGCCCGCGGGCAGGCGTTGGTGCGCGAACCGGCACGCGACCCCGAGGACGAGGGCGCCGAGGGCGCAGCGGACCAGGGTGACCTGGACCGGGGTGAATCCGTCCAGGGCCAGGTCGATCCACAAGAACGTCGAGCCCCACAGGAGGGCGAGCACGCCGACGCGTCCGGCACCGATCACGGTTCTGCTCCTCAGGTATCGGGCCGCGGGGGTGTGGGGTGCGGGGGGGGTATGGGGTGGGTCGCGGATCCCTCCCCCACCACGGTGCGGCACCCGATACGACAGGACAAGCAAATGGTTCTGCATCAACCGTTAACGTGTACTACATGCTCGATGTGCGAAGGATGCAGGTCCTGAGGGCGGTCGTCACCAGCGGATCGGTGACCGCCGCTGCGGCCCACCTGGGGTACACCCCCTCCGCGGTCAGCCAGCAGGTGGCGGCCCTGGAGCGGCAGGCCGGCATCCCCCTGCTCGAACGGGTCGGGCGGGGCGTACGGCCCACGGCGGCGGGCCGGCTGCTCGCCGACCACGCTGCCGTCATCAGCCGCGACGTCGCCGCGGCGGAAACCGCCCTGGCCGACCTCAGGGCCGGCCGCACCGGGCGCCTCGCCGTCCGCTACTTCGCCACGGCGGGCGCGGCTCTGGTGGCCCCCGCCCTGGCCGGACTGTGCCGCGAACACCCGGGCGTGCGGATCGACTTGCGGATGACCGACCCCGAGGACCCGCTGCTCGAGGTGGAGCAGGGCCGCGCGGACCTCGCCCTGGTCATCACGCCCCGGACGCGGCCGCGCGAGGACGTGGAGCTGGTCCACCTGCTCGACGACGCGTACGACGCGGTGCTCCCGGCCGGGCACCGGCTCGCGGCCCGGGAGACGATCGCGCTCGTGGAACTCGCGGACGAGCAGTGGGTCGGCAGCGAGCCGCCCGGCCCCTGCCTGGAGCCGGTCCTCGAAGCCTGCGCGGCGGCGGGCTTCAGCCCCGACTTCGTGGTGCAGAGCGAGGACTACCCGACGGCTCAGGGGTTCGTCGCGGCCGGCCTCGGCATCGGCCTGATGCCGCGCATGGGCCTGGGCCCGGCCGCGGGACGCCATCCGGGGGTCGTCGTACGCCCGGTCCGCGATCCGCGCCCGACCAGGTCCGTCTACGCCGCGGTCCGCAAGGTGTCCCTGGGCCGGCCCGCCGTACGCGCCCTGCTCGAAGCACTCCGGGAGGGCGCGGCGCCCGCGCAGGCCCCTTCGGCCTGAGGCCCCTCCTCGGATCCCGGGCCCCCGACCCGACCCGCGCCGGCAGCTAGGGTCGGCGAGGTCCGAGAGGTCCGCAAGGTCCGTAAGGTCCGCGACCTGCCCAAGTCCCCCGCGTCCGCGCCGAAGTCGCTTTGGGCGGGCCGGCATCCCCGTTACCGTGCCCGCATGACCCTTGTGCTGAACGACACCGTACGAAAGCTCCTCGACGCCCCGCACCCCGCCGTGCTCGCCACCCTCAACCCGGACGGCAGCCCGCAGAGTTCGGTGGTGTGGGTGACCCGGGACGGGGACGAGATCCTGATCTCCACCGAGCGCGGCCGCCGCAAGGAGCGCAACATCGTGGGTGACCCCCGCATCGGCCTCACCGTCTTCGACCTGGCCAACTCCTCGCTCTACGCCGAGATCCGCGGCACCGCCACCGTCACCGAGGACACCGGCCGGGCCGTCGCCGTCCGCGTCGCGGAGGAGTACGAGGGCCCGGGCGCGGGCGCGGAGTATGCGAATCTCCCTGCCGAGAGCGTCCGCGTCGTCATACGCCTCACCCCCACCAAGGTGCTCGGCAGCGCGGCGCGCTGAAGCCCCCCACACGCAAGGCCCCCTACGGAAGCCCCGGCCGCACCGCCGCCCAGGTGTCCACCGCCGCCGCCAAGGGGTCGGTCGCCGCGAGGTACGGCCGGGCCGGGGCCATGCAGGGGATCAGGTTCTTGATCCGGCGCAGCCGCAGGATGGCGGGGCGCGGCAGGTCCCGCCAGCCGGGCGCCTGCGCGAGCGCCTCGGCCGGGGTCAGCTCGAAGAGGGCCAGCACGTCCCGGCACAGGGCGGCGGGGTCACGGTCCGCGGCGCCGTCCCCGCCGGGACCGAAGCGCCGGATCAAGTAGCTCCGTACGTACGGCTGTTCCTCGGGACGGCCCAGCCGGTCGAGCGCGGCGAGCGCGATGCGGCCCCAGCGCACCCGCACCCCGTCGGGCAGCCCCTCGTCCTGCATCCGGAACGTGGCCAGGGACCGCAGCTGCTCCGAATCCGGTTCCTCCAGCAGCGGGGGCCCGGTGGCCAGCCACGCCTCCAGCTCCCCCAGCGCGTGCCCGGCCGGCGGTACGTACGTCAGCACCTGCCCCCGCGCGAGCAGCGCGACCACGGGACCCGTGAGGTGCACCTTCGCCACGTGCCCCGCGTCGAAGGACCCGACCGTGCGCCCGTACCGCTCGATCCCCCGCAGCCTGGTCCGCAGCTCGCCGGTCGCGTACACCTGACCGGCCCGCGCCACTCCGCCGATGCACCGCACCACGCACACGCCACCCGTGACATCGGCCGCCTCGACGGCACACACCTGCAACTCCGCGAAGGACACCGCGTCCCACCCCTCTCCCGGCGGGGAGGCTACCCCCGGAAGCCTCCCCGCGCGGTCACTTCCGGCTACGCCGGGCCTGTGCGTGCCGGAAGGAGTCCCGGGCCGCGCGCACGGCGGCCCGGAGCCCGGCGTCGTCGAGGTCCCCCGGTTCGGCGAGCTCCGGATCCGCCGTGTAGTCCTCGAGCACCATGAACACCTCGTCGAAGAGGGCGCCGAGCGGCCCCCGGACCCGCTCGCCGTTCCTCTGGAAAGCGCTACGGGCTTCCCACCAGCCGTCCGCGAAGTCCGGTGCGGCGCAGGCCCCGTCGGTGAACGCGTCCAGCAGCGCCAGCTGTCGCGCGGCGGCGCTCGCCGGGTCGACCTCGTCGATACGGGACCACGCCCGGTGCACCGGACGGTGCGCGGCCGCCACGGCCGGCAGCGCGGGGTGGCGGTCCGCGAGGGCGCGCGCGTGACGGCCGAACCGGGCGCGTGCCGCGTCGTGGCCCTCTGCGACCGCGGCCGTCATGAACGCGGCCGTCCCCGCGATCAGCGCGTGGCCCGGTCCGGGGAAGAGGACGGCTCCCCGCAGGTCGGGCGTGCGCAGCAGGAACGGCGGGCGGATGTCCGCGCCCTCCGTGCGGCCCGCCGGCAGGGACCTCGTACGGACGGCCGCCCCGGGGTCGTCGGCGAGGTGCGGGCCGAGCTGCGAGGCGAGGCTCGGGGCGAGCTGCGAGGCGAGGACGGACGACGCCCCGACCGCACGGCATCCGGCCGCGATCCGACCGCTCAGCGCCGCGTCGATCCGTGCGCCCACGGGGACCGGGACCACCGTCTTGTCCCGCAGCCAGGTGGGGGCGAAAGCACCGTCCCGGCCGAGGAGTTCCCGCACGTCGGATGCCTCGCCGTGTCCTGAGCCGGGCACGTCAGCGCCAGGTGTTGGTGTCGACGATCTCCCCGGTCTCCAGGTCGACGCGGCCGTGGAAATCACCGGCGTTGCGCGTCGCCATGATCAGGAGCGGTCGCCCGCCCTGCGGGAACGCATCGTAGAAGCCGTGCATGTCGCTCGCCTCGTACGTCAGCTCGCGCGGCGGGCGCAGCCGGAACCGCTCCGAGCCATCGGCCCCGTAGACCACCGCGTTGTCCGGCGGGGTGAAGGGCGCGCAGTCCAGCGCCTCCACGACGAGCACCAGGCCTTGGCCGCCTTCCTGCCAGGAAAGGACGGAGCGCGGCGGCAGTGCGTACGCCTTCTCGACGTCCCCGGCGGGACCGCTCCAGCGGACGGTGGTGTCGCCGAGGGACCAGTCGAAGACCGGCCCGGTCGCCTCGTCCTCGGTCGCGGAAGCCGCGCCCGCCCAGACCTCCCGCTTCTCGACCACCGGATCCAGCACCCAGCGCGCTCCGGCCGTGTACGCGAGCCACCTCAGCTCTTCCCAGGCGAAGGAGGGCTCGCCCCAGGTGTCCAGCCAGAGCCGCAGGCCCCCGTCCCCCGAGGGCGAGGCCGTCAGGTCCCACCAGGACCAGCCCCTGACCTCCAGGCCGGGATCGAAGCGCCGGAGCCAGTTCTGCAGGGCCCAGGGCGAGTCGCCGGTGCGCACCGCGTACCGGTCGCGCCCGCGGGCCGCGAAGGGCTCCGGAGGACCACCGCCCCGGCAGACGCCGGCGAACCAGCCGGGCACGGTGTCGACGGGCAGGTCGTCGTCTCCGTCGAAGGGCTCCGTGGCGGCGATGTGCAGTGCGGCGTCCAGGACCTCCCGGAGCCTGCTCGCGAACCGCAGCGGGTGCCCGTCCACAGCGAGGTCGACACGGACGAGGACGGGCGGTGCGGAATCGAAGCCCGGCCGGTGCGACAGCCTGGACCGCTCGGCCTCGATGTCTTCGATCTCGTGCAGCATGTCACCATCCTCGCCTGTGGAACCCCCTCGTGTTCAGGCCCCCTGGGCCGCCTCCAGGACCAGGCGGATCTCCGTGACCTCGTAGCCGGCGCGGGTGAAGGCGGCGGCCATCGGGGCGTTCACGGTGTCCGTGGTGGCGGTGATGCGCTCGGCGCCCTCGGAGGCGTGGAAGCGGGTGATCTCGGCGAGGATCTCGTCGATCAGGCCCTTGCCGCGCTGCTCCGGGACCACGCCGAGATAGCCGACGTTGCGGTGGTACGGGGTCGCGGAGGGGATCGCCATCCCGGCGAGGGTGCCGTCGGGGAGGTGGGCCAGGCGCCACCAGGAGCGCTCGCCGGGGCAGTCGGTGTAGAACTCGATGTCGTCGCGCGCCAGTTCCTCGGCGTCGATCGTGCGGAGCTCGTTCTGCGTGTGGAGGTCCAGGCTGCCCTGCGAGAGGCGGACGAAGGCGTCGAGGAACTCCTCGTCGGTGCCTTCGCGGAAGACGAGGCGGCCGGTGGGCCCGGCGGTCCCGGCGGCCGGGGTCCACTCGAAGCGGAGCCGCTCGATCTCGCGGACCAGGCCGGAGGAGGCGGCGGCCTTCTGGCGCCAGGCGACCGCGTCGGCCATGCCGTCGGGGGAGGTGCGCCAGTCGCGCGGCAGCGAGATGTTGTAGTCGGGGGCCTTGCCGAAGGCCTCGTGCCCGGCGGCGAGCAGCCCGGCGGCGACGGCGGCCGGGTCGGCCACGGAGCTGCGTACCTGGAGGCAGTCGAGCGCGATCGGGCGCTCGCTGTCGGCGCGGCCCCACCACAGGGCACGGGCCAGGATCTCGCCGTCCTCGTCCTCGGCGAACCAGGTCCACTCGGGGCGCATCTGGCCCGCGGCGAACTCTTCGCGGATCTTCTCGGGGGTGAGGGCGGGGACGGGGCCGTCGGCCGGGTAGGCGAGGGCGCGGTCCAGGTCGGTGGTGTCTGCTGTGGCAGCGCGGAAGTGCATGGGCCGATGATCACACCGGACGGAGACGTTCTCCAATGAGTTTCTGCACGTCAGAGGCACGCCAGAGGCACGTCAGGGGCATGCCAGGGCCACGCGAGGGGTACGTCAGGGGCACTTCGGTACGGAATTCCGGCCCCCGGGTGGAACACCCGGAGGCCGGTCCGCAGGGCCGTCAGGACCAGGTGATCAGACGGCGGGGGTGCTCCAGGACGGCGGCGATGTCCGCGAGGAAGCGGGATCCGAGTTCGCCGTCGATGAGGCGGTGGTCGAAGGACAGCGCCAGGGTGGTGACGTGGCGGGCCTTGACCTTGCCCTTGTGGACCCACGGCTGGAGCTTGATCGCGCCGACCGCGAGGATCGCGGACTCTCCGGGGTTCAGGATGGGCGTACCGGTGTCGACGCCGAAGACGCCGACGTTGGTGATGGTGATGGTGCCCTGCTGCATGTCGGCCGGGGAGGTCTTGCCCTCGCGGGCCGTGGCGACCAGTCCGGACAGGGCCTGCGACAGCTCGCCGAGCGTCTTGGCGTCCGCGTCCTTGATGTTCGGGACGATCAGCCCGCGGGGGGTGGCCGCCGCGATGCCCAGGTTCACGTAGTGCTTGAGCACGATCTCCTGGGCCGCCTCGTCCCAGGACGCGTTCACGTCCGGGTTGCGGCGGATCGCCACGAGGACGGCCTTGGCGATCAGGAGCAGCGGGTTGATCCGCAGACCGGCGAGGTCCGGGGCCTCCTTGAGCTCCTGCACCAGCTTCATCGTGCGGGTCACGTCGAAGGTGATGAACTCGGTGACGTGCGGCGCGGTGAAGGCGGAGCCGACCATGGCCTGGGCGGTGACCTTGCGGACACCCTTGACCGGGATGCGGGTCTCCCTGGCGGTCGTGGACGCCGCCACGGACACCTCGGCCGGAGCCTGTACGGGAGCCTGCGCCGGAGCCGCTGCGGGAACCGGAGCCGGAGCCAGGGTCTGCGGGGCGATCGCCGCCGCGGCCGCCGCGTGCACGTCCTCGCGGGTCACGACCCCGCCGTCGCCGGTGGGGATCACCGCCGCCAGGTCGATGCCGAGGTCCTTGGCGAGCTTGCGCACCGGCGGCTTCGCCAGTGCCTTGCCCGCGCCGCTCTGGGCGGGGACCGCCACGGGGACGGCCGGAGCCACGGGAGCGGCCGGAGCCACGGGGGCCGCCGCCACGGCCACGCCAGTGCCGTTCTGCGCGGCGACCGCCGGCTGCGGCGCCTTGCGCGGGCGGCGCTTCGTGGAAGCGGTGGACACTCCGTACCCGACCAGGACGGGCTGGCGGGCCGCGGGGGCCGCGTCCTCGGCGCCGCCGGCGGCCTCCGAGTCAGCCGGCGCCGCCGCAGCGGCGGCAGCGGCCGGAGCACCGGCGGCAGCCGAAGCAGCCTCCCCCGCTTCACCGCCGGGGGCGGTCTGCACGGAGATGATGACCTGGCCTACGTCGACCGTGACGCCCTCCTCGAAGAGGAGCGCGTGCACGACCCCGTCGAAGGGGATCGGCAGCTCGACGGCCGCCTTCGCCGTCTCCACCTCGCAGACGACCTGGCCGTCGGTGACGGTGTCACCCGGCTGGACGTACCACTTGAGGATCTCGGCCTCGGTGAGGCCCTCGCCCACATCGGGCATCTTGAATTCGCGGATCGTCATCGCAGGGCTCTCCTCAGTACGCCAGCGAGCGGTCGACTGCGTCGAGCACCCTGTCCAGGCCCGGCAGGTACTCGTCCTCCAGGCGGGCCGGCGGATACGGGGCGTGGTAGCCGCCCACGCGCAGCACGGGCGCCTCCAGGTGGTAGAAGCACCGCTCCGTGATGCGAGCGGCGATCTCCGAACCCACCCCGAGGAACACCGGCGCCTCGTGGACCACCACGAGCCGGCGGGTCTTCTCCACCGACGCCTGCAGCCCGTCGAAGTCGATCGGGGACATCGAGCGCAGGTCCACGACCTCCACCGACTTGCCCTCCTCGGCGGCGGCCGCGGCGGCCTCCAGGCAGACCTTCACCATGGGCCCGTAGGCCGCCAGGGTGATGTCGGTGCCCGTACGGGCCACCCGCGAGGCGTGCAGCGCGTCGGGGATGGCCTCGGTGTCGACCTCGCCCTTGTCCCAGTAGCGGCGCTTCGGCTCGAAGAAGATCACCGGGTCGTCGCTGAGGATGGACTGCTGGAGCATCCAGTAGGCGTCGCTCGCGTTGGACGGCGAGACCACCTTCAGGCCCGGGACGTGCGCGAACAGCGTCTCCGGGGACTCCGAGTGGTGCTCGACCGCGCCGATGCCGCCCGCGTAGGGGATGCGGATGACGACCGGCATCTTGATGGTGCCGAGCGAGCGCGCGTGCATCTTGGCGAGCTGCGTGACGATCTGGTCGTACGCGGGGAAGACGAACCCGTCGAACTGGATCTCCACGACCGGCCGGTACCCGCGCAGGGCCAGGCCGATCGCGGTGCCGACGATGCCGGACTCGGCGAGCGGGGTGTCGATGACCCGCTCCTCGCCGAAGTCCTTCTGGAGTCCGTCGGTGATGCGGAAGACGCCGCCGAGCTTGCCGACGTCCTCACCCATGATCAGGACCTTGGGGTCCTCTTCCAGGGCCTTGCGCAGGGAGTCGTTGAGCGCTTTCGCGATGGTGAGCTTCTGTACGGCCATGACGGTCACTCCCCGCCTTCGAAGGACGCGATGTAGGCGGCGAACTGCGCGCGCTCCTCGTCGACGAGCGCGTGCCCGTCCGCGTAGACGTTCTCGAAGATCGCCATCGTGTCGGGGTCGGGCATAGAGCGCACGACCTCGCGCACCCGCTTGCCGAGCGCCTCGCTCTCCACCTCCAGCTGCTCGAAGTACGCCTCGTCGGCGCCTCCGGTGGCCAGCAGGTGGGCCTTCAGGCGCAGGATCGGGTCCTTGGCCTCCCAGGCCGCCGTCTCCTCGTCGCGCCGGTACTTCGTCGGGTCGTCGGAGGTGGTGTGCGCACCCATCCGGTACGTGAAGGCCTCCACCAGGGTGGGTCCCTCTCCCCGGCGGGCCCGCTCCAGTGCCCAGCGGGTCACCGCGAGGCAGGCCAGTACGTCGTTGCCGTCCACCCGGACGCCCGGGAAGCCGAAGCCCTGCGCGCGCTGGTAGAGCGGCACGCGCATCTGGCGCTCGGTGGGCTCGGAGATGGCCCACTGGTTGTTCTGGCAGAAGAACACCACGGGCGAGTTGTAGACCGCCGAGAAGGTGAAGGCCTCCGCCACGTCGCCCTGGCTGGACGCGCCGTCGCCGAAGTAGGCGATGACGGCCGAGTCGGCGCCGTCCTTGGCCACGCCCATGGCGTACCCGGTCGCGTGCAGCGTCTGGGAGCCGATGACGATCGTGTACAGGTGGAAGTTGTTGGTGGTCGGGTCCCAGCCACCGTGGTTCACACCGCGGAACATGCCGAGGAGATTGGTCGGGTCGACCCCCCGGCACCAGGCGACACCGTGCTCGCGGTACGTCGGGAAGACGTAGTCGTCGTCGCGCAGGGCCCGGCCGGAGCCGATCTGGGCCGCCTCCTGGCCGAGCAGCGAGGCCCACAGGCCCAGCTCGCCCTGGCGCTGGAGGGCGGTCGCCTCGCCGTCGAAGCGGCGGGTCATGACCATGTCGCGGTACAGACCGCGCAGGTCATCGGTGGTGATGTCGGCGACGAAGGGCGCGAATTCCGCGACGTCGGGATTTTCCGAGACGTCGACGCGCACCCCCTCGGGCGTCAGCAGCTGTACGAGCTGGGGCTCGGCGTCATGCGTCTTCGCGGTGGCAGCGGCGGGCTTGGCGGCGCTTGCCGCGCCGGCCGGCCGCTTGGTGCCGCTGCGGCGCGGCTTGCGCGCGGCAGTGCTCTCCACGGTCACGATTGCTCCTCCGTCGGTCCGGCACCCGGGTTCTCCGGGGACCAGTGCGGCTCACCTGGATCTCTGCCCGCGCACGGGGTGGGTGCGCTTCGGGTCTGGGATTCAGGCGTGACAGGTGCCCCGGCGAGTGCCCTGCGCAATGCACGTTACCCAGTGCGTCGCATAACTGCGAAACCCCGTTTGACCTGCGATTTTGCTTGGATTTCCAAGTAAATCGGCGGAACCGGGAACAACCACTGGTCACAGCCTTGCAGGGGGCCGGAACAACGGCACGTTATCCCGCTCGTCTCCGGCAGGGAAGGGGTGAGTGTGTGAAACTGAGTTCGTGCGCGAAAACGGAAAAATCAAGGTATTCCTCCTGGACGACCACGAAGTGGTGCGTAGGGGTGTTCACGAGCTGTTGTCGATGGAATCGGACATCGAGGTCGTGGGTGAGGCCGGTACGGCCGCCGACGCGCTGGTCCGGATCCCCGCCACCCGCCCCGACGTGGCCGTTCTCGACGTCCGGCTGCCCGACGGCAGCGGCGTGGAGGTGTGCCGCGAGGTGCGCTCCCAGAACGAGGACATCAAGTGCCTGATGCTCACCTCGTTCGCCGACGACGAAGCGCTGTTCGACGCGATCATGGCGGGCGCCTCGGGCTACGTGCTCAAGGCCATCCGCGGGAACGAGCTGCTCAACGCGGTGCGTGACGTGGCGGCCGGCAAGTCCCTGCTGGACCCCGTCGCCACGGCCCGGGTGCTGGAGCGGCTGCGCGAGGGCAAGAACGGCAAGGGCGACGACCGCCTGTCGAACCTCACCGAGCAGGAACGCAAGATCCTCGACCTGATCGGCGAGGGCCTGACGAACCGCGTGATCGGCGAGCGGCTGCACCTGGCCGAGAAGACGATCAAGAACTACGTCTCCAGCCTGCTGTCCAAGCTCGGCATGGAGCGCCGGTCCCAGGCCGCGGCGTACGTCGCCCGCCTGCAGGCCGAGAAGGGCCGCTAGCCCCGGCCGGCATCCCCGCATTCGCTACACAGCGTTACGCCCCGTGGTCGCACGATTCCACGGGGCGCGCTGTTTAATTCGGGACCAACGTCCCCGATGTGCGGGGCGGGCTCCTCTTTTCCGGCAGGGTGTCGGTACCCGACAGTGGATGACATGTCCCCAGAGGAACTCCACGCCATCGAACTGCTGCGCCGCGTGCCGTACGGCCGAGCCGCCACCAGCATGCGCGCGCTGCCCTTCCTCGCCGTCGCGCGCCACATCGTGGTGAACGGCAAGGTCGTCCTGAGAATGCACGCCGGTTTCGGATATCACCACGCCTGCAACGGCAGTGTGGTCTCGTACGGAGCCGACAACTTCAATTCCGGCGAGTCCCAGCTGTGGTCGGTGCAGTTCACCGGCACCGCGAACCTCGTCGAACCCACCACCGCCGAACTGGAGCTGTTCGGCCCCGGTCCGCACTTCGTGGACGGCGCGGTCTTCGACCCCGTCTACATGCGGATCGAGCCGCACCTCGTCACCGTCCACACCCTCGCGGGCAACCTGGACCGGCAGTACCAGCACGCGCTCTGAGCACGCTCTGAGCACCACCGCGCGGGACTTTGGTCCCGACGCGGGAACGGCCCGGCGGCCATGTCATCGACATGGCCGCCGGGCCGTTCTCATGCCTCGTGCAACTACTCTCCGTCGACCGGGTTCGCGTCGCCGTCGGGGGTCTTCGACGGGGACGGCGTCGGCTCCGTCGGCTTCGACGGGCTCGGCGTGGGCGTCGGGGTCGGAGTGGGCGTCGGGGTCGGCGTCGGCGTGGGCGTCGACGACGGGGAGTACGACGGCGAGTACGAGTAGCTCGGCGTGGAGGACTTGCTGCGGCTCGGGCCCGGCGTGTACGAGCTCTCCGGCGCCGACTTCGACGTCGAGGTCTCCGGCGCCGGGGTGTCCTGCGTCGTGCCCGCCGGGGAGGACACGGAACTCGACGACGGGGTCCCGCCCGTGCCGGGGTCCTTCTTGCCGCCGAAGTTGTCGACCGCGTACGCCA
Source organism: Streptomyces tatrensis (assembly GCF_049310065.1). Lineage (NCBI taxonomy): Bacteria > Bacillati > Actinomycetota > Actinomycetes > Kitasatosporales > Streptomycetaceae > Streptomyces > Streptomyces tatrensis. The sequence goes on along the minus strand of NZ_JBMDLB010000011.1, from coordinate 4,919,060 downwards.
CGCCGCCCGCGACCGCGAGGACGGCGAGGACCGCGAACAGCCACATCTTCCACTTGCCGCCGCCGGAGCGGTCGTCGTACCCGCCGGAGCCGTTGTACCCGCCGTTCCCGCCGTGACCGTTGCCGCCCCCGCCGGGGTAGGCGGAGCCGTCGTCCGGGTTCAGCGGCGGCACCATCGGCTGCTGGAACTGCGAGGTGTTGGAGTGCGAGCCGTACGGGGGCTGGCCCTGGCCGGGCGCCGCCATCGCCGTGGTCTGCGCCGGGCCGCGCCCGTGCGGCAGCGCCATGGTGACCGGGCCGGTGTTCCAGGTACCGGTGTTGGGCCCCTGGTCGTGCAGCATCTGCAGGGCGTACTGGACCAGCCCGCGCATCTCCTCGGCGCTCTGGAACCGGTCGTCCGGGTCCTTGGCGAGGGAGCGCATGACGAGCCCGTCGAGCTCCTGCGGGATGTTGCCGCCCTCCGGCAGCTGCGAAGGCGGGATCGGCGCGTCCTGCACGTGCTGGTAGACCACCGACAGCGGGGTCTCCCCGGTGAACGGGGGCCGCAGCGAGAGGAGTTCGTAGAGCAGGCAGCCCGTCGCGTACAGGTCGGAGCGGTGGTCCACGGCCTTGCCGAGGGCCTGTTCGGGCGAGAGGTACTGCGGGGTGCCCATGACCATGCCGGTCTGGGTCATCGTCGACTGCGCGCCGTGCAGGGCGCGCGCGATGCCGAAGTCCATCACCTTGACCGCGCCGGTGTCCGTGATGATCACGTTGGCGGGCTTGATGTCCCGGTGCACGATGCCGTGCTGGTGCGAGTACGCGAGCGCTTCGAGCACGCCGGAGGTGATGATCAGCGCCTGGTCGGGGCCCGGGGCCTCGGCGCTGATCAGCAGGTCGCGGATGGTGCGGCCCTCGACCAGTTCCATGACGATGTAGGGGACGACGTTCGGGCCGACCCGGTCCTCGCCCGAGTCGTACACGGCGACCACGGCATGGTGGTTGAGGCCGGCGACCGACTGGGCCTCGCGCGTGAAGCGGGCCTTGGACACCGGGTCCTCGGCCAGGTCGGGGCGCAGCAGTTTGACGGCGACGGTCCGGCCCAGCCGGACGTCCTCGGCCGCGAAGACCTCGGCCATGCCGCCGCGGCCCAGACGGTGGGTCAGCCGGTAACGGCCGTCTCCCACCAGGCCGCCCGCGCCCCAGTGCTCAGGACCCTCTGCCATCCCGGCGCCGCTTCCCTCGGGTTCGGGTGCCATCAGTCCTCACCGTCGTCTGTCTCGGCCGCCGCTCGTGCGGTAGGTCCTCATCGTGTGCTCCGACGAACGCTACAGCCTCAGAACCGGTCGTTGTTCGGGTGAGGACGCCCTCGGCCGACGACACCGGCCGCCTGTGGACCCCCTGTGGCCTTGTGGTCACGGAACGGGAACCTGGCTTGACGTGTGCTTGCCCTCCGGCAGACTGAGGCCGACATGCGCTCAGCCAGAGGCGTAGGGACACACCCGAGGGGAAGCAACAGTCATGAGCCAGGACGGCACTCAGGGCCAGTACGCGGGCGGCTCTCTGGCCGGTGGCCGTTACCAGCTAAGGGACTTGCTCGGCGAGGGAGGCATGGCCTCCGTTTATCTCGCCTACGACTCGGCGCTCGACCGCCAGGTCGCCATCAAGACCCTGCACAGCGAGCTCGGGCGCGAGCAGTCCTTCCGCGAACGCTTCCGCCGCGAGGCCCAGGCTGTAGCGAAACTGTCGCACACCAACATCGTCTCGGTATTCGACACCGGTGAGGGCGTCGTCTCCTTCGCGAACCCCGCGGTGGCCGACGGCGCGGTCATGCCGTACATCGTCATGGAGTACGTCGAGGGGCAGCCGCTCGGCTCCGTCCTGGACGGCGACATCAGGCAGTACGGGGCCATGCCGGCCGACAAGGCGCTGAAGGTGACGGCCGACGTGCTGGCCGCTCTGGAGAGCAGCCACGAGATGGGGCTGGTCCACCGCGACATCAAGCCGGGCAACGTCATGATGACGCGGCGCGGAGTGGTCAAGGTCATGGACTTCGGCATCGCGCGGGCCATGCAGTCGGGGGTCACCTCGATGACGCAGACCGGCATGGTCGTCGGCACCCCGCAGTACCTCTCCCCCGAGCAGGCGCTCGGGCGGGCCGTGGACGCCCGCTCCGACCTGTACTCGGTGGGCATCATGCTCTTCGAGCTGCTGACCGGGCGGGTCCCCTTCGTCGCCGACTCGGCCCTGGGCATGGCGTACGCGCACGTCCAGGAGGAGCCGGTCGCGCCCTCCTCCATCAACCGCTCGGTCACCCCGGCGATGGACGCGCTGGTGGCGCGGGCCCTGAAGAAGAACCCGAACGAGCGTTTCCCCACCGCCGCCGCCATGCTCGACGAGGTCGCGCGGGTGGCGGGCGCCGGGCACACCGGGGCCCCGGTCATCGTCCCGGGCGCGCACCCGACGAACAGCGGCGCCGGGCTCGGCTCGGCCGTGTTCCCGCCGGTGGACTCCGCCCTGCAGGCGCCGCCGCACTCGGTGCAGCAGCCGTACCAGGCGCCGCACACCCCGGTGCCGTCCGCGTACGCGCCGACGCCGCAGCCCGGTCCGCAGTCCGGGGCGTACGGATACCCGCAGCAGCAGCCACTGCACCAGCAGGCGCCGACCCCCGCGCCGTACGGGGCGCCGACCCCGCCGCCGTACACGATGTCGCCGCAGGGCGGGCAGAGCGGGCAGGGTCCGGCCGCGATCTCCGGCAAGAAGAAGAACACCCCCGTCCTGGTGGGGGCCGTCGTGGTGGCGCTGGTGGCCATCGGCGGGCTGATCGCCGCGCTGGACCTGGGCGGCGACGACAAGGACAAGGCCGGGCCGACGGACCCGGGCTCCTCCTCTTCGGCGTCCGCCCCGGCGAAGGCCGGGCACAAGGGGCCGGACCTCTCGCGGACGATCGACGAGTCCAAGTGCAAGGAGCCCGAGAGGGACAACACCAAGGTCGGCAAGGTGGTCGCGCCGGACTTCCGGTACATGAACGAGATCTCGGTGAAGGCCTGCATCCGGGCCGGCGGCTGGAAGTACGACCCGAAGCCCAAGGACGAGGCGGTCTACGGCGAGGGAACCATCGTGGAGCAGACGCCCGCCGGCGGCGATGCGATCGACCCGAACGACACCACCTTCACCCTGTGGATCTCGACGGGCGACCCGGAGTGATCCGACGCTGAGGTGCGCCACTCAGGAGTGAATCGGGGTTCGCCCGCCGGGCACCGGCTCTGATACATACGCGCAGGTCACACCCGCCGCACCTCCGGGAGTCCTGATGCACCGCGCCGCCCCGGCAAGAGCCAGACCTGGGAGACCACCCTCCAGGACGAGCGCGGGATCAACCGGGTCGGCGTAGAGGCGGCGGCGTTCAACGACTCCGGCTACCGGAGCCTGTGCGGGTCCGCATCCGTGAAGAATCCGATCTTCTGAGCGAGCCTGCATCCCGTACGGCCCGTCCGGGATGCCGCTTTTGTCCCTTTATGTAAATCTGAGTCCGTGACCTACGCCCGCGCGCTGCGCTGGACCGCCGGGGCAGCGTTGGCGACCGCCACGCTGCTGATCACGACGCCCGCGCACGCCGCGGCGTCCGCGCCGGCCCCGGTCTTCGGCCGGGCCTTCTCACCCGCCCTCCCGTTCGCCTCGGCTCACGCCTTCGCCCCCGGTTCCGGTCCCGCTTCCGCCGCCGGTTCGGTCGCCGCCCCCGCGCCCGTGGCCGACACCGCGGACCGGGCCTTCGAGGACCTCGCCGGGAGCTCCGCCGGTGCCGGGCGGGAGCGGCCCGGGCGGCCGGTGGGCGAGCCCGCCAATCCCGAGACCGTGCTCGCCGCGCGCCCCGTCCCGGCGCACCCGCGCACCGAGCAGCTCCCGGCGGTTCCCGCGGCCCCCTCGGAACCCCCGCTGGTCGGCGCGCTCGGCACCGAGCCGAACGAGCGGGCCGCCGACCTGGCCGCGCACATACTGCCGCTCGGAACGGGATTCACCCTGATGGGACTGGGCCTCGGATTCATGGGAATGCGGCTGCGCCGGGGCATGTAGCCCCCCTGCCCCACCCGGGTCCGCCCCGGTCCCACGCCCGGCCCGACCCCCGGGTCCCCCTCAGGACGTAGGCCCCAGGATGGTTGCGGCGAGGTGCATACTCGGTATACATACTGAGTATGTCGATCCGCCACGGCCTTCTCGCCCTGCTGGAACGGGGCCCCCGGTACGGCTCCCAGCTGCGCACCGAATTCGAGTCCCGCACCGGTTCCACCTGGCCGCTCAACGTCGGGCAGGTCTACACCACGCTCGCCCGGCTGGAGCGCGACGGCCTCGTCGCCCCCGGCGGCGAGGACACCGCCGGGCACACCTTGTACGCCATCACCGAGACCGGCCGCCACGAACTGCGCGAGTGGTACGAGCGTCCCGTCGACCGGGCCAACCCGCCCCGGGACGAGCTCGCCATCAAACTCGCCATGGCCGTCGGCGCACCCGGCGTGGACATCCGCGCCGTCATCCAGGCCCAGCGGCACGCCACCGTCCAGGCCATGCAGGACTACACCCGGCTCAAGGCCCAGGCACTCGCCGCCATCGAGAACGGGCGCGGCAGCGAGCGCGACGACATCGCCTGGCTGCTGGTCCTGGAACAGCTGATCTTCCAGACCGAGGCCGAGGCCCGCTGGCTCGACCACTGCGAGTCCCGGCTCGTACGGCTGTCCGCGCGCGGGGAGCGCGCGCCGGCCGAGGCCGAACCGCCCGAGGGCCACGGGGCCCCCACGGCCGCCGAGGCCACCACCGTCCCGACCACACCCACGACCACCGACCGGTCTCTTTCCCGTACCGCCCGTACGCGGCGGGTCTGAACCACCGCTCCACGTCCCAGGGGGGAACCCTTCATGCCCGACCAGCCCGTATTGCAGCTGGACCAGCTCGTCCGCATCCACGGCAGCGGCGCCACCGAGGTGCACGCCCTGCGCGGGATCGACCTCTCCGTGTACCCCGGCGAACTCGTCGCCGTCATGGGCCCCTCCGGGTCCGGCAAGTCCACGCTGCTGACGCTCGCCGGCGGACTCGACACCCCGAGCAGCGGCAAGGTGATCGTCGAGGGCACCGACATCACCACCGCGAGCCGAAAGCAGCTGGCCGCCCTGCGCCGCCGCAGCATCGGGTACGTCTTCCAGGACTACAACCTGATCCCGGCGCTCACCGCCGCGGAGAACGTCGCCCTGCCCCTCGAACTCGACGGGGTCTCCGCCCGCAAGGCCCGCGTCTCCGCGCTGACGGCCCTGGAGGAGATGAACCTCGGGCAGCTCGCCGACCGCTTCCCCGACGAGATGTCCGGTGGCCAGCAGCAGCGCGTGGCCATCGCCCGCGCCCTGGTCGGCGACCGCCGCCTCGTCCTCGCCGACGAGCCGACCGGCGCCCTGGACTCCGAGACCGGGGAATCCGTACTCGCCCTGCTGCGCTCGCGCTGCGACGCCGGCGCGGCCGGGATCCTGGTCACCCACGAGCCGCGCTTCGCCGCGTGGGCCGACCGCGTGGTGTTCCTGCGCGACGGCAGCGTCGTCGACGAGACCCTGCGCAGCAAGGCCGACTCCCTGCTCTCCGGGCAGGCGGCCGCTCAGTGATCTCCTCGTACCACTCCTGGATCGCGGCGATCCGGATAGCCCGCCGCGACGCCTGGCGCTCCAAGGGCCGCAGTGCCCTCGTCCTGGCCATGATCGCCCTGCCGATCGTCGGCGTGAGCGCCGTCGACGTCACCGTGCGCAGCTCGGAGCTCTCCGCCGAGCAGCGCGTCGGGCGGGTGCTCGGCACGGCCGACGCCAAGGTGACCTCGCCCCACATGGACGCGGCCCTCTACCAGAGCCCCGACGCGCAGAACTACGCGCCGGTCGGCGGCTTCGACAAGTACCAACCGAGCACGGACCGCCCGGACAAGGCCGCCACCGCGCCGCAGTTCCCGGCCGGAGCGCAGTCCGTCAAGGACAGCAAGTCCCATGCCAAGGTCCGTACCCGGCACGGGATCATGCACGCCGAGCTCCGCGAGATCGACCCGGCGAGCCCGCTGGTCAAGGGCCTGTGGACGCTGGAGCGCGGCCGGCTGCCGAAGGCTCCCGGCGAGGTCCTCGCCACCGGCGCCTTCCTCGAGGAGTCCGGTTACTTCCTCGGCTCCAGCGTGACCCCGCGCGAGTCGAAGAGCTCGTACAAGATCGTCGGCGTCTACGAGCTGCCCGACAGCCTGCACAACTCACAGCTCCTGGCCCTGCCCGGCACCCTGCTGGCCCCGCTCGACCGGGACCGCAAGGCCGCCGGCGGCACGGGGCTGGACCCCCAGGACGAGTACCTGGTGAAGGTCGGCGGCGAAGGTTTCACGTGGAACATGGTCAAGGAGGCCAACGCCAAGCAGCACCTCCTCGTCGAATCGCGCGTCGTGCTGCTCGACCCGCCGGCCGACTCCGAAGTACCGCTCTACGCCCAGCAGCCCAAGGACCAGTGGCAGCCCGGCGCCACCATCGGAGCCACCGAACTCGCCATCGTCTCCACCGTCGTCGGCCTCGCCATGCTGGAGATCTGCCTGCTGGCCGGACCCGCCTTCGCGGTGGGGGCCCGGCGCTCGCGCCGCCAGCTCGGCCTCGTCGGCGCCAACGGCGGTGACCGGCGGCACATCCGGGCCATCGTGCTCTCCGGCGGCCTCGTCATCGGCGCCGCGGCGGCCGTCGTCGGCACCGCCCTCGGCATCGCCCTCACGGTCGGGCTCCGCCCGGTGCTGGAGGAAACGATCGGCCAGCGGTTCGGCAGCTTCGACGTCCGCCCGCTGGAGCTCCTCGGCATCGGCCTGCTCGCCGTCCTGACCGGGCTCCTCGCGGCCATCGTCCCCGCCGTCAACGCCTCCCGGCAGACCGTGCTGGCCTCCCTCACCGGCCGCCGCGGCGTGCGCCGGGCCAACCGGGTGCTGCCCGTCATCGGCCTGATCGCCATCGCGGGCGGCGCCGCCATCGCCCTGTTCGGCTCCGTCTCCGAGATGGGCTCCACCGTCGTCGCCGGCGGCAGCGCCATCGCCGAGCTCGGCATCGTCGCCCTCACCCCCACCCTGGTCGGCCTGTTCGGCCGGGCCGGCCGGTGGCTGCCGCTGTCGCCCCGCCTCGCGCTGCGCGACGCCGTCCGCAACCGGGGGCGTACGGCGCCCGCCGTGGCCGCCGTACTGGCCGCCGTCGCCGGCACCGTCGCCGTGGCCACGTACCAGCACAGCAGGGAGATCCAGGCGCGGCACGAGTACGTCGCCCAGCTCCCGTACGACGCCGGTCTGATCGAGACCAACGACTACTCCGCGTTCCGGGACGTGCCCGCGATGCGCGAGACCCTGACGAAGGAACTCCCGTTGGCCGTACGGGCCGACGTGGACCGCCTCGCCGTCGGCAAGCCGGGCTGCGCCCCGTACGGGGACGACCCGGAGTGCGGGCAGGCCGAGATCGTCATCCCGAAGGAGCAGCGCTGCCCCCTCTACTCGGCCGTGGACGGACCGGAATCCTTCTCCCTGGCCGAACGCAAGGAGCTGCAGAGCGACTGGCGGTGCCAGTACGACCGCTTCGGCGTCCAGTACTCCCTGGTCGTCGCCGACGAGAAGCTGATGTCCGTCCTGGGCGTCGAGGACCCGGGCGCCGCGGCCGCGCTGAAGGCGGGCAAGGCCGTCTCCTTCAAGAAGCAGAACGTGCGCGAGGACAAGGTCACCGTCCGGCTGATCAAGGGCCGGGCCGAGCCCGCCCCCGGCTCCGCGCCCGATGAGCTGCCGGTCGGCCAGGACAAGGTCTTCGCCGCGTACCAGGTACCCGAGTCGGTGAAGGGCTACGGCCTGGCCCTGGTCCTGCCGCCCAAGGCCGCGAAGAGCGCCGGCATCGCCAGCGTCCCCTTCGGCTCGTACTTCACCCTCGACGGGGACGCGAGCTCCGAGCAGCGCCAGCGCCTGGACGGGTCCCTGGACAAGCTGGGCCTGGACACGAGCGTACGGATCGAGAAGGGCTACGAGGGCGACGACAGCCTGGCCATGCTCGTCCTGACCATCTTCGCGGGCCTGGTCACCATCGGCGCCGCCGGCATCGCCACCGGCCTGGCCCAGGCGGACGCCGAGGGCGACCTGAAGACCCTGGCGGCGGTCGGCGCACCGCCGCGGGTGCGGCGCACGCTCAGCGGCTTCCAGTGCGGGGTGGTCGCCCTGATGGGCGTGCTCCTGGGCTCGGTGGCCGGGCTCCTGCCCGCGGTCGGGCTCAGGCTCACCGAACGGCGGGCCGCGGCCGACATGGTCCGCAACGGCATCGAGAGCGGCTACGAGGCGGCCACCTCGGCCGTCCCGTACATCCCGATCGCGGTGCCGTGGACCACGCTGGGCGGGCTGCTGATCGTCGTCCCGGTGGGCGCGGCACTGCTCGCGGCCCTGGTCACCCGTTCGAGCGGAGCCCTGGCCCGCCGCGAGGTCTGACGCCTCCGGCGCCTGCTGCCGTCCCAGTTGGTGCCCCCGCACAGGGTGGATCACGCCCGTGCGGGGGCACACCGTGTGAATACGAAGGTGTGCGAGAGAATGACGGCATGGAGATGCCGAGGAGTGAACGGTCGCAGGACAGCCCCCCGCCCGGCCTGATCGTGGGGCAGGACGGGTTGCCGGTCGGCGGCGCCGATGACGAGTCGCGCGAGGTCCCGGTGACGGAGATGGTCGAACAGCCCGCCAAGGTCATGCGGATCGGCAGCATGATCAAGCAACTCCTGGAAGAGGTACGCGCCGCACCTCTGGACGAGGCCAGCCGGGTCCGTCTGAAGGACATCCACGCGGCGTCCGTGAAGGAGCTGGAAGACGGCCTGGCTCCCGAGCTGGTCGAGGAACTGGAGCGCCTGTCCCTCCCCTTCACGGAGGAAGCGATCCCCTCCGAAGCGGAACTGCGCATCGCCCAGGCCCAGTTGGTGGGCTGGCTGGAAGGCCTGTTCCACGGCATCCAGACGGCCCTGTTCGCGCAGCAGATGGCGGCGCGGGCCCAGCTGGAACAGATGCGCCGCGCCCTCCCGCCGGGCTCCTCCCACGAGGACGACGAGGACGGCCCCCACGGCGCCATCCGCTCGGGCCCGTACCTCTAACCCCACCCCGCCCAACCCCTCCGGGGCCGCCCCAGGGCGGCCCCGCAGCCATGCCCGGACCACACCCGACCCGGCGGACGTCCAAGGCCCGGGGTCCGGCCACATCCAGCCCCGCCGACATCCGAGGCCCGGGCAAATCCAGCCCCGCCGGCGTTTGAGGCGCGGGCAAATCCAGCCCCGCCGGCGTTTGAGGCGCGGGTCAGGGCAGAGCCCTGGGAACGGTGGAAGGGCGGGTAGGGGACTTCCCTCCGCGCAGCGGCGAGGGGCTGCGCGGACTCCGCCCCGCGCAGCGGCGAGGGGTTGCTGCGGGGACTTGCCCCGCGCAGCGGCACGGGTCGCTGCGCGGGACCTCACCCCGCGCCCCGTCAAGCATCGCTGCGCGGACTGCACCGCACCGGCAGCCACACCCGCCCCGGGCGACCGGTTAAGAACCCGGTAAACGCCACAGCCCATCCGGCCCCGCCCGCCCCCATACTCGGGGGATGACCTACGACGCCATCGTCCTGGCGGGCGGCACCGCAAGCCGCCTGGGCGGAGCCGACAAACCCGGCCTGCTCGTCGGCGGCCGCCCCCTCCTGGACCGCGTCCTGGACGCCTGCGCAGACGCCCGCACCACCGTCGTCGTGGCCGGCCGCAGGCCGACGTCCCGGCCCGTGCACTGGGCCAGGGAGGACCCCCCGGGCGGCGGCCCCCTCGCCGCGCTGGACGCCGGGCTGCGCCACACCACCGCCCCGCTGGTCCTCGTACTCTCCGCCGATCTGCCCTTCCTGGACCGGGACACGGTCCACTCCCTGCTCCGAGCCCTCGACGCGCCCGGGCACCACACCCGGGAGGGAGCCCTGCTCCGGGACCCGGACGGCCGCGACCAGCCCCTGGTCGCCGCGTACCGCGCGGAGCCCCTGCGCAGGGAAATCGCCCTGCTGGCCACCGAACACGGCTCGGTGAACGGCCTCCCCCTGCGCGCCCTCACCGCCGAACTCGATCTCGCCCCGGTCACCGCGGCTGCGCCACTCGCCTCCTTCGACTGCGACACCTGGGACGATCTCGCCGCCGCCCGCGCCCGAATCAGAGAGCATGGAACCGTGCTGGAGCAATGGATCACCGCCGTCAAGAACGAGCTGGGCATCGACGTGGCCGTCGACACCAAGACCCTGCTCGACCTCGCCCGTGACGCCGCGCACGGCGTCGCCCGGCCCGCCGCCCCGCTGACGACCTTCCTCGTCGGCTACGCGGCCGCCCAAGCCGAAGCCGCCGGCGCCGACCCCGCGCAGGCCGTGGCCGAGGCCTCCCGCAAGGCCGCCGAACTGGCCCTGCGCTGGGCCGCGGAAGGCGAGGCCGCCGGCCCCGAGGCCACCGGCCCCGAAGCGACCGGCTCCGGATGACCGCCGACCCCGGCACCGACGCCGACCGCGCCCTCGACCAGGCCCTCGCACTGGTCAGCCGCGCCCCCCGTTCCGACGCCGCCGGCGGTGGCAGTGGCGCCGCGGGTGGTGGCGGCGGCCACCGCGCCGCGACCTGGCTCCGGGCCCGGGAGACCGCCACCCGCGCCGGCTCGGCCGTCCGCGGCCGCACCCACCGGGTCCCGCTGGCGGCCGCCCTCGGCGAGGTGCTGGCCGCGCCCCTCGACGCCCTGGGCGACCTGCCGTCCTTCGACACCTCCGCGATGGACGGCTGGGCCGTCGCCGGGCCCGGCCCCTGGACCATCCGCCCCGGCGCAGCCGCACTGGCCGGGAGCGAGCGCCCCGCACCCCTCGCGGACGGCGAGGCCGTACGGATCGCCACCGGCGCCCGGATCCCCGCGGACACCACCGCCGTGATCCGCAGCGAGCACTCCCGCGAGGCCGGCACCCTGCTGTACGCGCAGCGGCCCGTCGCCACCGGTCAGGACATCCGCCCGCGCGGCCAGGAGTGCCGCTCCGGCGACCTGTTGCTGCCGGCGGGCTCCCTGGTGACCCCGGCCGTCCTCGGCCTCGCCGCGGCCGCCGGGTACGACGAGCTCACCACCCGCCCCCGGCCGCGCGTGGAGATCCTGGTCCTCGGCGACGAGCTGCTCACCGAGGGCCCCCCGCACGACGGCCTCATCCGCGACGCCCTGAGCCCGATGCTGGGCCCCTGGCTGACCCGGCTCGGCGCCGAGGTCATCGCCGTCCGGCGGCTCGGCGACGACCCGGCGGGCGCCGAAGCACTGCTGGCGGCCGTCACCGGCTCCGCCGCCGACGTGGTCATCACCACCGGCGGCACCGCCTCCGGGCCCGTCGACCACGTCCACCCCGTGCTCGCCAAGGCCGGCGCCGAACTGCTCGTCGACGGGGTCGCCGTACGGCCCGGACACCCCATGCTGCTGGCCCGCCTCGGCGACGGCCCCGACAGCCGCCACCTGGTGGGCCTGCCCGGCAACCCGCTGGCCGCCGTATCCGGGCTGCTCACCCTCGCCGAACCGCTGCTGCGCGCCCTTGCCGGACGGCGTCCGCGCCCCCGGTACGTGGTGCCGGTGGAGGGCGACGTACCGGGCCACCCGCACGACACCCGTCTCGTACCGGTGCTGCTGACCGAGGACCACGCCGTACCGTTGCGCTACAACGGGCCGGCGATGCTGCGCGGCGTGGCAGCCGCGGACGCGCTGGCCGTCGTACCCCCGAACGGGGCGCGGTCCGGACAGGAGCTGGAGATCCTCGATCTCCCGTGGGCCTCAGGGGGATGTTTCACGTGAAACTTCACGGATCCGACGCGATGGCACGCGGCGCCGACGAGAAACTCGTCTCGCGCCGCATCAAACTGCCCAAGCGCATCGTCGAAAAGCCGCTCCGGCAGGTCTCCCGGCGCCTGCTGATGGCGCTGTTCGTGATGTTCCTGACGGTCCTGATCGTGTGGATCGACCGCGGCGGCTACCACGACAACGCCAACGACAAGGTCGACTTCCTCGACTGCGTCTACTACGCGACCGTCACCCTGTCGACGACCGGCTACGGCGACATCGTCCCGTACAGCGACAGCGCGCGGCTGGTCAACATCCTGCTGATCACCCCGCTGCGCGTGCTGTTCCTGATCATCCTGGTCGGCACCACCCTGGAAGTCCTCACCGAACGGACCAGGGAAGAGTGGCGGCTCAGCCGCTGGAGGAAGAACTTGCGCGAGCACACGGTCGTCGTCGGCTTCGGTACGAAGGGCCGCTCCGCCCTCCAGACCCTGCTGGCCACCGGCCTCAGCAAGGAGCAGGTCGTCATCGTCGACCCCAGCGCCAAGGTGATCGACATCGCCAACGCGGAGGGGTTCACCGGGGTCGTCGGCGATGCCACGCGCTCCGAAGTCCTGCTGCGGGCCGAGATCCAGAAGGCCCGTCAGATCGTCATCGCCACCCAGCGCGACGACACGGCGGTCCTGGTCACCCTGACCGCCCGCCAGCTCAACCGCGGCGCGAAGATCGTGGCGGCCGTCCGGGAAGAGGAGAACGCCCCGCTGCTGCGCCAGTCCGGCGCGGACGCGGTCATCACGAGCGCGAGCGCGGCGGGCCGGCTGCTCGGGCTCTCGGTGCTCAGCCCGAGCGCGGGCACGGTGATGGAAGACCTCATCCAGCAGGGCAGCGGGCTCGATCTGATCGAGCGTCCGGTCAACCGCGCGGAGGTCGGCAAATCGGTCCGGGACACCGACGACCTGGTCGTCAGCGTCCTGCGGGGCCACCGCCTGCTCCCGTACGACGATCCGCACGCGAGCCCCCTCCAGCTGACGGACCGTGTGATCACCATCGTCCGCGCGACCCCGCCGAGTTCACCGCCGGTGATACTGGGGTCGGCCGAGTAGCCCTCCGCCCGGCGGGCCCTACCGGTAGCCTCCGGGCCATGTATGCGATCACCATCGAAGAGCCCGGCGGCCCCGAAGCCCTGGTGTGGGCCGAGGCACCCGACCCGGTGGCCGGCGACGGCGAGGTCGTCGTCGAGGTGGCGGCGAGCGCCGTGAACCGCGCCGACGTCCTGCAGCGGCAGGGTTTCTACAACCCTCCGCCCGGCACCTCGCCCCATCCCGGCCTGGAGTGCTCCGGGCGGATCTCCGCGATCGGGCCCGGGGTGTCCGGCTGGTCGGTCGGCGACGAGGTGTGCGCGCTGCTCTCCGGCGGCGGCTACGCGCAGCGGGTGGCCGTCCCGGCGGGCCAGCTCCTGCCGGTACCGGCGGGAGTGGACCTGGTGACGGCGGCGGCCCTCCCGGAGGTCGTCTCCACGGTCTGGTCGAACGTGTTCATGGTGGCCGGCCTGCGCCCGGGCGAAACCCTCCTCGTGCACGGCGGATCGAGCGGCATCGGGACGATGGCGATCCAGCTCGCGAAGGCCGTGGGCGCGCGGGTCGCGGTCACCGCGGGCGGCAAGGAGAAGCTGGCGCGCTGCGCCGAGCTGGGCGCCGACATCCTGATCGACTACCGCGAGCAGGACTTCGTGGAGGAGATCCGGGCGGCCACGGACGGCGCGGGGGCCGATGTGATCCTGGACATCATGGGCGCGAAGTACCTGACCCGGAACGTGGACGCGCTGGCCGTCAACGGCCGCCTCGCGATCATCGGACTCCAGGGCGGGGTCAAGGCGGAGCTGAACCTGGCCGCCCTGCTGGCGAAGCGCGCGGCCATCACCGCCACCACCCTCCGGGCACGGCCCCTGGAGGAGAAGGCGGCGATCGTCGCGGCCGTACGGGAACACGTGTGGCCCCTGATCGCAGCGGGCCGCATCCACCCGGTGGTCCACGCGACGTACCCCATGCGGGACGCAGCCGAGGCCCACCGCGTCCTGGAATCCAGCGCCCACGTGGGCAAACTGCTCCTGACCACATGACCTGACCGAGGTGCCGGGCGCCGCTGCGCGGGCGAAGTCCCCGCAGCACCCCTCGCCGCTGCGCGGGGCGAAGTCCCCTCCCCGCCCTTCGCCCGTTCCCCGGGCTGCGCCCGGACCCCCTGGGGCTCCGTGATCTTTCAGCCCGTCCGGCGTTTGAGGACCGGGTCCGGGCAGCGCCCGGGGAACGGTGGAAGGGCGGGTAGGGGACTCCGCCCCGCAGGGCAGACCACCCGCACCCGCCCCACCAGCGGAGCTACAGGCTGCGCAGCAGCACCGAGGGCGACTCGACGCAGTCGGCGACGTACCGCAGGAAGCCGCCCGCCGTGCCACCGTCACACACCCGGTGATCGAACGTCAGCGACAGCTGAACGACCTGCCGGACCGCCAGCTCCCCCTGATGCACCCACGGCTTCGGAATGATCCGGCCCACACCGAGCATCGCCGCCTCGGGGTGGTTGATGATCGGCGTGGAGCCGTCGACCCCGAACACCCCGTAGTTGTTCAGGGTGAAGGTGCCGCCGGTCAGATCGGCCGGGGCCAGCTTCCCGGCCCGGGCCAGCTCCGTGAGCCGGGCGAACTCGGCCGACAGCGACTCCGCGCTGCGCGTCTGCGCGTCCCGGACCACCGGGACCATCAGCCCCCGCTCCGTCTGCGCGGCGAAGCCCAGGTGCACGGCCGGCAGCCGGACGATCTCGTTCGCCGCCAGGTCCACCGTGGAGTTGAGCTCCGGGTGGCGGGCCAGCGCCGCCGTGCAGATGCGGGCGAGCAGTGCCAGCACCGAGATCTTGGGGCCGCCCGCGGCATTCATCGCCGCCCGGGTCGCCATCAGCTCGGTGGCGTCCGCGTCGACCCAGCAGGTGGCGTCCGGGATCTCGCGCCGGCTGCGCGACAGCTTGTCCGCGACCGCCCCGCGCACCCCCTTGAGAGGGATCCGCGTGGCGCCCTCCGGCGCCGTGGAGGCGGCGACGGGGGCCGCGACGGCCGGTACCTGCTCCGGTGCGCGCAGCGCCTTCTCGACGTCCGCGCGCAGGATCAGGCCGTCGGGGCCCGAGCCGCGCAGAGCGCGCAGGTCCACCCCGTGGTCCCGGGCCAGCTTGCGCACCAGCGGCGAGATCACGGGCACGGGTCCGGCGACGACGGCCGGTGCGATGGCCGCCGGTGCCGTGACGGCAGGTCCCGTGACCGCCGGCGCCGCGGCAGCCGTGACCCCGGCCGGAACCGGAACCGGACCCGCGGGAGCCGCCCCCGGCGCGGCGGAGCCGGGTCGCACCCGCCTCCGACGCGCCGGACGTGAATGGTCCGAGCCGTACCCGATCAAGGGCCGGGGCGCGTTCACGGAGTCCGAAGCCCCTCCGGGGGCGACGGCATCGGCCGGCACGCACGCCGCACCCACGGCCACCATGATCAGCGGGGCGCCGACGGGCAGTTCGGTCCCCTCCTCGCCGAAGCGGGCGGTGACCACGCCCCCGTACGGGCAGGGCACCTCCACCATCGCCTTGGCCGTCTCGACCTCGACGACGGGCTGGTCGATGGCGACGACGTCACCGACGGCCACCAGCCAGCGGACGATCTCCGCCTCGGTGAGCCCTTCTCCCAGGTCCGGCAGCTTGAACTCCATGACCTGCGGCATCAGTTCTCCCACTGCAGACGACCCACGGTGTCCAGGATCCGGTCCACGCCGGGCAGGTGGTGCTTCTCCAGCATCGGCGGCGGATAGGGGATGTCGAAGCCGGTGACGCGCAGCACGGGCGCTTCCAGGTGGTGGAAGCAGCGCTCCGTGACCCGGGCGGCGATCTCCGCGCCCGGTCCGCCGAAGCCGCCGGACTCGTGGACCACCACCGCGCGCCCGGTCCGGCGTACGGAGGCCACGACGGTCTCCTCGTCGAAGGGGACCAGCGAGCGCAGGTCCACGACCTCCAGGTCCCAGCCCTCCTCGCGGGCCGCCTCGGCCGCCTCCAGGCACACCGGCAGGGAGGGTCCGTAGGTGATCAGCGTCGCGCTGGTGCCGGTGCGCCGGACGAGCGCCTTGCCGATCCCGGGGACCGCCGCGGGCGCGTCGGGCACCCAGTCGGACTTGGACCAGTACAGCCGCTTCGGCTCCAGGAAGATCACCGGGTCGTCGCTGGCTATCGAGGCGCGCAGCAGTCCGTACGCGTCCTCGACCGTCGCCGGGGTCACGACGGTGAGGCCGGGGGTGGCCACGTAGTACGCCTCGGAGGAGTCGCAGTGGTGCTCCACCCCGCCGATCCCGCCGCCGTACGGCACGCGGATGGTGATCGGCAGCGACATCGCGCCCCGCGTGCGGTTGCGCATCTTCGCCACGTGCGAGAACAGCTGCTCGAAGGCCGGGTACGCGAACGCGTCGAACTGCATCTCCACGACCGGCCGCAGCCCGTACATGGCCATGCCGACGGCCGCGCCGAGGATCCCGGCCTCGGCGAGCGGGGTGTCCATGCAGCGGTCCTCGCCGAACTCCTTCGCGAGGCCGTCCGTGATGCGGAAGACCCCGCCGAGCGCCCCGACGTCCTCGCCCATGATGTGGACGGTCGGGTCCTCGGCCATGGCGTCGCGCATGGCCCGGTTCAGGGCCTGCGCCATCGTCGCCGGCTTCACCGCCACCGTGGTCACGATCCGTCCCCCTCTTCCTGCTCGGCCGCGTCCAGCTCGGCACGGAGCATGGCCGCCTGTTCGCGCAGCCGGTCGGTCTGGCCCGCGTAGACGTATGCGAAGAGGTCCATCGGGTCGACCACGGGCTCCGCGTTCATCCCGTCGCGGAGCGCCGCCGCCATCTCCTCGGCCGCGTCCTTGGCGGCCTTGATGCCCGCCTCGTCCAGCAGCCCGCGCGCGGTCAGCTCGCGCTCCAGCAGCTCGATCGGGTCGTGCGCCTTCCAGGCCTCGACCTCGGCGTCGCTGCGGTAGCGGGTGGCGTCGTCTGCATTGGTGTGCGCCTCTATGCGGTACGTGACGGCTTCGATCATGGTCGGTCCGCCGCCGGACCGGGCCCGCCGGACCGCCTCGGACAGCACCTCGTGCATGGCGGCGATGTCGTTGCCGTCGACGAGGCGGCCGGGCATCCCGTACCCCACGGCCTTGTGGGCCAGGGTCGGGGCGGCGGTCTGCTTGGCGAGCGGTACGGATATCGCGAAGCCGTTGTTCTGCACGAGGAAGACGACCGGCGCCTGCCAGACGGCGGCGAAGTTCATGGCCTCGTGGAAATCGCCCTCGCTGGTGCCGCCGTCGCCGACCATGGCGAGGGCGACCACGTCGTCACCGCGCAGCCGGGCGGCGTGCGCCAGGCCGACCGCGTGCGGCAGCTGGGTGGCCAGCGGCGTCGAGAGGGGCGCTATCCGGTGCTCGCGCGGGTCGTACCCGGTGTGCCAGTCGCCGCGCAGCAGCGTCAGCGCCTGTACGGGATCCAGTCCGCGCGCCACGGCCGCGAGGGTGTCGCGGTAGCTCGGGAAGAGCCAGTCCTGCTCCTCCAGGACCATCGCGGCGGCGATCTCGCACGCCTCCTGGCCGACGGTGGAGGGGTATACGGCCAGACGGCCCTGCCGGGTGAGGGCGGTGGCCTGCGCGTTGTAGCGGCGGCCGCGCACCAGCTCGGCGTAGCACCGGCGCATCAGCTCGGGGTCGAGCCGGTCGGCGGCCGGGGTGCCCAGCACGCGGTACGGCTCGGGGTCCGGGAGCAGCGGGGCGGCATCCGTACGGGGCCTCCAGGCGGGCGGCGGGGTGGAGCGGTGGGACGCACCAGCACCGGGCAGCTCTTGGACCGTCATGGCGGCGTACACCTCCTCGTGGGAAGCGGGCAGAAAGGGCCCCGGGTGTGAGGCGCCTCACCTACCGATTGTTCGGTTGTCCGGGCAATTTGGCTACAGGCGGCGCCAGGCTGTGGACAAAGTGGCGCCGACGCCCTGGTATGGGTGCAGGACGTCCAGGAGAGGCAGGCATCGGGCGATGACGGATGAACAAATGGCCGGAGCCGGTTCCGGAGCGGGGGGCGCACTCGGGGGCGCACCCGTACCGCCGGTATCCCCCGCGCCGGCGGCACCGCCCCGCCCGCTCGATCCGATCGACCGGTCGATCGTGCGGCTGCTCCAGGCGGACGGCCGCGCCTCGATACGCTCCGTCGCCGAGCAGGTGCACGTGTCCCGGGCCAACGCCTACGCCCGGATCAACCGCCTCATCGACGACGGGGTGATCCGGGGGTTCACCGCCCGCGTCAACCACGAACGGGCAGGTCAGGGCGCTTCCGCCTACATCACCCTGAAAATCGTCCAGAACTCCTGGCGGACGGTCCGCGAACAGCTCCGCGAGCTCCCCGGCGCCGCCCACATCGCCCTGGTCAGCGGCGATTTCGACGTCCTGCTCCTGGTCCACACCCCGGACAACCGCACCCTGCGCGAGCTGGTCCTGACCCGCCTCCAGTCCATCCCGGAGGTCCTGTCCACGCGCACGCTGCTGGTCTTCGAGGAAACGGATCTGCTGGCCCGCGACCAGAGCGCCGGCCCCACCATCACCGAGGACTGAGGTCCGCTCCCGAAGGGCCGTCTAGCCCTTCCGGCCGGGTCCCTCCTCCTCGCGCATGACAACCGGAGGTCCCGGGGGCCCGTCTGCCCGGACATGAACACCAGCGCCGCCCCCGACACCGGCCCCGCCCCCTCCCCCACGCCCCCACAGCGCCTGCCCGAGCCGCTGCGCTCCCTGTGCTGGGCCGCGGCCATGACCGCCCTCGTGGTGGCCCTGGGCTACGCGGCCCACCGCTGGGCGGGCCCCGGTACCGGCACGCCCCTGGAACCCCTGCCGGGCTCGCCGTGGCCGTACCTCACCGCGTGGGCCGTCCTCGGCTTCTGGGCGTTCCTGCTCGTGCGCCGGGTGGCGCACCACCTGGAGTGGGACGCCCTGCCCGCCGCGGCGCCCGTCTTCCTGGGCATCCGCACGGGCCTCGCCCACCGCCCCGACCTCGCGCTGCTCTACGGGTACGGCGCGGCAACCCTGGCCGCGGCGGCCGCCGCCGTCCTGGCGTGGCGCCTGCGCGTCCGAGCCGCGCACACCGGGGGCTGAGGGGTCAGCGGGCCGTGCGCAGGCCGTCCAGGGCCATGCTGACGACCGCGTCCGCGAGCTGGTCGGGGGTGGTGCCCGGGTGCGGGCGGTACCACTCGACCAGGGAGTTGACCATGCCGAAGAGCAGCCGGGTGGCGAGCCGGATGTCCACGTCCGCGCGCAGGTCGCCCTCGGCGGCGGCGGCCTTCAGCAGCTCCGCGACCTGGTGGTCGAACTCGCGGCGGCGCTCCAGGGCCCAGCGCTCGGTGCGGGTGTTGCCCCGGACCCGCAGCAGCAGGGTCACGTAGGGGAGCTCCGCGACGAGGACCTCGACCGTGCGGCGCGTGACGTACTCGACGCGTTCGACCGCGCGGCCCCGTATCGCCCCCGGCTCCGCCAGGACCGCGAAGAGCTCGTCCAGGGCCCGGCTGACGGCGCGGTGGAGCAGCTCCTCCTTGCCGGCGACGTGGTGGTAGATCGAGGACTTCGAGATGCCTGCGGCCTTGGAGAGGTGCTCCATCGAGGTGCCGTCGTAGCCGCGCTCGTTGAAGATCTGGACGGCGACGGAGAGGAGCGTCTCGGGCGTGTACGTGTCCCGCTTGACCGTGGTCATTCCGTGTCCCCCGCCTCTTCGTCCGGGCCCCCGTCGTCGACGCCCTCGTCGTCCGCACCCTCGTCGTCGCCCGCCGCGTAGCCCAGCTTGTACAGCGCCAGCGAGGGCGCGTACCGGCCGCCGGGGCAGCGCTCGTCGAGGTGGTGCAGCAGGTCGTACGCCCAGTCGCGGCCGAGCTTGTCGTGCCATTCGGCGGGGCCCGCCGGGTAGTTGACCCCGAGCCGCATCGCCGTGTCGATGTCCTCGGCGCCCGCCACCCCGCGCGCGACGGCGTCGGCGGTCAGGTCGATCAGCATCGCGACCGTCCGGGCGACGATCATGCCCGGGACGTCGCCGATGACGGAGACCTTCTTGCCGAGCTTCTGGAACAGCCCGACGGCCTCGGCGAGCGTCCGCTCGCTGGTGTCCTCGCTGATGGAGAGCGCGATCCGGGTGGCGCCGCGGTAGTCGAAGGCGAGGTCGAAGTAGACGACGTCGGCGAACTCGATCGCCGTCTTGCCGTCGGCGAGCACGAGCTGCCCCTCGCCGGGGAGCTGGATGTACGGGCCCCCGTGCTCGACGGCGGTGACCGCGATCCCGGCCTCCTCCAGCAGGTCGAGGAGGTCCGAGGCCGGTCCGAGGTCACCGACGACGGTCACCTTCGCGGGCGCCTCCTCCGGGCCCGCGGTGTGCGGGGCGGGCGCCTTCGCGTCGGGGCCGTAGGGGTACCAGCCGTGGCCCGACTTGCGGCCGAGGCGGCCCGACTGGACCAGCCGGCGCTGCGCGAGGGAGGGGGTGAACTTGGGGCTGCGGAAGAAGGACTCCCACACCGAGCGGGTGACGGCCTCGTTGACGTCCTGGCCGATGAGGTCGGTCAGCGCGAAGGGGCCCATCTTGAAGCCGCCGCTCTCGCGGAGCACGGCGTCGATGGTGGCCGGGTCGGCGCCCTGCTCCTCGTACACCGCGAAGGCCTCGGCGTAGAAGGGCCGGGCGATCCGGTTGACGATGAAGCCCGGGGTGTCGGCGCAGCGCACCGGCGTCTTCCCCCAGCCCAGGACGGTGGCGTACGCGCGGGTCGCGGCGGCGGGGTCCGTCGCGAACCCGGAGACCACCTCGACCAGCGGGAGCAGCGGGGCCGGGTTGAAGAAGTGCAGGCCCAGGAAGCGGCCGGGGTGCGCGAGTCCGGCGGCGAGCTCGGTGACCGAGAGGGAGGAGGTGTTGGTGGCCAGCAGTGCCTCCGGTGAAACCACCTCTTCGAGCGCCGCGAACAGCGCCCGCTTGACGGTGGCGTCCTCGACGACCGCCTCCACCACGAGGGCCGCGCCGGCCAGCTCCGTCAGCGCGGCCGCCGACGCGATCCGGCCGATCGCGTCCTCGGCCTCGACACGGTCCAGCCGGCCCTTGGCGGCCATCCGCTCGACGCGGTCCTGGACGAAGCCGACCGCGTCGGCGGCCATCGGGGCGTTGATGTCGTAGATCAGCACGCGGTGACCTGCGAGGAGGGCGACTTGGGCGATGCCCTGCCCCATGGTGCCGGCGCCGACGACCGCCACTGTGCGGGACCGCTCGATTGCTGTCATGCCCAGATCCTCCCGCACCGACTTGTCCACAGGTCTGCCGGGCCCTCTTGTCCCGACCGATCGTTCGGTTACTCTAACTCCAGTCTGCTCTTTCTCATCCCTTCTTGCCGCCCCGATCGCCTGATCCCGCCCGGCTCAAAGAGGAGTTGGTCCCTGATGGCCGCCGAGCTCACCGTCCCCCAGCTGTCCGCCAAGCACCGGCCCACGCTGGACCAGGCGCTGGCCACGATCCGCAGCCGCGCGTACTGGTCCCCGCACCCCGAGCACCCCAAGGCGTACGGGGAGGCCGCGCCGGCCGACGGCCTCGCCGCCTTCGAGGCGCTGCGCGGCACCCGGCTCGACCTCGGGCAGCCCGGCACCGACGGCTGGACGGGCGCGGAGACCTCCCCCTACGGCGTGGAGCTCGGCGTCGAGTACCCGCACGTGGACCCGGAGGTGCTGCTGCCCGCGATGCGGGCCGGCATGGGTGCCTGGCGCGATGCCGGGCCCGAGGCGCGCGCCCTGGTCTGCATCGAGATCCTGGCCCGCATCTCGGCGCGGACGCACGAGTTCGCGCACGCGGTCATGCACACCAGCGGCCAGGCCTTCATGATGGCGTTCCAGGCGGGCGGCCCGCACGCACAGGACCGCGGTCTGGAAGCGGTGGCCTACGCCTACGAGGAGCAGACCCGCGTCCCCGGGCAGGCCGACTGGTCGAAGCCGCAGGGCAAGAAGGACCCCCTCGAACTGGGCAAGACCTTCACCGCCGTCCCGCGCGGCATCTCCCTGATGATCGGCTGCAACACCTTCCCCACCTGGAACGGCTACCCGGGCATCTTCGCCTCCCTGGCCACGGGCAACCCGGTGCTGGTCAAGCCGCACCCGCGCGCCGTGCTCCCGCTCGCGCTGACCGTCCAGGTGGCCCGCGAGGTCCTCGCCGACGCCGGCTTCGACCCGAACCTGGTCGCGCTGGCCGTGGAGCGTCCGGGCGAGGGCATCGCCAAGGAGCTCGCCGTCCGCCCCGAGATCAAGGTCATCGACTACACCGGGTCCACGGAGTTCGGCGACTGGCTGGAGACCAACGCCCGCCAGGCGCAGGTCTACACGGAGAAGGCCGGCGTCAACACCGTCGTCCTGGACTCCACCGACAACTACAAGGGGATGCTGTCCAACCTGGCCTTCTCCCTCTCCCTCTACAGCGGCCAGATGTGCACCACCCCGCAGAACCTGCTGATCCCGCGCGACGGCATCGAGACGGACGCCGGGCACAAGTCCTACGACGAGGTCGTCTCCGACCTCGCGGGCGCGGTCGGCGGCCTGCTCGGCGACGACGCGCGGGCCAACGCCCTGCTCGGCGCACTGGTCAACCCGGACGTGAAGGCCCGCCTGGAGGCCGCGGCCGGGCTCGGCGAGGTCGCGCTGGCCTCGCGCGAGGTGACGAACCCCGAGTTCCCGGGCGCGGTCGTGCGCACCCCGGTGATGGTGAAGCTGGACTCGGCCAAGCCCGACGACTCCGCCCCCTACCTCTCGGAGTGCTTCGGCCCGGTCTCCTTCGCGGTGGCGGTCGACTCCACGGCGGACGCCCTCGAACTGCTGCGGCGCACCGTCCGCGACAAGGGCGCCATGACGGTCGGGGCGTACACCACGTCCGCGGACACCGAGCGGGCCATCGAGGAGGTCTGTCTGGAGGAGTCGGCGCAGCTCTCGCTGAACCTGACGGGCGGGGTCTATGTGAACCAGACCGCGGCCTTCTCCGACTTCCACGGCTCCGGCGGCAACCCGGCGGCGAACGCCGCGCTGTGCGACGGGGCGTTCGTGTCGAACCGCTTCCGCGTGGTGGAGGTCCGCCGCCAGGGCTGATGCCTAGGAGGTCTCCTTCGGCCCGCCCCAGTGGAAGAGGGCCATGGCCACGCTGGTGGCCAGGTTGTAGCTGGAGACCTGCGGCCGCATCGGCAGGGACACCAGGTGATCGGCGCGGGCGCGCAGCTCGGGCGAGATGCCGTGGCGTTCGGAGCCGAAGGCGAGCAGGGCCTCGTCCGGGAGGGTGAGGGCGCGGATGTCCTCGCCCTCCGGGTCGAGTGCGTACAGCGGGCCGGGCGGCAGCGTGTCGAGCTCCACCCGGTCCACGGTGGTGGCGTAGTGCAGCCCCGCGCCGGCCCGGACCACGTTGGGGTGCCAGGGGTCCAGGTCCCCCCGGGTGACCACGCCGGTGGCGCCGAAGCCGGCGGCGAGCCGGACGACGGCGCCGACGTTGCCCAGGTTGCGGGGGTTGTCGAGGAGCACGATCGGGGCCGTCCTGGGCCGTGCGTCGAGCCTGGCCCGCCCCTCGGCCCGGTCGGGCCGGACCGCGAGGGCCGCCACCCCGGTGGGGTGCACCCGCGCCAGCAGCCCCTTGAGCGGGGCCCGCCGCACCAGCCGCGCGACGTCCGCCTCCACGTCCCCGGCCAGCTCGCGCGCAAGGCCCCGTACGGCGTCCGGGTCCTCGGCGACGACCATCCGGACGTCCGCCCCGAACCGCAGCGCGTGCTTCAGCGCGTGGAACCCGTCGAGAAGCACCAGATCCTCCCGGGCAGCGGCCTCCCGCCACTCCCGCTCGGCGTCCTCGATGCTGTCGGGGGTCCCGTGCTGCTCACTCATACCGCCGACCCTACGGCCCGCCGGCCAAGCCCAACCCCGCCGCCCCGATCCATCCCCTCCGGCCCGATCCAGCCCGATCCAGCCCCTCCGGCGTTTGAGGAGCGGGGTCTGGGGCGGAAGCCCCAGAGGGGTCCGGGCAGCGCCCGGGGAACGGTGGAAGGGCGGGTAGGGGACTTCGCCCCGAAGGGCCGCCCCTCAGCGCGGGACGGGACTGGGAAGCGCAGGCTCCGATTCCGCGTACGGCTCCGGAGCCGGGGAGGGACCACCCCGCCCCCCACCACCCACCCGCCGCGCAGCGACCCACGCACCGAGCCAGACCAGAAACCCCGTAGGCAGGAACACCGCGTCAGCGGCGATCATCGCCAACGAGAAGAACGGCAGGCCCAACAGCACCGCGATCCCCGCATGCTCCAGCATCATCAGCGCCAGCAGCACGTTCTTGATCCGCCGGTTGAACAGGGTGAACGGAAAGGCCACCTGGACCGCGACCGTCCCGTAGGACAGCAGCATGACCAGCGTGCCGCTGCTCGCGAGGAAGGCCGAGACCCCGGGCCACGGGGTGAAGTAGTCCAGGTTCAGCGGGTAGTACAGCGCCGTGCCGTCCTGCCACCGCGAACCCTGGATCTTGTACCAGCCGGCCGTCGCGTAGATCAGGCACACCTCGACCATGACCATCAGCATTCCGGCGTTGTGCAGCAGGTTGGCCAGGACGTCGAGGACCGCCCGCCCCTCCCCCTCCGGCTCGTAGCGGTCGACCATCCACCACAGCGCGGCGATCACCCACAGGGCCGCGAAGATCACCAGCCAGTTGGTGCTGAACCCCCCGGTCACGGCCCCGTACGCGAACACCGCCCCGAGCACGCCCCACAGCACCGGCCCCGCCCGCCCGGCCGAGGCCGCGCCGAGGCGCCGCGCGCGGCGGGCGTCCAGCGACCACACCTGTGCGCACCGGGTCAGCACGAGGTAGATCGCCATCAGGTGGATGACGTTGTCCCCGCCGTCGCCCATGAAGACGCTGCGGTTCTGCAGGGACAGCACGCCGACCATGAACACCACGGAGGTCGCCCGGGTGCGCCAGCCCAGCATCAGCAGGGCGGACGCCAGCACGGCCACGGCGTAGACGATCTCGAACCAGAGCGCCGAGTCCGACCACATCAGCACCGTGAAGGCGCGGTTCGTGTCGATCAGCCGCTGCGCCAGTTCCCAGCTCCACGGCCCGTCCGGCCCGTAGAGCTCGTGGCGGTGCGGGAACTCGCGCAGCAGGAAGAACAGCCAGGTGCCGGCGAAGCCGATGCGGACCACGGCGCTCTGGTACGGCCCCAGCGCCTGCCCGCTGACCCGGGCGAGCGCCCGGCCGCCGGAGGCCTTGAGCCCCTTCACCCCGGGCCCCGCCACACCGACCCCGGTCACACCGGGAGCCTTGGTACCGGGCCCCCTCACACCGTCCACCACGGCAGCTCCCGGTAGTACGTCTGGGTGTCGGCCTTCTCGTCGGACCACTCGGGCGCGGGGACCTCCGTCGTCGCCCCGCGCAGCTGGATCCGTACGATCCGGCCCTCCGCGACCCGACCGGTCCGCAGCCGGTCCAGGGCGATCCGGCGCAGGTACTGCTCGGAGAGTTCGCCGCGCTCGCCGGTGGACTTGTTGTCCTCGTCGTGGGAGGTGGTGAAGAAGTCCCAGGCCCGGCGGAGCTCGTTCTGCTCGGTGTGGCTCGGCAGCAGGCTGTGGCGGATGGCGGCGCCGTCCTCGGCGGAGAGCCCGCGCCAGTTGCCCGTCACCAGTACGCCCTCGCCCGTCCGCACTTGCGCGCGCACCTCCACGGCGATGTTCTGCTGGAGCGGGTTGGGGGCGAAGAGCTTCCAGTTCTGTTCGAACTCGGGGTAGATCCAGCCGTCGATCATGCGCGCGTGCTGCTTGCTGACCGTGTTGGACGGGGCCACGTGCAGGAAGACGAGGGCCAGGTGCCAGCAGGCGGCCACCGCCACCGCGCCGAGCGCGAGGGCCGTGACGACCCGGTACGGCGTGGACAGGCCGGCGATTCCGGGCGCCCTGGACGGGGGTGGAGCCGCTCCTTCGAGGGGCTCGCGCTCGTTCGAATCCATCCCGCCCCGATCATCCGGTGCCCACAGGGTTGACCACAGAGGTTGACACCCTACGGGCCCTCGTCCCACCATTGAAGAGTGTGAACCGAACGATCGGTCGGTCGGGCGGGACGAGGCGGGAAAAGACCTCTGACAGGGGGCCGTGATGGTGGCAGTGACCCCGGAAGCGACATCGGGGGCGGCGGGGCGGGACGCAGGGCAGGACGCGGGGATCGGCGTGAGCTCCGACCTCGGCGCACAGCTCGCGGCGGCCTTCGACGCGGCCGTGGCGGCCGACGAGCGAGTGGAGCCGCGGGACTGGATGCCCGACGAGTACCGCGCCACCCTGGTCCGCCAGATGGCCCAGCACGCCCACTCCGAGATCATCGGCATGCAGCCCGAGGCGAACTGGATCACGCGCGCGCCCTCCCTGCGCCGCAAGGCGATCCTGATGGCGAAGGTCCAGGACGAGGCCGGCCACGGCCTGTACCTGTACAGCGCCGCCGAGACGCTCGGCACCAGCCGCGACGAGCTCCTCGACAAGCTCCACGCCGGGAAGCAGAAGTACTCCTCGATCTTCAACTACCCCACGCTGACCTGGGCCGACGTCGGCGCGATCGGCTGGCTCGTGGACGGCGCGGCGATCACCAACCAGGTCCCGATCTGCCGCTGCTCCTACGGGCCGTACGCGCGGGCGATGGTCCGGATCTGCAAGGAGGAGTCCTTCCACCAGCGCCAGGGGTACGAGCTGCTCCTGGCCCTCTCCCGGGGTACCGAGGCCCAGCACGCGATGGCGCAGGACGCCGTCGACCGCTGGTGGTGGCCCTCCCTGATGATGTTCGGCCCGCCCGACGCCGAGTCGGGGCACTCGGCGCAGTCGATGGCCTGGCGGATCAAGCGCCACTCCAACGACGAGCTGCGCCAGCGCTTCGTGGACATCGCCGTGCCGCAGGCCGAGTCGCTGGGGCTGACCCTGCCCGACCCGGACCTGAAGTGGAACGAGGAGCGCGGGCACCACGACTTCGGAGCCATCGACTGGACGGAGTTCTGGGACGTGCTCAAGGGCAACGGCCCGTGCAACGAGGAGCGGATCGGACAGCGCCGCGCGGCGCACGAGGAAGGCGCCTGGGTGCGCGACGCGGCCGCGGCGTACGCGGAGAAGCAGGCGGCGGCCACGGCCGCCGCGGCGACCATCGGAAGCGAGGCTCGGGTATGACGCAGAACTGGCCCCTGTGGGAGGTGTTCGTCCGCTCGCGGCGCGGCCTCTCGCACACGCATGCGGGCAGCCTGCACGCCCCGGACGCGGAGATGGCCCTGCGCAACGCCCGCGATCTCTACACCCGGCGCGGCGAGGGCATCTCCATCTGGGTGGTGCCCTCCACGGAGATCACCGCCTCCTCCCCGGACGAGCGGGACCCGTTCTTCGCCCCGTCCGCCGACAAGCCCTACCGCCACCCCACCTTCTACGAGATCCCCGAGGGGGTGCAGCACCTGTGATGAGCACCGAGACGAGCACCGAATCGGGGACGGCCGCAGTGACGGCGGCCCTGGCCCTCGGTGACGACGCGCTGATCCTCTCGCACCGCCTCGGCGAGTGGGCGGGCCACGCGCCCGTCCTGGAGGAGGAGGTCGCGCTCGCCAACATCGCCCTCGACCTGCTCGGCCAGGCCCGCATCCTGCTGTCGACGGCCGGCGACGAGGACGAGCTGGCCTACCTCCGCGAGGAGCGGTCCTTCCGCAACCTCCAGCTGGTCGAGCAGCCGAACGGCGACTTCGCCCACACCATCGCGCGCCAGCTCTACTTCTCGCTCTACCAGCACGAGCTCTACGGGGAACTCGCGGTCGGCGAAGGCCCGTTCGCGCCGCTCGCCGCCAAGGCGGTCAAGGAGACCGCCTACCACCGCGACCACGCCGAGCAGTGGACACTGCGGCTCGGCGACGGGACCGAGGAGAGCCGGCGCCGGATGCGGGCCGGCCTGGACGGGTTGTGGAAGTACACCGGGGAGATGTTCCAGCCGGTGGACGGGCTCGAAGAGATCGACTGGGCCGCCCTGGAAGGCCGTTGGCTGGCCGCGCTGGGCGGCGTACTGGAGCGGGCCGGACTGGAACTGCCCCAGGGGCCGCGGCACGGCGCCTGGGCCGCGGGAGCCGGCCGGCAGGGACTGCACACCGAGTCGTTCGGCCGCCTGCTCGCGGAGATGCAGCACCTGCACCGCAGCCACCCGGGGGCATCGTGGTGACCGGCACCCGCGGCGACACCAGTGCCGCCGCGGGCACCGAGCAGACCCGGCTGGAGGCGGAGCTGGCCGCACTGGCCGGCTCCGTCCCCGACCCCGAACTGCCCGTGCTCACCCTCGCCGAGCTCGGCGTGATGCGCGGGGTGCGGATGCACGAGGACGGCCACGTGGAGGTCACGCTGACCCCCACCTACACCGGCTGCCCGGCCATCGAGGCCATGTCCGCCGACATCGAGCGGGTCCTGAACGACCACGGCATACCGCAGGTCCGGGTGCGGACCGTACTGGCCCCCGCCTGGTCCACCGACGACATCAGCGCCGAAGGCCGCCGCAAACTGGCCGAGTTCGGCATCGCCCCGCCGCGGCCGCACGCCGCCGGCGGACCGGTTCCGCTCACCCTGTCCGTCCGCTGCCCGAACTGCGGATCGACCGACACCGAGCTGCTCAGCCGGTTCTCCTCCACCGCATGCAAGGCGCTGCGCCGCTGCACCGCCTGCCGCGAACCGTTCGACCACTTCAAGGAGCTGTAGATGGCCGTGTCACCGCCGTCGCCCACGCCGGTGGCGCCCGCAGACCCGGCAGCCGCCGCGTCGGCGCGCCCCGCGCGCCACGGAGCGTTCCACACCTTGACGGTGACGGCGGTCGACCGGCTCACCGAGGACTCCGTCGCCCTGACCCTGGCCGTCCCGCCGGAGCTGCGCGCCGAGTACCGGCACGCCCCCGGCCAGCACCTCACCCTGCGCCGCGGCGGAGCCGGCGACGCGGAGGTGCGGCGCACCTACTCGATCTGCTCCCCCGCCCCGGCCGCGGACGGGCCCGGCCCCACCGCGCTGCGGGTCGGGGTGCGGCTGGTGGAGGGCGGGGAGTTCTCCTCCTACGCCCACAAGGAGATCGCCGCCGGTGACGTCCTCGACGTGATGGTCCCGGCCGGCCGGTTCGTCCTGGACCCGGTGGCGGCGCCGCCCGCCGCGCACTACGCCGCGATCGTCGGCGGCAGCGGCATCACCCCGGTGCTCTCGATCGCCGCCACGCTCCTCGCCGCCCGCGCCGACGCCCGGTTCTGCCTGGTGCGCAGCGACCGCAGCGCGGCCTCGACGATGTTCCTCGAGGAGGTCGCCGACCTCAAGGACCGCTATCCCGACCGGTTCCAGCTCGTCACCGTGCTGTCCCGGGAGGAGCAGGAGGCCGGGCTGCCCTCGGGCCGGCTCGGCGAGGAGCGGCTGACAGAGCTGCTGCCCGCGCTTCTGCCGGTCGCGGAGGTGACGGGCTGGTTCCTGTGCGGGCCGTACGGTCTGGTGACGGGAGCGGAGAAGGCGCTGGGCTCGCTCGGCGTGCTCCGCACCCGGGTCCACGAGGAGGTCTTCCACGTCGAGGACACCGCCCCGCCCGCCCGCACCCCTTCGGCCGACACCACCCGCGGCCGGGTCACGGCCCGGCTCGACGGCCGCTCGGGCACCTGGCCGGTGCGCGACGGCGAATCCCTGCTCGACGCGGTGCTCAGGGCCCGCGCGGACGCCCCGTACGCCTGCAAGGGCGGGGTGTGCGGCACCTGCCGGGCGTTCGTCGTCTCGGGCGAGGTGCGGATGGACCGCAACTTCGCGCTGGAGGAGCAGGAGACGGAGGCCGGGTTCGTGCTGGCCTGCCAGTCACACCCGGTGTCGGAGGACGTGGAGATCGACTTCGACCGCTGACGGGCCACGCCGCCACCCCCCTGTCCAATTTCAGGAACGTGTTCTATCTTGACGCACCGTCAGGCAGAGCGCGATCCGGGTACGCGGGAGGACAGGCAGTGGACTTCACCTTCACCGAGGAGCAGCAGGCCGCCGTCGAGGCGGCCAAGGCCGTGTTCGCGGACGTGGCCCCCGACAGCGTGCCCAGCCCCGCGCTCACGCCGAGGGCGGTGGCCGAGGAGTTCGACCGCGAGCTGTGGGCCAAGCTCGCCGACTCCGATCTGCTGAGCCTGGTCCTCGCCGAGGAACACGGCGGATCCGGACTCGACGCCATCGCCCTGTGCCTGGTCCTGCGCGAGGCCGCGAAGGTACTGGCCCGGGTGCCGCTGCTGGAGCACTGCGCCACCGCCATGGCCGTCCAGGCCCACGGCAGCCCCGAGCTGACGGGCGCCCTGCTGCCCGGCGCCGGGAGCGGCAGCCTCGTCCTCACCGTCGCCGCGCACGGCCGCAGCGGCCACGACCCGGCCGAACTGGCCGTCACCGCACGGCAGGACGGGGACACCTGGGTCCTGGAGGGCCTCCAGACGGCCGTCACCTGGGGGCACAGCGCCGACTGGATCGCCGTACCGGCCCACACCGGGGAGGGCGAGGCGGTCCTCGCGTTCGTCCCCCGGGTCGCCGAGGGCCTGTCCCTCGCCGAGCAGTTCTCCACCAGCGGGGAGCGGCTCGCCGAGCTCACCCTCGACGGCGTACGGGTCCCGGCCGCGCACCTGATCGAGGCGCCCGGCGCCTGGGACCACCTGCGCCAGCTCCTGGCCACCGGGACCTGCGCGCTCGCGCTCGGCCTCGGCGAGAACGTGCTCACCATGACCAGCCAGTACACGAGCAAGCGCGAGCAGTTCGGCTTCCCGGTCGCCAGCTTCCAGGCCGTCGCCGTCCAGGCCGCCGACCGCTACATCGACCTGCGCGCTATGGAGGTCACCCTCTGGCAGGCCGCCTGGCGGCTCGACGCCTCCACGGGCGGAGCGGGCGGACCGCTGCCGAGTGCCGGCGACGTGGCCGTGGCCAAGATCTGGGCCTCCGAGGGCGTACGCCGCGTCGTACAGACCGCACAGCACCTGCACGGCGGCTTCGGCGCCGACACCGACTACCCGCTGCACCGCTACCACGCCTGGGCCAAGCAGCTGGAGCTCCAGCTCGGCCCGGCCGCGGCCCACGAGGAGGCGCTGGGCGACCTGCTGGCCGCCCACCCCCTCGCCTAGGCCGTCTCTTTCGGATCTTGTCGGTCAGGTCCGCGTCGTCCGGTGCCGTGCCTCGGCGCGCTGCCGGGGCTCCCGCGTACTGGACGTACTCGGGTGCCCCGGCAGCGCGGCGAGGTGCGGTGCCGGGCGGCGCGGACCCGGCAAGATCCGAAAGAGACGGCCTAGGTGTATTGACCCGCAGCGTTGTTCACGCGGCTGATCGGGGGCTTGCCGGCGAGTGCGGTGTGGCAGCGGTGGTGGTTGTAGGTGTGGAGGAAGTCTGTCAGGGCTGCTGTCCGCTCGTCGTTGGAGGTGTAGGGCCGCAGGTAGGCCCATTCCTCGAGGAGGGTGCGGTTGAAGCGTTCGGCTTTGCCGTTGGTCTGTGGCCGGTAGGGCCGGGTGCGTTTGTGGGTGATGCCGGCCGCGGTGAGGGTCTGGGTGAAGAGCTTGGACTTGTAGCAGGCGCCGTTGTCGGTCAGGACGCGTTCGACGGTGATGCCGTGGGCGGTGAAGAAGGCGTTGGCCCGCTGCCAGAACCCGGCCGCGGTTTCCTGCCGTTCGTTGGCGAGGACTTCGCTGTAGGCGAGGCGGGTGTGGTCGTCGACGGCGGAGTGGATGTAGCTGTAGCCGATCACCGGTGTGCTGCTCTTGCGCTGGTCGGTGGTGGCCTGCCGGTTGTGGTCGCCTGCGGTTCGGCCCACGGCCCGCCAGCCGCCGCCGTCGGGGATGTTGCCGAGCTTCTTGATGTCGACGTGGACGAGTTCGCCGGGCCGGTCGCGTTCGTAGCGGCGGATCGGCTGGCCGGTGGGCCGGTCCAGCCAGGCCAGGCGGCCCAGGCCGTGACGGGTCAGGATCCGCTGCACGGTCGAGGCGGGCAGGCCCAGGATCGGGCCGATCCGGGCAGGGCCGAGCTTGCGGGTTCTGCGCAGGTCACAGACCCGGGCTTCGACCGCGGCGGGTGTCCGGTGGGGAGTCGTGCGCGGGCGGCTGGAGCGGTCGTAGAGCCCGGCGTGGCCTTCGGTCCGCCAGCGGCGAACCCATTTGTGGGCGGTGGCCCTGGATATGCCCATCTCGGCCGCGACGTGCGCGACGGGGCGGCCCGAGCGGACGCGTTCAACCAGCAGTTGCCTACCGAAGACGGTCAGCCGGGCATTACGGTGGGACACGAAGACCTCCGTTGTGCAATGGGTTCCTAGACAGCTCCCACCACACCGGAGGTCTTCGCCATGTTCAAGACCTACCGAGTGTCAACAACGCTCGTGATCAATACACCTAGGCCGTCACTGGCCCGCGTCTCAGACGACGAAGCCCGGGGCGCCCGCGTCGGTGACGACCGGGCGGCCCGCGGCCTCCCAGTCCTGCATGCCGCCGGCCACGTTCACGGCGTCGATGTCCTGGCCCCGCAGGTACTGGGCGACCTGGGCGGAGCGTCCGCCGACCCGGCACATCACGTAGACCGGGCGCTCGTCCTCGATCTTCTCGGTCAGCTCACCGATGCGCGCCACGAACTCGCTCATCGGGATGTGCAGCGCACCCTCGGCATGGCCGGCCGCCCATTCGTCGTTCTCGCGAACGTCGAGGACGAAGGCTTCGGAGGGCAGTGCGGAGGCGGCCACCGAGGGAAGCGGTCCGGAGTTCATGTCTGTCGCCTTCTCTCGTCACGGATAGCTGAGCCAACCTATCCGACCGGGCCTGCCGGCCCGGCCGCCCCCGGGGTCACCCGGCGGCGAGGGCCGCCAGCTCCGCCTCACGCTTCTCGACATCGCCGAGCAGCTGCTCGGCGATCTCCTCCAGCAGCCGGTCCGGGTCCTCCGGGGCCATGCGCAGCATCGACCCGATCGCGCTCTCCTCGAGCTCCCGGGCCACCACCGACAGCAGTTCCTTGCGCCGCGAGAGCCACTCCAGCCGCTCGTACAGCTCTTCGCTCTCGCTCAGCCGCGGCTCGGCCGGCGCCGGGCCCTCCGCCCACTCCTGGGCCAGCTCGCGCAGCACCTGCTCCTCGCCGCGTCCGTAGGCCGCGTTGACCCGCGCGATGAACGCATCGCGCCGCTCGCGCTCGGCCTCGTCCTGGGCCAGGTCGGGATGCGCCTTGCGGACCAGCTCGCGGTAGAGGCGGCGTACCTCCTCCGAGGGGCGCACCCGCTCCGGAGGCCGCACCGCACGGTCCGTGAGCATCGCGGAGGCGTCGTCGGACATCCCGTCCGCGTCCAGCCAGTCGTGGAACAGCTCGTCCACCCCGGGCATCGGCATCACCAGCGAGCGGGCATCGCGCGCACGGCGCAGGTCCTCCGGGTCCCCGGTCCTGGCCGCCTTCGCCTCGGCGATCAGGGCGTCCAGCTCGTCGAGCCGCGAGTACATCGGTCCGAGCTTCTGGTGGTGCAGGCGGGAGAAGTTCTCCACCTCCACCCGGAAGGTCTCCACCGCGATCTCGAACTCGATCAGCGCCTGCTCGGCGGCCCGCACGGCGCGCTCCAGGCGTGCCTCGGGCCGCTCGTCGGCAGTGGGGCCGGGGCCTTCGCCGGAGCCGGGCTCGGACGCTTCGGGAACTGTCTGCTCGCTCACCCGGCCAGCCTAAGGCCCTGAGGCCCGGGTGTTTCACGTGAAACATCCACCGGTTTCACGTGAAACATCCCGGCTGCGGGCCCGGGTCCCGGGCCCTAAGCCGCTCAGACCCCGGACTCCGCCGCGATCCGCCCCGACCGCACCGCCGCCACCAGCACCGCGTGGTCGGCCTCGCTCCGGTCGGCGTAGGCCACGGCGAAGCCGGCGACGGCCTCGTCCAGCTCGTCGCTCTTGCCGCAGTACCCGGACAGCAGCCGCGGATCCGCGCTGTGCGCGTGCGCCCGCGCCAGCAGGGCTCCGGTCATCCGCCCGTAGTCGTCGAACTGGTCGGCTGCCAGTGCCGCCGGGTCCACGCTGCCCTTGCGGTTGCGGAACTGGCGGACCTGGAAGGGCCGCCCCTCGACCGTCGTCCAGCCCAGCAGGATGTCGGAGACCACCTGCATCCGCTTCTGCCCGGCCACCACCCGGCGGCCCTCGTGCTCCTCCGGCGGGGAGACGAAGCCGAGCCCGGGCAGGTGCGGCAGCAGCACGGAGGGCCGGGCCTCCTTCACCTGGAGGACCAGCGCCTCACCCCGGTGGTCGAGCAGCAGCACCACGTACGAGCGGGTGCCGACGCTGCCCGTGCCCACCACCCGGAAGGCCACGTCGTGGATCGCGTACCGGGCCAGCAGCGGCAGCCGGTCGCCCTGCAGGGTCTCCAGGTACGGGCCCAGCGCGGCCGCCACGGCCGCCGCTTCCCCGTCCCCGACCCGGCGCAGCACGGGCAGCGCGTCCACGAAGGCCCGGCCCCCGTCGGGCGTGGGCTCGGTGGACTTGGCGGCGAACCGGGCGGAGGTGTTGTTGCGGGCCTTCTCCGAGACCCGCTCCAGGGTGCCCAGCAGGTCGCGGGCGTCGGTGTGCGAGACCAGCTCCTCGTCCGCGATCGCGTTCCACGCGTCGAGGGCCGGCAGTTTGGCCAGCAGGCGCATCGTGCGCCGGTAGGCGCCCACCGCGTCGTGCGCGGCCGCCCGGCAGGTGGCCTCGTCCGCACCGGCCACCCGGCCCGCCAGGACCAGCGAGGTGGCCAGCCGCTTGAGGTCCCACTCCCACGGGCCGAAGACCGTCTCGTCGAAGTCGTTGAGGTCGATGACCAGCCGGCCGCGCGCGTCCCCGTACAGGCCGAAGTTGGCCGCGTGGGCGTCGCCGCAGATCTGCGCACCGATCCCGGTGACGGGACCGCCGGAGAGGTCGTGGGCCATCAGCCCGGCCGCCCCGCGCAGGAAGGCGAAGGGGCTGGCTGCCATCCGGCCGACCCGTATCGGCGTGAGCTCGGCGACCCGCCCGACGTTGGACTCCTCCACCGCCCGCACCGCGTCCGGCCGGTCGGCAGGGGCCTCGAACCGCGCGTGCGCCGCCCGGGGCACCCGCGTCCGCAGCGCCTTGCCCGCCTCGCGGGGTGAAGCTGCGGGCGACCCCGCCGACGCACCCGCGTTCCGCGGAGCGAACCCCTCGACCACCGGGATCCGTACCTTCGACTCCGGTCCCACGCCACGCTCCTGCGCTACCGCCGCCATGCGCCCCGCCCCCTGATCGCCATCGGATTTCGGCCCGACGGTACCTAGAGCCCGGCGTCCCTGGCCAGCAGGGCCGCCTGTACCCGGTTCTCGCATTCCAGTTTCGCCAGGATCCGGCTCACGTACGTCTTCACCGTGGCCTCGCTCATGTGCAGCCGCCGCCCCGCGTCCGCGTTCGACAGCCCCTCCCCCAGCAGGGCCAGCACCCCGCGCTCGCGCTCGCTCAGTTCGGCGACCCGGCGGCGCGCCGCCTCGTCGCGGCCGGCCGTCCGGCCGGACGCGATCTGGTCCACCACGTGCCGGGTCGCCGCCGGGGACAGGTACGCGTCGCCCGACGCGGCCGCCCGTACGGCGCCGATGAGTTCGCCGGGCGCCGAGTCCTTCAGCAAGAACCCCGCGCCTCCGCCGCTCAGTGCCCGCAGCACGTTCTCCTTCTCCCCGAAGGTGGTCAGGATCAGCGCCCGCACCTCGGGCACCGCCCGCCCGAGCTCGGCCAGCGCCGTCAGCCCGTCCATCACCGGCATCTGGATGTCCAGCAGCACCACGTCCGGGCCGTGCGCCCGGGCCAGTTCCACCGCTTCCCGGCCGTTCGCCGCCTCGGCGACGACCTCGATGTCCGCCGCCGAGGTCAGGATCATCCTGATCCCGGCCCGGATCAGCGGTTCGTCGTCAGCGATCACCACGCGGATCACCTTGGTTGCCACCCCTGCTCCTACTGCTTGGCCTGGTACGCCTGCTTGTCGACGAGCTTGCCGTCCTTGAAGCAGAACCGGAAAACGCTGTCGCTGCCCAAGTCGCTGTCGTCGTCGGCGAGCAGGGCCAGGCACGTGGCGCCCTGCGGGCGCGGCGGCCCCTTCCGGTCGAGCCCCTCGGTCAGGATGCTGTCCCCGCTGGGCAGCCGCGACCGTACCGCGTCCTCCGGTTCGCCCACCTGGATGCCGTCGTACTCGTCCCGGCCGAGCGTCGCGTCGCTCACCGAGCCGACCAGCAGGGCCACCGCCGCCCCGATCACGATCAGCAGCACCACCAGGGCCGCGACCGCGATCCCGCAGCCCAGCGTCACTCCCCCGGACCGGCCGTTCCCGCTGAGCAGTTTCCGGTCGATCGCGGCCCAGTCCACCGGCTCCTGGGCGCCCCCCGCCATCCGGGCCCGCAGCTGCTGCCCGAAGTCGTCGGCGACGGCGCCCGCCCCGGTCCCCCCGGTCCCGTCGAACGCGGCCCCGTCGAACGCCGCCCCGGCCGGCAAGGTCCCGTACGGAAGCACCCCGGCCACCCGGAACCCGCCGTCCTCCGCGGCCCCCGCGTAGACCATGCCGCCGACCAGCCGGGCCCGTTCGCGCAGCCCGGTCAGCCCCTGCCCGCCGGACACCACCTCACCGGCGCCCGGCCCGGCGGCCGGGCCGTTGGCGATCTCCACCACCAAGGAGTCGTCCTCGTAGCGCAGTTCCACCGTGATGGGTGCGCCCGGCGCGTGCTTGTAGGCGTTGGTCAGCGCCTCCTGCGCGATCCGGTACGCCGCGTGGTCGCACGCCGCGACGAGCGGCCTGGGCTGTCCCGCGGTGGTGAGCCGTACGTCCGTCCCCGCGCTCCGCGCCGACTCCACGATCCCGGCGATGCCCGCCACCCCGCGCGCGGCGGGCTGCGCCTCCTCGACCGGCAGCGGCGCCTCCACCCCGTCCCGCAGGATGCCCACGACCTCGCGCAGCTCGTGCATGGCCGCGACCGAGGCCTGGCGCAGGACGCCCACGGCCTCCCGCTGCCGGTCGGTGAGCACCGGATCGACCTCCAGCGCACCGGTGTGCACCGAGATCAGCGCGAGCTGGTGTCCGAGGCTGTCGTGCATGTCCTGGGCAATGCGCTGGCGTTCGCGCAGCCGGGCCTGGCCCGCGACCATCGCCCGCTCCCGCAGCAGTTGGGCGTTGCGCTCCTGGAGGGCGCTCAGCAGCGTGTTGCGCTGGGACCAGTAGCGGCTGGCCAGACCGGGCATGACCACCGTGGCCAGGAACATCAGCGTGCTGAAGACGATCATCAGCACCGGCCGGCCCAGCGACCACTCCTTGACCAGGCCGAGGACGACCACCGCGACGAAGGCGGCGATGAAGGCACCGAGCGCCCTGCCGACGCCGACGATGCGCCGCCCCGCCGACCAGCCGAGGGGGATCGCCACGAGGAAGGCCCCGGGCAGGTACACCCCCACCACCGAGCCGGCCACGAGCGTGACCGCGGGCAGCCGCCGCCGCAGCAGGGTCAGCACCACCACGGACACGGCACTGGCCACCATCCGGACCGCGGAGCCCTTGTCGAGCTCCTCGACCCCCAGCCCGAGCAGCACCAGCACCCCGGCCAGCACGAGGTCCCCCACCAGCATCCGCCGGGTCCAGGGCTCGGGCCCCTTCACCCAGTCCCATCCCGCACGCACCCTCGCCGTCGCATCCACCCGGCCGACCCTAGACACCACCCCGCCCCCGGTCTGCCCACTTTGGTCGCGCCCCCCGCAACGAAAGTCTCCCGGCGCAGCGCGAACACCCCGCCGACCGACGACCCGAGACCCTCGTCACGCCCGCGTCCCGGGCACGACGAAGAGCCCCCGCTCCGGATCTCTCCGGAGCGGGGGCTCTCTCAACTGTGCGCGAGGGGGGATTTGAACCCCCACGTCCCGAAGGACACTGGCACCTGAAGCCAGCGCGTCTGCCGTTCCGCCACTCGCGCAAGTGGCTACCAGTGGTTCTTCCCTTGCGGGCCGTTCCCCTGGCGACATCGGAACATTAGCACGTCGGATGGGGTGGATTCACATCGCTTTTCGTGCTCTCCCGGGTCCCGCCGACGACCGCCCCTCCCGTACTCGGCCGCCGGTGCGGGACACTGTCCTCGGGGCGCCCCTACGATCGCTTGTGAGGACCAACACTCATGCGCACGTGACCGATGGGGAACCACCCGAATCCGCCATGCGTGGATACGATCAGTAAGCAGTACAGGGCGACAACGACGGAGGAGGTGCCCCATGGGAGTCCTGAAGCGGTTCGAGCAGCGACTCGAAGGTCTGGTGAACGGCACCTTCGCCAAGGTGTTCAAGTCCGAGGTCCAGCCGGTGGAGATCGCGGGCGCCCTCCAGCGCGAGTGCGACAACAACGCCACCATCTGGAACCGCGAGCGGACCGTCGTCCCCAACGACTTCATCGTGGAGCTGAGCACGGGCGACTACGAGCGCCTGAGCCCCTACTCGGGCCAGCTCGGCGACGAGCTCGCGGGCCTCGTCCGCGACTACGCCAAGCAGCAGCGCTACAGCTTCATGGGGCCCATCAAGGTCCAGCTGGAGAAGGCCGACGACCTGGACACCGGGCTCTACCGGGTCCGCAGCCGCACGCTCGCCTCCAGCACCTCCCAGTCCCCCGGCCAGCACGGTCAGGGCCAGGGGCAGGCCCAGCAGGCCCCCCCGGCCCAGCCCGGCGGCTACGGATACCCTCCGACCGCCGCGCCGCCCATGCCCCCCGGACCGCCCCCGGGCGGTCCCGGTGCGCGCCGGCCGGCCCCCGGCGGACCGGGTGGACCGGCCCCCGTGCCCACCGGCGGCGCCGTCCGGCGCCACTGGATCGAGATCAACGGCACCCGCCACCAGATCTCGCGCCCTACGCTCGTACTCGGCCGAAGCACCGAAGCCGACGTGCGGATCGACGACCCCGGCGTATCGCGCCGGCACTGTGAGATCCGGACCGGAACGCCCTCGACGATCCAGGATCTCGGGTCCACCAACGGCATCGTGGTGGACGGGCAGCACACCACCCGCGCTACGCTCCGCGACGGTTCGCGGATCGTCGTGGGATCCACCACCATCATTTACCGGCAAGCCGAAGGGTAAGCGGGGGCAATGTCAGAGCTGACCCTGACGGTCATGCGGTTGGGTTTCCTGGCCGTTCTGTGGCTGTTCGTCATCGTGGCCGTCCAGGTCATCCGCAGCGATCTCTTCGGTACGAGAGTCACGCAGCGCGGTTCCCGACGCGGCGGGGGCGCTTCCGGCGCCCCGACGCAGCAGGGCCGCCAGCCGGCGGCCCCACCGCAGCAGCGCCAGCGCCGCGGTGCGCCCACCAAACTCGTCGTCTCCGAGGGCACCCTCACGGGCACCACGGTGGCCCTCGCCGGCCAGACGATCACGCTGGGCCGCGCCCACGACTCCACGATCGTGCTGGACGACGACTACGCCTCCAGCAGGCATGCCAGGATCTACCCCGACCGTGACGGCCAGTGGATCGTCGAGGATCTCGGGTCCACCAACGGCACGTATCTCGACCGGACCCGGCTGACCACCCCGACGCCCATTCCGCCGGGCGCCCCGATCCGCATCGGCAAGACCGTCATCGAGCTGCGGAAGTAGTACGAGAATGAGCGAGCGGAGCGAGCGAGCCGCAGCGGCCGGTCCCACCGGGGACACGGACCCGAGCGCGCTCCAGGCCGGAGGGTGGGCAGTGTGGCTCGAGACCGGTTGTACCCCGAGGCGTCGACAGGGCAGGTGCGCATGAGTCTGTCCCTGCGGTTCGCCGCCGGATCGCACAAGGGCATGATCCGCGAGGGCAACGAGGACTCCGGCTACGCCGGTCCCCGTCTCCTCGCGATCGCCGACGGCATGGGCGGCCAGGCCGCCGGTGAAGTCGCCAGCTCCGAGGTGATCTCCGCCCTCGTGCAGCTCGACGACGACGTCCCGGGCTCCGACATGCTCACCGCGCTCAGCACCGCCGTGCAGCGCGCCAACGACCAGTTGCGCGTCATGGTCGAGGAGGACCCCCAGCTGGAGGGCATGGGCACCACGCTCACCGCCCTGCTCTGGACGGGACAGCGCCTCGGCCTGGTCCACGTCGGCGACTCCCGCGCCTACCTGCTCCGCGACGGCGTCCTCACGCAGATCACCCAGGACCACACCTGGGTGCAGCGCCTCGTCGACGAGGGCCGGATCACCGAAGAGGAAGCCACCACCCACCCGCAGCGCTCCCTGCTGATGAG
Organism: Streptomyces tatrensis; assembly: GCF_049310065.1. NCBI lineage: Bacteria > Bacillati > Actinomycetota > Actinomycetes > Kitasatosporales > Streptomycetaceae > Streptomyces > Streptomyces tatrensis. The sequence goes on along the minus strand of NZ_JBMDLB010000011.1, from coordinate 4,878,969 downwards.
AGCCCTGGGCAGCGGCGACATCGTCGAGCCCGACCTCTCCATCCGCGAGGTCCGGGTCGGTGACCGCTACCTGATCTGTTCCGACGGGCTCTCCGGCGTGGTCTCCCACCAGACCCTGGAAGAGACCCTCGCCGACTACCACGGCCCCCGCGAGACCGTGGCCTCGCTCATCCAGCTCGCGCTGCGCGGCGGCGGCCCCGACAACATCACCTGCATCGTGGCCGACGTCCTCGACACCGACAGCGGCGACACCCTTGCCGCGCAGGTCAACGACACCCCGGTCGTCGTGGGCGCGGTCGCCGAGAACCAGCACCACCAGCTCTTCGACGGCGGCAACGCCATGCAGACGCCGGCCGGCCGCGCCTCCGGGCTCGGCCGTCAGAGCCCCCCGCCCGCCGGCGCCTTCGGGCCCCCCGGCAGCGGCGAGGCCCCGGGTTACGGCGGTTACGGTGCCCAGGGACAGGGCGGCGGAGCCGACGCGTACGGAAGCTTCGGCGACCCCGACCCGTACGACGCGGACTCGGAGTACGAGGACACGTACGACCACCCGCGCAGGCACCGCGGCAAAGGGCGCAAGTGGACCACGCGCACGCTGACGCTGCTCGTGGTCCTCGGTGTCATCGGCGGTGGCCTGTACGCGGGCTACCGCTGGACCCAGACGCAGTTCTACGTCGGGGTCAAGGACGAGCACGTCGCACTCTTCCGCGGGATCAGCCAGAAGCTGGGGCCGCTGGAGCTCTCCAAGGTGGAGACCGACCGCCCCGACATCGAACTGAAGTACCTGCCGAGTTTCAAGCGCAAGCAGGTCGTGGACACGATCAGCGAAGGCAGCCTCGACACCGCCCGTACGAAGATCGACGAGCTGGGCACCCAGACCTCCGCGTGCAAGAAGGACGAGGAGCGGCGTGCCGCCGAGGCCCAGGGCAACCAGACGCCCGGCCCCGTCCTGACTGCCGCCGAGCAGCAGGTCGTCAACCTGTGCGAGAAGCAGTAGACATACGCGGGCACAGGGGGCCCGCCACACCATGAGCGTTGTCACCAACACGACCACCATCGGCGCCATCGAGCTGCCGAGCCGGCGGAACACCGAGCTCCTGCTGCTCGCCTTCGCCGTGGTCATCACGATGTTCGCCTACGCCAACGCGGGACTGTCGATCCACGGGAAGCTGCCCCCGGGCATGTTCGCCTACGGACTCGGCCTCGCCGTCCTGGCGGGCATCGCCCACTTCGTCGTACGGCGCTACGCCAAGTACGCCGACCCGCTGCTGCTGCCGATCGCCACGCTCCTCAACGGGCTGGGCCTCGTCCTGATCTGGCGACTGGACCAGTCCGAGCGCCTGCAGAACCTGGCGAAGCGGTCCTTCGGCGCCTTCTCCGAGTCGTCCCCCCGCCAGATGATGTACACGGCGCTCGGCATCGCCCTGTTCACCTGCGTGCTGCTGTTCCTCAAGGACCACCGCATCCTGCAGCGGTTCACCTACATCTCGATGGTCGCGGCCCTGGTGCTGCTCCTCCTGCCGCTCGTCCCCGGCCTCGGCACGAACGTCTTCGGCGCCCAGATCTGGATCCGCGTCGCCGGATTCTCCATCCAGCCCGGCGAGTTCGCGAAGATCGTCCTCGCGGTGTTCTTCGCCGGCTATCTGATGGTCAAGCGCGACGCCCTGGCCCTGGCCTCCCGCCGGTTCATGGGGCTCTACCTGCCTCGCGGCCGCGACCTCGGCCCGATCCTGGCGATCTGGGCGGTGAGCCTGCTCATCCTGATCTTCGAGAACGACCTCGGCTCCTCGCTGCTGTTCTTCGGCATGTTCGTGATCATGCTGTACGTGGCCACCGAGCGGACCAGCTGGATCATCATCGGCCTGCTGATGTCGGTCGGCGGCGCCGTCGTGGTCGCCGGCTTCTCCAGCCACGTCGGAGCCCGGGTCAGCGCCTGGCTGGACCCCTTCGGCTGCTGGCAGAAGATGGGCGCCGACGCCGGAGCCTGTGAGCAGATCGCCCAGTCGATCATGAGCTTCGGTTCCGGCGGGGTCCTCGGCACCGGCTGGGGACAGGGCCACTCCGACCTCATCCTGTTCGCCGCCAACTCCGACTTCATCTTCTCCACCGTCGGCGAGGAACTCGGGCTCGCCGGGGTCATGGCCTTCCTGCTGCTCTACGGCCTGATCATCGAGCGCGGCGTGCGCACCTCCCTCGCAGCCCGCGACCCCTTCGGCAAGCTCTTCGCGATCGGCCTCTCCGGCGCCTTCGCACTCCAGGTCTTCGTGGTCGCCGGCGGAGTCATGGGCCTCATCCCCCTGACCGGCATGACCATGCCCTTCCTCGCGGCCGGCGGCTCGTCCGTGCTCGCGAACTGGATCCTCATCGCCGTCCTCATCCGGATCAGCGACACCGCACGCCGCCCTGCCCCGGCCCCGGCACCGTCCCCCGACTCCGAGATGACCCAGGTGGTCCGCCCGTCATGAACAAGCCCCTGCGCCGCATCGCGATCTTCTGCGGGCTGCTCGTCCTGGCACTGCTCGTGCGGACCAACTGGCTCCAGTACGTCAAGGCCGAGGAGCTGAGCACCCGCAAGGAGAACCGGCGGGTCCAGATCGCCCAGTACGCCACCGAGCGCGGCAACATCATCGTCGACGGCAAGCCGATCACCGGCTCCGCCGTCACCGACGGCAGCGACTACAAGTTCAAGCGGACCTACATCGACGGTCCGCTCTGGGCCCCCGTGACCGGCTACGCCTCGCAGGCCTTCGGCTCCACGCAGCTCGAGTCCCTCGAGGACGGCATCCTCACCGGCAACGACGACCGGCTCTTCTTCGACCGCACCATCGGCATGTTCACCGGCGAGAAGAAGCAGGGCGGCAACGTCGTCACGACGCTCAACGCCGCCGCCCAGCAGGCCGCCTTCAAGCAGCTCGGCACCAAGAAGGGCGCCGTAGCCGCGATCGACCCGCGCACCGGCGCGATCCTCGCCCTGGTCAGCACCCCCTCGTACGACCCCTCGGCCTTCGCGGGCAACTCGAAGGCCGACGAGAAGGCCTGGGTCGAGCTCAAGGACAGCGAAGACAAGAAGCTGGTCAACCGCGCCCTGCGCGAGACCTACCCGCCCGGCTCCACCTTCAAGGTGGTCACCGCCGCCGCGGCCCTGGAGCACGGTGTCGTCACCGACATCAACGCACCGACCGACACCGAGGACCCGTACATCCTCCCGGGCACCAAGACCGAGCTGATCAACCACGCCCCCGGTTGCGGCAAGGCGAGTCTCAACGAAGCCATGCGCGTCTCCTGCAACTCCGTCTTCGCCAACATGGGCGACAAGGTGACGCGGGACAACATGGTCAAGACCGCCGAGAAGTTCGGCTTCAACAACGACAAGATCGACACCCCGGTCCGCGCCTTCGCCAGCGTCTACGACAAGACCATGGGCCGGGACGGCAACGCCCAGAGCTCCATCGGCCAGTTCAACACCGCGGCCACCCCGCTGCAGATGGCCATGGTCACCGCCGCCATCGCCAACAACGGCAAGCTGATGAAGCCGTACATGGTCAACCAGCTGGAGTCGCCCGGTCTCGACATCGTCGAGAAGCACGAGCCGGAGGAAATGAGCCGTCCCCTCTCCGTCGAGAACGCGAAGAAGGTCCGGGACATGATGGTCAACGTCGTCGAGACCGGCACCGGCGGCAAGGCCAGGATCAAGGGCACCGTCGTCGGCGGCAAGACCGGCACCGCCCAGCACGGCGAGGGCAACAAGAAGCGCCCGTACGCCTGGTTCATCTCCTACGCCGAGAACCCCGACGGCAGCTCGCCGGTCGCCGTGGCCGTCGTCATCGAGGACAGCGAGGCGGACCGCGAGGACATCAGCGGCGGCGGCCTCGCCGCCCCGGTCGCCAAGGCCGTCATGGAAGCCGTGCTCAAGAGCAACAAGGGGTAACGGGCGGGGCCCGGGGCCACGCGAGAGCCTCCAGGGGCACAAAATTGTGATCCGGGTCACCATTCCCGCCCGGATCCGCGCGTACGGTACCGGTCCGGTATCAGCCGGTGGTCACGAACCGATCACCGACGATCGGCCGGTAGCCTTTGCGCGAACAGAGCACACCGCCGGACCACACCGGAGCGGTCGGGACTGACGGAGAGGGCTGCACGTTATGGAAGAGCCGCGTCGCCTCGGCGGCCGGTACGAGCTGAGCCACGTGCTCGGCCGTGGTGGCATGGCCGAGGTCTACCTCGCCCACGACACCCGGCTCGGCCGTACCGTCGCCGTCAAGACCCTGCGCGCAGACCTCGCCCGCGACCCGTCCTTCCAGGCGAGGTTCCGCCGCGAGGCCCAGTCGGCCGCATCGCTCAACCACCCGGCGATCGTCGCCGTGTACGACACCGGCGAGGACTACGTCGACAACATCTCCATCCCGTACATCGTGATGGAGTACGTCGACGGCTCGACCCTGCGCGAGCTCCTGCACTCCGGCCGCAAACTGCTGCCCGAGCGCACCCTGGAGATGTGCATCGGCATCCTCCAGGCGCTGGAGTACTCGCACCGCGCCGGCATCGTGCACCGTGACATCAAGCCCGCCAACGTCATGCTCACCCGCACCGGCCAGGTCAAGGTCATGGACTTCGGCATCGCCCGCGCCATGGGCGACTCCGGCATGACCATGACGCAGACCGCCGCCGTCATCGGCACCGCCCAGTACCTCTCCCCGGAGCAGGCCAGGGGCGAGCAGGTCGACGCGCGCTCCGACCTCTACTCGGCCGGCTGCCTGCTGTACGAGCTCCTCGCCGTCCGGCCGCCGTTCATCGGCGACTCCCCGGTCGCGGTCGCCTACCAGCACGTACGGGAAGAGCCCCAGCCCCCGTCGAACTTCGACTCCGAGATCACGCCCGAGATGGACGCGATCGTGTTGAAGGCGCTGGTCAAGGACGCCGACTACCGCTACCAGTCCGCCGACGAGATGCGCGCCGACATCGAGGCCTGCCTCGACGGCCAGCCCGTCGCGGCCACCGCCTCCATGGGCGCCGCCGGCTACGGCTACCCCGACCAGGGCCACGGCTACGGACACCAGGGCTACGACCAGCCCACCACCGCCCTGCGCACCACCGACCCGAACCAGACCTCCATGCTCCCGCCGATGCCCCCGGGCGACGGCGGCTACGGATACGGGGACCAGGGCGGCTACGACCAGGGCGGCCGCGGCCGCCGCCCGCAGAAGAAGAGCAAGGCCTCCACGATCCTGCTGGTCACCGCCGGCATCCTCGTGCTGGTCGGCGCGATCCTGATCGGGCGCACCCTCACCGAGCCCAGCGCCGACAACCGGCCCGCGGTCCCCAAGCTCATCGGCGAAACCCTGGAAACGGCCAAGGCCAACGCGATCAACGTCGGTCTCGTCGTCCAGCAGGACGGGGAGATGCCCTGCGAGACGGCGCCCAAGGGCAGCGTCTGCGAGCAGAGCCCGGCCGAGGGCACCAAGGTCGAGAAGAACTCCCCGATCAAGGTGAAGGTCTCCACCGGCGCACCCAAGGTCGTCGTACCGGACGTCCTCTTCATCCCCTTCGAGACCGCGGAGAAGACCCTCAAGGACAAGGGCTTCCAGGTCACGAAGAAGACGGACGAGTCCGAGCGGTCGCCCGGCACCGTCCTGGAGCAGGACCCGAAGGGCGGCGGTGAGGTCGAGCGGGGCACCAGCATCACGCTGACGGTGGCCAAGGAGATCTCCAAGGTGACCGTCCCGGACCTGACCGGCAAGAGCCAGGCCGACGCCTCGAAGGCCCTGCAGGCCCTCAAGCTGAAGCTCGGCAGCATCACGGAGGTGGACGCGCCCCCGGGCACGGCCCCCCAGTCGGTCGTCAGCCAGGACCCCCTCCCGAGCAGCTCGGCCGAAGTCGGCTCGACGGTCAACATCTCGGTCGCCAAGGCGGTCCAGCAGATCCAGGTCCCGAACCTGGTCGGCAAGACCATCAACCAGGCCAGGGCCGAGCTCGCCGCGAACGGCCTGGCCTTCGGATCCGTCCTGTCGGGCTCCTCCGACGGCAAGGCGAGGATCCTGAGCACGGACCCGCCGATCGGCAGCACGGTGGCCCCGAACACGCCGATCAACGTGAACACGGTGCCCGACAACCAGCAGAACGGCGGCAACGACGGCGGCGGCTTCTTCGGAGGCCTCGGCAACTAGCCGGCGGAACGCGCAACGCAGCGGGTCCGGCCCCTCTCTTGAAGAGGGACCGGACCCGTTCCGTTTGAAAGCTCCGGGGCGCGGCCCGTCACCCACGGCACATCGAGCCCCTGTGGCCCTGTACGCGGCCGCCTGCGCCTCATCCCCGAGTCCCTGGCCCATCGCCACCCAGGGGGCGTCACGGCCGTCCACAGGGGGCTTCTGGCGGCCCGGAGCTCTCAGCGCAGCTCCGCCGGGAGGTTCCGCTTCGCGTCGACCTTCTCCGTGCGGACCAGCTCGCCCCACACGATGTAGCGGTACTTCGAGGTGTACACGGGCGTGCAGGTCGTCAGGGTGATGTAGCGGCCCGGCGCCGTGCGGCCCGACTCCTTGGGGACCGGGCTGATCGAGTCCACGTTGTACTTCGAGGTCTGGCTCAGTTCGGCGAAGACCTTGTAGACGTACCAGGTGTCGCGGGTCTCGAAGACGAGCGCGTCGCCGTTCTTCAGCTTGTCGATGTTGTGGAACTTGGCCCCGTGCCCGTCGCGGTGGGCCGCCAGCGCGAAGTTGCCCGCCGGGTCCCACGGCAGCGCCGACTTGACCGGCTCCGTGTAGTAGCCGGCGACGCCGTCGTTGAGGACCTCCGAGCTGGTGCCCCGCTTGACCAGCACCTCGCCGTTCTTCATCGCCGGCACGTGCAAGAAGCCGATCCCGCCCTGGGTGTCCAGCGCCCCTGGCGCCGCGGCCGTCGCCGGGGAGGGCGCCGCCCGGTCCCACTGCTCGCGCACCGCGTCCCCGCGCGCGGAAGCGTCCCGGTCCGCCAGGACGTTCGTCCACCACAGCGAGTACGCCACGAACAGCCCGAGCACCAGTCCCACGGTGATCAGGACCTCGCCCAGCAGGCTCAGGAACCCCGCGACGGCACTGCGGTGCGGGGGCGGTGCGGCACGTGACACTGCGGATCCTCTACGGGCTGGTCAGCTCGGGCGGAGCACCCTGGCTGCGGGGGCGTTCAGCGGTCATCCTGCCCCATACGATCAGCCGGTAGGTGCTGGTGAATTCCGGGGTGCAGGTGGTCAGCGTGATGTACCGGCCCGGGGCGGTGAATCCCGATCCGGCCGGCACCGGCTTGATCACGGACACGTTCGACGGCGGGGTCTGCGCGAGCTGCGCGCTCGTCTCGTACGTGTAGTACGCGTCCCGCGTCTCCACCACGATCTTGTCCCCCGGCACCAGCCGGTTGATGTAGCGGAACGGTTCTCCGTGCGTGTTCCGGTGGCCCGCCAGCGCGAAGTTGCCCTGTGCGTCGGCCGGCATCCCGGTCGCGAGCGGCGCCTCGGAGTAGTGGCCGACCATGCCCTTGTCGAGCACCTTCGGCTTGCTCGTCCCCTCCGCGACCGGCACCTTCACGTCCAGCTTCGGGATGTACAGGATGGCGAAGCCCTGGCCCGGCTCGAAGGCCGCGGCCACCGGCGGAGCGGCCGCGCCGGCCGGCTCGCGGTCCCAGTGCTGGAGCAGGGAGCCGGCCGCGTCATCGGCCGTCCGGCTCGCCAGGAAGTTGGTGTACCAGAGCTGGTAGCCGACGAAGAGCAGCATCACCAGGCCCAGCGTGATGAACAGCTCCCCCGCGAGCCTGCTGACGACCACCACCGGCCCGCCCGAGGCCGGCCGCCTGCGCCGCCGGCCCCGGCCGCGCGTGCGCGCACGCTTCTCGGCCGCCTGTGCCGCCCTGCGTCGCGCTGCCCGGCCCTCGGTGGGCGCGGACGGCGCGAGCGCCGTCACGCGACGGCCTTGCCCACCACCGGGGCGAGCCCCACCGAGCGCTGCACCGCGCCCGCGTCACCGCAGCGCACCAGCCAGTTCGCGAGCATCCGGTGACCCCACTCGGTCAGCACGGATTCGGGGTGGAACTGCACGCCCTCGACGTCGTGCTCGCGGTGGCGCAGGCCCATGATGATCCCGTCCTCGGTGCGCGCCGTGACCTCCAGCGTGTCCGGGAGGGTCTGCGGCTCGGCCGCGAGGGAGTGGTACCGGGTCGCGGTGAAGGGCGAGGGAAGTCCCTCGAAGACGCCGAGGCCCTCGTGGAGCACCGGCGAGGTCTTGCCGTGCAGGAGTTCCGGAGCCCGGCCGACGACGCCTCCGTAGGCGACGGCCATCGACTGCATGCCGAGGCAGACGCCGAAGACCGGTACGCCCGTGTCGGCGCAGTGGCGGACCATGTCCACGCAGACGCCGGCCTCTTCGGGCGTCCCCGGGCCCGGGGACAGCAGGACGCCGTCGAAGCCGTCCTGGGCGTGGGCGAGCTCGACCTCGTCGTTGCGCAGCACCTCGCACTCGGCGCCGAGCTGATAGAGGTACTGGACCAGGTTGAAGACAAAGCTGTCGTAATTGTCGACAACCAGAATGCGCGCGCTCACGGAGTCGCTCCCGATCCCTCGTCCACCGTCACATCGTTGAACGGAAGCAGCGGCTCGGCCCACGGGAAGACGTACTGGAACAGCACGAACACCACCGCGAGCACCAGCACGAGGGAGATCGCGACGCGTACCCACGCGTTGCCCGGCAAATGCCGCCAGATCCAGCCGTACATGCCGCCTGTGTCCTTTTCGTCCACGATCGTTCAACGCACCGCAGGGGCGGTACGTCCACAGCCTAAAGCCACCCGCCCGGCGCGGAGGGTCACCTTGCCAAACCCTCCGGTACACCCTGTGCGAGGCTCCGCGTACCGGTCAGTTCGGCCCAGACCACGAGCCGGTGGCTGTGGCCCCATTCCGGGTCGCAGGTGGTCAGCGTCAGGTACTTGCCCGGCCCGGTGAAGGGCGAGCGGCTCGGCACCGGATCCACCACGCCGACCTCCGTGGGGAGCGTGCGCAGCGCCTCGGCGCGGACGGTGTACGTGTACCAGCCGGCGGCGTCCTTGAGGATCACCAGGTCGCCGGGGCGCAGCTTGGGGATGTCCTTGAAGGGGTCCCCGTACGTGCGCCGGTGCCCGGCCACCGCGAAGTTCCCGGTGCCGCCGAGCCGGGCCGTGCCGGCGTAGTGGCCCAGGCCCTTCTTCAGCAGCTCCGTGCCCGTGCCCTCCAGGACCGGCTTGTTCCAGCGCGGGCCGAAGCGCGGTACGTACATCTCGGCGAAGGCCCGGCCCGGCGGGTACGCGGCGGTCTCGGGCGCGGCCGGGGCGGCCGACGGCACGGGCTGCGGGGCGGCCGCGGGCGCCGCGGACCAGGCGTCCCTCATGCGGGCCATCTCCCCGTCCATGGCCTGGTCGGCCTTGACCCCGGTCCACAGCAGTACGTAGACCACGAAGAGCACGATGAGCGAGCCCGCGGTCAGGCACACCTCGCTGAACGTCCGTACCAGCAGGCGCGGCACGTCGACGTTGCGGTCACGGCGTGGCGGACTCCAGCGGCTTCGCATAGTGGAGGTCCACTGTGCCGGAGTAGCCCGGCAGTGTCAGCGCCTTGTGCTCGTCCACTTTCCAGCCGAGCCCGTACGCGTTCACGTACAGCTGGTAGTTCTGCAGCGCCGGGGAGGCCGCGAGGGCCTTCTTCAGCGCGCCGGGGTCGCCGACCGCCGACACCTTGTACGGGGGCGAGTACACCCGGCCCTGGAGGATCAGGGTGTTGCCCACGCAGCGCACGGCGCTGGTGGAGATCAGCCGCTGGTCCATGACCTGGATGCCCTGGGCGCCGCCCTGCCACAGCGCGTTCACCACGGCCTGGAGGTCCTGCTGGTGGATCACCAGGTCGTTGGGCTGCGGCTCGGGCACGTTGGGGATGCGGGCCGTGGCGTTCGGGGGCGCGTCGTTCAGGGTGACCGTGACGGCCTTGCCGGTGACCGCTTCGGTACCGGAGGCGGCGCGCAGGGCGGCCAGCTTGGCGTCCTCGGCCTTGGTGCTCCCGTGCTCGCGGTCGGCGAGGGCGTCGACCTGGCCGCGGGCGGTGGCGGTGCTCTTCTCCAGCTCCAGATTGCTCTGGCTGCGCTCCTGGATCAGGTCGGACAGCTTGAGGAGCGAGGCGTCCGTCCGGATGTTCGTACCCTTGGAGGTGTTGAAGCTGGTGACGAAGATCAAGCCGGCCAGGGCGAAAACGGCGGCCGTGAGCAGCCGGACCGGTCTGGCACGGCGACGGGGACCCGCGGAGGAGTCGTCGGAATTGCTCAACGTACCCTTCTCCTTCAACGCCACAGGTCCACTACGCTAACGGACGCCCGGGGCAGGCAAGGTCCCCAGCCCATCGACAGGAGAGCCCCTCGTGCCGAAGTCACGTATCCGCAAGAAGGACGACTACACGCCGCCCCCCACGCGGACGCCGCAGTCGATCAAGCTGACGAACCGCAACTGGGTCGCCCCGGTCATGCTGGCGTTCTTCTTGGTCGGCCTGGCATGGATCGTCGTTTTCTATCTGTCCGAGACCCAGCTTCCGATCGAAGCCCTCGGAAATTGGAACATTGTGGTCGGATTCGGCTTCATTGCGGCAGGATTCGGCGTCTCCACGCAGTGGAAGTAGCCCGGCTCCGCAAGCTCTCCCCATGAGTTATCCACAGCGTCATCCACACCTGAGGAAAAGACAGAAGATCTGTGGATAACTCTGTGGAGAGTTGACGCCGGTGTGATCAGGTGAGTGCGGAAAGTTCGACCGTCCGCATCGCGATCAGGGCTGTGGCCAGCAGGAACACCGCCACACAGGTGCCCCACTGGACGAATTTGCGATTCCGCGCGCCCATGTCCTTAGTGGGCCACAGGAAGCCCGAAGCGACCAGTACACCGGTGATCAGGCCACCGATATGGGCCTGCCAGGACACGTTCAGCCCAGGCATGAAGGTCAGCACCAGCATGAGCACCGCCATGGTGATCAGAGGGCGCATTTCGTACCGCATCCGGCGGAACAGCACCGCCGTGGCACCGAGCAGGCCGAAGACGGCGCCGGAGGCACCGAGGGTCGCGACGAGCGGTGCCGTCAGCAGATAGACCGCGACGCTGCCGCCCAGGGCCGACAGCAGGTACACGGTGAGGTAGCGGGCCCGGCCCAGCGCCTGCTCCAGCGGCCCGCCGATGAACCACAGGCCGAGCATGTTGCTGACGATGTGCCACCACTCGACGTGCAGGAACGGCGAGGTCAGCAGCCGGTAGTACTCGCCGCTGGAGACGCCGGCCTGGTCGCCGTACCAGCCCAGCATCACCAGCTCGAAGTTCAGCCTGGGTACGGCCTTCACCAGGAGGAACACCGCCACGTTGATCCCGATCAGGATCTTGGTGACCAGGAACGGATCGGCCGCCACCACCCCGCCCGCGATCGTCCGCGGAGCGTTGGCCGCGGGCCCGTGGCCCGTTCCCGAGCCCCCGCGGACGCACTCGGGGCACTGGAAGCCGACCGAGGCGTCGATCATGCACTCGGGGCAGATAGGCCGCTCACAGCGCGTACAGCTGATCCCGGTCTCGCGGTCCGGGTGCCGGTAGCAGCCCGGAAGACGGTCGGTGTCCATCGGTCCCCTCGGTCGGCGGCGAGGCAGCGGGTCCGCCCGCGCCCGTCCGGTACGTATCGAGGACGGACGGGCGGGGCGGAAAGGTTCCCCTGCGGTCAGCGCTTCTCGATGACGACGGACTGGATGATCACGTCGTCGAGGGGGCGCTCCGTGCGCGGGTTGGTGGGACCTGCGGCGATGGCGTCGACGATCTTCTGGCTGGCCTTGTCGCCGATCTCGCCGAAAATCGTGTGCTTGCGCGTCAGCCAGGCGGTGGGGGCGACGGTGATGAAGAACTGCGAGCCGTTGGTGCCCGGGCCGGCGTTCGCCATCGCGAGCAGGTAGGGCTTGGTGAAGGCCAGGTCGGGGTGGAACTCGTCGGCGAACTGGTAGCCGGGGCCGCCGGTGCCGTTGCCCAGCGGGTCGCCGCCCTGGATCATGAACCCGCTGATGACGCGGTGGAAGACGGTGCCGTCGTAGAGCGGGTCCGTGGTCTTCTGGCCGTCCGTGGGACGCGTCCACTCGCGCTCACCGGTGGCGAGTTCGACGAAGTTCCGCACGGTCTTCGGAGCGAAGTTCGGCAGAAGCTCGATCTCGATGTCGCCGTGGTTGGTCTTCAGGGTGGCGTAGAGCTTCTCGACCACGGATCTGCCTTCCTCTCGTCATCACTGTCGGTTTCAGATCCTCCCACGGAGAGCTGCACCGGACGGAAATCGTCCACTCGTATGCCCTGTCGCGCATGCCGGTCGGCGGTATGGGAGGCATGATCCGACAAAGGGTGGAAAGGTGAACTGTGTCCGCCACCGAGGAGGAGGATCCCGTGACAGGCAAGGAAAGCGTGCGCCTGGCAGCTTCAAGTGCCAGGGATACGGCGCGGCACGCAGCGGAAGTGGTGGCGCCGTACGCGGAATCCGCCAAGCACGCTGCGGTGCATTACGCCCACGAAGCAAATGAACGGCTCGCACCGAAGGTGTCCTACGCGGCCGGCGAGGCTGCCAAGCAGGCCCGCTCGACGTACTGCTGCCACGTCCAGCCCCGGATCAAATCGGTCCGCGCCCATGTGCCGCCGAATGTGGACCGGGCGGCGACCAATGCCGTGAAGCAGACCCGCCTGGCGGCCCGGTCCGCGGTGGACTACACGCAGCCAAAGCTGGAGAGCGCCCTCGCGGCGGCCCAGCCGGTCGCCGAGGAGGCCGCATCCCGGTCGACGGCGGCGCTGGCGGCGCTGCGCGGCCAGGTATCGGCCAAGGAGGTCCAGAAGCTCGTACGGCGCCACGAGCGGCGTGAGCGCTGCGGCCGCCTCTTCAAGGGCGTGGCGGTGGTCGGCGTCCTGGCCGGCGGAGCCTACGCCGCGTGGCGCTGGTGGGACCAGCAGTCCAACCCGGACTGGCTCGTCGAGCCACCGGCCGCCACCGAGCTGTCGGCGCGGGAGGAAGAGGCCCCGGCCTCCTTCGACGACGAACTGGCCGCGAAGGAGCACGACGCCGGAACGTCGGATTTCGTGTCCGGTCTGGAAGCGGAGGCCGAGGCCGCACAGGAGCGGATCGACGCGGAGGACGCGAAGCGCAAGCACCGCTGACGAACGCTCGATGACAGATGACAGTGGGGCCCGGATCCCTTTTCAGGATCCGGGCCCCACTGTCATTGCGCCGTTCTCGTTCCCGCTAGCCGGGGAGGTTGAGCTTCATCCCCGGGTGGATCATGTCGGGGTTCGAGCCGATCACGCCCTTGTTCATCGCGTAGAGCTCGCGCCAGCGGCCCTCGTTGCCGAGCTCGCGGCGGGCGATCGCGGAGAGCGAGTCGCCCGGGCGGACGGTGTACGTGCGCTGCGCCTTGGGCGCGGGCTTGGGCATCGGCGCCGCGGGAACCGCCTTGTGCGCGGCGGACGCCGGCGTGGGCGTGTGCGGGGCCGGCCGTGCGACGGGAGGCGCCGGTGCGGCCTTGGGCGGCATCGGCGCGGCCTTGGGCGGCGCCGATGCCGCCATGCGCTCGGCGGCCGCCTTGGTCGCCGCTGCCGAGTCGGTGTACTTGGTCCCGGCGTCGGCGGGCATCGCGGCCGGGGGCGCCGGAGCGGCCGAGGCCTGCTGTTGTACCTGCTCAGCCGCCTTTTCGGCGGCCTTCTCGGCTTGTTCCTTCTTCTTGTCGGACCTCATGAAGTCGAACAGTCCCATGTGCGTACGCCTCCGGCATGGTGGTGCCCCCCTGGGCGGATTGCCTTCTTCCACTCTCTGCCAGAAGGTGCGGGACGGCCCTGTGACTGGGCCGTCCGGGGGATGCCGGGCGGCTACTGGCGGGCCCTGCGGGCGGGCCTCGGGCTCTCCGACGGGGTTCCCAGATCGCCCTTGACCAGCAGGTTCAGCACGCGCAGCACGGCCTCGCGGTCGGCGTCCGAGAGGGCGGCGAGCGCGTCGGCGTGGACCTGGTCGACGAGGCGGCTGCTCTCCTGCGCCAGGGCCGCGCCCTGCTCGGTGACGACGATGACGCGGGCCCGGCGGTCCGTGCTGGACTGCCGCCGCTCGGCCAGGCCGGCCTTCTCCAGGGCGTCGACGGTGACGACCATCGTCGTCTTGTCCATGCCCCCGATCTCGGCGAGCTGGATCTGGGTCCGCTCCTCCCCCAGGGCGTGCACGAGCACGCAGTGCATCCGTGCCGTGAGCCCGATCCGGTCGAGTGCCGCCGCCATCCGGGTGCGCAGGACGTGGCTGGTGTGGTCCAGGAGGAAGGAGAGGTCCGGCTCGTTCTGCGCGGGCGCCATGGCTGTCATGTTCACCAGTCTAGCAATTCAGTCCCCAACAGATCGTCTGCAACGGAACTATCTGATACGGTCTTACCAAGTCAGCCCGCCGCTCACGACTGGGGACCCAGATGCCTGCCACGTCCGCTCCCACCCCTCCTCCTCCGACGACGCCGCCGCCCGCCACTCCTGCCGGGTCCACTTCCGCCCCGGCCACCACCCCGGCCGCCCCGCGCGGGCTGCGCTCCCGGTGGACCGCCCTCGGGGTGCTGTCCACCGGCGTCCTGATGACCGTCCTCGACGGCAGCATCGTCACCGTCGCGATGCCGGCCATCCAGAAGGACCTCGGATTCACCCCCGCCGGACTCAGCTGGGTCGTCAACGCCTACCTGATCGCCTTCGGCAGCCTGCTGCTCCTCGCCGGCCGGCTCGGCGACCTCATCGGCCGCAAGCGGATGTTCCTGGCCGGGACCGGCGTCTTCACCGGAGCCTCCCTGCTCGCCGGATTCGCCGGCTCGCCCGAGGTACTGATCGCCGCCCGCTTCCTCCAGGGCCTCGGCAGCGCCATGGCCGCGGCCGTCAGCCTGGGCATCCTGATCACGCTGTTCACCGAGCCCCGCGAGCGGGCCAAGGCCATCGCCGTCTTCTCCTTCACCGGCGCGGCCGGAGCCTCCCTGGGACAGGTGCTGGGCGGTGTCCTGACCGACGCCCTCGACTGGCACTGGATCTTCTTCATCAACCTGCCCATAGGGATCGCCGCCCTCGCGCTGGCCCTGCCCGCACTCCCCGCCGATCGAGGACTGGGCCTGCGCGCCGGAGCCGACGTCATCGGCGCCCTCCTGGTCACCGCGGGCCTGATGCTCGGCATCTTCACCGTCGTCGAGGTGGAGCGCTACGGCTGGATCTCCCTGCACACCCTCGGCCTCGGCACGCTCTCGGTCGCCCTGCTCGCGGGATTCACCGCACGCCAGGCCACGACCCGCACCCCGCTGGTACCGCTGCGGATCTTCCGCTCGCGGACCGTGGTCGGCGCGAACCTGGTCCAGATGCTGATGGTGGCCGCACTGTTCTCCTTCCAGGTCCTGGTCGCCCTGTACCTCCAGAACGTGCTCGCCTACGGAGCCGCCGAGACCGGCCTGGCCATGCTCCCGGCGGCCGTGGTCATCGGCGGAGTCTCCCTCTTCGCCTCGGCCCCGCTGAACGCCCGCTTCGGTGAACGGGGCGTGCTCCTGGCCGGACTGGCCCTGCTCGTCGCCGCCCTCGGCCTGCTGACCCGGCTCCCGGTCCGCGCCGACTACGTCACCGACCTGCTCCCCGTCATGCTGCTGGCGGCCGGCTTCGGCCTGGCCCTGCCCGCCCTCACCGCGCTCGGCATGTCCGGCGCCGGCGAGCAGGACGCGGGCCTCGCCTCGGGCCTGTTCAACACCACCCAGCAGATCGGCATGGCCCTCGGGGTCGCCGTCCTCTCCACCCTGGCGGCCGCCCGCACCGACTCCCTGCTCTCCACCGGCCTCGACCGGGCCGCGGCACTGACCTCCGGCTACCACCTGGCCTTCGGTATCGGCGCGGGACTGATGCTCACGGCCCTCGTGGTGGCCGCGACCCTGCTGCGGACCGGCCGGCGCCGGTGACTCCCGCCCGATGTTTCACGTGAAACATCGGGGCAGGACGCGGTCGGGCTGACGAGAAGGACCGCGGACAGGACTGTGGGCCGCTCCGGATACCGGAGCGGCCCACAGTCGTTTCAGCCCCTACTTCACGAAGAGGCCGTTGAGCGTGCCGTAGTCGACCGCACCCTCGAGCGCCCCGTACGTCCCCTGCTCCAGCACCTCCACCGCCGCGGCGCGGGCCGCCGTGTACGCCGCCTGCGCCACCCCGGTCCCGACACTGACCCGGCGCACCCCGGCCTTCGCCAGCTCGGCGACGGACGGACCGCCCGGCCCGGCCATGGCGTTGACCGGCAGCGGACCCCGCGCGATCTCGCTCAGGGCGTCCAGGTCCAGCAGGCCCGGAACGAAGATCCCGTCGGCCCCGGCGGCGGCGTACGCCTCCACCCGCGCCAGTACGTCCGCGAGGCGGCCGGACTCCTCGCCGATCCCGAACAGGAAGACGTCGGTACGGGCGTTGATCACCAGCTCCGGAAGCCCGGCCTCCGTGGCCGCCGCGCGGGCGGCGCGGATCCGCTCGGCCTGCTCCGAGGCGGTGTGGAGCGTGCCGTCGGCGGCCTTCGAGTCCTCCAGGTTGATCCCGACGGCGCCGACCGCCACCACCTCGCGGACGGTGGCCGCGACGTCCTCGTAGCCGCCCTCGATGTCCACGGTGACCGGGACGTCCACGGCCGCCACGATCCGCGCGGCCGCCGCCAGCATCTCCGCCCTCGTCGCGTGCTGCCCGTCCCCGCGCCCGATCGACCAGGCCACACCACCGCTGGTGGTGGCGATGGCCGGCGCCCCGGCCGACTCGATCACCGCCGCACTGCCCGCGTCCCAGGCATTGGGGAGAACGATCAGCGACGCACCCAACTCCCTCAACCGCAGGGCCTTCTCGGTGGTCTTCGCTTCCACGGTCATCCGAACTCTCCTCAACATCGACCTTGGTGAATGATCGTCATACCGCCCAACGGGGCCGAGACTAACGCGATGAGGCCCCCCACCCGGCGTTCCCGCCGGCCAGAGGGCCTCATCTCATGACTGTTCGGAGCCGGTTACAGCGCGCGCCAGTCGAGGATCGTGCGGGCCAGTCGCGCCACGTCGTCCAGCAGGGCCAGCCGGGCCGCGCGGACCGCCGGGTCGGGGTCCATCACCAGGACGTCGTCGAAGAAGGCGTTGATCGCGACGACCAGCGGGGCGGAGACCTCGATCAGCGCGGCGAGGTCGTCCTCGCGGCCGGTCAGGGACTTGGCGACGACCTGCGCGCTCTCGGCGAGGCGCAGCTCGGCGGGAGCGGTGAGCGGAGAACGGTCCACCGCGCCGGCTTCCGCGGCGTCCGCGGGGAGGATGCGCACCACGCGCTGGAGTGCGGCGGTGAGCCCGTCGAAGGCCTCGGTGCCGACGTTGGCCTCCAGCGTGGCCAGGGTGCGGTCGCCGTGGGCGGGGCGATCGGCCCACACCAGGACGGCCTGGACCAGGCGGTGCTCGTGTCCGGCGTCGGTGAGCTGCTGCTCGTAGCGACGGGTGATCAGCTCGGCGGCCTCCGTGAGCCGCTCGGCGGGCACCTCCACGCCCTGGGCGGCGAAGCGGTCGGCCGCCGCGCGCAGCGCCTCGTTCACGCGGATCCCGGCCAGCGCGGGAGTGCTCCGCAGCACGTTGAGCAGACCGATGGCGGCCCTGCGCACACCGAACGGGTCGGAGCTTCCGGTCGGCGCGGCGCCGATCACGAACATGCCCGTCACCAGGTCGAACCGGTCGGCGAGCGACAGTACGGCGCCCGCGTGACCGGCCGGCAGCGCGCCGCCGGCGGAACGCGGAAGCTCCATCTCGGCGAGGGCCCGCGCGACCTCCGCGGACTCGCCCGCTCGGCGTGCGTACTCCTCGGCCATCACCCCGGCCAGGCCGGAGAACTCGACGACCATCTGGGAGGCCAGGTCGAACTTCGCCAGCGCACCGGCGCGGCGCACCGTGGCGAGCGCGTCCTCGCCGAGCCCCGCGTTCGCGGCCAGCCCGAGGGCCAGGGCGGCGATGCGGTCGGCGCGGTCGGCGACCGTGCCGAGCCGGTCCTCGAAGGTCAGCTTGTCCAGCCGGCCGCGGAGCTCCTCGGGGGAGACCTTCAGGTCGGCGCGGAAGAAGAAGGCGGCGTCCTCGTAACGGGCCCGCAGCACCGCCTCGTTGCCCGAACGCACCACGTCGTCGTCGCACGTGCCGTTGGCGAAGGTGATGAAGTGGGGCATGAGGCGCCCGCCCGCGTCCCGCACCGGCAGGTAGCGCTGGTGCCCCCGCATGACGGTGGTCAGGACGCTCGCGGGAAGGTCGAGGTAGCTCTCGTCGAAGGATCCCCGGACCGGGTGCGGGAACTCCACGATGTCGGTGATCTCGTCGATCAGTCCGGCCTCACCGGCCGCATCGATGGATCCGCCGGCCTCGGCCGCCGACTCGTGGGCTCCGCGCAGCACCGCGTCGCGCCGGGCCTCGCGGTCCAGCAGGATGCCGTGCATCTTGAGGAAGTGGGCGTAGCCCTCGGCGGACGCCACCTGGACGACCGGGTCCGGGGCCGTGCGGTGGACCCGGGTGGTGGTGCCCGAGGCCAGCGCGGAGACGGCGACCGGCAGCGGGGTGTTGCCGAGCAGGGCCAGCAGCCAGCGGACCGGGCGGGAGAAGGACAGCGTCGGGTCGTTCCACCGCATGTTGCGGCCGGCGCGCAGCCCGGACACGACCTCGGCCAGCAGGTCGCTGAGCACCTCGACCGCCGGGCGGCCCGGCTCCTCGCGGGTGAGCACGACGTACTCGACACCGCTGACGTCGAGGACCTTCAGGTCCGCCGGGTCGACGCCCTGGCTGCGGGCGAAGCCCAGCAGGGCGGGAGTGGGCACGCCGTCCTTGTAGGCGGCGGCGGCCTTGGGGCCGCGCACGGTCCTGGCGGTGTCCGGCTCGTACGGCTCCACGCCGTCGACCGTGATCACGATGCGGCGCGGTGTGGCCATCGCCGTGATCGGGCCGTGCCCCAGCCGGGTGGCGGCCAGCTTGGCCGTGACCGCCTCGCGCACCGCGTCGGTGGTGGCGCGGACGTCGGCGTACGGCAGTTCCTCCATGCCGATCTCGAACAGCAGCGTCTCGGTGCTGGAGACCGTGGGCAGCGCGGCCCGCACGGCGGCGGCCGGCGCGGCCGCCGCTCCGAGCGGGTACTCCAGTACGGCACGGCGCCGGCCCCACAGCTTGGCCGACTCGTGCGTGAGGCCGCGCATCAGGGAGAAGGCCTTGGCGCGCTCCGTGGTGCTGAGCGCACCGCGCGCGTCGAGCACGTTGAAGGTGTGGCTGCACTTGAGCACGTACGTATAGGCCGGGATGGGCAGCTCGAGGTCGATCATGCGCCGGGCCTCGGACGCGTACGCCTCGAAGAGCTTGTGGTGGGTGTCGACGTCGGCGTCGTCGAGGTGGTGGCGGCTCATCTCGTACTCGTTCTGGCCGAACACCTCGCCGTAGGTGATGCCCGGCGCGTAGACGATGTCCTTGAAGTGCGAGACGCCCTGAAGGTTCATCAGGATGCGCTCGAGGCCGTAGGTGATCTCCACCGACACCGGGGACAGGGTGACCCCGCCGACCTGCTGGAAGTAGGTGAACTGGGTGATCTCCATGCCGTCCAGCCAGACCTCCCACCCCAGCCCCCAGGCACCGAGCGCGGGCGAGGCCCAGTTGTCCTCCACGAACCGCACGTCGTGCGCGCTCAGGTCGACGCCGAGCGCCTGCAGACTGCCCAGGTAGAGCTCCTGCGGATTGCCCGGGTCGGGCTTGAGGATCACCTGGAACTGGGTGTGCATCTGGAGCCGGTTCGGGTTCTCGCCGTAGCGCGAGTCGTCCGGCCGCACGCTGGGCTCGACGTAGGCGACGCTCCAGGGCTCGGGGCCGATGACCCGCAGCGCCGTGGAAGGGTTGGCCGTTCCGGCCCCCACCTCCGTGTTCAACGGCTGCGTGATCATGCAGCCGTTGTCGCTCCAGTACTTCTGCAGGGCGAGTATCGCGTCCTGCATCGTCAGCGCGGTGTGGCCGTTCTTCATGGTGATCGAATCGCCTGTTTCCCGAGTCGGTGCGGCACGTTGGTTCCAGCGAACGGTACGAGAAAAGCCCCCTTGACCCGCGTTTCCGCAGGTCAAGGGGGCTTTCTGATTGTGGAGCCTAGGAGATTCGAACTCCTGACATCTGCCTTGCAAAGGCAGCGCTCTACCAACTGAGCTAAGGCCCCGGATGTGGACGTGCCGGTCCCCCGCGGGCGAGTGACCGTTCCGTAGGACAGAGTACCGGGTGTACCCCCTCATCCCGCAAAATGATAGGGACTCCCGCCCCGCGACCACTCTCCGTAAGATGCTCGCGAGGTTCGCACCAGCGAAGGGGAGTAGTAAGAGTGGACGCAGTACAGCAAGAGGCGACCGCCAGAGCCAGGGAACTCCAGCGGAGTTGGTACGGGGAGCCGTTGGGCGCGCTCTTCCGCCGGCTCATAGATGACCTCGGTTTGAACCAGGCCCGCCTCGCTGCCGTCCTCGGGCTGTCGGCGCCGATGCTGTCCCAGCTGATGAGCGGCCAGCGGGCAAAGATCGGCAACCCCGCCGTGGTCCAGCGGGTTCAGGCTCTCCAGGATCTCGCCGGCCAGGTGGCCGACGGGAGCGTCAGCGCGGGAGAGGCCACCGACCGGATGGACGAGATCAAGAAGACCCAGGGAGGTTCCGTCCTCAGCAACAGCACCGGCCAGACCGCCACCGGCTCCGGCGCACCCACCGTCAAGCGCGTCGTACGCGAGATCCAGTCGCTGCTGCGCTCGGTCTCCGCGGCCGGCGACATCATCGACGCGGCGGACACCCTCGCCCCGACCCACCCGGAACTGGCAGAGTTCCTCCGGGTGTACGGAGCGGGCCGCACCTCCGACGCCGTCGCGCACTACGAGGCGCACCAGAACTGACACGCAACGCACGCGGCAGACACAGCTGACGACGGGGGACGGGCGCAGCAATGGGTGAGATCTTCGCCGGCCGGTACGAACTGATCGACCCGATCGGACGTGGCGGCGCAGGCGCCGTATGGCGTGCCTGGGACCACCGGCGCCGCCGATACGTCGCAGCGAAGGTCCTCCTGCAGAGCGATGCCCACACCCTGCTGCGGTTCGTCCGCGAGCAGGCGCTGCGGATCGATCACCCGCACGTACTGGCCCCGGCCAGTTGGGCGGCGGACGACGACAAGGTCCTCTTCACCATGGACCTCGTCGCCGGCGGCTCCCTCGCCCATGTGATCGGGGACTACGGGGCCCTGCCACCCCGGTTCGTGTGCACGCTCCTCGACCAGCTCCTGTCGGGGCTGGCGGCGGTGCATGCGGAGGGCGTCGTCCACCGCGACATCAAACCGGCCAACATCCTGATGGAGGCCACTGGAACCGGGCGGCCGCACCTGCGGCTGTCCGACTTCGGCATCGCCATGCGCAAGGGCGAGCCCCGGCTGACCGAGACCGCCTACGTGGTCGGCACGCCGGGCTATCTCGCGCCCGAACAACTCCTCGGCTCCGAGCCCGACTTCACCGCCGACCTGTTCGCCGTCGGACTGGTCGGCCTCTACCTCCTCAAGGGCGCCAAGCCCGACTCCCAGGCCCTCGTGGAGCAGTTCTTCACCCACGGCACCCCCGATGCCCCCGAGGGCGTTCCCGCGCCGCTGTGGGACGTCCTGGCCGCGCTGCTCCAGCCGGACCCCCGGAGCAGGTTCCAGACGGCCACCGGGGCGCGCAGGGCCCTCGCCGAGGCCGTGGAACTGCTGCCGCCGCCCGGCCCGGACGGGGATCCGGTCGGGGTGGTCGAAGTATTCGACCAACTGGGCCCGGTGCCGACCGGTTTCACGCCCCGGGCACTCCAGGAACCCGCCTACGCGACCCCGCCGACGGCCCCGCCCGGCGCACCCACCGTGCCCCCGCAGCCCGCGCGGCCCGCCGATGCCCCCACGCCCGTCACCGCTCCCCTCGGCGTGTTCGGCCCCTCGGAGACGGGCAGCTTCCACCTCCCGCCGCCCCAGCTCGCCACCGCCCCGACGCCGCACGCTCCGCAAACGGTGCCGACGGCCCCGCACCCCTACGCGCAACCGCAGACGCAGCCGATTCCCCCCGCCGTACGCCGTACGACCGCCCTCGCGCCCCCGCCCGCGAAGGTCACCGCCGGGATCCTGCTCGCCGCGGTGCTGTGCTTCGCCGTCGGGATCTGGGCCCTGACCCAGCCCTAGGGCGCAACGCCCCCTAGTGGGTGCGCCGCCGGGCCAGCAGGATCCAGCCGCCCAGCACGAGCAGCAGCAGCGTCCCCGTACCGAAGCCGGCGCCCGCGACCACCCGCATCACCGACCGGTTCGCGGCGGCGGCATCGGCCTCCACGGCCGTGCTGCCCTCCTTGGCCGCCGTACGGTCCCCGGCGGCCACCCCGAACCCGCCGGCCGCGAGGTCCTCCGCGTAGGCCGGGGCCTTGCCCGGGGCCCCGATGATCTGCGTGCGCAGGGTCAGCGGGACGGGCACCGCGTCCTGGGTGAACTCCCCGACCTTCCCCGCCATGGTCACCGCGACGTAGTACCAGCCGGCCACCCGGACGGAGCCGACCTTCTGGTCGGAGGCGAAGCGGTTCTCGTAGGCCACCGGCGGCGTCCGCGGCAGGGTGAGCCCCGTCTGCTTCCCGTCGTACGAGGCGTCCTCGCCGTCGATCAACGAGCGGTAGGGGCTGTACAGCGAGACGGAGAGCCCGGGCGAGGCGTACCCGGAGTCCTTCGTCATCGTGGCCGCGGAGAGTTCCGCCGCGAGGCCCAGCTGTTGTCCCCAGTCGAGGGGCACCCGGTAGAAGAGGGTCTGCCCGGGCCGCAGCTCGTCGCTCCACACGCCGCTGTCCAGGGCCCGCGCGTCGTTGAAGCCGGTCCCGCCGGAGCGCGCGGCCGCGTCGTTTCCGGGCAGGGTCGGGGAGGCCGAGGGCCAGACGCTGGGGGCGGCGGTGGGTGCGTTGCTGCCGCCGAGCTTCGGCTCGCGCTGGACCCGCAGCTCCAGGGGCCAGGCAGCCGGGTCCCCGCCCTTGGCCGTCTCGCGCGTGACCTTGACGTAGTAGGTGCCGGCCTCCTGGCACTCGCCGTCCTCCCGCACGATCCGGCCGCCCACGGCGCTGATGGGGACGGGGTCGTAGCCGAAGGACGCCCGCCCCGGACCGCTCTGGCAGGAGCGGTTCTCGATGCTGAGGACGTCCACCTCCAGGCCGTCGCTGTAGCTCACCTTGGCGCCGCGCGGAGGCTGGAGCACCGCGGAGACGTACACGCTCGAACTGCCGTCGAGGTAGAGCTGGTAGTACCGCTCCCCCGGCGCGATCGAGTCCTTGTAGAGCGACCCGGCCTTCAGCTGCGGCGCACCGGCCGTGGAGGGCTTGCCCGCCACCGCCACCGCACCGTCCGCGCCCCGGTAGGGCGGCACCGGCTGCGGGGTCCCCGCCGCGACCGCGGCCCCCGGCAGCGCCGCGACCAGCCCGAGGACGGCCAGCGCCGCCACCGCGGCCGTCCGTACCCGACGTACCCCACCCATCACACGCACCCACCCCGAGTTTGCCAACGCAAGCAACTTCTTTGCATACCGCAATATTTCGTCACAGAGCAGCACAAAGCCCCGACCGCAGCGGCAGTCGGGGCTCTGGGATCAACCTCGGGTCTCACACACCGGAACCAGAAGGCACGGAGTCGGTTGCCTCCGTCCACAGGTCCTGCTCCGCACGGTCCGCCTGGATCTGGCGGTACACGAGGAGCCCGCCGATGGCGGCCAGTGCGACCAGGAGCAGCTTCTTCACCGCGCGACCTCGTCTTTCGTTGACGTAGGGGACTTCTGGCGCCCAACAATACACACCGACCGATACCGATCGGTGACCTACCGGTGCACCAACTGGCCCAACGACAAAGACCCCCAGGCCATGGGCCTGAGGGTCTTCGACACTGTGGGGCTAACAGGATTTGAACCTGTGGCCTCATCCTTATCAGGGATGCGCTCTAACCAACTGAGCTATAGCCCCATCCGCGCTGCGCGCTGACTTCTGAAGGTTAGCGCACAGACCCGGTGACTCCAAAATCGATAGCGGCGGCCCGTCTGCGCAGGTCATCCGCCCCGTCTTCGGAGGCCTACTCGTCCTCGGCGAGCGTCAGCTCCACACCGCCGACGAAGCCCGCCGACAGGTTGTAGATGAACGCGCCCAGGGTCGCCAGCGCCGTCATGAGCACCACGTCGATGACCGCGATCACCGACGTGAAGATCAGAACGCGCGGCAGCGACAGGAAGCTCTGGAGGTCGAAGCCGTTGCTCTCGTTCGAGCCGGTCGCCTCGCTGATCGTGCCGCCGACGCTGGAGAAGATGCCCATGGCGTCCATGACCATCCACAGCACCACCGACGCCACGATCGTGCAGACGCCCAGTGCGATCGACAGCAGGAAGCTGACCTTCATCACCGACCAGGGGTCGGCCTTGGCCACCCGCAGCCGCGCCTTGCGCGTCCTGGGCGCCATACGGGCCCCCGTGCGCGGCTTGCGCTGCGCCCCGGTGTCACCCGCCCCCCGCGGCGCCCCGGGGCCCTGGGGCACCGAGTACGCCTGCGGCGGCTGGTACGGCTGCTGAGGGCCGGCCGCGGCCTGAGTCTGAGGCGACTGAGGCGACTGCGGTCCTCGGGTGTCCGTCACGGTTCCCCCCTGGGAGTCCGCGGCGGGGCCACGGGCACCGTTCGCTCCAGTGTTGGCCGGTCCGGCGCCCGTGGCTCCGCTCACGCTTACTCCTCGTGCTCCCCAGCCGAGGGCTCCGTGCCCTCGGCGGCCTCCGCGGCCTGTCCTTCGACAGCCGCGTCGGTCCCGATCTCGTTCTCGCTGTCGTCGGCCTCGTCAGTTTCCTGACCGGCCTCCGCGTTGCGGGCGATGCCGACGACGGCATCGCGCTTACCCAGGTTGATCAGCTGGACGCCCATGGTGTCACGGCCGGTCTCCCGTACTTCGTTGACGCGCGTACGAATCACACCACCGCTGAGCGTGATGGCGAGGATTTCGTCCGTTTCATCCACCACGAGCGCCCCGACGAGCGAGCCGCGGTCCTCCACGATCTTCGCCGCCTTGATGCCCAGGCCACCACGGCCCTGGACGCGGTACTCGTCCACCGGCGTCCGCTTGGCGTAGCCGCCGTCGGTCGCGGTGAAGACGAAGGTACCCGGCCGGACCACGCTCATGGAGAGGAGTTCGTCCCCTCCTCGGAAACTCATGCCCTTCACGCCCGAAGTGGCGCGGCCCATCGGGCGCAGCGCGTCGTCGGTCGCCGTGAAGCGGATCGACTGCGCCTTCTTGCTGATGAGCAGCAGGTCGTCCTCGGCGGACACCAGCTCGGCGCCGATCAGCTCGTCGTCGCTGCCGTCCTCGGTCTCCCGGAGGTTGATCGCGATG
Source organism: Streptomyces tatrensis (assembly GCF_049310065.1). Lineage (NCBI taxonomy): Bacteria > Bacillati > Actinomycetota > Actinomycetes > Kitasatosporales > Streptomycetaceae > Streptomyces > Streptomyces tatrensis. The sequence continues at coordinate 4,853,530 of NZ_JBMDLB010000011.1, read as the reverse complement.
ACGCCACCCGAACGGGGCGAGTCGTAGTCCTTGAGCGCCGTCTTCTTCACCAGGCCGCCCTTGGTGGCCAGGATCAGGTACGGGGCGATCTCGTAGTCGCGGATCGCGAGGATCTGGGCGATCTTCTCGTCCGGCTGGAAGGCCAGCAGGTTCGCCACGTGCTGCCCGCGGGCGTCACGGCCGGCGTCCGGGAGCTCGTACGCCTTCGAGCGGTAGACCCGGCCCTTGTTCGTGAAGAACAGCAGCCAGTGGTGCGTGGTGGACACGAAGAAGTGGTCGACGAGGTCGTCCTGCTTCAGCTTCGTGCCGCGCACGCCCTTGCCGCCGCGCTTCTGCGAGCGGTAGTCCTCGGTCTTGGTGCGCTTGACGTACCCGCCGTGGGTGATCGTGACGACGATGTCCTCTTCGGCGATCAGGTCCTCCATGGACATGTCGCCGTCGAAGGGCACCAGCTTGGAACGCCGGTCGTCGCCGAACTTCTCGACGATGGCCGCCAGTTCCTCGCTGACGATCTGACGCTGGCGCTCCTCGGAGGCCAGGATCGCGTTGTACTCGTTGATCTTGGCCTGGAGCTCGTCGTGCTCGGCGACGATCTTCTGCCGCTCCAGGGCCGCGAGGCGGCGGAGCTGCATCTCCAGGATCGCGTTCGCCTGGATCTCGTCGATCGACAGCAGGCCCATCAGGCCCTCGCGGGCGATCTCGACCGTGTTGCTGCGCCGGATCAGCGCGATGACCTCGTCGATCGCGTCCAGCGCCTTGAGCAGACCGCGCAGGATGTGGGCGCGCTCCTCCGCCTTGCGCAGGCGGAACTTCGTGCGCCGGACGATGACCTCGATCTGGTGCGTCACCCAGTGGCGGATGAAGGCGTCGATCGACAGCGTGCGCGGCACGCCGTCCACCAGCGCCAGCATGTTCGCGCCGAAGTTCGTCTGCAGGTCGGTGTGCTTGTAGAGGTTGTTCAGCACGACCTTGGCGACGGCGTCGCGCTTGAGGACGATCACCAGGCGCTGGCCGGTCCGGGACGAGGTCTCGTCGCGGACGTCGGCGATGCCGCCGACCTTGCCGTCCTTGACCAGGTCGGCGATCTTCTGCGCCAGGTTGTCGGGGTTGGTCTGGTACGGAAGCTCCGTGACCACCAGGCACTGGCGGTTCTGGATCTCCTCGACCTCGACCACCGCGCGCATCGTGATGGAGCCGCGACCGGTCCGGTACGCCTCCTCGATGCCCTTGCGGCCCACGACCAGGGCGCCCGACGGGAAGTCCGGGCCCTTGATCCGCTCGAGGAGCGCGTCCTGGAGCTCCTCGTGCGAGGCCTCCGGGTGCTCCAGCGCCCACTGGGCGCCGGCCGCGACCTCGCGCAGGTTGTGCGGCGGGATGTTGGTGGCCATGCCGACCGCGATGCCCGCGGAGCCGTTGATCAGCAGGTTCGGGAACCGCGCCGGCAGGACGGTGGGCTCCTGGTTGCGGCCGTCGTAGTTGTCCGTGAAGTCGACGGTCTCCTCGTCGATGTCCCGGAGCATCTCCATGGCCAGCGGCATGAGCTTGCACTCGGTGTAGCGCATCGCGGCCGCCGGGTCGTTGCCCGGGGAGCCGAAGTTGCCGTTGGAGTCCACGAGCGGCATGCGCAGCGACCACGGCTGGGCCAGGCGGACCAGGGCGTCGTAGATCGAGGAGTCACCGTGCGGGTGGTACGTGCCCATGACGTCGCCGACGACGCGGGCGCACTTGTAGAAGCCCTTCTCGGGCCGGTAGCCGCCGTCGTACATCGCGTACAGCACACGGCGGTGGACCGGCTTGAGGCCGTCCCGTACGTCGGGCAGCGCGCGGGAGACGATGACGGACATCGCGTAGTCGAGGTAGGAGCGCTGCATCTCGGTCTCGAGCCCGACGGGCTCGATGCGCATGACGGGCTGCTCCTCCGCGGATTCCGCGGCGGTGGGGGTGGTTTCGTCGGCCATTGCTGGTCAGAGGTCCTTTCAGGCGGTCAGCTGAGCCGACTCAGATGTCGAGGAAGCGAACGTCCTTGGCGTTGCGCTGGATGAAGGAGCGCCGGGCTTCGACGTCCTCACCCATCAGCACCGAGAACAGGTCGTCGGCCTGCGCGGCGTCGTCCAGGGTGACCTGGCCGAGCACGCGGTGGTCCACGTCCATCGTGGTGATGCGCAGTTCCTCGGCGTTCATCTCGCCCAGACCCTTGAAGCGCTGGATCGAGTCTTCCTTGATCCGCTTGCCGTTCTGCTTGCCGAGCGCCACCAGCGCGTCGCGCTCGCGGTCCGAGTACGCGTACTCGAAGTCGTCGCGGCCCCACTTGATCTTGTAGAGCGGCGGACGCGACAGGTACACGTGACCGGCCTCGACCAGCGGCCGCATGAAGCGGAACAGGAAGGTCAGCAGCAGGGTGTTGATGTGCTGGCCGTCGACGTCGGCGTCCGCCATCAGGATGATCTTGTGATACCGGAGCTTCTCGATGTTGAAGTCCTCGTGCACACCGGTACCGAAAGCACTGATCAGCGCCTGGACCTCGGTGTTCTGGAGGATCTTGTCGATCCGCGCCTTCTCGACGTTCAGGATCTTGCCGCGGATCGGCAGGATGGCCTGGTACATCGGGTTGCGGCCGGACTTCGCCGAACCGCCGGCCGAGTCGCCCTCGACGATGAAGATCTCGCACTTCGTCGGGTCGTTCGACTGGCAGTCCGACAGCTTGCCCGGCAGCGAGGCGCTCTCCAGCAGACCCTTGCGGCGGGTGAGGTCGCGGGCCTTGCGGGCCGCGACGCGCGCCGTGGCCGCGTTGATCGACTTGCGGATGATGTCCGCGGCTTCGACCGGGTTGCGGTCGAACCAGTCGTTGAGGTGCTCGTGGACGACCTTCTGCACGAAGGTCTTGGCCTCCGTGTTGCCCAGCTTGGTCTTCGTCTGGCCCTCGAACTGCGGCTCGCCCAGCTTGATCGAGATGATCGCCGTCAGACCCTCGCGGATGTCCTCGCCGGCGAGGTTGTCGTCCTTCTCGCGGAGGAACTTCTTCTCGCGCGCGTAGCGGTTGACCAGGCCGGTCATCGCCGCGCGGAAGCCCTCTTCGTGCGTGCCGCCCTCGTGCGTGTGGATCGTGTTCGCGAAGGAGTAGACGCCCTCGGTGTACTGCGAGTTCCACTGCATCGCGATCTCGACCGAGAGCATGCGCTCCTTGTCCTCGGCCTCGACATCGATGACGGTCGGGTGGATCATCTCGCCCTTGCGCGAGTTGAGGTACTTCACGAAGTCGACGATGCCGCCCTCGTAGTAGTACTTGACCGTGCGCGCCTGCTGGTCGTCGGTCTCCTCGGCGGTGTCCGCGCCCATCGTGGCCTTCGCCGACTCGCGCTCGTCCGTCAGCGAGAGGGTCAGGCCCTTGTTGAGGAAGGCCATCTCCTGGAAGCGGCGCGAAAGCGTCTCGAAGGAGTACTCGGTGGTCTCGAAGATGTCGCCGTCGGCCCAGAAGGTGACCGAGGTGCCCGTCTCGGACGTCTCCTCGTTCTTCAGCAGTGCCGCCGTCGGGACACCGAGCTTGTAGTCCTGGGTCCAGCGGTAACCGTCGGTCTTGACCTCGACCGCGACCCTGGTCGACAGGGCGTTCACGACGGAGACGCCGACGCCGTGCAGACCGCCGGAGACGGCGTAGCCGCCGCCGCCGAACTTGCCGCCCGCGTGCAGGACCGTCAGCACGACCTCGACGGCCGGCTTCCCCTCGGACGGCACGATGCCGACCGGGATGCCGCGGCCGTTGTCGATCACGCGCACGCCGCCGTCGGCGAGGATCGTGACGTCGATGGTGTCCGCGTGCCCGGCCAGGGCCTCGTCGACCGAGTTGTCGACCACTTCGTAGACGAGGTGGTGGAGCCCGCGCTCACCGGTCGAGCCGATGTACATGCCGGGCCGCTTGCGGACCGCGTCCAGGCCCTCGAGGACCTGGATGGCACTGGCGTCGTACGAGGACGTGACCTCGCCGTTCTGGCCGACTGTGGACTGGTTGTCGTTGGGGTTGCCGGAATCGGCCACGAAGCGCCCTTTCTGGCACAGCACAGGCCGTACTCCGGGCCGGCATGCATGCAAGCGGGAGCGGCTGCGTCGATCTGCGTTGTCAGCGGTGGTCAGCTTTACTCGACTGAATCCCGCGCGTGCGCGGGATTCTCGTTCAGTCTACCGGTATCACCCCCATGAATGGGCGTTTGCCGGTACCTGAGTCCGCATGTGCCGCCCGGAAACTCCTCTCTCCGACTCCCCATATCCGGGGAGGGGCTCAAAGAGGCTCACACGGGCATTGAGCGCTTCGGGCTGTCAACCTCTCGCTACCGTGAGGGACACCACCCGAACAGCCGTACGTACGGTCGTCCACCGGATCCCTACTCACCCGTACGGGTGCACGCGGACGGCGGCCGTACGGGCGTACGCGCATCGGGGCGCGGATACGGGCACGGGCCGGGGCACGACAGGGACACGCACGGTCGAGCGAGCCGGTTCGACCGGCCGCGCTCGGGCGCGGGGGGCCTCGCGGAGTCAGACCCCGCAGAGGCGGATCCCGCGGAGTCGGGCCCCCCGGCACAGGGCCCGCGGGCTCACCCGTAGGTGTCGCCGGGACCCGTGCTCCCCGGGGCCCGCCAGGGGCCGTACCGCTTCGGCCCGCCGCCGGGGCCGTGCACCTTGATCAGCCGGACGGTGCCCTGCCCCAGGTCCGCGTTGAGCCGGGCCACCAGCTGCGGGGCCAGCAGTTTCAGCTGCGCCGCCCACGCCGAGGAATCGCAGCGGACCACCAGCTCGCGGTCCTCGTACCGGTCGGGCACGCAGTGCGTGGCGATGTCGTGGCCGACGATCTCCGGCCAGCGCTCCATCACGCCCGCCACCGCCATCGGCATCTCCCAGCCGCGCTCCGTGCGCAGCCGGTCCAGCGCCGCCATCAGCGGCATCGGGTCCCGGCCGTCCGCGCGGGCGCCCGAGCGCAGGCCCGGCTGGTACCGGCCCTTCTTGTTCTGCGCCGCGTTGCCCCGGGCCCGCGCCTGCTCGCGCGCCGCCGCCAGGGCCTGGCGCGCCAGGTCCACACCCGACGGCTCGGCCGCCTTGCGCTGCGGCTCCTGCGGTGGGTTCTGCTCCTTGCCGCTCACAGCCGGGTCACCTCCCCGCCGGCCACCGCGAACCGGGTCCCGACCAGCACCCCGGGCACGTCGTCGTCGACCGCCGCCGTCACCAGCACCTGCTCGCCGGGCGCCACCAGCTCCGCCAGCCGCTCCCGGCGCCGCGCGTCCAGCTCCGCGAACACGTCGTCGAGGATCAGCACCGGCTCACTGCCTTCCGCGCGCAGCAGCTCGTAGGAGGCCAGCCGCAAGGCCAGCGCGTACGACCAGGACTCGCCGTGGCTCGCGTACCCCTTGGCCGGCAGCTCCCCGAGGCGCAGCACCATGTCGTCGCGGTGCGGGCCGACCAGGGTCACCCCGCGCTCGATCTCTCCCTTGCGCACCTCCGCCAGCGCGCCGAGGAGGACCTCGTACAGCGCCTCGCGGGTGCGGGCCTCGCCGCTGTCCACCTGCTCGCCCGCGGAGGACTTGTAGGCCACGCCGAGCGGTCCGCCGCCGGGCGCGAGCTGCTCGTAGGCCTTGTCGGCCAGCGGCAGCAGGGTCGCGAGCAGGTCGAGCCGGTGGGCCATGAGCTCCGCGCCCGTGCGCGCCAGGTGCTGGTCCCACACGTCGAGGGTGGACAGGTCCATGGAGCGCCCGCCGTGCCGGCGGGCCATCGCCGCCGACTTCAGCAGGGTGTTGCGCTGCTTGAGCACCCGCTCGTAGTCCGAGCGGACGGCCGCCATGCGCGGCGAGCGGGCCGTGACGAGCTCGTCGAGGAAGCGGCGCCGCTCCCCCGGGTCACCCTTGACCAGGGCCAGGTCCTCGGGGGCGAACAGGACCGTGCGCACGATGCCCAGCACGTCCCGCGGCCTGACCTGCGAGGACCTGTTGATCCGGGCCCGGTTGGCGCGGCCCGGATTCAGCTCCAGCTCCACGAGCTGCTGGCGCTCGCCCTGGGTGACGGCGGCCCGGATGACGGCGCGCTCGGCGCCCATCCGCACGAGCGGGGCGTCCGCGGAGACGCGGTGGCTGCCGAGGGTCGCGAGGTAGCCGATCGCCTCGACGAGATTGGTCTTGCCCTGCCCGTTGGGGCCGACGAAAGCGGTGACGCCCGGGTCGAGGGGAACCTCGGCCCGGGCGTACGAGCGGAAGTCGGCCAACGAGAGATGCGAAACGTGCATGTGGCGCCGACCTCCCCCGGCTTCCTGCTGCTCTGCCGTGCTCCGCTCCACAGGCTGTGGATCTACAGGCTGTGGATCTACAGGCTGTGGATCTACAGGCTGTGCACAGGTGCACGGTGGACCTGTGGAGCGGTTGTGGATTACTTCTTCTCGACCGCGTGGCCGCCGAACTGGTTGCGCAGCGCGGCGATCATCTTCATCTGCGGGGAGTCGTCCTGGCGGGACGCGAAGCGTGCGAAGAGCGAGGCCGTGATCGCGGGCAGCGGCACGGCGTTGTCGATCGCGGCCTCGACCGTCCAGCGGCCCTCTCCGGAGTCCTGCGCGAAGCCGCGCAGCTGCTGCAGGTGCTCGTCCTCGTCCAGCGCGTTCACGGCCAGGTCCAGCAGCCAGGAACGGATGACCGTGCCCTCCTGCCAGGACCGGAACACCTCGCGGACGTCCGTGACCGAGTCGACCTTCTCCAGGAGCTCCCAGCCCTCGGCGTAGGCCTGCATCATGGCGTACTCGATGCCGTTGTGGACCATCTTCGCGAAGTGGCCGGCGCCGATCTTGCCGGCGTGCACGGCGCCGAACTCACCCTCGGGCTTGAGGGCGTCGAAGACCGGCTGGACGGCCGCGACGTGCTCCTTGTCGCCGCCGTACATCAGCGCGTAGCCGTTCTCCAGGCCCCAGACGCCGCCCGAGACTCCGCAGTCCACGAAGCCGATGCCCTTGGCGGCCAGCTCGGCGCCGTGCTTCTCGTCGTCGGTCCAGCGGGAGTTGCCGCCGTCCACGACGATGTCGCCGGGCGAGAGCAGGCCCGCGAGCTCGTCCACGGTGGACTGGGTCGCCGCGCCGGCCGGGACCATGACCCACACCACGCGGGGGGCCTGCAGGCTGTCCACAAGTTCCGACAGGCTGTGGACATCGGCGAGGTCCGGGTTGCGGTCGTATCCGATGACGGTGTGGCCGGCGCGGCGGATGCGCTCGCGCATGTTGCCGCCCATCTTGCCGAGACCGACGAGACCAAGCTCCATCAGGTGGTTCCTTAAGCGTTGTGGCCGTCTGTGCCGGGGTGCTCCCCTGCCCGGGGACATCCCCCCGTGCCGAGCCTACGCCGGGCCGCGGCGCCCGGCGCCACGGGCACTCGGGGTGTCGGCGCCGAGGCGCGCGACGGGCCGCGCACGAGGCTCCGTACGGGATCCGGGGAAGGCCCTGTGGGCCCCCACGAGGCCGCTGCAGGGACGCTACGGGGCTTCGCGGGCGGGAGGGCGGAACGCCCTCGGGCCCGGTCCGCGGGAAGCGGGGCCGGGCCCGAGGGGCTGCCGCGTCGTTTCCGGGGTCAGCCGGAGAGGCGGACCGGCATGATCAGGTACTTGTACGCCTCGTCGGCCTCGGCGTCGACCGCCGGGCGGCCGCTGAGCAGCGCCGGCTTGGTGGACGTGGTGAAGCTGAGCTGCGCGGCCGGCGAGTCGATCGCGCTCAGGCCGTCCAGCAGGAAGGTCGGGTTGAAGGCGATCGAGATGTCGTCGCCCTCCAGCTTCGCGTCGACGCGCTCCACAGCCTGTGCGTCGTCGGAGGAACCGGCCTCCAGGATCAGCACGCCCTGCTCGAAGCTGAGACGGACCGGGGTGTTGCGCTCGGCGACGAGGGCCACGCGCTTGACGGCCTCGACGAACGGGGCGGTCTCGATCACGGCGACGGAGTTGAACTCCGTCGGGAAGAGCGTGCGGTACTTCGGCAGGTCGCCCTCGAGGAGGCGGGTGGTGGTGCGCCGGCCGGCGCCCTCGAAGCCGATGAGGCCCTCGCCCTGGCCGGAGCCCGACAGCGCGATGGTGACCGTGTCGCCGCTGGTGAGCGACTTGGCGGTGTCCAGGAGGGTCTTGGCGGGCACCAGGGCCACGGCCGAGGCCTCGGGGTCCTCGGGCTTCCACAGGAACTCGCGGACCGCGAAGCGGTAGCGGTCGGTGGAGGCCAGGGTGACCTTGTCGCCCTCGATCTCGATGCGGACACCGGTCAGCACGGGCAGCGTGTCGTCGCGGCCCGCGGCGATGGCGACCTGGGCGGCGGCGGAGGCGAAGACCTCGCCGGGCACGGTGCCGGTCGCGGTGGGCATCGTCGGCAGCGCCGGGTACTCCTCCACAGGCAGCGTGTGGAGTGTGAATCGCGAGGAGCCGCAGACCACGGTCGCCCGTACACCCTCTGTGGAAATCTCCACCGGGCGGTTGGGGAGGGCGCGGCAGATGTCGGCGAGCAGCCGGCCGGAGACCAGGACGGTGCCGTCCTCCTCGACGTCCGCCTCGACGGAGACACGGGCCGAGACCTCGTAGTCGAAGCCGGAGAGGGACAGCTTGCCCTCCTCGGCCTTCAGCAGCATTCCCGCGAGAACGGGCACCGGCGGCCGGGCCGGGAGGCTACGGGCAGCCCAGGCCACCGCCTCCGCGAGTACGTCGCGCTCCACCCGGATCTTCACCGGAAACCGCCTCCTGCTGTTGCTCGCTCGTCTGCCGGCCTTCGTCGTCGGCTCGTCGATGCCTCGACCGATGCCGGGGACCAGTCTGACGTACGGCGCCGACAGTCGTCGCTGCCGGCGGTCAAGTCGGGAGCGAGGTGTCGGGGAGGGCGATCCACCGAGTTGTGCACAGGACCTGCTTGAAAACCGAAACCGGGCTAACTCTCTATGGGGGTAGTAGTAGGGCCTGTGGAAACGGTGGATAACAGTGTTTTTGCAGGTCAGCCCGCGTTTTTTATCCCCACACCCTGTGGGCGACACCGGTGGACAACCACGTGTCTCTGTGGAGAACGAAAACTTCTGCACAGGCCATCCACAGATGACCCCGACTACTCCACAGGTGCGTCCCCAGGTTTTCCCGAGTACTCCACAACCCAAACGTCGACTTCGGTGTGACCGCTTTCACTCGGGGCGGTGATGGAGGGTTCCTGGTTGCCGAACAGTGGACAACGGTGTGGGGAAGTCGTCTGATCCTGTGCACAGGACCCGGGAAGCTGTGGACCGGCGGTGGACAACGCCGTGGACAGACCTGTGGATGAATATTTCGTCCACAGCCTGTGGATAGTCGTTGTGCACAATTCCACAGGGGTCTGACCAGCCCTGATGGTGCCTCACACCTGGGCCCTGTGGACAGCCTTGTGGGTTGTGCGGTCCGTCCCCAGGGTGTGGACGGAAGAAAGTCGCCCAATCTGTGGATGAGTTGCCCCCAAGGGGGCGTATTCGAACAGGCCAGGGGCGCACGCATGAAGAAGGGCGCCCCCGAAGTAACCCGGGAGCGCCCTCTCGAAGCGTTTGAAGGGGCCTCGACGGCGCCCGTACGGCACGTACACAGAGCCGGTGTCAGCCGTTCTTGATGCGGTTGGTGAGCTCGGTCACCTGGTTGTAGATGGAGCGGCGTTCCGCCATCAGGGCGCGGATCTTGCGGTCCGCGTGCATGACGGTGGTGTGGTCGCGGCCGCCGAACTGCGCCCCGATCTTGGGCAGCGAGAGGTCCGTGAGCTCCCTGCACAGGTACATGGAGATCTGCCGGGCGGTGACCAGGACCCGGCTGCGCGAGGAGCCGCACAGGTCGTCCACGGTCAGCCCGAAGTAGTCGGCGGTGGCCGCCATGATGTCGGTGGCGGTGATCTCGGGCGAGCTGTCCTCGCCGCCCGGGATCAGGTTCTTCAGGACGTCCTCGGTCAGTCCCAGGTCGACCGGCTGCCGGTTCAGGCTCGCGAAGGCCGTGACCCGGATCAGCGCCCCCTCCAGCTCGCGGATGTTGCGCGAGATGCGGGAGGCGATGAACTCCAGCACCTCCGGCGGGGCGTTGAGCTGCTCCTGGACGGCCTTCTTGCGCAGGATCGCGATACGGGTCTCCAGCTCGGGCGGCTGGACGTCGGTGATCAGGCCCCACTCGAACCGGTTGCGGAGCCGGTCCTCCAGGGTGGCGAGCTGCTTGGGCGGCCGGTCGGAGGAGAGCACGATCTGCTTGTTGGCGTTGTGGAGCGTGTTGAAGGTGTGGAAGAACTCCTCCTGCGTCGACTCCTTGCTCGCGAGGAACTGGATGTCGTCGACGAGCAGGATGTCCATCTCGCGGTAGCGCTTGCGGAACGCGTCGCCCTTGCCGTCGCGGATCGAGTTGATGAACTCGTTGGTGAATTCCTCGGAGCTCACGTACCGCACCCGGGTGCCGGGGTAGAGGCTCCGCGCGTAGTGCCCGATGGCGTGCAGCAGGTGCGTCTTGCCGAGCCCCGACTCCCCGTAGATGAAGAGCGGGTTGTACGCCTTCGCCGGCGCCTCGGCGACGGCCACCGCGGCGGCGTGCGCGAAGCGGTTGGAGGCGCCGATGACGAAGGTGTCGAAGAGGTACTTGGGGTTCAGCCGGGCGGTCGGCTCCAGCGGGCCCGAGGTGGATCCGCCGGACGGGGCCGAGGGTGCGGGCCGGCTGGGGGCCTGCCGCGCGGGCGGCTGGTCGTACTGCTGCTGCTCGTACTGGCGGGAGGAGCGCTGCTGCTGACCCTCGTAACCCTGCTGCTCGTACTTCTGCTGTTCGTAGGAGCCCTGGTCGTAGGAGGAGGGCTCGGACTGCTGCATGTAGCCCGGCTGCGGGGAGGCGTACGGGTCGCGCTCGGGGAAACCGCCGAGGCGGGGCTGCTGCCAGCCGTAGTCGTCCTGCTGGCCGCCGCGGGGCCAGGCGCCGGGCTCGGAGCGCGGCTGCTGGTAGTCCGGGTAGGCGGGGCGGGCGCTCGGGAGTTGGTCGTCGGCGGGGCCGGTGTGGCCCATGGGACCGGTGTGCCCGCCGGGGCGCTGGCCGCCGTACGGTTCGTAGCCGTCGTGGGAGGAAGGCGAGGACGGGGCCGGGGGCGAGGGCTCGCCGGCGGAGTCGTCGACCGTGATCGCGATCCGGATGGGGCGGCCGCACTCACGGCTGAGGGCGTCGCTGATGAGCGGGGCGAGCCGGCCCTCGAGCACGCGCTTGCCGTACTCGTTGGGGACGGCAAGCAGCGCGGTGTCCGCCACCAGGGCCAGGGGCTGGCAGCGCTCGACCCACTGCTTGTCCTTGGGCTCGATGCTGTTCTGTCCCTCCCCGAGGAGCTTTTCGAGCACCCTTGGCCACACTGCGGCAAGATCGGCAGGTACGTCAGCCACAGAGCACGCTCTCTCAACAGGGGGTCCCACGAATGTGTGGTTCTTTGGGACGGTCGGGACAAAAAAACCGGGGTCAGGCAACGGTAGTCAGGCCAGCGGGTACGGTTCAAGTCGTTGTCCACAGCCTGTGCACAGTGTGGGGCACCGTCGGCTCGGTTTGACCGGATGGCGTAGCCGCGCGTACCGTAACGAGGTCGAGTTGTCGATGGCTGCTGCCGCCTGCCTACCGATGGGCGAAGATCACTGGTTGTGATCGTTTTGCGGTGCCACTCGGGCGAACACGCGAGTTTTCTCCTCGTGGGCGCACGGTGACAGCCAGGCGATGTCCCGCCTAAACGATTTATTCTCTGGAGCCCCCGAGTGAGCAAGCGCACCTTCCAGCCGAACAACCGCCGTCGTGCCAAGACCCACGGCTTCCGTCTCCGGATGCGTACCCGTGCCGGCCGCGCCATCCTCGCGAACCGTCGTGGCAAGGGCCGCGCCGAACTCTCCGCGTAACTGACGGGCGGATCGTGACGTCGTGCTGTCTCCCGAAAATCGGCTGAGGCGGCGCGAGGACTTCGCGAGCGCGGTACGTCGAGGTCGCCGGGCCGGTCGCCCGCTCCTCGTCGTCCACCTACGTACAAGCGGTGCAACGGACCCGCACGCGCCGGGGGAGATCGATCCCTCGACGCGTGCGGGTTTCGTCGTCAGCAAGGCTGTCGGCATCGCCGTCGTACGCAACCGGGTCAAGCGCCGTTTGCGCCATCTCGTCCGCGAGCGGCTGTCTCAGCTGCCCGAAGGTAGCCTGATGGTGGTACGGGCTCTGCCCGGAGCGGGTGATGCCGGTCTCGACGAGCTGGCCCGGGACCTCGATGCCGCATTGCTGCGGCTCCTGGGAGGCGTGGCTCGATGAAGTACCCGCTGCTCGCATTGATCAAGCTGTACCAGTGGACGATCAGTCCGCTGCTCGGGCCGGTGTGCCGCTACTACCCCTCGTGCTCGCACTACGGGTACACGGCCATCGACCGGCATGGTGCGGTGAAGGGGACGGCTCTGACCGCCTGGCGGATCCTGCGGTGCAATCCGTGGTCCCCGGGTGGCGTGGACCACGTCCCACCCCGGAAACGCCCGCGTTGGCACGAGCAGCTGCGCAGTGCGTTGCGTAGATCTCGCAATGCTCAAGGAGCCTGATTAGTGGACACGATTGCCAGTCTGTTCAGCTTTATTACCACGCCCGTCTCGTGGATCATCGTTCAGTTCCACAAGGTGTACGGCGCCATGTTCGGCGCGGACAGTGGTTGGGCCTGGGGCCTGTCCATCGTCTCCCTGGTGATCTTGATCCGCATCTGCCTGATCCCGCTCTTCGTGAAGCAGATCAAGGCGACGCGCGGCATGCAGGCGATCCAGCCGAAGATGAAGGCGATCCAGGAGCGCTACAAGAACGACAAGCAGCGCCAGTCCGAAGAGATGATGAAGCTGTACAAGGAGACGGGTACCAACCCGCTCTCCTCGTGCCTTCCCATCCTGGCGCAGTCCCCGTTCTTCTTCGCGCTCTACCACGTGCTTGCCTCCATCGCCAACGGCACGCCGATCGGCAAGATCGACGGCCCGCTGCTGGAGAGCGCGCGTAACGCGCACATCTTCGGAGCCCCGCTCGCGTCCAAGTTCACGGACAGCGCGGACAAGGTCGCCGCTCTGGGCGCCGACATCACCGACGTGCGGATCGTCACGGCGGTCATGATCGTGATGATGTCGCTGTCGCAGTTCTACACGCAGCGCCAGCTGATGCAGAAGAACGTCGACCTCTCGGTCAAGACGCCGTTCATGCAGCAGCAGAAGATGCTGATGTACGTCTTCCCCCTGATCTTCGCGGTCATGGGCATCAACTTCCCCGTCGGCGTCCTCGTCTACTGGCTGACCACGAACCTGTGGACCATGGGCCAGCAGATGTTCGTGATCAGCCGGAACCCCACCCCGGGCAGCATGGCCCAGGACCAGTACCTGACGCGCCTGCTGAAGCAGGTGGCTGCGCACGGTGAGCTCAAGGGCCGGGGCAAGAAGAAGATCGTCGCGGCGATCGTGGCCAAGGGCGCGGACCGCAACGACAACGAGCGCAAGTTCATCTCCGGTCTCTCCAAGCAGGGCATGGCCGCGCAGGCGGACGGCTCCGTGACGAAGAGCGTCGAGGCGACGGTCGATGCCGACGCGGCCGGCAGTGGTGGTGCCCAGAAGCGCCAGCAGCCCAAGCGGCAGTCGAAGTCTCAGCGCCAGACGCCCCCCAGCAAGCCCTCTCCCAAGAAGTAAGAAGGAGTCCCTCCCGTGACGGAAGGCACCACCACCGCCGCCGCTGAGAGTGGCGACACCCTGACCCGCCTCGAGCAGGAGGGTGAGATCGCGGCCGACTACCTTGAGGGTCTGCTGGACATCGCCGACCTGGACGGCGACATCGACATGGACGTCGAGGCGGACCGCGCCTCTGTCTCCATCGTCAGCGAATCCGCGCGCGACCTGCAGAAGCTCGTGGGCCGTGACGGCGAGGTGCTGGAGGCTCTGCAGGAGCTGACCCGTCTCGCCGTGCACCGCGAGACCGGGGACCGCAGCCGGCTGATGCTGGACATCGGCGGCTTCCGGGCGAAGAAGCGCGAGGAGCTGACGGCTCTCGGCGCCAAGGCGGCGGAGGACGTGAAGTCGTCCGGCGAGCCCCTGAAGCTTGACCCGATGACCCCCTTCGAGCGGAAGGTCGTCCACGACGCCGTGGCGGCCGCCGGTCTGCGGAGCGAGTCCGAGGGCGAGGAGCCGCAGCGCTTCGTCGTCGTGCTTCCGGCCTGACCGGAAGCTTGAGTGTCCGGCCCCGTCTGTCTCGCAGGCGGGGCCGATGTTTGTCAGCCTGGCAGTGACGACGTGGCCCGCGGCACGGCACGGCCACAACCATGCGGTACGGAAGGACGGTCCCCGTGACGGAGGCAGCTGAGCTTCCCCCGATGCCCGAAGAAGCACCCCAGGCGCCTGAAGAGGCGCGTGCGGTGTTCGGTGAGCATTTCCCGGAAGCTGTGCGGTACGCGGAGCTGCTGGCGGACGCGGGTGTCAAGCGGGGCCTGATCGGGCCGCGCGAGGTGCCGCGGCTCTGGGAGAGGCACCTGTTGAACTGCGCCGTGCTCTCGGAAGTGGTGCCCGAGGGCGTCACCGTGTGCGACGTGGGTTCGGGCGCCGGTCTCCCCGGCATTCCGCTGGCCCTGGTGCGCAGGGACCTGAAGATCACGCTGCTGGAGCCGCTGCTGCGCCGCACGAACTTCCTCCAGGAAGTCGTGGAGCTCCTGGGGCTCGACCACGTGACGGTCGTGCGCGGGCGGGCCGAGGAAGTCCTCGGCAAGCTCCAGCCGGTGCACGTGGTGACGGCGCGCGCGGTGGCACCGCTGGACCGGCTCGCTGGATGGGGTGTGCCCCTGCTGCGCCCGTACGGCGAGATGCTGGCGCTGAAGGGCGACACCGCCGAGGAGGAGCTGGTGGCGGCGAAGGCCGCGCTGACCAAGCTCGGTGTGGTGAAGACCTCGGTGCTCCACGTCGGCGAGGGGATCGTGGACCCGCTCTCCACCGTGGTGCGGGTCGAGGTCGGGGAAAGCCCCGGCGGGGTGCGGTTCGCGGCGAAGCGGGCCAAGGCCGCCCGGGTGAGCCGTACGCGCCGGCGCCGCTGAGCCCCTGCCGGGCAGTGTTCGCAGCCGTATCGCAGGGGTGTTGAGCCCTATAGGTATGGATTTCGGAGTGTCGTAGCGGCCGGATGACTCCGTCCGGGCATCGTGTTTCACGTGAAACGTCGCTCTCTGCTGCACGGAATCATCAGCCGCGGTCGTGCGGCTACGTCCCCCCGTCTCCGCAAGGGTGAAGGGGGGACGGAGTTGTCCACATCGGTGGATTCATCCACAGGAGTACGGGCCCCGCTGGTTCGCAACCCCGGTGACATGGCAGGCTCTGTTCATCGCGAGCCTGATGCCGAGGAGAGTGACACCGTGCGGTCAGACGCCAACCTTGCGGGGCCGATGGCCGATCCGGTCCCCGGTCCCCGCTCTGAATTCCCGGGCGACGATGTTTCACGTGAAACATCGGCCCCGCCCCTGGTGGACAACGAAGACACGCCCATCGGCCGTGCCGCCCAGATCGCGGTGGAGGCCCTCGGACGTGCGGGCGAGGGCCTGCCGAGGCCCCCGAAGACCCGGATCATGGTGGTGGCCAACCAGAAGGGCGGCGTGGGCAAGACCACGTCGACCGTGAACCTGGCCGCATCCCTGGCCCTGCACGGCGCCCGCGTCCTGGTGGTCGACCTCGACCCGCAGGGCAACGCCTCGACGGCGCTGGGCATCGACCACCACGCGGACGTGCCGTCCATCTACGACGTGCTCGTGGACAGCCGTCCGCTGATGGAGGTCGTCCAGCCGGTGGCCGACGTGGAGGGGCTCTTCTGCGCGCCGGCCACGATCGACCTGGCGGGTGCGGAGATCGAGCTGGTGTCCCTCGTGGCACGGGAGAGCCGTCTCCAGCGAGCCATCCAGGCGTACGAGCAGCCGCTCGACTACATCCTGATCGACTGCCCGCCCTCGCTGGGCCTGCTGACGGTGAACGCCCTGGTCGCGGGCGCGGAAGTGCTGATCCCGATCCAGTGCGAGTACTACGCGCTGGAGGGCCTCGGCCAGCTGCTGCGCAACGTGGACCTGGTGCGGGCGCACCTGAACCCGACGCTGCACGTGTCGACGATCCTGCTGACGATGTACGACGGCAGGACCCGGCTGGCCTCGCAGGTGGCGGAGGAGGTGCGCACCCACTTCGGCAAGGAGGTGCTGCGCACGAGCATTCCGCGGTCGGTGCGCATCTCCGAGGCTCCGAGCTACGGGCAGACGGTGCTGACGTACGACCCGGGTTCCAGCGGTTCCCTCTCCTACCTGGAGGCGGCGCGGGAGATCGCGCTGCGCGGGGCCGGATTCCAGTACGACCCCCAGCACCCCCATCAGGGTGCGGGCATGAACAACACGCACAGCATGGCGGAGGGGATCCAGTGAGTGAGCGACGTAGGGGTCTGGGGCGGGGGCTCGGCGCGCTGATTCCCGCCGCTCCCCAGGAGAAGGTGCCGCCGGTGATCGGCGCCGGGTCGATGTCCCCGTCGGCGGTGCCGGTGCTGCCTTCGGAGCGGGGTGTCGCGGCGGCGAAGCTGGCTTCGCTGGCGCAGGCCGATGTTTCACGTGAAACATCATCGGTGGCCTCGTCCGTGAGCGAGCCGGAGCCGGTCGCCGCTCCGGTGGCCGGTGAGGTGGCGGGGGCGACGTTCGCAGAGCTCCTGATGGACTCGATCACGCCGAATCCGCGGCAGCCGCGCGAGGTGTTCGACGAGGACGCGCTGGCCGAGCTGGTCACCTCCATTCAGGAGGTGGGTCTGCTCCAGCCGGTGGTGGTGCGCCAGTCCGGCCCGGACCGCTATGAGCTGATCATGGGTGAGCGGCGCTGGCGGGCGTGCCGGGAGGCCGGCCTGGACCGGATTCCGGCGATCATCCGGGCCACGGACGACGAGAAGCTGCTGCTGGACGCGCTCCTGGAGAACCTGCACCGGGCGCAGCTGAACCCCCTGGAGGAGGCGGCCGCGTACGACCAGCTGCTCCAGGACTTCAACTGCACGCACGACCAGCTGGCGGACCGGATCGGGCGTTCCCGTCCGCAGGTCTCGAACACGCTGCGCCTGCTGAAGCTCTCCCCGCCCGTGCAGCGGCGGGTGGCGGCGGGTGTGCTGTCCGCGGGGCACGCGCGGGCACTGCTGTCGGTGGACAACTCCGAGGAGCAGGACCGGCTGGCGCACCGGATCGTGGCCGAGGGCCTCTCGGTGCGTGCGGTCGAGGAGATCGTGGCGCTGATGGGGTCGGAGTCGCCGAGTGCGGTGAAGCCGAAGGGTCCGCGGGCGGGTGCCCGGGTCGCTCCGGCGCTCAACGAGCTGGCGACGCGGTTGTCGGACCGGTTCGAGACGCGGGTGAAGGTGGATCTCGGCCAGAAGAAGGGCAAGATCACCGTCGAGTTCGCGTCGATGGAGGACCTGGAGCGGATTCTGGGGACTCTGGCGCCGGGCGAGGGCCGGGTGCTGGACCAGGGCGCCGGCGGGGAGTAACCCACAGCCTGGGGGCGGGTCGTGCCGGTGTGAGCCGGTGCGGCCCGCCCCCTTTGCCTTGTCGCGGTTTCGGGTGATTCGCGCTGTGGATACCATGCGGTCATGGGTCGTCGGCTGGTACCGCTCACGCTGGACAACCTCCAAGACCTGCCCCGGCGTTGTCGGTCCTGTGTCTTCTGGGAGCTGGACCCCGTCAGTGGCGAGGCCGCCGTGAAGGCGGGGAACGCCGCTGAGGAGAAGGAGGCGTGGATCTCCGCCGTCCTCCTGGAGTGGGGCTCGTGCGGCCGGGTGGTCTACGTGGACGAGGTACCCGTGGGATTCGTCCTGTACGCGCCGCCGGCGTACGTGCCGCGCGCGACGGCGTTCCCGACCAGCCCGGTGTCCCCGGACGCGGTACAGCTCATCACCTCGTGGATCATGCCGGGGTACCAGGGCCAGGGGCTGGGGCGGGTGATGGTCCAGACGGTGGCGAAGGACTTGCTGCGCAGGGGGTTCCGGGCGATCGAGGCGTTCGGCGATGCCCGTTGGGACGGCCCGGCCTGTCTGCTGCCGGCGGACCACCTGCTGGCGGTGGGCTTCAAGACGGTACGTCCGCATCCGACGCGTCCCCGGCTGCGGCTGGAGCTGCGCTCCACGCTGTCGTGGAAGGAAGACGTGGAGCTGGCTCTGGACCGGCTGCTGGGCGCGGCCCGGAAGGAACCGGCGCTGCGTCCGCTGTGAGACGGGGGCAGCCGGCCTGGGTCCCGTCCGTCCTGGCATGCGAACGGGGCCGCCCCTGGCAGGGGGCGGCCCCGTGTCACGCGATCGCGTCCGGCCCGGGACGCGGGTGCGTCAGGCCTTGATGGTGACGAAGCCGTCGAGGTCGCGCAGGATGGCGGCCTTCGGCTTGGCGCCGACGATCGTCTTGACGACCTCGCCGCCCTGGTAGACGTTCAGCGTCGGGATGGACATGACGCCGTACTTGGCCGCCGTTTCCGGGTTCTCGTCGATGTTGAGCTTGACGATCTCGATCTCGTCGCCG
Organism: Streptomyces tatrensis; assembly: GCF_049310065.1. NCBI lineage: Bacteria > Bacillati > Actinomycetota > Actinomycetes > Kitasatosporales > Streptomycetaceae > Streptomyces > Streptomyces tatrensis. The sequence goes on along the minus strand of NZ_JBMDLB010000011.1, from coordinate 4,835,001 downwards.
TACTCGGAGGCGATGGCCTCGAGGGACGGAGCGATCTGGCGGCACGGACCGCACCAGGCGGCCCAGAAGTCCACCAGGACGGGCTTGTCGCTCTTGAGGACGTCGTCATCGAAGCTTGCGTCGGTGACGGTCTTGAGGGTGCCGGCCACAGCGGCCTCCTTCTTTTCCTGCGGGGAGTGGGGTGTGGGGTGTGGTGCTGTCTGAGGGTGTCAGACCGCCGCGTGCGCCTTCTCGGCGTCCGCGAGGGCGGCGAGGAAGCGCTCGGCGTCGAGGGCCGCGGAGCAACCCGTGCCCGCGGCGGTGATGGCCTGACGGTAGGTGTGGTCGACCACGTCGCCCGCGCCGAACACGCCGGTGAGGCTGGTGCGGGTGGAGGGGGCGTCGACCTTGAGGTAGCCGTCCGCGTCGAGCTCGAGCTGGTCCTTGAACAGCTCGGTGCGCGGGTCGTGGCCGACGGCGATGAAGAGGCCGGTCACGGGCAGTTCGGAGGTCTCGCCGGTCTTGGTGTTGCGCAGGGTGAGGCCGGTGAGCTTCTGTTCGCCGTGGATCTCCGCGACCTCGCTGTCCCAGGCGAACTTGATCTTCGGGTCGGCGAAGGCCCGGTCCTGCATGGCCTTGGAGGCGCGCAGGGAGTCGCGGCGGTGGACGATCGTGACGGACTTGGCGAACCGGGAGAGGAAGGTGGCTTCCTCGATCGCGGTGTCACCGCCGCCGATCACAGCGATGTCGTGCTCCTTGAAGAAGAACCCGTCGCAGGTCGCGCACCAGGAGACGCCGCGACCGGAGAGGGCGTCCTCGTTGGGCAGACCGAGCTTGCGGTGCTGGGAACCGGTGGTCACGATCACGGCCTTGGCGCGGTGCACGGTGCCGGCGGTGTCGGTGACGGTCTTGATCTCACCGGTGAGGTCCACGGCGACGACGTCGTCCGGAATCAGCTCGGCGCCGAAGCGCTCGGCCTGGCCACGCATGTTGTCCATGAGGTCCGGCCCCATGATGCCGTCCTGGAAGCCGGGGAAGTTCTCGACCTCGGTGGTGTTCATCAGCGCGCCACCGGCGGTGACGGCACCTTCGAAGACCAGGGGCTTGAGCGAAGCGCGTGCGGTGTACAGGGCGGCGGTGTAACCGGCCGGCCCGGAGCCGATGATGATCACGTTTCGTACGTCGCTCACGGGTTGATTCCTCGTCTCTGCGGACTGCCTGCTGCCTACCGGGGGGCCGGTGTGGACTCTCACCCCACCCAACGGATCCTACGGCGCCTGCATTCCCGAGATTTCCCCCCTTGGCCTCCGGCTGCTCAGCCCCTCGGGTAGGTACGGGTGAGCAAGGGCTTTCCAGGGGAGGCCGAGGGGTCCGTGACGCAGGCGGAGCCGACGAGATAGGCGTCCACGACGGCGGGGTCGCCGGGGTGGGGCAGGACGATGAGGAAGACGTCCTTGCCCTCGTAGGTGCCTGACTCGAAGCCCAGGGGGGCCTCGGTGCGGCCGGTGGCTTCCTGTACGCAGGCGGGTGCCCGGGGCACCCGGCCATCGGCCGGGGCGAGGCTGGGTTCGGCCGGAGGGCTGTTCTCCACTCCCAAGGTCTTGTTCCCGTCCCCCGCAGTCTTGTCCCCCGGGCTGCCGGAGGCGAGGAGGTCGCGCACCGTGCCGGGGAGCCCCTGGGCGGTGTACTCGGGAGCGCCGGAGCTGGACTGGGCGGCGGATGCGTCGCTCCGCGTGGACAGGCCGGACATGGCACGGTCGCCGGACATCAGGCCGAACACCATCACGCCGGCGGCGCACGCCGCGAGGAGGCCGCCCGCGAGAGCGATCCGGCGGCGTGCGCGACGCCGGCCGGGGCCGGTTGGGCCGGTCGGGTGACCGGAGGGCCGCAGGGCGCCGGGACCACCGAGCGGTCCGGTGGATGTTTCACGTGAAACATCGGGACCGGGGACCTCCGGGGCCGCCTGGTCCGGGTGGCCGGTCCAGGGCTCCTCGTGCCGGGTGGTGGCGTCGAGGAGGGCTTCGGCGGCGAGGGCCGCGTCGATCCGGCCGGAGATGTCGACGGGCATCCGGGCCGGCCCGGGCAGGGTGCCGAGCAGGGCCCGGATCTCCTCCAGGGAGGCGCGGACGTCGGCGCACAGGGGGCAGTCGCCGAGATGGCTGCGGACCTCCGCGGTGCGGGACGGGGAGAGGAGGCCTTCCGCCAGCTCGGAGATCTCCGAGACGTCGGGGTGCCCGATCGTGCCGGTCGCGCCGGGTGTGGAGTTCACGCTCGTCCACCTCCGCCCTTCACTGCGTTGGGATCCGGGGCCGGGTCCCCGCGGTCTGCCGTCGGTGGGACGGTTGTCCCCGGTGTCCGGTTCCTTCCCCGCTCCGTGTCGGTGTTATCCCCGGTATGCGTGCGCAGATGAGTGAGGAGTGGGACGAGTTTCGCCCTGCCGCGCGCGCAGCGGCTCTTCACGGTGCCGACGGGGACGTCGAGGATGTGGGCGGCCTCGGCGACGGGGTAGCCCTGCATGTCGACGAGGACCAGAGCGGCCCGCTGATCGGCCGGGAGGGTGCCCAGGGCCGCCAGTAGCTGCCGGTGGAGGTCCTGGCGCTCCGCGGGCGCCTCGGCGGACTCGTGGGGCTCCAGAAGGCGCTCCAGGCGGTCCGTGTCGTCGAGCGGGGACGTCCTGCGGGAGGCGGCCTTGCGGGCCCGGTCCAGACAGGCGTTCACGGTGATGCGGTGGAGCCAGGTCGTGACGGCGGACTCGCCGCGGAAGGTGTGCGCGGCCCGGTAAGCGGATACGAGGGCGTCCTGCACCGCGTCGGCGGCTTCCTCCCGGTCGCCGAGCGTGCGCAGAGCCACGGCCCACAGCCGGTCGCGGTGCCGGCGTACGAGCTCGCCGAAGGCGTCCGGATCTCCGGCGGCGTGCAGCGCCAGAAGTTCCTGGTCGCTGCGGCCGCCGGGTGTGGCTTCGTTCAACGCCGGCCCCCTCCCCTGCTGTCCTTCAGCCCGTGAACTTCACATCCGTGATGGCTTGCTTGTACCCCGCTCCGCTGTACGTGTCGGTGCCCGCCTGCGGCATCGCCGTGATCCAGACGACGACGTAGCGCGTGGTGACCGGTGCGTCCGTGGTCGCCTTGAGCGTGCTGTCCGACGTGCTGCCGGTCGCGATCTTCTTCATGGAGCCGACCGGGGTCGACGAGGACGTGGAGTTGGCCGCGTAGAGCGTGACGGTCGTGTGGTTGCCGGCGTACCTCAACGCTATCGAAGCGCCGTTGACCGCCTGCTCGGAGCCGAGGTCGTAGACGATGCCGACGCCGGCCTTGAAGCCCGGATCCATCTCGGGGCCGTCGCGGTAGCTCTTGGTGCGCCAGTAGGTTCTGGCGTCGCCGTCGAAGGTGTTCCCCACGTTGGCGGCGTCCTGGGCCACGCCGTCGGGGTAGTACTCGTGGGCGCCCTTGATGGAGAGGACCGTGGGCTCTTTCTTCTCCGGGGTGCCGTCGGCCTTCTCGTGCGTGGTCTGGCTGCCGCTGGTGCCCTGGTTGTTCCGGTTGAGCAGGGTGTCGGCGAGCTGCCAGCTGCCCAGTCCGAGGGCGGCGATCAGCAGGGCCGCGACGCCCCACTTGAGGACGCGGCCGGTACGGCTCTGCAGGGGTGGCGGCGGAGGCACGACGGTGACCTGCGCGGTGGGCATGCCGGGGCCCTGGGGCCTGCCGTAGCTGCCCTGTTGGTACGTGGTGTGCTGGTACTCCGGAGGGGCCGTGAAGGTGGGCTCCGGCGGCCGGATGCGGGGCATCGCGGCCACGGCCTTGGAGAGCTCCTCCGGGGTGGTGCAGGCGGGTTCCTGCCGCGAGGCGGTGGCCCCGTCGTTGGCGAGGGCGCGCATGGCCAGCTCGCCCAGACCCCGGTGCACACCCGCGCGGACCTGGTCGGGGGCGATCAGGCCGACGCCCTTGGGCAGACCGGTCAGGCCGTAGGCGTCGTTCTCGTACGGCCAGCGCTGGGTCAGCGAGGCGTACAGGAGCGCGCCGATGGCCTCGGTGTCCGAGCGCTGCGGGGTCTCGCTGGTGATGCCGCGCAGGGCGGCGTTCACGGCGAGGCCGCGGATGCGGTACTGGCCCGTGGAGGTGCGCAGTATCGCGCTGGGGGTCAGCCGCAGGTGTGCCAGGCCCTCGCGGTGCGCGGCGGCCATGGCCTGGGAGACCTGGCTGACGAGCTGGTAGGCCTCGTGGGGCTCCATGGGGCCCGCTGCGAGGACCGCGGTGAGCTCCGTGGCGTCAGGGAGCCACTCGTGGACGACGTAGACGAGGTCGTTCTCCTCCACGGCGTCGAGGACCTGGACGAACCGGGGGTCGCCGAGCAGGGCCGAGGAGCGGGCGGCGGCCAGGACGGCGCGGGCCCGAGCGTGGTCGGCGGGCAGCAGGTGGACGCCCACGGCCCGGCGCAGCTTCTCGTCCATCGCACGCCAGCTGCTGAATCCGTCCAGACGGGTGACGCACTCTTCGAGCCGGTAGCGTCTGGCCAGCTTGTGGCCGCTGTGCAGCTCGGGAGCGGCAGCGGGTGCCGGGTTCCTGCGATCGCCGTCCTTCTCGGGCATGGTTCCGTCCGCGGCTTGTCCGTTCTCGGTGTCCACCCCGTCGGCCGTGGCCTGGGCCGTCTCCGCGGCCAGCGGCTCGTCGCCGCCGTTGTCGGCCACGTCGACGGCAGCCGTGCTACGTTCCGCCACCGTCGTCCCCGCCTCCCCATCCGTTGCGCGCTGTCGGCCAGTCTGCGAAGCCAAGCCAATTGTGCCCACAGTCCACCGATCTGCACGACACGCCAGGGAGCAGGATGGTTGTACGCATCAGCGTCCCAGGCGTCCGCGGACCATCCCGACCATGGCGTTGAGTTCTTCGATGCGCATCCGCTTGGCCGCGACGAGGAACACCGCCGCCAGGGCGATGCCGCCGGCCACCAGGGCGGTGAAGGAACCGAGTGCCCCGCTGCCGATGAAGTGCAGGACGGCGTAGGCGACTGCGCCGGCCACGACCGCGGCCGGGACGCAGGCGCCGATGAGCCGGGTGTAAGTGCGCATCACGTGCGCCCCGTCGAGGTCGCCGCCCAGGCGGGTGCGCAGTCGGCGCCAGGCGACACCGACGCCCACGGCGTAGCCGAGGCCGTAGGCGGCGGCCATGCCGACGACGGCCCAGCGGGCGGGGAGTACGAAGAAGGCGACGGCTGACATGCCCGCGTTGACGGCGGCCACGATGACCGTGTTGTAGAAGGGCGTCCGGGTGTCCTCGTAGGCGTAGAAGCCGCGCAGGACCACGTACTGGACGGAGTACGGGATCAGTCCGAGGCCGAAGGCCATCAGGATGAAACCGATGTTCTGGGCGCTCTCCGCGCCGGAACCGGCGTAGAGCAGGCCGGCCATCGGGACGCCCAGGGCGAGGAACGCGAAGGCGCAGGGCACGATCGCGACGGCGGAGGTGCGCAGTCCGTAGGAGATGTCGTCACGGACGGCGGCTGCGTCGCCGTCGTGGGCGGACCGGGAGATGCGCGGCAGGACGGCGGTCATGACGGACACGGTGATGATGGCCTGCGGCATCTGCCAGAGCAGCAGGGCGTAGTTGTAGCCGGTGATGCCGGTACCGCCGTGGCCCTGCTTGTCGGCCAGCTCGCCCGCCCAGGTGGCGAACTGGGTGACGACGATGAGGCCGAGCTGGTTGGCGAGGACGAAGAAGAACGTCCACTTGGCCAGGCCGGCGGCCTTGCCGAGGCCGTGGCCCTTCCAGTCGAACCGCAGGCGCGGCTTGAAGCCGGCGTCGCGCAGGTAGGGAAGCATCGCCAGGGACTGGACGACGAGGCCGAGCAGGGTGCCCAGGCCCAGCAGTCGGACGCCCTCGGGGGTGATGCCGGCCTCGGTGACGCCCGTGGTGGTGAAGCCGCCGAAGGCCCAGATGAAAGCGCCGAAGGTGGCGATGACGACGATGTTGTTGAGGACCGGGGTCCACATCATCGCGCCGAACCGGCCGCGGGCGTTGAGGATCTGACCGAGGACCACGTGCACACCCATGAAGAACATGGTGGGCAGGCAGTAGTGGGCGAAGGCGACGGCGACGTCCAGCCGCTGCGGGTCGTCGGCGATCGTCTGCGACATCATGCCGATGAACAGCGGGGCCGCGAGCACGCAGACCACGGTGACGGCGCCCAGCAGGACCATGACGAGGGTCAGCAGCCGGTTGGCGTAGGCCTCTCCCCCGTCCTCGTCGTTCTTCATCGCGCGCACCAACTGCGGGATGAAGACGGCGTTGAGGGCGCCGCCGCCGACCAGGACGTAGATCATCGTCGGCAGGGTGTTGGCGACCTGGTAGCTGTCGTTGAGGGTGGCGACGCCGATCGCTCCGGCGATCACCAGGGTCCGCATGAAACCGGTGATGCGGGAGACGATGGTGCCGGCGGCCATCAGGGCACTGGACTTGAGCAGACTCGAGGCGCGTCCGGCGGGCTTGCTCGGTGCCGGGGCGGCCACGGGCGCGTCCTCGGCGGGGGTGCGGGGCGCCGCGTCCTGGTCCCGGTAGAGGTGGGCGAAGGCATCGGGACGGGGGTCCTGGTCGGCGGCCTTGGTCACGAGGGAGTCCACGCCCACGAACTGCGTGGTCGTGGCGTGATCGCCGTAGGGCAAGTGCCGTGACGGGCCGTCCGGCTCGGGCGGCGGGGTCTGGGCCCATACCCGGGGGTCCGGGGCGTACGCGGGAGCCTGCGGGGCCGCGTAGAGCGGACCGGGCTCCTGGAAGGTGCCGGGCGGTGGCGGCGGGTGTGAGGCCCGGTCGTACAGGACCTCTGCCACCGGGTCTTGGGCGGACAGGTCCTGCGCCCGGTAGGGGTCGTAGGCGTAGGCGTCCTGGACATAGGGGTCGTGGTCCGGCGCTGGTGCGGGCGCGGGAACCTGTCCCGGCACCGGGGCGCCGGGGGCAGTGCCCTGGGAGGGCGCGGGCCCGCCAGTGCCGTGCGCACGGTCACCTTCGTACGGCGCGTTCATCGAAACCCCACCTCATCGTCCCCAGGCCGACCGGCCACGGCATCGCTCAACGGTCCACTGTCTCACCCGTGCCGGACGGGTCCGCGCTTTGCGGTCCGGTGTCCGGGGACTCGTCACTCTGCTGCGTGCTCTCCTCGGCGGCGGCACGTGCCGCGACACGCTTGCGGCTGGCGTACATCTTGATGCCGGCCAGCACGAGGAGAAGGACACCACCCGCGATGACGAGCATGACGGTCGGGGTCACCTCGGTGGCTTCCACGGTGAACGTGCGGGCCTTCCCGTAGGGCACGCCGTCGATGGTGAACAGCTGGGCCGTCACCTCGACCGGGCCGCTCGCGGTGGCGTTGGCGGGGAACTTCACGGTCTGGCTGTGCCCGCCCTGGACGGCGACCTGCTGCTGGGACTCCCCGCTGTCGCCGAACATCAGCCGGGTCGGGTTGGCGGACCGCACCCGGAGGACCAGGTTGTGGGTGTCCTGGACGAGGCTGTTCTGGACGCTTACGGGGATGGTCGCGCTGTGTCCGGAGAGCGTCGCATCGGACTTGGGAATGATCTTGACCTTCTCGGTCAGCCCGATCAGGTACCGCTGCACCTGGTCCCGGTAGTCCCACGCCGCGTCGGGGCGGCCGCGCCAGGAGGCGGACATCTCCCGGTTGGTGGTGTTGCCGAAGGGGATCTCGACGCGGTCGGGCGCGGTCAGGATCACCTTGAAGTGGTCGAGGGTGGTCTCGGTCGTGCGGATCTTCTCGAAGGCGGAGACCGGCAGTTCCTGCTTGCTCAGCGCTTCGGGGTACTGGCCGGCTCCCGGTACCTGCGTCGCGGCCCGGGGGTCGGGAGTCGCGGCGGCAGCCGCCTCGAGGTCCACGGCCTGGCTCCAGCGGCCCGCCTGCAGACCCCGTATGGCGGCGGCCATCGTCTGTACCTGGCTGGAGCTGGGCATCCGCTGCGGGGCCACGACGAAGCTGCGCTGGCTGTCGGTCTCCTGCAGGTTCAGGGCGAGGGTCTGGGCGAGGAACTGCTGCACCGCGAGGGTGGAGTTCCCGGCGCGGAGCATGTCGCCCTGGAAGGCGGTGGAGAGGTCGGCGTCGGCGACGACCGCCGTGGTGCCCGCGCCGATGGGCCGGGCTGCCGACGGGGTGTAGCCGAGGGCGCCGGTCTCCTGGAGGCTGTCACTGCGGGTGAGGACGTTGTGGGCACCGGCCGATGTCGCGACGTTGACGATCGAGGGGTCGATCGCCCCGTCCACGGGCCAGGAGAAGTCGGTGCTCGCGGGAACGTGCAGGACCGTCTCGACGGCATCCCGCGCCTTGTCGGTGGCCGGCCGCAGCTGCCCCAGGGTGCCGGAGACGTCCTTGCCACGATGGGCGAGCGAGGCGATGTCCGGGTCCGCGAAGGGCAGCGCGACGACCTTCTTGCCCTGGACGGCGCTTTCCAGCGAGCTCAGCCACTGCTCGGCGACGGCCTTGTTCTTGCCCTGCACCGTCCGGCCGTCGGGGGTACGGACCCGGTAGCCCTTGGTCATGGCGTCGACGGTGTAGAGCAGATCCGGGTCGATGACCCAGGTGATGGGAAGGTCCTTGCCGAGGGTGACCATCTGTTCCAGACGGCCGCCCGGCCTCAGCTCGTCGGCGAGGCTGTCGTCGAGGAAGACGGGGGTCTGCAGCTCGTCCGAGCCGGTCTCCGAGGTCAAGTGCGTCGTGGAGATCAGCGGCCACACGTACGCGAGCTGGGACCGCTTGGCGGCGGCATCCGGCTGCCAGGGCAGGAAGGTCCGCTTGATGCCGAGGACCTGCTCGTACTGGCGGCTCTCGGTCTCCCCGGACAGGGAGACGCCGAGCTGGTAGACGCCGTCCTCGTCCAGGTCCAGCTTGTTCACCGGAACCTTCAGGGTGAACGGCTGGCTGACCTTCGAGGGCAGCGAATCGATCTTCACGGCGAACTCGGGGCCGACCTCGGCCGGGTCAGTGCCCGCCCGGAACCCGCCGCGCTCCGCGACGTCCTCGATGGAGCTGCGGTCCCCCAGCGCCGGCCCGACCCGCAGACCCACGTGCGCGTCGGTGATCTTCTCGGAGCCGTTGTTGATCACGGTGCCCGAGATGGTGAGGGTGTCGCCCTTGACCGGGGCGCTCGGTGCCAGGGTGTCGAGCTGGACGTCGACGGCGGCGGCCGACGTGTCGGCGGCCTGGGCTTCGGGGGCGTGCGAGTAGACCAGGCCGGCGAGTACCGGCGTCCCGGCGAGCAGGACGACCGCGCGCCGCAGCCAGCGTCGCCGGGCAGGAGCGAGGGGTGCCCCCTGGATGTCTGCCGCCTCGGCCAACGCGCTCGCCCGTCCCTCGGAGTGTCAGTGGTCGTCGTTTGTGCGTCCACGCATGGTAACGAGGCCCGCTGTGCGCGAGTGCCGCGCCTTGCTCCACATGATCGGGTCCGACCCGGAGGGGCCGGGGGCCGGGGTGGCCGCAAAACACGGGAGCTCCCGGCGGGCCGGGCACGTACCCTTTTCTGTTGTGCCGAACGCCAACGAAGACAACCCCAGTGTCCTGAATCACGGGCAGGCCCGCGCGGTGAGCGAACTGCTGCGGATCGCCCCTGTCGCCGACGAGCTCGGCCGCCGTTTCCAGGAGGCGGGTTTCCGGCTCGCCCTGGTCGGCGGGTCCGTCCGCGACGCGCTGCTCGGGCGCCTCGGCAACGATCTCGACTTCACCACCGACGCCCGTCCCGAGGACGTCCTCAAGATCGTCAGGCCGTGGGCCGACTCGGTCTGGGACGTCGGAATCGCCTTCGGCACGGTGGGTGCGCAGAAGAGTGCCCGCGTCGGAGACGTTGATCGAACCTGGCAGATCGAGGTGACCACGTACCGCTCGGAGTCCTACGACCGGACCTCGCGCAAGCCCGAGGTCTCCTACGGCGACTCCATCGAGGAAGACCTCGTCCGCCGCGACTTCACGGTGAACGCGATGGCCGTCGCGCTGCCCGAGAAGGTGTTCGTGGACCCGCACGGTGGCCTGGAGGACCTCCGGGCGGGCGTGCTGCGCACCCCGGGCACGGCCGAGGACTCCTTCTCCGACGACCCGCTGCGGATGCTGCGGGCCGCGCGGTTCGCCGCCCAGCTCGACTTCGAAGTCGCCCCGGACGTGGTGGCGGCGATGACGGAGATGTCCGGCCGCATCGAGATCGTCTCGGCGGAGCGGGTCCAGGGCGAGCTGAACAAGCTCTTGCTGTCCGCGCACCCGCGCAAGGGCCTGGGCCTCCTCGTGGACACGGGGCTGGCCGAGCACGTGCTGCCGGAGCTGCCGGCGCTGCGTCTGGAGAGCGACGAGCACCACCGGCACAAGGACGTCTACGACCACTCGTTGATCGTGCTGGAGCAGGCGATCGCCCTGGAAGAGGACGGCCCGGACCTGGTGCTGCGGCTCGCGGCGCTGCTGCACGACATCGGCAAGCCCCGGACCCGCCGGTTCGAGAGCGACGGACGGGTCTCCTTCCACCACCACGAGATGGTGGGCGCGAAGATGACCAAGAAGCGCATGACCGCGCTCAAGTACTCCAACGACATGGTCAAGGACGTGTCCCGGCTGGTGGAGCTGCACCTGCGCTTCCACGGCTACGGGGACGGGGAGTGGACCGACTCTGCCGTGCGGCGCTACGTCCGCGACGCCGGTCCGCTGCTGGACCGCCTGCACAAGCTGACCCGCTCCGACTGCACCACGCGCAACAAGCGCAAGGCGAACGCGCTCTCCCGCACCTACGACGGGCTTGAGGAGCGCATCGCCCAGCTGCAGGAGAGGGAGGAGCTGGACGCGATCCGGCCCGACCTCGACGGCAACGAGATCATGCGGGTCCTCGACATCGGTCCCGGCCCGGCGATCGGCAAGGCCTACGCGTTCCTGCTGGAGCTGCGGCTGGAGAACGGCCCCATGGAGCACGACGCCGCGGTCGCCGCGCTCAAGGAGTGGTGGGCCGCGCAGGCCTGAGGAGCTGAGTGAGTCCGATGTTTCACGTGAAACATCGGTGCGGATCGGCGGTCAGGGCGATGTTTCACGTGAAACATCGCCCTGACGCACGAGGAGCGCCGCGGTAGCTGCGTAGAGCATCGCCACCCCGAGGATCAAGGGGACGGAGTGCCCGTCGAGGGGGAGCACGAGAGCGGCCACCCCTGCGGCGCCGACGAAGGCGGCGTTGAAGAGCACGTCGTAGACGGAGAAGACGCGGCCGCGGAAGGCATCGTCCACCTGGGACTGCACGACGGTGTCGGTGGAGATCTTGGCCCCCTGGGTGGCCAGGCCCAGCACGAAGGCGGCCGCCAGCATCGGTCCGGGCGTGAAGAACAGGCCGAGCGCCGGCACCAGGACCGCGGCGCTCGCGGCGCAGAGGGTGATGGCGCCGAGGGCACCCAGCCGGCCCACCAGCCAGGGAGTGACGACGGCGGCCGCGAAGAACCCGGCCCCGGAAACGCCGACGGTGATCCCCAGCAGAGCCAGCCCGTCCGCCTCGGTGTCCGACCAGGCATAGCGGCAGAGCATGAGCAGAGTGACGAACAGGGCCCCGTAGCAGAACCGCATGACGGTCATGGCGGTGAGCGCCCGGGCCGCCTCGCGCCGGGAGGCCAGGTGCCGCAGGCCCTCGGCCAGCCCCCGCACGGTGAGGGCGACCCCCTGGCGGACCGTCGGGTTGATCCGGCCGGGAGGGTGGTCGGGTCCGAGGAGGTCCAGGGCCAGGCGCAGGGAGACCAGGGCCGCGCACAGGTAGAGGCCGGCTCCGAGGAGGACGACCAGGGCATCGGAGTCGTCGGCCAGTACGCGGACGAGGAAGGCCAGACCCCCGCCGGCGACGGCGGCGAGCGTTCCCGCGGTGGGTGACAGGGCGTTCGCGGTGACCAGCTGACCGGGCCCGACGACCCGCGGCAGGGAAGCCGCGAGCCCGGCCAGCACGAAGCGGTTGACCGCGGTCACGGACAGGGCCGATGCGTAGAAGAGCCAGTCGGGGACGTGCGCGACGATCAGCATGCCGGTGACGCAGGCGAGGAATGCCCGCAGCAGGTTGCCGTAGAGGAACACCTGGCGGCGGCGCCACCGGTCCAGCAGGACTCCCGCGAAGGGTCCGATCACCGAGTAGGGCAGCAGGAGCACCGCCATGGCCGAGGCGATGGCCGCGGGAGAGGCCTGCTTCTCCGGGGAGAAGACGACGTAGGCGGCCAGTGCGACCTGGTAGACCCCGTCGGCGGCCTGGGAGAGCAGCCGTACGGCGAGCAGGTTGCGGAAGTCCCGCAGACGCAGGAGTACGCGCAGATCACGTACGACGGCCATGAGGAAAAGGGTCACACACGCGGAGGGTCCCCGGGCACATTGCCCGGGGACCCTCCGTGGAAGAACTGCCGAAGTCCAGGTGTCCTTGCGGACGCCGGGGGTTCGACTAGCGCTCGACCTCGCCCTTGATGAACTTCTCGACGTTCGCGTAGGCCTCGTCGTCGAAGTACTGCACCGGCGGGGACTTCATGAAGTAGCTCGAAGCCGACAGGATCGGGCCACCGATACCGCGGTCCTTGGCGATCTTCGCGGCGCGCAGGGCGTCGATGATGACACCGGCGGAGTTCGGGGAGTCCCACACCTCGAGCTTGTACTCGAGGTTCAGCGGGACGTCGCCGAAGGCACGGCCTTCGAGGCGGACGTAGGCCCACTTGCGGTCGTCGAGCCACGCCACGTAGTCGGACGGGCCGATGTGGACGTTCTTCTCGCCGAGGTCGCGGTCGGGGATCTGCGAGGTGACGGCCTGAGTCTTGGAGATCTTCTTCGACTCGAGGCGGTCGCGCTCCAGCATGTTCTTGAAGTCCATGTTGCCGCCGACGTTGAGCTGCATGGTGCGCTCAAGACGGACACCGCGGTCCTCGAACAGCTTCGCCATCACGCGGTGCGTGATGGTCGCGCCGACCTGCGACTTGATGTCGTCGCCGACGATCGGGACACCGGCCTCGGTGAACTTGTCGGCCCACTCCTTGGTGCCGGCGATGAAGACCGGGAGGGCGTTGACGAAGGCGACCTTGGCGTCGATGGCGCACTGGGCGTAGAACTTCGCCGCAGCCTCGGAACCGACCGGCAGGTAGCAGATCAGGACGTCGACCTGGCGGTCCAGAAGGGTCTGGACGATGTCGACCGGGGTCTCGGCCGATTCCTCGATGGTCTCGCGGTAGTACTTGCCCAGGCCGTCCAGGGTGTGGCCGCGCTGAACGGTCACGCCCGCACTCGGGACGTCACAGATCTTGATGGTGTTGTTCTCACTGGCGCCGATGGCGTCCGAAAGGTCGAGGCCGACCTTCTTCGCGTCGACGTCGAACGCGGCGACGAACTCGATGTCGCTCACGTGGTAGTCGCCGAACTGGACGTGCATCAGACCGGGGACCTTGGCCGCCGGGTCGGCGTCCTTGTAGTACTCGACGCCCTGCACCAGCGAGGCGGCGCAGTTGCCTACGCCGACGATGGCTACGCGAACCGAACCCATTCCGGTTGCTCCCTGTTTGTTCTCGGACGAGGCCTGCGAGATGCAGACCTCACTTTGCAGTTTCGTCGGACGGACCGGGTCGTCTCTGATCCCGTCCCGCCCGCTCACTCTCGATGAGCTCGTTCAGCCAGCGCACTTCGCGCTCCACGGATTCCATGCCGTGGCGTTGCAGCTCGAGCGTGTAGTCGTCGAGCCGCTCGCGTGTGCGAGCCAGCGAGGCGCTCATCTTCTCCAGGCGCTCCTCAAGGCGGCTGCGACGGCCCTCCAGTACCCGCATGCGTACGTCTCGTTCGGTCTGGCCGAAAAAGGCGAAGCGGGCGGCGAAGGACTCGTCCTCCCAGGCATCGGGGCCCGTGTGGGAGAGGAGCTCCTCGAAGTGCTCCTTACCTGCTGCCGTCAACCGGTAGACGATCTTGGCGCGGCGCCCTGCGAGTGAAGCGGCGAGAGCGTCCTCCGGGGCATTGCCCGGCTCTTCGATCAACCAGCCGTTGGTGACGAGCGTCTTGAGGCAGGGGTAGAGCGTCCCGTAGCTGAACGCTCTGAACACCCCCAGCGAGGTGTTGAGCCGCTTGCGCAGCTCGTAACCGTGCATGGGGGATTCGCGAAGCAGGCCGAGAACAGCGAACTCGAGGATGCCTGAGCGCCTGCTCATCCGCTTGCCCTTCCCCCGCCTCGGAGTCTTTATGTCGAGCTGATGTATCGGCTCGATACATCCAGACGATAGAACGGGTAGCCCTCAGCTACAAGTGGTGACACGGTGACCGGCGTCACATCACTGATTTGCACGAGGCAAGTTGCCTGATTTGGGGTGAACTTCGGCACTGATTGGCTTTTGGGCGTGCGTAGTCTGTGCGCCATGACACCGGGGGGACCGGAACTCACCTGCCGCTTCCAGGCCACTCGCCTGCCCGAGGAGTAGTCGTTCGATGAGCGAGCACCGCCGCAAACCGCAACAGCCCCAGAGCGGTGGCCGCGCCGCCGCCCGCAGGGCTGCCCAGCAGCGCCCGTCCAGGGGCGCCGGTTCCGGGCGTGACGTCCCCACCGCGTCACCCAGCGGGCCGTACTCCCCGCAGCCGGGCCACGGCAGCCGTGCGGACGCCCGGAGAGCCGCCGGCCGCGGCTCGGCGGGACGAGGCCGGGGCGCTGCGGGCCCCGGCCGCCCCAAGCGGTTCATCAACTACCCGCGCGGGGAAAAGGTCGGCTGGAAGCGCTTCGTCCCCTCCTGGAAGCTCGTCGGCGGCACTGCCCTGGGCTTCTTCGCGATGATCACGGTGGGTGCCGGAATCGGCATCGCCATGGTGAACAAGCCCGACGTGAACAAGACCGCCGTGGCGCAGAACAACGTCTTCTACTGGTCCGACGACACTCAGATGGTCGCGACCGGCGGCGCCGTGAACCGCCAGATCGTCCCCATCGACAAGATCCCCGCCTCGATGCAGAACGCCGTGATCGCCGCGGAGAACGAGTCCTTCGAGTCGGACAAGGGCGTCGACCCGATGGGTATCGCCCGTGCCGTGTGGAACATGGCCAAGGGCGGATCCACCCAGGGCGGCTCCACGATCACCCAGCAGTACGTGAAGAACCAGTACCTCGACTCGGAGCAGACGCTCAAGCGAAAGGTCACCGAGCTCTTCATCTCGATAAAGGTGGGTGCGAGCGAGGAAAAGAACAAGATCCTCGCCGGCTACCTCAACACCGCCTACTACGGCCGTGACGCCTACGGGATCCAGGCGGCCGCGCGCGCCTACTTCGGCAAGGACAGCCACAAGCTGACCCCGTCCGAGGGCGCCTTCCTCGCCTCCGTGCTCAAGGGCCCGAACCTGTACAACCCCGACGGCGGCATCGGCTCGGCGGCCACGCCCGAGGCGAACCGGGAGCGGGCCGAGAGGCGATGGGCCTGGGTGCTGAACCGTGAGGTCGAGGTCGGGCGCATGCAGCAGGCCGAGCGGGACCAGTACAAGGAATTCCCCACACTGATCGAATCCGCCCAGGCCGCCGGCATGTCCGGCCAGGTCGGCTACCTGGTCGAGACGGCCAAGCTGTACATGCTGAGGTCCAACGGCATCAAGGTCGAGGATCTGGCCAAGGGCGGCTACCAGATCCGCACCACCTTCGACAAGAAGAAGGTGGACGCGCTGGTCAAGGCCGTCGAGGGCACCCGGGACGGAATGCTCGACGAGAAGGCCCGGCCCGACACGGACACCTTCGTCCAGTTCGGCGCGGCCTCGGTGGACGTGAAGACCGGCGCCCTGGTGGCCCTGTACGGCGGCCCCGGCATCGACAAGAAGCACTTCAACAACAACGCCAACACCTCGGGTGTCCAGGTCGGCTCGACCTGGAAGCCGTTCGTGCTGGCGGCGGCCATGCAGTACGGCACGCAGAACTCGGACGGCGAGGGGATCTCGGCCGACAGCAAGTACATGGCCAGCGACCTCACGGTGATCAACAACCGTTCGGGCGAGCCGCTGCGCGACGGGGCCGGCAAGCCGTTCCGGCAGAAGAACGAGAGCCCGACCGACTACGGGTACGTGACCTTGAACAAGGCGATGGAGGACTCCATCAACGTGCCCTTCGCCCAGCTGGTCTTCGACGTCGGCCACAGCAAGGTGAGGGACGTCGCCAAGTCCACCGGCATCCTCCCCGAGTCCTTCGACCCCAACGACAACGCCTCCTTCGCGCTGGGCACCTCCACCCCCAGCGCCATCCGGATGGCCGACTCGTACGCCACCTTCGCCGCCTCCGGCGTCCACCACGATCCGTACTCGGTGCGCAGCGTCAAGAAGGACGGCAAGGACGTCCCCGGCTTCGAGCCCCCCAAGGGGGAGCGGGCCATGGACGACTCCGTCGCGGACAACATCACCAAGGTCCTGCGCAACGTCGTCGAGGAGGGCACCGGTAAGAAGGCCAAGAAGCTGGGCCGGCCCGCCGCGGGCAAGACCGGCACCACCGACAAGAACATGTCGGCCTGGTTCGTCGGCTACACCCCCGAGCTGTCCACCTCGGTGGCCCTGTTCCGCTCGGACCCGAGCGCGAAGAAGAAGGAACTGATCTCGATGAGGGGCGTGGCGGGCATTCCCTCCCTCCACGGTGGTGACATCCCGGCCGAGATCTGGACCAAGTACATGAAGGAGGCGCTGAAGGGGGTGCCGGAGTCGGACTTCCCGGACCCCGAGGAGATCGGTGTCGTCGCGGACGCCTCGGGCGCTCCCTCGCCCACCCCCTCGCCGTCCCCTTCCCCCTCCCCCTCGCCGTCCCCGTCGAACTCCCCGTCCCCGTCCCCCAGCCCGAGCCCTTCGCGCAGCGGCGGCAAGCCGACCTGCAAGCCGTGGGCCATCTGCGAGCCGAGCCCCAGCGCCAGTTCGTCCCGGTCGCCCTCGCCCTCGCCGAGCAAGACGCGGGACAGGCCGAGCGGCGGCACCGGAGACTTCCCGATAGGGGGCTCCACGGGGGAGTGACCCGTCGCCCCACGACATGGCAGGAGGGCCGTCGCACCCGGTGCGGCGGCCCTCTTTCCTGTGTCATGGGCGTGGGCGGCGCCGTACGGCAGGATGTGCGCATGACGAAGGTGCACGAGGACAGCCCCGTACTGCCCACCCAGCAGGACGAGGTGGCCGCTGCGGGGAGCGAGCTCATCGGCGGCCCGTTGGGCCGTTACGCCCGGCTGGGCGGCCACTGGCTGACCCCGGTGCGGGTCGTCGTGCTCGTCGCCCTGGGGATGTTCGCGCTCGGCATGGTGCAGAAGCTGCCCTGCTACGACTGGGCGTGGTTCCGCGGGGCCGGCTCCCAGTACACCCACGCCTGCTACTCGGACATCCCGCACCTCTACGTCGTACGCGGCTTCGCCGACGGCCTCACCCCGTACTTCGACCGGATCCCCGGCGACATGCAGTTCCTGGAGTACCCGGTGCTCACCGGACTCTTCATGGAGATCGCCTCCTGGATGACCCCCGGCAGCGGCTCCATGCAGCACCGGGAGCAGATGTACTGGATGGTCAACGCGGGCATGCTGATGGTCTGCGCCGCCGTCATTGCGGTCTGCGTGGCCCGTACCCACCGCCGCCGGCCGTGGGACGCGCTGCTCTTCGCCCTCGCCCCCGCCTTCGCGCTCACCGCGACCATCAACTGGGACCTGCTGGCCATCGCCCTGACCGCCGCCGCGATGCTCATGTGGTCGCGGGGCGGGGCGCGGTCCTTCGGTGTCCTGATCGGCCTGGCCACCGCGGCCAAGCTCTATCCCGTCCTGCTGCTCGGAGCCGTCTTCGTGCTCTGCTGGCGGGCCGGGAAGTGGCGTGCGTTCGGCGAGGCCGTCGGCGGCGCCCTGGTCGCCTGGCTCGTGGTGAACCTGCCCGTGATGCTCTTCGCCTGGGAGGGCTGGCAGAAGTTCTACACCTTCAGCCAGGAGCGGCCCATCGACTTCGGATCCGTGTGGCTGCTGATCTCCCAGCGCTCCGGGAACCCCCTCGAAGGCGCCAACACCTACGCGACGGGCCTGACGCTGCTGCTGTGCGCGGGCATCGGTCTGCTCACGCTGACCGCGCCCCGCCGCCCCCGCTTCGCCCAGCTGGCCTTCCTGCTGGTGGCGGCCTTCATCCTGGTCAACAAGGTCTACTCGCCGCAGTACGTGCTCTGGCTCATCCCGCTCGCCGCGCTGGCCCGGCCGCGCTGGCGGGACTTCCTGATCTGGCAGGCCGGCGAGGTCGTCTACTTCCTGGGGATCTGGTTCTACCTCGCCTACACGACCAGCGGGGACAAGCACCAGGGCCTGCCCCTGGAGGGCTACCAGGTGGCCATCGCGGCCCACCTGCTCTGCACGCTCTACCTCTGCGCGGTGGTCGTACGCGACATCCTGCTGCCCGAGCGGGACGTGGTGCGGCGCGACGGCTCGGACGACCCCTCAGGGGGCGTCCTGGACGGTGCCGAGGACGTCTTCACGCTCCCGCGCACGCCGAAGGCGCCGCAGGACGCGGCGCCTTCGGAGGGTCAGCGGGTGGAGTGGGGCGCGCGCCCCGGGGAGTGACTCAGGCGTCGAGCACCCGGTCGAACTGCGTGGTGGTGTGGCGCAGGTGCGCCACCAGCTCGTCGCCGACCTTCGGCTCGGGAGAGTCCGACGGCACGAACAGGATGGACACCTGCATGTGCGGCGGCTCGGCGAACCAGCGCTGCTTGCCCGCCCACACGAACGGCGACAGGTTCCGGTTGACGGTGGCGAGGCCGGCGCGGGCGACGCCCTTGGCGCGCGGCATCACCCCGTGCAGGGCCTTGGGGGCCTCCAGGCCGACTCCGTGGGAGGTGCCGCCGGCGACGACGACCAGCCAGCCGTCGGAGGCGGCCTTCTGCTGCCGGTAGCCGAACCGGTCGCCCTTGGCGACGCGGGTGACGTCCAGCACCGCGCCGCGGTACTCGGTCGCCTCGTGGTCGCCCAGCCAGAGCCGGGTACCGATGCGGGCCCGGAAGCGCGTCTGCGGGAACTGCTGCTGCAGCCGCGTCAGGTCGGAGGCCTTCAGGTGGCTGACGAACATCGTGTGCAGCGGCAGCCGGGCCGCGCGGAGCCGGTCCATCCAGCCGATGACCTCCTCGACGGCGTCGGAGCCGTCGGGGCGGTCCAGCGGCAGGTGCAGGGCGAAGCCCTCCAGCCGGACGTCCTCGATCGCCGTGTGCAGCTGGCCGAGGTCCTGCTCGGAGATCCCGTGCCGGCGCATCGAGCTCATGCACTCGATGACCACACGGGCGCCGACCAGGCCGCGCACCCCGTCCAGCGAGGACACCGAGCGGATGACCCGGTCCGGCAGCGGCACCGGCTCCTCGCCGCGCCGGAACGGGGTGAGGACGAGCAGGTCACCGCCGAACCAGTCCTTGATGCTGGCGGCCTCGTAGGTCGTCCCGACGGCGAGGACGTCGGCGCCCATCCGGGTCGCCTCCTCGCAGAGCCGCTCGTGACCGAAGCCGTAGCCGTTGCCCTTGCAGACGGGGATCATCCCCGGGAACTGGTCCTGGATCTGCTTCTGGTGCGCACGCCAGCGCGCGGTGTCGACGTAGAGCGTGAGCGCCATGCCCGTCCGGAGCCTCTCTCGATGAGCTGCGTGGTGCAGCGGTGCGATGTGTGTGGGGCGGTGTGTGTGGGGCGGGGTCAGCGACGCGACATGTAGATGTCGAGCGCCTTGTGCAGCAGCTTGTTGAGCGGGAAGTCCCACTCGCCGACGTACTCGACGGCCTCGCCGCCGGTGCCGACCTTGAACTGGATCAGCCCGAACAGGTGGTCGTTCTCGTCCAGGGTGTCACTGATGCCGCGCAGGTCGTAGACGCTTGCGCCGAGCGCGTAGGAGTCGCGCAGCATGCGCCACTGCATCGCGTTCGAGGGACGGACCTCGCGCTTGTGGTTGGCCGAGGCGCCGTACGAGTACCAGACGTGCTGGCCGACGGTGAGCATCGTGGCGGCGGCCAGCGGCTCCCCCTCGTGGGTGGCGATGTACAGCCGCATCCGGTTGGGGTCCTCGGAGTTGAGGGCCGTCCACTGGCGCTGGAAGTAGCTGAGCGGGCGCGGGCGGAACTTGTCGCGCTCGGCCGTCACCTCGTACAGCTTCTGCCAGGTCGGCAGGTCCTCGTAGCCGCCCTGGACGACCTCGACACCGGCCTTCTCGGCCTTCTTGATGTTGCGGCGCCACAGCTGGTTGAAGCCCTTGAGGACGTCGTCCAGCGAGCGGTTGGCCAGCGGTACCTGGAAGACGTACCGGGGCTGGACGTCGCCGAAGCCGGCGCCGCCGTCCTCGGCCTGCTGCCAGCCCATCCGGCGCAGCTTGTCGGAGACTTCGAAGGCGCGGGGCTCGATGACGGAGGCCTCCACGTCGCGCAGGCGCTTGACCTCCGGGTCCTGGATACCGGCCTTGATGGCGGTCGAGTTCCAGCGGCGGATGACGACGGGCGGGCCCATCTTCACGGTGAAGGCGCCCTGCTGCTTGAGGTGCGCCAGCATCGGCTGGAGCCACTCTTCGAGGTTGGGGGCGTACCAGTTGATGACCGGGCCCTCGGGGAGGTACGCGAGGTACCGCTTCACCTTGGGCAGCTGTCGGTACAACACGAGTGCGGCGCCGACGAGTTCGCCGGACTGGTCGAACCATCCGAGGTTCTCGGAACGCCACTCGTTCTTCACGTCGGCCCACGCCGGGACCTGGCAGTGGCTAGCCGAGGGCAGGCTCTGGAGGTAGCCCAGGTGCTGCTCTCGGCTGATGGTCCTCAGGGACAGGCTCATGCGGGGCGTCTCCTCGGCGGCTTCGCTGGCTATGGCGCGAAGCCTACTGCGACGTGGGCGCCACCCATCTGGGGGACAGGCCGGGCCTGGGCCGGTGGGAGGCCGGCGCCCCGTCGCGGAGGCACCCGGTCAGCCCAGCCAACCGCCGAAGAGACCGCCGTGAGCCATGCCGAGGAAGAAGCCGATGGCCGAGGCTCCGAGGCCGATGATCAGCGCTGTGCGCTCGCGTGTCGTGGCGGAGATGAACTGGCCGTAGAGCCCGGTGACGATCCCGATCAGCCCGGTCCACGAGCTGAGCAGGTGCAGATGGTGGAAGAAGCCCGTGACGAACGCCACGGCGCCGAGGATCAGGGTGACGGCCACCAGGGTGTCCTGGAGCGGATGGGGCTTGCCGTCGGTCGCGAAGAGCGAGATGGAGGACTGGCGTCGCATTGCCTGTGCCATCGGAAGGCACCTCCTGGCTGCAGCAGAGCGGTGCTGCGGGCTTCCTCCGGCAGGGGCCGGGGGCATAGCACCGAGCACACCCGATGAATACAGATTGTGGCCTCCTGGTGCCGGATTTCAACCGGAAGGAGTCGAGGAGGTAGTCTGTACAGCTGCGCGGTGTCTGCTCTGCAGATGCCGTGCGCACGCATCACGACCCTCCTGCCACGGAACGACCGTGGCCGCTGAGTCCAAAGGAGGTGGGTTCCACATGCGTCACTACGAAGTGATGGTCATCCTCGACCCCGATCTCGAGGAGCGCGCTGTCTCCCCGCTGATCGAGAACTTCCTTTCTGTCGTCCGTGAGGGCAACGGAAAGGTCGAGAAGGTCGACACCTGGGGCCGTCGTCGTCTCGCTTACGAGATCAAGAAGAAGCCCGAGGGCATCTACTCGGTCATCGACCTTCAGGCCGAGCCTGCGGTCGTCAAGGAGCTTGACCGACAGCTCAACCTGAACGAGTCGGTTCTCCGGACCAAGGTCCTCCGCCCCGAGACCCACTGAACTTCGGTTCAGCGGTAATCGGGACCGAGTAGCACAGCAGCCCAGCAGCAATCCCCGCCGAGAGGTTCATCCATGGCAGGCGAGACCGTCATCACGGTCGTCGGCAATCTCGTCGACGACCCCGAGCTGCGCTTCACCCCCTCGGGTGCGGCGGTCGCGAAGTTCCGTGTCGCGTCCACTCCCCGCACCTTCGACAAGCAGACCAATGAGTGGAAGGACGGCGAAAGCCTGTTCCTGACCTGCTCGGTCTGGCGCCAGGCGGCTGAGAACGTCGCCGAGTCCCTTACGCGGGGCATGCGCGTCATCGTGCAGGGCCGGCTGAAGCAGCGGTCGTACGAGGACCGTGAGGGTGTCAAGCGCACGGTCTACGAGCTGGACGTCGAGGAAGTCGGCCCCAGCCTGAAGAACGCCACGTCCAAGGTCACCAAGACCACTGGTCGCGGTGGACAGGGTGGATACGGCGGCGGCGGTGGCGGCGGTCAGCAGCAGGGCGGCGGCGGTGGCAACTGGGGCGGAGCCCCCAGTGGCGGCGCTGCTCCCCAGGGCGGCGGAGGTCCCTCCGACGACCCCTGGGCGTCCAGTGCGCCGGCCGGCGGCCAGCAGCAGGGCGGCGGCGGTGGCGGTTGGGGCGGAAGCTCCGGCGGCTCCGGCGGTGGCTACTCGGACGAGCCGCCCTTCTAGGGCAGCTCGCACCCCCACTTCTTGATTTCACAGGAGAGACACAATGGCGAAGCCGCCTGTGCGCAAGCCTAAGAAGAAGGTCTGCGCGTTCTGCAAGGACAAGACCGCGTACGTGGACTACAAGGACACGAACATGCTGCGGAAGTTCATTTCCGACCGTGGCAAGATCCGTGCCCGCCGCGTAACCGGCAACTGCACGCAGCACCAGCGTGACGTCGCCACGGCTGTCAAGAACAGCCGTGAGATGGCACTGCTGCCCTACACGTCCACCGCGCGATAAGGAAAGGGTGACCGAATAATGAAGATCATCCTGACCCACGAGGTCTCTGGCCTCGGCACCGCCGGCGATGTCGTCGACGTCAAGGACGGCTACGCTCGCAACTACCTGGTCCCGCGTGGTTTCGCGATCCGCTGGACCAAGGGTGGCGAGAAGGACGTGGCGCAGATCCGCCGCGCCCGCAAGATCCACGAGATCGCGACGATCGAGCAGGCCAACGAGTTCAAGGCCAAGCTCGAGAACGTCAAGGTCCGTCTGGCCACCCGCGCGGGTGACGCCGGTCGTCTCTTCGGTTCCGTCACGCCCTCCGACATCGCCACGGCGATCGAGGCGTCCGGTGGCCCGAAGGTCGACAAGCGCCGCGTGGAGCTGGGCTCCCCGATCAAGACCCTCGGCTCGTACCAGGTCTCCGTGCGTCTGCACGCTGACGTGGCCGCGACCGTCGGCATCGAGGTCGTCGCCGCCTAAGGGCTGCGCATGAAGGGCCGCACCCCTGTGGGGGTGCGGCCCTTCTTCGTTGTTTCACGTGAAACATGTGCGCGTGCATCGGCCCTGTTTCACGTGAAACATCGCTCCAGGGCTACAGCGGGCTCCCTCGGGCCACCCGGGTCTACCGGGTCTTACCGGGTGGCTCCGGCGACCAGCCAGCGGCCCGAGCGGGCGCGCAGCTGGAGGGTGACCATCCGGACCAGCATCATCAGGGTCATGGCGCACCAGAGGGCCGTCAGCCCGCCGCCCAGGGCCGGTACGAGCAGGGCTGCCGGGGCGAAGACGGCGAGGGTCAGCAGCATGGCCCAGGCCAGGTAGCGGCCGTCGCCCGCGCCCATCAGGACGCCGTCGAGGACGAAGACGATGCCGGAGACGGGCTGCGAGACGGCCACCACGAGCAGGGCCGGCAGCAGGGCGTCTTCGACAACGGGGTCGCTCGTGAAGAGCGGGATGAACACCGGGCGGGCCGCGATGACGAGGAGCCCCAGGACGATGCCGGAGACGATCCCCCACTGGACCATGCGGCGGCAGGCGGCCTTGGCTCCTTCGGTGTCCCCCGCGCCGAGGTAGCGGCCGATGATGGCCTGCCCGGCGATCGCGATCGCGTCGAGGGCGAAGGCGAGCAGGCTCCACAGGGCGAGCAGGATCTGGTGGGCCGCGATGTCGGCGTCCCCGAGGCGTGCGGCCACGGCAGTCGCGATCAGCAGGACCGCCCGCAGGGACAGAGTGCGGACCAGCAGGGGCGCACCGGCCTGGGCGCAGGCCCGGATGCCTTCGGCGTCGGGCTTCAGGGAGGCGCCGTGCCTGCGAGCGCCCCGGACGACCACGAACAGGTAGGCGGCGGCCATGGCGCACTGGGCGATCACCGTGCCCCAGGCGGAGCCGGCGATGCCGAGGCCGGCTCCGTAGACGAGGGCGACGTTCAGGGCTCCGTTGAGGGCGAACCCGCCGATGGCTACGTAGAGCGGGGTCCGGGTGTCCTGGAGGCCGCGGATGACACCGGTGGCGGCGAGCACCACGAGCATCGCGGGGATGCCGAGGGCGGAGATCCGCAGGTAGGTGATCGCGTACGGGGCGACGGTGTCGGAGGCCCCGAAGAAGGAGATCAGGGTGGGCGCCGTGGGCAGGACGACAATGACGACGGCCGCGCCGAGGAGCAGGGCGAGCCAGATGCCGTCCATGCCCTGCCGGATGGCGGCCTGGAGGTCGCCCGCGCCGACGCGGCGGGCCACGGCCGCGGTGGTGGCGTAGGCGAGGAAGACGAAGATGCTCACGGCGGTGGTGAGCAGTGCGGCCGCGATGCCGAGACCGGCGAGCTGGGGTGTGCCGAGGTGGCCCACGATGGCGCTGTCGGCCATCACGAAGAGGGGTTCGGCGACGAGGGCGCCGAAGGCGGGGACGGCGAGTGCGAGGATCTCGCGGTCGTGCCGTCTCGGGGCAGCCTTCGGCGCGGTGGGGGCCTGTCTCATGTGCTCAATCTAATCTTCCACAGGTAATGGACGCAAGGCCTATTGGATCCTTACCGATGCGTCGATTCGAGCGTTCGTCCCACCTCGTTGGAGGCGATCTTGAGACAGTGGCGAAGATTTTTCTCCCCCACGGTCGGTGGAGGGTGAAAGGCCAGGTCAGATGGGGTGAGTGGGTGGGTCGGGTGATTTTGTCCACAGCACTGTCCCCCGGTCCGTGCACAGCTTCCGGGGAGTTACCCACAGCATTGGCGCCGTCATCCACACCTCATCCACACAGCCTGTGGATAACAAGATTGGCTGACGTCGCTCCCGGCCCTACCGTGGGTCGTTGTCCGACTCGCCGAGAGCCGATTCGGGTGCCCCAAATGTCAGAGCCGTGTCGTAGAAAGAGTGACACGGCAAGGTCCGCGTTGCGGACGGGAGGAGGCGGCCCGGTGAGCATGTCCGAGCCCATGGACGACCCCTGGGCCGACAGCGGTCCAGGTGACCGTCTGCCCGCCCGTACGCGCCGCAACGGTGAAGGCCGTGGCCGCGGGGACGAACAGAACGACCGAGGCCGCGAGGGCGGCTCCTGGGACGGCGGTGGCGGCGGCTTCGAGCGGGTCCCGCCCCAGGACCTCGATGCCGAGCAGTCGGTCCTCGGCGGCATGCTGCTGTCCAAGGACGCCATCGCCGACGTGGTCGAGGTGCTCAAGGGGCACGACTTCTACCGCCCGTCACACGAGACGATCTACCAGGCCATCCTCGACCTGTACGCCAAGGGAGAGCCGGCCGACCCGATCACCGTCAGCGCCGAGCTGACGCGGCGCGGTGAGATCAGCAAGGTCGGCGGGGCCCCGTACCTGCACACCCTGGTCCAGTCGGTCCCCACGGCGGCGAACGCCGAGTACTACGCCGAGATCGTCCACGAGCGGGCGGTCCTGCGCCGGCTGGTCGCGGCCGGTACGAAGATCACACAGATGGGCTACGCCGCCGACGGGGACGTCGACGAGATCGTCAACAGCGCCCAGGCCGAGATCTACGCCGTCACCGAGCAGCGGACCTCCGAGGACTACCTGCCGCTCGGCGACATCATGGAAGGCGCCCTCGACGAGATCGAGGCGATCGGTTCGCGCAGCGGCCAGATGTCGGGCGTCCCGACCGGCTTCACGGACCTGGACTCGCTGACCAACGGTCTGCACCCGGGCCAGATGATCGTCATCGCGGCCCGTCCCGCCATGGGTAAGTCCACCCTCGCGCTGGACTTCGCCCGTGCCTGTTCCATCAAGGCCAATCTGCCCAGCGTCATCTTCTCCCTCGAAATGGGGCGCAACGAGATCGCGATGCGCCTGCTCTCGGCGGAGGCCCGGGTGGCCCTGCACCACATGCGCTCCGGCACGATGACGGACGACGACTGGACCCGGCTGGCCCGCCGGATGCCGGACGTCTCCGCCGCACCGCTCTACATCGACGACTCCCCGAACCTGTCGATGATGGAGATCCGCGCGAAGTGCCGCCGCCTCAAGCAGCGCAACGACCTGTCGCTCGTCGTCATCGACTACCTCCAGCTGATGCAGGCGGGCGGCTCGCGCCGGCCCGAGAGCCGCCAGCAGGAAGTCTCCGACATGTCCCGAAACCTCAAGCTCCTGGCGAAGGAGCTGGAGGTCCCGGTGATCGCGCTGTCCCAGCTGAACCGTGGTCCCGAGCAGCGCACCGACAAGAAGCCGATGGTCTCCGACCTGCGTGAGTCCGGCTCGATCGAGCAGGACGCCGACATGGTGATCCTGCTGCACCGCGAGGACGCGTACGAGAAGGAATCCCCCCGAGCGGGCGAGGCGGACCTGATCGTGGCGAAGCACCGTAACGGTCCTACGGCCACCATCACCGTGGCCTTCCAGGGCCATTATTCGCGGTTCGTGGACATGGCCAACACGTAGCATCCGCACCATGGATGCCGCATTGAACGATCTTGTCCTGCTGCCCGCGACCCGGCGTGCGCTGAGCCACCGGATCGCGGTCGCCCAGCGCGAAGGCCGGGCGCCGTCCCTGGTGGCCGCCGTGGTGCGGGGTGGAGAGGTGGTCTGGGAGGGGTCCCGGACCATGGTCGAGGGCCATGGTCCCGATGGGAACGTGCAGTACCGGATCGGGTCCATCACCAAGACGTTCACCGCCGTGCTGGTGATGCGGCTGCGGGACGAGGGCCTGCTGGAACTGGGCGACCCGATCGAGAAGTTCCTTCCGGGTACGGGAGTCGGAGAGGTGACGGTCGGGCAGCTGCTGTCCCACACCTCCGGACTGGCGGCGGAGACGCCCGGCGAGTGGTGGGAGCGCACGGCGGGCACGCTGCGGCCGGAGCTCTCGGACGTCCTGGGCGAGCGCCCCTTCCGCTTCGAGCCCGGTCGGCGTCACCACTACTCCAACCCGGGCTACACACTGCTCGGTTCGCTCGTCGAGGCCGTCCGCGGGCGGTCGTGGGAAGAAGCGCTCCGCGCCGAGGTGCTGGAGCCGCTGGGGCTGGAGCGCACGACGGCGCAGCCGGTGGCCCCGCACGCCGGCGGCTGGGCCGTGCACCCGTGGGCGGACGTGATGATGCCGGAACCCCTGGAGGACCTCGGGCTCATGGCCCCGGCCGGCCAGCTGTGGTCCACCACCGGTGATCTGGCGAAGTTCGCCGCCTTCCTTGTACGGGGCGACGCGCGGGTGCTGAGCGCCGAGTCCGTACGGGAGATGCGGACGTCGGCCACTCCCCCGGAGCCGGGCATCGCCGACCTCGGATACGGGCTCGGGGTACAGCTGACGCAGAGCGGCGGGCGCCGGCTCGCGGGCCACTCCGGCTCGCTGCCCGGCTTCCTCGCGGGCCTGTGGCTGAGCGAGGCGGACGACGTGGCGGCGGTGGCGCTGGCCAACTGCACTTCGGGGCTGGCGGTTTCCACGCTGGCGGCCGACCTGGTGGCCATCGTCGCCGATGCCGAGCCGCGGATCCCCGAGCCGTGGCGGCCGCTGCGGGAGGCCGATCCCGTCGCACTGGAGCTGTGCGGACCCT
Organism: Streptomyces tatrensis; assembly: GCF_049310065.1. Classification (NCBI taxonomy): domain Bacteria; kingdom Bacillati; phylum Actinomycetota; class Actinomycetes; order Kitasatosporales; family Streptomycetaceae; genus Streptomyces; species Streptomyces tatrensis. The sequence continues at coordinate 4,807,352 of NZ_JBMDLB010000011.1, read as the reverse complement.
GGTACTGGGGTACGTCGGCCCAGGCCGCACGGCTGACCTACGACGGTTTCCTGGAGCTGGGCCCGGTGGGCGCGACCGGCCGGGCCGCCCGGTTCCGGCCGGAGCCGGACGGCAGCTGGACCGGACTCGGCGGCTACTACGCGGGTGAGTCGCTGCGGGCCGTACGGCGGCCGGACGGATCGGTGAGCCACCTCGACCTCGCATCGTTCGTGTTCACCCGGGAGCCCTACGACCCGAACTCCCCGGTGCCCGGCGGTGTCGACCCGCAGGGCTGGCGGGGCATCGGCTAGCGGACCGCCTTCACCCCGCCGTGAGTTCACGCTCCAGTGGGGTGCGGAAGCCCGGGGTGACGCGGGCCTCCCCCAGCCAGGCGGCGAGCCGGACGGCCTCGGCGGCGACGGCCTTCCCGGCTTCGCTGCCGGGGTCGCCCAGCAGCCGGTGGACGATCTCGCCGTCGCCGCGCTGGGCCCAGCCGCCGACGATCTCTCCGTTCCACCACACCGTGGGGCCGATGTTGCCGGAGCGGTCGAAGAGGGGCGGCCGGTGGACGGGGTCGAGGTGAAAGCCCCGGTCCGCCCAGCCCATCGCACTCGGGTCCAGGGCGGGCAGCAGCGCGACCCAGGGCTCCGGCTCGGGTTCGGGCCCGGTGTCCCCGGGGCAGACGAGCGCGGAGGCGCCGTCCTCGAGCCGGACCTCGTCGGGGCCGACGGCCGCGAGGGCCTTGCGGACCTCGGTGAGGGTCCAGCCCGTCCACCACTTGAGGTCGGCCTCGGTGGCCGGACCGTAGGCGTGCAGCCACCGGCGGGCGATCTCGGCGCGGGCCCCGGCCGCGGGTCCGGCGGGCCACGGCTCGGTGTGGGCCCAGCGGTACTGGCTGGAGGTCCACGATCCCCGGGGCCGGTCCCGGCGGATCCGGCCGTCGGCGGCCAGCAGGCGGATGACCCGGGTGGCGACCCCGGTCTCGGTCTCGTAGTTCTTGCCCCGGCCGTAGACGAACTTCCGGCGCAGGGCGGGGACGGCCGTGGAGAGCTGGCTGCCGGTGGAGGGGCCGTGCGCGTCGAGCGCGTCGAGCACGGCGCTCTCCACCTGGGCCAGCCAGTCCGCGTCGAGGCCCTGACCGTCTTCGTCGAGGTGCTTGAGGAAGGTACGGCGCTCCTTCGCGGCAATGCCGCGGGCGGTGGAGGCGTCGACGTACGGGGCGAGTTCGGTGGAGACGGCGAAGAGCGTGTTGCGCATGCTGAGCAGCCGTACGAGGGTCACGTCCTCGTACAGGGCCTGCTCGATCGCGGCGGGTGCGCCTTCGCTCAGCCTGGCGCGGGCGGACAGGAAGACGGTCGCGGCATCGGTGGCGTGCAGGGCGACGACGCAGTCCGCGGCCTCGGACACGGTGGCGGCGTGTGCCGACGGGGCCAGGCGGTGCCTGCGGCCGAGGCGCCTGCGGCGGTCCGCGGTGGTGATGAGGGGAAGGCTGCTCATCCTCCCGATCGTAGGCCGGGCGCCCGACAGCGGCCCGGCCCACGCACGGGGCCTCAGAGCTGGAGCTTGAATCCGACGTGGGAAGCGGTGAAGCCGAGCCGCTCGTAGAAGCGGTGGGCGTCGGTGCGGGTCACGTCCGAGGTGAGCTGGACGAGTTGGCAGTTCTCGGCACGGGACTGTTCGATCGCCCATTCGATGAACCGGGTGCCCAGCCCGCTGCCGCGCTCGTCGGCGTGGACCCGTACGCCCTCGATGATGGAACGGGTGCTCCCCTTGCGGGAAAGTCCGGGGACGATCGTCAGCTGGAGGGTACCGACGACGCGGCCCGCGCGGACGGCGACGACCACGTGTTGGTGGGGGTCGTCCGTCAGCCGCTTGAGGGCCGTCGCGTAGGGGGCGAGGTCTTCCGGGGACTCCCGGGTGGCGCCGAGCGGATCGTCCGCGAGCATCGCGACGATCTCGGGCAGGTCCTCCTCGGTGGCGGAACGGATGAGCAGGCCGGAGTCGCTGTCGGTCATGGTCTGGTGCTCCTCGCTCAGCCGGCTGCCACGGTGAGCGGCGCCCACCGGCGGGTCCAGTCGCCGGGCAGCCCGGAGGTGTCCCGGGTCATGACGGTGTTGAAGGCCACGGAGCCGAGGCCGCGGTCCTTGAGCCAGCCGAGCAGCTCTTCGTGACGGACGTCGACATCGGTACGCAGGGGCCGGTCCGTGGACGCCGCGAGGGCGGTCACGAGGGCCTGGGCCGCGCCGGTGTCACGGGCCACCAGGGGCCCGATCACATGGGTCTCCATGTTCGGCCAGATCGCTCCGTAGCCGATCAGCTCGCCGGACGGGTCCTCGGCGACGAGCAGCCGGTCCGTGAAGGCCGGCAGCCGGGTGACCAGGTGGGTCCGGTCGGCACCGAAGACCTCGGCGTCCAGCCGGAGGATCCGCGAGATGTCCTCGGCGCCTGCGGGCCTGACGCGGACGGTGTCCTGCGCGGGACCGGTGGCGTCCGGGCTGAAGGAGCCCCGGAGCATCTCGGCGCGGCCGGTGGTCTCGAAGCCGAGCTCCTCGTAGAGGGGCCGGCCGTACGGGGTGGAGTGCAGGGTGAGCGGAACGCCCTTGAGGACCTCGTCGCAGACGTACGTCATCAGGCGCCGGCCCAGACCCTGGCGGGCGTAGCGCTCGGCGACCAGGACCATGCCGATGGCGGCGAGTTCGGGATCGGCCAGCGGAGGTCCGTACCGGGTGACCACGCAGGCCGTGGCCAGTCCCCTACCGTCGGGGGCGTCGACGCCGTAGCCGTGTCCGGCGGCGAGCAGCAGACCCCACTTGTGGTCCTCGCGGGGCCAGCCGCGGTCTTCGGAGAGATCGGCGCAGTGGCGGAGGTCGTCCACGGTCAGTGCGCGGATCGGGAGGGAGGTGAGGTGTGGTGGTGTCACGGGCCCAGCCTGGTTCATCGAAGGCGACCCGGTCCAGAGGATTTGGGATGGATGTTTCACGTGAAACATCCACACGAGGTCCCGTGGGAGGCAACCACTGTTTCACGTGAAACGAAGGCACTAGCCTCGACGGTTATGACCCTCCTTCACCTGTTCGACCTCGACGGGACGCTGATGTACGGCTCGGCCTCGCCGGTCGAGATCTCGCGGCAGCTCGGGCTGTCCGACGAGATCGCCGAGTTGGAGCGGGCCTTCGCCGCACGGGAGCTCCAGCCGCACCAGTTCGCGCTGGCGGCGCAGACGCTCTGGGCGGAACTGACTCCGGCGCACGTCCGGGCCGCGTTCGACGGGGCTCCGTGGCTGTCGGGGATCCGGGAGGTCTGGCAGGAGATCCGGGGGCGCGGGGACTACTGCGCGGTCATCTCACTGTCGCCGTCGTTCTTCGTGGAGCTGCTGCTGGAGTGGGGCGCGCACGCCGCGCACGGCTCGGTCTTCCCGGAAGTGCCCTTCACCCGCCCGGTGGACGTGGCCGGGATCCTGACGCCGGAGGGGAAGGTGACGGTCGCCGACCGGCTGTGCGAGCGGTTCGGCGTGACCCGGGCCGACTGTGTCGCGTACGGGGACTCCAGCACCGACGTGGCGCTCTTCGCAGCGGTCCCGCTCTCGGTCGCGGTGAACGCCCGGCCCTACCTGGTGGAGCGTGCGACGCACGTGTACGAGGGCCGGGACCTGCGCGAGGCATACCAGCTGACAGGGGTGGCGCGCACGGGAGTTGAGGCATCTTAAGGGGAAAGTGGGTTCGAAACGCGGATTTCCCGTATTTCCCCGCAGGCTCTGGGGCGGACTGGCACGCTGTGAAACCCGGAACCACGGATTCGAAGGCCGTGGCGCGTGCAGACCTACCGAGATGCTCGAAGCGAGGCACCGCATGGACGCTCCGCCCACCAGATCGGCAAGACGGGGGTCATCCCGGATACCGTCCGGGGACGGGGCGACCGAGCCCTCCCCCGAACCTTCTCCCGAGCCCTCTCCCGATGCGGTGCTCATCCGCCGGACCCTCGCGGAGATCGCGCCCGTCGCCGACAAGGTGACCTCTTACTTCTACGCCGTGGTCTTCACGGGATACCCGGACCTGCGGGGGCTGTTCCCCGCCGCGATGGACGTGCAGCGCGACCGGCTGCTGAAGGCGCTGCTGACGGCCGCCGAGCACATCGACAACCCTGAGGTGCTCACCGCCTACCTGCGCCGGCTGGGCACGGGGCACCGCAAGTACGGAACCCTGCCCGAGCACTATCCGCCGGTGGGAGAGGCCCTGATCGGGGCGCTGTCCAAGTACGCGGAGGCCACCTGGGGGCCGGAGACCGAAGCCGCCTGGGTGCGGGCGTACACCGCGATCTCCCAGATCATGATCGACGCGGCGGCCGAGGACGAGCCCAAGGCGCCGCCGTGGTGGCACGCGGAGGTGGTCTCGCACGATCTGCGCACCTCCGACATCGCGGTGCTCACCGTCCGCCCCGACCAGCCCTACCCCTTCCTCGCGGGCCAGTACACGACCCTGGAGACCCCGTGGTGGCCGCGGATCTGGCGGCACTATTCCTTCGCCTCGGCGCCGCGCGCGGACGGACTGCTGTCCTTCCACATCAAGGCCGTTCCGGCGGGATGGGTCTCCAACGCGCTCGTCCGGCACGCCCGCCCCGGCGACGTGCTGCGGCTCGGGCCCCCGGCGGGATCGATGGTGGTGGACCACAGCACCGACAACGGGATGCTGTGCCTGGGCGGCGGGACGGGCATCGCCCCGATCAAAGCGCTGATCGAGGACGTGGCCGAGCACGGAGAGCGGCGCCCGGTGGAAGTGTTCTTCGGGGCGCGCAGCGACGACGACCTGTACGACAAGGACACGCTGCTGGGACTGCAGCGCTCGCACCCCTGGCTGTCGGTGCGCCCGGTGGTCTGCGACGAGGGCCTGGCCGGACAACTGCCCCAGGCCGTCGGCACCCACGGGCCCTGGAGCTCGTACGACGCGTTCGTCTCGGGGCCGGCCGCGATGATCCGCAGTGGGGTGGACGCGCTGAAGAGGATCGGGATCCCCAGGGAGCGGATCCGGCACGACGAGGTGGAGGAACTGGCGGGCGTCGCCGGCTGATTCCGGCGGCGGCGCCCGCGTGCGGTGGGTCAGCCCAGGTCGGGGGCGTGCATCGCGCGCACGCCCTCGATGTTGCCGTCGAGGTAGTGGCGCAGGGACAGCGGGACGAGATGTACCGCGGCGATGCCGACGCGGCTGAAGGGCACGCGGACGATCTCGTACTCGCCCTCCGGCTCGTCGATCTCGGGGCCGTGCCGCTGGCTGGGGTCCATGGATTCGAGATGGCAGACGAAGAAGTGCTGCACCTTGACGCCGGTCACTCCCCCGTCGGCGATGTGCTCGACGGTGTCGACGAAGCAGGGCACGACATCGGTGATCTTCGCGCCGAGTTCCTCGTGGAGTTCTCGGTGGAGGGCGTCGACGACGGTCAGGTCCGAGGGCTCCACGCCCCCGCCGGGAGTGAGCCAGTACGGGTCGACGCCGGGTTTGGTCCGCTTGATGAGGATCAGGTCGCCACCGTCGAGCAGGATCGCGCGGGCGGTGCGTTTGACCACTGGACGTTCGGTCATGGGAGAAGAGTGGCCCAGACTTCCGCTTCTGAAACGCGTGCCGGTGAAACCCGCCGGGCGGGGATCCGGGCGGTCCGAGCCGCAGAGCAGCGTTCTCGGACCGCCTTCGGACAGGCGGTCAGCTCTTCGCGGCCGCCAGGTCGAGTGCCCGCAGGACGTCCGTGACCAGGTCCTCGGTGTCTTCGGCCCCGGCGGAGAAGCGGATGAAGCCCTCCGGAACGTTGTCGCCGCCCCACCGCCGGCGGCGCTCCGCGGTGGACCTCACCCCACCGAAACTGGTGGCGTCCTCGACGAGCCGCAGGGCGGCCATGAACCGTTCCGCGTGCGCCCGGTCGGGCAGGGTGAAGGAGACCACGGAGCCGAAGCCCCGCATCTGCCGCGCGGCTGTCTTGTGGGACGGGTCCGACGGCAGTCCCGGGTAGCGCAGCCCGGTGACGTCGCCGCGGTCGGCGAGGGCCTCGGCCACGGCGAGGGCGTTGGCCCACTGGCGCTGGGCGCGCAGCTGGATCGTGGACAGGGACCGGTGGGCGAGCCAGGCCTCCATGGGGCCGGGGATCGCGCCGACCACCTTGCGCCAGCGGCGGATGCCCGCGGCGAGCTCGGCGTCGCGGCAGACGACGTACCCGAGGAGCAGGTCGCCGTGGCCGGTCAGGCCCTTGGTGCCGCTGGCCACCGAGAAGTCGGCGCCCAGTTCGAGGGGGCGCTGTCCGAGCGGGGTCGCGAGGGTGTTGTCGACGGCGACGAGGGTTCCGCCGGCGTGCGCCGCGTCCACGAGGCGCCGTACGTCGCAGACGTCGAGCCCCGGGTTGGACGGGGTCTCCAGCCATAGCAGCCGGGCCCCGTCGAGGACCGCGAGCTGGGCGTCCTCACCGGTGGGGGCGGTGCGCACGTGGACCCCGTAGGCCTCCAGCTGTTCCCGTACGAGGGGCAGCGCCTGGTAGCCGTCGTCGGGCAGGACGACGGTGTCGCCGGCGCGTGCCTGGGAGAGCAGGACGGCGGATACGGCGGCCATGCCGGAGGCGAAGACGACCGTGTCCACCCCGTCCAGGCCGGGCGCCTCCAGCTCCCCGATGGCCCGCTCGAGCAGCGTCCAGGTGGGGTTGGTGTCGCGGCCGTAGGCGTAGGGGCCCTCGACGTCGCCGGGGAGGTGGAAGTGGGCGGCGAAGACGGGGCCGGGCAGCGGCGGCTCGTTCTTGACGGGCTCCGGCAGACCGGCGCGGACGGCGACGGTGCCGTCGCCGAGCCGCTCGGACGCTGGTGGCACGGGGGCGGGGGCGTTCATCGGGTGTGCTCCTTCACGGCTTGGCTTACGGCGGCCAGCAGGCCGGGGCTCGCCGCCTCGACCAGGTGCAGGCACTCCTCGAATCCTTCGAGGGGGCCGTAGTAGGGGTCCGGTACGTCGGCCTGCGCGGACGGGGCCGCCGGATCGTAGGACCGCAGCAGCCGGACCTTGGCGGCGTCCTCCGGGGTGGGGGCGAGCGCTCTGAGGTCGCGCAGGTGACCGGTGTCGAGCGCGATGACGAGGTCTAGGCCGGCGAACCAGGAGGCCCGGAACTGCCGGGCCCGGTGGCCCGGCTCGTATCCGGCGGCCTCCAGGACGGCTGCGGTGCGCGGGTCGGCCCCGTCCCCCTCGTGCCAGCCGCCGGTGCCGGCGCTGTCGACCTCGACCACGTCCGAGAGCCCGGCGTCGGCCACGTGGGAGCGGAAGACCGACTCGGCCATGGGCGAGCGGCAGATGTTGCCGGTGCAGACGAAGCACACGCGGTACATGGGCCCCGGCTTCAGTTCTTGTCGGGCAGGACCATGTTGAGGGCCCAGGAGACGATGGAGATGATCAGGGCGCCGACGATCGCCGACCAGAAGAAGTCGTTCACGTGGAAGCTGAGGTCGAACTGCTCGGCCAGCCATGAGGTCAGCAGCAGCATCGCCGCGTTCACCACGATGGTGAAGAGTCCGAGGGTGAGGACGAACAGGGGCAGCGAGAGCAGCTTCACCACGGGCTTGACGATGAGGTTGACCAGGCCGAAGATCAGCGCGACCAGGATCAGGGAGAGCGCTTGGTGGGCCGTGCTGCTGTCGTCGGCCAGCGTGATGCCCGAGACGAGCCAGATGGCGACGCCCAGGGCTGCCGCGTTGGCGAGGGTCTTGACTACGAAATTCGTCATGTGTCTGATCGTTGCAGAGAAGGTCCCGGTGGAACATCAGCTGATCTGCGGATGCTTGCCGGACGAGAGAGCACAAGGGGTACAAAGACGATGAAGGCCTTCCGGCTGGACGAGCTCGAGGCCGAGCGGGCCGCGAACGAGGGTGCCTACCTGCAGTTCCTGCGCGAGCGGAACATGTCGGTCGGGCTGTACGCGCTGGACGCCGGGCAGAACGATCCTCAGCAGCCGCACGGCCAGGACGAGGTGTACTTCGTCGTCAGCGGCCGGGCCTCGATCACCGTCGGGGAGGAGACGACGACGGTCGCCAACGGGAGCGTGGTCTACGTGCCGGCCGGGGTGCCGCACAAGTTCCACCACATCACCGAGAACCTGAAAGTAATGGTCGTCTTCTCTCCGCCGGAAGGGTGAACGGACCCCTGGGCTGAGGGTTCGGGACCCCGTTCCCCTAGGGGTCGGATCAGGGGACTACGAGGGCTCGCGGGCCCCCGCCCGGGGCCGTGGCCTCCTAGCATCGAGAGCAGGAGTTCACCGGCTAGACGGACTAGGAAGAAGAGGTCGAGGACATGGAAGGCATCCGAGGGATATTCGAGGGCATGCCCTGGTGGGTCAAGTGGGTCGCCGTCCCGCTGCTGGTGCTGTTCGTCTTCGGTGGTGTGATCACCAGCATCATCGGTGCGCTGATCGGCTTCCTCTTCAAGGCGCTGCTCCTCGTGGCCCTCGTCGGAGGCCTGATCTTCGTCGTCAGGAAGTTCAAGGGCACCGAGTCGAAGTCCTCCGCCGGAGAGTGGTAGAACTGGCGCAAGCAGGGTCACAGTGGGATTAACCCAGCTGAGGGAACGTGAAGCGCTAAACCGCTCACAGCCCGGGAATCGGCGGATAGAGTGGCAATCTGTGCCGTTCCCTGGGCACCGAACGCCGGTACTGCCGCTCTGACCTGCGGTTCTTTGTTACAGCCACCGAGCACGACCCCCAGGAGTCACGGCACACGCGGGGGCGGCCCCCGCAGGGCGGGCCCCCCCAAGGCCCGCCGCCACGCCTGGGGGTGAGCTTTGTCTTCGGTTCACAATGCCGGTGTGCCGACTCTGATCGGTTCGGTGCAGCGGGCACTGAGGCTGCTCGAAGCGGTGGGTTCCCATAGCGAGGGAGCCCCGGCGAAACAACTGGCGCGCGAGGCCGGGCTCCCGCTTCCCACCGCGTACCACCTGCTGCGCACCCTGACGCACGAGGGCTATCTGCGACGGGAGAGCGGGGTCTTCGTCCTGGGGGACGCCGCGGGCCGTCTGGCCGGTGGCGGGCTTCAGCAGAAACGTCGCAGCATGATCCTCGACTCACTCGCGCACTTCCGCGACGCGGTCGGTGCCCCCGTCTACTTCGCGGTCTACCGCGAGGGTGAAATCGAGGTCGTGGGTGTCTCGGACACCCCGGCGAACCCGGCCTGTGAAGAGTGGGCCGACTTCCGCGAGACCGGCCACGCGCACGCCATCGGGCAGTGCCTGCTCGGCCAGCTCGACGAGAAGGCGCGCAAGGACTACTACGACCGTCACCCGGTCGAGGCCATCACCCCTTACACCGTGCGGGATTTGAGGGCTCTGGAGCTGCGGATCGGCTCCATGGAGCGGATGCAGCCGGTGACCGAGCGCCAGGAATACGCCCTGGGCACGGTGTGCGCGGCCATCCCCATCACGGCCGGCGACACCGCCGCGACCATGGCGATTTCTCTCCCTCTGCACCAAGAAAATCGATTGCTGTATGCGGTCGATCGGCTACGGAGTGAAGTAGGCGCGCTGTTGAGCACCCTCTCGTTCTCTATCAGTATCTGAAAACTCACTCCTTGTGATCTGCAAGCGCTTACACCACTCTTGTCAAGAGGGCCTTGGGGGATCATTCCTGGCCACTTCCACTACAGCGGGGTAGGCAATGCGCGAGTCGGTACAGGCAGAGGTCATGATGAGTTTCCTCGTTTCCGAGGAGCTCTCGTTCCGGATCCCGGTGGAGCTCCGGTACGACGCTCGTGACCCCTACGCAGTTCGCCTGACCTTCCACCTTCCCGGAGACGCGCCCGTGACCTGGGCGTTCGGCCGGGAGCTCCTTCTGGACGGCATCAACAAGCCGTGCGGTGACGGCGATGTCCACATCGCCCCGACCGATCCGGAGGAACTGTCCGATGTCCACATCCGGCTGCAAGTAGGCGCAGACCGGGCACTCTTCCGCGCGAGCGCGGCGCCACTCGTGGCGTTCCTCGACCGCACCGACCGGATCGTTCCGCTCGGCCAGGAGCGCAACCTCGGCGACTTCGAGGAGAACCTCGACGAGGCGCTCGACAAGATCCTCGCGGAGTCGCAGCAGAACGAGCAGAACGCGGGCTGAGCGAAGCCCGGCCGGACGTCCGCTGACCAGGGCGTGCCGGCACCCATCACCGCACGATCTGCACCACCTGCATCACCGGATCCATGCACCACGGCTCAGCGTGCCGACGCGCTGAGCGCTCCACCTTGCCGTTCCTCACGACCGGCCGTGTGCGCGAACTGACCGGTCGCGCCCGCCGGTCCGCCTTTCAGCGCTTGCGTCGCCGACCCCGGCCGCCGCGGAGCGGCCCCGCGGCCGCTGTGGCCGCCGGGGATTCCGCGCGGTCGGCGGACACCACCAGCGCGGCCAGCGCCGTCGTCACGGGTACCGAGGCGACCAGTCCGATCGAGCCCACGAGAGTTCGTACGATCTCTTCCGCGACCAGCTCGCTGTTGGCCACCGAACCCATGCTGCTGTTCGCGATCGAGAACAAGAGGAGCAGCGGCAACGCCGCTCCCGCGTAGGCCAGTACGAGGGTGTTCACCACTGAGGCGATGTGGTCGCGGCCGATGCGGATGCCCGCCCGGTAGAGCCCGCGCGGGCCCATCGACGGGTCTGCCTGGTGGAGTTCCCAGACCGCCGAGGTCTGAGTGACGGTCACGTCGTCAAGTACGCCGAGCGATCCGATGATGACACCCGCAAGCAGCAAACCGCTCATGTCGATGTTCGGGTACAGCCCGTGGATCAGACCGGTGTTGTCGTCGGTGTTGCCGCTGAGGAAGGCCCAGTCGATGAACAGCGAGCCCAGCAGGCCGATCAGCAGCAGCGAGATGATGGTGCCGAGGACCGCGACCGAGGTGCGGGCCGTCAGCCCGTGGCACATGTAGAGCGCGATCAGCATGATCGCGCTGGCTCCGACCACGGCCACGACCAGCGGATTCGACCCCTGCAGGATCGCGGGGAGGATGAAGAGGGTCAGCACCGCGAAGCTGACGGCAAGGGCGATGAGCGCGAACAGTCCGCGCATCCGCCCGACGAGGACCACCGCGAGGGCGAAGATGCCCGCGAGCAGGGCCATCGGCAGCTTGCGGTTCACGTCGATCACCGAGTACTGGAGGTCCTGGGGCGCGTCCGGCGCGTAGGCGACCACCACGTCCTGGCCGTCCGCCAACTGTCTGGGCGCGCCCGGCTGGACGATCTCGACGAACTCGCGGCCCTTGTCCGGGCCGCTGCCGACCCTGACGGTGGCCTTCTTGCACTCGCCGGTCTGCGCGGCGAGGGCCTCGCGCCCCTCGGGGGTGGAGGTGTCGCCGGTGGCCGGCACCTGCGCGGCGTTCACGGATTTGCAGTCGACGTTTTGCAGCGCGACGACCGTGGCCTGCTGGGTCTGCCGGTCGAAGCCGACCCCGGTGCGTTCGTGGCCCGGCGCGCCACCGGGCCAGAGCACCGCCATGCCGATCACGACGGCGGCCGCGAAGGGGATCAGAACGGCCGCGATCACCTTGCGCAGGTGCTTCGAGACGGGAGCCGCCGGGCCATGGCTGTGCGCATGGCCGTGGGAGTGTCCGGGAGACCGGTCCGGCGAGTGACCGGGGTCCGCGTGCGCGTGGCCCGCGTGGTCGGCGTGACCAGCGGGATCCGTGGGTTCGGTGGGGGGCTGCGGCGAGGACGTCACTGACTGATCATCGCAACAGATGAGGGGGCCCACTGTTCAGCACGCCACACATGACGCTAGCGTGGGGGCTACTTTGCACAACGCGGGAGCTCGGAGCACCGGGCTGAGAGGGCGCTGATCACCGTTCGCATTCGAATATGCGTACGGGAGGAGGCTGCGTCGACCGCCGAACCTGTTACCGGGTAATGCCGGCGTAGGGAGATTAGGTCTCATGACCATTCAGGACGCACGCACGCCTGCCGTCAGCCAGGACGCCGACGGCCAGACCGAGCGCCAGCCCGGCTGGCACAAGGGATACGTGGCGGGCTCCCGCCCCGACATCCGGGTGCCGGTTCGCCAGGTCCACCTCACCAACGGCAAGGACGTCACGCTCTACGACACGTCCGGTCCGTACACCGACCCGCAGGTCGAGACCGACGTCCGCCGCGGCCTGCCGCCGCTGCGCGAGAACTGGATCATCAGCCGCGGTGACACCGAGGAGTACGCGGGCCGCCCCGTGCGCCCCGAGGACGACGGCATCAAGCACACCTCGCCGCGCGGTGGCCTCAAGAACCTCGACGCGGTCTTCCCGGGCCGTCCGCGCCAGCCCCGCCGCGGCCGTGGCGGCGTCGCGGTCACGCAGCTCGCGTACGCCCGCCGGGGCGAGATCACCCCGGAGATGGAGTACGTCGCGATCCGCGAGAACGTCTCCCCCGAGGTCGTCCGCGAGGAGATCGCCGCAGGTCGCGCGGTCATGCCGGTCAACGTGAACCACCCCGAGATCGAGCCGATGATCATCGGCAAGCGGTTCCTGGTGAAGGTCAACGCCAACATCGGCAACTCCGCCGTCACCTCCTCGATCGAGGAGGAGGTGGACAAGATGACCTGGGCGACCAAGTGGGGCGCCGACACGGTCATGGACCTCTCGACCGGCCGCAACATCCACACCACCCGCGAGTGGGTGCTGCGCAACTCTCCCGTGCCGATCGGCACCGTGCCGCTGTACCAGGCGCTGGAGAAGGTCGACGGCCGCGCCGAGGACCTGACCTGGGAGATCTACAAGGACACGGTCATCGAGCAGGCCGAGCAGGGCGTCGACTACATGACGGTCCACGCCGGCGTGCTGCTGTCGTACGTGCCGCTGACCGCGCGCCGCAAGACCGGCATCGTCTCGCGCGGCGGTTCGATCATGGCCGCCTGGTGCCTGGCGCACCACAAGGAGAACTTCCTCTACACGAACTTCGAGGAGCTCTGCGAGATCCTCGCGGCGTACGACGTCACGTACTCCCTGGGTGACGGTCTGCGCCCCGGTTCCATCGCGGACGCCAACGACGCGGCGCAGTTCGCGGAGCTGAAGACGCTGGGCGAGCTGAACACGATCGCCAAGCGCCACAACGTGCAGACGATGATCGAGGGCCCCGGGCACGTCCCGATGCACAAGATCAAGGAGAACATCGACCTCCAGCAGGAGATCTGCGAGGAGGCGCCGTTCTACACGCTCGGCCCGCTGACCACGGACGTCGCGCCCGCGTACGACCACATCACCTCGGGCATCGGCGCCGCGATGATCGCCTGGTGGGGTACCGCGATGCTCTGCTACGTCACGCCCAAGGAGCACCTGGGCCTGCCGAACCGCGACGACGTGAAGACCGGTGTCATCACGTACAAGATCGCGGCCCACGCGGCGGACCTGGCCAAGGGCCACCCGGGCGCCCAGGAATGGGACGACGCCCTGTCGGACGCGCGGTTCGAGTTCCGCTGGGAGGACCAGTTCAACCTGGCCCTCGACCCGGACACGGCCCGTGAGTTCCACGACGAGACCCTCCCGGCCGAGCCGGCCAAGACCGCGCACTTCTGCTCCATGTGCGGTCCGAAGTTCTGCTCGATGAAGATCTCCCAGGACATCCGCCGCCAGCACGGTGGCGACCTGGGCGCCGAGGAGATCGAGGCGGGCATGGCGGAGAAGTCCGCCGAGTTCGCGGCCGCGGGCAACCGCGTGTACCTGCCGCTGGCCGACTGACCCCGGCCCAGGCACACACACGGACGGCCCGCGACACCTAGGGGGGAGTCGCGGGCCGCCGTTGCGTACGTCGTGTCGGACCGGGCGGGGGTGGGCAGGTACCGGTCCGGGGCGCAAGGTCAGGCGAACGCCCGGGAGCCCACGCCCAGCTTGCGCCGCGCGAACTCGAGGTTCGCGAGGATCCGGTCCTGCTGGTCGTCCGGCAGCTTGCCGTCCTGGAGCAGGCGTTCGCAGCAGTCCGATGACTCCTGGTACTCCCCGGTCCAGTAGGCGGCCACCGCGAGTTCGTCGAGAGCTCGCCAGTCGTGCCATGCGAACTCGACGAAGAGGATGTCGTCCGGATACGGCACCCGTACCGCCTGCCGGGCGAACATGTAGGCGAGGGGCCAGCGGCTTTCGAGGCGGCAGAGGCGGGCGAGGTCGCCGAGTGCCTCGGCGCGTGAGGGACGGCTCTCGTGTGCGCGGAGGTAGCGGTCCATCACCTCGGCCGGCGGCCTTTCGAGGGTGACCGCGAGCCGTGCGGCGTAGAGCTGCGCGCAGTAGGTCTCCTCGGCCCAGCCGCCCATGGCCACGCGGTGGTCGTAGGCGGCGAGGGACTTCTCCGGCTCGCCCGCGTCGCGCCAGCTCTGGGCCAGGTAGAACGCGTAGCGGGTGTTGTCGGGTTCCTTCGCGAGACCTTCGGTGAGGACTTCCGCATCGCGCAGGTACTTCGCCCGCTGGCCTTCTTCCCGGAGGCGGCCTCCACCGCCGACGGAGAGGATGTTGAAGCCCTCGATCACGTCGCGGTCGTGCTCGGTGCCACATTCGATGTACTCGTGGAGCACGCCCACGTACCGCCAGGGCAGCCGGGTGGAGACCAGCGCCGGCCGCCAGTGGACGATCGGGCCGTCGTGCAGCGCGACCTGGTACGCGTCGTGCGTCAGCTCCGGCAGGCGGAACCCGGGCTGGATCTGCATCTCGTCGTCGCCGTCGATGAACAGCAGGTAGTCGGCGCTGGCGCGGGCGAGTTCGATCGCCTCGGTGCGGCTGCCGTCGAATCCCTTCCACGGCCGCTCGTGGAGCGCGCCGGGCAGGTCACGGAAGCAGTCCCGGATGACGTCCTGGGTGCCGTCCGTGGAGCCCGTGTCCACGATCACCCAGGTGTCGATCAGGGGGCGCACCGACTCCAGGCACTTCCTGATCGTCGGCGCCTCGTTCTTGACGATCATGTTCAGACAGATGGTCGGCCTCACCGCAGCACCCTCTCGTCGGACGGATCGCGGGCGACGTTAGGGAGTGCAGCTGCCGATGGGTCGGCGGCACGCCGGTGGCGCTGCCACCCGGTGGGCGGCGGCGCATCCGTTCGGGGGTGTCTGATAAGCCGTTCTGCTGATTAAGGTCCCGGGCATCTCAAGATCCCGACGGCTCCGTCCGTAAGTCCCAAGGACGTTCGAACTCGCAGCCGGGGCGCCAACCGTTCCGGCTCGCATTCCGTTCCGAAGGAGCGCTGCAGATGAGTCGTGAGCACCAGACCAAGCTCCGCCTTGGTCCTGTCCCCCGCAACCGTGCCTGGATCGCGGGAGGTGCCCTGGCCTCGCTTTCTCTCGTACTCGTGGGCATGGCCACCCCCGTCATCGCGGCGGTCAATCCGACGGTCACGGCCGTGAGAGCCACTGCCCCGTCGGGCGGCGGCGGCGGAGGCGAGGACTGCGAGCCGCACGGCGGGCCGCCGGAGGACAGGTACCGGGGCGGCGGGGACGACGACGGGCACGGCGGCTGGGGGGACCACGACGGGAACGGCGGCTGGGGGGACCACGACGGGCGCGACCACCACGACGGGCACGACCACGGGTGCCCGCCCGTCGGCCCGACGGGCCCGACGGGGCCGACCGGTCCCGCCGGCGCTACGGGCGCTACGGGTGAGACCGGTCCGGCGGGTGCGACGGGCGCTACGGGTGAGACCGGTCAGGCCGGTGCTACGGGTCCGACGGGTCCGACGGGTCCGACTGGTCCGACGGGTGTCGATGGTGCGACCGGTGCGACCGGTGCGACCGGCGCTACGGGTGAGACGGGTCCGACGGGTCCGACGGGTCCGACGGGTCCGACTGGTCCGACGGGTGTCGATGGTGCGACCGGCGCTACGGGTGAGACCGGTCCGACGGGTCCGACTGGTCCGACGGGTGTCGATGGTGCGACCGGTGCGACCGGCGCTACGGGTGAGACCGGTCCGACGGGTCCGACTGGACCGACGGGTGTCGATGGTGCGACCGGTGCGACCGGCGCTACGGGTGAGACCGGTCCGACGGGTCCGACTGGACCGACGGGTGTCGATGGTGCGACCGGTGCCACGGGTGAGACGGGTCCGACTGGTCCGACGGGTGTCGATGGTGCGACCGGTGCGACCGGCGCTACGGGTGAGACCGGTCCGACGGGTCCGACTGGACCGACGGGTGTCGATGGTGCGACTGGTGCGACCGGTGCGACGGGTGAGACCGGTCCGACTGGTCCGACGGGTGTCGACGGTGCGACCGGTGCCACGGGTGCGACTGGTGCGACTGGTGCGACCGGCGCGACGGGCGTGACGGGCGCGACCGGCGGGTGCACGGGCGTCTCCGTGTACAAGCCCAACGCCAACGACGAGGTCAAGGGGGTCATCGTAGACGGCCAGGCGTGGGCCGGAATCCGCACACTGACCCCGAACCCGACCCCCTTCGAGTGGAACGACCTGTCCGACAACACCGGCTATCCCGCCGGGGCGTGCGGCATCGCGGTCAGCAACCACAACAATCAGACCCACGTCGAGATCGTGGCTCCCGACCCGATGACGGGCCTCACGACGGTCTGGGAGACCGACTGCACCGTGGTCCAGGGCAATCCGGCGTCTCTCACGTGCACCGCTGCCTGGACCTCAGTGAACCCGCTGGTCGACAACCCGCCGCTGCAGCGCCAGTCCGCGCTCAAGATGCCGCCGGTCAAGAAGCCGGCCGCCAAGCACTCGGCTGCCAAGAAGCCGGCTGTCAAGCACGTGGCGGACAAGGGCAACAAGTTCCGCCCCTGACACCCCGACGGGTAACCCCGGCGAAAGCAACAGCATGACCCAGCAGTGAACCCAAGCGGCCCGGAGTGCCGTCGGACATCAGTCCGGCTGGTGCTCCGGGCCGTTCCACGTCGTGCCCCGTCGACTCGGGAGCTTGTGTTCGAGTGCGCTCCAGCTTTTACAGTGCGGCCCATGAGCATGCGATACCGAATTCTGGGCGGGACCGGCATCGAGGTCAGCGCGCACTGCCTCGGCACGATGATGTTCGGCGCGGTGGGCAATCCGGATCACGAGGAGTGCGTGCGGATCATCCACGCCGCGCTCGATCACGGGATCAACTTCGTGGACACCGCGGACATGTACTCCGCAGGGGAGTCCGAGACGATCGTGGGCAAGGCCCTCAAGGGCCGGCGGGACGACGTCGTGCTCGCGACCAAAGTGCACTTCCAGATGGGCGAGGGCCGCAACCGCAGCGGCAACTCCCGGCGCTGGATCGTGCGTGCCGTCGAGGACAGCCTGCGCCGACTCGACACGGACTGGATCGACCTCTACCAGGTGCACCGCCCGGATCACGGCACGGACGTCGAGGAGACCCTGTCCGTCCTCGGCGATCTGGGCCGGGCCGGCAAGATACGGGCCTTCGGCTGCTCCACCTTCCCGGCCGAGGACATCGTCGAGGCGCACCACGTCGCCGAACGCCGGGCTCTGCCGAGGTTCCGGACCGAGCAGCCGCCGTACTCGATCCTCGCGCGCGGGATCGAGAGCAGTGTGCTCCCGGTCGCCCGGAGATACGGGATGGGCGTCCTGACCTGGAGCCCGCTCGCGTCGGGATTCCTGAGCGGGAAGTACCGGCTCGGCAGCGCGATCGACATGACCTCGGGGCGTGCGGCTCTGACTCCGGCCCGCTTCGACCCCGCGCTTCCGGGCAACGTCGCGAAACTGGAGGCGGTGGAGCAGCTGGTGGAGCTCGCCGACTCCATCGGCTGCACGCTGCCCGAGCTGGCCGTGGCCTTCCCTCTGGCGCATCCCGCCGTCACCTCGGTGATCATTGGGCCGCGGACCATGGAGCAGCTGGAAGCCCTGGTGAAGGGCGCGGCACTGGTCCTCGATGACGCAACCCTCGACCGGATCGACGAGATCGTGGAGCCGGGCCGGAATCTGTACCACCCGGACGGCGCTTGGCGCTCCCCGGCGCTGGCGGACGTCACGCAGCGCAGGCGGCTTCCGGGAGACCGGTCCGCCGGCTGATCGGGCAGACGCTCCGATGTTTCACGTGAAACAGCGACGGGTGTTTCACGTGAAACAGGGCGCATGCGACGCGGCCCCGTGTGGCCGTGCGGCAGACCGCCAAGTGGCGGTGTGCGCTGCGCCGTTCCGCTGACGGATGGGCGCGCCGGTCGGACTCGCGGCGTCGGGGTCCTCATGATGGCCCGCGGAGACCGGTCGTACGTCCGGGCTTCGCAGGTCGATTCGATCCGGTGTGTGCGAGGAGCGGTACATGAGTTCTGAGAACAAGGCCCGTGTCTACCTGGGGCCGCTGCCCCGACGAGCCGGCTGGCTGACGGGAGGCACGCTCGCCACGGTGGCGCTCGTGCTGGCCGGTCTGGCGACCCCGGCGGTCGCGCTGGCCGAGGCGCCTGGGAGTCCGGACCACTGCAAGTCCCAGCACAAGAGAGCGGGTGCGCCGGCGGCGGCTCACGGCGACGACTGCAAGGTGGGCCCGCGGGGCCCGCGCGGACCCAAGGGGCCCAAGGGTGCGACGGGCCCGACCGGGCCGCGAGGCTATCCCGGTGCGACGGGCGCCACCGGTCCCACGGGCGCCACCGGTTCCACCGGTGCGACGGGCCCGACCGGGCCGCGAGGCTACCCCGGTGCGACGGGCGCCACCGGCCCCACCGGTTCGACGGGTGCGACCGGGCCTACCGGTCCCACCGGTGCGACGGGTGCCACCGGTCTGACGGGCGCTACCGGGCCGTGCAGTGACATCGACAGCTACTCGCCCTCGAACACCGAGGACTTCCACGCGGCCCTCACGGGCGGGGTCGCGTATGCGGGACGGGCGTCCGTGCCGGGCGGCGTGCCGGTCTGGCAGAACATCAGCGACGCCGACGACAACCCGGGCTTCCCCGTTGGACTTGCCTGCGGCATCTCCATCGCGGCTCAGGGCAATGACGCGTACATCAAGGTGCTGACCACGACCGGCCAGGTGTTCCAGACGCACGGTGACACCATGGGCGGCACCTTCGTCTGGGACGAGGCCTGGACCCAGCTCCTGCCGGCTCCGAACCCGGCGCTCGGACTTCGCAGCAAGGGCATTGAGTGGAAGGGCGACCTGGCCTACTCGGGCTCGCCGAACGGCCAGTAGCCGTCACTCCGGGTCGGTCTCCGGGCCGCCGAAGTCCGGGCTGGTGAAGTCCGGAGACGAGTAGCCGGGACGGGGCCCCTCCGCAGGGGCCCCCGGACTGGTGAAATCGGGCCGGGTGTATCCCAGGTTGGGGATGCGCCCGGCTCCTGGCTTTCGGGGGGCCGGCAAGCCGGCCCCCGCGCTGGGATCGGCCAGCGCGTCCCGGAGGAACGGCACGATGCCCCGCTCCAGCAGGGCGTTGCGCCAGGCCTCCCGGGCCCGCGCCACCTCGTCGGGTACCGCCTCGGTCTCGTCCGCCACCACCTCGGTGGAACTGTTGCGGACGGCCGTCACGAGCAGCCCGATCACGGCGAAGAGCAGTGCGGCGGCGGTGAGCCCGCCGAAGAGCCAGCCCGCCGTCAGCATCGTGTCGGCGAAGGCCGGTTCGGGTTCGATCATCTTCAGGATGTAGCCCACCAGCAGGAAGATCAGCATGGCGGTGCCGGCCAGGACCGGTGCGAGGACCGCGACCACGGCGCTGACGCCCGCGCCACCGCCCTGCCCGTCGTCTTCCTCCCCCGTCGTCCCCGGGGTGGACAGGATCTCGTCCTGCCGTTCTTTGCGGACCTTCACGTAATGGTCGTACTCGGCTGCGGCCGCGGCCGTCAGCAGCGAGGTGGCCCCCATGGCCATGGTGCGCAGCTGTTCGGCGTTCAGCCGCTCGCCGAGGGCGGCGAGCTCGGGCCGGGCGTTCGCCGTGCGCAGCGCCTCGTCGAGGAGCCGATCGAACTCCGGTCGGTCTTCGGTGAGCAGGTGCGGAGCGCTGGTCATGTGCATCCCCCGATGCTCCGTAAGGACCGGTATCCCCGCGTAGAACGGGGCGCCGGCACAAACGGAGGAGAGCCTGCTACGGATAGAGCGATGGTAGAGCGCCCACACCGTGCGTCGACAGGGGCTTTCCGGAAATACCCAGCTCCGGGAAGCCTCAGTCGTTCAGCGGGAGTTGCACGACGAGCAGTTTGCCCGCCATCGTCACGCCACCGTCCATGGCGATGGCCAGGCCTTCCGCGTAGACGTGGGGGCCGACGACGGCCTCGGGACCGTGCGCTCCGTCGCCGTCCTCGGTGCCCACCTCGCCCAGCAGGTACGGGATGGGGCTGTGGCCGTGCACGACGCGACTGCCGCCGTAGGTGCCGATGAGCTCGCGTACGGCCTGGGGGCCGGTCTCCTCGTCGCGGAAGGCGAAGCGCTTGGTGAACTTGCGGAACAGGTCCCAGGTGATGTCGGCGTCGTTGCGGTTGAGCAGCTCGTGAATGGTGTCGTTGACGTCCTCGACCGAGTCGCCGTAGTCGAGGTAGGCGGTGGTGTCGGAGTGGAGGAGCAGGTGGTCCTCCACGAGGACCGCCGCGTCCAGCCGGGACATCCACTGGAGGTGGACGTCCTGCAGCCGGTCCATGTCGGTGCGCTGGCCGCCGTTGAGGAGCCAGGCGGCCTGGAAGGTGGCGGTGCCGGCGCCGGAGACGATGGGGGTGTCCCCGAACCGCTTGGCGCCGATGAGCAGGAGCTCGTGGTTGCCCATGAGGGCTTTGCAGTAGCCGCCCGCGGCGGCGGCTTCGGCGGAGAGCCGCATGACGAGGTCGATGACCCCGATGCCGTCGGGGCCGCGGTCGGTGAAGTCGCCGAGGAACCAGAGCCGGGCGTTGCCGGCGGACCAGTTGCGGTCGGCGTCGATGAGCCCCTGGAGCTGCAGTTCGGCGACGAGTTCGTCGATGTAGCCGTGGACGTCGCCGACGACGTAGAGCGGGCCGGGGCCCTCGCCGGGGGTCTCCTGGGGGACGTACTGGATCTGGACGGTGTCGCCGGGGCCGCCGAGGGCACCGCGTCCGATGACGGGGAGGTCGCGCTGCGTCGGGGTGTACCCCTCGGGGTCGTCGTCCTCGGTGGCGTGGCCCATCGGGCGGCCGGGCTCGCCGAGGGCGTGGGCGGCGCCGTACGGGGCTTCGTGGCCGTACCCGTGCTGCGCGGGGACGGGAGCCGGGCCGGCGTCGTAGTACGCGGGGTACTCGCCGTAGACGGGGGCGTCCGCCCCGAGCCCCGCGGGTCCGCCCGATCCGGCGGCTACGGCCCCCTGGGGGACGGTATGCGAGGCGGGTTCGGCGACCGGCAACCGGAAGTCCCGCTCGGTGTCCGTCCGCACCGCGGGTCCCTGACCGGCCCCCTGAGTCATCGACCCCTCCACCACCGTCGCGCTGCCGTACACCTGCGGACCCTTCCGCCTCTGGGGCGGAGGGTCCGTGATGTCGTGCGCCCATCATAGGAATGCAGCTCGCGCTCTGTGACGCACCAGGGGTGGTGAATCCTGAGCGGAGCCGGTCCTTCCTGCCGTTTTCTCCCGATATCGGTGTTGCTGAAATCCTCGGCGGGGCCGGAAGCCCCGCCGTTGGGCCGACGTGGTGGTCAGTCCTGTGCCGGGGATCGGGGCGGGCTGACGGTCGTACGGGGCTGCCTGCGCTGGGACGAGGTACGGATGATCAGCTCGGTCGGGATGACCTGTTCGACGGGTCCGCCCGTGTCGACGCCCTCGATGGCGTCGATGAGCAGCTGGACGACGGCGGTGCCGATGCGGCGGGGTTTGAGGGACAGGGTGGTGATGGGCGGTTCGGTGTTGGCGTACACGGTGGATTCGCTGCAACACACGAGCAGCAGATCCTCGGGAACGCGCAGGCCGTAGCGGCGGGCGGCGGCGAGCAGGTCGGTGCCGTTGGGGTCGAACAGACCGTAGACGGCGTCGGGCCGGTCGGGCCGGGCGAGCAGTCGGTCGGCGGCTACGGCGCCGGCGCACGGATCGTGGGCGGGGTAGGACTCGTAGACGGGGTCCTGGCCCACGCGCTCGCACCAGCGCAGGTAGGCCGTGGTGGAGAGCCGGGTGTAGGTGTCGGTGGTGGTGCCGGTCAGCAGCCCGATGCGACGGGCTCCGGCGGCGGCGAGGTGGTCGAGGAGGCCCAGTACGGCGGCCTCGTGGTCGTTGTCGACCCAGGCGGTGACGGGGAGTGAGCCGGCGGGGCGTCCGTCGGAGACGACGGGCAGACCCTGGCGGACCAGTTCGGTGACGACGGGATCGTGGTCGGAGGGGTCGATGACGACGGTGCCGTCGAGGGCCACGTTGGACCAGACGTCATGTCGGGAGGTGGCGGGGAGGATGACGAGGGCGTAGCCGCGAGCGAGCGCGGCGGAGGTGGCGGCCCTGGCCATTTCGGCGAAGTACGCGAATTCGGTGAAGGTGAAAGGTTCATCCCCGTACGTCGTCACGGTCAGGCCGATGAGGCCCGACTTGCCGGTACGGAGGGTGCGGGCCGCCGCGGAAGGGCGGTAGCCCAGCCGGTCTGCGACCTCGCGAACGTGGCGGCGGGTGGCGTCCGGCAGCCGTCCCTTCCCGTTGAGGGCGTCGGAGACGGTCGTGATCGAGACGCCCGCCGCGGCGGCCACGTCCCTGATGCCGGCCCGGCTTTGTCGGCCGGCGGCCCGCCGGGTGGTCTCGGTCCGGCTCACCTGATGCTTCCCTGCTGCTGTCATGGCGAGCCGATAGTAGGGCTCGGTGGGCAGGGCGGTCCGGATGCATATGCACGCGTTGACAGGCACGATTCTGCACGGTTCGCCACCCCCAATGACCTTGGAAACGAAGGTGTTTGGTCCCGAAGTGTGTCTGGTGCCCTTGTCGACGGGACCGTGCATGCCAAAACGGTGCGCCTTCGGGCTCTGCTCAACTCACCTGTACGAGGGACGCGCGCCACGGCGCAGGCCACCGGCGCACGCATATATGCGTGCGCTCTCCCGCATTCCAGGCGCCTGCCGTTCTCGGATGGACGGAATCCTCATAAGGTGAGGAGTATTGAGTCGACGGCGACGTCGTACGGGATGGTCGAGGAGGACCTGCGGTGAGCGAGAAGAGCCCGAAGCTGCGCGCCGAGCTGGACGGCATCCCCACCTACAAGCCCGGAAAGCCCGCGGCAGCGGGCGGCCCGGTCGCTTTCAAGCTGTCCTCGAACGAGAACCCGTACCCGCCCCTGCCTGGGGTGCTGGAGAGTGTGGTCGCAGCGGCCGGCCACTTCAACCGGTACCCGGACATGGCGTGCACGGGGCTGGTGAACGAGCTCGCGGAGCGGTTCGGGGTCCCGGTCGAGCACATCGCCACCGGCACCGGTTCGGTCGGTGTCGCCCAGTCGCTGATCCAGTCGACGGCGGGGCCGGGCGACGAGGTCATCTACGCCTGGCGGTCTTTCGAGGCTTATCCGATCATCGTTCAGATCTCGGGTGCGACCTCGGTCAAGGTCCCGCTCGGCGAGGGGGACGTGCACGACCTGGACGCGATGTTCGAGGCGATCACCGAGCGGACCCGCCTGATCTTCGTCTGCAACCCCAACAACCCCACCGGCACCGCGGTGCGCCGTGCGGAGCTGGAGCGGTTCCTGGACCGGGTGCCCTCCGACATCCTCATCGTCCTCGACGAGGCGTACAAGGAGTTCGTGCGCGACGTCGAGGTCCCGGACGGCATCGAGCTCTACCGCAGCCGCCCCAACGTCGCCGTGCTGCGTACGTTCTCCAAGGCGTACGGGCTCGCCGGCCTGCGCGTCGGCTTCGCAGTGGCACACGAGCCGGTGGCCGCGGCGCTGCGCAAGACCGCGGTGCCCTTCGGCGTCAGCCAGCTCGCCCAGGACGCGGCGGTCGCCTCGCTGCGCGCCGAGGACGAGCTGATGGGCCGCGTCGGCTCGCTGGTGAGTGAGCGCACCCGGGTCTACGGGACGCTGCTGGCCCAGGGCTGGACCGTGGTGCCCGAGACGCAGGCCAACTTCGTGTGGATGCGGCTCGGGGAGCGGACCGCCGACTTCGCGGCGGCCTGCGAGAAGGCCGGTGTGGTGGTCCGGCCCTTCGCGGGCGAGGGCCTGCGGGTCACGATCGGAGAGCCCGAGGCGAACGACCTCTTCCTGCACACGGCGGAGGCTTTCTTCAAGGAGCTCTAGAGCTCCCGGGAGCCGGCCGGGCCGGGGCTGGTCGGGCCGACACTGGTCGGGCCGGTTCCTGTCGGGCCGGCTCCGGTCAGGCCAGTTCCGGTCAGGCCAGTTCCACGCGGATGGGGTCGCCGTCGCGGACGGTGGCCAGCAGGCGGGGGTCGCCGTCGAACGAGCCGAGGACGTTGCACGGGCTCGCCAGGCGGCTCTCGCCGCCGCGCGAGATCGGGGTGGGGCCGTAGGGCAGCGCGAGTGCGTCGCCCTCGGTCCAGAACGCGACCGTGCCGGGCTCGACGACCTGCTGGGCGTCGTGCTCCAGCGCCACGGAGACGCCGGTGTCGAAGTAGACCTCCTCGCCCCAGGTGTTGGCGGCGGCGGAAATGGGGAGCGCGTCGGCGAGCGCCTTGGCGGTGGGGGTCTCGTCGAGCGTTGCGATGAGCTGGCCGGCGGGCCAGAGGAATCGAATCTTCATGGGTCGCATTCAACAATCTGTTGAATCTATTCGCTAGGGGGGACCCCCCTGAAAGATGCCGACAGCAGTACGACATAATGCTTGTGAATGTGAACGCGTTCACAAGCGTGTCCTGCTTCCTCCCGGATTGAGTGGGATACAAGAGGCAAACTGCGGCTGTGACCACGGCGAAACGAAGGAGACGACGACGTGGACCTAGCTTTGGCGCCAGAGACCCTGGCGCGATGGCAGTTCGGTATTACCACCGTCTATCACTTCCTCTTCGTTCCCTTGACGATCTCGCTGGCTGCGCTCGTCGCGATCTTGCAGACCGCCTGGGTGCGTTCGGAAAAGGAGAAGTACCTCAAGGCCACCAAGTTCTGGGGCAAGCTCTTCCTGATCAACATCGCGATGGGCGTCGTCACGGGCATCGTCCAGGAGTTCCAGTTCGGCATGAACTGGTCCGACTACTCGCGGTTCGTCGGTGACATCTTCGGAGCTCCGCTGGCCTTCGAGGCGCTCATCGCCTTCTTCTTCGAATCCACCTTCATCGGCCTGTGGATCTTCGGCTGGGACAAGCTGCCGAAGAAGATCCACCTGGCCTGCATCTGGATGGTCTCGATCGGCACCATCCTGTCCGCGTACTTCATCCTCGCGGCGAACTCCTGGATGCAGCACCCGGTCGGCTACCGGATGAATCCCGAGCGCGGCCGGGCCGAGCTCACCGACTTCTGGCTGGTGCTCACGCAGAACACCGCGCTGACCCAGTTCTTCCACACCATGACGGCAGCCTTCCTGGTCGGCGGCGCGTTCATGGTCGGCATCGCGGCCTTCCACCTCGCCCGCAAGCGGCACATCCCCGTCATGCGGACCTCGCTGCGACTCGGCCTGGTCGTCATGATCATCGCCGGTCTGGGAACCGCCATCAGCGGAGACCTGCTCGGCAAGGTCATGTTCAAGCAGCAGCCGATGAAGATGGCCGCCGCCGAGGCGCTCTGGGACGGCGAGGCGCCGGCGCCCTTCTCCCTCTTCGCCTACGGCGACGTGGAAAAGGGCCACAACACGGTGGCCATAGAGATCCCGGGCCTGCTGTCCTTCCTGGCCAACGACGACTTCACCTCGTTCGTCCCGGGCATCAACGACGTCAACAAGGCCGAGCAGGAGAAGTTCGGGCCCGGTGACTACCGGCCCAACATCCCCGTCGCCTACTGGGGCTTCCGCTGGATGATCGGCTTCGGCATGGCCTCGCTCGGCGTCGGCATGCTGGGGCTCTGGCTGACCCGCAAGAAGTTCATGCTGCCGCCGGGGCTGCGCACCGGTGAGGAAGAGGTCCCGCACCTGGTCCTCTTCAAGAAGGCGCTGAGCCCCAAGTTCACGAACTGGTACTGGATCATCGCGCTCTGGACCATGGGCTTCCCGCTGATCGCCAACTCCTGGGGCTGGATCTTCACTGAGATGGGCCGCCAGCCCTGGGTGGTCTACGGGGTCCTGCGCACCAGGGACGCGGTCTCGCCGAACGTCTCCCAGGGTGAGGTGCTCACCTCGATGATCGGCTTCACGCTGCTCTACGCCGTGCTCGCCGTGATCGAGGTCAAGCTCCTCGTGAAGTACGTGAAGGCCGGCCCGCCCGAGCTCACCGAGGCCGACCTCAACCCGCCGACCAAGATCGGCGGGGACGACAAGAACCCCGACCGGCCGATGGCCTTCTCGTACTGAGGCTGAGGAGACCACACCATGCAACTCCACGACGTCTGGTTCGTGCTCATCGCCGTTCTGTGGATCGGCTACTTCTTCCTGGAGGGCTTCGACTTCGGAGTCGGCGTCCTGACCAAGCTGCTGGCCCGCAACCGCACGGAGAAGCGGGTCCTGATCAACACGATCGGACCCGTGTGGGACGGCAACGAGGTCTGGCTGCTCACGGCCGGCGGCGCGACCTTCGCCGCCTTCCCGGAGTGGTACGCCACCCTCTTCTCCGGCTTCTACCTGCCGCTCCTGATCATCCTGGTCTGCCTCATCATCCGCGGGGTCGCCTTCGAGTACCGGCACAAGCGGCCCGAGGACAGGTGGCAGACCAACTGGGAACACGCGATCTTCTGGACCTCGCTGATCCCCGCGTTCCTGTGGGGCGTGGCCTTCGCCAACATCGTGCGCGGAGTGAAGATCGACCAGGACATGGAGTACGTCGGAACCTTCTTCGACCTGCTCAGCGTCTACTCGATCCTCGGCGGCCTGGTCACCCTGACCCTGTTCACCTTCCACGGCGCGGTGTTCACCTCGCTCAAGACGGTCGGTGACATCCGGGACCGCTCGCGCAAGCTGGCCATGCAGCTCGGGGTGGTGACCGCCGTCCTGGCGCTCGCCTTCCTGATCTGGACCCAGGTCTCGCGCGGTGACGGCTGGAGCCTGATCGCCATGATCGTGGCGGTACTGGCCCTGGTCGGAGCCCTCGGCTTCAACTTCGCGGGCCGGGAGGGATGGGCCTTCGGCCTGTCGGGGGTCACCATCGCGGCGGCCGTCGCGATGCTCTTCCTGACGCTGTTCCCGAACGTCATGCCGTCCTCGCTGAACGACGCCTGGAACCTCACGGTCACCAACGCCTCGTCCAGCCCGTACACCCTGAAGATCATGACCTGGTGCGCGGCGGTGGCGACCCCGGTCGTCCTGCTCTACCAGGCGTGGACGTACTGGGTGTTCCGCAAGCGCATCGGCACGCAGCACATCGTCGACGTGCACTGAGTCGGCCCCGCCCACTTCGCCTGCTCCGCTCCGCCTGCTCCTGCCTGGGGGATGTTTCACGTGAAACCGATCGACCCGCGCCTGCTTCGGTACGCCCGGTCCACCCGCCTCTTCCTGGGAGCGGTCGTGGCCCTCGGGCTCGCCGGGGCGGGGCTGGTCGTCGGCCAGGCCATGCTGATCGCCGAGATCGTGGTCGGCGCCTTCGAGGACGGACTGGACGGCGGAGCCCTGCGGACGCCCCTGCTGCTGCTCGCGGCGGTGGCGCTCGGCCGGGGTCTGGTCGCCTGGCTCACCGAACTGGCCGCGCACCGGGCGAGCGCGGCGGTCAAGTCGGAACTGCGCGGCCGGCTGCTGGAGCGGGCGGCGGACCTCGGACCCGGCTGGCTGAGCGGACAGCGGACGGGCTCCCTGGTGGCCCTGGCCACCCGGGGAGTGGACGCACTCGACGACTACTTCTCGCGGTACCTGCCCCAGCTGGGGCTCGCGATCGTCGTCCCCGTGGCGGTGCTCGCGAGGATCGTCACCGAGGACTGGGTGTCGGCGGCGATCATCGTGGTCACGCTCCCGCTGATCCCCCTGTTCATGATCCTGATCGGCATGGCCACCCAGTCCCGGATGGACCGCCAGTGGCGGCTGCTGTCCCGGCTCTCGGGGCACTTCCTGGACGTGGTGGAGGGACTGCCGACCCTGAAGGTCTTCGGCCGCGCGAAGGCGCAGGCGGAGTCCATCCGCAAGATCACCGATGA
This sequence comes from Streptomyces tatrensis, assembly GCF_049310065.1. Taxonomy (NCBI): domain Bacteria; kingdom Bacillati; phylum Actinomycetota; class Actinomycetes; order Kitasatosporales; family Streptomycetaceae; genus Streptomyces; species Streptomyces tatrensis. The sequence continues at coordinate 4,779,377 of NZ_JBMDLB010000011.1, read as the reverse complement.
CTACCGGCAGGCCACGATGCGCACCCTGCGCATCGCGTTCCTGTCCTCGTTCGCGCTCGAACTGCTGGCGACCCTGTCGGTGGCGCTGGTCGCCGTGACGATCGGCATGCGGCTCGTCCACGGAGAGCTCGACCTCTACACCGGGCTGGTCATCCTGGTCCTGGCGCCCGAGGCGTACCTGCCGCTGCGTCAGGTCGGCGCGCAGTACCACGCGGCGGCGGAGGGGCTGGCCGCGGCGGAAGAGATCTTCGAGGTGCTGGAGACCCCGGTCGCCGCTTCGCGGGGAACCGGCGCCGTTCCGGTCTCGGGACTGCGGATCGAGCTCGACGGGGTGGCCGTCCGGTACGAGGGGCGTGGCGAGGACTCCCCCGGACCCGTCTCGCTGACCGTGGAACCGGGCGAATGCGTGGCCCTCACCGGGCCGAGCGGCGCGGGCAAGTCCACACTGCTGCAGGTGCTGCTGGGCTTCGTGACGCCGAGTGCGGGCCGGGTCCGGGTCGGGGACGCGGACCTGGCCGGACTGGCGCCCGAGCAGTGGCGGGAGCGGATCGCGTGGGTACCTCAGCGGCCGCACCTGTTCGCCGGGACGATCGCGGAGAACGTACGGCTGGCGCGGCCCGGCGCCGCCGATGCCGAGGTCACCGCCGCCCTCGTGGACGCCGGGGCGTGGGAGTTCGTACGGGCCCTGCCGCGCGGGGCGGACACGCTCCTCGGCGAGGGCGGGGTCGGTCTGTCCGCCGGGCAGCGCCAGCGTCTCGCGCTGGCGCGGGCGTTCCTGGCGGACCGGCCGGTGCTCCTGCTCGACGAGCCGACGGCGGCGCTGGACGGCGAGACCGAGGCGGCCGTGGTGGAGGCGGTACGCCGCCTCGCGGTCGGGCGGACCGTCCTGCTGGTGGTGCACCGGCCGGCGCTGCTGGCACTGGCCGACCGGGTGGTGCGGGTCGGTGCCGGCCCTGCCGGAGCCTCCCCCGCCGCTCCCCTGCCCGCCGTGCGGGCGGCACGGACGGGGGCGGGACCGGCGCCGCGCGATCCCGGCGAATGGATCCTTGGGGACGCTCCGGAGCGGTCGGGCGGTACGGGCGGCGGCGACGCCGGCGCCAGCGATACCGGCGGGGGCGATCCGCTCAGGCGGGTGCGGGGGGTGGCCAAGGCCTGGCAGGGACGGTTCAGGCTCGGGCTGTTCCTCGGGGCGCTGGCCGTCGGGTGCAGCGTCGGGCTGATGGCCGTCTCCGGATGGCTGATCTCGCGCGCCTCCGAACAGCCCCCCGTGCTGTACCTGATGGTGGCCGTCACCGCGACCCGGGCCTTCGGCATGGGCCGGGCCGTCTTCCGCTACGCGGAGCGGCTCGTGTCCCACGACGCGGTCCTGCGGATGCTCGCCGACCTGCGCGTTTCGGTGTTCCAGCGGCTGGAGCGCATCGCGCCCGCCGGGCTGCGCACCCAGCGGCGCGGGGATCTGCTGACCCGGCTGGTGGCCGACGCCGACGCCCTGCAGGACTACTGGCTGCGCTGGCTGCTGCCCGTCGGCACCGCGGTGCTCGTGGGCACCGGCTCGGTGGCGTTCACCGCCTGGCTGCTGCCCGGGGCCGGGGCGGTGCTCGCCGTCGGGCTGCTGGCCGCCGGTGTCGGGGTACCGCTCGTCAGCGCGGTCTGCGCACGCCGGACGGAGCGCCGGCTCGCGCCCGCCCGGGGCGAGCTCGCCACCCGTGTGGCGGATCTGCTCACCGGAACCGCGGAGCTCACCGTCGCCGGAGCACTCGGCGGGCGCAAGGCCGCCGCGAAGGACAGCGACCGCACACTGACCGGGATCGCGGCCCGCGCGGCCGCCGTCACCGGGCTCGGGAGCGGGCTGTCCGCCTTGGTGAGCGGGCTGACCGTGGTGTGCTCGGCCGCCGTCGGGGCGAACGCCGTCGCCGGGGGCCGGCTGTCCGGGGTGGCCATGGCGGTGGTCGTCCTGACCCCGCTGGCCGCCTTCGAGGCCGTCAGCGGGCTTCCCCAGGCCGTTCAGTACCGCCAGCGGGTCCGGCGCAGCGCCGAGCGGGTCTACGAAGTCATCGATACGCCCGCCCCGGTCACCGAGCCGGAGCGGCCCGAAGCCCTGCCCGCCTCGCCCTTCCCGCTGCGGCTGACGGGGCTCGCCGCCCGCCACCCCGGGCAGGAGAAGGATGCGCTGAGCGGGCTCGACCTGACGCTGGAGGCGGGCCGCCGGATCGCGGTCGTCGGGCCCTCGGGAGCCGGCAAGACCACGCTGGCGCAGGTCCTGCTGCGCTTCCTGGACCAGCACGAAGGCTCGTACACCCTGGGCGGGACCGATGCGCGCGCCCTCGACGGGGACGACGTGCGCCGGGTCGTGGGCCTGTGTGCCCAGGACGCGCACATCTTCGACAGCTCGGTGCGCGAGAACCTGCGCCTGGCCGACCCGGGGGCGAGCGAGGGTCGGCTGCGGGAGGCCCTTGCCGCGGCCCGGCTGCTGGAGTGGGCCGAGGGGCTCCCGGACGGGCTGGACACCCTGGTCGGCGAACACGGTGAGCGGATCTCCGGTGGTCAGCGCCAGCGTCTCGCCCTGGCAAGGGCGTTGCTCGCGGACTTCCCGGTCCTCGTCCTGGACGAGCCGGCCGAGCACCTGGACCTGGCCACCGCCGACGCGCTGACCGCGGACCTGCTGGCCGCGACCGAGGGCCGCACCACCGTGCTGATCACGCACCGGCTGGCCGGCCTGGAAGAGGTCGACGAGGTGCTCGTCCTGGACGGCGGCGCCGTGGTCCAGCGTGGTGCGTACGCGGAGCTGGCGGCGGCTCCCGGCCCGCTGCGCGGGCTGCTGGAACGGGAGCGGGAAGCGGACCTGACGTGCGGCTCCGGGCAGGCTCGACTTTCCTCGCTAAAGGGGACTAACTAGGCTCAAGGGCATGTCAGCGCAGGAGTCGCAGGAATCGCCCGAGTACCCGCCGGAGCCCTCGCCGGAATCGCCCGACCCGATGGAGGCCGCGACCGCCGCCACCCGGAGTCTCCAGGGCCTGTCCACCGAGCTCACGGCCCGGGTGCCGCAGCTGCTGGAGGCCATGCGGTCGGTCGGTACCGGCCTCGAGCTCCACTCCACGCTGGACCGGATCTGCGAAACGGCCGCCGAGCTCGCGGACGCCCGCTACGCGGCCATCGGCGTGGTCGACACCGAGGGTCCGGGGCTCTCGGACTTCGTCACCTTCGGCATCAGCGACGCGCTGGCGAAGAAGATCGGGCACCGCCCGGACGGGAAGCGCGGCCTGCTCGGCGCGTTGATCTCGAACCCCGACCCGGTCCGCCTCGCCGACCTGAGCAAGGACCGGCGCTCGGCGGGCTTCCCCGCCCATCACCCGCCGATGAAGACCTTCCTCGGCGTTCCGATCCGCGTCCAGGGAGAGATCTTCGGGAACCTCTACCTGGCGGAGAAGAACGGGGGCGGCGAGTTCAACGACTACGACGTCCACATGGTCCGGGTCCTGGCGACCGAGGCGGGCATCGCCATCGGCAACGCCCGGCTCTACGAGGCCGCCACCCAGCGCGAGCGCTGGATCGACGGCTCGGTCGCCGTCACCACGGCCCTGCTGTCGGGCGGGGACGCGGACGACGCGCTCGCGGTCGTCGCCGAACAGGCCCGCAGGCTCGCCGATTCGGCCGCCGGGATCGTGATGCTGCCGGCCGAGGAGGGCGGGATGGAGATCGTCGCCGTCTCCGCGGAGAACCCGGCGACCTCCCTCGGCGTCGTCATCCCGGCCGAGAGCCCCGTGGTGGCCCGGCTGCTGGAGGGCGAGCCGGTCTTCGTGGACGACGCCGCCTCGGACCCGCGCATGATCAGCCGCCTGACCAGCCAGTACGGGGCCTGCATGATGCTTCCGCTGCAGAGCGGGGGTCGGGTGCTGGGGGCCCTCGTCACGCCGCGGGCGCGCGGGAAGCGCCCGTTCACCGAGGCTGAGCGGACCCTGGCCACGCAGTTCGCCTCACAGGCGGCCCTGGCGCTGATGATGGCGGAGGCACAGCGGGACCGGGAGCGCCTCGCGGTGTTCGAGGACCGTGACCGCATCGCCCGCGACCTGCACGACCTGGTCATCCAGCGGCTCTTCGCCACCGGGATGATGCTGGAGGGCGCCCAGCGCCGCTCCATCGTCCCGGAGGTCCGCGAAGGCGTCGGCAAGGCCGTGGACGAGCTGGACGTGACGATCCAGGAGATCCGCACCGCGATCTTCGCGCTGCAGCAGGGGCCGGCGGAGGCCCCCTCGGGGCTGCGCACCCGGGTGCTGCGGGAGATCAACATGGCTGCCGTGCCGCTGGGCTTCAAGCCCGCGCACCGCTTCCTCGGACCGATCGACGCGGTCGTCGGCGAGCTCGTCGGGAAGAACCTGATCGCGGCCCTGCGCGAGGCGTTGTCGAACGCCTTCCGGCACTCGGAGGCGTCCCGGATCGAGGTGGTGCTGGACTCCACGGTCAGCCTGGCCGACGGGCGTCCCGGGGTCCGGCTGGAGGTGGCCGACGACGGGGTGGGCATCCCGGAGGGCGGGCGGCGGAGCGGGCTGCGGAACCTGCGCCGACGGGCCGAATCGCTCGGCGGATCCAGCTCGTACGGCCCCGGTCTCGGCGAGGAGGGCGGCGGGACCACCCTGGTGTGGGAGGCCCCGCTCTAACCGCGCTCCGATGTGGATGCGTCGCGATGTGGCTGCGCCGCGCTGTAGGTGCGCCCCGCCGTGGCTAAGCCTGGGTCCGGGCGCTCCGCTCGGCCAGGATGCGCTCGATGACCAGGGCGACGCCGTCCTCGTTGTTGGCGACCGTACGGCCCGACGCGGCCGCGATCACATCCGGATGGGCATTGCCCATCGCGTACGAGGTGCCGGCCCAGCCGAGCATCTCCACGTCGTTCGGCATGTCGCCGAAGGCGACCACCTCGGCCGGGGAGATGCCGCGCTCCTCGCAGCACAGTGCCAGGGTGCTCGCCTTGGAGACCCCCGGGCCGCTGATCTCCAGTAGGGAGGTCGGGCTGGAGCGGGTGATCGAGGCGAACGCGCCGGCGACGGAGCGGGCCAGAGCCAGGAACTCGTCCGGAGCCAGCTCTGAGTGGTGCGCGAGCACCTTGAGCACGGGTGCCGAATCGTCGTCCGTGGCCTCGTGGAGCAGCTCCTCGGCGGTGGCGACATTGGCGCCAGGGTCCTGGAAGAACGGCGGGTACTGCGGCTCGTAGTTGATGCCGGTGGTCAGCTCGACGGCGAAGGAGGTACCGGGGGCGGCGCCTCGCAGGGCCTCCACCACCTTGAGTGCCGTGATCCGGGGCAGCGGCCTGACCTGGACGAACTCCCGGCCCGTGGGCGGCTGGTCGGTGGTGTGCCGGTCGATGGCATGCAGGTCGACGACGGCGGCGCCGTTCGCGCAGATGGCCAGGCCGTGGCCCTGGACGTGGTCGCTGACCACACCCATCCAGCGGGCCGGGCGTCCGGTCACGAAGAACACCGCGATGCCGGCCTCCTCGGCGGCGGCGAGGGCGGCGACGGTGCGCTCCGAGACGGATTTGTCGTCGCGCAGCAGGGTGCCGTCGAGGTCGGTGGCGATGAGCCGGGTCGCGGGGGTTGGCCCGTCCGGGCGCTGGGGAGCCGAGGTCACGGCTCCATCTTCGCCCATGCCAAGGGCCGGCGATGTTTCACGTGAAACATCGCGACCGTGGCCCGGGCGATGTTTCACGTGAAACATCGCGACATGGTTGTCAGTGGGCGGTGGAAGGATCCCCTCGCCGGTTCCGCTGCTGTTCGCGCTGCCGGCTCGGTGCCGGTTCCGACGACGTCACACGGGGGCGACGTGCTCATCCCTTCAGTCCGCGCGGTGGATTGCGACGCCTGCGGCGGCCCGCGTGCCAGGTGGGTCGCGAGCCTGGCCATGGCCCTGTGCACGGCGTGCGAACGGGCGGACACCTACCACCCGGAGCGCGAACCGGTGCTCGTGGGCGAGGTCCTGGCAGACGCGGCCGACGCCCTGGCCCACGCCGGCAGCATCGCGGCTCCGGCCCGCCCCTACTCTGCCGTCCTGCTGGCCCTATGGCGGAGCAAGGCCCAGAGCGGGACGTGACGGTGTCCGGTCCTCCGGCGAGCCGTGCGGTGTCGGATCGATCCGGCCGTGTCGCCGGGGATGCCGACACCCCGCTGCTGGGCGGACGTAGGCTCGGGGCATGAGTCTGCGCCTGAGCACCGTGATCCTGCCCGTCGACCGTTGGCACGAGGGAGGTCGCGCCAAGTGGCAGCGGGCCGAGGAACTGGGGTTCCACGCGGCCTACACCTACGACCACCTGTCCTGGCGGACCTTCCGGAACGGGCCGTGGTTCGGCGCTCTGCCGACACTCACGGCCGCCGCGACGGCCACGGAGCGGCTGCGCCTCGGCACGCTCGTCACCTCAGTCAAGCCTCGTTCGTGCATCATGGCCTGACCTGCGACAACCTGGCGAGGATCCGAGGAGGGAGTGCCGAAGGGTGCCAGATCGGCTTGGGTCATCGTGCTGCAGTGATGCAGCTGGCGTGGGTATCGCTGTCACGACGGCGACGTTGCCACGCTCCGGATGGCGGTTGTCGAGGTGGCGGGTTCTGCCGCAATGCTCCTGGAGCAACGCCACCGGCTCCCCGCGGGACCACCTGAGCTATATCCCGCATCAGTCCGAAGAATCCAGGTAGTCCGGTCGGTGCGCGGGCCATCCGGGAGGCCGAGGCCTTGGCGATCCGCCTGGGCGGGCTTCCGCTGGCGCTCCGTCTGGCCCGCTGGCCTGCGGAAACGCGGCAAGGGTGCAGCAAGGGCCGACGTGGGCGCTCAGATCGGCTCGACGGCGATGCGAGGGTGGCACAGTCGGCGCAGGTCATCGGTGTCGCTCGTGATGACAGTGACGGCGCCGTGCTCCAAGTGAGCCGTAGCCGCGAGCATCGCATCGATGGCGTACTTGTGGCCGTGCAGGCTTTCGGCGGCGAGCAGTCTGCTGGCCGCACGTGCGATCTCCTCCGTGACGGGGCGCACCTTGGTCAGGGAAACGGCATGGTCGAACGCCGCCTGCGGCACCTTCGGGTCGCGTGCCTCCACCAGCGTGGCCGCGCTCGTCACGACGAGCAGGTCCAGGCTGCGGGCGACGTCCAGCCACACGGTCATGTCGCGGTGCCGGCGGGAGAGCTTGGAGAGGGCCTCGCTGTCGAGAACGAGAGTCCCGCTCATGCAGCGTCCGCTGGAGCGGAGTCGTCGCGCTGGGCAGCGTGGTGGGCGCGGATGCGCTCGGCCTTGGCCGACACCTCGGCCGGGTCGACAGGGCCGTGCTCCGCTTCGGCGGCGGTGATGTACTCGTCGATGGCTTCGCGCTGGAGCTGCCGCTGTACGGCCTCCTCGATATAAGAGGAGACGCCCTGTTTGCCGGCGCGTGCGCGAATTGCCTCCAAGGTCTCGGCGTGCAGGGAGACGCTGGTGACTCGGGTCTTGCCAGGGCGGGGCGTGTTCATACCAGAAGTGTAGTACATTGCCTATTAACTCGCTGCCGCTCCGAGTGCGGGCGCCTGGTCGCTGGCTTGAGAGCCGCCCCGAGGGTGGGGTCGAGCTTGGCCCTGGCTGCTTCGAGGACCGCGGCAGCCCGCGATGGCCGCGATCGGACCGCAAGTGAGTGGGTCGGCCCTTCAACTGCCCCGCGAGCCACCTCTCCGGGCCCGTTGGTTCATCCAACGGGTGGTCGGGCTTGCGTGGCAGCCGCCGAGCCCCCGTGAACGGTGGCTACCGGCGGGCGGCGGCGAGCCCACTGAGGCGGTCGCCGATCACGGAGACGCCCGGACGGGGCTCGCTCTCGTAGTACCAGGGCTTGCGTCGGCGCAGCAGCGCCTCGCCGTGCTCGCTCCAGCTGAATCCGGGCTTCCGCAGGAGCTTCCGGAACACCGCGTCGGCTGTCTCCGGGTGAGCGGCGGCCAGTCGGCGGATCGGCAGTGGTGCGATCGACTCCTCGCGCAGGTACGTGCGCAGTAGGTCCTGGTGCTGCTTGCGGCCCGCTAGGGCGGGGTCCGCGAAGAGGTCCCGCAGCATCCCGTAGTCCGCGTAGAAGTTGAGCCCGTCTACTTGGTCGTAGATGACACCGATGGTGTCCGAGTTCGCCAATTCCCGCGGCAGTTCGAAGAAGGGCAGGTCCAGGCCGGGGAGCCGCCTGCCCCGGGCACAGTCGGGCTGTCCGGCGACGGCGGCCTCTTGGCGGTGGCGGTAGTAGGCGTTGAGGCGGTCCTCGGCTTCGGCAGGCGGAAGGACCAGTTCGTCGCCGCCGCAGAATTCGACGAACGCGGCTCGGTCCTCCCGCATCCGCTGCCATCCTTGCTCGATCTTCTCGGGGTTGCGGAAGACGAGTTCTGGTTGGTTGGTGGCCAGTTCGAGCGCCGCCTGGGCGATCTCGGTAGCGCTGGACTTGGGGTAGTACGACATCGCCCCGGATACCAGCCACGCCCCGCCGGCCGAGTGAACAGATACCAGACAGGTGTGGAGGAATCCTCCCCTGGACACTCCACCGAACGCCGCCCGCCCGACATTCGAGTACGTGCGGTACTCCAGGTCATCGACCAGGTTCAGCAGGACGACGGCATCCCCTTCCTTACGTTGGATCTCGAAGATGCCCTCGACCGGGTCACGCCAGCCGAGCAGCATCTCCCGGTCGACCGCGGTCAAGTCCTTCCGTCCGGCGACGAAGCGGTCCACCACGGTCGAACCGTCCGGCAGGCGGTACCTCAGGATGAAGCGGTCGGTGATCCGGATCGCGTCGCCCTCGTCCAGCTGCCGTGCGGGCCCAGCGGCCTCCAGCAGGAGGGGGGTCAACCACCGGTCGAAGCGTGCGCTCTGAGCGAAGGCGACCAGTTTCCCTTTCAACTCGGCACTGCGCTCGATGAGATCGGTCAGCGAAGGTTCACCGCGCTGATGTGCGCCCTGTACGGCGTTAGCCACGTTCAACCCTTCCATGCAAGCCGGTTCCGCGTGAAGTGGGAGGTGTCCGGCCTCAACCGGCCCAGTGGCGGTACGCCTCGATCCACTCCGCGCCCTCGGGCGCCGGGCTGGGCAATGGCAGCTCCAGGATTCCGATCGACTGCCGGACGCGGCCGCGAGAGCACAGCGCGACGATCCTGCCGTCCGGCGTGAGGTCGATGCCCCGCACCCTTACTTCGATGCCGAGAACCGTGGTCGTGAAAGGCACGTTGACGTGCTCCTCAAGCATGGTGAACAGGCCGGTCAGCTGTTCGTCCTCGCCGTACGCGTCGACCGTCGCCTCATCGACCATGGCCGCGAGTTCAGCCTTACTCCACGTGCTCATGAGGCCACGGTAGCGGCCCCCATCGCGACGTCGGCGTGGCTTCCCGAATCTGCTCCGTCGGCGTATCCGTGGCAGCGGGAAGCCCGCGTATCGTCGGAGTCATGCGTCTGAGCACAGTGATCCTTCCCATCCACCTGTGGGGCGAAGGACAGAAGATCTGGCGGCGGGCCGAAGAACTCGGGTTCCACGCCGCATACACGTACGACCACCTCTCCTGGCGGACCTTCCGGGACGGGCCGTGGTTCGGTGCCATTCCCACGCTCACGGCCGCAGCGGTGGTGACGCAAAGTATTCGCTTGGGTACCCTCGTCACCTCGCCGAACTTCCGCCACCCGGTGACGCTCGCCAAGGAACTGATCTCCCTCGACGACGTCTCCGGCGGACGGATCACGCTCGGCATCGGCGCCGGCGGCAACGGCTTCGACGCCACGGTGCTCGGCCAGGAGCAGCCGTGGACCCCCAAGGAGCGCGCCGACCGGTTCGGGGAGTTCCTGCCGCTGCTCGACCGGCTGCTCACCGAGGATTCCGTCTCGCAGCGGGGCACGTTCTACTCGGCGGAGGAGGCCTTCAACATCCCCGGGTGCGTCCAGCGGCCCCGGCTGCCCTTCGCCGTCGCCGCGACCGGCCCGCGCGGCCTGAAGCTCGCCGCGCGGTACGGGCAGGCATGGGTGACCACCGGTGACCCGAAGATCTTCGACGAGGGCACCCCGGAGCAGTCGGTGCAGGCTCTGCGCGGACAGGTCGAGAAGCTCGGCAAGGCGTGTGCGGAGACCGGCCGGGAGCCGGCAGAGCTGGACAAGATCCTGCTCACGGGCTTCACCCCGGACCGGGGACGGCCGCTGGAGTCCGTGGCGGCCTTCGTCGACTTCGTCGGTCGCCACCAGGAGCTCGGCTTCACCGAGCTCGTGATCCACTGGCCGATCCCCGATTCCGACTTCGCCGCCGACCAGGGAGTCTTCGAGCGGATCGCCACCGAGGGGCTCGCCCAGCTGGGCTGAGGCGGGTTGAGCTGAACCGCTGCCGCTGCCGCTGCTGCCGTCGCCCCGGGGTTCGGGGCGACGGCAGCGCGCACCCTCAGGACGAGGTGCGCAGCAGGTGCTCCGTGGTCCGCTCGGCGCTCTCCAGGAGCCACTCCGGGGCCACGCCGTCGGGCAGTGCGCGCACCTCGGCGGCCAGCGCCGAGACCCGGGCGGCGCCGGCTTCGGGCCGGCCCAGCTCGTGCTCGGTCCAGGCGGCGTTGTTCACGCACTGGAACCGGGCCTGCAGATGGTCCGGGCCGAGCTCCGCGTGGAGGGCGGCGGCCCGCTCCCACAGCAGGATCTCCTCCAGCCGCAGCGCCTCGAGCTCCGCCGCGCCCAGCGGTCGGGCGGGCCCTGAACCCGGGCCTTCTTCTCCTTGACCGCCCCCCTCGTGGGCCTCCTCCTGGGCCTCCTCGTCCGCGCGGACCCGGCGGTCGAGTACCTGGGCGAGCTGGTTCCAGGTCTCGGCCAGTTCGGCCCGTGCGTCGCGGTCCCCGGGGGCCTGTGCCAGCGCGGCGGTCAGGACCTCGGCCGCCTCGTCCATCCGGGCCCGGGCCTCCGCCACCCCGGCGTCGGTGACCTCTTCGCGCAGCCCCAGCCAGGCCAGCGACCGCAGGATCCGTACCTCGGCGACCGGTGCGTCCTTCGAGCGCCGGCGCAGTTCGAGGGCCCGCTCGTACGCGGCGACCGCCTCCGGCACCAGCTGCGCCTCGGAGAGCTGATCGGCGGCGGCCTGGGCGAAGCCGGCCTGCGGCCGCGCGTCCTCCCAGTCCTCGGCAAGCCCCGCCGCCAGCAGGTACTGCTCGGCCGCGCCCCGGGGATCGTGCAGCTCGCGCAGCAGGTCGCCCAGGAACTCCCGTACGGAAACGGCCTGGCCCTCACCGTGCTCCAGCAGGTCCGGCAGCGTCGACTGCAACACCTCGACCGCCTCGGCGGTGTTGCCCTCACGGGCGTGGCACCGGGCGAGCAGCAGCCGGGCCTGGGCCCCGCCGTCGGCGGTGAGCCCGGCCTGGTCGAACCAGTACGCCGCTTCCAGAGCGTGCCGCGCGGCCTCCGCGTCGGCCTCGCCGCGCCCCATCAGGATGTCGGCGAGGGTGAGCCGTACGACGCCCTGCGCCTCGGCGTCGGTCACCTCCGCGGCATGTGTCAGCCCGGCCCGGGCCGACTCCTCGGCCTCTGCCGCCCGGTCCAGCGACATCAGCACGCCTGCCCTCAGTACGAGCGGGTCCACGGCGAGCCACGGCCGGCCCGCCGCCACCGAACGGTCGGCGGATCCGGCGAGCAGTGTCACGGCACGCTCCGGGTCGCCCTGGGAGAGGGCGAGGCGGCCCAGCATCTCCTCGGCCTCCGCCACCACATCGGGCACGGCCGCGGCGTAGGCATCGGCGAAGGCGGCGAGTTCGGCGACCAGCTCGCCGTGGCCGTGCTCCCCGTCGTGGCCGGAGCCCTGCCCGTGGCCGTGGCCGTGCTCAGGGTCCGCAGTCGCCTCGACCGAGCGCAGGTACGACTCCACCCGGATCCCCGTCAGTTCCGCGAGCGCGATCCGCCGGGTCCGCAGCGGCTCGTCCGCGTCCAGCGCCTCGGCGGCACGCAGGGCGACGGCCAGCAGCGCGCGCAGCTCCCCCGCCTCCGTGCCCGACTGCGCGGCCACCGTCGCCAGCCGCAGCTCGGCCAGGGCGGCGCGCTCCGCGAGGCCCAGCTCCCGGTAGCGCTCGCGTACGCCGGCCAGCAGTTCCGCGGCGTCGCCGGCGCCGGCCCGAGCGGCCGCCAGGGCCCGGTGGTCCGCCACATCGGCAGCGGCCAGCGGATCGGACCCGGCAGCCGCCTCGGGGCGCAGGGCCACCTGCTCCCAGAGGGCGTCGGCGCCGGGGTGCCCGAGTTCGCGTGCCTCCCGGGCCCGTGCCACGAGTTCCGCGAAGCCCTCGGCCGGGGCCGCCGCCCTGAGTACCGGGGCGGGGCCCGGCTGTGGGAGCGCCGCGAGCCCGGAGCTTCGTACGCCCAGCGGCAGGGCCTCGGCCAGCGGGGCTGCTCCGATGCGCGCGAGGAACCGCTCCGAGACCCGGCTGGAGCCGTTGCGCGCGTCGAACCGCCGGGCGATGTCGAGCGAGCCCGCGCGCAGTACCTCGTACAGCTCGGACACGGTGCGGGGACTGCCCTCGTAGGGGACGGCGGGGCTCTGGCCGTGGCCCAGCTCCGTCAGCCGGCGCAGCAGGACGAGGACTCCCCCGTGGAAGGCCAGCTGGTCGGAGAGGTTGGCGAGCGGGGCCACGTGCGCCGCGTGCTCGGCGAGGATCTCCAGACCGCGGGACTCGTTTCCGGTGAGCGCGCAGAACTCGATGTGCCGCCCCACCGAAGGCAGGAGGCTCTCCTTGCCCCGGGCCAGCCGGTATCCGCGCAGGTGGGCCGAGCGTGCCTCGTCGAGGCGGCCGAGGCGCACCAGCGGCAGCAGCGAGGCGGCCAGGACCCGGTGGGGTTCCTCGGCGCAGGTCTGCTCGCCTGACAGCACCGGCTGCCAGAGCGCCAGGGCCTCGGTGTCGTCACCGCGCAGCACGGCGTACTGGCCCTGGCTATTGAGTTCGCAGGCGTGGCAGTCGCTCATGTCGTCGCGGTCGGCGGCCAGCCAGCGCTTGTACGCGCGTCCGGCCCGCTCGTCGTCACCGGTCGCGTCGGCGAGCCACAGCTCGGCCTCGCGCACGGGACGCTCGCTGTAGCCGGCGATCCGGTAGCGGCGCTCCATCTCGTCCAGCCAGCCGGCGGCCGACTCCAGCGGGATCTCCGGGGAGTTGCCGATGGCGCTGGCGATCCACTTGAACTGCCAGAACAGCGAGTGGGCGTCCCACTCGTCGAAGGCGCCCTGGTCCTTGTCGTACTCCTGGAGCAGCCGGGCGAAGGGGACGAGCATCTTCGGCGACTCGGAGCTGTACAGGTAGGCGTTGATCAGGTTGTCCAGTGCCGCTCGGAACAGCGGGCGGTCCCCGGTCGCTTCGGCGGCGGCGGACAGCGCCTCGGCGTGCGCATTGCGGGCGGACCCGCCCGGGGCCTGGCGGTTCTCGGCCAGTCCGCGCTCGATCTCCTCGCGGGTCAGCGTGCTCATTTCTGCTCCTCCTGGGGGTCTGTGCCGGCCGTGCCGTCTGTGCCGTCCGTGGTGCCGATGGGGTGCGTCGCCCATTCCAGGAGCCCGAGGAAGGCCCGGTTGAGCAGCGTGGTGTCGGCCGCGCGCAGCGGCCGCTGCGACCTCAGCAGGGCCTGGCCGTACAGCGATTCGACGGCGGTGGCGGTCAGGGCCTCGTCGGGGAGGGCGGCGATCCGGCGGATGAGCGGGTTGTTGTGGTTGAGCACGAGGCGGGCGCGCGGAGCGGAGCCGCGCAGCGAACCGAGGATGCCGCTCCACAGCGAGTCGGCGCTCTCCAGAGCGGCGGAGCGGTCGCGCTCCTGACGGGCCTGGCGGTCGTCGAGGTAGAGCGCGGGGACGGCGGCGGGCTGGAAGGCGCGCAGGACCACGTCGCAGCTCTGGGGTTCCAGGCGGGTGCGGGCGGTGGCCAGGAAGGGGGCCAGGGCCAGTTCGGCGGAGGTCGGGACCGGATCGAGCCGCTCGGTGACGGCTCCCGCGTCGAGCTCGCTGACCTTGAGTTCAGGGCGTACGGAGGGCAGCAGGGCCAGCAGGTCGGCGTCGTAGGTGTAGCCGGCGTTGATGACTCCGAGGCCGTGGGCCGCGGCGATCGGTGCGATCTGGCGGAACTCCTCCACGGTGCGGGTGAAGTGGATCTCGGTGTGCGCGGCGGCGAATTCCTCCAGGCTCATCGAGCCGTCGCTGGTCTCGAACGGCAGCCAGGGCAGCATCAGGCCGAGCAGCTCGGCGTCGTGCCGGGCCAGCGATTTCACCCCGAGGTGGTGGACGCTCAGGAAGGCGGCCAGCCGCTCGGGTTCGCTGGTGGCGAGCTCGGCGAGCCAGGCGCGGACGCGGGCGCCGAGGGCCTCGCGCACGGCGGCCAGGGTCTCGTCGTCGTACAGGTTCTCGCGGGAGGCGGTGGGCCGCAGGGTGTCGGTGTCCAGGACGGCGCGGACGAAGAACGCCCAGTCGGGCAGCAGGTTGTCGGCCTTGTCGGTGAGCAGCATGCCCTTGAGGTGGACGCGGTGTCCGGACCGGTGGGCGGGGCTGGTCGGCTCGGGCAGGACGTACGCGACTCCGCGCACTCCCGCCACGGGCAGGTCGAGGTCGATGCTGTCGAGCGGGGTGAAGCCGAAGAGCTGCGTGCAGTGCGCGGCGAGCGCGACGCGGCGGGCCGCGGGGGTGGGGAAGGGCCGGTCCCAGACGGCGGGCCGGTCGGTGACCGGGCGGGGTCCGGCGGCGGAGCCGTCGTCGAAGGTGATGTCGTAGGGCAGCAGGGAGCCGTAGTCGCGGGCCAGTTGCTCGACCTTGGCCGGGACGGTCCACTCCTCGGCGCCGGGGCGGGCCTCCAGGACGACGGTGGTGCCGGGCTCCGGGCGGGCGTCGGAGGGCAGTTCGCGGACGGTGTACGAGCCGTCGTCCATGGCCAGCCATTCGACGGGCGCGGCCAGCGGGTCGCGGGCGGAGCGGGTGACCACGCGGATCTGGCGGGCCACGACGAAACAGGCGAGCAGGCCGATGCCGAACTGGCCGAGGAACTCCTGGCGGGTGGTCTCCAGGCCGTGCGGGCCCCCGCGCTTGGAGCTGCGTCCGATGGTGGCGAGGAGGGAGTGGGCCTCGTCGGCGGTCAGGCCGATGCCGCTGTCCTCGATGGTCACGCGGTTGCCGGTCGCCGACAGGCGGATGGCGATCTCGGCTTCGGGGTCCAGGGCGTGGCGGGCGGTGACGGCGTCGACGGCGTTCTGGAGGAGCTCGCGGACATACACGCGGGGGCTGGAGTAGAGGTGGTGGGAGAGCAGGTCGACCAGGCCGCGCAGGTCGACCTGGAAGGTGTTCGGATGGGCTTCTCGGGTTTCTTCGGACGTCATGGGGCGTCACCTCGCGTGCTGGTACGGGTTGTTCGGCGACCGCGAGGTACCCCCCTCACAGATCCCGGAGTGAGGAACAGCGTAGGGGGATGATCTGACAATCCTTCGGTGAATTCCGGGGCCTGTGGGGCTTCTCCCTGGCATCTCCTGGTTATTGGAACCGCAGGAATTGCGGCGGAACGGAGTCCGCCAGCCACACCCCATTGGCGCTGATCCGAAAGACGTGCCCCGCGGCGCGCATCGCCCCCGCGTCCACGGCGAGGACGACCGGCCGGCCGCGGCGTGCGCCGACGCGGGTCGCGGTCTCCCGGTCCGGGGAGAGGTGGACGTGGTGGCGGGCCATCGGGCGCAGTCCCTCGGCGCGGATCGCGTCCAGGGCGGCCGCGACGGTGCCGTGGTAGAGGTACGCGGGCGGTTCGGCCTCCGGCAGGCCCAGGTCCACGGGGACGGTGTGCCCCTGGCTGGCGCGGATCCGGCTGCCGTCGACGGCGAACCGCTGCTTGTCGTTGGCGGCGACCACGTGGTCGAGCTCGGCACGGCTGATGGGGAAGCCGTGGGCGGCCGTGGCGCTCAGAAGATCGTCGATCTCCACCCAGCCTTGCGGGTCGAGCACCAGTCCGATGCGTTCCGGCTGATGGCGGAGGTGTTTCGAGACGTATTTGGACACCTTGACGGTGCGCTTGTCATCCATTCGCCCAGCGTGACGGCTCGGCCGGGTCCGGCGCAGCGATTTTTCGCCGTTCTCTCGAACCTGGACTCCCCCTATCGCGTTTCCAAGATACGGAATACATTTTCCGCTGAACTGCCACTCAAGGGGAAGAAAAGTATGACAAACAGTGCGTCTCTGTCGCGGCGTGCGACCGCCGAGCTCGTCGGCACCGCCGCCCTCCTCGTGGTCGTCATCGGATCGGGAATCCAGGCCGCCTCGCTCACCTCGGACACGGGCGTGGCCCTGGTCGCCAACTCGCTCGCCTCGGCCATCGGGCTCGGGCTGATCATCACCCTCTTCGGGCCGCTCTCGGGCGCCCACCTCAACCCGGTGGTCACCCTCACGGCCTGGTGGGGGCGTCGCACCGGCGGCGAAGGACTCGAAGGCCGGGAGGCCTTGGTCTACGTGGCGGCGCAGACCGCCGGGGCCATAGGCGGGGCCGTCCTCGCGGAAACGATGTTCGGGCGCGTCCCCGGAGCCTTCTCCACCCAGGTCCGCGACGGCGGACACCTGCTCGTCGGGGAGGTCGTGGCCACCGCCGGACTGGTCCTGGTGATCCAGGGCCTCGGCCGCATCGGCCGGCCGAAGCTGATCCCGGCCGCGGTCGCCGCCTACATCGCCGCCGCGATCTGGTTCACCTCCTCCGGGTCCTTCGCGAACCCGGCCGGCACCATCGGGCGCAGCTTCAGCGACTCCTTCACCGGCATCGCCCCGCAGTCGCTGCCGGGGTTCGTCGCCGCCCAGCTCGTCGGCGGGATCCTCGGCCTGGTCCTCGCGGGCCTGCTCTACGGGAGCACCCGCCGGGCAGCCGCCTCCCCCGCCGCCGGGGCCTCCACCACCGACACCGCGGGTACCGCCACTGTCGTTCCGGTGGCCGAAACCAACGTGCCCGGACCGGCGTTCCAGGCCGTCGTCTGACCCTCCGGGGACGGTTCCCCACAGGTCGGTCGGACTTGTCCACAGCCCTTTGCGCCGGTTTCGGCGACAAAAGCGTGATCCGGCCTGTGGACTACTGAGCGAGCACTACCGGCCGCCGCGACTGGCCAGATCGTTCATCGTCCGGGCCTGCAACTCCCGCTCCGTGGCGGCCCGGACGAACTCCGCCACATGGTCGGGCCCCACCAGTTCCTGCACCGCCCGCACGGTCTCCGCGGGCAGCGCCACCGGGGCCGGCCCGGAGGGCTGGGGGGTCCCGACGGCCCCGAGGTGCCGCTGGAGGTGCCGGGTCGCGAAGAGGCGCATCGCCCGCGCCAGTTCCGCGTCCACCGTCTGCTGGGCCAGTGGCCGCAGTCTCCGTACCATCGTCGCCGCCTCGGCCGCGTCCGAGTCCGTCGGGGGGACGGCTCCCAGGTACCGGGCGAAGACGTGCTCCGTGGTGAACTCCAGGAAGCGCGAGGCGATGAGCTCCACCTGGCCGCGCAGTTCCCGCAGATGACCGGTGATCGCGGGCAGCGGGACCCCGGCGGCGTACAGCTCGGCCGCCACGGACAGCTCCTGCGGGGACGGTACGAGGAAGTGGTCCGGGCGCCCCGGGATCCGCTCCAGCACGCCCAGCTCGCACGCCTCGCCGACCGCTTCGTCGTCGGGCTTGCCGCCGAACCGCTCGTTCAGCTCGTCCCGGCTTATCCGGGCCGCTTCCTCGTCCGTCCACGGCCCGTGCACCTCGGCCACCAGCCCCAGGACGCCGCCGAGACCACGGCCCGCGTCCCAGGCCTCCAGCAGTTCCTTGATGGAGGCCAGGGTGTAGCCGCGGTCCAGCAGGTCGGCGATCTGGCGCAGCCGCGCCAGATGCGTGTCCCGGTAGACATTGGAACGGCCCCGCCGCTCCGGCTTCGGCAGCAGACCGCGGTCCTGGTACGCCCGGATCGTGCGGACGGTCGCACCGCTGTGGTGCGCCAGATCCTCGATCCGGTACTCGGCTACTGCCTGCTCGGACAATCCCGGCTCCCTACGACATGGCGGCTCGGCCGACCGCGCCCGCAGCGGACCGGGCGGCAGGTGAGGCCGCGAGGTACTCGACCGCCCTGCGCAGCGAGCCCTCCTGCGAGGGATGGTACGACCGCCGCAGGTAGCGGGGTATGGCCATGCCGAGCTCTCTCCAAGTGGGCAGCAGCCCCTTGGCCACGGACCGGTTGTGCTCGCGCAGCGAATAGCGGGTCCGTCCGCGCAGCTCCGGGTCGTTGCGCAGGAGGTACGAGGCCCCCGTGAGCCACAGCCAGCCCATGACGGGCGCGACCACGGCCATGCCCTCGATGCGCCGGGCGTAGCGCGGCAGGCCCGAGCCGCCGCAGTGCTGGTACATGTCGAAGGCGACGGAGCGGTGCTCCACCTCCTCCGCGCCGTGCCAGCGCAGCAGATCGATCATGACCTCGTCCGCACCGGCCGCGTCCAGCCCCTCGGCGCCGAGCACCCAGTCCCCGAGGACCGCCGTGAACTGCTCGATCGCGGCGACCAGCGAGAGCCGGAAGCGCAGCCACTCCTGCGCCGTGATCGGGGCACCGAACGGCGGGGTCTCCCCGAGCAGCTTCTCGAAGAGGAAGTCCACGTACTTCGTGTACGCCTCGGTGGGCAGCCGCTGTTCGGCGAGGTGGTCCAGGACGTAGGAGTGCTGCACGCTGTGCGTGGCCTCCTGGCCCATGAAACCCTTCACCTCGCTGCGCAGCTTCGGGTCTGTGACCAGGGGCAGGCCCTCTTTGAAGACCTTCACGAACCACCGCTCACCGGCCGGCAGCAGCAGGTGCAGCACGTTGATGACGTGGGTGGCGGTGGGCTCGCCCGGTATCCAGTGCAGCGGGGTGGCCTTCCAGTCGAAGGCCACCCGGCGCGGTGCGATCGCGTACGGGGCAGCCCTGCCCCGGGCCGCCCCGCTCACAGCTTGGGCTCCAGTTTCGCGAACCGCCGCAGGGTCCCCGGCGCGAACCGGGACATCCACAGGGCGCCCTTGGACTCGGGGGTCACCGGGACCACGGCCTGGTTCTTCACGACCGCGAGCAGGATCGCGTCCGCGACCTTCTCCGGCGGGAAGTTGCGCAGCCCGTAGAGCCGGGAGGACTTCTGCTGGCGCCGCTTCTCCTCGGCCTCGTCCACTCCCGCGAACCGGGAGGTGGCGGTGATGTTGGTGTTGACGATGCCGGGGCAGATGGCCGACACCCCGATCGACTTCGAGGCCAGCTCGGCCCGCAGGCACTCGCTGAGCATCAGCACCGCCGCCTTGGACGTGCTGTACGCGGGCAGGGTCTTGGACGGCAGGTAGGCGGCGGCGGAAGCGGTGTTGACGATGTGCCCGCCCTGGCCGCGCTCGGCCATCTGCTTGCCGAAGAGCCGGCAGCCGTGGATGACGCCCCACAGATTGACGTCGAGGACCTTCTTCCAGTCCTCGGTGCTCGTGTCCAGGAACGGCCCCGACAGGCCGATCCCGGCGTTGTTGACCAGGACGTCCACGATCCCGTACTCGGAGGCGACCTTCGCGGCGAGCTTCTCCATGGCCTGCTCGTCGCTGACGTCGACGCACTCGCCCCAGGCCTGCGGCGAGCCGACCAGGCGCGCCATGTCGGCGGTGCGGGCGGCGCCGTCGGCGTCCCGGTCCACGCACACCACCCGGGCGCCGGCCTCGGCGAACGCGAAGGCGGTCGCCCGGCCGATGCCGCTGGCGGCTCCGGTCACCAGGACCAGCTGGCCGCCGAAGCGGTCCGCGTACCGGCCCGGGGCCCTCTGCTCCGGCGCCCGCGTGGCGGGCTCCTCCCGCGAGGTGACGAACTCGGTGATCCACGCGGCCAGCTGGTCGGGCCGGGTCCGCGGCACCCAGTGCTTGGCCGGCAGGGTGCGCCGCACCAGGTCCGGTGCCCACAGCTCCAGCTCGTCGTAGAGCCGCTCGGAGAGGAAGGCGTCCCCGGTGGGGGTGATCAGCTGCACCGGTACGTGGGCGTACGCGTCGGCGCGCGGCCGGCGCAGCCGGGCCCGGACGTTGTCCCGGTAGAGCCAGGCGCCGTGCGCGGCGTCGGAAGGCAGCGAGGCCGTCGGGTAGTCCCCGGCCGGGACCTTCTCCATCCGCTGGAGGAGCTTGGGCCACTGCTTTCCGAGCGGACCGCGCCAGGCGAGCTCCGGCAGCACGGGGGTGTGCAGCATGTACACGTACCAGGACTTGGCGCCCTGGTTCAGCAGCTGGGCCGCCCGGCGGGGAGTGGGCCGGGCCATCCGCTTCTTGATCCAGTGTCCGAAGTGGTCGAGGGAGGGCCCCGACATCGAGGTGAAGGACGCGATCCGGCCCTCGGTACGGGCGACCGTCGCGAACTCCCAGCCCTGTACGGAGCCCCAGTCGTGGCCGACCAGGTGCACCGGGCGGTCCGGGCTGACCGCGTCCACGACCGCGAGGAAGTCGTCCGTCAGCTTCTCCAGGGTGAACCCCCCGCGCAGCGGCTGCGGGGCGGTGGAGCGCCCGTGGCCCCGCACGTCGTAGAGCACGACGTGGAACCGGGAGGCCAGCCGCTCGGCGACCTGCGACCAGACCTCCTTGCTGTCCGGGTACCCGTGCACCAGCACCACGGTCGGCCGGTCCGCGTCGCCGAGTTCGACGACGCACAGCTCGACCCCGCCGGTGCTCACCCAGCGCTCGCGCGCGCCCGCCAGGCCCGCGTCCGTCATTGCGCTCATGCCGTCTTCTCCTCAGCCCAGCGCCGCACGTGCGGCAGATCGTCGTCCAGCCAGTACGCGCTCTCCTCGGGGTCCCGGGAGTCGGTGACGACCAGGATCTCCTCGAACTTCGCGCCGGTGCCCCGGAAACCCAGGTGCGGCTCCACCGCCCACAGGCCGGGCTGGGGCGGGTGGTCGGAGAAGCGGTACGGGCTCCACAGCGGGGACCAGCCCTCGCGGTGTCCGCGCAGGGCATCGGAGGCCAGCCCCTTCAGGGCCTGGGTGCCGAACCCGAACGCGGTCGGTGCCCAGCTCCGCTCCTTGACCCGGTCTATCTTGTGCGCGATGACGCCGAAGGGGTAGGCCCGGTGACGGTTCGTGTACCCCTGGTGGATCATGAGCCGCTCCACCTCCTCGTAGATGTCGCGCAGGGAGCGGCGCTCGCGCACCTGGTCGAGGATCAGCGTGCGGTGCGCCTGCAGATCGGACATGAGCCGGTCCTGCACCGGATTGAGGCCGAGGCTGCCCGAGTACCCGATGTCCGCGGTGTGGCCCTTGTAGACCGGGGCCATGTCGAGGATGAACGGCATCCCCGGCTCCAGGGCCCGGTTCGTCGGGAAGAACTGCAGGGGGATCTTGAAGCCGGTGAAGGCGGTCCGGTCCCCGAACCACGCGAACGGCATGTGGAACCAGTCCCGCACACCGCGCTCGCGCAGCCAGTCGCGCTGCATCCGCGCGGCCTCGCGCTCGGTCACGCCGGGGCGCAGCTGCGCCGCGACGGCCTCGGCGCACTCGTAGGAGAGGCGCTGCACCTCCTTGAACCCGCGCAGCTCGGCGGAGAGTTCCGTGGTGCGTCGCTTCGTGCGTTGCCTGGTGTCCCCAGCCATGCCAGCCGTCCGTCCATGTAGCCGTACGCGCCCGTAACTTGACACTGATGAATGTGACAATGACCGGAGATCACGTCAAGGCCCGTGCACGGACCTGTGGACAAAGTTGTCCGGTACGCATCAGCCCTACGTCAGCCTTATGTCGGGGTCCGTAGTCCTGAAGGCGGAGAAAGGATCGAGCTCCAGGTCTGACGATCCGGGCTCCGGACGCCACTAACGTCGTTCACGTGACTGTCATCGCGACCGAAAGCCTGAGCAAGCGGTACCCCCGAGTGACCGCCCTCGACCGGCTCTCCTTGGACATCGGGCCCGGAGTTACCGGGCTCGTTGGCGCCAACGGAGCCGGCAAGTCCACGCTGATCAAGATTCTGCTGGGACTCTCCCCCGCCACCGAGGGCACCGCCGCCGTGCTCGGACTCGACGTAGCCACCCATGGCAGCGCGATCCGCGAGCGCGTCGGCTACATGCCCGAACACGACTGCCTGCCCCCCGACGTCTCGGCCACCGAGTTCGTCGTGCACATGGCGCGCATGTCCGGGCTCCCGCCGACCGCCGCCCGTGAGCGCACCGCGGACACCCTGCGCCACGTGGGGCTGTACGAGGAGCGCTACCGCCCCATCGGCGGCTACTCCACGGGCATGAAGCAGCGCGTCAAGCTCGCCCAGGCGCTGGTCCACGACCCGCAGCTGGTGCTCCTCGACGAGCCCACCAACGGCCTCGACCCGGTCGGCCGCGACGAGATGCTGGGCCTGATCCGCCGCGTCTACACCGACTTCGGCATCTCGGTCCTGGTCACCTCGCACCTGCTCGGCGAGCTGGAGCGGACCTGCGACCACGTCGTGGTCGTCGACGGCGGCAAACTGCTGCGCTCCAGCTCCACCAGCGACTTCACCCAGACCACCACGACCCTCGCGGTCGAGGTCACCGACTCCGACGCCCACCCGGACGGCACCGCCGCCCTGCGCAAGGCGCTCACCGAGGCGGGAGTGACGCTGCACGCGGGAGAGGAAGAGGGCCTGCCCGGAGCCGGCCACATCCTCCTCGTCGAGGCCACCGGCGAGGCCACGTACGACGTCGTCCGCGACACGGTCGCCGATCTCGGCATCGGCCTGGTCCGGATGGAACAGCGCCGCCACCACATCGCGGAGGTCTTCCGCGACAGCGACGCGGCGGCCGTCCGTGCCGAGCAGTTCGCAGCCCAGTCCGCCCAGTCCGCCCAGTCCGCCCAGTCCGCCGCCTGGGCCGCCACCCAGCAGAAGGGAGCCGGTTCCGATGGCGCCTGACACCTCGACCCAGATCCACAACATCGGCTACCGGTCCTACGACGGCCCCCGGCTCGGCCGCTCCTACGCCCGCAAGTCGCTGTTCGCACAGTCCCTGCGCGGCGCCTACGGACTCGGCCGCTCGGCCAAGTCCAAGGTGCTGCCGATGCTGCTCTTCGCGGTGATGTGCGTCCCCGCGCTGATCCTCGTCGCGGTCGCGATCACCGTGCCCGGCTCCACCGCGCTGCCGATCAAGTACACGACGTACGCGATGACCACCCAGGTGATCGTCTACCTCTACCTGGCCTCCCAGGCACCGCAGTCCGTCTCGCGGGACCTGCGCTTCAAGACGGTGCCGCTCTACTTCTCGCGGCCGATCGAACGCGTCGACTACGTCGTGGCCAAGTTCGCGGCCATGGCCTCGGCCCTGTTCATCCTCACCGCCACCCCGCTGCTGATCATGTGGATCGGCGCGCTGCTGGCGAAGTTCGACTTCGGTGACCAGACCAAGGGATTCGGACAGGCACTGGTGTCGGTACTGCTGCTGTCGCTGCTCTTCTCCGGCCTCGGCCTGGTCATGGCCGCCCTCACCCCGCGCCGCGGCTTCGGCGTCGCCGCCATCATCGCCGTGCTCCTGATCCCCTACGGCGCCGTGTCGGCCGTCCAGGCCATCGCCCACGAGACGGGCTCGGCCGGAGGCATCGAGTGGCTCGGCCTGTTCTCCCCGATGAGCCTCATCGACGGCCTGCAGACCGCCTTCCTCGGGGCCGACTCCGGCTTCCCCGGCAGCGCGGGCCCCTCGGGCGCCGTCGGCTTCGTCTACCTGCTCGTCATCCTCGGCCTCATCGCCGGCTCCTACGCCGCCCTGATGGCCCGCTACCGGAAGGCCGGGCTGTGAGCATCATCGACATCGACCACACCTCCCGCTGGTTCGGGAACGTCGTCGCCGTCAACGACGTGACCATGCGCATCGGTCCCGGAGTCACCGGCCTGCTCGGCCCCAACGGTGCCGGCAAGTCGACCCTGATCAACATGATGGGCGGCTTCCTCGCGCCCTCCACGGGCACCGTCACCCTCGACGGCACCCCGATCTGGCAGAACGAGCAGGTCTACAAGCAGATCGGCGTCGTGCCCGAGCGCGAGGCCATGTACGACTTCCTCACCGGCAAGGAGTTCGTCGTCGCCAACGCCGAACTGCACGGTCTCGACGAGGCGGCCGCCCAGCGGGCCCTGGCCACGGTCGAGATGGAGTACGCCCAGGACCGCAAGATCTCCACGTACTCCAAGGGCATGCGCCAGCGCGTGAAGATGGCCTCCGCCCTGGTGCACGACCCGTCGGCGCTCCTGCTCGACGAGCCGTTCAACGGCATGGACCCGCGCCAGCGCATGCAGCTCATGGAACTGCTGCGGCGGATGGGCGACGACGGCCGCACGGTGCTCTTCTCCTCGCACATCCTGGAGGAGGTCGAACAGCTCGCCTCCCACATCGAGGTGGTCGTCGCCGGCCGGCACGCGGCCTCCGGAGACTTCCGCAAGATCCGCCGCCTGATGACGGACCGACCGCACCGCTACCTCGTCCGCTCCTCCGACGACCGGGCCCTCGCCGCGGCCCTGATCGCCGACCCGTCCACCGCCGGGATCGAGGTCGACCTCAAGGAAGGCGCCCTGCGCATCCAGGCCGTCGACTTCGGGCGCTTCACCGAGCTGCTGCCGCGGGTCGCCCGCGAGCACGGCATCCGGCTGCTGACGGTCTCGCCTTCCGACGAGTCCCTCGAGTCGGTCTTCTCCTACCTCGTCGCGGCCTGAAGGAGCTGGCATCCATGTACAACCCCACCGTTGCCCGGCTCACCTACCGGGCCCTGCTCGGCCGCCGGCGCGCACTGATCCTCTGTGCGCTGCCCGTCCTGCTGATCGCCATCTCCATCGCGGTCCGTGCCTTCACCGGCCTCGACGACAAGGTCGCCGCCGACCTCCTCGGCGGCTTCGCCCTGGCCACGATGGTCCCGCTGATCGGCGTCATCGCCGGCACCGGTGCCATCGGCCCGGAGATCGACGACGGCTCGATCGTCTACCTGCTCTCGAAGCCGGTGAAGCGCCCGACGATCATCATGACGAAGCTGACCGTCGCGATCGCCGTCACCATGGTCTTCTCCGCGATCCCCACCCTGATCGCCGGCTTCATCCTCAACGGCAACGGCCAGCAGATCGCCGTCGCCTACACCGTCGCCGCCCTCGTCGCCTCGGTCGCCTACAGCGCCCTGTTCCTACTGCTGGGCACCGTCAGCCGGCACGCGGTCGTCTTCGGCCTGGTCTACGCCCTGATCTGGGAATCGCTCTTCGGCAGCCTCGTCGACGGAGCCAAGACCCTCAGCGTCCAGCAGTGGTCGCTGGCCCTCGCGCAGAAGGTCGCGGGCGAGGGGTACGTGGACGCCACCGTCGGGCTGCCCACCGCGGTGATCCTGCTCGTCGCGGTCACCGTCGGCGCCACCTTCTACGCCGGACAGAAGCTCCGCAGCCTGAAGCTGGCGGGCGAGGAGTAGGACCTCGCCGCAGGCGTCCGCAGCCGCGTCCCACCGGCGTCCATGCCGGATGTTTCACGTGAAACAGTGCCCCGCCCGGCCCACCGGCCAGGCGGGGCACAGCTTTGCGCGAGATCATCGAGCCATGATCGAGTACACCGAGCCCGAGCCGTCCAGGCCGGTACGGTCCTGGATACGCTCCGCGCCCGGCACTCACATCTGGCTGCTGATCATCGTGGTCACCAGCATCGTGGTCGTGATCGTGCCCGACCATCTCGAACACGTCCTGCTCCACCGCAACAGCAGCAACATCCACGAGCTCGCCCGGCACCCGATACGGGCGCTGCTCAGCAGCGCGTTCTGGATCGAGGATCCGGCCTCGCTCCCGCTCTACTTCGTCCTCTTCGAGATCTTCCAGGCCAACGTCGAGCGCTGGCTCGGCACCCTGCGCTGGCTCTTCATCATCGCGACCGGCCACATCACGGCCACGCTGATCAGCCAGAAGCTGGTCCTGATGGCCATCCAGGACAACCGCGCCGCACACAGCATGGTCCACGTCGTCGACATCGGCGTCAGCTACGGACTCGCGAGCGCCGTCGGGGTGCTGACGTACCGCCTGCCCGGCCCCTGGCGCTGGCTCTACCTCGCCGGCTCCGTGGCCTTCTTCGGACTCCCGCTCGTCTCCGGCGGCACCTTCACCGACTTCGGCCACGCCATCGCACTGGCCGTCGGCCTCCTCGCCTGGCCGCTGACCCGGCACCCGAACCCGAGCCGGATCCACGGCTGACGCACGGAAATTCACTGGTACGGGGCGTGCGGCGGGGGCAGAGTGAGCCGTGCGGGGAGAAACAAGAAGGTCCGGAACAGCCACTTCGAGCGCGCCTGTCGGCGCGGGCCGTTCCGGACCTTCCGTTCGTCTTCCGCTCTGTTACGCGGCGCCCAGCAGACGCTCCAGGACCACGGCGATGCCGTCCTCCTCGTTGGCGGTGGTGACCTCGTCCGCCACTGCCTTGAGCTCCGGGTGCGCGTTGGCCATGGCCACTCCGTGCGCGGCCCAGCCGAACATCGGGATGTCGTTGGGCATGTCGCCGAAGGCGATCGTGTCGGCCGCCTTCACCCCCAGCCGGCGCGCGGCCAGCGAGAGGCCGGTGGCCTTGCTCAGTCCCAGCGGCAGTATCTCCACGACACCCGGACCGGCCATGACGATGCCGACCAGGCTGCCCACGGTCTCCCGGGCCACTCGGACGAGGGCGTCCTCGTCCAGCCCGGGGTGCTGGATGTACAGCTTGTTCAGCGGAGCCGACCAGACCTCGGAGGTGTCCTCCAGGTAGAGCGCGGGAAGGCCCTCCTGGACCTGGTAGCCGGGGCCGAAGAGCACCTCGCCCTCGACTCCGTCCCGGCTGGCCGCGATCGCCAGCGGACCCACCTCGGCCTCGAGCTTCTCCAGTGCCAGCGCGGCCAGCTTCCGGTCGAGCGTCACCGAGGTCAGCAGCCGGTGCGCACCCGCGTCGTAGACCTGCGCGCCCTGCCCGCAGACCGCGATGCCCTTGTAGCCGAGGTCGTCGAGGACGTGCCGGGTCCACGGCACGGCGCGGCCGGTGACGATGATGTGCGCTGCGCCCGCCGCGGTGGCCGCGAGGAGCGCCTCACGGGTGCGTTCCGAGACGGTGTCGTCGCCGCGCAGCAGCGTCCCGTCGAGGTCGGTCGCGACGAGCTTGTACGGGAAAGGGGCCGTGCTCACTTGGAGATCGGCTCCAGGATTTCCCGACCGCCCAGGTAGGGCCGGAGCACCGGGGGAACCCGGACCGTGCCGTCGGCCTGCTGGTGGTTCTCCAGGATCGCGACGATCGTGCGCGGGACCGCGCACAGCGTTCCGTTCAGGGTGGACAGCGGAGCGGTCTTCTTGCCGTCGCGGTAGCGGATCGACAGGCGGCGGGCCTGGAAGCCGTCACAGTTCGAGGCGGAGGTCAGCTCGCGGTACTTGCCCTGGGTGGGGATCCACGCCTCGCAGTCGAACTTGCGGGAGGCGGAGGCGCCCAGGTCGCCGGTGGCGACGTCGATCACCTGGAACGGCAGCTCCAGGCTGGTCAGCCACTGCTTCTCCCAGTCCAGAAGACGCTGGTGCTCGGCCTCGGCCTCCTCCGGCGCGACGTACGAGAACATCTCGACCTTGTCGAACTGGTGGACGCGGAAGATGCCGCGGGTGTCCTTGCCGTACGTGCCGGCCTCGCGGCGGAAGCACGGGGAGAAACCGGCGTAGCGCAGCGGCAGCTTGTCCGCGTCGATGATCTCGTCCATGTGGTACGCGGCGAGCGGGACCTCGGAGGTGCCGACCAGGTAGAGGTCGTCGTTCTCCAGGTGGTACACGTTCTCCGCGGCCTGGCCGAGGAAGCCGGTGCCCTCCATGGCGCGCGGGCGGACCAGCGCCGGGGTGAGCATCGGGGTGAAGCCGGCCTCGGTGGCCTGTGCGATGGCCGCGTTGACGAGGGCGAGCTCCAGCAGGGCGCCGATGCCGGTGAGGTAGTAGAAGCGCGAGCCGGACACCTTGGCGCCGCGCTCGACGTCGATGGCGCCCAGGGACTCGCCGAGCTCGAGGTGGTCCTTGGGCTCGAAGCCCTCGGCGCCGAAGTCGCGGATGGTGCCGTGCGTCTCGAGGACGACGAAGTCCTCCTCGCCGCCGACGGGCACGTCCGTGTGGACGACGTTGCCGAGCCGCAGGAGCAGCTGCTTGGCGGCTTCGTCCGCCTCGTTCTGCTCGGCTTCGGCGGCCTTGACGTCCTGCTTGAGCTGATCGGCCTTCTTCAGCAGCTCGGCCCGCTCCTCCGGAGAGGCCTTGGGGATGAGCTTGCCGAGCGACTTCTGCTCGTTGCGGAGTTCGTCGAATCGCATGCCGGAGGACCTGCGGCGCTCGTCTGCGGAGAGCAGTGCGTCGACGAGGGCGACGTCCTCTCCACGGGCGCGCTGCGAGGCGCGGACACGGTCAGGGTCTTCACGGAGCAGCCGGAGGTCAATCACCCCTCCAGGCTACCGGGCCGGGCTTCCGGGGAGCGCACCGATATCACGCTGCGTGTCACTTTGTCCCAATTGCCGCGAATGGAAAACTTCCGACGGTAGGCTGGAAGCCCCCCTTCCGCGGGGGCCGATAAACCGGCCCCATTCCCCGAAATGGGGCGCAAGGGTAGCGATCGGGCAGCCCCTGAGCAGGAGGGAAGGGGCTTCCTTGTCCACAGGAATTCCCCAGGCGACCGGCTTATCCACAGGCTGTGTGCCGCATCTGTGGACACAGGAATAGATCAATCTCGACTGTGGAGTGCGCGGGCCCAATCAGGGTTCAAACCACCCTCACACACTCATTCGGGTGGGAATGACTCGCCCCAAAGAGTTGATCGGTGATACGGGGGTGACACCGTTCACCTCCCGCTCGTCAGCGCGAAACCTGTGCCACCCGACTGATTTGTCGACCTTGTCATGCCGCTCTGTCGACTTGTCCCCAGGTCTGCACGGGCTCCTGTGGATAACTCTGTGGACAGTGGACAGAGCGTTAGGGGCGCCCGTCGAGGCAGCGCGTCAGCCAGTCCGAGGCCGCCGTGAAGTCGCTGTCCGAGGTGCCGGCCCGGGAGGCCTGGACGTCACCCTGAGCGACACCGGCGCGCGGGTAGGAGCCGAGGAACCGGATCTGGGGGCAGGTGCGCTTGAGGCCCATGAGAGCCTCGCCGACCCGGCGGTCGGAGATGTGCCCTTCGGCGTCGACGGCGAAGCAGTAGTTGCCGATCCCCGCACCCGTGGGCCGGGACTGGATCAGCATCAGGTTCACCCCGCGGACGGCGAACTCCTGGAGCAGCTCCAGCAGCGCACCCGGGCGGTCGTCGCCCATCCACAGCACGACGGACGTCTTGTCGGCGCCGGTCGGCGCGGCCGGTCGGGCGGGCCGCCCGACCAGTACGAAGCGGGTCTCCGCGTTCTGCGCGTCGTGGATCTCGGTGACCAGCGGGACCAGCCCGTAGGTGGCGGCCGCGAACTCCCCCGCGAAGGCGGCGTCGAAGCGGCCCTCCTGGACCAGCCGGGCGCCGTCGGCGTTGGACGCCGCCGACTCCCACAGGGCGTCGGGCAGGTTCGACCGCAGCCAGTTGCGCACCTGAGGCTGGGCGACCGGGTGCCCGGTGACGGTCTTGACGTCCGACAGCTCGGTTCCGGGCCGCACCAGCAGCGCGAACGCGATGGGGAGCAGCACCTCGCGGTAGATCATCAGCGGTGCACCGGCAGCCAACTCGTCCAGGGTCGAGGTGACCCCGCCCTCCACCGAGTTCTCGATCGGGACCAGGGCCGCCGCGGCCTCGCCGTTGCGCACGGCGTCCAGAGCGGCCGGGACCGAAACCATCGGGACGAGCTCCCGGGTCGCGGCTTCGGGGAGGGTGCGAAGGGCGGCTTCGGTGAACGTGCCTTCGGGACCGAGATAGGTGAAGCGGGTGGCCGACATGCGATCAGCCTAATGCCGGGGCCCGGACGCCACCTGGGCTGTTCACCCTTCGAGCAGCCGCTGACCCACGTACTCCCCGGCGCGCGCGCCGGGCGGCACCGCGTACAGGCCGCTCGACTCGTGCCGGATGAATGCCGACAGGGCGTCGCCACGGTCGAGCTTGCGCTGGACGGGGACGAAACCGCGGGACGGGTCGGCCTGCCAGCAGATGAAGAGCAGCCCCGCGTCGGGGGTTCCGTCGGCGGCGATCCCGTCGTGGAAGGAGAAGGGACGTCGGAGCATGGCCGCCCCGCCGTTCTGCGCGGGTGCGGAGATACGGGCGTGCGCGTTGGAGGGGATGACCGGCCTGCCGTCGGCGCCGATCTTGTCGAGGGCCATCGCGGTGGTCTCGCCGCCTCCGGTCAGCGGGGCGCCGGTGGCCTTCGTACGGCCGATGACCTGCTCCTGCTGGGCGAGTGACTGCTGGTCCCAGGAGTCGAGCAGCATCCGGATGCGGCGTACGACGGCGTACGAGCCCCCGACCATCCAGGCGTGCTCGGGCGGCACCGTGCCCCGGACGAAGATCCGCTGGTCGAAATCGGCTTCGGTGGGCTTCGGATTGTTGGTGCCGTCGACCTGACCCATGAGGTTGCGGGCCGTCATGGGGGAGGCGGTGGCGCCGGGAGAGCGGTTGAAGCCGTTCATCTGCCAGCGCGGCCGGGCCGCCTCTCCGGCGTCCTTCTGCAGGGCGCGCAGCGCGTGGAAGGCGACCAGCGCGTCGTCGGATCCGATCTGTACCCAAAGATCGCCGTTGCTGCGCTGGGCATCGAGCCGGTCGCCGGAGAAGTCCGGCAGCGGGTCGAGGGCGGCGGGGCGGCGCGCGGTGAGACCGGTGCGCTCGAAGAAGGAGTGGCCGAAGCCGAAGGTCACCGTGAGGGAGGAGGGGCCGGAGCCGAGGGCGATGCCGGTGTCGGCGACCGCTGCGGTCTCGCCCGCCGTCAGCCTCCGCGCGGTATCGGACCAGCGCCGCATCAGGGCGGCGGCCTCGCTGCGCCCGGCACCCGGCGCCAGGTCGAAGGCGAGGACGTGCCCCTTGGCCTGGAGGGGCGTGGTGATGCCGGCCTGGTGGTCCCCGTGGAAGGCGACCCGGGTGGCCCCGAGGCTGCCGGGAGCGCCGCCGGGGCCGGCCGTCCCGGGCCCGGACACCTCGGACGATACGAGGGCCCCGCCGACGGCGCCGAGCGCGAGCCCGGCGGCGCCCGCGGCGCCGACCGTGCCCAGCAGGCGGCGCCGGGAGATCTCGATCCCGGGGAGTTCCGTGGCGCGCTCGGTGCTCTCGGTGGGTTCGCTGTTCTGGGGCACGCTGGTCAGCCGATCTTCACGTTCTTCTGGACGGTCGTCTGGTCGATGTCGGAGGTGCGGACGGTCACGTCGATCCGCCAGTCGCCGGTCAGCGGAAGCTGGACGCCCGAAGCGGTCCAGTGCCCGGGAGCGGCGCGCTCGGGGAGAACCGGAAGCGGGCCGATCTCCTTGGCCTCCAAGGTGAACGACACCTTGAGCTCGGGCAGGTCGAGCGGCTTGCCGTCGGGGGTCTCCGCCCACACGTGGAGCGTGTTCGCACCGATGCGGCCCGGGTCCAGCTGGAGCCGGACCGAGCCCTTGCCGTTCTGACCGCCGGTGTCGAAGGGCAGCGTCACCTTGACCGCGCGGTCGGGAACGGCGGTGGCGGTGGAGCCGCGACCCGCCTCCAGCTCCGCGGCACGGCCGGGCTCGGTGCTGGTGAGGATGGTGGTGACGGCCAGCAGGACCACGGCGACGCCCGCCTCGGCCAGGACGGACCTCCGCAGACCTGCGCGGTCCGGGTCGGCGTCGCGCGCCTGCTTCTCCCGCGCGGTGCGCCGGGCGGCGCTCTGGCGGGCGAGCTGCTCGGCACGCCGGGGGTCGGAGGCGACCGGGTCGGAGGCGACGGTGCCGGACGCGCCGGCGTCGGACGTGTCGGCGGTGGTGGTGGCGGCGGTGGTGGTGGCGGGGCCGACGGTCACGGGCGATGTTTCACGTGAAACATCGGAGGCGCGTTCCCCCTCTCCCTCCTCCTCGGCCCTGCCCTCGGCATCGGCCTCGCTCCGGCCCCCGGCCAGCCGCGAGGTCCACTTCCGGGAGGTGTAGGCGATGGCGACGACGACGGCGACGAGGCCGATCTTGACGAGCAGCAGCCGCCCGTAATCGGTCCCGGTCAGCGCGGACCAACTGCCCACCTGACGCCAGGACTGGTAGGCGCCGGTGCAGGCCAGGACGAGAACGCTGGTGAAGGCGACGGTGGAGAAGCGGCGGATCGCCGTGCGCTCGATCCCGGGGACCTTGTGGAGCGCGACGAGCAGTGCGGTGAGTCCGCCGAGCCACGTGGCGACGGCCAGCAGGTGCAGGATGTCGACGGGCATGGCGAGGGCGGGCTGGATGCCGGTGGAGGCGTGCTCGGACAGCGCCCAGGTGGCGGCGATACCGCCGGCGACGACGGTCCCGCCTATGCCGAGCCCGAAGACGAGGTCGCTCTCCCCCTTGGCGTCCTCTTCGGAGACCTCGGAGGTGTCGGGGCCTTCCGCGCCGGTCGAGCCTTCCGAGCCGTTCGCCGCGTGGCGCCGGGCATAGGAGCCGAACAGGACGGTGATGAACAGTGCGGCGGCGCCGAGGAGAAGCAGCCGCGAGACGAGCGAGGCCCCGGACTTGGTCTCCAGGACGGCCTTCAGCCCAGCGAGGTCGAAGGCGTCGGAGAAGTTCCCCGACCCGGTGTACGGGTTGCGGAGCAGCAGCATCACCAGGGTGGCCACGGTGAGCGCGACCCAGGCCCGTACGACCAGCTTCTGCATCGGTCGCTGCGCGGCGCCCCGGCGCCAGCACAGGAGGATGAAGGCGGCGGCGCCGACGAGTACGGCGAACCCGGCGTAGGCCACGTAGCGCGCGATGCCGTAGGCGACGGCGACGGGCCCGTCGCCCGCCGTCCGCGAGGGCAGGGAGACGGCGGTCTCGGAGGGCGCTCCGATGGAGAAGGTGAAGGCGCCGGAGATCGGGTGGCTGTCCGCGGATATGGCCTGCCAGGCGACGGTGTAGGTGCCGTCAGGCTGCCCCGGGCGCAGGGCGGTGCCGTAGCGGATGATGCTCCCGCTGCAGAGGTCGCGCAGTTCACCGGTGTCGACGCGCTTGCCCCGGGGATCCAGGACGCGGATGGAGTCGCCGTTCATGGCGACCCCCTCCGAGAAGGAGAGGGTGATCTGGGCGGGCGCCGTGGCGACCACCGCCACGTCCGTGGGGTCGCTCGCGGTCAGCGCGGCGTGTGCCGAGGCCGGCGCGGCAGCGGCGAAGAAGGCTGCCAGCAGAGCGGCGAGGACCAGCGTGAGCCGCGGCAGGAGTGCCGTGGCCCGGACGCGGGCCGTGGATGGGGTCGGGGCGGTGGCCGTCATGGCGTGTCAGTCCCTCGGTCCGTCAGTGGGCGGTGCCGTCGGTGGATGCCGGAGCCTTGTACGTCCGCTCCTTGACGTCCAGCTCGACCTTGACCGGGCCGGACTTCTCGAAGCGCAGTTCGATGGTGACCTTGTCACCGACCTTGGGGGTGTTCTTGAGCCCCATGAACATGACGTGGTTGCCGCCGCGCGCGAGCTTCAGCTCGCCGTTCGCGGGCACGTCCATGGACTGCACCTGCTGCATCTTCTGATCCTTGGTCTCGTGGACCTGCAGATCGTCGGAGAGCGGGCTCGTGGCGCCGGTCAGCTTGTCGGCCGTCTTGGAGTCGTTCTTGATGACCATGAACGCGCCGGCCATCTTGTCGTTCACGGGCTCCGGCATGTAGCCGCCGCTGACCGTCAGCTTCGGCGCGCCGGCGGAAGCGGACTCGGAGTCCGAGGAGCAGCCGGATATGGCGAGCGCGGCCGTCAGGGAGAGGGCGGCGGCGAGGGTGCGGGTGGTGCGGGCGTTCACGGGTTCTCTCCCTTGACGATCTTCGGCAGGTCCTTGGTGTAGTCCTCGACGGTGGTGCTTTCGCCGTAGAGGAGGTACCCCTCGTCGGTCTTGGGCGAGAAGACGATGACCTGGGCGCCGTGCATGGAGACCACGTTGCCGTTGGCATCCTTCGTAGGGGCCTCGATACCGATGCCGAGCGTGCGTGCGGCGGCCTGGATGGTGGCGAAGTCCCCGGTCAGCCCGGTGAACGCCGGGTCCTGGCCCTTGAGCCACGCGCCGAGGGACTCGGGAGTGTCCCGTTCCGGGTCGGTGGTGATGAAGACGACCTGGAGCTTGTCCTGGTCGGCCTTGGGAAGTGCCTTCTTGGCGACGGCGATGTTGCTCATCGTCAGGGGGCACACGTCGGGGCAGTTGGTGTAGCCGAAGTAGATGAGCGTCGGCTTGCCCTTGGTCTGCTCGCGCAGGTTCCACGACGTGCCAGTGGTGTCCGTGAGGACGACGTCCGGCTTGTCGAAGGGGCGGTCGAGCACGGTGGCGGACCCGGCTTTCGCCTGGTTCTCGCTGATCTGGGTGACCTGGCCGTTCTTGGCCGGTTCACCACCGCAGGCGGTGAGGGCGAGGGCGGCCGCCGCCACGAGGGCGGCGAGCGTCACACGTGTGGTGCGCATGGGAAAGTCCCTGGGATCGGGGGTGGTACGGGTGGATCCGCGAGCCCGGCCGGCCCGGATGACCGGCCGGCTGCGCGGGATCTTCACATCAGCAGGAGCTCAGGAGCTCAGGAGCTCAGGAGCTCAGGAGCTCAGGAGGTGCGGCGGCGCGAGGTGACGCCGAAGGCCACGCCGCCGAGTCCGATGACGATGCCGGCGATGCCGAGGGCCCGCGCGGTCGTGTCGGAGCCGCTCTTGGCGGCGGCCGAGTCGTGACTGTCCTTGTGGTCGGCGTCGGCGTTCTTCGCCTCGTCCGCCGGCTTCTTGGCGGCGTCGCCGTGGTGGTCGGCGCCGGCGGCGGTCAGCTTCAGGACGGGCGCCGGGGTCTGCGGTTCAGCGGCGCCCTCCTTGGGCTCTTCGATCCAGCGGACGACCTCGCCGTTGTCGTAGGTCTGGATCGCCTTGAAGACCATCTGGTCGGCGTTCTCGGGCAGCTTGCCGACGGAGACCGGGAACTGCTGGAACTTGCCGGCCTCGATCTTGCCGCCGGACCAGGTCACCTTGGTGACGACCTCGTTGACCTGCTTGCCGTGCACGGTGAGCGGCTTGTCGAGCTTGGTCTTCTCGACGGTGGACGTCCAGCCGGGGATGTCCTGCGGCATGACGGACGTGAGCGGCTGGTCGACGGGGAAGTTGACCTCGAGCTGCGTGGTCGAGGCGTTGTCGCGCTCGTTGGGGACCTTGAAGTTGAGGGTCGCGTAGCCGCCCTTGGCGGCCTCCCCGACGGGCTGCACGCCGACGTGGGCGAAGGCGGTGCCGGAGAGCAGGAGGACGGACCCGGCGGCGAGGGCGGCGGCGAAGGAGACGCGAGAGGTCTTCATGGCAGAAACACTCCACGGAAGCTGTGGTGACGGTGGCTCCGCGCGCGGCGCGCACGGAGTTCGCGGCACCGGTGCTCCCGTCGTGAGTCCCGGGGAGGAGGGGTGCCGCTTCAGGCTGCGAGGGCGAACGCCGTGGGCGGCCCGCGCCTGATCACCGTGTGCTGGAGTGCGTCCCGCCCCGTGGAGGGCCCGGAACCGGTCTCGTGGCCCGCTGCCCGCGGTGTACGGGCAGGCCGGCCCGGAAGGCCCGCGCCGAGGGCCCGTACGTAGGCCAGTGCGGCACGCAGCGGGCGCACCGGTCCGGCCGCGGCGGAGAGCCTGGACAGTTCGAGGAGGCGGAACAGTGCGGCGTCGCCGCGCCCGAGCAGCCAGCCGGCGGCGAGTGCGGCCAGCAGGTGCCCGATCAGCATGGCCGGGCTGAGCAGCCCCACCAGTCCGGTGGCAGGCTCCACGAGGCCCTGCCCCATGTGGGCGTGGGCCATGTGCCCCTGCGCCTCGGCCTGCGCGGCCACGGCGTCCGGGTCCAGCCCGGCGCTCTCCAGGATCCGCCGGGCATCGGCCGGGTGGATCGGGACGGAGTTGCCCCCGCACACCAGTTGGGCGGCCAGCGCCGCGAGCGAGGTCTCCGAGGAGGAGCCGCCGCCCGCCGAGGCGTTGTGCTGGCCGAGGCCGAACACCGTGTGCAGTGCGAGCTGTCCGCCCGCCAGCGCGCCGGCGATGCCGGGCAGCGAGCGGCGGCGTCCCGCGAGGGGAGCCGCCACCGCGAAGACGGCGAGGAAGCCGGCGCAGAGGGACCACCAGGGCACCGTCGCGCAGGAGGCCAGTGCGTGCCCGGCCGCGGACAGCACGACACAGACCGCGGTGAACACCGCGGCCCGGATCAGCCTGAGGCCGGGTCCGGCCTGCGTCGCGTGGGGGGCAGTCATGGCCGGGCCATCATCGCACTGGCCTTAGGCGCCGCATGCGGCAGGTGCGACAGCAGGTTTGCATTCCCGCGCACGGATGCCAGGAGCGCCTCGGTGCACGCGCCCCCGAGTGCTGCCCCTATTGCTCCCCGATTGCTCCCCTTCCCGGGGCCCCCCGAGCCCTCCCCCACCCGGCCCCGCATACACCGCCGCCCGGGAGCGCCGCATCGGCCGAACGAGGGCTCTGTCGGCCTTCGGGGGCTTAGCCCCGGCCCCGGGCGGCAATAGGTAACCGTATGAGCATCTGGTGGTCTCTCCACTTGAGGCGCGAAGCAGCGAGTGTGCCCCTCGCGAGGCGACTGCTGCTGGGGACGATGGAGACCGCGGGGGTGGACCCGGACATCTCCTTCGACCTGTCGGTGGCGCTGAGCGAGGCGTGTGCGAACGCGGTGGAGCACGGCGGCCGCGAACCCGTCCCGCGCTCCGGGCACACGGACGACGCGCCGTACGCGGACAACGCGCCGTACCTGGACGACGCGGCCTCGGGCAGCGGATCCCCCGACGGGACCGGGGCGTACCACGTCACGGCCTATCTGGACGGGGACCGCTGCCGCATCGAGGTGAGCGACTCGGGCCCCGGGTTCCCGCCCGCGACGGTGGCCCGCCGCAGACCGTCCCTGGCCGAGCACGGCCGGGGACTGCACCTGATCGAGGAGCTCGCCGACCACGTCCGCTTCCGCAACCGGCCGGGCCGGGGCGCCGTGGTCAGCTTCGACAAGATGCTGAAGTGGCGGGACGACTCCCTGCTGAAGGTGTCGTAGACGCGCCGATGGGCGGAACCCGTGGAGGGTCCCGCCCATCGGCGCGTACGAGCGGTGGCGTCAGCCCTTGAGCCGCGCCATCCAGGCCTCGACCTCGTCCGAGGTGCGGGGCAGACCGGCCGACAGGTTCCGGTTGCCGTCCTCGGTGACGAGGATGTCGTCCTCGATCCGGACCCCGATGCCGCGGTACTCCTCCGGCACGGTCAGGTCGTCGGCCTGGAAGTACAGACCGGGCTCGACGGTCAGGCACACGCCCGGCTCCAGCGTGCCGTCGACGTACGCCTCGGTGCGCGCGGCGGCGCAGTCGTGGACGTCCATGCCGAGCATGTGGCCGGTGCCGTGCAGGGTCCAGCGGCGCTGCAGGCCGAGCTCCAGGACGCGCTCGACCGGCCCCTCGAGGAGGCCCCACTCGACGAGCTTCTCGGCGAGCACGTGCTGGGAGGCGTCGTGGAAGTCGCGGAACTTCGCGCCCGGCTTGACGGCGGCGATGCCGGCTTCCTGGGACTCGTAGACCGCGTCGTAGATCTTGCGCTGGATGTCGGTGTACGTGCCGCTGATCGGCAGCGTGCGCGTGACGTCGGCGGTGTAGAGGGAGTGGGTCTCCACACCGGCGTCGAGCAGCAGCAGGTCTCCGGAGCGGACGTCGCCGTCGTTGCGGACCCAGTGCAGGGTGCAGGCGTGCGGGCCGGCGGCGCAGATGGAGCCGTAGCCGACGTCGTTGCCCTCGACGCGGGCGCGCAGGAAGAAGGTGCCCTCGATGTAGCGCTCGGAGGTGGCCTCGGCCTTGTCGAGCACCTTCACGACGTCCTCGAAGCCGCGGACGGTGGAGTCGACGGCCTTCTGCAGCTCGCCGATCTCGAACGCGTCCTTCACGGCGCGCGCCTCGGAGAGGTAGACGCGCAGCTCCTCGTCGCGCTCCTTGGTGACCTTGTCGGTCAGGGCGGTCTCGATGACGGAGTCGTGTCCGCGGACGCTGCGGACGGGGCCCTCGACCTCGGCCAGCTCCTCGGGGAGCTTGCGCACGTCCTTGGCCGGGATGCCCAGGAGCTGCTCGGCCTCCGTGAGGGAGTGGCGGCGGCCGACCCACAGCTCACCGCTGCCGGAGAGCCAGAACTCGCCGTTCTCGCGGTCGGAGCGGGGCAGCAGGTAGACGGTGGCCCGGTGGCCGGTCTCCCCCACGGGCTCCAGGACCAGGACGCCGTTCTCGGTCTGGTCGCCGGTGAGGTACGCGTACTCGGTCGAGGCGCGGAAGGGGTACTCGGTGTCGTTCGAGCGGGTCTTCAGCCGTCCGGCGGGGACGACGAGCCGCTCGCCGGGGAAGCGCCGGGACAGTGCGGAGCGGCGGGCGGCGGTGTGCGCGGCCTGGGCGATCGGCTCCAGTCCGCGCAGCTCGGTGTCTGCCCAGCCCGTGCGCATGCTCGCGGCGAGCTCCTCGCTGACACCCGGGTACAGCCCGTTCTTGCGCTGCTTGTGCTTCTTCTTGGGCTGCTCTTCTTCCGGGGTCTCCGGGGTGAGCTCGTCAGCCACGTCTTCTCCTCAGTACGACGGACACGGACCGGGTATGGACCTCATCCATCGTATGTGTGAGCGGACGCCCGCCGACGGGTCGTGTGACAAATCCGCCAAACCAGGTCACACGACCCGCCTCTCACTTCCCCGTCACTCGAATCCCCTCGTCACGAACCGTCTCGTCACTCGAACCGCGCCGCAAGCAGCACGATGTCCTCGGAGGCGTCTGCCGGGGAAGCGGGCCCGTCCCCTTCGCCGTCCGGCAGCACGGTCCGCAGGATGTGGTCGCAGATGGCGGCCGGGTCCTCGCGGGCGCTACGGGGGATCCCCGCGGCAGCGGCGTGCAGCCGCGCGTACGCACGGTCCATCGGGTCCCCGGTGCGCCGGAGCAGCCCGTCCGTGTACAGCAGCACCGTTTCTCCGGGCTCGGGCTCGATCTCCACGCTCGGAGCCTCCCAGCAGGACAGCATTCCGAGCGGTGCGGAGAGAGTGGTCTCCACGTACTCGGTGCGCCGCTCGCCGATCAGCAGCGGCGGCGTGTGCCCGGCTCCGGCCAGGATGAGCTTGCGCCCCCGGCTGCCCGCCGGGCCGCCCGGCTGGCCCCCGGCGGGCTCGCAGTAGGCGAAGAGCGCGGTCGCCGAGCGCGCGGGCTCGGTCAGGCGCAGCAACAGCTCCAGGTCGGAGAGGACGGCGACGGGGTCCTCGCCCTCCATGACGGCGTACGCCCGCAGCGAGGCGCGCAGCCGCCCCATCGCGGCGACGGCGCTCGGTCCCGAGCCGGTGACGGAGCCGACGGCCAGCCCGAGGGCGCCCTCCGGCAGCGGCAGCGCGTCGTACCAGTCGCCTCCGCCGTGCGGGCCGGTGTAGTGCCGGGCGGCGAGCTGGACCCCGGGGATCCGGGGGAGCCGGCTGGGCAGCAGTTCCTCGGCGACGGTGGCCAGGCCGGCGCGGGCGCGCTCCACCTCCAGCATCCGGGCCAGGTGCTCGGCGGCGTGCCGGACGTACAGCCCGGCCAGGTCGCGCTGGCGGTCGCTGGGCTCGGCCTGTTCGTCGTAGAGCCAGACGGCGGCGCCGAGCCGGCCGGTGGCGTCGGCGGTCAGCGGCAGCGCGTAGCTGGCGGCGTAGCCCAGGCGGGCGGCGACCTCGCGGTGGCGGGGGTCGACGGGGGTGGCGTAACCGTCGCCGCCGGGGCCGGCGGTCGTGCCGGGCTCGGGCAGGACCTCCGAGCCGCCGTTGGCGTCGGGCAGACCGTCGAGGATGCGGCCGTACGAGGTGGCGCTGCGCGGCACCGTCTCGATGTGGCCGAGGTCGGCGTGGCCGAGGCCGAGGCCGATCGTGGTGGTGGGGCCGAGTCCGTCGGAGGGCTCCAGGACGATCAGGCCGCGACGGGCGCCGACGAGGGCCGCACCCGCCCGCAGGAACTCATGGAGGGAGGCGGTGAGGTCACTGGCGCGGGCGAGCCGCTCGGTGAGCTCGTGGAGGGTGGTGAGGTCGGAGACCATGCCCGCGAGACGGTCCTGAATGACCGAGCTCGCCGCAGGGCCCTGCGCCGGCGGGTGGACCGCTCGAGGGCTCGTCGATGTGGACACGGCCGTGGGCGCCGGTGTGGGCGCCACAGTGTGCGGGGACGCTGTGACAGCTGGATCGATTCCAGCCACTTTCGGCAGATGCGGGGCGCTCATGGCGTCCGCCTTTCCAGCTGGTGCGATTCGCCATATAGCATCGCAAACCCCCAGATCATGCTGCGCCGCTATCAATGAATCCACATCTACACGCACACGAGGAGCGATGTCCAGCATTGCCCAGGTGGGAATCCTGGTGTCCGTGGGACGGCAACTCACTGTCCGGTCAGGGCTAGAACTTGGCCGGAAAAAGCGGGAAGCGGATGGTTTTTGCGGTCGACTGGGCGAGTCAGTCGGCCGGTCCGGGTACGTAATCCGTTGCACCCGGGGAGAGTTGGCGCAGCCCGGTGCTCGCCGGGAACCGTCGGGCACGGCCCGTCGTCCCCATCGACGACAGCCGTCCCCCGCGCGGTCCCGGGTCGCGTACCGCCCCCGACGGACGTTTCATGGACCCGTAAGAAAACTGCACGAACCGTGTGAACCTGCTTCAGGCGGACAGTGACGCGAAACGTGTACGTGTGGTGAACCACCGCTTACATGGTGTGATGTGGCCCTCGGCGTTCAACGGAAAGGAACGAGCGCTCATGCGCGAGATCCTCGGAAGGCGTCTCCAGCGGCTCCGCAATCGCTTGCAATCCCTGCGCCCCGCCCCGCCGCAGGGTGATGCGCCGGCTCTCGTCGAAGCGGCGCTGACCTGCGCCGCCACCTGGCACTGGCCCGTGCTGCCGGGCGTCGGACGCTCCGGCACCGACAGCTCGCGGTGCGCCTGCCCCGACCCCGACTGCGCCGTACCCGGCGCGCACCCCTTCGACCCCGGCCTGCTCGCGGCCACCACCGACCCCCGGATGGTGTCCTGGTGGTGGGCCAACCGGGCCGGTGCCCCGATCCTGCTGGCCACCGGCGGGAGCGCGCCCTGCGCGGTGAGCCTGCCCGCCGCGGCGGCCGCGCGTGCCGTCGTACGGCTGGACGCCGACGGGATGCGGCTCGGGCCGATCGTGGCGACGCCCACGCGGTGGTCGCTGCTCGTGGCGCCGTACTCGCTGGAGCGGCTCGGCGAGATCCTCTACGCCAAGGACCACGTGCCCTCCTCGCTGCGTTTCCACGGCGAGGGCGGCTACTTGCTGCTGCCGCCCTCCTCCGCGATCGGCGGCGGCCAGGTGCGGTGGGAGCGCGAGCCCGCGGGTGCCGGGAAGGTCTGGCTGCCGGAGGTGGAGGCGGTCGTGGACGCGCTGGTGGAGGCGAGCAGCGGGGCCCCGGGCGGCGGGAGCCGGCTCGCGTACTGACCGTGCGCTCTCGCGTACTGACGCCCGTGCGCTCTCGCGTACTGACGTCCGTGCACTGACGGATCACTCGTACGGGTGCCAGCGAGACGAGTTTCCAAGGGAATTGGGCGCGGGGATCTCCGCGCCCCATTCCCGCATCGCTATCTTCGGCGAATGAATCTCCGCCTGATCGGTATCGGCGCCGGTGTGTTGATCATCTTGTCGCTCCCGTTGGCGGGAGCGATCGCCGGGCCGGATTTCGCCGGTCAGAGCGACGGAAAGGGCGGCGGGCTGCTCTCGACCTTCGGCCTGGGCCACCCGCCCAAGGACGACCCGGGGTCATCGGACTCCGCGGCCGACGAGAAGTCCGGGGGTTCGGCCGGTTCGGGCGGCTCGGGAGCGAGTTCGGCTTCCGGCCGGTCCCGTACGCAGCCTCCCGCCGCGGCGCCGGCCCGCCCGGGCCCGGCCGAGCAACCGCAGACGGACGCCCGCTGCGGCCCCGAACTGTCCTCCCCCCAGGGGGTGGAGGCGCAGACGTGCGTCCTGTCGGGCGAGGGTCGGACGTGGGGGCGCAGCTACTACCGGAACGCCAGCGGCCGCGCGCTCGACGCGGTGCTCACGGTGATGGGTCCGGCGGGGCGCACGGTGCAGATCCGCTGCGCGGTCGGCGCGGGCGACGAACCGGGGCTGTGCGAAACGCCGAGGGAGTCGTCGGCGGGGGACCCGGAGGACTACTCGGCCGTAGCGGAATTTGCAGTTCCGGATGATGAAGGAGCCCTGCTCCTGCGGTCCGGGAGCAACTCACCGGTACCGGGTGACGGTTGAGCGTCACCGGAAAATCAAGGGCCCGGTCGCTGGCGACGGGGGATGCACCAGCGACCGGGCTACAAGAACGGTAACAAGAGATCGCCTGTTCGCAAATTCGATCTCTGATATTCGGACACCGATTTGCAGGCGATTAGCGGGAGTTGTGACTCCGGTCACCGGTGAGCGGTCACCGGGGACCCTCCCGGGGGCCCTCCCGCGCACTCTCGCGCGCCCTCTCCCGCGGACCCTCGTGGCCGGCCCGCGAACGGGCCGGCCATCCGGTCAGCTGAGCGTGACCTGGCGGTTGGTGAGGCCGCCGCGTGCACGGCGCTCCTCCGTGGTCAGCGGCGCGTCCGTCGCGAGGGCCGCGGCGAGCCGCTCCGCGAGCTCGGCCGCGGGCTTCTCCACGTCCTCGGCCGAGACTCCGGTCGGCAGGTCCCAGACGGGGACCATCAGGCCGTGGGCGCGGAAGGAGCCGACCAGCTTGGTGCCCTCACCGAGCGAGGACGTACCCGCGGCGGACAGCCGCGCGAGTGCGTCGAGCAGCTTCTCCTCGGCGTGCGGCATGACCCAGCGCAGGTGGTTCTTGTCCGGGGTCTCGCACCAGTAGGCGGCGTCCACGCCGGTCAGCTTGACGGTCGGGATGGCGGCGGCGTTGGCGCGCTCCAGGGAGGCGGCGATCTCCGGGGAGGCGTTCTGGGCGCTCTCCGCTTCCGGAAGCCAGAATTCGAACCCGCTGTGGACAACCGGCTCGAAACCGTCGTCCACGGACAGGAGATCCTGAAGTCGCGGACCCTCGGCCGGAACCCGGCGGGCCGCGACGACGGTGCCGGGCTCGGCAACGAGCGCGCGCTCCAGGGTGTCGGCCATGTCCCGGGCGAGGTCGCCGCTGGTCGAGTCGTTCTGCAGGCCGAGCAGGACGGAGCCGTCCTCGCGGCGCAGTGCCGGCGAGGCCAGCGGGAGTACGGTCACCAGCGTGACGGAGGGGACGCCCTCGGGCAGTCCGCCCTTGAGGGTGAGCGGCACGGTGGCGGCGGGGACGAGCTCGCGCAGCGCCACCCAGTCGCACTCGCCGGGCAGGCCCTCGAACGGCCGGGCCACGTGCTCGGTGACGGCGTGCGCGGCGGCCGCGCCGTGGCAGGCCTTGTAGCGGCGCCCGGATCCGCAGGGGCAGGGCTCGCGAGCGCCCACTACCGGGATCTCCCCGCTGTTGAGCTGCGGCTTTGCGGACTTCGCGGCGGGGCGCTTCTTGGCCATCGTGGGTGTCTCCCGGTTGCGGCGGTACGGCGTCGGTCTGGGCGCGAGCCTAGCCGTTCGTACCGCCACAACCGGTGGGGTGCGGCCGGGAGCACGGTCGGCGTGCGCTCCCGGACGGCCGCCATCCGTCCACCCGCGGTCGAGGACCGGTCGGATCGGGGATCCGGGACGGTCGGTCAAGTACCGGTCGGATCAGGGATCCAGATCGTCGAAGGCCGTACTGAAATCGATCGCCGGGGGCGCAACGCGCGTAGCGAAATCCTCGTGCCGGGCCCCACAGGCAACGGTCGCCCAGACGGTGACCTCACCCGCCGCTCCGTCCCGGACACCCCAGTCCTGGGCCAGGGCGCTGATGATGTTCAGCCCCCGCCCGCCCCGCGCGGTGACCGAGGGCTTGGCCGGGATGGGGCGGGTGGGCCCGCCGCCGTCCGTGACCTCGACCGTCAGCCGCCCCGCCTTGTCGACGCGCCACGACGCTTGTATCCCGCCGTCCCCGATGTCCCGCGCTCCCAGCGGTCTGCCGTGTCGGCAGGCATTGCTGAGCAGTTCGGAAAGGATCAGAACGGCGTCATCCACGATCGATTCGGACACTCCGCTGATGCGCAATTGCTCGCGCATCCGGTGCCTCGCCTCGCCCACGCC
Organism: Streptomyces tatrensis; assembly: GCF_049310065.1. Taxonomy (NCBI): domain Bacteria; kingdom Bacillati; phylum Actinomycetota; class Actinomycetes; order Kitasatosporales; family Streptomycetaceae; genus Streptomyces; species Streptomyces tatrensis. Next base: position 4,735,302 of record NZ_JBMDLB010000011.1, on the reverse strand, counting down.
CGCAGGACCATGGGACACGTCCATGCACGACGACGTGGGCACTTCCTGTGCCACCATCAACGCCACCCCCGGAACCTCCTTAGCCCCACGCATGGTCTGGATGCCCCAATGGCCTGGACCGGAAACCGCCGGACCGGCGCCCTCTGACGCATTCACGGAGACCGAACGCGGAGTGGATGCGCCGGTGCACACCCCGTAACGGGTGGTGCGCCTGTGGCGAGTGCGCAAAGCGGGACGTCAGCGCCCCAGCTGTGACAAAACTTGTCGCGGCCTGTTCGTGATGATCGCTTCCACACCCAGATCAGCGCAGAGCTGAACATCTTCCGGATCGTTCACGGTCCACACGTGAACGGAATGGCCGGCGGCCTGAAGTTTTCGGATGAAGGCCGGGTGGTTGCGCACGATCCGCATCCCCGGCCCGGCGATCCGCACTCCGGCCGGCAGCCGCCCGTCCCGCATCCGGGGTGAGATGAACTGCATCAGGTAGACGGTCGGTACCGTCGGCGCGGCCGCCCGCATCCGGTGCAGGGAGCGCGCGGAGAAGCTCATCACCCGGACCGGGTGCGGCCCCTCGGCGGGCGGGGCGTCCAGTGCGAAGCGCTTGAGGAGGAAGAGCAGGCGCTCCTCCACCTGTCCGGCCCAGCGGGTCGGGTGCTTCGTCTCGATCGCCAGCTGTACCGGGCGCCCGGCGTCCGTGACCAGCTCCAGCAGCCGCTCCAGGGTGAGCACGGAGGTCCGCTCGGGGTCGGCGTCCCAGTCGGGGGACTCCTCCCGGTCCTTCCACGAGCCGAAGTCGAGGGCGGCGAGATCGGCCAGCTCCAGGGCGGAGACGGCGCCGCGGCCGTTGGAGGTGCGGTTCACCCGCCGGTCGTGGACCAGGACCAGATGGCCGTCGGCCGTGAGCCGGACATCGCATTCGAGGGCGTCGGCCCCGTCCTCGATCGCCTTGCGGTAGGCGGCCAGCGTGTGTTCGGGGGCATCCTCCGAGGCGCCGCGGTGGGCGACGACCTGGATGGGGCGCGGCGTTGCGTGATTCACCGGCCCATGGTGCCACCGGGAAGGGCCCGGATGTCGGGGAGAGCCCTGCGGGCGCTTCTGGGGATGCGCCTGAAATGTCGGAGATAAAGGATGGGGGAGACTCACAGGTCCGGCTTACAGTGCTCTGACGGGGCATGGGAAAGGCTTTGCCCAGGAACTTGTACGGCACGTCGAACGTTCGGTCGGACCGATATCGCCCGTATTTCTGAAGCCGTGTGTGACGAGGAGAGAGCGCTGTGAGCACCGAGAACGAGGGCACCGCGGCCCCGACACCCCCCGCGGCTCCGCCCGTACCCCCGGTGGCCGCGCCCGTCGACGCAGCGCCGTCCGCGCCCGCCGCGCCGGCGCCCGTGGAGCCGGTGACGCAGCAGCTGCCGCCGGCGCCCGCGCCCGGCACGGAGCCGACCCAGCAGCTCCCCCAGACCCCGGCGGCTCAGCCCCCGGCAGTGCAGACCCCGGTGGCCCAGCCCGCCGCGGCCGTCCAGCCTCCGGCTCCCGCCTATGCCGAGAGCCCGGTCCCGCCGGTGCACCCGGCGTACGAAGAGGCCCCCGCTCAGGCCCCCGCGCCGCAGGCGATGGGAGCCGAGGGCTGGCCTCCCCCGCCGCCCGCGGCCCCGGCGTACGGGGCCGGTGACGGCCAGGGCGGTGGCGGCTGGGGCGTGCCCCTGGCCACCGACGGCGCACCGCAGCCCAAGCGGAAGGGCAAGGGCGGCATGATCGCGGGCGTCCTCGCGGCGGCGCTCCTCGCGGGAGGCGTCGGCGGCGGCGTCGGCTACTGGGCCGCCGACCGGAGTGCCAACGGCTCCGGCTCCACCACGGTCAGCGCCGGGAACACGCCCAAGGACCTCAAGCGCGATCCGGGCTCCGTCGCGGGCCTGGCCGCCGGCGCGCTGCCCAGCGTCGTCACCATCGAGGCCTCGGCCGGAGACGGCGAGGGCGGCACCGGAACCGGGTTCGTCTACGACCAGCAGGGCCACATCCTCACCAACAACCACGTGGTCGCCTCCGCGGCCAACGGCGGCAAGCTCAGCGCGACCTTCTCCGACGGCAAGAAGTACGAGGCCGAGGTCGTCGGCCAGGCCCAGGGGTACGACGTCGCCGTCATCAAGCTGAAGAACCCGCCGTCCGGGCTCAAGCCGCTGCCCCTCGGCGACTCGGACAAGGTCGCCGTCGGCGACTCGACCATCGCGATCGGTGCTCCGTTCGGCCTGTCCAACACGGTCACCACCGGCATCGTCAGCGCCAAGAACCGCCCGGTCGCCTCGGGTGACGGCTCCAGCGGCAAGAACTCGTACATGAGCGCCCTCCAGACGGACGCCTCGATCAACCCGGGCAACTCCGGCGGTCCGCTGCTCGACAGCCGGGGCGCGGTCATCGGCATCAACTCGGCGATCCAGTCGGCCGGCAACGGCGGCTTCGGCGGCGGCCAGGCCGGCTCCATCGGCCTCGGGTTCGCCATCCCGGTGAACCAGGCGAAGAACGTCGCCGAATCGCTGATCAAGACGGGCAAGCCGGTCTACCCGGTGATCTCGGTCTCCGTGGACCTCGCGGCCAAGACCAACGGCGCGAAGATCTCCGAGACGGGCGCCTCGGCCAACGAGCTGGTCGACCCGAACGGCCCGGCGGGCAAGGCGGGGCTGAAGCCCGGCGACATCATCACCGAGCTCGGCGGCAAGCCGATCGACAGCGGCCCGACCCTGATCAGCGAGATCTGGACGTACAAGCCGGGTGACACGGTGAAGCTGACCTACCTGCGCGGCGGCAAGCCGACCACGGTGGACATCACGCTCGGCTCGCGGGTCGGCGACAAGTAGCCGACGGCCGCCGCACACGAAGCAGTCCGGCGGCGGCAGGACCAACTGGCTTGATGGTGAGGGGCCGTAGGCGCGATTGTGCCTGCGGCCCCTCCCAACGTCCGCTTATGCTTCGACCGTGTTCGATTCGCGGCACATACGGACGTTCCACGAGGTGGTCGCCTCGGGGTCCTACTCGGCCGCCGCCCGGGTCCTCGGGTACACCCAGCCCGCGATCACCCAGCAGATGAAGGCGCTCGAACGCGCCGTCGGCACCCCGCTGTTCACCCGCGTGGGACGCCGCATGCAGCTCACCGAGGCCGGGGAGTCGATGGCCCGGCACGCCGAGGCCATCCTCGGCAGTCTCTCCGCCGCCGAGGCCCAGCTGAAGGCGTACGCCCGGCTGCGGACCGGCCGCGTCCGGCTGTGCGGCTTCCCCAGCGCCAACGTCACCCTGGTCCCGGAAGCCCTGAGCAGCCTGGCCAAGGAACACCCGGGCATCCAGGTCGAGCTGCTGGAGGGGGAGCCCCCGGACTCCTTGCGCAGGCTGGAGCGGGGCGAGTGCGACATCACCCTGGCCTTCACCTATCCCGGGCTGCACGAGGAGGTCCCGGAAGAGGTCGCCGAGGTCAGGCTCATGGAGGACCAGCTGACGGTGCTGCTGCCGACCGGGCACCCGCTGGCCCGGCGGCGGGCCGTGCACCTCGCGGACCTCTCCGAGGAGCGGTGGATCGCAGGCTGCCCGCGCTGCCGGGCGAACCTGCTGCACGAATGCGCGGGGCTCGGCTTCGTGCCCGACATCCGGTTCGCCACCGACGACAACCTGGTGGTCCAGAGCCTGGTCGCACAGGGCCTGGGCGTGGCCATGATGCCCGCCCTGGTGCTGCCCTCGCTCTCGCTGAGCAAGGTGTGCGGGCGGGCCCTGCTGCCGGCCGCGCGCCGTCACATCGCCGCGCACGTGTACCGCGACCATCTGCGGGTCCCGGCGACCGCGGTGGTGCTGGAGGCTCTGAGGCAGGCGGCCTCGAACCGCGTCGGCTGCTGAACCGGCCCGCCGGAGGATCCCGCTCCACCCTCAACCCATAAGCCAAGCTTGGGATTTCATCTCATAACTGTCGTTGGACGTGATGGGTGGGCTCCTCGACGCTCCCCTTATGACCACCACCACGCCGGCCCGCACGACCGCGAGGATGGCCGCCCTCATCAGTGAGATCCGCACGGTCGTGGACCGGGGGCTGGCCCCCGACCTGACCGCCTACCTGGTCGGCGAACGCCTCGCCCCGCACCTGGGGGCGCCCGGTCTGCTCACCGCCGAGCAGTGCGAGGGGCACCCCGACCGCTACCGGCAGCACGTCCTGCACGCGGAGCCGGACGGCAGCTTCTCCGTGGTGGCCCTGGTGTGGCTGCCGGGCCAGGAGACCGCCATCCACGACCACGTCTCGTGGTGCGTGGCCGGGGTGCACGAGGGTGAGGAGAGCGAGCTCCGCTACCGTCTCGTCCCCGCCACGGCCACCACCGGCGCCCGGCTGGTGACGACCGAGCACGTGGTCAACGGCCCCGGTGAGGTCTGCGGGTTCGCCCCGCCCGGCGACATCCACAAAGTCCGCAACTCCTGTCGTACGAAGGCGATATCCCTGCACGTCTACGGCGCCGACGTCGTACGCCTGGGCAGCAGTGTCCGCCGCGTCTACACGCTGCCGACCGACTGATGGCCCTGCTGAACCGCCCGGTGCGCGGGGCGGGATCATCGAGTCCGGTCGATGTTTCACGTGAAACATCGTCATCGTGGCCCGGGTTGGGCCTCGCGGCGGCCGGCGTCCTGGTGGCCTGGTCGGTGCACCGGCTGGCGCCCTGGGCGCCGATGCTGACGGTGTCGGTGGTGCTCGGCATCGCAGCGGCGCACCTCCCCCGTCTACGGACCTTCGTACGGGGCCCCGCGCGCCCGGGTCTCTCCCTGGCCGGGCGGCGCCTGATGAGGATCGGCATCGTCCTGCTGGGCCTGGCGCTGGGACTGGACGAGGTGCTCCGGCTGGGCTGGGCCACCGTGGCGATGGTGGCCGCGGTGGTGGCGGCGACCTTCCTGGGCACCCTCTGGCTCGGCCGTCGGCTCGGACTCCCGGGGGACCAGCCGTTGTTGATAGCCACCGGGTACTCGATCTGCGGAGCCTCGGCCATCGGAGCCGTCAGCCAGGTATCGGGCAGCGACGAGGAGGACGTGGCCTCCTCGGTGGCCCTGGTCACCCTGTGCGGCACCCTCGCCATAGCCGTCCTCCCGCTCCTCCAGTCTCCACTCGGACTCTCCGACCCGGACTTCGGCCGGTGGGTGGGCGCGAGCGTCCACGACGTCGGCCAGGTGGTGGCGACCGCCCAGACGGCAGGACCCGGCGCTCTCGGTGAAGCGGTGCTGGTCAAGCTGATGCGGGTGGCGATGCTGGCCCCGCTGGTCGCGGCGGTGGCCTTCTCGGTACGGGCCCGCAGGCGCGGAGTGCGCACTCCCACGGGCCGCCGGCCGGCTCCGGTGCCGCTGTTCGTGGCCGGGTTCCTCGCGGCGGCCGCGCTGCGCGCCACCGGGACACTGCCCGACGTAGCGCTGGAGTGGGCGCACACCGCCCAGGAGCTACTGCTGGCCGCAGCCCTGTTCGGCCTGGGCAGCGCGGTCCACCTGCCCACCCTGTCCCGTACCGGCGGCCGTGCGGCCCTCCTCGGCCTCGCGGCCTGGGTAGTGGTGGCCGGAGCCTCGTACGCGGGTGTCCTCCTCACCACCTAACCGGAGTTGGCCATTTCCTGGCCGGAACCGACCGAACGTTCCGACTGGTGCCTGACATCTCGTTCACGGCGTGCCACTCTGCCCCCGATCCGCACCGACAACTCTTCATCCGGGCACGGCAGAAGGAGTCATGCGTGAATCGCCATCGGACAGCCATATCGGTCTTACTCGCGACGGGAGCCCTGCTCGCGGGCGCGTTGACGGCGGCCTCCCCCTCGGCCGCCGAGCAGCGCCCCGCCCCGGGCTCCTGGTCGGCCGAGCGGATGCGGGCCGCCACCCCGCTGGACATCACGGCCGCCCCGGGCATTGCCGCCCCGGGCACGGCCGCGCGTACGGCAGCCACCACCGCGGAGCGCCCCACGACGATCGCCCCGACCCCCGCCGACGCCTCCCCCACGGCCTTCCCCCAGCCGGGCGGAGCCTGGACCTCCGGTGGCGCGGTGGTCAGAACCTCGGGCCGGGTCTTCTTCACCTTCAACGGGAAGAGCGCCTCCTGCTCGGGCGACTCGATCGCCAGCGCCAACGGCAGCACGGTGATCACCGCCGGCCACTGCGTGAAGTACCAGGGAGCCTGGCACACCGACTGGATCTTCGTCCCGGGATACGACAACGGGAACGCGCCCTACGGGCAGTGGACGGCCACCAAGACCTTCGCGACCGACCAGTGGGTGGCGAGCGAGGACATGAACATGGACGTCGGCCTGGCCGTCGTCGCCCCGCTGAACGGACGGACGCTCAGCCAGGCCGTCGGAGCCCAGGGCATCGTCTTCAACGGGGGCTACAACAAGAAGATGTACGCCTTCGGCTTCCCGGCGGCGGCCCCGTACGACGGGACCAAGCTCGTCTACTGCAGCGGCAACAGCGGCAAGGACTTCCTGCTGACCAAGGACCACAGCCTGCCGTGCAACATGACCGGCGGCTCCAGCGGCGGCCCCTGGTTCCAGGACTTCAACGAGGCGACCGGCCTGGGCACCCAGGTCTCGGTGAACAGCTTCGGCTACACCTTCCTGCCGAACCGGATGTTCGGCCCGTACTTCGGCAACGAGGCGAAGGCGGCCTACGACAAGGCCCAGACCGCCTGACCCCCTGCGAATCCCCAGCGCCACCCACCCCCACCGCCCGGTACTCTGTACCCGCCAGGTGGGTTGCCCGAGCGGCCTAAGGGAACGGTCTTGAAAACCGTCGTGGCGCGAGTCACCGTGGGTTCAAATCCCACACCCACCGCACCAGGCAGGGCCGAGGCCCAGCCCGAAGGGGTGCCACCGATCAGGTGGCACCCCTTCTGCGTTCGCCCCGGCTCACGCAGGCGTCTTGGCAGTGCGGGTCAGCCGAACCAGACGACCAGGCGGACGCCCTCGTCCCCGTGCAGGCCCGCGAGGGTCCGCATGACGGACCAGACGGCGCCCCAGTCGCTCTCGGGCACGGTGTCCCGGCGTCGGAGGCGGCCGATGCGGAAGAGACGGTCGCCGTCGGGCCACTCCGTGCCCTCGGGGTGGGCGCGGCCTGCACGGTAGATGGCTCGGGGATCGGTGATGCCGGAGAGCTCGGCAAAGCGGGTGAGGCCGGTGTTCCGGCCATACAGCTCCCAGGTTCCGTCGGCGCCGCGGCGGTACTCCTGGACGCAGTCGTCGACCTCGTTCGAGAGTTCGTCCCAGTCCGCGGCCTCCAGCTCCGCCCAGGTGATCCAGGACGAGCCCCTCGAATCCCTGCCCCACGACTCGACGGCCGTGCGGCTCTCCTGAGATGCGTCCGTGGGCAGGCCGCGGTAGTCGGCGAGCGGACGGAACGCGGTGGTCTCGCGCCCGCCGAACAGTGACCCGAAGGCGGCGTAGGAGCGGCCGTTGTAGAGGTCCGCGATGTCGGCGGCCTTGCCCCAGCTGCGGTCGTCCTCGTCCAGCCAGCGATCCCAGCGGCACTCGATGAAGCCGTAGATGTCTGTCCCCATGCCGGGAATCGTCCTCCGCGGGGCGGAGGCGGGGCCAGGGATTTTCGGTGCGCCCGCCGGGCCAGTGGTAGGCGCCCCGGCGCCCGCCCGCCGCCGGCGCGGTCAGTAGTCCTTGAGGGTGATGGAGTTCGCAGCCTTCTGGATCGGCTGCATGACCTTGGCCATCATCCGCTCCTTGCCCGGCAGGCGGCCGAGGAGGGAGAGGACGGTCAGCTGGATCGAGATCTGGCGCTTGGTCCGCATGACCATGTGCTTGATGTTCGAGGGGCCGAGCTTCTGGTTCTCCTCGGCGAAGGCGCGCATCTCGCGTTCGTAGGCCGCGAAGCCGATCGCGTGGTCGCCGCCGGCCGCCGCGAGCTCGCCCGCCAGGACGTAGGCGCCGACCAGGGCAAGGCTCGTGCCCTGTCCGGAGGCGGGCGAGGCGCAGTACGCGGAGTCGCCGACCAGGGCCGTGCGGCCTTTGGACCAGCGGTCCAGGTGGGCCTGGCTGAGGGAGTCGAAGTAGAAGTCCGGGGCCTCCTCCAGCGCCGCGAGGAGCCGGGGCACCTCCCAGGCCTCGCCCGCGTACGCCTGCGCCAGCTTCTTCTTCTGCCGGGAGACGTCGTGGCGGTCGTACTCCAGCGGCTCCGAGGCGAAGAGGAACATCGCCTTGGCCCCGGTGTCCTTGGCCGTGCTGTAGGTGAGGGCCGTGCGCAGGGGAGAGACGTAGGTCAGCTCCCAGCGGTCGAGGTCGAGGTGGTTGGGGACGCTGTAGATGGAGACGTAGTAGCCCAGGTCCCGGATGAAGCGCTCCTCGGGGCCGAAGACCAGTCCCCGGGTGTTGGAGTGCAGCCCGTCGGCGCCGACGACCAGGTCGAAGACGCGCCGCGCACCGCTGTCGAACCCCACCTCGATGCCGTCCGCCGTCTCCGTGGCGGAGGCGATGGAGTCGCCGAAGAGGTACTCGACGCCGTCGGCTCCCTCGACTCCGAGGTCGTAGAGGATCCGGTTGAGGTCACCGCGCAGGATCTCCGCGTCGTGGCCCGCGCGGCCGCCGAAGGTGTCGCCGTCCAGCGTCGCCACCCGCTTGCCGGCCGCGTTGACGATGGAGCCGCCCTAGACGTCGGTCCGCTGTTCGCGGATCGCGTCGAGGACCCCGGCGCGGGAGACCACGTCGAGCGCGGCACCCCGGATGTCGATCTTGTAGCCGCCTTCACGGAGGGCGGAGGCGCGCTCGACCACGGTCGGCCGGAAGCCGTGGTGGCGCAGCCAGTAGGCCAAGGCGGTGCCCGCGATGCCGGCGCCCGATATCAGTACGTTTCGGTTCTGCATGGAAACCTGGTCCCCCGACCATGAGAAGAAGATCCGCCGCGCCGTGGATGGAGCATGCTGGGCGGGCTGAGTGGATGTCAACATCCGTCCAGAGATGGGGAGATGGCGATCTTCTGGCGGGGTTCCGGCCTGGTGTCGCGTACGGATCCAGAGGCCTGGAATTGTGCGATTAGCCCCTTTGGGTGGTGTTTGTCGGAAGATCGGCGCGGGGCGTGGAGGCGTTCCGGTTGCGCCCGCATCATGACGAATGTATTCAGATCCACCCGTCGGAACATCGCGAAAAGAGGGACCCGTCATGGCTCACCGCAGCACCATCGCGTCGATCTGGACCACCGTCCTCGCGGCCCTCGTGGCCCTCCTCACCACCCTCGGCTTCGGCGGCAAGGTCGCTCAGGCCGCCGCGACCCCGCTCTCCTCCTCCCCCGCCGCCGCCCCCGCGGCCACCGCGGCGAACCGGCCGGCCTTCATGGCCCGGCGGACCTGGAGGGCGATGATGCGCGGTGGTTCGCTCCCGCCCACCATCAAGCAGCGCATCCGCGCCGAGGCCCACGGCAAGACCCCGTCCGTCCGCCGCTCCACCACCGCCCTGGCCGCCGGCTCCGGAGCCGAGTCCGAGTCCGAGTCCGAGTTCGGAGTGGACGCCGGCGTCCGTAGCGCCGTGCTCGCCGCAGCGGTCCGCGTCGGAGCCGCTCGCCGGGAGATGGCGCTCGCCGCGTAACGCGCGGCACGGAGCGACGAGTGACGGAGTACTCGTACCGCGGCAGACGCGGGACCCGTTGACCCCAGGGCTCGTTGATCGCAGGACGCAGGACGCAGGACGCAGGACGCAGGACGCAGGACGCAGGACGCAGGACGCAGGACGCAGGACGCAGTGCGCGCAGGTGCAAGGTGTAGGCCCAGTGCGCGGCGCCCAGTGTGCAGGACACGGCAGCACCCAGTGCTCGTACCAGTACCAAGTACCAGTACCAAGTACCAGTAGCGCCCAGCACCCCCAGTAGGCCGCAGCACGCAGGAGCAACGCAGGAGCAAGGCAGCAGAACGCGAGAGAGACGCAACGCAACGCAGCGCAGGCGCTGGAACCCGGTCGGTCGGTGTGAGTAGGCCGCGACCGCGGATCGCGCCGTGATGGTGCCCCGGAGCGGGGCACAGTGGGAAGGCCCCGGCGGGCGCCGGGGGCGTGCAGGGGGCGTGAAGCTTGGCAGCGCAGGGCCGCAGGCCCGGGAGACGGTGGGGTTCCCGGACGGCGCGGCCCTTTTCGGCATGTCCGGGGCCGGCCGGTTTGGTGGAACGGTTCAGCCCTTGTCGGGCAGGGGTTTCAGCGGGTCTCAGGGTGCTGACCTGGGGCGCCGGGGGCGTGAAGGTGGTTTATCCGATGTTGGTCATGCTTGCGGGGGAATCGAGGGCTCCGGGGTGGTTCGCCGGGGATTCGGTGGGCAACTCTGGTCTCGAGACGTCGTCACCACACGGAACGACCGAGGCGGTCGGCCAACTGCCTTGGAGTACACCCCACTTCGGTTTTCTGGAGGATAAAGACATGGCAAGCATCCGTACCGCCCGCGTCATCGCCGCCGTCGCCGCTCTCCCCCTCGCCGTCGCCCTCTTCGGCGGGGTGGCATCGGCCGACAACGGCTCCTTCGCGAACGACGGATCGAATGCGAGCGTCGCCAGCATCATCGGCAGCGGCGTGGGTGGCAACAACCACGGCAACTCCTCCACCTCGCAGCAGGTGGCCACCGGGTCCGGCGCGTCCAACCAGAACAACACCGCGCAGGTCAACGGCTCGGCCTTCACCGCGATCGAACAGCACAACTCCAACGTCGCGGTGAACTTCTACCCCTGGTGGTAGCCGCGGCCTGAGCCGCATCGACTGCCCAGGGCGCCTGCGCGACCGGACCGGCTGGGGTCCGGTAGTGCGGGCGCCTTCGGGCGTTCCCGCGCGCCGCGTCACAGCACCCGGGTCCGCCCCCGGCCCACCTCGGCCTTGACATCCACCTGGAATCTGACGGACAGTCAGCTCCACTTGATGATGTGATGCCGGGAGGCCAGCGCCGTGCACCTCGCCCCGACCGAAGGCCAGTTGCGGCTCCGCGCCGAGCTGCGGGAGTACTTCGGAAACCTGCTGCCGGACGGGGTGCCCGAGGACCCCGCCGAGCAGCGCGCCCTACTGCGCCGGATAGGCGCCGACGGACTCCTCGGCCTCGGCTGGCCCGTCGAGTACGGAGGCCAGGGCCGCGGCCCCGACGAGCAGTTCGTGTTCTTCGACGAGGCCTACCGGGCCGGCGCCCCCGTCTCCATGGTCACCCTCAACACCGTCGGCCCGACCCTGATGAAGTACGGGACGCAGGAGCAGAAGGACTACTTCCTGCCCCGGATCCTCAAGGGCGAACTCGTCTTCGCCATCGGCTACTCCGAGCCCGAGGCGGGCACCGACCTCGCCTCCCTGCGCACCAGGGCCGTCCGGGACGACGAGGGCTGGCTGATCGACGGCCAGAAGATCTTCACCTCCAACGCCCAGAACGCCGACTGGATCTGGCTCGCCTGCCGCACCGACCCGGAGGCCCCCAAGCACAAGGGCATCTCCATCATCCTGGTGCCCACCGACGACCCCGGCTTCTCCTGGACCCCGATCGCCACCGTCGGCGGGCTGACCACGACCGCCACGTACTACGACTCCATCCGCGTGCCCGCCGGGAACCTCGTCGGCCCCGAGCACGGCGGCTGGGGCCTGATCACCAACCAGCTCAACCACGAACGCGTCGCCCTCGCCGCCATCGGCATGCAGGCCGAGGACTTCTACCAGGGCGCGCTCGACCACGCCCGCACCCCCGACCCGGTCACCGGGGACCGCCCCGCGGACCGCCCCTGGATCCAGTCCCGGCTCGCCGAGGCCCACGCGCGCCTGGCCGCCGTACGCCTCCTCAACTGGCGCCTCGTCCAGGACGTCGGCGCCGGCACCCTGGCCCCGGGCGACGCCAGCGGCGTGAAGTTCCTGGGCACCGAGTCCACCGTCGAGGTGTACCGGATCTGCCAGGAGGTGGTGGGGGAGGAGGCGCTCATCCGGGGATCCGGCCCCGCGGTCTTCGCGGGCGGCGAGCTGGAGCGGATGAACAGGGCCGCCCAGATCAACACCTTCGGGGGCGGCGTCAGCGAGGTCCAACGGGAGATCGTCGCCATGATGCGGCTCGGTATGAAGGGAAGGAAGCGATGACCGCCACTGAAGCATCGGAAGCGGAGTCGGAAGCCGCGCGCTTCCACACCCTGCTCACGTCCTTCGAAGGGCAGCCCGCAGCCACCGCCGGCCAGGGCAAGGACGCGGTCAACGAGCCGATGATCCGCCACTGGTGCGAGGCGATGGGCGATGCCAACCCCGCCTACACCGGGCCCGACGCCATCGCCCCGCCCACCATGCTCCAGGCCTGGACGATGGGCGGGCTCTCCGGCCACGCCGACCGCTCCTCGGCCTACGACGAGCTCCTCACGCTGCTCGACGGCGCGGGCTGCACCTCCGTCGTCGCCACCGACTGCGAGCAGGAGTACCTGAGGCCGCTGCGCCCCGGCGACGCGATCACCTTCGACGCCGTGATCGAGTCGGTGTCCCCGCGCAAGACGACCAAGCTGGGCACCGGCCACTTCGTGACCACCCGCATGGACGTCCGCGCGAACGGCGAACCGGCCGGGACCCACCGCTTCCGGATCCTCAAGTACGTCCCGGCGGCGAAGAAGCCCACCGAGCCGAGCAAGGCCGCCGAGCCGAAGAAGCCCGCCAAGCCCGCCCAGCGCCCCCGCCCCGTGATCAACCGCGACAACCAGGGCTTCTGGGACGGCGTCCGCGCGCACAAGCTCCTGATCCAGCGCTGCACCGCCTGCGCGACGCTCCGCTTCCCCTGGCTCCCCGGCTGCAACACGTGCGGGAGCCCGGACTGGGACACGGTCGAGGCGTCCGGCGCCGGCACGGTGTTCTCGTACGTGGTCATGCACCACCCGCCCTTCCCCGCCTTCGACCCGCCCTACGCGGTGGCTCTCGTCGAACTCGCCGAAGGGGTCCGCATGGTCAGCAACATCACCGGAGTCCCGTACGACAAGGTCCGCATCGGGCTGCCCGTGCGCCTGGAGTTCCTGCGCGTGGACGAGGAACTGGAACTGCCCGTCTTCCGGGGGAGCGAAGCCTGATGGACTTCCACCCCACCGAGGAGCAGGCCGCCGCGGCCGGACTCGCCGCCCAGATCTTCGGCGACCTCGCCACCCACGACCGCCTCGGCGCCGCCGGCACCGGCAGTGACGCCGAGCTGTGGAAGGCCCTCACCGCTGCCGGGCTGACCGCCGCCGTCGAGGACGTCGGGCTGCTCGGCCTGGTGCTCCTGCTGGAGGAACAGGGCCGCACGACCGCGCAGGTCCCGTACGCCGCCACCTGCGTGTACGGGATCCTCGCCCTGACCCGGCACGGCACCGACGAGCAGCGTGCCCGGCTGCTCCCCGCGCTCGGCTCCGGCGACGCGGTGGCCACCGGGGCCTTCCCGAACCGGGGCCGGATCACCGCTTCGCCGGGCGGCCGGCTCACCGGCAGCGCCCCCGCCGTGCCCTGGCTGCGCGAGGCCACGCACGTCCTGGTCCCGGACACGGCGGGAGCCCTGTGGCTCGTACGGACGGACGCGCCCGGGGTGCGTACGGAGCCGGTGGAGACCACCGCTCCCTGGTCGGCCGGAGTCCTGACGCTGACCGCCGCCGAGGCGGAACGGGTCGGCGGGGAGGGCGCCTGCGCGGACGTACTGGCCGTCGCCCGGACCGCCTTCGCCGGCCTCCAGGCGGGGGTCTGCGCGGGCTCGCTGGCCCGCGCCGTGGAGTACACCTCCACCCGCGAGCAGTTCGGCCGGCCGCTCTCCACCAACCAGGGGGTCATGCTGCGCGCGGCCGACGCCTACATGGACACCGAGGCGATACGGGTCACCGCGTACGAGGCGGCCTGGCGGGTGGACGAGGGGCTCCCGGCGGGCGAGCACGCGCTGACGGCAGCCTGGTGGGCCTCGGAAGCGGGCAAACGGGTCGTCCACGCGGGCCAGCACCTGCACGGCGGCATGGGAGCCGACCTCGACCACCCGGTCCACCGGCACTTCCTGTGGGGACGCCAGCTCGACGCGTACCTGGGCTGCGGCAGCGAACTGCTGGCCGAGCTCGGCGCGGTCCTGTCCGAAGACACGTCCGAGGGGGACGAGGCATGAACATCGGCGACACGCTGCCGCCGCTGGAGATACCGGTCAGCCGCACCCTGATCGTCGCGGGCGCGATCGCCTCCCGCGACTACCAGGACGTGCACCACGACGCGGTGCTCGCGCGGGAGAAGGGCTCCCCGGACGTCTTCATGAACATCCTGACGACCAACGGCCTGGTCGGCCGGTACATCACCGACCACCTCGGCCCGCGTGCGGTCCTGCGCAAGGTCGCGATCCGCCTCGGTGCCCCGAACTACCCCGGCGACACCATGACGCTGACCGGCACCGTCACCGCCCTCGACGGGGACACCGCCGAGATCCGCGTGGTCGGCGCCAACGGCATCGGCCACCACGTCACGGGCACCGTCACCGTCACGCTGGACACCACGCCGGACGGCTCCGGCACCCCGGAGGGCACGGCATGAGCGTCCGCACCCGTGACCAGCTCGGCGGCCGCGCCGCCATCGCCGGCATCGGCGCGACCGAGTTCTCCAAGGACTCCGGCCGCAGTGAGCTCAAGCTGGCCGTCGAAGCCGTGCACGCGGCCCTCGACGACGCCGGGCTCACCCCCGCCGACGTGGACGGCATGGTCACCTTCACGATGGACACGAGCCCCGAGATCACCGTCGCCCAGGCGGCCGGCATCGGGGACCTCTCCTTCTTCTCCCGCATCCACTACGGCGGCGGCGCCGCCTGCGCCACCGTCCAGCAGGCCGCCCTCGCCGTCGCCACCGGGGTCGCGGAGGTGGTGGTCTGCTACCGCGCCTTCAACGAACGCTCCGGCCGCCGCTTCGGATCCGGGGTCCAGCAGCGCGAACCCTCGGCGGAGGGCGCGGCGCTCGGCTGGTCGCTGCCCTGGGGGCTGCTCACCCCGGCCTCCTGGGTGGCCATGACGGCCCAGCGCTACCTGCACGCCTACAACCTGACCCCGGAGGCCTTCGGCCACGTCGCGGTCACCGACCGCAGGCACGCCGCGAACAACCCGGCCGCCTACTTCTACGGCAAGCCCATCACCCTCGCCGACCACGCCGCCTCGCGCTGGATCGTCGAGCCGCTGCGGCTGCTCGACTGCTGCCAGGAGACGGACGGCGGCCAGGCCATCGTCGTCACCACCGCCGAACGAGCCCGTGACCTGCGGCAGAAGCCCGCCGTGATCACGGCGGCGGCGCAGGGTGCGGGCCGCCGCCAGGAGGCCATGTCCTCCTTCTACCGGGACGGCCTCACCGGGCTGCCGGAGATGGACGTGGTCGCCCGGCAGCTGTGGCGGACCAGTGGACTGCGGCCCTCGGACATCGACGTCGGCATCCTCTACGACCACTTCACGCCCTTCGTGCTGATGCAGCTGGAGGAGTTCGGCTTCTGCGCGCCGGGGGAGGCGGCCGATTTCGTGGCTGCGGACGCGCTGCCGCTCAACACCCACGGAGGCCAGCTCGGGGAGGCGTACCTGCACGGCATGAACGGCATCGCCGAGGCGGTCCGCCAGCTCCGCGGAACCTCCGTCAACCAGGTCTCCGGCGCCGCCCACGCCCTGGTCACAGCCGGTACCGGGGTCCCGACCTCCGGCCTGATCCTGGGCGCGGACGGCTGACCACGCCCGTCGCGGACGGCCGCCCGCCCGGCTGCGGACGGCTGACCCCGCCCGCCGTTCCCCTCCGGGTGGAAGCCCCGCCTCCTCCACCTTCAGGAGGTGGGGCAGGCCTCACCCCTACAACCTGAGGGGGATCCCGCTTCGGCACCTACGGCCGATCCGGTGGGGCCGCGCCGCTTCTAGCGTGGGGGCATGACCACGCCTGTGTGCACGTTCGCCTCGAATCCGACGCCGTACCCGTCGTTCTCGGCGTACGTCCGGACCCGCGGCACGGTCCTGATGCGCACCGCGCGCTCGCTCACCGC
This sequence comes from Streptomyces tatrensis, assembly GCF_049310065.1. Lineage (NCBI taxonomy): Bacteria > Bacillati > Actinomycetota > Actinomycetes > Kitasatosporales > Streptomycetaceae > Streptomyces > Streptomyces tatrensis. The sequence continues at coordinate 4,719,348 of NZ_JBMDLB010000011.1, read as the reverse complement.
CAATCCCTGCGACGCCGAGGACCTGCTCCAGACGGCCCTGGCCAAGACCTACGTCGCCTGGGACCGCATCGAGGACCACCGCGCCCTGGACGGCTACGTCCGCCGGGCCTTGGTCAACACCCGCACCAGCCAGTGGCGCAAGCGCAAGGTCGACGAGTTCATCTGCGACGAGCTGCCCGAGGCCGACGAACCGCCGGCCGCCGACCCCGCCGAGGCGCAGGCGCTGCGCGACGCGATGTGGCGCGCGGTGACCCGGCTGCCCGACCGGCAGCGGGCGATGGTCGTCCTGCGCTACTACGAGGACCTGAGCGAGGCCCAGACCGCCGAGCTGCTCGGAGTCTCCGTCGGCACCGTCAAGAGCGCCGTCTCCCGGGCGCTGGTCAAGCTCCGTGAGGACCCGGAACTGACACCCGTCCGCTGAGCCCGGCCCCGGACCGTCTCCTCCCGGCCGATGTTTCACGTGAAACATCGCGCGCGTTTCTACTCTTGGGTAGTGACAGACCGACCGGTACGTGCGCAGAATCGCAGCATCCGTAGCCGCCGCAGCGCCGCAGCGCCCACCGGGAGGACGCTTTGCTGAGCACCATGCAGGACGTACCACTCCTCGTCACCCGCATACTGCAGCACGGGATGACGATCCACGGGAAGTCCCAGGTCACGACCTGGACCGGAGAGGCCGAGCCGCACCGCCGCAGCTTCGCCGAGATCGGGACCCGTGCCACGCGCCTGGCCAACGCCCTGCGCGACGAGCTGGGCGTCCAGCAGGACGACCGCGTCGCGACCTTGATGTGGAACAACGCCGAGCACGTCGAGGCGTACTTCGCGATCCCCTCCATGGGGGCCGTCCTGCACACGCTGAACCTGCGGCTCCCTCCCGAGCAGCTGGTCTTCATCGTCAACCACGCGGTCGACAAGGTCGTCCTGGTCAACGGCACCCTGCTGCCGTTGCTCGTCCCGCTCCTGCCGCATCTGCCGACCATCGAGCACGTCGTGGTCGCGGGCATCGGCGACCGCTCCGCGCTGGAGGGCCTCGGCGTGCGCGTGCACGAGTACGAGGAGCTCCTGGCGGGCCGCCCGGACACCTACGACTGGCCCGAGCTGGACGAGCGCCAGGCCGCGGCCATGTGCTACACCTCCGGCACCACGGGCGACCCCAAGGGCGTCATCTACTCCCACCGCTCGATCTACCTGCACTCGATGCAGGTCAACATGGCCGAGTCGATGGGCCTGACCGACAAGGACACCTCCCTCGTCGTCGTCCCGCAGTTCCACGTCAACGCCTGGGGCCTGCCGCACGCCACCTTCATGACCGGCATCAGCATGCTGATGCCGGACCGCTTCCTGCAGCCCGCCCCGCTCGCCGACATGATCGAGCGCGAGAAGCCCACGCACGCCGCGGCCGTCCCCACCCTCTGGCAGGGGCTGCTCGCCGAGGTCACCGCCAACCCGCGCGACCTGACCTCGATGAAGCAGGTCACCATCGGCGGCGCGGCCTGTCCGCCGGCCCTGATGGAGGCCTACGACAAGCTCGGCGTGCGCCTCAACCACGCCTGGGGGATGACCGAGACCTCCCCGCTGGGCACCATGGCCCACCCGCCGGCCGGTCTGACCCCCGAGGAGGAGTGGCCGTACCGCATCACCCAGGGCCGCTTCCCGGCGGGCGTCGAGGCCCGGCTGGTCGGCCCCGGTGGCGACGTCCTGCCCTGGGACGGCGAGTCGGCGGGCGAGCTGGAGGTCCGCGGCAGCTGGATCGCGGGCGCCTACTACGGCGGCGCCTCCGGCGAACCGATCCGGCCCGAGGACAAGTTCAGCGCGGACGGCTGGCTCAAGACCGGAGACGTCGGCGTGATCAGCCCCGACGGCTACCTCAGCCTCACCGACCGCGCCAAGGACGTCATCAAGTCCGGCGGGGAGTGGATCTCCAGCGTGGAGCTGGAGAACGCGCTGATGGCCCACCCGGAGGTCGCCGAGGCGGCTGTCGTCGCCGTCCCCGACGAGAAGTGGGACGAGCGGCCGCTGGCCACCGTGGTCCTCAAGGAGGGGGCCACCGTGGACTACGCGGGACTGCGTGCCTTCCTCGGCCAGACGATCCCCAAGTGGCAGCTGCCGGAGCGCTGGGCGATCGTGGAGGCCGTGCCGAAGACGAGCGTCGGCAAGTTCGACAAGAAGGTGATCCGCAGGCAGTACGCGGACGGCGTCCTCGACGTCACCAAGCTCGACTGAGCACCGCCGGGGGGACTGCCCACCGGGGCTACTGGCCGCGCGTGAGCCAGGGCCGCAGCAGCTTGCTGATCGCGGGCATGGCCACGTAGGTCATCAGGGTGCTGAAGACGACGGCGAAGGCGGCCGTCCGGAGCACGAAGTTCAGATTCACCAGGTACGGCCCGAGCAGCGCGTTGCCCGCGAGCGAGATCGGGAAGATGGCCAGCCCCGAGCTGATCGCCATCTTCCACCGCGGCGGCGCGGGCCGGGCCGTACCCGGTTTGGCGAACCAGGTCTCCATGCCGTGCAGTTCGCGCCGGGCTATCTCGGTGTGGTGGTGGCCGAGGCAGTTCGAGAACCAGGCGGCCCGCTCGGCCGAGTCCTGCCACCGCTGGAAGGCCGCCTGGTTGCGGAACCGGTGCACCAGGAACCAGGGCCCGCCCTCGACGGCCGGGCGGAACAGCCCGTACCCCAGGTGGTCGGGGAAGGCCGAGGCCGTCTCCAGGATCCCGTGGGCCCACGCCTCGAAGTTCTCCTCGTGGCCCGGATCAACCTGTCGCGCTATGAGCAGGCTGACCTCCCCGTTGTCGGCGGGGACGGTCTGCTCGCTCGTGTCGATGATGGCCATGCGGCCAGAATGGCTAGTTGGTGCCGATCTTGGCCAGCAGGTCCACGATGCGGCCCTGCACGTCGGCCGAGGTGGACCGCTCGGCGAGGAACAGCACGCTCTCGCCCGAGGCCAGCCGCGGCAGTTCGGCCGGATCGATCCCGGTGGCCGTGTAGACGACCAGCGGGGTGTGGTTCAACTGCCCGTTGGCGCGCAGCCAGTCCACGATCCCGGCCCGGCGGCGGCGCACCTGCATCAGGTCCATCACCACCAGGTTCGGCCGCATCCGGGTCGCCAGCTCCACGGCGTCCGTGTCCGCGTCGGCCCGCGCGACCTGCATGCCGCGCCGCTCCAGGGCGGCGGTCAGCGCGGTCGCGATCTCGTCGTGCTCCTCGATCAGCAGCACCCGGGAGGGATGCTGGTCGCTGTCGCGCGGCGCGAGCGCCTTCAGGAGCACCGCCGGATCGGCGCCGTACGCGGCCTCGCGCGTGGCGTGCCCCAGCCCGGCCGTCACCAGTACGGGCACCTCGGCGGCCACCGCGGCCTGGCGCAGCGACTGCAGGGCGGTCCGGGTGATCGGTCCGGTCAGCGGGTCCACGAACAGCGCGGCGGGGAACGCGGCGATCTGCGCGTCCACCTCCTCACGGGAGTGCACGATCACCGGGCGGTAGCCGCGGTCGCTGAGCGCGGCCTGCGTCTGCGCGTCCGGAGCCGGCCACACCAGGAGCCGGCGCGGGTTGTCCAGCGGCTCGGGCGGCAGCTCGTCGTCCACGGGACGGGGCACGGTCCGGTTGACCACCTCGACGGCGCCACCGGGCCCGTCCAGCGGCTCGGGGCCCTCGGCGGAGCCCGCCTCGGGGGCTCCTATGGCGAAGGCCCGGCCCTCGGGCGCGGGCTCCGCGAGCCGGCGCCGCCGGCCGGAGCCGTTGGTGTCGGTGGAGGAGCCGCCCTGGCCGAGGCTGCCCAGCGCGCGGACGCTGATCGGCGCCCCGGCGGCCTCCGCGGGGGTGTCCTGCGGCTGCCGGGCTCCGGGTACGGCGATCTGCCCGCTGCCGTCCGAGTCCTCGGGGGCGGTACGGGCCGCCGGAACCGGCCAGGCCGGGGTGGCGGGCAGCGCACGCCGCCGCCCGGTGGGATGCGTCTCGGAGGCTACGGGGCCCTGCGCGCCGGTGTCCGCCTGCCCGGCGGCGGCTTCGGCGCCCTCGGAGTCGGTACCGGGCGCGCCCAGCACCCGGCGCCCGCGCCGCCCGCCCGCGGCATCGGCGTCGGCCTCTGCGGGGGCCTGCGGCGGCTGCGGAGCCGGCGTGGGCCCGGCAGGCAGCGCGAAGCCGCCCTCGGGGGCGATGGGCCGTACGGGAGCGGGAGCGGGGGAGGGCGGAGGCACGGGCATCGCAGTGGCCGTCGGAGCAGGAGTCGGTCCGAGCCCGGTCGCCGGCACCGGGCCGCCCTGCTGCGCCGGTCCCGCCGCGCCCAGGGCACGCCGCCGCCCGGCGGGGTGCTCCGTCAGCGGAACGGGGAGTCCCGGGAACGGCGGCACCGGCACGGGAGCCACCGGCACGGGCGGGAGCGCGGGCATGGCGGTCCCCTGCGGGGGCACGGGCCGCCCGGGGCCGCCCGGGCGGCCGTTGCCGCCACCGGAGTCGCCGCCGCTGCCGTCACTGCCGTCGCCGTTCTGGCCGCGGCGCCGCCCCGTGCCGCTGCCACCCAGGCCCGCCGGGTTCACGGGGGACTGGGCGAGCTCCGCGGGAGCGCCGTCGCCGGGCCGGGCGACCGCCGCCGCCTCACCGCCCCGGCGCCTGCCGGACGGCAGCGCGAGCGCGCTCCCGCCGTCGGAGTCCCGGCCCGCTTTCGCCACGCCGCTGTCGGCTCCCGTGTCGGCAGCGGCGTCGTCGAGGAACGCGTCCACGCCGCGCCGGGCCCGCCGGCCGCCGGAGACCTGCCCCGGGCCGCCCTCGGTCCCGGGCGCGGCCGGCGGAGGCTCCACCGGCTCGGGCAGGGTGACCGTCCCGGCTCCCGCACCCAGCGGCAGCTCCAGTACGTACGCCCCGCCGGGAGCGCCCGGCACCTCCACCGTCTGCAGCACACCGCCGTGCGCCTCCACGATGCCCCGCACGATCGGCTCGTGCACCGGGTTGCCGCCCTCGTACGGGCCGCGCACCTCGATCCGTACGACCTCGCCGCGCTGCGCGGCGGCCACCACGATCGTCGAGTCCATGTACCCGCTGCCCTGGCGGGTCTTGCCGGTGGCGTCCACCCCGGCGACGTCCGCGACCAGGTGCGCGAGGGCGGTCGCGATCCGCTCCGCGTCCACCTCGGCCTCGATGGTCGGGGCGTGCACGGCGAACTGCGCGCGCCCGGGGCCGATGAGCTCGACCGCGCCGTCGACACCGGCCGCGACGACCCCGTCGATCAGCACCTTCTTCTTGTCGAGCTTCTCTCCGCCCGCGTCGAGGCGCTGGAAGGAGAGCACGTTGTCGACCAGAGTGGTCATCCGGGAGTAGCCGGCGGCCAGGTGGTGCAGCAGCTGGTTGGCCTCGGGCCACAGCTGTCCCGCGTCGTCGGCGGCCAGCGTGGCCAGCTCCCCGCGCAGCTCCTCCAGCGGCCCGCGCAGGGAGTCGCCGAGGACGGACAGCAGCTGGGCGTGGCGGGCGGCCAGCGCGTCGTAGGAGCGCCGGTCGGTGAAGGTCATGACGGCGCCGACGAGCTGCTCCCCGTCCCGTACGGGTGAGGTGGTCAGGTCCACGGCGACGGGCTGCCCGGCCTTGTTCCACAGCACCTGGCCGCGGACCCGGTGCTTGCGTCCGCTGCGCAGGGTGTCGGCGAGCGGGGACTCCTCGAAGGGGAACGGCGAACCGTCGGCGCGCGAGTGCTGAATCAGCCCGTGCAGTTCGCGGTTGCCCAGGTCGGTGGCGCGGTAGCCGAGGATCTGGGCGGCGGCCGGATTGACCAGCACGACCCTGCCGTCGGTGTCCGTGCCCACGACGCCCTCGGCCGCGGCGCGCAGGATCATCTCGGTCTGGCGCTGGGAGCGGGCCAGCTCGGCCTCGGTGTCCACCGTCTGCGAGAGGTCCCGTACGACGAGCATCAGCAGCTCGTCGCCGGTGTACGAGGGCTGCGGCTCACGGTAGGCGTCACGGCCGTCGAGATGGGCGGCGGTGACCTCGACGGGGAACTCGCTGCCGTCGGTGCGGCGCGCCACCATCCGTTTCGGGCGGGCGCGGCCGCCCTCGTCCTCGCCGGGCCGGCGCATGGAGCCGGGGATCAGCTTGGAGTCGAACTCGGGCAGGAGGTCGAGCACGCCCCGGCCGACGAGCCCGGTACCGGGGCTCTCCATGACCTCGAGGGCGATCGAATTCGCGTTGACGACCGTGCCGTTGGCGTTGACGAGCAACAGCGCGTCCGGAAGAGCGTCGAGTATTGCTGCGAGGCGAGCAGCGCCTCGGGATGGCCTGCTGCTCACGACGAGCTTCCTCCCTGACCACAACTACCGGCATGTCACGGGAGGAGTCTAAGGGCACGGGCTCCCGATGAGGGGGCGGATGCCCGGCGCATATCGCCCGACCGGTGCATCCTCCCAGGTCAGGAACGCCCACGTGGAAGCACGGGTTCCAAGTCGTTCCACCTGCGGATCTCGCATCCGTTGGTCCGGCGGAACCGGGAGTCCACCCTTTGGCCGTGCCAGGTTCCGGTGATCCGGGCGGTGGCGCGGCCGCCGTCCTGCATGGTGCACAGCTGATTCTTGGGCTCCGGGCCGAAGGGATCCTTCCCCTCGCGCGCGAGGGCTTCGAGGCGGGCGCAGGCGTCCTCGGCCCGGGGGTGGTTCCCGCCGGGCGGGTCGCACTCCAGCCGGTACTCGCCGTCGGCCAGCGGGTTGCCCGTGTCGGCCACGGCGATGGTGAGCCGGTCGGGGGCCGGGGCGGGGGCGGACAGCAGCCGGCCGAGCGGCGGCAGCGGGGGCAGCGGGCCCGCCGCCCCTGCGGCCAGAGCGGAGGCGACGGCGAAAGCGGCGAGACGCAGCATGGGGAACTCCAGGTCGTCCGTACGTCGTACGACAGACCAACGACGAGCCGGCGCCGACGTTCCGCACGCGGAGGTGCTTAAGGCTTTGCTCTGCGGGCCGCCCTCCTTGTACCGTGGGAGCGGATTGGTGACCGGCCCCTGGCCTGTGTCATCATCTGCACGCACCTTCGTACGCGAGGGTGTGCTGGAGGCGTCGCCTAGTCCGGTCTATGGCGCCGCACTGCTAATGCGGTTTGGGGTTTACGCCCCATCGAGGGTTCAAATCCCTCCGCCTCCGCACTTCACGAAGCCCCGGTCCTTGCGGACCGGGGCTTCGGTGCGTTCGGGGTCCGGGAGGTTGCGGGATCTGCTCGGGATCTGCCCGCGCGGAGGCGCGCCGGGGGCGCCCGGGCACCCAACCGGATGATCTTCTTCCGAGCTGTTTCCGCAGGTCAGCACGGGTGGAGCTAATGGATTTCGCGTCCCGGCGAGGTCCATGTATTGTTGTTCTCGCAAGGCCAACGGGGCGCAAAACCCCGGCCAGCCAAGCACTCGTAGCTTAACGGATAGAGCATCTGACTACGGATCAGAAGGTTGCAGGTTCGAATCCTGCCGAGTGCACAGCCCAAGAGGCCCCCCGGTTCACCGGGGGGCCTCTTGCGTTGCCCCTCTCCCGTTCTCCCTCCTCCTCAGTGATGAGGCCTGGCTCCGGGGAGCCACGGGGTGAGATGGCTCTGGCGGGGGACGCGGGGTGACGGGCGGCCCGGATACGTTTTCTTGGAGATCGAATCACCGGGAAACACCGCCGGGAAAGCAGGGGGAGCTCACATGGGACTGTTCGGGAACGCGCACGCCGTGGATCCGGCGTCGGCACACCGCGAGTACGCGCGGCTGCTGGGTCAGGGGGAGCAGGTGCACGCCGCCTATCTGCTGATCCGCGACACGATCCTGTTCACCGACCGGCGGCTCGTGCTCATCGACAAGCAGGGGATCACAGGGAAGAAGGTGGAGTACCACTCGATTCCGTACCGGAGCATCACGCACTTCTCCGTGGAGACCGCCGGCCACTTCGACCTGGACGCGGAGCTGAAGATATGGCTCTCCGGGAGCTCGGTGCCGATAGCGAAGACCTTCACCAAGGGCGTCGACATCTATGAGGTCCAGGCGATCCTGACGCAGTTCGTCGCCCGCTAGCCGGGCAGGCGAGGAGAGGGAGGGGTCGAACCCCGTTCGGTCGCGGGGGGTGACTTCGGGATCGGGTAGCGTCTCGGCGAGGGTGTGCAGGGACGCGGGAGGAAGTGCGGTGGACGACATCGACCGGGCGCTGATCCAGCGCCGCCAGGAGGACACGGGCCGGCCGTACGCGGCGCCGGCGGCCTCCGCCGTCCTGGAGACCCTCTTCGAGCGACCGCTCCCCCTGTGACCTGGTGGTGCACCGGCCTCCGGTGGAACGACGGCCGGCCCGCCATGGGCTGGTACGGGCGGGGACCGGGACGGGGCGAGCGCACCAGCCTCCTCGCGTACGGGCAGCCCCTCGCCTTCGCCGCCCGGGGAGAGCGCCACTGCCTCGGCATCCGGCGGGCCGGACGGCGGACGCCGTGCCCGACCGGGCGGACCGTGCCCGGCCGGAGCGGGAACGCCCAGTGCCCCGAGTGCGCCGGCCTGGACCGTTCCTTCTCGGTGGCGGCCGACACCAACGCCGGTGATCCGCGTACCTACCGGGTGTACCTCGCCTGGTTCGGGGCCGGGCTGGTCAAGGTCGGCATCACCGCCGAGGAGCGCGGGTCCGTCCGGCTGCTGGAGCAAGGGGCGGTGGCCTGGGCCTGGCTGGGGCGCGGGCCGCTGATGGCCACCCGCCGGACCGAGGAACTGCTGCGGGCCGCCCTCGGAGTGCCCGACCGGATCGCCTATGCCCGCAAGCGGTCCGTGCGGGGAGAGGTGCCGCCGGGACCCGAGCGGGCGGCGGAGGTCGCCGCCCTGCACGCACGGGCCGCCGCGCTGGAGGGGTGGCCGGAGTCGCTGGAGAGGCTGGAGTGCGAGGTGACCGACCACGCCGGGGCCTTCGGGCTCGACGCCCTGCCCGCCCCTGCCCGGGTGATCACCGAGATGGTGCCCGGCGGAACCGTCGCCGGCCGGCTTCTCGGGGCCGCCGGGCCCGATCTGCACTTCGCCGACGGGCTGGTGGTGGACACCCGGCTGCTCGCGGGGTGGGAGCTGGTGGCGCCCCGGGAGGGCGATGTCACCGAGGTGCCCGTGGCGGGGATCCCGACCGCCGGGCGGGAGGCAGCCGGCGCGCAGGACGGGCTGTTCTGACCCGACCGGGCGAGTCGCGGTACAAGGTCAAAACTTGGATCCCTTTGGCCGTCCGGGCCGTTTTCCGGTGGACATGCCAGGCACCGGCCGCAGAGGGTGGTGGGCATGACCATCAAGCCCGTACAGGCCTTCGAACCGCCCTATGTCATCAGTGTGTTCACCAGCGTCCGGACCCCCGAGGACAGTGGATACCCCGAGACGCTCGACCGGATGACCGAGCTCGTCAGCGGCAACCCGGGTTTCCTCGGCTACGAGTCCGCGCGGACGCCCGGCGGGCTCGGCATCACCGTGGCCTACTTCCGTGACCACGAGTCCCTCGCGCTCTGGCGCCAGGAGATGGAGCACCAGGCGGCCATGAAGCAGGGCCGCGCCGACTGGTACGAGAGCTACACGCTGCACATCGCGACGGTCGAGCGGAGCCACGGCTTTGTCCGCGAAGACGGCTGAGGCCGTCCGGGCGTTCCGGGAACGGCTCGGGGTGCCCGGGCTGGTCGACGTACACACCCACTTCATGCCCGAGCGGGTGCTGGACAAGGTGTGGGACTACTTCGACGCGGTCGGCCCGCTGACCGGCGTCGAGTGGCCCATCACCTACCGGCACGAGGAGGAGCAGCGGGTCGCGCTGCTCCGGGAGTTCGGGGTCCGGGCCTTCACCGCCATGCTCTACCCCCACAAGCCGGCCATGGCGGCCTGGCTCAACTCCTGGTCCGCCGATTTCGCCGCCCGCACCCCCGACTGCCTGCACACCGCGACCTTCTTCCCGGAGGACGGGGTGCGGGAGTACGTCGGCCAGGCCGTCGCGGCGGGGGCCCGGGTCTTCAAGGCCCACCTCCAGGTCGGCGGGTACGACCCCACCGACGACCGGCTCGACCCGGTCTGGGGGCTCCTCGCCGAGGCCGGGATCCCGACGGTCGTGCACTGCGGTTCGGGGCCCGTCCCGGGCAAGCACACCGGACCCGAGCCGATCGCCCGGCTGCTGGCCCGCCACCCCCGGCTGCCGCTGATCGTCGCGCACATGGGGATGCCGGAGTACGCCGACTTCCTCGACCTGGCCGACCGGTACTCCGAGGTCCGCCTCGACACCACGATGGCCTTCACCGACTTCTCGGAGCAGTTCAGCGGCTTCCCGCCGCAGGACCGCGGCCGGCTCGCCGACCTCGGCGACCGGATCCTGCTGGGCACCGACTTCCCGAACATCCCCTATCCCTACGAGCACCAGCTCGACGCCCTCGAACGGCTCGGCCTCGGCGACGCCTGGCTGCGCGCCGTCTGCCACGACAACGGAGCCCGGCTCTTCCACCTGGCCTGAGGGGCGGGAGGGGTTTCTCAGGGAATTCACAGGTTCACGCAAGAGCGCTCTCAGGGGCGGCGGCCAGCGTGTACGCATGACTGCGACGACCACATCCCACGCGTCCACGTCCACCGGCAACCACACGGCCCTCGTGCGGCCCGACGGCAGCCCGTGCCGGGTCCTCGTCGTCGACGACGAGGCCGCCCTCTCCGAGCTGCTCTCGATGGCCCTGCGCTACGAGGGCTGCGAGGTCCGCAGCGCGGGTGACGGTGCGGGCGCGGTGCGCGCGGCACGGGAGTTCCGGCCCGACGTCGTCCTGCTCGACATCATGCTCCCCGACATGGACGGGCTGGCCGTCCTGGGCCGCCTGCGGCGGGAGCTCCCGCAGGTCCCGGTGCTGTTCCTGACGGCGAAGGACTCCGTCGAGGACCGCATCGCCGGTCTGACGGCGGGCGGCGACGACTACGTCACCAAGCCCTTCAGCCTGGAGGAGGTCGTCGCCCGGCTGCGTGGCCTGGTCCGGCGCTCCGGTGCCGCGCAGGCCGCGCGCGGCGGGTCGGTGCTGGAGGTCGGCGACCTGCGCCTCGACGAGGACAGCCACGAGGTGACCCGGGGCGGTCAGGACGTCCACCTGACCGCGACCGAGTTCGAGCTGCTGCGCTACCTGATGCGCAACCCGCGCCGGGTGCTGAGCAAGGCGCAGATCCTGGACCGCGTGTGGTCGTACGACTTCGGCGGTCAGGCCAACGTCGTCGAGCTGTACATCTCCTACCTGCGGCGCAAGCTCGAGAGCGGAACCGGCCTCCCGCCGATGATCCACACCCGCCGCGGCGCCGGCTACCTGATCAAGCCGGCCGACTAGTGGCAGCCGGCGAGCCCAGGCCGGCCGGCCGTGCGCGCGAGGCGGCCGAACCGGGAGCCGGGGACGTACGAGCACCCGCGCGCACCCGCCGTCCCCGCAGGCCCGGCCGCCCCGGGCGCCCCTCCGGCCCCCGCCGCCCCCGCCGGAGCCGGCGGCCCTGGTCACTGCGGACCCGGCTCGTCGTCTCGGCGGTGGCCCTCATCGCCGTCGTCGGCGCGGCCATCAGCACCGTCACCACCGTCGCGCTGCGCTCGTACCTGGTCGACAAGGTCGACGAACAGCTGCGCGTCTCCGTCGAGATGGCGAGCCGCCCCAGCCCGGGCAAGTTCCCCCGGGAGAACAGCCTCGGCGTCGTCATGGGCCCCGGATCTCCGCTCGGTGCCGTCGGGATCCGCCTCGACACCGCGGGGAAGACCGTCGAGAGCGTCCGCAGCGAACGCAGTGCGGCCGTCGGCGGATCCGGCTCCGGCTCCGGCGGCCGCCCGCCCCTCACCCCGGCCCAGGCCTCCGTCCTCGCCGAGGCCGCGCGCAAGGCCGCCGACGGGCGTCCCGGCGACCCGGTCGAACTGCAGCTGCCCGGCCTCGGCGGCTACCGGGTGCTGGCCGCGCCCGGCAGCAGCAGTAGCGACAGCAGCGGCGGCAGTGGCGGCGGCATCGTCATTGGATTCCCGCTCTCCGACGTCGACTCCACCGTGCACACCCTGATCGCCGTGGAGGTCTTCGTCACCCTCGCCGGGCTGATCGCGGCCTCCCTCGCCGGACAGGTCCTGGTCGGCGTCGCGCTGCGCCCGCTGCGCCGGGTCGCCGCCACCGCCACCCGGGTCTCCGAACTCACCCTGCACAGCGGCGAGCCCGCCCTCCACGAGCGGGTCCCCGACGCCGAGGCCGACCCGCGTACCGAGGTCGGGCAGGTCGGTGCCGCCCTCAACCGGATGCTGGGCCACGTCTCCTCGGCCCTGACCGCACGCCAGCAGAGCGAGACCCAGGTCCGCCAGTTCGTCGCCGACGCCAGCCACGAGCTGCGCACCCCGCTGGCCTCGATCCGCGGCTACGCCGAGCTGACCCGCCGGGGCCGCGAGGAGCCGGGCCCCGACACCCGGCACGCCCTGGGCCGCATCGAGTCCGAAGCCACCCGGATGACCGGTCTGGTGGAGGACCTGCTGTTGCTGGCCCGGCTCGACGCGGGCCGCCCGTTGTCCACCTGCGACACCGATCTGGCCCCGCTGGTCGTGGACGCCGTCAGTGACGCCCGGGCCGCGGGCCAGGGCCACCACTGGCGCCTGGAACTCCCCGAGGAGCCGGCGCCCGTCCACGCCGACCCGGCCCGGATCCAGCAGATCCTGGTGAACCTGCTGGCCAACGCCCGGACGCACACCCCGCCCGGCACCACCGTCACCGCGCATGTTTCACGTGAAACATCCGCCGTCCGGCTCCGGATCGAGGACGACGGCCCCGGCATCCCGCCCGAGCTGCTGCCCCACGTCTTCGAGCGCTTCGCCCGCGGCGACGCCTCCCGCTCCCGCTCGGCGGGCTCCACCGGCCTCGGCCTGGCCATCGTGGCCGCCGTGGTCTCGGCCCACGGCGGCCACGTCGGCGTCCGCAGCGTCCCCGGCCACACCTCCTTCGAGGTCCTGCTCCCCCTGGCCGACCCGCCGCCCGGCGGAGCCCCCGCCCCCGCCGCCGCCCTCGCCGCCCCCGCGCAGCCGGACTCACAGACAGGCCACAGGGTCAGCACACAGCGGTGACAGCCCGGCCCGCGAGGGTCGGGTCATGCCTACCGACACCTCTCCCGGAGCGCTCCCGGTACGGGCGCCCCTCGCGCCCGTACCGGGTGAGCCCGTCCTCGACGTGGTGATCCCGGTCTTCAACGAGGAGACGGACCTCGGCCCCTGCGTGCGCAGGCTGCACGAGCACCTCACCCGGACCTTCCCGTACCCCTTCCGCATCACCATCGCCGACAACGCGAGCACCGACCGCACCCCCGAGGTCGCGGCCGCCCTCGCCGCCTCCGTGGCCGGGGTACGCAGCACCCGGCTGGAGCAGAAGGGCCGCGGCCGGGCCCTGCGCACCGTGTGGGGGGAGTCGGAAGCGCCCGTCCTCGCGTACATGGACGTGGACCTCTCCACCGACCTCAACGCCCTGCTGCCGCTGGTCGCCCCGCTGATCTCCGGCCACTCCGACCTCGCCATCGGCACCCGCCTGGCCCGCTCCTCGCGGGTGGTCCGGGGAGCGAAGCGGGAGTTCATCTCCCGCGCCTACAACCTGCTCCTGCGCTCCTCGCTCTCCGCCCGCTTCAGCGACGCCCAGTGCGGCTTCAAGGCGATCCGCCGCGAGGTCGCGACCCGGCTGCTGCCGCTCGTCGAGGACTCCGGCTGGTTCTTTGACACCGAGCTGCTGGTCCTCGCCGAGCGAGCCGGGCTGCGGATCCACGAGGTCCCGGTGGACTGGGTCGACGACCCCGATTCCACCGTCCACATCGCCCGCACCGCCGCCGAGGACCTCAAGGGCGTCTGGCGGGTGGGCCGGGCGCTGGCCGTCGGCGCGCTCCCGCTGGACCGGCTCGCCCGCCCCTTCGGAGACGACCCGCGCGACCGCACCGCCCTGCCCGGGGTGCCGCGCGGGCTGGCCCGCCAGCTCCTGGGCTTCTGCGTGGTCGGAGCCCTGTCCACCCTCCTCTACCTGCTGCTCTACTCCGCGGCCCGGACCGCCGCCGGCCCCCAGCTCGCCAACGCCGCCGCGCTGCTGCTCTCCGCCGTCGCCAACACCGCCGCCAACCGCCGGCTCACCTTCGGCGTCCGCGGCCGGGCCCGCGCCGTGCGCCACCAGGCCCAGGGGCTCGTGGTGTTCGCGATCGGGCTGGCCCTGACGAGCGGTTCGCTCGCCGCCCTCGGGGCCGCCAGCGCCACGCCGGGGCACAGCACCGAGCTGGCCGTCCTGGTCACCGCCAACCTCGCCGCCACCGTGCTGCGGTTCCTGCTCTTCCGCGCCTGGGTCTTCCCCGAACGGCGCGCCACTCCCGCGAAGGACGACTCCTGATGACCACGGCAGCGCTACCGCTCCATCCGCCCTCCCCGGCCTCCCCGTCCCACAGGGCGACCCGGGCGCACGCCGCGCGGCCCGGCTGGGAACGCCCCGCCTTCCTCGGGCTGCTCCTCGCGACCGCCGTCCTGCTGCTCTGGGACCTGGGGGCCTCGGGCTACGCCAACTCCTTCTACTCCGCCGCCGTGCAGGCCGGCAGCGAGAGCTGGAAGGCCTTCTTCTTCGGCTCCTCCGACGCCGGGAACTCCATCACCGTCGACAAACCCCCGGCCGCGCTGTGGCCGATGATGCTGTCCGTCCGGCTCTTCGGGCTCGGTGCCTGGCAGATCCTGGTCCCGCAGGCCCTCATGGGCGTCGGCACGGCCGCCGTGCTCTACGCCGCCGTGCGCCGCCAGTTCGGCCCGGTGGCGGCCCTGATCAGCGGAGCCGTCTTCGCGCTCACGCCGGTGGCCGCGCTGATGTTCCGCTTCAACAACCCCGACGCACTGCTGACCCTGCTGATGACGGTCACCGTGTACTGCGTGCTCCGGGCCCTCGAAGGGGCGCACACCAAGTGGCTGGTCTGGGCCGGGGTCGCGGTCGGCTTCGCCTTCCTGACCAAGACCCTGCAGGCCTTCGTCATCCTGCCGCCCCTCGCCCTGCTGTACGCGCTCTGCGCGCCGACCGGGCTGCGCAGGCGCCTCGGGCAGCTGCTGCTCTCCACCCTCGCGATGGTCGTGGCCGGCGGCTGGTGGGTCGCGATCGTCGAACTGTGGCCCGCCTCCTCCCGCCCGTACATCGGGGGCTCGCAGACCAACTCCTTCCTTGAACTGACCCTCGGCTACAACGGTCTGGGCCGGATCAACGGCGAGGAGACCGGCAGCGTCGGCGGCGGAGCCCGCACGGCCGCCGAGGGCATGACCGGTGGCCCCGGCGGCGGTGGCGGCGGCGGGATGGGCTGGGGAGAGACCGGCATCGACCGGCTGTTCTCCTCGAACATCGGCGGTCAGATCGGCTGGCTGCTGCCCGCCGCGCTGATCCTGCTCGTCGCGGGCCTCGTGGTCACCTGGCGGGCCCGCCGGGCCACCGATTCCCTGGAGGGCATGGCCCGCGCGGCCTTCCTCGCCTGGGGCGGGGCGCTGCTGATCACCGCGGTGGTCTTCAGCTTCATGCAGGGCATCTTCCACGAGTACTACACCGTCGCCCTGGCCCCCTACATCGCCGCCCTGATCGGCATGGGCATCGCCGTCCTGTGGGAGGAGCGGGGCAGCCGGGCCGCCTCCCTCACGCTCTCGGTGACCCTCGCCCTCACGTCGTACTGGGCCTTCGTGTTGCTCGGCCGCTCCGCGGAGTACGTGCCGTGGTTGCGCTGGCCGGTCCTCGCTGTCGGACTCGGCACGGCCCTGCTGCTGCCGTTCACCGCGCGGCTGGGCCGCCGCACCGCACTCGGCGTGGCGGCAGTCGGCCTGGGCGTGGCCCTGGCCGGACCCCTCGCGTACTGCCTGACCACGGTGACCACCCCGCACACGGGCTCGATCGTCACGGCGGGCCCGGCGGTCGCGGGCGGCCGCGGCGGGGGCATGCGCTTCGAGATGCCGGCCGGCGGCGGGATGCCCGGAGGCGGAGCCGCACCGCAGGGCATGGCCCCGGGCGGAACCGCCCAGGGCGGCCAGGCTCCGGGCGGCCAGGCCCCCGGCGGCAACCAGCCCGCCGACGGCGGCCGGAACACCCGGACCGGCGGCGGCCCGGGCGGAGCCGGCGGAGGCATGGGCGGCGGAGGAGGAGGCGGCATGGGCGGCCTGCTCGGCGGGACGAAGACCAGCGCCGAGGCCACGGCCGCGCTGCGCGCCGACGCGGACCGGTACACGTGGGCGGCGGCCGCCATCGGCTCGCAGAACGCCGCGAGTTACCAGCTGGCTTCGCAGCAGCCGGTGATGGCCCTCGGCGGCTTCAACGGCAGCGACCCCTCGCCGACCCTGGAGCAGTTCAAGGCGTACGTGAGCGCCGGGAAGATCCACTACTTCATCGGCCAGGGCAGCACGGGAGCCGATGCCGGTGAAGCGGGCGCCGCTGCCGAGAACGGCACCGCGACCCGTGGCGGGGGCGGCCCCGGCGGGGGTGTGAGCAGCTCCATCGAGACCTGGGTCAAGGCCAACTTCAAGGCCTCCACCATCGGCGGAGCCACCTTCTACGACCTCACCGCACCCACGTCGCAGGCGTCCACCACCCCCTAGCATCAAGGGGCGGACCGGACATTGCGGGCTGGTCCCGTGCACGTGAGGAGGATGCCTCCATGGTCACCCCGGCCGATCCCGGCACGACCCGGACCAGCGGCTGCTGGACGCCGAGGGGCCGGCCCGGTTCTCCATGAGGCGGCTCGCCGCCGGGCTCGGGGTCACCGCGATGTCCCTGTACTGGTACGTGGACACCAAGCACGATCTGCTCGAACTCGCCCTGGACAACGCCCTGGACAACGCCCTGGGCGAGCTGGGCGAACAGCAGGAGCCGGCCGGGCCGCCCATGGAGGGCTGGCCCGGCCGGCTCCGTTCGCCGGCCCGGGCCCACACCGGGAGCCCGGCGGGGGCCGCCGCACCGGCCGCCCCCGCCGCGCCCGCAGGCGCGTAGGCCCGCCGCGCCCGCAGCCCCGTAGACCGCCCGGCTACTCCGCCGGGGCGGCGGTCGGCTCGTGGGCCGCCGGCTTCGACCTCAGGGCGACCTCCTTGATGAACACCACCAGCACCAGCGCGAGCAGCGCCGTGGGTGCGGCGTAGAGGAAGACGTCGCCGACGCCGTGCCCGTACGCGGACTCCACGACCGTGCGGAAGGGTTCGGGCAGCTTGTCGAGGTCGGGGATAGCGCCCCCGCCGGTGCCGCCGTGGCCCATGGCCGCCGCCTTCGGGCCGAGCGCGGCGAGACCGTCCTGGACGTAGTGGGTGACCCGGTTGGCCATGACCGCGCCGAGGGCGGAGACGCCCATCGCGCCGCCGAGCGAGCGGAAGAAGGTGACGACCGAGCTGGCGGCACCGAGGTCCTCGGGGGCCACCTGGTTCTGGGAGGCGAGGACCAGGTTCTGCATCATCATGCCGAGGCCGAGCCCGGTCAGCGCCATGAAGATCGCGATGTGCCAGTACGGGGTGTCGTACCGCAGGGTGCCCAGCAGGCCGAGTCCGGCCGTCAGGAGCACACCGCCGGAGACGAGCCAGGCCTTCCACTTACCGGTCTTGGTGATCACCTGACCGGAAACGGTGGAGGAGACGAAGAGCCCGCCGATCATGGGAATCGTGAGGATTCCGGACATCGTGGGGGACTCGCCACGGGCCAACTGGAAGAACTGGCTGAAAAACACGGTGCCCGAGAACATCGCGATGCCGACGAAGAGCGAGGCCGCCGAGGCGAGGCTGATGGTCTTGTTGCGGAACAGGCGCAGCGGAATGATCGGGTCGCTCGCCCTGGACTCGACGAGGACGAAGAGCAGGCCGAGGGCGAGCGCGCCGCCGGTCATCGTCCAGGTCTGCCAGGAGATCCAGTCGTACGAGCTGCCGGCCTGGGTCACCCAGATCAGCAGCAGCGATACGGAGCCGCTGATCAGGAAGGCGCCGAGCCAGTCGACCCTGACGTCGCGGCGGACGACGGGCAGGTGCAGGGTGCGCTGGAGCACGATCAGGGCGATGACGGCGAACGGGATGCCGACGTAGAAGCACCAGCGCCAGCCGAGCCAGCTCGTATCGGTGATGACCCCGCCGAGCAGCGGGCCGCCGACGGTGGCGACGGCGAAGACCGCGCCGAGGTAGCCGCTGTACCGGCCGCGCTCGCGCGGGGAGATCATCGCGGCCATGACGATCTGGGCGAGGGCGGAGAGCCCGCCGACGCCGATGCCCTGGACCACGCGGCAGGCGATGAGCATGCCGGTGTTCTGGGACATGCCCGCGACCATCGAGCCGAGGACGTAGATCACCAGGGATATCTGGACCAGCAGCTTCTTGCTGAAGAGGTCGGAGAGCTTGCCCCACAGCGGGGTCGACGCCGTCATCGAGAGCAGGGCCGCGGTGACCACCCAGGTGTACGAGGACTGGGTGCCGCCGAGGTCTCCGATGATCTGGGGCAGGGCGTTGGAGACGATCGTGGAGGACAGGATCGCCACGAACATGCCGAGCATCAGCCCGGAGAGCGCCTTCATGATCTGCGGGTGGGTCATGGGCGCGCTGTCGGACGTGCTCTGCGGCCGGCCGTCTCCCCGCACACCGGTGGGTGTGGTCGTAGCCATGTGTTTCCTTCGGTCTAGCTGTCTGGAAGCGTGAAGCTCGATCGGAGTCGGGCCAGCAGGACGTTGAGGTGGTCGACGTCCTCGTCGGACCAGTCGGCCAGGGCCGTCTCCAGCGCGCCGGTGTGGCGGGTGCCGAGCTCGGTGAGGAGCGCGAGGCCGGCCGGTGTCGGGCGCAGGATCCGGCAGCGGGCGTCGCCCGGGTCGGTGTCGCGGGTGATCCAGCCGCGGTCGGCGGTGTGCGCGACGTGCCGGCTGGTCACGGAGATGTCGATGGCCAGGTACTCGGAGAGGCGGCTGAGCCGCATCTCGCCGTGGCGGTCGAGCACCGTGAGCACGGCCGCCGAACCGGGAGGGCAGTCGGGGGGCAGGAGGCGGGCGAGGTCGCGCTTGACGGCGCCGATGCCGGTGAGCTGACGGGCCAGTTCCGCGTAGCGCGCGGCCGGCTGGTCGGCGAGTGCGGTCACGGGCCCCCCTCGAATGTCGTTGCTTCGGGCAACCATAGAAGCAGATGGTTGTTACAGGCAAATGAATCGGGGGGCTGGGCGGTAAAGGAATCGGAAAACCGGCTAGGGTCCTGCGCATGGCTGCGAATCACGACTCGAACCACAACTCACAGGCTCCCCAGGGCGACTACGACCCCGCGGGCAGCACTCAGATGTTCCGGGCGTTCGTCGAGGAGCCGGTACCGGCCCCCGCCGTCCCGGGCTCGCGCATGCAGAACCGTGCCGCGCGCAAGTCGGGCCCGGGCGCGGGCCTGTGGATCGGCGTCGCCGTCGCCGCGGTGGTCCTGATCGCCGTGGTGGCCTGGCTCGCGCTCTGAGGTACGCGCCGACGGCCCGGCCGCCCGCTCAGTTCCAGGTGGCCGTGACCTTCTGGGTCTCCACGCGCATGCCCAGGGGCACGCGCCAGGACTCGACGCAGATCCGGTAGGTCTTCGTCTTCGTCGTGCCGCCCGCGATCGGGGCGGGCAGCGGCTGGGTCGAGGTGATGGTGGCCCAGTCGACGCCCAGTGCGCCGATGATGTGCGTCGCGAAGCTGACCGTGCCCGAACGGGCCGCGGTGCCGCCGGTGTTGGTGAAGGCCACCGTGACCTGCTCGCACCAGCGTTCCGCCGTGGCGGTACGGGTGGGCGCGCCGATGCTCAGCTTCGCCGGCGTGGCCGGAGGCGGCGCGGGGGTGGACGGGGCCGGCTTCGGTGGCGGGCTCGACGGAGTGCCGCCCGGGGCGGTGGGAGGCCTGGTGCCGGGCGTGCTGCCGGGCGGGTTCCCGGTGCCGCCGGGGCCGGTGGGCGTGGATCCGCCCGGGGTGGGGCCGCCCGGGGGCTGGAGCCCCGGGGCGCTGGGCTGCGTACCGCCCGGGACCTCGCCGGGGCTTCCACCCGGAGTGGCGCCCGGGGCGCCGCTCGGGGGGATGTCCGCCGAGGTGCTGCCCGACGTACCGCCGGCGGCCGCGGAGGATCCGGGCGCCGCCTGCGGGAGCGACTGGAACTCGACCCGGGCCTTGGGCGCGACGTTCTCGCCGACGCCCCGCTCCGGGCCCGGAGCGGCCGCGCCGACGGCCACGTAGCCCTCGCGCGCCGGGCCGCCGCAGCCGGTCAGGGCGGCGGTTGCGGCCGTGGCGCACAGGACGAGCAGGGCGGCCGGCCGGGATACCTTTCGCATCCCGGCAGTTTTACTGACGCGTCGTCAATTGGGAAGCGGGTGCGGTGGATTGCCCGAGCGCACCCGCACCCGGTGACCGTAGGGCCGCGGCGGCTACTCGCCGATCAGGCCGACGCGCAGCTGCGCGAGCGTGCGCGTGAGCAGCCGGGAGACGTGCATCTGGGAGATGCCGACCTCTTCGCCGATCTGCGACTGGGTCATGTTGGCGAAGAACCGCAGCATGATGATCTGCCGTTCCCGGGGCGGGAGCTTGGCCAGCAGCGGCTTGAGCGACTCGCGGTACTCGACGCCCTCCAGCGCGGTGTCCTCGTACCCGAGCCGGTCCGCGAGCGAGCCCTCGCCGCCCTCGTCCTCGGGAGAGGGCGAGTCGAGCGAGGAGGCGGTGTACGCGTTGCCCACGGCGAGGCCGTCGACGACGTCCTCCTCCGAGACCCCGAGCACGGCCGCGAGCTCCGGCACGGTCGGCGAGCGGTCGAGCTTCTGGGCGAGCTCGTCGCTGGCCTTGGTGAGGGCGAGGCGCAGCTCCTGGAGCCGGCGCGGGACGCGCACGGACCAGGAGGTGTCCCGGAAGAACCGTTTGATCTCACCGACGACCGTCGGCATGGCGAAGGTCGGGAACTCCACCCCGCGTTCGCAGTCGAACCGGTCGATGGCCTTGATCAGCCCGATCGTGCCGACCTGGACGATGTCCTCCATCGGCTCGTTGCGGCTGCGGAAGCGGGCCGCCGCGTAGCGCACGAGGGGGAGGTTCAGCTCGATCAGGGTGTCGCGTACGTACGTCCGCTCGGGACTGTCCGCGTCAAGGCCGGCGAGCCTCTTGAAGAGGGAGCGGGAGAGGGTGCGGGTGTCGATCCGGGTGTCGATGGCTTCCGAGCGGTGGGACACTGCCGGCACTTCACGCTGCTTGACGAGCGTGAGCACCTGTGAGCTGCCCTGGTCTACGGACATGCCACCCCCTTGAGGTCGCGGACGGTCGCGCTTCATCTGCGCGCCCGTCGGAGGAACGCAGCCTCCACCTGAATACCGGAGGCGGGGCTGCGGCAAACGCGGTTCCAGCAGAATGTCACATGTCGGCAACACGCTGTAGCGCCATGTCGACAAGTATCTCCAGCGACAGAACACGATAGGCCTGCTCTAGGGCGGGAATCTACCGGTGTGTCAGGAAACGCGGAGAATGATCTCCACTCGATCCGGTTAGGCCTCGATCCTGTTTGCGGATCTCAGCCGGGCGAAGCTCCGGGCGAGGAGGCGGGAGACGTGCATCTGGGAGACGCCGAGCTCCGCGCTGATCTGCGACTGGGTCAGATTGTTGTAGTACCGCAGGAGGAGGATCCGCTGCTCGCGCTCGGGCAGTTGTACGAGGAGGTGGCGGACCAGGTCGCGGTGTTCCACGCCGGCCAGCTCGGGGTCCTCGTAGCCGAGGCGGTCGAGCAGGCCGGGGAGCCCGTCGCCCTCCTGGGCGGCCTCCAGGGAGGTCGCGTGGTAGCTGCGGCCGGCCTCGATGCAGGAGAGCACCTCGTCCTCGCCGATGCGCAGCCGCTCGGCGATCTCGGGGGTGGTCGGGGTGCGGCCGTGCAGGGTGGTGAGGTCCTCGGTGGCGGCGTTGACCTGGACCCACAGCTCGTGGAGGCGGCGCGGTACGTGGACGGTGCGGACGTTGTCGCGGAAGTACCGCTTGATCTCGCCCACGACGGTCGGCATCGCGAAGGTCGGGAACTGCACCCCGCGCTCGGGGTCGAACCGGTCGATCGCGTTGATCAGCCCGATCGTGCCGACCTGGATCACGTCCTCCATCGGCTCGTTGCGGCTGCGGAAGCGGGCCGCCGCGTACCGGACGAGCGGGATGTTGGCCTCGATGAGGGCGCCGCGGACCCGCGAGTGCTCGCTGGTGCCCGGCTGCAGGTCCTTCAGCTGCCCGAACAGGACCTGGGTGAGGGCCCGGGTGTCGGCCCCCCGGCTCTGCGGCCTGGGGGCGACCGGGGGCTCCTCGGGGGCCTCCTGCTGGGGCGGTACGTGGGACTCCTGCGGGGAGGCCTGCGGGGAGCCCTGGTGCGGAGCCTGCGGGGAGGTCTGATGCGGGGCCTGCGGGGAGGCCTGGTGCGGACCCTGATGCGGGCTCTGGTGCGGGGTCTGCGGGGAGCCCTGGTGCGGGGCCTGGGCGGAATCCCGGTGCGGTTCCTGTGGGTGCTCCTGTTGCGGGTCCTGCTGGGGCGGCACCTCGGGCGCAGTACTGGCCGGCACGGTCACGCCACCCCTTCACTTCACGTCATCAACTCATCCGTCAAAAGCGGTCATAGCATCACAAGACATGTGCACTGTGTGCAAGCACCGTATATCGCCGTGTTGAGGGCAAGTTGGGCATAACAGGGCATCTTGCCCCGTGTGCGGGAACGCAAAAAGCCCCCCACCCGTCGGAGTGGGGGGCCGGGAAGTCCGGAAACCGCTTCAGCGTACGGGTTCAGCGCACCAGTTCGGTCATGAACTCGCCGATAGCCGTTGCGGCATCCGAGATTCCTTGGAAGCCTATTTTCACCATATCGGCGGCTTTTTCGGGCTGAGTGATGATGACGAAGAAGACGAAGATGACGAGGGCGCCCGAGATCAGCTTCTTGGTTTCCACGTGCGCTGTCGGCCTCCCCAACCGGTCCTGCAAGGTCGGGAGAGTCTATCCGGTCAGGTTCGAACACTCACCCGGCCTTTAAGGACCAATGGCCCGGCGAAGCAGGCCCTTTGCCGGTGTGGCGGCGGTCCCGACAGGCGCAGTATTGAACACGAGCCCACCGGTTCTGGCAGGAAATCGGTGAGCGAGGGACAGGACCTCACTGCGGGGTCCGAGCCGCAAGCTTCCCCCCTGACTGCGGCTTGGACTGGCAGGTTCCGTCCTCATCGGGGGAAGTGGCTTGTCCCCCCGATGCCACTTCCCCCGTCCCAACCGTTGAAGGTCCCGACTCAGGTCGGGGCCTTCTTCGTGTTGTCCGCAGAACCGTGTCCGCCGAACCGTACGGGCTCCGGGTCCCGTCTCCGCCTACTCCAGCCCGCCGGCCAGGTCGGCGATCGGCTGGACCGGGGCGATCACGGGCGCGAGGTGGTTCGGCAGTTCCATCAGCTGGTTGAGCTGGTTCAGGCCGCCGCTGACCTGCCCGCCGATCTCCTGCACGGAGGACGGGCTCGCCCCGTCCGGCATGCCCTGCGGCGCCGGCAGGTCCGGGAGGGTGAGCGGGGAGATCGGGGCGGCGGAGGCGGCGGGAGCCGCGAGGCCCGCGGCGGCCCCCGCGAGGGCGATGGCGGCGAGGATGCGCTGGGTCTTGGTCATGCCGTGACAACGGCCCAGGGCGCGGGCGGTCACGCGGATGTCCCTCGGACGCCGGTAGCAAAGCAGACCGGTAGCAACGCACGCCGCGGGAAACGCCGAGAGCCCCGACCCTTGCGGGGCGGGGCTCTCGATCAGAGCGGTAGCGGTGGGATTTGAACCCACGGATAGCTTGCACCATCACACGCTTTCGAGGCGTGCTCCTTCGGCCGCTCGGACACGCTACCGAGAGAGAGCTTAGCCCAAGGAGACCCGTGCTCTGAAATCGATACGCGCGGAAGCTTCAGAGGTCGCGGAAGAAGTCCGTCAGCTGCCGCGCGCACTCCCCCGCGAGCACGCCCGCGATGACCTCTGGACGGTGGTTGAGCCGGCGGTCCCGTACGAGGTCCCACAGCGATCCGGCGGCGCCCGCCTTCTCGTCGGACGCCCCGTAGACGACCCGGGCCACCCGTGACTGCACGAGCGCGCCCGCGCACATCACGCACGGCTCCAGGGTCACCACGAGGGTGCACCCCGGGAGCCGCCATTCCCCGAGGGCGGCGGCCGCACGGCGCAGCGCCAGTACCTCGGCGTGGGCCGTCGGGTCTCCGGTCGCCTCCCGCTCGTTGTGCCCGGTGGCGAGGAGATCGCCGTTCGGGCCGAGCACCACGGCGCCGACCGGCACGTCGCCGGCCGGCACCGCCCGGGCGGCCTCCTGGAGCGCCAGGCGCATGGAGTCCTGCCACGGGTCCCGTACGGGATCGGGCGTGTACGGGGTGGGCTGCGGGGTGTGGTGGTGCGCGGGGATCACTAGCGGACGGCCTCCAGGACCTCGGTGGCGCCGAGCGAATCGGCGATCTCCGAGAGCGCGTCCCCGTCCAGGGTCATCAGTTGTTTGTGGCTGACCCCGAGGTCGTCGAGCAGCCTGGGGTCGCCGAGCGGACCGGCGGGTGCCGGTTCGGATCCGGCCCGTACCTCGTGACTGTCGTCCGCGTCCGTGTCGTCCGTGTCGTCTGCGTACTCGTGGTCTCCCCCGTCTCTGTCGGCGGATCCGCCGCCCGGATAGGAGGCGACGACCTCGTCCTCGCCGTCCTCGGTGCCGTCGAGGTCCAGCTCGTCGAGTTCGTCGTCCTCGTCGTCCTTGCCGAGCAGCTCGTCGGTCAGCATCGAGCCGTAGGAGCTGCGGGAGGCGGCGGAGGCGTTGGACACGTAGTAGCGCGGGTCCTCCTCGCCGTCCACCCGGACGACCCCGAACCAGGTGTCCTCCTGTTCGATGAGGGCTACCACCGTGTCGTCGTCGACAGAGGCGGAGCGGGCGAGATCGATCAGATCACTCAGAGACTCGACATCGTCGAGTTCCATGTCGCTCGCTTCCCACCCGTCTTCGGTGCGCGCGAGCAGTGCGGCGAAATACACCGTGACTCTCCCACTGGTCATAGGCGTGCCGGTTGGAGTTCCCCCCGGCCGGAGGTGGGTGGGGATGGAACGGCCCCCTGCTCGCCGTTTCGTACCCCGCCCAGTCGGCATCGTGGCAGAAACGGAGCCATTGCGAGAGGTCTTCCGCGCCGTGGCGCTGGCCGCGCGTGTTGTACGGGGCCTCGTGCCGGGGGCGGGGCGGCGGCCGGACGGGGGCCGGGCGACGGGCGCACGGGGGCTGCGGCGGGAGCTCGCCGGGGCCTTCAGCGGGGTTGCGGGCAGGGCTCCGGACAAGGCTCAGGGCAGGGCTCACCAGCGGAAGGTGCGCATGCGCATCTGCTGGCGCATGC
Organism: Streptomyces tatrensis; assembly: GCF_049310065.1. Taxonomy (NCBI): domain Bacteria; kingdom Bacillati; phylum Actinomycetota; class Actinomycetes; order Kitasatosporales; family Streptomycetaceae; genus Streptomyces; species Streptomyces tatrensis. Next base: position 4,694,076 of record NZ_JBMDLB010000011.1, on the reverse strand, counting down.
GGGCGGCGCGGGCGCGTCTGGGCTGGACCCGGTCGCGCAGTTCCCGGGCCTCGTGCAGGTCACGGAGGAACTGCGCGCGCCGGGCTCTGCGCTGCGCCGTCGTCTCCAGTGGCTCGTGATCGTCGTCGGGCATGGGTCACCGCCCCTGGCTGGTCCGGTCCGGTCCGTCCCCCCGAACCCCCACCTTCCCTCGGACCGGCCGTTTGATGCCACCTTCTGCCATGACTCGGAAGGAATTCAGTCGGATTCCGACAATTCCGACGGCTCCGGCAGCGTCGGGACGATCGCCACCGGCCCGTGCGCGTGCTGCAGCACGGCGTTCGCGACCGAGCCGATCATCAGGGACCGGATGTGCCGGCGCGGGTGGTGGCGGCCCACGACGACCAGCGCCGCCGAGTTCGAGGTGGCGACGAGCCGCCCGGCGGCGTCCCCGGGCACCGCGGCCTGCTCGACGGGCACGGTCGGGTACTTCGCCCGGAACGGTGCGAGCCGCTCCGTCTGGGAGCGGAGCATCTCCCGCTCGGCCGGCACCGCGTCCTCGTCCTCCCCCACCAGCGCCTCCGGCGGGATCACCGCGAAGGGGCTGTCGATCACCATCGTCGGCGACGGCGGGATGCTGTACGCCGACACCACCTGCAGGGTGGTGGCCCGCGCGGCGGCCTCCGTGAACGCGAAGTCCAGTACGTTGTCGGGCGTCTCCGCGGCGTGCAGGCCCAGCACCACGCGCCCGGCCGAGGCCTGGGCGGCCACGTCCACCCCGCGCGCCTCGTGCGCGACCACGACCACCGGGCAGGCGGCGCTGGTGGCCACGGCGCGGCTGTTCGAGCCGAGCAGCAGCGCGGCGAAGCCGCCGCGGCCCCGGGAGCCCATCACCAGCATCCGGGCGCCCTCCCCGATGTCCCGCAGGGCCTCCGGGACGGAGCCCTCCAGGGACTCGTAGTGGACTTCGGAGGGCAGCTGGCCCCCTGCGGCCAGATGGGCCCGTATGCGCACGCTGACGGGGTCCTCGGTCTCCTCGGGCTCGGCGCGGTCGTACAGGGAGGAACGGCGTGCCGCGTACAGCTGGACGCTGTCGGACAGCACGTGGGCGACGACGAGCCCGGTGCCGTGGCGCACTGCCGCAGCCCTTGCCCACTCCAGGGCCTTGAGGCTGTGTTCGGATCCGTCGACTGCGGCGATCACCATTGCGTGGGTCATCAGTCCAGCGTGCTGGGGGTCCGGGCAGGTCGCATCTTCAGGGGTTTGCGGGCGTGGCCGCCGCTTCGGGCGCGAAGGGGTGGGCGCAGCGCGTAGCCTTTTGGGTGTGGGTCGCGTATTTGCGGCCGTTTTCGCAGGTGGCGGCGTCGCAGGTCGCAGCTTTCGCTGCGACAGTCGAGTCTTGGAGGATGTTGTGCGTTTGCAGGTCGTGGATCACCCGTTGGTGGCGCACAAACTCACCACCCTGCGCGACAAGCGCACCGACTCCCCCACCTTCCGGCGCCTCGCCGACGAGCTGGTGACCCTGCTCGCGTACGAGGCCACCCGGGACGTGCGCACCGAGCAGGCCGACATCGTCACCCCGGTCGGTCCGACCACCGGCGTGAAGCTCTCCTACCCGCGGCCGCTGGTCGTACCGATCCTGCGCGCCGGTCTCGGCATGCTCGACGGCATGGTGCGGCTGCTGCCGACCGCCGAGGTCGGCTTCCTCGGCATGGTCCGCAACGAGGAGACCCTGGAGGCCTCCACGTACGCGACGCGCATGCCGGAGGACCTCTCGGGCCGGCAGGTCTACGTGGTGGACCCGATGCTCGCCACCGGCGGCACGCTCGTCGCGGCGATCAAGGAGCTCATCAAGCGCGGTGCGGACGATGTGACCGCGGTGGTGCTGCTGGCCGCGCCCGAGGGCGTCGAGATGATGGAGCGCGAGCTGGCGGGTACGCCGGTGACGGTGGTGACGGCCGCGGTGGACGAGCGGCTCAACGAGCACGGCTACATCGTGCCGGGGCTGGGCGACGCGGGCGACCGCATGTACGGCTCGGCGGAGTAGTCCGAACGCAGCAGCGCGAAAGCCCGGCCCCCGCTTCGGGGGCCGGGCTTTCTCGGTCGGTCAGCCAGTCGGCCAGCCGGTCGGCCAGTCAGGCGGTCAGCACTTCTTGGCGGGCGCGGCCGCGGGCTGGGGGTTGGCCAGGGCGGCCAGGGCCTTGTCCGCGTCGGCCTTCGGCGTGAGCTCCTTGAAGGCGTCGCCCAGGATCAGGTCGATGTCCGCGGTCTCGCGGGTGTCGGTCTGCTGGGTGGCGCCGGCGAGGTTGGTGCCGAGGACGGAGAAGGCGGCCTTGTCCGTCTGCGGCGAGCCGACCAGTATCCCGGCGCCCGGCACCTTCTTGTCGAAGTCGGCGGGGGCGTTGCCGACCTTCCCGATGGTGAAGCCGCGGCTCTTGAGCTCGTCGCCCACGGCCTTGGCGAGGCCCGCGCGCGGGGTCGCGTTGTAGACGTTGACCGTGATCCCGCCGGGCGGCGGGAGGACGACCTTCGGCGCGGCGGCGGCGGTGGAGCCCGCCTTGGGCGCGGGGGTGGCGCAGCCCTTGGTCGCGGCGGCGGCCTTGCGTTTGTCCGCGTCGCCGCCGAACACATCGATGAGCTGCACGGCCCCGTAACCGATCAGGGCGAGCCCGATGATCGATCCGAGCACCAGGAGGACGATCCGGCGGCGGCGTCGAGGGCGGGTCATGCGGGGGTAAGCCGCTCCCGTGACCTTGTACTTTCCGCCCATGCCGGGGGGAGTGAGCATGCTCATGTGCGCAGCGTAATGCCGACCGCTGCCGATGCCCACTGAATCATCTGTTGATAGGGCAAGACTGACCCGAAAGGCGCAACCGGGACCTATCCGACACCCGGGCGGGAGCGGTGCGGCGCCCCGGAAGGGTGGATCAGAGGCGGATCAGCCCAGTTCGAGGACGCGCGCGTGCAGGACCTGGCGCTGCTGGAGCGCGGCGCGGACGGCGCGGTGCAGGCCGTCCTCCAGGTACAGGTCGCCCTGCCACTTCACGACGTGGGCGAAGAGGTCCCCGTAGAAGGTCGAATCCTCGGCGAGCAGCGTTTCGAGGTCGAGCTGGCCCTTGGTGGTCACAAGCTGGTCGAGCCGGACCGGGCGCGGGGCGACATCCGCCCACTGCCGGGTGGTTTCCCTGCCGTGGTCGGGGTACGGCCGCCTATTTCCGATGCGCTTGAAGATCACACGGAAAGCCTACCGGGCGGGGGCCTGCGGGCGCAGCCTTGCGATGACGGTGCAAAGGTGACGAAGAGTGCTATTTCGGGAGTGATATATGAGCCAGAGCACCGCCCCCGCGTCCCCTGCCGGCCAGATCGCCGCGGGGTACGCCTTCACCGGACCCGCGCTCGATCTGGGTGCCCTGCTCTGGGACGGGGTCTGCCTGCCGGAGCACCAGATCCGCATTCCGCTGTCGATGCTCAACCGGCACGGACTGGTCGCGGGAGCCACCGGAACCGGCAAGACCAAGACGCTGCAGCTCATCGCCGAGCAGCTGTCGGCCCAGGGCGTTCCGGTCTTCCTCGCGGACATCAAGGGCGACGTCTCGGGAATCTCCGCGCCCGGTACGGCCAACGAGAAGATCGAGGAACGGGCCAGGGACGTGGCCCAGGAATGGGAGGCCACCGGATGCCCCAGCGAGTTCTACTCGCTGGGCGGCATCGGCCCCGGAATCCCGCTCCGGTCCACCGTGACGAGTTTCGGGCCGGTCCTGATGTCCAAGGTGCTCCAGCTCAACCAGACGCAGGAGCAGTCGCTGGGGCTGATCTTCCACTACGCCGATACCAAGGGCCTGGAGCTGATCGACCTCAAGGACCTGCGGGCGGTCGTCGCGTTCCTCGTCTCGGACAAGGGAAAGCCCGAGCTCAAGGGCATCGGCGGGCTCTCCACCGTGACCGCCGGCGTGATCCTGCGGGCGCTCACCGCCTTCGAGCAGCAAGGGGCCGCCGAATTCTTCGGCGAGCCCGAATTCGACACCAGCGAATTCCTCCGGACGGCTGCCGACGGGCGCGGACTGGTGTCCGTACTGGAGCTCCCGGCGGTCCAGGACAAACCGCAGCTCTTCTCCACCTTCCTGATGTGGCTGCTGGCGGACCTGTACACCGACCTTCCGGAAGTCGGCGATCTGGAGAAGCCCAAGCTGGTCTTCTTCTTCGACGAGGCGCACCTGCTGTTCAACGGGGCCTCGAAGGCCTTCCTCGAAGCCATCACGCAGACGGTCCGGCTGATCCGCTCCAAGGGCGTCGGCGTCTTCTTCGTCACCCAGACCCCCAAGGACGTGCCGGCCGACGTGCTGGCGCAGCTCGGCAACCGGGTGCAGCACGCGCTGCGCGCCTTCACCCCGGACGACGCGAAGGCGCTGAAGGCGACGGCGAAGACCTTCCCGAACTCCGACTACGACCTGGAGGAGCTGCTGACACAGCTGGGCACGGGCGAGGCGGTGATCACGGTGCTCAGCGAGAACGGCGCGCCGACGCCGGTGGCGGCGACCCGGCTGCGGGCCCCCCGGTCGCTGATGGCGCCGATCGACGCGGCCGCGCTGGACCAGGCGGTGAAGTCCTCGCTGCTCTACTCGCGGTACGCGGAGCCCGTCGACCGGGAATCGGCGTACGAGAAGATCAGCGCCGAGCAGGCGGCGGCGGAGGCGGAAGCCGAGGCGGCGGCGGCCGCGGCGGAGGCGGAGAAGCAGGCGAAGGCGGCCGCGAAGGCGGCGCCGAAGCCGGATCCCTCGCTGGCGGAGCAGGTGGTGGGCAGCGGACTCTTCCGCTCCCTGGCCAGGTCGATCGGTACGCAGCTGGGCCGCGAGATCTCCCGGTCCATCTTCGGCACGGCCAGGCGGCGCCGCTGAACTCCCGGGGCGGGGAGGACTTCCGTACCCGGGGCCCCGTCCGGCCTGCGAGACTCGGAGCATGCGGACCGAACTCACGGATACGACCTCCAGCAAGGTCAACCGGGCCCTCCTCGACGCGCGACGGGCCATCGGGAGCCCCACGATGGGGCTCGTGCTCAACCTCCTCGTCGCCACGGACGAGGAGAACGCCTACGACGCCGTCCGCGCGGCCTCCGAGGCCTCGCGCGAGCACCCCTGCCGGATCATCGCGGTCATAAAGCGCACCGCCCGCGGCTCGCACCGGCAGCGGCAGAACCGGCTCGACGCCGAGCTGCGGGTGGGCTCCGACGCCGGGTCCGGGGAGATCGTGCTGCTGCGGCTGCACGGGACCCTCAACGAGCACGCGGGCTCCGTGGTGCTCCCGCTGCTGGTGCCGGACGCGCCCGTGGTGGCCTGGTGGCCCGCCGAGGCCCCGGCCGCGCCCGCCCGGGACCCGCTGGGCGCCCTCGCGCAGCGCAGGATCACCGACGCAGAGGCGGCCGCCGACCCGGTCGCCGCGCTCGACGTCCGGGGCGGCGCCTACGAGCCCGGGGACACCGACCTGGCCTGGACCCGGCTCACCCCGTGGCGCTCGCTGCTGGCCGCAGCCCTGGACCAGAAGCCGCTCCCGGTGACGGGCGCGGCCGTGGAGAGCGAGCCCGGCAACGCCAGCTCCGAGCTGCTGGCCCGCTGGCTGGAGGACCGCCTCGGCGTGCCCGTGGAGCGGGTGGCGACCGGGGGCCCGGTCATCACCCGGGTCCGGCTGACGACCTCCGCCGGGGAGATCCGCGTGGACCGCCCGGACGGGGTCCTGGCCACCCTGCTCCTGCCGGGCAGCCCCGACCGCAAGGTGGCGCTGAAGATCCGCAGCAGCGCCGAGCTCATCGCGGAGGAACTGCGACGGCTCGACCCCGACGAGATCTACGCTTCGGCGCTTCGCTTCAGGCGGCCGGCCCAGGCGTCGCTCTCCGCGTAGTGGTTGTCGTAGACCGGCTGGCTGTCGATGATGTCCTGCACCGTGGCCTCGCCGACCCGGACCCGGCCGAGCAGCCGGTAGTAGTCGAAGCGGCCCATGCCGGGGGTGAAGCCGACGAAGACCTCGGCGGTGGAGTCCGCGGCCGGGGCGAAGGCGTGCTTCACACCGGGCGGCACGGTGAGGAAGTCGCCCTTGGTCAGGGTGTGTATCTCGTCGCCGAGCAGGACGTCGAGCCTGCCGTCCGTGACGTGGAAGAACTCGGTCGCCTTGGTGTGGAAGTGCACCGGGGCCCCCGTCGCGCCGACCTCGAAGTTGGACATGTTGCAGGTGAGCTCGGCGTTGTCCGTGAGCAGAGTGATCAGGCTGCCGGGGCTGTCGGAGATGGTTTCGGCGGTGGCGGCGCGCGTCAGATTCTCAGTCATGATCAGGAGCTTAGGGGCAGGTTCTGACAACGGGCGAGCGCACCCGCCCGAACCCTCAATTCCGTTTGGTGGCACCGCTGGTGGGCGACTTTCAGGTCGCTTCGAGATCGCTTCTAGGTCGCTTTCGCGGCCTTCGCAGCGGCCTTCGCCTCCTGCTTGTGCGCCCGCACCTTGGCCAGCGACTCCGGGCCGGTGATGTCGGCCGCCGACCGGTAGACGTTCGCCGGCCCGTACCCGCCGGCCGCCTCGCGCCAGCCGCGCGGACGCACCCCGAACCGCTTGCCGAGCAGCGCCAGGAAGATCTGCGCCTTCTGCTCCCCGAAGCCGGGCAGCGCCCTCAGCCGGGCCAGCAGCTCGGCGCCCGTACCCACGCCGGTCCACACCGCCGCCGCGTCCCCTTCGTAGTGCTCCACCAGGTACGCGCACAGCTGCTGCACCCGCTTCGCCATCGACCCCGGGTAGCGGTGCACGGCCGGCTTCTCGGAGAGCAGCGCGGCGAAGGCCTCCGGGTCGTAGGCGGCGATCGCGTGCGCGTCCAGATCGTCGGAGCCGAGGCGCCGGGCGATCGTGTACGGCCCCGAGAACGCCCATTCCATGGGTACCTGCTGGTCCAGCAGCATCCCGACCAGCGCGGCGAGCGGGCTGCGGCCCAGCAGCTCGTCGGCCTCCGGCTGCTGGGCGAGCCGGATGGTGACGGTCTTGTTCTTGTCGTCCATGCACCCAGGGTCCCGCGCGGCGGTGCTCCCCGCGCGGTTGTCAGACCCCGCGCCTAGCGTGAGAACCGAGACGGGTCACGTCGTACACGACACAGGAGTCGATCGATCATGGCTGAGTTCACGGAAGGCGCGCCCTGCTGGGTGGACGCGATGTTCTCCGACCTGGAGGGCGCGAAGACCTTCTACGCCGACGTGCTGGGCTGGACCTTCGGAGAGTCCAGCACCGAGTACGGCAACTACACCCAGGCCTACTCCGACGGCAAGGCCGTCGCGGCCATCGTGCCGCCGATGCCGGGGGCGGAGGGCCATTCGCAGTGGTGTCTCTACCTCGCTTCGCCCGATGCCGCGGCCACGGCCGCGAAGATCAAGGCGGCCGGCGGCGAGCTGCTCATGGAGCCAATGCAGGTCGGCTCCTTCGGCACGATGGCCATCGCGAAGGAGCCGAGCGGCGCCGTCTTCGGCGTCTGGCAGCCGGGCGACCACAAGGGCTTCGAGAAGACCGGCGAGGCGGGCGCGTACTGCTGGGCCGAGTTCTTCTCGCGCGACGTGGCCAAGGCGGACGCCTTCCTCCCGCAGGTCTTCCCCTACGAAGCCCAGCAGATGGAGGCCGGCGACGACCCCGAGATGGCCGGGATGGACTTCAAGGTCTTCAGCCTGGGCGGCCCGGAGAACCCGGTGCTGGGCCGGATGGGCATGGGCGACGACTTCCCGCCGGAGATCCCCTCGTACGTCCAGGTCTACTTCGCCGTCCCGGACTGCGACGAGGCCGTCGCCAAGACCCAGGCCCACGGCGGCAAGCTGCACTTCGGTCCGATGGACAGTCCCTTCGGCCGCTTCGCGGCGGTGGCGGACCCGCAGGGCGCGGCGTTCGCCGTGATCGACGTGGCGAAGACGGTCGGAGAGATGCCGACGTTCGGCTGACGGGCGGAGCGGGTGCGGGGGCAGGCCCCCCGCACCCTCGTGCGCCCTACGCGGCGAAGCCGAGGGCGAAGGCGGCGACGACCGGGGCCATGTAGATCACCGGGAAGGGGGCGTGGGCGTAGGCCCTGGCCCGGAGCACGGTGATCACGGCGCCGGTGTAGTAGAGGACGAGGCCGACGCCGGCGGCGATGCCGACGGCCGGCACGAGGAGGCCGGCCAGCAGGCCCAGCGCTCCGGCGGCCTTGGCCGCGCCGAGCGGGGTCCACCAGGCCCGGGGGACCCTGTACTGCTCCATGGCCTCCACGACCCACGGGGCGCGGCGCAGGAGCGAGTACCCCGAGAAGCCCGACATGGCGGCGGCGAGTACGGCGACGACGGTGGCGGCGATGTCCATGAGGGGCTCCTCGGTAGGCGGTGCGTCCGGTGGTGCGTCCGGCGGTGCGGACGGGTGTTTTTCTTCCTCACCGCACTGACCCGCGCCGCGGCACGGATGTGACAGGGCCCCCGAAATTCTTTTCCCGGCGCATCGGCCAGCCGCCCGAGTGGTTCCGGGTGGCGGGTGCGACGCGTTGAACGCGGGCCGCCCCCGAGCCGCCTAGCGTCGATCTTGTGCGGTTCTCCTGCCCCGGGCCGCACGAACCGAACTGTCTAGGTAAGAGGTCGAACCAGTCATGAGCCTGAGCATCCGCAACCAGATCGCCGGCACCGTCACCTCCGTCACCTCGGGCGAGGCCATGACGACGGTCAAGGTCCGCCTGGAAGGTGGCCAGGACATCACCGCCGCGATCACCACCGACGCAGTCAAGGACCTCGGCCTCGCCGCGGGCTCCTCCGTGAAGGCGCTGGTCAAGGCCACCGAGGTCGCCCTGGCCACCGGTGTCGTCGAGGGCATCTCCATCCGCAACCAGATCGCCGGCACCGTGGCCGGCATCGCCACCGGCGGCGCCATGGCATCGGTCAAGGTGGACGTGAACGGCGGCGGGCTGACCGCCGCCATCACCAAGGACGCCGTGGAGGCGCTCGGCCTGGCCGCCGGGTCCTCCGTCGTCGCGCTGATCAAGTCGACCGAGATCTCCCTCGCGACGGTCTGAGGGCTCAGCCCTCAGGGCTCGGCCCTACAGCCCCAGGCTCGGCGGGGACAGCGCGCCGAACCACACGTGCGTGACGGCGCTGACGTAGCGCGCCCCGCACCGGTCCGAGGGGACCACCAGCTGCGCACCCGCATCGTCGAGGTCCTCACCGTCGAGGCGGGTCGCCAGCAGGACCGGGCTCCCGCCGAAGTCGGCGTCCAACTCGGCCCAGGCAAGCATCGAATGGTGCCCGTCCCCGCCGGTCACGGCGAGCAGGAACCGCGAACGGTCCTTGCGGCGCCGGGCGTCGAAGGCCGGGCCGGCGTCCGAGATGACGTCCCGGAGCAACGGGCCCTCGAACACGTGGTGCTGCGGACCGTTCGTCGCACAGTCGAACGTGACCGCGGCCCGGTGCTGTGCCCAGTCCCGCAGGTCCGCGACGCTGAGCGTCGCCGGGTGGTCCAGGTCTCCGTGCAGCATGAGTTTGGCCATGGGTCACTCATGCCCGGCTCGGCAGCCTCGGGAACCTCGTATGCAAGGTTCAGAGCTTGATATGAGCCGCAGCTGTGCATCCAATAGTCGATTCAGCCTGGCAGATCCGGATGCACGGAGTGTCAGGCCGCGGCTCTTCTGGCGCAGCCGCCGCACTCCCCGGGGGTGGGGCTGCGGAAGGCGACCCGATCGCAGGTCACGCAGGTCTGGAGCGGATCCGGCGGTACGAACGCCAGCTCGCGGTAGAGCGGTTCGAGCATCGGCGGAAGCTGGCGGGCCAGCCGGTGGGCGACGAGCCCGGCCGGATTGCGCGTCAGGGGCGGCAGGTTGGCGGTGAGCACGGCGATCACCGCCTGCGGACTGGCACCCCGCTCCAGCCAGGCCTCCACCCCGGGGGCGAGCCGGTCGATGTCCTGCTCTCCGAGGAGGAGCCGCTGGTCGAGGCGGCGCAACTGCCCGAGCAGGCCCTTGGCGGCTTTGCGGCGCGAGGGGAGGCTCTCGTCCGGAACGGGAACGGGAACGGGAACGGCAGCTGGAGAAGGAGGGGCGGGCGCGGGCATGGCTTCGGCCGGGGGTGCGGGTGCAGGCACGGGCGCGGCGGCCAGGGGCTCTGCCGCTGGTGCCGGTTCCGCTGCGGGTGAGGGCTCGGGTGCCGGCGCCGGCTGCGGTGCCGGCGGCGCTCCCTCCGTACGGAACGGAGCGCGCGGCGACCGCGGCGACCGCGGCGGCCGAGATGGCCGCGGCGACGGTGGCCCCAGCGGCTCGGGATCCGCCTCGGGCAGGGCTCCCGGCTGGTTGTAAAACACCGTTCGGGTGAAGATCTTCCCGCCCGGCAGAGGCTCTGTGTCCCGGCTCAAGTAGCCGTGGAGCTCCAGTTCGCGCAGCGCCGCGGCGATCCGGGTCGCACCCTCGGTGAACTTCGGGGTCAGATCCCTGATGCCGATCAGTGTGCCGCTTGGCAACGACTGGATGTGCACGGCGAGCCCGATCGCCATCAGTGACAACGCGCGGTGCTGGGCGAGGTGGTTGCCGATCACGGTGAAATGTGACCTGTGACGGACGTTGGCGTGGTGTACCCCGGACGTGGGGGCCAGGTGCGCGTTAAAGTGCTCAGGAGCCATGGGGAAGGTTCTGCTTCCTTGGTGGTCAGGCCCTCGTTCGGGATTGCACTCCCGGCGGGGGCCGTCTCATGTTCTGGGGTTGTCGGGCCAGAGCATATGCCAGCCAACCCACCTGAAATCCAGCCCAGTTCGGCGATGTCACCCGTGTGAGTGACGCGGCCGCCGCGGGAGGTAGGAGGGGTTTGGCGGGTGTTTCTTTCCCTAGGTTCTTTAAAACAAAAGAAGGGTCGTGGGTCACCGGATCCCGGTCCGCCACGACCCGGTGACGCCCTTTCATCGCACGCACTATCCATTTCCGCGGACCCACCGCAACCTGGGATTCCGGGTTCCGGTCGGCAGGTCGCGACGCCGCGCCGGACAGGCCGCTGACCTGGCCGTTTACGCGAGGCCACCCACCTCGTGAATCCTCTGCCAGACCACGTCCCGCGTCACCGGCAGCTCCGTGAAGCGGATTCCCGTCGCGTCGCGCAGCGCGTTGGTGAAGGCGGGGGCCACCGGGTTGAAGGGGCTCTCGGACATCGACTTGGCGCCGAGCGGGCCGATCGCGTCGGAGGTTTCCATGAAGTGGACCTCCGTACGCGGGACATCGGCGTATTGCGGGAGCCGATAGCGGCGGAAGGCCGCCGTGGTGACCTCGCCGCGCTCGTCCACCCGTACGGTCTCGAAGAGGGTGGCGCCGAGGGCCTGGGCCACGCCGCCCTCGACCTGGCCGCGGCACTGCATCGGGTTCATGACCTTGCCCGCGTCGGCCGCGTGGACGCTGCGCAGGATCTTCATCTCGCCGGTCTGCGGGTCGACGGCGATCCGGAACCACTGGGCGTTGAAGGCCACCGAGCGCGGGGAGCCGCCCCAGTGGCCGTCGGCCGCGATCTCCTCCAGCCTGCCCTTGTCGTACGCGGCCTCGTACAGCTCCTTGAGGGTGACGACGCGGCCCGCGCAGTCGAAGGCTTCGGCGGACAGCTTGCACAGGTGCCGGGCCACGCCGGTGTGGCGGGCGGCGAAGGTCTTGAGGCGCTCGGCGAGGGAGTCGGCGGCCAGCATGACCGCCTTGCCCGCCACGACCGTGCCGGCCGAGCCGAAGGCGCCGGTGTCGTGCCGGACCACGTCGGTGTCGGACTGGCGGACCGTGATCCGGTCGACCGTGGTGTTCAGGGCTCCGGCGGTGATCTGCTTGTGGACGGTGGTGGTGCCGTTGCCGAACTCGGCCGTGCCCACGGCGATGTCGTACGTGCCGTCGCGCAGGAGCGAGACGCGCGCGTCGGCGTAGTGGCCGCCCGGGGGGCCGGTCGCGATCATCGCGACGGCCGTGCCGGTCCCGGTGAGCCAGCCCTCGGGGACGTCCTCGTGGCTGCGGTCCTCGGCGATGGCCTTGCGGACGACGTCCATGCACTGCTTCATGCCGTAGGAGGCGATGAAGAGGTCCTCCTCGTGGCCGATCGGGGTCACCATGTGGTCGCCGGGGCCTATGACGTTCTTCTCGCGCAGGGCGAGCGGGTCCATGCCGAGCCGTACGGCGAGCTCGTCCATCACCGATTCGAGGGCGAAGAGGACCTGGCCCAGGCCGTAGCCGCGGAAGGCGCCGGCGGGGACGCCGTTGGTGTAGACGGAGTACGCCTCCACTTCCTTGTTCGGGGCCTTGTAGACCGCGAAGGACTCGCCGACGCTGTGGAACATCACCGCCGGGCCGTGGTTCCCGTAGGCGCCGGTGTTCGAGACGACCCGGATGCGGAGCGCGGTGAGGGTGCCGTCGGCCTTGGCGCCGATCTTGATGGTGATCTTGAAGGGGTGGCGGGTGGTCGCCCCGTAGAACTGCTCGGCCCGGGTGAATTCGAGTTTCACCGGCCGCCGCAGTTTCAGGGCGGCGAGGACCACGATGTCCTCGGTGAGCATCTCCTGCTTGCCGCCGAACCCGCCGCCCACGCGGCCCGCGACGACGCGGACCTCGTCCTCGCCCAGGTCGTAGAGGGCGCACAGCGCACGCCGGGTCAGGAACGGCGCCTGGGTGGAGGAGCGGACGGTGATGCGCTCGCCCGGGGAGCCGTCCTCCTTGGGCTCGAAGTACGCGACGCTGCCGTGGGTTTCGAGGCTGGCGTGCTGCACGCGCTGGGTCAGATACGTCTCCTCGTGGACGACGTCGGCCTCGGCGTACCCCTTCTCCATGTCGCCGAGGGTGTGGTGGACCTCGCCGCACACGTTGTTCTCGGCGCGGAAGATCCCCGACTCGAGTCCCTTGGGGTGGATGACGGGCGCGCCGGGCAGCATCGCCTCCTCCGGGTCGATGACGTACGGCAGTTCCTCGTACGTGACCACCACGCGGCGGCAGCCCTCCTCGGCGGCCTGCTCGGAGTCGGCGACGACCGCGGCCACGCGCTGGCCGACGAAGCGGACCACGTCGTCCAGGACCCGGGTGTCCATCGGGTCCTCGGTGGGATGCTCGTGCCGGGCCGAGGAGTACAGCCGGTCAGGGGCGTCGTGGTGGGTGAAGACCGCGTGGACACCCGGAACTTGGAGGGCGTCGGTGGTGTCGATGGCGACGATGCGGGCGTGCGGGTGCGGGGAGCGCAGCAGCTTCATGTGGAGCAGCCCGGGGACGTCGATGTCGAAGGTGTAGCGGGCGGTGCCGGTGACCACCTGCGGGCCGGCCGGCGCACCGAGGGACTTTCCGACGGCCTGCCCCGCCTCCGGGGTTTCGACGTGCTTCACGCCGCGTACGGCGTCCTCGATGGCGCGGTATCCCGTACAGCGGCAGATGTTGCCCTTGAAGGCGCGGGGCAGGTCGTCGAGCTTGCCGTCGTCGTGGGCGGTGCCGCGCTCGGCCTGGAGGGCGGAGGTGGTCATCAGGAACCCGGCGGTGCAGAAGCCGCACTGGAATCCCTGGGCTTCGAGGAACTGCTGCTGGGCGGGGTGGAGTTCGCCGCCGGGCGAGCACAGTCCCTCGACGGTGGTGACGGAGCGGCCCTCGGCGCGGACGGCCGGGTAGAGGCAGCTGTGGACGGGCTGCCCGTCGACGTGGACCGTGCAGGCGCCGCAGTCGCCCTGGTCGCAGCCCTTCTTCACGCCGAACCAGCCGCGCTCGCGGAGGTAGGTGCGCAGGCACTGGCCGGAGCGGGGCTCCTCGGTGAAACGCCGCTTGTTGATGTCGATCTCGTAGCTGCTGCTACTGCTCTTGCTGCTGCTCATCGCGGTTCCTCCGGAGCGTCTGCGCCCGTCAGTTCTCGGCGGACCTCCTCGGCGAGGCGCAGGCCCATGTGCCGTCGCCAGGCGGGCAGTCCGTGGATGTCGTCGTACCACTCGCCGGGCCGGACGGTGTCGTCGATCGCCCGGCGCAGCTCGGCCGCCGTGGGCGGCAGCGCGAACCAGAGGCGGAAGGGGCGGGTGGTGGCGGCCGAGACCGTGACGGCGAGGGAGCCGTCCCGGGGGTCGTGGGCGCCGATGACGACGGCGCCGGAGCGGCCGAGGCCGTAGAGGGAGGCCTGCCGGAAGGCCGTACGGGAGTCCAGTGCGCGGGCGGGCAGTCGTACCGAGCGCAGCAGCTCGCCGTCGCGCAGGTCCTTGACGCCGGCTCCGCGGATGAAGTCGGTGACGGGCAGGCGGCGGGTGGCGCCGTCCTGGCCCTGGAGGAGGACGGTGCCGTCGAGGGCGGCGGTGAGGGAGATCATCGGGCCGGCGGGGAGGCCGTTGCAGAGGTTGCCGCCGACGGTCGCCATGTTCCAGATCTTGAAGCTGGCGAGGAAGGCGCGGCAGCACTGTTCGAAGAGCGGTGCGGCCGTGGTGGGCAGGGTCCGGCCGAAGCGGGACAGCTCGGTGATGGTGCAGGTGGCGGCGATGTCGAGGGAGCCGTCGGGCTGCCAGGACAGGGGCGGCCAGCCCATCCGGGAGAGGTCGACGAGGCGGCGTATGTGGGGCTGGGGCTCGGAGAAGAGGTACGTGCCGCCGCCGAGCCAGGCGTCACCCGGACGCCAGGGTTCGCGGCGGCGTGCGTCGCGTACGTCGAGCACCGTGTTGAGGTCCATTTCCCGCCATCCTTTCCGTCGTCTCCGTCGTCGTCTTGCCGGTGTCTCGTCTCCGGCTCGTCGGCGGCTCGTCGATTTCCGCCGTTTTCCGTCGTCCCGTCAGTGAAACAACGCGCCGGGGGCGAGGACGACTGGTCCCCGGCACGGAAAAACGCCAGGGCCGACGGGGCCTCCCTGGTGAATCATCCAAGAGGCTGTTCGAAGAGTTGCCCTTGCATTTACCATGGCAATCCTCATATTCGCCTCGCGATTGTGGGCTGCCACCCGCCGCAAGGAGTCCCCGCCATGCACGTCCTCGACCTGCTCCAGTCCGACAATCTCGGCCTCACCCTGCTCTGGGGCGAGCAGTCCCTTCTCGGCCAGGAGGTCAGCGGGGTGACCGCCACCGACCTGGAGGACCCGGGCCGGTTCCTGGGCCCCGGAGAGCTCGTGCTCAGCGGCCTCGTGTGGTGGCGTCCGGGGGCGTCGGCCGCCGCCAGGACCGACCGGTTCGTCGCCGCCCTGGCCGACGCGGGAGCGCGGGCGCTGCTGGCCGGCGAGGAGACGCACGGAAGGGTGCCCGAGGAGCTGGTCGCCGCCTGCCGGGCCCACCGGATGCCGCTGGTGGCGGTGCCCGCGCAGACCAGCTTCCGGGCCGTCACCGAGGCGGTGTACCTGCGCCAGTGGGGCGACCTCAGCCGGCGCCCGACCCGGCACTTCGCGCTCCCCGAGAACGTGCGCAGCGAGCTCAGCCGGCTCCTGGAGGGCGGGGCCGGGCCGGCGGAGCTGCTGGACCGGGCGTGCGCGCACCTGGGCCGGCTGCCCTGCTACCTGCTGACCGCGAGCGGCCGCACGGTGGCCCGTACCCCGTCCGCGCCCGCGATCCCGGCGCAGCGGGCCGCCTCCGCCGCGAAGGGCGGGGTCTCGCTGGGCGTCGAGGCCGAGGGCTCCCCGTACGACGCCTGGCTGCTGCACGTCCCGGACGCGGACGCGGCGCCGCCGCGGGTGCTCCACGAGATCGCCGGGGTGTTCGCGCAGTACCGCGACGGCCGGGCCCGCCGGGTGGCCGCGCGCCGGGCCGCCGGACGGGACCTGCTCGCCCTGGTGGCGGCCGAGGCGGAACCGGACCTCCTCGGCGCCGCGCTCCAGACGGCCGGACTGCCCGCGGGGGGCCCGTACCGGGTGGTGTCGGCGACCGACGGGGACGCCCTCGCGGAGGCGCTGGGGCACCTGGAGGGGGTCCGCTGGGCGGCGGGATCGGGCGGGGCGGTGCTGTACGAGGGCACGGACGGGGCCGACTCCGCTGCCTTGGCCGACACCGCCGATCTCACCGACCGGCTGCGCGCCGTATGGCCGCTGCTCCAGGCGTGCGCCGCCCCGGGGGCCGATCTGCGGCTCGGCGTGGGTGCGCGGACGGCTTCGGCCGACGGGCTGCGCGCGTCACTGTGCCAGGCGCGCTTCGCGCTGACGGCGGCCGACGCGGTGGTCCCGGTCCGCGGGGTCGAACGGCTGGACACCCTGACCGAACTGCTCTCGGGGGTCCCGCCGGAGGTGCGCGGGGTGTTCGGGGCGCGGATCCTGGGCCCGCTCGGGGACGGGATGCTGCGGGAGACCCTGGAGGTGTTCCTCGCGAACAACTGCTCGTGGACGCGTACGGCGGAGGCGCTGCACCTGCACGTGAACACGGTCCACTACCGGATCGAGCGGGTGGAGTCCCTGACCGGCCGCGACCTCTCGCGCCTCGACCACAAGCTGGACCTGTACGCGGCGCTGCGCTGCTAGGGCGTCGCGCCCCGCCCTCGGCGCCGAGGAGCTAAAAGGCCAGGTCGATGTGGACGTCGGTGGACTTCACCCGGGCCGTCACCGTGACCCCGACCGCGATGCCGAGCTCCTCGACCGACTCCCGGGTCACCACGGAGACGAGGCGGTACGGGCCCGACTGGACCTCGACCCGGGCCGCGACCTCGTCGAGCAGGACGCCGGTGACGATCCCCGCGAAGGAGTTGCGCACGGAGGTGGCGACGGCCGTCTCCGGCACCGGATGCAGACCGGCGGCCCGGTCCTTGGCGAAGGCGGCGAGGGCGACCCCGTCGACCGTCCGTGCCCCGTCGGGCGACCGGAGTGCGGGCAGGCGCCCCCCGTCGGCCCAGCGGCGGACGGTCTCGGGGCTCACGCCCAGCAGGCCTGCGGCCTGCCCGATCGAGTACGAGGGCACGCCCGCAGCCTAGGGCCTGTCTCCGCAAGGCTTCTCGGCAAGGCTCTCCCGGGGTTCTCGGTAGAGGAGCGAAAGCCGCAAAGGGGGTAAAAGGCCCAGTTGGCGTAGCGTCGTAGGAGCGACCAGGAATTGGCCGCGGCATGTGAAAGAAGGGTGCCGCCGATGTCCGTCCCGTCCGACCAGACCGCCCCGCCCACCCCGCCCGCCCTCCCCGTCCTCGTCGGGTTCGACGGGTCCGTCCGGAGCCTCGCCGCCGCCCGGTGGGGCGCCCGTGAGGCCCTGGCGGCCGGGGCGCCGCTCCGGGTGCTCCACGTAGGCCAGGCCTGGCCGACCATCCAGCCGATCTCCGTGGAGTTCCAGCCCGTGCTCGGCGAGAGCGAGCACGTGGCGAGGACCGCGCTGACGGCCCTGGTCGAGGAACTCCGCACCACCCACCAGGGCCTGACCGTCGAGGCGGCCACCGCCGAGGGCGGTCCCGGCAACGAGATCCCGCGGGCCGCCGCCCAGGCCAACGCCGGGCTGATCGTGCTCGGCGCGAGCGGCGAGGACCGCCACGTCATCCCGCTGCTCGGCTCCACGGCGCTGCACGTCGCGGGGCGCGCCGAGGTCCCCGTCGTCCTCGTACGGGAGCCCGCCGAGCGTGCGCCGCACGGACGCGGGGTCATCGTGGGGGTGGACCCGGCGGGGGACCACGCCGCCGTACTCGACTTCGCGTACGCCTGGGCGGCCACCCACAAGCTCCCGCTGCGCGCCGTGCACGCGGTGCACGCGGACCCGGCGGACCCGGAGCCGCTCGAAGCGGCGGTGGCCGCGGCCGGCGCGCGCTACCCGCAGGTGCCGACCGAGTGCGTGACCCGCCCGGGCGAGCCGGCGCAGCTCCTGCTCGACGAGTCCGCCGAGGCCGACCTCCTGGTCGTGGGCCGCCGGCATCACCGCCCCCTCCACGGCATGGGCCCGACGGACCACGCGGTGGCCCACCACGCCCACAGCCCGGTGGCCCTGATCCCCCACGGCTAGGCCGTCTCTTTCGCCGGGATCCGTTCCGTTCAGGCGGTTCGCCAGCGCTTCGCCGGCGCTTCGCCGGCCCTACTTGTCGGCCGCCGGGCCGTACCACTGGAGGGCCTGGCCCGTGACGGCAGCGATGCACTCGAAGTCGCGGTCGCGGTGCAGGAGGGTCAGTCCTTGCAGTTCGGCGGTCGCCGCGACGACGAGGTCCACGGCTCCGGCGCTACGGTGCTGCCCTCGCCGGGTCAGCAGCTCCTGCACGTGCCAGGCTCGGTCATAGGCTCGGTCGTCGACCGGCACCCAGCCGAACAGCAGGCGCATGTCTTCGATCCCCCGGATCCGGTCTTCGGCTGACCGGGCGCTGTAGAAGAACTCCAGCTCGGTGATCGGGCAGGTGGCGATGAGCCCGGCCGCCGCCGCTTGGTCCCAGCCGTACTGTTCCGCGTCGCCCCGCATGAGCCGGGCCAACGCGCTCGTGTCGATGAGGAATTGGGCAGCGCTCACCGCCGGTAGTTCCCCTTGTCGTCAAGAAGGTCCAAGTCGAAGGCGCCGTCGGCGGCAGCCGCACGGAGCCGTGTCAGTGCCAGGGCCCGACGTCGGATCTCCAGCACCTCGCGCAGCGCGGTGTTGACGGTCTCCCGCTTGGTGCTGGTCCCGAGTGCTTGGGCGACGTCGGCGAGCAGCTCATCGTCGAGATCGATCACGGTTCTACTCATCAGGCACCTCCGTTGATATCAACTCGGATGCCGATTATATCTGTGAAGGTATCTCCCGGGAATGCCTGCGGGAGGTCGGCTACCGCCGCAGCAGCACGATCACCGACCCCCACATCGTCAGCAGTACGTTGCCCAAGGCGTACGGGACCGTCGTGCCCAGCGCCGGGATCTGGCTCCGGGCGCGTTCCGTCAGGGCGCCGAGGGCGGCCGTCGTGGTCTGGGCTCCGGCCAGTGCGCCGAGCAGGATCGGGAGGGGGAGCCGCTGCACGAAGTGCCCGTAGGCGAATCCGGCCAGCAGCGGCACGGTCGTCACGGCGGCCCCCCAGAGCAGCAGCGGCCAGCCGGCTTCGCGCAGGCCCGGGACGAAGCTCGGGCCGGCGTTGAGGCCGACGACCGTGACGAACACGCACAGGCCGAGCGTGCCCATCAGCCACTGCGCCGCCGACGGCAGGTTCCCGTACGTGGGGTACTTGCTCCGGATCCAGCCGAAGACCAGCCCCATCAGCAACGCCCCGGTGGAGGTGGACAGCGACAGCGGCGCCCCGGCCGCGTGCAGCGCCGGGATGCCGAGGCAGCCGCCGAGGAAGAGCCCGAGCGCGATCCACACCATGTCCGTCGCGAAGCTGGTGGGCACCGGCTTGCCCAGCTCCGCCGCGGCCGCCTCCACCCGGCTGCGCGGCCCCGTCAGGACCAGGGTGTCGCCCCGCTCCACCGTGCTGTCGAGGCGGACCCGCAGGTCGGCGCCGGCCCTCCAGTGCTCGTCGACGAAGACGCCCGGCATGAACTCCTCGTGGCGCAGGGTGCGGATGGTGCGCCCGCTGAGGTTCCGGTCGGTGATGACCACGTGCAGGGACTCGGTGCGGTAGGCGAGCAGCTCGAAGTCGTCCGTCTCCATCCCGATGTGCGTGCGCGCGTCGTACGCGACCAGGTCGCCGCGGACCGCGCTGACGGCCAGGACGTCCCCGATCTCGACGCGGGTGTCCGTGGTGTGCTCCAGGATCTCCCCGCCGCGGCGCAGCCGGGTGATGTAGAGCCGCCGCCCGGCGGCCTTCTGCTCCGCCTCGAAGTCCCCGATCGTGCGCCCGGCGAAGGCCGCCACGTCGACGGCGTACGCGCGCAGCACGTGCTTGTAGTAGCCCTCCCCGGCGTCGGGGTCGTCCTCCGCGGCCTCCAGGTCGGCGGCGAGCACGGCGCTCTCGGCCGCGAGGTCCCGGTGGAGGAGGCGGGGCAGGAATCCGGCGAGGAGCAGCGCGGGCAGGACCGTACCGAGGGGGTACGTGACCGCGTAGGCGACGGCGATCAGATGGGACTGGTCCCGCGCCTCGGCCGCACTGACGCCGGGCAGGTGGGAGATGGCGTCGGAGCCGACGCCGATGACGGCGGACTGGGTGAGGCCACCGCCGAGCAGACCGGCGGACAGGCCGGGCCCGTAACCGGCGAGGGTGGCGAAGGCCCAGGCGGAGGCGAGTCCGGTGACGCAGACGATGAGGGCGAGGACCACCTGGGGGAGGCCGTCCTTGCGCAGGGCGCGGAAGAACTGCGGGCCGACGTCGTAGCCGAGGGCGAAGAGGAACATCAGGAAGAAGACGGACTTGATGGGACCGTCGATCTCGACCTTCGCCTGGGAGCCGATGACCAGCCCGGCGACGAGGCAGCCGGTGACGGCGCCGAGGGCGATGGACTTGTACCGGAGGCGGCCGAGCAGGAAGCCGACGGCGATGGTCAGGAAGATCAGCAGCTCGGGATAGGGCTGGAAGATCTCCGTCCTGAGCCAGTCCATCCACGCCACCCGCACTCACCCGCTTCCCGCCGCCTTCCCGCCCGCGCGACCTCCTGCACCGTCCCGGGCCGTGTCGTCTCGAGAAACGGTATGTGCCGGTATGCCCGCCCGCACGTCCAGCGGGCCGCCGCATCCGCCCATCCGTCCGGCCGGCCGCGGGGTCAGCGGGAGGCCCGCTCGGCGAGGTACTGCTCCCAGGTGCGCCGGCCGAGCGCCTGGCCCGGTGCGGTCAGGTGGCCGGCGCGCCAGGCGGCCCCGATCCTGCCGGGGACGTGGACGGGAAGGACGGCGCGGCGCTTGCCGGCGGCGCGCAGCCAGTCCCTGGCGAGAGCGGCGGCCGGGTACACGGTCGGGCCGGCGAAGTCGGGCACCCGGCCGGCCGGGTCGCCGAGGGCCAGCTCGACCAGCCGGTCCGCGACCTCGCCCACGTCGACCGGCTGGCAGTCGGTGCCGGACGGTACGAGGACGACCGGGAGCTTGGACAGGGCCCCGAAGGCGAGGTCGAGCAGCGCGGGGAACTGGGTGGCCCGCAGGTTGGTCCAGCCCGTCCCCGAGGCGGCGAGCAGCTCCTCGCCCTCCAGCTTGACCTGGTAGTACGGGTAGGGGATCCGGTCGACGCCGACGATCGAGATGTTGACGACGTGCTCGACGCCGGCCCGCTTCCCGGCTTCCAGCAGGTGCCGGAAGCCCGGGACGTCGTTCTTGAAGTGCCGGATGTCGCTCGCGCAGTGGATGACCGTGACGACGCCCGCGAGTGCCTCGTCGAGCCCGGCGCCCGTGGTCAGGTCGCCGGTGTACCAGTCCACGCCGGCGTCGTCGGGCAGCGCGGTGCGGCGCGTGAGCGCGCGGACCGGGCGGCCGGTGCGGCGGACCCGTTCCAGCACCTCGCGGCCGAGCGTGCCCGTCGCTCCGGTCACCATGATCGTGTCGTTCTCCATCAGTCCCAGCCTTCCGAATCCCTCGTCGATCGCGCCGTCACCGATGAAGAACCGACGGGTCAGCCGTTCTGTGACAGCTCTCGGAGCTGAGTTGCGAGGAAGGCCAGTTTGTCCGGGTTCAGGACGAGCCTGACGCCGGTGATCCCGCCCTCGCCGAGCTCCAGCGCCCCGAACGCGGTCAGCTCGCCGTCCGCCCAGCTGACCACCGCCGGAACGCCGTTCGCCTCGGCGAAGCCGATCTCCACGCCGTTGACCCACCGGGAGAAGAGACCGACGAGGAATCGGGCCGCCTTGTCCCGCCCGGCCACCGGCCGGCTCGCCGCGCTCGCCTTGCCACCGCCGTCCGACCAGACGACGACCTGCTCGGAGAGGAGCTGTTCCAGCCCGTCCATCGCGCCCTCGGACGCGGCGGCCAGGAACCGGGCGAGCAGTTCGTCGTCCTGCTCCCGCGAGGTGGTGAACCGCGGCCGGCCGTCGGCCAGGTGCTGCTTGGCCCGTCGGTAGAGCTGGCGCGCGTTCGCCTCCGAGCAGTCGAGTACGCCCGCGATGTCCCGGTGGCTGTAGTCGAAGGCGTCGCGCAGCACCACGCAGGCCCGCTCGGGGGCCGACAGCCGCTCCATCATCGTCAGCACGGCGAACGACACCGAGTCCCGCTGCTCGGCCGTCTCCATCGGCCCCAGCGCCCCGGCGCCGGTCCCCACCGGCTCGGGGATCCAGGGCCCGAAGTACTCCTCGCGCTGCACCCGGGCGGAGGTGAGCCGGTTCAGGCACAGGTTGGTGACCACCTTGGCCAGCCACGGCCCCGGCGCGACCACTTGCCCGGGCCGGGCCCCGTGCCAGCGCAGGTACGCGTCCTGCACGGCGTCCTCGGCCTCGGCCGCCGAGCCGAGCATCCGGTACGCCAGCGAGAACAGCCGCGATCGATGGTCCTCAAACTCCTGTGCCGCATCCATGCCGCCACGCTAGCGAGCCCTCTGACGCGATCCCGGTCGCGGTCCCTGCCTGACGGGGCAACGCAAAGAGCCCCACCGCAGGCGGTGGGGCTCTTCGACGTATTGCCCGGTGAGAGCAATGGCGGAGGATACGAGATTCGAACTCGTGAGGGGTTGCCCCCAACACGCTTTCCAAATGTTCGTACCGCCGTCCGGTGGGGGCCGTAACCGTCCTGACATGCACCGGAAGCCGGACGAGCAGGTTTCCTGAACGCCGCTGTACGACGGTGAACGAGACCAGGATCGAGACCACACGCCCGTTGGCGGAGGAGGTCGACCGTCTGATCCAAGGCGGCATCGCGGCATTCCTGCGGGGCGTACCGGGCCTCCGCGTAGCCGCCGCTCAGGCACTGGTGGCGGCTGAAAGCACTCCGTCGATGCGTGCCGCCAGCGCGAAGTCGAGTCTGGTCAGTCCGCCTTCGCTGTAGGTCATGAGCGAGAAGTGCAGGGTTCGCCAGCGGATGTCGATGTCGGGGTGGTGGTCCATCTCCTCGGCGATCTCGGCGATCTTCACCACGGTCTGGATCGCTTCCGGGAAGGAGGCCAGCTCGACGGTACGGACGATCGTGTGGCCCTCGCGCGCCCAGAGCGGCAGCAGGGACAGGTCTTCCGCGATCTCATCCTCGGTCAGCAGGGCTCTGCTCAATCCGCTCATGCCATTGCTCCCGCCGTCTCGGCCGCGCTTCCCTTCCATGCAGTCACAGCTTCCGTTGCCCCGCACCTCGTGCCGGTCCGCACGGCAAGGATCGCGTCCGTGAGGCCAGCCGGGTGGCGCGCAGGACGTCCGCTTCCGGCGAGGCCGTGCCCTCCAGCCGGAAGCCCGCGTCCGCCAGCTCCTCCTCCAGCGCACGCGAGGTCATCGGCCACAGGTGGAAGGTCTCCTCCGCCCGGCGCACCACCCGGCCCTGCCGGTGCACCCGGTACGAGTAGGCGTACCGGATCCGTCGCCCGTCGGGGCATTCGGTGAGCCAGCCGGCGTAGGTGTCGGATCCGACCCGCGCCTCGCCCAGCAGTCGGCGTCGCGGGCCGTCCGGCAGCCGGGCCGGTGGGCGGTCGAGGAACAGCAGGCCGTCGGGTACCAGCCAGGCGGCCAGTGCCCGCCACACCGCAGGGCGTTCGGGGGGAGACAGGCAGGCGATCACCCGGAGACACACCGCGAGGTCCGCCTGCCCTTCGAGTTCGGACGCGATCCCCTGAGCCGGGCAAGCGTGGACGGTCACCCGGTCGGCGACCGACCTGTCGGCTGCCGCCAGCCGGGAGAGCAGCACCGAGCGCATCGCTGTCGCCGGCTCCACCGCGTGCACCGGTACCGACGAGGCGCGCGCGAGCACCTCGGTGACCAGGCCGGTGCCGGCGCCGAGTTCCACGATCCCGACCTTGGCCTCGGCGGCGGGCGCGGCCAGCGCCGCCGCGTGCCGCTGGTACGCCGCCCGGTGCAGGATGTCGTAGAACTCCGCCGACACGCCGTAGGCATCGTCATGCCGTCCGCACATCGGGCAACGGGCCTCCTGCGGACCCGACGACTCGGCCACCGGTACCTCCACCCGTCCATCATCACCGCACCGGGCCCCGGATCGCAGGACAGCCGGGAATGAGGCCGGAACTGAGGCCGGGGTGTCGGATCACGCCTTCTAGGCCGGGGCCCTGCGTGCTCTCGGCGCCTCGATCCATGAGGGCGTGTCGTTCCGCAAGATCGGATGTGACCCAGGACACTATCGGCTGCTCGATTACTCCAGTCTTTCCCTCCGGTCATACAGCTGACAACTCCGCGGCGCTTCGGGGCACAGGACCCACGAGCGGACCCCCGGAACGAGGGAAGGCACTCCATGACCCAAACGATCAGCGCCCCGATCACTGCTCGCCCTGCGGCCCTGCCTGGTCAGAAGGCGCGGTGGCTGTTGGCCGGCGGGGCTGCGGCCGGTCCGCTGTTCCTGGGCCTGGGCGTGGTCCAGGGCTTCACCCGGGACGGCTTCGACTTCACCCGCAACGCCCTCAGCCAGCTCAGCCTCGGCGACCCGGGCTGGATCCAGGTGACCGCCTTCCTTGTCACCGGCGTCCTGGTGATCGGCGTCGCGCTCGGGCTGAGCAGGGTGATGCGCGGCGGCCCGGGTGGTACCTGGGCGCCGCTGCTGGTTGGCGTGTTCGGGGTGTCGTTCCTGGTCAGCGGGGTGTTCAAGGCCGACCCCGGGGCCGGGTTCCCAGTCGGCGCCCCCGAGGGGCGGGTGACCTCGATGTCCGCCCACGGCGCCGTCCACATGGTCGCCGGTTCGCTCGGCTACCTCGCGCTGTGCGCCGCGTTCCTGGTCCTGGCCCGCTACTTCGCCGCCCGGTCGGACCGCGCCGAGGCCGTGGTCTGCCGCCTCGTCCCGGTCGGTGTCCTCGCGGGCTTCGCGGGCTCCTCGGTCACCGTCCTGGCCTTCACCGCGGGAGCCGGTCTGGGCCTCGCCGGGCTCACCGCGGTGACTGCACGCCTCGCCACCAGATGATCCCTATCCGTCCACGCGGGCGGGCAGCCCGAACAGCGGGAACAGCCGCTCGGTGTCGCGGAAGAAGCTGATGCCGGTGACCCGGTCGGCGCGGACGTCGAGGACCTGGAGCGCCCAGGGATCGAACCCCGTGCCGTCGGCGCCGGGCCGGTACTGGCCGAAGGCGGGGGAGCCGTTCGCCACGGTGGGGATCAGCCGGGAGCCGCGGCAGCCGACGGCGGGTCCGGTCAGCCAGGCCTGGATGTCGCGGGCTCCGCGCATCCATAGGGCGTACGGGGGCAGGCACATCGTGGCGTCGATGTGGAGCAGCATGTTCAGCTCTTCCATGTCGAAGCGGGAGAAGGCCGCGGCGTACCGCTCGGCCAGGGCCCGCTGGACGGCATCGGACGGCGGGGCGGCCAGGTCGCCGGTCTCGGCGCGCCGGGCGGCGAGCGTGGCCCGGGCCCGCTGGAGCGCGCTGTTGGCCGAGGCCACGGTGGAGCCGTGGAGGTCGGCCACCTCCACGGCCGAGAAGCCGAGGACCTCGCGGAGGATCAGCGTCGCCCGCTGGCGGGGCGGCAGGTGCTGCAGCGCGGCGATGAAGGCGAGGTGGACCGACTCGTCGCCCACGGCGAGGTCCGCGGGGTCGCCGGGGCAGGGCTCGACCCAGAGGCCGGCTTCCAGCGGAGCACCCGGTTCGGTGGCGCCACTGGTGGGGCCGCACAGATCCATGGGGCGGGCCCGCCGCTTCCCGGCGGCCAGCGCGTCCAGGCAGACGTTGGTGGCGATGCGGTAGACCCACGAGCGCAGCGACGAACGTCCCTCGAACCGGTCGGAGTTCCGCCAGGCCCGGATCATCGTCTCCTGTACGGCATCCTCCGCTTCGAACACCGACCCGAGCATCCGGTAGCAGTAGCCGGTCAGCTCGCCCCGGTGATCTTCGAGCCGCTCCACCGTGACCCCCCGGGCGACTCCGGCCGTGTCGGCGCCTTCCATTCCCGCCCCCCGATACGCACAGAACCCGCAGGCCGACGCCCGCGCCGACCCAGCCCCTTGAGCAGCACGAAACTACTGGTCAGTGCAGCTGAGGGCAATGATCAAGCTCCATGCGGCAACGGCAGTTGCCGCGGCGGCGGCGCTGACCGCAGCGACGTGCAGCCACTCTCGGTGTGCCGTGGGTGTCGCGGCCGGACGCAGCCGACGGCGATTCGCCGGATGGTCCCGTCAAAGCTGGGATTCGGGTCGTTTTCGGACCTCTCCGGGGCCACCCGGCCTAGGGTGGTCTGCAGGCATGAGCCCCTGGACCACAGCGCGGAGGAGCCGATCATGAGCACTGCCCCGAATCTGCCGCTCCCGCCGCGCAGACCCGAGGAGACTCATCCGCTACGGACGATCCGGGAGATCCGGGAGTCTCTGCCCGAGCTTCAGCTTGGGCATTTCGATGCCGAGCTCGCCGACACCGACATCGATGCCTTGCCCGAGATGCTTCACCGCTGGGCGACCCTGGGCAGTGACGGGTTCCTTGAACGGCTTACGGCGGCCCCGTTCGAGGGGCTGGAGTTCGGGCAGCGGCCCTACGACGACGAGGCGGATGGCGAGTGATCTATCTGCTCGACACCAATGTGGTCGCCGAGATCACCACCCGGCCGAAGCCTGCCCCGGCCGTCGTCGCCTGGGCTCGGTCTGTTCCAGCTCCTGCCCTCCATCTGAGCGTCATCACGATCGCGGAGATCGAGGCGGGCATCCAGGGGACGCCGGATCTGGTGCGGCGTACCGCTTTCGAGCGGGCGCTCGCAGATGTCCGTGATCAGTACCGCGACCGGATCGCCGCCATTTGGAGAGCAGGAGGCACTCGCCTACCTCGCCCTTCACCGGAGGCTCAAGAGTGCCGGGACCAGCATCGATCCACCCGATGCGCTGATCGCTGCCACCGCGCTGGCGAACGGCTGGACGCTGGTGAGCCGCAACATCAAGCATCTGGCGCGATCAGGCGCACTCCTGCTGAACCCTTGGGAGTGTGAGGGATAGGCCATCGAAGCCAGAATGTGGCGGATCATCCGGTTGTGCGGCAAATAACTGAGACTGGAAGTGAGACCACGGAACGCGAAGAGCCCCACCGCAAGCGGTGGGGCTCTTCAACGTATTGCCCGGTGAGAGCAATGGCGGAGGATACGAGATTCGAACTCGTGAGGGGTTGCCCCCAACACGCTTTCCAACTGTGCGCACGCCCGTCCGGAGCCGTTCAGGAGGGTACACGCGGCATGTGAGCCGGGGGCCCTGTACGACGCTGAACGGTGGCGACCGGCGGCGTACTGGACAAAGACCAGGACAACGAATGCCGTGGGAGGAACACCCCCCGGCCGGGTGCCGAGCCTCGTGGCACCCTTGGCAGCGAGCAACGGTGAGAGCGAGAGGAGCCCACGTGTCGGAGGCCAGTCCGCGCGGAACCTACCTGGGTATTTCGGAGGCACTGCGCAGGGGAATCGAAGAGGGCGAGATCGTTGACGCGCTGCCGTCTGAGGCTGATCTCGTCAGCCTGCACGGGGTCTCCCGCAATACGATCCGCCGCGCGCTGAAGGTCCTCGAAGCCGAGGGGGTGCTTCAGTCCGCGCCAGGCAAGGGCTGGAGTGTTGCACGGGGTGGCGACCGGCGATCCCTCGTGGAGCGGATGACTGACGTGATCGCAGAGGATTCGCTGGCGATCGGTGACGTCTACCCGTCCGAGGCCAAGCTCTGCGAGCGCTTCGACGTCTCCCGCACGGCCGTGCGCCGTGCCATTGCCCAGATGGAGGGAACAGGCTTGCTCGACACTGTCCACGGCAAGGGGCGCACCGTACGCGCCCTCCCCACTCAGACCGGCCGGCCGTAGCCTTGGCCGTCATGGGACTGACTACGTGGGCGTACTCGCTCTCCGAATCGCTGCTGTCTGATCCGCTGCCGCGCCGATGGGTGCACTCGCTCGGGGTCGCCGAGCGAGCCCGCTCCCTCGGCCCGATCCTCAGTGCCGATGCGGAGCTGCTGGAAGCAGCCGCGGTGCTCCATGACATCGGCTACTCGCCGAGCCTCGCCACCACCGGTTTCCACCCGCTGGACGGGGCCCGGTTCCTCCGTGACCAGGAGGGTGCGGACGATCGGGTTGTCCGCCTCGTGGCCCATCACTCCTGTGCCCTCCTGGAGGCCGAGGAGCGAGGGCTCCGGCAGGAGCTGGAGAGCGAATTCGAGCTGGAGCGCCCCGACCTCGTGGACGCGCTGCTGTTCTGCGACATGACGACTACGCCGGACGGGCTCCACACCACGCCGGCGCGACGGCTGGCCGAGATCGTGGAGCGGTACGGCCCGGACACGATCGTCGGTCGCTTCATCCAGCGGGCGGCACCGGAGATCCATGCAGCCGCGGAGCGGGTGGAGTCCCGCATGGCCAAGGTGGCCGCCGGAGATCAGCCGATGTAGGGCTCAGACCGCGAATCGTCCAGGCCGTGCTGGATGCGCAGCCTCATGGACGGGTGGATGTCCAGGTCGTCGAGGTCCGCCGGATCCATCCAGCGGACCTCTTTCGACTCGCTGCTCGTCCGAAGTGAACCGCCGATCGGGTGGGCGCGGAAGCAGATCGAGAACTGCTGTCGCACCTCGCCGTCGTCGTAGGCGAGCACGTGCTGAGGGTCGGTGTAGAGCCCCGAGATGCCGTCGATCTCGACCGTGATCCCCGTTTCCTCCTCCACCTCCCGCACGACCGTGTCGCCGATGCTCTCGCCGATGTCGTGGCCGCCCCCGGGGAGCGCCCACAGGTCGTTGTCGGTCTTGTGGATGATGAGCAGCCGTCCGGCATCGTCACGGACGACCGCCGTCACCGAGGGGACCACGGAGTTGGCCGCCGGCGCGTTGGGGTCGCGGAAGTAGTCGATTCGGCTCATGCGTGCGGACCTCCGCAGTCGGCGGGTGATGCGATGGGCCTGGCCGTTTCCCAGACCCGTTCGATGCTCTCAGCGTACGCATCGAACAGTTCACCCCCTGGCACCCGCTGGATGTGCAGGACCGGGGCCATGTACGCGCCGACCCCGTACAGGTGGCCGTTGGCCAGCATCTCGTCATCAGCCCGGTAGATCGAGTTGTAGAGGGTGGTGGCGTGGAGCCGGAACTCGACCCCGGGGAGCCCGAAGAGGGGCCCGTAGTTGACGAGGGCGTTCCGAACCTTGCTGGCCATGGCGGATCCGATGCCCTCATCAGCACCGCGCACCGCGACAGCCGGGCTCTCCGGTTCGCCGAGCATGAAGCGGATGGAGACGCCGGCCGCTGACTTCTCCTTCACGACCTGGTGAAACGCGGAGTCTTCGGTCAGCCAGAAGCCGGAGTAGACGAGCACGTCGAAGTGCTCCTTCGCCTTCGCGTAGAGCTGCGGCCACAAGCGGTTCGGTACGACGGAGCGGTGCGGATACAGCTTGATCAGCTCTGCGTTCCCAGCCTCTGTCACCTCGGCAGATGTCCGTTCCTCCGGCCAGAGGTAGGACATCTCGCACTGAAGCAGTGAAGCGGCGGCGTACTGGAAGCGCCGGTAGGGCTTGCGCTTTGGGTCACCGATCCAGCGCTCCACCGTCTTCGCTGATACGCCTAGGCGCGCGCCGACTTGATCGAGCGTCAGGCCGCTCTCGATGATCGCGCCGCGCAGTCGTTCGTTGGCCATGCCGTGCTCTCCCCCCTGGGACGACTTGGTGCGACTTCACCGTAGCGAAGTCGTCCACAAGTCGTACATGTGCGGGGTCGATCGTCTTCGGCCCTGGGGCCAATCTGTAAGCAGATCGAGCGAGGGACTCGCGGAACCCCAAAAAGCCGAAGGGCTTGACGAAGCGAATCCTTCTCTGCAAGATGAGGAACACGTAATACATGTTCCTCATGGAACGCCCGGAGGAAAGCCCCATGGGGTGAGTACGAAGGCCGCGTCCGTTGCTTGAGAACTGAAGAGCGTGCCGACCCAGCCACATGCACAGGTGTGGTGATGGGTGCAGGCCACCACCCCGACCGCCCATGTCGGGCCAGGTGCCTGCCCGGCTCCGTCTTCTCGGCGGATCCGGCATCGCGTGATCGGAGGGCTTTGCCCTCCGTGTTGCTCCGATGGTCGTAGGTCAGGTTCGACTCCTGGCCGGAGCGCGGGCCCCGTGTGCTGGGGCTCTGTGTGCAACTCCACCCCGGGGCGGTCGCCTCTCACCACGGACCGAGACTGCCCCGGATCCCTTCGCTCGTCAGGAGAGATCCACATGCGTACGTACATCGGCGGCCAGGAGGCCGTTAGCGTCAACGAGTTCATCGAGCTGGCTCTCGGTACCCCGCTGGAGCTGTGGCTCGGCGTGGAGGGTGAGAGCGCGGAGGAGCGCGTGGCCCGCCTGGACGCGGCCCGCGACATCCTCGCCGAGAACCCGGACCTCCCGGACGACGTGTCCCGGGTCGTCGCCCAGGTGGTCGAGGCGAGTGCGCCGGAGCTGTTCAACGTCGTCCCGCTGATCCGGCGGCCCGCTGGCCGCCGTCCGGCCCGCAAGGGCGGCAAGGGGGTGGCGGCATGATGGCCACCGTCCCCGCGCCGGAGCTGCTGCTCGACCACCGGGGCAACCCCCGGGCGACCGTGGAGATGGAGCTCGACTACGAGCAGGCCCGTCTCGGCTCGGCGTTCCACGAGGCCGGGCACGCCGTGGTCGCAATGGCCTACGGCGTCCACGTGGTCTCCAGCGAGGTCATCGCCTGGTCCTCAGGACCAGGTCAGTACACCGTCACTGGGCTCACCTCGTACGAGTTCCGCCCGAGCATGCCGTGGCAGTTCGCCGCGCAGTGCGCGGCCGGCACGCTCGCCCAGGTGCAGTACCTCATGGTCCACGGCCTGTGGACGCCGGAGCGGGCCGCGGCCTGTGCTGCCGAGCACGACCGGGCGCAGGCCATCGACGTGCTCGCCGAGAACGGCTTGCTCCTGTGCTGTGACCGTGTTCCGGCGGGTGGGAAATCCTGGGGGCAGGTCAGGGGCATGGCCCGTCGGCGGGTCGGCCGCCTGTGGCGCGAGATCCGCGTCGTGGCGCACGCCATGAACGAGAACACCAGGCTCACCGGCGAGGAGATCGCGGCGTTGACCGGCCTGGCCAACGCTCCGTTTCCGGCAGGTGTGGCATGAGCGTCACGGGTAAGCCGCTGACCAGGGTTCAGCGGGTGGTGCTGGGATCCGCGTTCGTACCCATGCTTGCCACGGGCGCCGCCGGTGGGTTCGGTACGTACACCAACATCACGGCCTCGTTCGGGTCGGGGACGGCGGTGGGTGCGGTCGCGGCCGGTGAGGGTGCGACCGCTGTCTTGGCGGTCGTGTTGCTCGGACTGACCTTGCTGGGGCAGTCGGCGCCGCTGGTGATCCGGGCGGGGCTGTGGGTTCTTCCTGCTGCGGCATCGGCGATGTCGGTGATGGCCGCCACCACGGTGGGCGAGATGGTCATCTACGCCCTGACCCCGCTCGGCATGACCGCGTCGGCGGAGGGCGCCGCGTTCCTGGCCCGCCGGATCGTCGTCTACCGCGACGGCCGCGACGCTGAAGCCGAGCGGCGGGCCGCCGAGGTCGTGCAGGCTCTCGCCTACCACCGGGCACGGGCCGCGAACCATCCCGACGAGAAGGTTCGCAGGAAGTCGGACCTGAAGTCCTGGCAGCTCGCGCAGAAGGTCGGTGCCGGTGATCTCGCGCTCGGCGAGCGGCTCCTCACCGTCCAGCGCGCCCAGCTCACCACCGGTGCCGACGCGGCCCTGGCCGCCATGTTCGGCGCGGCTCCCACCGCCTCGACTGGTCTGGAGCGCTCGCCCGGACTGGGCGAGCGAGTGGGTGCCGTGACGGTGGAGCTGGAGGTCGACCGGTCGCCCCGTCCGGTCGATTTGGTGAACGCGGATGAATCGGATCACTCCACCGCAAATCGGTTGGGGTCTGACCTGCATGAGTCGACCCCCGCAGCCCCGACCGAGGTGGCCGAACTCCCCGCCGTCGAGTCGGCCGACCGGGTACTGGTCGCCGCGCCGGTCGAGCTGCCGCAGTCGGCCCCGGCCTTGGCCGTCGCCGCCGTACAGCACGCTCCGCGTCGGGCGACCGGTCGGGTACCGGAGTCGGCCCGCACACCCCGACCAACCCGCACCCCGGACGAACTCCTCGGCGAGGCACGGTCGGCTACCGCCGACTGGCCGGACGTCGAGCTGACAGCGGAGGCGATCCGCAAGGCGGTCCGCACCTCGTCGGCCAACGGCCGCACCCTGCGCGACACCCTCAAGGCCGAGCGCGCCGATCAGGTGACCGCCGTCGCGGCGGTGGCCGGATGAGCCTGACTTTTGCCCGCTGCTTCGACCCGACCGGGGCCGTCCACGGGATACCCACCTTCCCGTGGCGCCTTGCCCCGGACGGCCTCGCCACCCGCCGCCAGCTCCGCGCCCTCGGGCTCCGTCCCGGCGGCCAGGACATCGCCGGTCAGGTGCTCCGCCCACGCTTCCGGCGCGGCCCGTTGACCGCGTTCCTGTACCGCGTCGACCGGGCCAAGCCGGTCCGGCCGATGACAGCGGCCAAGACGGCCGCGCTGGCCAAGGCCAACACCGCCCGCCGCACCTGCCCCGAATGCCGCCGCGACGCCGGATACGTCATCCCGGCCTCGCTCGGCACATGCGTCCCCTGCGCCTACCCCGAGACCTGAAGGGACCCGTCATGGGCCTGTTCACCCCGAAGTACCCGAAGTCCGACACCCCTGGCGCACAGGAGCCTCCGCGCCGGATGAGCCGCGCCGACCGGAAGGCGGAAGCGGCGTCGGTCCGACAGTCCGTGCTGCAACAGAACCGCTTCGACGAGCTGGAGACCGAATCCCGCGAGCGTTCCAAGGGCTTCTGGGCGGACTACGACCGGCGGAACCCGAACAACCCCAGCCGTCCCTGACCTGCATCCCCCGAAGAACAGCGCGCCGCCTGACCACCTCGACCAGTCCAGGAGATCAGCCATGAGCACCGCTGCCAACACCTTCAAGACCTCCGTCGACAGCAATCTCGACGCCGAACACCGCGAGATCCGCAACAGCCGCCGGCGTGCCAAGCGCCGTGCCGAAGCCCGGCAGGCCAAGGCCCGTCACGCCGCGTTCGAGCTGTGCGCCTGGGGCGCGTGGGATGGCGACCGTCCCCGCGCCACCGCCGACGACGTGGCCCGCAGGGCCAACACGATGTACGGCGCCTACCTCAAGGGCGACGACATCACCGTCCAGGAGGGCGCCGACGCGCTCGCCTGGGCCATCAGCCTCTGACTCGCGAGCCCACTGACCTGCCGCCCGAGAGGTTCCTCATGCTCCGCCTCCTGCTCTGCGTCCTGGCCCGGTCCGCCACCTGGCGGTGCGGCCAGTGCGACACCTACAACGCCGACTCCGATGCCACGTGCATCTGCTGCGGCTCCTGACCTGCATTCCTTCGAAAATCCCGGGGCGGCCGTCCCTGCCAGGAAACGAGGCCGCCCCGGGCCCTCTACGCCCATGAAGGAGTCGAACCATCGTGACGGACATCAACCCGTTCGCGCCTCCGGTCGATCCGGAGGAGCACACCGCCAAGGTCGTCCCGTTCCCCAAGAGGAGCCCCGGATCGGATGCCCCCGGCGTGGGGGAGGTCAGGCCTGGTGAGTGGCAGGCCGAACTCCCCGACACCGACGACGACTCGGACGACCTCGCCGAAGGCGCCCCGGTCGACCCGCCCCGGCAGGTGTACCCGCCGTCGGTGGCGGAGTGGATGCAGGCCCACGACAAGACCCGGCAGCCGGTCCTGCCCGACTGGGTCAAGCTCCCCGACCAGCGGACCGCCGTACGCCGCTGGGCCGTCCGCCACTACTCAACCCTGGTCGGCTACCACGCGCTGCGGCTGCCGGTGGTCTACACGCCGAAGATCCTGGCCTACGCCCCCCGCGGTGCGTGGCGCTGGTCGGCCGCGGCCGGCCGGTGGGTGTTCGACGCCGAAGGTAAGAACCTCCGCCTGGCCGCCGTGCGCGCTGAGGACGCGGGGGAGTACCTGAGCCTGTCGCGGCAGCGCAACGACCGCGTCCGCCTTCGCGGCATCGTTGCCGCGGTCGCCGGGTTCGTCGGCCTGGCCGCGGCCCTGACCGTGTACGTCATGGCCCCGTCGTGGATGCTCATGCTGTCCATGGCCGCGCTGACCACCACACTCGGTGTGGTCGGGGCCCCGGCGGACAAGCCGCTGATCGACCGGGCGAAGGTCACCTTCCGCAAGCGGCGCCTGTCCTCGGACATCATCACCCGCGCCTTCGCCGCCGCCGGTCTGACCGTCAAGGACCAGGGCATTGCGTTCCCCAGGCCGATCGGCCGTGACGGGGACGGGTGGCGGGTCGTGGTCGACCTGCCGTACGGCAAGACGTTCGAGGACGCGCTCAAGAAGCACGTGCCGCTCGCCTCGGGCATCGACATCTCCCCCACCCAGCTCTTCCTGGACCGCGACGAGACCAGTGCCCGCCGGGTGTCGATGTGGATCGCCGACCGCGACCCGCTCGCCGTCCCCGCCGGCCGGACACCGCTCCTCGGCGCGACACGGGTGGACTTCTGGAAGCCGTTCCCGTGGGGCGTGGACGAGCGCGGCAACCCGGTCATGGCCAGCATGCTGTGGCTGTCCCTCCTCGTCGGCGCCGTCCCCCGCCAGGGCAAGACCTTCTCCGCCCGCACCATCGTCCTGGCCGCGGCCCTGGACCCGTACGTGCGGATCATCCTGTTCGACGGGAAGGCCTCCCCGGACTGGCGGTCCTTCTCCAAGGTCGCGCACCGGATCGGGTTCGGCATCGTGCCCCGCAACGGCTTCGACCCCGTCGAGCACCTCATCAACGCCCTGACGGAGCTCAAGGCCGATGTCGAGGATCGCTACCACCGGCTCTCCGAACTGCCCCTGCACATCTGCCCCGAGGGCAAGCTCACCCCGGAAATCTCCCGGGACAAGAAGCTCAACATGCCCCTCACCATCGTTGTGGTGGACGAGGTGCAGGAGTACCTGCAGCACCCCGTCCACGGCAAGGCCGTTCTGGAGCTGCTGGTCTACCTCGCCCGGGTCGCGCCGGCCGTCGGGGTGTCGGTCCTGAACTCCACGCAGAAGCCTGATGACCAGGCCTGCCCCTCCGTGCTCCGTGACCAGCACCAGGCCCGGTTCTCCCTGCGTGTCGGGTCCTGGCAGGTCTCCGACGTCGTTCTCGGCGCCGGTTCGTACTCCGAGGGCCTGGACGCCTCCCGCCTCCTGAAGTCCCACAAGGGTGTCGGTCTGCTCAAGGGCATGAGCGACGACTCCGGGATCGTGCGGACCTACCTCGGCGACGGTCGCGACGCCGACAGCATCCTCGTCCGGGCCCGCGCCCTGCGCGAGGAGGAGGGCACCCTCACCGGCGACGCCATCGGCGAGGTGCCCGCGCCCCGCAGCGCCGACGCGATCCTGGACGACATCGCCACCGTCCTCGGCCGCAGCGAGGACAAGGTGTGGTCCGAGGTCATCGTGGACCGCCTCGCCGAACTCGACCCCGGCAGCTACGGGCCGTGGGCCGAGCTGGAGGGCCGTGCGAAGGCCGACCAGCTCGGCACCGTCCTCAAGCCGTTCGGCATCAAGACCGACCAGGTGTGGGGCAAGACCGAGACCGGCAAGGGCGCCAACCGGCGCGGCATCGAGCGCCAGCACATCATCGACGCCATCACCAAGCGTGACAAGAACCGGGCCGCGAAGTAGCCCGAGAGGCCGCTAGGTCTAGCAACCCACGTCGCTAGACCTAGCAACCTCGCTAGCGACCCCAACCGCACCTGATCAGGTCGCTAGCGTCTAGCGGCCCACCTGCGAAAACCCCGAAAACCCGCCCAGGAGGGCCCCCATGAGCCTTGCCCTGCTCGCTAGCGCCTGCCTACTCGTCGTCACCCTCGGTTACGGCGTCAGGTGCTGGCTGTCCCCGTTCGGCACCTGCCGCAAGTGCGACGGCGTCGGCCAGCTCCTCAAGACCGACCGCAAGGGACGACCCAAGCGCGGCAAGGTCTGCCGCCGCTGCCACGGCCACGGCATACGCGTCCGCGTCGGCCGCCGCCTCCACAACCGCGCCGTCCGTATCCATCGCGCCGGCACCCGCTAACCCCAAGGGAGATCCCGTCATGGCCCGCGAGAAGTTCGCGCTCACCGACAAGGACCCGCACAGCCTCGGCGAACTCGCCAAGGTCGTCTACCTCGGCGCCAAGGCCGTCCGTCGCCAGCAGCGCGGCAAGTCCACCAAGCGCATCGAGAACGAGATCGACCGCATCCGCGAGGTGGCCCAGGCCCGCGAGGACGCCCGCGACAAGCGCCGCAAGTAGCCGCTCCTCCAACCCCGAGCAAGGAGGCCTTCCTTGGCCGTCACCATCACCCTCGTCGCGCTCTTCGGGCTCATCCTCGCGCTCCTTCTGCGCTCCAAGACCCTCGGCGTCGGCTCCGCCTTCGTCGCCGTGATGTTCGGCTTCTACCTCGCCTCCACCGGAGCCGCTCCCGCCGTCACCGAGGTCATCAACTCGCTCATCGACGCCATACCCGACCTGTAGGAGGCACCCCTTGAACCACTACGACCCGACCCGCTGGGAGACCGCCGAGATCCACCACCCGGTCCCCATGGCCCCGGCACCACTCGCTGTCCAGCAGCCGCACTTGATGCCGGACGTCCAAACGATCCAGCTCCCCGACGGCCGCATCATCACCGGCTACGCCATCGCCCCCGCCAAGGCCCCCGAGCCCGTCGCGGAGCGGCCGGCCATCAACCCGCTCGCCGTCAACATCGCCCTCGGCGGCATCGGCTTCGCCGCGGCCTGCGGCGGCCTGATGCTCCTGACCACCTTCATCGCCGCCGTTGCCGCGCTGATCCAGCAGCTCATCATCCTGGCCGCCGTGATCTTCGGCGGCTTCATCGCCGCCCAGGTCCTCGGCACCAACCGCGGGCCCGGCAGGGGCGGGACGGTCGTCAACATCCGCCGGGCCGTCTTCAAGCGCAACCACTTCCACAGCTGAGGAGAACCGACATGGACATCGACCCCGACGGCACGTTCGTCCACAAGGGCTGGTGGTAGCCGTGGCCACAGCCCAGAACCCCCCGAAGGGCGAGTGCCGGCAGTGCTGGTACCACGCTCACGCCGGCCGGAAGGCGCACGCGGGACTCGGCCCGCGTGAGGACTGCCCGGAGTGCGTGGACCACATGGTCCACGGCCACCCCGACCACATGATCGTGGGGCGGTGACCACCGTGATCGATGCCCGGGAGCCCGTACAGCTCGCCGCGGAAGTGATCCGCGAGGCCGTCACCTGCGATCGGCCGCAGTGCACGCCGGACGACCACCACCGGTTCATCACCGCGAACATACAGCTCGCCCACCGCCTGACCACCGAACAGCACTAGGAGAGAGCCCTGATGAGTTCCAGCCCCGCCTTGAGCACCACCCAGCACCCCACGCTCTACACGCAGGTCGACGGAGTGAGGTACCGGCCCGAGACCATCACCGTGATCGGGGTCCTGTCCCACATCAGCAGTGCGCGCAAGACCCCGACGCACGTGGATGCGGTCAACGTCTACGCGTTCACCGGCCGCGACGGAATCCCGCTCCACGTGGTCTACATCCACCACATCCCGGGCCGCTGGCACGGTGCGAACGACGTCATCGACGTCTACGAGATCCCCACCGCCACGCTCACCGACCTGTAGCTGTGCCCGGGGCGGTCGCCTCTCACCACAAGACCGCGACCGCCCCGGTTCTCCGTCCCTTCGCAGAAACAGGAGACCCCCAGCATGACACCCAGCCCCACCACGGCGCTGCTGCGCGCGGCCCTGGCCGCCGCTGAGCGCGGCTGGCCCGTCTTCCCGCTCCGCCCCGGAGACAAGCGGCCCGCCGGACACCCCGAACGCAACTGCCCCCGCAGCGGCCGCTGCACCGACGGCCACCGCACCCCTGAACAGCGCGCCACTGTCGCCCCCGAGCAGATCACCGCGTGCTGGCAGGCGGCCCCGTACAACGTCGGCATCGCCACGGGCCCCGCCGGTCTCCTGGTCGTGGACCTCGACATCCCCAAGGACGAGGACGGACCCGCGCCCGTGGAGTGGGCGGGGGCGACCGATGGCCTGGACGTGTTCGCGATGCTCTGCGAGCGGGCCGGTGAGCGGCTGCCGACCGAGACGTTCACCGTGCGAACCCGCCGTGGCGGACAGCACCTGTACTTCACCGCCCCTGCTGAAAAGCAGCTACGTGGGAGCGCAGGACGCCTTGGGTGGAAGGTCGACACGCGCGCCTGGGGCGGGTACGTGGTCGCGGCCGGCAGCAGGGTCGGTGCGGGCTCGTACGAGATCCTTCACGACGCTCCTCCGGCCCCCCTCCCCACGTGGCTCGGTGACCTCCTCACCACGCCGCCCGCACCCGCCCCGGTCCCCGTGGCCGTTCTCCGCGCCCGGATCGGGAAGGCGGACCGGTACGCGATGGCCGCTCTCAACGGCGAGGTCGCCAAGGTCGCGGCTGCTGCCACCGGAGCCCAGAACACGACGCTCTACAACGCCGCGTACGCCCTCGGCAGGCTCATCGCCGCGCGGACCCTCAGCGAGGCCGAGGTGACCGACGCGCTCACCGAAGCGGCCCTGGCCAAGGGCCTCGTTCCCTCCCGTGTCGCAGCCAGCATCCGCGACGGCATCCACCGCAGCGCCCGCAACACCCTGGGAGGGGCGGCATGACCACACAGCCCGTGGACAGCTCGGAGCTGTGGGCGGGCTTTGAGGCTCTGGACGCTCAGGCGGCGGCTGCTGCGCCGTGGGAGGAGCCGATCCCGCTCACGGCCCGCCGGGAACTGCCGGCGTTCCCCACTGAGGTTTTCCCGGCCTGGCTGGGCGACTACGTGCGCGCGGTTGCGGAGGAGACGCAGACGCCCGTGGACATGGCCGCCTCCCTCGCGCTCGCCGTGCTCGGCACTGCTGCCGGGGGCCGCGCGGTGGTCCACGTCCGCAGTCGCTGGCGCGAGCCTGTGAACGTGTTCGTGGTCGTCGCGCTGCCGCCGGGCAACCGCAAGTCCGCCGTGTTCAACCTGATGGCCGACCCGCTCTACCGCTGCGAAGCACTGCTGGTCACGCAGTCCGCCGGGCGGATCGTGGAGGCTGAGATCACCGCCAGGCTCGCCAGGGAGGTCGCGGACAACGCGGCGGCCAAGGCGGCCCGCGCCGACGCAGACAAGCGCGACCAGCTCGTCGCGGAGGCCATCGGCCTCGCTCAGGCCGCCGAAGCGGTCACGGTGCCCGCAAAGCCCCGTCTGCTGGCCGATGACGCCACCCCGGAGGTCATCGCCTCACTCCTGGCCGAACAGGGCGGCAGGCTCTCTGTGATGTCCGCTGAGGGCGGCATCTTCGACATCATCGCGGGACGCTACTCCGGCACCCCGAACTTGGATGTCTTCTTGCGGGGGCAGGCAGGTGACCGGCTGAGGGTTGATCGCCGGGGCCGTGAGGAGTTCATCGAGTCGCCTGCCCTGACCATGGGTCTCACCGTGCAGCCCTCAGTCCTGGAGGACATCGGCCGCATCAAGGGAGCCAACGACCGGGGCCTGTTGGCTCGGTTCTTCTACTCCCTCCCGACCTCGCTCGTCGGGCACCGCACGATCCTGCCCGACCCGATCCCGGACGCGGTGGCCGCCACCTACGAGGAGAACATCACCGCTCTGACCATGTCCCTGGCGGACTGGACGGATCCGGCGGTACTTCAGCTCTCCCCCGAAGCGGGTGACGTCCTCGTCGCGTTCGAGGAGCGCCAGGAACCGCGGCTGCGGCCCCGTGGGGGCGACCTCGCTCACGTCGGGAACTGGGCCAACAAGCTGGGCGGCGCAACCTGCCGCCTGGCCGGACTGCTCCACCTGGCCTCGCACCCCACGAACGGCCACACCGAGCCCGTCAGCGCGGACACCATGCGCGCGGCGGTGAAGCTGATCGACTACTTCACTGGTCACGCGCTGGTGGTCTTCGACCTCATGGGCGCCGACCACACCGCCAACCGAGCCCATGCCGTGCTGGAGCTGCTGCGCACCCAGCAGTGGAGCGAGGTCAGCAAGCGCGACCTCATGGTGAAGCTCTCTCGCTCCGAATTCCCCACGGTCGCTGATCTGGACCCCGCGCTGGAGCTGCTGGACGACCACGGGTTCATCCGCTGCCAGCCCGTGCAGCGCACCGGAGGCCGGGGCCGGCCGCCGTCCCCGCGCTACCTCATCCACCCCCAGCTGAGCGACCCGACCGTCTGACCCCCGCCACAGAAACCACAGAATCACAGAAATAGCCCCACCATGCCTCTGACCTGCACAAACACCGCCAGGGGCGGCAGGAGGGCCGCCGCCACAGAAACCCACGGAAGTCCCACACAAATACCCGCCCACCCCCGGGCCCTTATTTCTGTGGGACTTCCTGCGGTTTCTGTGGCGGACCACCCTCAGGGAGGTTCCCGCAGGTCAGACCCCCTGCCCCGGGTTTCTGTGTATTTCGTGGTTTCTGTGGCGGCCGCCAAGGAGCGAGCCCATGCATGACGCCCATGACGCCGTGTCCCACGCGGCAGATCCAACGCTGGTGCTGCTGACCGTCGAGGAAGCCGCCCGCCGAC
Source organism: Streptomyces tatrensis (assembly GCF_049310065.1). Lineage (NCBI taxonomy): Bacteria > Bacillati > Actinomycetota > Actinomycetes > Kitasatosporales > Streptomycetaceae > Streptomyces > Streptomyces tatrensis. The sequence continues at coordinate 4,653,735 of NZ_JBMDLB010000011.1, read as the reverse complement.
TCCGCGTCGGCAGAACCACCTGCTTCGCGCTGATCCGCACTGGCGCACTGGAGTCCGTCCTGATCGGTGGACTCCGCAGGGTCCCGGTCGATGCACCGGCCGAGTACGTGACCCGCCTCCGCACGCCCCAACACGCGGCTTGACGGCCCACCTGAGACAGGAGTCTGCCTGTGGCAGAGAAGAGCAAGAAGGGCACCCGCCGCGCCAACGGCGAAACCGCGATCTACTTCGGAAAGGACGGACGCTGGCACGCCAGGGTGCCGATGGGCTACCGGGACAACGGCGAGCCGTACCGGAGGCACATCACCCGGCTTACGGAGGATCTCCTCATGGAGGAGGTCAAGCGGCTGGAGAAGCAGCGTGACCAGGGGACTGCCCAGCAGCCCGGGAAGCTGTGGACGGTCGAGAAGTGGCTGTGGCACTGGGTCGAGAACATCGCCAAGGAATCCGTCAGCGAGAACACCTACGACGGCTACGAGGTGGCCGTTCGGGTGCACCTCGTGCCCGGTATCGGCAGGCACCGGATTGACCGCCTGGAGCCGGAACACCTGGAGAGCCTCTACCGCCGGATGAAGGCGAAGGGCAGCAAGCCCGCCACGGCGCACCAGGCCCACCGGACCGCGCGCACGGCCCTCGGCGAGGCGGTGAGGCGCGGCCACGCGGCGAAGAACGCCGCCGCGCTGGCCAAGCCGCCACGCGTGGAGGAGGCCGAAGACGAGATCGAGCCCTATTCGGTCGAGGAGATCCAGAGCCTGCTGATCGAGGTGAACAAGCGCCGCAACAGCGCCCGCTGGATGCTCGCCCTCGCGCTCGGCCTGCGGCAGGGGGAGACGCTGGGGCTCCGGTGGGCCGACGTGGACCTGGAGAACGAGTACCTGAAGCTGCGCCGGAACCGGCTGCGGCCGAAGTACGCCCACGGATGCAAGGAAGCCGATCCGTGCGGCCGGAAGGCCGGGTACTGCCCCCTGCGCAGCCAGGTGCGGCGGGAGACGAAGAACACCAAGTCGCGCGCCGGGCGCCGTGCGGTGCCCTTGCCGGGTCCTCTGGTCCGGATGCTCCGGGCCCACAAGGAGGTGCAGGCCCGCGAGCGGAAGGCGGCCGGCGACCTGTGGACTGATTCCGAGTACGTGTTCACCAAGCCGCTCGGCGGTCCGCTCAGCCCGAACACGGACTACCACGACTGGAAGAAGCTCATCGGCGACGCGGGGGTGAGGGACGCGCGCCTGCACGACGCACGGCACACCGCCGCGACCGTGCTCATGCTGCTGGGGGTTCCGGACCGGGTCATCGACCAGATCATGGGCTGGGAGGCGGGAACCTCTGCCCGGATGCGTGCGCGGTACCTGCACGTGCCCGACGCCATGCTGAAGGACGTGGCACAGAAGATCGGGGAGGCCATCTGGGGGCCCTCGGAAAAGGTCCTTGTGGACAAAGACCAGGACAACGAGGTCTGAGGAACGTCGAAGGGCCCCGCTGCAAGCAGCGGGGCCCTTCGACGTATTGCCCGGTGAGAGCAATGGCGGAGGATACGAGATTCGAACTCGTGAGGGGTTGCCCCCAACACGCTTTCCAAGCGTGCGCCCTAGGCCACTAGGCGAATCCTCCGCGGCAAACAATACAAGACGTTGAGGGGTGCTCGCGAACGTGATCGTCGGGCGGGCCCGGACCGGGGTCCGGGGCGGGGGTCAGGTCGGGGTCCGGGTCGGGGTCGCGTGGAGCTCCGGCCGGGGTCCGGCTCGATTCCGGGGCCTTTCATCCGCTAGGGTGGGGCCAGCCCCTCACGTGGCGCTATCTCACCCAACTCCCCCAGGGCCGGAAGGCAGCAAGGGTAAGTGGGCTCTGGCGGGTGCGTGGGGGGCGCTTTGCGTTCCGGGACGGGTCGGGCCGGCCGGGCCGCTCAGCGCGGGATCATGCACGCATCTGCTCGGGGTCACGCACGCAGCGCGCACGTACCGCGCGCGGACCACGGAGGGCGGACTGCGGCGGACCGGGCGGGTCTGCGGGCCGCCGTTGTCGGTGGGCCCGGATAACCTCGTAGACGTGTCGTCCCTTGCGCTGTACCGCCGCTACCGCCCCGAGTCGTTCGCCGAGGTCATCGGTCAGGAGCATGTCACTGACCCGCTGATGCAGGCGCTGCGCAACAACCGGGTCAATCACGCGTACCTGTTCAGTGGGCCGCGAGGCTGTGGCAAGACCACCAGCGCGCGCATCCTGGCCCGCTGCCTGAACTGCGAGCAGGGCCCCACGCCCACCCCCTGCGGGGAGTGCCAGTCCTGCAAGGACCTCGCGCGCAACGGGCCGGGTTCCATCGACGTCATCGAGATCGACGCGGCCTCGCACGGTGGTGTGGACGACGCCCGTGACCTGCGCGAGAAGGCCTTCTTCGGGCCCGCCTCCAGCCGGTACAAGATCTACATCATCGACGAGGCGCACATGGTCACCCCGGCGGGCTTCAACGCCCTGCTGAAGGTGGTCGAGGAGCCGCCGGAGCACCTCAAGTTCATCTTCGCCACGACCGAGCCCGAGAAGGTCATCGGCACCATCCGGTCCCGGACGCACCACTACCCCTTCCGCCTCGTGCCCCCCGGCACCCTGCGCGACTACCTCGGCGAGGTCTGCGGCCGCGAGGGCGCCCACGTCGAGGAGGGCGTGCTGCCGCTCGTCGTGCGCGCCGGCGCCGGATCCGTCCGTGACTCCATGTCCGTCATGGACCAGCTCCTGGCCGGCGCCACCGAGCAGGGTGTGACGTACGCCATGGCCACCTCGCTCCTCGGGTACACCGACGCGTCGCTGCTCGACTCCGTCGTGGACGCGTTCGCCGCCGGGGACGGGGCCGCCGCGTTCGAGATCGTCGACCGGGTGGTGGAGGGCGGCAACGACCCGCGCCGCTTCGTCGGCGACCTGCTGGAGCGGCTGCGCGACCTGGTGATCCTGGCCGCCGTGCCCGACGCCCGCGAGAAGGGGCTCATCGACGCCCCCGCCGACGTGGTCGAGCGGATGCAGGCCCAGGCCTCCGTCTTCGGGGCCGCCGAGCTGTCCCGCGCCGCCGACCTCGTCAACACGGGGCTCACGGAGATGCGCGGAGCCACCTCGCCCCGGCTGCAGCTCGAGCTGATCTGCGCCCGCGTGCTGCTCCCCGCCGCCTTCGACGACGAGCGTTCCGTACAGGCGCGGCTCGAACGGCTGGAGCGCGGCGGTGCGGCCTCCGCCGCCGCTGCCTTCGCCCCGGCCCCCGCCATGGGGTACGTACCGGGGCCGGAGGCCCATGCCATGGCCCCCGCGACCGTACGGCCCCCCGCGCCGCCGGTTCCGGTGCAGCAGGCTCCCGTGCACCAGGCCCCGGCCCCCGTGCACCAGGCCCCCGCCCCGGCCGCCCCCGCCCCGGTGGCTCCGCCCGAGCCGGTGGCCCCGGCCGCCGCTCCCGGCGCCTGGCCCGGAGCCGCGCAGCCCGGCGGCGGCGCGCCCGGTGCCTGGCCCGGCGCCGCCACCCCGGGCGCCCCCGCTGCTCCCGCTCCCGCGCAGGCGGCTCCCGCCGCGGGTGCCTGGCCCGGCGCGGCCACCCCCGGCGCCCCGGCAGCCCCCGCGGCTCCCCCGGCGGCCCCCGCCCAGGCCGCCCAGGCCTCCGGACCGGCGGCGCCCGCCGCCCCGTCTCCCGGCATGGCCGCGGGCGCCGGGCAGATCCAGGCCATGTGGCCGGCCGTCCTGGACGCCGTCAAGAACCGCCGCCGCTTCACGTGGATCCTGCTCAGCCAGAACGCCCAGGTCGCCGGCTTCGACGGCACCACCCTCCAGCTCGGCTTCCCGAACGCCGGGGCCCGCGACAACTTCGCGAGCAGCGGCAGCGAGGACGTCCTCAAGGCGGTGCTCGCCGAGCAGTTCCAGGTCACCTGGAAGATCGAGGCCGTGGTCGGCGGGGGCGCCCAGCCCATGGCCCCCGTGTCCGCGTCCTCCTACGGCGCTCCGCCCGCGCCCGCCTACAACCAGCCGCCGGCCCAGCAGGCCCCGCAGCAGTCGCAGCAGCCCCAGCAGTCCTACCAACAGCAGCCGCAGCAACCGCAGCAGTCCCAGCAGCCGCAGCAGTCGTATCCGCAGCAGCAGTCCCAGCAGCACCAGCAGCCGACCCACCAGGCGCCGCCGCCCGTCGCCCCCGAGGACGACGTCGCGGAGGCCGACGACCCCGACCTCGTCGACACCGCACTCAGCGGACACGACCTGATCGTGCGCGAGCTCGGGGCCACCGTTGTAGAGGAATATACGAACGAGTAGGGGGTCCGACTTGGGTGCCCGCACGAAGGGCACCCGGGAACCCGGGCTAGTCTTCATCGCGTGAAGGTCCTCGTCATCGGCGGCGGCGCCCGCGAACATGCCCTGTGCCGCTCTCTGTCCCTCGATTCCGACGTCAACGCGCTGTACTGCGCTCCCGGCAATGCCGGCATCGCCGAGGTGGCCGAGCTCCGCCCCGTCGACCCGCTCGACGGCGACGCCGTCGCCCGCCTCGCCACCGAGCTCCGCGCCGACCTGGTCGTCGTCGGTCCGGAGGCCCCGCTCGTCGCCGGGGTCGCCGACTCCGTGCGCGCGGTCGGCATCCCCGTCTTCGGCCCGTCCGGCGAAGCCGCGCAGCTGGAGGGTTCCAAGGCCTTCGCCAAGGACGTGATGGCCGCGGCCGGCGTCCCGACGGCCCGCAGCTACGTGTGCACCACCGCGGAAGAGGTGGACGAGGCCCTCGACGCCTTCGGCGCCCCGTACGTGGTCAAGGACGACGGCCTCGCCGCCGGCAAGGGCGTCGTGGTCACCGACGACCGGGCCGCCGCCCGCGCCCACGCGCTGGGCTGCGACCGGGTGGTCATCGAGGAGTTCCTCGACGGCCCCGAGGTCTCCCTCTTCGCCATCACCGACGGCGTCACCGTGCTGCCGCTCCAGCCCGCGCAGGACTTCAAGCGCGCGCTCGACGGCGACGCGGGCCCCAACACCGGCGGCATGGGCGCGTACTCCCCGCTCCCCTGGGCCGACCCGAAGCTCGTCGACGAGGTCATGGCCTCCGTCCTGCAGCCCACCGTGGACGAGCTGCGCCACCGCGGCACCCCCTTCTCCGGGCTGCTCTACGCGGGCCTCGCGATCACCTCGCGCGGGACCCGGGTCATCGAGTTCAACGCCCGCTTCGGCGACCCCGAGACCCAGGTGGTCCTGGCCCGGCTGCGCACCCCGCTCGCGAGCGTGCTGCTGGGCTCCGCCAACGGCACCCTGGACTCCCTGCCCCCGCTCAGCTGGCGCGAGGACGCGGCCGTCACGGTCGTCATCGCCTCCCACAACTACCCGGAGACCCCGCGCACCGGGGACCCCATCACGGGCCTGGCCGAGGTGGCCGAGCTGGACGCCCCGCACGCGTACGTCCTGCACGCGGGGACGCGCAGCGAGGGCGACGCGGTCGTCAGCGCGGGCGGACGCGTGCTGTCGGTGACGGCGACCGGTTCCGATCTGGCGGAGGCCCGGGACAGGGCGTATAAGGCGGTCGCGCGGATCGGGCTCGACGGCTCGCAGTACCGCACGGACATCGCGGAGAAGGCCGCGGAATCCAGCTGATCAGCGGGATTCCACGGAAGCGGGCCCGGTGCGCACTCGGTGCGGCCGGGCCCGCGCGCATGCTCGCGTGCGAGTGCATCCAGCCGCGTTCGAACGCACCCAGCTTTACCCAAAGCCATTCCATCGGGTGATCGTCCCCCGGTCTGCCTGACGGCCGCCTCCGCCCCAACTATGGTGCGGCGCAAGCATTCCGGCTCTCATTCCGGCACATGGCCCACCGGCATTGCGATGTCAGTGGCTGGTGTCACAGTGGGGGAGTGAGCAACGCCGCCGCATGGCAGAGGGGGTGAGGTCCGGCCGTGTCCGGAACCGGTTCGATCGCTGAAGTGGGTACGCCGTCCGCGCGTTCCCGTGCCTTGGCCGTGCTGCGTGTGCGCAGCAGGGCACTGGCCGTCGGGCTGCTGCCCGCCGCGCTGGCCGTGGTGCTGGTGAGCGCCCGTACGACGGGCAGGCTCGTCGGTGACCCCTGGCCGGCCGTGACCCTCGCGGTGTGCGCCGTCGCCGCGTTCGTCCTGATCGTCGGCGGGATCTTCGCCGCCGTCGTGCTGCGGGCGAGCCCCGCCATGACCCCGACCGTGCCCCTGTCGGAGGCCGCCGCCCCCGATCTCTACCGGCTCGTGCGGGACCTGGCGGACCGGATGGACGTTCCGGCGCCCTCCGCGATAGCCCTGACGCCCGACTGCGACAGCTGGCTGGAGGACCGCACGCACGCGGCGCACCGCCGCGCCCGCGGCCGCATATCCGAGGAGGCCGGCGGCCCGGAGTCCGAGCCCGGCGCCGCCCCGGTGCTGGTGATCGGCTCGCCGTTCCTGTGGTGGATGAGGGTCGCCGAGCTGCGGGCCGTCCTCGCGCCCGTCGTCGCCGGTACGGGTCCCTCCGCGCACCCGGACATAGCCGACGCGCGCGGATTCGTACGGGGCCTCGACGCCGCCGTGGACGTGGGTGGCCGGCGCTTCCTCGGCTGGATCGCCGCCCCCGCCCGGCTGCTGCTGCGGCTGTGCAGGGTGGACGCCGCCGAGATGGAGCGCGGGGTGGCCGCCGCCGCCTCGGACCGTGCACAGGGTGTGGACTACGCGCTGCGCATCGTCGCCCAGGAGCAGGTCGGGCTGGCGTACGCCGGCTGGGACCGGCTGCTGACCCGCGTCGCGCTGCCCGCCTGGCGGATGGGCCGCTGGCCGGCGCACCTGGACGCGGGCGTCGTCTCCGCGCTGACCGAGCTCTCCCGCCGCGACCGGCTGGCCGACGGCTACACCTCGCGGCTGGGCGAGCGCCCGGCGTGCGATCTGCTGGACCAGCCCGGTGCGGTGGACGAGGCCACCTCGCTGCTGGCGGCGCGGCTGTTCCACGGAGGGCCGGCCGAGGCCGGTCCGGACTGGTCGCCGGTGGACTGGGCGGCCTATCCGGAGGAGGTCGTCGACCGCAAGTGGCGCACGGAGGCGGCCCGCCTGCTGGCCGCGCTGGACGCGCTGTCGGCTTCGTCGGTGCCCGCCGCGTCCACGGTGGAGCGGGTGCTGACCTACCTCGCGGACGCCGATGCCGACGCCCTGGCGGGCCGGCTGAGCGGTGACCTGGCGCGGGAGGCGGTGCCCTTCGCGGCCGCCGCCGCGGGCCGCGGGGCCGACGCCCTGCCGCTGTTCCCGCTGGAGGCTCCGCGCAGCGGGCGGGACCTGCTGGCGGACCACGTCGTGGCGCTGGTGTGCTGCGCCGCCGTCGACTCCGCCGGGGGCGAGCCCGGCCTGGACTGGCTGGACGGGCCCGTCCTGCTGGTCGCCGGAGTGCGCCGGGCCGATCTCGCCGGACCGGTGCTGTCGCTCGTGGAGGACCGGGACCCCGGCCCGCTCCGGGACTGGCTCACGGAGGTCGGCGTACGCGCCGAGAAGCCGGTCCGCCTGGTCTAGGCCCCGGGCTCCCGGCCCAGGGCCACCGCCCCGGGCTCCCGGCTCCCGGGGGCCACCGCCGGACCCCGGGGCCCCGCCCCCCTCCGGCCTCTCAGGCCACCCGAGCCCCAGTACTGGGCGCGAGCGGGATCCCCGTTGAACTTTTCGCGACGAACGGTGACGGAGTGCGTGCGTTATGTGATGTGCTGGGGATCGGTCGCGGCATTCGGGGGAGCGAGGGAGGGGAGCGGTATGGGTGCGGAGCAGATCCGGCGTTGGGAGTCAGGTGCGCTCGCGCACGCGGTGACCGATCCCTTCGGCCAGGGCCCCCTGCCGTGGTTCCGGGGGAGCGAGCTCTACTACGACGACAACGGCCAGGTCGTGCCCTGGTACGTGGACCCGGCCGTGGCCGCCGGGCCGGGGCAGCAGATCCCCCGTGCCCGTGGCGCGGGCGGCCCCCGCACCGCCGACGACGTGCACCGGCAGATCAAGGGCTTCGCCTCCACCGGAGCCGTCGCGCCCGGTGAGGCCATCGACTTCCACATCACCGTGGATCCGCCCCAGCAGTTCTCCGTGGACGTCTACCGCATCGGGCACTACGGCGGCGACGGTGCCTCCAAGATCACCACCAGCCCCCGGCTCTCCGGCATCGTCCAGCCCGCGCCCCTGACCGCGGACCGCACCGTCTCCTGTCACCACTGGTGGCTCTCCTGGCGGCTGCAGGTCCCCTCGTACTGGAGCGTCGGCGCCTATGTGGCGGTCCTGACGACCGCCGACGGATACCGCTCGCACATCCCCTTCACGGTGCGCGACGACCACCCCGCCGATCTGCTGCTCCTGCTGCCCGACATCACCTGGCAGGCCTACAACCTCTACCCGGAGGACGGCAGAACGGGCGCGAGCCTCTACCACGCCTGGGACGAGGAGGGCCGGCTGCTCGGCGAGCGCGACGCCGCCATCACCGTCTCCTTCGACCGCCCCTACGCCGGCGCGGGCCTGCCCCTGCACGTGGGCCACGCCTACGACTTCATCCGCTGGGCCGAGCGCTACGGCTACGACCTCGCCTACGCCGACGCCCGCGACCTGCACGCCGGCCGCGTCGACCCCACCCGTTACCGCGGCCTGGTCTTCCCCGGCCACGACGAATACTGGTCCGGTCCCATGCGCCGCACCGTCGAGCGCGCCCGGGACCACGGCACCTCGCTCGTCTTCCTCTCCGCCAACACCATGTACTGGCAGGTCGAGCTCTCCCCCTCGCCCTCCGGGGTCGACGACCGGCTGCTCACCTGCCGAAAACGCCGCGGCCCGGGCCGCCCCAGCCTCTGGCGCGAGGTGGACCGCCCGGAGCAGCAGCTGCTCGGCATCCAGTACGCGGGACGGGTCCCCGAGCCCGCGCCCCTCATCGTGCGCAATGCCACGCACTGGCTCTGGGACTCCACCGGAGCCGCCGAGAACGACGAACTGCCCGGCCTGGTCGCGGGCGAGGCCGACCGGTACTTCCCGCGCACGCAGCTCCCCGAGCACCAGAGCCGGATCCTGCTCGCGCACTCCCCGTACGAGGACGGCGACGGCCACCGCCGCCACCAGGAGACCTCCCTCTACCGGGCTCCCAGCGGCGCGCTCGTCTTCGCGTCCGGCACCTTCGCCTGGTCCCCGGCCCTCGACCGCCCCGGGCACGTGGACGAGCGGGTCCAGCGGGCCACCGCCAATCTCCTCGACCGCATCTGCAAGAGGGACTGAGAGCGGGACCGGCGGACCCGTTGTCCGTGCGCGCGGCCAGGTGCGGGAGAATGGGCCGCGCGCTCGTACAGAACCACAGGGAGACTCCGTGCCCGGATTCGTCGAAAAGCCCGAGCCGGTCCAGGTGCCCGGCCTCGTCCACCTCCACACCGGCAAGGTCCGCGACCTCTACCGCGACGAGGACGGCCATCTCGTCATGGTCGCCAGTGACCGCATCTCCGCCGCCGACTGGGTGCTGCCCACCGAGATCCCGGACAAGGGCCGGATCCTGACCCAGCTCTCCCTGTGGTGGTTCGACCAGCTCGCGGACCTCGTCCCGAACCACGTCATCAGCACCGAGCTGCCCGCCGGCGCCCCCGCCGACTGGGCCGGCCGCGCCCTGGTCTGCCGGAACCTCGACATGATCCCCGTCGAGTGCGTGGCCCGCGGCTACCTGACCGGCTCGGGCCTCGCCGAGTACGAGAAGACCCGTACGGTCTGCGGACTGGGCCTGCCCGAGGGCCTGGTCGACGGCTCCGAGCTGCCCGGCCCGATCTTCACCCCGGCCGCCAAGGCCGAGGTCGGCGAGCACGACGAGAACGTCTCCTACGAGGAGGTCGCGCGCACCCAGGGCGCCGAAACGGCCGCCCTGCTGCGCCAGACCACCCTCGCCGTCTACGGCCGGGCCCGGGACATCGCCCGCGACCGCGGGATCATCCTGGCGGACACCAAGTTCGAGTTCGGCTTCGACGAGGACGGCAACCTGGTCGCCGCCGACGAGGTGCTGACCCCGGACTCCTCCCGCTTCTGGCCGGCCGACCTGTGGGAGCCGGGCCACAGCCAGCCGTCCTTCGACAAGCAGTACGTCCGCGACTGGCTGTCCTCCCCCGCCTCCGGCTGGGACTCCAAGGGCGAACTCCCGCCGCCCGCCCTCCCGCAGGAGGTCGTGGAGCAGACCCGCTCCCGGTACGTCGAGGCCTACGAGCGCCTCACGGGCCAGACCTGGGTCTGAGCCCGCACACGGCGAAGAACGGCGAAGGGGCCCCGGAAACGGGGCCCCTTTTCTTCCGGGGCGGGACGCGCCCGCCGCCGCCGGGAACGAAAGAAGCCCCGGTCCGAGGACCGGGGCTTCTTCACTGCTGAGCGGACAACGCGACTCGAACGCGCGACATCCACCTTGGCAAGGTGGTGCTCTACCAACTGAGCTATGTCCGCAGGTGCGCCGTAGCGCGAGAACTACTATACCCAACCCCGGGCCCGTGCGAGACGCACCGCCGTGTGCCGGTTTTCGGCGCCCAGCTTCGTCGCCGCCGAGGACAGGTAGTTCCGTACCGTCCCGGGGGACAGCGAGGCCCGCTCCGCGATCTCCGCGATCGGTGCCCCGTCACCGGCCAGTTCCAGCACCTCGGCCTCGCGGGCGGTCAGCGGGGAGTCGCCCGCGCTGATCGCGTCGGCCGCCAACTCCGGGTCCACGTAACGGCCTCCGGCGTGCACGGTCCGGATCAGCTCGGCCAGCCGCTGCGCCGAGACGGTCTTCGGTGCGAAGGCCCGTACGCCCGCGGCCAGCGCCCGCTTCAGGTGCCCGGGCCGGCCGTGGCTGGTCACGATCATGGTCTTGCAGTCGGGGAGTTCGGCCCGCAGGGATGTGGCCACGCTCACACCGTCGGCCCCCGGCATCTGCAGGTCCAGCACCGCCACGTCCGGCCGGTGGGCCCGCGCCATCGCGAGCGCCTCCGGCCCCGAGGCGGCCTCGGCGACGACCAGCAGGTCGTCCTCCAGTCCCAGCAGCGCGGCGAGCGCGCCCCGGATCAGGTGCTCGTCGTCGGCCAGCAGTACGCGTACGGGGCTCATGCCCGCGCCTCCAGTTCTCGGATCGGCCCGGCCGCCGGGCCGGGAATCTGCGCCCGCAGCCGGAACCGGCCACCGTCGACCGGGCCGGCCTCCAGCGTGCCGTCCAGCACCGCGAGCCGTTCCCGCAGGCCCGCGAGCCCCGAGCCCGGGGGCCCGGCCGGGGTCTTGGGGGCCCCGTCGTTCTCCACCACCAGCGTGAGCGCGCCCGAGGGGCCCGCCGTCAGCCGGATCACGCAGCTGCGGGCGTCGCCGTGCCGCAGCACGTTCGTCGTCGCCTCGCGCACCACCCAGCCGAGCGCCGACTGGGCCTCGGCGGGCAGCTCGCGGCCCTGTTCGTACTCGACCAGGCAGTCCATCCCGGCCGCGTGCAGGACCCCGCGCGCACCCTCCAGCTCCACCGCGAGGTTCGCCTCCCGGTAGCCGCGGACCACGTCGCGGACCTCCTTCTGGGACTCCCGGGCGATCCGCTGCACCTCGATCATCTGGTCGACGGCTTCGGGGCGTTCGCGCCGAGCGAGCTGTACGGCCAGCTCGCTCTTGAGGGCGATCACCGCCAGGTTGCGGCCCATCACGTCGTGCAGGTCCCGGCCGAACCGCAGCCGCTCCTCGGCCACCGCGAGCTGCGCCTGGACCTCGCGGGCCCGGTCCAGCTCGTACACGGTGTCCAGCAGCCAGCCGGAGAACCCGCAGGCGAAGCAGAAGAAGGCACTGCTCAGCAGCACCCCGACGGCCATCCCGGCGGACTCGCCCGCCGGGATGCCGAAGGCGAGGGACGCCAGGCCGGTGAAGACGGCCGCGACCGGAGCCACGTAGCGCATCTGCCGGACCTCGCGCAGGGACAGGACGAGGGTGCCGCTGGCGAAGCAGGTCATGCCGGCGATGAGGGTCGGGGCCACCGCAGGGTCGCCGGTGAGGCCGGCCGCGCGCAGGCCGAGGACGCCCAGGTTGGCAGCGGCGGTGAGGCCGGTGACGACGATCGCGAGCCGCACCGGTCGCTCGCGCCGGCCCAGGATCCAGTCGAGCGACCGGGAGGAGAGGAAGCCGACGACGAGGGACTGCACGCACACCGTCAGGAAGAGCGCGGCCGTGACCGGCGCGGAAGACTTCCCGGCCGAGCCCAGCACGGCCAGTCCGATCGACACGATCTCGATGGCCACGAAGAGGTGGAACGACCAGCGCGTGTACAGCTCGACCTTCCCCGCGCTGCTGCGGTTCTTCCACCAGCCGCTGAGTTTCATGGCCCCAGTCTCGCGGCCCCGTGGCGGGGAAGGCCATGACACCTGTCATGGATCTCCGATAACCCGGCATACGACAAAGGCCCCGGTCATTGACCGGGGCCTTCATACGCTGAGCGGACGACGCGACTCGAACGCGCGACATCCACCTTGGCAAGGTGGTGCTCTACCAACTGAGCTACGTCCGCATGCTTCTCACGACAAAACTGTCGTGCGATGCGTGCATCACTCTACCTGATCCACAACCGTGGTCGGTAAAGCGAGCAGAGCGGGTGACAGGGATCGCACACTGCGCCTTCCCCCTGGAAGGGGGATGTTCTGCTACTGAACTACACCCGCACGACTTCGGGGTCTGACCTGTGGCCTCGCCCCTTGGCGTGATCCACACACTAGCGGATCCGTGGGGGTGGATGGCAAATCGGCTCTCAGTGAGCGGCGTTGTACTCCTCGTAGACCTTCTTGGGGATGCGTCCGCGCGGCGGGACGTCGAGGTGGTTGGACCGGGCCCAGGCCCGGACGACCGCCGGGTCGGGGGCGATGGCGGTGTGCTTGAAGGCCTTCCCGGAGCGGGCCTGCCGGCGGCCGGCGGCCACGAAGGGGGCGAGGCTCTTCCGCAGTTTCTTTGCGTTGGCCACATTGAGGTCGATCTCGTACGACTTACCGTCCAGCCCGAAGACCACCGTTTCCGATGCATCTCCGCCATCGATGTCGTCGGAGATCGTGACTACTACGCGCTGCGCCACGGATATCGGTCCCTTCGTGCGACGCCGCTCCCCGCTGACGTGCGCGGACGGAGCGGTGATGTCGCCTGTGTGGATGTTTCGGAGGAATGCATCTTTCTGGCGTCGCCGTGCACCGAAAAATGCCGGTGCAACGGAGGAATCCTTTGTACCCCGATTCTCATTGCATTGCGAAGCCCAGTTAATTATCTCCGCGTGTCCCGCCGCAATGCCGGGCGCGTGGTTTTCCGGCGGATTTTGCGAAGCGTTGGTGAAGCCGAAACGGCGTGGAGGATCGTACAAGAGAGATATCTACCCGCGTAGAAATTTCCTCCAGGTACGCTGAGGGAACCGCCTTCGCACCAACCACCTCATCGGGAGTGCCAGTGGCACGCGTCGTAGTCGACGTCATGCTCAAGCCGGAGATCCTCGACCCCCAGGGCCAGGCGGTGCAGCGTGCACTGCCGCGCCTGGGCTTCGAAGGGATCGCCGACGTTCGCCAGGGGAAGCGCTTCGAACTGGAGGTGGAGGGACCGGTCGACCAGGCCGCCCTCGACCGCATCCACAAGATGGCCGAAACCTTCCTCGCCAACACCGTCATCGAAGACTTCACCGTGAAGGTCGAGGCCTGACGGTGACCACTCGCATCGGAGTCGTCACGTTCCCCGGAACGCTCGACGACCGTGACTCGCTGCGCGCCGTGCGCCTCGCGGGAGCCGAGCCCGTATCGCTCTGGCACCGCGACAAGGACCTCCACCAGGTCGACGCGGTCGTCCTCGCGGGCGGCTTCTCCTACGGGGACTACCTGCGCGCCGGAGCCATCTCCCGCTTCTCGCCGGTGATGGAGAGCATCATCGAGCAGGCCAAGGGCGGCATGCCCGTCCTCGGCATCTGCAACGGCTTCCAGATCCTCACCGAGGCCCACCTGCTGCCGGGGGCGATGCTCCGCAACAACCACCTGCACTTCATCTGCCGCGACCAGAAGCTGCGGGTGGAGAACACGGAGACGGCCTGGACCGGCGACTACACCGCCGGCGAGGAGATCTCCGTACCGCTCAAGAACATGGACGGCCGCTACGTGGCCGACGAGCGGGTGCTCGACGAACTGGAAGCCGAAGGCCGCGTGGCCTTCCGGTACCTCGACGTGAACCCGAACGGCTCGCTGCGCGACATCGCCGGCATCACCAACGCCGCGGGCAACGTCGTCGGCCTCATGCCGCACCCCGAGCACGCGGTCGAGCCGCTGATCGGGACGGGCCGCACCGACGGCCTCCCGTTCTTCACCTCGGTCCTGAAGAAGCTGGTCAGCGCATGAGCCTCGACACCGTCAAGAACGCCACCGAGACCCCGGACGCCTCCCAGCCCTGGAAGGAACTCGGCCTCAAGGAGGACGAGTACGCCCGGATCCGCGAGATCCTCGAACGCCGTCCCACCGGCGCCGAGCTCGCCATGTACTCCGTCATGTGGTCCGAGCACTGCTCGTACAAGAGCAGCAAGGTCCACCTGAAGCAGTTCGGCGAGAAGGTCCCGCAGAACGACGCCATGCTCGTCGGGATCGGCGAGAACGCCGGAGTCGTCGACGTCGGCCAGGGTTACGCGGTCACCTTCAAGGTCGAGTCGCACAACCACCCGTCGTACATCGAGCCCTACCAGGGCGCGGCCACCGGCATCGGCGGCATCGTCCGCGACATCCTCGCCATGGGCGCCCGCCCGGTCGCCGTCGTCGACCCGCTGCGCTTCGGCGCGGCCGACCACCCCGACACCAAGCGCGTCCTGCCGGGCGTCGTCGCGGGCATCGGCGGCTACGGCAACTGCCTCGGCCTGCCGAACATCGGCGGCGAGGTCGTCTTCGACGCCTGCTACCAGGGCAACCCCCTCGTCAACGCCGGCTGCATCGGCGTCATGAAGCACGAGGACATCCACCTCGCCAAGGCCTCCGGCCCGGGCAACAAGGTCATCCTCTACGGCGCCCGCACGGGCGGCGACGGCATCGGCGGCGTCTCCGTCCTCGCCTCGGAGACCTTCGACGACACCAAGCCCACCAAGCGCCCCGCGGTGCAGGTCGGCGACCCCTTCCAGGAGAAGCTCCTCATCGAGTGCACCCTGGAGATCTTCAAGGAGAAGCTGGTCGCGGGCATCCAGGACCTCGGCGGCGCCGGGCTCTCCTGCGCCACGAGCGAGCTGGCCTCCGCCGGCAGCGGCGGCATGCGCGTCGACCTCGACACCGTCCCGCTGCGCGACGCGACGCTCTCGCCCGAGGAAATCCTCATGAGCGAGTCACAGGAGCGCATGTGCGCGATCGTCGAGCCGCAGTACGTCGACCGCTTCATGGAGATCTGCGAGAAGTGGGACGTCATCGCCACCGTCATCGGTGAGGTGACCGACGGCGAGCGCCTGGAGATCTTCTGGCACGGCGAGCAGATCGTGGACGTGCCCCCGGGCACCGTCGCCCACGAGGGCCCGGTCTACAACCGCCCGTACGCGCGGCCCTCCTGGCAGGACGCGCTGCAGGCCGACGACGCCGGCAAGCTGCCCCGCCCGCAGACCTCCGAGGAGCTCCGCGCGCAGGTCCTGGCCCTGGTCTCGTCGCCGAACCAGGCCTCGAAGTCCTGGATCACCGACCAGTACGACCGCTTCGTCCAGGGCAACACGGTGCTCTCGCAGCCCGAGGACGCCGGCATGGTCCGCATCGACGAGGAGACCAACCTCGGCGTCGCCATGTCCACCGACGGCAACGGCCGCTACGCGAAGCTCGACCCCTACACGGGCGCGCAGCTCGCACTGGCCGAGTCCTACCGCAACGTGGCCGCGACCGGCGCCAAGCCGCTGGCGATCTCCGACTGCCTGAACTTCGGCTCCCCCGAGGACCCGGACGTCATGTGGCAGTTCGCCGAGGCCTGCCGCGGTCTTGCGGACGGCTGCCTGGAGCTGGGCACCCCGGTGACCGGCGGCAACGTCTCCCTCTACAACCAGACGGGCGACATCGCGATCCACCCGACCCCGGTCGTGGCGGTCCTCGGTGTGATCGACGACGTCAACCGCCGTACGCCGATGGCGTTCGCGGAGGCCGGCCAGCTGCTGTACCTGCTCGGCGACACCGCCGAGGAGTTCGGCGGCTCCGCCTGGTCCGAGGTGGTCCACCAGCACCTCGGCGGCATGCCGCCCAAGGTGGACCTGGGCCGCGAGAAGCTCCTCGCGGAGATCCTGATCTCGGCCTCGCGCGACGGCATGATCGACGCCGCGCACGACCTGTCCGACGGCGGCGTGATCCAGGCGCTCACCGAGTCCTGCCTGCGCGGCGGCAACGGTGCGCGGATCGTGGTGCCGGAGGCGCTGGACGCCTTCACCTTCCTGTTCTCGGAGTCCGCGGGCCGGGCCATCGTGGCCGTCCCGCGCAGCGAGGAGCTCCGCTTCACCGACATGTGCGGTGCGCGGGGCCTGCCGGCGACCCGGATCGGTGTGGTCGACGGCGAGGAGATCGAGATCCAGGGCGAGTTCACCCTCCCCCTGACCGAACTCCGCACCGCCCACGAGACCACGATCCCGGCGCTGCTCGCCTGATCCGGCTCTCGCACGACGAGGCCCCGTCCACGGTGTGGGCGGGGCCTCCGTGTTGCCGCCGGGCGATTGGTACGGTCGCGGTCCATCAGCTCACGAGGGGGAATCCATGGGCTCCGTCTTCGAACCGCCCGAGCCGGGAGCGGCGTCCCGCCCCCTGCTGCCGGACCGCGGCCGTCGGCGCAACCGCGTCAACTCCCTTGTGCTGATGGTGGCGCTGGGGGCCGTCATCTTCAGCGGCATGTCGCTCAAGGACTCGTACGGGGCTTGGCAGGACCGCAGGGAGAGCCGCGCGCTGATACAGGACAAGTGCGCCGGGCTCGCGGATCCGGACACCGTGCTCGCACTGCACGGCGGGACCGGCAGGCTGGTCCCCGACCAGGGCTGGGGCCGGCGCAACACCTTCGGGGTCGCCGGCCGCCCCTGGCGGTGCTGGCTGGCCAGTGCCGAAGACGCCACGAAGGGCCCGCACTTCTCCCTCGCGGTGGACGCCCTCCCGAGGGAGCAGCCGCTCCGCGTCATCGGAGACGAGGACGAACCGTTCCGGGGGCTGAGTCCCTCGCGGGGAGAGGACGCCACCGCGCGGGCCGTGGAGGCGAGGCGCCACCCGCTGGGAGACGGAACCCTCGGCGACTACCGGGGCCGCCTCGTGACGGTGACCGCACGCTGCGAGCGGCCCGCCCGGGACGGGACCACGTCCGTGCTGGCCTCGGCCGCCGCCGAGTGGAAGGGCAACGTGTCACAGACGGACGTGCGCTCGCTCGCGGAGATCGCCCGCACGGCGGCCGACCGGTCGGCGCGGCAGATCGGCTGCGAAGCCGTCCTGCCCGAACTGCCCGCGAAGCTCGCCGAGACCTCGGTGGACCTCGGCCCGGCGGCGGCCTCGCAGGGCACCTGCTCCTGGTACGCCGCCTTCCTGCGCGGCGCGGACCGGGGCCGGCTGCCCGACCGCTCCCTCGGAGCCCCCCTCGCCGCCCGCACCCGGGGCGAGTCCTGCGTCCTGGCGGCCAGTCCCGCCGAGGCGGAACGGATCTTCCCGGAACTCACCGGGCAGGAGCGGAGCGACCAGGACCTCGACCGGGTCCTGACCCGCGCACCCTGGTGGATCCAGACCCAGACGTACGTCGGCGACGAGGCCGTCGCGACACAGGTGCCGCACACGGGGTACCCGGTCTCGGTGATCGGGACCAAGGCCGGCCGCGGGGAGCACCTCCGCTACGCCTCGGCCGACTGCCAGGGCCGCCCGGCGGCGTTCACGATGGACACGGACCCCGTGTACGCCCGCGTGCTCGGCCCCCGCCTCGACGAGGTCTTCACGGCCTACGCCACCGAGGCGGCGACGCGGCGCGGCTGCACCGGTCTCGTGCTTCCCGGCCGGGGAGAAGGCGGCCGGGGATAGGGTCGGCCCCATGCCGCCCGCCAAGAAGAAGCCGCGTACCTACGACCACGCCAGGACCCGTACGGCCGTCCTCGCGCAGTTCGGGCACGTACGGGACGCCGTACGGGAGTTGGACCCCGAGCGGCTCGCCCGGCCCAGCGGGGTCGGGGACTGGTCCGTCGCCGAGCTGGCCGCGCATATCGCGTGGATCGCCGACTCGCTGGCCGGCGGCCTCGCCCGGCCGCCCGCCGCCGTCGCCGAACTGCCCGCCGCCGAGTGGCCGTTCGCGACGGCCTCGCTCGCCGGGAAGATCGCCGAGGCCGCCAAGGAGACCCTGGAGGGCGCCCCGCTCGCCGAGCTCTACGACCGGGCCGGCGCCCGCCTGGCCGAGGCGCTCGAAGCGAACCCCGGCGGCCGCGTGCTCGACCTGTGGATCGGCGCGATGACCCTGGCCGACTTCCTGGTCACCCGCACCGTCGAGCTGGTCGTCCACACCGACGACCTGCGCCGCGCCACCGGACTGGACATCCCCGTGGACCGCCAGGCCCTGGCGGCCTGCACCCGGCTGCTCGCCGACGCCCTCGCGCTCAAGGCTCCGGGCGGGGCGGTGGAGTTCCGCGTCCCGCCGTTCGCGGTGGTGCAGTGCGTCGAGGGTCCCCGGCACACCCGCGGCACCCCGCCGAACGTGGTGGAGACCGACGCGCTGACCTGGATCCGGCTCGCCACCGGCCGTACGACCTGGGCCGAAGCCTTGGACGGGGCCCAGGTCCGGGCCAGCGGCGAGCGCGCCGACCTCTCGGCGCTGCTCCCCCTGATGAGCTGATCCGGGAACCGGTTCGCGGCCGGCCGCGTCCCACCGGCATGCGTACGCTGCCGCTCCTCCCCGCCGCCCTGGTCGCCGTACTCGCGCTGTCCGCCACCGCCACCGCCTGCGGTGACGACGGCGCCGCGCCGGGGACGCACCCCGCCCGCGGGTTCTCCGGATCCTGGTCGGTCGAGAGCCTGACCGTCGACGGCAAGGTGCTGCCCGCTCCCGCTGCCGCCCGGATGTCGGTGGAGCGCGGCAAGGGCTACGAGGCCGAGGCGACCGGCAGCTACGGCTGCAACGGGTTCACCGCCGCGGTGGTCTTCGACTCGGCGGCCACCATGACCGTGTCGCCCGGCGCCCACACCGACATGGCCTGCCCCGACCTGCCCTTCGAGACGGCCTTCGCCAAGCTGTTCCGGGGCTCGCTGACCGTGGAACAGGGCCAGGAGAAGATCACGCTGAAGGCCTCCGACGGGAACACGATCGCCCTGACCTCGAAGCCCCCGGCCCCCGCGGCCCCGTTCGTGGCCACGCAGTGGACCGTCGACTCCCTGATCAAGGGGGAGACGGCCTCCTCGATCCCGGCCGGAGCCGAGGGCCGGGCCCGCTTCACCGTGGCCGCGGACGGGACGGTGAGCGGCAACCTCGGCTGCAACCGCTTCAACGCGAGCGCCGCCGTCGAGGGCGACAAGCTCACCGTCGGCCCCCTCACCAGCACCCGGATGGCCTGCGAGGGCGGCCCCGGAGAGGTCGAGCGGGCCCTCACCGACCTGTTCGGCGGCGGCCCGCTCACCTGGAAGGTCAGCGCGGACGCGCTGACCCTCACCGGCAGCGACGGCAGGGCGATCACCGCGAAGGCGGCCTCCGCCGTCGAGTGAGCCCCGGCTTCAGAGGTGCGCGGTCCCGCCGTCCTTCGCCATCGCCCCGGCGATCAGGCGCGCGGACTCGGCCCACACCTCGTCCGGGAGCTTCGGCAGCACGTCGTCCCACAGCGGCAGGCAGGAGCCGCGCAGCTGCAGCATCCCCTCGGGGCGGGCCATCAGGAAGAGGTGCAGGTGGGCGCCGCCGTCCCCCCACTTGTTCACATGGACGCGGGCGATCCCGCCCAGCGTCCGGATCGCCCGCTCCACCCGCTGGAGCATCGCGCCGAGCTCGGACGGCAGGTCCAGCAGGTCGTGGTGGCCGCGCGGCACCAGCATCACCGCCGCCGGCAGCGCGCCGTGCTCGCCGTGCAGCCGCCAGTGTTCGTCCGTCCAGAGGAAGCTCGAGTCCGGTCGGGCGCAGGAGCGACAGGTGTCCGGGCCGGCCTCACCGCCGCGCGGCGGTTCGGGCAGGACCGGCTCCTCCAGCACCTTGATCCGCAGGTCCCCCTCGTACGGGAAGATCTCCCAGAACGGGATGCCGTCGGCGGGGAAGGGGATCCGCTCGCCGATCGGCAATCCACGTACGTACGCACTGGGTTCGGGTATCGCATCGCTCATGATCCGCAGCTTTCCACAGGCTGTGGACCACATCACCGACGCGGGGACAGGTGATCAGCCCGGGTACGGCAGCAGCCCCGCGTCCGTCTTCTCCCAGGCCGCCCGCAGTTCGGCCAGCCGGGCCGGCTCCAGTGCCGCCTTGTCGGCCTGCTCGCGGATGTCCCCGGCCAGGTTGAAGAGCTGGTCGCGGCCCGCCTTGCCGCGGTAGTACTTCCAGTCGCCGCGGCGCAGCGCCCGCTCCCTGCGCACCCGCCAGAACAGGTTGCGCTCGGCGACCTTCTCGCCGCGCGGCAGGTACCCGGCCAGGCTGACCCCGTCCAGCGGGTACGCCGGGTTCGCGCGGGCGCCCGCCAGTTCCAGCAGGGTGGCCGTCCAGTCCGGGGTGAAGACCGGTACGTGGCTGACCTGGCCGCCGTCGAGCCGGGCGGGCCAGCGCACGATGTTCGGGACGCGGATGCCGCCCTCCTGGAGGGAGGCCTTGTTGCCCGCGAGCGGCCAGTTGTGGGAGAAGCGCTCGCCGCCGTTGTCGCTGGAGAAGAAGACCAGGGTGTCCTCCTCCTGGCCGGAGCGCTTCAGCGCCTGCAGCACCTCGCCGATCGACCGGTCGAGGTCCTCGACCATCTGCTTGTACTTCTCGATGGACCCGCCGTCCTCGTGCCACAGGGCCCGCCGGTCGCCGGCCTTGATCCGGCGGGTGATCTCGGCGCTCGCCTCGGTGTCCCCGTCGGCGATCCACGGCCAGTGCGGGGTGGTGAAGTTGAGGTTCAGCAGCCACGGCTTGTCGCCGTGGTCGCGGGAGACGTACTCGCTCGCGCGCTCGGTGAGGATCCGGGTGTAGTAGCGCAGGTCCTTGTACTCGGCGTCGCCCTCGTAGAGGTCGTACGAGCCGTCGCCGCCCAGCTTGGAGTAGTACTCCAGGGCCCCGCCGAAGTTGCCGAAGAACTCGTCCCAGCCCGACTTGGTCGGGCTGTAGTCGGGCAGGGAGCCGCAGTGCCACTTGCCTATCAGCGCGGTCGCGTACCCGGAGCCGCGCAGCAGCGAGGCCAGCGTCGGGTGGGTCGGCTCCAGGCCCGCCGACTTGTCGGCGATGGGCTCGGCGAGCCCGCCCTTGGCGCGGCCCGGATAGCGGCCGGTGTACAGGCTGAAGCGGGTCGGGGAGCAGGTCGCGGAGCCCGAATAGGCGTCGGTGAAGCGGACGCCCTGGCGGGCGAGCCGGTCCAGGTTCGGGGTCTTGATGTGCGGGGAGCCGTAGGAGGACAGGTCGGCCCAGCCGAGGTCGTCCCCGAGGATGAACAGGATGTTCGGGCGGCGGGAGCGGCGGCCGCGCTCGGCCCGGAACTCCCGTTCCTGCGGGCCCGCGTGCTGGGCTTCGGCGGCCGGCGCCGCCTGGGCCGGGGCGGCGACGCCCAGCCCCACCGCCGCGCCGACGGCGCCGCCGAAGGCGCGCCGGGACAGGTTGGGTTCGTACGAGGTCACGGGTACTCCAGAGCACGGCCCGCCGGCCCTCCGGCGCGGGCCGGCTCCGGGCAGCGCGGGACGGCGCAGGGCACGGCGGAGCGGACTCGTAGGGAAAGCGGCGGGAAAGGCGAAAAAAGGAAAGGGAAAAGCGCCGTGTGACTACGCGGAACAGCGACAGATGGCGCTGGCGACACGGACGAGGTCCACGTGTCGGCGCGCGACGAGGGTGACGGTGCGGTCACCGAGAGGCTGCATGGGCCGGAGCCTGTACGAAACCACAGGCGACTGTCAACCAGGGCAATCCGGATATTGAGACGGCCGGGCTCCGAACAGGTTTCGTCACCCTGCGTGCTGTGACATTTCCCGGGCATCCCCAATTCGGACCAGTGGTCGATCTCGCCTACACTTGGAGGCGTGCCTCGTGGTGATGGACGACTCAACCACGACCTGCTCCCCGGCGAAAAGGGCCCCCAGGACGCTTGCGGCGTCTTCGGTGTCTGGGCTCCGGGTGAAGAGGTCGCCAAGCTCACCTACTTCGGACTGTATGCATTGCAGCACCGTGGACAAGAGTCCGCGGGCATCGCTGTGAGCAACGGTTCCCAGATCCTCGTCTTCAAGGACATGGGCCTCGTTTCCCAAGTCTTCGACGAAACCTCTCTCGGCTCGCTCCAGGGTCATATCGCGGTCGGTCACGCCCGCTACTCGACCACTGGTGCCTCCGTCTGGGAGAACGCTCAGCCGACCTTCCGCGCGACCGCCCACGGCTCCATTGCCCTGGGTCACAACGGCAACCTGGTGAACACCGCCGAGTTGGCCGAGATGGTCGCCGATCTCCCCCGTCAGGACGGCCGTGCCACCCAGGTGGCGGCCACCAACGACACCGACCTGGTCACCGCCCTCCTGGCCGGCCAGACGGACGACGACGGCAAGCCCCTGACCATCGAGGAGTCGGCCACCAAGGTCCTCCCGAAGGTGAAGGGCGCCTTCTCGCTCGTCTTCATGGACGAGGGAACGCTCTACACCGCCCGTGACCCGCAGGGCATCCGCCCGCTGGTCCTCGGCCGCCTGGAGCGCGGCTGGGTGGTGGCGAGCGAGACCGCCGCCCTCGACATCTGCGGCGCCAGCTTCGTCCGCGAGGTCGAGCCGGGCGAGCTCATCGCGATCGACGAGAACGGCCTGCGGACCTCTCGCTTCGCGGAAGCAAAGCCCAAGGGCTGTGTCTTCGAGTACGTCTACCTGGCGCGCCCGGACACCGACATCGCCGGCCGGAACGTCTACCTCTCGCGTGTCGAGATGGGTCGGCGCCTGGCCAAGGAAGCCCCTGCCGATGCCGATCTGGTGATATCGACGCCGGAGTCGGGCACGCCCGCCGCCGTCGGGTACGCGGAGGCCAGCGGGATTCCGTACGGCGTCGGCCTGGTCAAGAACGCCTACGTGGGCCGGACCTTCATCCAGCCCTCGCAGACGATCCGCCAGCTCGGCATCCGCCTCAAGCTCAACCCCCTCAAGGAAGTCATCCGGGGCAAGCGCCTGGTGGTCGTCGACGACTCGATCGTCCGCGGCAACACCCAGCGCGCCCTGGTCAAGATGCTCCGCGAGGCCGGCGCGGCGGAGGTCCACATCCGGATCTCCTCGCCGCCGGTGAAGTGGCCGTGCTTCTTCGGCATCGACTTCGCCACCCGGGCCGAGCTGATCGCCAACGGCATGACGGTCGACGAGATCGCCACGTCGCTGGGCGCGGACTCGCTCTCGTACATCTCGCTCGACTCGATGATCGAGGCGACGACCATCCAGAAGCCCAACCTCTGCCGTGCCTGCTTCGACGGCGTGTACCCCATGGAACTGCCCGACCCGCAGCTCCTGGGCAAGCAGCTCCTGGAGTCGGAGCTGGCCGGCGGCACCGACGCCGCCGACGCGCTCCGGCGCCCGTAGGGCCCGAGGCAACGCCGCGTTCCGCGGGCTCGCACGAGCCCGCGGGACCCCGGCACCTCCCCTTCCCCCCTCATCCTGCTCAACCTGCGCGAGGCCTTCTCTTTCAGGCTTTTCCGGGGCCTCGCACCACTCGCAGCAACGACACGAAAGCTCTCTCCTGTCATGACAGAGAAGACCACCGGTGCCAGCTACGCAGCCGCGGGCGTGGACATCGACGCGGGAGACCGCGCCGTCGAGCTGATGAAGGAGTGGGTGAAGAAGACGCAGCGCCCCGAGGTCCTCGGCGGCCTCGGCGGTTTCGCCGGCCTCTTCGACGCCTCCGCCCTCAAGCGCTACGAGCGCCCCCTGCTCGCCTCGGCCACGGACGGCGTCGGCACCAAGGTGGACATCGCCCGCCGCATGGGCGTGTACGACACCATCGGCCACGACCTCGTGGCGATGGTCATGGACGACATCGTCGTCTGCGGCGCCGAGCCGCTCTTCATGACCGACTACATCTGCGTCGGCAAGGTCCACCCCGAGCGTGTCGCGGCCATCGTCAAGGGCATCGCCGAGGGCTGCGTCCTCGCCGGCTGCGCCCTGGTCGGCGGCGAGACCGCCGAACACCCCGGCCTGCTGGGCCCGGAGGACTTCGACGTGGCGGGCGCCGGCACCGGCGTCGTCGAGTACGACCGCCTGCTGGGTGCCGATCGCATCCGTACGGGCGACGCCGTGATCGCGATGGCGTCCTCCGGTCTTCACTCGAACGGGTACTCGCTGGTCCGCCACGTCCTCTTCGACCGGGCCGGAATGTCGCTGGAGGGCCACGTCGAGGAGCTCGGCCGGACCCTCGGCGAGGAGCTGCTGGAGCCCACGAAGATCTACTCGCTGGACTGCATGGCCCTCACCCGTACGGCCGACGTGCACGCCTACTCCCACATCACGGGCGGCGGCCTCGCGGCCAACCTCGCCCGGGTGATCCCGGACCACCTGCACGCCACGGTCGACCGCTCGACCTGGACCCCCGGTGCGATCTTCGACCTGGTCGCCGTGGCCGGGCAGGTGGAGCGCCTGGAGCTGGAGAAGACCCTGAACATGGGCGTCGGCATGATGGCCGTGGTCCCGCAGGAGTCGGTGGACGTGGCCCTGACCGCCCTGTCCGACCGGGGCGTCGACGCCTGGGTCGCGGGCGAGATCCTCGACCGCGGCGACCACACCGAGGGCGCGACGATGACCGGCGACTACGCGAGCTGATCAGCAGGACCGAGTGCGAGCAGCACTGAAACCCGGCCCGGGGCGATGCCCTGGACCGGGTTTCCTTGCTTCATGCCTGGCGTGCAGACACCGCTAGAGCGTCAAGCGCCGCGACGATGCGCCGACGGACCGGACTCTTCGTCCTCGTCTTCGTCGTCATCGTCGTTGTAAAGAGCCGCGTACTTGGCGTACGGGTCATCTTCATCTTGATCGTCATCGTCATCGACTTCGACCGGCACGCTGACAGGCAGCGGCGGATCCGTCGGCGATGCGCCCAGCTCATTGGCCAGACGCGACAAGTCAGTCCCGCCGCTGCTGTACTTCAGCTGGCGGGCGACCTTCGTCTGCTTGGCCTTTGCCCGGCCGCGCCCCATGGCTCGACCCCCTCGGTGACGGGGCTCGACGGCCCCAGAGTCTGACACGCGTTCATGGTTCGGAGCGGGCTCTCCGTGGAGAGACCGTCCGTAGGGGTTTAACGGTACCTGCTTCCGCGGCCATACGGTACGCCGCCCGCATGACGCGCCCCGGTGCAGTACCAGCAAGGCGCCCCGTCCTCGCTGGTCAGCTGCGATTTTAGCCGTTTCCTGGCGGGCGACCCGCCGAAGCGCAGTGAGTTCCGTCTCGCTGCGCCCCGGCGGGCCGCCCCAGAGGCCCCGTAGGGCCCCGCGAGGGTCAGACGGTGCGTGCCGCGCTCCGGGCGTCAGCCATGCGCTGCTCGGCGATGCGGTCGGCGGCCGCGGCCGGCGGAATCCCGTCCGACTTCGCACGTGCGAAGATCTCCAGCGTGGTGTCGAAGATCTTCGTGGCCTTGGCCTTGCAGCGGTCGAAGTCGAAGCCGCGCAGCTCGTCGGCGACCTGGATGACCCCGCCCGCGTTGACCACGTAGTCCGGCGCGTAGAGGATCCCGCGGTCCGCGAGGTCCTTCTCGATGCCGGGGTGGGCGAGCTGGTTGTTCGCCGCACCACAGACGATCCTGGCGGTGAGGGCGGGCACCGAGTCGTCGTTCAGGGCCCCGCCGAGCGCGCAGGGGGCGTAGATGTCCAGGCCCTCCACGCGGATCAGCGCCTCGGTGTCGGCGACGGCGGTCACCTTGCCGGGGTGCTTGTCGAGGATGCGCTGCACGGATTCCGTGCGGACGTCCGTGATGACGACCTCGGCGCCGTCCTCCAGCAGGTGCTCGACCAGGTGGTGGCCGACCTTGCCGACGCCCGCGATGCCGACCTTGCGGCCGCGCAGGGTCGGGTCGCCCCACAGGTGCTGGGCGCTGGCGCGCATGCCCTGGAAGACGCCGAAGGCGGTGAGGACCGAGGAGTCGCCGGCGCCGCCGTTCTCGGGGGAGCGGCCGGTCGCCCAGCGGGTCTCGCGGGCCACGACGTCCATGTCGGCCACGTAGGTGCCGACGTCGCAGGCGGTCACGTAGCGGCCGCCGAGGGACTCCACGAACCGGCCGTAGGCCAGCAGCAGTTCCTCGGACTTCAGTACGTCCGGGTCGCCGATGATGACGGCCTTGCCGCCGCCGAGGTCGAGCCCGGCGAGCGCGTTCTTGTACGACATGCCGCGCGAGAGGTTCAGCGCGTCGAGGACGGCCTCCTCGTCCGAGGCGTACGCGTGGAAGCGCGTACCGCCGAGGGCCGGGCCCAGGGCGGTGGAGTGGATCGCGATGACGGCCTTCAGGCCGGAGGCTCGGTCCTGGCACAGCACGACTTGCTCGTGGCCGCCCTGTTCACTGCGGAACAGGGTGTGCAGGACGCCGTCGGTCATTTCGGTCACGGTGGTGACTCCCATGGATGAGATGCGGCGGGAAAGACGCCCGCCCTGCGGGTGGGGGAGGGCGTGCTGGGAGCAGCGTAAGACCTGAGGGGCCCCGCGATGCTCCCTGTCCGAAGATCGGGACACGCAAGGGTCGGGGAGAGGCGGGGGACCGTCCGCCGGAGTAGCGCCGGGCGGGGCGGGGGAGTACGAGAGCGTGAGCGAATCCCCCGATCCCCGGCTGCCGTCCGCCCGCTCGGCCCCCGCCGTCCCCTACGCCTCCTACCTGCGCGTCTACGAGCCGCTGACGGCCTTCCCGGAGCCCGAGCGCACCCACTGGGCCGACTACGCCCGGCGCGGGGACACCCCGACGGCCCAGGACGAACTGCGACGGTCGCTCGTGGACCTGGTACGGGTGCCCGTGGTCGGGGTCCCGGCGCACGAGAGCGCGGACGCCTTCACCGCCGAGGTCGGCGGGGTCCTGCTGGTCTGCCCCTGGCGTACGAGGCTGCGCGGCTGGCTCGCGCTGGAGGAGCTGGTGGCCGAGTTCCCGGCCCCGGTGCTCGACGCCGCCCTGCCCGCGGCCGCCCGCCGCCGCGCGGCCGAGGAGTACGAGGCCTGGCGCGGGCGGAACCCGGATGCGCGGCCGTGGATCCGTACCGGGGTCTGGCAGGTGCCGCTGCGCTGGTTCGTGCTGGTGTCCGACGAGGAGCGGGAGTACGTGCCGGGCGAGGGGCTGCGCTACCGGACGCCGATGGTGCAGGCCCGGCGCCGGCTCGCGCGGGGGCTGCGGACCCTGCGGGAGGCGGAGGGGTACGGGATGCTCGCCGAGGGGCTGGTGGAGGTCGGGAGCTGGCTGGAGGAGTTCCACCCCCGCTCGATGGTGGAGCTGGACTACGGCGGGCTGCTGCACGCCCTGCCGGCGGACCGGCTGGAGGCCGACCACTCGGCGGCGGACCTGGCGGCGGGGCTCGCGGCCCTGCGGGCCGGGGACCGGGACGGGGCGGCGCGGACGTACGGGGCCCTGGCGGAGCGGTGGCGGGCGGTCCGGGAGAGACTCTTCGCCAACTGAGGGGTCGGGTTCCGGATCCTGTCCGAGTGACCTGCGCGACCCGGGTAGCGGCTCGGGACCCGGTTGTCCATCCGCCGACCGGCCGAGCACGGAAGAGAACGGCCAGCTCAAGGCCGTGATGCCCTCTTTTGGGTCTTTGTTCCGGGACCTACGTCCCGATACGGGCCATTGGCCCAAGCGTGACGGACCGCACTTTCTACACCCTTGCGCCCTTCCCCTACCCTCGTGCCAAAATAGGACAAGGAGTCCGGGGAGGGTTCCTTCCGTCCAACTAAGGGCGGAATGCTCGGTATTGCACTCTACGGGGGGTCTGACGACTCCTGATCGCTCTGTGACTGATCGTCACAGTGGGGTGACTGTCCGTTATGGGACGGTCCATCGGCTTCCGCCGCTGATGAACACCTCGGAGGGCAATTCCATCGGTTTGGCCGTCGAGGCTGGACGGATGGTGTAGTTGTAGTGCCGAGGACAAGCCGTTCGTCCTATAACCGACTCGGCCCGCGTATGTCCATTTCGGGCAACGTGGGCCAAGGTGCAGAATTTAGAGGAAAGAACCGAGATGGTTCGGTTCTCCCGAGGAGGCCGCTCATGACCGCTCGCACCCCTGATGCCGAGCCGCTGCTGACCCCGGCTGAGGTTGCCACGATGTTCCGCGTGGACCCGAAGACGGTCACCCGTTGGGCCAAGGCTGGCAAGCTCACGTCCATCCGCACCCTGGGTGGACACCGCCGCTACCGCGAGGCTGAGGTCCGCGCACTGCTTGCGGGAATTCCGCAGCAGCGCAGCGAGGCCTGAGGTTCCGCAGCACTACTAATTGCCGGGTCTAAATCGGGTCCCCCAATCCGATGAACCCCACACAGCTTCAAACGACCGGACCTGCCCCAACAGGTTCACCAGTCGTTCGATCGCGCTGGACTCCGCCGGGTCCAGCGCGATCTTTTTTATGCCCTGGTCAGGGGGTTATCGGGCTGGTGTGCGGAGCCGGCCGGGGTGGGTGCAATGGCACATATAAAATCGAGCGGGCGTATGAGTCCCATAAAAGGGTGCGTCTCAAAAACACATGGGGTGACTCCCGTCACAGATGATCACTCTTGTGGATCAGGCAATGCACCCCGTAAAGGGACGTGCCGCGCAGAGCGCATCATCCGGACGGGCGATTTCGCGGCCGCGATGGGGTGATGGGGCCGGAGGGGGTGCGGGCGGTGGCGGGGCGAGGCGGTCCGGGTCTCCCCCTTGGCCCCGCGCGGGGCTCCAGGGGCCTCTCAGTGCGCCGTGGAGGGCTTGGTGAGGGTTCTGGGGGAGAGTTGCCCAATCGGGGCCGTGAGGCGGACTGGTGGGCCGCCCGACCCAACGGGGCCGTGCCGTCGTCGGTGCACCCGGCGGCACGTTGGGCCGTACGTCCAGCCGTACGTCGCCCCGCACTTCGGTGCCGCCGTGCCCCGGAAACGCAGCAGGGCCCGCATCCCTGAGGATGCGGGCCCTGCTGATCTTGCGAACCTGACGGGACTTGAACCCGCGACCTCCACCTTGACAGGGTGGCGAGCTAACCAACTGCTCCACAGGTCCTCGATTTGCACCCGCTGGGCGGCTGCGAATCAGACTGTACCGCAGCTCAGGGGGTGCAGTCGAACCCGATCACCGAGCGGGTCCCGGGGCGGCCGCGTCCACCGCCTTCACGATGCGCTTGTCGGAGACCGGATAGGCCGTTCCGAGGGCGTGCGCGAAGTAGCTGACCCGCAGTTCCTCGATCATCCAGCGGATCTCGGTGACCTCCGCGGGGACCGGCCTGCCCTTCGGCAACTGCTCCAGCAGCCACAGGTACTCGTCCCGCATCTCGTGGACCTTCTCCATGCGCGTGGTGTCGCGCTGGACGCCCGTGGGCATCTGCTGGAGCCGCCGGTCGACGGCCACCAGGTAGCGCATCAGGTCGGGCAGCCGGCGCAGTCCGGTGAGCGTGACGAAGCCGGCCGGCATGAGGGCCGCGAGCTGCGTCTTGGCGTCCTGGACGTTGGCCACCAGGGCGAGGCTGGCCGTGGTCTTCAGGCGCCGCTCACAGGCCTGCCAGGCGGCCAGCACCTGCTGCACCTGCGTGATCGTCCGCACGGTCGTGTCCACCAGGTCGGTCCGCACGGCCTCGTAGAGCTTGCGGAAGCCCGCCTCGTCCCATGCCGGGCCGCCGTGCCGCGCGATCAGGTGGTCGGCCGCCGCGGTCGCGCAGTCGTCGAACAGCGCCTGGATGGAGCCGTGCGGATTGCGCGACAGGGCCAGCTTCTGCTGGTTGCTCAGGTGGTCCGAGGCGAACTTCGCCGGGTTCACCGTGATGTTGAGCAGGATCAGCCGCCTGGTGCCGAGCCGCATCGCCTGCTGCTGCTCGGCCTCGGTGTCGAAGAGGCGTACGGAGACGCTCGTACCGGCGTCCACGAGCGCCGGGTACGCCTTCACCGGCTGGCCGGCCCGGCGGGTCTCGAAGACCTTGGTCAGCGTGCCGATCGTCCAGTCCGTGAGCCCGGTCTTCTCCACCGACTCACCGCCTTCCCGCTCGGCGGTGGCCGCGGCGGCCTGCGAGAGGGCCTGGCGGGCCTTGGGCTTGAGCTGGAGCCGCAGGGCCTCGAGGTCCTTGGCCTCGGCGAGGTTCTTGCGGCGCTCGTCGACGATCCGGAAGGTGATCTTCAGGTGGTCGGGGATGCGGGTCAGGTCGAAGTCCTCGGCGGTGACCGGGACCCCGACCATCCGCTGCAGCTCCCGGGCCAGCGTCACGTGCAGGGGCTCCTGCAGTGGGTGGGAGGTGGCCAGGAAGCGGGTCGCGAAGTTCGGCGCGGGCACGTAGTGCCGGCGGATCGGCTTCGGGAGCGAGCGGATCAGCTCCGTGACCACCTCTTCGCGCAGGCCCGGGATCTGCCAGTCGAAGCCCTCGTCCGTGACCTGGTTCAGCACCTGGAGCGGGATGTGGACGGTCACGCCGTCCGCGTCCGCGCCCGGCTCGAACTGGTAGGTCACCCGGAACTTCAGCCGTCCCTGCATCCAGGAGTCCGGGTAGTCGGCCTTGGTGACCCCGGCCGCCTTCTCCGTCAGCAGCATCTCGCGCTCGAAGTCGAGCAGTTCGGGCTCGTCGCGCTTCTTGTGCTTCCACCAGGAGTCGAAGTGCGCCCCGGAGACCACGTGCTCGGGGATCCGCTGGTCGTAGAAGTCGAAGAGCGTCTCGTCGTCGACCACGATGTCGCGGCGCCGGGCCCGGTTCTCCAGCTCCTCCACCTCGGTGAGGAGCTTGCGGTTGTCGGCGTAGAACTTGTGGTGCGTCCGCCAGTCGCCCTCGACCAGGGCGTTGCGAATGAACAGGTCGCGCGAGACCTCGGCGTCGATCCGGCCGTAGTTGATCTTCCGCTGGGCGACGATCGGCACCCCGTACAGCGTGACCTTCTCGAAGGCCATCACCGCCGCCTGGTCCTTCTCCCAGTGCGGCTCGCTGTACGTGCGCTTGATCAGGTGCTGGGCGAGCGGCTCCACCCACTCCGGCTCGACCTTGGCGTTCACCCGGGCCCACAGCCGCGAAGTCTCCACCAGTTCGGCCGACATCAGGAACTTCGGCTGCTTCTTGAACAGCGAGGAACCCGGGAAGATCGCGAACTTGGCGGACCGGGCCCCCAGGTACTCGTTCTTGTCGGTGTCCTTCAGCCCGATGTGCGACAGCAGGCCGGCGAGCAGGGAGATGTGCACGCTCGTCTCGGGGGCATCGGCCTCGTTGACGTGGATGCCCATGCCCTTGGCGACCGTACGCAGCTGCGAATAGATGTCCTGCCATTCGCGGATCCGCAGGAAGTTCAGGTACTCCTGCTTGCACATCCGGCGGAAGGAGGAGGAGCCGCGCTCCTTCTGCTGCTCCCGGACGTAGCGCCACATGTTCAGGAAGGAGAGGAAGTCGCTCGTCTCGTCCTTGAACCGGGCGTGGTTCTGGTCCGCCTGCGTCTGCTTGTCCGAGGGCCGCTCGCGCGGGTCCTGGATGGACAGGGCCGCCGCGATGACCATGACCTCGCGGACGCAGTTGTTCTTGTCCGCCTCCACCACCATGCGGGCGAGGCGCGGGTCCACGGGGAGCTGGGAGAGCTGGCGACCCATGGGCGTGAGCCGCTTCTGGTGATCCTTCTCGTCCGGGTCGAGCGCGCCGAGCTCCTGGAGGAGCTGCACGCCGTCGCGGATGTTGCGGTGGTCCGGCGGGTCGATGAAGGGGAACTTCTCGATCTCGCCGAGGCCGGCCGCGGTCATCTGCAGGATGACGGAGGCGAGGTTCGTGCGCAGGATCTCGGCGTCCGTGAACTCCGGACGGGTCAGGAAGTCGTCCTCGGAGTAGAGCCGGATGCAGATGCCGTCCGAGGTACGGCCGCAGCGGCCCTTGCGCTGGTTGGCGCTCGCCTGCGAAATCCGCTCGATGGGCAGCCGCTGCACCTTGGTGCGGTGGCTGTAGCGGGAGATGCGGGCGTTGCCCGGGTCGATCACGTACTTGATGCCGGGGACGGTCAGGGAGGTCTCGGCGACGTTGGTCGCGAGGACGATCCGGCGGCCGGTGTGCTGCTGGAAGACGCGGTGCTGTTCGGCGTGCGAGAGGCGCGCGTAGAGGGGGAGGACCTCGGTCAGGCGGAGCTTGCGCTTCTCCAGCGCGTCCGCCGTGTCGCGGATCTCGCGCTCGCCGGAGAGGAAGACGAGGATGTCGCCCGGTCCCTCGGCCTGGAGTTCGTCCACGGCCTCGCAGATCGCGGTGATCTGGTCGCGGTCGGAGTCCTCGGAGTCGTCTTCGAGGAGCGGTCGGTACCGCACCTCCACCGGGTAGGTCCGGCCGCTGACCTCGACGATCGGGGCCTCGCCGAAGTGCCGGGAGAAGCGCTCCGGGTCGATGGTCGCCGAGGTGATGATCACCTTGAGGTCGGGGCGCTTGGGCAGCAGCGTGGCGAGGTAGCCGAGCAGGAAGTCGATGTTCAGCGACCGCTCGTGCGCCTCGTCGATGATGATCGTGTCGTACGCGCGCAGCTCGCGGTCCGTCTGGATCTCGGCGAGCAGGATGCCGTCCGTCATCAGCTTCACGAAGGTCGCGTCCTGGTCCACCTGGTCGGTGAACCGGACCTTCCAGCCGACGGTCTGGCCGATCTCGGACTTCAGCTCCTCCGCGATGCGCTCCGCGACCGTGCGGGCCGCGATGCGGCGGGGCTGGGTGTGCCCGATCATGCCGCGGACCCCGCGCCCCAGCTCCATGCAGATCTTGGGGATCTGCGTGGTCTTGCCGGAGCCGGTCTCGCCCGCGACGATCACGACCTGGTGGTCGCGTATCGCCTCGGCGATCTCGTCCTTCTTCTGGCTGACCGGAAGGTTCTCGGGATACGTGACCTCGGGCTTCCGCGAGGCGCGCCGGGCCAGTCGCGCGGCGGCCGTTTCGGCCTCCGCTGCGATCTCGTCGAGCACGGCCTGCTTGGCCTCGGGCTTGCGGATGCGGCGGGCGCCTTCGAGGCGGCGGCCGAGGCGGTGCGCGTCACGGAGGGAGATCTCACCGAGAAGCGTCTGCAGGGCGGCGAAGGAAGTAGACATACCTGGTCGAGGATCTCACCCGTAGGTGCCGGGTGGCGAACGCATTTGTGGGGCTGACCCGTACCATTTCGGGACGAGTCCCCCGAGCGTTACCCCGATGTGTCCCCCGACGCGTCCCCGGTGATGTCCCGGCTACGCCCCCACCCGTGCCCGCACCGATGCCCCAGCGAGAGGCCGCCCACGATGTCCCGCAGCCGCCGCCTCCGGTGCGTGTTCGCGGTGCTGCTGGGCTGGGCCCTGCTGGCGGGGCCCTTGCAGGCGGCGATCGCCCCGGCGACCGCCCGGGCCCTGCCGTCGCCGGTGGCCTTGGCCGTCCCGGCCGTCGGGGCTTCCGCAGCCGTCGGGCAGGGGGCCGTGCGGGCCTCGGCCCCCGTGGAGGCGGGCTCCGCTCCCGGCGCGGACTTCGCCGTCGCCTCCGCCGGTCCGGGCGGGCCCGCCTGCGCCCCGGGATCCGCCGGCCGGGACGGCGTACCCGCCCTGCCGGCGCGGGCCGGGTCCGACCAGGCCCAGGCCCAGGTCCCGCCCGCGCGGCTCGGGCCCGAGGCGGTGGTCCCGTCGCGGGCCATACCCGTACGGGTCCTCGTACGCGGGCCCGCCCAGCCGGCGCCGACCCCGCTGGAGCTGTCCGTGATGCGGGTTTAGGAGGACCGGCCGCATCAGCCGCCCGGTCCGCCCGTCCCGCACCGCATCGCATCGCCCCGCACCGCATCGCATCGCCCCGCACAGCTCTGGAGCACCCGCATGTCCCCTTCCCCTTCCCCTTCCCCTTCCTCTTCCTCCCGCAAGCCCCTGCTGATCTCCGCCGGGGTCGCCCTCGCCGCCGTCACCCTCGGACTCGTCTCCTGGCAGGCCACCAAACCCGACAGCGGCACCGACAGCGCCGCCCGGCCGTCCGCGGCTTCCGCTCCTGAAGCCGGATCCACCGCGGACCCCACCGCGCAGCTCAAGGCCCTGGCCCGCCGCGAGGCCGGGGACAAGCTCGCCGCCGGCCGGGCCGACGCTCCCGTCGTCCTGATCGAGTACTCCGACTTCAAGTGCGGCTACTGCGGAAAGTTCGCCCGCGACACCGAGCCCGCGCTGGTGAAGAAGTACGTGGAGGACGGCACCCTGCGCATCGAGTGGCGCAACTTCCCGATCTTCGGCGCCGACTCCGAGGCCGCCGCAAAGGCCGCCTGGGCGGCGGGGCAGCAGGACCGCTTCGCGCAGTTCCACGCGGCCGCGTACGCCGAGGGCGCCAAGGAGAAGGGCTTCGGCGTGGAGCGGCTGACCGAGCTGGCGCGCGAGGCCGGGGTCCCGGACCTGGAGCGCTTCACGACGGACATGGCCGGGGAGCAGGCCGCCGCCGCTCTGGCCAAGGACCAGGAGGAGGGGTACCGCATCGGCGTCACCTCCACCCCGTCCTTCCTGATCAACGGGCAGCCCATCGCCGGAGCCCAGCCCCTGGCGGCCTTCGAGGCCGCCATCGCCAAGGCCAAGGCGCAGGCGGCCGCGAAGTGACCGACGTCGGATACCTGGCCGCCCTGCTCGGCGGCCTCCTCGCGCTGCTCAGCCCGTGCAGCGCGCTGCTCCTGCCCGCCTTCTTCGCGTACTCCATCGACTCCACGTCCCGGCTGCTGGCGCGCACCGGGATCTTCTACGCGGGCCTCGCGAGCACCCTCGTACCGCTGGGGGCGGCGGGTTCGTACGCCGGGCGGTTCTTCCACGGCAACCGCGAGGCCCTCGTGCTGTTCGGCGGCTGGCTGATCATCGGGCTCGGGCTCGCCCAGATCCTCGGCCTCGGCTTCGCCTCGAAGCGGATCTCGGAGCTGTCGGGGAAGATCCGGCCGACCACCGCCCTGTCGGTGTACGCGCTGGGCGCGGTCTACGGGCTGGCCGGCTTCTGCGCCGGCCCCATCCTCGGCAGCGTCCTGACGGTGGCGGCGGTCAGCGGCAGCCCGGTCTACGGAGGCCTGCTGCTGGCGGTGTACGCACTGGGCATGGCCGTGCCGCTGTTCGTGCTGGCCCTGCTCTGGGAGCGCTTCGACCTGGGCCGCCGGCGCTGGCTGCGCGGCCGAGCCTTCTCGGTCGGCCGCTTCGAACTGCACACGACCTCGCTGGCCTCGGGCCTGTTCTTCATCCTGCTCGGCGCGCTGTTCCTGGCGTACGACGGGGCGAGCGCCCTGCCGGGGCTGCTGGACGTGGACGATTCGTTCGCGGTGGAGCAGCGGGTCCAGGCCGTGGCGGACGCGGTTCCGGACTGGGCGCTGCTCGGGCTGGTGGCCGTGGCGGCCGCGGGCGCGGGCCTGACGCAGTGGCGCCGACGGGCCCGGGCGGCCGGAGTCGGCGCGGGCGCGGAAGGGGAGTAGGGGAGCAACGGAGAAGGCCCCGTCCGATGGACGGGGCCTTCTTGATTCTGGTGGCTGGGGCCGGGGTCGAACCGGCGACCTATCGCTTTTCAGGCGATCGCTCGTACCAACTGAGCTACCCAGCCACGAAACCGTTTCCGGCTTCAGCGAACCTGACGGGACTTGAACCCGCGACCTCCACCTTGACAGGGTGGCGAGCTAACCAACTGCTCCACAGGTCCTTGCAATGTGCGAGCACAAGTCTCGCACACGGTAATGCGTACCCCCAACGGGATTC
Source organism: Streptomyces tatrensis (assembly GCF_049310065.1). NCBI lineage: Bacteria > Bacillati > Actinomycetota > Actinomycetes > Kitasatosporales > Streptomycetaceae > Streptomyces > Streptomyces tatrensis. The sequence continues at coordinate 4,617,892 of NZ_JBMDLB010000011.1, read as the reverse complement.
GAACCCGTGCTACCGCCTTGAAAGGGCGGCGTCCTGGGCCACTAGACGATGAGGGCTAAAGGCCCGCCGGGCACTTTCCAGCGCGTCGGGGACGTGAGAAGCATATGGGATCCCGGCGGCGATCGCCAAAACGGTTTCGGCGGGCGGGTCAGAGGTGGGCCGGACGCGGGCCCGGGGCCCCCGCGGGGTCAGCCCCAGCCGAGTTCGTGGAGCCGCTCGTCCTCGATGCCGAAGTGGTGGGCGATCTCGTGGACCACCGTCACGGCGACCTCGTGGACCACTTCCTCCGTGCTCTCGCACATCCGCAGGGTCGGCCCCATGTAGATCGAGATCCGGTCGGGCAGCACCCCGGCGTACCACTCGCCGCGCTCCGTGAGCGGGGTCCCCTCGTAGAGGCCGAGCAGTTCGGGGTCGTCGGAAGCGGGCTCGTCCTCCACGAAGACGGCCACGTTGTCCATGACCCGGGTCAGCTCCTCGGGGATCGAGTCCAGCGCTTCGGCCACCAGCTCTTCGAACGCGTCACGCGTCATCTCCAGCACGAGGTCATTCTCCCGTGCCGGCGTCCGATTGCGGCGGCCCGTTTCCGGCGGGCCGGAACCCGGCGCGCGAGAATGACCCGGTGGCGACAAGCGAAGCGGAGCGCCGGGTGCTCGCGGCGGTGGCGGCCGGAGGTGCCGTGGGAGCCGCGGCCCGGTACGGGGTCGGGCTGCTGTGGCCGGCCGCGCCCGGGGCCTTCCCGTGGGGGACCTTCTGGATCAACGTGGCGGGATGCGCGCTCATCGGCGTCCTCATGGTGCTGGTCGGCGAGGGCGGCCGGTCGGCGCATCCCCTCGTACGGCCCTTCCTCGGGGTCGGGGTGCTCGGCGGGTTCACCACCTTCTCCACCTACGCCGTGGACTTCGCGCGGCTGCTCGACGCCGGTGAGGCCGGTACCGCACTGGCGTACGCCGGGCTCACGGTGGCCGGGGCGCTGGCCGCCGTATGGGCGGCGGCCGTGATCACCCGGCGCGCGGTCGGCGACGGCCGGGGACCGGGGCCGGGGCCGGGGCCGGCTCCGGAGCAGGGGCAGGGGCGGGTGCGGGCATGAACTGGCTGATCGTCATGGTGGGCGCGGCCGTCGGGGCGCCCCTGCGGTACCTGACCGACCGGGCGGTGCAGGCGCGGCACGACTCGGTCTTCCCCTGGGGGACCTTCGTGGCGAACGCGGCCGCCTCCCTGGTGCTGGGGGCGCTGACCGGGGCGGTGCTGGACGGGGCCGCCTCCTCGCGGCTGAACCTGCTGCTCGGTACGGGGCTGTGCGGGGCGCTGAGCACCTACTCGACGTTCTCCTACGAGACGCTGCGCCTTGCCGAGCGGGGCTGGAAGTTCCTGGCGGCGGCCAATGTGGTGGCCTCGGTGCTGGTCGGGCTGGGTGGGGTCACGCTCGGCCACCAGGTGGCCGGACAGCTGTTCGCCTGAGGGTGCGCCGCCCGTACGCCTCGGGGCGTGTTGGGGCGTGTCCCTTACGGGGGAGAGGGAGTTGGGCACATTGACCCGCTCATCGCGGACCCTTGCCAGCGTTCCGGAGGTGCCCCGTGCGCCAGTTGTCCGCTTCCCTCCGATCCCCCCGCTCGCTCCGCCTCGCCGTCGCCGCGCTCGCGGTGGCGGCGACCGCGGGCTGCATGAGTGTCGGGGAGGACGCCGCGAAGCCGGGGCCCTCCGCGTCGACGGGCGTCCAGGGCGGCAAGTCCGGCGGTGGCTCCTCGTCCGGGAAGAGCGCCGGGAGCCAGGGCGGCGGCCACGGCTCGAAGGGCGGTACGGCGAACCAGGACGGCAAGGCCGGAGGCCCCGGGACCACCGCCGGCGCGGCCGGGGCCTCCCCCAGCCCGGGCGCCCCGGCCGGTCCGCCCGGGGCCCCCTCGCCGTCGGCCGGTCCAGGTGGCGGAGCCGGCGGCCAGGGTCCCCAGCAGCCCCCGGCGGGCGGTTCCGGGTCAGGCTCGGGCTCCGGTGGAGGCGGCTCCTCCGGCGGCGGCCCGCCCGCCTCCCCGACCGCGGCGCCGCCGACCCCCGAGCCGCCGCTCCCCACTCCGCCCGTGACGGAACCCACACCGCCCGTGGAGTCCCCGCAGCCCGAACAGTCGACCGATCCGGGGGCCCAGCCCTAGGCCCGGTCCCGGCTCGGACCCGGACCGATCCGCCCGCCGATCTCTGGCGGGCGGATGACGTTTCCGCAGGTCAGCGCCGTCTTCGAGGGAGTGACTTGCCAGACCCGGGGGAGGGTGCGTATGGTTATAGATCGTTTGATCCCATTGCCCGGCGCCGACTCCGAAGAGCGCCGCGTGGCGCGTACTCTCCCCAGCCGTGACTGACCGCATTGAGGCGGTCGATTTGCGAATTCACGGAGTTTGGGCGCGTGCCGAGACTCCGGAAGGTTTCGCATTTCGCATGTCCATTTCCAGTTCTGACCGTTCCGTCATGCCCGAGAACGACTCCAACGAGATCGTCGACGCCGAGACCCTCGCGGTCACCGAGGCCCTTGAGGCCGTCGTCACCGACGAGATCATCGAGGCCCTCGAGGCCGACGTGACGAACCACGAGTCCGACGAGTCCGACGAGTCCGAAGAGTCCAGCGACTCCTTCGAGGACTCCACCGAAGACTTCAACGACGACGCCGCGTCCGACGACGACGCCGACGCCGAGCCCACCCTGACCTTCGGCGACCTCGGTCTGCCGGAAGGCATCGTGCGCAAGCTCGCGCAGAACGGCGTCACCGCGCCCTTCCCGATCCAGGCCGCGACCATCCCGGACGCCCTGGCCGGCAAGGACATCCTCGGCCGTGGCCGCACCGGCTCCGGCAAGACCCTCTCCTTCGGTCTGCCGACCCTGGCCTCGCTGGCCGGTGGGCACACCGAGAAGAAGAAGCCCCGCGCGATCATCCTGACGCCGACGCGTGAGCTCGCGATGCAGGTCGCCGACGCTCTCCAGCCCTACGGCGACGTGCTCGGCCTCAAGATGAAGGTCGTCTGCGGCGGTACCTCCATGAGCAACCAGATCTTCGCTCTGGAGCGCGGTGTCGACGTCCTCGTCGCCACCCCGGGCCGTCTGCGCGACATCATCAACCGCGGCGCCTGCTCCCTGGCGAACGTCCAGGTCGCGGTCCTCGACGAGGCCGACCAGATGGCCGACCTGGGCTTCCTGCCCGAGGTCACCGAGCTGCTCGACCAGATCCCCGGCGGCGGCCAGCGCATGCTCTTCTCCGCCACCATGGAGAACGAGATCGGCACCCTGGTCAAGCGCTACCTGACCAACCCCGTCACGCACGAGGTCGACAGCGCGCAGGGCAACGTCACGACCATGACGCACCACGTCCTCGTCGTGAAGCCGAAGGACAAGGCGCCGGTCACGGCCGCCATCGCCGCCCGCAAGGGCCGCACCATCATCTTCGTCCGCACCCAGCTGGGCGCCGACCGCATCGCCGAGCAGCTCATCGAGTCCGGCGTGAAGGCCGACGCGCTGCACGGCGGCATGACGCAGGGTGCCCGTACCCGCGTCCTCGCGGACTTCAAGGACGGCTACGTCAACGCGCTCGTCGCCACCGACGTCGCCGCCCGCGGCATCCACGTCGACGGCATCGACCTGGTCCTGAACGTGGACCCGGCCGGCGACCACAAGGACTACCTGCACCGCTCGGGCCGTACCGCCCGCGCCGGCAAGTCCGGTGTCGTCGTGTCGCTGGCGCTTCCGCACCAGCGCCGCCAGATCTTCCGCCTGATGGAGGACGCGGGCGTCGACGCCTCGCGCCACATCGTCCAGGGCGTCGGCGCCTTCGACCCCGAGGTCGCCGAGATCACCGGTGCCCGTTCGCTGACCCAGGTCCAGGCCGACTCCGCGAACAACGCCGCGAAGCAGGCCGAGCGCGAGGTCGCCGACCTCACCAAGCAGCTGGAGCGCCTGTCGCGCCGTGCCGTCGAGCTGCGCGAGGAGGCCGACCGCCTGGTCGCCCGCTCCGCGCGTGAGCGCGGCGAGGACCCGGAGGCCGCTGTCGCCGAGGTGGTCGAGGCCGCCGAGGCCGAGGTCGCGGCAGCCGTGGCCGAGCCGGTCGCCGAGGAGCGCCCCGCGTTCCAGAGCCGTGACGACCGTGGCAACTACGAGCGCCGTGACAACCGTCGCGACGACCGTGGCGGCGACCGTGGTGGCGACCGTGGCAGCTTCCGCCGTGACGACCGGGGTGACCGCGGTGGCGACCGTGGCGGTTTCCGCTCCGGTGGCGACCGTCCCACCGGTGGTGGCTTCCGTCGCGACGACCGCCCCTCGGGTGGCTTCAACCGTGACGACCGTGGTGGCGACCGTGGCGGCTTCCGCTCCGGTGGCGACCGTCCGACCGGTGGTGGCTTCCGCTCCGGCGGCGACCGTCCGGCCGGCGGCGGTTTCCGCTCCGGTGGCGACCGTCCGACCGGTGGTGGCTTCCGCCGCGACGACCGCCCCTCGGGTGGCTTCAACCGTGACGACCGTGGTGGCGACCGTGGTGGCTTCCGCTCCGGCGGCGACCGTCCGACCGGTGGTGGCTTCCGCCGCGACGACCGCCCCTCGGGTGGCTTCAACCGTGACGACCGTGGCGGCTTCCGCTCCGGTGGCGACCGTCCGGCCGGCGGCGGCTTCCGCTCCGGTGGCGACCGTCCGACCGGTGGTGGCTTCCGCCGCGACGACCGTCCCTCGGGCGGCTTCCGCTCCGGTGGCGACCGTCCGGCCGCCGGTGGCGACCGCCCGTACGGCCGTCGTGACGACAACCGTCCGTCCGGCTCCGGCTCGACCGGTGGCTTCCGCGCCGGTGGCAGCGACCGCCGCGACGACAAGCCCCGCTGGAAGCGCAACGGCTGAGACCGGCCGCTGAACTGATCGCCTGACAGGGGCCCTACGACAACACGTCGTAGGGGCCCTGTTCGTGTGCGCGCCCGCCACCGCGACGACTTCCCCGGGCCGGACAACCGATATGCGATCGGTGCTCCCGCGCTCTCCGGCTATGCTCTGGGGTGAGCACATCGAGGGCCATTAGCTCAATTGGCAGAGCAGCGGACTTTTAATCCGTTGGTTGTCGGTTCGAGTCCGACATGGCCTACTGCTCGAAGCGCCCCATCCGGTCCTCCGGGTGGGGCGCTTCTCGTCGTGACGGCCGGTCAGGGGTGGTGCGGGAGCCAGCCGTGCTGGACCGCCCGGGCGCCGGCCTCGAAGCGACTGCGCGCTCCCAGGCGTTCCATCAGCTGGGTCGCGATCCGGCGGGCCGTGCGGTGGGAGACGCCCCCCAGAGCCGTGTTTAAGGCCCCTGACCAGCAGTAATGTTCACTTCAGGGGTGGCTCGGACGTTAATTGGCGGAGGCCTCCCCCCAGATGGCGTAGAGTTGGGTTTACCGACGCGGGGTGGAGCAGCTCGGTAGCTCGCTGGGCTCATAACCCAGAGGTCGTAGGTTCAAATCCTGCCCCCGCTACTCAGTACGAAGGCCCGGTCCCCTTTGGGGGGCCGGGCCTTCGTCGTATCCGCGGTGCGTCCGCGTGTCCGCGCCTGTGTGTCCGTGGTGCGCGCCCCGTCACTCGAACGGTCCCGCCCGGGTCGCCGTACGGGCCCTCCTGCCCCCAGCCTTGGGGGGCGAGGCGGACCGGGCGGCAGGAGAGCAGCGTGGCGGGGCTGGGCCGGCAGGGCAGGGGCGAGCGCGTCTTCGGCGCGGTCGCGGGCAGCGTCGTGGTCCGCCGGATCGTCAAGATGCTCCCGGGCACCCTGATCGTGCTCGGCTTCCTCTTCGACGTGCTGACCCCGCCCAGCTTCACCGGCTCCCCCTTCTTCTCCGCCGCCCCACTCGTCGCGGCCCCGCTCTTCTCGCTCCGGGCCACCGTCCTCACCGGGGTCCTCGCCACCCTCGCCGTGGTCGTGCTGCACCTCTACAACGGCACCACCTTCAAGGTGGAGGCCATGACCGAGCTGGTCACCGTCGTGACCGTCTCCGGGCTGGCCACGTTGATCAACATCGTCGTGCGGCGCGGTACGGAGCAGCTCGCCTCCGCGCGCGGGATCGCCGAGGCCGCCCAGCGCGCCGTACTGCCCACGCCCGCCGAGCGGATCGCCGGCCTCCAGGTCTCCGCCTCGTACGAGGCCGCGCAGGCGGACGCCTTCATCGGCGGCGACCTCTACGCCGTGCAGGACACCCCGTACGGAGTGCGCCTCGCGGTGGGCGACGTACGGGGCAAGGGGCTCGGGGCGGTCGAGGCGGTCGCCGTGGTGCTCGGGGCGTTCCGGGAGGCGGCCGAGAGTGAGCCCACGCTGGAGGGAGTGGCCCGGCGGCTGGAGCGGGCGCTGGCCCGGGAGGGGAACCGGCGCGACAGCCTGGACGCGGTGGAGGGGTTCACCACCTGCGTGCTCGGCGAGATCCCGCCGGGCGCGGGCCTGCTGCGGCTCGTCAACCGGGGCCACCCCGAGCCCTTGCTGCTCTACGCGCACGGCGGCCTCGCGGAGCTGGCCCCCGCCGAGCCGGCGCTGCCGCTCGGCATGGGGGAGCTGGGCGGGTGGCCGGACCAGGTGCAGGAGTGGGCCTTCCCGGAGGGGGCGACCCTGCTCCTCTACACGGACGGCCTGACCGAGGCCCGGGACGGCGCGGGCGTCTTCTACGATCCGGCGGCCCGGCTGCGCGGGCGGGTCTTCCCCGGGCCCGACGAACTGCTGAGCGCGCTCGCCACGGATGTCCGCCGCCACACGGGCGGCGCGGCGACGGACGACATGGCCCTGCTGGCGGTGGCCAGACCGGGGGCGCGGCAGCCGAGCCGGCGCCGGACGGTGCGGGTGGTCCCGAAAGGCGAGGGAGTGTGACCGCACGTAATCGAAGGAGCGCGCTCGGCAAGCAATCTGACGGACCGTCAATGTGAAGATGTGGCGCGAGGGATGGGAGAGGTGGCCGTTTTTTGCCCGAGTTGATCCCCGAGTGCGGCGGTAAGTCCTGGCCAGAGCTGTGCAAGCGGTGGCTGATTGTCGTTAACGATCAATCGCAACTGCTTGGAATCACTCCCCTTTCTCTATTACCGTTCGATAACGCAGAGCGGTCGTCCCAGCCGTCGCAAGAGACGGCACCGTGCGCGTGCTCGCCCATGAGGAGTGTGCCCCGGTGGCCTCCAACTCGCCTGCCCCTGAAGGCATCGACGTCCAGGAGCAGCCCACCGCCGGAGCCTGGGGCGAGTGGAACCCCACCGAGGACTCGGCCCGGCCGCCACGCGGCAAGCACCGCGTGCTCAAGCAGCGCGGGGGACTGGCCCGTTCCTCCACCGTCCTCGGCGTCGGCGTGATCGCCGCGGTCGGCGCGGGCGGCATCGCCACCGCGCAGGACCGGCCCCAGGTCGCCATATCCATGCCGTCGCTGCCGGACCTGCCCGACCTGCCCGACTTTCCGGAAGCCCTGGGCGGCGCGGACCAGTCCACCGGTGACTCCGGCGCCGCCACCGCGCGCTCCGCCGAGCCGACGCGGTCGGGGATCATCCCGCAGCAGGCCGACCGCCGCTCCGACGCGGGCGAGCTGCTGCGCAGCCGCATCCTCCAGCAGGCCGAGAACCAGCAGGAGGCCGCCGCGGCCCAGGAGCGGGCCGAAGCCGAGCGGGTGGCACAGGAGGCCGCGGCGCAGCAGGCCCGCGACGCCCGGGCGGCCAAGGAAGCGGCCGAGAAGGCGGCGGCGGAGGCGGCCGAGAAGGCCGCGGCCGAGGAAGCGCGCAAGGCGCAGGAGGCCAAGGAGGCCGCCGAGGCCAAGGCCAAGGCGGAGGCAGCCGCCCGGTCGGCCGGATCCTTCTTCCTGCCCACCTCGGCCTACACCCTCACCTCGCACTACGGCGACTCCGGCTCGATGTGGTCCTCCGGCCACCACACCGGCCTCGACTTCGCCGCCCCGACCGGCACCCCGGTCAAGGCGGTCGGCTCCGGCAAGATCATCTCGGCCGGCTGGTCCGGGGCGTACGGCTACCGCATCGTGCTGGAGCTCCCCGACGGCACCGAGATCTGGTACTGCCACCTGTCCTCGATGTCGGTGACCGGCGGCTCGGTCGCCGGCGGCGACACCATCGGCCGGGTCGGTGCGACCGGCAACGTCACCGGCCCCCACCTGCACCTCGAAGTGCGCCAGGGCGGCGTCACGGTGGACCCGCTGTCATGGCTGACGGCACGGGGCCTGAACGTCTAGGACCCGGTACGAGGCCGGGCGCGCGGCCGGGTACGCGTCCCGGCGCCGGCCGGGCGAGCGGCCCGTCGAGCCCGCCGAGCGTTCGGGCGAGCGGACCGCCAAGCGGGCCCAGGGGGTCGAACCGGGGCGGGAGCAGGTCCTCCAGCACCGCGGCGCGGGACAGCGCCGGGCCCGCCGTCGCGCGGCGCAGCCAGAGCCGGCGCAGCAACTCCCGCTCCCGCCCCGCGAAGTCCGGCTCCCGGGCCGGGCCGCCGCTGCGCGCCCGGTGACGTAGCAGGGCCAGGGCCGCGGCGTCGGCCTCGTACAGCGCGACCGCCCGTCCCGCGGGCCGGCCCCCGGTGCTCCGGGCCAGTGCGCGGGCCAGGGAGCGCGCGGGCATCGACACCAGCGCGGGCACCTCGGCCGGGCTCAGCCAGCCGGCGGCCGCGTACAGGGCGAGTTCCCCGGCGACGGCCCGTAGTCGGCGGCGCCGTATCGACACGGCCAGCCAGGCCAGCAGCCCGAACACCGGGACCATCACGCACCCGTAGACCACGTAGAAGCCGGACTCGCCCAGGTCCGAGGAGCTGTTCCACAGCGCGTGCAGCCCCATGGCCGAGGCGAGGCCGAGCACGGGCAGACCGATCCGGTGCGTACGGCGCACGGCGAGCGCGGCGGCGCCGAAGCCGAGACCGGTGGCCACGGTGAACAGCGGATGCGCGAAGGGGGACATGACGCCCCGGACGAAGAACGTCGCGGCCGTCACGGAGTTCAGCACGCCGGTGCCGTTCTCCACGTCCTCGTAGAAGGCGTTGCCGAGATAGAGGATGTTCTCGGTGAAGGCGAAGCCGGTGGCGGTGAAACCGGCCATCACGAAACCGTCGGAGGGGCCGGTGAACTGGCGTCTCCTGAACAGGAACACCAGCAGCAGGGCGGCCGCCTTGGCGCTCTCCTCGACCACCGGAGCGATCGCCACCGAGCCGAGCTGGTCGGCGTCGGAGGGATCGGCGGTGGCCGCGGCTATCCACTGGGTCGCGAAACTGTTGGCCAGTATGGCGATCAGCGCCGCGGCGCACGCGCCCCAGCCGAAGCAGAACGACAACTGCGCCCACGGATGCGGCGCGGCCCGCCCCACCCAGCGGAACGCCGCAAGGAGCGGCGCCACCGGCAGCAGGGCCAGGCCCAGACCGACGAAGAACCCGGGCGTACCGGTCTGTTCGCGTACGAGTTCCAGGATCGCGATGCCGCAGCCGCCGAGCAGCACGACGAGTACACAGGTACGCACGGCGCCGGGGGTACGCGGCACGCGGTGCGGCAGCCGGGGCGGCCGGGTCGCTCGGAGCACGTGATGACTCTACCGAGCGGACCCGACACGCGGAGTGATGTGCTCAGTTCTGGGCGTTACCCGTGCGCCGGAACAGCAGATCGTGTACGACGTGCCCCTTGTCGAGTCCCTGGCCCTCGAAGCGGGTGAGCGGCCGGAAGTCGGGCCGGGGCGCGTAACCGCCGTCTGCCTGCGTGTTCTCGAACTCCGGCTGGGCCGTCAGCACTTCGAGCATCTGCTCGGCGTACGGCTCCCAGTCGGTCGCGCAGTGCAGGACCGCCCCGGGTGCCATGCGGGTGGCGGCCAGCGCGAGGAACTCGGGCTGGATCAGGCGCCGCTTGTGGTGGCGGGCCTTGGGCCAGGGGTCCGGGAAGTACACGCGGAGCCCGGCGAGGGAGTCCGCGGGCAGCATCTCGCGGAGCAGGATGATGGCGTCCCCGTTCGCGACGCGGATGTTGGTCATCCCGCCCCGCTCGGCGAGGGCGAGCAGGTTCCCCTGCCCGGGGGTGTGCACGTCGGCGGCGAGGATCCCGGTCCCGGGGTCGGCGGCGGCCATCTGCGCGGTGGCCTCGCCCATGCCGAAGCCGATCTCCAGGACGACGGGAAGCCCGTCGAACATCTCCTTCAGATCGATGACGCGGTGCCCGTCGATGTCGAGCCCCCAGGTCCCCCAGAGCCGCTTCAGGGCTTCGCCCTGCCCGGTGGTCACCCGGCTGCGACGGGGCTGGAAGCTCCGGATCCGCCGCTCGTGGTGCGACCCGGCCGGATCGGGCGCGGGCCCGTCGGGAAACCGCGGCTCGGTACGCCACTTCGGGGGCACGTAGCTGGAGGTCGCCTCCGGCGCGGGCTCGGCGGCGGGATTCTGGGGACTCAGAGACTCAGACACAATCCCCGGATTCTACGCGCGCCCACTCCCACCCACGCTGCGGCACCATTCCCCCTGATCCAGCCTCGCCGGCGTTTGAGGCGCGGGGTCTGGGGCGGAGCCCCAGGATCTTTCAGCCCGTCCGGCGTTTGAGGACCGGGTCAGGGCGGAGCCCTGGGAACGGTGGAAGGGCGGGTAGGGGACTCCGCCCCGCGCAGCGGCACACCCGCAGCCGCGCACCGGCGAAGCGGCCGGCCCCGCGCAGCGGTGATCCGGGCCCGGCCGGCCAGGGCCAAGCCCCGCAGGGCTACGCGCTGCGCAACACCTTGAGCGCACGCCCGGCAATCTCCCGCCCGATCGGCAGCGAAGCGGTAGCCGCAGGCGAAGGCGCGTTCAGCACGTGCACCGCCCGCTCCCCCTCCCGGATCAGGAAGTCGTCCACGAGCGTCCCGTCCCGCAGCACGGCCTGCGCCCGCACCCCCGCCGCCGCAGCCACCAGGTCCTCCCCGCGCACCGCGGGCAGCAGCCTGCGCACCGCCTCGACGAACGCCGCCTTCGACAGCGACCGCCGCACCTCGCCCGCTCCGTACCGCCAGTGCCGCGCGGCCATCCGCCAGGATCCCGGCCAGGCCAGCTCGTCCGCGAGGTCCCGCGGCCGGACCACGCCCCAGCCGTACCCCTCGCGCGCCAGCGCCGGCACCGCGTTCGGCCCGACGTGGACCCCGCCGCCGATGCCCCGGGTCAGGTGGACGCCGAGGAAGGGGAACGCCGGGTCCGGCACCGGATAGACCAGCCCGCGCACCAGCCCGGGCCGGGCCAGGTCGTAGTACTCGCCCCGGAACGGCAGGATCCGCATCCCCGGGTCGTCGCCGGCCAGCCGCGCGATCCGGTCGCACTGCAGCCCCGCGCAGTTCACGAGCACCCGCGCGCGCACGACCAGCCCGCTGCTCGTCCGCACCGCCACGCCCGACGCCCGCCGCGAGATCAGATCCACCGCCCCGCCGTAGACGATCTCCGCCCCGGAGGACTCCGCGAGCTGCTGGGCGACCCGCCCGTAGTCCACGATCCCCGTGGTGCCGACGTGGATCGCCGCGAGCCCGCGCACCTCGGGCTCGTACTCCGAGATCTGCGTCGGCCCCAGCTCCCGCACCGGGATGCCGTTCTCCCGGCCCCGCTGCACGAGCGCGTGCAGCCGCGGCAGCTCCTCCCGCCCGGTGGCGACGATGAGCTTGCCCGTCACCTCGTGCGGGATGCCGTGCTCCGCGCAGAACTTGACCATCTCGGCCGCACCGCGCACCGCGAAGCGCGCCTTGAGCGAGCCCGGCTTGTAGTAGATCCCGCTGTGGATCACACCGCTGTTGCGGCCCGTCTGGTGCCGTGCGGGGCCGTCCTCCTTCTCCAGGACGACCACCCGGGTCCCCGGAGCGAGCCCCGCGAGGGCATGCGCCGTCGACAGGCCGACGATCCCGCCGCCGATCACCAGCACGTCGCAGTCCAGCCTGCCCAGTCTGCTCATGCCGCCCACGCCGCCGCCCACACTGACACCTCCCACCCCTGCATAGTGCACCCCGCCACTGACAACGAGGCCACGCGGGGCCTATGCCGGGGTTACCAGCAGAGGCCTGGCCCGCTCGCGCAGTTCGGCGACGCGCGGTTCGTCCCCGTACGGTTCCAGCCGGTGCAGCAGGTCCCGTACGTACTCCGTCGTCCGTGCCGACGAGATCCGCCCCGCGACCTCCACCGCCCGGGTCCCCGCCGCGCACGCCGCGTCGAGGTTCCCGGACTCCAGCTCGGCCACCGCGCTCACGACGAGCCGCAGCCCGTGTGATCGTACGTACTCCTCCGTCGGCCGGGACAGTGCCTGTTCCGTGAAACGCCTTACCTGGCGCGGGAGTTTGAGGTCGCTATAACACTCGGCCGCGTCCGCCGCGAAGCGGTCGTACGAGTAGAAGCCCAGCCAGGTCGGATCGGCGTCGCCGTCCCGGGCCCGTTCCAGCCAGCCCTCGGAGGCCCGCAGCGCGGCCCCGGCGGCCGCCGAATCGCCCGCCTTCGCGTGCGCCCGGGCCTCGACGAGGCGGAAGAAGCTCATGGTCCGCGCGGTGGCCAGGCCCCGGTTGCGCTCGACGGCGGCCTGCGCGAGGTCCACGCCCTCGTCCGGGAAGTCCCGGTAGGTGGCCTGCAGGGACATCGACGCCAGCACGTACCCGCCGAGCGGTACGTCCGCCGCGGCGCGGGCCAGGCGCAGCGCCTGGATGTAGTACCGCTGGGCCGCTTCCTGCTGCCCGGTGTCGAAGGCCATCCAGCCGGCCAGCCGGGTCAGTTCGGCGGTGGCGCCGAAGAGCGCGCGGCCCACCTCGTCGGTGTAGGAGCCGAGCAGCAGCGGCGCCGCGTCCACCCGCAGGCATTCGGGGACCATCGAGGAACGCCAGTCGCCGCCCCCGTACTTGGAGTCCCAGCGGCGGGCGTCCTCGGCGGCCTCGCGCAGCTTGGTCACATCGCTGTGGCCCACGCGCTGCGGGCCCCCGGCCTCGGGCGCGGCCGGAGCGGGCGCCGGTGGCGCGTGCGGCGGCGTTTCGCGCGAAGGCTGGGCGGGCACACCCCCGACATGGGCGCCGGGCGGCGCCGGAAGGCCTTCCGGCGGGGCCGCGCCCGGTACCGGCTCGCGTGCCACCGGTTCGCGCGCCACAGAGCTGTCGGCAGGAGATATCAGCCAGCGTGAGGCCGGCGTCGCGTACGCCGACACGGAGAAGGAACCGGCGAGCGACTGCCAGATCCCGCCACCCCCGCGCCGGCCGACGAGGTCGAGCCGGTAGAGGTCGGTGGCCGAGCGCACGGCCGCGCCGACATCGCGCGGGAAGGCCAGTCCCACCTCGGGCGCCGGATCCGCGTCCGCGAGCCCGATCTCGTGCAGTGGCACGGGCCGGCCGAGCTTCGCGCCGATGGCGGCCGCGATCAGGTGCGGGGCGGCGCCCTGCGGCACCATCCCCTTCGACACCCACCGGGCCACCGACGTCTTGTCGTAGCGGAGGGTCAGACCGCGCTGAGCGCCGAGGTCGTTGACCCGCCGGGCCAGCCCGGCGTTGCTGATGCCCGCGAGGGCGAGGACGGCGCCGAGCTTCTCATTGGGCTCGCGGAGCTCCCTGGACATGCGCCACCCCTCGTCACACGCGGAACGCAGACGCCGCCGGGGCATAGGCGCCCGGCATTTCGTAAACCCAGCGTAGTTCCCCGCCTCCCAAGCGTTAAGGCCCCCTGTTCCGTATGGCGGGATTGTTGTCCGTATGCACAGTCGGGCGGGGGCCCGGGACCGGGGCGCACGTGTCAGCGCGTGCTCCACCCGTGTGGCCGTGCGCCCGCCCGTGCGCTCTGGCCGCTGCGGGGGCCCGGCGATTCGATGTGCGGTGCGTGGGTCGACCCGCCGCGTGGACCGGGCGGGCCGGGGGATGCCGCTGCCTCAATCCCCGCGGGTGGCGGAACGGTCCGGGGGGTGGATCCCGCCCCCCGGGCCGCGCTCCGCCGGGCCGACCCGGGCGGCGGACCCGCGGGCTGCTCGTACGGCTCCGCACGGGGCGCCGTACGGGCCTGCGCACAGGGCTCCGCGCAGGGCTCTCAGTACGGCCGAAGAATGGCCGAAACCGACCTATGGGGCGGTCGGAACGGAACGCCAAATACCGCATGGCCGGGGCGTGTTCGTTTATACGTGCGCCCCCCTTACCCACTCCCGCACGCCTGTCTCGTGGCAGCATGGACCCCGAGCCACCCGGGGTCCCTCCGGCCCGCGCGCAGAGCGCCGGCCGCGCGGTTCGCACCCCGGTCAGGTGCCCACGGGCTGGGGAGGCGGCGGTGCGCTGGTTGGTGGGTTGGAGCAGTATCGCCGCGAGCTTCGGCACGGCCGGACGGGTCGCGGGGCACGGCGCTGCGTACGCCTCCGACCAGGGCGGATACGGATCGGGTGGCTACGGATCGGGAGCGGGCTACGGCTCGGCCACGAGCTACGGCTCCGCGAACGGCTCCGGAAACCGCTCCGCGAACGGCTCCGCGAACGGCTCCCACCCCGACGCGTGGGGCGACGGCCCGGTCCGCGGCGGGCTCGCCGACGCCGGCCACCCCGACGAACCGGGCGCCGCCGCGGCCGACCGCACCGTGGTCCCCGTCGGCGCCCAGCTCCTCTGGGGCGACCCCGACCCCCTGTGGGCCGTCGGCGACTGGCGCCCGGACGAGATCCGCACCCTCACCGCCGACCCCGCGGACCCCTTCACCCGCCTCGCGGTCCTCGGCTGCTGCGGCGCCACCGACGAGGAACTGCGCCGCGCGCTCTACGCCGCCCGCGGCGGTGCGCTGCGCCACCTCACCCAGTGGCCCGGCAGCTACACCGCCGTCGTCCAGGCCGGCCGCCGCATCACCGTCGTCGGCGACCTGGCCGGCGCGCGGCCCGTCTTCTACACCCCCTGGGCGAGCGGGACCGCCTACGCGACCGCCGCCCTCCCGCTCGCCGACCTGATCGAGGCGCAGCTCGACATCGGCCATCTCGCCGCCCTGCTGGCCTGCCCCGACAGCCCGGAGGCGCTGGGCGACGGCACACCGTACGTCGGCGTACGCCGCATCCCGCCCGGCCACGCGCTGATCCTGCGCGAGGGCTCGCGGGAGATCACCGGGTACGAGCCGGTGGCCTCCCTCGCGGTGGCCGCCCCCACCGCCGACCCCGAGCTCGCGGTGGAGGGCGTACGGGAAGCTTTGGTCGACGCGGTGCGCGCCCGGCTCACGGCTCCGCGGCATGCTCCCGAGACGCTGCCCTACGACCCCGGGCCCGTCCCCGGAATGGGCCCGGCCGACCGGAGGGCCGCGCGCGGCGCCCCCGCGCCCGTCCCCGGAGTCGGCGCGGACCTCTCCGGAGGCAGCGCCTCCGCGACCCTCGCCCTGCTCGCGGCCGGCCTCCCGGGCGCACCCGGCGCCCTGCTCGGCCGCACTGGGGAACGCCTCCTCGCCGTCACCTTCAACGACCTGGCCACCCCCGAGGGCCGCGAACCCGAACTGGAACGCGCCCACGCCATCGCCACCGACCCCCGCCTGCACCACGTGGTCGTGGCCGCCGCCGAGGAAGCCCTCCCCTACGCCGACCTCGACGGGCCGCTGACCGACGAACCGGGCCCCTCCCTGGTCTTCGCCGCCCGCGAGCGGCGCCGCCTCGCGGCCGGCTCGGCCGACCACTTCACCGGCCACGGAGCCCGCCAGGTCCTCGACGCCCACCCCGCCCGGCTCGCGGACCTCCTGCTCGACCGGCGCCGCCGCCACCTGCTCCGCCCCACCCTGGCCCTCGCCCGCTCGTCGCCCTCCCTCTCCCCGGGCGACTCCCTGCTGGTCCCCCTCACCGTGTACGCGGCGGCCCGCCGTCTGGCCCGTACGCCCTACCGCGCCGGCATGGAGGCGGCGGCGGCCCGCCTGCGCGAAGGGCTCGCGGCCGCGGGGCCCTGCTCCCCCGTCGACGCCTCGCTCGCGGCCCTGACCTGGTCCCGGCCCGGCCCGGCGGCGGCCTGGCTGACGGGCGAGGCCCTGGCCGAGGTATCGATCCGCCTCACCGCCGCCGGGGGCCGCCCTCCGCTCTCGCTGCGCCCGGGGGAGGCGCGGGCCCGCGCCGTCCTGGCCCGGCACGCCGCCGACCACCGGGTCTTCGAGCAGGCCGTGGAGGTCCGCAGCCAGCGGCTGCACGCCCCGTTCCTGGACAACCAGGTCGTACGGGCCGCCCGGGCCCTGCCCGAATCCCTCCGCGTCCAACCCGGCGCCAGGGCCGCGGTCCTGCGCGGGGTCCTGTCCTCGGCCGGAGTCCGGGACCTGCCCCCGGGGTGGGGCGCGACGGCCCACGCCCCGAACGAGTCGGCGACCCGCCTGGGACTGCGCGCGGCCCTCCCGCGGCTCCTGACCCTCTTCGCGTCCCCCCTCCTGGCGGACGCGGGCCTCATCGAAGCCCGGGTCGTCCGCCAGGCCCTCCTCGACGCGGCGGACGGCCGCCCGGTCCCGCTCGACGGCCTCGCCGAACTCGTCTCGATGGAACTGTGGCTGACCCGCCTCCTGGCCCGCCGCGGCACCTGCTGGACCGGCACCTCGACCCCCCGCCGCAGGGCCGTCCCCACGGGAGTGCCCCTCCGCCGCCCGGCGCTGTCCTGACCGCTGGTCCCCGCCCCCGGGCCCCAGGGCTTGGCTCCGCAGCCTTCGACCGCGAGGAACCTCAGCGGCAGCTGATGAACCTCAGCGGCAGCTGATGACCGAGTCGGCCCAACTCGCCAGCGTCGGCAGGCGGCCGCCCCCGGCGCGCTCCACCACCAGGCGCAGCGTCTTGCGCCCGGAGAGCGAGACGGACACCTTCGCCGCCGGGTCCTCGTAGCCCAGCGCACCGGACTGCCACAGCCGCTGCCCGTCCGCGTACACGGAGAAGCGGACCGTGCCGTTCGTGAGCAGCGACATGCCGTCCACACCGGCTCGCGCGGAGAAGCTGACGCAGCTCCGGTTGAGGGTGATCTCCACGGAGGAACGGGAGTTGACGGTGATCCCGTGCGTGAAGCGCTGTCCGCCGATCACCGGTGCCCAGCGCTGCCACACCCAGCTGCTCCGCCAGGTCTCGATCTCGGGGCCGTCGTGGTTCCCGTAGGCGGACTGGCCCAGCGAGGAGAGCCGGAACCCCTGCGGGGCCTGCGGCGAAGGCTTGGGCGGCGTCGTCCTGGGCGGCGGTACGGGACTCGGCGTGGGGCTCGGCTTCGGACTCGGGGCCCGGCTGGGACTCGGAGCGGGCGAGGACCGCTCCGGGCTCCGCGAGGGCTTGGGCACGGTCGGCGCGACGGCCGCCGGCGGGGGTGCCTGCTTCTTCGGGGGCGGTACGGATCCCCGCGCCGCCGGCGGCTCCGCCCGCGACGGGCCGGGCTCCGCCGCGGAGGGGTCCGGACTCCGCGGCACCGGCACGGCCACGCCCGGCGCCGGGTTCGCGCGGACGGTCGGAGCGGCGTCGTCACCGGCCAGCGCGAACACCACGCCGGCGGCCGCGGCCACCACGACCCCGGCGGCGATGGCCGCCTTGGCCGGAAGCCCCAGCCCCTCCGAAGCCACGGCTCCGCCGACCCCACCGGCCCCGCCTCCACCGGCGGCCCCTCCGGCGGCTCCACCCGCGGCCCCTGCCCCGGCGGCTCCGGCACCAGCCGTGGTGGACCCGCCCGCGGCTGCGGCAGCGGCCCCGGCACCACCCGCGGCGACGGCACCGCCGGCCACGACTCCGGCCGCCTTGGCCGCGTACCCGGCGGCGAACCACCCGATGACGGCGACCGGCAGCAGCGCGGGAATGCCCGCGTTGACGTCCTTGAGCTCCCCGGCGGCGAGCCGGCAGCGGGCGCACTCCTCGAGGTGCTTGCGCAGCCCACGCTCCGCCCGCATCCGCAAGCCGCCGCGGGCATAGGCCCCCAGCCGGTCGGCGTACCGTGCGCAGTCCCCTCCGGAGCTCAGCGCGGTGCTCACATGGGCCTGGAGGTAGGCCTGCTTGAGGCCCTCGCGGGCCCGGCTGGCCAGGACCGCGGTGGCGTTCGCGCTCAGCCCGAAGAGCGGGGCGATCGCGCTCGGCGACGCCTCCTCGACGGTGGTGTGCCAGAGCACCGCCTGCCACCGCTCGGGCAGGCTCCGGAAGGCCTGCATCGCGAGGGTCTGCTCGGCCTCGTGCATGGCGCGCACATCGGCGCCGAGTTCGAGGGTGTCGTCCCCAGCCCGACCGGGCAGCCCGACCGCGCCGTCGCCGGACCCGGAGGCCTGCTCCGCGAACAGCGCGAAGTCCTCGACCAGATGCTCCCGCTTGGCCGTTTTCGCCCAGGCGGCGGCGACCCGGCGCACGGTGGTCAGCAGGTAGGCGCGCACCGACTGGTCCGGACCCGCCCCGCCCCGTACGGCCTGGAGGGTCCGCGCGAACACCTCGGCCGTCAGATCGTCGGCGGTGTGCCCGTCGCGGCAGCAGGTGCGGGCATAGCGGCGCACGGCATCGGAGTGGCGGCGGAACAGTTCCTCGTAGGCACCGTCGTCGCCCCCGCGCATCCGGGCGATCAAGTCCCCGTCGGAGGGCGGGAGTTCCCCGCTCGCCCCGGCGGCGTGGCGACCGCCCGGTTCGCGCTGCGCCGGGACCTGCCGTGCGGGCAGGCTGCCCGCCTCGACCTCGCCGCCGGCGCCACCGTGTGGCTCTTCCCGCCCGTCAACGCTCATCGCGGAAGCCCTCGCACGACACACTCAACCGGTCCACCGATCCAGCGTGTCACACGGCGGGCACGCGCCGAACCGGTCTCCACACCTTCCACTCATCCGGGCAAGCCCCGACGAATCGCCGTACGGACCCTCACCCGTTCGAGCGAGAGCCCCCAGGAAGGAGCCGGTTGACGCCCACCACCAGAACAAGCCCTCCGACGTGCACCGCCCTGAGCCGCCCTCCGGTCTGAGCCGACCTACACCGCCCCAGACCTACGCCTCAGCCCGCCTGCGCCTACGCCGCCCCCGCCCTACGCCGTCCGGGACCGAAGCCCTTCGAGCAGGATGTCCAGCAGCCGGGCGGAAGCCGCCGCCTGCTGAGCCGCGTCGGGCAGCGCGGGCGCGGCCGTGGCGATCACCAGCAGCACATCGGCCACCGTGACATCGGTGCGCAGCGCACCGGCCTCCCGGGCCCGGTCGACGAGGCGGCCGACGACCTCGAGCAGCTCGCCCGCGCCCGCGTCCTCCGAAGGCTCGTCGTCCAGGCCGGTCCGCGCGGCGCCGACGACCCGCAGGTCGGGCGCACCGCCGGCCGCGACGACCTGACGCTGGTGCGGAACCCGCGCGGCCTCGCCGTCCACCCCGTCGGCCCCGTCCTCACCGGGTCCGCCGACCCGCAGGACCTGCGGAGGCAGCAGCCGGCCGGCGCCCGAGGCGACGGAGGTGCGCAGGAAGCGCGACAGCGCCTGCCACGGCTCCTCCTCCTGGCCGAGAGCCGTGCGGGCCTGCTCGGTCAGCCGCGAGGTCTCCTCCTCGGCTATCCGCCGGACCAGGACGTCCTTGCTCGGGAACCGCCGGTACACGGTGCCGACGCCCACCCGCGCGCGTCGTGCGACGTCCTCCATCGGAGCCCCGTAACCGAGCTCGCCGAAGACCTCGCGGGCCGCGCGGAGTACGTGTTCGAGATTGCGCTGTGCGTCGACGCGCAGCGGCGTGGAGCGACCCACGCCGTGTGTGGTGGCGCCGCCGGCCATCAGTCGCCCATGGCTGTCGGTCGCGGAAGCAGCCGACGACAGAGCGGTGGCAGAAGCATGGAAATCGGAAATGTTCATATGTATCCCCCGGTAATCATTTGTCTCCCCCCGGAGACACTCCCCGCCTTCAGCCGAGGGGGGCCACGGTCATGAGGGCCCTGGTCCTACTCCTCGACGAGTTACGAACATAGTTGAGCCAGAGTCAATTCAGAAGAGGCAGCCCCGGACGGACCACCGCCCGATCGGAGCATTCACCCCCAATTTTCCGTTCGAAGCCCCCGGAATCACTCATTCCGTACCGCCTGACCTGCGCACCTTCCCCTCCATCCGCACCCCCCGACAACCTCGCCCCGCCGTCCTCTCCGGTCACACAATTTGTCGGGCCTGTGGACAAACTCCCGGCCACGTTGCGTCATGGGACGGTGAAGGCTGCTAACTCCCGGGGCACGGCCCCCGGTACCCCGCCCCGTACGCGGATCCTCATCGTCGGCGGCGGCTACGTAGGCATGTACACGGCGCTCCGGCTCCAGCGAAAGCTGAGAGCCGACGAGGCCGAGGTCACGGTGGTCACTCCCGAGCCGTACATGACGTATCAGCCCTTCCTCCCCGAAGCGGCCGCCGGCTCCATTTCCCCGCGCCACGTCGTGGTCCCGCTCCGCCGCGTCCTGCCGAAATGCCGCATCGTCATCGGCGAGGCCCGGCACATCGACCACGCCGCCCGGACCGCGACCGTCACCACCCTCGCCACCGACGAGGAGGGCGGCGGCCCGGTGGAGATCGAGTACGACGAACTGGTCCTCGCCCCCGGCTCCGTCTCCCGCACGCTCCCCATTCCGGGCCTCGCCGAGTACGCCATCGGATTCAAGACCGTGGAAGAGGCCATCGGCCTGCGCAACCACGTCATCGAGCAGATGGACATCGCCTCCTCCACCCGCGATCCCGCCCTGCGCGACGCCGCCCTCACCTTCGTCTTCGTCGGCGGCGGCTACGCGGGCGTCGAGGCACTCGGCGAGCTGGAGGACATGGCCCGCTACGCCGCCCGCTACTACCACAACGTCAAGCCCGAGGACATGAAGTGGGTGCTGGTCGAGGCCAGCGACCGGATCCTCCCCGAGGTCGGCCCGGAGATGGGCACGTACACGATCCGCGAACTGCGCCGCCGCGGCATCGACCTGCGCCTGGAGACCCGGCTCGAATCCTGCGAGAACCGAATCGCCGTCCTCAGCGACGGCGCCCGCTTCCCCACCCGCACCGTCGTGTGGACCGCCGGCGTCAAACCGCACCCGATCCTCGCCGCCAGCGACCTGCCCAAGACCGACCGCGGCCGCCTCGCCTGCACCTCCTTCCTCACCGTCGAAGGAGTCGAGCACGCCTGGGCCGCCGGGGACGCCGCATCCGTGCCCGACATCACCGCCCCGGAGAAGGGCGTCCCCTGCGCCCCCAACGCGCAGCACGCCGTCCGCCAGGCCAAGGTCCTCGCCGACAACCTCGTGTCCTCCCTGCGCGGCGGACTCCTCACCGAGTACGCCCACAAGTACGCGGGATCCGTGGCCTCCCTCGGACTCCACAAGGGCGTCGCCCACATCTACGGCCGCAAGCTCAAGGGCTACCCGGCCTGGCTCATGCACCGCGCCTACCACCTCAGCCGCGTCCCGACCCTGAACCGCAAGACGCGCGTGCTGGCCGAGTGGACGCTCTCCGGCCTCTTCAAGCGTGAGATCGTCTCGTTGGGATCCCTCGAACACCCCAGAGCAGAATTCGAACTCGCAGCGGGCGGAGGCCCCAAGGACCCCCCGAAGAAGAGCGAAGGCTGATGCTGTCAGTCCCCTCGGCCACACTGGACGTGTGACCATAGGTGGGCTCACACCTGCACAGAGTGACATCAGCGTGACATCCGAGTGCCACCCGATCGCCACCGAGTGACACAGCGACCACGAGCGACACCACGAGGCTTGAACGCAGTGAACTTCACGCGCTGGAGCGCCCGGTTCCCCGGAACGCAGCGTCGCGCCGCCGCCCGGTCCGAACACGCCGCCGCCCAGGCCAAACGGGGCGAGGGCTCGGTCCCGGCCGCCCGCGGCGCCGTCGGCCATTCCGCGACCGGCCCGGACGGCTGCCCCGCCGACCCCACGGTCCGCGGCACCGGTTCCGTTCCCGGCCCCGGCTGCGCCCCGGCCGCCGCCGACGGTACGGCGATCCCCGCACCCTCCCTCGACGAGCTCTCCGTACGCGACGTCCTCGACCGCCTCCCGGCCCTCGTCGCCCTCGTGCACGGCCCCGAGCACCGCGTCGCCTACGTCAACGACGCCTACACCGCCGGCTTCGGCGCCCGCGCCCCCGGCGCCCCCGCGTACCTGGCCCTCCCCGAGCTCGGTGACCTCGGCCTGCTCCCGCTCCTCGACCAGGTCCAGCGCAGCGGCAAGCCCCGTACGGCCAAGAACCGCACCGCACCCGGCGGCACCAACTCGTACACGGTCACCTGCACCCCGATCGAGTTCCCGAAGACCAAGGCCGACGCGGACGGATCCCAAGCCACCTCGGCACCCGGCTCCGAAAGCGAACCGGAAGCCCACACCGGCACCGGCGTCCTGATCCACCTCGCCGACGTCACCGACCACGCCGAGGCCGTCGAACGGCTGCGTGCCAGCGAGCGCCGCCAGCGCGAGGCCGCCGTCACGCTCCAGCGCTCCCTGCTCCCCCAGGAGCTCGAGCAGCCCGACGACCTCCGCGTCGCCGCCACCTACCAGCCCGGCGGCACCGAAGCCGCCGTCGGCGGCGACTGGTACGACGTCATCACCCTCGGCGCCGGCCGCACGGCCCTCGTCATCGGCGACGTCATGGGCCGGGGCGTCCGCGCCGCCGCCGTCATGGGCCAGCTCCGCACCGCCGTCCGTGCGTACGCCCGCCTCGACCTGCCCCCGCACGAGGTCCTCCAGCTCCTCGACGGCCTGGCGGCCGAGATCGACGCCAGCCAGATCGCCACCTGCGTCTACGCCGTCCACGACCCCAACGAGGGCCTCCTCGCGTACGCCTCCGCCGGCCACCTCCCGATCCTCGTCCGCGACGAGGACGGCACCGTCCGCCGCGCCGCCGACCCCACCGGCCCGCCGCTCGGCACCGGCGGCTGGCTGCACACCTCGGGCACCATCGCGCTGGGCCCCGGCTCCACCGCCGTCCTCTATACGGACGGCCTGGTCGAGCGACGCGGCGAGGACATCGACGAAGGCGTCGCCGCCCTGGAGCGCGCCCTCTCCGGCGCCCAGGGCACCCCCGCCGTCATCTGCGACCGCCTGATGCGCGCCCTCGGGGTCGACGCCGACCACGACGACGACGTCGCCGTGATGGTCCTCCAGCAGCCCGCCCGCACGGGCGCCGACGCCGAGCTCTTCCACAACGCCGCCCTGGAACTCCTCGGCGGCATCGAGGCCGCCCCCCGCGCCCGCGCCTTCGCCCAGGGCGTCCTGGCCTCCTGGCGCTTCCCGGTGGAGCTGTGCGACCTCGGAGTCCTCGCGGCCAGCGAACTCGTCGCGAACTCCCTCCAGCACGGCACCCCGCCCATGCGCCTGCGCCTGCGCCGCACCGACCGCCGGCTGATCATCGAAGTCACCGACGGGGACGACCACCTCCCGCGCCGCCGCCGCGCCGAACCGGCCGACGAGACCGGCCGCGGCATCTCCATCGTCGCCACCATCGCCTCGGCCTGGGGATCCCGCCGCACCCCCGGCGGCGGCAAGGCCGTCTGGTGCGAGTTCGCCCTCCCGGACAAGACCCCGTAGCCACACACGAAAACGAAGGAGGCCCCGGTCCAAAGGACCGGGGCCTCCTCTCCTACCTCTACTTCCCTACGCGTGCACGGGCTCGGGCGCGGCGTCCTTCACCCGCTTCACCACGACGGTGCTCCCGGCCAGCGACGGGTTGTCCTGCACCGGCGTCAGCTGCTTGCCGAGCCGCAGCGCCAGCACGGCGATGCCGAGCGAGACCACGACGAAGATCCCGATGTAGAGCATCGGCACACCCGCGGCCAGCGGCACACCGAGCGGCCCGAGCGCCAGAGCCAGCTGCTTGACCAGCGCGAAGGCCGAGTTGTACTGGCCCACGGAACCCTCCGGCGCCAGGTCGGCCACCAGCGGCGCCAGCGTCGGCGACAGCATGGCCTCGCCGATGCCGAAGAGGGCGTACGTGGTCACGAACGCGGCGGCGGCCATGACCGCGCTGCCGTGTCCCAGCCCGGAGAACGCGGCGATGATCCACGCAACGGTCCAGAGCAGACCGACGAGCGCGATCACCCGGGACCGGCGGTGGTTCTCCACCAGCCGCAGCACGACGAACTGCGCGAGCACGATCGCACCGGTGTTGGCGGCGAGCGCGAAACCGAGCGTGGACGGGGAGATCCCGGCGGCCTCGGTACCGAAGGCGGCGAGACCCGACTCGAACTGTCCGTAACAGGCGAAGAACAGAACGAACCCGAGAATGCAGAACTGCACCATCGCCTTGTGCTGCATCAGCCGCTTCCAGCCGCCGCCCGCCTGGGCCGCGTCCTTGGCCAGCGCCGTGCTGATGGCCGGCACCTGCGGCATCCGCACGGTGGCGATGACCCCGGCCAGCACCAGGAACATCACGGCCTCGATGCTGAAGAGCAGGGTGAAGCTGCCGGGACGGCTCTCGTCGACGATGAGCCCGCCGATCAGACCGCCGATGCCCAGACCCAGGTTCTGCATGAAGAACTGCAGGGCGAAGGCACGGGTCCGGGTGGACGGGGTGGAGCACCGCACGATCATCGTGGCCAGCGCGGGCTGCATGACGGCCTGGCCGGCGCCCAGCGCGAGCGCGGAGAGCAGGATCGCGACCACACCGGTGGAGAGCCCGAGCGACAGCGCGCCGAACGAGGCGACGACGGCCGCACCGATGACGACGGGGACCGGACCGCGCCGGTCGATCACCCGTCCGGTGAAGGGCAGCGCGAGAAGCGCACCGAGGGCGAACGCCATGAACGTTCCCGTCGCCCACATGGGATCCAGCTCTCGCACCTTCGCCGCGTAGACGTAGAGGAACGGAACCGTGAAGCCGATACCGAACGCGGTCAACGCGTTCCCGGCCTGGATCCTCCGCATCGCAGCGCCCATCACCCTGGTCACTTCTCACCACCTTGATTGCTGAAGCTTGAAGACTTCATACCTAAAGTTCGATCCTTAACACTACACACCGAAGGAGTTAGATGCCAACGGCCCCCGTGCCATACTTCGATCCATGGGTGACACCCCCGACGGCACTGCGCCCGTCCACGAGCCGAGCCTCGACGAACAGATCGCCGTCTATCAGCGCGAGTTCCAGGACCTCGACCCCCAGGTCGAGAAGGTCGTCTCGGCCCTCAGCCGCCTGAACCGCCGCATGAACGTCGCCTACGGCCGCCAGACGGCGGCCCTGGGCATCAGCAACGCGGAGTGGGAGGTCCTCAAGGCCCTCGTCCTCTCCGGAGCCCCGTACCGGATGGGTCCGAGCGAGCTCGCGAAGCAGCTGGGGCTCACGCCGGCGGCGATGACCCACCGGATCGACCGCATGACGGCGGAAGCACTGGTGACGCGCGAGCGGGACGAGAACAACCGCGTCCGCGTGATCGTGGAGCTCACCGCGGAAGGCCGCAGCAAGTGGCTGGACGCGATGCGCGCGGCGACGGTCTTCGAGGAGGACCTCCTCCAGGACCTCTCCACGGCGGAGCGGGGCGTACTGGGCGACATGCTCACCCGCCTCCTGGACCGCGTTGAGGACCTCCAGTCCCCGCACTGACCGCCTAGTCACCCGGCCCTGACCGGCCGGGTTGACACCGGCCCCGTGGATCCGTAAGATTCTTCGAGTTGTCCCTGAGCCGAAAGGTTTCGGAGACAGCGAATCCCGCCGCCTCGTTGCGGCACCCAACTCAGCAAGATCTCCCACTGGGAACGCATTCGGCATGCCCGAATTCATTCCTGAAGGTCGATTATGAATCGCCCGGGAAATCCACTAGAGTTCGGGAGTCGGAAGGGCCCAACAGCCCGGAAGACAAACCCCGCTGACTGGGAGTCAGGCCCGAAAGAGTCTGATAGAGTCGGAAACGCAAGAACAGAACGAAAGCCCGGAGGAAAGCCCGAGAGGGTGAGTACAAAGGAAGCGTCCGTTCCTTGAGAACTCAACAGCGTGCCAAAAATCAACGCCAAAAAGTTGATACCCCGTCCATTTCGGTGGATGAGGTTCCTTTGAAAAAGACCTGTGAGGTCACTGGCTTCGGCCACGACACTTGCAGGCAATTACACAGCGAGGATGCAGTGGACGGTCGGTCTTATTCCGACATGACTGTCCCGCTCTAAGTGCGTGTGCACCGGATTACCGGTAAACATTCATGGAGAGTTTGATCCTGGCTCAGGACGAACGCTGGCGGCGTGCTTAACACATGCAAGTCGAACGATGAAGCCCTTCGGGGTGGATTAGTGGCGAACGGGTGAGTAACACGTGGGCAATCTGCCCTTCACTCTGGGACAAGCCCTGGAAACGGGGTCTAATACCGGATAACACTCCTGCCTGCATGGGCGGGGGTTAAAAGCTCCGGCGGTGAAGGATGAGCCCGCGGCCTATCAGCTTGTTGGTGGGGTAATGGCCCACCAAGGCGACGACGGGTAGCCGGCCTGAGAGGGCGACCGGCCACACTGGGACTGAGACACGGCCCAGACTCCTACGGGAGGCAGCAGTGGGGAATATTGCACAATGGGCGAAAGCCTGATGCAGCGACGCCGCGTGAGGGATGACGGCCTTCGGGTTGTAAACCTCTTTCAGCAGGGAAGAAGCGAAAGTGACGGTACCTGCAGAAGAAGCGCCGGCTAACTACGTGCCAGCAGCCGCGGTAATACGTAGGGCGCAAGCGTTGTCCGGAATTATTGGGCGTAAAGAGCTCGTAGGCGGCTTGTCACGTCGGATGTGAAAGCCCGAGGCTTAACCTCGGGTCTGCATTCGATACGGGCTAGCTAGAGTGTGGTAGGGGAGATC
This sequence comes from Streptomyces tatrensis, assembly GCF_049310065.1. NCBI lineage: Bacteria > Bacillati > Actinomycetota > Actinomycetes > Kitasatosporales > Streptomycetaceae > Streptomyces > Streptomyces tatrensis. The sequence goes on along the minus strand of NZ_JBMDLB010000011.1, from coordinate 4,591,288 downwards.
GGAATTCCTGGTGTAGCGGTGAAATGCGCAGATATCAGGAGGAACACCGGTGGCGAAGGCGGATCTCTGGGCCATTACTGACGCTGAGGAGCGAAAGCGTGGGGAGCGAACAGGATTAGATACCCTGGTAGTCCACGCCGTAAACGTTGGGAACTAGGTGTTGGCGACATTCCACGTCGTCGGTGCCGCAGCTAACGCATTAAGTTCCCCGCCTGGGGAGTACGGCCGCAAGGCTAAAACTCAAAGGAATTGACGGGGGCCCGCACAAGCAGCGGAGCATGTGGCTTAATTCGACGCAACGCGAAGAACCTTACCAAGGCTTGACATATACCGGAAAGCATTAGAGATAGTGCCCCCCTTGTGGTCGGTATACAGGTGGTGCATGGCTGTCGTCAGCTCGTGTCGTGAGATGTTGGGTTAAGTCCCGCAACGAGCGCAACCCTTGTCCTGTGTTGCCAGCATGCCCTTCGGGGTGATGGGGACTCACAGGAGACCGCCGGGGTCAACTCGGAGGAAGGTGGGGACGACGTCAAGTCATCATGCCCCTTATGTCTTGGGCTGCACACGTGCTACAATGGCCGGTACAATGAGCTGCGATACCGTGAGGTGGAGCGAATCTCAAAAAGCCGGTCTCAGTTCGGATTGGGGTCTGCAACTCGACCCCATGAAGTCGGAGTTGCTAGTAATCGCAGATCAGCATTGCTGCGGTGAATACGTTCCCGGGCCTTGTACACACCGCCCGTCACGTCACGAAAGTCGGTAACACCCGAAGCCGGTGGCCCAACCCGTAAGGGAGGGAGCTGTCGAAGGTGGGACTGGCGATTGGGACGAAGTCGTAACAAGGTAGCCGTACCGGAAGGTGCGGCTGGATCACCTCCTTTCTAAGGAGCACAGTACCGATTGCAGACAAACGTTCTGCACGGTCAGCTCAGGGTGGAACGTTGATTAGTTGGCACGGTTTCCAAAACCTTCTGTAAGTACTGCTTCGGCGTGGAAAACAGTTTGAGTGGCGGGGATCGTGCTTGGCACGTTGTTGGGTATCTGAGGGTACGGCCGAAAGGCTTTATCTTCGTGATGCCGGCCCCAGTGAACTTCGTCTGCGGATGAGGGTGATGGGTGACTGGTCGTTGCTTGAGAACTACACAGTGGACGCGAGCATCTGTAGGCCAAGTTTTTAAGGGCGCACGGTGGATGCCTTGGCACCAGGAACCGATGAAGGACGTGAGAGGCCGCGATAGGCCCCGGGGAGCTGCCAACTGAGCTTTGATCCGGGGGTGTCCGAATGGGGAAACCCGGCAGTCGTCATGGGCTGTCACCCACTGCTGAACACATAGGCAGTGTGGAGGGAACGCGGGGAAGTGAAACATCTCAGTACCCGCAGGAAGAGAAAACAACCGTGATTCCGGGAGTAGTGGCGAGCGAAACCGGATGAGGCCAAACCGTATGCGTGTGATACCCGGCAGGGGTTGCGCATGCGGGGTTGTGGGAATTCTTTTGATCGGTCTGCCGGCCGGTCGGCGAGTCAGAAACCGTTGATGTAGTCGAAGGACATGCGAAAGGTCCGGCGTAGAGGGTAAGACCCCCGTAGACGAAACATCAGCGGCTTGCTTAAGAATCTCCCAAGTAGCACGGGGCCCGAGAAATCCCGTGTGAATCTGGCGGGACCACCCGCTAAGCCTAAATATTCCCTGGTGACCGATAGCGGATAGTACCGTGAGGGAATGGTGAAAAGTACCGCGGGAGCGGAGTGAAATAGTACCTGAAACCGTGTGCCTACAAGCCGTGGGAGCGTCGCCGTTATTCTTCGGAATAACGGTCGTGACTGCGTGCCTTTTGAAGAATGAGCCTGCGAGTTAGCGGTGTGTAGCGAGGTTAACCCGTGTGGGGAAGCCGTAGCGAAAGCGAGTCCGAATAGGGCGATTGAGTTGCACGCTCTAGACCCGAAGCGGAGTGATCTAGCCATGGGCAGGTTGAAGCGGAGGTAAGACTTCGTGGAGGACCGAACCCACCAGGGTTGAAAACCTGGGGGATGACCTGTGGTTAGGGGTGAAAGGCCAATCAAACTCCGTGATAGCTGGTTCTCCCCGAAATGCATTTAGGTGCAGCGTCACGTGTTTCTTGCCGGAGGTAGAGCACTGGATAGGCGATGGGCCCTACCGGGTTACTGACCTTAGCCAAACTCCGAATGCCGGTAAGTGAGAGCGTGGCAGTGAGACTGTGGGGGATAAGCTCCATGGTCGAGAGGGAAACAGCCCAGAGCATCGACTAAGGCCCCTAAGCGTACGCTAAGTGGGAAAGGATGTGGAGTCGCAGAGACAACCAGGAGGTTGGCTTAGAAGCAGCCACCCTTGAAAGAGTGCGTAATAGCTCACTGGTCAAGTGATTCCGCGCCGACAATGTAGCGGGGCTCAAGCGTACCGCCGAAGTCGTGTCATTGCAGCAATAGGGCCAACGCCCGCTGTGATGGGTAGGGGAGCGTCGTGTGCCGGGTGAAGCAGCAGCGGAAGCTAGTTGTGGACGGTTCACGAGTGAGAATGCAGGCATGAGTAGCGATACACACGTGAGAAACGTGTGCGCCGATTGACTAAGGGTTCCTGGGTCAAGCTGATCTGCCCAGGGTAAGTCGGGACCTAAGGCGAGGCCGACAGGCGTAGTCGATGGACAACCGGTTGATATTCCGGTACCCGCTTTGAAACGCCCAATATCGAATCAGGCGATGCTAAGCCCGTGAAGCCGTTCCGGACCCTTCGGGGAAAGGAAAGTGGTGGAGCCGGTGACCCAGACTTGTAGTAGGTAAGCGATGGGGTGACGCAGGAAGGTAGTCCAGCCCGGGCGGTGGTAGTCCCGGGGTAAGGGTGTAGGCCGAGGGGTAGGCAAATCCGTCCCTCATATAAGGCTGAGACCTGATGCCGAGCCGATTGTGGTGAAGTGGATGATCCTATGCTGTCGAGAAAAGCCTCTAGCGAGTTTCATGGCGGCCCGTACCCTAAACCGACTCAGGTGGTCAGGTAGAGAATACCGAGGCGTTCGGGTGAACTATGGTTAAGGAACTCGGCAAAATGCCCCCGTAACTTCGGGAGAAGGGGGGCCATCACTGGTGATCGGATTTACTCCGTGAGCTGGGGGTGGCCGCAGAGACCAGCGAGAAGCGACTGTTTACTAAAAACACAGGTCCGTGCGAAGCCGTAAGGCGATGTATACGGACTGACGCCTGCCCGGTGCTGGAACGTTAAGGGGACCGGTTAGTCACATTTCGGTGTGGCGAAGCTGAGAACTTAAGCGCCAGTAAACGGCGGTGGTAACTATAACCATCCTAAGGTAGCGAAATTCCTTGTCGGGTAAGTTCCGACCTGCACGAATGGCGTAACGACTTCTCGACTGTCTCAACCATAGGCCCGGTGAAATTGCACTACGAGTAAAGATGCTCGTTTCGCGCAGCAGGACGGAAAGACCCCGGGACCTTTACTATAGTTTGATATTGGTGTTCGGTTCGGCTTGTGTAGGATAGGTGGGAGACTTTGAAGCGGCCACGCCAGTGGTTGTGGAGTCGTCGTTGAAATACCACTCTGGTCGTGCTGGATGTCTAACCTCGGTCCGTGATCCGGATCAGGGACAGTGTCTGATGGGTAGTTTAACTGGGGCGGTTGCCTCCCAAAAAGTAACGGAGGCGCCCAAAGGTTCCCTCAGCCTGGTTGGCAATCAGGTGTTGAGTGTAAGTGCACAAGGGAGCTTGACTGTGAGACCGACGGGTCGAGCAGGGACGAAAGTCGGGACTAGTGATCCGGCGGTGGCTTGTGGAAGCGCCGTCGCTCAACGGATAAAAGGTACCCCGGGGATAACAGGCTGATCTTCCCCAAGAGTCCATATCGACGGGATGGTTTGGCACCTCGATGTCGGCTCGTCGCATCCTGGGGCTGGAGTCGGTCCCAAGGGTTGGGCTGTTCGCCCATTAAAGCGGTACGCGAGCTGGGTTTAGAACGTCGTGAGACAGTTCGGTCCCTATCCGCTGTGCGCGTAGGAATATTGAGAAGGGCTGTCCCTAGTACGAGAGGACCGGGACGGACGAACCTCTGGTGTGCCAGTTGTCCTGCCAAGGGCATGGCTGGTTGGCTACGTTCGGGAGGGATAACCGCTGAAAGCATCTAAGCGGGAAGCCTGCTTCAAGATGAGTATTCCCACCTCCTTGAGAGGGTAAGGCTCCCAGTAGACGACTGGGTTGATAGGCCAGATGTGGAAGCCCGGTAACGGGTGGAGCTGACTGGTACTAATAGGCCGAGGGCTTGTCCTCAGTTGCTCGCGTCCACTGTGTTAGTTCTGAAGTAACGAACTGTGTCATATCCGGTTTGGTTAACTTCATAGTGTTTCGGTGGTCATAGCGTTAGGGAAACGCCCGGTTTACATTCCGAACCCGGAAGCTAAGCCTTTCAGCGCCGATGGTACTGCAGGGGGGACCCTGTGGGAGAGTAGGACGCCGCCGAACAATCATTGTAGAGAGCCCCGTACCGGGTAACCGGTACGGGGCTTTTCTGCGTTTACGGACCTTTCCGGATTCAGCTTTCCCAGGGCTGCCAGACGTAGCGGACATCCGGCTCCTGCTCCTCATTGCGCAGCCCGTCGGTCCGGTCGACCGCGATGAAGCCGTTCCGCTCGTAGAAGCGTTGAGCCGGCCCGTTGATCTGGAACGTCCACAGCCCCAGTCCCTCCGGCCGCTGCTGCTTGGCGAGCGCCAGGAGCCGGTCACCCAGGCCTTGTCCCCGCCACGACGGATCCAGGTAGAGCTGATCCAGTTCCTGGCCGTCGAGTACGAGGAGCCCCACCACGGAGCCGTCGGCAGCTGCGATCCAGGTCTCGTACCGCGGCACGACCACCGACGAGAACCAATCCCGTACCTCCTCGTCGCCATGCGCAAGACGCACGGTCGGCAGGGCGGTCTTGAAAGAGCGCAGCCAGGTGTCGGCCATGCCGGCCGCATCAGAGTCCGTCGCACGCCGAATCACAAGCTCAGCACTGTTCACAGCCCGGGACTATCGCAGAGGAGCAACCCTGCCGCATCCGGATTTGAGCTCACTGCCCACAACCGCAGGGCTGCGAACTGGGATAGAGAGAAGGCGCGTTGGGCTCCTCACCCGCCCCGCGGCAGGGACGTCCAAGTCCTCACTGATCCGTTCGGCCAACGACTGCGGGCTTCACCGGCGTTGTAAAGGCCGCCGTGGTCCTTCACTGGGCCTCAACCTGAGGGCAGAGAGGGTAGAAGGGACTCCATGAACTTCGACATCTTCGTGTGGCGGTTCGAGAACGGCGTGCCGGCGACGCTGGACATGAGCGCCGCGCACGAGGTCCTCGACCCCCATGCGGTGGTGTGGGACCCCGAGACGGACTTCCTGCTGGTGAGTACGGCGGAGGGGGAGGAGGCGAGCGTGTACTTCAGCAACCCGACCGGCATCACCTTCAACCGCTTCGGAGGCGACGGAATCATGGACCTCCTGGCCGTCCTGCTGCAACGGCTGGATGCCGTGCTCGTCGTCCCGGGCGGGGTGACCGTGCTCCAGCGGAACGAGGACCGCGAGCTCCTGCCCGCCTCCCTCAGCGACGAGTGGCCCGTACCGGAGCGGAGATCGCCCGGGCGATCCGGGCTGCTTGAACGAACGGGCCTTAGCCTCCACGCGGCAGCGGTCGCCGGCCAGTACGGCTCCGGGGTTGGCGCCCGGCCCGGCTGCTCGCCGCTACACAGGACAACAGGCTGGCGACGGCATGGATCCTGTCACTCAGGTGCTCGCGTCGACCGTGTGACGAGCGAGTGCCTGCCAGTTCTTGAGGTGCGCAATGCCGCGCTCGACCCGGACCCTGCGTGAAGAGTGCGCCTTGCGCCGGAGCTCGTAGATCTCCTCGTACCACTCCGGTGGGATCTTCTTGAACTTACGGTGCGGTGTCGCCACGCGGCCGCCGGCCCGGGAGCCCAGGCCGTGGTAGCGGGCGTCGGCGAGGATCTCCACGGCCGGGCCGTTGGTCAGGTGCTTGACCAGGCCCAACTGCCGGGCGTGGGTAACGTCGGCGCAACTGGCCGGCTGGGCTGGACTGCAGAACAGCAGCCTGCCGCTGGCGTCGGTGAGGACCATTGACGAGGCTCTTCGAATTTGGCTGGTTCGGCTGTGGCCCCTGGTCGAGGGCGCGGGCCATCCAGCCGGTGAGGTCGTGACCTCGACGTTCGCGGGCGATGACACTGAACTCCTGAGCGAGGCCGCGGGCGGTGGCAAGGTCTGGACAGGCGTCCAGGTCCAGGATGCGGTCGAGCTTTTCGCGCTGGTTGTCTGTCAGGCTGTCAGGGCGACGCATGATCCAGGTCGTGATGCGGCGGGGGCTGGGTATCGGCTGCGGAGGTTCGTGGATGGCCGTGCCGGTCCGGAGTGTCACGATGTACTTGGTGACGACGACGCGACTGCCGGGGTAGCCGCGTTCGCGAATCTCACGGAAGAGGCCCGCGGCGTTGGTCGAGCCGCTGCGGAAGCGTTGCTGCAGGTAGGGCTTGAAGCCGTTGATGTGGCCGTCGGGCGCCGCGCGAGCGGCGGCCTGGCTGAATGTGCTGCACCGGTCCCGGCAGATCACCTTGATGCCGGGGTGCGCGGCGAGCTACGCGGCCACCGTGTCGGCGGTGCGGTCGGGCAACAGGTCGACCGGCCGTCATGTTTCGATGTCGATCAGCACGGTGCCGTAGGTGGCGCCCCTGCGGAACGCGAATTCGTCGATGCCGAGGACCGTGACCTGGCCGGTCGGCGGGTCCGGGAGCCGCCGCACTTCCCGCACGATCACGTCCCGGCTCGCCCGGACCGGCAAGTACTCGGCGAGTCGGGACCCAGTCCGTCCACCGACAGCCAGCCCGATCGCCTGCTCTCGCCTGGTGTCGCCTGGTGTCGTTCATGCCATAACGGTCATATCGAGGCGACGAGTTCTGCAATCACAATCGGCCGAGAGCCCTGTGATCCTCCGGTCCCTGATGATCGCTCCACGAGTCCCGTTCCCCACCACACGAACACGATCAGGGATCAAGCCCCGGCGCCGCACCGCCAACCGAGCACGAGCTCGTACGAGCTGTCCCGTAGCCGGGCAGCGACTCCAAGTCGATCCCGGATCGGGCGTGTCAGTGGCTGGTGACAGGATCCAGGGGTGCTGATCCAGGGATACGACGACGGCCTGCTGGTCGCGGGCGAGTCACTGCTGGCCCGCCCGGGCTTCTGGTCGAACTACCTCATGGCGATGTGCGGCGATGGGCTGAGTGCTGAGCCTCCTGTTCCGGAGTGGTTCGGCGATGACGGAGCCGATGCGGATGCCTTGTCGGAGGTTCTCTTCGATCCCGAATGCTGGCCGGTGTTCCGGGTGCCGGCTGAAGACGGTCCCGGAGCTGTGGTGGTCTTCCGCAACCTGATCGGCGAATACGGCATCGACTACCTCCTCACCCATCCAGGCCGGAGGGACGCCCAGCAGATCGCCAACTGGGAAGGAGAGCTTTCCGGGATCGGGCTGACGTGGCATGAACTGGTCCGCCTCGCCGACAGCCCATCCCCTGCGGTCGAAGGTGTCGAGGACACGGCCGCCCGCCTTCTGCTGGTCCTTCCCCTCCTTACCGACTCGGACGTGCCCGAGTCAGCGTCGGCAAGGCTCAGCGGCGCCCTGACTTCGGCTGGAGCGCCGCAAGACACCGTCTTCAGTACGGCGGAGCGTCTGCTTACCCACCTGACGAGAAGATCGCGCCACGATCCCACCTGGGGATCACCGTTGAGCGGCAGCTGAAGGGCTGCTCAAAGCTGCTAGGCCTCGAGGGTGCGGACGGTGTCTGCGAGGGCCGGCCGTGGAGCCTTCCGCCAGAGGTCAGAGCGCTGCTGGTCGCGGCGTACTGGCGGACGAAGGGCGAGTCCGCGGAGACGGCCGCCAGGGTGGTCGCTTCGTTGCTGGAGTGGCGCGACTGACTGGGGGAGCTGGCCGGGCGGCTAGCCGCCTGGTGACGGTGGTCGTGGACCGCGCGGGTGCCGAATGCGGCTGGTACGGGTGGATCCCTTCGTCCACGGGCATGGGGCCGGAGCCCACGAAAGACGCGGTCTTCGCCGCGATCGGTGGACGGTTCAAGAGCTGGGCGGCACCGCTGCGGACCTTGGTCGATGCTGTGGGAGAGGACTTCTCCGTAGGACTGACCGGGGAGCAGTCGTACCGTGATCGCTGGCGCCTTGGCTGTCTGGTGCGAGGTCAGGGCGCAGATCGGTTGGGCTTCCGTGGTCGGCGGGACGCCGGCCCCGCTAGAGGCGGCCGTGGACGGCCTCGGTGTGTGGTGCGGTGAGAGGGACAGCTCCTTGAATCCGGCTCGAGGCGAGTTCTTGTGATGCCTTTGCCAAGGGTGGGCGGGAACGCTGCGCACTGACGAGTTACGCGGACGGCGCCGCCGGTGCACAAGACCACCTGGCCGTCCTGGTCGCCGTCCTCATCCGTTTTACCCGTCGACGGGTAAAAGCAGAGCCCGCTACTACTGGGAGCTCAAGCGCCCGGCTCGGTGAGTGGGGTGGGGGAGAGCAGTACGCGGATCTCCCCGGCGAGGGCGCTGATGTCGACCTGGCGGCTGGTGTCGACGGTCCGGACGGGGCCGCCCAGACCGAGTGGGCCGGGGTGGGATGCCCAGGCAGACACGCGGTCGTGGAGCTGTGCGGGGGTGAGGTCCTGGTCGAGGTGGCCTGGGTGGCGCTTGCGCGTACGGAAGCGTTCGGCGACGAGAGTGGTGTGGCAGTCGCAGAACACCTCGACCAGG